>NZ_JAMOHZ010000001.1 GCF_024448715.1 Stutzerimonas stutzeri
CGGCGCCACGGCGATCGGCTGGAACGGCGTTTACCTGTCCGAAGTCGCGCGCCTGGCGCCGCCGGGCACGGCGGGCCTGTACACGGGCGGCACGCTGTTCTTCACCTATTTCGGCGTGGTCGCCGGCCCACCATTGTTCGCCCTGATCGCCGAGGCGAGTGGTTCGATGGCCAGCGGCTACGCCACCTTCGGTGCGTTGCTGCTGGCCATCGGCCTGCTGCTCGGGCACTTCGCCCGGCGCCCGTCACCTGCTACCGGCTCGGTCTGAGCCCGAGTCGTCCCACGGAGGAAACATGTCCGCACGGTCCTATCTGTTCGTTCCCGGCGATCGCCCCGAGCGCTTCGACAAAGCCTGCGCCAGCGGCGCCGACGTGGTGATCCTCGATCTCGAGGATGCCGTCACGCCCGAGCGCAAGGACGAAGCACGTGAGGCCATTCGCGAATGGCTGACCCAAGGTGGCCGCGGCTGGGTGCGCCTGAATGGCACCGACACGGCCTGGTATGAAGACGATTGCAGCCTGCTCAACACGCCGGGTTTGCTCGGTGTGTCGTTGCCCAAGGCGGAAACCGCCGAACAGCTAAGCCGGCTTGCCGAGCGCCTTCCCGAGCCGCTGCGCATACTGCCGATCGTCGAGACCGCTCGCGGCATCTGGAATGCGGGCGAGCTAGCGGCGGCGCCGAAGGTGGAGCGATTGGCGTTCGGCTCGGTGGATTTCCAGGTGGACACCGGCATCGTTGGTGACGCACACGAGCTGCTGTATGCCCGCTCGCGGCTGGTCCTCGCCTCGGCGATGGCGCGTATCGCCGCGCCGGTCGATGGCGTGACCGTGCAACTCGATGATCTCTCAAGGCTCGAGGCCGATGTGCTCGATGCGCGACGCATGGGGTTTGGCGGCAAGCTCTGCGTGCACCCGCGTCAGGTCCAGCCGATAAACCAGGGCCTTCTACCGGCGGCGGAGGAGGTGACCTGGGCGAGCGAGGTCATGGCTATTGTCGAGGCGCACGAAGGCGTCGGTGCCATCAGCCTGAACGGCAAGCTCATCGACTTGCCGGTGATTCTTCGCGCTCGACGTATCCTCGACAGCGCCGCAGCGGCCTGAGCCCCGATGGCTCAGTACGCTTTACCGATCAACAAATCGTTCGGCTGAACTGCGCGCCCCGCTCAAGCAGGCGGCCGAGCGGCTGTTTGCCGAACGTGACGGGCTGTTCGAGCAGCGGGGACGGGATGCGCCTGAGTCGTTCGCATCCCGTCGCCGATCGGTAGCGATTCAGCCGAGGAAATAGAAGCAGCCAGAAATGACCAGGCCTGAGTACACCAGGATTAACAGGCAATAACCCATGATGTCGCGCGCGCCGAGGCCGACGATGCCGAGAATCGGCAGCGCCCAGAACGGCTGGATCATATTGGTCCAGGCATCGCCCCAGGCGATCGCCATCGCCGTGACCGCCGGGCTCACGCCGAGTGCCTGGCCTGCGGGCAGCATGACGGGACCTTGAACCGCCCATTGGCCGCCACCGGACGGTACGAAAACGTTAACCAGACCGGCGCTAAGGAAGGCCAGCATCGGGAACGTATCGGCCGATGATGCGGCGATGAACGACTCGGTGATCTGCTTGCCTAGCGACAGGCCGTCGGCGTTGGCACCGACCATCATGCCCATGATCCCTGCGTAGAACGGGAACTGGATGACGATGCCGCTGATCCCGCCGATGCCATCCTGCACCGCACGCATGTAGCGTTCCGGCGAACCGTGCAACAGCAGGCCGATGAACAGGAACAGGCCGATGACGATATTGAGCGTCAGGGCGAAGCCGTTCTCGGCGAAGTAGTAGACGAAATACACCGCGCCCAGTGCGACGATGATCAGGTTGAGAATGCGGCTGTCGTCCATGCGCTGGGCCAGCGTCTCGCGCGGCAGCGGCTGATGTTCCGGCTCTAGCAGCAGCGCGGGATCGGCGACTTTCGGCTGCTTGGGGTGCATGGCCCAGTTGAGGAGGGGCAGACCGATGACCAGCAGCGCGATGATGGTCAGGTTGAGCGTGGTGAACAGTGTGTCGCCGACGCCGATGGCACTGGTGATCACCCCACCGGTCATGCGCTCCAGATCCGCGCCGCCAGTGGCCAATGACAGCGGAACCGAGCCGGACAGGCCGCCATGCCAGATGAGAAAGCCGGAATACGCCGCCGCTACCAGCAGCGGATAGTCGACGCCTTTGACCTCACGGGCCAGCGCGCGGGCGAACACTGCGCCGATTACCAGGCCGAAGCCCCAGTTGATCCAGGAGCCGGCCAGCCCCACCAACGTGACCAGCACGATGGCGCGGCCTGGGGTGCGTGCGATGGGGGCTAGGCTCGCGAGTGCGCGGTGAATCGTTGGTGCGCTGGCCAGCGCGTGGCCGGTGACGAGAATCAGCGCCATCTGCATGGCGAATGTCAGCAGCGTCCAGAAGCCCGTGCCCCAGTGCTTCGCCATCGCAGGGACACCCTGGCCGGTGACGAGCATGCTGGCCGCCAGCACGATGAGGCTGAGGATAATGGCGAAAACGAAGGGTGAGGGTAGGTATCGCTGTACGAGCTTTACGCTCAGAGCGGTAATGGAGCCAAGCATGGTTGTGATCCTGTGTTGTTTTCTTTGTTATGAGCGGCGCGCGTGCGTGGCGCGCGCCGTTACTTCATCGATGTATTTCAGGCGGTTTTCAGAAGTAGCGTGTGGAATGCTCCCTGTGATCTGGCGAGAGTCGTTCAGTTGCGTTCGATCGCCAACGCAACACCCTGACCCCCACCGATGCACAGCGTGGCGAGCCCCTTCTTCGCGTCGCGGCGAATCATTTCATGCAACAGCGTGACCAGGATTCGGCAGCCCGAGGCGCCGATAGGGTGTCCGAGGGCGATGGCGCCGCCATTGACGTTGACCTTGCTCGCGTCCCAGCCCAGTTCCTGGCCGACCGAGAGCGCCTGAGCGGCGAAGGCTTCGTTGGCTTCGATCAGATCAAGCTCGTCCAGTGACCAGCCGGCCTTGTCCAGGCAACGACGGGTCGCCGAAACCGGCGCGATGCCCATGATCGCGGGGTCCACGCCGGCATTGGCGTAAGCCTTGATCCGAGCCAGTACTGGCAGGCCGAGTGCGTTCGCCTTATCCGCGCTCATCAGCAGCACCGCCGCGGCGCCGTCGTTGAGGCTGGAGGCGTTGCCGGCGGTGACCGAGCCATCCTTTTTGAAGGCGGGCTTGAGTTTGGCCAGCGACTCGGCGGTAGTGCCGGCACGTGGTTGCTCGTCGGTATCGAAGCGCAACGGTTCGCCCTTGCGCTGGGGAATCTCGATCGGGGTGATTTCGTCCGTGAAGCGTCCACCCTCGATAGCGGCGACGGCTTTCTGCTGCGATGAAGCGGCGAAGGCATCCTGCGCCTCGCGGCTGATGCCGTACTTGTCCACCAGATTCTCGGCGGTGATGCCCATATGGAAGTCGTTGAAGGCATCCCACAGGCCGTCGCTGATCATCGAATCGACCAGCTCGGCGTGGCCCATGCGCAGGCCTGTACGAGCCTTCGGCAATACGTAAGGCGCCAGGCTCATGTTTTCCTGGCCGCCAGCGATGATGACTTCGGCATCGCCGCAACGGATGGCCTGGGTCGCTAGGTGCAGTGCCTTGAGACCGGAACCGCAAACCTTGTTCAGCGTAAAGGAGGGCACTTCGTGCGGCAGGCCGGCCTTGACCGAGGCCTGGCGCGCCGGATTCTGACCGGCGCCGGCGGTCAGTACCTGTCCGAGGATGACTTCATCGACCTCGGCGGGATTCAGCCCGGTCTGTTCGAGCAGGCGCTTGATCACGGCGGCGCCCAGGTCCGGCGCGGCGATATTGGCCAGTGCGCCCTGGAAGGCGCCAATGGCGGTACGGGTAGCGGCAACGATTACGACTTCTTGCATGGCGAATCTCCTGGATTCAAAACGGGAAAAGCCCCGCGTGCGACAAGCGCATCACGAGGCTCCGAAACGACTCGGGATCAACCGAACTGCATTTCCGGTACATGATCCGGTACCACCAGTTCACCAGCGGTCTTGGCGACGATTTCCTCGACGCTTACGCCCGGCGCGCGCTCCTTGAGGACGAAGGCGCCGTTCTCGATTTCCAGATAGGCCAGATCGGTCAGCACGCGCTTGATGCATCCCGCACCGGTGAGCGGCAGCGTGCATTTGGACAGCAACTTGGACTCGCCGTCCTTCGACGCATGGGTCATCAGCACGATGATGTTCTCGGCGCCAGCGACCAGGTCCATTGCGCCGCCCATGCCCTTGACCAGCTTGCCGGGAATCATCCAGGAGGCAATGTTGCCCTGTACGTCGACCTCGAACGCGCCGAGTACGGTGAGGTCGATGTGGCCGCCGCGAATCATCGCGAAGGATTCGGCGGAGTTGAAAATGGAGGCGCCGACGCGCGCGGTGACGGTCTGCTTGCCGGCGTTGATCATGTCGGCGTCAAGCTCTTGCTCGGTGGGGAATGCACCCATGCCGAGCAGGCCGTTTTCCGATTGGAGCATCACTTCCATGCCCTCGGGCACGTAGTTGGCGACCAGCGTCGGAATGCCGATGCCAAGGTTCACGTAGTAGCCGTCCTGCAATTCGCGGGCGACGCGCTGGGCCATCTGTTCGCGGGTTAAAGCCATGGTCTTGACCTCTTCTTATTTGTAGTCAGCTGCGGACGGTGCGCTTTTCGATGCGCTTCTCGAAGGTGCCGCAGATGATGCGGTCGACGTAGATGCCGGGCGTGTGGATCTGGGTGGGGTCGATCTCGCCGGGTTCAACGATTTCTTCGACCTCGACCACGGTGATCTTCCCAGCGGCTGCGGCCAGCGGATTGAAGTTTTGCGCGGTGTGGCGGTAGATGACGTTGCCGTAGCGGTCAGCCTTCCAACCCTTGACGATGGCGAAGTCGCCGATGATGGCGTGTTCGAGAATGTGCGGGCGACCGTTGAATTCGCGCACGTCTTTGCCTTCGGCGATGGGCGTGCCGTAGCCGGTCGCTGTGTAGAACGCGGGAATGCCGGCGCCGCCAGCGCGCATCTTCTCGGCCAGCGTGCCCTGGGGCGTCAGCTCGACTTCCAGCTCGCCATTGAGCAGCTGCTTTTCGAACAGGGCGTTCTCACCCACGTAGGAGGCGATCATCTTGCTGATCTGCCGGTCTTCCAGCAGTACGCCGAGACCGAAGCCGTCGACGCCACAGTTGTTGGAGACCACCGTCAGGTCGCGGGTGCCCTTGCGCTTGATCTCGGCAATGAGATTTTCCGGGATGCCGCATAGACCGAAACCGCCAGCCAGTACGGTCATGCCGTCCTGTAGCCCGTCGAGGGCTTCGGCATAGGTGCTGACGCGCTTGTCGAAACCAGCCATAAACCATTCCTTCTTGTTGTTGGAGACGCATGAATCGTTGCGCTCGAGTGTTCCCGGTGAAAAGTAATTTGTTAAGTTGATTTTTAAGCGTTATTAATTGGCTAAACGAAACAAAGCGCTGACAACGCTGCTTGTCATGCCTCCAACCGGATCGAATTCAATGACCGTCAAACAACTACGGGCCTTTCTCGCGGTTGCGCACACCCTGAGCTTCGCCCAGGCGTGCGAGCGCTTGCATCTCTCCCAGTCGGCGCTGAGCCTGACTATCAAGGCGCTGGAAGATGGACTCGGCGGACGTCTGTTCAGTCGCACCACCCGTGCCGTGAGCCTGACGCCGGAAGGCGAGGCGCTACTGCCGCTGGCGCGACGCTTACTCGCCGATTGGGAAAACGCCGAGGACGAGCTGCGCCAGCGCTTCACCTTGAAGCAGGGGCGAGTCGCGCTGGCGTCGATGCCGTCGTTCGCTGGCAATCTGTTGCCCTCGGTCCTGCGAACGTTTCGCCAGCAATACCCGTCGATCAGCGTCACGGTGCACGACGTGATAAATGAACAAGTGATGGATATGGTCCGCGATCGGCAAGTGGAACTGGGCATTGCCTTCGAGCCCGAATCGACCACACCGCTGACTTTCACCCCGCTCTATATCGACCGATTCGTGGCAGTGGTGCCTGCCGATTCGCCGTTGGCCGACCATAGCGAAATCGCCTGGCAACAGCTGCTGGAGCAGCCCTTCATTGCCTTGCAGCGGCCTTCGAATGTGCGTTTCATGCTCGAAGACCACCTACGCCAACGCGGACGCAGCCTGCCGGCGCAGTTCGAAAGCCATCAGTTGGTAACGGTCGGGCGCATGGTCGCCTGCGGGCTGGGCGTCAGCGCGGTTCCCGCATTGTGCCGCGAGCAGATGCTCGAACTTGGCGCCCGTTGTGTTGCGCTAAGCGACCCGGTAATCGAAAAACCGGTGGGTATCCTGACCAAGCCCGGTCACGAGCTCTCGGTCGCGGCCCAGGCCATCGCCGATACATTGCGTGCATCGACGGGTTATCCCGGCGCAGCGGGCTGATTCGCCGAACCGCCCGGCGCGCCGGGTGTTCCGCTGGTCGGTTGGAGACAAAAGCGTGCGGTTACCGGACGGGCTGATGCTGGTCATGCATGCGATCTGCCGTGACTACAGGTTGCAAATTCGGCAAGCTCGACCTGTGCCGGCCGAGATCGCCATGGATTTTGGTTTTCTACACCTCGGGCGCTTCTCGGAAACCTACAAGAGCGCTTTCGGTGAGCTGCCGTCCGATATTTTGCGCAAGCATACTAGCGCCGTCCTTTCAGCATCTCTCTATATGTATGGTCGTTGGGTCGTAACCTCGCCAAGATATTTGGTAGCGGCGCCCAGCCTTCTCGCTGCGGCACCTCAGATACAACAGCCTGCCGACGCTCTCGCGCTGCCGTATCTCCGTTTCGCCTGGCTGGCCGCCGGTGCTTCCTGGTACTGACGCACAATGCCGGGACGACCATCAGGATCACGCCGAAAGGCCGCCATAGAATGAACAGCTCAATGGCGATTCGCGAAGTTCTGCTATTCGGCGCCGGGGGCGGCTTCGCACCAGCCTGGCCGGGCACGTTACTGCTGGAGCTTCTCGAGCAACGCGTACCGTTTCTGCCTGGCTTCGAGCGGCTCTAGCAAGCCTTTGAAATCTGGCTACATTAAAGATCATCGAGGAAAAAACCGACCAGCATGATCTGTGATAGCTCCCGCATCGTTCTATACCGCACTGTTTGTCGCGTCACGGTTGCTGTGCATTTCATTTCTTCGCTGCACCGGTCATAATCCTGACTAAATCGCTCGGATTTAGGTATTTCAATGCAGAACACGGCATCTTCGGATATGTCGATTACGGCGCAAGAGCGTTATCGGCTGTTGATTGATGCAGTGACCGATTACGCCATTTATATGCTTAACGTCGATGGCAGAATTGCAAGCTGGAATGCCGGTGCGCGGCGCTTCAAGGGATACGAAGAAGCTGAAATCATCGGGCAGCACTTCTCTCGTTTTTATACCGACGAAGACCGTGCCGCAGGACTGCCCCAGCGTGCGCTGTCCATTGCAGCAACCGAGGGTCGCTTCGAAGGAGAGGGCTGGCGTGTGCGCAAAGATGGCACGCGCTTTTGGTGTCACGTAGTGATTGATCCTATCTGGTCACCCACTGGCGATCTGCTCGGCTTCGCCAAGGTCACTCGCGACCTGACCGAGCGCAAGCTGGTTGAGGAATCGCTGAAACAGAGCGAACAGCAGTTTCGCTTGCTGGTGCAGGGCGTCACTGATTACGCCATCTACATGCTTGACCCGACAGGGCGGGTGACCAACTGGAACATGGGCGCCCAACGCATCAAAGGGTATCTGCCCGACGAGATTATCGGGCAGCACTATTCGACCTTTTTTACCCCCGCAGACCGGGAGAATGGCGCCCCGCAGCGCGGTCTCGATACTGCATTGCGTGAAGGGCGGTTCGAAAGTCAGGGCTTGCGTGTGCGCAAGGACGGTTCGCACTTCTGGGCCAGTGTGGTCGTCGATCCTATCCGCAGTGAGACGGGCAACCTAATAGGTTTCGCCAAGATTACTCGCGATATCACCGAAACCGTGGAGGCCCAGCGCGAGCTGGAAACGGCACGGGAAGCGTTGTTCCAGTCACAGAAGATGGAGTCCCTGGGCAGACTGACCGGTGGCATCGCCCACGACTTCAACAATCTCCTCATGGCCGTGCTGGGAGGGTTGGAGATCGTGCGCCGGCGATTGCCTGATGACCCGAAAATCATCCCGTTGCTGGACAACGCCATTCGCGGCGCTCAGCGCGGCATATCTCTATCCCAGCGCATGCTGGCCTTTGCGCGACGCCAGGATCTCAATCTCGAGCTGATCGATGTACCCGCTCTGGTGCGTGATATGGCCGACCTGCTTCAGCAGTCGCTCGGCCCTCGGATTCAAATCGAAACCCGTTTTCCCCTCTCGCTCCAACCCGTCCTGGCGGACGCCAACCAGATGGAACTGGCGCTTCTCAACCTGGCGGTGAACGCCCGAGACGCGATGCCGGAGGGCGGCACCGTCACCATTTCGGCTCGTGAGCACCGGCTCGACTCGAAGGAGGGGGCGCTGGAACCCGGAAACTATCTGTGCCTGGCCTTGGCGGATGAGGGCGAAGGTATGGACGAGATTACGCTCGAACGTGCAACGGAGCCGTTCTTCACCACCAAAGGGGTCGGCAAAGGCACGGGGCTGGGACTCTCGATGGTTCATGGCCTTGCCGCGCAGTCGGGTGGCGGTTTGGTGCTCAAAAGCGAGAAGGGGCGCGGGACTACCGCTGAGTTGTGGCTGCCGCTTGCCACAGGTGAAGGCACGCCGGTTGAAGCTGAACAGTCACAGGCGTCTGAGTCGCATTGTCCTGTGGGGCTCAGTGTACTGGCGGTGGATGACGACCCCCTTGTGTTGATGACGACCGGCGCGATGCTTGAGGAGCTTGGCTGCCATGTGTACGAGGCGGAGTCAGCAAAGAAGGCGTTGGAAATTCTCGCGCAGAACAGGGTTCAGCTGGTGTTGACTGATCAGTCCATGCCTCAAATGACCGGCACGCAACTCGCCGAAGTCGTCAGGCAGCGGTATCCAGACCTGCCGGTGATTCTTGTCACTGGTTATGCCGACCAGCCAATCGGGCTGGCAGGCGAACTGCCCAGGCTCGGCAAGCCGTTCACTCAGGATGACCTGGCGCAGAGCATTGCCCTCGTGATGAGCCAGTCCTGACGGCTAGCCCCCGACCTGGGTGGCCTCAGCGATCAACGTGGACTCCGGCTGGACGTCCCGTTTGTTGCTTTCCGTTCCCCCAAAAAAATCCTCGGCGTAGCTGCGTCCAATCGCCGGACTGCGCTCTGCAGAACGTCTTGACGGTGGGCTTTGCGATTATCGACCATCGGGACGATAATCGAACAACGCTCCCCGACAAGGCTGTCTGCCATGAACGACGAATCCCATTCCCGAACTACGCCGATGGCGCCGGCAATCATTGCTTCGCCGGCCAAGCGCATTGAAGCCTTCACAGGCGATCCGAACTTCATGACTTCGCTAGCCCGTGGGCTGGCGGTGGTGCATGCGTTTCAAGAGCGCAAGCGTCA
Source organism: Stutzerimonas stutzeri (assembly GCF_024448715.1). Taxonomy (GTDB): domain Bacteria; phylum Pseudomonadota; class Gammaproteobacteria; order Pseudomonadales; family Pseudomonadaceae; genus Stutzerimonas; species Stutzerimonas stutzeri_AR. Next base: position 9,542 of record NZ_JAMOHZ010000001.1, read on the forward strand.
TCTGACCATCGCGCAAATCAGCCATCGCACCGAGATTCCCCGCGCGGCGGTGCGTCGCTGCCTGCACACACTGATCAAGCTCGGCTATGCCACCACCGACGGTCGCACCTATTCGCTATTGCCCAAGGTGCTGACGCTGGGCCACGCCTATCTGTCGTCCACACCGCTGGCCGTGACCGCGCAACCGATTCTCGACCGCCTCAGCGATCAGCTGCATGAGGCCTGCTCGATGGCCACACTGGAAGGTGACGAGGTGCTTTATGTGGCCCGCTCGGCGACGCCGCAGCGATTGATTTCGGTCGATCTGAGTGTAGGCAGTCGATTGCCGGCCTATTGCACGTCGATGGGTCGGATATTGCTGGCGGCGCTGGATGATGCGGCGCTGGATGATTACCTCGACCACGCCGAGTTGCAGATCAAGACCAGTCGCACCCTGCACACGCCCGAAGCTATCCGTGCTTCGATTGCCGAGATTAGGCAGCAGGGTTGGGTGATCATCGATCAGGAACTGGAAGTCGGGCTGCGCTCGCTCGCGGTACCGCTGAAGGATTCTGCCGGCCAGGTACTCGCCGCGCTGAACGTCGGCACGCATGCCGGTCGGGTGACCCGGCAAGAACTGGAAACGCGCTTTCTGCCGGTGCTGCTGGAGGCAAGCAAGGAGTTGAGCACGCGGCTGTTTCATTGACATCGGCTCGGCATGCGGGTCGATGAAGCGTGACCCGACCTGCAACTCTGGTCCAGCTGCCGTCACCGGTGGGCTGAAGCCCACCCTACAACGCTGCACGGAGTAGAACCGTAGGGTGGGCCGGGCGGCGCTCCGCTTCAGCCCACCGCAGCGAGAGGCGAGCCGGGAGCTGAGCACGCGGCTGTTTCACTGACGTCGACGCCGTATGCCGGGTCGATGAAGCGTGCTGTCACCGGTGGGCTGAAGCCCACCCTACAACGCTTCAGCCCACCGCAGCGAGGACGGTTTTTTACCCAGCCGATTGGGCTGGATGATCGCTGGAATGAACGTCCATCGTAGGTCGAATTAGCCGAAGGCGTAATCCGGCGATCCGAAGGAGTGAGCCAATTAATCACTGTTCGAATACCGAACAGTTAATCGATTATCGGATTGTTCTGCCTCAAAACCATGGTTAGTGTGGGTCGTAAGCACCGATTCGTTCGTGCATTCGATACCAACACGAGACTGACCCATGGCCGAGCTCCTTTCACTACACGAAGCAATTGATCGCTTCGTCAGCAATGGCGACACCGTCGCCCTTGAAGGCTTCACCCATCTGATTCCCACCGCCGCCGCTCACGAAATCATTCGTCAGCGCAAGAAAGAGCTGACGCTGGTGCGCATGACCCCTGACTTGGTCTATGACCTGCTGATCGGCGCCGGTTGCGCGAAGAAGCTGATCTTCTCCTGGGGCGGTAACCCCGGTGTCGGCTCGTTGCATCGCCTGCGCGACGCGGTAGAAAAGCAGTGGCCGCAGCCGCTGGAGATCGAAGAGCACAGCCACGCAGACCTCGCCAACGCCTATGTTGCCGGCGCTTCCGGGCTGCCGTTCGCGGTGCTGCGTGCCTATCTCGGCTCCGACCTGCCGAAGGTCAATCCGATGATCAAGTTCATCCAATGCCCCTTCACCGGCGAAACCCTCGCGGCGGTGCCGAGCGTGCGCCCGGACGTCACCGTGATCCATGCGCAAAAGGCCGACCGCAAAGGCAACGTGCTGATCCAGGGCATCCTCGGTGTGCAGAAGGAAGCCGCGTTGGCGGCCAAGCGTTGCATCGTCACCGTCGAGGAAATCGTCGATGACCTTAATGCTCCGATGAACGCCTGCGTGCTGCCGACCTGGGCGCTGACCGCTGTCTGTCTAGTGCCGGGTGGCGCCCATCCGTCCTATGCGCACGGTTACTACGAGCGCGACAACCGCTTTTATCAGCAGTGGGACCCCATCGCCCGCGACCGCGACACCTTCAACGCTTGGATCGATGAGTTCATCCACGGTACCGAAGACTATTCAGCGTTTCAGGCCAAGCTGGCCGCGCAGCAGGAGGCCAAGTGATGAGCGCTCACGCCAATGACTACAGCACTAATGAAATGATGACCGTGGCCGCTTCGCGTCGCCTCGGCGATGGCAGCGTCTGTTTCGTCGGCATTGGGCTACCGTCCAAGGCCGCCAATCTGGCGCGCTTGACCCATGCGCCGGACGTCGTGCTGATCTACGAATCCGGCCCGATCGGCGCCAAGCCCTCGGTATTGCCGCTGTCCATCGGTGACGGTGAGCTGGCCGAGACCGCCGACACCGTGGTGCCCACCGGTGAGATCTTCCGCTACTGGCTGCAGGGCGGGCGCATCGACGTCGGTTTTCTCGGCGCGGCGCAGGTGGATAAGTTCGGTAACATCAACACCACGGTGATCGGCGACTATCACCAACCGAAAGTTCGCTTGCCAGGGGCGGGCGGGGCGCCGGAAATTGCCGGGTCGGCCAAGCAGGTGCTGATTATCCTCAAGCAATCGCACCGCACCTTTGTCGACAAGCTGGCGTTCATTACATCCGTCGGTTTCGGTGAAGGCGGCGATCATCGCAAGCAACTCGGCCTGCCGGGCAACGGGCCGGTCGGAATCATCACCGATCTGTGCATCATGGAGCCCGAAGCCGGGTCCAACGAATTCGTGGTGACCTCGCTGCACCCCGGCGTGACCCGCGAGCAGGTGATCGAGAACACCGGCTGGGCCATCCGTTTCGCCGACAACCTGGGCGAAACTTCACCGCCCACCGAGACTGAACTGGTTGCCCTGCGCGCCCTGGAGGCCCGCACGGCTGCCGCCCATGGACAATCTGGAGGTGACGAGTGACACGCGAAGTCTTTATCTGCGACGCCGTACGCACACCTATCGGCCGCTTCGGCGGCGCGTTGGCCGCGGTGCGTGCCGACGATCTGGCCGCAACCCCGATCAAAGCGCTGCTGGAACGCAATCCGCAGCTCGATCCGGTTGCCATCGAAGAAGTTTTCATGGGCAGCGCCAACCAGGCTGGCGAGGACAACCGCAACGTGGCGCGCATGGCCGCGCTGTTGGCCGGGTTGCCGGAAACCGTGCCGGGCGTGACCCTGAACCGCCTTTGCGCCTCGGGCATGGATGCGGTGGGCAGTGCCTTCCGCGCCATCGCCTGCGGCGAAATGGAGCTGGCGATTGCTGGCGGCGTCGAGTCCATGACCCGAGCGCCCTACGTGATGGGCAAGGCCGACACGGCGTTTGGCCGCACGCAGAAGATCGAGGACACCACCATCGGCTGGCGCTTCGTCAATCCAAAGATGAAGGAAATGTACGGCGTCGATGCCATGCCGCAGACCGCCGATAACGTGGCTGAGGAACATAAGATCAGCCGCGAGGATCAGGATGCGTTCGCCCTGCGCAGCCAGCAGCGCACCGGCAAGGCACAGGCCGCAGGCTTCTTCGCTGAAGAAATCGTCCCGGTGGTGATCAAGGGCCGCAAGGGCGACACGGTTGTCGACACTGATGAACATCCGCGCCCCGACACCAGTGCCGAGGCGCTGGCCAAGCTCAAGCCGGTCAACGGCCCCGACAAGACCGTCACCGCCGGCAATGCGTCGGGCGTCAACGACGGTGCGGCGGCGCTGATTCTCGCCAGCGCCGAAGCAGTACAGAAATACGGCCTCAAGCCGCGCGCCAAAGTGCTCGGCATGGCTAGCGCCGGCGTCGCGCCGCGTGTGATGGGTTACGGCCCAGTGCCGGCGGTGCGCAAGCTGTGCGAGCGGTTGAATATGGCCGTAAGTGACTTCGACGTGATCGAGCTGAACGAGGCTTTCGCCGCTCAGGCGTTGGCGGTGACACGTGATCTGGGTCTGGAAGACGACAGCCCGAAGGTCAACCCGCAGGGCGGCGCGATCGCACTGGGTCATCCGTTGGGCATGAGCGGTGCGCGCCTGGTCATGACCACCGTACACGCCTTGGAAAAGTCCGGTGGCAAGCTCGGCCTGGCGACCATGTGTGTCGGCGTGGGGCAGGGGTTGGCGTTGGTTGTCGAGCGGGTCTGACTTCTTACGCGAAGGATGGTGGGCTGAAGCCCACCCTACGGCTAATCAAGCTCCGGTAGGGTGGGCTTTAGCCCACCGTTCTTATCCCATCACCGCATACACGGTCTTTGATGGATTCCTCATGCCGCGGCACGCCGCAAGCCTATCTTTTTCGCTCTTGCGACTACCTTTAGATCGACTTCCTAGAGAGATTCCCCATGCCCACCGTAAAACTCGCCGATGGCGAACTGAATTACCGTCTCGACGGCCCGGTCGATGCGCCGGTACTGGTGCTTTCCAACTCGCTGGGTACTGACCTGGCCATGTGGGACCCACAGATGCCAGCCTTCAGCGAGCATTTCCGCGTGCTGCGTTACGACACGCGCGGTCATGGTGGTTCGTCCGTCTCACCTGGCCCATACAGCATCGAACAGCTCGGCCAGGATGTGCTGGGGTTGGTTGATGCGCTGGGAATCGACCGTTTCGCCTTCTGCGGGCTGTCCATGGGCGGCCTGATTGGCCAGTGGCTGGGCATCAACGCCGGCCAGCGGCTGACGCGATTGGTGATCTGCAACACCGGCGCGAAAATCGGCACCGACGAGGTCTGGAACGACCGCATCGACACAGTGTTGAAAGGTGGCGAGCAGGCCATGCGCGACATGCGCGATGCCTCTATTGCACGCTGGTTCACGCCGACCTTCGCTGAGCAACAACCCACACAGACGAGCCGCATCACCCAGATGATCGCGACCACTTCACCGCAAGGCTATGCAGCCAATTGCGCGGCGGTGCGCGACGCTGACTACCGCGATCAGCTGGGTACGATCAGAGTGCCGATATTGATTGTCTGTGGGAGCCAGGATCCGGTGACCACTCCCGAGCATGGCCGCTTCATGCTGGAGCGCATCGCCGATGCGAAACTGGTCGAGTTCGATGCTGCTCATTTATCCAACGTCGAAGTGGGCGATCGCTTTACCGGGCGTGTTCTGGATTTCCTTCGCGGTTGATTTGAACGAAAAAACCGGGCCGCAACAGGCCCGGTAAAATCAACGAGGAGGTGAGCTCTCAGTGGCGCTGTGTTGTCACCACAGCGCCATGGTGTAGCTCAGGATCAGCCGGGTTTCGTCCAGATCGCTGCCGAAGTTGCTGCGCACGGTAGCGTTACGCACCTTCAGGCCGAGGTTTTTCAACGGTCCGCTCTGAACTACGTAAGCGATGTCGGTATCGCGTTCCCATTCCTTGCCTTCACCGGAGCGGTCGACAACGTTGACGTTGTCGCCGGTCACGTAACGGGTCATCAGGCTCAGGCCAGGGATGCCCATAGCGGCGAAGTCATAGTCATACCGAACTTGCCATGACTTCTCGTCTTCGTTGCCGAAGTCATTGATCTGCAAAAGGTTAATCAGTGAATTATCGCCGCCGCTGATGTAGGCAAAGCCAGTGTCGCCACTCATTTTCTGATAGCCACCGGTGAAGCCATGGCCACCGATCCGGTAGGTGAAAAGCGCGCCGAAGGCATTGTTGTCGACGTTGCTACCGCCATCGTCGGTGGAGCGTACATAACGCAGATCGGTCTTGAAGCTCTGGTTGTCACCGATCGGCAGTACATGCACGACGTTGAAATTGTGCTGATCGTAGATACCGTCCAGCCCGCCGTAGTAGTAGCTGCCGGTCAGCTCGGGTGAGAACTGGTAGCGACCGCCAGCGAACACGAATTCATCGCTACTGGTCGTGTTAGCCAGATCGATGTTCCTCGCGCCGCTGTTGAACACGACCATCTCTTCGTAATCCGAAGAGTCGCGATAGCGGGTGCGGTCGAGCATACCCAGATCAAGAGTGAGGCCTTCGACTTCCTTGCTCTGCAACCAGGCGCCGCGGTAGATATTGGGCAGCAGGCGGCTGTCGTTGCGCATCACCACCGGGATGATCGGCTGCAAAGTACCGACGTGGAGCGTCGTATTGGACATCTTCGCTTTGGCGGTCAGACCTGCCGTGCCGTAATCGTCCTGGGGCTGACTGGACGAATCCCTCTGCAAAATACCGGTACCTGAGCGATCCTGGCTGGAATCAAGCTTTACGCCGAGCAGGCCTAGAGCATCCACGCCGAAGCCGACCGGGCCTTCGGTGTAGCCGGACTCTATTTTCAGGATAAAGCCCTGGGCCCATTCCTCAGCCTTGGCCTGGGTCGACTCGCTGCCGCGGAAATCGCGGTTCATATAGAAGTTGCGCAGCTCTACGGCTGCCTTGCTGTCATCAATGAAAGCCGCGTTGGCTGGCCCGGCGATGCCCAGAGCAGCGCCTGCACAAAGCAGATGCCGGATGGTTTTGCAGTCATGTTGCATGGGTGCTTCCTCTTATTTTTATCGGTTGTAGTGTTGCGGGTAAAACAGGGGGCGAAATTGTTCCCGCAGCTGGCTAAGCCGTGCTGGGGTCAGGGAGATGGAAGTGAGGCCTGATGGGCGTGCATGTGCGGGCAGTCCTTTCAGTTCTTGTTGTTTTGAAAGCGCGCTCTGTGGCGGCACTGGCGTCTGCAAAATTACGAGACGTCAGAGCTGCTGAGCGAAAGGTGTGCCATCCCGGCACCGACTGTGGTGGAAATCGTGCAGGCAGCTGGAACTCGCGCGCTAGAGCCTTCAGCCCGGTAGGCCAGCAGGCACGTGGGCGGCGGCTATGCTGATCGGGATGTCCGTCAGGTTGGACATGTTCAAGAGGGCAGGCGGCTTTAAGGTTCCGATGTCAGATGGACTGGACCATCGTGGCAACGCTGCCGGGTTTCAGCGCCGCGATACATCAGCAGCACCGGTACGCTGCACGTCTGTTTCGTGGGATGGGCGCGCGAACCACCATTTGCATCGTTCGATGCTCTACGCCCAGCCCACGAATCCCCTTCAGTGCCGGCCTTTCTGGCTCTTCACACAGACGAAGCTCGACGCTTTATTCACGTCGCGCTTGCCTACGTATTTCGGCCAGGCTGGGTACTCACACAATGGGCGGGTACGGCCTGGCACCGCGGCGGTGTCGGCGACGATCTGTCGTTTGGGTGCGATGCCGCGTTCAACCCAGTTCTCCAGCGCCGTCAGCGAGTCCCAGGCAGCGTTGAATACCGTGCTCGCCGCATGGGCATAGCCGGGGATCTCGTAATAACGCATGAAGCGCCTGGTCTGGCCGACGCCCATGTCCCGCTGCACACGCTGGTAGTACTCGGCCGTGGCACGGGTACTGACCAGCTGATCCGAAGTGCCATGGGCCATGAGCATCTTGCCGCCGTTGGCGACGAAGGCCGACAGATCGGTCTCGTTAACGTCCTGACGCAGCGACAACGCATCGACGCGCGCCTGCCAGGGGCCGAGGTTGGTTGGGTCCAACGTCAGCGAGTTGAACGTCGGGTTGCGCGTAATGAAATAGCGCACCCATTCATCCCAGAAACCCGAGTGGTAGGGCGCGCCCTCGGCGAAACCGGTGCCGTGTACCGGCATGGGGTAATCCGGCTGCAAGGTGTTTAGGCCCAGCCGGTTGACCACCAGCTGCAGGCCAGTGCCGGGACGGGCAAGGTCCGTGCCCCAGGTGTTGAAGCCAGGATAGCCGCGCTCGCCGCTGGCCAGCGGTTGGCTGAAACGGATCGGCGTATTGAACACCTTGAGCGCATTGATTTGCGCATCCGATAGGCAGCTGTCACCGGTATCGGCCCCGCCACGACAGCGCAGCGGACGGCCATTGAGCTTGGCCTTGGCCGGGTCGAACCAGGCGTTACAGGCAGCCTGATTGCTGATCACCCGGTCGCGCACGCCATCCAGCCCATCGCATGCCTGCATCGACGCTTCAAGCAGCGCGGCACGCTTTTCGAGGCTGGGGAACGCACCTGGCGCGGCCAATGCACGGGTGATGCGGCCGAACTGCAAATCCAGCGCCGCCGCGTTGTAAGCAGGGTAAAGCACGATTGCACCTTGGAAATCCTTCGGCCATTGCTGCACTACCGCCAAGGCTTCGCGCCCACCAGTCGAGCCGCCGGCAAAGTAGCTGCGGGCGGGCTGGCGGCCATAACGCTGTTCGATAATGAACATCGCCGTGTCGCGGGTTTTCTTCAGCGCGTCGTGGGCGTAGTTGGCGAGCGCTTCTTCATTCCACGCGAAGTCGCCCGGATTGATTGGATTGGCGACGTGTCCCGAATCGCTGGCAAACACCGCATAGCCACGGCCCAGCGGCGTCGGCTGATCGACCGGGCCGGCCGGGACGTTGCCCGCGACGTTGGGGACGGTGCCGTTGTAACCGCCACCGCCATACATCATCGCCTTGCTGTTCCACTGCTCCGGCAGAACGATGCGCATCTTGATGGTCGGTGCGCTCGGGTCGACCGGGGCGATTTCGACGTTCAGATCGCAATGCGCGCCGAAGGCTTGCGGTGCGGTGCCGCCAGCGGGTACCGCGGTTGCCGATATCACCCCGGCACCGGAGGTTGGCAGGGCGATGGCGGCAGCTGGAACCTGGGCTCCGGCCAGCTCGCTACAACTAGCGGCCAGCGCGGGCTCGGCAATCGCAGCCGCCAGCAAGGCAGGGGCGGCCAGCAGTAGACGCGACGCTGCCGAGCGGCGTGCGATATGTGCACGGGTTGCTTTCATGAGGGCTTCCTTCTTCTTGTTGTTGTCGTGCCCGTGGCAACCGCCACGAGGCGAGTGCGCCTGGGCGAATGGATACGGTAGCGACCAGGCTTGTCAGCCGGAGCCAAAGGCGTGCCAGAGCGTGGGGCATAGATGCGTTAGGCGATGATCGGTCGGCTTGCGCCGCGTGCGCCGCTCTGCCGAGAGGATCGTCCCGCTGGGCGTGCTGGATGGCTCACGCGCGGGTGTCCAGCTCCGGAGACAGCGTGCTTCCGAGCATGTCCGGGATACTGGACGCGTTGTCTGAAGCGGCAGACATTACCTTTGCGTTAATCACCGAAGGTAGCGATCAGCAGAGCGACCCGACCGGTACTGCGGCGTGAGTGACGAAAGTTTTGGATAGAGCAGGAGAGGTCGGGTGCGCAGAGCAGGGATCTATTTGGATGTGCTGCTACGAGCAGATGCTGCCGTTTGCTGCGGGAACCGACCAGGAAGACTTTGGCATTCGGCAGCCGGAGCGGCCATTAATGTCCCGCCAGATCCTGCTGCGGTTCCGGTTCCAGTACAGCGATGGTCTGGTCGCTGTGCCTGAACGACACCAACGCCGTTAGCCAGGCCTGTAGAAGTGATGAATTAGCCTGCTGGCTGCGCATCGCGATAGAAATAATCTCCCTTGCGATCGTCACCATCGCGCCCTTGGTTCCCAGAAAATGCCAATTGAACCAGCCGTCGCCGTAAGACCACGGCGTCGCCTGCCCCGGCGCAATCGGAATGTAGACCTTGAGCGAGAGGTCGAAGAGTACCTCCGGCTTTGAAATGATCACTAGCTTCACGTCCGTTACCTTGCGCAACCAGTAGCGATGGTCGAAGCGGCCTCCGGTCAGCGCAGCAGAGTGGCTCAGGGCATCGTCGATCAAGGCTCGGTTATCGATGAGTTGCACGATGAGGGCTCCCATATGCAAGTTGGCGGTATCGACCCCGTGATCCCTTGCGAGGCGCAAAGCGGGTTAAGGGGGCCGGCTGACAGGCTCCGAGCGAGGCCAGCACCATAGATGCAGGTCTCGCTTGGCATACCGGGTTATCGGTCCGCTGCCGTTTTTGTTTAGCGAGTATGGGAAGGTTTTTCGGGGCGCCACGAGCCGATGGCAATATGGCTATGACGCTGAAGCAGATGTGTCGCGTGCAGATTGGCAGTCAGTTTTTTCCGCTCCGTGATGGGCCATACGCAGGGGAACTTCCCCATCGGCGCTGACCCATGCTTTCGTCCCAAGAACTGCCCAGCCCGCAAGAATGGCAAGTGCGTGAAACCGCTAACAAACGCCTGAGCTGGCCGCGTGAACCGGCCACTTCAAACTGCCAACGGTGCTGAGCATCTTCCTGCTCGCAGTTAATGCCTGCGGCGAGAGAGGACTAAGGCAGTCCATTTCGCTTCAGAAAAAGGCGATACCGGCAATCATTTAGCGAACAGCTGACTCATGTCCTTGAATGCCTTGAATTCCAGCGCGTTGCCGCATGGATCGAAGAGGAACATGGTGGCTTGCTCGCCCACTTGGCCTTGGAAACGCACATAGGGCTCAATGACGAACTGAGTGCCCAGCGAGCGCAGACGTTGGGCGAGCGCTTCCCACTCCGGCCAGCTCAGCACGATTCCGAAGTGCGGCACGGGTACGTCATGGCCGTCCACCGCATTGGTGTGCGCAGCATCCTGGGACTGGGTCTTGGGATGCTCGTGGATCACCAGCTGATGCCCGTAGAAATCGAAATCGACCCAATGGTCGGAAGAGCGTCCTTCAGCGAGTCCGAACACCTCGCCGTAGAAATGGCGGGCGGCTGGCAAGTCGTAAACAGGGATCGCGAGGTGGAAAGGTGAGAGGCTCATCGGGCATTCCTTCTTGGGAGGCGGGTGACGTCATTCTTGCTGTTTGTCGTATGGGCAAACAGCGGATATCTTTTGATCCGAGCCTCAAAAAAATCGATAGATGAGAGCCCCTATGATTCGCGAACTCAAAACCTTCCTGACGATAGCGCGGTGCGGCAGTTTTGCGGCTGCGGGCAACAAGATCGGCCTGACCCAGTCGGCGGTCAGTGCTCAGATAAAGAATCTCGAGGACGCGCTGGGCCTTCGTTTATTCGATAGAACAGGGCGTTCGGCCAACCTCAACGCGGCGGGTTTGCGGGCGCTGCCGCTGGCCGAGCAGATCATTGAAACCTTCGCCCTGATGGGGCAGCCCGAGTCCGTGGACGACTACCGTGGCGAATTACGCATTGGCGCCATCGGCACGGTACAGACCGGGCTGTTGCCGCCGGTTCTGCTGCGATTATTGCGAGAGGCACCAGGCGTGGAGCCCAAGCTGGCACCGGGCGTTTCGCTGAACCTGCTGTCACAGATCGATGCCGGCGAAATCGATCTGGCGGTAATGATCCGCCCGCCGTTCGCACTCCCCAAGGAGCTGCACGCCGAGCTGATCCAGAAAGAGCCTTTCGTGCTGATTACGCCGCTGAACATCGAGGGTGGTGACCCATTCAAGTTGCTCGTCGAGCATCCCTTCGTGCGCTACGACCGTAGCTCCTTCGGTGGTCGCCAGGTAAGTCAGTTCCTGCGCAAACACCATCTGGATGTACGCCCTGGGCTGGAATTGGACGAGCTGGATGCCATCGTCAAGATGGTTGAAAGCGGCCTGGGCGTGGCGCTGGTGCCGAAGGCCGGGCTGTGGCTCGAACGTACGCCAACGGTCCGCATCATTTCCCTCGGCAGTGCCACCTTCTACCGCGAGCTGATGCTTGTCAGCCGCCACAGCGCGCAGCGACTGCCGTTGCATCAGCTGTTTCGGCGCTGCTTGTGGGAGGCGTTAGAGGAGAGGAGCTCGGTTCATGAGGCAGGTTCGACAGCAGGCTGAATCGCTTGCCGTCGATTGCTTCGTTCAACGACCTCGGAGTTCCCTCAGGCTTTTTTGGTTCTTGGTAGGAAGATCGCCAACACACCAAACAACGGCAGGAACGAACACAGGAAGTACACGTATTCGATGCCGTGAATGTCCGCCAAATGCCCCAGCAACGCCGCACCAATCCCGCCGAAGCCGAACATCAGTCCAAAGAACACTCCAGCAATCATCCCGACATTTCCCGGCACCAATTCCTGGGCATATACGACGATGGCCGAAAACGCCGAGGCGAGGATGAAACCGATGACAACGCTCAGGACGCTGGTCCAGAACAGGTCGACGTGAGGCAGAAGCAGCGTGAACGGCGCCACGCCAAGGATCGAGAACCAGATCACCGCCTTACGGCCAATCTTGTCGCCGATGGGTCCACCGAAGAAGGTTCCCGCAGCAACCGCACCGAGAAACAGGAACAGATGCAGCTGGGAGCTGGCTACCGACAGATCGAATTTCTCGATCAGGTAGAAGGTGAAATAGCTGGTGAAGCTGGCCATGTAGAAATACTTGGAAAACACCAGCAAGCCGAGCACGACCAGCGCGCTCATCACCCGGCCTTTCGACAAGCCATGAGTCGCCGCCTGACCTTGTTTCAGCTTGAACAGGCTCAAGTGATTGGCGTACCAGCGGCTGATTCGATACAGCACGAATAGCGCAAACACAGCGAACAGCCCGAACCAGGCCACGTTGCCCTGACCGTACGGAATGATGATCGCCGCAGCCAATAGCGGCCCGAAGGCCGAACCCGCATTGCCGCCAACCTGAAAGGTCGATTGCGCCAGGCCGAAACGCCCGCCCGAAGCCAGTCGTGCCACACGAGAAGCTTCAGGGTGAAAGGTCGAAGAACCGATGCCGATCAACCCCGCCGCCAACAAGATCAACGGGAAACTACCGACCATGGACATCATCAGGATGCCGATCAAGGTGCAGACCGTGCCGGCCGGCAATAGCCATGGCTTGGGATGACGGTCGGTGTAATAACCAACCCAGGGTTGCAACAGCGAGGCGGTCAGCTGGAAGGTCAGGGTAATCAGACCAACCTGCGTGAACGTCAGACCATAGCTGGCCTTGAGCATCGGATAGATCGACGGCAGCACCGCCTGAATCAAGTCATTGATCAAATGCGCCAGCGCTACCGCGCCGATGATGCGCATGGCCAGCGGACTGCTTTGTTGTATCGCTGGTGCCGACGCCACGTCGGCCTGGGCATTGCTGATGGACATTCGAGTTCCAGGTGGGAGTACAAACGGGCAGGTGCCACAATTTGCCATTTTTCAGTGCAACAGCACCATCCCCTTAGCCTCCTAATGAAATTGATTTCAGACAGCGCAGGCCGATGGTTCCGGTATCGGTCCGCGAAACTCGTATTCCAAATACCCAGCCCATCAGCGCCCGATGCTGAGCGCCATGTGACAAGTGCGCTACGGGCTGAGCAGTTTTTCCGGGTCGCCGTTATCGAGGTTCGATAAGCGGAAAGTCGGGTTTGAAATCATCCATCAAGCTCAGCAGTTCGAGCAGCTTCTTAGGGTTTCCGCTGACATCGATCTCACCGGTTTTAAGGGCCTTGGGGAAGCTGTTCTGGCGCTGCAAAATGTCGTTGAGCGTCGCTCGGGTGAGTGTCACCGTCGCATCGGCGGCGTCGGCCTGAGCATTGGGTAGCCAGGTCAGCGCCGCGTTTTCCAAGTTCACCCGAAAGCGCTCATTGGTGTCGGTGAATATCCAGTTGAGCACCAAGTGCCTGCCTTCGGCTTTTGTGCCGTTGAGGCGGACACCGAGCAGGTCGAAGAACATTCCCGTGTCGAGCGCCTGCAGCAGATCCTTATGCAGACCCGGCTCCGTTGCCGTGGTCGGTGCCGTGCCGCGCAGATCCTGTGCGCCCGAAAGATAAACGTCGCGCCAAGGACCTGACTCGGCCTGATAGCCGAGCTGCTCCAAGGCATCCGCCGCTAGTTCCCGAGCCTCGCGTTTGCTTGGGTCGGCAAACACCGCCTGGCTCATTACCGTGGCGACCCAGCGGTAATTGCCTGCTGCGTAGTCGTTTCGTGCCTGTTTGATTACGTTGTCGATGCCGCCCATGTATTCGATGGTCTTGCGCGCGGCGTCCTGCGGTGCCGGAGGGTTCAGGTTGGCAGGGTTGGCGTCGTACCAGCCCAGATACTTCTGAAAGACGCCTCGGGCGTTGTGGCGCAGGGTGCCGTAATAATCCCGGGCGGCCCACTCGGTCGCCAGGCTGGCAGGCAGTTTGAGTGTTTCGGCGATGTCCCCAGGCCTGTAGCCATGGTTCATCAGCCGAACGCTTTGGTCGTGGATGAACTTGTAAAGGTCTCGCTGCACGGCAAGAAAGTGGCGGCCCTGCTCCTTGCCCCAGACTGGCCAGTGATGTTGAGCAATGATGACGTCGCTGATGGGCCCGTACTGGTCGAGCGCTTCATCGATATAACGCGACCAGAGGCTGGCATCGCGGACCTCGGCGCCTCGCAGGGTGTAGACGTTGTGCAACTGTTGTGAAGTCAGTTCAGCAGTGTTCAGCACGCGCGCCGCCGGGAAATACATCATCATTTCCGCTGGCGCTTCGCTGCCTGGCGCGAGGCGGAAATCGATATCCACGCCATCGATGCGTTGCACACCACTCTCGCGAACGATGTCAGTCGGTGCAATCAAGGTCATCGGGCCACGAGACAATCCCTTGCCTAGACCCGTATCGACGTGCCCCTGCGGGCCGACCGGCAGGTCGGTGCCGTACATGTATTTGGCGCGACGTGTCATGGCATTTCCGGCGATCACGTTCTCGCTGACGGCATGTTCCATGAAGCCATTCGGGGCATAAATTTTTACCCGCCCCGCATCAACGTCGGCCTGACTCGCCACCCCCTTCACCCCGCCAAAATGATCGACGTGGCTATGGGTATAAATGACCGCTACGACGGGGCGGGCAGGGCGGTGTGTTCGATACAGGTCGAGCGCAGCTTTGGCGGTAGCAGGCGTAAGCAGCGGGTCGATGACGATCAGGCCAGTTTTGCCTTCCACGATAGTCATGTTGGCCAGGTCCATCCCACGTACCTGATAGATCCCCTCGGTCACCTCGAAAAGACCATGGATTGCATTCAGCCGAGCCTGCCGCCAGAGGCTGGGGTTTACCGATGCGGGGGCCTGCTCGCTATCGAGAAAGGCATAGCGGGCATTCGACCAGACGGTTTGTCCCTGTTCGTCGATCACTTCCGCCTTCGGCAGGGCGGCGATGAAACCGCGTTGGGCATCTTCGAAGGCACGTGTGTCGGTGAAATCGAGCTGTTGCTTGACCGCTTCGTTGGCGTCGCGAGTTGCGGCAGTGGCGGGACGCGGGTCGGCTGAAGCGAACGTACTGATGAACAGGCTGGCCACCGCGATGGCAGGTAAACGGATAAAGGGCATGACGAACTCCGAAGAAAGCTAAACGAGGCCTGAACGGCTCGAATCGGGCCTTTGAACTCTGCCCTCGCTAGATTGATAATTCCAATGCAATGTTCTTTAGCTTTGGATGCATTACACGCATGAATGATCTTCGTCAGCTTCGCCATTTCGTCGCGCTTGTGGACCACGGGCACTTCTCCCGTGCGGCCGAGGCGCTGCACCTGAGTCAGCCGGCGCTGACTCGTAGCATTCAAAGCCTGGAGTCGGCGCTTGGCTGCACATTAATCAATCGTCACGGCCGTGGTATCAGCCTTACTGCGCAGGGCCAACTGGTCGAGCAGCATGCGCGTCGCCTGTTACTCAGCAGTCGCGCATTGAAGGAGGCGGTGAGGCAGATCGACAATCTCGAAGCCGGGCAGTTACGTGTGGGGGCAGGCCCGTTTCCAGCGGCACGGCTCGTGCCAGAGGCGCTGGCCAGGCTGATCAAGGCGTATCCGCGCCTGGCCGTCGCAGTGACTGTCGGTGACTGGTCGAGCCTGCGTGACCGCCTGCTCGACGAGCGGATCGAGCTGTTCATCTCCGATATTCGAGAGCTTGAGACCGACGCGGCGTTGGAAATATTGCCGCTGCCGGTTCATCAGGGCGTGCTGTTCTGTAGGCCCGGACATCCGCTGCTACGCCAGCAACGCATACGTTTTTCAGATCTGGCGGGTTACCCGCTGGCAGGGACCCAACTCCCGGAGCCGGTGGCGCAGAGTGTTCTGAGCGATACCGGGCGAGAAATGCTGAGCATCCAGTGCGACAACTTCCTGCTGTTGAAGACCATGACCGAGCAAAGCGACGCGGTCTGCATGGCGCCTCGGGATGTCGTACAGAAGGATTTCGACAGTGGGGAGCTGATGGAGCTGACACTGCTCAGCGAACGGCTGAGTCACCATTCGGCCTACGGGCTGGTAAGCCGCCGCGGGCATCGCTTGTCACCTGCTGGCGAAGCATTCCAGGCGCAGGTACAGGAGGCCGCGGCGTCGTGTTCATCGGCAATGCGCAACGGCATCGCGTGAAGTCGACTCATGTCCAGGGCGTTGTAAAACCGGATTGTCGATATGGCTGTAAGGCGCGCAAGTATCTCATTGCGGCATAGCCTGCATCCGATTGTTGTATTGGCGGCAGAAAAAGGGGGGCAGTTAGCATCGAGGCTCAAGTCTGAGTAAAGAGAACAACAATTGAACCTCGGGAAGATTTTGAGCCGCAGTGCTCTCTATTGGCCTCAGCACGAGGCTGTCGTCGATGCCTATCGTCGCGTCACGTTCGCCGAACTGGAAAAACGTACCAATCGGTTGGCCTCCGGCTTGTTGCACGTCGGTCTGCCCGCCGGTGCTCATGTCGCATTGCTCGCGCCGAACCGCTCCGAACTGGTGGAGGCGGAAGTCGCGTTCTACAAGAACGGTATGGTCAAGGTGCCGATCAATGCACGCCTGTCCATCGACGAAATCGTTCGGGTGCTTGCGGACTCCGTTAGTCAGGCGGTGATCGCTGATCCACAATTCGCGCCGGCGCTGCAGGCCCAGCGCGCGAAGCTGCCGGCCCTCAAGTGGATCATTACGCTCGGCGCGGGCGGCGATTTTCTATACGAGCAGGTCCTGGCACACGGCGATGAGCGTCCGGTCGAGTGCGATCCGGATGACGACCAGCTTGCCGTCCTGCATTACACCTCAGGCAGTTCCGGCGTGCTCAAGGCAGCCATGCTCACCTTCGGCAACCGCAAGGCGCTGATTCGCAAAAGTATTGCCAGCCCAACGCGTCGCGCCGTTCCCGGTGATGTGATGGCTCACGTCGGGCCTATCACACATGCGAGCGGCATGCAGATCATGCCGCTCCTGGCTGCCGGTGCATGCAACCTGTTGATCGAACGCTATGACGATCAGGCGCTTCTCGAAATCATCCAGCGCGAGCGGGTGACCCGCCTGTTCATGGTTCCGGCCATGATCAATCGGCTGGTGAATTTTCCAGATGTGGAGCGCTACGACCTCAGCAGTCTGCGCCTGGTGATTTACGGCGCAGCGCCAATGCCACCAACGCTGGTCAGGCGAGCCATCGAAGTTTTTGGCCCGATCCTGGCGCAGGGTTACGGCGCGGGTGAGACCTGCTCGTTAGTGACCATCCTCACCGAACAGGACCATCTACAGGGCGACGGCCATGCGCGCCTCGCGTCTTGCGGGCGAAACTATTTCGAAACGGATCTGCGGGTAGTCGACGAGAACTTCGAGGATGTCCGGCCCGGCGAGGTTGGGGAAATCGTGGTGAAGGGCCCCGACATCATGAAGGGCTATTGGCAGGCGCCAGAGCTTACCGCTGATGTCATGCGTGACGGTTATTACCTCACCGGCGACCTCGCTACCGTGGACGAGCTTGGATACTTGTTCATCGTTGATCGCAAGAAGGAAATGATCATTTCCGGCGGCTTCAACATATACCCCAGCGAAGTCGAGCAGGTGATCTACAGCCTGCCTCAGGTATTCGAAGCCGCAGTGGTCGGCGTACCGGACGAGCAGTGGGGCGAGTCGGTGCGCGCGGTGGTCGTGCTCAAGCCTGGCACCGAGCTGAGCGAGGTGCAGATCATCGAGCACTGCGGCCGCCATTTGGCCGGCTTCAAAAAACCGCGTGGCGTCGACTTCGTCGCCGAACTACCAAAGAACCCCAACGGCAAGGTGGTGCGCCGACTGGTACGTGAGTCGTACTGGCAGCACAGCGAGCGACGGATTTGAACGGAGATGGACATGATCGAGCCAAGTGAAAAAGCCCAGCACCTGATCGCTGACCTCAAGCGCTTCATCGAGGACGAGATCAAACCCCTCGAAGCGAGAGAAAACCTCGGCTGGGGAAGGCCGCACCCGAAAGAGGCGCTGCGGGATGTTTGGAAACGCTCTTGTGAATTGGGCTTTTACAACGTCATGCTGCCCGAGGCGCTCGGTGGTGCTGGCCTCAGTGTCGTGGATCTATGCGCGCTGAAGGAAGCCGCATTGCTTACCGGTTCGGCGCTGGCGCCGCACGTGCTTGGTGAATTGAGCGGGCCGCCGCGGATTGGGCATTTGTTCAAGGTGGCCAGCGACGACCAGATCGAGCGTCTGCTTCGGCCGGTCTGCCGTGCCGAAAAGGCTGTGTGTTTCGCACTCACCGAAGCGGAGGCCGGCTCGGACGCCAGCGCGATCAAGACCCGCGCTCGGTTGGACGGCGATAGCTACGTGCTAAACGGCACCAAGCGCTACATTTCCGGCGCGCCCTACGCTAATTTCGCCGTGCTGATGGCAAAGACCACGGACAGCAACGGCGTGGACGGAGTGACGGCATTCTTTGTCGATCTGCATGCGCAAGGCGTCACCGTCGAGACCGACTACCAGGTCATGTCCGGCCCCGGCAGCCATGGCGATATCGTCCTGCACGATGTCCGCATACCGGTCGCCAATCGGATCGGCGATGAAGGTGTTGGCTTCAAACTGGCGATGGGCCGCATCACGCTCAACCGATTGCTGCACTGCCCGACGATGTTGGGGATGGCCGGGTTGGCACTAAACCTGTCGCTCGATCATGCCCGCACACGCATGCAGTTCGGCAAGCCGATCGCCATGTTCCAGGCGGTCAACCACATGCTCGCCGACATGGCCACTGAGCTGCACGCTGCCCGCAGCATGATGTTCGCTACCGCAGCGCTCAACGACGCGGGCGGGGATATCAAGGTGCAGGCCTCGATGTGCAAGCTGTTCTGTTCCGAGACAGCGTTTCGAATCGCCGACCGTGCGGTGCAGATCCATGGCGGTTCGGGCTTGATCCAGGGCAACCCTGTCGAGTGGCTGTTCCGTGCGACTCGTATGATGCGCATCCTCACCGGCACCAGCGAAATCCAGCGCAACACCATCGCCAAGGGCATCTTGATGCCCAGCTGACGAATCCCATCGCCCCGCCATGCGGCGGGGTTCATAACAATAAATAGAGTAAGCCCATGCACAGTCTCGAACCTACCTATCGTCCACGTGCCGCCTGGACAATTGCCTGCTTGCTGGCCGTCATGATGATGGTCAACTTCCTCGACAAAGTAGTGATCGGCCTGGTCGCGGTGCCAATGATGAAGGACCTGGACCTGACGCCGACCGAGTTCGGCCTGATCGGTGGAAGCCTGCACTGGCTGTTTGCAATCTCCGCTGTGGCAGGCGGATTCATCGCCAACCGCAAACCGGCCCGCTGGCTGTTGCTCGGCATGGGGCTTTTCTGGGCGCTGATCCAAATCCCGATGCTCTTCGTATCGTCCCTGTGGGCGATCATTGCCTGTCGTGTCTTGCTGGGGATAGGCGAAGGTCCGGCCTCTCCGGTCGCGACGCACGCGCTTTACAAGTGGTTTCCTGATGACCGGCGCAGCCTGCCCGTAGCGCTCCTTCATTCAGGAAGTGCATTGGGGCTGTTAGTGGCTGGGGTCATGATCCCCTGGGTAAGCCTGCATTATGGCTGGCGGACCAACTTTGCGATCCTTGGGGTTGTGGGGCTGATCTGGTGTGTGTTTTGGCTCAAATTGGGTCGTGAAGGTGAACTGGACCGCATCAGGCCCAATTTCAACAGTGGACTTGGCTCGAATCCGCTGCCGTACCGGCAGCTACTGACCAACGGCACCGTGATCAGCAATTACATCTGCCACTTCGCCGCCAACTGGTCGCTGGCATTGACCCTGACTTGGGTGCCGGCGTATTTGGAAACGGGGCTGGGAATCGACTCGCTGGACACTGGACGTCTGTTCGGCCTTTTCGTACTGGTAACCACGCCGCTCAGCCTGTTCATGGCCTGGTGGTCCCAGCGCCTGATGCGTCGAGGTGTCTCCTCGCGAATCGCGCGGGGCGTATTCGTTTCGCTCTGTCTGATTGCCAGCGGCCTGTTGTCGATGGCGCTCATCCTGCCGGACCTTTCCATTGCCGTGCGTATGGCATGCATGACCTTGAGCGGCGGGCTGGCGCTGGTTATGTATTCGGTGGGGCCTGCCATGCTTGCCGAAGTCACCCCTAATTGCCAGCGTGGCAGCATGCTGGCCATTGGAAATGGCTTCGCTTCGCTGGCCGGCCTTTCCGCGCCAGTGGTGACGGGGCTTCTGGTTCAAGCGGCGGATGGCATCGATCCGTCCGGCTACGCGAAGGGCTTCGTGGTTTGCGGTCTGATCCTGATCGGGGCCGGGCTGATTGGGTTGATCTTCATGAATCCTCAGAAGTCGCTTGCGCAATCAGGGGGGAATTGCCCCGCTGCGGCCTGACGTCAAAGCTCGAGGGGCGGCTGGTCGCGCTCGATCAGTTGTCCCTTCCAGCGTCCTGCCTGGACCAGTTCAACCAATATCGAGCGCACCAGATCACGCATGCACGAAGCGGCAAAATTCAAAGGTCGATGTGCTGAATGCACGATGGAAACGGTACGGTGTATGCCCGGTTCGATGATCCGGCGTGCGGTGGAATGAAGGTTGTCTTCTATGGGTGGCCAGTTGGTGATGGTTGCTGCCAGTCCTGCACGAACCAGGCTCGCTAGTCCGAGCGCAGATTGTTGTTCATAGCGAACATTCAATTCGACACCTGCTTCCATCGCAGCTTGTTCAATTCGACGACGCAGATGCAGTCCTTTGGGAGGCATAACCAACGCAGTAGCCGCCGCGTGCGCGAGCGTTATGGTATCGGCCGTGTCGTCCATGGCCTGCTCGCCGACCCAGTAAAGCTCTTCGATGAATATGGGATCGGAGACCACGTCATCCAGCTCTTCTGCATTGGGCACGACGCCGAAATCGACCTTGCCGAGCTCAACTGCCTGGCCGCCTTCTTTGGTCAGCCCATCGCGAATTGTCAGTTCGATATCGCTGAACTTTTTATTGGCGCGGTCGATGAGAATCGGCAATAAGAGCGAAGAAGATGTTGCGGGTATAGAGATCGAAACATGGCCCCTTGGATTTCCCTGAGTCGATTTCAATTCATCTTTTACCGAATTGACAGTTTGGATTACCGAGCGCGCCATTTCATAAAGTCTCTTGCCCGCGTCAGTTAAAACAATACCGTCGTGCTGCCTTTCCAGTAACTGTATTTCAAGTTCTTCTTCCAATAACGAAATCTGCCGGCTTAAGGCCGGCTGGGCAACATAGGCCCGGCGCGCGGCTGAAGAAAAGCTGCCAGCCTCGGTTATCGCGATGAAGTAAGCGAGCTGTTTTAAAGTCATGATGGCCTATTCGTTGATGTTATGGCTGGCATCCCAAGACGTTATTTGTCCCTGTTCGTTCTGCCCAATTACCATCCAGAACTACTAAACGGGACGGACAGGATCGGGTTCTTCAAATACTAAAGCAAAAACTATTAGTGCGGCACTGACCTTTAAATGGTTAGGCCCTGCTCACTCGAAAAAATAAAGAGGATAAGAGTGATGGCAACTACGAATCGTGGCCGTATATGGCCGTTTTTCATGGCACCTTTAGCCTGTGCCGTAGGCACTGCCGCGGCGGCAGACTTTCAATTGGCCGGCGTGGATGTGCAGCTGCAATCCGCGATCTCGATCGGCTCGAGCCTGTCGACCCGGGACCCTGACGCCGATCTGATGCGCAGCGCCAGTGGTGACGATGGGCGGCGCAACTATCAATCAGGCGACTGGTTCTCGAAAACCCTGAAGGGCGTACATGACCTGGAGCTACGCAGGGGCGACTCCGGTGCGTTCGTGCGAGGCACCTATTGGTATGACTACGCGCTGCGCGACGAGGGCCAGCGCTTCAAGGACGTCGAGGACGCAGGCCGCAAGCGCAATGCAAAATCGGACGGGGCGCAAATTCTCGACGCCTTTGTCTACCACAACTATCAGATCGCTGATCAGCCTGGCTCGGCGCGGCTGGGCCGGCAAGTGGTTAGCTGGGGGGAGAGCACCTTCATCCAGGGTGGGCTCAATACGATCAACCCGGCCAGCCTGACCGCGTTGCGCCGTCCCGGTTCTGAAATCAAAGAAAGTCTGATTCCGGTCAACATGGTCTACGCCATCCAGAATCTGACCGACAATGTCTCGGCCGATTTCTTCTATCAGCTGGATTGGGAACAGACCAGCCTGGACAACTGCGGCACCTTCTTTTCAAGCAATGACTACGTGGCCGACGGCTGCTCCGACTTCGATTCCGGTCCGGTGCTCACCGGGAATGCCGCGGCGGTTGCGGGCCTCACACCCTTCGGCGTCGCGCTCAATGACGAGGGCGTCCGCATTCGGCGGGCTGGTGAAGAGAACGCGCGCAACGGTGGTCAGTGGGGCACGTCGCTGCGCTGGTTCGTGCCATCGCTGGACACCGAATTCGGTGCCTACATAGCCAATTACCATAGCCGCCTTCCCTACGTGGGAACGGTTAGCAGCCCGTACTTCAGCAATACCGGCTTCGCGCCGCAACTGTGCGGCAACCTCGGGCTGTCGGGCGGCGCCTGCGCAGGTTTCCTCGGCTCGGACGCCGGCCGCTCGCTTGCCGGTGCGCTGCGACTTGGCACCTCTGGCTACCTGTTGCAGTACCCCGAAGGCATCCGAATGTATGGCCTGTCGTTCTCGACCATTCTTTCGAGCGGGACCGCGCTGCAGGGCGAACTCAGTTACCGGCCCAACATGCCCTTGCAATTCAACGGCGTCGATTTGATTCAGGCCAGTCTCAACGATCCGTCACGTTCGCCTTTGTTGACGAGCGGAGCATTGGCCAGCGGAGACAGCGCCAGATCCAACGGTTATCGCCGCAAAGAGGTAACCCAGCTGCAGGTGACCGCGACCCATGCGTTCAGCCAGATATGGGGCGCTGATCAGGTTTTCCTGATTGGTGAGGCAGGGGCGACCTATGTCGGCGGTCTGGAAGGCCGATTCGGGCCTCGCTACGGTCGCAGTAGCACCTTTGGATCAGGCGAGCTGGCGGACAATCAGGTTTGTCTGGCTAATTCAGAAACCCCGCAGCACTGCAACGACGACGGGTTCGTCACGCGCTTTTCCTGGGGCTATCGCGCCCGAATGGTATTGAGCTATGCCGATGCGTTTGCCGGTGTGGATTTGAAGCCGATGCTGTCCTGGTCGCATGACGTCAAGGGCTATGGGCCCAACGAGGGTTCAGGTTTCAACGAAGGATCGAAAGCGATCAGTCTGGGTCTGGACGCCGCTTTACGCGATTACAACGCCAGCCTTTCTTACACCGACTTCATCGATGGGACCTACGGGACCCGTGGCGACCGGGACTTCCTGGCCCTGAGCGTCGGCATTACCTTCTGAGCGGAGCCAACTTATGAAACAGTGCACTCACCTGCTGCGTGGCGGCCTTTTGCTGACCGCGCTGACGTTAGCTCACGCCGTCTCGGCGGCCAATGACACCCCGACGCTTGGCGAACTGACGCCAATCGGCGCCGAGCGCGCCGGCAACGCGGACGGCTCCATTCCTGCCTGGAAAGGTGGACTCGACAAGAACGCCGGCACCCTCGCTGACAACGGCGCGCCGAGCAATCCATTCGCTGACGAGCAGCTGCTGTTCAAAATCACCGCGCAAAACTACAAGCAGTATCAAGACAAACTCAGCCCTGGCTTGATCGCCATGCTCAATCGCTACCCTGAAACCTTTTATCTACCGATTTATCCGTCGCACCGGACAGTTGCCGTGACGGGCTCGACGGTCAAGTCTGTCGAGCATAATTTGGCGTCGGCGCGGCTGGTCAATGATGGAAATGGCCTGGAAAATTTCGAAGGATCCATCGCTTTTCCCAAGCCTAAATCCGGCCTGGAGGTCATGTGGAACCATATCACCCGTTACCGTAAGGGCAGCTTCAAGCTGACAACCGATAGCGTGGCACCGGAACCCAAAGGCGATTTCAGTGTTGTCACGACGGAGCAGCGCTTCACCCTGGCTGAGCATCTCACGGGGTACGAGCCGGGCGATGCCGATGATGTGCTGTTCTTCTACAGCCATCGCATTACCGCTCCGGCGCGCAAGGCTGGCGAAGTGGTGCTCGTGCATGAAACTGTAGACCAGGTGGACGATCCCCGGCGGTCATGGATCTACAGCTCGGGCCAGCGGCGGGTTCGTCGTGCGCCCAATACGGCCTACGACGCTGCCGGGCCCACCACCGCGGGGCTGCGTACGGCGGACAGTCGCGACATGTTCAACGGCGCGCCTGATCGTTACGACTGGAAGCTGGTGGGCAAGCGCGAGCTGTACATTCCTTACAACAGCTATGAGCTTGCTTCGCCCACGCATAAATATGATGAGTTCATCAAGGCCGGCCACGTAGACCCGAGCGTCACGCGCTACGAGCTGCATCGCGTGTGGGAAGTAGAGGCGACACTCAAGCCGGGCAAGCGCCATATTTATTCGAAACGCCACTACTTCATCGATGAAGACACCTGGGCAATTGTCGAGGCCGATCACTACGACAGCCGCGGCGAACTCTGGCGGGTCGGCGAAAATCACGGCTATTTCCATTACGGCGTTCAGGCACCGCTTATCGCCATGGAGGTCTTCTACGACCTGCAAAGCAGGCGCTACATCGCGTCCGGCCTGACAAACGAGCAGCCGAAGCCCTATGACTTCAGCTACCGCGCAAGCGCTTCGGATTATTCGCCAGGTGCGCTGCGCAGTGCAGGCTTGCGCTAGTTAGTGGCTGAAAATCGCTGGCTTTCGATGACACTGTACGGTCGAGCATTGGGCGGCTCCACCGAGCCGCTCTTGCCGTGCAGGCGCGGAAGGCCGCATGGACGACATGAATGCGCAGGTGTGTCATCCCAAGCGTTCAGCGCTACTTGGCAGCGGCGGCGGTGCTGCCGCGCACGATCAGGTTGTAAGGCAAGATCAGGTGAGGCGTCTTAAGGGCACGCTGTTCGAATTGCGCTACGAGCATCTCGACTGCGTGTCGTCCGAACGCCTCGGCGGGCTGGGCGATGGTTGTCAGCGGCGGGTCGCTGAAAGCCGCGAAGGGAATGTCATCGAAACCGGCGACCGACACGTCCTGCGGGACGCGCAGCCCGGACTGGCGGATACGCTGCATCGCACCGATCGCCATTTCATCGTTTTCGCAGAAGATCGCGGTCGGGCGATCCGGGTTGTCGAGCAGCTGCCCGGCGGCGTCGTAACCGGCCTGCAAGGTGAAATTGCCGCGGCGTAACAGCTCTGGGTCGAGGGCTATGCCGGCTTCATTCAACGCATCCTCATATCCGGCGATACGTTCTCGAGTCAGGGGGCTGCCTTGCGGTCCCTTGATCAGGCCGATGCGGCGATGACCCAGCGCAAGCAGATGTTCTGTCATTGCGCGGGCCGCGGCGCGGTTATCCAGTCGAACGGTCGGGCAGGGTGGAATGTCGAGCACTTCGCAGGCGTTGACCATCGGCGGTAGCGCATTGCCGTGGAGACAGGTTTCAGCGAAGGGGTTGAACGCGCGCAGCTGGATCACGCCGTCGGCCTGGTGGGCGTGAACCAGCTCGGCGTAGGCGATCTCGACTTCTTCACGGCCCAAGGTATTGCACAGCAGCACGCGGTAATCGAAGGCCTGCGCGGCTTCCTGAATACCGCTGATGACCCGCGCAAAAAACACATTGGCGATGGCCGGGACCAGCACGACGAGGTTGCGCGTCTTGCGCGAGCGGAACTGCACGGCCATCAGGTTTGGGCGATAGCCGGCCTGTTCGACCGCCGTGTGTACGCGGTCGCGGGTCTGCGGCGATACCTTTTCGGGCGTCTTCAATGTGCGCGAGACGGTGGCGACGGAAACCCCGGCCAGCTCGGCCACCTTGCGAATGTTCGGCATAACTCCTCGATGATCGACGCTAACCCTGCCGGTCAGCGGTGCCTAGCGTAACGCAGCGCATCCGACTTGACAGTAAGGCTTTCGGTGCTAACTTCTGAATCAATGTAACCGGTTACATGAGAAGTGATCAAATCTGGAAAGCTGGAGCAAAAGCATGGATTCAACCGGTCGGTCTAAGGTTCGGGTGGGCATGGTGGGTGGCGGTGAAGGGGCGTTCATCGGCCAGGTGCATCGGCAGGCGATGCGCCTCGACGGCCATATCGAGCTGGTCTGCGGCGCCTTTAGCCGTGATCCCGAAAACAACAGGCGAAGTGGTGCGGCACTGCACCTTGATCCGGACCGTTGCTACGAGTCCTGGGAGGCGCTGCTGGCCAGCGAGCAAGAGCGGCCGGCGGATCAGCGCATGGAATTACTCGTCATCGTCACGCCCAATCATTTGCATGCCCCCATCGCCGCGGCGGCTCTGCGGGCTGGATTCCATGTGTTTTCCGAAAAGCCGGCAGCGCTGTCGCTGGTGGATATGCAGCAGCTTGCTGCGATCCAGGCCGACGGCGGCCGGCTGTATGGACTGGCGCATACCTACCAGGGCTATCCGATGGTCTGGCAGGCGCGGCATATGGTGCAGGGCGGCGCGCTCGGTCGCTTGCGCAAGATCTTCGTCGAGTATCCGCAGGGTTGGCTGAGCGAGGACCAGGCAGGGCAAGGCAACAAGCAGGCGACCTGGCGCGGTGAGCCGGCTCAAGCGGGACCGAGTGGCTGCATGGGCGACATCGGTATTCACGCGTTCAACCTCGCCGAGTTCGTCAGCGGCCAGCGCTTCGAGCGACTGTGCGCGGATCTTGGCGTGCATGTCGCGGGACGGCAGCTCGACGATGACGGTGCCGTGCTGTTCCAGACCGATGGCGGCGCGAGCGGCGTTCTCATCGCCAGTCAAGTCTGTTCCGGCGAAGAGAACGCCCTGACGTTGCGCCTGTATGGCGAGCGCGGCGGCCTGGAATGGCGCCAGGAAGAGCCGAACAGCCTGGTTCATCGCCCGCTCGGCGAAACGCTGCGAGTGCTGCGTGCCGGTGTCGATCAGCGTTGGCTGTGCGACGACGCGCTTCGGCGTCTGCGCCTGCCTGCGGGGCATCCCGAGGGGTATCTCGAAGCGATGGCCAATCTCTATACCGACTTTGCCACCTCCATCCGCCTGGAGTGCGCGCCCGCAGTTCCGGGTATTGATGCCGGCCTGCGTGGCATGGCCTTCATCGAGACGGTCATCGCCAGCCATCACAGCGATGCCAAGTGGATGACCTTCGCCGCTACCGAACGATAGGAACTCAAAATGCAGCAACCCAAGACACCCAGCGGCATTCGCGGCCCGGCCATTTTCCTGGCGCAGTTCCTCGGGCCGGAAGCGCCATTCGACAACCTTCAAAACCTTGCGCGTTGGGCGGCTTCGCTCGGCTATTGCGGGGTTCAGCTTCCAACGCTCGGAACGCAATGCCTGGACCTGAAACGCGCCGCCGAAAGCCAGACCTACTGCGACGAGCTCAAGGGAATTTGCGCAGAAGCAGGCGTGGAGATCAGCGAGCTGTCGACCCATCTGCAGGGCCAGCTAGTGGCGGTGCACCCGGCGTTCGACGGCCTGTTCGACGACTTCGCCCCGGTGGAATTGCGTGGCAAGCCAAAGGCCCGTACCGAGTGGGCCATCGATCAATTGCACCTCGCAGCCAAGGCCAGTCGCCGTTTGGGCCTGACCGCCCATGCAACATTTTCCGGTGCGCTGTTATGGCCCTACATGTATCCCTGGCCACAGCGGCCAAGCGGTCTGGTGGAGGAGGGCTTCGCCGAACTGGCGCGGCGCTGGCGGCCGATCCTCGATGCGTTCGGGGAAGCCGGGGTCGACCTGTGCTTCGAGATTCATCCGGGCGAGGACTTGCACGACGGCGCCTCCTTCGAGCGCTTCCTCGGCGCGGTCGACCACCATCCGCGCGCGAAGATTCTCTACGACCCGAGCCATCTGCTGCTGCAGCAACTGGATTACCTCGGCTTTATCGACCGCTATCACGAACGCATTGGCATGTTTCACGTCAAGGACGCCGAATTCCGCCCGGACGCCCGTTCCGGAGTCTACGGCGGTTATCAGGGCTGGATCGATCGTCCCGGGCGCTTCCGCTCGCTGGGCGACGGCCAGATCGATTTCAAGCAGATATTCAG
Source organism: Stutzerimonas stutzeri (assembly GCF_024448715.1). GTDB lineage: Bacteria > Pseudomonadota > Gammaproteobacteria > Pseudomonadales > Pseudomonadaceae > Stutzerimonas > Stutzerimonas stutzeri_AR. The sequence continues at coordinate 37,487 of NZ_JAMOHZ010000001.1, forward strand.
CAAGCTTACGCAGTACGGCTACGAGGGCTGGGCAGTTCTCGAATGGGAATGCTGCTTAAAGAACGCCGCGCAGGGGGCCGAGGAAGGCGCTCCTTTCATTCGACAGCAGCTGATCAACCGCGCCACGCGAGCTTTCGACGATTTCGCTGGCGTTGCGAGCAGCGCCTCGAAAAACCGCCGGCTGTTGGGCCTCGATTAAGGCGAATTTAACTGACACGACGTGCACTACAACAAGGACAAGACCATGAGCACACTCAATGCACGGCTGAGCCTGATGATGTTTCTGCAGTTCTTCATCTGGGGAGGCTGGTTCGTCACCCTCGGCACCTTCCTGGCCAACAACCTGAGCGCCACTGGCGGCCAGATTGGCATGGCGTTCTCGACTCAATCCTGGGGCGCGATCCTGGCGCCGTTCGTGATCGGGCTGATCGCCGATCGTTACTTCAATGCCGAGCGCCTACTCGCCATCCTCCATCTGGTCGGTGCGGTGCTGTTGTTTCAGCTTTATCGGGCCAGCGACTTCAGTGCGTTCTACCCGTTCGTGCTGGGTTACATGATCGTTTACATGCCCACCTTGGCCCTGGTGAATGCCGTGGCTTTCCGGCAGATGCGTGACCCCGCTCAGGAATTCTCGAAGATCCGGGTCTGGGGCACGGTGGGCTGGATCATCGCCGGGCTGGTGATCAGTTTTCTGTTCGGCTGGGATTCTCAGCAAGCCATCGCTGCCGGTGCGCTACGCAACACCTTCCTGATGTGCGCCATCGCCTCGGCGTTGCTCGGGTTGTACAGCTTCAGCCTGCCGAGCACGCCGCCGCTGGCCCGGCGCGAGCAGGGCGGGCTCAAGGAAGCGCTGGGTCTGGATGCACTCAAGCTGCTGAAGGATCGCAGCTTCGCGATCTTTTTCCTCGCCTCGGTGCTGATCTGCATTCCGCTTGCTTTCTACTACCAGAACGCCAATCCGTTCCTCGCGGAGATCGGTGTGGACAACCCGACCGGCAAGATGACCCTGGGGCAGATTTCCGAAGTGCTGTTCATGCTGCTACTGCCACTATTCATCCAGCGCTTCGGCATCAAGAAGACCCTGCTGCTGGGGATGCTTGCCTGGACGTTGCGCTATGCGTTGTTCGCCTACGGTAATAATGGCGATCTGCTCTTCATGCTGGTCACCGGTATCGCCTTGCACGGGATCTGCTATGACTTCTTCTTCGTTTCCGGACAGATCTATACCGACGCCAAAGCCGGAGAGACATACAAGGGCTCAGCACAAGGGTTGATCACGCTAGCGACCTATGGCGTCGGCATGCTCATTGGTTTCTGGATCGCCGGAAAGGTCACCGATCATTTCGCAAGCACGGAAGGCCACGACTGGCAGAGCATCTGGATTTTCCCGGCAGTATTCGCGCTGGGCGTTTTCCTGACCTTCCTGTTCGCCTTCCGCGAACAACGGCCAGCCGGGCTCGCGGCGGCTGCCAAAGCGGTCTGAAACGCAGCGGATCAGACGCCGGTCATTCACGACCGGCACTCTCCGAACCGTTGACGCTTGGCCCAGCGCAACGATGCGATTTACCGGTCCCAAACTCGTTCTGCCAGGCCGACCGTCAATCCTAATGTGGGCGGTAGTTGCACAAATCTTCTATGACGGCCGTCCATCTCCTAACAGAATGCAGGTTCGCAGGCCTTCGCCTGTAGTCATTCGTTATTGAAGAGCCAACCATGGGTGCCAACAGCTGGGTCGATTTGAAGCTGGATGCCGAAATGGGCATCGAGACCATTCGTGCCCATTTCGAAGGTCATGCCTACGATCCGCATTGGCATGACAGCTACCTCGTCGGCTTTACGGAACAGGGCGTACAGCAGTTCCACTGCCGCAAGGTGTTGCATAGCAGCACGGCGGGGCAGGCGTTCTTGCTGGAGCCGGGTGAGATTCATGACGGTCATGCTCCAGCGCCTGACGGGTTTACCTATTCGATGCTCTATCTGCAGCCGCAATGGCTCGAAAGGCAGCTAGGGGCGCTATTCGAGGAGGCGCCTGAGCATTGCCTACCAAGCTTCGCCGAAACCTTGGCGAGTGAGCCGGATTTGGTCAATCACATCGCCCGAGCATTCCAGGCATTGCACGGCTCTGATCTGCGAATCGTCCGGCATGCGGCGCTGGATGCGCTATTGGAAAAACTGTCTAGCCACGTTCACTGGCGGCAGAAGACGGAGCTGAACCCGCGGTTGCCTGCGGTGGCGATCAGGGCGCGGGAGTTTTTGCATGCTCACTTGGATCAGGATGTCGGTCTGGATGACCTGGCGCAGATCACCGAGGTGGATCGCTTCCGGCTGTCCAGAGCGTTCAAGGCGGCATTCGGTCTGGCGCCGCATGCCTACCTGGTGCAGCTGCGACTCAGTCTGGCGCGCAAGTTGTTGCGCCAGGGTCTGGCCCCGGCGAGCGTCGCGGTGCAGCTGGGTTTCGCCGATCAAAGCCATCTCGGCCGCTGGTTCCGTCGTGCCTATGGTTTGAGCCCGGCGGTGTATCGCAAGCGCTGCTCAAACCTTCCAGACCGCTGACGCGCCCCGGCGGAACATGGCAGACACACCCACTTGGAGTTTCTGCCCATGCTTTCGATCCTTTCCAAACTCCCAGCTCGTTGGGAGTTGGCGCGATGAGCCAGTTCCTGCCCTTCGTTCTGTTTGCTTTCGTGGCATCGATTACGCCTGGGCCGACCAATATTCTGGTTCTCAGCAACAGCACTCTTTATGGATTGCGCGCCGCGATGCCCATTGTGCTGGGTGCCTGTGCCGGGGCCGCGATGATCGTGCTACTGGTTGGATGGGGATTGGGAGGGGTGTTGCTGCGTTATCCCCTGGTGCAGCAGGGCATGGCCTGGCTCGGTGTGGCGTGGATCAGCGTGTTGGCCTGGCAGCTGTTCCGCAGTCCGGCGACCGGGCTCGCAACGGATCCCAACAGCAAACGCATGGGCGCCTGCGGTGGCGCCGCGTTGCAGCTGGTCAACCCGAAGACCTGGATGATGGCGCTCGCGGTCATCAGCGTCTTTACCGGAGCGGATGCCGGCTCGGCTCAATACGGCGTTTACGCACTGATCTTCTTTCTTGTCGCTGTGCCTTGCCTGGTCGCATGGGCCATGCTCGGCCGGGGTGCCGCACGAGTTCTGCGTTCGGGGCGCGCGTTACGGCGCTTCAATCAGGGCATGGCGCTGTTGTTGCTCGTTTCGGCCTGGGTAAGCTTGCTGGCCTGAAAGGAAGCGGGCTTCGGCGCGGTGAAGATTGGCGCTATCTTGCGCGTCCGATTCAGCCAGAACATTCCGCGCGCGGTATGGGGAACCAAAGCCCCTGCACGAATGGTCTTAGCGCGTAGATAAATGCATCGACCGATGCCTTGATTGCTCCCATGCGGCCTATTGCTCGGCCACGTTTTCATTCCCAAAGGAACGACTGATGAGTCTCGACCTCAACGCAGGACGCCTACCCGAAGAACACATGCTGACCAATATTCCGCGCCTGATTTCGCGCTATTACAGCGAGCGCCCCGATCCCTCGGATCCGGCGCAACAGGTCTCCTTCGGCACTTCTGGTCATCGCGGCTCCTCGCTGAAGAACAGCTTCAACGAATGGCACATCCTTGCTACCACTCAGGCAATCTGCGACTACCGCCGCGAGCAGAGCATCGACGGTCCGATCTTCGTCGGTATGGACACCCATGCGCTGTCTGAACCGGCGTTCGTTTCCGCACTGGAAGTGCTGGCGGCCAACGGGGTCGAGACGCGCATAGACGCCGGCTGCAGCGAAACCAATGGTGAGCCCGGATACACCCCGACGCCGGCGATCTCCAACGCCATCCTCGAATACAACGCCGGCCGCAGCAGCGGCTTGGCCGATGGCATCGTCATCACCCCATCGCACAATCCGCCGGCCGATGGCGGCTTCAAGTACAACCCCACCAATGGCGGCCCGGCCGATACCGGCGTAACCAAATGGATTCAGGAACGCGCCAACGCGCTGCTGGTCGCCGGGCTCAAGGGCGTGCAGCGAATGGATTACGCGCAAGCGCTCAAGGCGCCGACGACCCAGCGTTTCGATTTCATCGAAAGCTACGTGGGCGGCCTGGATCAGGTGATCGACCTCGAAGCGATCCGCAATTCCGGCCTGAAATTCGGCGTCGATCCGCTCGGCGGCGCCGGCGTGCATTACTGGACGCGCATCGCCGAACGCTATGGCCTGCCGCTCGAAGTGCTCTCCACCCGAGTCGACCCAACCTTCCGCTTCATGCGTCTGGACTGGGACGGCAAGATCCGCATGGACTGTAGCTCACCGCACGCCATGGCCGGTTTGATCGAAAACAAGGACCGCTTCGACGTGTCCTTCGCCTGCGACACAGACCATGACCGCCACGGCATCGTCGCGCGCTCGGTCGGACTGCTCAATCCCAACCACTACCTGGCCGTCGCCATCGAATACCTGTTTACCCACCGCCCCGAATGGAGCGCTGGGGCGGGTATCGGCAAGACGCTGGTTTCGTCGTCGATGATCGACCGCGTCGCCAAGGGCATCGACCGCCAGGTGGTGGAAGTGCCGGTGGGCTTCAAGTGGTTCGTTGATGGCTTGATGGATGGCAGTCTGGGCTTCGGCGGAGAGGAATCGGCAGGTGCGTCTTTCCTTCGCAAGCAGGGTGGCGCCTGGTCGACCGACAAGGACGGCCTGATTCTCGGCTTGCTGGCCGCCGAGATCACCGCCGTGACCGGCAAGGACCCAGGCGAACGCTACCAGGCGCTGACCGAGCGCTTCGGCGCTCCGGTGTACCAGCGCATCGACGCCCCGGCCAATCGTGAACAGAAAGCCAAACTCGGCAAGCTGTCGGCCTCTCAGGTCACGGCGGGCGAACTGGCCGGTCAGCCGATCACTCAGATTCTCACCGAAGCCCCAGGCAACGGCGCGGCCATCGGCGGGCTCAAGGTCGTGACCGACAACGGCTGGTTCGCCGCACGCCCGTCGGGCACCGAAGACGTCTACAAGATCTACGCCGAAAGCTTCGAGGGCGACGCGCACCTCAAGCGCATCCAGGAAGAAGCCAAGGCGCTGGTCGACGGCGTGCTCAACAGCTAAGGCGCGACACAAGACAAGCCGCCACCGGTTATCGGTGGCGGCTTTTTTACGCACTGAGGCAGGTCGATCAACCGGCAGAGGGGGCGGGCAGTTTCGCGATCACCTTGATCTCGAACTGGAACCCGTAAAGCCAGGTCACGCCTACAGCGGTCACAGTAGGATGAGGCGCGCTTCCCCAGTATTCCGGCACGACAACACTCCAGATCTTCTCGAAATGCGTTTGGGGGTCGACGATGAAAATGGTCACGTCGACGACATCATCAAACGTGCAATTGGCGGCTTCGAGAACAGCGTTGAGATTTTTGAAGGCCAGCCTGACCTGTGCTTCGAGGTCAGGCTCCGGCGATCCGTCGTCGCGACTACCCACTTGTCCGGACACGAATAGCATTCCGTTGGATCGAACGGCGGGCGAGTAATGGTTACGCTCATAAAGCGCCTGGCGCCCGGCTGGGAAAACGACGTCACGTGTGTTCATGGATGCCTCTTCTGTCTGTTGATATCGAGTGGAAGTAGTTGACGAAGAGACTGTAGAGCCGCCCGCTGGACGGATAAACTCGCAAGTCTGATCAGCACTGTTCTTGAATCCCAAACAATCCCAACACTCGGTGACTAAATGGACCGCTTTGCCGCGATGCAGGCATTCGCCCGTGTGGTTGAAACCGGCAGCTTCACTAAAGCCGCCGACACACTGCACCTGAGCAAAACCAGCGTGACGCAGATGGTGCAGCAACTGGAGGCGCGGCTTCGCGTCAGGCTTCTCAACCGCACGACGCGCAAGGTCAACGTCACGGCAGATGGCGCCGCCTATTACGAACGGGTGCTGCGGTTGCTGGCGGATCTGGACGATGCTGAAACCAGTCTGTCCAACGCCTCGGCAGCGCCCAGGGGTCGCCTCAGAGTGGATGTGCCCAGCCCGTTCGCGCGCATGATTCTGATACCAGCACTGCCGGCCTTTCATGCGAAGTACCCCGAGATTCAGTTGGACTTGGGTGTGAGCGATCGCATGGTGGATCTGATCGATGAAAACGTGGACTGCGTCGTGCGCGGGGGCGAGCTCACCGATCTGTCGCTGATGGCTCGCCACATAGGTGATCTCCAACTTGGGGTGTACGCGGCGCCGAGCTACCTTGAGCGTGCCGGCATGCCGTCACATCCCCGAGATCTGGAGGACACGCATCACCGCATCGTCGGCTTTTTGTGGGCGCGCACCGGGAAGGTCTTTCCCTATGCCATGCACTGCAACGGCGAGCGCGTCAGCGTACTTGGTCGTTACGTACTTTCCGTAGATGACGGCAACGCTTATCTTGCAGCCGGTCTGGCAGGGCTGGGCGTGCTTTGGCTGCCTGACTACATGTCTAAAGACCATGTGGCGCGCGGCGAATTGGTGCCACTGTTCGAGAACTGGCGGCTCGACCCAATGCCGATGTACGTTGCCTTTCCGCCAAATCGGCATGTCAGCGCCAAGCTGCGTGTGTTCATCGATTGGGTCGCTGAACTGATGGCACAGCATGCGTCTGTGATCGATCGAGCCCAGCTGTCGCCGTGACCGGGCGAAAGGATTGGGTTCCGGTCTTGTCAGCCTGCTGAGGATCTCCCCAAGTGGGTGTTCAGGTCCGAGCGCTTCACCGGCTGGGCGAACCTGCGGAGAACTTCGCATCGGAGGCTGTCGTAGGAGCGAGCTTGCTCGCGAAGCGTTTCGATAGCGGCCATTCGCGAGCAAGCTCGCTCCTACAGGTCGTTTATCGATGATGCTTGATTACTGGAAAAGCCGGCCGGCGAAGCGAGCAAGAGAGGCGAGCACTAATTCGTTTTCAACGTGTAGATATAGGCGTCGGCTGTTCGATTGCCGTCGAGCCTTACTTCGGTCAATACGCGTGCGTAAGCTTCGCCTTCGAATTCGTCCAGCGTGGCCCAGTGATCGGCAAGCTTCTCCGAAGTGAACAGAAATCCCCGAATCACGTCGCCATGTTTGTCCAGCACGATCCCCGGATAACCCATGGCCGCACCCCAGCCTTCTTCTCGGAGCGTTCCGGTCACGCTCGCGGCTTCCCAGGAGCCGCCGATGTCGCCAAGCACGTGCTCATTCGGCCGGCCCGGTCCCAAGGTTCCATAAACGAAGAGTCGTTCGACCATCTTTCCTCCAGGGAATCGGGGTTTTGGTTCTGTTGCGGTCATAGACCACTGCCTGGTGCAAATGGTCATGGCTCAGCACGGGTATAGATAGCGCAGCCCCAAAGGGGCTGGTTTACCTGGGCGAAGCGAGCGGCTGGACGCGCTACGCACTAGCAAACGAGGCATAGCTGCTGCGCACGTGGCTGTCTCGCTTGTTTTGTTTGCTGCTTCTGAAAAGCCGCACGCAGGGCAGCCAGGGACCGCCCTGCGCACTACCTTCAGACCTCGTAACCCAGCACCCGCGGCAGCCACAGCGCGATTTCCGGGAAGATCGCGACCAGCACCAGCGCACTACCCATCACCAACACGAACAGCAGGGCCCAGCCGACCGTCTGTTCCAGGCGGATCTTGGCGACCTCGGTGGTGACCATCAGATTGATCGCGACCGGTGGGGTGAACTGGCCGATGGCGATGTTCATCGCCAGCAGAATGCCGAACCATACCGGGTTCCAGCCGAAGTGCTGCATCACCGGAATCAGGATGGGCATCAGGATCAGGTAGATGGAAATCGCGTCGAGCAGCATGCCGGCCAGCAGCACAGCGATCATCACCAGAATCAGCAGCACCGTGCCGTTGTCTGACAGCGAGATCAGCCACTCGGCCAAGTGGCGGAAGGTGCCGAGCATGGTACCGGCCCAGGCGAAGATGCCAGCCAGGGCAATGATCAGCATCACCACGCCTGAGATCACTGCAGCTTCACCGCAAAGCTTCCAGAGATTGCGCCAATCCAGCTCACGTGTGACGAACAGGCCGATCACCACGCCATATGTGACGCCCGCCACGGCGGCTTCGGTCGGAGTGAACAGGCCGCTGCGCAGGCCACCGAGGATGAGCACTGGTGCGAAAAGCGCCGGTAATGCCTGGCGAAAGCTTTCTGCCAAAGGAGGTCGTTCGGCACCTTCCGGGTTTTCCCAGCCGTAACGGCGGGCCAACAGCCAGGCCGGTAGCAACAGGACCAGGCCGGCGATGATTCCCGGGAACAGCCCTGCGGCAAACAGCGCACGCAAATCCACGCCCGGCACGACGATCGAGTAGAGGATCAGCGCGATGGATGGAGGAATCAGGATGGCGGTCGATGCCGAAGCGGCAATCAACGTCGCTGAAAACGGCTTCGGGTAACCGGCGCGGGTCATGCTCGGCAGCATCACCATTGCCACTGCGGCGGCATCCGCCGGGCCTGAGCCACTCATGCCGCCCATGATCAGGCAGACCAGAATCGCAACCATCGCCAGGCCACCATGGCGCGGTCCGATCAGCGCCTGGGCAAAGCGCACCAGGCGTAGCGCCACGCCGGATTTCTCGAAAACGAGGCCGGTAAGGATGAACAACGGAATGGCAATCAACGGGTATTTAGCGACGCCGTTGTAGGTGTTGGTGCCGAGGGTCGCGAGCATATCCGGCGAGAGGCCGGCGAGAATGCCGATAGCGCCGGACAGGGCCAGGGAAAACGCCACCGGCACGCCGATCAGCAGCAACAGCAGAAAGCTGGCGAGCATCCACAAATCAGGGCTCATCGGTAAGCCTCCCGCGCAGACGATCCAGGGTCATCTGGGTTAGCCGCACGATCATCATCAGCGCAAGCAGCGGCAACCAGACCACGTACCACCAGTTCGGCAGCCCGAGGCCGGGTGACTGCGATTCCCATTGATATTCTTCCAGCGCGAATTGCCCGCCAAACCAGACCACCAGGCCCAGCACCAGCACACTGGCCAGCCACTGCAGAAGAATCAGCGGCACGCGCAGCTGCGGGAATAGCCGCTCGGCGAAGCCGATGCGTATATGCCGGTTGCTGCGCATCGCCACCGAGGCGCCGGCGAAGGTCAGGATGACCAGAAGAAAGACCGAAAACTCTTCGGTGAATGCAAAAGAGGCGTCGGTGAAATAGCGCACCACCACATTGGCCAGGCTGATCAGGCTGATGATCACCAGCGCCAGGGTAGCCAGCACGCGCTCAAGGCGCGCGTCCTGTCGATTGTTCATGGAATTCCTCGAATCCCGGCGGCGTCGCACCGCCGGGTAAAACGGTTTTACTCTGCGATCGCTGCGCGGGCTGCTTCGACCAGTTCAGCGCCGATCTTTGGCGCCCACGTTTCATGCACGCTACGGGTCGCCTCGGCGAAAGCCTGATGCTCTGCATCGCTCAGCTCGGTTACCTCGACTCCACGCGCGCGGATGTCTTCCAGACGCTTGGCTTCGCCGCTGCGTGACAACTCGATCTCCCACTTGCCGGCGTCGATCGCAGCCTGGCGCAGCAGCTCGCGGTCGGCCTCAGGCAGCTGCTTCCACACGCGCTGGTTGACGGCGAAGATCAGCGGGTCGGCCATGTAGTGCCAGAGCGTCAGGTACTTCTGGCCGACCTGATCGACACGCGCCACATCGAACACCGACAGGGGGTTCTCCTGGCCATCCACCGCACCGGTGGTCAGCGCCGGTTTGGCATCGGCCCAGCTCATCTGGGTGGGGTTGGCGCCCAAGGCGCTGAAGGTGTCCTGGAACAGTGGCGAGCCGACTACGCGGATTTTCAAGCCAGCTAGGTCCGCCGGGGCCTTCACGGGCTTCACCGAGTTGGATATTTCGCGAAAGCCGTTCTCACCCCAGGCCAGCGGGACGATGCCGCGATTTTCGATGGCGGCGAAAGCGAGCTTGCCGGCTTCGCCTTGGGTGATGGCGTCGAGGTCCGCGTTGTCGGCCATGAGGAAGGGCAGGGAGAACAGGTTCAGCTCCGGCACCTGCGGCGACCAGTTGATGGTCGAGCCGACAGCCATGTCGATCAAGCCGGAGCGCATAGCTGAGAATTCCTTGGTCTGGTCTCCAGCGACCAGTTGCGCATTGGGATAAACACGCAGGGTGATTTCGCCGTTGGAGCGCTCTTCGACCAGATCAGCCCACTTCTGCGCAGCCTGACCCCAGGGGAAGGCGTCGGAAAGCACGGTGGAGACGGAGTATTCGCGGGCTGAGGCGGCAAAGGTGGCAGATAAGGCTGCGGCGGCGGCCAGCGCGGTAAAGCAGCGGGTCAGTTTCATGAGGCGTCCTTGTTCGGATCAGTCTTGGTTTTATTGGCGAACGGCCAGGCGCTGACGAACAGCGACGGCTGTGGTGATGGCGGATCGGCCATCAGGACGCGCGGGTAGCGCGAAAGGACGCTGCAGGCTGCGGATGGTAGGTGCAGCATGGCTCGCAATGCGTCACGACCGCCGAAAACCTTGTGGGTGAGCGGCGTATCAACCGCAGTGCGGCTGACTCGGGCAACTATCGCAGAAGGTGCCAGCGAGCGCTATTGCCCGATATGCACAACGGGGCGGTCATTGCCGGCGAACTTCAGATATCACGAAACAGGTCGTGGGCGTTGAGCAGGCTGTAGGCGATCTCAGGCCGCTTCTCCAGCCCTCGTCGAATCGCGGCGGGGATCGATTGGCGGGTCTTGCGGCATAGGCCGGGCAGCTCTGCGATATCAATGCGGATGCCGCGCATGCTGCGTACTTCGTTGAAGCCCGGTGCGATTTCTAGGCGAATGCCGAGCTGCTCAAGGATCCGTTGCTGCATGCGCTCCAGGTCGGCCAGGCTCGCCAGGTTCTCCAGCCGATCCAGCAACCGGTTCTCCTCCTGGCGGGTCAGGCGCAGGATGCGCAAATCGCTGTCAGGGGCTTCCAGCAGTTCTTCACGCCCGCAGACGCAGGCGCCGGGCGGGCAGGGTTGGCGGATCGGGGCGGAGGATGTCATGGGCTCAGATCATAGCGATGCGTGGCCGGCGTTGCCCAGGCCATTCGGCGGGTGGTGCGCCCGCGGACAGTTGGTTCTGGCCTCGGCATGCTCAGCGGCGTCGGGAGGTTCGCCTGGGTTGGAGGCTGTCGAGGGCTGCTGCATTGACTCGAGCCCATTCGTAGATCAGCTCGATCGGCTGGACCATAAGTTTGCCCAGCGGCGATAGGCCGTAGTCGACAGCGGGCGGTACTGTGTCGTGAACATGGCGTTCTACCAGCCCGCTTGCCTCCAGCTCGCGCAGGGTCTGGATCAGCATTTTCTTCGAGATGCCTGGCAAGCTTCGGTGCAGCACACCGGTGCGGGCGAGTCCGCCATGCCGGGCATGCAACGTGTGCAGAATCATGCTGGTCCATTTGGTCGCGAAGAGTTCGAGCACACGTCTTGGTGCGCAATCTTCGCGCCATTGTTCTTCGTCAGAGCCAGGCTGCATGGGGGTGGTCACCTTTTGGTGCCGACTTGGATAGCGGTTTTGCGGCAGTTAAGGTGCCCCACCTGTTCTTAGTTGGAGGCACGAACCATGGCAAATCATGCGCTGGTAGTCGGGGCGAGTGGAATCGTAGGGAGTGCAGTTGCGCGCCTGCTTGCCGATGAAAAATGGCCAGTGGCGGGGCTTGCGCGCCGACCGCTCGCCGAAGCGGGCGTGACGCAGATTAGCGCAGATCTGCTGGAGCCGTCAGCACTCGGCGCCGCGTTGAGCGGCCTGGCGCCGACCCATGTCTACCTCACCACCTGGGCGCGCCAATCCAGCGAAGCGGAGAACATTCGCGTCAACGCACAGATGATCCGCAACGTTCTGGAAGCCGTTCGCTCGTCGTCGACAGTGCGCCATGTGGCGTTGGTGACCGGGCTCAAGCATTACCTCGGACCATTCGAGGCGTACGGCAAGGGCGCTCTGCCGCAGACGCCGTTTCGCGAAGAACAGGGACGTCTGAATGTCGAGAACTTCTACTATGCCCAGGAAGACGAGCTTTTCGCTGCTGCAGCGCGTGACGGCTTCAACTGGAGCGTGCATCGGCCGCACACGATCACCGGCGTCGCGGTGGGCAATGCCATGAACATGGCGACGACCCTCGCAGTCTATGCATCGATCTGCCGCTTCACTGGTCGGCCGTTCCGTTTCCCCGGTTCCGAGGTGCAGTGGAACAGCCTTACCGACATGACCGATGCGCGTCAGCTCGCCAAGCATCTGCACTGGGCATCAACGACGCCGGCAGCAGCCAATGAGGCGTTCAACGTGGTCAACGGGGATGTGTTTCGCTGGAGCTGGATGTGGCAACGCATCGCCGAGTGGTTCGGAATCGAAGCGGTATCTTTTGAAGGCAAACCGGCGCCCCTGGAGCAGCAGATGGCGACGGATGCCGGCGTCTGGCAGGAGATGGCTGAACGCTTCGGGCTCGCCGAGACAGACATCAGCCAGCTCATATCGCCCTGGCATACCGACGCAGACCTCGGGCGTCCGATCGAGGTGGTGACCGATATGTCGAAGAGCCGCCGGCTTGGATTTCTCGATTACCAGGCCAGCGATCAAGCCTTTTTCGATGTGTTCGCCAGCCTGCGAGCGCGCAAGCTGATCCCGTGACTGGTAACGGTCCGCACGGCCGTGGGTTCCGGGCTTGTGCGGATCGCTGTCCGGCCTTACTGGCAACCGGCGCTGTGGTGCTAGTTGTATCGCCCGTTGATCCCACCCGCGCTGAACCTACCGGCGCCGAGCAGGGCAATGGTGATGGCACCGAAGAGGAACATCCCCTGCAGCTCCAGCGCCCAGCCGCCCATCTTGCCGAGCGAGAATAGCTCCGACATATGTGCCAGGGCGAAGGCGACCAGCATGTTGCCGACCATCAGCACTGCACCCACGCGTGTAAACAGGCCGATGATCACCAATAAAGGCCCGACCACCTCGCCCAGATACACGCCGTACGCGAGAAACGCAGGCAGTCCGTGTCCGCCCAGCATTCCCGCAATCCCACCGACCCCGTTTTGCAACTTGAAGATGCCGTGCAACAGCATCAGCACACCTACCGATACCCGCAGTACCAACTTTCCAGTGTCGTCAGTCATGGCTTGTCTCGTCCTCTCTGGCGCCAGGGCTCTGGCATCGATGTCTTACTAACATAGACCAGCGAATCTTCGCCTGCTCGCGGTAATAAAAGCGAGTCACACCTAGCTGTAGATCGACGATCACCGCCTTCAGATATGCACGTGGCACGCTCCCGGCCGCTTGATGTCACAGCGATGGAGAGATAACTAATGGAGACCACATGTCGATTGAGGCGGATTTTGCCCTGCTTGAAGAACTTCTGATTGCTCGCGGGCCGGGTGGTCAGGAAGAGGAAGTGCGGACGATTTGTCGTAGAGAACTGGAGTCGAGCTGTGACGAGGTCTGGCTCGACCCGGCCAACAACCTCATCGGGTTGATCCGTGCGCCGGGCGTATCTCGCGAAGCCGCACAGAGTGAGGCGATACGGGTGATGGCTCACCAGGACGAAATCGCCATGCTGGTAAAGCGTATCGCCGAAGACGGCCGGCTTCACGTCGTCGCGCTTGGCGGCGCATTTCCAGTCAACTTCGGCATGTGCCCGGTAGACATCATGGGCGAGTCGAAAATTCTGCCCGGCGTACTGTCTTTCGGGACGATGCATGGCACGTCCGAGTCGCCTCAATCGACTCATATTCTCAGTGGCAACGTGCAGTGGTCCGATGTGCATGTCATCACTCGACGCAGCAAGGCGGATCTGACGCAAATGGGTGTCAGGCCCGGAAGCCGCGTGGTTCTGAGCCAGCATTGGCGGCGTCCGTTCCGGGTCCACGATGCGATTGCCGCGCATTTCCTTGATGACCGGGCGCCTGTGGTTGCGGCCCTGCGCAGTGCCGAGCAGCTGGCTGCACGTAAGGGCGAGCTCAAGCGGGACGTCTATTTTGTGATGACGACAAACGAAGAGGAAACCAATTCGGGCGCGCAATATGCCGCACGCACGCTACCCGGAGCCATATCGGTCGCTCTGGAAGTCGGTCCGATTGCTGACGAATACGCCACGCGGCTATGCGCCGATCCGATCATTCTTACCGGGGATGAGAAGGGCTTGTATTCGAGGTCGGTCGCTGACGACCTAATCAGCGCGGCGGAGCGCTGCGGCTATGCACCGCAGCCAGCCCTGATGCCAGGGTTTGCGTCTGATGCCAGCGCGGTGCTTGGCTCGGGATCGTCGGCGCGAGCCGGCTGTCTGGCAATCCCGACGGAAAATACCCATGGTTACGAGCTGATTACCAACGATGGGATAGAAGCATGCGGCCGGACGCTGACCGAATATCTACTGACGATGGACTGAAGCCGCGTCCGAACGGGAAGTGGAGCGTCCAGCTCTCGGCAAGTCCTGCTGGTGTGCTGTGATAGCAACCAGCCCGGCGAGATTACCAGGCCGGCATTCGTCAGATAACGATCCGTCGTGCACCGCAGGCTGGGTAAAACCCATCGCCTATATTTCCTCACCGCCATTTAGACGTGGCTGGAAGTGACCTGCACAAGCTCTCTTTCCAAGCTACCGGTTTGCAAGGGGGAGCAGTCGATGCGGCGAGGCGCGCAGTCCAGCTAATAGGACATGCGCCATCATGATGTGTATTGCATGGCGAGCATGTACAGGATGCTGGACATGCTACCTCCAGGCAGGCCCTGTCCGCCTAGCAGCCGGCTGTGCTTGAACAGCCTTGCTGTGCGTGGTTTGTGATGGTCTGCCAATCTTTCTGCTGCTTTGCATTCCGGTCTGGCATGGCTTTCGCTCTAGCTTCAGGGTCTCGCTTGTTTCTGATGCATTAATCAGATGCCTCGGGCCCGATAGGGCTAGCCGAGCGAGATAACAAGAACAATAAGGAAAATCGCAGATGAATTCCCTTCTCGAGCTATCCGGCGCGCCAACATCTGGTTTTGTGCCGTCCCGCTTTACTGTTGCCGCAACCAGCGCCTTCCGTAGCAACCGCTATGCTGACAGTCAGCTCGCCGCTTTTGGCAGCGCCCCCTCGACCGCCACCTGTCGCAATCGGAGCCAGCCATGATTCTCAAAGGCAAAGCCGCCCTCGTCACCGGTTCTACCAGCGGTATCGGTCTGGGCATCGCCTGCAAGCTGGCCGAGGCGGGGGCGAACATCATGCTCAACGGCTTCGGCGACGTGGATGCCGCCGTTGCCCAGGTGGCGGCGTACGGTACGCGCGTTCTGCATCATCCGGCCGACGTGTCCAGTGCTGAGCAGATCGCTGACATGATTAGCCAGGTCGAGCGTGAATTCGGCGCGTTGGACGTACTGGTCAACAATGCCGGCATCCAACACGTAGCGCCTGTCGAAGACTTTCCGGTGGAGCGGTGGAACAGCATCATCGCGATCAATCTGTCCTCGGTGTTTCACACCATGCGGCTGGCGTTACCGGGCATGCGACAGCGCAACTGGGGACGAATCATCAATGTCTCTTCGGTGCATGGGCTGGTCGCTTCGGCGCAGAAAGCCGCCTATGTAGCCGCCAAACACGGTGTGATTGGGCTGACCAAGACCGTTGCTTTGGAAACCGCCACCACCGGCATTACCTGCAATGCGCTCTGTCCCGGCTGGGTGCTGACGCCTCTGGTGCAACAGCAGATCGACAGCAAGGCGCAGGTTCATGGCGACCCGACGCGAGCGACACGGGATTTGTTGATGGAAAAACAGCCCTCGCTGGATTTCGTGACGCCTGAGCAATTGGGCGAGCTGGTGCTGTTTCTCTGCAGCGATGCGGCTAAACAGGTGCGCGGGGCCGCCTGGAACGTCGACGGCGGTTGGCTGGCGCAATAGCCGGCCTCCGACCCTGCGATTCCAGCCGGCCACGCCAGACGCCGGTCAGCGTCACACCTTATGAAATGGAACGATGCCTTATGACTGTGCCGGCCAGCCGGCCGTGGTCGGGCGAATGGTCGCCTCGCGGCAATCAAAAAGGATTCCGCCATGAATGAATTTTTCCGTCAGTTCCGCATTGCCCAGCGCGTCTGGGTGCTTACGTTCGGTCTTGGATGGTCGTGCTGTTCACGTTGTGGATGGTGACGAGCCTGCAGCGAGGTCTTACCGAGGAGAAATTGGCAGCAATAGATGCCGCTTTCACGACCGTGGCGCCAGCGCTGAACTGCGCCAATTGGCACAGGCGCTTGGCCACATGGAGCGCCTGAAGGCCTGACGGAGAATGGGCTGCGGCCGACGCTCGGCCGCGGAAGCCTCCGGTTGTGGTGGTGTCATTGGAGGCGCTTTGCCTCGATTACCGCTCGCTCAACCCATGCAACTGCAGCTTCGAATACAGGCTTGCGCGGGAAATGCCGAGTTCTGTCGCGGCGCGACGGCGGTTGCCTTTGCAGGCGAGCAGGGCGTGTTGCAGCGCACGGCGTTCGGCCTGGGCAACGCTTTCGGCAAGCCGCTGCAATGGCGTCGCTTCCTGGGCGGGTAGCGGTTCGATGGTGATGGGCATGGCTGCCGGTGTGGACGGCGTGGCGCTGGCGTTCTGTTCGCCGAGTAATGGCAACAGGTGCTGTGCATCGAGCGCCGGGCCGTCGGCGTTCAACTGGGCGCGTTCGAGCAGATTGCTCAGCTCACGAACGTTGCCGCGCCAGGGTTGGCTGCAAAGCAGCGCCACGGCGGCGGGGGCGAGCTCCATCGGTGCTTGGCCGGAGCGATTGGCGATGTCGTCGAGCAGGTGCTCAAGCACGGCGGGAATATCGCTCGCGCGCTCGCGCAATGGCGGCACCTTGAGCGCGAGCACGTTGAGGCGGTAGTAGAGGTCGTCGCGAAACTGTCCGGCGGCGACTTTGGCTTCCAGATCTATATGCGTGGCGGCGATGACCCGCACATTGAGCGGCTTGACCTGGTTGGAACCCAGCGGCTCGATCTCCTGCTCCTGCAGCACACGCAGAAGCTTGGCCTGCAGAGGCAATGGCAGATCGCCGATCTCATCGAGGAACAGGGTGCCGCCATTGGCGACTTCGAACTTGCCGATGCGTGCCTTGCGATCCGCGCCAGTGAAGGCGCCTGGTGCGGTGCCGAACAGTTCGGCTTCGACCAGTGTTTCCGGAATCGCTGCGACGTTCACCGCAACGAAGGGACCATTGGCGCGTGGCGACAGGTTGTGGATGCCTTGGGCCAACAGTTCCTTGCCGGTGCCGGTTTCGCCGCGAATCAATACCGTGGCGTCGAGCTGGGCGGCACGACGCGCCTGGCGCTTGACCTCGCTGGCGGCTGGACTGGTGCCGATGAAGCCGGCAATGGTGTAGCGAGCACGGCGAGCCTTGGCCAATTCATTCTGAGTGGCGAGCAACTGGTTTTGCAGCGTTGTGAATTTGCTCATCAACGGCTTGAGATGCCGTGCGCGATCGAACAGAACGAAACCCAATGCGCCGACCAGCGTGCCGTCCTCGTCGCGCAGCGGAATGCGAGTGACGACGAAATGCTCGTCACCAAAAGCCATGAGGTCGAGCATGCTCGGCTGGCCGTTTTCCATCACCTCGCGAAGGCGGCTGGCTGGGAGGACTTCTTCGACTTCCTTGCCGAGCACGCTGCGTGGATCGCTGATGCCTATCTTTTCGGCGTACTTGTCGTTGATCCAGACGATACGTGCCTGGCGGTTGACGGCGATGGTCCCTTCGCATTGAGCGTTGAGGTGATCGAACAACAGCGGCATCGCCACGGCGCGAAAGCGCTCCGGAGAAACGCCGATGGTCAGGCCGTTGTGGTCGAGGTCGTTGCGTGCTATCGCCATGGGCAGAGCAATCCGATTGGGTTCGGCCGATTATGGAAGGCGCCGGCTGCCTCGGGCAAGGCAGCCGGACGGAGACGCGATCAGCTGGTTTTAGCGCGCGTAGATTTCATTGGGCAACCACGTCGCCAGCGGCGCGAAGAAAAACACCAGAGCCAGGGCGAGCAGCTGGATCAGGATGTACGGCAGCACGCCAAGGTAGATATCCGAAGTGGTCACACCCGGTGGGCAGACACCTTTGATGTAGAACAGCGAGAAGCCTACCGGAGGCGTCAGGAAGGAGGTCTGCAGGCACATTGCGAAGAGAATCGCGAACCACAGCGGATCGACGCCCATGGAGAACAGTACCGGCGCTACCAGCGGCAGGACGATCAGAGTGATTTCCACCCAGTCCAGGAAGAATCCCAGCAGGAAGGTGATGAACAGCACCGTGAGCAATACGCCGGTCTGGCCGAACGGTAATCCGGTGAGCGCATCGCGGATCACATCGTCTCCACCCAGACCGCGCAGCACGGCGGCGAACACCGTGGCGCCTATGAAGATGCCGAAGATGAAGGCCGAGGTGCGGCTGGTCTGGTAGAGCGCATCCTTGAAAACGCTCATGTTCAGCTTGCGACTGCAGGCAGCCATCAATATCGCGCCGAACGCGCCGACGGCGGACGCTTCGGTGGTGGTGGCGATGCCGAAGAAAATCGAGCCGAGTACCGCAAGGATCAGCGCGAACGGCGGAACCACGGCCCAGAATACGTCGAGCAGCGCACGTGCATCGAGCTTTTGACGGTTGGCCGGCGCGGGTGCGAAGTCTTTCTTCACCCAGGCTATGACGACGATATAGAGAATGTACATCAGCGCCAGCATGAGGCCTGGAATCAGCGCGCCCATGAACAGCTTGCCCACCGAAGCCTCGGAAGTACCGAGACGATCGGCCATCAGTACCAGCATGATGCTCGGCGGAATGATGATGCCCAGCGTGCCGACCGAGCAGGCGGTGCCGACCGCGAGGCTCTTGTTGTACTTGGCTTGCAGCATCGGTCCGATCGAAAGCATGCCCAGCAGCGCTACCGAGGCGCCGACGATACCGGTGGAGGCGGCAAGCAGAATGCCCACCAGCACCACGGTGATTGCGTATCCGCCGCGCAATGGCCCGAGGACCCGCACCAGACTGTGCATCAAGCGCTCAGCGATGCCGGACCGGTCGAGCATGATGCCCATGAAGATGAACAGCGGCAGCGCCACCATCAACTCGTTGGCGACAATGCCGTAGATGCGTGCATCCAGCACGCCGATAGTGCCATCCCAGGTAAACCAGAGATCGGCATCGAAGTGTTCGACCATCACATGGCCGAGCACGGCAAACAGCAACCCGATGCCGGCCAACGACCAGGCCACCGGAAAGCCAAGCAGCAGAAGCACCATGAACGTAGCGAACATGCTGATGACGAGGATTTGTTCCAGACCCATGATTACGGCTTCTCCATCAGGGCTGCGAATGACCGCGACCGCGGTTATTCGTGGGGGCCGTAATGGCCCGTGGGAAATTGAACAGCAGCGTGCTGCAGCGCGTGGCCTTGGAGAACAGAGCCAGAGCCAGCAGCATCAAGCCCAGCGGCAATACGCTCTTGAAGATGAAGCGATGCGGCAGACCGCTCGGCGCTTGCGAGCGCTCGCTATAGACGAACGCGTGATAAGCGAAGGGAATCAGCGCGTCGACCATCAGCACAACGATTGGCAAGGCAAGGAACACGATGCCCAGCAACTCGATGATGGTCCGGCTGCGCAGGGTGAATTTCTCGCTCAGCACATCGACCCGCACGTGATCGTCGCGCACCACGGCGTATGCCAGGGCGAGCAACACCGCGGCGCCAAACAGGTGCCAGGACAGCTCTTCTAGCGCAATGGAGCCGCGCGTCAGCACGAAGCGGCTGAACACATTGGTCAGCACCACCAGCAGGCACAGCACCCAGAGCCAGGCGCTGAGTTCGCCGATGGTGATCATGGTCTTGTCCAGCCACCAGGAAAGTTTGTTGTGCGGCAGCCCATCCGCGTTAGCGGCGGGCACTGCGTCGTTGGGGGAAACGGAATGAACGGACACGGCCACCTCGGCAAACCGGTACTAGGGAAAAGAGGGGCACGGCCGTCGCCGTGCCCCTGATGGCCTGTGTGGTTAGCTGCTTTTCAAGTTCGCGCCTGCAGGCTGATATGGCTTTGCCTGCTGCGTTTACGTTCAAACGTAGGCATCCGAATTTGACTAACTGAACTAGCCACACAGGCCACTAGGCTCAGCGGAGCTATCAGTCGTACTGGTAGTAGTCGCGCGGCAGGTAACCCTTGCCGTGCCAAATGGAGTGGTGCTTCATGAAGGCGCGCTGGCTGGTCAGGACGCGGTTGAACATTTCGTCCCCGGCGGCGATTTCGTCGAGCACTTCATTGGTCACGCGCTCCAGCTCACGCAGCACTTCTTCCGGCAGTACCTGGGCTTTTACGCCTTGCTTTTCGTACTCGCGCAGAGCTGTTGGCTGGGCCCATTCGCTTTCGGCGAAGCCTTTGAGCGTGGCGGATTCGCAACCCATCTCGATCAGCGCGCGACTTTGCGGCTCCAGCTTGTCCCACACGCCTTTGTTAACCAGCAAATGCGAGGTCGTCAGGGTCTGGTGCCAGCCGGGCATGATGTAGTTCTTGATGATCTGGTCGAGGCCCAGCATCTTGTCGATCGCGGGTTGCGAGAACTCGGTGGCGTCGATGATTTTGCGTTCCAGCGCCTGATAGATCTCGCCACCGGGGATCATCGTGACCGAGGCGCCAAGCTTCTCGAGTACCTTGCCGCCGATGCCGGCAAAGCGGATGCGCAGGCCGTCGATGTCCTCCAGCTTCTCGATCGGCTTGGCGAACCAACCGGCGCCCTCTGGGCCGATGATGCTGCACAGCATCGGATGAATGTTGCGTTCGGCGTAGATTTCTTCGAGCAGCTTCTTGCCGTCGCCTTCGTAATACCAGGCCAGGTAGGCCGGCGGTTCCATGTTGAACGGAGCCCCGGAATACAGCGGAAGCGACGCGATGGTGCCTTGGTCATAACCGATCCAGGTGTAGCCTGCCGGATACTTGCCATTGCTCACCGCATCCATGATTTCGAACGGCGGTACCAACTCGCCGGGCTCGTAGTAGCGCAGCTGGATATCGCCGCCGGAAATGGCTTTTAGCGATTCGGATAGATGCTTGACCGGCGTGGTCAGGCCAACGAGGTGCGAGGGGAACGCCAGCGGCACCTGCCAGCGGATCTTCTCGGTCGCCATCGCGTTACCGCTAACCAGCGTGGCGCTGAGGAGGGTGGTTGCGCCGATGGCGCAAGCGAGACGGGACAGCTTTTTCTTTACAGACATTGCAGGTTTCCTTGTTTTTGTTGTTTTAGTAACCAGAAGAGTTGCGGCCCGGTGCGGTGACGCAGCCGGAAGGCGGAAGAACGACATCCGGTCGTATCCGCCAGGTGTTTCTGGCCTCTAGCCCTTATCGCTTAGCAGGTTCTGTGCCTGACTCTAAAAAAATGCTGCAACCCGCGTTTTAGAGGCGTTTCGGCTAATTGGCCGAGACGCCGGTGTCCAGCTCGATGGACACTCGTATGGGTTGTCTTTAGCAATGTCCAGAACGCTGGAAACCTGTCTGGCTTTTTGGACGATTAAGGTGGGATAGGCGCGGAGGTTGGTCAGAAGCCGGCGTGCTGGTGTCGGCGAGGTGGCTGCGAACGGCCCGAATTGCAAGCAACCTCGCTCCTGCGAAAGGCCAAGCGACGTTCGCGTTTGTTGGCTGTGTTTGTATGCATCCAGTAACCATGCCGCACAGGATTGTAGGAGCGAGCTTGCTCGCGAACCGGCGGCGTGTAAGAGCCTACGAAAGTGCGTGCGGGGCTGTCGGCATGGTCGGGGTCAGCTTGCTTCTTTGCCCATGGTCGCCTTCAGAGCGGTGAGGCAGCGCTCTTCGGCAGTATCCAGCTCCAGCTGCATTTGCTGGATATCCAACTGCTGCTGCTCGAGCTGCTGGCGTCGCTCGGTGATCATGCCGAGCATGATATTCAGCTGCTTCTGGTTGCCGGCCTTGGGATCGTAGAGTTCGATCAGGGTTTTGCATTCGGCGAGCGAAAAACCCAGACGCTTGCCACGCAGGATGAGCTTGAGGGCGACGCGATCCTTGGGGGTATAGACGCGCTCTTGGCCGCGTCGCGTCGGCGAGAGCATGCCCTGTTCTTCATAAAAGCGAATGGCTCGGGTGGTGATATCGAGCTCGTTGGCCAGATCGGAAATGCTGAAGGTCTGCTTTGCCATTAAGTATCCAGTCTTGCGTGTTCATCGCGGCTCGTGGCGAGCCGGGGTTTGTCGTTCTGTAGTTGTCGAGCAAGGCTACATGCGGCCGGACGCTATGCACAGTGGCGTCGGGCCAGCGTCTAGCCGGCTCAGCGGCGAATCGGGCAACCGGTGGCTTCCTGAAGCGCCTCGAAACTCACCCCATCGGCGAGCTCCACAAGTTTCAAGCCCTGTTCGGTCACGTCCAGCACGCCCAGGTCGGTGATGATCCGGTCGACCACGCCGACGCCGGTCAGCGGCAGGTCGCACTGTTTGATGATCTTATGAGCGCCCTTTGCGGTGTGCTCCATCAGCACGACGACGCGCTTGACCCCGGCCACCAGATCCATCGCGCCGCCCATGCCCTTGACCATCTTGCCGGGGATCATCCAATTAGCCAGATCGCCCGCCTCGGACACCTGCATGGCGCCAAGAATCGCGAGGTTGATGTGACCGCCGCGAATCATGCCGAAACTCATCGCGTTATCGAAAAAGGCGCTGCCGGGCAGGGCGGTGACGGTCTGCTTGCCGGCATTGATCAGGTCCGGGTCGATCTCGTCTTCGGTCGGAAACGGGCCAATACCGAGCAGACCGTTCTCGCTCTGCAGCCATACGTCCATGCCGTCCGGGATGTAGTTGGCAACAAGAGTCGGCAGGCCGATGCCGAGGTTGACGTAGAAGCCGTCCTGCAATTCCTGCGCGGCGCGTTGCGCCATCTGTTCGCGTGTCCAGGCCATGATCAGCTCCTCACCGTACGCTTTTCGATGCGCTTCTCGGCGTTCGGGTTGTGGATAATGCGCTGCACGTAGATGCCCGGCAGATGGATCTGGTCAGGGTCCAGCTCGCCGGTTTCGACCAGTTCGTCGACCTCCACCACGCAGACCTTTCCAGCCATTGCCGCGAGCGGATTGAAGTTGCGCGCGGTCTTGTTGAATACCAGATTGCCGGCCTTGTCGGCTTTGTAGGCCTTGACCAGGGCGATGTCGGCGGGGAGCGACTCTTCCATCACGTACCAGTCACCATTGAACTGGCGGGTTTCTTTGCCTTCGGCGATCAACGTGCCGTAGCCGGTGCGGGTATAGAACGCGGGAATGCCGGAGCCGGCAGCGCGCAGCTTTTCGGCGAGGGTGCCTTGCGGGGTAAATTCGAGCTCCAGCTCTCCGGCGAGATACTGGCGCTCGAACTCCTTGTTTTCGCCCACGTAGGAAGAAATCATCTTGCGCACCTGCCGCGACTCCAGCAGTAGGCCGAGGCCGAAACCGTCCACGCCCGCGTTGTTGCTGATCACCGTTAGGTCTTTCGTGCCGGTGTCACGCAGCGCCGCGATCAGCGCCTCGGGAATGCCACACAGACCGAAGCCGCCGACGGCAAGGGTCATGCCGTCCTCGACCAAACCGTCGAGCGCCTGCTGGGCGTTGGGATAGATCTTGTTCATGTAGGCCTCTTGTTTTTCATATGGCTACTTGTTCGATCAGGTTTGCCATCATTCTGCACTCAAACGCGCCCCTGCAACCCGCGAGCCGTTGCGTCGACCCAGTACGTCACTGATGCGTTGCCCCGCGGCAACCAGCGCGTCCAGATCGATACCCGTCTCGATGCCCAGCCCATTGAGCATGTAAAGCACGTCTTCGCTGGCAACGTTGCCGCTGGCGCCTTTGGCGTACGGGCAGCCACCGAGCCCGGCGACTGAGCTGTCGAACGTGCAGATGCCTTCGAGCAGGCTGGCATAGATATTCGCCAATGCCTGGCCGTAGGTATCGTGAAAGTGTCCGGCGAGCTTGTCGCGCGGGACTTCACGGCTGACGATCTCGAACAACTGGCGGGTCTTGCCAGGCGTGCCGGTTCCGATGGTGTCACCCAGGGAAACCTCGTAGCAGCCCATGGCGAATAATTCGCGCGCGACGTGGGCGACGCGCCGCGGATCGATTTCACCTTCATAGGGGCAGCCGAGCACGCAGGACACGTAACCGCGCACCTGAATGCCGTTCTCGCGCGCCGCCGCCATCAGCGGAGCGAAGCGCGCCAGGCTCTCATCGATGGAACAATTGATGTTCTTCTGCGAAAAGGCTTCGGAGGCGGCGCCGAACACCGCGACTTCGCTGACCCCTGCTGCAATGGCCGCTTCGAGGCCTTTCAGATTCGGCGTCAGCGCCGCATAGGTCACGCCGGGCTTCTGCCTGATCTGCCCGAAGACTTCGGCCGAGCCGGCCATCTGCGGCACCCATTTGGGCGACACGAAGCTGCCGACCTCGATGTATTGCAAGCCGGCAGCGCTGAGATCGTCCACCAGCCGCACCTTGTCGGCGATGCTGATGGGCTGCTTTTCGTTCTGCAGGCCGTCGCGGGGGCCGACTTCTACCAAGCGGACGTGTTTGGGCAGGGTCATAAATGCTCCATGGGGCGGGCGTCGTAGCGTCTTCACCTGTTTTGTTAGTTTTCTGGTGGGCTGAAGCCCACCCTACAAAAGCTGTCTGGCGTAGGGTGGGCAACGCTCTGCTTCACCCTACGGTTCGTTCGGCTTCAAGCTTCTTCCATCTCCAGCAATACCGAGCCTTCGTTGACCATATCGCCTTCGGCGCAGAACAGGCTCTTGACCGCGCCGGCCTGCTGCGCACGGATGCTGTGCTCCATCTTCATCGCTTCCAGCACGACCAGTGTGGCACCAGCCTCGACGCTCTGCCCGGGCTCGACCAGTACCCGAACGATGCTGCCGTTCATGGGTGCGGTCAGGCCGCCATGATGCTGGTGGTTGGCCTCGGCTTCGGCGATGGGGTCGAACGCCGTCACGGCTTGCAGCTCGCCGTTCCATTCCAGATAAAGAGTTCGGCCCTGGCGAATCGCCTTCGGCCTGCGCAGGGCTTGTGTAGGAGCGAGCTTGCTCGCGAAAGTAGATTCGGCGGACCTCGCAGTGTCGGCTTCGCGAGCAAGCTCGCTCCTACGTAAAGCGGCTTCTGTGTTGTTTTCGACGCGCACAGTCCGGCTTTCGCCGTTGCACTTCAGATGCAAGCCGATTTGCGCCGGCATGCCGAAGCGCAGACCGGCGCGACTGGCCCAGGGCGAATAGGCGTCATCGTCTCGGACCCGGGCCGGCTCGGACTGCACGAAGCGTTCGCCAGCCAGCTGCCAGAATTCATTGGCCAGTTCGCCAGGTTTGCGCATCAGCTCGGCTTCGTGACGGGGAATGAAACCGGTGTCCAGCTCCGCCGCCGCGAAGGCAGGGTGGCCGACCACGCGACGCAGGAAGGCGAGGTTGGTGCGCACGCCGCCAATGTAGGTTTCATCGAGCATGGCTAACAGGCGCAGCCGCGCTTCCTCGCGGTTCTCGCCCCAGGCGATCAGCTTGCCGAGCATGGGGTCGTAGAAGGGCGAGACCGTGTCGCCTTCGGCCACGCCGCTATCGACGCGACGGCCGGCGCCAGCGGCCGCCTCACGGTACAAATCGAGGGTGCCGGTAGCGGGCAGGAAGTCGTTATCCGGGTCTTCCGCATACAGCCGCACCTCGATGGCGTGGCCGTTCAGCGGCACCTGCTGTTGGGTGATCGGCAGCGGTTCGCCACGGGCGACGCGGATCTGCCAGGCGACCAGATCGAGGCCGGTGATGGATTCGGTGACCGGATGCTCGACCTGCAGGCGCGTGTTCATCTCCATGAAGAAGAATTCGCCGCGGGCGTCGAGCAGAAATTCCACGGTGCCTGCGCCGACATAACCGATGGCCTGCGCGGCCTTGACCGCCGCTTCGCCCATGGCGCGGCGCAGCTCCGGCGAGAGGCCCGGTGCCGGAGCTTCTTCGACGACTTTCTGATGACGCCGCTGGATCGAGCAGTCGCGTTCGTTGAGATAGAGACAGTTGCCGTGCTGGTCAGCGAATACCTGAATCTCCACGTGGCGAGGCTTGAGCACGTACTTCTCGACCAGCATCCGTGAGTCGCCGAACGAGGACTGCGCTTCACGTTGGGCCGATTGCAGCGCTTCGGCCAGATCGGCTTCGCGCTCGACGACCTTCATGCCCTTACCGCCGCCGCCTGCGGTGGCCTTGAGCAGTACCGGGTAGCCGATCCGCTGCGCAGCAGCGCGAAAAGTTTCCACGTCCTGGGCTTCGCCGTGATAGCCGGGCACCAATGGCACGCCGGCCGTTTCCATCAGCGCCTTGGCGGCGGATTTGCTGCCCATGGCGTCGATGGCCGAGGCGGGTGGGCCGAGGAAGATCAGTCCGGCGTCTTCAATGGCTCGGGCGAACTCAGCGTTCTCGGAAAGGAAGCCATAGCCGGGGTGGATTGCCTGAGCACCGCTTGCCTTGGCGGCGGCGATCAGTTTGTCGATTCGCAGGTAGCTTTCAGCCGGCTTGGCGCCGCCGAGATCGATGCGGATGTCGGCTTCGCGGGAATGCCGTGCGTCGCGGTCGATGGCGCTGTGCACGGCGACGGTGGTCAGGCCCATGGCCCTGGCGGTGCGCATCACGCGACAGGCGATCTCGCCGCGGTTGGCGACCAGGAGGGTGGTTATCATTGTTGTGGCTCCTGCGTAGCCTTGAGTATGTTTCCCCTCACCCTGGCCCTCTCCCCAGAGGGGCGAGGGGATGACGGAGTGAGGCGGGGTAATGGTGTGGTTTGGCGATTGCTGGCTCGCCTGGATGATGTGGCAAGGCGGATGTCGCGGCCTTCGCCGCGGGCTGGCCTCGTGGTCCAGACGCTGCACGAACCAACCCCCTCGCCCCTTTGGGAAGAGGGCTGGGGAGAGGGGGCGGAATTCCAGACGAACCCGGACATCAAGCGTCCCCCAACCAAGCCGGTTTGCGCTTTTCCAGAAAGGCGTTCAACCCTTCCTGGCCCTCTGGGCTGACGCGGATACGCGCAATGGTGTTTTCGGTGTAGCGGCGCAGGGCAGGGCTGAGCGAGCCGCTGCTGGCTTCACGCAGCAGATCCTTGCTGGCACGCATGGCCTGTGGGCTGTTGAGCAGAAGGTTGCCGATCCAGCTGTTGAGGCTGTCGTCCAGCTCGGCCGCGGCATAAGTTTCGGACAGCAGGCCAAGCTCACGCGCCCGCTCGCCGCTGAAACGCTCACCCGTCATGGCATAACGGCGCGTGGCGCGTTCGCCGATGGCCTTGACTACGAAGGGGCTGATCACCGCCGGCGCCAGGCCGATGCGCACTTCCGAGAGCGACAGCTGCGCGTCGTGAGCGCCGATGGCCATGTCGCAACAGGCGATCAAACCGACGGCACCGCCGAAGGCTGCGCCTTGCACCACCGCCAGCGTCGGTAATTTGAGGTGGTAGAGGCTGTACATCAGTTCGGCCAGCTCACGGGCGTCGCCGAGGTTGGCATCGAAATCCAGCTTGGCCGACTGCTGCATCCAGGCGAGGTCGGCGCCCGCCGAGAAATGCTGGCCGCGACCGCGCAATAACAGGAAGCGCAGGCTTTTGTCCGCCTGTATCTGATCTATGGCGAGCACCAGCTCGCGAATCATCTCGGCGTTAAAGGCATTGTTCTTTTCCGGGCGGTTGAGCCAGAGCGTGGCGAAGCCGCGCGGGTTTTTGCTCAGTTCGATGGTCTGAAAATCGGTCATCTGCTTCTCCTGTAGAAGCCAATCGCTGGCTGGCTTCACATCCGGAATACGCCAAATCGGGTCGGCTCGATCGGCGCGTTGAGGCTGGCCGAGATCGCCAGGCCCAGCACGTCACGCGTCTGTGCCGGATCAATCACGCCGTCGTCCCACAGCCGTGCACTGGAATAGTAGGGATGCCCCTGGCGCTCGTACTGTTCGAGAATCGGCTGCTTAAGCTCTGCTTCCGCTTCATCGGAAAAAGACTGCCCGCTGCGCTCGGCCTGTTCGCGCTTGACCTGCACCAGCACGCCAGCGGCCTGCTCGCCGCCCATCACGCCGATGCGCGCGTTGGGCCACATCCACAGAAAACGCGGGTCGTAGGCGCGACCGCACATGCCGTAGTTGCCCGCACCGAAACTGCCGCCAATGACCACCGTGAACTTCGGCACCTGAGCGCAGGCCACGGCAGTGACCAGCTTGGCGCCGTGTTTGGCGATGCCACCGGTCTCGTACTTCTGCCCGACCATGAAACCGGTGATGTTTTGCAGGAACAACAACGGAATGCCGCGCTGGCAGGCCAGTTCGATAAAGTGCGCGCCTTTTTGTGCAGCCTCGGCGAAGAGGATGCCGTTGTTCGCCAGGATCGCGATCGGGTAGCCATGCAATGTGGCGAAGCCGCAAACCAGCGTGGTGCCGAACAGGGCCTTGAATTCATCGAATTCGCTGCCATCCACCAGTCGCGCGATCACTTCGCGTACGTCATAGGGCTGCTTGGATTGCACAGGGATCACGCCGTAGAGCTCGTCCGCGGCATATAGCGGTGCCCGCGGCTGACGAGCCTGCAATTGGCCGAGTTTCTGCCAATTGAGGTTAGCCACGCAGCGGCGGGCGATGGCCAGCGCGTGTTCGTCGTTTTCGGCGTAATGGTCGGCAACGCCGGAGGTCTTGCAGTGCACGTCGGCGCCGCCCAGGTCCTCGGCGGTCACCACTTCACCGGTGGCGGCTTTGACCAGCGGCGGGCCGGCGAGAAAGATGGTCGCCTGGTTGCGCACCATGATGGTTTCATCCGCCATCGCCGGCACATAGGCCCCGCCGGCAGTGCAGGAGCCCATCACCACGGCCAGCTGCGGGATGCCCATGGCGCTCATGTTGGCCTGGTTGAAGAAGATGCGGCCAAAGTGCTCGCGGTCGGGGAATACCTCGTCCTGACGCGGCAGGTTGGCGCCGCCGGAATCCACCAGATAAATGCATGGCAGACGATTCTGCTGGGCGATGGCCTGGGCGCGCAGGTGCTTTTTCACGCTGAGCGGGTAGTAGCTGCCGCCTTTTACCGTCGCATCGTTGGCGATGATCATGCATTCGACGCCTTCGACCCGACCAATACCGGCGACCACGCCAGCGGCGGCGACGTCTTCACCGTAGACCTCGTAAGCGGCCAGCGGCGCAACTTCGAGAAAGGCCGAACCGGAGTCGAGGAGAGCGTTGATGCGGTCACGCACCAGTAGTTTGCCGCGTGCAACATGGCGTTGCTGGGCCTTTTCGCCGCCGCCTTCGCTGACCTTGCCGAGCAAGGCGCGCAGGTTTTCGACCTGTTCCTGCATCGCGCCGCGGTTGGTCGCGAATTCCGGCGAGCGGGGGTTGATTTGGGTGTTCAGGATGGCCATGTTCGGCTCCGGTTCAATCCGTGGGGGGATGCGCTCGGTCCCGTAGGGTGGGCTTTAGCCCACCGTTTTCGGACGGAGGTGGGCTGAAGCCCACCCTACCGCGCCTCATCTCAACGCCTGCTTCGCCTTATTTACTTTCGTTAAACAACTCGCGGCCAATCAGCATGCGGCGGATCTCGCTGGTGCCGGCGCCGATCTCGTAGAGCTTGGCGTCGCGCAGCAACCGGCCGGTCGGGAATTCATTGATGTAGCCGTTGCCGCCGAGAATTTGGATCGCCTGGAGTGCCATCTGCGTGGCCGCTTCGGCGGTGTAGAGGATGACGCCGGCGGCGTCCTTGCGGGTGGTTTCGCCGCGGTCGCACGCCTGCGCCACGGTGTAAAGATAGGCACGGCTGGCGTTGAGCTGGGTGTACATGTCGGCGACCTTGCCCTGGATGAACTGGAACTCGCCGATGCTCTGGCCGAACTGCTTGCGGTCGTGGATGTAGGGCACCACCACGTCGAGGCAGGCCTGCATGATCCCGACCGGGCCGCCGGCGAGCACCACGCGCTCATAGTCCAGGCCGCTCATCAGCACCTTGACGCCGCCGTTCTCGACACCCAGCACGTTCTCTTCCGGCACCTCGACGTCATCGAAGAACAGCTCGCAGGTGTTGGAGCCGCGCATGCCGAGCTTGTCGAACTTGTTGCCGCGCGAGAAACCTTTCCAGTCGCGCTCGACGATGAAGGCGGTGATGCCGTGCGCGCCTTTGTCCAGATCGGTCTTGGCGTAGATCACGTAGGTGTTGGCGTCCGGGCCGTTGGTAATCCAGGTCTTGCTGCCGTTCAGCACGAAGTGGTCGCCCTTGCGATCGGCGCGCAGCTTCATCGAAACCACATCGGAGCCGGCGTTCGGCTCGCTCATCGCCAGCGCGCCGATGTGTTCGCCGGAAACCAACTTGGGCAGGTATTTCGCCTTCTGCTCCGGCGTGCCGTTGCGGTTGATCTGGTTGACGCAGAGGTTGGAGTGCGCGCCATAGGACAGCCCCACCGAGGCCGAACCACGGCTGATTTCCTCGAGCGCGATGACGTGTGCCAGGTAGCCCATGCCGGCGCCGCCATATTCCTCGTCTATGGTGATACCGAGCAGGCCCAAGTCGCCGAACTTGCGCCACATGTCGCTGGGGAACAGGTTGTCGCGGTCGATGGACTCGGCGCGGGGCGCCAGTTCACCGGCAACGAAGCTGCGTACCTGATCGCGCAGCATGTCGACGGTTTCGCCGAGAGCAAAGTTGAGGCCGGAGTAGTTCATGTGCCACCTGTCTTGTAATTGTTCTGATTCGACTACTGGACGCCGGAAAACGTTGATTCCAATTGCGGTCCAGCCTGTTGTTTGTCGCGTTCCAGCACCGGCTTTAGGCGTCGGGGCGCGATGGGTTGTTGCGTTGTTACCTTTACGTTAACGTAATCATGCCCGGAATGGCTGTCAACTCCAGCACGACGGGCGCCAAAGCCTCATAAAAAACATAAGACTGAGGAATTCGACATGAGTCTTCCGAGCTACACCTGCGGACCGCAGACTAAACCCTTGTTGGCCATGACCATCGGCGCAGCGTTCGACCGGGCAGTCGAGCGTTTCCCCGACCGTGAGGCCCTGGTCGTGCGCCATCAGAATCTGCGCTACACCTGGGCGCAGCTGGCCGAGGAAGTGGACCGCTGCGCACGGGGCTTGTTGGCGCTCGGCCTCAAACCTGGCGAGCGGGTGGGCATCTGGTCGCCGAACAATGCGCAATGGTGTATCGCGCAGTTCGCGACCGCCAAGGCTGGCGTGGTGCTGGTGAACATCAACCCTGCCTATCGCCTGAACGAACTCGAATACGCGCTCAAGCAGTCTGGCTGCCGCTGGCTGATCTGCGCCGATGCCTTCAAGACTTCCGACTATCACGCGATGCTTCATGAGTTGCTGCCGGAGCTGGAACGCTCGGCCGTGGGAACCCTGCAAAGCCACTTGCTGCCGGAGCTTCGCGGCGTGATCAGCCTGTGCGACAAACCGGTGGATGGCATGCTGCTGTGGAAAGGCCTGATGGACATAGCCGAGCGAGTCGGCCCCGAACAGCTTCGCCAGTGCGGCGAGCAACTGCAGTTCGATGACCCCATCAACATTCAGTACACCTCGGGCACCACGGGCTTCCCCAAGGGCGCCACCCTCAGTCACTACAACATCCTCAACAACGGCTACATGGTCGGCGAAAGCCTGAAGCTCACCGAGCACGACCGGCTGGTGATCCCGGTGCCGCTGTATCACTGCTTCGGCATGGTCATGGGCAACCTCGGCTGCGTGACCCACGGCACCACGATGATTTACCCGAGCGCCGCCTTCGAACCACTCGCCGCGCTGCAGGCCGCCGCCGAAGAAAAAGCCACGGGCATGTACGGCGTGCCGACGATGTTCATCGCCATGCTCGACCATCCGGAGCGCCAATCGCTGGATCTGAGCAACCTGCGCACGGGCATCATGGCTGGTTCCACTTGCCCGATTGAAGTGATGAAGCGGGTGATCGACGACATGCACCTGGCCGAGATGCAGATCGCCTACGGCATGACCGAAACAAGCCCGGTCTCCACCCAGACCGGCCCGGATGATGATCTGGATCGTCGCGTAACCAGCGTCGGCCGCACCCAGCCGCACCTGGAGAGCAAGGTGGTCGACGAGCACAACCGCATCGTCCCGCGCGGGCAGATTGGTGAACTCTGTACCCGTGGCTACAGCGTGATGCTGGGCTACTGGAACAACCCCGAAGCGACGGCTGGCGCCATTGATGGCGCGCGCTGGATGCACACCGGCGACCTGGCGATCATGGACGACGAGGGCTATCTCAAGATCGTCGGACGCAACAAGGACATGATCATTCGTGGCGGCGAAAACGTGTATCCGCGCGAGGTCGAGGAGTTTCTGTTCACCCATCCCGGGGTGGCAGATGTGCAGGTGATTGGGGTGCCGGACAAGACTTACGGCGAGGAAATCGTCGCCTGGGTCAAGCTGCATCCGGGGCATGAGGTCAGCGCCGATGACCTGTGTGACTTCTGCAAGGGGCGGATCGCGCACTTCAAGGCACCGCGGCATATCAAGTTCGTCGATGACTTCCCCATGACCATCAGCGGCAAGGTGCAGAAATTCCGTATGCGGGAAGTGAGCATCGCTGACCTCGGCCTCGGTGAATGAAGAACGGCATCGGGCCGGTTCGAACCGGTACCGCACTTTTGAGCGATACGGAGTCCGCAATGACACAGCCCATCAGTCGTTTCCCCTTGATAGACGATCTCGCTTCGCTGCCTGATGACATACGCGAACGCATTCTGGCGGTACAGGAAAAAGCAGGTTTCGTGCCCAACGTGTTCCTGATGTTGGCTCATCGGCCCGATGAGTTTCGGGCGTTTTTCAGCTACCACGATGCGCTCATGGAACGAGAGTCCGACAGCCTGACCAAGGCCGAGAAGGAGATGATCGTCGTGGCGGTCAGCGCCGATCACGGTTGTTTGTACTGCGTCGTCGCCCATGGTGCGATTCTGCGAATCCTCGCAAAGGACCCGCTGATCGCCGATCAGATCGCGGTCAACTATCGCACTGCGCCGATCAGCGAACGTCAGCGGGTCATGCTTGATTTCGCCTTGCATTTGTCTGCCCAGCGCGGCGTGCTGGATGACGCAGGGCAGGCGCGGCTGGAGGCAGTCGGCTTCTCGCTTGGCGACATCTGGGACATCGGCGCGATTGCCGCGCTGTTCGGTCTTTCCAATCGTCTGGTGTCGATGGCGCGGACGCCGCCGAACGACGAGTTCTATTTGCTGGGCCGCCTGCCCAAGGCCTAGCGTGCCGCCTGGCTGCAAAAGCAAGGAAGTCGCACACCAAGGAAGCCAATGTGCTCACGCGCCACCTCGGCAGCTTGAGCGCATGGCGACACCTGGCTTTACCTGCATTCTGGTGGGTGGCAATGCGTTGTAGACCAATAATCAAGATGAGCGTACTGGCAGGTTCGTTATGACTACGACTCTGCGACTACGGTATTCCAAGGTAGAGACGATGAATGCGATGAGCTATGTCCGACCGCCTCGCCGGAACATCCTCAGGCGTTCTGCCATTTAGCGTTGCGTTTCTCCAGAAAGGCATTAACGCCTTCCTTCTGGTCCAGGGTATCGAACAGCTCGACGAACAGGTCGCGCTCGCCAGCCCAGCCTTCTGCATGGCTACCGCTGCGGGCATTCATCACCAAGCGCTTGCAACGGCTGACGGAAGAGGGGCTTTGTGCATTGACGCCTTCGGCTAGCTTAAGCGCAGCTTCCAGAGATTGGCCGCGCGGCACCACTTCCTCGACAAGGCCGATCTTCTCGGCGCGCTGTGCATTGACGCGCTCGCCGCAGAGGATCATCCGCTTGGCCCAGCCTTCGCCCACCAGCCATGGCAGGTTCTGGGTGCCGCCTGCACAGGGCAGCAGGCCGACGCTGGCTTCCGGCAGCGCCATTTGCGCCTGCTCTTCGGCGATACGGATATCACACGCCAGCGCACATTCCAGGCCGCCACCCATGGCGTAGCCGTTAATAGCAGCAATGGACACACCGCGGAAATGGCTCAGCGCATCAAAGGCGCGGCCGAAAAACTCAGCAACTTCGCGGGCCGCAACCTTGTCGCCATCGGCGAACTGCTTGAGATCGGCGCCAGCTGAGAAAAACTTCTCGCCCTGACCGGTAATGACCAGCGCGTAAACGTCCGGATTGTCGTTGAGCTGGTCGATCATCTGTTCCAGTGCTCCCAGGGATTCGCGGTCCCAGGTATTGGCCGGCGGATTGGCGATGGTCAGCAGAGCGGTATGGCCACGCATTTCGAGCTGGATCTTCTGGCTCATGTCGATTCCTTCTTCTTGTTGAACTGATTGCGAATGTAGTGAGGCGAAACAGGGCTCGATGAACGAGCCTAGCAGCGTAAAAATAGTAAACCCATGGTGCGAAATGCAGAGGTATTCTGTGTTTTTGCACAGCGATCCGCGGGCGGGCGTACTGAAGCTCAACGGATCTGGAGTTTGCAGTGGATTGGGATAACCTGCGTTTTTTTCTCGAACTGTCCCGTGCGGGCAAGCTGACCGTTGCGGCGCGGCGTCTGGGCGTCGATCACACGACTGTTGCACGACGCGTCCAGGCGTTGGAAAAGACGCTGGATCGCCAGTTGTTCATCCGCGCCAAAGCGGGCTATCGCCTGTCCGAGGCGGGGCGTGAACTGCTCGCCCAGGCCGAGGCCATGGAAAGCGCGATTACCTCCATCGAGCAGCCGAGCCTCACCGCTGACAAACTTTCAGGCCAGGTGCGTATCGGCGCCACCGAAGGCTACGGCACGGTAATGCTGGCCGGTCAGTTGGCCAGCCTGACGCGAGACTATCCGCATTTGGGTGTGGACTTGCTCGCGGTGCCGCGTTCGGTGCGGCTGGCGCGTCACGAAGCGGATATCGTCGTCACCCTGGAGCGCCCCGAGCGCGGTCCCTATGTGATCACCAAGCTGACCGACTACGTACTGCGGCTCTATGCTTCGGAAGCCTACTTGGCGGCGCATTCACCGATTCGCAGCCGCGAAGATCTGAGCGGCCATGTATTTGTCAGCTATATCGAGGACCTGCTCTATAGCAAGGAGCTGAACTTTCTCGATGAAATCATGCGGCCGCGCCAGCACTCGCTACGCAGCACAAGCATTCTTGCGCAACAGGAAGCCGTCGCGGCGGGCGCCGGGCTGGCGATATTACCGGCGTTCGCGGCGCGCAAGGAGCCCTTGCTCAGAGAAGTGCTGGTAGACGAAATCGAATTCACCCGCACCTTCTGGATGCTGATGCCGGTGGAAAACAAGGATTTGGCGCGCATGCGCGTGTGCTGGGATTTTCTGCGTGATGTGGCTGCCACCAGCCACGACGTGATGATGGGGCGCGTATGACTCGCGAGGGCAAGGGCACCATTTCCGTGCGATTGGTGGAGGAGGCATTGCTGGCCATGACCTCGCCCTCGCTGCCACCCGAGCAACTGCTGCGCCAGCTTGGGCTGACCGCTCTCGATCTCGCCGAGACCGAGGCGCGTATCGATGTGGCCGAATACAGCAAGCTCTGGCGTCGACTGGCTCGGCGCTTCGATGACGAATTCTTCGGTATGGATGCACGGCGGATGCGCGCGGGCAGCTTCGCCTTCGTCTCTCGAGCGGCCCTGGCACAGCCGACGCTGGACAGCGCGATGCGGCTGGCACTGGATTTCTTCGGGCTGACTTTTGAGCATTTCCGCGGCGAGCTGCACCGTAGCGAGAGCCTGGCCGAGGTCGTTTTGCTGGAACGCACGGATGCACGGCCGCTTCGGGCTTTCACTTATTTCACGTTCTGGATGTTGGTGCATGGCCTGGCGTGCTGGTTGATCGGCCGGCGCATCCCTCTAATGGCTATGGAGCTGCGCTGCGACGAACCAGCCTATACCTATGACTACCGGGTAATGTTCTCCGATAACCTGCGCTTCGCCCGGCCCAGCACGCGGATTATCTTCGCTGCCGAGGTGCTCGACCTGCCGGTACGGCGTAGCGAGCAGGAGCTACACGACTTTCTGGCTCATGCGCCAGCCAACATCCTGGTCAGATATCGCGACACCACCAGCCTTGCCAGCCGCATCAAGGCGCAGCTGCGCCAGTTACCACCGGAACAATGGCCGACCAGCGAACAGCTCGCGCAGACACTATGCGTCTCGCCCTCGACGCTGCGTCGGCGCCTGGCCGAAGCCGGGCAGCCATACCAGGCGATCAAGGATCAGGTGCGCCAGGAGATGGCCACGCTGTGGCTCGCAGACGCTGCGATCACTTACGCCGAAATCGCCGAGCGTCTCGGTTTTGCCGATGTCAGCTCGTTCTACA
The DNA here is from genome assembly GCF_024448715.1 of Stutzerimonas stutzeri. GTDB lineage: Bacteria > Pseudomonadota > Gammaproteobacteria > Pseudomonadales > Pseudomonadaceae > Stutzerimonas > Stutzerimonas stutzeri_AR. Next base: position 73,718 of record NZ_JAMOHZ010000001.1, read on the forward strand.
AGGCGTTCCGCAAGTGGACCGGGACCAATCCGGGTCAGTACCGCGGATTGATTCTCGGCGGAAACTAGGGGCGCTCCATTGCGGTGGGCTGAAGCCCACCCTACAGCTCGCTCCTACATGCTCAGCCAATCTACTGGCGACGCCTTTTTGAGAACGGTTCGCGAGCAAGCTCTTACGATCCACAGATTGGCCAAAACAGTCAGTCCGATTGCGTGCAACGACCATTGTTCAGTCTGATCGGTCTGATGAAGATGAGCCCAGCGGGAACCGCCGGCGCGTGCCTGCTGTGTCCCTAAAATCTTCGCGAGGTCATGCTGTGGATATTCAAGACAAGGTTTTCCTGATCACTGGAGGCGCTTCCGGCCTGGGTGCGGCGGCTGCCGAAACGCTGGTCGCAGCCGGCGCCAAAGTGGTATTGGCAGACATCAATGCCGAGCTGTTGAACGATCGCAGCGAAGCGTTGGGCGCGAGCGCCCACGGTGTAGTCACCAACGTGTGTGACGAGGTCGCGGCGCAGGCGGCGGTGAATGCGGCGGTCGAGCGTTTCGGTGGCTTGCACGGGCTGGTCAATTGCGCCGGCGTTGCCAGCGGCGAGAAGGTTCTCGGCCGTCAGGGGCCGCATGGGCTGGACAGTTTCAGCCGGGTCATCGGCCTCAACTTGATCGGTAGCTTCAACATGTTGCGCCTGGCTGCCGAGGCGATGTCGCGCGGGGAGCCGGATGTGCATGGCAATCGTGGCGTCATCATCAATACGGCATCCATCGCGGCTTACGATGGGCAGATCGGTCAGGCCGCTTACGCGGCGTCCAAGGGCGGCGTGGTCGCCATGACATTGCCGGTTGCGCGCGAACTGGCGCGTCACGGTATCCGCGTGATGACTATCGCCCCAGGCGTGTTCGAGACGCCGATGATGGCCGGTATGCCGCAAGAAGTGCGCGACTCGCTGGCCGCCGGCGTGCCATTCCCGCCGCGTCTGGGGCGAGCGAATGAGTACGCGGCGTTGGTGCGCCACATTATCGAAAACGACATGCTCAACGGCGAAGTAATCCGCCTCGACGGCGCGCTGCGCATGGCCGCGAAATAATCGGGAGACACATGATGAACAACGATCCAATCGTGATCCTGGGCAGTGCCCGTACACCCATGGGCGGCTTTCAGGGCGATCTTAAAAGCGTCAGCGCGCCGGAGCTTGGCGCGGCTGCGATTCGCGCGGCAGTCGAACGCAGCGGCATTGCCGCCGAACAAGTGCAGGAGGTGCTGATGGGCTGCGTGCTCCCGGCCGGTCTTGGGCAGGCCCCGGCACGTCAGGCGGCGCTAGGCGCCGGGTTGGGCAAGGCGACCGCGTCCACCACACTGAACAAGATGTGCGGCTCGGGCATGCAGGCCGCCATCCTTGCGCACGATGCGCTGCGCGCGGGCAGTGTCGATCTGGTCGTTGCGGGCGGCATGGAGAGCATGTCCAACGCGCCTTATCTGCTGGAAAAAGCGCGCGGTGGCTATCGCATGGGCCACGGCAAGGTGCTCGACCACATGTTTCTCGATGGCCTTGAGGACGCGTACGACAAGGGTCGGCTGATGGGCACATTCGCCGAAGACTGCGCACAAAATCATGGATTCAGCCGCGAGGAACAGGACGCCTTCGCGCTGACGTCTTTGCAACGTGCTCGTGATGCCATTACCAGCGGCCGCTTCGCCAGCGAGATCGTCCCGCTTGAAGTCACTCAGGGGCGCGAACAGCGCACCATCCGCGACGACGAACAGCCACCCAAGGCGATGCCGGAGAAGATCCCGTCGCTCAAGCCAGCGTTCCGTGAAGGCGGCACCGTGACCGCGGCCAATTCCAGTTCGATTTCCGACGGCGCCGCCGCATTGGTACTGACCCGTCGCTCCGAAGCCGAGCGCCGGGGCTTGAAGCCTCAGGCGGTGATCCATGGTCACGCGGTGTTCGCCGATGCGCCTAACCTGTTCCCGACCGCGCCCATCGGCGCCATTCACAAGCTGCTGGAGCGCACTGGCTGGCGCCTCGACGAGGTGGATCTGTTCGAGATCAACGAGGCCTTTGCGGTGGTCAGCATGGTCACCATGCGCGAGCTTGGGCTCGATCACGCCAAGGTCAACGTCAACGGTGGCGCCTGCGCATTGGGCCATCCGATCGGTGCGTCCGGAGCGCGGATCCTGGTCACCTTGATCGCCGCACTGCGTGATCGCGGCTTGCGCAAAGGCATCGCGGCGATCTGCATCGGCGGTGGCGAGGCGACCGCCATGGCCGTCGAACTGCTCGACTGAGGATCTGCCATGCTGCTCAATGAAGACCAAACCAGCATTCGCGACATGGCCCGGCAGTTCGCCCAGGAGCGGCTGAAACCCTTCGCCGCCGACTGGGACCGTGAACATCGTTACCCGGCCGAGGCGATTGGCGAAATGGCCGAGCTCGGTTTCTTCGGCATGCTCTGCCCAGAACAGTGGGGCGGCAGTGACACCGGCTATATCGCCTATGCGCTGGCGCTGGAAGAGATCGCGGCCGGTGACGGTGCCTGCTCGACCATCATGAGCGTGCACAACTCGGTGGGTTGCGTGCCGATCCTGCGTTTCGGCAATGAGGAGCAAAAGCAACGCTACCTGACGCCTCTTGCCAGCGGCGCGCAGATCGCCGCCTTCGCCCTGACCGAACCGCACGCGGGCTCCGATGCCAGTAGCTTGCGCACCCGCGCCCGGCGTGACGGCGATGGGTACGTGATCAATGGCGCCAAGCAATTCATCACCTCGGGCCAGCACGCCGGCACGGTGATCGTCTTTGCCGTGACCGATCCGGACGCCGGCAAGCGCGGCATCAGCGCCTTTATCGTGCCCACCGACACGCCCGGCTATCAGGTGGTGCGCGTCGAGGACAAGCTCGGGCAGCATGCCTCGGATACTTGCCAACTGGCGTTCGAGGACATGCGGGTGCACGAGTCCCAACGCCTGGGTGAGGAGGGCGAGGGCTACCGCATCGCTTTGGCGAATCTGGAAGGCGGGCGCATCGGCATCGCGGCGCAGTCAGTCGGCATGGCCCGCGCGGCTTTCGAAGCGGCCCGCGATTACGCGCGTGAGCGTGAGGCGTTCGGCAAAGCGTTAACCGAACATCAAGCCGTTGCCTTCCGCCTAGCCGACATGGCAACCCAGATCGCCGTCGCTCGGCAGATGGTGTTGCACGCCGCCGCACTGCGCGAGGCCGGTCAGCCTGCACTCGTTGAAGCATCCATGGCCAAGCTGTTCGCCTCGGAAATGGCCGAGAAGGTCTGCTCGGCGGCGATCCAGACGCTGGGTGGATATGGCTATCTCAAGGATTTTCCGGTGGAACGCATCTACCGCGACGTGCGGGTCTGCCAGATTTATGAAGGCACGAGCGACATCCAGCGGTTAGTGATTGCGCGCAATTTGGGGGAGTGAGCCCGAGAAGCGGTTCGGGCGTCGTGAGGGCCATCAGGCCGTTCCGCTCCTAGTAGGGCGGGCCGGAAGGCGCTCCGCTTTAGCTCACTAATATGCGCGTCATGGGGTCCTGGTGGGCTGAAGCCCACCCTACGGGCTTGTGTCGGCATGCCGGCGTCCGGGCTGCTCCGGGTCTCGCGTAGGGTGGGCTTTAGCCCACCGCAACGGGTGATACTGCCGTCTTTGGTGGGCTGAAGCAGAGCGCCGCCCGGCCCACCCTACAGTTTCTGCGTGGGTGCGGGGCGCCATGGATGATCCGCGTCGCTTAGGTAGGGTGGGCTTTAGCCCACCGCAATCGAGTGATTCTGGTGCTCATCAATCCCAGCCTGTCGCATCCTCTTCCGAATCCCTAATTGCGCCCGGCGTTCGCGAAAAACGCGGCGCCGGTGCGGCGTGCAGAGCGCCGTCGATGTCGCGATAGACGCCGCGCTGTTGCATGTGCGGGTGCTGCGCAGCTTCTTCCAGCGTGAGCACCGGCGCGAAGCAGGCGTCGCTGCCTTCGAGCAGGGCGCACCAGTCGGCCTGGGTTTTGCTGGCAAACAGCGTGGCGAGCTGTTCGCTTTGTTCCTGCCAGTCGGCGCGATCGGCGCAACCTTGGCGCAGGCTTGCCGGAGCATCGATTCGTTGCATCAATTCCTGAAGAAACTGCGGTTCCAGTGGCCCGATGGAGATGTCGCGGCCGTCGGCGCAGGTGTAGCAGCGGTAATGCGGGGCGGCACCGGACAGCAGATTACGGTCGCGCTCAAGGGAAATTGCGCCGCTGGGCAAGAGTCCTGCAAAGAAACTCATCATCGATGACACACCATCAACGATTGCCGCATCGACCACCTGTCCTTTGCCCGAACGTTCCCGCTCCCATAGCGCAGCCATGATGCCGAACGCGAGGTACAGCGAGCCGCCGCCGAAATCACCGACCAGGTTGAGCGGCGGAATGGCCGGGCCTTCGCGTCCACCAATTGCCGCAAGTGCACCGGTAAGCGCCAGATAGTTGATGTCGTGTCCGGCGCTTTTAGCTAGCGGCCCGGTTTGGCCCCAGCCGGTCATGCGGCCATAGACCAGCCTTGGATTGCGCGCATGAACCTGCTCCGGCCCGAGACCCAGGCGCTCCATCACACCGGGGCGAAAGCCTTCGATCAATACGTCGGCGTTTTCCGCCAGCGCCAGGCAACGCTCGCGTCCGGCATCGCTGCGGATGTCCAGCGTCAACCGCTTGCGACCGCGATCGACGACCGGATTCGGCCAGCCATTGCCGCCCTCACGTTCGATGCGCAGCACCTCGGCGCCAAGATCGGCCAGCAGCATCGCGCAATGCGGACCGGGGCCGATGCTGGCGAATTCCAGCACGCGCAGGCCAACCAGCGGGCCTCGGCGGGGTTGGGCATTTTCAGATGGCATGAATAGCTCCTAAGCGTAGCGGCCGAGGCGCTTATGTCGCGCGTTGAGCCGGAACCGTCGGCGGCCTGTAAGCAACAGAGATGGGGCGGGCCGCGCAAGCGCAACCCAAGGGATTGCAGCCAGCTTGGCCCCGCAACCTGTCCATCCTGCGGTCAGTGGCTGACTACATACTCGCCGCACTCGCTTCACTCGCCGGCATGTCGACGAGGTGCGAGCGGTAGCGATCGCGCAGAGTTTTCTTGTCGATCTTGCCGGTGGCGGTGAGCGGCACGGCGGCGATGATTACCGCGTCGGGCATCCACCATTTGACGATCTGTGGTTCGAGGTAGGCGAGCACCGCCTCGGCGCAGATATCGGCGTCATCGTGCGGTTCGATGATGAGGACTGGGCGTTCTTCCCATTTCTCATGCGTTACGCCGACGACCGCAGCGATGCGTACGCCGGGGCAACCCACGGCGATGTTTTCGATATCGATGGAGCTGATCCATTCGCCGCCGGACTTGATCACGTCCTTGCTGCGGTCGGTGATGCGCATGTAGCCGTTGGGGTCGAGGGTGGCGATGTCGCCGGTGTCGAACCAGCCGTTCTCGTCCAGCGCGGTGGTTTCGCTGCGGAAGTAACGCTCGACCGTCCAGGGGCCGCGCACCAGCAGTGCGCCGGAGCTGATTCCGTCGTGTGGCAACTCGTTGCCCGCTTCGTCGACGATCTTCAACTCGATGCCAAACTGCAGGCGGCCCTGGCGGGTCCAGATGGCCTCGTTGGTGGCGGCTTCGCCCAGGGCGGCGAGCTTGGGCGTCGGGGTGGCGACCACACCAAGCGGGCTGGTTTCGGTCATGCCCCAGAGCTGGCGGACGCTGACGCCGTATTGCGTCTCGAATTTCTCGGCCAGGGCCCTGGGTACGGCCGAGCCGGCAATTACCAGGCATTTGAGCTCACCAGTGGACTCGCCAGTGCGCTCCAGATAATTGAGGTACATGTTCCAGATGGTTGGTACGCCGCCGGAAAAGGTGACGCCTTCGGCCTGGATCAGCTCCTGCAAACTGGCGCCGTCCATCTTGTCGCAGGGCAGGACGAACTTGCAGCCGTTGATGGCGGCGGTGAAGGGCACGCCCCAGGCAGTGGCGTGGTAGAGCGAGGAGCAAGGCATGATGCAGTCGAACGCGGAGAAGCCGAAGGCGCCAGTGAGGCCCGCGGCCATGGCATGCAGCACGACGGAGCGGTGGCTATACACCACGCCCTTCGGGTTGCCGGTGGTGCCGGAGGTGTAGCAGAGCATGGCGCCCGCATTCTCGTCGAATTGCGGCCAGTCGGTGATCGGTTGCTCCTTGGCGAGCAGCGTTTCGTAGCTGAGCGCACCCACTTCACCCGGCTCGGTGCGCTCGGCGTCGGAGAGCATGATGAAGGTGTGGATGTGTTCCAGCCGGGGCCGCACACGCTCGACCACGGCGAGAAAACTGCGGTCGAACAGCAGAACACCGCTGCCGGCGTGGTTCAGCGTATAAATGATTTGCTCGTCGGATAGACGCGGATTGGCAGTATGCAAGACGGCGCCGATACCGGGCACAGCGAAGAACAGCTCGAAATGACGATGGGTGTTCCAGGCCATTGATGACACCAGGTCGCCAGATTTGACGCCAAGGCTTTGCAGCATCGCGGCGGCCTGGCCGGCACGCCTCGCCAGACCTGTGTAGTCGTAGCGCCATTGAGGCTCGTCGACCAGTCGCGAAACGATTTCCCGGTCACCATGGGCCGCGGCCGCGTGGGTCAGGATGCCGCTGATCATCAGCGGGGTCTGCTGCATCGTACCTTTGAGCATGTTCGTATCCTTTTTATTGTTGTCTTGATGTCGGTCCGCGGTGGCCGGCATCTGCCGCTCGGAATACTGTTTGTTGTGGCCGTCTGCGTGCGCCGGCCTTTGATCGCCAGCAAGCTGGCTCCTACAGGTCTCGTTGACTCGCCACGCGTTTGTAGGAGCCAGCTTGCTGGCGATCCTCTACCGCACTGACTTTATGTTTAGTCTTGGGAATCCGACTCGCTTCACGAGATTCAATTACAACCCATAGCTATTCAACTCGCGCGCGATCAGCAAGCGCTGGATCTCACTGGAGCCTTCGTAAATCTGGGTGATTCGCGCGTCGCGGTAGTAGCGTTCGACCGGATAGTCCTCCAGATAGCCGTAGCCACCGTGGATCTGCATGGCTTTGGAACAGACGTACTCGGCCACTTCCGAGGCGAACAACTTGGCCTGGGACGCTTCCGACAGGCACGGCAGGTTGGCGCTGCGCAGGCGCGCCGCATGCAGAATCAGCAGGCGCGCCGCGTTGAGCCGGGTATGCATGTCTGCGAGCATATTCGCCACGCTCTGGTGCTCGATGATCGGCTTGTCGAACTGGATGCGTTCACGGGCATAACCCAACGCCGCTTCGAACGCCGCGCGAGCGATTCCGAGCGCCTGTGCGCCGATGCCGATACGGCCGCCTTCGAGATTCGACAGCGCAATCGCCAAGCCTTTGCCGCGCGGGCCAAGCAGGTTGGCTTCGGGGATGCGGCAGTCGCGAAGGGTCACGCCGCATGTGTCTGAGGCGCGGATGCCCATCTTGCTTTCCAGGCGGTCGACGACGAAGCCGGGGTTATCGGTGGGTACGAGAAACGCCGACAGGCCCTTCTTGCCCAGCTCCGGATCGGTGACCGCGAAAACGATGGCGATCTTGGCGCGCTTGCCGTTGCTGACGAACTGCTTGGCGCCGTTAATCACCCATTCGCCGTTTTCCAGCACGGCGCGGGTGCGCAGGTTGTGCGCTTCGGAGCCGGCCTGGGGTTCGGTGAGGGCGAAGCAGCCGATGGCACGGCCAGCGGCGAGATCCGGCAGCCATTCGTCCTGTTGTTCCGGTGTGCCGTATTTCAGGATGGGGCCGCAGCCGACCGAGCTGTGAATGCTCATCAGCGCGCCGATAGCGCCGTCACCCGCCGATATTTCCTCGACGGCCAGCGCGTAGGCGACGTAATCGATATAGGTGCCGCCCCATTGCTCGGGGACGATCATGCCGAGAAGGCCGAGGTCGCCCAGCTGGGTTACCGTCTCGTCGCCGATCCAGCCGGCCTGTTCCCAGGCCTGAGCTTTGGGGGCAATCTCGGCGCGGGCGAAGTCGCGCGCCATGTCACGGATCATCCGCTGTTCTTCGCTCAGTTCGATGTCTTGCATTGATCCTCCTCAGGCACCCGCGAAGAAATCAGCAACACGTTGCGGTGTTACTTCATTGAGCGTAGGCGGGCTCCAGCGCGGACTCTTGTCCTTGTCGACGATCAGTGCGCGCACGCCTTCGATGATGTCCCCTTTGTCGAACCACTGCCGGTCCAGATGCAGCTCCATGCGAAAGCACTCGGCCAGGGAAAGCTTCCGGCCGCGACGCAGCATTTCCAGGGTGACGCTGACGGACAGCGGCGAGCGGCTTTCGATCAGCTTCAGCGTTTCGGCGGCCCAGTCGCGGTACTCGGCGCGGGTTTCGCCAGCCAGCGATTCGCGGATGGCAGCGATGCTGTCGTGGCTGAAATGCTTTTCGATGGCTGGGAAAAGCATCTTGAACGGCGCATCGGGCAACTCGGTGCTTCCCATGGAAGCGAGCAGGGCGGTCAGTTCTGCACGAGGTGCCGTGCTCCAGTCCCGCTCATCGAGGCGCTGTTCCAGTTCTGCAAAGCGCTCATGCGGCACGCAATAATCGGCAAGCCCCGCGTAGAGCGCATCGGCCGATCCAACGTGATTGCCGGTCACGCCCATATAGATGCCGAGGTTGCCGGGCAGGCGCGGCAGGAAGTAGCTGCCGCCGACATCGGGGAAATATCCGATACCGACTTCCGGCATGCCCATTCGCGTGCGCTCGGAGATCACTCGCAGCGAAGCGCCCTGGACCAGGCCCATACCGCCCCCAAGTACGAAGCCATTCATCAATGCCAGCAGCGGTTTGCTGTAGGCGTGGATGTATTGGTCGAGGGCGTACTCTTCCTCGAAAAACTCACGGTGCAGATTTTCGCCGTTCTGGTAACTGTCATACAGCGAGCGGATATCGCCACCGGCACAGAATGCTTTTTCACCGGCGCCGCGCAGGACCACGGCGACTACGTCCTGGTCGTCGGCCCAATCCTGCAGCTGGCGATGAAGGGTGCGCACCATGGGCAGCGTCAGGGCATTCAGGCCGGCTGGACGATTGAGTGTGAGATAGCCGACGCGGTTGCGAATTTCGATCAGTACCGGCGCCTCTGCCTGGGTCATGTTCGATCCTCTTGGCGGTAGAGTTTGATGATCGCGGAGAAGTCCAGCGCACCGTTGCCCTGCATGCTGAAAGCTTGGTACAGCTGCTGCGCGAGACCACCGAGGATAACCGGCTGGCGCACCTGCTTGGCCGCTTCACTGGCAAGACCAAGATCCTTGAGCATCAAATCGGTGCCGAAGCCGCCGCTGTAGTCGCGCGAGGCCGGGCTGTTTTCCACCACACCGGGAAACGGGTTGTAGATCTCGGAACTCCAGCAGCGTCCGCTGGAGGAATTGATCACGCCAGCCAGCACCTTGGCATCCATTCCCAGCGCGACGCCCAGAGACATGGCTTCCGCGGCGCCGATCATGGAGATGCCGAGCAACAGGTTATTGGCAACCTTGGCCACCTGGCCGTTGCCGCTGCCGCCGCAGTGGACGATGTTCTTGCCCATTACTGCGAGGATCGGCTGAGCCTTTTGAAAGTCCGTTTCGCTACCTCCGACCATGAAGGTTAGGGTTCCGGCTGCCGCGCCGACAGTGCCGCCGGAAACCGGCGCGTCGAGCATGGGATTGCCATTATTGGCTGCCGCTGCGGCAACTTCACGCGCACTCATCGGATCGATAGTAGAGGAGTCGATCAGCAATACGCCGGCCGGTACGTGGGCCAATAGTCCATCGTCGCCAAGATAGACCTGACGCACATGCGCGGCCGCGGGCAACATGGTGATGATGCTCTCGACACCCGACTTTGCTATCGCAGCGGGCGAGGTCGCTTCCTTCGCGCCGGCTTCCACCAGCCCGGAAACCGCGGCGGCGGATAGATCGAAAACGCTGACCTGATGGCCGGCCTTGAGCAGGTTATGGGCCATGGGCCCGCCCATGTTGCCAAGTCCGAGAAAACCGATATACATGGCCGTTTCCTTCTTCTTGTTAGTGGCGACTGGTTGTGGGTGGCGAAAAGGCGGCGCCGCTGATGCGCGGCGCCGATTGCGTTACTTGAGGTTGATGGTGGTGTTCACCGGCCCGCCAACTTCGTTCTCGTCGAACCAGCGTTGAATGACGGTTTTGGTCTGAGTGTAGAACTGCACCACCTGCTTGCCATACGGGCCGAGGTCGCCGAGCTTCGAGGCACGCGAGCCGGTAAAGGAGAACATTGGCACCGGCACCGGAATCGGTACGTTGATGCCGACCTGACCAACGTCGATCTCTTCCTGGAAATGCCGGGCTGCGGCGCCGGAACGGGTGAAGAGGGCGGTGCCGTTGCCGTTGGGGTTGGCATTGATCAGTTCGATGGCCTCGTCGAGGGTGTCGACCTGCATCACGCAGAGCACCGGGCCGAAGATTTCCTCGCGGTAGATGCTCATATCAGGCTTCACTCCGGAGAAGATGGTCGGCGCAACGAAGTTGCCTTTGTCGTAACCGGCGATCTGTGGATTGCGCCCATCGAGTACCAACTCGGCACCTTCCGAAACGCCGCGCTCGATCAACGAGCTGATGCGATCCAGCGCTGCGCAAGAGACAACCGGACCGAGATCGGTGTCGTTTTCGGCACCCGCGTTGACTTTCAGCGTCTTGGCCTTGGCCACCAGATCCGGCAACCAGTTCTGCGCCTCGCCGACCAGAATCAGCACCGACAATGCCATGCAACGTTGACCCGCCGCGCCGAACGCTGCGCCAAGCAGGTTGTTGAGCGTCTGCTCCTTGTGCGCGTCGGGCATGATGATGCCGTGGTTCTTGGCGCCCATCATGCATTGCACACGCTTGCCGGCCTGGCTGGCGCGGTTGTAGACGTGGGTGCCGACCTTGGTCGAACCAACGAAGGAAACGGCCTTGATGTCTGGGTGATCGCAGATCATGTTCACCGCATCGGCGCCACCATGAATGACGTTGAGCACGCCCGGCGGCACGCCGGCTTCCATCGCCAGCTCGGCCAGACGCATGGTCACCATCGGGTCTTGCTCGGATGGCTTGAGCACGAAGGTGTTCCCAGTGGCGATGGCCATCGGGAACATCCACAGCGGAATCATCGCCGGGAAGTTGAACGGGGTGATGCCGGCACAAACGCCCAGCGGTTGCAGCAGCGTATAGGTGTCGACGCCAGTGGCGACGTTGTTGGCCAACTCGCCCAGCTGCAGGTTTCCGATGCCGGCGGCATGCTCGACCACTTCCAGGCCGCGGAACACATCGCCCTCGGCGTCGGGCAGGGTCTTACCCTGTTCGGCGGTGAGGATTGCGGCCAGCTCCTTCATGTTTTCCCGGATCAGCTGCCGATACTTGAGGAAGATCCGCGAGCGCGTGCCGATCGGCGTCTTGCGCCACGTCTTGAAAGCTTCCTTGGCGCTGGCAACGGCGGCGTTCATCTCCGCTTCGGTGGCGAAGGGCACCCGCGCCAGCACTTCCTGAGTAGCCGGATTGACGATGTCACGCCATTCGGTGGTAGAGGACTCGACCAGCTCACCGCCGATCAGGAGTTTGACTGTTGGGATGGCAATTGGCTGGGTCATGACGGGTCCTGTTAGTTGTTCTTATCGAGTAAATAATTGATCAAGCTGCCCTGATCCTAGAATGCAAATTTGTCTATATCAATGCGGGTCGCCGCATAGCAACTCTGCAGAAATACACTGATGGCCTGCGGTTTAAAGTGTTGCCGAAACGAAAACCCCAATGGTTCAAGGGGTTGCCCATCCACGACGTTTGCCACCGCCTCGGTTACCGCACAGGTCGGAAAACTGCTCGAAATTTTCAGGCTGCCGAAGGACTATAGACAGCCGATACCCATCGCGGTGCTTCTACGAGCATCGCCAATCGAAGAGGAAAAGCATGAACAGCAAGGTCGTTTTCATCACCGGTGCAACTTCTGGGTTCGGGCGCGCAACTGCTCGTCGTTTTGCCGAGGCGGGCTGGTCTCTGGTACTCACCGGGCGCCGTTCCGAGCGCTTGGATGCGTTGAAAGAGGAGCTTGGCGTCAAGGTGCCGGTGCATGTCGCCACGCTCGACGTGCGCAAGGCCGAAGCGGTGAGTGAGGTGGTCGCGCAGCTGCCCGAAGGCTTCCGCGCTGTGACCTGTCTGGTCAACAACGCCGGCCTGGCACTGGCCCCGGAGCCGGCGCAGAAGACCGATCTGAACGATTGGCACACCATGATCGATACCAATATCACCGGCCTGGTCAATGTCACCCACGCACTGCTGCCCACGCTGATCGAGACCGGCAAAGGCGCCAGCATCGTCAACATCGGCTCGGTCGCCGGTCAGTGGCCATACCCAGGCAGCCACGTCTATGGCGCCAGCAAGGCCTTCGTGCAGCAGTTCAGCTACAACTTGCGTTGCGATCTGATTGCTACGGGCGTGCGGGTCACCGATATCGCTCCGGGCATGGCCGAGACCGAGTTCACCCTGGTTCGTACCAAGGGCAATCAGGCCGCGTCTGACGCGCTCTACAGCACCACCACACCGTTGAGCGCCGAAGATATCGCCGAGCAAATTTTCTATGTCGCTACGCTGCCGGCGCATATCAACATCAACCGGCTGGAAATCATGCCGTCGCGTCAGGCGTGGTCGGGTTTTGCCATCGATCGGGATAAGTGATTCAGCTGCCTGGACAGAGTCGGCGGTGGGCTGAAGCCCACCCTACTTGTCTTGGGGCACAGCGCAAGCCTCCCGCAACGGCAGGCAATGAGATTCAGTTTTGTAGGGTGGCACAGCGGCAGCCTCCATAACGGCGCAGGCATTGGGATTCAGGGCGGCAGTTAACGGAATCAAAGGCAACAGTGCTCAGGAGGAGCGATTTTGCGAGGGGTAGACAAAGAAGGGAGGAGCGAGGCGTCTTGAACAGGCGCTGCGTCCGGCTGGACGTCAGCGGCCCGGTATACGAGGTGCTTAGTTCACTGCGTCTTTCAGTGACTTGCCTGGCTTGAAGCCTGGCAGCTTGGCCGCGGAGATTTTGATAGTCGCCCCTGTCTGCGGGTTGCGACCGTCGCGAGCGGCGCGCTCTTTAACGGCGAAAGTGCCGAAGCCGACCAGCGTTACGCTGTCACCGTTCTGCAGTGTGTTGGTGACGCTTTCGGTGAAAGCATCCAGTACGCGAATAGCGGTGCTTTTTGGGACATCGGCGGAGGTGGCGATCGCTTCAATCAACTCGGCTTTATTCACGGGGGTGGCTCCAGGTTGGAATAGGGAGGTCAGTATAAGCAGCGTCTTGCTTCATCGCCTGCGGCAAATTTCCGGTTTCTTTAAAAAATATTGCCTCGAAGGCGCATATTGGCAGTCGATTCGACTGATCCGGACGCTTCAGCTCTGGACAGCCCGTTCCAGCCCTCAGTTCATTGATCAGCCGACCACTGGCCAGGATGCCGCCCACCGGCACGGCAAAGATGTCGGGCGCAGCGCGGCGAAACGTCGTGGCTCTCGGTTCGCGCCGATGCGATGCTAGAGGTCATGACTGCTTTATTCGAGCCCGCATGAACAAGACCCGCATCCAAACGCTGATCATCGAAAAGCTACAAGCCGACCTCGTCATCGCCAAAGACGCCCTCAAAGCTTCTCACGAGGCAGCGACCCACGCTGAGAGCAAGGCGGAGAATAAATACGACACCCGCGGTCTGGAAGCTGCCTACCTGGCCGACGGTCAACGCCGCCGCGTGCATGAGATCGAGACTGCGCTGACCAGCTACCGCAATTTGCCAGTGCGCGCGCAGCTCGATGAGACGATCAAACTTGGTGCGCTGGTCTCGCTGGAGCAGGCAGGTGTATCCCGCTGGGTGTTCCTCGGCCCGGACGCCGCCGGGTTGCGAGTGATGGATAAAGGCGTGAATGTGCTGGTCATATCGCCACGCTCACCGCTGGGCCAGGCGTTGCTAGGTCGTTGCGACGGGGATGAGGTTGAAGTACTGGTGGACGGGCGCCGCCAACGATACGAGGTGGTAGCGGTTTTGTAGCGAGCCGAACTGCTGTCCGGCGTCGCGTTGCGTCCACAGTCAGCGACTCAATCGGCCACCGCGACCTGCACGTTAAGCACGCCGCGATTCAACCGATGGTCATCAAACTGGCGTTGCCGCCGGCCGCGGCGGTGTTAATGCTCAGGGCACGCTCGATCAGCAGGCGTTCCAGCGGTATGTCCGTCTCGCCTTTGGCCAGGCCTTCTATGCCAACAATAGGCCCGCTGCGGCGCGACAGTTGCTGGCTGACCTCGCGCAACTGATCGGCGTCGCCATGGTGTAGCACCCCATCGAAACGTACCTCGTCGCGGGTCCAGTCCGTGACAAGGGTGATCCGAGCTCGCACCTCTTGCGGCAGCTTGTCGAGCAGTTCCTTGCCGAGCGGCGTTTCCGTGATCACCGCTTCGCTGCCGACAGCTAGTACCGCGGCAAGCTGGGCTAACAGGTCATGTTCGTCTTCGGCCAGGCACAGTACGTATTCGCGAGGCAGAAGGCTATAACTGTTGCGCTCGCCAGTAGGACCATTGAGCAGCCGTGTACTACCGCTTTGAGATTGTTCGGCGTAGCGGTCGCACAGCGCCGATATTTCGGTCCGACCATTTTTCTGCGCCCATTCTCTGAACAGCTTGGCGGCTTTGGTTTGTTCAGCCGGCCTGCGCATCTCGGGCGGTGTCTGCGTGCCGCCGAAATCCAGCGCTCGCAGTAGTGCGTCATGCGGTCGTGCCGAGAGCAGGCGATACAGGTACAACGGGCCGCCGGCCTTGGGTCCCGTGCCGGAGAGGCCTTCACCACCGAAGGGCTGCACGCCGACCACCGCGCCGACGATGTTGCGGTTGACGTAAAGATTGCCGACCTTGGCTCGGTCGATGACCTTAGCGATGGTTTCGTCGATACGGGTGTGCACGCCCAGGGTCAGCCCGTAACCGGCCGCATTGATCTGATCGAGCAACTGATCCAGTTCGGCGCGGCGATAGCGCAACACGTGCAGCACCGGGCCGAAGATTTCCTGCTGCAGCTCGTCGAGGTGCCCCAGCTCGATCAGCGTCGGCATCACATAGGTGCCGCGAGCGATTTCCTCCTCATCGACCCGCGCCATCTGATGCACCCGACGACCCTTGTCGCGCATGGCCTGTAGATGCCGCTCTATGTTGTCGCGCGCCTCGGCATCGATCACCGGCCCGACATCCACCGACAGCCGTTGCGGATTGCCCATGCGCGCCTCGGCCATGGCGCCCTTGAGCATGTCGATGACCCGCTCGGCGACGTCTTCTTGCACGCACAGTACCCGTAGCGCCGAGCAACGCTGACCGGCGCTGTCGAAGGCCGAGTTCATCACATCCATCACCACCTGCTCGGCCAAGGCAGAGGAGTCGACGATCATCGCGTTCTGCCCGCCAGTTTCGGCAATCAGCGGAATGCTCCTGCCACGCGTATCCAGGCGCCCGGAGATGCTGCGCTGCAGAATCGAGGCGACTGCGGTGGAGCCGGTAAACATCACACCGCGCACGCGCTCATCCGCCACTAGGCGCGCGCCTACGGTTTCGCCCCGTCCCGGCAATAGCTGCAATGCGCCAGCCGGCACGCCGGCTTCATGCAGAATCTGCACGCCCAGCGCGGCAATCAGAGGGGTCTGTTCGGCTGGCTTGGCCAGCACCGTATTGCCGGCGCCCAGCGCGGCGCACACTTGGCCGGTGAAGATTGCTAACGGGAAATTCCACGGGCTGATGCACACCACCGGGCCGAGCGGGCGATGCGTGTCGTTGTCGAAATTGCTGCGCACTTCGGCACCGTAGAAACGCAAGAAGTCCACCGCCTCCCGGACTTCGGCGATGGCGTTGATGAAAGATTTTCCGGCCTCGCGCACCAGCACGCCCATCAACTGCTGAATACGCTGTTCCATTAGATCGGCGGCTCTTTCCAGCGCCAATGCACGTTCTTGCGGCGGCGTTGCCTGCCAGATCGGCGCGGCTTCCACGGCGCAGCGCAGGGCGTTGTCGACATCCCCTTCATTGGCTTCCTGCACCTGGCCCACCACGTCGTGGTGATCGGCTGGGTTTAGTAACGGTTCGGTCTGCATCGTCGATGCGCTGTCGCAGCCGAGCAGCGGCTTTGCGCTGTTGACCTGATGCGCGCTGGCGAGCAGTGCGGAGGACAGCGAGGCCAGACGGTGCTCGTTGGACAGATCGATGCCGCAGGAATTGAGCCGGACGTCGCCGTAGAGGTGGCGCGGCAGCGGAATACGTGGATGTGGCAAACCGAGCGAGCCTTCTTCGGCCAGCATCTTTTCCACAGTAACCACCGGGTCGGCCACCAGTTCCTCGAGGGAAATGCTTTTGTCGGCGATGCGGTTGACGAAAGACGTATTGGCTCCGTTTTCCAGCAGGCGACGCACCAGATAGGCCAGCAGGGTTTCGTGGCTGCCCACGGGTGCATAGATGCGGCAGGGCCGGTTGAGGCGATCCTGGCCGACGACCTGCTCGTAAAGTGGCTCACCCATGCCATGAAGGCACTGAAACTCGTACTGGCCGGGATAATAGTTCTGCCCGGCGAGGTGATAAACCGCCGCCAGCGTGTGTGCGTTGTGGGTGGCGAACTGCGGATAGATCGCTTCAGGCGCGGCGAGCAGCTTGCGCGCGCAGGCGATGAAAGAGACATCGGTGTAGGCCTTGCGGGTAAAGACCGGATAGCCCTCCAGCCCATTGATCTGCGCCAGCTTGATCTCGCTGTCCCAATAAGCACCTTTCACCAGGCGAATCATCAGGCGGTGGCGGCTGCGTTTGGCGAGGTCGATCAGAAAATCCACCACATAGGGGCAGCGCTTCTGGTAGGCCTGGATGACGAAGCCGATGCCGTTCCAGCCGTTCAGCGATGGATCGAGGCAGAGCCGTTCGAGCAATTCCAGCGACAGTTCCAGGCGGTCTGCTTCCTCGGCGTCGATGTTGATCCCGATGTCGTAGCGCTTGGCCAACTGGGTCAGGGAAAGCAGGGTCGGGTAGAGCTCGTCCATCACCCGTTCGTACTGCGCACGGCTGTAGCGTGGATGCAGCGCCGATAGCTTGATCGAGATGCCCGGCCCCTCGTAGATGCCGCGACCGCGCGACGCCATGCCGATCGAGTGAATCGCTTGCTCGTACGAGGCCAAATAGCGTCGCGCATCGCCTGCGGTCAGTGCCGCTTCGCCGAGCATGTCGTACGAATAGCGGAAGCCCTTGGCTTCCATGGTTTGCGCATTGGCCAGTGCTTCGCTGATGGTTTCGCCGGTGACGAACTGCTCGCCCATCAGCCGCATGGCCATGTCCACACCTTTGCGGAGCAGTGGCTCGCCACCCTTGCCGATCAGTCGATTGAGCGACGACGAGAGGTTCTGTTCATTGTGCGTAGCCACCAGCCGGCCGGTCAGCATCAGGCCCCAGGTCGCCGCGTTGACGAACACCGACTGGCTGTTGCCCAGGTGCGGCTGCCAATTGCCAGTGCTGATCTTGTCGCGGATCAGCGCATCACGGGTGCCCTTGTCCGGTACGCGCAACAGCGCTTCGGCCAGACACATCAATGCCACGCCTTCTTGGGATGACAACGAGAATTCCTGCAGCAGGCCTTGCACCAATCCTTGGCGCCCGCCCGCACTTTTCTGGTTGCGCAGCTTCTCGGCGATGCGCAGCGCCAGCTTGTGGGTACCGTCGGCCTTTTCCGGCGAAAGCCTAGCCTGTTCCAGCAACACCGGCAGCGCCTCCGGTTCGGGGCGGCGATAGGCTGCGGTGATGGCGGCGCGGAGTACGGACTGCGGCAGGATGCTCTCGGCAAATTCAAGGAATGGCTGATTACGCGACTCGATGGCTACCGCCAGGTCGTCCTCGGCGGGCTCGATGGTTGAAGCGCTGACAGGTTCGGTGCCGCTTTCGAGCTGTTCCAGGTAGTTCAGCGTCGCCTGCTTGATCAGCCACTGCGGCGTGCGATCGATCCGTCGAGCAACTGCCTCGATTCGATTACAGGTTGCCTCATCGAGCCTGATGCCGAGCGTGGTGGCCTTCATGTTGCCTGTCCTCTGTCGTGCGATGCATCGCGGGTGAACCAGCAGCAAAGTCGCCCCAAGACCAGTCGCCTCTGAACGCAGCGCCGGTCATCTCATGTCGAACTGCCTAAAATGAGCGTAGACCCTCGACCAAGTGCCGGAGAGCCACCCGGCACCGAAGCGACCCGCTGCAATTCAGACAGAGCGACATGCATATGGAGATGGTAGTACTGCTGAAGACTCGTCAGCAGGACGCTCTGTTCCCATGAACTGAGATGCAGAGAAAGGAATGAAGATCGAACGACCTCATCGACCGGCGATATCCAAGGGTTGTCAATGATCTGTGCGGTTAGTTAGCTCACCGATGCTTGCGGTCCTGTCGGCGATGCATTGCGGAGCCAGCTCCAACAAAACCTCACGCAGTTGTCCGGCGGTCACCCAGGTAGCGCTGAATACGAGCAGCTCTGCGAGCAGTTCAGCGAGGCAGAGCGCGTCAACCTGACGCTGGCAATCGCCACCATCAATGCCTGGAATCGCTTCGGTGCGGCTTCGATATGCAACCGGCGTGACGACTGCCGCATTCGCGTTTGATGCGGTAAGGTCGAGAGGCGGGGCTCGGCTTTAGTGCTTGTCCGGCTCTGGCACCTCAGATTCGCTAACGCCTTCCTCGCCGAGCTTTTGTGCAGCCTCACGTTCATCCTGCGCATCGCCTTGTAAGCTCTGCTGTTCGGGAGCAGGGTCGTATTGCAGTTCGACCAGTACGGGAAAATGGTCGGAGCCGAACTTCGGCAGCCGTTGAATACGTACCAGCTGGAAGTGGTGGCTATGGAAGAGGTGATCCAGCGGCCAGCGTAAAAACCAGTGCTGAGCGTGGAAGCTGTTGACCATGCAGCGCCCGACACGCGGATCGAGCAGCCCGCTTATCTTGCGAAACAGCCGCGTATTGGCTGACCAGGCGACGTCGTTGAGGTCGCCGGTGACGATGATCGGGATCGTGTCCTCGTCGTCCTGCACGCTTTTCGCAACCACCAGCAGTTCGACGTCGCGCTCGGTCGATTCATCGTTTTCGGTGGGGCTGGGCGGGGCCGGGTGAAGAAAATGCATGCGGATCGCCAGCTGGTCGTTCAGCCGGACATTGGCGTGCATTGACGGCACGTCGTCTTCGACCAGGAAGCACGTTTCGGCATTTTCCAGTGCAAGCCGCGACCAGACGTGCATCCCATAGAGATTATCCAAGGGGCAACGGATGCTGTACGGATATTGGTCACTCAGCTCGTCCAGCTGCGTCTCCCACCAATGGTCGGTTTCGAGCGTAACCAGCACATCGGGGCGATGCTCGCGTACCAGCGCTTTGAGCTTGTCAGCCTGTCGGTTCGGGGTCAGGACGTTGGCCGCCATGACGCGAATACGAGGTTTATCCTGACTCGTATCGGCGGATTTCACCTCACGATGCCACAGCCTGGTATAGGGAATGATCCACCAAGCCTGATACGCCAGACAGCCAACCGAAAGAGCCGAGAGCAATATCTGTAGGGGTTCGGCATAGGAGAGAAACAGCGCCTGGGCAAACAGCAGTACGAGCGCCAGTACGCACAGCTGTAATCGGGGAAAATCCAGGTCGCGTACCCACCAGACCGGATTTTTCCAGAGCGGCAAACAGGTCAGTACAACCAGCAGGCCGGTGGCGGCCAGCAAGATTCCTTCCTTCATTTTCGTCCTCGGAGTGTTCGGCGCGAGTCATGCCAGCCGTTTAGGTACCTGGATTCAGACATAAAGGGTTCGTCCCGCCGATTCGGCGATTGGTTCCGCTTGCTTGAGCGCGGGGTGACACGGAGCAGGCCAACGTAATTCTCTGTTAGGTAGAGGAAATCGAGGGCAAAAAAAGGCCTGACACGCAGTGCGTGTCAGGCCTTCCGTTAAGCAGTGTATGGCGAATGGCTTACATCGGTTCGCCTATGGCCGCACAGCTGTTCGGTGTGGCTGCGTGTTTCCTCAGAACCGGCAGTTGTGGCTGCTCCGCACCGCCCGATACGTCCAAGGCGAGAATGTAGTTACCCCACCAGGGGCCGCCGGCCCAATAGGTGACCGGAACGCAGTTTTCACGCAGATAGCCAAGCAGGTTATCCATCGCCATGATCGCATCGGGCGCATAGTTCGGTACGCCTATTTCACCGATGAAACCGCGCAACTTGTTTGACCGCAGCCAATCGACGAAAGGCTTGGCGCGCGTGATACCCAGGTCCGGCGCGAAGGTTTCGGTCTTGTCCTTGTACATGCCGGACGTGTCGCGATCGAGGTACATATGGGCTTCGAAGATCAGGTTGTTCGCCGGATCGCGCATCCAGGGGTCAGCGATAAGTTGGGTGTTGGACTGAGGCCAGTGCCAGGCGCTAGAGAACCGGTCGCCAGCGACATAGATCCAGTTGGTCTGGTCTACCTGACGAATCGCCTTGGCCGCAGCCAATGCTGCCTCAGGCCAAAGCCCCTTGGTGTTCGGCTCGTTCATCAGGCCGTAACCGCTGAGTGCCGGATGGTTGCCGATCTTCTGCGCGATGCGCTTCCAGGTATCGGCAAACGACTTGATCGGTACGGTTTCCGAGCCGATCGGCTGCTTGTAGTAGCGGTAGTAGTTATGCATGTCGAGGACGACCTTGACGCCATGCTTCTGTGCGAAGTCGAGAGACTGTGTGAGCAGCTTCAACTGCGCCGCGTCGAGCTCCGTGTTTAGCTGTGGCTGTAGCCGTTCCCAGAGAAAAGGCAGGCGAACCAGCTTCAACCCTTGCTCCGCGTACTTCTTGTAATACGACTCGGCCGGATAAATGTAGTTGGTGCCGTGCTTGCCGGGCAGGACCGATGGCCCGAACGCCGCGCCGGACAACGCCACGCCAACCAGCTGCACAGCCGGGGCTTCGGCTAGCGCGGATGAAGCCGGAGCAGCGGCCACCCGGAGCTTGTTCGGGTAGCCAACCAGCGAGCCATCCAGGACGGCACCATTCATGAATATGGTCAGCGCACCGCTTGCAGCTTTTACCGATGTGACGGTGCGTTCCTGCCCGTCAGCCAATCGAACTCGAGTGCCGACTTCGAACGCATCGAGGTTCTGTGAAGTGGCGGCAACCGAAACACCCGCCGAAGCTCGCCACGAGCCGTTGGACCAGTAGCTGTTGGTGAACTTGTTGATCAGCGCCGCATAACTTGCCGCAGGCGCTTCAGCGATAGCGGGCTGCGATTTGAATGGCGTCGCGCTGGCCGCATTGCTGACGCTGAGCTTTTTTGGATAGCCCACGAGGCTGCCATCAAACGCCGGACCTTCCATGAATACCCTGAGGTCTGCGCCAGCTACCTTCACCGAGGTGATCTTGCGGACCTGACCATCTGCCGTTTTCGCATAACCGCCTGCCTTGAATGCGGCCATGTTGGCTGCGCTAGCGCGAATGGAAACGCCTGCCGAGGCGCGCCACGAACCGTTCTGCCATAGCGTGTTGGTGTACTTGTTTATCAACGCTGCGTAAGAAATACCCGAGACGCGGGTGCTGTTCGCGGTCGCTGCGAACGCGGGGCTGTCAATCGGCAGCACGCCCAGCAATGCAGTTAGGGTAATCGTGGAAATGAGTGCCTTTTTACGAACACTCGAAAACGTGATGACAGGCATTTATCTCACCGTGAGTACGCACATCCAATTGCGCACCGCAGCGCGCCGGAGGAATGGCGGGTTGATCAACAAGCGACCCGGGTTACGCAAACAGCTACAGAACGAATCCTGGTTTGCGAGACGGCCAATGGGGCGGCTTCGGCGTCTTGGGAGTGCCTTTATAATTCGTTTTCCAAATGAAGAGAATATATTTCGCCTGTTTATGGGCGCCAATAACCCGTCGATCTAAAAGAATGATATTAGTTTGATATTGCTTGTGCGTAGTGACATCAATGCAGAACTGTTTAGAGCGCTGAAAACAACCGTGACCTGAACTATGGTGCCGTCATTTTTTTGAACTTGCCGTTACGCAGTCACCAACTTTCCCCTATATGAAATCCGACAAACGGTAATTTGATAAGTGAACTTAACGGGGAAGGAACGATAGGTGTGCGTAGATAGCGCAGGCTTATTTCTGTTGGCGTTAGGGCAGACGGTAGGAGTCGACTCGCTGTATCGCGGCGGCGACATCAATCGCTGAAAGGGCGGTGCGTAAACCTTGTAAAGCGAATCAGCTTCGGGCAGGGTCGAGGGCTAGCTCTTGCCTGTGGAGTTATCCATGTCGGACCTCTTTCCCAGTGTCGATCCCGATGGACTGATCGAGTATTCGGTGGTGTACACCGATCGATCTTTGAATCACATGTCCCGGTCGTTCCAGACCGTAATGAACGATATCTCCTCCACGCTCAAGACTGTCTACAACGCTCATGCTGTCGTCGTGGTGCCCGGCAGTGGCACCTTCGGCATGGAGGCGGTTGCGCGTCAGCTAGCCCATGACCGCAAGTGTTTGGTGATCCGTAACGGATGGTTCAGTTATCGCTGGACGCAGATTTTCGAGATGGGCTCGATCCCGGCGCATTCCACCGTGCTCAAGGCGCGACCGGAAAGCCAAAAGCCTCAGGCTGCATTTGTTCCCCCTCCCATCGATGAAGTCATCGCAACCATCGCGGCGCAAAAGCCGGACTTGGTGTTTGCACCGCATGTCGAGACCTCGTCCGGGATGATCCTCCCTGACGATTACCTACATGCCGTGGGGGATGCGGTGCATGCGGTTGGCGGTCTGTTCGTTCTGGATTGCATCGCTTCCGGCGCGCTGTGGGTAGACATGCAGGCATGCGGCGTCGATGTGTTGATCAGCGCTCCGCAAAAGGGCTGGAGCGCGTCGCCTTGCTGCGCCCTGGTGATGCTAAGCCAGGCCGCCCAGGCGCGCGTCGAAGCAACCCAGAGCAGCAGTTTTGCCTGCGATCTGAAGAAGTGGCTACAGATCATGCAGGCGTACGAGCAGGGTGGTCATGCCTATCACGCGACCATGCCGAGCGACTCCCTGGCGCGTTTTCGCGATGTCATGCTGGAAACGAAAGCCTATGGCTTCGGGACCGTTCGCGCCCAACAGTTGGAGTTGGGGCAGCGCGTCCGAACGTTGCTGGCCGAAGAGGGATTTTCGAGTGTCGCAGCCGGCGGCTTCGAGGCGCCGGGTGTGGTGGTGTGTTACACCAACGATAGCGATATCAAGAACGGCAGGAAATTCGCCGCGCAAGGCTTGCAGATCGCGGCAGGCGTACCGCTGCAATGTGATGAGCCGGCTGACTTTCAGACCTTTCGTATCGGCCTTTTCGGACTGGAGAAGCTGAAACACGTAGACCGCACCATCGAGATCTTGCGGTGCGCACTGGGCAAAATTGTTCACGACGGAGCGGCCTGATTATTCGGATTGAGGTATGACCACCCCGGTCGAGCGAATCCTTCTGTCTGCCGATCTTGCTATGACTGACCCCTATGAAAGCTGACCTCAACCACTTCAAAAAACCCTGAAACCGGCGAGATAGACACATCTCTGAAACAAAAATGTGTTTGCGCTCGCACGTAGGCTGACTACGCTCAAAGTGTACAAAGCGATTACAACAAGAAAGAGGGGCTCACCATGATCAACAACCAGAATGCTCAGGTCGTTGCACTCGAGTTGTGGCGCTTCTGCGCTCACTGCATTGCTGCCATCGTTGTTGTAGGAGCGGTACTGATTGGGTTCCTTGGATCATGGGAACTGGGGCTGAAGGTCGGCGTGCTGCCGTTGCTGGCATTGATCGCCGCCGATGCGCTGGCCAGACGGCGAGAGCAGGAAATTCGACTAAGGAATTTTTGACCTTCTGCCATCCTGCGCAAACCGTCACGGGGTTCGCGCAGGATGAACATTCAATGCAGTTGCAAATGCAGCGCCGTTGTACCCGAGCTTCGCCTCGCTCCGCTTTATCTAGTCGATGATCCCTGGCGCCCGCTAGATCCGCCGTGAGTATCTGACTAGACGAGATAGTCGCGGTAGTAATCCCGTGTCGCGAGATTTTTGTCCTTGGCCTCGAACATGATGTCGAAACGGTCGAGGAATTCCCTCGCGTATAGATTGGTCCAGTGGTTCCACATGCGCTTGCTGTGGCTGTAGAGATCGCGCTTGCTGACTTTCTCCAGCAGGATCGGCATTTCCAGCTTTTCGTTGGCGGAAAAACCTATCTCCATCAGGCTTTCGGGTGGCTGCGAGTAATGCATTGTCGGTCGCACGCCGTGCCAGCTGTCGATGATTTGCGCGACGCGTGAGTCGTGCGGATCGATGTAATGGTCCTCGTTGATCCAGCAGTGGTGAATATCCAGCACCACCGGCGCCAGATCAGCGAGTTGCAGGCAGTCATCGACGCCATAGGTCTTTTCTTCGTTCTCGAAGGTGATGCTGTTTCTCGCTTCTTGCGAAAGGCGCGGCCACACCGCGCGGATCCCTTCGATACCCAACCGTCCGGCGATATGCACGTTGCATTTGAAGTCTTGAAACTGCCGGCCGAAGCCCATCATCCGAATCATGTCGGCGTGATACTCGAATTCCGCCAAGCTGTTTTCAACTACCTGTGGTTTGTCCGAGCCCAGCACGCAGTACTGGCCGGGATGCAGCGACAGGCGGATAGCCAGAGCTCTGGCATGCTCGCCGATCTTTGCAAAGCCCGCCTCGATACTGTTGCGAACTTCGGTCTGGCGATAAAACTCGGCCGCCTCGGGATGGCTATAGAAGGGCAGCAGATCGCTGCTCAAGCGGAGCATGCGCATGGACTGAGGCAATGTGCCGACGTATTCGAGCAGGCGCAGCTGTGCTGCCAGATTGTGTTCGATGATGCCGCTCAGCTTTTCCCGCGCAACCTCCTGCGACACGCTATTGAGCCAGCGCAATGTGGTCGAACGTGGGTTGAACGATCGCTCGATCGCCTCCAATTCCTTCAGCGACTCGCTATGGCCGGGATGACGATACATGCAGGCGAAACCGATTCTGTACATAAGATCCTGTCGATTGCGGCGTAATGGATAAGGATCAGCAAGCATTCGAGATGGCGGTACAGGTTAGTAGTCAACCCGCGAGCAGGGTGCCACGCAACCGACGAACGTGAAGAGCGACTGATGCATCGCTGGAAGCCGCAGCACGTCGATGACAAGCCCCGAAAGCGCTGCAGTTCCTGCGCTTAGCATGCTTACCGAGACGCTGAACGGCACTGGCGCCGGTAACCGCTCCTCGCCTCAGCATCAGTCATATGCGAAAAACCCTTACCATATCAATCACCTACTCATGGTCTGGTTGGTATCCAATGCTGTCTGCCGTCAAGCGCTACAAACTGCTTTTGTCAGGAGCTCTGGCGCGTTGTTTCCCTCGTACATCGGCCTATATGCGATCGGAGGAAGAATTGGTATTGCGCCGCTGGCCAAGCGCGGTTTCGACACCAACGGCCAAGCGCGTTGCCAAACAATCTGCCAAGGCCGGTCGCCATCCGAAGAAGCCCCCACTTGCCGAGAAACCCATCAAGCCTCGGGCGAAACCCCGCAAGTCCGCCAGTGAAGGTATTTATGGCCCAGCGAAACTATCGGTCGAGGACCAGCAGGTCCAAGCGATGCGCTTGCGCGTCGGCCGTGCTGTAGAGGCAGGCGTGATTTGCGCACCCTCGGACGAACAGTGGGCGATGATCCTCAGTGACAGCCCGGTGACGCGCATCTTTGCTGGCGCCGGCTCGGGGAAGTCCACCACGTTGGTACTGCGCGTTGTGTTCATGCTGTGCCATATGGGCATCGCGCCGGAAAGGCTGACGGTCATTTCCTTCACCAATGCTTCCTGCTCGCAACTGCGTGAGCAGCTGATCAAGGTGCTGAGTTTCTGGAATTTCGATTTCGATCCAGCCAGCGCGCGCCAGTGCGTACGAACCTTTCATTCGGCCATGGCGGTCCTCGCCAAAGACGTACTAGGCAAACCGGTCTGGTTCGAGCAACTGGACGAAAAGGGCGCATCGCCCACCGAGCTGGATAACCCATTGACTTCCTCGCGCTTGCGTCCGGCACAGCAGCGGCTGCTGAAGCAGGCCTATCAAACCTGCTACGTCGAAGAAGACGCTTTCCGCGTGCGGGTGCACGAATTACTGCAGTTGCCGCAGCCTGGCGAGTCGAAAGGCAAACGCGTACCCAAGGCGCCATTGGACGGGTTCAAACTGGCCGGTGAGTTCACCCCGCTGCCGCTGTTCGAAGCGTTGTATGCGCAAGCCGGTTTCATCGAGAGCATCGGCATCCGGATCGAACACATGCAGCCTGCCCGAATGGACTGCTCGCCACGTGAGCGCGCCTTCATCGAAGCGCTGATTCTGTTCTGGAAGCACTTTCAGGCGCTCTTGGAGAGCCAGGGGCTGACTACTTTCAATGGTGCCTTTCAGTCGTTGACCCAGCGTTTGGCGGCGTCCGACCACGGTGTATCGACCGCCGCGTTGGCGCCGTTCAGCCACCTGCTGATCGATGAGTTCCAGGACATCTCACCGCAAATCGTGCAGTGGCTGCAGGCGCTACATCATGCATTGTCGCGCCAGGACGAGGCCGTGAGCCTGATGGCCATCGGCGACGACTGGCAATCAATCTATGGCTGGCGCGGCAGTTCGCCGGAACTGTTCATGGATTTCGACAAGTACTTCCCCAGCCGAGGTGCCTCGAAGAAGAGCAGGGTGTTGATGCTCGAAACCAACTACCGCTCGATCGAGCCGATTGTCCGAGATGGCGAGGCGGTATTGAGCGCAGTTGCGTTCAAGCAGGCAAAGGCCAGCCAGGCGGCCAAGGCAATACAGCAGGGCGATCACGGAGTGAAACTGGTTACCCGCTTCGATGTGAAGACGCGACTGCCAGAGCTGATCCGCGACATCCAGGCCCAGTGCGAGCACGTCGCCAGTCGCCCGAATGCGGACCGCAATGCGGTCTTGGTGCTCAGCCGGCGCAACGAACCCTTGCGTGCAATCGAGGCACAGCTGGATCGCAAGCTACCGGTCAAGACCTACACAATTCACCGCGCCAAGGGGCTGCAGGCCGAGGTCGCGATCATCGTCGATGACTGCCTGCCAGCGGAACGCCATCCGTTGCGCAACGCGCTATATGCCTATTGCGGTTTCTTTCGCAACAGCTACGACCAGGCCATGGCCGACGAGAGTCTTCGCCTGGCCTACGTGGCGATCACCCGTGGCGTCAGCCGCGTGTTCTGGTACACGCAGAAAGCCCAAGGTGCCACACGGCTGCTGGCCGACAGAGGAAAGACTCGCTAACCGTGGTGCGGCGTATCGCTAGCGGCTGACATCGGTTTACGGCTAGGGTTGCGGCTTTGACGGCAAACGTCAGCGGACAGGAGCGCAATCGCATGTTGAAACTCTGGGGTCGGATCAATTCGACCAACGTGAAAAAGGCGCTTTGGTGCCTGGAAGAGCTGGGTGTTCCCTATGCCCGCATCGATGCCGGTGGCGCCTTCGGGGTCGTCGGCGAGGCCAATTACATCGCGAAGAATCCGAATCAGCTGGTGCCGTGCTTGGAAGACGGCGAGCTGGTCTTGTGGGAATCCAATGCCATCGTGCGGTATCTGGCTGCGCAGTACGGCGAAGGCGCGCTGTGGAACCCCGACCCAAGTCAACGCGCTCAGGCGGACAAGTGGATGGACTGGGTTACCTCGTCACTGGCCGCTCCCTTTCGCACAGTGTTCTGGAACATCGTTCGCACGGCGCCGGACCAACGCGACATGCCGGCCGTACAGGCCGCGGTGGCGGAATGCGGCAAGCTCATGGCCATCGCGGACCAAACCCTGGCCGAGCAGCCTTATCTGTCCGGCGCCTCGTTCGGGATGGGTGATATTCCGCTGGGTTGTTTCGCCTACGCCTGGTTCGAGATGCCCATCGAGCGACCAGACCTGCCGCACCTGCGTGACTGGTACGAGCGACTGCAACTGCGTGCGGCGTATCAGACAGCGGTGGTCACGGCCCTAACCTGACAGGGATCAGCGACTGGCGGACTCGTCGTTCAGCCAGTCGAAGAAAGCCTTCACTGGCGGATGGCGCTCGCGGCCGGGCACGCAGAGCGCCGTGTAGGATGCACCGGGCACCGTGACCTCGGCGCGATAGGGCTGCAACAGCCCCATCGCCAGACTCTGCGATACCAGCACATTGCTCGCCAGCACCAGACCTTGCCCGGCGATGGCGGCCTGCAACGCGTAGTGTTCGTCGTCGTATTCGCGCAGCTCGGCGCTTTCCAGCCATGATTCGGCAGCGGCTCCGCACCAGGCTTTCCAGCTGCGATCATAAAGCTGTGGGTTGCGCCAGCGTACGGTAATCAGCGTCAGCCGAGCCGGGTCGAGCGAGGCGAGCAGATCCGGTGCGCCATAAACACCGAAGCATTCGTCGAGCAGGCACTGGCTGTGCAGGGTGGGGTGATTGCCATAGCCATAGCGGATTACCAAATCGATGCTGGCGTCCTGATGCAGATCGAGCAGTTCGGTGCTGGTCTCGACACGCACTTTGATGCCGGGGTGCGCCTGATAAAAGCGCCCGAGGCGCGGAATCAACCAGAGCGCGGCGAAGGCCGGCGTAACCGATAGGGTCAGGTTCCCGGTGCTCGGCTGGGGGCGCAACTGGTCGACCGCTTGCACGACCTCCAGCAGAGCGCCATGCAGGCTGCGAAACAGCCGCTCACCGCAATCGGTCAGGCGCACGCCGCGGGCCATCCGCTGAAACAGTGGTACGCCCAGCCAGCCTTCAAGCGCCTTGATCTGATGCGACACCGCCGTAGGCGTTACGGCAAGCTCCTCGGCCGCCGCCTTGAAGCTTTGCAGTCGCGCTGCGGATTCGAAAGTACGCAACGCGGTGAGTGGCAAGTTTGCAAACATCAGAAGCCCCAGATGAATTCAGCTCATTCGGGAAGAGTATTGCTCATTTGCGGTCATTCGCAGCGGCCAATAATTTAGCTCCGACGGCCGCATCGGTGCGGCTCATGGAGATAACCGATGAAAAAAATTCTAGCCATACAAGGCAGCCCGCGCGGCGAACGCTCACATTCGCGGCGCTTGCTCGATCATTTTCTTCAGGCCCTGGCAGCCGAGCAGCGCGACAGTGATATCTCGCGCCGGGAGGTGGGTCGCATCGTTCTGCCGCCCGTTACCGAGGGCTGGGTTGCGGCCGCCTTTCACGATCCCCGTGAACGCTCGGAGGCGATGCGCGCAGAGCTCGCCCTCAGTGACGAGTTGGTCGATGAGTTGTTAGCCACGGATCGTCTGGTCATCGCAGCGCCCATGTACAACTTCGGCGTTCCCAGCGGAGTGAAAGCCTGGATCGATCAGATTGTCCGTATCGGCCGCACCTTCGATTTCACCCCTGAAGATCCGGCGAGCCAGTACAAGCCACGGGTGCTTGGCAAGCGCGGTTTGATCATCACCACTCGCGGAGATCGCGGGTACGGCCCGGATGGCGCGAATGCACGGCTCAATCATGCCGATACCCACCTGCGCGATGTGCTCGGGTTGATCGGCATCACCGATGTCGAAGTCGTCGCGGTAGAAAATGATGAGTTCGGCGGAATGGCGTTCGAAGCGTCCTATGCAATGGCGCAACGACGCCTGGCAGAGCTGGCGATGGACTTCTGATGGCCAGCGCCTGGTTGTTCCTGTTGTTGGCGGCAGGGTTTGAAGTGCTGTTTGCACTGGCGATGAAATATGCCGACGGCTTCACCCGGCTCGCTCCCAGCGGGCTGGTGATCGTCGCGGCCAGCGCTGGCATCTACTTTCTGACCTTGGCGTTGCGCGAGCTGCCGGTAAGCGTCGCCTATCCAATCTGGACCGGTATCGGCACGCTCGGCACGGTGTTGCTGGGCGCCTTGTTGCTGGGCGAGGCGCTGACGCCGGTCAAGCTCGCGTCGGTCGCGCTAATCGTGGCGGGTATCGCCGGACTCAAGTAGGGCGCATCGCTGACTGCACTCAAGCGGCAGGTCCGGCAAAGCTGATGCCAGTGCGCGAGGCGGCGGCTCGTATGTGCGCCTGCATGGCTTTTTGTGCGGTGGACGGCGTGTGGCGCGACAGGGCGCGGAGGATCCTGCGATGTTCCTGCCAGGTTTCCATGGCCCGTTCGGGGCGTATGAAAGGCAGCTTCTGGCTTTCCAGGTAGATGTCCGAGCGGCTGGTCAGTATGTCGACGATTGCCTGGTTTCCGGCGGCACGGAGAATCCGGCGGTGGAAATCGAAATCCAGTTGCGCTGCAGGTTCGAATGCTTGAGCGCGCAATTCCAGACGCATCGCTTCGACGTTATCGCTCAAGGCGTCCAGTTCGTCCCTGCTCAGCATCAAAGCGGCGAGACTCGATGCGAAACCCTCCAGAGCAAAGCGCAGCTGGAAGGTGTCCGCTGCTGAAACCTGTGTTGCAAACGGCCATCCCTGAGCCTGTTCGGCATCGGCGGCGAGGTCTGGCTGGTCCTGAACGAACACGCCTTTGCCAGGCTGGATTCGTACCAGCCCAAGTGCGCTGAGCGAGGAAAGCGCTTCACGCAGCGAGGCGCGACTGACGCCGAACCGTTCGGCCAGTTCGCGCTGCGAGGGTAGGGCATCCCCGGGTTGATAGGCGTCGTCTTCGATCAG
The DNA here is from genome assembly GCF_024448715.1 of Stutzerimonas stutzeri. Classification (GTDB taxonomy): domain Bacteria; phylum Pseudomonadota; class Gammaproteobacteria; order Pseudomonadales; family Pseudomonadaceae; genus Stutzerimonas; species Stutzerimonas stutzeri_AR. Next base: position 104,396 of record NZ_JAMOHZ010000001.1, read on the forward strand.
CTGACGGATCGAGGCAAACGCATATTCGGGTACTGCTCGGTTGATGGGTTGCATGGGCAAGGCTCTAGTCGAGTGCAGCTATTCATTGGGTGGCTTCAACCGCTTCTATGCATCCCCACGCACCGTAATCGGGCGACACCGCACCGCAAAGGGACGAAACGCAAGCAGGTCGGATCAGAACTGTTCAGACCAGTCGTACCAGTTGGGGCGTGCCGCCCCCTTACAAGGGACTTGCTGCTCCACTGGCATGACGCGTGCAAAGCCGATGCCGTCTTCCATCCATCGGAGCTCCATCATGCTCAACGCGACTCGCTCACTGATCACCGCCCTGTGCTTGGGCATCACGCTGGCCAGCGGCGCTGCCGTCGCAGACGGTCTGGAGGACATCACCAAGCGGGGCGTGCTCAAAGTGGCAGTGCCTCAGGATTTCCCGCCGTTCGGCTCGGTGGGTCCGGACCTGCAGCCGCGCGGCCTGGATATCGATACCGCGCAGCTGCTGGCTGATCAGATGGACGTCAAGCTCGAACTGACTGCCGTCAACAGCACCAACCGGATTCCGTTCCTGACCACGGGCAAGGTCGATCTGGTGGTGTCGAGCCTTGGCAAGAACGCCGAACGCGAGCAGGTGATCGATTTCTCCGATGCCTATGCGCCGTTCTACCTGGGCGTGTTCGGCCCCGAGGAGACTGAGGTGTCGAACCTTGAGGATCTGGATGGCAAGACCATCAGCATTACCCGTGGCTCCGTTGAAGACATTGAGCTCAGTGCGGCGGCCCCTAAGGGCGCGACCCTGAAGCGCTTCGAAGACAACAACTCGACCATCGCCGCTTATTTATCCGGACAGGTCGATCTGATTGCCAGCGGCAACGTGGTCATGGCGGCGATCGCCGAGCGTAATCCGAAGCGCCTGCCGAGCATGAAACTCAATCTGAAGAATTCGCCGACCTATGTCGGGCTGAACAAGAACCAGCCGGCCTTGCTGAAGAAGGTCAATGACATCCTCGCGGCGGCCAAACAGGACGGCAGCCTGAGTGAAATCAGCGAGAAGTGGCTCAAGCAACCCCTGCCGGCGGACCTGTAAGGGCACCACCGGATCTGGAGATCGACCATGGCTTATCAGATGGAATTCGGTCCGGTCCTGGCGAACACCGATGTGCTGCTACAAGGCGCGATGTTCACCCTGGGCCTGACCGCCATCGGCACTTTACTGGGGGTTGGGCTGGGCATCGCAGGCGCGCTGGTGCGCGCCTGGCGGATTCGGCCGTTCAACTACCTGTTCGGCCTGTACGTCGAGCTGATCCGCAACACTCCATTCATCGTTCAGCTGTTCTTCATCTTCTTCGGGCTACCTGCGCTGGGGTTGCGCCTCAATGAGTGGGAAGCCGCGGTGCTGGCGATGGTGATCAACCTGGGCGCCTATTCCACCGAGATCATCCGGGCCGGCATCCAGGCGATTCCCCATGGGCAAATTGAGGCCGCGTCGGCATTGGCGCTGACTCGCATGGAAACCTTCCGCCATGTGGTGTTGCGTCCGGCGCTGGCCAAAGTCTGGCCGGCCCTGTCGAGCCAGATCATCATCGTCATGCTCGGATCAGCGGTCTGTTCGCAGATATCCACCGAAGAGCTGACGTTCGCCGCGAATTTCATCCAGTCGCGCAACTTCCGTGCGTTCGAAACTTACCTGGTGACCACCTTGCTGTATCTGTCGATGGCCATCCTGATCAGGCAACTGCTGGGCTGGATCGGTCGGCGCTACGTCGTGGGAGCGCGCTGATGGAATTCACCTTCTGGGATATCGCGCGCAACCTCTTGGTCGGCCTGCAATGGACCTTGGTGCTGTCACTGGTGGCATTCGTCTGTGGCGGCGTGGTCGGGCTGCTGATAATGCTGGCGCGGATTGCACCGATCCGCTGGCTGCGCATCCTGGCTCACGGTTATATCGAGCTGTTTCAGGGCACACCGCTGTTGATGCAACTGTTCATTGTGTTCTTTGGCGTCGCACTGCTTGGGGTGGAGGTGTCCGCCTGGCTCGCCGCGGCCGTGGCGCTGACGTTGTTCACCAGTGCCTTTCTCGCGGAGATCTGGCGTGGCTGCGTCGAGTCGGTCTCCCGCGGGCAATGGGAAGCATCCGAATGCCTGGCAATGACCCGGCTGGAAACGCTGCGATATGTCGTGCTGCCTCAGGCATTAAGGATCGCGGTAGCGCCCACCGTGGGGTTTTCGGTGCAGGTCGTGAAGGGCACGGCCGTCACCTCGATCATCGGGTTCACCGAGCTCACCAAGACCGGCAGCATGCTGGCCAACGCCACCTTCGAGCCGTTCATGGTCTATGGCCTCGTCGCGCTGGGCTACTTCGCACTCTGCTATCCGCTGTCACTCGCGGCGTATCACCTGGAAAGGAGGCTGAATGTCACTGCTTAACGTATCGGCGCTGCACAAGTATTACGGCGAGAACCACGTGCTCAAGGGCGTCGATCTGCGAGTCGAGAAGGGCGAGGTGGTGGCCATCATCGGTCGCAGTGGCTCCGGTAAGAGCACCTTGCTGCGTACGCTCAACGGGCTGGAGACGATCAATGACGGTGTCATCGAAGTCGACGGCGATTACCTGGATGCCGCCCGCGCTGACTTGCGCAGCCTGCGGCAGAAAGTCGGCATGGTGTTCCAGCAATTCAACCTTTTCCCTCATTTGACTGCCGGCGAGAACGTGATGCTGGCAGTCAAGGTGGTGAAAAAGACGCCCCATGCGGAAGCCGAGCGGCTGGCGCGGCAGATGCTGGAGAAGGTCGGGCTGGCGGAGAAATTCGATGCCTATCCCGAGCGCCTGTCCGGTGGCCAGCAGCAGCGCGTGGCGATTGCCCGCGCGCTGGCAATGTCACCCAAGGTCCTGCTCTGCGACGAAATCACATCGGCGCTGGACCCGGAGCTGGTCAATGAAGTGCTGGCCGTGGTGAAGCAGTTGGCGAGCGAAGGCATGACGTTGGTGATGGTGACCCACGAGATGCGCTTCGCCCGAGAGGTGGGCAGCAAGCTGGTGTTCATGCATCACGGCAAGGTGCATGAGATGGGTGATCCGCGCGAGCTGTTCGCCAATCCGCAGACAGCCGAGCTGCAGCAATTTATCGGTTCGGTCAGCCTATAGCGGCGGCGCCTGTTCAACGAATCTCGAACGCCTGCGCGACCAATACCGGCAGCTGTTCACCCGCTGGGCCAGCCAAGGTGTATTCCCGCTCGCGTTGATTGGTCTGGGGCAAGGGATTGACGTGCACGACGACCGCTCCGGCACGCCAGGCAAGCCCGGGGACCTCTGCTGCGGGATAAACCATGCCGGACGTGCCGACCGAAATCAGCAGGTCGCACGTCTCGGCGGCCTCGAACGCGGCGTTCAGCGCGCCGGCAGGCAGGCTTTCTCCAAACCAGACGACACCGGGGCGCAACAGCCCATCGCAGGTCGTGCAGGGCGGCGGTTGCACCCGGCGGCCGCCTTCCGGCTCGTTGGGCATGCCCAACGGCTGGTTCGGGGACTCGCCACATTTGCAACAGCGCGGCTGATGCAGGCTTCCATGGAGATGGATGACGTTCGTGCTACCGGCGCGCTCATGCAGGTCATCGACGTTCTGCGTTATCAGCGTCAGGCGGGGCACATGTAGGGCCAGCTCGGCAATGGCTCGGTGCGCCGGGTTCGGCTGAGCCAGCAGCACCTTCATGCGTCGCCATTCGTACCAGCCCCAGACCAATTCCGGATCGGTCTGGAAGGCCTCCGTCGTAGCCAGCGAGGTGGCATCGAAGCGCTCCCATAGTCCGGTCAGTGAATCGCGAAAAGTGGGTATGCCGCTTTCAGCCGAAACGCCGGCGCCGGTAAAAACCACGACGTGATCGGCGCTGCGCAAGGCTTCGATCAGAGGGGCTGGAATCATCGGCACGTTCCTGCTGTATGAACAGTGGCGCTAAGGCCGCTCATACTGGTTCGCCCAGGTTTTTGAAAGTGGATAGCGCTCGCTCACGGCTCATCGCCAGGTCGGTGATCGGTTGCGGATATTCGGCGGTGCCAAACAGGTCGGTCTTGGTGGCTGGGTTATGAATGTCGCGGTTGTCCAGCTGTGCGAGTTCGGGCAGCCATTGCCGCAGGAAGCGGCCCTCAGGGTCAAACTTCGCCGACTGACTGAGCGGATTGAACAGGCGGAAGTACGGTACCGAGTCGGTACCCGTGGATGCGCTCCATTGCCAGCCGCCATTGTTCGCGGCCAAGTCGCCGTCGATGAGGTGGCGCATGAACCAACGCTCGCCTTCGCGCCAGTCGATCAGCAGATTCTTGGTCAGGAACATCGCGACGACCATACGCAGGCGGTTGTGCATCCAGCCGGTGGCTAGTAGCTGACGCATGGCGGCGTCGATGATCGGGAAACCGGTGCGGCCTTGCTGCCAGGCGGCCAGCTCATCCGGTGCATGGCGCCAAGGCAGCGCCTCGGTCTCACGACGGAATGCGCGACCCATGGAAACCTGCGGATAACCAACCAGAATGTGTTTGTAGAATTCCCGCCAGAGCAATTCGTTGATCCAGACAACCGCCCCAGGGTTGCCGCTGTCCAGCTCGCCCAAGTTTGTCCTCAGCGCAGCGTGCAGGCACTGGCGCGGCGAGATGACGCCAGCCGCCAGGTAGGCGGAAAGCTGGCTGGTACCGGGTTCGGCGGGGAAGTCCCGGCGCAGTTGGTACTCGGCCAGATCGTCTTCGGCGAATATCGCCAGGCGCTCGCGTGCACACTTTTCGCCAGCAGGCCAGAGCGAGCGCAGGTAGTCGCTGGGCACTGCGAAACCGTCGACCGCGGTCGGTACCGGATCGCTGGTCAGAGGCAGGGGCGATTGTCGTGCAGGCACGGGCAGGCAGGGCGGTAGGGACTGGCTCAGGCGTGAATAGCAAACCTTGCGAAATTGGCTGAAAACCTTGAAGCAACCGCCCGACAGCGTCTGCACGCTGCCCGGAGCAAAGAGCAGTTGATCGAGATGGCGGTGCAGGCTCGCCTTGGTACCTTGAAGCGCCCGACCCACGGCATCGTCACGGCGTTGCTCGTTCACCCCATACTCATCGTTGACGTGCACACTGTCGATTGCATGTTCGCGGCACAGATCGGCGATGACTGCGGGCACTGCCCTCCAGTCATGAACGATGCGGATCAGCAGCGGCACGTGCAGTTCGGCCAGCCGTGCCGAGACTTCGCTGAGATTGCGCAGCCAGAAATCCACCTTGCATGCCGCGTCGTCATGAGCAAACCATTGATCGGGCGTGATCAGGAAAAGCGCTATGGTTGGCCCTGCATTCATTGCGGCCACAAGAGCAGAGTTGTCGGTGACGCGCAGATCAGTGCGCAACCAGAGCAGTTGGTTCATTCCATATATCCTTTCGGGCCATCGAGCAGCCGGCTTGCCTGCAGCGCTTCGAGCGCGGTCAGTGGATCATCAGCGAGCATCAGGTCGGGTAGGGCGCTTAACTCGGCCCGGTGAATGCAGGCTGCCGGGCCAGCAAGCATGACCGGCATGATTCTCTTATGGTCGGCCAGCCGCGGGAGTTGCCGTTGCAGGCGATTGCTATCCAGTGCTTGGCTGGCGTATAGCAGCAAACCGCGCGGAGCCATCCGCTCTAGCGCCAGCGGTAGCTCAGCGAGCGATACAGGCCATTCGATAATTTCCACCGGACAACCGGCACTGGAGACGAGCCAGGCACAGAGCCAAAGACCCGGCTCGAAGCGCTGATCGCACAGACTTACGGCCAGCAGCGGCGCGCCGCTGTGCTGACGATTATCGTGATACAGACGCGTACCGAGTTTGGTGCGCAGCCATGAATGAAACAGTGCGCGCTCGAGTTCCGCACCGAAGCGTCTAACCCAGCGCTGCTCGAGGCTCATCATCAGCGGCAGCAGCAAGTGCTTGCAGAGCGTGCGTGGCGGATAGAGCGCCAGCGCACGGTTGAAGCTTTCGTCGAGCTTTCGCTCGGCCAGTTGGCTGATCGCGCGAAGCATCTCGTCCTGCAGACTGCCCCACTGGCTGTGCTCGGTCACGCCGATTGGCTGACGCGTCTCCAGCAACTGCTTGACCTGGCTAACCGCGACGCCGCGATTGAGCCAGCCGACGATGTTTTGAATGCGCTCGATCAGGCTGTCGTCATAGAGCCGATGGCCCTTTGCCGTGCGTCGCGGAACGATCAGACCATAGCGCCGCTCCCACGCGCGCAAAGTTGCAGGATTTACCCCGGTAAGGCGCGCCACTTCCCGGATCGGAACCCAGCCTTCGGCAGCGGGCGCAGCCATGTCGTCGTCAAAAATCGGATTCATGTTCATATGCCGTTGCGCAGGCTAAGGTCTTCGGGATGCGGCTGCAGATACGCTTGGTCGGCCACATAGCGATCCGGATGGCGGCGGAAATGATGTTTGAGCAACGTTAGCGGTACCACCAGCGGCACGGTGCCTTCGCGGTATTGAGTGATAAGACGTTGAAGCTCCTGCTTGTCTTCGCTGCCGATATCGTTCTTGAGGTAGCCGCTCAGGTGCTGCAGTACGTTGCTATGGGTGCTGCGCGAGGCGGTTTTCTTGAGCGCCGCCATCAACTGGCTGAAATAGGACGGGGCGAACTCATCTAACGGCGTATTGCCGATTGTCGCGACCAGCCGACCGAGCGCCTTGTATTGCAGCGGATCGGTTGCCATCAGCTGATATTTGTAGCGCGAGTGGAAACGAACTACGGCCTTTCGAGTCAGGCCCGCGCTCAGTAGGTGCTGCCATTCGGCGTAGGCGAAGATTCGGGTCAGGAAGTTCTCTCGCAGCACTGGATCATTGAGCCTGCCGTTCTCTTCGACCGGCAAATCTGGCCGCGCCTCCATTAGTGCGCGGGCGAACAGGCCGGAGCCGCCACCCTCGGTCGGGTGTCCGTTGGCCTGGTAAACCTTGACCCGCTCCATGCCGCAAGAAGGAGATTTCTGCATGAGGATGTAGCCGCTGATGTCGTCCAGGTCGACGGCGATGTGCTTGCCATAGGCGGTCAAAGCGTCGCTGACATCCAATTCAGGGTGCACGGTGCCGACGGCTCGAGGGCTGGCCGGATCGCCAACCAGTCGGATCGGTTCTCGCGGTGTGCCCAGGCCAATGGCTACTTCAGGGCAGACCGGCACGAACTCGAAATGGCGAGCCAACGTTTCGCTACACAGACGCGACTCCTTGTGTCCGCCGTTGAAGCGCACCGGGTTGCCGAGCAGGCAGGCGCTAATCCCGACTTTGATGGAGCGTGAGGTATGGGTCATGGATCGGGGCTCAGTGTGAACTTGTACAGTTGGCGAGAGTTGTACAACAATGTGGCCAGCATAAACGCAAGCTTGTACAAGTCAACAAGGCTGTAAGACTCGGCGAGAAAGGCTGATACACATTTCCAGAGCACGCCGCACTGGAAGGACGGGCTCGCTTACTCGATTTCGCTGCGCTTGTTTGCCTTTCGATGCGGCGTTCAAGCAGGTGAAAGCGTCGCTCAAGCGCTGACTGATTAGCCATGTCTTAGGCTAGGCTCTCAATCAATAAGCTGTACAAGCACTGGGCATTGTATGGACGCGTTAGTAGAGCGTCTGGATCTGACTTGGCTCAGCTGCCTATGACGAAAACGCGAGGTGATCGCCGTGAACATATTGCTGACCGGAGGGACCGGACTGATCGGGCGAAAGCTGTGTGAACGCTGGCTGGCCGAAGGGCATCATCTATGGGTATGGAGTCGCTCACCTGAGCAGGTCGCCAAACGCTGCGGTGGTCAGGTGACAGGCATTGGTCAACTTCATGAACTTGGTCAGATGCCTATAGATGCGGTGATCAATCTGGCTGGCGCACCGATCGCCGATCGTCCATGGACCAAGTCGCGACGCCTTTTACTGTGGAATAGCCGCATCAATCTCACGGAGCAGTTGATCGAGTGGCTGTCGGGGCGCGAGCAGAAGCCCCAGGTGCTGATCTCCGGCTCGGCGGTCGGCTGGTACGGTGATGGAGGTGAGCGTGAGCTGACCGAAGACCACTCGCCCGTGACGAACGATTTCGCCAGCCAGCTATGCAACGCCTGGGAAGAGAGCGCCGCTCGTGCGCAGAGGCTCGGGGTGCGTGTCGTGCTGGTGCGTACTGGTCTGGTTCTGGCTCGCGAGGGCGGATTCCTGCAGCGCCTGTTGCCGTTGTTTCGGCTTGGATTGGGCGGGCGACAGGGTAACGGTCGCCAATGGATGCCATGGGTTCACATAGATGATCAGATCGCCCTGATAGATTTCCTGTTGCAGCAGCCCGAGGCGAGCGGCCCCTACAATGCCTGCGCGCCGCAGCCGGTGCGCAACGCCGAGTTCGCCAAGGCGCTGGGGCGCAGTCTGGGGCGACCGGCAGTAGTGCCGGTCCCGGCGCTGGCGTTGAAGGCCGGTCTGGGTGAGTTGTCCGGGTTGATTCTCGGCGGGCAGAGGGCTGTGCCGATGCGATTGCAAGCTGCCGGTTTTCAGTTTCGTTTTGTCGAGCTGGATGCGGCATTGGCGGACCTGCGCAAGCCGTAGCCGCTGTGTGAAAATAGGCCGCTAGCCAATAGGTTGCGGCTAATCCTTAAATAAGTAGTCAGGAATGTGCATGACTGAGCAGGCGTTGTTGTTGGTCAACCTGGGTTCACCGGCGTCCACCGAGGTGGACGACGTGCGCAGCTATCTCAACCAGTTCCTGATGGATCCGTACGTCGTCGACCTGCCGTGGCCGATTCGTCGGCTGCTGGTGTCGCTGATCCTGATCAAGCGCCCGGCGCAATCGGCGCACGCCTATGCCTCGATCTGGTGGCCGGAGGGCTCGCCGCTGGTAGTGCTCAGCCAGCGCTTGACCGAGGCAGTTCGTCCCTATTGGAAAGAAGGACCTGTGGAACTGGCGATGCGTTATGGCGAGCCGTCCATCGAGCGTGCGCTGCTCAAACTGGCGGGGCAGGGCATCAAGCAGGTGACATTCGCGCCGTTATATCCGCAATTCGCCGACAGCACTACGACAACTGCGATCGAAGAGGCGCGTCGGGCTATCCGCGACAAGCGCCTCGACATCAAGCTATCGATCCTGCAGCCGTTTTACGACCAGCCTGAATACCTCGACGCGTTGGTCGACAGCGTGAAGCCACACCTGACGCAGGAATTCGATCATCTGCTGTTGAGCTTTCACGGTCTGCCCGAGCGGCACCTGCACAAGACCGATCCGACCGGCTCGCATTGCCTGAAAACGGACGACTGCTGCCAACGTGCCGAAGGCGCGGTGCTCGCCAGTTGCTACCGCGCTCAATGCCTGCAGAGCAGCACCGCATTTGCAGCGCGCGCCGGATTGCGCCCGGAACAGTGGTCGGTGTCTTTCCAGTCGCGCCTGGGCCGCGCCAAGTGGATCGAGCCCTATACCGAAGCGCACCTGGAAGCGCTGGCGGCAAAGGGAGTAAAGAAGCTGCTGGTGATGTGCCCGGCTTTCGTCGCCGATTGCATCGAGACCCTGGAGGAAATCGGCGACCGTGGCCGCGAGCAATTCATCGCCGCCGGTGGTCAGGAGCTGCAGCTGATTCCCTGCCTGAACACGCACGAAAGTTGGGTGAAGGCGTTGGTTGAGCTGTGTCGCCGGGCACCGCAGGCGTTATAGCTCGCGGACACTTATGGAAAATCAAGCGCGCAAGGTTAGTTCTTCAGGGCGGCGAGCTGGTCCTTGAGTCGCCGGACTTCGGCTTCCAGCTCACGGACCCGCTGCCTGGCCTCGACTTCAGGGCTGACATCCTTTTGGATACCGATGAAGTAGGTCAACTGGTCCGCTTCGTTGAACACTGGCGTAATCGAAAGCTCGTTCCAGAAGGCGCTGCCATCCTTGCGGTAGTTGCGGATGATCTGGCGACACGGCTTGTTGCTCTTGACGGCTTCGCGAATGGCCGCAACACCAATCTGGCTTCGGTCATTCGCCTGTAGAAAACGGCAATCCTGGTAGAGGATTTCGTCCACTTCATAACCGGTCAGGCGCTGGAATGCGGGGTTGGCATAGATGAGGATATTGTCGTCGCCTTCCTGCTCGGCTACCACGATTCCGTCGTTGGAAGCTTCGATTACCAGTTGCAGCAGCTTGGCATTGATCATCTGAGCGTCTCTTGAGCGTGGTCGCGGCATTCTAGAACAAGTTCGAAAAGGGCGGCACGATGCCTTATATCAATGGATTTGCCGCCTTGGCCCCGGTTGGAATGGCGGAAAATCAGAGAATTAGCCGTCAGTTCGGGAGTGCTCCAAGATGTGATCTGTGCCTTGCGTGCGCGGTCTATGTCTGCAGACCCTGGGTTACAATGCGCCAATCCATCTGCATGAGCCTCGCCGCGTCATGACCGAATCCGTCCGTGCTTCCAAGCTGCTTTCTTCCGATTCGCTCAAGCGGGAAGAGCTGTTCCCCATACGTGAAGTGTCGCGCCTGACCGGCGTCAATCCGGTCACGCTGCGCGCCTGGGAGCGGCGCTACGGTCTGATACAACCCACTCGCACCGAAAGCGGCCATCGTCTTTATTCCATGGCCGATATCGAAGCGGTACGCAGCATTCTGGCCTGGACCGAACGTGGCGTTGCAGTGAGCAAGGTGGGCAGCATTCTTTCACGTAGCGCCGCCACCAAGGCCGCTGTTCTACCGGAGCAGCAGGAAGCGGTGGTCGGCGAGTGGGGCGAATGGCAGGCGCTCGTGCAGCGTGCAGTGAGCTGCTTCGACGAGTCCCGACTGGACCAGGTATACGGGCAGATTTTTTCCACCTATCCATTGCCGATCGTCTTTCAGAACGTGCTGCTGCCGCTGTGGCAACAATTGTTGCTGTGTCAGGACGAATTTGGCCGGACCAGCGAATGGTTGTTCCTCGATACGTTCCTGCGGGCCCGTGTGCTGCAGCGTTTGCAGTTAGCGCGTGGCCATGCGGAGGGCCGAGTATTGTTGGCAGCGGTACCTGGACAATGCCGAGAATTGGAATTGCTGATTGCGGGTCTGCTGCTTTCCAGCGAGGCTGTGGCGGTCAACGTATTGGCGATCGATCAGCCATTGGATGAGCTGACGCTGGTCTGCGAAAAGGTCCGACCCCGCGCCCTGGTGCTCTATTCCAATCTTCCGCCAAACGCTGTGTTACTGCGCCAGCTGGCCAAGCTCACGCTGGGCCTCGATTGTCCACTGGCGATGGCGGGTGAAGCGGCCGAATTTTCAGAGCAGAGCCTGCGTGGCTCGCCGGTCGCTTGCCTGGGCAACTCGGGCAAGCTGATGCAGCGCCGCCTGTTGCAGTTCCTCGACGGGCATTTGGATACCTGAACTGGCTGTCGCGATCGCGCTTGCCGGCTGCCTGGGTCATGCTTTGGCACCATTGTGTCGGGCACGGCTTGGCGCGATGCTGTTGGACCCCCAGTCGGAACCACAATGCCGCCATGCACCAGCTAACCGATCCTGCCCAGCGCCCGCCACAAGTGATCTTGACTAGCGGTTTGCGGGTGCGCCTGTTGTCGCTGCCAGAGAGCTCGCACGCTGCGGCGCTGGTGCGCATTCATGCGGGTTCACATGACGCCTCAAAGGCTTATCCCGGTCTGGCTCATTTTCTCGAGCATCTGCTGTTTCTCGGCAGCCGCAACTATCCCGCCACGCACAGCCTGATGCCGTTCGTTCAGCGTTGCGGTGGACAACTGAACGCCTCGACTCGCGAGCGCCATACCGACTATTTCTTTCAACTGCCGGCCGACAGACTGGAAGAAGGCTTGCGTCGCCTACTGGACATGCTCGCCAGCCCGCTGCTCGACCCAGCCGCGCAGTTGCGCGAGCGCGAGGTGCTACAGGCTGAGTATCTCGCCCGCGCGCAGGACGCCGAAACACTGTGCGACGCGGCGTTGGCCAAGGCGTTCGATCAGGTACATCCGTTCACCGATTTTCATGCCGGCAACCGCGACACGCTGCCGGTAGAGGAGGCGCAATTTCAGCAGGCGCTGCGTGATTATCACCAGCGGTTCTACCATTGCGGGCAGATCGAGTTGCTATTGGCCGGCCCGCAACAGGCTGACGAGTTGCAGCATCTCGCTACGCTGGCTGATGGCGCGCTCGCTGCTGGCCCTGCTATCGCTCGCAAGGCACCGTCATTGCGCTGTAGCCGCGATTCCTGGCTTCGCCTGCAGCTGGACAATACCCAGCCGCGCCTGCATCTGGCCTTCGCCCTTGAGGACATGCCCGAGCATTGCGTGCCGGCGCTGGACCATCTTTTCACCTGGCTCGCCTCCGAAGCGCCCGCTGGGCTTGCTCAGCGGCTGCGCGACGAAGAGCTGTGCCTGACGGTAAAGGCGCGCGCGCCTTATTGGTATGCAGGGCAGGGCGTCGTGATTATCGAACTGGCGCTTACCGAACGAGGGTCGAAAGAACGTGCGGTAATTGTCGATGCGGTGCTCGACTGGCTGCGCTTCTTTTCCGATGAGGCACGCTGGCAGCCGTGCCGTGACGAATATTTGCGTATCCGACGGCGAAGCCTGCAGGGCTCCGAGCCGCTGACGCGACTGCGCCATTGGGTGGAGCCGCTGGCCTGGAGCGATAACAGTGACGAAACGGCGATTCGTCATGCGCTGGGTGTGCTGTTGGGGCAGATGATCGCATCGGGCCCGCTGGTTATGACTTCCGATCCCTCCGAATGCGGGCCCGTAGAGACCGGCGGCTTCCCGCTGCGTCTGGCATTCGAGCCGCAGCCAAGAGCAGAGCCGCTAGCGTGGCGCTGGCAGCAACCGGCGCCCAATCCATGGCTGCGGACGGACACCATGCGGCGAAAGACGATCTATCTTGACCCAGCGCTGCGCTGGCTTGGGCCGGAAGCTACGAACGGGCAGGGTGCGCTTTTCGTGCGCTGGCAATTCATTGCCGGTCAGCCTCCGGTGGGACTCTGGCATGTGTTGTGGGATGCGTTGCGGTCACGTATATGGGCGGCGCAGCAGGCCGGTGTCGAGCTGCGCTTCGATGATCTGGGCGATAGCTGGACGCTTGGTCTGAGCGGTTTCGCTGAGGCGATACCCACGATCCTTGGCGACATTTCCCAATTGCTCGTTGAGCCGCCAGTCGCTTCCTTCGTTCAGGGCGTGCAGATGGCCGAGCGCGCCGGAACGCTCAGTGGGGACGACATGCTGATTCGCCAATTGATCAAGCGCCTGCCGCGCCTGCTCGCAGATGTGACTTCTGAAGTGAACGAGCAAGCGGCGCTGGAGCGCTTGGCGGTGTCTCGGCATTGGCAATCAGCGCAGCGGGAGGGGTTGGCGGTCGGTTTTCCGTCGAGCTTGGGTGGCATGCTGGGCGATGCGATCAGCACGTTGCCGGGCGCGCCTGCACCGGCTGTGCCCGATTCGCCTTCACGATCGATGGGCTACCGCTGGCACGATGTCAGTGGTGGGTCGGTCATGGCCGAAACGGCATTTCTGCTGTTCTGTCCATTGCCGGAACGCGATCCCGAATGCGAGGCGTCCTGGCGGCTGCTAGGACGGTTGATCGAAGGTGATTTCTTTCGCCGTCTGCGCAGCGAGCTACAGCTGGGCTACGCGGTCTTTAGCCGCTTCAGCCAGTTCGGCAGTTACCCGGGCATGCTCTTCGCGGTGCAATCCCCAACGGCCTCGGCTGCGCAAATCCTCGGCTACATCCAGGTTTTCCTCGAAGAGTTCGCGATGAGACTGGTCGATCAGTCCGCCGAGATTATCGAGTGCGCCGCCAATGAACTGAGCGATCAGCATGTTGCCGGCCCGGCAGACCTGCGCGCTCGGGCCGAACAAGCCTGGCAAAACTGTCTGGCCGGTCATGACATCACCCGTCCAGCACAAGTCGCCACAGCCATGCGCGCCCTGCGCCGTGCGGACCTGGCTGCTGCGTTAGAAGCCCTGCGCGCCGCCGCCGGTGGTTGGATCGTCGTTACCAATGCGGCTGCGCCGGGTGCATGCTGGTCCTGATCGTCGTTAATGCCCCGCTGCTGCGCGGCGGGGCATTAACGAATGCAACAGCGGACCTGGTAGCGCCCAGTCGTTATCAACCAATTTCAATATCGAGCGTGCCAATACCCTGTACGCCGCCGCTCAGTCGATCGCCGCGCTGCACGGGCCCGACGCCGGCTGGGGTACCGGTCATGATCAGGTCGCCCGGCTCAAGTACGAACAGGCGCGACAGGTAGGCAATCACTTCCGATACCCGCCAGATCTGGGAAGCCAGGTCGCCTTCCTGGCGCGTCTCGCCGTTGATATCGAGCCAGATACGGCCAGACTCCGGGTGACCGATATCGTTGGCCGGCATCAACGCCGAGCAAGGCGTCGCCTGGTCGAACGCCTTGGCCACGCACCAGGGACGGCCCAGCTTCTTGGCTTCGGCCTGCAAATCTCGGCGGGTCATGTCCAGGCCGACCGCGTAACCGAACACATGGTCCAGTGCCGTCTCGGCGGGAATGTCTGCGCCACCGCGATGAATAGCTACCACGAGCTCGATCTCGTGATGCACGTTCTCGCTTCCCGGTGGATAAGGGAAGACATTGCCATCTGGCAACAGGCTGTCGGGGTGCTTGGTAAAGAAGAAGGGCGGCTCGCGGTCAGGATCGTGGCCCATTTCGCGCGCATGGTCGGCATAGTTGCGCCCGACGCAGTAGATTCGCCGCACCGGGAAACGCTGCTCGGTGCCGGCTACAGCGAGACTGGGAATAGCGGGGGTAAACAGGTAGTCCGCTTGCTCTGTCGAGGTCATTTAAAACTCCTGGCTATGGGTGTAGTAACCGCAGCCGTTGGCTGCGGCGCGATAAGGGAGGTCACTTGGGAGAAGGGATGCTGCCGGATTCGTCCAGGCTGCGTAGAAAATCGAAATCGCAGCCTTGATCGGCTTGCGTGACGGTGTCCAGAAACAGCTTGCGATATCCGCGCCCATCGCCTTCCCGCGGCTCTGGCAGCGTCAGGGACTGGCGGCGGCGGGCCATTTCTTCATCGCTCACCAGCAACTCGAGTTTGCGTTCGCTTACGCTCAGGCGCAGGCGGTCGCCACTCTCGATCAGCGCCAAAGGCCCGCCAACGGCCGCCTCCGGCGTGACATGCAGAATGATGGTGCCACCCGCCGTGCCGCTCATGCGTCCGTCGGAAATCCGCACCATGTCCTTCACACCGGCGCGCGCCAGCTTGCGCGGGATCGGGATATATCCGGCTTCCGGCATCCCAGGCGCGCCTTTCGGGCCGATGTTTTTGAGTACCAGAATGTCGTCGGCGTTGACATCGAGGTCCGGGTCGTCGACACGCTGAGCGAGATCCTCCAGGCCATCGAATACCACCACGCGACCTTCGTGCTCCATCAGCTCGGCACTCGCCGCCGATTGCTTGATGATCGCCCCGTCCGGCGCAAGGTTGCCGCGCAGAAAAGCGATGCCGCCCTGCGGATAGATCGGGTTATCCAGCGGGCGCACAACCTCCTGCGGAAAGGCGGCGATTTCGTCGAGCTCTTCACCCAGCGTGCGCCCGGTCACCGTCAGTGCATCGAGGTGCAGGAAGGGCCGCAGTTCGCGCAGTATGGGCGCCAGCCCGCCGGCCTTGTGCAGGTCTTCCATGTAATACGTACCGGACGGTTTGAGATTGACCAGGACCGGAATATTGCGACCGAGCGCGTCGACTTGATCCATGTCGATGTGAATACCGCAACGGCCGGCGATCGCCGCCAGATGCACGATGCCGTTGGTCGAACCGCCAATGGCCAGCAGCACCATCAGCGCGTTCTCGAAGGCCTTTTTGGTCAGAATGCGGTCAGGCGTCATTCCCGACTGGATCATCTTCACCGCCTGCGTGCCGGTGCGCTCGGCAATGCGGATGCGGTCGGCGGTGACCGCCGGTGGCGTGGCGCCGCCTGGCAGCATCATGCCCAGCGCCTCGGTAACGCAGGCCATGGTGCTGGCGGTGCCCATCACCGAGCAGGTGCCGACGCTGGCTACCAACTGGTCGTTGACCTCTGTGATTTCCTGTTGGTCGATCTCCTCGCCGCGGTACATGCCCCAGAAGCGTCGGCAGTCAGTACAGGCACCGACGCGCACGCCGCGGTGGGAGCCGGTCAACATCGATCCGCTGACAAGTTGGATGGCCGGCACGCCAGCGCTCGCGGCACCCATCAATTGAGCCGGGACGGTCTTGTCGCAGCCGCCGATGAGCACCACCGCATCGATTGGCAGGGCGCGGATCATTTCCTCGGTGTCCATCGACATGAGATTGCGCAGGAACATGCTGTTGGGGTGGGCGAAGCTTTCGTGTATCGAAATCGTCGGAAAGTCCACCGGCAGCCCGCCGGCCAGCATCACCCCGCGCTTGACCGCTTCGATCAGCTGCGGCGCGTTGCCGTGGCAGGGGTTGAAGCCGCTGCCTGTGTTGGTGATGCCGACGATGGGCCGCGACAGGGCGTCGTCGGAATAGCCGGCGCCTTTGATGAAGGCTTTGCGCAGAAACAGTGAAAATTCCGCATCGCCGTAGTTAGTCAATCCCTTGCTCATGCCTTGCGCGGGATGCTTGGCCTTGTTGTCATTGTTTTCGGTCATGGCGTTTCCTCTCGATGGGTTGGAACGATGCCGCAGCGCTCGGCACACAGTGACGACGCGGCAGGGTGGGCTTACTCGGGCCTGGTCGGAGCTGGGCCCGAGCTACCCCGTGCTACAAGTTCGGTAGTTGTCTCGATCAGGCCGATGGGTCTCTTGCCCGCAAGAGCTTCGAGCAGATAAGCGCCGGCATAAGCGCCTATCTGCGCAAGATCCACGCGAATGGTGGTTAACGGTGGGGACATGTACTTGGCGTAATCGAAGTCGTTGAAGCCGACTACCGAAATATCTTCGGGCACACGGACGCCCAGGTTCTTGGCGGCCAGCAGTGCGCCGAACGCCAGCAGGTCATTGGCGCAAATGACAGCTGTCGGCCGCTCCGGGCCTCGCAGCAGACGCTGCATGGCCACGATCGCGCTTTCAAGCGTAAGGTCAGCCGCCACGCGCCATTGGGCGGGTAGGTCCAAACCCTCTTCGGCGAGGCGCGCCTGGGTGCCTGCGATCCGGTCACCGACACGGTCGTTGAACGACCGTTCGTTGACGATCATGGCGAACTTGCGGTGCCCCAGGGAAAGCAGATGTTCGACCATCTGCCGCGCAACGACGACGTTGTCGAAGCCGACACTGGGGCGATCACTGTCCTGCGACCAGGCCTGGACGCAGGGAATCCGCTTGCGGTCGATCAGATCCCACATCTTCGGATCGTGGGTGCGGCCAACCACCATCAGGGCGTCCACGCCATGCTCCAGCATGGTCTGCACTTCCTTCAGCTCGACTTGCGAATCGAAGCCGAAACTGGCGACCAGCAGGGTGTAGCCGGCCTCATGCACCGTCTGCTGAAAGGCTGCGAGCGGGCGGGAAAACGTTTCTGTTGCGAGTGTGGGGACGACTGCTCCGATGGTCATGCTGCGCCGTGAAGCCAATGTCCTCGCCGCCGCGTTAAGTACATAGCCGAGCTCATCGCAGGCGCGCTGAACAGCGTGGCGCTTGTCGTCGCTGACCGTCGCGCTACCATTGATAACCCGCGATACGGTAGCCGTCGACACACCTGCCAGTCGGGCAACGTCTTGCAGGCTGGCACGTGACAGCAATGACGAGAAGCCAGGTACCGAATCAGCCATTTCTGTGTCCTTCTGATTGCCGCTGAGCAAATGTTGTTTGACATTAGGAAAAACCGAAACTAAGTTTTTGTAAACGCTTACATCGTATTATTTTGCAAATGTAAGCGATTACATAGCTGCTTTAACTCCCCTAAAACGCCTTTATCAGTAAGTAATTAGGACAGTTGAGACAGGGAATGAAAGCGCTTACATCGGAATCCGAGATGAGGAACAACAATGGCAATAATCAGCTCCATCTCTGTTTGTGCAGCCCGCGTGCCGCTGGATCGGGTCACTTCATTTTCCAATCGCACGGTTCACGCCCGGGACTACGGTCTGGTGAAAGTGACATCCATCGACGGTGTGACCGGCATCGGTTTCTGCTACGTCGGCAGTGCCGGGGGCGAGCTGCTACCGATCGCGGTGGAGAAGCTGCTGGCGCCAGTGCTGCTCGGCCGCGATTCGCTGGACGTCGAGGCGCTGTGGCGGGAGATGTACCAAGAGGCACTGCTGCAGGGCCGGGCTGGCGTCGTCATGCGTGCCATCAGCATTCTCGACACCGCCCTCTGGGATCTTAATGCGCGCAGCGCCGGCCTGCCGCTGCACCGTTACCTCGGTGCGGCCAGTGCCGACCGGGTGCCGGCCTACGCCAGCGGTGGTTACTACCTCGACGGCAAAACTCCCGAATTGCTTGGCGAGGAGATGGCGCACTACGTGTCGCTCGGCTTCAAGGCGGTGAAGATGAAAACCGGCCGCCTCTCGCCGAAGGAAGAAGAAGCGCGAGTCGCGGCGGCGCGCGAGGCCATCGGCCCCGACGTCGAGCTGATGCTGGACGTCAACAACGGCTGGAGCGACGTCACCCAAGCGCTGCAATACGTCCGTCGGTTCGAGCGCTATACCCCGAGCTTCGTCGAGGAGCCTTTCCTGGTCGACGACATCGACAGCCACGCACGGCTGGCGCGGGCCACACCGATTCCCATCGCCACCGGCGAGGTGGAGGTTGGCCGCTGGCGTCACAAGGAGCTGCTCGACAAGGGCGGCGCGGCCATCCTGCAGACCGACGCGGTGGTCTGCGGCGGCATCACCGAATGGCGACGCATCGCCGCGATGGCCGCCGGCTACGGTGTGCCGATGTACCCGCACTGGTTCCACGACGTACACGCACCGCTGGTGGCGGCGACCCCGAACGCCGGCTACGTGGAGTTCTTCTGGGACGACCAGGTCCTTAACTTCCGTCGCCTGATCGACCGGCAACTGCAGCAGGAGGATGGTTACATCAAGCTGCACCAAACCCCAGGGCTCGGTTTCAACTTCGACGAGCAGGCCATTGCGCGCTATTCGATCGGCGCTGACAACCAACCCTGGATGACACTCGAAAACAACCGTTGAGCAACGAAAAGAATCACCCGCTGTAGGGGCGGCGGCGCACGGTTGCCGCCCCTGACCACGTCTGGGCTTGAGTGGCCCAACACGATAAATCCAACAAGAAATGTGGAGTGAGCGAAATGAAGATCAACCAGAAACTGTCCGCTGCCGTCCTGACCGCCGTTACGGCGTTTTCAGTTCCCTTTGCCGCCCAGGCGGAATACGTCGCTGGTGATGAAATCGCCGTGTTGCAGGGCTTCAAGCCGGGCGGCGGTAGCGACGTGCTGGCGCAACTGGTACAGCCGTATCTCACCAAGAGTCTGGGCGCCAATTTCGTCAACGAGTACATCCCGGGGGCGACCGGCGCGATCGCCTGGACGCGCCTGGCCAAGCAGTCGAAGAAGGATGGCTCGGTCATCAGCATCACCAACACACCCATGCTGATGACCAACTACATCATGAACGACGCGATCACCTACAACATCGACGAGCTGACGCCGATCGCCAATGTGGTCACCGACCCGGGTATCGCCGTGGTGGCCAAGGACAGCCCCTATAACACCATCGAGGATCTGCTCGCCGCGGCCAAGGAGAAGCCCGGGCGGATCACCGTTGGCAATTCCGGTATGGGCGGCGATGACTTCTTCACCACGCTATTGCTCGAGAAGGCCACGGGTCTGTCGTTCCAAAAGGTGCCATTCCAAGGCGACGGTCCGTCGTCCACCGCTGCGATGGGTAACAAGATCGATGTCAGCTTCAACAACGTCGGCACCGTCTACAGCCAGGTCAAAAGCGGCAACCTCAAGGCGTTGGCGGTCTTTGCGGACAAGCGGGTCGACAGCCTGCCCGACGTGCCAACTCTGAAAGAGAGGGGCGTCGATGTGGTCGCTGGCTCCTCGCGCGGTTACAGCGCACCGGCCGGGATTCCCGACGAGGCGCGTGACCAGTTGATCGCCGCCTTCGCAGCGCTGAAGAACGACCAGGCGTTCCTGGCAGATGCGAAGAAGCGCGCCCTCAACATCGACATCGTCACCGGCGAAGACTACGGCCAGATGTTCGAGCGCATGGAGAAGGAGTTCCAAGGTATTTGGCAGGAAGTCGACGCCAAGTAACGGTGATGCGATCGCGAACGTAACGAGGGGAAGCGCAGATGAACAAGAATAGGCTGGCACTCGGGCTCTTCGGTATGGCTCTGGCTGCGGTGTTTTTCGTCAATGCCCAAGGTTATCCGGAGGCGGCCGCGCAGATGCCACTGATTTACTCCGTGGCGGTTGGGCTGCTTGCCTTGGCGATGGTGTGTACGGAGTTGCTGCGCTGGCGTTCCGCAAGCGGACTTGATGCTGAGCCGCAGGTCGCTACCGAAGAGGGTGCGCCCAAGCCGCGCTACGCAGTAACCGCCCTGGTCTTCGCCCTGGCCGCGGCCTACGTCGCGGTCATCGGCCCGCTCGGCTATCTATTGTCGACTGCGCTATTCATGGCGCTGGCGCTGTTAGTGATCCGTACGGTCTCGGTGCGTTTCGCGGTGATCGGCACGGTAGTGCTGGTGGCAGTCGTGTGTCTGGTGTTCGTCCAGTTCCTTGGGCTTCCCATTCCATTGCTTCCGCCGGCGCTCTCCTGAGCGCCATCCTTCCACTCTTCGGTGAGGCCTTTTCCGTGGAAAGTTCGATCGTCATGACAGGGTTGATCAACGTATTGACCCTCACCAACTTCGCCGCGATTTTCGGCGGCATCCTGCTTGGGCTATTCGTCGGCGCCATGCCTGGGTTGTCCGCCACCATGGCGCTGGCGCTGTTGCTCCCGCTAACTTTTGGGATGGATCCCGCGACCGGCCTGAGCATGCTGGCCTCGCTCTATGTCGGCGCCTCTTACGGTGGCTCCATTGCCGCCATCCTGCTGCGCACGCCTGGCACCCCCTCGGCCGCCGCGACCGTGCTCGACGGTTTCCCGATGTGTCAGAAGGGCCAGGCGGGAAAGGCGCTGGGCATTTCGCTGTTCGCCTCCTTCATTGGCGGCACCATCAGTGCGTTAGCCCTGCTTATGGCCGCGCCCTTGCTCGGCACCATCGTGGTGGAATTCGGGCCGGTCGAGCTGTTCGCCATCGCCGTGCTCGGGATCACCATCATCGGCTCGCTGGCGCAAGGGTCGGTAATCAACGGGTTGTTCTCCGGCGTCCTGGGACTGCTGATCAGCACCGTGGGCATGGACCTGACCACCGGTACGCCACGCATGGCTTTCGGCAACATTAATCTGTTCTCCGGCATCGACTTCACCGTCGCCCTGATCGGCCTATTCTCGGTTCCGCAGGCGCTGGCGCTGGTGGAAAACTCTAACGCCGCCACTAAGGTCGCCAGCCGCATCACTGACCGGCTGATTCCCAAGCTCTCCGAACTGAAGGCGTTGATGCCCAACATCCTTCGTTCGAGTGGAATCGGCATCGTGGTCGGTCTGATTCCAGGTACCGGCGGCGATACCGCCAGCTGGTTCGCCTACAACGAGGCCAAACGCTTCGCCAAGGACAAGAGCGGCTTCGGTAAAGGCGATCCAGCCGGTGTCGCGGCACCTGAGTCGGCGAACAATGCGGTGGTTGGCGGTGCGCTGATTCCTACCATCGCCCTTGGCATTCCAGGCAGTTCCGCTACCGCGATCCTGCTCGGCGCGCTAATGGTGCAGGGGATTCTGCCCGGCCCGAACCTGCTGAGCGAATATGGCGACGTGACCTACACGCTGATCTGGGCGGTGCTGTTCGCCAACATCGGCCTGCTCGGCGTTGGCTTGATGTTCACCAAGGCCAGCGTGATGGTCACCAAGATCCCGGACGGCTTCGTCGCCTGCGGCATTATCGCGCTGTGCATCATCGGCGCCTACGCGATGAACAACAGCCTGTTCGAAGTGGGCCTGATGCTCGGCTTCGGCCTGTTCGGCTACTGGTTGGCCAAGGCTGGCGTGTCACCGGCCCCCATGGTCATTGGCTTGATTCTCGGACCCGTCATGGAGAACGGTTTTCACCAGTCGATGCTCATCGGCAACGGCGATTACGGCATCTTCCTGTCCAGTCCCATTGCCGTAGTACTGCTGTGCATCGCTGCGTTTTCGATACTGCAGGCAACGCCGGTATTCCGCTGGCTGCTAGCACCCCTGCGCCGGCGCACCCGGCTGGCCTGAAACCAAAAAACCGGCAGCCCGCTTGGGTTGCCGGATTATCAGAACAGAAAGGAAAGCACCATGAGCCAAACCATGGGTCGTGTCTGGTCCCCGGTGATCACACCCTTCACAACGGAGCTCGCGCCTGACCGGGAACGCTTTGTTGCACAGTGCCGCTGGCTGCTTGCCAACGATGTCGGGCTGGCAGTGTTCGGCACCAACTCGGAAGCCAACTCGCTCTCGGTCGAGGAGAAGATTCGGTTACTCGATTTTCTGATCGAAGCCGGTATTCCGGCCGAGCGGTTGATGCCCGGCACGGGTGCCTGCGCGCTGCCCGATACCGTGGCGCAGACCCGTCACGCAGTATCCAAAGGCGTGGAGGGCGTGCTGATGCTGCCGCCGTTCTACTACAAGGGCGTGTCCGATGAGGGCCTGTTCCGCTATTTCAGTGAGGTGATCGAGCGAGTCGGCGATGACCGTCTGCGCATCTACCTCTATCACATCCCGCCGGTCTCCCAGGTGCCGCTCTCGCTGGCATTGATAGAGCGTCTGCTCAAGGCCTATCCGAACAACATAATAGGGGTGAAGGACAGTTCCGGTGATTGGGCCAACACGCTGGCGATGATCGACAACTTCAGCGCCGACGGTTTCCAGGTCTACGCCGGGAGCGAGCATTTTCTGCTACAGACCCTGCGTGCCGGCGGCGCCGGGTGCATCAGTGCCACTGCCAACGTCAATCCAGGGCCGATCGCCACGCTTGCAAAGACTTGGCACGCGGCGGATGCCGACGACCAGCAAGCCGCGTTGACGGGTACGCGAAAGCTGTTCGAGCGCTTCCCGATGATCCCGGCTCTCAAGGCCGCTACCGCCCGCTACAGCGACATCGAGCATTGGTCTCGGGTGCGACCGCCATTGCTGGAACTCAACGAGCAGCAGCGCGGTGAACTTTTTGTCCTGCTCGACGAGGCGGGTTTCGATATGCCCGGCCTCGCGCCCGACTGATAGGGGAGTGTGTAGATGGAGAGGGAGATGAAACGAGTCGTTGCCCTGCGCCGGTTGAAGGCGTCGCATCTGCAACGCCTTCGCGAACACTTCGAAGTTACGTACTTCGAGGAGCCGGAGCGGCAGCCAGAGGCAGTAGCCGTCGCGCTGCGCCAGGCGCATGGGCTGATTGGCGGAAAATTGCAGGTTACCTCTGCGATGTTGGACGAAGCGCCAGGACTGGAAGCCATAGCCACCATTTCGGTGGGTTACGACAACCTCCCGGTGGACGAGCTGAGCCGTCGTGGCATCCTGCTGACAAATACTCCGGACGTGCTCACCGAAACCACTGCCGACACCGGCTTTATGCTCATCATGGCCAGCAGTCGGCGCCTGGTCGAGCTGGCCAACATGGTCCGCGAAGGCCGCTGGACGCAGCATGTAGGCGAGCCTCAGTTCGGTCACGATGTGCACGGCAAGACCCTCGGCATGGTCGGGCTCGGACGCATCGGTCGAGCCATTGCCCGCCGTGCACTGGGGTTCAACATGCGCGTGCTTTACAGCAATGCCTCGTCCAAGCCCGAGCTTGAGGCGGAGTGGGGGCTGGAACACCGTACCTTCGAGCAGTTGTTAGCCGAGTCGGACTTCGTCTGCCTGACCGTGCCGCTGACCGAGCAGACCGAACACTTGATTGGCTACGAGCAGTGCAGGGCAATGAAGCGTTCGGCCTTTCTGATCAACATTGCCCGAGGACGAGTAGTCGATGAAGCTGGTCTGATTCGCGCGCTGAACGATGGCCTGATCGCCGGGGCGGGGCTGGACGTCTTCGAGCGTGAACCGCTGCAGGACTCACCGCTGCTGCGCATGGATAACGTGGTGACCTTGCCGCACATCGGCTCGGCTACGCACGAGACCCGTGAAGCCATGGCCAACTGCGCGGTGGAGAATATCTGTCAGGCCTTGCAGGGCGAACGCCCGCGGGATCTGGTCAATCCGCAGGCCCGCCCGAGCGGGTTTTCAGAACAACAGCAGGAACAGTCTGTAGATGCCAAGTAACCATTCGCGACGCTTGGCGTCGATCCTGAACCTGCACGATCTCGATCGCGCTGCGAAGCGCCATCTGCCGCGGCCGATCTACGGCTACATTGCCAATGCGGCCGAAGACGGGCACACCGCCCGCGCCAATCGCAGCGCCTTTGACGCCTATTCATTCCTGCCGCGGGCGCTGGTAGACGTCTCGAACATTTCGCTGGAAACCGAACTGCTCGGCCAGCGCTACGCCTTGCCGATCGGCATCGCGCCGATGGGCATCAGTGCGCTGTCGGCCTATCGCGGCGACCTGGTCCAGGCGCAGGCGGCGGCCAAGGCCGGCATTCCGATGATTCTCAGCGGCAGCTCGTTGATCCGCATGGAAGACGTGCTCAATAACGGCCAGACCGACTGGTTTCAGGCCTACCTGCCCGGTGATCACGCCGGTATCGAGGCGCTGATCGAACGCGTCCGCACAGCCGGCTTCGACAAGCTGGTGATCACCGTCGATTACCCCGTACCGCCGAACAGCGACAACAACACTCGTTCGGGCTTTTATTCGCCGCTTCGCCCCAATTTGCGTCTCGCCTTTGACGGGTTGATGCGGCCTCGCTGGCTGTTCGGAACCTTTCTGCGCACGCTGCTGAACCACGGCATGCCGCACTTCGAAAACAACTACGCCACCCGCGGCATCGCGGTGATCTCGCGTAACGTGAAGCGTGATTTTTCTGGCCGCACTCACCTCAACTGGAGCTATCTTGAACTGGTCCGAAAGCTTTGGCCGGGCAAGCTGGTGGTCAAAGGGATTCTCCATCCGGACGATGCTCGCAAGGCCCGTGACTGTGGAGCCGATGCGCTCATTGTTTCCAACCACGGCGGGCGTCAACTCGACGGCACTCTGTCGGCGCTGGAAGCGTTGCCCGGTATTGTCGAGGCGGTCAACGATCTTCCGGTGATGGTCGATAGCGGTTTTCGTCGCGGTACGGATGTATTGAAGGCATTAGCGCTGGGTGCGCGCATGGTGTTCATCGGTCGACCATTCAATTACGCCGCGGCGTATGCGGGCGAAGCGGGCGTATCACATGCGATCGAGCTGTTAGGTGCCGAGTTGCAACGTGACATGGCGCTGCTAGGCCTGACGCGGATTGAGGACGTTACCAAGCACTGCCTGGTGAATAACAAAAATAAAAGCTAGATCGTATCGGAGGGCTTATGGGACGCGGATTCCTGTCAGGACTGTGGGACGTAGAAGCCGCCATTTACGCTGGGCCTCCTCCCGTGGAGGATCGTTACCAACTCGGTGCGCATGGGACGGAAGCCGTGTTGAGCGCGGCGCGCGCTGAGGCTGAACGTAATGGCTGGGCGGTATCTATTGCTATCGTCGATTCCACGGGGGAACCGCTCGGGCTTGTCAAACTGGACGGCAGCCCGCCAGACAGTGCTCGATGCGCGATCAAGAAGGCTCAACAAGCAACGGCTGTCGAGCAATGCGGCCTGATGGACGATGCGCTACTGACGACTCACTCCCAACATCCGCAAGCGTCCACAGAAGCCATACCCCTCTACGTGGATAACCGGTGCATTGGTGCGGTTGGAGTCCACGGGGCCCATCGGAGCGAGGCCGCGCAAGTGGCGTATGCGGGTGCGAAGGCTGCTGAATAGAATGTATGAAGCTTCGGCCTCATCCATCCATAGAACGTCCGCTTCCTTTCAAGCCTCTCGCATCCTGGGATGCAAGAAGAACCACACGGCCACCGGCGAGGCGACGGCGATCACGCATAGGCCCAGTATCGTTATTGCGGTGGGCAACCCGTAATGGTCGGCGATCCAGCCGACGGCGATCAGAGGAAGAATACTGCCGACATAACCGCATACCAGATAAGTCGAGATCAGCCCCGAGCGTTCTGTTGGGCTGGCGATGCGATTGACCATGCTGATGCCCGCCAACAGGCACATGCCATGACTCGCCGCCGCCGCGCAGACGCCGATCATGAAGATGACTGACGAGCCAACCTTGAAGTTGAAAACCAACATGGCGTTGCTCAGGACAACCGCCAGCAGGCCGAAAAAGCCGCACCAGCGCGCACTCATTTTTGCGGACAGCAGCTGCACCATCGCCGAAGCCATCAAGATGACGCCGATCGCCGTGCCGCTCACGATCGGTCCGTGCCAGGGCACCATTTTGTCGAGGAACAACGGGGCCATCGAGGCGTAGATCCCAAAGACGCCGAACGCGAAGAACGGGCAGGCACAGGTAAGGGCGAACGCCAGCGAATCGTGGCGGGCGGCC
The DNA here is from genome assembly GCF_024448715.1 of Stutzerimonas stutzeri. Taxonomy (GTDB): domain Bacteria; phylum Pseudomonadota; class Gammaproteobacteria; order Pseudomonadales; family Pseudomonadaceae; genus Stutzerimonas; species Stutzerimonas stutzeri_AR. The sequence continues at coordinate 130,859 of NZ_JAMOHZ010000001.1, forward strand.
CAGGCCAGACGCGGAACGAACGCGCGCCAGCCCAGCGGTACTTTGCCGGCGTGGGGCTTTACCTCGGCTCGCATCAGGGCATAAACGGCCAGCACACCCAGTACCAGCGACGGTATATAAGTGGTGATCAGCGGATGGGGCAGCCACTGGCCGGTGATGCCGCCAGTAATGGGCCCAAGGCCGAAACCGAAGGCGAGCAGAAAGCTGGTGATCATCGCAATGCGCTGTGAAGCCCCGTCGCGGGAGATATGCACCAACCCCACCGAGGCGCTGGTGACGATCAGGCTGGAAGACAGACCCACAGCAAAGCGACCGATGTTCAGGCTCGGCAGGCTCCAAGCGATCATCGTCAGCAGCGTGCCGCCCCAGCCGAGCAGCAACCCCGCCATCATCACTGGGCGGAAACCCAGCGTATCCGATAGGCGCCCCATGAACAGCAACCCGAACAGCGCCCCAAGCATATAAACGACGTAGATCATCGAAATATCACTGGTACGAAGCTGCCAGGCTTGCTGGTAGAGCGGATACAACGGCGATATCAGGGCCGTGCCCATCACGCCCACGCACATTGCAAAGCAAACCCAGGGAAACGGGGACCACGTCTCTTTCATCCGAAATGCCTGCACTGGATAGGATGTTTGCGGCTTCAGTCAAGCCATCAGCTCGTGCTCTTGGCTGAAGCCTTTCACCAATAGCTGCTTACTGTATCGGCTCAGCCTCAGCCACGTGCCGCAATTTGCGCCGTGAGTACCTGCTTATGAGCCGCGGCTGTCTTGACGGATCAGCCGCCGCCACGCTCTTCATAGAGACTGGGCGCGCCTAGCGCACAGCTCTGCAGCAGTCCTGAGGCGATAATAACTTGGCGTTCAATCATTGACGGTTTTCAATGTAAGTTGTACAAGATGCGCCGGTTTATGTCTTGTTGTACAACTTTTGAGGTGGCGCATGATTGGAAATCGAGCAGCTGATCGGGGCGCTGCAGAGTGGCGCCGAAAGCGCGGTTGAAGTCATGGGCAAGAGCTGCGGTCTGGCAGACCAAACGGTCGAGGCGGCGCAATTGGCTGGAGAAGCGCTCAATGCGATCAATGCCGCGGTATCGAGCATTCAGCAGATAAACCAGCAGATTGCGACCGCTTCGGAACAGCAGAGCGCCGTCGCGGAGGAAATCAATCGCAGCGTTTCGAACATCCGCGACGTGGCCGATCAATCGGCTGCTGCCACTGAGCAAACCTCCGCGGCCAGCGCCGACCTTGCGCGGTTGGGCAGCGAATTGCAGTCGTAGGTCGGTCGATTCCGCCTCGTCTGAAACGCTCGTCAGCACAGCCAAGGCGCCGATGATCGGCGCCTTTTTTATGCCGCCTAACGACCAACTATCGTGCGTTTCGAACTCCGCTGTGTGTAAGGTCCTCAGATTCAGCACAACCTGGCCTGACGAGGAATCACCGATGCCCGTATTGTTCGAACCCGTTCAATTGAATCAGCTGCGCTTGCGCAACCGCGCTGTGCTGGCGCCGATGACCCGTGTCAGCGCCGAGCCGGACGGCTGCGCCAACGAGCTGATGCGCGACTACTACCAGGCGTTCGCAAAGGGTGGCTTCGGGCTGCTGATCACCGAAGGTACCTACACCGATACGGCATACAGCCAGGGCTATTTCAACCAGCCGGGGCTGGCGACAGAAGGCCAGCGCGACAGCTGGGTGCCCATTGTCAGCGCCGTACACGAAGAGGGCGTCGCGATCATCGCGCAGCTCATGCACGGCGGTGCACAGACTCAGGGCAACATCCATCATGCGCGCCATGTCGGGCCTTCCGCTGTGCAGCCCGACGGTCGGCAGCTGAGTTTTTATGGCGGAGAGGGGCCTTATGCCACACCAGCGGAAATGACCGAGACTGAAATCCAGGAAGCCATTGCCGGGTTTGTACAGGCCGCGCGACACGCGAGTGATGCCGGGTTCGACGGCGTCGAACTGCACGCCGCCAATGGCTATCTGTTGCACGAATTCATCACTGCCGAATTCAACAAACGCACCGATCGTTGGGGTGGCGATTTCAAAGCCCGACTGGCCTTGCCGCTGGAAGTCATTCGCGTCGTGCGAGAAGCCGTCGGAACTAATTTCGTCGTCGGCATGCGGATGTCGCAAGGAATGGTCACTGACAGCCGATTGAAGTGGGACGGTGGCATCGATGCGGCGCGTTATCGGCTCGCTACGCTGGCGTCGGCCGGCCTGGATTACCTCCACGTCACTGAATACGACGCCAGCGCACCTGCTTTCGACGAGGGGCCGAGCCTGGCTGCTATCGCGAAGAGCAGCGTGACCATTCCTGTCATGGTCAACGGCGGCATCGGTACCGAGGCGCAGGCTCGAGCGTTGCTGGATAACGGCGAGGCAGATCTGTTGGTGATCGGCAAGGCAGCACTTGCCAACCACGATTGGCCGATCCGTATTCAAGAAGGCGTGGCGTTGACAGAATTCAATTACGAGATGTTATCGCCGATGGCGACGCTCACCAACGAGCTCGGCTGGCGTGGCACCCATGGCCGTTCGGCTACCCGGCAACCCTGACAGATGGTCGCAAGGCTCTGTTATGCGGGCTGCAACGCTTTACGGACAAGGCACTACTAACGCAGGACGCTGTCTCCTTCCAAAGTACCATTCCGCTTTTGGCGGATCAGGGTGCTTAATGGGACGTCGGAATATTTCCGTCGCCATATAGAGAGGAATTTATCCATGTGGACTAAACCCGCTTTTACCGACCTGCGCATTGGTTTCGAAGTCACCATGTACTTTGCCAATCGCTGATTGATCTGCCCCGGCCCCGGTCGGGGTTTCGTTTTTTTACGGAGCTGCCCATGTTCATCCAGATTCTCGGTTCGGCTGCTGGCGGCGGCTTCCCTCAGTGGAACTGTAATTGCGCCAACTGCGCCGGGCTACGTGCCGGCACGCTGCGCGCTCAACCACGCACTCAGTCGTCCATCGCCATCAGTGACAACGGCGAGGATTGGATTCTGTGCAACGCGTCGCCGGATATCCGTGCCCAGCTGGAGTCCTTTCCGAAGCTGCAGCCAGCTCGCGGACCGCGCGATACCGCGATTGGCGCCATCATTTTGCTCGACAGCCAGATCGACCACACCACCGGGCTGCTGACCCTGCGTGAAGGTTGCCCGCATGAGGTCTGGTGCACTGAGATGGTTCACCAAGATCTCACCACCGGCTTCCCACTGTTCAACATGCTCAAGCACTGGAATGGTGGCCTGCGCTGGAACCCGATTGAGCTGGAAGGTAGTTTCTCGATTCCGGTTTGTCCGAACCTGAACATCACGCCGATCCCGTTGCGCAGCTCGGCACCCCCGTATTCGCCGCACCGCAACGATCCGCATCCGGGCGATAACATTGGCCTGCTGATCGAAGACCGTAATACCGGCGGTAAGCTTTTCTATGCGCCGGGCCTGGGCAAGGTCGGTCCAGAGCTCCTTGAACTCATGCGCGGCGCCGACTGCCTGTTGGTCGACGGCACGCTCTGGCGTGATGACGAAATGCGCGTGCGGGAAGTAGGGACCAAGCTTGGTTCAGAGATGGGCCATCTTTCGCAGAGCGGACCTGGCGGCATGATCGAAGTGCTCGACGGCCTACCTGCGGCTCGCAAAATCCTGATCCATATCAATAACACCAACCCGATCCTCGACCAGGACTCTGCCGAGCGCGGAATTCTCGACGCGCATGGGATCGAGGTGGCGTTCGATGGCATGAGCATCGAGTTGTAGCCTGCGCATGGCGAAACGCATGCGCCGCCTATAGACAATCGCACCACACCGTAAGGAAGCCCCATGACCCTGCCAGCCATGTCCCCCGCCGAGTTCGAGCAGGCGCTGCGCGCCAAGGGCGACTATTACCACATCCATCATCCTTTCCATCGGGCCATGTACGAGGGGCGTGCCACGCGCGAACAGATCCAGGGTTGGGTGGCGAATCGTTTCTACTATCAGGTCAGCATTCCACTGAAGGATGCAGCGATCATGGCCAACTGCCCGGACCGTGAAGCACGGCGCGAATGGGTCCAGCGAATCATCGACCATGACGGTGCGCCGGGCGAGGAGGGTGGTATCGAGGCCTGGCTGCGACTGGCCGAGGCGGTGGGGCTGGATCGCGAGCAGGTGCTTTCACAGGAACTGGTTCTGCCCGGCGTGCGCTTCGCCGTCGATGCCTACGTCAACTTCGCCCGCCGTGCCGTTTGGCAGGAGGCGGCCAGCAGCTCGCTGACCGAGCTGTTTGCGCCGACCATTCACCAGTCGCGACTGGAGGCATGGCCGCAGCATTACAGCTGGATCGACGTTTCCGGCTACGACTATTTCCGCAAGCGCCTGAAAGAAGCGCGCCGCGATGTGGAGCACGGCCTGCGCATCACACTCGAGCATTACACGACCCGTGAAAGCCAGGAGCGCATGCTGAACATTCTTCAATTTAAACTCGATGTTTTGTGGAGCATGCTGGACGCCATGAGCATGGCCTACGAGCTGGACCGCCCGCCCTACCACACGGTGACCCGCCAGCGTGTCTGGCATAAAGGGATCACGTTCTGACCTGTCGGAAGAACGCCTGGACCGCGGAGGGTTGCGGTCCGTAGGGTGGGCCGGGGCGGCGCTCCGCTTCAGCCCACCGCCCCCACCTGATAATCGGCGAGACAAAAGGACCATGAGCAACATCCAACTGACCCATATCCCTGCCTTCCGCCGCGGCTTTCGCTTTCAGTGGGAACCGGCGCAAAACTGCCATGTACTGCTCTATCCGGAAGGCATGATCAAGCTCAACGAGAGCGCTTCGGCCGTACTGAGTGAAGTGGATGGCGCTCGCACCGTCGGCACCATCGTCGCCGATCTGCAGGCGCGCTTCCCGGATGCAGAAGGGATCGAGGAAGACATCGTCGCGTTTCTGGAGGTAGCCGTTGAGCGGTTCTGGATCGAGCTTCGCTAAGCCCGGCTTCGAACCCGGTCCGCCGCTTTGGCTGCTGGCGGAGCTGACCTATCGTTGCCCGCTGCAATGCCCCTACTGTTCCAATCCGCTGGACTTCGCTCGCAGTCACGATGAACTGAGCACTGCGCAATGGGTCGACGTATTTCGCCAGGCGCGCGAGATGGGTGCGGCGCAGCTGGGCTTCTCCGGTGGCGAGCCGCTAGTCCGGCAGGATCTGGCTGAGCTGATCAAGGCGGCGCGGGATCTAGGCTATTACACCAACCTGATCACCTCGGGTATCGGTCTTACCGAGGAAAAGATTGCCAGTTTCGCCGATGCCGGACTCGACCATATCCAGATCAGCTTTCAGGCCGCCGATGAAGAGGTAAACAACCTGCTCGCCGGCTCGAAGAAGGCCTTCGCCCAGAAGCTCGCTATGGCGCGAGCGGTAAAAGCCCATGGCTATCCAATGGTGCTCAATTTCGTTACCCACCGCCACAACATCGACAATATCGAGCGCATCATTCAGCTGTGTCTGGAATTGGAAGCCGACTTCGTGGAACTCGCCACTTGCCAGTTCTACGGCTGGGCGGAGCTCAACCGTGCCGGCTTGCTGCCGAGTAAGGAGCAGTTGGTGCGCGCCGAGCGCATCACCAATGAATGGCGCGACAAGCTCGCCGCCGAGAATCATCCCTGCAAGTTAATCTTCGTCACGCCCGACTACTACGAAGAGCGCCCCAAGGGCTGCATGAACGGGTGGGGCAATCTGTTTCTGGACATCACGCCCGACGGTACAGCGCTGCCTTGCCACAGCGCGCGGCAACTGCCGATCACCTTTCCCAACGTGCGCGAACAAAGCATCGAGCAAATCTGGAAGCACTCGTTCGGCTTCAACAAGTTTCGTGGTTTCGACTGGATGCCCGAGCCTTGCCAGTCTTGTGATGAAAAGGAAAACGACTTCGGCGGCTGCCGCTGCCAGGCTTTCATGCTCACTGGCGATGCGGCCAATGCCGATCCGGTGTGTAGCAAGTCCGCGCATCACGGCAAGATTCTTGCGGCGCGCACCGAGGCCGAGCAGGCGCCGCGCGGACTGGATGAACTGACCTTCCGCAACGAGAAGGCCTCGAAGCTGATCCTCAAGGTGTAAGGTCGGCTCAAACCTGACGGACCGGAGTCGAACGGATGACCAAGACCGCAATCCCCTATGGCTTCTGGCCCAGCGACTGGACGGCAGCCGACGCCGCTTCTGCCAGTTGTGATTTCGCCGAGCTTCGCGCCGGTCATGATGGTCTGTTCTGGATTCAATACGATCCGGCTGATGCGCGTTCGACGTTGTGGTACTGGCGCGCCGACGTTTCGCGCTGTTTGACGCCGTCCGGATTCTCGCTTCGCAGTCGCATATATGAGTACGGCGGTGGTGCCTTCTGTCTGACCGACGAGGGAATCGCCTTCGTCAACGAGCATGATCAGCAGATCTACCTGCAGGACCTATCTACGGACGCAGCGACGCCGCCCATTGCGCTTACTGTTAATGACGCTTGCCGGTACGGTGATCTGCAGTTCGACACGCGCCACCGGGCCGTTCTCGCCGTGGAAGAAACCGCTGAAGAAGCTCGCTCAGAACATCGTCTGGTCAGTGTTTCGCTGATGGACGGCAGCCGCAGCGTATTGGCCGAGGGAAGCGATTTCTACTCGTCACCGACCTTGGATACGACCGGGCAACGCCTGGCCTGGATCGAATGGCAACGCCCCGAACAGCCATGGACCGCTACGCGTCTCTGGACCGCCGAACGCACCGAAAGTGATTGCTGGGGAGCACCGCGGTGTCTGGCCGGCGCAGCGGGAAATGAATCGCTGCAACAGCCGCGCTTCGCTGCGGATGGCGCCTTGTATTGCCTGAGTGACCGCGAAGGCTGGTGGCAACCCTGGAGAATGCAAGGTGACAGCCTTGTTCCGGTAACGGACACGGCTGGGTTCGCCCAAGCACGTTGTGATCATGCACCGGCGCCTTGGCAGCTGGGCACGGTGAGCTATCTGCCCCTAGCGGATGGCGCCTTGCTGATGACGCGCATGGTGGATGGCTACGGACTGTTGTTCGAGCAAGACAGCCAAGGCAACGAACGACAGCTTGCAATGGCGTTCAGTCGCTGTCGCCAGCTTGCTGTCGATGAGCGGCATTTCTATTGCATTGCCGGGTCTGCTGATAAGACGTCTGCCGTACTGGCGCTCGATAGGGTCACTGGCGTCGTCGAAATTCTTGCCGGAGGCCAACAGCCTTTGGCAGCCGACCAGTTGTCGCGCCCACAGCCGTTCAGCTTCTCTACCGGGCACGGCGAGGTGGCGCACGCTTTTTTCTACCCGCCGAGCAATACGCAGTGCCAAAGCCTCCCGCTGGAAAAGCCACCATTGGTGGTGTTCATGCATGGCGGGCCTACGTCTGCTAGCTATCCGGTTTTCGATCCGCGGATTCAATACTGGACCCAACGCGGTTTCGCCGTTGCCGATATCAACTATCGCGGCAGCAGCGGCTTCGGACGGGCATATCGGCAACGGTTGCGTGGCGAATGGGGCGTGGTTGATGTGGAAGACGCCTGCGCAGCGGTGCAGGCGCTTGCAACAAACGGCCAGATCGACCCAGCGCGAGCCTTCATCCGTGGATCGAGCGCGGGCGGTTACAGCGCGCTCTGCGCACTGGCTGCTAATGCTGGTTTCAGCGGCGGTGCCAGCCTCTACGGCGTGAGTGATCCATTAGCGTTGCGCCGGGTTACACACAAGTTCGAGGCCGATTATCTGGATTGGTTGATAGGCGATCCGGCGGTCGACGCCGAGCGCTATCGACAGCGAACGCCGCTACTCAATGCGGGGCTGATTCGGGTGCCGGTGATTTTTTTTCAAGGCGGGCAAGACGCGGTCGTGCTACCTGAGCAGACCGAGTCCATGGTCGCAGCTCTGCGCGAACGTGGCGTGACGGTCGAATATTGTCTCTATCCGCAAGAGCGCCACGGCTTCCGGCAGGCGGCCAACCTGGCCGATGCGCTGGAACGGGAATGCCGTTTCTATCAGCGTCTGCTTCGCTGAAGCGTCTGCAGACTTTATTGGTGCTGCAACAATTCCATGCAGTTCAAAGGTGTGCCCCGACGTGCCGGGGCAGGCCAAGCGATATCAAGGCTGCCAACAGCACGAAGGCGCTGGAAATCCATAGGCAAGCTTCAAGGCCATGCGCCTGATAAACCCAGCCCGACAGCAACGTACCAACCAGCCGGCCCAGGGCGTTGGACATGTAGTAGAAGCCCACATCCAGCGACACCCCGTCCTCCTTCGCGTAGGAAACGATCAGGTAGCTGTGCAGCGAAGAGTTGACGGCGAACAGAGCGCCAAACAGCGTCAGCCCGCCGATCAGCACCAGCTGCGGCGAATGCCCGGTATACAGGCCAAGCGCGATCAGTGCGGGGAGGCCGGCGAGGAGCAGCGCCCAAATGAACGCGGCGCGCCCATCCGGAACATGGCCGCGCGTCTTGCCGGTCAACGACGGGGCCACTGATTGTACGAACCCGTAGCCTATTACCCAGGCGGCGAGAAAGCCGCCGACTTGCCAGAAATCCCAGCCAAAAACTGCGGAGAGATACACCGGCAGCGCCACCACGAACCAGACATCACGGGCACCGAACAGGAAAAGCCGCGCGGCGGAGAGCACATTAATCGCTCGACTCTTGGAAAGCAGGTCGCGGAATTTCGGCTTTGCCTTGGCTTTGCCCAGATCTTTCTTTAGCAAGAACAGGCTGGCAACCCAGATCATGGCGAGCGCGCCGGCCATCGCCAGCAGTGAGCCGCGGAAGCCGATCACGGCGAGCAGGGCGCCACCGATGAAAAAGCCAACACCCTTGAGCGCGTTCTTCGAGCCGGTAAGAATCGCCACCCATTTGTACAGCGTGCCTTGCTGATCACCCGGCACCAGCAGCTTGATTGAGCTCTTGGCGCTCATCTTGTTCAAGTCCTTGGCGATGCCGGACAGCGCCTGTGCGCCCATCACCCAGGGAATCGTCAGCCACGTAGCGGGCACCGTCAGCATCAGCAGCGCCACCACTTGCAGCGCCAGTCCAATGTTCATGGTGCGGTTCAGGCCCAACCGGGCACCTAAATATCCACCAACCAGATTGGTGATAACGCCAAAAATCTCGTAGAAGAGAAACAGCGCGGCGATCTGCAGCGGGGTATACCCCAGCGTGTGGAAATGCAGCACCACAAGCATGCGCAACGCGCCGTCGGTAAGGGTGAAGGCCCAGTAATTGCCAGTAACGATCAGATACTGGCGGATGGCGGGGGAGAGCGGCGGCATGGTGGGCCCTGGATGTGAATGGTGGTGGGTATCGCGAGGTTGTGCGACGCACGACATACTGGCCGCAGAACATCTTCAGAACCCGCCACGGAGTTCGACCAATTCAGGCCAGACCAACCTTTCTTGCCAGCTCCACGGTGCGATTGGCATATCCCCATTCGTTGTCATACCAGGCGTATAGCTTCACCTGGGTGCCGTTGACGACCTTGGTCGAGAGGGCGTCGATGATCGATGAGCGCGGATCGGTGCGGTAGTCGATGGATACCAATGGCCTTTCCTCGTAGCCCAGAATGTTTTTCAACGGACCGTGCGTTGCGGCGTTTTTGAGCAGTTGATTGACTTCGTCGACGCTAGTGGCGCGCTCCACCTCGAATACGCAGTCCGTCAGCGAAGCGTTCGCCAGCGGCACACGTACGGCATGGCCGTTGAGCTTGCCTCGCAGCTCTGGAAAGATTTCTGCGATAGCGGTGGCCGAGCCGGTGGTGGTCGGTATCAGGCTCATGCCCGACGCCCGTGCTCGGCGCAAATCCTTGTGCGGCTGATCGAGAATGCTCTGGGTGTTGGTGAGGTCGTGAATGGTGGTGATTGAGCCGTGGCGGATGCCCAGATGCTCATGGATCACCTTGACCACCGGCGCCAGGCAGTTGGTTGTGCAGGAGGCAGCGGTGACGATGCGGTGCTGCGCCGGATCGAACAGCTGATCGTTTACGCCCATCACCACATTCAGCGCGCCAGCTTCCTTGACCGGCGCGCTGACTACCACGCGTTTCACACGTTGTTCCAGATAGCCCTGCAGCACTGCAACGGTCTTCATCTTGCCGCTGGCTTCGATCACCAGATCGCAGCCGGACCAGTCGGTATCGGCAATGGCCTTGTTGGCGGTGATCTTGATGCGCTTGCCATTGATGACGAGCTGTTCGTCGTCATGACCGGCCTCGTGCTGCCAGCGGCCATGGACCGAATCGAAGTTGAGCAGGTGTGCATGGGTCGCCGCGTCGCCTGCCGGGTCGTTGATTTGTACGAACTCCAGCTCCGGCCAATCCCAGGCCGCGCGCAGAGCCAGACGTCCGATGCGGCCGAAGCCGTTAATGCCAACTTTGATGGTCATGCCATTATTTCCGTAAAGAATGAAGGACAGGTCAGCTACTGCGTGGTGCGAACATGATGATCGCCATGCCCAGTAGGGCTATTGCGGATCCAAGCAGGTCCCAGCCGGTCGGTCGGATTTTGTCCACCAACCACAGCCAGAGGATTGCCGTGCCGATATAAACGCCGCCGTACGCGGCATAGACGCGTCCAGCGGCGGTCGGGTGCAGCGAAAGCAACCAGGCAAACAGCGCCAGCGACAACGCGGCCGGCAGCAGTAGCCAGGCGCTCTTGCCCTGTCGCAGCCAGAGATAGGGCAGGTAACAGCCGACGATTTCCGCGACGGCGGTCAGTGCGAACAAGGTGAAAGTCTTGAGCATGGAGTGGTCGGCCTTCAATCGAGTTGGGCTGTCTTCAGCGTTGCGCGGTAGGGAGGCGCCACGCCGCGCGTCTTTGGGCTGATCAAATGGAGTGCTGGTTGACCCGTCGGGATAGCAATTCCGCGGATTCCTTGCGCTCGGAATAACGATCGACGAGGTAATCCTGACGATCACGCAGCAGCAGCGTGAACTTCATCAGCTCTTCCATGACGTCCACCAAACGGTCATAGAATGCCGAGGGCTTCATGCGCCCGGCCTCGTCGAATTCGAGAAAGGCCTTGGGCACCGAAGACTGGTTGGGGATGGTGAACATGCGCATCCAGCGACCCAGTACTCGCAGCTGGTTGACCACGTTGAACGACTGCGAGCCGCCGCAGACCTGCATGACCGCTAGAGTCTTGCCCTGAGTCGGGCGGATTGCGCCCATGGCCAGCGGCACCCAGTCGATTTGCGCTTTGAATACCGCGCTCATGGACCCGTGACGTTCTGGCGAGCACCAGACCTGACCTTCTGACCATTGCATCAGCTCACGGAGCTCCTGCACTTTCGGGTGGCTGTCTGGCTGGTCGTCTGGAAGCGGAAGGCCCGACGGGTTGAATACCCGGGTCTCGGCGCCGAGCTGTTGCAGAAGCCGCTCGGCTTCTTCAGTCATCAAGCGGCTGAACGAACGTTCGCGATTGGAGCCGTAGAGCAACAGAATGCGCGGCGCATGGGTCGTGTCGCCAGGGCCACTCAACCGCTCGATGTCGGGCCGTACAAGCAACTGCTCATCGATGTTGGGCAGGTCGAGCGGGATGGCTTGGTCATCGGACATGGCGGAACTCTCCTTGTTGGTCAATCGCAGCGGGTGTTGCGTTCAGGGCGGTTGCGCATGTTTTCCAACCGCCGGCTATTGGGTGCGAGCCATTGCTGGTTGGCGTTGAGAGCGGCCTGCAGCATCTGGTGAATCCAGTCGGGCAGATGAGGGTGCAGACGGTAATAAACCCATTGGCCCTGCCGACGGTCTTCCAGCAACCCGCAACTGCGCAGTTGAGCGAGATGTCGCGATACTTTCGGTTGGATCTCGTCGAGCGCACAAGTCAACTCGCAAACGCACAGCTCGCCTTCGTGAGCGATCAGCAGCGTCATTCGAGCGCGGGTCTCGTCAGATAGGCATTTGAAAACTGTGGCGGGAGTCAGGTGCTCGGTCATGGCGGGGCGGCAAGCTTAGACATATGGTTTGGCGAATATATTGCCCTCCGCATATGAAGTAAAGCGCAAGATCGAGCGCGCGCGGAAGCGTTGGATTGATAAAGGTGAGCGATTTCTTGCGGGAACTTAGCTACCCGGCTTGAAATACGGATTCGATATCAGATCGGCGCAGCCGCGGCGAGTAGAACCGGGCCTTGCCGTAAGCATGGAATCTGCCACGGCACAAATGGCTATCCGCCTTGGACACTGAGTAGCAGCATCGAATAGCCGATCGAGCCCAGCAGGAACGCGCCGAAACGGCTGTTACGCTCTTCCGGTAGTTCCTCCTTGAGGACGTTCAAGATGATCGAGCCACCAACGAAAGCCGTCACCGCTGAAACCGCCAGCTCGGAAATTTCGGTAGTGGTACCGAGGGCCCAGCCAACCACGGGCATTACCGAAAGTAGCCAGCGACCGCGGCGGCTGAATAGGTCCTTATGGTCGCTCTGAAGCGCGAAGTCATTAACCAAAAAGTGCAGGCCCATCGCGATGCAATAGAGCACCAAAGTGGTCGTATTGTTGTTTTCGCCGTGGACCAGCAGGTAGCCAATCAGCCCGTTGTATATGGCGAACGCCGTGATGTGCAGCCAGAACACGCCGGAATGAGGTTCTTCGTGCTCCCGCAGCTCGCGCCGGCGTTGCTTGATGAGGCGCTCCAGGCCATAAAAGATGGCGAGGCCAAGCAACGCGAGCAGATAAGCATGGTGCTCTAGGTAGCTGAGCAATTGAATATCGCTACCGTCTATCACCTCTTGACCACGGGCCAGTTCGGGAAGCAGATGGACAAATACGTAAGCCACCGAAACACCGCCAGCCATAGAAAGCCAGCGGCTGCGGGGTAAGCGGTTGAGCATACGCAGGCGCGCCGCAAACAGGTGGACGGCGGCTAGAACGAGAGCTGCAATGAGACTTGCTGTCAAAAGTGATACCGGCGAGTAGGATTCAATTTGGTTGATGAGTCAGACGTTCGTATGCGCGTTCAGGTTCAGCCAAACTGCCCATAAGCCGGGCGCGTGGGGTGCTGTCACCTAGCCATAAATGACGTGCGGTCTGGGTAACCCGGCCAGTTTTTGTTAGAGTTCTCCGCTTGTGAAGCGAGCAGCCAGCCAGCTTTGAATTTGCACTGAAAGAGGTGTCTGCTTGATTAGAGTGCTGGTGGTTGACGACCACGATCTGGTGCGCACAGGCATTTCCCGCATGCTCGCCGACATAGACGGCTTGCAGGTGATTGGTCAGGCGGAATCTGGCGAGACCGCGATAAAGAAGTCGCGTGAACTCAAGCCGGACGTGGTTTTGATGGATGTAAAGATGCCCGGAATCGGTGGCCTTGAAGCTACCCGCAAACTCCTGCGTAGCCATCCGGACATTAAGGTCATCGCCGTAACCATTTGCGAAGAAGATCCTTTCCCGACGCGCCTTCTGCAGGCAGGCGCCGCCGGTTACCTGACCAAGGGCGCGGCGCTCGAGGAGATGATCCAGGCGATTCGCATGGTGTTCGCTGGCCAGCGCTACATCAGCCCTCAGATTGCTCAGCAGCTTGCGCTCAAATCGTTTCAGCCGAAGGTCAACGGCTCGCCGTTCGATCTACTGTCCGAGCGGGAAATCCAGATCGCTCTGATGATTGCCAATTGTCAGAAGGTACAGACCATCTCTGACAAGCTTTGCCTGTCGCCCAAGACCGTCAATACCTATCGATACCGCATATACGAAAAGCTTTCGATCACCAGTGATGTCGAGCTCGCGTTGCTGGCGGTCCGTCACGGCATGGTCGATACCATCAATTGATGAGCGGCTTCGATTCCTCTGCGTTCCTGGCTTCTTGTAGCGGGCGTCCCGGCGTCTATCGGATGTTCGATGCCGATTCCAAGCTGCTTTACGTCGGCAAGGCGAAAAATCTCAAGAAGCGCCTGGCGAGTTATTTCCGCAAGACCGGCCAGGCGCCAAAGACCGCCGCGCTGGTCGCAAAGATTGCCCAAGTCGAAACCACCATCACGGCGAACGAAACTGAAGCGCTGCTGCTCGAGCAGACGCTGATTAAACAGTGGCGCCCGCCTTACAACATCCTGCTGCGTGACGATAAGTCGTACCCCTACGTGTTTCTTTCCAGCGGAGATTTTCCACGACTGAGCATTCACCGTGGCGCCAAGAAGGAATCCGGTCGCTACTTCGGTCCGTATCCGAGCGCCGGGGCGATCCGTGAAAGCCTTAGCCTGTTGCAAAAGGCTTTCTTCGTTCGCCAATGCGAAGACAGCTATTACCGCAATCGCACCCGGCCTTGCCTGCAATATCAAATCAAGCGCTGCAAGGCGCCCTGCGTAAAACTGGTCGACCCAGAGGAGTACGCTGAAGACGTTCGGCACTCGGTGATGTTTCTTGAGGGGCGCAGTAATGCCTTGGCCGAGGAACTGTCGAAAAATATGGAAAACGCTGCGATGGCGCTTGATTTTGAGCGCGCCGCGGAAATTCGCGACCAGATTGGAATCCTTCGCCGGGTCCAGGATCAGCAGAGCATGGAAGGCGGCAGTGGCAACGTCGATATTGTCGCGGCCGTGGTGAGCCCAGGCGGCGCCTGCGTGCATCTGATCAGCGTGCGTGGTGGACGGGTGCTGGGCAGCAAGAATTTCTTCCCGCAAGTGGCCATTGAGGAAAGCGTCAGCGAGGTGTTGCAGGCGTTTCTCGAACAGTACTACCTCGGCTCCATGGAACGCGATCTGCCGTCCGAGTTGATCGTCAATACCGTCCATGAAGACTTTGAAACGCTGATCAGTGCAATTGTGGAATTGCGTAGCGTCGAGTTGACCATAACCCATCGCGTACGTGGAACTCGTGCGCGATGGCAACAGCTGGCGCTAACCAATGCCGAACAGGCGCTTGGGGCACGCCTGGCAAATCGTCAGCACCTGGCCGCGCGCTTCCAAGCCTTGGCCGAGGCGCTGGACCTGGACGAGCCACCGACACGGCTGGAATGTTTCGATATCAGCCATTCCAGCGGCGAAGCCACAGTCGCTTCCTGTGTGGTATTCGGTCCGGAAGGACCGCTGAAGTCCGATTATCGCCGTTACAACATCGAAGGCGTCACCGCCGGTGATGACTATGCAGCAATGCATCAGGCACTTTCTCGACGGTTCAAAAGGGCTGCCGAAGGGGAGGGGAAACTACCGGACATCTTGCTGGTGGATGGCGGAAAAGGGCAGCTCAACATGGCCCGTGAGGTGCTACAGGAGCTTGCCGTGCCCGAGCTGATCCTGCTTGGCGTCGCCAAGGGCGTGACGCGCAAGCCGGGTTTGGAAACGCTTTACCTAAACGATGCGGCGCATGAATTTACCTTGCCAGGGGATTCGCCAGCGCTGCACTTGATCCAACAGGTGCGCGACGAAGCGCACCGTTTCGCTATCACGGGCCACCGTGCACGGCGCGGGAAAGCTCGGACCACCTCGACGCTGGAGGGCGTGCCCGGCATCGGACCGAAGCGCCGTCGCGAACTGCTCAAGCATTTTGGTGGTCTTCAGGAACTGTGCCGCGCCAGCCTTGAGGAAATCGCCAAGGCTCCCGGGATCAGTAAAAAGCTTGCCGAGGCGATTTATGCCGCTCTGCACAGTGAGTAGAATCACCTCCTAAATCCGCGGATCAGTGGTATCGATGAACATTCCAAACATTCTCACCGTGCTGCGCGTACTGCTGATACCGATCATCATCCTGCTGTTCTATCTTCCCTTTCAATGGAGCTATCTAGCGTCGAGCGCAGTGTTCGCCATTGCCGCGATAACCGACTGGCTGGATGGCTACCTTGCGCGACGTTTACAGCAGAGCACGCCATTCGGCGCCTTTCTCGACCCGGTGGCTGACAAGCTGATGGTGGCGGTTGCTCTGGTGCTACTGGTCGAAGAACATTCGAATCTTTGGTTGACCCTGCCGGCGGCGATCATCATTGGGCGGGAAATAGTGGTGTCGGCCCTGCGCGAGTGGATGGCGGAACTGGGCGCACGCGCGCAGGTAGCGGTATCCAACCTGGGCAAGTGGAAGACGGCTGCACAAATGGTGGCGCTCGTCATCTTGCTGGCCAACCCACCCCTGGCAACTTTCTGGGTAGGGCTCGGCTATGCATTGCTGATCATCGCCGCGGCGCTGACATTGTGGTCGATGGTCAATTACCTGATGGCTGCCTGGCCCCATCTCAGCCCTACGGAAAAGAAATAAGACTTTTTTAATCAAAGGCTTGACGGGGCGTGCTGAAGTTATAGAATGGCGCCCGTCATCAAGACGACGCGGGAATAGCTCAGTTGGTAGAGCACGACCTTGCCAAGGTCGGGGTCGCGAGTTCGAGTCTCGTTTCCCGCTCCAATTTGTTGACGATGGCGCCGCGGTATGCGGCGTCTTCGTTTTGAGGCCGGTTGGCAGAGTGGTTATGCAGCGGATTGCAAATCCGTGTACGCCGGTTCGATTCCGACATCGGCCTCCAGTATGAAGAAACCGCAAGCGCAAGCTTGCGGTTTTTTTATGCCTGCGATTCGGCTTTCGGTCATACGTGGCGGCCGTTCGGGTTGCACCTCGGCGGGCGGCTGGTTATAGTCCTGCGCCGCGATCGAGCATCGCGCATTTCCGTCCTTGCCCGGATGGCGAAACTGGTAGACGCAAGGGACTTAAAATCCCTCATCCGAAAAGGGTATGCGGGTTCGATTCCCGCTCCGGGCACCATGGACGTATTTTGGCTATTGTTTGCTGTACCTTAAAACCGACCTCGGCGTCGGTTTTTTCGTATTTACGATAATTGAACGCGTTGCTTGCCATATGACCAATGGCAGCCCATCTACCTGAACGCAGTGGCTCCTCAATCCTCTTATCGGTACAAGGCAACTGAACGGAGGTGGACGATGAGCATCCAGAGCGACGATCGGCAACCGTTGGGCGAAACTCGCAGCAGCGCTGAGGTCAGCGATGACGATGGAATTCTGATTCCCGGCTCTGCACCGCCGTTAAGCCCAGGGCGCACTGACGTGAATCCAGATGATCAACCGGGCGTCGATGAATTACCGGGAGATGGCCTTGGGGTACCGCGGGTTAATGGGAACGACAATCCAGTCGAGCGTGAGACGCCGGATATGGACGTCGACAATGCCGAAATGGACGACGCACCGAACCCGCGCTAGAGCCAGGCGCACCCAAACCCGACACGTACCAACTCAGTACCCAACTATCGTACCGGCAGTTGCACTTGTCCTGCGTAGTTGGGCATCAAGTTGCCGTTAGCTCGTGTCAGTGTTGTGAGAATCAAGGCTGCAAGGGGGCCTCGTTTATGCGTCGAGTCAGACTGCCATTCGTACAATGTGGCGCTATCGCCGGACTAACGGGACTTCTAACCAGTTGCAGCGGCATAGAAACGGTGCCGCCTGCAGACGGAATCGATGAATACGTGTTTGCATGTACGAAGGATACCGGACAGCCTGTTTGCGAGACCCAGGCGCGTGAAGTCTGTCCTGAGGGTTACGAAACCCTGAGCAGCGAAGAAAATTTCGACCGCAAGGAACTGCGCGTCCGTTGCTCGAAATGAGGTGGCTCTAGCGAAGACACCTGATCGCCAGCCCACCGAGTAATCGCCACAAACACGGCAGTTACTCGGTGAATGGAGAACGATAAGTCTATTGCTCGGCGTCGAGCAGTTCCTGTGCCTGACCCAATACTTCAAGAGACTGTTCGTGATCGCCGGCCTTGTGCAGTTTCTCGCCTTCTGCGCGGAGCTCTTTCACTCTGGTCAGGATTGCCGGATCGCTTGGTGGGTTGGCTTGCAGCTCTTCGTCGATCCTGGCCATGTCCTGCGGGCAATGCATTGCCCAAAGTGGCGTGCTGACGGCGACAGTTGCGAGGAATAGCAATGTGCGGCGCATGATACTAGTCTCCCGATTAGATGGCTTCATCAGTATAGGAAGCATCTGGAAGCCGTGCGGATTTCGGACACAAGGTCGCCGGACAGCCAAACGATGAGGCTGCGGATAGTTATCGTACAACCGCTGGGCTATGATACGGGTTACTTCGCTTCATAGAGATCGATCTGCCCATGGAAAACCAGAGCGTCCAGCCTCGTGTCCGCCGAAAGCATCGCAGCCTTGCCCAGGAACTGGTGACGGAGCTGTCTCAGCAGATACGCGACGGCGTTATCAAGCGCGGCGACAAGCTGCCGACCGAATCGGCAATCATGCAGGCGCAAGGCGTGAGCAGGACGGTTGTGCGCGAAGCAATTTCACGACTGCAGGCGTCCGGATTGGTCGAAACGCGCCACGGTATTGGCACGTTCGTGCTCGACACACCTAGTACTACGGGCCTTCGCATCGACCCGGCGACCATCGGTACGCTGCGCGACGTGTTGTCGATACTTGAATTGCGCATCAGCCTTGAAGTCGAGTCGGCCGGGCTAGCAGCGATGCGTCGCTCCGCAGAGCAGCTAGCGGCAATGCGAGCCTTTCTGGATTCGCTGCAGCAGAGCACAGCGCTTTCCAGCGAGGCCGCCGTATCGGACTTCCAGTTCCATCTGCAGATCGCCGAGGCGACCGGCAATCGCTATTTCACCGACATCATGAATCACCTGGGCACGGCGATCATTCCTCGCAGTCGGCTCAACTCGGCGCGTTTGGCGCACGACGACCAGCCGCATTATCAGCAGCGCCTCGGTCGCGAACACGAGCAAATTTATGACGCCATCGCCCGCCAGGATGCTGAGTCTGCCCGAGCGGCTATGCGCCTGCATCTGACCAACAGTCGCGAGCGTCTGCGCCAGGCGCATGAAGAGGCTGAAACCGACAAGGTCGACTGAACATCTGCCCTGGCGCACGTCTGTGACGCATACTGCGGCGAACGGCTCGTGGTGTAGTGGCGCGCTGTGCCGGGGTTCATGGAAGGTGCCGAGTCGGCAATCAGCTGCTCCCCGAATGTCAAACACACGCTTTGCTAGCCCCGTCCGGCAGCTCAAGCGTTCCGTCATGTAGCGACTTGGCTGAAGGGCGGTGCGCCAAGCCCACTATTCTCAGCGGGCCGAGCGCCAGGCCGTTTGTTCCTCTCGCCTCAGTGCTTGCGGTAAGCCAGCAGAACGATGCCGCTGACCACGATCAGGCCGCCCAGCACCTGCCAGGGTCCAAGCAACTGGCCGAGCACTAGCCAGCCCAAGAGCATGCCAGCGACCGGTTCCACGTTCATTACCGGAGCATTGCGTGCGATATTCAGGCGCGGCATGCAGATGAACAGCGTCGAAAAAGCCGCCCCATAGAGTAATACCAAGCATCCCAGGGCGATCCAGCCGGCTCTCGCGCTGGGCAAGCCCAGGCCACCCGGTATCAGGTCGCTGGCGCCAAGCAGGGCGGAGGTGCCGAATACGACGATCAGCGTCAGCATGCTGCGCACCGAGCCCGCCATATTCGATAGCTTGTGCTCGGTGATCCACAGTGCGATCGCGAATACCGCAGCTGCGGTCAGGCCGAACAGGATGCCGGCGATCCACTGGCCATCCGGCGCCTCGCTGCTGATCAGGCGTGCCGGGACGTCCAGCACCAGCACCAGGCCGAACAGGATCACGCCCATGATCGCCAGCGCCTGGTGGGTCGGTCTTGGGCCGCCTAGCAACCAGGTCAGCAGCGCCAGCATGATGGGCGATAGATTCACCACCAGTAGGGCCAGCGCCACCGGAATGCGCGCCACCGCCGAATAGATGCAGAAGCTCTGTACCGCGATCAGCAGGCCGAGCAGGATCTGCCATCGCCAGGTAGCGCCGCTCAGGCGCAGGGATTCGCGCCGCCAGAAGACCAACGCGCCCAATGCCAGCAGGGTCACTCCGGCACGGCAGAGCATGGCCAGCAGCAGGCCTGTGTCATGATCGAAGGCAATCCGGGCAGCGATATGATTGCCCGCGAACGAGCAGGCCAGGGTGGCCAGAATCAGTACGGCGATATGGCGTGGGAATGGAGCGGCAGTTTGCATAGGGTCAGTCCTGTCCTGGGCGGAATCCGTTCCGTTTGGCGGTGTACCTACGGCACCGGTGGCTTTTTAGTGTCTACGGTTGGCGAATTGTTTGTTGGCTTTCAAAGTAAAACGCCGCCCGGGTGGGCGGCGTCTTTGTTCGTGCGATGAGACTCTCAGAGCACCACGCTTGGCAACCAGAGCGAGATCGCCGGAATGTAGGTAACGACCATCAGAACCAGGAACAGAGCGCCATAGAAGGGCAGCAGCGCCTTGACGGTGTTCTCGATGGTCACCTTGCCAACCGCAGCACCGACAAACAATACCGCACCTACCGGTGGAGTTATCAGCCCGATTCCGAGGTTGACCAGCATAATCATGCCAAAGTGCACCGGGTCCACACCGATGCCTGTAATTACCGGCATCAAAATCGGCGTGAGGATCAGGATCAGTGGCGCCATGTCCATCAGCGTGCCTAACACCAGCAGCATCATATTGATGCACATGAGGATCACGTAACGATTATCCGACAGGGTGAGGAACATCGTCGTGATTTTTGACGGGATTTGCATCAGCGTCATGATGTAGCCGAAGCTCCCGGCGAAGGCGATCAGAATCATCACCACCGACAGAGTGCGGACCGTGCGGTGCAGCAGCTTGGGCAGCTCACGCCACTTGTAATCGCGGTAGATGAACATGGTCACGAAGAAGGCCCAGACAACGGCGATCGAGGCGGACTCAGTAGCCGTGAACACGCCCGAGAGAATGCCGCCAAGAATGATGACCATCGTCATCAAGCCCCAGAGTGCATCGACACAGATCTTCAGCGCCTGCTTGAGCGGGATCACTTCCCCCTTGGGGTAATTGCGTACCCGAGCGAAGATCAAACACATTGTCATCATCACAGCGCTCAGCAGCAGTCCTGGACCGATGCCGGCAATGAACAGCGACGAAATCGAGACAGTACCGCCGGCGGCCAGCGAATACAGCACCGAGTTATGACTGGGTGGCGTCAGGAGTGCCTGAACCGAACCACTGACCGTAACCGCCGTAGAAAACTCGCGCGGATAGCCCTTTTTTTCCATTTCCGGAATCAGAACCGAGCCTACCGAAGCGGTGTCCGCCAGTGACGAGCCGGAAATAGCGCCGAAGAAGGTGGAGGCCATGATATTGACTAGGGAAAGTCCGCCACGGACGAAACCGACCAGCACGCCAGCGAAAGCAACCAGCCGCCGCGACATACCCCCTTCGGCCATGATGGCGCCAGCCAATACGAAGAAGGGAATCGCCAAAAGAGAGAACTTGTTAACGCCGCCGACGACTTGAATCATTATCGCGTCGAATGGAATGTCGATCCACCAAGCGCCAATCAAGGCAGACAGGCCAAGGGCGTAGGCCACCGGAACACGCAGGAGAAACAGGACGGCAAAGCTGCCGAGAAGAATCAGGGCATCCATTTACACTGCCTCCTTACTGTCTTCAACCAGCTCGTAATTAACCACGCGTCTTTGGCTTTGGTCGCCAAAGAACAATCGCTCGATAACGAACAGCAATGTGATTGCACCCCCGATCGGGACGGGAGAATAGGTAATCCCGACGCGCAGAGTGGGCAGAGTGCTCATGAACTGGTTCCAGGTCGCTATGCAGAGCTTGGTGCCCCAGATGGTCATGAACAGGCAGATGATGCCCATCAGGATTTGCACCAACAGCTCAACGTAGCGGTGCATGTGCTCCGGTAGGCGATCGGTAAACATGTTCACTGCCATATGCGCTGCGGCTCGATAGCTCGCCGCAGCGCCGAGAAAAGTAAAGATCACCATCAACAGGATAGCCACGGGTTCAGGCCAGCCGGCTCCGGTGCCTAGCACGTAGCGCGCGAAGATCCCCCAAGGGATGATCAGGGACATGACCACGATGGCCAGGCCCGCGATCCATATACAACTCATGTAGATCGCGTCGTTGACGCGCAGCAGCGTGTTTTTCATCAGGCTCCACCACAAGCGCGGCGACGGGCGAAGGCCCGCCGCCGCGAGGTTTTTCAGAGGGAACGAATTACTGGACGGCTTCGATACGCTTGATCAGCTCGGCGTAAGGTGCGCCGTACTTCTCGCGAACCGGAGCAGTGGCATCGTAGAAGGGCTTCTTGTCCACTTCGATGAAGGTCACACCTTCGGCCTTGAGCTTGGCTTCACTGCTGGCGGTCTTCTCGTCCCACAGCTTGCGCTCTTCCATCTGCGCTTCCTTGGCGTACTTCTTGACGATGTCCTGCTGCTCAGGCGTCAGCTTGTTCCACGTCGTCTTGGACATCACGATGGGCTCGGGAAGTATCAGGTGACCAGTTAGCGAGTAGTTCTTGGCAGCACGGAAGTGGTTGTGCTCGAGCATTGTTGGCGGGTTGTTCTCGGCACCGTCGACCACACCGGTCTGCAGGGCGCTGAAGATTTCGCCGGTATTCATCGCCACGCCCTGCGCGCCCATGGCATTCAGGGTGTCGATGAACAGCGGGTTACCCATCACGCGAATTTTCATGCCCTTGAGGTCTTCAAGATTATGCACCGGCTCTTTGGTGTAGAGGTTGCGCACACCGCCGTCCATCCATGCCAGACCGACCATGTTGAATTCGGAGTTGGTGATCTTGTCGAGGATCTCCTGACCGATCTCGCCGTCAATGACCTTGCGCATGTGCTCGTGGTCACGGAACACGAAGGGCATGTTGAACGCGTTGACATCTGGCACTACCGGGCCGAGCGTACCGAGGCTCACACGAGTCATCTGCACTGCACCGATTTGGACCTGCTCGACGACTTCCTTCTCCGAGCCAAGCACGCCGCCGGAGAACATGCGGAACTTGAGCTCACCGTTGGTGGCTTTTTCAATCTTCTCGCCCATGTGTTCCTGCGCCACGACGGTCGGGTAACCGGCCGGGTGGATTTCGGCGATCTTCAACGTCATGTCCGCGTAGGCGGCATTCGACAGGCAGAACGCGAAGGGAAGTGCAGCGAGGAGCAACTTGCGTTTGAAGTTCATGTGGTTCTCCATCTTGTTGTTGTTGGTGTGCAGCGTTAAAGCTTCAAGACCGGGCAACTACAGGCCTGTCTTTGATGGGTGAATCGTTAGCGAAAGCGTGTTTCCTCCAGTCCGGCGACGCCGGGTTGCAGGGCGAACACGCCGCCAGCCAGGGGCTGTTCGGAAAGGTCACCGCCTGGGCGAATGGATGTGACGAATAGGGTGTCCAGACCAGGGCCGCCAAAGGCGCACATAGCCGGTTTCTTCACCGGCACCTGGAGCGAGCGGTCAAGGCGACCGTCCGGTGTGAAACGATGAATCAGTCCGGCGTCGTTGCCGCAAATCCAGTAGCAGCCATCGATATCCACCGCGGCGCCGTCAGGACGGCCTGGGTGCTGATTCATGTCGACGAATACACGGCGGTTGCTCGGCGTACCGCTGTCGATGTCGTAATCGAAGGCCCAGATGCATTGCACGCTGGGATGCGAATCAGATAGATACATCGTGCGGCCGTCCGGGCTGAAGCCCAAACCGTTGGGGACGACGAAATCATTCAGATGAGCACCGAGCGCTTCATCGCTGGCCGATCCGTCGAGCCGATACAACGCACCAGCCGGAATACCGGCTGCCATGTCCATCACCATGGTACCGGCCCAGAAGCGTCCCTGGCGGTCGCAACGGCCGTCATTGAAGCGCATGCCCTGGTGGCCATGTTGCACGTCGGCGAGCCGGGTTGCGCTGAGCGTGCCGTCATCCTGCGGGACGATATCGAAAATGCCGTCTTCCATGCCGGCAACCCATCGATTCGCGTCTCCCTCGCGGCGCGCGATGCAGGCGATCATCTGATCGCCTGTCCAGCGGGTCACAGAAGCGTCAGCTGCCTTCCAGCGCAGCAGCTGACGATTGGGAATATCGACCCAGTACAACGCCTGCTCGGAGGCGACCCAGACCGGGCTTTCTCCAGTTGCGTTCTGCGCATCGACTATCAGTTCTGCTTGGTTTGCCATGGCGATTCTCTTGTTGTTGTTCGCGGCGTGGCGGGAGGAGGTCAGTCGTCGAACGGACCTGCTTCGCAGAAGGCTCCGCCCTGATAGATCAAGGCTGGGTCATTGGGCGCGTAGGGCGGCTGGGTTTCGATCTTGTCGCGGAAGACTTCGGAGGTGTCCTTGGGCTTGAAGCCCAGGTGCGCCGCCATGTGGTTATCCCACCACTGGTCACGGTTTGCCGAGGCGCCGTAGACAACGGTGTGCCCGACATTCGGGGTGAACAGCGAACGCTCGATCAGGTTGGTCAGGTCGCGATAGCTGAGGTAGGTGGCCATCATCCGGCGGTTGAGCGGCTCGGGGAAGGAAGAGCCGATGCGGATGCTGACGGTTTCGATGCCGTAACGGTCGAAATAGAAGCTCGCCATATCTTCGCCGTAGGATTTCGACAGGCCGTAGTAGCTGTCCGGGCGGCGTGGGGCGCTAGCATCGATGGTCTCGGTCTGCTTGTGGAAACCGATGACGTGATTGGAACTGGCAAAGATTATGCGCTTGATGCCGTGCTTACGTGCCGCCTCGTAGATATGGAAAACGCCACGGATGTTGGCTTCGAGAATCTCTTCGAAAGGCCGCTCGACTGATACCCCGCCAAAATGCGCAATGGCGTCGACGCCTTCGCAGAGCGCGTGTACGGCTGCTTTATCAGAGAGATCACAAGGCATCACCTCTTCGTGCGGACCGGCGGCGGGCTCCATCGAGGCAATATCGGAAAGGCGAAGGATGTTGGCGTAGGGGCGAAGCGTTTCGCGTAACACCTTGCCCAATCCCCCTGCCGCGCCTGTCAGCAGGAGGCGATTGAAGGGTGTGGGAGTGGTCGTCGTGCTTGTCATTCTGGTCTGCCCGTCGCTTATTGTTTTGATGTCATCGGTTGTCGGATGACTTGAGTCGATTATTTCTGCCGCCCTTCAACTTTGTCAACCCGGGGGGCGATTTTCTTGCTGCTGCTCAAGTAGCTGCTCAACGATCAGAAAAGCCTTTTCATCCCTCTGTATGTAGCATCCTGTCTAGCGTTAGCGCGTTCAGAGGCGCTCCCAAAGCACCACGCTAGCGGGCGGAGCTTGGCAATTACATTCCACTAAAGTCGAGTGGGATCCTTGCATGATGAAAGGATGGGTGTGACAGGCAGTGTGTTCATGGTTGTATGATGACTAGTCCGTGCGTAGAACGCTTGTCAAGCCTGCCATAACACAATTTCCAGGCGGCTTGGTACTACGTGACGGTCAGCGGTTATGTGCGCGATTTGGTCGCTGGAACGTTGGCTAGCAGTCGCAGCCGACTGGTAGCGATCTTCGCCAACCATCGATTGCGCAGCCAAGTTTCGCTCGAGCAAGCCGTCGGGTTCTATCATCAGGAGATTCTATGAACGACAAGCCCGCTATGATCTGTGCTGACGACGACCGTATCGCCTGGCTGCGATTGCGATCGGTGGCACTGCCACTAGCCAACCCTATTAGCGATGCAAAGGTGCTTACCGGCCGGCAAAAGCCGATGACGGAGATCGCCATCCTGATAGCCGAGATCGAAACCCGCGATGGCCAACAAGGGCTGGGTTTTAGCTATTCCAAGCGCGCCGGTGGTGCTGGGCAGTTTGCTCATGCCTTGGAAGTCGCACCCAACCTTATCGGTGAGAACCCCAGCGACATCGCCAAGCTGTGGGACAAACTATGCTGGCCTGGCGCCTCAGTGGGTCGCAGCGGCCTGGCCACCCAGGCTATTGGTGCCTTCGACGTGGCCCTATGGGATCTCAAAGCACGCCGTGCCGGGTTGTCACTGGCGCGTTTGCTCGGGGCTCAGCGCGATTCGGTACGCTGCTACAACACCTCCGGCGGCTTTCTGCACACGCCGCTGGATCAGCTGTTGAAGAACACCGATCTTTCGCGAGACAAAGGCATCGGTGGTATCAAGCTCAAGGTCGGCCAGCCGGACTGGGCGTTGGACTTGCATCGGGTCGGTACGGTGCGCCAGCACTTGGGTGAAGCCTTCCCACTAATGGTCGATGCCAACCAGCAATGGGACCGACCGACGGCCCGACGTATGTGTCGACGCCTGGAGCCATTCGACCTGATATGGATCGAGGAGCCGCTGGACTGCTACGACGCCGAGGGGCACGCCGAGCTGGTGCGCCAGTTCGATACGCCGATCGCCACTGGCGAGATGCTTACCAGCCCGGCCGAACACTGGGAGTTCATTCGCCAGCGTGCTGCCGATTTCCTGATGCCGGATGCTCCACGCGTCGGTGGTATCACGCCGTATATGCGGGTGCAGACATTGGCCGAGCAGGCCGGCATGACCCTAGCGCCTCACTTCGCCATGGAGCTGCACGTCCACTTGGCGGCGACCCATATCCGCGAGCCCTGGGTCGAGCACTTCGAGTGGCTGGAGCCATTGTTCGAGGAACGTCTGGAAATTCGCGACGGGCGCATGCTGGTACCCAATCGGCCAGGTCTCGGCTTGAGCCTGAGCGAACGGGTGGCCGGTTGGACCGTGCAGCAGGCCGAGGTGGGTCAGCGCGCCTGAGCAGTTTCGTTGGCCGAGTGGCGCACCGCTTCGCGAAGCGCGGCAACGGCGGGGTTGTCGTTGTCGTCGCGCCAGGCCAAATGCAGCTCGCTGTGCACCCCTGTGGGCAGCTCGATTCCCCTCCAGCGCACATGCTCGAAGCTCACCGCGCTGGCGCTGCGCGGCACCAACGCCACGCCCATGCCGGCGTTGACCAGCGACAGAATGGTCAATGTATTGCCGAGCGACTGAACGTAGTCCGGTTGCACACCACTGGAGCGAAACATGCCGGTAAGCAGCTCGTTGAACGGCTGCCAGGCCGCATGCGAGTAAATGATGAACGGCTGGCCATGCAAAGCAGCAAGCCCAAGCGGTTCCTGCGTCGCCAGTGGATGCTCGCAGGGCACGGCCAGAACGAAGGGTTCGCGCACCAGACATTCGTTGATCAACCCTGGCTGGTTCAGTGGTGCACGCACGATGGCCAGGTCGATGCGTCGGGTGTGCAGGGCTTGAAATTGGTCAAAGGTCGTCATTTCCTGCAAGGCAATCTGCACACCGGGGCGGTCGCGTCTGGCCTGTGCCACCACTCGAGGCAGGAAATCGTACACCGCGCTAGCGACGAAGCCGATGCTCACCGTCCCGCTTTCCCCCTGAGCGGCCAGACGGGCGGCCTGGGCTGCACGGTGGGCCTGTTCGAGCAACGCTTGCGCGTCGACAAAGAAGGCGCGGCCCGCGGCAGTCAAGGCCACCGCGCGAGTACTGCGGGTGAACAGGGCGACGCCCAGCTGATGCTCCAGCAACTGTATCTGCCGGCTCAGTGGCGGCTGGGTCATGTGCAGACGCTCGGCGGCGCGACGGAAGTTCAGTTCTGCGGCCAGCGCGGTGAAGCAGCGCAGTTGGGCTAAGTCGAACATTGATCCATTTCCGGTATCAATCGAGTGACTGATTAGATTAGACCCGTATCAATCTTGCCGTCCATCATGCCGCTTCGGCCTTATAGCGCCTGCTCTGGAGCAGCACATCATGAATCCATACATTCCCGATCGCATCACCTGGATTGGCTTGCGCTCGGTAGAGCTACCGCTGTCGCAGGCGGTGAGCGACGCCAAAGTGGCGACCGGACGACAGAAACCGCTCGAGTCGGTCAGCCTATTGTTTGCAGAAATCGAAACCAGCCAGGGTCATTCCGGCCTTGGCTTCAGTTACAGCCTGCGTACGGGTGGGCCGGCGCAATACGCTCATGCCCAAGAGGTTGCACCGCTGCTGATCGGGGAAGATCCCAACGACATTAGTCGACTCTGGAGCAAAATGGCCTGGGCGAGTGCGTCGGTAGGGCGCGGTGGGGTGGCCGCGCAGGCAATCGCGTCCATCGACACGGCGCTATGGGATCTCAAGGCACGGCGTGCCGCTCTGCCGCTATCCAAACTGCTTGGGGCACGCCGCAGCGCGGTACCTTGCTACAACACGTCGGGCGGTTACCTGCAGGCGTCTATAGAGGAGATTGTGGACAAGGCCACCCAATCGCGGGAACTCGGTATTGGCGGCATAAAGATAAAGGTCGGTCAGCCCGATCGGCGAACGGACCTGCAACGCGTCGAAGCCTTGCGCAAGCACCTGGGGGAACAGGTGCCGCTGATGGTCGACGTCAATCAGCAATGGGATCGGATCACCGCGCTGCGCATGGGGCGAGAGCTGGAGCAGTACCAACTGGAGTGGATCGAGGAGCCGCTGGATGCACATGATGTGGCCGGACACGCCGCGCTCGCCGCTCAGCTGGACACGCCGGTGGGCACCGGTGAAATGCTTACAAGCGCCGCCGAAGCGCTGGGCTATGTCGATAGCGGCGCGGTGGACGTAATCATGCACGATGCCCCGCGGCTGGGCGGCATCACGCCGTTCCTCAAGGTTGCGAATGCAGCGGAGCAGCGCGGAATGATTATGGCGCCGCACTTCGTCATGGAGATTCATCTGCATCTGGCTGCCGCTTATGAGCACCAGACGTGGGTCGAGCACTTCGAATGGCTGGAGCCAGCGTTCAACGAGCGGCTGGAAATACGCGACGGTCAGATGATTGTCCCGGATCGGCCAGGGCTGGGCCTCAGCCTGAGCGAGAAGGTATCCGGATGGACACAGGCGCAGATCGAAATCGGTAAACGCGCCTGAACGAAAAACCGCGCGAAAGCGGGCACGGTCTTGTTTGTTCTTAGAACCACCAGCCCGCCTAAGCGGGCTGGTTTTGACGACCTCAGGTTTCTTGCAGCTTGCTGGCCACCTCCTTGCGGCTGCGTAGCGAGCTGTAAAAATGCCAACCAACCGAAGCCACTGCCATCAGCAGAAAAACCGCCGAGATCGGGTCGGTGAGAAAGCCCATGAAGTTGCCATCGGACAGCATCAAGCCGCGGCGCAGGTTGGTTTCAGCCATCGGCCCGAGGATGAAGCCAATGATGAACGGCGCCGCGGGCATTCCACCTTTGACGAAGCCGTAGCCGATGAAGCCGAACAGCAGAATAGTCCAGACATCGAACACCCTGCTGCTGAGGCCGAACGCACCCACTACACAAAGCACAAGAATGATCGGCAGCAGAATGTGCTTGGGCACCGCCAATAGCTTGATGAAGATGCGCAGCCCGTAAAACTCCATCACCAGCATGACCACCGAGGCGAGAATCAGCGCGGCGAAGATAGTGTAAACGAGCGAGCCCTGGCTGATGAACAGCAGCGGGCCAGGCTGAATGCCGTGGATCATGAAGCCGCCAAGCATGATGGCGGTGACCGTATCGCCCGGAATACCGAGCGTCATCAACGGAATCATGGCGCTGCCGATACCGGCGTTGTTGGCAGTCTCACTGGCCACCACGCCGTCGATCACACCCTTGCCGAACTTCTCAGGGTACTTGGAACGTTTCTTGGCGATGATGTAGGAAACGATGTTCGACGTGCCGGCCCCGATGCCTGGCAGTATCCCGATGCCGATACCGATCAATGACGAACGGAAGGCGTTGGGCAGCTGCCCGAAGAACTCCTTGATTGAAAAACCGAAGCCCTTGACGCCCTTCATGCTGACCGTGGCGATCTTGCTCTTGTGCATGGAGCGACCGGTTTCGGCGATCTTGATCACTTCCGCCACAGCGAACATGCCGATCATCACCGTCAGCATGGCGAAGCCGCCATTAAGGTTCGGTGAATCGAAGGTGAAGCGGCGAATCGCGTCGACGGGTGCGATACCAACGGTGGAAAACGCGAAACCCAAGGTGCCGGCGTAAATGCCCTTGACCAGGGAGCCGGTGGACAGGGTAGCGATAAGCGTCAGCGAGAAGATCGCAATGGAAAAGTATTCGTGCGGCCCGAAGCGCAGGGCTACCTTGGCCAGTGACGGTGCAATCGACATCAGCGCAACGATGCTGAAGATCGTGCCGAGAAAGGAGAACACCACGCCGACGCCCAGCGCCTTCATGCCTTCGCCTTTCTCCATCAGCGGTCCGCCGTCGAAGACGGTGGCGATGGATGCGGGCGTGCCGGGAATCTTCAAAAGAATCGCCGATATCAGGCCTCCTGATGTCGCCCCGACGAACAGCGCTACGAGCAATGAAAGCCCGGCAGCGGGACCCATTGTGTATGTCAGCGGCAGGCAAAGCGCGATCGCCATGGTGGCCGAAAGGCCTGGCACGGCGCCGAAGACGATGCCGACGGCAACACCAAGGGTGATCAGGATAAAAATGTAGGGTGAGAAAACCGCGCCAAAGCCGGCCTGCAGTAGATCGATCATGGCCGCCTCCTAGATTTTCAGAAAGCCGGTGGGAAGCATCAGATCGAAGCCCTGCCGGAAGAGGTAATAGATGATTGCGGAAGTGATGACCGCGATAACGACGTAACTGATGTGGTTGATCTTCTGCTCTCGCGGCGTGATCACGATGAACTGCACGTACAGGTACAACGCCGTCATGATGGGAAAGCCGACCTTTTGCAGCAGGGCAACATACACCGCGATCAGCCCCAGGGTTTTGAACACGGTGGGGTAGTCCGGTGGAATATCGTTGCCAGGCCCGGCGTCTTCGTCGGGGTCGGCCGCCGCTGGCGTAGCCTTCCTTGCCGCCAGCAGCTGCAGCACGCCGAGCAGGCATAGCCCGAACGACAAGACGTAGGGAACGGTGGAGGCGTCAATGGTGCCTTTGCGCGGAAGGTTGATGGTCAGGAACAGGTAAAACAGGCCGGCGCCCAGCATCAAGGCTCCGACCAGTAGCTCCTTTCTCTTATAGGTATCCATGGGCGGCACTCATATTTGAAGGAAGAAAGATTGCCGGGCGCAGGGGCGCGCGCCCGGCATCGTGTTGCGGTGCTTATTTGTTTTGGCGCAACTCTTCCTTGTATTCCATGAAGTCTTCGCGGGTGTTTTTCAGGCGTTCGACGGACGCTTCAGTGCCGAAGTAGCTGACCGGCTGCTTGAAGGTCTTGCGCAGCTCTTCGCCGTATTCCGGCATCTCGGTAATCTGCTTCACGATACCTGCCATCTTTTCGATGATGGCCGGATCGGTGCCGTCCGGGAACGCCACCACGTACGGCTTCTCCATGACGAAATCGACGCCTTGTTCCTTGAAGGTCGGCACGTCGCCGAGCAACGGATTACGCTCGTCGTTGGGCTGCCCAAGGGCGACCATCTCGCCGCTGGTTACATAGTC
The DNA here is from genome assembly GCF_024448715.1 of Stutzerimonas stutzeri. Taxonomy (GTDB): domain Bacteria; phylum Pseudomonadota; class Gammaproteobacteria; order Pseudomonadales; family Pseudomonadaceae; genus Stutzerimonas; species Stutzerimonas stutzeri_AR. The sequence continues at coordinate 162,002 of NZ_JAMOHZ010000001.1, forward strand.
CTGGACGGACCCGTAGCTGATCGCGGCGAGGTCGATACGATTGCCCAATAGCGCGACGACTTTCTCGGATACGGTGCCGGCATCGACCATCTTCAGCTTGGTGTCGGTCAGTCCTTCGAACATCAGGCCCTGCAGGTGGGAATAACTACCCATCTCGGTGCCATAGGTCACGCTGCTCGGTTCGGCCTTTGATTTCGAAATCAGGTCTTCCAGCGAAGTAAGTCCCGATTCCTTCGACGCGACGAACACGGTGCCCTTGTCCACGCCGGCGATGCAGCAGATATCGAAGGCATCGAGGCTGTCTTCGGTCAGGCCCGCCACTTCATTGACGATCAACTGCCCTGTGTGGGTGAAGAGGATGGTGTTGCCGTCAGGGTCGGCCTGCTTGACCTGCTCGGCAGCGAGGGTGCCGCCGCCACCGGCAACGTTGGTGACGACCATCGCTTCGCCGGTGATCTTGGTGAAGTACTTGGCCATGGTGCGGGCATTGAAGTCGGTATCACCGCCAGCGTTGGCGATAACCACGACTTGTACCGGGCGAGTGGGCCATTCGGTCTCGGCGGCAAACGCGCCGCTAACGGCAGTTGCCAATATGGCGGACACAAGGGAGGCGCTAATTGCTTTTTTCATTGTTGAGTCTCTCCGGTTGTTGGGGTTGCGGGCGCTTCGTTTTATCGTTCTGGTTGTAGCTCAAGTTGAGGTTATGGGCGTCCCAAGCTGGGTTGCTTGGGATCGTATTTCCAGCCTGGCACCAAATACTGCATGGCCATGGCGTCATCGCGGGCGCCAGTGGCGACCTTGTTATAGAGCGCATGGGCCGCCAGGATCCGATCCATGTCCGGCTCGATGCCGAGGCCGGGCTTGTTCGGTACTTGCACCTCGCCGCCAACGATCTGCAGCGGGTCGCGGGTCAGGCGTTCCTGACCTTCCTGCCAGATCCAATGGGTATCGATCGCTGTGATGTTGCCCGGCGCGGCCGCGGCTGCGTGGGTAAACATCGCGAGGGATACATCGAAGTGATTGTTGGAGTGCGAACCCCAGGTCAGGCCGAACTGCTCGCACAACTGAGCCAGTCGCACCGAACCCTGCATCGTCCAGAAATGCGGATCGGCCAGCGGAATATCGACGGCGTCCAGGCGGAACGAGTGGCCCATCTGCCGCCAATCCGTGGCGACCATGTTGGTGGCGGTCGGAATGCCGGTGGCGCGCTTGAATTCAGCCATGATCTCGCGGCCGGAGTAGCTGTTTTCCGGTCCGCAGGGGTCTTCCGCATACGCAAGGATATGGCCTTGGCCCTTGCACAGCTCGATGGCCTCGGCCAATGACCAGGCGCCGTTGGGGTCGAGGGTGACGCGCGAATCAGGGAAGCGCGCCTTGATGCCGGCAACCGCCTGCATCTCCTCGCTACCGCGCATCACTCCGCCCTTGAGCTTGAAATCCTTGAAGCCATAGCGCGCCGTGGCGGCCTCGGCCAGTCGAACGATGGATTCGGGCGTCACCGCCTGCTGATGACGGAGGTGGTACCAGTCATCGGCCGAGCCGGTGCCGGCGAGGTAGGGCAGGTCGGTGCGGTTGCGATCACCTATATAGAAGAGGTACGCCAGCATTGGCACGCTGTCACGTTGCTGGCCGCTGCCGAGTAGCTCTGCCACAGGCACGTCGAGGTGCTGGCCGAGCAGATCGAGGAGGGCGGCCTCGACCGCGGTGATGACGTTATCCAGCCGCAGGTTGATCTCGTGCGGTTGTTTCAACACCGCGGCTTCTGCTTCAGAGGTCACTTGATGCTGAGTGGTCTGCGGACCGCCGGCCGAACCGCCGGCGATGGCACGGCGCAACGCATTCAGCACACCGTTGTAGCGACCGATCTGCTGGCCTATTACCAGGCCCTTGGTACGTTCGAGCGCTTGGCGAATGCCTTCGCCGCCGGGCACCTCACCGATGCCGGTGCGACCGGCGCTGTCCTTCAGAATAACCAGATTGCGGGTGAAGTAAGGGGAGTGAGCGCCGCAGAGGTTGAGCAGCATGCTGTCATAGCCCGCTACCGGTATGACTTGCATCTCCTTTACTACCGGTGTCGCCATCTTTGCATCTAGCATCTGCTGTCTTGCTCCTGCTTATTGTTGTGAGCGAGGGATTGTCAGTAGCGCGGCATAGAAAGGGCGGTCAGCGTCCTTCCTTTTTGCCGAGCTAGTGGAATAAAGGGCTGCCTTGAGCCTTGGATGCAGAAGGCGCACTTCTGATCTGAGAGTGCGGCTTATGTAGCCTTGGCAATGTCTGCACGGATGACAGAGCTTCATCGAGATGGGGGCAAACGCATGATTGCTCACCTGCACAGGCCGTAGCAGTCTGCGTAGAGCGACATAGGGCTGGCGCTGCGGGGCGCAAGTAAGGTGCGGAAACATCATGGCTTTTTGAGCTCTGGTTGTTTTGGTGTCATACGTTGTCGTATGACTTGTTGGGATTTTTATCAGCGCCAATGTTGGATGTCAAATCACTGAGGTAATTAAAAATCGCTTGTGTGGCCCTTTGGCCGTGCTCCCGTTTCGCTTCTTGCTCGTGAAAGACGTCAAAAAATGATTCGTCGGAATTCGCTAGATAGGTGCTTGAACGTTCGTAGATATTTGGCCGATCCAATGACGAGAGATCTTGAACAAACAGGTAGCATCTCTCGATGTTGTACGATAACGTATCTCCAAGGCTGCGGCCCTACCTCACATACCGATAGCTTCACAGGATGCTCGAACAATGAATCCACAAGAACTGAAGGCCATCCTCTCTTCTGGTCTGCTGTCCTTTCCGGTTACTGATTTCGACCAACAGGGCGACTTCAGCCGTGCCGGCTATATCAAGCGACTGGAATGGTTGGCGCCTTATGGCGCAACGGCGCTTTTCGCCGCGGGCGGCACTGGCGAGTTCTTCTCGCTGACACCTCAGGAATATCCGGATGTCATCAAGACCGCCGTAGATACCTGTGCGGGCCAGGTACCGATCCTCGCAGGCGTCGGCGGCCCGACTCGTCAGGCCATCGCCTACGCACAAGAAGCCGAGCGTCTGGGTGCGAAGGGCCTGCTGCTTCTGCCGCATTACCTGACTGAAGCCAGTCAGGAAGGCGTTGCCAAGCACGTTGAGGAAGTGTGCAAATCGGTCAATATTGGCGTCGTGGTCTACAACCGCAACGTCTGCCGTCTGACCGCGCCGCTGCTCGAGCAACTGGCCGAGCGTTGCCCGAATCTGATCGGCTACAAGGACGGTCTGGGTGACATCGAATTGATGGTCTCGATCCGCCGCCGCCTCGGCGAGCGCCTGACCTACCTGGGCGGCCTGCCTACCGCCGAAGTTTACGCTGCTGCCTATAAGGCCCTAGGCGTCCCGGTTTATTCCTCGGCCGTATTCAACTTCGTTCCGAAGATGGCGATGGATTTCTACAAGGCCATCTCCCGAGATGATCATGAAACTGTCGGCAAGCTGATTGACGATTTCTTCCTGCCGTACCTTGATATCCGCAACCGTTGCAAAGGTTACGCCGTGAGCATCGTCAAGGCTGGTGCGCGTATCGCTGGCTATGACGCCGGCCCGGTCCGCGCGCCGCTGACCGATCTGCTGCCAGACGAGTACGAAGCGCTCGCAGCGCTGATCAAGAAGCAAGGTGCTCAATAACGGCCCGCCCGACCTATCACTCGCCCCACCCGCCAACAGTGGCAGCCTGTTCGGGCTTGCCCCTGTTAGCGGACATCACCAAGGAGAGCGTTCCGTGGCAGACGTAAAGCGTTACGACAATTACATCGATGGCCAGTGGGTAGCTGGTAACAACTACCAGGCCAACATCAATCCGTCCGATTTGTCGGATGTCATCGGCGAATATGCCCAGGCGAACGCTGCCCAGGTTGAATCCGCCATCGCTGCAGCCCGCAAGGCATTCCCCGCTTGGTCGACTTCCGGTATTCAGGCTCGCGCCGATGCGCTGGAAAAGGTCGGTCTGGAAATCCTTGCCCGCCGCGAAGAGCTCGGCGCGCTGTTGGCCCGCGAAGAGGGCAAGACCCTTCCCGAGGCAATCGGCGAAGTCGCACGCGCCGGCAACATCTTTAAGTTCTTTGCGGGTGAATGCTTGCGCCAGGCGGGCGAGACCTTGCAATCGGTGCGTCCGGGTGTGAGCGTGGAAGTAACCCGCGAGCCGCTGGGCGTAATTGGCCTGATCACCCCGTGGAACTTCCCGATCGCCATTCCGGCATGGAAGATCGCTCCGGCTCTGGCCTTCGGCAACTGTGTGGTGATCAAGCCTGCTGATTTGGTTCCCGGCTGTGCCTGGGCCATTGCCGAGATCATCTCGCGCTCCGGCTTCCCGGCCGGCGTGTTCAATCTGGTGATGGGCAAGGGGCGCGAAGTCGGCGAAGTCATCGTCAACGACAAGCGTGTCGACGGCGTCAGCTTCACCGGCTCGGTAGGCGTTGGTCGCGGCATCGCCAACACGTGCGTCAACCGTGGTGCCAAAGTTCAATTGGAGATGGGCGGCAAGAATCCGCAGATCATCCTCGATGACGCCGATCTCACCACCGCTGTCGAGCTGGCTACCCAGAGCGCCTTTTATTCGACTGGCCAGCGTTGCACCGCATCCAGCCGCATCATCGTGACTGAAGGCATCTACGATCGTTTCGTCGAAGCCATGATCGAGCGCGTCAAGAAGATCAAGGTCGGTTCGGCACTGGAGAAGGGCGTCGATGTTGGCCCTGTGGTTTCTCAGGCGCAGCTGGATCAGGATCTGAGCTACATCGCGCTCGGCAAGGAAGAGGGCGCACGCCTGGCGTGCGGCGGCGAGCGTGTCAGCTTTGGCACTGAAGGTTACTACTTGGCGCCGACCCTGTTCGTCGACAGTACAGCCGATATGCGCATCAGTCGTGAAGAGATCTTCGGGCCGGTGGCCAACGTGGTTCGCGTCAAGGACTACGACGAAGCGCTTGCCATGGCCAACGACACCGAGTTTGGCCTTTCTGCCGGCATCTGCACCACGTCGCTGAAGTACGCCAATCACTTCAAGCGCCATTCCCAGGCAGGCATGGTGATGATCAATCTGCCGACCGCAGGCGTGGATTACCACGTGCCGTTCGGCGGTCGCAAAGGCTCGTCCTACGGCCCACGCGAGCAGGGGCGCTATGCGCAGGAGTTCTACACCACGGTGAAGACCACCTACATCGGCTAATAGGGCTGCGCTCGGCACGCGGCACGATCCGGAATAATCGGGTCGTGCCTACTGCCGACTCGTTACGTTTTTCCGCAAGTCAGACCATAAAAACAATAGAGAGACGCGTATGAACAACCCAGTGCATCAAGGCGCTCCGGTAATTACCGAACTACAAGTGGTGCCGGTCGCCGGTCAGGACAGCATGCTGCTCAATCTGAGTGGCGCACATGGTCCGTATTTCACCCGCAACATCCTTATTCTCAAGGACAGCGCCGGCAATACAGGTGTTGGCGAAGTCCCCGGTGGCGAGGCGATTCGTCAGACGCTTGAAGACGCTCGCGCCATTCTTGTCGGCCAGTCGGTCGGCAACTACAACGGCCTGTTGAATCAGGCGCGCAAAGCCTTTGCTGGCCGCGATGTTGCCGGCCGCGGGCTGCAGACCTTCGATCTGCGCATTGCCATCCACGCCATCACCGCGCTCGAATCGGCCATGCTCGATCTGCTCGGCCAGCACCTCGGCGTGCCGGTTGCGGCCCTGCTCGGTGACGGCCAACAGCGCGACGAAGTCGAGATGCTCGGCTACCTCTTCTACATCGCCGACCGCAACAAGACCGACCTTGGCTATCGCGACGAATCGGATGCCAGCGACGACTGGTTCCGCGTGCGCAACGAAGAGGCATTGACGCCCGAAACGGTTGTTCGCCAGGCCGAAGCGGCTTACGCGCGTTACGGCTTCAAAGACTTCAAACTCAAGGGCGGCGTGTTGCCGGGCAGCGAAGAGGTCAAGGCAATCCGTGCCCTGGCCGAGCGCTTCCCCGATGCGCGCATCACCCTCGATCCCAACGGCGCTTGGTCCCTGGCCGAAGCCATAGACCTATGCAAGGATCTGCACGGCGTACTGGCCTACGCCGAAGATCCATGCGGTGCAGAGAACGGTTACTCCGGTCGCGAAGTGATGGCCGAGTTTCGCCGTGCCACCGGTCTACCGACCGCCACCAATATGATCGCCACCGACTGGCGGCAGATGGGCCACACAATCCAGCTGCAGTCCGTGGACATTCCGCTCGCCGATCCACATTTCTGGACGATGAGCGGTTCGGTGCGTGTGGCTCAGATGTGCAACGACTGGGGCCTGACCTGGGGCTCGCACTCCAACAACCATTTCGATATCTCGCTGGCGATGTTCACCCATGTGGCCGCAGCGGCACCAGGCAAGATCACCGCTATCGACACCCACTGGATCTGGCAGGACGGTCAATACCTGACCCGCGAGCCGCTGCAGATCGTGGGTGGCAAGGTCGCTGTGCCGGCCAAGGCCGGTCTGGGCGTTGAGCTGGATCGGGATGCGCTGCAAAAGGCCCACGAGCTGTATCTGGAAAAAGGCCTGGGCGCGCGCGACGACGCCATCGCCATGCAATACCTGATTCCCGAGTGGACCTTCAACAACAAGCGGCCATGCATGGTGCGTTGATTACCCTGTAGGTGGGCTTTAGCCCACCAACGGAGCGCACAACGGTGGGCTGAATCCACCCTACTGTCATCGCGGCTGCATAGAGTGGACTGGGCGGTACTCCGCTTCAGCTCGCCAGCTGGCCTGTGGACTTTGGTGGGCTGAAGCCCACCCTACGATGTCGAGTTCACCATCTGACCCAGCCCGCTCTGAGCGGCTTAGTAGGGTGGGCTTCAGCCCACCAACGGAGCGAGTAAATGGTGGGGCTAACGCGGATCGCCCGGCCCACCCACAACCGCGGCTCGAGCCATGTCTGGAAGATCCATTCGACGAGCGTAAGACAACAATAACCGGGCCATACCGGAGACCTAAATGAACGAAACCGTGGAACTGATTCAGCATCAAGATTCGCCTCGTTACATCCGTTTGAACGAGGCGGACAACGTAGCAGTGGTGGTCAACGACGGTGGTGTGCCGACCGGTGCCCGCTTCGAAGACGGTTTGGTCACAGTCGAATCGGTGCCGCAGAGTCACAAGGTCGCGCTGGTGGACATCGCCGTCGACCAGCCGGTACGCCGTTATGGCCAGATCATCGGTTACGCGCTCGAACCCATCGCATGCGGTTCCTGGGTGAAGGAAACCCAACTGCGCATGCCTTCGGCGCCGCCGCTCGACAGCCTGCCCATGGCCGACGCCGTGCCACAACGGCTCGAGCCGCTCGAAGGTTTCACCTTTGAAGGGTATCGCAACGCCGACGGCACGGTGGGTACGCGCAATGTGCTCGGTATCACCACCACGGTGCAGTGTGTGACCGGCGTGCTCGATCATGCGGTCGCGCGCATCCGCAAAGAACTGCTGCCTAAATATCGCAACGTCGATGATGTGGTGGCGCTGACGCACAGCTATGGCTGCGGCGTGGCCATCAATGCAAAGGATGCCTACATCCCCATCCGCACCGTGCGCAATCTGGCGCGTAATCCGAATCTCGGTGGCGAAGCGCTGGTCATCAGCCTCGGTTGCGAAAAGTTGCAAGCCGAACAGGTAATGCATGAAGGCGATGCATCGGTCGATCTCAGCGAGCCCTGGCTCTACCGGCTGCAGGAGTCCAATACCGGTTTCAGTGAAATGATCGAACAGATCATGGCACTGGCAGAGACTCGCCTAGAGAAGCTCAACCGCCGCCAGCGTGAGACCGTTCCGGCTTCCGAGCTGATACTCGGCATGCAATGCGGTGGCAGCGACGCCTTCTCCGGCATCACTGCCAATCCGGCGCTGGGCTATGCCTCGGACCTGCTGATTCGCGCCGGTGCTACGGTGATGTTTTCCGAGGTCACCGAGGTTCGCGACGCCATCTACATGCTCACCTCCCGCGCTGAAACGACGGAAGTGGCCGAGGCGCTGGTGCGCGAGATGGACTGGTACGACCAGTATCTGGAGCGCGGTGCGGCTGACCGCAGCGCCAACACTACGCCAGGCAACAAAAAGGGTGGCCTGTCGAACATCGTCGAAAAATCCCTCGGTTCCATCGTCAAATCCGGCAGCAGCGCTATCAATGGCGTACTCGGCCCTGGCGAGCGCTTCAGCGGCAAGGGCCTGATCTATTGCGCAACGCCTGCCAGCGATTTCGTCTGCGGCACGCTGCAACTCGCGGCGGGTATGAATCTGCACGTGTTCACCACCGGGCGTGGCACGCCTTATGGCCTGGCCATGGCACCGGTTGTCAAAGTTTCCACCCGCACCGAGCTGGCCGAGCGCTGGCCCGACCTAATCGACGTGGACGCCGGGCGCATCGCCACCGGCCGCTCCAGCATCGAGGAGCTGGGCTGGGAGCTGTTCCATTACTACCTGGACGTTGCCAGCGGCCGCAAAAAGACCTGGGCCGAACAGCACAGGATTCACAACGACATCACCTTGTTCAATCCGGCACCGATCACCTGACCGCGATGCGCTGCACGATGATCAATTGCAGGAGGATGTGATGAGTACGCTGCCGGACGAATTCATTCGCGAAATCGAGACCATCGTCGGGGCATCCGGCATCGTTCGCGATGCAGAACGCATGCAGAGCTATCTGAGCGACTGGCGCAACGCCTACCGCGGCAAGGCTACTCTGGTGGTGCGCCCGGCCAGTACCGATGAGGTTGCGGCGGTGGTGCGGCTGTGCCATGAACACCAGGTCGCGCTGGTTCCGCAGGGCGGCAACACTGGCCTGTGCGGCGGCTCGATCCCGGACGTCAGCGGAACCCAGGTGGTGCTGTCACTGACCCGCATGACACGTATTCGCGAAGTGGACCCTGCGAACGAGACCATCACCGTCGAGGCTGGGGTGGTTCTGCAGACGCTGCAGGAGGCGGCAGTGGAGGTCGGGCGGCTGTTTCCGCTGTCGCTGGGCGCGGAGGGAAGTTGCACCGTTGGCGGCAACCTCGCCACCAACGCTGGTGGCACCGCGGTGCTGCGTTACGGCAACATGCGCGATCTCGCCCTTGGCCTGGAGGTCGTGCTGCCGGATGGGCAGATCTGGAATGGCCTGCGCGGACTGCGCAAGGACAACACCGGCTACGATCTCAAGCACCTGTTCATCGGATCGGAAGGCACCCTCGGCATCATCACCGCGGCGGTGCTCAAGCTGTATCCAGCGGTGCGCAGCGTGACGACGGCGTGGGTCGCTTTGCCCAGCGCGCAGGCAGCAGTCGAATTGATCGGCTTGATTCGCGGGTTGTGCGGTGATCGCCTGACCGGCTTCGAACTGATGTCGCGGCAGAGCGTGGATTTTGTGCTGCATCACGTTGTTGGGTGCAACGATCCGTTCGCCGACGTGCATCCTTGGTACGTGCTGATCGAACTCAGCGATACCCAACCGGAAGCGCCGCTTCATGATCTGCTAGAAATCGGGATCAGCGAGGCGCTGGAGGGTGAATGGGTGACCGACGCCGTGCTCGCCAGTAGCGAAGCCCAGGTAGCGGCGCTGTGGGCCATGCGCGAGGGCATTTCCGAGGCGCAGAACCATGAGGGGCCGAGCCTCAAACACGATATCAGCGTGCCGGTGAGCTGCATTCCGGAATTCGTCGAGACCACCAATCGGCGCCTTCTCGAGCAATTTCCCGGCGTGCGCATCGTCGCCTATGGCCATGTCGGCGACGGCAATCTGCATTACAACATCAGCAAGCCAATCGACTCCGAAGATGCTGCGTTCAAGGCGCAGCAGGAGGCGATCATGGAGGTCATCTACGACGCCACCGTCAGTTTCAAGGGCAGCATCAGCGCTGAGCATGGCCTCGGCCAGGCCAAGCGCGCCGCAGCCCTGCGCTACAAGGACCCGCTGGAACTCGAGCTGATGCGCGCGCTCAAGGCAACATTCGACCCCAAAGGACTGATGAATCCCGGCAAGGTGCTCTAACCGAATCGTTCACCCAATCGAGGTAATTCTGTGACCTGCATTCTCCAGCTCGGTCCCCTTACCGACCGTTTCAACCGCGGCCTGGCTGCGGAGCATGAAGTACTGCGCATCTGGGACCAGGACGCCGATGCCTTGCTCGACCAGCACGCCCAGCGCATCGAAATCGTGGTGACCTCGGCGCGCTTCGGCTGCACGGCGGAATTGATCGGGCGGCTGCCTAACCTTAGAGCGATCATCAGTTCCGGTGTTGGTTACGACTCCATCGCCGTAGGGGCGGCGCGGGCACGGGGTATTCCAGTGAGCAATACGCCAGACGTGCTCAACGACTGCGTCGCGGACCTTGCCTTCGGTTTGGTTATCGACTGCGCTCGACAGATGTCGCGTGCCGACCGTTTCGTCCGCAACGGCGAATGGCCCTCAGGCGGCCTCCCGCTGGCGAGAAAGGTCTACGGCAAGCGACTGGGCATCGTCGGTCTAGGCCGCATCGGTGAAGCCGTCGCCAAGCGCTCCAGCGGTTTCGACATGCAGGTGCGCTATCACAATCGTCGGCCGGTCGTAGGTTGTGAGTATGGCTATGAATCCGACCTGATCGAGTTGGCGCGCTGGAGTGATTTTCTGGTGCTGACTTGCCCAGGCGGGGAAAGCACCCGCAACCTGATCAACCGCGCAGTGCTGGATGCGCTTGGCTCGAAAGGCATGCTGATCAACGTCTCGCGCGGCTCGGTGGTGGACGAACCGGCATTGGTCGAAGCACTGCTTGAGGGGCGTCTGGGAGGCGCCGGCCTTGACGTCTACGCCCGAGAGCCAAGCGTGCCTCAAGCCTTGCTCGATCTTCCGAACGTCGTTCTGCTACCCCACATCGCTAGCGCCACGGAAGAAACCCGGCTGGCGATGGAAGAATTGCTGTTAGCCAATCTGCGCACGTTTATCGAGCGCGGGGAGTTGGTGACGGCTGTTTGAGTGCGCTTACCGGCGCGTTCAAACTTCGGCTTCGGCCGTTCTGGAACCATGGCCACAAGCTCTGGTTCTGTTCCTTGCATACCCAGGCGTCACACCCGCGCAGCGAGCCACAAGCGCGTTTGCGCGGGACTTCACGTCTCTTCGTGTATTCGCAAGTCCAACTTGCCTGAGGATTCCGCATGCAACACCAGCCGTCAGATCTGTCTGAAACGCATCTGCAAAAAGGCCCGCTTCGGCTGTCAATCTGCCCGGCACTCGGCGGTGCGATTACTCGACTGACGTTTGACGGTATCGATCTGCTGCGCCCATGGGACGGCTCCGACAGCGTGCGTCGTACCGGCTGCTTCGTTCTGGCGCCGTTCTCCAATCGAGTTGGCAACGGCGGCTTCGAGTTTGAAGGCGAGCGCTATTCGTTGCGCAACCTGTCGCCTGATCACGCTCTGCCGATTCATGGTGTCGCCTGGAAGCGCAGTTGGATGTTGACTGCACAGAGTGAGACTGAACTGACGCTGCGGCTGACTCATCAGCCGGAAGGCGAGGGCAGGTCTGACTGGCCGTTCGCCTTCGAACTCGAACACGAACTGCGCTTGAACGAGCAGGGCGTCGAGTTGAGCCTGAATCTGCGCAACACCGACACGCGATCGATGCCCGCAGGGCTCGGTTGGCACCCCTATTTCGCCCGTCACGACGACTGCGTGCTGCAATTCGCCGCGCAATCGGTGTGGCTCAACGATGAACGAAATCTACCCGCTGAGTTGGTGAGCGTTCCGGCTCAGTGGGATTTTCGGCAGCCAGAACGCCTGGCAGAGCCCGGCCTGGACAATTGCTTCGTCGGCTGGGACGGGCGGGCATGGATTCACTGGCCAGAGAAGGGAATCGCGCTGACTATGACCAGTGCGCTCCAGCATTTAGTGGTATTTACGCCGCCAGCGGAGATGGGTTTTTTCGCAGTGGAACCGGTCTCTCACGCCAACAACGCGCTCGGCATGCACGACCCGATGACGAACGGAATACGCATCTTGGCGCCCGGCGAGGCCATGACGGCCAATTGCCGAATTAGCATCGAACGTACGACTCGTCCCGGACCGTAGGAGACGAAACGTTTCTGGCGCGTCAAAAACACATCCGCCCGGGCAAAAAAAAGCCCGTCATAAGGACGGGCGAAAGTTTCCGCAACAGGAGCGAGGAGTGTTGCGTCCAGCGTGGTGACGCTTACAGAATCGAGATCGGGTAGTTGAAGATCAGGCGGTTCTCGTCGAACTCGCTGGCACTGAAGTCGCGACGAATGCTGGAATTGCGCCATTTGACGTTCAGGTTTTTCAGCACACCGCTCTGTACGGTATAAGCCAGCTCGGACTCGCGACCCCATTCCTTGCCGTCGTCTACACCACCGGCTTCGATGTTGTCGCCGCTGATATAGCGGTTCATCAGGGTAAGCCCAGGGATGCCAACACCAGCGAAGTTGTAGTCATGACGCAGTTGCCAGGAGCGTTCGTTGGCATTGTCGTAGCTGGAGTTGAAGCTATCGTTCGCCAAGGTGCCGCCACTGGTGCCGTTGACGCGCATCCAGCCATTGTCCCCGCTTACTTTCTGCAGGCCGACATAGAAAGTGTTGGCACCGAACTGCAGCCCGAACAGGCCCGAGTAGGTCTTGTTGTCCAGGTCGCCAGCCAGGGCGCTGCCTTCTTCCTTACCGGTGAAGTAGCCAAGGTTCGCGGTCAGCGCCAAGTCGTCGCCCAGAGGCTGGGTATGCAGAATCTGGAAGTAGTTCTGCTGGTAAATGTCTTCCAGGCGCGCATGCCAAACGCCAACCTTGGTCTTGTCGGTAAAGGAATATTCACCACCAGCGAAGTTGAAACGGTCCGAACTGGCGCCGCCGTAGATCATGTCTTCCATGCTCCCGTCGTCACGGGGGCTGTTCTGGCGCATCTGGCCACCGTACAGGGCCAGGTTGCTGATTTCCTTGGAGGTGATCATCCCGCCCTGGAAAGTCTGCGGTAGCGAACGGCCGTCGTCCGAACGGAGGATCGGCAACACCACCATCCATTCACCAACACGCAATTCGGTTTCGGAGAACTTTGCTTTGGCTGCAACCGCTACACGGCCATAGTCATCAGCCGGATAACGGTCGTCACCAGAGCCACGGACTGGAAGCAGTCCGGTTCCATAGGTACCGCCACCACCGTCGAGCTTGACGGCCAGACCGGCAAGCACGTCGACACCAAAGCCAACCGGGCCAGGGGTGTAGCCGGACTGGATATTGAGAATGAAACTCTGCGTCCATTCCTCGCCTTTGTTCTGGCCATCGTTATAGGCCGGATCGACGAAGTTACGGTTGATGTAGAAGTTACGCGCACCAAGCGAGACCTTCGTACCTTCAACGAACCCGTCCGCGGCGTGAGCAACGGCCGGGACGCCAAGCGCCAGCGACAGGGTGCCTGCGAATACGGCGGCAGATAGGGGATTGCGTGGGGTCATTGTTGTTGTGCTCCCTTTTTTAAGTAGTCCGCTACGTGCTGCCATGAGGCTAAAAACGAAGCGGGGTGTAGCGCGGTAGCCAACAGGCGGCGCGTGTCGAGGCGACCGATATCTGTTATCAGTCGTCATACGACATCAGGGATTATGGCTACGGGTAGAGCCTTGTCAATGCAATTTGTAAAGAAATGTCAGGAGTCAGACTTTCGTCTAACTCGCAGATTGCAGCTCGATGAAACGGAATCGAGATGTTTCCGCTATTTGGCTAACGTCGGCCAAGGGAAACGGGGAGGTGTGATGACTGCAAGCCGGGTTAAACCGCATCGCTCCACCAATCAGGCAAGAGACGTCTGACTTGTGGACGCGCGAAGCGGTCGTCAATCAGATGAACCACGCCGTGATCGTCCGTGGTGCGGATTACCCGTCCGGCAGCCTGTACGACTTTCTGCAAGCCTGGGTAGAGATAGGTGTAGTCGTAGCCAGTGCCAAATAGCTCATCCATCCGCGCTTTCATTTGCTCGTTGACAGGATTGACCTGCGGCAGGCCCAAGGTGGCGATGAAGGCGCCGATCAGCCGGTCACCGGGCAAGTCAATGCCCTCGGAAAAAGCGCCGCCCAGCACAGCAAAACCGATGCCATGACCCTCGCAAGTGAAGCGCGCAAGAAAAGCACTGCGAGCCGTTTCATGCATGCCTCGCGTCTGCTCCCAGAAGGGCAACTCGGGATGCTGAGCCGCCAGCAGAGCGGTCACTTGCTGCAGATAATCGAAGCTGCTGAAGAATGCCAAGTAGTTGCCGCGACGCTGGTGATACTGCTGTGCAAGCAGGTCGACGATCGCCTGCAGCGAGGCCGCACGATCCTGATAGCGCGTGGAGATGTGCCGCGCCAGGCGGACCTGCAACTGCTCTGCACGGAACGGCGATTCCACATCGACCCAGACGTGGTTTGGCGGTACGCCCAAGGTGTCGGAATAGAACCGCTGCGGGTTGAGCGTGGCGGAGAACAGCACACAAGATCTCGCCTCGAGGAAGCGGGGCGCAAGAAACGGCGCAGGCAAAACATTGCGCAGGCAGAGCACCGAGCTGCGCCCGTTTTGTCGATTCCGTGACGGCAGCAGCGTGCAATCGAACAGCGAATGCGCGCCGAACAGTTCAGCCAGGCGGCAGAGGTGCATCGCATCGAAATACGCCGACTGCAATCCGGGATCGAGACCTGACGGGTTTTCACCGAGGTAATCGGTGATCGCGCTGATGGCTTGCTGCAAAGCGCTGATGAGTTTGTGTGGTAGCTCCGGCTGAACCTGATAGTTATCTTCCTGCAGCCGATGCACATCGCTCCAGCAGCGCAGAATACGTTCGAGCGGCTTCTTCAGAGCTGCTGGAGCTATCGTCCGTAAAGCTCTGAAATTCCTGATATCTAGTTCCGCGGTATACATGCTTCGGCCACGTTCGAGCAGATTGTGCGCCTCATCTACCAGCACACTGACACGCCACTGATTGACCAGCGTGAGGCTGTAGAGCAGGGCGCTAAGATCGAAGTAATAGTTGTAGTCGCCGACCACCACATCGGCCCAGCGAGCGAGTTCCTGGCTGAGGTAATAAGGGCAGACCTGGTGCGCCAACGCCACTTCGCGCAGCGTCGCCTGGTCGAGAAACTGGCAGGTGACGGCTTCTGCACGGGCGGCCGGGAGCCGGTCGTAGAAGCCGCGGGCGAGTGGACAGGACTCGCCATGACAGGCTTTGTCCGGATGCTCACACGCCTTATCGCGAGCGATCAGTTCCAGCACCCGTACCGATGGCGTCTGGGTGTCGTTCTTCAGGCTGGTCAGCGCATCCAGTGCCAGCTGGCGGCCGGACGTCTTCGCGGCGAGAAAGAACAGTTTGTCCAGCTGCTGGCCTGGAAACGCTTTCAGCTGGGGAAACAGCGTGGCGAGCGTTTTGCCGATGCCGGTTGGCGCCTGCGCCATGAGGTGCGTGCCGGTACAGGCGGCCTTGTATACCGCCTCTGCGAGTTGCCGTTGACCGCTGCGAAACTCGCCGTAAGGAAACTTCAGATTGATGAGCGCCTCGTCGCGCTCAGCCCGGTGCGCCAGTTCCTGTTCAGACCAGGCGATGAAGCGCTGACACTGGATTTCGAAGAAGGCTCGCAACTCTGCGGCGCTAAGGGTTTCGACCAGCAGGGTTTCCTTTTGGCTGACAACATCGAAGTACACCAAGGCAACATTCAGCGATGCCAATCCGCGCGATTCACAGAGCAGCCAGCCGTAGACCTTGGCCTGGGCCCAATGCAAGTGACGATGGTTTACCGGTTGCCGTGAGAGGTCGCCACGATGGGTCTTTATCTCTTCCAGACGATTCTGCGCCGGGTCGTAACCATCGGCGCGGCCGCGGACCAGCAGATCGAGGTACTGTCCTTCCAGCGACACCTCGCGCTCATAGCCTTCGGCTCGGCGAGCGGTAACTGTGGAATGCCCGGCGATACCTTCAAGCGCGGTGGGTGCAGGGGTGAAGCGCAGGTCCAGATCGCCTTCTTTGGCGGTGAACTCGCACAGGGCGCGCACCGCGACCCGATACTTCAAGGCGCATCCTCAGCCCACTGCACATAGCAGACGGCGATGGGCATGTCATGACGCAGCGCGAAGTCGATCCAGCGCTTCTGGTTGTCTTGCAAGCGATCACCGGGGCCTTTTACCTCGATCATCCGGTAGCGCTGCTCGCCGGGCCAGAATTGAATCAAGTCCGGCAAACCGCTGCGATGGTTGGGCACGTCCCGCAGGATTCGCTGGAAACAAGCCTGTAGATGCGCGGCGGATAAACAGTCGAGCGCCTGCTCAAGCAATTGGCCGTCGAACAGCCCCCAGCTGACGAATTGCGACTGAACACCGAATTTTTCCTGAAACCTCCGGCGAATGCAGTCGCGGTATTCGCCCGTTCCCAACTTGGCCAGGCATGCATCGAACAACCCGGCACGCCGGCTGTAGAAATCCGGGCGGGCGAGATCCGCCGGTGCCGCATGGAATGGATGGAAGAAGGCCCCCGAAAGCGGCGCGAAAATCGCCTCCCAGCACAGCAGGCCAAGAAGCGAATTGATCAAAGCATTTTCAACGTAGTAAACCGGCGCTTCGCTACGAGACAGATGTTCCCGCACCGCCTGCTCGACACTCATGCCAACCTGGCGGGGCAAAACCAGATCGATGCGCTCCGCTTCGACCACGGCGCTACGGCGTGTAGCGGGCGCGCCGAGGACACGCCGCAGGCGTGGGAGGATGCGCTGTAGCTGCTGAGCTTCATGTTCGCTTTCAGGCGCGGTTTGCGCCTCACTCGCCAGATGCAAAGCGGCCTCAGGCTGGCCGCACCGTTCGAGCACTCTGATGGCACGTTCTCGCGCGCCGGGATAGCGATTGACCGCGTGCAGGCGTAACGCCTGCGGCAGATTACCGATACGCTCGTATTGACGACCAATGTTCAGCAGTAGCTTGCCGCGTCGGTTCTCCAACCATTCGTTGGCGTAGGGCGCGCACGGTATATCGGCTAGCACCTCGTCCAGCATTTCACCCGCCTCGAAACGCTCGCGGCAACGATGCATATATAGATAGGCATCCACGTCGTCGCGGCTGTGAAACGCGCGGGAAGCGGGGGAGAAGCTCACTTGCTCGTAACGAAAGATGCCCAGATCGGCGAGCACGAATTCGGTCCAGTCCTGATGGATATTGCCGAAGAACATCAGCCGCAGCCGATCGCAAAAGTCGCTGATGTTCAGGCTGAAGGCCGCTTCGCCGAGCGCTTCGCACCAAGTGGCGAAAGGTTTGGGCTGTGCATGCTCGGTCATCAAGGCCTGTAGCAGGTCGCTTTTGCGCTGGCTACTGGAGGCCATAGGTCCGAGCACTTTGATCAGCTCGTCCTTCTTAAGCAGACCGAACAGCTGGGCCAAATCCAGCGTCGGGTTGGCGTCGATCCAACCTTGCTCGACGAGCGCCGCCGCGGCAGCTAGCGGGCAGCCGATCTCGGCATAACGCAACTTACTGGCCCGAAACAAAGATCCCTTGCGCATCACCATACGAACCAGCAACGCTTGGGATGTCTGCGGCACATCCTTAAAGCTCTGCAAAAATGATCGCTCACGGTCATCCAGCAGATCGCCATGGCGTTCACCAACCCAGGCGAGCACCTGCCGAAAGTTTTCAAGGTAATAGAGGGGATTTTCCAAAGCCTGGCGCATCGAACGTCCGGTTCGGTAGTACGCGAGCGTAGTCGCCCGTAAGACTGTTTATTTATACAGTTGCAGGCTGATTTGGCAATGATGGGACGATCAATGGCATAACGCGCCGCATTAGCTACGAACGACAGCAGCTCAACGAACCGACACTTATTTTGCTCGCCTACTTGGCAAGTAATCCCGCTCAGATCAGGCTATGCACACCGCGGAAGTCAATGACCATCGGTCAGAATCAGCCGACGGAGAAGGCCTGGATTCGCTGCGACAGCATGCGAACCCATCGTCGTTTCGGTGGTCGTAGCCTCTAGTCAGCCGCTGTCGGCGGGACATGCAGGGTATGGCTGTTGACCGATCAGGCGCAGTGCATCAACTGGAACATTCTTTTCAAGGACTCACATGATCAAGAAATGCCTTTTTCCTGCGGCCGGATATGGCACGCGCTTTCTCCCTGCAACCAAGGCCATGCCCAAGGAGATGTTGCCGGTAGTAAACAAACCCCTGATTCAGTACGGGGTTGAAGAGGCACTGGCCGCCGGGCTGAGCCAGATCTCGATCGTTACCGGTCGCGGCAAGCGTTCCCTCGAAGATCACTTCGATATCAGCTACGAACTCGAGCACCAAATCCGCAATACCGATAAGGAAAAATATCTGGTCGGTATCCGCAAGCTGATCGACGAGTGCAGTTTCTCTTATACCCGCCAGGTGGAAATGAAGGGCTTGGGCCACGCGATTCTCAGCGGGCGCCCGCTCATTGGCGACGAACCCTTCGCTGTAGTCCTGGCCGATGACCTTTGCATAAACCTCGACGGTGACCCGGTGTTGGCGCAGATGGTCAAGCTGTACAACCAGTTCCGCTGCTCGATCGTAGCGATTCAGGAAGTGCCGCCGGAAGAAACCAGCAAATACGGTGTGATCGCTGGCGAAATGATCCGTGACGACATCTTCCGGGTCAGCCACATGGTGGAAAAACCCAAGCCGGAAGATGCACCTTCTAACCTGGCGATCATTGGCCGCTACATCCTCACTCCGGATATCTTCGACCTTATCGAGCAGACCGAACCGGGCAAGGGTGGTGAGATCCAGATTACCGACGCCTTGATGCGTCAGGCGCAGGATGGCTGCGTGCTGGCTTACAAGTTCAAGGGGCAACGTTTCGATTGCGGTAGTGCCGAGGGCTATATCGCGGCGACCAATTTCTGCTATGAGAACTTCTATCTGACCGGCAAGGCATTCTGATTCACGCCGCGTCGATCACAAAGCCACCTCAGGGTGGCTTTGTTCGTTTAGGGAGCCGGCATTTCTTCGGCGCCCGGTCCCAGCGGCTGGCCATAGCTGAACTCGACGTAATTGCCTGCCGGATCCCGTACGCCGCAGTAATAGCCGACCGGGTAGGACTCGTCGCGCGGCTCCCATATCAGGCACCCAGCCTGGCGAGCACGCACCGCGATCGCATCGACTTCACCACGACTCGCAAGTGCAAAACCAAAATGGCTGTAATCGTCGTCAGCCAGGGCCCGATCCTGACCGCCCGGCATGATGACGAAGATGAATTCTCGCTCCTTGCCGGGTTCGGCCATCCAGACGATGCGCGAGCCTTTTCCGGCACGCTCGTGAAACACATGCATGCCGCAAAACTGCTCATAGAACGCGATGCAGGCGTCCAGGTCGGGCACATGCAAGGCGAGATGGGTCAGGGTAGGGCGCATGCGGCACTCCTTCGGTGAACAGGCGAAAAGCCTGGGTTATGCTGTGTGTTCTACAAGGGAGACAACAGTACATGGCTTACGACTTCGATCTATTCGTCATCGGCGCGGGTTCCGGTGGCGTCCGTGCCGCCCGTTTCGCCGCAAGCTATGGCGCCCGCGTGGCGGTAGCCGAAAGCCGTTACCTGGGCGGCACCTGCGTGAATGTCGGCTGCGTGCCGAAGAAGCTGCTGGTCTACGGCGCCCACTATGCCGAAGACATTGGCCAGGCCCAAGGCTATGGCTGGACCATCGATGGCGCGACGTTCGATTGGAAGACCCTGATCGCCAACAAAGACCGTGAAATTCAGCGCCTTAACGGCATTTATAAGAATCTTTTGATCGATAGCGGCGTCACCCTGTTGCAAGCGCATGCGCGCCTGGTTGATGCCCATACCGTCGAAGTCGAAGGCAAGCATTACACTGCTGAGCACATTCTAATCGCCACCGGTGGATGGCCTTTCGTTCCAGAAATCCCTGGTCGCGAACACGCCATCACATCCAACGAAGCCTTCTATCTCGATAAGCTGCCGCGCCGCGTGCTGGTGGTCGGTGGCGGCTACATTGCTGTCGAATTCGCCTCGATCTTCCACGGCTGCGGCGCCGATACCAAGCTGTTGTATCGCGGCGAGTTGTTCATGCGCGGCTTCGATGGTTCGCTACGTGATCACCTTAAAGACGAGATGATCAAGAAGGGCGTCGACTTGCAGTTCAATGCCGATATTGCCCGCATCGACAAGCAGGCAGACGGTACCTTGCTGGCAACGCTGAAAGATGGCCGTACGCTGGAGGCCGACTGCATCCTCTACGCCACCGGTCGGCGCCCGATGCTAGACGGCTTGGGGCTCGACAACCTTGATGTCGCACTGGATGAACGCGGGTTCATTGCTGTCGATGACCAGTTCCACACCTCGGTACCGTCAATTCTGGCCATTGGTGACGTTATCGGACGCGTGCAGTTGACTCCGGTTGCGCTTGCAGAAGGTATGGCCGTTGCGCGTCAGCTGTTCAAGCCGGAGGAGTATCGCCCGGTCGATTACAACACTATCGCCACGGCTGTGTTCAGCCTGCCAAACATGGCTACGGTTGGGCTGACCGAAGAAGAGGCGCGCAAGCAGGGACACAAGGTGATGCTATTCGAGAGTCGCTTCCGGCCGATGAAGCTGACCATGACCGACAGCCTCGAGCGCAGCCTGATGAAGCTGGTGGTCGATGCCGAAACCGATAAGGTGCTGGGCTGCCATATGGCAGGGCCGGATGCCGGCGAGATCATGCAAGGCATGGCCGTAGCGTTGAAGGCCGGCGCCACCAAGCGAATCTTCGACGATACAGTCGGCATTCATCCGACTGCCGCGGAAGAGTTCGTCACCATGCGAACGCCAACGGGAATCTGATCCGCATGCGCGGGAGTATTGGTTCGGCTGTCGTCTTATCAGGAAGAAGGTAGCTATGGAGGAGGGGGCCGGTTACTCGAACCGGCGCCCCGAATGTTTTGCGAATCGGTAGCTTTCTGAAGCAGGACGGCAAGCTGATCGAAATCAGCCGAAGTCTAAACTCGCCAATCCTCAATGATGCTTGTGGGCGTGTCCGTTCGATTCCGGCGCCTGCTCCTGAATAGAGACATCGACGGTCACCTCACCGGCGTTCTCAAAAATCAGTGTCACAGGGAAATGCTCCCCAGCCACCAGCGGCTCGCTGAGTTCGAAGAGCATCACGTGGCTACCGCCAGGCTTGAACTCCACATGACCGCCGGCCGGAACTTCGACCGAGTCGATCTGCTGCATGCGCATGATCTCGCCTTCGTGTACGTGGGTGTGCAGCTCGGCTTTTTTTGCGCGTGATGTCTGTACGCCGACCAAGCGATCCTGCTTGTCGCTGGGGTTGTTCAGCGTGAAATACACCGCGCCGGTAGGGGCGCTCGGCGGCATGGCGCGAGACCAAACCTGCGTAACAGCTGGCGCCGTCGGGCCAGCCGTCTGGTGGTGCGCATGGGTGTGGTCGTCTGCAACGGCAATGAGCGTGGCAGTTCCGAGGGCGAGGGCGGTTACCAGGCGAAGCAACATAGAGGTCTCCAAGAAAATACCAGTGCCAGGACATTACCACGTGAGCTGATTGCATTGGCGCAATGGAACCTGCAAGGCGGCGGCGTTTCTGTTTGAATGCTTGGAAACAATCCGATCGGAGATGCATTAGCACAATGGAACGCAGTCGTTGGAGTCACCGGTTGTTATCTGGCGGAAAGGAACCTGACCCGCGGTTCACCTTAGCCAACGAACGAACCTTTCTCGCCTGGATCCGCACGTCACTCGCATTACTGGCCGGCGGTGTCGCAGTGGAGGCCTTTGCTGGCGACATCTTTGTCCTAGAAGTCCGCAAGGTTCTTTCGATTTCGCTGTTGCTGCTGGCCATGTTTATTAGCTCTACGGCCTGCGTTCGCTGGCTGACGATCGAACGTGCCATGCGTCACAGCGGCCCGCTGCCGTTTCCGCTGCTGATCCCGATCCTATCGATCGGCGGCACCCTGGTGACCTTGGTACTAATCAGTTTCGTTGCGCTGCGCGGCTAACCATGCACATTTCCTTTCGTCGTCGACTGGCCCCCAAGACACCGTCGCCGCCGCTGCATGAAGATCCTGGCTTACAACCAGAACGCACCTCGCTGGCCTGGGGGCGAACGCTGCTCACGATGATCACTGTAAGCGCGCTTTTTCTACGTTGGATGCCGTACCACGGCTTTTTCGTAGGTGCGCTCGTGGCGGTTTCATTGATCACCGCGCTGGGCATCTGGACGACTCAACAGCGGCGTTATGCACGCAGCGCCAGCGGAGTTAAAAGTGGAAGAATCCATGCCGATGCGCTCTCAGTTCTATGGCTGGGCGCCTCGGTGTCCGTGCTCGGCGCGCTGGGGCTCTACACTGTGATTTTTCTGCCGATCAGTAGCTGAAGCAGCAACCTATAAAGAGGTTTAGATGAGCACCGCCAATCAGCAATTTGCCAGCGACAACTACTCGGGTATTTGTCCAGAGGCCTGGGAGGCCATGGCCAGTGCGAATCAGGGACACGACCGCGCCTATGGCGACGACCAGTGGACCGCGCGTGCGGCCGATCACTTCCGCCAGTTGTTCGAAACCGATTGTGAAGTGTTCTTCGCATTCAACGGTACCGCAGCCAACTCCCTGGCGTTGTCGTCCCTTTGTCAGAGCTATCACAGCGTTATTTGCGGTGACATTGCGCATATCGAGACTGACGAATGCGGCGCGCCGGAGTTCTTTTCCAACGGCTCCAAGCTTCTGGTTGCACGCACCGAGCAGGGTAAGTTGACCCCGACGGCGATCCACGAGATCGCTCTGAAGCGCAAGGACATCCATTACCCCAAGCCGCGCGTCGTCAGCATCACCCAGGCCACCGAAATCGGCACCGTCTACCAGCCTGACGAGCTTCGAGCGATCAGCGATACCTGTAAAGAGCTGGGATTGCATCTACACATGGACGGCGCACGTTTCGCCAATGCCTGTGCGTTTCTCGGCCTGTCTCCAGCGGAGCTGAGCTGGAAGGCCGGTGTGGACGTGCTTTGTTTCGGCGGAACCAAGAATGGCATGGCCGTGGGCGAAGCGATCCTGTTCTTCAACCGGGAGCTGGCCGAAGACTTCGAATACCGTTGCAAACAAGCCGGCCAGTTGGCATCCAAGATGCGCTTTCTATCCGCGCCATGGGTCGGGCTGCTGGAAAACAACGCCTGGATGAAATACGCACAGCACGCCAACAATTGCGCACAGCTGCTCGCCAAATTGATCAGCGACGTTCCGGATGTGGAGCTGATGTTTCCGGTGCAGGCGAACGGCGTCTTCGTGAGCATTCCGCCGTTGGCGCTGGAAGCGCTCAGAAGTCGGGGTTGGATGTTCTACACATTTATCGGTGTCGGTGGTGCGCGCTTCATGTGCTCATGGGATACCAGTGAAGAGCGTGTTCGCCAATTGGCTGATGACATACGCAGCGTCGTGATGCAGAACAAATAGGAGCTGAGCAGACGCCGTGCTTGTCGCTGAAAAGGTCAGCCTTGTTGGTGCTGAACGTGTATTCCTGTTCCCCCTACAAGGCCTGCTGAGGACGCTGGAGTGGGCTCCATGGCGTCGGTGGCGATCAGCTCGCTGCCAGGATGCCGCCCGGCCTTCTCCGCCTTTTTTCGCGCACTGATGGTCGCGACGCACTGGTCATCGTTATTAAGAATGACGATGCACTCCAGGCACTGGATGCACTCGTCATAGTCGATGCCCCCGTCGCGCTTGATCGCCCCGATCTCGCAATGATTCTTGCAATGCTGGCAGGGCTGGCCACAGGCGTCGATGCGCTTGAGCCATGAAAACAGATGAAATCTGCCGAGCATTGCTAGCCCGGCGCCCAGCGGGCAGACGTATCGGCAGTAGAACTTATGCACGAACAGGCCGAGCCCGAGCAGGATCACCGCGTAAAGCACGAACGGCCAGGACCGCACGAAGAACAGCGTGATGCTGGTCTTGAACGGCTCCACCTCAGCGAGCCGCTCGGCCAGCGTCAGCGAGTAGAAGGCCACCGGCACCAGCCCAATGAGGATCAAGTACTTCAGCCATTGCAGGCGCAGATGAAGGCGATCGGACACTTTCCACTGTCGGATGCGTAGACGCTTGGCCACCCAACCGAGCATTTCCTGTAGCGCGCCGAACGGACAGAGCCAGCCGCAGAACACACCGCGGCCCCAGATGAACAGGCTGACAAAAGTGAAGCTCCAGAGGACGAAGATCACCGGATCCATTAGAAACACACGGATATCGAAATCCTTCCCCAGCGCCAGGAACATGGTGAAGATATTTACCACCGACAGCTGACCCTGGGCGTAAAGGCCAACGAACGCCAGAGTGAACAAGAGAAAGCCGGCCCGAAATAGGTGAAAGCCACGGCTATGACTGCTGATGCGGTGTTGCCAGATGAATACGCAGGTCAGCACAAGCAGCGACAGGCCAAGCAGGCCGGTCTGCCACCAGCGCTCCTGCCACATGCGTAGCCAGATGGGCGTCGGCTCGGCCGCGATCTGCGCTTTTTCGATATCGAAAAGGTCGCGGTCAAGCTGGAAATCCCGCATGAAATGCGTGTTGCTTTCCACAAGAGGGTTGCGCCGCAGGTTCACGTTCAAACGTAACCCGGCAGGCTCTGCGGGGTTGAAGGCGTTATGCGCCTTGATGCGGAAGACGTTCGCCTCGAAACCATCGAGCGGGATGTCGAGCATCTCCATCACCGCGCCATTGTTGAAATTCATGTCGTGCAGTTCGATGGCGTGGTCGTTCTGCATCAGTACCAGGCGACTCGGTGCTGTGGCGGGCACGAAGTCGCCCGGCACATGGTGGTACATGCCGGAAGAGAGCACCAGCACGGCCTGTTCGTTGGGCTTCAATTCTTCGTTGAGCTTGGCGAAACCGGCCTCGCCGAGCAGGTTGCGGCCGATGCTCGGTGCATTCAGGTAAGCGAAATAGAGGTCGCTGAACGGCGCGTCGCTTCCAGCCTTGATCTCCAGATAACGATCGAGTGGCCCAAGGGCCTGTTCTACCTCGTCGCGACTGATGGTCCAGTGCTGGAGATATCCGCTTTCGAGTAGCTGCGTCCAGTCGAGCGGCTCATAGAGGTCGGTTTTTGCAGTGGCCAAGGAACCACTGGCGAAGCCTTCGAGCAGCTTGCGCGCGACGCCCAAGGCTGACAGCAGGACGGTTTCGTTGAGAATCACCACTGACACGGTTGCCTTGCTCACTCCGTCGATGCGGGTCACCGAATCGCTTGCGCCCGCCGCACTCTGCCCGCCTACCACGATTGGTTTGCCGATCGACGTGTTCCGGTATTGCTCGACGAAATCGAACAGCGACTGCTCGCCAAGTCCATGCAAGAAGACCGGTTCATGGTGTTCCAACACCGTGACGCCGACGAGCACGCCCTCGGTGTCCATACCGATCAACAGCCGTATCGGCTTGCCGGAGAACCCCTGCAAGTTGGAGTAGTCAGTGGACTCGAAGGCGTAGCCAAGCAATTCGTCGAGTTGATAGACGCTGTGCACCGGCGGGTTGTCCTGCTTCGGCTCGATGCGAGTGGCCTTGGGAAACAGCTGCTGGATCTGCGTATCCAGCGCTTGGGCGAAAAGCGTCGGGCTGGCGAGCACGCATACCACCAGTAGCAAGCGCGATAGGAGGCCGGCGCTGCGTTTCATAGATGCCTCTAGGCGTATTGTTATACACCCATGCTATCCAGCGCTCGCCCCGCCGCCATGCGACTTGATGATTGAAATGGCAGCACTTCAGTCTAATAACCTCGTCTGCCAGCCGCGCTGGGCACGGCCGTCATGCGGACCAGGTATGACGTGATGCTTATTACATCCAAAGCGCGACGGCGTACTACCTAAGCGCTGCTCCTTCCGGCTCGACTGTCACCTGCTTACAGCGCAAGACGGCAATCGCCGCCAAAGCAGTAGCCAATCGCCGCCATCGCAGTGTATGGCCGACCCGTTGTGCTTTCGATAATCCGCCTCGACACGACTGCCCGTCGTCACATCAGCGGAGAGCGCCATGCACAACAAGAAGAAAGCAGTTACCACCCTAATGCCGTTGGCCCTGGCCAGCGTGATTGCGATGACCCTGAGCCAGTCGGCAGTTGCCGAAATCATGCTTTACGACAAGGATGACACCACGTTCGCTGTCGACGGCTACTTCAACACGTTTTATGTCAGCAGCGACGTGGATCGTGCCGGGGAGCAATTCGACCGGGACCAGTCCCGTGTGAAAATGGGCTTTCTGCCCAATTACATCGGCTTCAACTTCAGCAAGCAGCTCGATGACCTGAAAGTCGGTGGGCGCTCGTCTTTCTGGGTAACGATCAACGACAGCGACACCAATGCCACCGAGACTGGCATCGACGTTCGCCAATTCTACGGTACGGCGTCCAGCGACCAATGGGGCGAGGTGCTCTTCGGTAAGGACTTCGGTCTTTTTGGTCGATCGAACATTTTTCTGGACGAAATGCTCACCGGATATGGCCAGGTCAGCGACACTCTGGGGCTGGTCGATTTCGGCGGTGTTTCGTTCGGCAATATCGGCACAGGCTATCCGTACCCGTTCCCGACCTCGCAGATCACCTATCGCTCGCCGGTCATGAGCGGCCTACGTATTGCCGCCGGCATCATGGATCCGGTCGACACCACGGATGACGCCAGCAGCGCACTGGATGAGGCCTACCAGGACAGTCCACGCTTCGAGACCGAGATCACTTACCAGTTCGATCTCGCCGGGGCCAAGATTTACTCCTGGGTCAACGGCATGCAGCAGACATCCAAGAACACCGACAGCAGTGTCGATGAAGTCGACTCCAAGGGCATCGGCTACGGTATCCAGGCGAAAATGGGCGCATTCTCCGTCACCGCCTCGGGTTTCCAGGCCGAAGGCATCAACCCGTTCTATACCAACAACGCTGGCGAAGCGCAGCTTCGTGACGTGGATAGCGACGGCTACCTGCTTCAGGGCTCCTACACCTTTGGCAAGAACCGCATTGCCCTGTCTACCGGCAAGACCAAAGATGATGGCAATGGTCTGGGCACCGCTGCCGATTACGAAACCCGTGGTATCGCCTACTTCCGTACCATCAACGACAACCTGAAGCTGGTTGCCGAATTGAACCAGTTCGAGCTGAGGGGGCGGGACACCGACGCCCTCGACGAGGACACCCGTACCTACGCCATAGGCGCCGCGCTGAGCTTCTAAGCGCAGCCTGCAACATCCAGGCGGACGCCTCTTCGGGCGTCCGCTTTTTTTTGTTCGATGAAGCTAGGAGCGCCGAGCCTGCACTCTTTCGCCGCTTTGCTACCTTGGCAGGTCGCCGCCGGTACTGAAGTAGCATTTCCGAGCCCTATGCCCTGACTAAGAATGAGGACATACGAAACGGTTGATGGGGTGCGGTGCGTGGTCGAGCAAGAATCCGAAGTGATACGCACAGCGATGTCAGAGGCCCGTAACGTCGAAACGGTGGCGCAGGATCTGGCGCGCCAGCTGATCCATCCGCATCTCGGATTCGTGCTGTTCTTCTGTTCGGCCGAATACGACCTTCCGGCGCTGGGCGATGCGCTGCAGCAGTACTTCGGCGGCGTGCGTGTGGTGGGCTGCACCTCGGCGGGAGAAATCACCTCGCAAGGCTATGGCCGCAGCTGCGTGACAGCGATTGGCTTCGATCACCGCAGCTTCTCCATTGCCAGCGAACTGATCGTCGAGATGGATCGCTTCAGCCTGATCGACGCCCAGCAGTTGGTGGAACGTCTGGGCAATGTTTGTCGCAGCAATTCTTTAGCGCCGATCAAGGGCCACAGTTTCGCGATGACCCTGCTCGATGGCTTATCGAGCCGCGAGGAAATCGTCTTGGCGGCGTTGAGCGCTGCGTTTGGCAGCATTCCGCATTTTGGCGGCTCGGCCGGCGATGACAACCATCTGACCGATACCCACGTCTATTACGACGGCAGGTTCCACAGCGGCGCGGCCATAGTGGTGCTGGTCAACACCTGGCTGGATTTCGAGGTTTTCACCACTCACCACATGCTGCCGCGCAACGACAAACTGGTCGTGACCCAGGCCGATAGCAACGCTCGCCGCGTCTACGAACTGAACGCAGAACCCGCTGCCGAGGAATACGCCCGGCTGATCGGCGTGAATGTCAGTGACCTTGACCACCGGTTGTTCGCCGCACACCCGCTCGCGGTGCGCATTAACGAGCAGTACTACGTGCGCTCGATTCAGAAGGTCAACGACGACCTTAGCCTGACGTTCTATTGCGCGGTGGAGAACGGCATTGTTCTTACGGCCATGCGTCCCGGACCGCTGATGCCCAACCTTGAAACGCTGTTCGAGCGTCTCGAACAGCGGCTGGGCGCACCTCTGCTGACCATAGGCTGCGATTGCTTCCTGCGACGGCTGGAAATCGAGACCGAGGAGACCAGCGAGCAGGCGTCCGCCTTTCTTCGACGCCAACAGGTGATCGGTTTCAACACCTACGGAGAGCAGTTCAATGGCATGCACATCAACCAGACCTTCACCGGTGTCGCCATTGGCCGGCCTGGAGGGCGGGCTGGAGAAAAGAGTGCTCGCTGAACTGCTGGAGCGGCAGATCGAGCTTGAGCGCGAGAACGACAAGCTGCGCCGTATCAACGCAGCGCTCATCGAGCGCATCGAATCCAGCGGCACGGGGCGCGATGCCTCTTATGCCGCGTTTCAGCATTCGGTCGAATTGGCCGAGCAAGTGCGCGAACGCACCGATGCACTGAACCAGGCGATGGCCGAGCTGAAAGCCAGCAATCGATTGCTCAGCGATGCGCGATTACGGGCCGAAACCGCGCATCAGCACTTGGTCGATGCCATCGAAAGCATCTCCGACGCCTTTGTCCTGTTCGACAAAGACCAGCGCATCGTGCTGTTCAACAAGCGCTTCAAATCCCTCTGGAGCCGCACTCGAGCACGTATCAACAGCGGCACCCGGCTAGCCGAGGTGCGGCGGTTGGCGGAAAGTAGCGGGTTGATCGCCGAGGAGCATCGCGGTAAAGGCAAAGATCCCACCGTTTACCGTCTGCACAACGGCCGCTGGGTGCAGGTCAGCGAACGCGCGACCCGCGAAGGCGGGCTGGTGATGCTCTACACCGACATTACCGAGGTCAAGGTCAGCGAAACCATGCGCCGCGAACAGGCGTTAGCGCAGAAGTCCCGATTGCTGCAGCGCGCCGTGGACAACCTGTCCCAGGGCGTCGCCATGGTCAGCGCCGACGGAGGGCTGGAGCTCTGGAATCGTCGCTTTCTTGAGCTTTGCGGCCTGGCGCCGATCGAGGCGCATAGGCCGTTCGAAGAGGTCATGGCCGACAGCGAGCTCAAGCTGCTGACGCCCAACACACGCGACACCGACGGCCTGCCGCTGGCCGAACTCGAACAGCATCTATTCGACGGACGTACGCTGGAGATACGCACCCATCCGTTGCCCACCGGCGGCTTCGTCAACACATTCACCGACATCACCGAGCGCTACCGGCACGCTGAGGCGCTGCGTGAAAGCGAACGCTGGATACGCCTGATCACCGACCACGTGCCGGCGTTGATCGCCTATGTGTCGGCAGACCTGACCTACGAATTCACCAACAAGGTGTACGAGGAATGGTATCGCTGGCCCAGCGACGGCATGCTCGGCCAGTGCCTGCCCGAGATCCACAGCGGTGAGCACTGGCAGCAGCTCGAGCCCTATATCGACCGGGCCATGTCCGGGGAAAGTGTCAGTTTCGAAATGGCCGAGCACAACCATGCCGGTCAGCAGCGCTACATGCTGCGCTCCTACGTGCCGAATCGGCAGCCTAACGGCGAAGTGGCGGGCATCTTCGTGCTGATTCAGGACATTACCGACCGCCGCCGCACCGCCGAAGCGCTGCATCAGGCCTATCAAAACCTCGAACAGCGGGTGCGCGAACGGACCGCGGAGCTGACCAGCCTGAACGAACAGCTGCTCTGCGAAATCGACGAGCGCGCGCACGCCGAGGCGCGTCTGCGTGAAGCCAAGCGCGAGGCCGAACTGGCCAATCTGTCGAAGACCAAGTTTCTCGCCGCGGTGAGCCACGACCTGCTACAGCCGCTCAACGCGGCGCGGCTATTTACCAGTGCGCTGATGGAACAGCCTGCGGCACCTAGTGGCGGGTTGATCCGCAATATCAGCAATTCGCTGGAAGATGTGGAGAATCTGCTTGGCACCTTGGTGGATATTTCCAAACTCGACGCGGGCGTGATCAAGCCGGATATCGCGCCCTTTGCCGTTAGCGAGCTGCTGGAAAACCTTGCCGTAGAGTTCCGGCAGATTGCAGGCAGCGAGCGGCTGCAACTGGACTTCATCCCGTGCTCAGCGCTGGTGCGCAGCGATATCCAGCTGCTCGCCCGGATACTGCGCAATCTGCTCACCAATGCGATTCGCTATACGCCCGAAGGCCGTGTGCTGCTCGGTTGCCGCCGTCGACGTCAAAGCCTGTCGATCGAGGTTTGGGACACCGGCGTGGGGATCGCCGAAGACAAGCTGGAAGAGGTGTTCCAGGAATTCAAGCGAGGCGAGGGCGTGCGGCCCAACCAGGACCGAGGGCTCGGGTTGGGGCTGGCCATCGTCGAAAAGATCGCCCGCATGCTCGGCCACCGCATTATGGTGCGCTCGCAAACGGGGCGTGGTTCGGTATTTGCCATCGAGGTCCCATTGTCCAAGCGCGCACCGAAAGCCCAGGTGGAGCCCGCAACCACCGATCTTTTGCTGGAAAGGCTCAAGGGCGCGCGGGTCTGGGTGCTCGACAACGACACTGCAATCTGTGCAGGTATGCGCACCTTGCTCGAAGGCTGGGGTTGCGCCGTGACCACCGCCTTGTCCGAAGAAGACCTGGCCGGTCAGGTCGACAACTTCCACGCCGACGCCGACCTGATCATCGCCGATTACCATCTGGATAACGGCTGCAATGGGGTCGATGTGGTCGCCACGGTCAATGCCCGTCGCGCCAGCCCACTACCGGCGCTAATGATCACCGCCAACTACAGCAACGAACTCAAGCAGAAGGTCAGGGAGCTGGGCCACATGCTGATGCATAAGCCGGTGCGCCCGATGAAGCTGAAAACGGCCATGTGTCACATGATGGAACAGGGGCACGCTTGAGCCGGTTCGCCCAGCTCTGTTCGCGAGCAAGCTGGCTCCTACGACCTACGTTGCCCTTGTAGGAGCGAGCTTGCTCGCGAATGCTTTACGGGGTGAGGATCAGCGACGCAGATAGGCCGCGAAGTCGATGTCGCCAGCAGAAAGGATCGCTTGCACGCGGTTGTGCACGTTGAGCTTGCGCAGGATCGCCGAGACATGGGCCTTGACCGTGGTTTCGGCAATGTCGAGGTTGTAAGCGATCTGCTTGTTCGATTCGCCTTTGGTCATCCGTTCCAGCACTAGCAACTGCTTGCGCGTCAGCGCCTGTAGCAGCTCCGGCGGGATGCTCTGCTCGTGATGTTGAGAGCGGCGGTTATTGGCGTTTTGGCTGCGGATAATATCGGAGGGCAAGTAGACGTTGCCGTTGAGAATCTGCTCGATGGCCTCGGTCATTTGCGTGCGCGGCGAAGACTTGGTGATGAAACCGCAAGCGCCATAGGTGATCGCCTGCAACACGATCTGCTTATCCTGCTCGGCGGAAACGATCACTACCGGAATGGTCGGCGCCTCGTTGCGCAGGTTGATCAGGCCGTTGAGCCCATGCATGCCGGGCATGTTCAGGTCGAGCAGCACGAGATCCAGATCGTCGTTTTCCAGCGTCATCGCCAATGCGCTGTCGAGGTCGGCAGTTTCAAGGATTTCGCTGTCTGGAAAGCCATCCTGGATGACGTTGTGGATGGCTTCGCGAAACAGTGGATGGTCATCAGCAATTAATATCTTGTACATGGCCGGTCACCTCATTGTTGTGATTATGGTGGGGTGGTTCGGGTAGCGCTTCGTCCTGTGCGACAGCGGATGATCGGTGGCGCGTTGCGTCGAACCAGTTTCAGGCGGGTAGGTCACGGCGGCGCGCAGAATGCTGCATCGGTAACGTTCAATGCCGGAACGATGGGATACGCCCTTAGGTGCCTCCCACTTGGTTGCAATCAGCAACAACACCGGCAGACTTGTCATCTTCCGCTTTCCAGTACTTCGGTCGGCCACATTACAGAGCAATGAGCGCTGTTTTGAAATCCTACAATCGACAGAAAAACCAGTACCAAAGTAGTAGAGACTCGCTCAGGCCGTTCGCCGCAACGCGGCGTGTTGCGGATTGAAGCTCAGCACGGCGAGCAAGCTGAACAACAGGGTCAGGCCGAAGCAGATCGCCAGCGCCATCGGATTAAATCGCTCGTACAGCGCATAGCGCACCAGTTCGACCGCAAAGGTGAAGGGGTTGAACGAGCAGATCCAGTACAGCCATTCATTGGCGTCGCGCATTTTCCACAGCGGATATAGCGCCGAGGACAAGAAGAACATGGGGAAGATGACGAAATTCATCACCCCGGCAAAGTTCTCCAGCTGACGGATACCGTTTGAGAGCAACAGTCCCAACGCGCTGAGCAACAGCGCCACCAACAGCAATGCAGGCAATACCGCAAGCAGGCCCGCTGCGGGTGGCTGCACCCCGTAGAGCCAGGCCACAAGAAGAAACGCATAGACCTGCAGGAGTGAAATCAGCGCGGTCGCCAAGAGCTTGCTGGCGAGCAGGAAACCGCGCGGTAACGGGCTGGTCAGCAGTACGCGCATGCTGCCCATTTCGCGGTCGTAGACCATCGAGAGCGAACCTTGCATCCCGTTGAACAACAGGATCATGCAGGCCAGGCCGGGAACGATGTAGGTTTCGTAAGTAATGTAGGTGTCATACGGTTCAATGATCGCGATGCCCAGCGCCGCGCGAAAACCGGCCGCAAACACCACCAGCCACAGCATCGGCCGCACCAATGCGCTGAAGAACCGTGAGCGTTGCTGGACGAAACGCAGCCACTCGCGCCAGACGATGGCACGCAGGCATTCCCAATAGGCAGTCATGAGGCATGCTCCAAAAGTGGCTGACGGGCAGGGCGTAGGCGCATCAGGCCGCGGCCGATTGACGGGTCAGGCGGATGAAGGTCTGTTCCAGATTGCCGTCCATGGCGGACAACACATCGGCACGGCCCTGAGCGACCAGATTCCCGCGATTGAGGATCAGCAGATCGTCGTCGGCGCGGACTTCATCGAGCAGATGCGTGGTCCAGAGCGCACTCATACCTTCATTGCGACAAAGCTGGCGGACGTGGTCGTTAAGCGCCTGGCGGCTGGCCGGATCGAGTCCGGCGCTGGCTTCGTCGAGAAGTAGCAGGCTGGGCTCGTGCAGCAGCGCGCGGGCAATCTCCACCCGCCGCCGGTGACCGCCGTTGAGCTCGCGAATCTTGCTTTTGCGTCGTTCGCCGAGTTGCTGGCGGTCCAGTTCCAGTTCGATACGGGCATTCGCCAGCGTTCGTGGCATCCCATGCAGCGCGGCGTGGTAGCGCAGGTTTTGTTCGACGCTGAGGTCCAGATCCAGGGTGCTCTGTTGGAACACCACGCCGAGGCGGCGCAGGGCCCGGCGCGGTTGATCGCGCAGGCTGTATCCGGCCACTTGGATATTGCCCTGCTGCAGATCATAGAGCCGGGTAAGCAGTGCGATCAGCGTGGATTTGCCGGCGCCATTCGGGCCGAGCAGGGCGGTGAAGCGTCCGGCTGCGGCACGGAAGCTGACATCCTGCAAGGCCTGACGAGCACCATAGGCGAAGCTGACGTAATCGAGCTGCAGGGCAGTCATGGCGCAACCACCACACCCCAGGGATAGCGGCCGACCTTGATCGACTTGACCACCTTGAGCGTACCCACGTCGATGACCGAGACGTCGCCGCTCACGCCATTGGTCGTCAGCAGTCGGCTCTCGTCGAGGTTGAATGCCATGTGCCAGACACGCCGGCCAACCAGCAGGTAATCGAGCACCTCGTAGGTTTTCGCATCGACAACAGCAATGTGGTTAGCGGGGCCGAGAGCGACGAAGGCGTATTTGCCGTCTGAGCTGAGCTTGATGCCCACCGGCTGAACCTTGTCTCGGTGCACGCCCTTGATCTGAAAATCCAGCGTCTTGAGGATCTGCCGCTGCTCGACGTCGACCACGCTGACCGTGCCGCCGATTTCCGAGGACGCCCAGAGCACCTTGCTGTCCTTACTGAATTCGACATGGCGCGGGCGTTGGTCGACCAGCGTGTTGTCCACCAGCGCATTCGTGGACGTGTCGATCCAGTGCAGCATGTTGGTGGTTTCACTTGTGTTTACCGCCCATCTGCCGTCCGGGCTCACGGCCATGCCCTCGGGCTCGACGCCTACGTCGATCTGCGCCAACACTTCTTCATTATCGACGTCGACCACGGTGACCAGGGCATCGTCCTCGTTGGAGATGTACAGCCATTTATTGTTCGGGTGCAGCGCGAACTGCTCAGGGTCGGCCCCGGATGGCAGTTGCTTGATGATTCGGCGTGTCGCCAGGTCCATGACCTGAACCGTGTCCGAGTCGCTGGCGCAGATGTACAACAGCTTGTTGTCGTGGGACAGCGTCAGGCCGCGCGGTCGCTGACCGACTTCAAGCGTCTCGACCGTTTCCAGGCTGTTTAGGTCGATCACGCTGATGGTGTCGTCCTTTTCATTGGAGACGTACGCGGTGGCGGCCAACGCGGAAACGCTCACGCAAGTCAAACCACAGGAGATGGCGGCGGCAAGAAGTGTTCTGGGCATTCTGAGGTTCTCTTGTTGTTGTGCAGGCTCGGTAACGCTATTCAGCGCAATGCCAACTCGGCATATGCGTCAGCGGCGGCAACACCAAGCGCCGCGGACAGCACCGCTGTGAGGCGGCGGACGGTGATCACGATTTCGCCTCGCTCAGCCGGCATTCACTTTCCGGTCGGTCGAAGCCGAGCGTGTCCAGCTCGCTTGTGGGATGCAGGAAACCATCCTGCGGCGAGTTGGAAACCAGCCCGCGCGGATGCACCAGTGGAATCGGCTGACGCAGCTGGCCATTCCAGGGGCGGAAGGTGAGTTTGCGGCCCTTGAAGCCATCCACCGGCAGGGTGTCGCTCAACGAGACCTGACGAATAGCCTGCGGGTCGGTCACGCCGAGCTTGGTGATCGCGGTGGCCAGGCTGCGCACGCCAATCCAGGCGGCAAAGTCGCGGTCATTCATCCAGCGATTGGCGTGCGCTTCGAAACGCTTTTGCAGCTGCGCGGCACCATAGGTCTCGACCGTTTTGTGCCAGCCGGTCGGGATCAAGCCTTGCGTGCCGACTACCGGACGCGGCAGCCAAGTGTGATAAGGCACGTACTCGCCAAAATCGCCGCGCTCATCCGCGACCACCACCACGTCGTAGTCGTCGGCTTGGGTGAACAGCGGCATGTCCGCCTGGGCAGTGCGGCGCTGGTCGTTATCGAAGGACCAGGGCTTCTCTTCGATGATCTTGTGACCGAAGCGTTTGGCCGCGCGCCGCAGTGCCTCTGCATAGGCCTGATCCTCTGGCGTCGGGCCGCTGATCAAAAGCCAGCGGTTCCAGCGGCGTACAGCGAGAAACTGAGCCAAGGCATCAGCCAGCATGCTACGGCTCGGCAGGGTATGCAGCACGTTGGCGAGACAGCTCGTAGTGCGCAGTTCGTCGCTGGTGCTGCCCGCATTGATCAGCAGGCTGTCGGGCATTGCATTGGCGAGTTGGCTCAGGTTAACGGCCGGTGCGTTCACCACGAATAAACGAAAGCCGTCCCGATGCAGCTGACGTGCGTCTTCGAGGAGTTGTTCGGGGGTATCGCTGTTGATGGCCGTCAGTGTGTAGCTGTGCTTAAGAAAACGTCCGGTGGTGTTGCTGTCGATGATGGCCAACTCGGCGCCACGCTGCCCGGCATCGGTTGGCTCGGGAATCACGTTGGAGAGCAGCGGTCCCGGATCCGGGCGGTAACCCAGATACCCGATCCGCACCGACAACGTCTCGCCGGATGCCGGCGCAGCGGTGGCAACAAGCGGGGCGCAGGCGAGGGCGATGAGGTAGCCGGCTCGTTGTACGAAATGGCGCATGGGCAGCTCCTATGGCGTTGCGGCCAGCATAGGAACCATGGCGGGGTGGGAAAATATGCAGAAAGTACCAGTCGCTGTGTACCAAGGTAGTAAACAAGCGTCCCGCGGCTGCTCATAGGATAGGCCCACCGATAACAATAACGAGCAGACTCCTATGCCTCCATTCAAAGCCCTGGCGCTCAATTTGCTATTCATCGGCAGCCTGATCGGTTTCGATCATGCTCACGCGACGGGTGATTTGACGTTGCGCACTCAGTCGCTGCCTGACCTCAAGTTCGGCTCCGAGGAGACCGATTACGCGGTCTCGCAGAAGGAATATCAGCTGGAAACCGGCGTTGCCTATCAGCTCAAGGTCATCGCCGACGGGCAGAAGGAGTGCGCGTTCCAGGCGCCGGAGTTCGCCAAGTCGATTTTCCTGCGAAAAGTCGAGGCCGGTGGCGTAGAAATCAAGGCGATCACGCTGGTCGAGCTGGAGTTCGAAGAGGCAGGCGAGGCGGAGATCTTCTTCTTGCCGGTCAAGCCGGGCACCTACCCGTTCTACTGTAAGGGCCTGCAGAACAAAGGGATGGAAGGCCGGTTCGTGGTGAAGTGACGCGCTCGCCGTGAATCCAGGCCTGCACCGCGGTCCCACGACACCGGAAGCTCCATGTATGTCCGCTCTTTGGCGAATCAATCTGCTGGTCACGCTATTCTTCGTTCTGGTGGCAACCGTCTGCCTGGCGGCGCTGTTGCGTCAGGCCAGCCATGATGTGCAGCGTGAGCTCGATGCCGCGGCCGCCGTCGTCGAATACTTGAGTGAGATGGCTGAGCGCGATCCCGAATCGTTGCGGCCAGGACTCACCGATAGCCTGCGGCATATTCGCGTGCGCTGGCTGACGGCCGAAGAATCAACAGAGCATGGTGCGGCTCAGACGTTCAACGACTGGCTCGGCGCCTGGCTGTATCCCGCCGAGCTGGCGCCGGCCACCGAGCGGCTTTTAGCCGATGGCAAGCGCCTGCGGATCAGCGTCGATCCGCGCGACGAGGTTGAAGAGGTACGGGATTCGCTGTTGCAGCTGCTGACGCTGTTCGCCCTGGCGCTGTTGCTCAGCCTGCTGGCGATCCGCTGGGCGTTGCGCCCGGGCATGCGTGTGCTGACCGAATTGCTCGGCGCACTGGTCCGCATTGCCGAAGGCCGGCTCGATACCCGACTGTCGTCGCACCGCCTGCCCGAGGCGCGTCGATTGACCGAGCGCTTCAATCGCATGGCTGCAGCCCTCGAGCAGGCGCGGGGCGATAACGATCAGCTCACTCAGGCGTTGATTGCCTTGCAGGAGCGCGAACGCACCCAGCTGGCTCAGGCCCTGCACGATGACCTCGGCCAGTACGTTGCCGGCATTCGTGCTCGGGCTTGTCTTCTGCGTATACAAGCCGACAAGCCGGACGCCGTACGTGAAACTGCCCGTCATCTTGAGCAGCACAGCCTCGATCTGCAGAACGGCTTTCGCACTCTGGTGCGCGATCTCTATCCGGTGATGCTCGATCACCTTTCGCTGGAGAAGGCCATCGAGCAACTTGTCCAGCAGTGGCAGGGCTCGCTGGGAATCGAGTGTCGGCTCCAGCTTCGCGGACCAATTCCAGCCTTGTCCGTACAGAACAAGCTTCATCTCTATCGGCTTGTGCAGGAGGCGCTGACCAATGTGGCTCGCCATGCGCAGGCAAGCTGCGTGCAACTGCACCTGCGCGGAAGCACTGATGCTCTTCGTCTGCTGCTTCGTGATAACGGCCATGGTCAGCCGCCAGCTCAGGCAGGCGTCGGTCTGCGTTCTATGCGTGAGCGTGCCCATTGCCTCGGCGCGCAGTTGCTCTTCCGGCACCGCCCTGGCAGCGGGTGGGCGCTTTATCTCGATCTGCCACTCAACGGGGCATCATCATGAAAATCCTGCTGGTGGATGACCATGCGGTGGTTCGGCAGGGCTATGCCAGCCTGCTCACAGCCTTGATGCCCGAGGTGACGGTGGTCGAGGCGGCGAGTGGCGAGCTGGCGCTGCAACGGGTGCAGGAGAATATCCCCAGCCTCGTTGTGCTTGACCTGAGCCTACCTGGGATCAGCGGACTAGAAACGTGCCGGCGGCTACGCCAGCGCCTGCCGCTGCTGCCGGTGTTGATTTTCAGCATGCACGATGAGCTGGCGCTGGTCCGCCAGGCGCTTGATGCCGGCGCATCCGGCTATCTGACCAAGCGCTGTGCGCCGGATGTACTGGTCGAAGCAGTGCGCAAGGTGCTTGCCGGACAACCATTCATCGAGCAACCCTTGGCTACCGAGTTGGCCTGTCAGCGGCGTTCGACGACCCCTATGAAAGGACGTTTGGCTGACATGACGCCGCGCGAGATGGAGATATTCCTCATGCTCGCCCGTGGTATCGGCAACCGCGAGATTGCCGAGCGTCTCTGCATCAGCAGCAAGACCGTCTCCAACCACATGGCACTGCTCAAGAGCAAGCTGGCGGTCAGCTCCCAGGCGGAGCTGGTGCATCTGGCCATAGATCAGGGATTGCTACGCGTCGGCGATCGCACGCTCTGCGAGGCTTGAAGGGCGAGAAGACCGGTCGGTCGAGCGATCCGTTATTGCATGGCCGGGCGGTTAGCCTACTGGCTCCCTTTGCTGACGGATGCCAAGGCTATCAGGCCGCAACGCCTTCTCAGCGCTGCTTTCCAGATGCTGAGGTCGTCCGATCCAGTAGTGACGTGTGCGACTGGGCATCCAGCGCGAGAAATACCATCAGTGCGGCATAGGCATCGTTGGCGGCATAACGCTGCTGCGCTTCGGTCAGATTTTTATTCGCCCAGTTGGAGGTCGACACGCTGCGCGACTTGCCAATACCGGCGCCCAGCACCGCCGCCACTGCACCGCGAAGCCCGACCTGACCCTTCTTGCCGTGGTATTTCAAAGCCGACCCCAAATCGACGCTGTGCCGCAATTCGATTCCCAACCGGGTGCGTAGACGGCTGCGATCGGACGCCAGACCGAATCCGACTTTCAATACTTGGTCCGTCTCCAGCACCCGCTTGGCGGCCTCGGCGCAACCGGGCGTTCCGACCTGAAACAGGTAGGCCCTTTCCGACGTTGCGAACTGAATGAGGTGTGGCCCGCTGGAGACTTCCCCGACCTTGAAGGTGGGTTTGGATTCGGTATCGAAGCCGATCTGAGCGAAGTCCAGGATGTCGTCGACGGCCTGAGAGAATTCCGCAGGCGTCGAGGGCGTGAGAATACGGTCGAGCGCGAGGCCGTCGAAGCGGGGCAGGCTATCGAGGGCGGTCAGCTGGGGGATACGAATGATGATAGGGCCTCCACTTCAAGCCGCTGTAGCTTCGGTCCTGGGAAACGGAGCGCGTATCCCTTATTAAAGCGCATGGCGCTCCGGTTCGATGCATCCGCCGGTATTACTTCTCCCAGTCCACCGGGCAACCGAGACAACCGTCCATATAGGTGCCTTGAAAGGTTGCATAGTGTCGGCGCGCGCCAGTCAGGGTCGCGTTCGCGAGGTTGGCGTCGTTGAGCTTGCCTTCCTGCAGATTGGCATCGGTCAGATTCGCATGGTCGAGGTCGGCCTTGCTTAGCCAGGTCATTTCCAGATTGGCCGCGGTGAGGTTGGCGCCATGCATCTTCGCACCGCTCAAACGAGCGAATTCAAGATTGGCCGCGCTCAGGTTGGCTCCATTGAATCGCGCGGCCTGAGCGAACAGCCCCCACCCTTGAATCGCCACCAGCTGCGCATCGGTGAAGTTCGCCAGGCGCAGGTTGGCTTGTTGCAAACTGGCGCGGGTGAGGGTAGCGCCGGTCAGGTTGGCTTGCTCCAGATTGGCCAAATCGAGATTGGCGTGCCTCAGATTGGCTCCGGTGAGGTCGGCACCGGCTAAATCCATCTTGCGCATGTCCTGGTTGCTCAGATCGGCGCGGCGAAGATCGGCGTTGACGCATTTGCTTTCCGGCTGGATGACACAGCCATTGATGGTTGGCGGTTGATCATCGGCCGATAACGCCGCGCTGAAGAGCACCGCGATGGAGAGTAGATAACGGGACAGGTTCATGGTGGTTCCCTGGTCAAGAGCAGCGGAAAGGAGTAATCGGAGTAGGTGACTGTCGGGCCGGGAGAGCGCCAACTCTAACGGCCCGCCAGTTCTTTACATTCATGGCTGCACGGCTGTGCCCGATCATCGAGCACAGCCGGCGTCTCATCGTTTGGCGGTCTGCTTGTCCCAAGCAGGAATTTTGAAGACCCAGAACGAGCCGCCTTGGGCGACCGGCTTGGTCAGCACAGCCATGTCGCCGCCCCACAGCGGCACGGCGCCGCCATAACCAACGGTTACGCCAATGAACTGCTCGCCGTCTTGTTCCCAAGTGATCGGCGGCGCGATGATTCCGCTGCCGGTCTGGAACTTCCACAGCTCCTCGCCGGTTTTGGCGTTGAACGCCTTCAGGTAACCGTCACCGGTTCCGGTGAACACCAGGTTGCCCTTGGTAGCGAGCACGCCGGCCCAAAGTGGCAGCGGTTCCTTGTGCTCCCACGCGACCTTGCCGGTGGTTGGGTCCATGGCGCGCAAAATCCCGACGTGATCATCGAACATGCGCTTGATGCGGAAACCTTGACCGAGGTAGGCGTTGCCTTTCTTGTAG
Organism: Stutzerimonas stutzeri; assembly: GCF_024448715.1. Classification (GTDB taxonomy): domain Bacteria; phylum Pseudomonadota; class Gammaproteobacteria; order Pseudomonadales; family Pseudomonadaceae; genus Stutzerimonas; species Stutzerimonas stutzeri_AR. Next base: position 202,733 of record NZ_JAMOHZ010000001.1, read on the forward strand.
CTGACCTCCTCGGTCCAGTAGTCCTCTTTCCAATGGTTGGCGGGTACGTAGAACAGGCCGGTGTCCTGGCTGTAAGCCATGGGGTTCCAGTTCTTGCCGCCGAGGAAGGGCGGCGAGACTTCCACCGACTTGCCGTGCGCTTCACCGGGCTCGGGTTTCGGCGGGCGCTGACCTTCGTTTTCCACCGGTCGGCCGGTCTTCAGGTCGATATGGCTGGCCCAGGTGATGTTGTCGACGAATGGAAAGGCATTCTGCAGCTTGCCGTCTTGCCGATTAACGACATAGAAGAAGCCGTTGCGGTCGGCGTGGGCCGTGGCTTTGACGGTCTTGCCGTCTTTGTTCTTGTAGTCGAACAGGACCAGCTCGTTGTTGCCGGAGAAGTCCCAGGCATCGTTCGGCGTGTGCTGATAGAACCACTTCACTTCGCCCGTGGTGGCATCGACGCCGACCTGTCCGGACGTGTAAAGGCTGTCGTAATCCTTCGGATCGCCACCTTCAGCGGTGCGCGCCCAGCCGTTCCAAGGTGCCGGATTGCCTGCGCCGACGATGATAGTGTTGGTTTCGGCATCGAAACTCGCGCTCTGCCATGGAGCGCCGCCGCCCTGGCTCCAAGCCTCTTTTTTGCCGGTGGGTGAGTTCGGATCATCCGGCCAGGACGGCGCGTTGATGTCGCCGGTCGGCGTGCTGTCCTTGCCATTCAGCCGGCCTACGTGACCTTCGACGAAGGGACGCATCCAGACTTCTTCACCCGTGTCCGGATCGCGCGCAAACAACTTGCCGACAATGCCGAACTCGTCGCCGGAGCTGCCGTGAATCAGCAGGACCTTGCCGCTCTTCTGATCCTTGATCAGGGTGGGCGCGCCGGTCATCGTGTAACCCGCACCATGTTCGCCGAACTTCTTTTTCCAGACGACTTTGCCGGTGTCCTTGTTCAGCGCCACCACCTGGGCGTCGAGGGTGCCGAAGTAGATCTTGTCGCCGTATATAGCAGCGCCGCGGTTGACCACGTCGCAGCAAGGGCGGATGTCGTCCGGCAGACGGTGAGCGTAGCTCCAGAGACGTTTGCCGGTCCGCGAGTCGAGCGCGAACACTCGCGAGTAGGATCCGGTCACGTAGATAACACCGTCGTGGACGATTGCCTGGGACTCCTGGCCTCGTTGTTTCTCGTCGCCAAAGGAAAAGGACCAGGCAGGGGTCAGCTTGAAGACGTTTTCATCGTTCACCTGGGCCAACGGGCTCCAGCGCTGAGCGTTGGTTCCCAGGCCGTACTGCAACACGTTTTCGGTCGAAAGATGATCGTTGGCGATGTCGTCCCAAGTGACGTTCGCAGCGCTTGAAAAGCCGCTTAATGAGAGGCCGCCAGCGAGCACGGCGATGGCGAGAGGGCGTTTGCTGCCCAGGGGTGATCTTGTTGTCATGGTTGGTTTCCCTTGGTCGATTCGAACGAGGCCGGGCGCTATGCTCGCGCACCAGTCAGCGGCGTGCGGCCAGCGGCCGGCCAGGCGATTCGATTATTGGGAGGGCGTCGCGGTGATCGATACGGAAAAGCTCCCGCTGATGCTGGGAAAACTTCCCAGTCGGCCTGTGTTTTCGCCTTGCTACCTCGGTGCCTCGTAATAGCCGCACGAGGCCCTACTACCAAGGGAGGAGATGCAGACAACCAAAGCAGGATTCTGCCATCACAGCGCCACCGCCAAGATGACCGACATGCGCTCCGAACGGGGCTGCTTCGCTCAGGTACTCGAAAACAACGGTGGTAGTCATGAATAACAAAACCTCATTGCGCGCTCTCTTCGCTGTCGGACTTTTCGGCTTTGCCGGGTTGGCGATGGCTCATGGCGACGTCACACCACAAAAAGTCGAGACCAAAGGGCTGGCCCCTTTAGGCGAAGAGTGGGTCGAAGAAAATCCCTATCGTGCGCCGAACGAAGACAACGCCAAAGCTATTGAAATCGGCGCCTCCGCATACAATCAGAACTGCGCCCGCTGTCATGGCCTTGAGGCGATTTCTGGTGGTATAGCCCCGGACCTGCGCGACCTTGAAGCCAGCTACGACGGCGACGAGTGGTACAAGGAGCGAGTGATCAACGGTGCGGTTCGCGATGGTGCCGTCTACATGCCACGCATGGCCGATTACCTCAGCCAGGAAGCGCTCTGGGCGATCCGTACTTACATCGAAAGCGAAGCTGCCAAACGGTGATTACCATGCGCCAGTTGCTCGGGGGCCTCTGCCTGTTACTTTCGTGCGCGCTGGTCCAGGCGGACGTGGTAAAGGTGCGTGCATTCGACGACATCATCGATTCGGGCGTGCTCAAGGTGGCGATGTATGAAAACTTCCCGCCCTACAGCTACATGGTCGATGGCGAGGCGCGTGGGGTCGATGCCGACCTTGCGCGCAAACTGGCAGCGGGGCTGGACCTGAAAGTCGAAGTGCTGTGGGTCACGCCGGACGAGACGCTCGACGATGACCTACGCAACTTCATCTGGAAAGGGCATTATTTGCGGCCGAACGTGTTGGCCGACGTGATGATGCGCGTGCCTTATGACCGCGAGTTCTCCTACAAGCAGAACGAGTTGGGCGAGTTGATCAACGAACTGGTAGTGATGTTCGGTCCCTATCAGCGCGAACGCTGGCAGTCCGCCTACGATGATCGGCGCATCGATGAGGTTTCGAGCGTTGGTGTGTTCCGCTTCCACCCGGTCGGAGTCGAAGTGGAAAGTGTGCCGTCCTTCTATTTGTCGTCCGTGTTCAACGGCAGCATCGCCAAAATGCTTCATCACTATCCAACGGCACAGGCGGCGTTCACGGCCATGCAGGCTGGCGAAGTAGACGCCACCATGGCGATGCGCGGTGAAATCGATTGGATGTTGCACCAAGCCAACGACAGTCATCTAAAGCTGGCCGAGAACGCCTACCCGAACATGGGCAAGCAGGCCTGGGAGCTGGGCATGGCCGTGCATGAATCCAACCGTCAATTGGCCTACGCCATCGAAGGTGTGCTGGAAGGGCTGATCGAGGAAAGTGATCTCGAGAAGATATACACCAGCTACGGGCTGCGTTACGAGCTGCCGGAGCTGTATCAGGCTGACTGAGCGGCAACTGACAGCGCTTAACGCTGGGTCAGCTCGTCGCCACGCTCCTGCTGCCATTCACCCAGGCTGGGCGCAGCTTGCTCGCCATCCATGCGATGGAAGATCGTGAAGTAGTCCTGTTTGAAGCTCGCGCTACGCGGCCTAACCCGTACGACGTAAATGCTCTGCACATTCTGGTGATCGAAGCCGCGCCAGTATTGCTCGTCCTTGAACAAGCTATAACGATGGTTTTCGATTGCGCCGATGACGTTTCACTGTCCAGGCAGCTGGCCAAGTCAGTGCAATGCTGGAACCGCGCTCCTCACAGCGCGGTATTGCTACCAAGGGATGAGTGAAATCGGTACTGGGTGCAATTGTTGGCAAAAGGCCTTGGACGAAGAATCGGCACTAGACCGGGAAAATTTCCCGGCGACGATAACAATGAATCCGTAGAGGTAGCCGCAATGAAGCACACCGGTCTTCGCAAGCCCTTCGCCTTGACAGCGCTCTGCGTCGCCATGGCGATGTCCAGCGTGTCGGCATGGGCAGTCACTGATCAGGAAATCCTCGATGACGCCAAGTCCACAGATCAGATCGTTACCAACGGCCTGGGGCTGCAAGGGCAGCGCTACAGCCAATTGGAGAAGCTGAACACCGAAAACGTCAGCCAACTCCGCCCCGTCTGGGGTTTCTCCTTGGGGGGAGAAAAACAGCGTGGCCAGGAAGCACAACCGCTGATCAAGGACGGCGTGATGTACCTCACCGGCTCCTATTCGCGGGTCTTTGCTGTCGATGCGCGCACCGGTAAAGAGCTGTGGCAGTACGATGCGCGCTTGCCCGACGGCATCATGCCCTGCTGCGACGTGATCAATCGCGGCGTTGCGCTATATGACGACATGGTGATCTTCGGCACCCTCGACGCCAAGCTGGTCGCACTGAACAAGGACACCGGCAAAGTCGTCTGGAAAAAGACCGTTGCAGACTACAAGGCCGGTTATTCCATTTCTGCCGCGCCGATGATCGTCAAAGGCAAGCTGATCACGGGCGTTGCCGGTGGCGAATTCGGCGTGGTGGGCAAGATCGAAGCCTTTGATCCGAAGAATGGCGAGCTGCTGTGGACCCGCCCGACCGTCGAAGGCCATATGGGCTATGTGATGAAGGACGGAAAGAAGGTCGAAAACGGCATCTCCGGCGGGGAAGCTGGCAAGACGTGGCCAGGCGATCTCTGGAAGACCGGCGGCGCAGCGCCTTGGTTGGGCGGCTATTACGATGCGGATACCGATTCGCTGTTGTTCGGTACCGGCAACCCGTCGCCTTGGAACTCACACCTGCGGCCGGGCGACAACTTGTTTTCTTCCTCGCGCCTGGCTCTGGACCCGGACGATGGTTCTATCAAATGGCACTTCCAGTCGACACCGCATGACGGCTGGGATTATGACGGTGTGAACGAGCTGATCTCCTTCGATTACAAGGAGGGTGACAAGATCATCAAGGCCGCCGGCACAGCCGACCGAAACGGCTTCTTCTATGTGCTCGATCGTACCAACGGCAAGTTCATCCGTGGCTTCCCCTTCGTGGATAAGATCACCTGGGCCAAAGGCCTCGACAAAAATGGCCGTCCGATCTACGACGACGCTAACCGTCCCGGCGCGCCGGGTGCGGACAAGGGCAAGTCGGTCTTCGTTGCGCCGTCGTTCCTAGGTGGCAAGAACTGGATGCCAATGGCTTACAGCCAGGACACCGGACTGTTCTATGTGCCATCGAACGAGTGGGGCATGGACATCTGGAACGAGGGCGTTGCTTATAAGAAGGGTGCCGCCTATCTGGGGGCCGGTTTCACCATCCATCCGCTGAACGAGGAGTACATCGGCGTACTGCGCGCGATTGATCCGAAGACCGGCAAGGAAGTCTGGCGCTACGAGAACTACGCGCCGCTGTGGGGCGGCGTGCTGGCGACCAAGGGCAACCTGGTGTTCACCGGTAACCCAGAAGGTTATCTAATGGCTTTTAACGCCAAAACCGGCAAGAAAGTGTATGAATTCAACACCGGTTCCGGCGTGATCGGCTCGCCGGTCACCTGGGAAATGGACGGCGAACAATACGTTTCCGTGCTCTCCGGCTGGGGCGGGGCGGTTCCGCTGTGGGGCGGGGAAGTTGCCAAGCGCATCAAGGACTTCAACCAGGGCGGTATGGTCTGGACGTTCAAGCTGCCGAAGGATCAGACCGTCGCCAAGCGTTGATGGCGCTGCGGTAAACATGGAAGGCCGGCTTACGCCGGCCTTTTCGTTCGCGCCATCTGCACATGGCGGACGGTCGGCTACAGGGGAGGCTGGGGCACGCAGATGCAACCCATCAATCCATTGATCCTGCGCTGCATCGGGGCCAGCACCACAACGCTCTGCCAGTGCCTGTTAAAGCCTTCGCGTCTACTACCAAATGAGGACGGCTTCTGTCCCTTGGGTGCATTCCGGCAGGCGGCCCGCGCTGCCTAAGATCGCTCCATGTCCTGTCCACCTCCCGGCCAGGCTCCGACAAGCAGAAATTAGAGAGGCCGCTCATGATCTACGCCCAACCCGGTACTGCAGGCGCTGTCATTTCGTTCAAGCCGCGTTACGGCAATTTCATCGGCGGCGAGTTCGTTCCGCCGGTGAAAGGCGAATACTTCGTCAACACCTCGCCAGTCAACGGCGAAGTGATCGCCGAGTTCCCGCGCTCCGGAACGGAAGACGTCAACCTCGCCCTAGATGCCGCTCACGCCGCTGCCGATGCCTGGGGCAAGACCTCGGTTCAGGATCGCGCGCTGATTCTGCTGAAAATTGCCGACCGTATCGAAGCCAACCTGGAAAAGCTCGCCATCGCCGAAACCTGGGACAACGGCAAGGCCGTTCGCGAAACCCTGAATGCCGACGTGCCGCTGGCCGCCGACCATTTCCGCTATTTCGCCGGTTGCATTCGCGCCCAGGAAGGCAGCGCTGCCGAGATCAACGAACACACCGCGGCGTACCACTTCCATGAGCCGCTGGGTGTGGTCGGTCAAATCATTCCGTGGAATTTCCCGCTGCTGATGGCGGCCTGGAAACTCGCTCCCGCACTGGCTGCCGGCAACTGTGTGGTACTCAAGCCCGCCGAGCAGACGCCGCTTTCGATCATGGTCTTCGCCGAGCTGATCGACGATCTGCTGCCGGCGGGTGTGCTGAACATTGTGCAGGGCTTCGGTAAAGAGGCGGGCCAGGCGCTGGCCACCAGCACCCGTATCGCCAAGATCGCCTTCACCGGTTCCACCCCGGTCGGCTCGCACATCATGCGTTGTGCCGCAGAGAACATCATTCCGAGCACCGTGGAGCTAGGCGGCAAGTCGCCAAACATCTTTTTCGAAGACATCATGAAGGCCGAGCCGGCTTTCATCGAGAAGGCCGCAGAAGGGTTGGTGCTGGCATTTTTCAACCAGGGGGAAGTCTGCACCTGCCCGTCGCGCGCGCTGATTCAAGAGTCCATCTTCGAACCCTTCATGGAAGTGGTGATGAAGAAGATCAAGGCCATCAAACGCGGTAACCCGCTGGATACCGACACCATGGTCGGTGCCCAGGCGTCCGAACAACAGTTCGACAAAATCCTCTCTTACATGGAAATCGCCCAGCAGGAAGGCGCGCAGATTCTCACGGGCGGCGCGGCTGAGAAGCTCGAAGGTGGCCTGGCCACTGGTTATTACGTGCAGCCAACTCTGATCAAAGGGCACAACAAGATGCGCGTTTTCCAGGAAGAGATCTTCGGACCGGTGGTCGGTGTCGCTACCTTCAAAGACGAAGCGGAAGCGCTGGCGATTGCCAACGACACCGAGTTCGGTCTGGGTGCTGGCGTTTGGACCCGTGACATCAATCGAGCGTACCGCATGGGCCGCGGCATCAAGGCCGGGCGCGTCTGGACTAACTGCTATCACCTGTACCCGGCGCACGCCGCGTTCGGCGGCTACAAGAAGTCCGGTGTTGGTCGCGAGACGCACAAAATGATGCTCGACCATTACCAGCAGACCAAGAACCTGCTGATCAGCTACGACATCAATCCGCTCGGATTCTTCTGACCTCGGAGGACCCGGTGCGCCGCTCCTACGCGCCGGCTTAACTTGCTTGCACTGAACGTGCGGGGGCTGCTCTGGCTTTATAAGTCACAAATGGTCCATCAACGCAACGCGGCCTTCTGGCCGCGTTTTTTTGCCTCGATGACCAGCTATCGTGCGTTTCGAACTTCGCTGTGTGTAAAGGGGGGAGGGGATGCCGCTTCTATCAGTGTCTGCTTTGCTGAGGCGGCTGACGGACACATTAAGGCTGTATGGAGCTTTTGCGGATTGCTTTGATCATAGAAAACAGTAGGCTTGCCGGACGTAACAAATAATAACTATAGGCCGTTGTATGAGCCCCAATCTTAGCCTGCAGCGCAAATTCGTTTCCCCCGAGATCGTGTTTGGTGCGGGTTGCCGGCACAGTGTCGGCAACTACGCGAAGAACTTTGGCGCGCGCAAGGTGCTGCTGGTTTCCGACCCGGGCGTAGTCGCCGCCGGTTGGGTCGGCGACGTTCAGGCAAGCCTGACCCGCCAGGACATCGACTATCATCTGTTTACCCAAGTCTCAGCCAATCCCCGTTCCGAAGAAGTAATGCTCGGCGCAGAGGTGTATCGCAACGAGGGCTGTAATGTCATCGTCGCCGTGGGCGGCGGTAGTCCGATGGACTGCGCCAAGGGCATCGGTATTGCAGTGGCTCACGGGCGAAATATCATCGAGTTCGAGGGTGTCGACACGCTGCGCGTACCAAGCCCGCCGCTGATTCTGATTCCAACGACGGCCGGGACCTCTGCAGATGTGTCGCAGTTCGTAATCATCTCCAACCAGGACGAGCGGATGAAGTTTTCCATCGTCAGCAAGGGCGCGGTCCCAGACGTCTCGCTGATCGATCCGGAAACCACCCTGAGCATGGATCCGTTCCTCTCGGCATGCACCGGCATAGACGCACTGGTACATGCAATAGAAGCCTTCGTCTCGACCGGCAACGGGCCACTGACCGACCCGCACGCGCTGGAGGCGATGCGCCTGATCAACGGTCATCTAGTGCAGATGATTGCCAATCCGGCAGATATAGAGCTACGCGAAAAGATCATGCTCGGCAGCATGCAAGCCGGCCTGGCCTTCTCCAACGCTATTCTGGGTGCAGTGCACGCGATGTCCCATAGTCTGGGCGGTTATCTCGATCTCCCGCATGGCTTGTGCAACGCGGTGCTGGTCGAGCATGTAGTGGCATTCAATTACAGCGCTGCGCCCGAGCGCTTCAAGGTCGTGGCGCAAACGTTCGGCATCGATACGCGCGGTATGACCCATACACAGATTCGCGATGGTTTGGTCACCCATCTGGTTCAGATCAAGCAGGCCATTGGTTTCAACGAAACGCTGGGATTGCATGGCGTAAATCTTTCCGATATTCCATTCCTGTCGCGGCACGCCATGCAGGACCCCTGCATTCTGACTAACCCTCGCTCGTCGACCCAGCGCGACGTCGAAGTTGTATATGCCGAAGCACTCTGAGCAGGACAACGCTCTCGCTGGCCTGCTTGGGCTAGGAACGCTTTCGGCACGCAAAAGCCACTATCCCGAACTGGTTGCGCGCCTCGAAGAACTGGAAGCCGAGCGCAATCGCTACAAATGGCTGTTTGAACATGCGGTACACGGGATTTTTCAGGCCAGCCTGCAGGAGGGCATCCGCGCGGCCAATCCTGCCTTGGCAGGTATGCTCGGCTACGACAGCCCCTCGGACGCGCTCTGGGGGCTGACCGATCTTTCCCATCACCTGTTCATCGGCGGTGAGGAAGAGCTGAAGCGCATCCGTCACGTTCTCAGCACTCAACGGGGCCTGTTCGGCTATGAGACCCGTTTGCGCCGCAAGGATGGCAGTGCGATTGACGTGATAATGAACCTGCTGCTCAAACCGGATGAGGACGGCCTGGTCGAGGGCTTCGTTGCCGATATCACCGAGCGCAAGCTGGCGCAGTTGCGGTTGTTGCAGCTCAACGAGCAGTTGGAACAGCGCGTCACTGAACGGACTGTCGAACTGCGCAAGGCACGTGATGCGGCCGAAGCGGCCAACCACAGCAAAGACAAATATCTCGCAGCGGCCAGCCATGATCTGCTGCAGCCGCTCAACGCGGCGCGCCTGTTGATCTCAACCTTGCGTGAGCGGGGCTTACCTGGTGCGGAGCAGAATCTCGTCGAGCGCGCGCATCTGGCGCTGGAAGGTGCGGAAGATTTGCTCACCGACTTGCTGGACATTTCCAAGCTCGATCAACGAGCGATCAAGCCGGATATCGAGGTGTACCGTCTGGATGAAGTGCTGCTGCCACTGGTTTCCGAATTCCAATCGGTGGCGCAAGCGGAAGGTCTTGGCTTCGACCATTACATTCCAGCGTATGCGCTGCGCAGTGACTTCCGGCTGTTGACGCGCATTCTGCGTAATTTTCTTAGCAATGCCTGTCGTTATACGGATAAGGGCCGGGTGCTGCTGGGTGCGCGCAAGCGTGGCGAATTTCTACGGATCGAGGTCTGGGATACCGGCTGCGGCATCGAGGCGGACCAGATGCAGTCAATCTTTCTGGAATTCAACCAACTGGGCGTTCAGCGCGCCGCTGAACGCGCGGGGGTCGGCCTGGGACTGGCCATCGTCGAGCGGATCGCGACCATGCTCGACTACCACATACATGTTCGCTCGCAACCGGGTCGTGGCTCGGTATTCAGCATCGACGTGCCGCTGGCCGAGGCGCCGTTAGTATCAGCCAGCGAAGCGCCTTTGATGATGCCGATGCTGGGCGATCCGCTGCCAGGGCGCCGATTGCTGGTACTGGATAACGAGCTGAGCATCTTGCACAGCATGGCCGCGCTACTCGGGCAATGGGGCTGCGAGGTGCTAACCGCCACCGACGAGGCGGCCGCAATGGCGGCTCTGAATGAATCACCGCCCGAGTTGATTCTCGCCGACTACCATTTGGATCAGGGCGTGACCGGCTGGGACGTGGCGCAGGCCATGCAGACATATTTCCGAACGCCGATCCCAGTAGTGATGATTACCGCAGACCGCAGCGACCAGTGCCGCCGCCAGTTGCAGGGTGTCGGTGTGCCGGTGCTGGATAAACCGGTCAAGGCCGGAAAGCTGCGCTCGGTGCTGAGCCATCTGCTAAATGGCAAAGGGGGCAATCATGCGGAACAGAGCAAATCCGATCTGGAGCACGATTGAGGTCTCAGTCGTGTAGTAGATCGGACATTCACAACATAACATCGTATTTAACATAATATACATTATGCGAAGCTACGTAACTGAGATCTCAGCCTAATCTCGTCGGTTTTTTTCGATTCTCCTCACAACCTGCCGCTCGGCTGGATGCCTTAAATCCAATGGATGCGATGCGCGACCCGCAGCGTTTCGAGGTGTTAAGAGCCATCTCCATCGAGATCAGCCACAGCATGGCACCATCAGCCATCGAACCAAGCAGATTAGAGCCCGGTTCGCACTCAGCTTCTGGCGATCGCCGCTAATCCAGTTTCTCGCTCCAGTACGGATGACGCCCATAAATCGTGCGATATGGAGTCCTCGTGCACGCTTACGGCGCGCATGTTCAGAAGACTCAACCTGAGCAGCACGGATTACGGCAGAAAATTATTGGCATTGGACTTGCTACGTTCCCAGTTGCCAGGAAGCTGCGGCTCACGGACGAGAAAATTCAGAAATAGCTGACTAGGGTTCCGGCTCGCGATGCGAGTGGCTGGTCCGAGAGTTGGCGACCTCCAGTGAGGTTACACGGCGGGATAAAAGCCCGGGAGACGGCGTTTGAAACGCAGCTCCTTTGCCATGTCCACTCACTGGAGGCTCTTTTATGCCACCGCTCGGATTCGACAAGACGACCGACCCGCGGCAACACTCCCCGATCAGCAGTAGGACCTCCCTATGCGCCTGATCAACCGTGTCCCGGGACGCACTGGCTGGACGCTGCTGGTGATCTTGCCCTTCGCAATTATCCTGTTCGCTTATTTGACCAGTTCGGCGCAGCGGCTGGAAACCAACCCCAACGATAAGCTCCTACCCAGCTTCACGCAGATGTCCAGTGCAGTAGAGCGCCTGGCCTTCACCCCTGACAAGCGCAGCGGCGATTACCTTTTCTGGCAGGACACCGCCTCCAGCCTTAAACGTCTCGCAGTAGGTTTGGCGGTTGCTGCAGTCGTTGGCCTCTGCCTTGGCGTCGCGGCCGGCACCTTGCCGCTGTTCAGCGCGCCGTTATCACCGCTACTGACTGTTCTTTCCATGGTGCCGCCGCTGGCGATCCTGCCGATTCTGTTCATCGTGTTCGGGCTTGGCGAGTTGTCCAAGGTCATGCTCATCGTGATTGGCGTAACGCCGGTATTGGCGCGCGATCTGGAACAACGCGCCCGGGAGATTCCGCCGGAATTGTTGATCAAGGCGCAAACCCTCGGCGCGAACACCTGGACGCTGATCCTGCGCGTGGTGTTGCCCCAGATACTGCCGCGTCTGCTGATTGCCATGCGACTGGTGCTCGGCTCCGCTTGGCTCTTCCTCATTGCCGCCGAAGCCATCGCGTCCACCGATGGCCTGGGCTACCGAATCTTCCTGGTGCGTCGCTATCTAGCGATGGATGTGATCCTGCCCTACGTAGCCTGGATCACTCTGCTCGCATGGACCATGGATTTCAGTCTGCGCAAGCTCACCCAGCTGGCCTTTCCCTGGTATGAAGGAGCCAAGGCATGACCGAAACCAGCATGACCCAGGCCAGCGAACAGACGATCAAGCCGTTCATTCAGGTCAACAACGTCTGGCAGGAATACGGCGATCAGGTGGTGCTGGAGCGCCTGAGCCTGACCGTCGCCGAAGGCGAATTCTGCACCCTGGTTGGTGCGTCCGGCTGCGGCAAATCCACATTCCTGCGCATGTTGCTTGGGCAGGAACGGCCCAGCCGCGGCGAGATTCTGCTGGACGACAGGCCCATCGCCAACGAACCGGATGCCAGTCGTGGCGTTGTATTCCAGCGCTACTCGGTCTTCCCTCACCTATCGGTACTTAACAACGTTGCCCTCGGCCTGGAACTTCCCAAGGCCCCCGTGCTGGGCCGACTGTTCGGCCAAGGCAAGCGTGAAGCACGTGAACAGGCCGAAGTGGTCCTGCGCAAGGTCGGCCTGGCCCAATCGCTGGACAAGTACCCGGCGCAGCTATCCGGTGGCATGCAGCAGCGTCTGGCGATCGCTCAAGCGCTGATCATGAAGCCTCGCGTGTTGTTGCTCGATGAGCCCTTCGGCGCGCTCGATCCCGGTATCCGCAAGGACATGCACGAGCTGCTGCTTCAGCTGTGGCGGGAAACCCGGCTGACCGTATTCATGGTCACCCATGACCTGTCCGAAGGTTTCACCCTCGGCACTCGCATCCTGGTATTCGACAAGATCCGCCTTGATCCCCATGCGCCTGGCGCCTATGGCGCTCGCGTGACCTACGACATTCCACTGAACGCAGACCGTCGAGTTGCCCGCGCCGCCATTGGCGATCTATCGGCACAGCTCGGCCAAATGCATCCCGCCAATCAAGGAGCCTGACATGAGCGCTTCACTTGCAATCCGCCCCACTCTGTATGAAGAAACACTTCCCGGCGGCGGGCATACCTCCTTCGTGCTCAAGCGCGGACAATTGCTGCGCCTGACCGACATCGAAGGCGGTGCCAACGTCAGCCTGTTGATGTTCAACGCCGCTGAAAAAAGCGAGCGGCTGAATTTGCCTGACACCCTTAAAGGCCAACACACCGCCAAACTCACCACCGGCCACTGCCTGTATTCAGACATGGGCCGAGTGCTGGCTTGCATAACAGCCGATACCTGCGGCTGGCACGACAGCTTTGGTGGCGTGCTCAAGGCCGATGAAGTAGCCGAGAAGTATGGCCAGGGCCGCTACCAGGAGCTGCGAAACGGCTTTTTTCGCAACGGTGCGGACAACCTTCTGGTGGAGATGGGCAAATGGAATCTCAACCTGCAGGATCTGCTCATGACCCTGAACCTGTTCAGCAAGGTCACTGTGGATGCGGACGGCGGCTTCGCTTTTCAGCCCGACAATTCAAAAGCGGGTGACTACGTCGAACTTTACGCCCCCATGGATGCGCTGGTGGTGCTCACGGCCCTGCAACACCCCATGGACCCATCCCCCGAATACGCGCCAAAGCCTGTTCAACTGAGCTGGCACCGAGTCGACAGTGACGGTATCAGCGTGCTCTGCCGAACCTCGCGCCCCGAAAACGGCCGCGCCTTTCATAACACCGAACGGCTCTACATCTGAGGAGGCGCCGCCATGACCATTCACGAGAGCAACCTTCACCCAGAAACCGCCGTGTTCCGCCATGTAATCCCTGCGGGCGAGCCTTACCTGTTCGAAGTAAAAGCGGGCCAGTCCTTGCGACTGCTGGACCTTGAAGGCAACCAGGCTATCGACACCCTGTTCTTCAGTGCGCAAAACCCACGTGAGCGTTTCGACCCGCAGCGCACGCTGCGTAAGCAGAACAAGGTCTACCTAACCGCCGGCACGGTGCTGTATTCAAACCTGGGCAATCCGCTGCTGACGATTACTGCAGACACCTGCGGTCGCCATGACACGCTTGGCGGCGCCTGTGCCCAGGAGAGCAACGTGGTCCGCTACGCACTGGACAAGCGCTACATGCACAGCTGCCGTGACAACTTCCTGCGTGCCAGCTTGCACGACGGGCGCCTCGAGAAGCGCGACATCGGTGCGAACATCAACTTCTTCATGAACGTGCCCGTCACGGTCGATGGCGGCCTTACCTTCGAGGATGGCATTTCAGCGCCAGGCAAGTACGTGGAGCTGAGAGCCGAGATGGACGTGATCGTCCTGATCTCCAATTGCCCCCAGCTGAATAACCCGTGCAATGGATGGAACCCCACGCCGGCCGAGGTGCTGGTATGGGACTGAAAAACAGGCAACCGGCGAGCCTTAAGCCGCAAGTGATTCGACGCTGGCTCTTCACCTTATGTCAGAGCCGCTCGGGCCAGTGCTTGAAGCCCTCCCCCGTCTATAAGTCGGATTCGCCTCGCGAGATCGACTGACGGCCGCTTGAAACCGGCTAATGAAACTGCTTTTCCGCCATGGACGACCGTGGTGAAGACCCAATAGCGGCGGGACGGCCCGCCACCTTCGGGAACTCCTCGAATGTTCGACAAACTCCTGATCGCCAACCGCGGGGCCATTGCCTGCCGCATCCAGCGCACCTTGAAGGCGCTCGACTGCAAGGGGGTGGCCGTCTACTCCGAGGCCGACGCCGCCAGCCTGCATATTCAGCAGGCCGATGAGGCATACAGCCTGGGTGACGGCGCCGCATCGAGCACCTATCTCGTGGTCGAGAAGATCCTTGGCATCGCGCAGGAAACCGGCGCGAACGCCATCCACCCCGGCTACGGCTTTCTTTCTGAAAACGCCGCTTTTGCCGAAGCCTGTGAAGCCGCTGGCATTGCCTTCGTCGGCCCGACCCCGGAACAACTGCAGGTGTTTGGCCTCAAGCACACCGCCAGGGCGCTGGCCGAGCAGCATGGCGTGCCGATGCTGGAGGGCACCCAGCTGTTGGAAAACCTCGACGCCGCTCTGAAAGCTGGCGAACAGGTCGGCTACCCGGTGATGCTCAAGAGCACTGCCGGTGGCGGCGGCATCGGCATGCGAGTCTGCCGCTCGGCGGCCGAGCTGTCGGACGCCTTCGAGGCGGTCAAGCGCCTGGGGCAGAATAATTTCAGCAACGCTGGCGTGTTCATCGAGAAATACATCCAGCGCGCCCGCCACCTGGAAGTACAGGTATTCGGCGATGGCGCCGGCGAGGTGATTGCTCTCGGCGTGCGCGACTGCTCAGTGCAGCGGCGCAACCAGAAGGTTCTGGAGGAAACCCCGGCGCCGAATCTGCCGGCCGGCATGGCCGAGCAGCTCTGCGAGGCGGCGATCCGGCTGGCTAAAGCCGTCAACTACCGCAGCGCCGGCACCATCGAATTCGTCTACGACAGCGAGGCCGAGCGCTTCTACTTCCTCGAAGTGAACACCCGCCTGCAGGTCGAGCACGGCGTTACCGAACAGGTCTGGGGCGTCGACCTGGTGCGCTGGATGATCGAGCTGGCAGCCGGCGAGCTGCCGCCACTGGCCGAGCTGGCGAAAACCCTAAAGCCCAGCGGTCATTCGATCCAGGCGCGCCTGTATGCCGAGGACCCGGGCCGCGACTTCCAACCCAGCCCCGGGCTGCTGACCGCCGTCGACTTCCCCGAGGCCGACGGCCGGGCCCTGCGCATCGACACCTGGGTCGAGGCCGGCTGTGAGATCCCGCCCTACTTCGACCCGATGATCGCCAAGCTCATCACCTGGGCACCGGACCGTGACGCCGCCCGCGCCGCGCTCGAACAGGCGCTGGCCGACAGCCTGCTCTACGGCGTAGAAACCAACCGCGACTACCTGCGGCAAATCCTCGCCTACGCGCCCTTCGCCGAGGGCTCGCCCTGGACCCGCTGCCTGGAAGGCCTGACCTACCGAGCCACCACCTTTGAAGTGATCACCGCCGGCACCCAGACCACGGTTCAGGACTTTCCCGGGCGCCAGGGCTACTGGTCGGTGGGCGTGCCGCCGTCCGGCCCGATGGACAACCGTGCCCTGCGCCTGGGCAACGCCCTGCTCGGCAACGCTACAGACGCTGCCGGGCTGGAAATCACCATGAGCGGGCCGCTGCTGCGCTTCAACACCGATGCGGTGGTAGCGGTGACCGGTGCCGAGATCCCGTTGAAGCTGGACGACGTCGAGCAGCCCATGTGCACCGCCCTCTTCGTCCCGGCCGGCAGCATCCTGGCCATCGGCACCATTGCCGGAGCCGGTGCACGCAGCTACCTCTGCGTGCGCGGCGGCCTGCAGGTGCCCGAGTATCTGGGCAGCAGAAGCACCTTTACCCTCGGCCAGTTCGGCGGCCATGCAGGCCGCGCCCTGCGCGCCGGCGACGTGCTGCACCTGGCTCCGCTCGCCGACACTGCCGTCGGCGCCAGCCTGCCGCCCGAGCAGTGCAGCAACCTGCCAGCGATCCGCGAGATCCGCGTGATCTACGGCCCGCATGGCGCGCCGGAATACTTCACCGAAGGCTACATCGAGACCTTCTTCGCCACAGATTGGGAAGTGCACTTCAACTCCAGCCGCACCGGCGTGCGTCTGATCGGGCCCAAGCCCGAGTGGGTGCGCGAGAGCGGCGGCGAAGCCGGCCTGCATCCGTCGAACATCCACGACAATCCCTACGCTATCGGCGCGGTGGACTTCACTGGGGACATGCCGGTGATCCTCGGCCCGGACGGCCCGAGCCTGGGCGGCTTCGTCTGCCCAGTGACCATCATCGAGGCGGATCTGTGGCAACTCGGCCAGCTCAAGGCCGGCGACAAGGTGCGCTTCGTGCCCGTGGACGTGGCGTCCGCGCGGGTGCTGGCCAAGGCGCTGGATGAGGAATGCACCCGCTTTTGTAGGAGCGAGCTTGCTCGCGAAGGCTTCACCTCCGAGGTCGACCGGTTCGCGAGCGAGCTCGCTCCTATGATGACGGCAAGGGCTTCGGCCCTCACCTCCCCCATCGTCCTCAACCTCGGACAGGCCGACACCCGCCTGATGGCGCGCCTCTCCGGCGACACCCACCTGCTGCTGGAGATCGGCCAGCCGGAGCTGGATCTGGTACTGCGCTTCCGCGGTCATGCGCTGATGCAGGCGCTGGAGGCGGAGAGCCTGGATGGTGTGATCGACCTTACCCCCGGCATCCGCTCGCTGCAGGTCCACTACCAGCCAGAAACCCTGCCGCTGAACACGCTACTCGACACCGTAGCCGGCCTCTGGGACGCCGTATGCTCGGCGCAGGATCTGAAGGTCCCCTCGCGCATCGTCCACCTGCCGCTGTCCTGGGACGACCCGGCCTGCCAGTTGGCGATCGAGAAGTACATGACCACAGTGCGCAAGGACGCACCCTGGTGCCCGAGCAACCTGGAGTTCATCCGCCGCATCAACGACCTGCCCAATCTCGACGCGGTCTATCGCACTGTGTTCGAAGCCAGCTACCTGGTGATGGGCCTGGGTGATGTCTATCTCGGCGCGCCGGTGGCCACCCCGCTGGACCCGCGCCACCGCCTGGTCACCACCAAGTACAACCCGGCACGCACCTGGACCGCGGAGAATTCCGTGGGCATCGGCGGCGCCTACATGTGCGTTTACGGCATGGAAGGCCCGGGCGGCTACCAGTTCGTCGGCCGCACCCTGCAGATGTGGAACCGCTACCGTGCCGTCGAGGCATTCGGCGGCCAGCCGTGGCTGCTGCGCTTCTTCGACCAGATCCGCTTCTACCCGGTCTCGGCCGAAGAGCTGGTGAGGATTCGCCGCGATTTCCCCCTGGGTCGCTACCCATTGAAGATCGAGGAAACCGAGCTTCGCCTCTCCGACTATCAGGACTTCCTGGCGAAGGAAGCCGCGGGCATAGAAGCCTTCCGCACCCAGCAGCGCGCGGCTTTCGATGCCGAACGTCAACGCTGGATCGCGTCCGGTCAGGCCCACTTCGAGAGTGAGGAAGTCGCCCCCGACCCCGGTGAAAACGCTCCACTGGGTGCCGGCGAGCACGGCGTGGAAAGCCACATAGCGGGCAACCTCTGGCAGGTTCAGGTCGAGCCGGGCGCGACGGTCGAGGCCGGCGACGTGCTGGTCATTCTCGAGTCGATGAAGATGGAGATCCCGCTTATTGCGCCCGTCGGCGGAGTGGTGAAAGAGGTCCGCGTGCAGCCCGGCTCCCCCGTGCGCGCCGGCCAGCGCGTGGTAGTGATCGAGGAGGCCTGACGCCGAACAACCGTAGGGTGGATCACGCTTCACCGATCCACCAACCGGCCCGCAGGGCCGGCCCGAACATCAACGGTGGAAAAGGCTGCGCCGTTTTCCACCCTACGAAGGACACGAGCATGAACGACACATTCGACTTGCGCCTCGACACCCTGCGCGCCGCCTATGCCGCCGGTGAAACCACCCCGCGCCGGCTGATCGCTGGACTGCGCGACAAGGCCGCTGCCCTCAATCCCGAATTCAAGCTGTTCATCCACCTGCTGACGACGGAAGAGCTGGAACCCTACCTCGCCGCGCTGGATGGCAAGTCGCCCGCCGAGCTGCCGCTCTACGGCATCCCCTTCGCGATCAAGGACAACATCGACCTGGCGGGCATCCCCACCACCGCCGCCTGCCCGGCCTTCGCCTACACCCCGGACGCCAGCGCCACCCTCGTCGAGCAACTGATCGCCCTTGGCGCCGTGCCGCTGGGCAAGTGCAACCTCGACCAGTTCGCCACCGGCCTCAACGGCACCCGCTCGCCCTACGGCGAATGCCGCAACAGCCTACACCCGGACTACCCCTCCGGCGGCTCCAGCGCCGGCTCCTCGCTGGCCGTGGCGCTGGGCGTTGCGACCTTTGCCCTGGGCACCGACACCGCCGGTTCCGGCCGTGTGCCGGCGGCGCTGAACAACTTGGTGGGCCTCAAGGCCAGCAAAGGGCTGATCTCCACCGCCGGCGTGGTGCCGGCCTGCCGCACGCTCGATTGCGTCACCTACTTCACCGCCACCGCCGCCGAGGCCAGCCAATTGCTGGCACTGACCGCCCGGCTCGACCCGCGCGACGAGTACAGCCGCGCCAATCCGTCGTGGAACGACGGCTCGGCTTTCGGCGAAGTGGCGAGTTTTCGCTTCGGCGTGCCGAAGGGCCTGGAATTTCTCGGCTGCCCGGAAAGCCCCGCGCTGTTCGCCGCCACCGTCGAGCACCTTAAAGCCGTCGGCGGCGAGCCGGTGGAAATCGACTTCGGGCCCTTCCTCGAAGCCGCTCGCCTGCTCTACGAAGGCCCTTGGGTCGCCGAGCGCTACAGCGTCGCTGGCGAGCTGATCGAGCGGCAGCCCCACGCCGTGCTGCCGGTGATCCGCGCCGTGCTGGAGAAGGCGCCCGGCACCACCGCCGTGCAACTGTTCCGCGCCCAATATCGCCTGCAGCAACTTAAGGCGATCTGCGACCGGGTCATGGCCGAAGTCGATTGCGTGCTGACCCCGGCCTACCCGCGGCCAGTGACGCTGGACGAGCTGCACGCCGAGCCGGTCAAGCGCAACTCGGACCTGGGCTATTACACCAACTTCATGAACATGCTGGACTACGCGGCCGTTGCGGTGCCGGCAGGCATAATGCAGAACGGATTGCCGTGGGGCATCACCCTGTTTGGCCGCGTCTTTACCGACCAATACCTGCTGAGCCTGGCCGATGCACTGCAGCGCCACACCGGCATCACGCTCATCGGCGGGCAGTCGATCACTTCGCCCGCGCCACAGAGTCCGGCTCGTAACGACCGAGCTCGCGTGGTTGTCTGTGGCGCTCACCTCGACGGCTTGCCGTTGAATTGGCAACTGAAGCAACGCGGCGGCCGGCTGTTAGAAGTCACTCAAAGCTCGCCGGACTACAAGCTCTATGCGCTCGCCGGAGGCCCTCCGTTCCGCCCGGGCATGGTCCGTGTGAACGAAGGCGGCGTGGCGATCGGAGTAGAGGTTTGGGACATGCCGAGCAGTGAGCTCGGCTCGTTCCTGACTGGCATTCCCGCCCCGCTCGGCCTGGGCAAGGTACAGCTTGCCGATGGCCGCTGGGAAACTGGCTTCATCTGTGAACCATACGGCCTGCAAGATGCACGCGACATCAGCGAACTGGGCGGCTGGCGGGCTTACATGAAGAGTCGCTCCTGACAGTCTGGTTGCAGGTCGTGCTTGCTTGCGAAGCCATCCCCAGAGTTTCGCCAGCAGGTCACGGCCTACGAGGCCGTACACCAGAACACCCTTCCCGCCCCGTACGGCTTTCACGCTGATCTGCGCCGGCTCGACGAGCTGTCCAACAAGCCTATCGTGGACTATCCGCCGACGGCGCAGCGCTCCATCGCAAACAGCCTAGAACGGCTGAGTGTCGACCGTATCCACATGTATTCATCCGCAATGTGTCTGGCCAATGGACCGCCATGAGCTGAGTAGCCATGCTGGCGCCGATGCCAGGGACTGCATGATTCGCGGAGCGGGTCGTGGCGTTACCCTCCTCGAACCTCTTATTCGCGCCGTTTACTTCAATCGCTAGCACCATTGCGGCGCACTGCTCACCATTTGAGCGCAGACAGCCCACAGATTTCATAACCAGTCATCATACCTTAGTTCGCAAGTTATTGAACGTAAAAGCATTTAGGTCGCTGCTGAAAGTGGCACGCAATCTGCTCAGGCCATAGTGAACGGGATGAGTCGCCACAGCACTCATGACGCTCGGCACACAGGAGCAACACCAAGGCGAACTAGGGTTCCGGCTCATGCGAATGGGCGGCTGGTCCGAGAGTTTTCCGGTCCTAAGGATAGGACTACACGGCGGGATAAAAGCCCGGGAGGACGCGATGTCATCCCGTGCCGGTTCTTCCACTGTGTAGGAATTTCACCATGACTGCTCCACTGCTTCGTTCACTGCACAAGACGCTGCTCGGTGCCACGCTGGCCGCTGCGGCCGTTCTCGCTCCGCTGGCCGGCCAGGCGGCGGAAACAATGAAGATCGGCACCGTGGTATGGGCCGGTTACGGGCCGTTCTATGTAGCCGACAAGAAGGATCTGTTCAAACCACACGGGCTGGATGTGGAGTTGCAGTTCTTCAACGACCCTGCCCTGATCCCGACTGCCATGCTCAGCCGCGCACTCGATGGCGGCATGCTCACCTACGACCAGGTAGTCGCCTCTGTCGCCAAAGGCCTTAAACATCGCGTTGTGATGCCCATCGATTTCTCCAACGGCGGTGATGCCATCGTCGCGGATGCCTCGATCAGCTCGGTTGCGGATTTCAAGGGTAAGAAGGTTGGCTACAACCCGCTGTCGCCGTCCGATTTTCTGCTCGCCTATGCGCTGCAACAGAACGGCATGACCGAGAAGGATATCCAGCCAGTCAACATGACGCCCGAAGGCATTCCGGGCGCTATGGCCTCGGGGAACCTGCCCATTGGCGTGACCTACGAACCCAACGTATCGCAGATCCTTTCCATGGGTGGGAGTGACAAGTTCAAGGTGGTGTACTCCTCCAAGGACGCGCCGGGCCTGATCACCGATGTGCTGGCGTTCGACGAGGCGGTGATCTCCAAGAAGCCCGCCGCCATCAAAGCAATGATCCAGGGCTACCTGGACGGCCTCGCCTACATGCAGGAACACCCCGACGAGTCGGCCGAGATCATCGGTGAAGTGTTGGGGGTAAGTGCCGAAGAGGCGATCGAGCAAATGTCCGGCGCGTACAACATTCCCCTCGCGGAGATGGGAAAGAGCTTCACCCCCAGCGACGACACTCACTCCTTCCACGGCAGCGGCGCGGTTATCGCCAAGCTGCTGATGGACAACGGCCAGATCCCTTCGATTCCGGACTTCAGCAATACCTACGACCCGCAATTTACCGAAGCGCTCGCTAAGTAATGCGTGCCGGGGCGGGCTACGCTCGCCTCGGCTGGAGATCGATATGCAAACCAGCAAACCGCTTTACCGTTATGCCGATGGCAAGGTGCCGAACACCCTGGCCATTAGCTATGCCCTGCTCGGCTACCTCGTCGGGCTAGCCCTGCTCTTCCCGGCCAATGGCTGGCTCAACGCGCTGGGTATGCTGCTGCTCGGCCATGCAATGATCATCGCCGCGTACCTGATCCACGAATTTGCCCACGGCACCATCTTCAGCGTGCCAAAGCACAACCAGTGGGCCGGCAGCGTCTGCAGCTGGCTGACCGGCAGCTGCTATGCCGAGTTTCAGGACCTGCGCAAGAAGCACATGCGTCACCACGTCGACCGCGCCGATGTCATCACCTTCGACAGCAAGGCCTTTCTCAAGGCACGCCCCGTCTGGTTTCAGAAGCTGGTGTTGGCGCTCGAGTGGGCCTACGTGCCGGCTGTGGAGCTGATCATGCATTTCTACGTGATCGCGCTGCCCTTCGTCACCGCCAACGAGAAACACCGTGCACGTCGCGGCAAGGTTGCCCGGGTCATGCTCGTCCGCACCCTGTTGTTCGCCCTGCTGGGATGGCTGTCGCTAAAGGCACTGGTGCTATATGGCGTGGCCTGGATGCTGATGGTCACGGTGCTGCGCTTCGCCGATGCCTATCAGCACACCTATGACGCATTCGCCGTGCTTGAAGAAGGCAAGGTGCCTGAGAACAAGCAACGCGATCGCACCTACGAACAGCTCAATACCTTCAGCAACCTGGTATCCGCGCGTTGGCCGGCGCTGAACCTGTTGTTGCTTAACTTTTCCTTTCACAACGCTCATCACGAGAAACCGGTAGCGCCTTGGTATCGCCTGCCCGCGCTGCATGTGGAGCTGTATGGCAGCACTTACAACCAGGTGATCCCGATGCGCGACCTGCTTGGCAGTTTCCATCGCTACCGCCTGCGTCGCGTGCTGGATGACGACTATGGCGTAGTCGGTGAAGGGCCACATAAGGCTGAGAGCTTCTACGGTGCAGTTGGCGTGTCTTTCCTCACGGCGGTGTGAAATGCATAAAGCCCTCGATTATCACGGACGTTGTGTCGTACTGACTGGCGCGGCGGGCGGCATTGGCCGGCGACTGGCGCAGACTTATGCCGAAGCCGGCGCCACGCTGGAACTGGTCGACCGTAACGCGGATGCCCTTGGCGAGCTCGTGGAGAGCCTGCAAACCGATGCCGAGATGCATGCCACGACGCTGGAGCTGTCGGACTGGCATGCGGTGCAGCACTTCGCCGACGATCTCGCCTGTCGCGGGCGGTCGGTTGATGTGCTGGTCAACAACGCGGGCGTGGAATACCAGACGCCGATCACCGAACCCACCTGCGAAGCAGACGCCTGCTGGGCGCAGCTGCTCGACAACAATGTCTCGTCCATGCAGCGCCTGACCCGTGCCTTGCTGCCTCGACTGCGGGCCGGTGCCAGTGTGATCAACCAAGCGTCCATCTGGGGGCTCAAAGGCGTCCCGAGATTTTCTGCCTACGCGGCGAGCAAGCATGCGGTGGTCGGTCTGACTCGCTCGCTGGCCTGGGAGCTGGGTCCACGGCGCATCCGCGTGAACGCCGTATGTCCGGGGTGGATTGGCACCGAAGCGGCGATGCGCTCGCTGCGCGTGATGGCCGAGGAAAACGGCCGCACAGAGGCCGAAGAGTTGGTCGCGGTGCTGGCCGCCCAGGCCATCCCAGAACTGCTGACGCCAGCGGACCTGTCCGGCACCTTCCTGTTTCTCGGCTCGCCGCTGGCCGCGGCCCTGACCGGCCAGGCACTGTCGGTCAGCCACGGCGAGGTCATGCATTGATGCTCGAAGGCAAGGCGGCTCTGGTGACCGGCGCGGCGACCGGCATTGGCCGAGCGACCGTAGTCGCATTGGTCAACGCGGGCGCCAGCGTATGGGTCAACCATCATGGGCAGGCTGAACTGGCGCAGCAGCTGGTCGCCGAGCTTGGCGGCAAGGCGCGGAGCGTGGAAGCGGACGTCAGCTCACCCTCGTCCGTTGCCGGTATGTTCGAGCAAATTCTTGCAGACGGTCCGCTGGATCTGCTGGTGAATAACGCAGGCGTCATTCTCGAAAAACCCTTTCTCGACACCAGCGAGCAAGACTGGTCACGGGTACTCGACGTCGATCTGCACGGCGTCTATCGCTGCACCCAGCACGCGCTGCGACACATGCGCTCGCGCGGTGGTGGCTCCATCGTCAATGTCGCCTCGGATCTAGGCTTTCTGGGCCGGAGCGACTATGCCGCCTATTGCACCGCCAAGGCCGGCGTAATCGGCCTTACCCGTTCGCTGGCACGCGAGTTCGCCGTAGACGGCATTCGCGTAAACGCTGTCGCGCCTGGCCCCATCGCGACAGCCATGGTGTCGCCAGAACACATGAGTGATGAATGGATGGCCAAGGAGCTGGATATCCCCATGGCCCGGCTCGGCACACCTGAAGAAGTCGCCGCCGCGATCCTGTTTCTCCTCTCGCCCCACGCCAGCTACTTCACAGGGCAGATTCTCGGTCCCAATGGCGGCTCATGGATGGGCGCGTGAGCACGCTGCTACCGCAGATTCTATTGGTCACAGGTGCAACCACCTGGGGCCTGGGCTGGCTGCCCCTGCACCATTTTGCCAGCCTCGGACTGGTCGGCATGCCATTGGTACTACTCGTCTACGGATTGCTCAGCTTCATTGCCCTGCCCGTGGTATGGCGTGAACGCCGCGCATGGTTGCCGCAGCGCAAGGGCCTGCTGGCGATAGCGGTGTGCGGAGGCGGTGCCACCGCCGCGTTGGTGACAGCGCTGGCCATTGGCGAGGTGGTGCGGGTCATGCTTCTTTTCTATCTCGCCCCCGTGTGGGGCGTGCTGGGTGGCTGGCTGCTACTGGGCGAGCGCCTGACATTGCTGCGAGTCGGCGCGTTGCTTCTGGCCATGCTTGGAATAGCGCTGACGCTCGGAATCAGCAGCGAACTGCTCCAGCCATTGAGCGGTAGCGATTGGCTTGCGCTCGCGGCAGGCCTCGGTTTCAGCCTGAACAACCTTGCCACCCGCGCCGCCGATCGGGTGCCTTTGGCGAGCAAGACATTGGCGCCTTTCGTGGGCAGTGCCTTGATCGCCGCTGTGCTCTGCCCTTTGCTCGGTGAATACCCGCCATCGCTGAGTTTTGAGTTGAGTTGGCAGATCGCCCTCATGTCGCTCGGCTGGCTGCTGAGCATGGCCGCCGTGCAATACGGCGTCAGCCACATCGAAGCCGGACGGGCTGCCGTGCTCGTCGTGTTCGAACTGGTGGCTGCGGTGCTCTCCTCCGCCTGGCTCGGCGAGCAGGCCATCGGCATTCATGAATGGACCGGCGCGGCCTTGGTGACCCTCGCCGCGCTGATCGCCAGCTGGCCGGAACGGCCGGCCCTGAACGTAATCCGGAGCCCCTCGCTATGAACAGCGTACACATGGATCAACTCAGCTGGGTCGAGTACGAACGCCGCGTGCGTGACGGCGCCGTGCTCTTCCTGCCTTGCGGTGCCACCGAACAGCATGGCCCGCATTTGCCGTTGGGCACCGATGCGCTGCTGGCCAGTGCCATTTGCGCCGACGTCGCCGACCGGATCTGCGGGCTTGTGGCGCCGGCGCTGTCCTACGGTTACAAGTCGCAACCCAAGTGCGGCGGCGGGCAACATTTCTGCGGTACCACCAGCCTGGATGGCGCCACGCTGAGCGCACTGGTGCGCGACGCCGTCCGCGAGTTTCATCGGCATGGGGTCAAGCGTATGGTCCTGGTGGTCGGCCATTACGAGAATCAGTGGTTCGTCACCGAAGGCATCCAGTTGGCGCTGCGCGAGCTGGGGCCGGACGCGGATATCGAGGTCATGCGTCTGGAACACTGGGACTTCTGCAGAGAAGACACGCTGGTCGATGTGTTTCCCAATGGCTTTCCAGGCTTCGCGCTGGAGCACGCGGCGGTCATCGAAACCTCGTTGATGCTGCATTACCACCCAAGCCTGGTTGCGCTCGAACGTATTCCGGACGATGGTCCTGCGGACTTTCCGCCCTACGATATGTACCCCGCCCGAACCGAATGGGTACCGCCTTCGGGCGTGCTGTCCTCGGCCAGAGGCTCCACCGCAGGCAAGGGGCAACGCATGGCCGAGGACATCGTCAGCGGCATTGCCGCGGCGGTCTGCCACGAATTCGCCTTGGGGAACTTGCAGTGAATCTGGCGCTGGAGCACGCCGCTCTGCTGGTGATCGACATGCAGCGCGACTTCTGCTCGCCAGGCGGCTATGCCGATAAAGCCGGGCTGGACATCGAACGGCTGCGCGCGCCCATCGAGCCAATCCACCAGCTGTTGATCGCGGCGCGCCGCAGCGGGTTGTTTGTCATACACACCCGTGAAGGCCATCGTGCCGACCTCAGCGACCTCCCCGACACCAAGCGTCGACGCGCGGAAGCCAGCGGTGCCCCCATTGGAAGCCCTGGACCACTTGGCCGTCTGATGGTGCGCGGCGAATTCGGCAACGACCTGATCGACGAGTTAAAACCCGAACCCGGAGAGCCGGTAATAGACAAACCGGGTTACAGCGCCTTTGCCCACACCGATCTGGAACTGCTGCTGCGCAATCGCGGTATTCGCCAGTTGATCCTTGCCGGCGTTACCACCGAGGTGTGCGTGTCCTCTACGCTACGCCACGCGGTTGATCTCGGCTTTGGCTGCCTGACCGTCGCTGACGCGTGCGGCTCGGCCTACCCTTCGCTGCACGCAGCGGCCCTGTCGATGATCGGTATCGAGGGCGGGCTGTTTGGCGAGGTGATCACCAGCGATGCGCTCATCGCCCTACTAGAGATGCCCGCATGACCGATGTGCTCAAGCTCTGGCCGCTGCTCACCGCTACCCATCGCTACGACAAGTCGATTTCCACGCGCAACCGCGGCCAGGGTACCCAGATCGAGGCGCCGATTCTGGCGTTCCTGATCGAGACCTGCCAGGGCCGCATCCTCTTCGATGTCGGCTGCGACTACGCCAAGCTCAGCGACCCTGCGCTGAAGGCACGCTGGTTCGACCCGGTGGAGTTTCCCATGGGTCCGCCGGAAATGACCGAAGACCAGCGTTTACCGGCGCACCTAGCCCGGCACGGCCTTACGCCAGCCGATATCGATCTGGTATTTCTCAGTCACCTGCATTTTGACCATGCCGGTGGCCTGTGCGAGTTCTGCGGCTGCGACGTGCATGTGCACGAAGCGGAACTGGAAGCCGCCCGCACCCAGGCCGACGACGCCTATTTCGCCGATGACTTCACCGGTGACTATCGCTGGAAGGTTCAGCGCGAGGAATACGCCCTGGTGCCCGGCGTGCAGGCAATCAATACGCCGGGGCACACCGCCGGACATATGTCGTTGCTCATCGAATTGCCGCAAGGCCGCCCGGTAATTCTCACCGGCGATGCGGCGGACCTGCAGGAAAATCTAACGGACGAAATAGCACCTGGTCTCTGCTGGCAGGACCGCGAAGACCTGGCGTTGGACAGCATCCGCAAGCTCAAGGGATTGGCCGCCGAAACCGAGGCGCTGTTGTGGCCCAACCACGATATGGCCTTCTGGCGAACCCTCAAACGTTTTCCGGAGTACCACGCATGAAATCCGTACCCGATGCCTATCTGGGCGTATGGCGCCGTCGTCTGCTGACCACAAGCGCAGGACACCGCGACGAGTCCAGCGAAGTCTATTGGTTGCAAACTTCAAACCTGCACGCCGATGTGCGCATCCCGCATCCGCCGACCACGCCGCCGTCGGCTTCGCTCGCCACCTGTACTCATGCACAACAGCAGGCCTTGTGTGAACAGGCCGGCTTCGCCGGTTTGACTGATGTGCAGGATGACCTGTGTCAGTGGCATCGCCTGATCGATTATCAGCCGCCCGGTGGTGCACCGGACATTGGCTGCATGAAATTTGAGGGTCCTGATCGGTTGATCGAGGATGGGCTGGACGGCAGTTATCACGAAGTCTGGCAGCGCATCCCCGAGTCCCAGGGCACCAATTGGGGGCTGTGGCTGCGCTCGGCTGACGAGCCGGAGCGCCAGGCCTGCCTGCTGATGGCAGGCGATTACTTCATGTTCGCCGCTGACAGACCGGCTGCGCTGGATACCGGCGGCGACTTGCGCGAGCAGCTCGCCCGCGCAACACCCGATCGGCGTACCGACCTGCTTGCCTGCGAAATATCATTTGGCCGCCAGCGCAACGGCGCAACGCCCTGGATGATCAGCCATTCCACGCTTCCGGGGCGCGTCGGGGACAGCCTGCTAGCGAGCTACTGGAACTTCAGCCAGCCCTCGGGCATTCCTGAGGATGATTTGGCACGCATTGGCCGGTTCCCCCCTACGCTCGGCTGGATCAGCGTAGCGACTCCGATTTCCACACTTGCGCAAAAGGTGGTTGCATGACGGCACATCTCTCCCTGGCCTCGGCCGCTGAGCTGGACGTACCCACCGCCAACGAGGCGAAGCCGGGCGATACTGTTTTCATCGCACCGCCTACAGCGGTAAGGCGCATCCGTTGGTGGCGCATTCGCGGCGAGCTGCCGAAAACCACCATTTGGACACTGGCCGCTGCTGGCCTGATGTCGCCCTTCGTCCTCTGGTGGGCCTATACCGCGCTGGGGCTGGCTGACCCCATGTTCATGCCCAGCCCCGGGGCCGTGCTGGAACGGCTCGGCCGCTGGTGGGCCAGCGAAGGCCTGCTCACCGACATCGGCATCAGTGTCTGGCGGGTCATGGCCGGCTTTGGCGCCTCAGCGTTGCTCGCGCTACCGCTGGGGCTGTACATCGGCACCTACCGCCCGGTGCAGGCATTTCTTGAACCCCTGACCGATTTCATACGCTATATGCCGGCGGTGGCGTTCATTCCCCTGGTCATGTTGTGGGTCGGCATCGATGAAGGCTCCAAGGTGCTCATCATCTTTATCGGCACCTTCTTCCAGATGGTGTTGATGGTGGCCGAAGACGTACGCCGTGTGCCCATGACTCAAATCGAGGCCGCACAGACGATGGGCGCCAGCCGGGGCGAAATCGTCAAGCTGGTCATTCTGCCGTCCGCGCGCCCGGCGATACTCGACACCTTGCGCATCACCTGCGGCTGGGCCTGGACTTATCTGGTCGTCGCCGAACTGGTCGCCGCCAACTCGGGTCTTGGCTACGCCATCCTCAAGGCCCAGCGCTACATGCATACCGACAAGATCTTCGCTGGCATCCTCTTGATCGGCCTGATTGGCTTGCTGACAGACCAGGCCTTCCGCTGGCTTTCACGCCGCGCCTTTCCGTGGAGAAAACAAGCATGACCGACGCCAAAATCCGCATTCAGCAGGTGGGTAAAACCTTCGTCAGTGACAAGCGAGAAATCGAAGCACTCCAGTCGGTCAGCCTGGATGTTCGCCCCAACGAGTTCGTCACGTTCGTAGGCGCCTCTGGTTGTGGCAAATCCACCCTGCTACGCATCATTGCCGGGCTTGAGACGCTCAGCCGTGGCGAAATTCAGCTCGACGGCAAGGCCATCGACGGCCCGGGCGTCGACCGTGCCATGGTCTTTCAGCATTACAGCCTCTATCCATGGCTGACGGTGATGAAGAACATCAAGTTCTGCCGTCAGCTCAAGGTCATTTCCGACACCGTACGCGGCGATGGCGATGTCGAGACCGCCAGTGGCCGCGCCGATGCACTGCTCAGCCTGATGGGCCTGACCAAGTTCGCCGATGCCTTCCCTAGCGAGCTTTCCGGCGGCATGCAGCAACGCGTAGCCATTGCCCGAGCGCTGATGCCCAAGCCGGCCACGCTGCTGATGGATGAACCGTTCGGCGCCTTGGATGCTCAGACCCGCGAAGTGATGCATGACCTGATCCGCCATGTACACAAGCTGGAAAAAACCACCATCCTGTTCGTCACCCACGACGTTGAAGAAGCCATCTATCTTGGCGGTCGCGTCGTGTTGATGGCACCAAGGCCAGGGCGCATCGATACCATTTATGATGTGCCGTTACCCGCTCAGCGAAACCAGGATATGAAGCTGTCGCCTGAGTTCACCGCGCTGAA
Organism: Stutzerimonas stutzeri; assembly: GCF_024448715.1. Lineage (GTDB taxonomy): Bacteria > Pseudomonadota > Gammaproteobacteria > Pseudomonadales > Pseudomonadaceae > Stutzerimonas > Stutzerimonas stutzeri_AR. Next base: position 232,476 of record NZ_JAMOHZ010000001.1, read on the forward strand.
ACGCGAAATTCTCGGACGAATCCGGGAAACCTCCGGCATGCAGACCGATCTGGACCAACTGGCCAAGCTCACCGCTATCGCAGGCTAAAGCCTTGGACGCGCCGGGCTCAAACGCTGTACCTGCGTTTGTCGCCTGGCTGGACACACCAAGTGCCTGGACTGCCGTAGAGCTGCTGCGCAGGCACGGTCACGGTATGGATAAGCAAGAGGCGGTTGGAAACCGCGCTCGAAGCTTGTCTCTGTGATCGGGTTCGGTGCGGACGATGCCAGGGCCGCACTGCCCGGGCACACGCAAGCAAGTCCGCTGCTGCACGAAGGCTCGCGATGCGACAACACATCAACGAGACCTCTAGATGGTGCAGTGGGTCACCGCGGCATCATTCGCACGCCGGACAGTTCAGCCAGTGGTCGCGGCCGCCCGAGATGGTAACCCTGTACATAATCAACACCGATCTGCTGCAAACATTCAAGGATGTCGGCCGACTCGACGAACTCCGCTACGGTCTTCAACCCCATCTCATGCCCGATGCTGTTGATTGATACAACCATGGCGCGTGCAATCGGGTCCCGGACGATGTCTCGAACAAAGCTGCCGTCAATCTTCAGGTAATCCACCGGCAGGGTTTTTAGGTAGCCGAACGACGACAGGCCGGAACCGAAATCATCCAGAGCGAAACTGCAGCCGGCTGCCTTCAGTCGCTCCATGAATGTCATGGCACGACTCAAATTGGCAATGGCGGCCGTTTCGGTGATTTCGAAGCACAGGCATTCAGTCGGAATATTGTGACGTTTGATTGCCGCCAGAATGAATTCGAGAAAGCTCTCCTCGCCCAGAGACATCGCCGAGAGGTTGATCGAATAATGACTCGGCGGCGTGTCGCTCTGTCGGCAGCGATCCCCGACCCATGCGAGGAAATTGCCCACTACCCAGCGATCCACCGCAGGTGCCAGATCGTAGCGTTCGGCCGCCGGCATGAATGCGCCCGGCGGAATGATGCTGCCATCCTCCCCCTGCATACGCACCAGAACTTCGTAGCGCTGAACTCCGTCATCGCCCATGGCACAACGGATCGGCTGGACGAATAGGCGCAGATGGTCGCCGTCCAGTGCCTGCCGCAGCCGGTGGGTCCACTGCATCTCGCCTTTGCGCTCCATCAGCTTTTTATCGTCGGCCTGATAAACGTGGACTCGGTTACGGCCACCGTCCTTGGCCGCGTAGCACGCACTGTCCGCCGCCCCGAGCAAGGGCCCTAGGGTTTTCACATGCTCATCCATGGCAACAAGGCCAATACTGGCGCCAATCGCGAAGCTCTTGCCCTCCCAGCTAAAGCGGAACTCGTCGACAGCGTGCCGAATGCCCTCGGCAATGATGACGGCCTGCTTCAGCGAGCAGCCGATAAACAAGATCCCGAACTCGTCGCCGCCAAGACGCGCCAGGATATCGGTGCTACGGACCCGAGATTTGAGCAGTTGCCCCAATTGACGCAACAGCTCGTCTCCCGCGGCATGTCCACAGGTGTCATTGACTACCTTGAACTGGTCCAGATCCATATAACAAAGCACATGCTCGCCCCCGGACGGCTGCCGCAGGAGCATTTCGATCTGAAGCTCGAAAGCCGAGCGATTCACCAAGCCAGTCAGGTTGTCGTGATTCGCCTGGAACGACAGCTTGCGCGCCAATTGACGCGGGATCGTGACGTCCCGAAAGGTTAATACAGTGCCGATGATCGTCCCGCTCGAATCACGTATGGGTGCGACAGCATCCTGGACCACGACCTGCGTGCCATCGCGACGATGCAGCACCCCGGCAGGCCGGTCGCCGATTCCCTGATTGTCACTACGGCGCCGAAGCAAGGGCCCCATGGGATCCGGCAGCGGTGCACCACTGTTTTCGTCTAACAGGCAATACACACTCGCCAGCTTCAGGCCCTGGGCTTCGTGCTGACGCCACCCAGTCAGTTTCTCCGCGCTGGGGTTGAGGTAGCGCACGTGGCCAGTCCGGCTTGTCGTGATTACGCCGTCACCTATTGAGGCAAGGGTCACTTGAGCGAGCATTTTCTCGGCAAAAAGCTGCTCTTCTATACGACGCCGTTCAGTAACGTCGCGCACCGTACAGACGTAAACGTCCTCGGACGTGCCGCCTTGGCTAGCGGTCAATTCTGCCGCGAAGAGCTCGCCGTTTCGTCCGTGCAGCATCAATTCACATTTCGTCTCGCCGCCAGGCTGAGGAAACAGCTCGCCCTTCCAACTGGCCCCTTCTGCCACGAATCGGTGGAATGGCTGGCCAACGATGCGCTCCGCAGTCATGCCGAACAGCCGCTCGGCACCCGGGTTGCAGCTGGTCAGCACACCATCCGGGCTATAGGTAACGATGCCGTCGCGAATATCCCGGACGATCATCTGGGTCTTCGCTACAGCGCTATGCAACGCGCGAATCACCTTGTTGTATTGCGCTGCGATCTGCCCGACTTCAGTAAAGGGTTCGACCTCGACCTCGCGCTGGAACTCGCCCTTGCGCTGATGCTCGGCCATGGCGTCGAGCAGCTCGATCAGCTCAGTACGGGCGCCATGTTCACTGACATTAAGGCCGATGCGCTCATCCTCCGGATCTACCCGCATCGGGAAATAACGGTTGATTGTGCGCAACAGCAAATAGGTCAGGCCGAATGCCCAGAGCCCACACACCAATATGCCTTCGAGCTGAGTTACCAACTGTTCTACCCGGCTCTGTCCGGTTCCGAGCAAGGCTGAATCACCAAAGATTGCAACCGCGACGGTGCCCCAAAGCCCTGCCGCCAGGTGCACAGGAACGGCGCCTACCGCATCGTCGATGTTGCAGCGCAGCAATAACCGATCAGCCAGCCACATTGCCAAGGCACCGCCCGCACCAATGATCAGTGAATCAGCAATGCTGACGGCGTGAGCGCTGGCGGTGATTGCGACCAATCCTGCGAGCATGCCGTTGAGCGGAAGCACCGGTTCTATATAGCCGAGGCGCAACCAGGAAACCGCCATCGCCATCGCAAGCCCTGCCATACCTGCAATCACCGTGTTTACGACGATGCCAGGAACCCGCATGTCGAACGCCAGCGTGCTGCCTCCGTTGAAGCCGAACCAGCCGAACAGGAGCAGCAGCCCGCCGAGCATCGCCAATGGCAGATTCGATCCGGGCATGGTCTGGCGTTGGTGAGAACCGTCGAAGCGCCCGGAACGCGGTCCGATAACCATGATCGCTGCCAATGCAATCCAGCCACCGACACTATGTACGACGGTGGAACCGGCGAAATCGACGAAGCCACGTTGCGCAAGCCAGCCCTCCCCTTCACGCAACGCACCGCCCCAGGCCCAGTGGCCGAACAATGGATAGATCAAACCGGCCGAAATCGCCGCGACGACCAGGTATGAGCTGAAGCGCATACGTTCGGCCGCAGCGCCAGAGACAATGGTTGCAGCGGTCGTACAAAACATTGCCTGGAACAGAAAGAACGCAAGCGGCCAGCTGTCGTTGATAGCGAAATCCACCATGAACAGCCCTGAGCCCATCAGGCCATTCTCGCTGCTACCAAACATCAAGGCGAAGCCGAAACACCAGTAGAGCAACAGAGCGATGCACATATCCGCCATGTTCTTGGTGGCTACATTTATGGCGTTTTTGCTACGGGTAAGACCTGCCTCCAGACACAGGAAGCCGATCTGCATGTTAAAGACCAGACCCGCACAGAGTACTAGCCAGAGGATATCGGTAGATGTTGTTTGCATAAGCGCCTTCACAGACCGAAGAGTTCCGCTTGCGCGGGTCGATAGCACAGCACGCTGTACATGATGGCTGCATGCTAGTAGCGAGATTCATGCCATGACAGGAGCGCAAAGGCGGGCGTTTGAGCAACGTCTGAGCGACTCACCAATCAGAAGCGGCATTGCTCGTCCGGTTCGGACGTTTTTCGCTCTGTTAACAGCAAATCCCGCATCGCGGTGAACACTTGCTTCATCGCCAGCGGGGTGCGCCCCGGTCCGCCAGCGCAATGGCCCCAATCCGATACCAGCACGCGTAGCTCGGCGTTCGGCATCAACGACGCCTCGTAATGTGCATCCTCGACGGTAAAGTACTGGTCGGTGCTGCTCGGCATTATGATGGCTCGCGCCGTCAAACTAGAAAGTGCTGTCTCCCCATTAGCGAAACCCGGCAGGGTTGCCGGGTCAGCGGATTGCCAGGTGTTCAGCACACAAAGCAGATCATTGGCGTCCTGCAGCTCGTGATCGTCTTCCCAGTATTCAAGCAATGCTTCGAGTCGATCGAAGCCCAGCTCCCGCCAGTGCTCGTTGCGAAAGAAAGCTGATGAATATGCCCAGCCTGCATAAGCACGGCCGAATGCACGCAGCCCGCGCTCTGGGGGCGAACTGTAGCGACCATCCTGCCAGGCCGAATCGGCGCACAGCGCAGCTTTGACGCCTTCGAGAAAAACGAAATTGTGCGGCCAGCAACGCGCTGTGCAACAAAACGGCAGAATGCGTTGCACCTTTTCGGGGTAGAGCATCCCCCAATACAGCGCCTGCATCCCGCCCATGGACCAGCCGGTCACGAGCGCCAACTGCCAATCCGGGCCAAACATCTGGTCGAGCAGTCGCTTCTGCGCACGCACGTTATCCGCCAGGCTGACTCGTGGAAAGTCCGCTCCGCCCTGCCCTTTAGTTGTATTACTGGGGGAGCTGGACCAGCCGGCCCCGAACAGATTGGTCAGCACCACGCAATACTCACCGCCAGCCAGGGGACTCCCTGCACTAAGTAAGGGCAAACTGCCCCAATGCGAACCACCGTAGTAGCTGGGAATCAGCACAATGTTATTTTTCAGTGCATTCGACGCGCCCACCACTTGATAGCAGAGCCGCGCTTGGCGCAGTACTTGACCGCAGTCGAGCGTCATGTCACCCAGCTCGGCGAATTCTTTTTTCTGTTCGACTTCAGTCACTTGCGGCGCTCCAAAGCGGGGTTCGTGTGGGTTTGGGAAGGCTGTGACGTCAGAACTATACACACTGGCATGTATATTGGATGAAGGATTCGTGCCACAGCGCACGACGCTGGCTCGAATTCAGCAAGGGATTTCCCATCATGACCACATTTCCGCTTTCCCAGATCGACGAACTCAAACAGCGCCTGCTGGACCAGGGCGTGAAGTACGCCATGGCCAGCTACGTGGACATGCATGGCGTGATCAAAGGCAAGTTCGTGCCGCTGGCACACCTTGGCCAGATGCTGCGTGGCTCCGAGCTGTATACCGGCGCCGCGCTGGATGGCGTGCCGCAGCAGATCAGTGACAACGAGGTTGCGGCGATGCCGGATCCAGCCAGTGCGACTCAGTGCAGCTGGAACCGCAGCCTGGCCTGGTTTGCCAGCGACCTGTACTTGGACGGCAAGCCGTTCGACGCCTGTTCACGAGGCATTCTGAAGCGCCAAACCGAAGCCGCTGCGGCAATGGGTTACAGCTTCAATCTAGGCATCGAAACCGAATTCTTCATTTATAAGGACACAGCGGACGGCGGATTTGCCCCGCTCAGCGACCGCGACACCGCGGCCAAGCCCTGCTACGACCCGCGTCTGCTGATGGACAACCTGCCGGTGATCGATGAGCTGGTGGAAGCCATGAACGAGATGGGCTGGGGCGTCTATTCCTTCGACCACGAAGACGCCAACGGCCAGTTCGAAACCGACTTCAGATACGCCGACGCGCTGACCATGGCCGACCGCTTCGTGTTCTTCCGCATGATGGCCAACGAGATCGCCCGCAAGCACGGCGCCTTCGCCACCTTCATGCCCAAGCCCTCGGCGCAGCGCACCGGCAGCGGCGCGCACTACAACATGTCCCTGGCGGATCTGGGCTCGGGCAAGAACCTCTTCGAGGTCGACGGTGATGACCCGCACGGCTGCGGCGTTACCCCGCTCGCCTATCACTTCATCGCCGGCGTGCTGAAGCATGCCAAGGCGATCTGCGCGGTCATCGCACCGACCGTCAACAGTTACAAGCGGCTGATCCGCAAGGGCGCCATGTCCGGCTCGACCTGGGCACCGGTATTTGTCTGCTACGGCAACAACAACCGCACCAACATGCTGCGCATCCCGTCCCAGGGTGCGAGGGTCGAGTGCCGCGCGGCGGATATTGGCTGCAATCCCTATCTCGGCGCCGCGATGATTCTCGCCGCAGGGCTGGAAGGCATTCGCGACAGGCTCGAACCGGGCCACCCACACCGCGAGAACATGTACGACTACAGCGAGAAGGACGTCGCCGCGATGGGCATCGAAACGCTGCCGCGCACCCTTTCCGAAGCGATTGATGCATTCGAGTCCGACCCGCTGTCGCGTCAGGTGTTTGGCGACGCGATGTACCAGGCCTTCGTCGACTACAAGCGTGACGAATGGAATGCCTACCACACCCATGTTTCCGACTGGGAAATCCAGCGCTACTTGAAATTCTTCTGATCGATGAAAAGGAGATTCACCATGCAAACAAACACCTTCAAGCGAGCGCTTTGCGCTGGCGCGGTCATTTTTGCTGCCCTGAGCCCCTTAACCGCACAGGCTGAAACTAAAAAGTCGTTCGATATCGCCTGGACCATCTATGCCGGCTGGATGCCGTGGAAGTACGCCGACGAGTCGGGAATCATGAAGAAGTGGGCCGATAAGTACGGGATCGAGGTGAACATTACCCAGGTAAACGACTACGTCGAATCCATCAATCAGTACACTGCAGGCCAGTTTGACGGTGTGGTCGCCACCAGCATGGACGCCCTCTCGATCCCCGCCGCAGGAGGCGTCGACACCACCGCGCTGATCGTGGGCGACTACTCCAACGGCAACGACGGCATGGTGATGAAGGACAGCGCCGATCTGAATAGCCTCAAAGATCAGCAGATTCATCTGGTTGAACTCTCGGTCTCTCATTACCTGCTTGCCCAGGCGCTGGACAGTGTGGGCATGAGCGAACGCGACGTCCAGGTCGTGAACACCTCCGATGCCGATCTGGTAGCTGCCTTCAACACCGAGGATGTGCGCAACGTCGTGACGTGGAACCCGCTACTGGATGAAGTGGCTGGCATGCCCGGCGCGCACAAAACGTTCGATTCCAGCCAAATCCCCGGACATATCAAGGACCTGACCATCGTCAACAGCGAAACCCTGGCCGACAATCCTGATTTTGGCAAAGCCGTGGTCGGCGCCTGGTACGAGGTCATGGGCATTCTGGAGAGCGACACCGAGAAAGGCGCCAAGGCCCGCGCTATGCTGGGTCAGGCTTCAGGTACCGATCAAGCCGGATACGAAAGCCAGCTCAAGGGCATGAAGATGTTCTGGAAGCCGGCCGACTCGCTGGCATTCATTGAAAGTGACGAGGCGTATAAGGCGATGGACAGCGTTCGCCAATTTTCTTTCGATCACGGACTGCTCGGCGACGGCGCCGACTCGGTGGTTTTCATCGGTATTGAGATGCCGGGAGACAAGTTGCTGGGATCGGACGCGAACGTCAAACTGCACTTCGATACCACCTTCATGCAGATGGCCGCTGACGGAAAGCTTTGACCCGACCCGCTCTTTGTCCAGGAAAATAAGTACCCATAGCGCCCCGGACGGGTTATCCACCGGGGCGCTATAAGCTCGGCACGAGCGCTTGAACCAATTTCCGTAGGGCCGAATTTATTCGGCCGCAACCGATGCCTGTCTGCCGGCCGAATAAATTCGGCCCTACGATTCAAGCTTGCACGGTAGACCGAAACCGATTTCGCTTACCTGACCGACCACGACCATGCGCCGTACCAAAGAAGATGCCGAACAGACCCGCCTGAAGATCATCGCCGCGGCCTTGGCGCTGTTCAGCAAGAACGGCTACTCCAACACGACGCTAGCCATGATCGCCGATGCGGCGGGCTTCAGCCGCGGACCGATTTACTGGCATTTCAAGAACAAGGACGAGCTGTATCAAGCGGTACTGGGATTTTCCCAAGAGCCGCTGGAACAGCTGATCGAACAATGCCGCGGCATGACGGAGCAGCCGCTGGTTGCGATTGAACACTTCATCAGCGAATGGTTTCGCCTGCTCCTGGAAAACCGCTGGCATCGGCAATCATTCGAGATTCTGCTGAATAAGACGGAATTGACCGGTCAGATGGCTGACACCATCAAGCGCGAACGCAAGCTCACCCGCAATATTGTGCAGTTGCTTCAGCAGCTGATCGAGGCATGCGATGACGGGTTCGCTGAAACAGCCGAGCCGCGCGCGCTCTTTGTCTATTCCAGCCTTATGGGGATCACCCACAGCTGGCTGTTCTCGCCGCGCCTGTTTCGGCTGAAGGATCGCCAGCACCTGTTTACCAAACAGCTTCTGGCGTCGCTTGAATCCAGGCACTTAGGTCGTTAGCTGGCAAACCGCTTCCAGGTTCACTCCGTCAGCATCTAGTACATAGGCGGCGTAGTAATCGGAGTGGTATTGGGATCTGATACCCGGTGCCCCGTTGTCCTGGCCGCCTGCGGCCATGGCTGCTGCATGAAACGCGTCGACCGCTTCATGACTATGTGCGATCAACGCGATATGGGCCCCGTGGCTGGGAACGGGAGCATCGTGTAGCCAAAGGAACGGCTTATCTACTGAACCGAACCCCAGCCGCCGGGGGGTCGATTGAGGGGGATCGGCCTCGATGCTCATCATCAATGTGATCCCTAGCGGCTCAAGAGCCCGCTCGTAAAACGCGCGCGCATGCAAAATGTCCGAAACGCCAATGCCCATATGATCGATTGCCGATCCAGCAAATTCACTCATCAGGATACTCCGTAAGATGCCGATGGCTCGGCAGATTGGTAGGGCTCGCCACCCGTCAACAACTTGTTCGCCCGTGGCGGTTCAGCTTCAGCCACGCGGTCGAATAAATTCGACCCTACGGACTTGCGGCTGGACGAGTCGGGCGCGTGCCTTTATACGCCGCGCTCGTCGTTGGGGGCGAAGCGGTACTGGCTATTACGCGGCGTAGTCGTGTCGGGAGCCGGCTAAGCATTCTTCGAATTAATGGAAGCTCAGCGTGTGAGCGATGCCCGTTCAGACCTGAGAAGCCCCACCGTCGGCGAACAGCTCGGCGCCGTTGACATAGCTCGACGCATCGCTCGCCAGGAAGAGCGCGGCCTGGCCGATCTCGTGCGCCTGGCCGATCCGTCCGAGCGTGCTCTTCTCTTTGAATACATCGATCACCTGCTGCGCGTTTTCGCCAAGCACGTCGCGCAGTGACGGGGTGTCCACCGGACCGGGGCTGAGCAAGTTGATGCGTACGCCCGAGCCTTTGATGTCGAGAATCCAGCTCCTCACCATGGCGCGCAATGCGGCCTTGGTGGCGCCGTAGACGCTCATGCCAGGCCCGGGATTGATCGAGGAAGTCGAGCCGATGATGACGACGCTGCTCCCCTCACCCATCAACGGCAGCGCCCCCTGAACGGTAAACGTAGTGCCTTTGACGTTGGTTGCGAACACCCGATCGAAACCCGCTTCAGTGATTGCCCCCAGAGGCTCGACTTCACCCATCCCGGCATTGGCGATCAATACATCAATACGGCCATGGACTGCCCTTATGTCCGTGTACAGATCGGCAAGTTCTTCAGGGCTCGAGATGTCGGCCCGCACGGCAGAAACATTCCCACCGAGGCGACTCACGGCTTCGTCGAGCTGAGGTTGGCGGCGCCCGGTGATGATCAGGTCCGCGCCCTGGCTGGCGAACGCTTCGGCGATCGCAAAGCCGAGGCCCGAAGAACCGCCAGTGACCAGCACAACCTTGTTTTTGAATTGCATGAGAAATACCTCAATGAGTGAATATGTAGCGAACACTACATGGAGCCATGGTTACCCGCAAACTATTTAGCGATCACTAAATTCAATCGACCAGGCAAGAACGTATTTGAACTTGCATGTAGCGATCGCTACAGTTGTCGTATCAACCTCGAGAGACAGCCATGAACGAAAAACCCAGGCAGCGCCGCCCCGCCTTCGACCGGGAGCGAGGGATAGCCATCGCGCAGGCACTGTTCCATCAGCGTGGATTCGACGCGGTCAGCCTGGCTGACCTGACCGAGGCGATGAACATCAAGCCACCGAGCTTCTACGCCGCCTATGGCAGCAAGGCCGAGCTGTTCGAGCGTGCAATGCATCGCTACGCCGGTGAAAACGCGCTCCCGATGGACAGGCTGCTGGCACCGGATCGCCCTCCTGCGGAAGCGCTAACCTCACTACTGGTTGCCGCTGCGCAGCAGTACGGGCGAGATAGCGCTTTGCGTGGCTGCCTGATCACCGAAGGCATGCGCGCGGACGATCCGGTCGCTCGAAACACGGCCGAGAAATTCGGCGACGCCGGAATCCAGGCGATCCGCCGCTACCTGGATCAGGTATGCCCGGACGCCGCGCAGGCGCTGGCTGACTACATGCTGATCACCCTGCGGGGGCTGTCTGCGGCAGCATGCAGTGGCATGTCCAGTGAGCGCCTGGTGGACGTGGCGCGGATTGCCGGCAGGCTGCTTGCCCATGAGCTCAAGGCAAGCGACAGTGCTGCGGATTCCGGAGCCACCGAGCATGGCCGCTACCCCGGCAGAATCAGCGACCAGTGATAGCCGTACCGGCGATGCTCTCGGCGAACCCGACGCCCAGCAGCTTTGCTGGCGTCTCGAAACCCGGCCGCCGTTCGCCACTCATTACCCGGCGTGCCGCCTCTACTGCCGCAAGCGGCGTGTAGGTGTAGCCATTGACGGTTTCGATCACTGAACGCGCGACAGTGCCGTCAGCGCCGGTCACCTCGGCTACTGCTCGGGCGCGATGAGCTTCACGTTGTTGCGCGTCCGGACCCTCGGGCCCCTGTGAGAGGTCTCCTTCTGGGAAGGGATCGCCGGAGAAATGCACAAACATTGAAATGTTGGGAATGCTGGTAGAGTGCCAGCCGGTGACCAGGTCGCCGAAAGACAGCGGCGCGCACAGTTCCAGGCCGTCGCCAAAATCGAAGTGTCGCGGTTGCGCATCAGGTGTTGCCACAAGCTGCCCGTCAATCCGAGCCAGAAGCCCCGCACCAATGATTTCGCTGACACTGCGGGCCGATCCACGCGACATAGAACCCGCGACCTGAAGCGCAATGCTAAGTGACTGCGGATTCTGCACACGGCGAGCAACATGCACCGCGAGGCAGTCCGTCGGCACCACGTCCCAGCCAACGCCAGGCAGCAGCATGACGCCCGACTCGGCCGCCTCAGCGCCCAATCGCTCAGCCAACCGGTACACATTGATCTCGGCCGTGATATCCAGATAGTCGACACCAGCCTTGATACAGGACCGCATCAAGGCATCGGCTGTCTGCGCGAAAGGCCCAGCGAAATTCACCAGCACGCCGACCCCTTTGAGGGATTCGGCCGTCCGGGCATCAGGTGCGAACACGCGATAAGGAACGTCCAGCTGGGCAGCCAGCACGCGCAGTTTGTCGTGATTGCGCCCGGCAATCACGATATCCAGCCCCTGCGCTACGGCATACTCGGCCGCCATGCGCCCCATGTAGCCGGTTGCGCCATAGATCATTAACGGCTTCATTGGACGTGCTGCCAGTTCTTGTAGACGAATTCCAGGCTGTAGCCGTCTGGATCCAGGACGTTAGCGGCGTAGTAATTCGGGTCGTAGTGCAGACGTGCGCCCGGTGCGCCATTATCGACCGCGCCATGGGCCAACGCGGCCGTATAGGCAGCTTCAACTTGGGCTTTGCTGTTTGCTACAAAACCGACATGCACAGCGCGGCCATCAACGTCACCCTTGCGCAACCAGAAAAACATACGGCCGTTGGCGCCGAAGCCTTTCAGGTCCGGATGCCCAGGTGGGCCGTCCTTACCGTCGTAGTCCAGGCGCGCTGTGATATCGAGCGGCAACAAGGCCGCTTCGTAGAAACGGATGGAGCGCTCGATGTCGCTCACAGACAGAAAAATATGATCCAGCATGACAGGTCCTCGATTGCTCAGATGATGTAGCCGCCCGCGACTTCAATTGACTGGGCATTGATCCAAGCGCCCTCTTCCGACAGCAGCATGACGATGATCCGAGCCACATCTTCTGGCTCACCGACTCTGCCCAACGCTGTTTGCGCAGCCAGCATCGCCTCGAACTCGTCATTGAGCCCGCCACCCAACTCGGTTCGAATCGCTCCAGGGGAAACAGCGTTAGCACGGATGCGCCGACCGCCGAACTCCTTGGCCATATAGCGCGTGAGGACCTCCAGGCCACCCTTGAACGCCGCATAAGGCGCCACCCCAGCCGTGGCCACGCGGGTGGTGGCACTGGTCAGGTTGACGATGCTGGCGTTTGCTTCCAGCAGTGGCAGCAAGGCCTGCGTCAGGAAGAAAGGTCCTTTGAGATGAACGTTGAACAGCCCATCGAACTGCGCCTCGCTGACCGAGGCCAAAGGATTGAACAGGCCGTAACCGGCGTTATTTACCAAACCGGCGAGCGTGCTTCTGCCCCAAGTATTCTGGAGTGTAACTAGGACGGCCTCCCGGAACGCCTCGAAACTCCCCACATTCGCCACGTCAAGCTTGAGCGCAACGGCCTTGCCGCCCGCTTGCTCGATGCGTCGCACCACCTCATCCGCGGCGTCCGGATGCTGGTTGTAGGTGAGGATGACGCCCATGCCGTGGCGAGCGGCGTGTTCCGCTGCACTGGCACCGATCCCTCGACTGCCTCCGGTAATGACGATAACGCCCATGACGTGCTCCATGACTGGTTGAATGAGCCTCCACACTAAGGGGCGCTGTCATCGCGAACGCAGCCGTTCCTACTCGAAACCTGCCTGTTTCTGCTTTTTGCTTGCGCTGCGCCTGTTCCGCCATTCAGCATGGCCAGCATGAACGACCAACTAAACGAACTCCGCACCCTCGCCGCCAAGGCCGAAAACCGCCGCACAGAGACGGGCATTCCGCGTGTCGCCATGGTCCAGGGCAAGATTCCCGAGCATATGCTGGCGGCGGTCTATGACCCGATGATCAACCTGATCCTGCAGGGCAGCAAAACCATGACCGTGGGCGACAGTACGCTGCGGTACGACCCGGCGACCTATTTCGTCATGTCCATTGAGCTACCCGCGGTGGGCACGGTGCACCCTGCTGCAACGGGCGAACCCTACTTGGCGGTCAGCCTGACGCTCGATCCCACCGTGTTATCCACGCTGCTGGCTGACCTGCCTAAACCTGCTGATCGTCATGAAGGCGACCCTGGTTTCTCGGTGGCCGCCGTCACGCCCGAGCTGATGGATGCCTGGGTGCGGCTGTTGCGGCTGATGGGCAATCCCGACGCCATCGCGGCCCTGGCGCCTGCGTACGAACGCGAGATTCTGTTTCGCGTGCTGCAAGGCCCGCACGGCTGGATGTTGCGGGAAATCGCAGCACCGGATACCGCCATATCCCGCGTTAACTTGGCCATTCAGCGGATCCGTCGAGATTTCGCAGAACCCATCAGGGTTGAAAGCCTGGCGCAGGAAGCGGCAATGAGCGTCTCGGCCTTTCACCGTCACTTCAAGTCGGTGACCACCTTGAGCCCGGTGCAGTATCAAAAACGTGTTCGTTTGCTCCAGGCGCGAATGCTTATGGTGGCGAGCGGCAAAAATGTCACGGCTGCGGCATTCGAGGTGGGCTATGAAAGTCCTACGCAGTTCAGTCGGGATTACGCGCGGGTATTCGGCCTCCCTCCTGCCAGCGATACACGAAGAATTCTCGGGGAAACAATCGCATCCAGAAACTAACGGGCGGAAAGAGACGCCAAACTCCAAAGGTTTCAGATTCCAAAATGACTAGCGAAAGGCCGCACGTTGATGCCAACGTGCGAATAGCTAAACGCCTGGATCATCCCGTTCCGATAAACACCACCGGCCACGCCCACGCTTCGAACATTAGCTTCCTAAACCGGCTTGCAGGCTTATACAGCCTGCGGCATATCGCCGAGGAGCTTGTCCAAGGTCACTGGATAGTCGCGAACGCGCACGCCAGTGGCGTTGTAGATTGCATTGGCGACCGCAGCAGCTACGCCACAGATGCCCAGCTCACCGACGCCTCGGGCTTTCATCGGCGAGGACAGCGGGTCCTCCTCGTTAAGGAACACTACCTCCTGATGCGGGATGTCCCCGTGGACGGGCACTTCATAGCCGGCGAGGTCGTGGTTGACGAAAAAGCCGTAGCGCGTGTCGACGGCCAGCTCTTCCATCAACGCAGCGCCTACACCCATGGTCATGGCACCGATGATCTGGCTGCGCGCGGTCTTGGGATTGAGGATGCGCCCGGCCGCGCAAACGGCGAGCATGCGTCGAACGCGTACCTCGCCCGTATGGGCGTGTACCGCGACCTCGACGAAATGGGAGCCGAAGCTTGTGAGACGGTATCGCTCATCGAGCTCACCAAACTCAATGGTGTCTTCACCAACTAGGTTGCCATCGGCTGCGGCTTCAGCCAGCGATACCCGGCGCTCACCCTGCCGAACCTCTCCGTCCTCGAACACCGCCTGGTCGATATCGAAACCCAGCTTCTGCGCAACCGCGGTACGCAGTTTCACGCAGGCCGCATAGACACCGGAGGTCGAACTGTTGCCACCCCATTGACCGCCGGAGCCGGATGACACCGGGAACGTCGAGTCGCCCAGTTTGACCACGACCTGTTCAAGCGGCACACCCATCATCTCTGCAGCGGTCTGGCCGATGATGACGTAGCTACCGGTGCCGATATCGGTCATGTCGGTCTCGACCGTCACCATGCCGTTGCCGTCGAGTCGAACCCGGGCGGCGGACTTTGTCACAGGGCTGTCGCGGAAGGCGCCGGCCATACCCATACCGATCAGCCAGGCGCCCTCACGCCGAGACGCCGGCTGCGCGACGCGCTCGCTCCAGCCGAACCGACGGGCTCCCTCGTTCAGGCACTCGATAAGCTTGCGCTGAGAGTAATGGCGTTCGGGATGCTCTGGGTCCACCTGGGTGTCGTTGAGGATGCGGAAGTGAACCGGATCAAGCCCGAGCTTCTCGGCCATCTCGTCCATTGCAACTTCAACCGCCATTGACCCTGGCGCATCACTGGGCGCTCGCATTGCATTGGCTTCAGCCAAATCAAGTGCTGCCAAGCGAGTTTGGCTCATGCGGTGAGCGCCGGCATACATCGGCCGAGAGTAGCGCACCCCAGCTTCCGCATTGTCTGCGTTCAAGTCACCTGACCAGTTCTCATGACCAATGGCTGTGATTCGTCCGTCTTCGGTTGCTCCGATGCGAATGCGCTGGATAGTGGCCGCCCGGTGCGTGGTGTTGTTGGCAATCAATGGCCGGCTCAACGCGACCTTTACCGGCCGTTCAGCGATACGAGCGCCCAGTGCGGCTAATAGCGCGTCAGCCCGCAAGAAAAGTTTCCCGCCAAAGCCTCCACCGATAAAAGGCGAGATCAGGCGGATATTTTCCGGAGGAATCTTCAGCGTTTTCGCCATGTCTTGGACGCCCCACTCGATCATCTGATTGGAGGTCCAGAGCGTTAGCCGATCTCCTTCCCAAGCCGCCATCGAGGCGTGAGGTTCCATCATGGCGTGGGACTGGTCGGGCGTGGTGTAGGTCGCATCGAGCTGCACGGGGGAATCGGCAAAGGCGGAAGCGAAGTCGCCCACTGCCGTGTCCGCCGGGCCGCCCGTGATTTTTTCGGGTTTGACGGCAATGTTTTTTGCCGCTTCCAGATCGAAGGTTCCGGGTATGCGTTCATATCTGACCTGCACCAGCTCCGCCGCGGCACGCGCCTGCTCGAAGGTTTCGGCAACCACCAGCGCCACCGCTTGATGATAGTGCTCGACTTCCGGCCCGCCGAGCAGCTTGGCATTGTTGCGATCACCCTTGCCCAACGAACCCGCATTGTCGGCAGTCACGATGCTGATGACGCCTGGCGCACGGCGCGCATGGCTCAGATCGATAGAGGCGATGCGGCCTTTGGCGATCGCAGAGCCGATCACGTGGCCGTAGGCCGGGTTGCTGACCTGATTATGCCACTCGTAGGCGTAGGTCGCCGTTCCCGTCGTTTTCAATGGTCCGTCGATACGGTCGACGGGCTTGCCGACCACCTTTTGCCGATCGATCGGGTTTTCGCCTGCAGCTGTTTCGAATTTCATCGCTTAGCCCCTCGCTTCTGCCAACACGGCACCGAGCGTGCGCTGGGCCAATGTGAGCTTGAATTCGTTGTGATGAGTGGGCCTGGCGTCTGCGAACAGACGCTCGCTGACCGCACCCGCGCCACTGGAGAGCTGGGCCTCGGCATCCTCCATCCGCCATGGCTTGTGGGCCACGCCGCCGAGCGCGACCCGCCCACTGCCGTCCGGCTGCACAACCGCGGCGACCGACACCAGGGCGAAAGCGTACGAGGCCCTGTCGCGCACCTTGTGATAGAAATGCGCGCCGCCGAGTGGCTTGGGCAGCGTGACTGCCGTGATGAGCTCACCCGCCAACAGCGCGTTTTCGATATGCGGGGTGTCGCCTGGCAGGCGATGGAAATCGGCGATCGGGATGCGCCGTGTTGCCCCATTGGGCCGGACCGTTTCCACCGTGGCATCCAGTACTCGCATCGCCACGGCCATGTCGCTGGGGTGGGTGGCGATGCAGGCATCGCTGACGCCAACTACCGCGAGCTGGCGGCTGAAGCCTTTCAGCGCGCCGCAGCCACTGCCGGGCTGACGCTTGTTGCATGGCTGATTGGTGTCGTAGAAGTATGGACAACGGGTGCGCTGAAGCAGGTTTCCAGCAGTCGTCGCCTTATTGCGCAGCTGACCGGACGCGCCAGCCAGCAAGGCGCGGGACAGTACCGCGTAATCCCGCCTGACTCCCGTGTCCGCCGCCAAGGCGGTGTTGCTGACCAGGGCCCCGATGCGGATGCCGCCCTCAGCAGTGGATTCGATCTTGTCCAGTTTCAGACCGTTGACATCGATCAGGTGCATCGGCGTCTCGATTTCGAGCTTCATGAGGTCCAACAGGTTGGTTCCGCCGGCAATGAAAATGAACTTGGCTCCGGGCGTCCGCGCTGCACTAGCGGCCGCGTCAGCCGGAGACTCAGCGCGCTCATAGGTGAAGGATTTCATGCGCGCCCTCCAGCCACTTCGCTTATGGCATCGATGATGTTGGAGTAAGCGCCGCAACGACAGATATTGCCGCTCATGCGTTCACGCAGCTCGTCCGCGCTGAGCGGCGGCGCCGCGGTAATGTCGCCGCTGACATGACTCGAAATGCCCTGCTTGATTTCATCGAGTACGGATACCGCCGAACAGATCTGGCCCGGCGTGCAGTAGCCGCACTGATAGCCGTCATGTTTGACGAAAGCTGCCTGCATCGGGTGCAGCTGCTCCGGTGTGCCAAGCCCTTCGATGGTGGTGATCTCCGCATCCTGGTGCATGACCGCAAGGCTCAGACAACTGTTGATGCGCTGGCCGTCGACAATCATGGTGCATGCGCCGCACTGCCCGTGATCGCAGCCTTTCTTGCTGCCGGTCAGATGCAGGTGCTCGCGCATGGTGTCGAGCAAAGTGGTGCGATTGTCCACCTCCAGTTCTCGGCGTTTGCCATTGACTACAAAGGAGACTTTCGAGGTGACTGTTTTCCGGACAGGCGAATCATTGTCAACAGTCTGGGCCGGTGCCGCCAAAGCACGCATGGGCACAGCACCGAGTACCAGAAGGCCTTGGCTCAACGCCAGGACCTCCCTGCGCGAAAAACCGTTGTCGTCTCTGGAGTCACTCATGTTCATCTCCTTCACTGTCACGTGCTGATTGAAGGTGGATGGCTCAATGAGCCTTAGAACTGCCGCTGCCGTCGTAGGCGACACGGACATCGTTTGACACTAGACCCAGAGAGAACGGAATGATTACCCAGCGTTATCTGCATTGGGCTATAGCTCTTTGCCCATCCATGGTGGATATGGCGCCATGATTTTTACGCGCTATGGCGCTGCGCGGCGTTCTGCCAAGCCTTATTCATCGCTCAACGCCGGCAAAGCCGATGATCCGGGTGCGCACTCAGTCATCTCGCTTGAATGCGCCCCGGAACTCGCTGGGTTTGAGACCGGCCTGTTTGCGAAAGAAACGGCTGAAATACGCGGTATCGGCGAATCCCAGGTCGCGCGCGACCTGTTGGATATCGAGGCTCGTATAAGCCAATTGACGCTGCGCCTCACGAACGATGCGTTCACTGACGATTGCGCTGGGTGCGACGCCAGCCTCGGCGCGGCAAACGCGGCCCAGCGTGGCCGTCGTCATTCCGAGGGCCTCGCTATAATGTCCGAGCGTCCAATGGCTGCGAAAATGCTGATCCACTAGTTCGCGAAACCGCCGCAGTACAGCAGCCCGCCGGCTTTTGCCAGGTCGCGGAGCGGTATTGATGGACGCGTCCAGCCGCGCGGCTTGAATTAGCAACGCCAGCAATAACGAGTGGCCCGCCGCAATGTTGCCCCGTGCTTCACTTTTCGCTTCCGCCTCGATCAGCTGAATCAACGGCCAGATCGGCTCGCAGCCGTCGGCTTGCCAGGGCAAAGGCACAACGCTGGGGCGTTGCAGAAAGCCCAGCAAACCGGGCGCGACAATCCGCGCCATCGACTCCAGCGGCCGTTGCGCAGCGGTAAAGACCGGCCCGTCCGTGTCGCGGTGATAACTGAACGCGTGCACCGTACGGTTCGGCAGAACCAGCATGCTCGGCCCGGCGAAAGGCAGACGCTGGTTCTCCAGTGAAACTTCGCCGCCTCCGCTGCGGATATAGAACAGCTGCAGCAAGGCGTCGTGCTGATGAGGCTTGATCTCCCATAGGTACTGCTCGCTGCGTTCGTTGATCCACTCGCAGTGCAACATATTGCGCCAAGCGGGCTGCGCGATTTCGCCATACAGGCCGTAGTTGGGGATTCGCTTCATCGTGCCTCTGATTACACAGTAAGAGGATCGCAAACGCCGCGATCAACTGACCGTACACTCGGATTAAAAGTGACGTGATTGTCCGGTTGGTTGTTCGATTTGTCATATCCCGATCGCGTTAAATGTAACAAGTTGTGCAATTCGCCGTGGCGCTCTGCTGTTCATCAACGCTGCCACGGCCTCGAAAAAATCAGACTCCTATGAATATGCCTACTTGGCGCGAATGGTTGTTTTCAGCCAAGGCGTTGCTCGCTGCGCTGCTCGCGCTTTATATCGCCCTCGCGATTCCGCTGGACAACCCCTACTGGGCGATGGCCTCGGTTTATGTGGTCTCGCACCCGTTGTCCGGCGCCACGCGATCGAAGGCGATCTACCGGGCGCTCGGTACGCTGCTCGGCGCGGCGGCATCGGTTGCCATCTTGCCGCTGTTCGCTCAGCAGCCAGTCATGCTGAGCCTGGTGATGGCGCTGTGGATCACCACCCTGCTCTATTTGTCACTGCTCGACCGTTCTCCACGCAGCTACATCTTTTTGTTAGCCGCTTATACCGTGCCGCTGATCAGCCTGGCCGAGGTCAACCATCCGGAAAGCATCTTCCATGTCGCCTTGGCCCGTTCCGAGGAGATTCTGCTGGGCATCGTCTGCGCCAGCATGGTCAATGCCGTCTTGTTTCCGAGCCGTATCGCACCGGTGCTGAATGCACGCATGGCGCTGCTTCTAGACGACGCACGGGCGACTACACGTCAGATGCTGAACGCGACGGAGCCAGACGCCTTCGATCAGCATGCGTTGCACCGCCTGATGATCGACGTGATGGGGCTCGACGGCATGATTCTCCACCTCGAGTACGACAGCAGCAGTCATCTGCCAGCCAGGTATGCGCGCGATTTTCGCGCCCGGATGGCCATGCTCACACCGCAGCTGATCTCCTTGGGCGATGCGCTGCGTCATCTTCGTCGGCATTTACAAGAACCGCTGCCCGACCTCGAAGAGCATTTACAGCGTGTCGTCTGCTGGATGCAGGGCGACCATTCCGGAGTCACTGCGCAGCAGCTCGGCGCGCGCAGCCTGCAGTTGGAAATCGAGTTGGGCGACAGCTTTCCGGCGCATCGGCTAGCGTTCGTCAGTGCCCTCGGCCAATTCCGTGCGCTGATCGATCTTTGGCAGGATGCTCAGCACCTTCGGCAATGCTTTGCTGAAGACCATCCGACGCAACCGCCGGTGCTGCGCTACCGGGTGCGTCAGCTGATCGGCGCGCCGCGCCATTACGATTACGCGCTGCTGGCGTTCTCTGCGGTATCCGCCGGGCTGCTCGTGCTGCTCATCAGCCTGGCGTGGTATCTGTCGGGCTGGCAGCACGGTTACACCGGTGTGTTCATCGCAGCCGTCGCCAGCTGCTTTTTCGCCAGCCAGGACAACCCGGCGCCCTTCATCAAATCGTTCCTGGTGGCGACGTTGGCTTCCATCGCAACGGCAACCATTTATTTGTTCGCGTTGATTCCCAATGTGCATGACTTCGGCAGCCTGGCCGCCCTCCTCGCCGTGCCGCTGCTGTTGCTTGGCACCCTCGCCGGCCGGCCGCAGTACACCGGCACGGTGATTCTGCTGGCGGTGCAGACCATTTCCACCATCACCATTCAAGACAGCTACAAGGCTGACTTTGCGTTGTTCGCCGACATCGCGCTATCCACCGCTTTGGGCGTCGTCCTGGCACTGATCTGGGCGCGCCTGACCAGGCCGTTCGGCACACAATGGGCGGCGCGAAGGCTCGCGCGTAGCGGTTGGATCAGCCTGTCGCGCCTAACACTGGCAAAGCAGAAGCAGGATTACGACAGCGTCGCCTCAGAAGTCATCGATCGCACCGCACAGCTGCTGCCGCGTCTCGGCCAATTGGACGACCATGGCCTGGCGCTACATGACGCCACCCGGGAGTTGCGGATCTGCTTCCGTCTACTGGAGCTCAAACAACTACAGCTGCCCGTATCGATCCAGCAGCAGCTTCAGCCGATCTTGATCGCCGCGCACGACTACTTCCAGCGCTGCGCAAAAACTCATCACCCCGCGCCTGCACCGGACAGCCTGCGCCTGCTACTGGACGAGGCTCTGCAGCAGTTGCTGCCCGGCCAATTGGCGCGCGAGGCCTGCCAGGCCTTGCATGGCTTGCGCCTGGCTCTGTTTCCCGATGCGCCGGTCGTACCGTCGCCGCACGAACATTCTGAATTCGACTCCCTCGGAGCGTCCGCATGATCGGTCATCTGAATATCTATGGCGTCTACGTGCCGATGCTGCTGGTACTGATGCTCGGCGCCTATTTGCTCAAAAGTCTTCTCGCCATGACCCTGGCGCGCCTGGGTTTGTATCGCTGGATCTGGCACCCACCGCTGTTCAATCTCGCCCTGTACGTAATGGTCCTTGGCGCCCTGTTCACCCTCACACCGGGACTCGAATCGTGAAGAAATGGATACCTGCCACCGGCTCCGTGGTGCTGACTCTGCTGGCCGTAGGCATCGCCATCGCTGTCAGCCTGCACCTGTGGGATTACTACATGGAAGCGCCCTGGACCCGGGATGGCCATGTGCATGCCGACATCATTCAGGTTGCGCCCGACGTCTCCGGCCTGGTTACCGAGCTGCGGGTGCGTGACAACCAGAAGGTCAGCCGTGGCCAGGTGCTGTTCGTCATCGACCAGGCGCGCTTCGAACTCGCCGTCGATGAAGCCGAAGCCACCGTTATCGAGCGTCGTGCCCAGCTTGACCAGGCGCGCCGGGAAGCCAAGCGCAACCGCGTGCTGAAGGACCTGATTGCCGCCGAAACCGTTGAAATTGGCGACACCCAGGTCAAACGCGCCGAAGCCGCGCTTAAGACCGCCGAAGCTGCCCTCGGCGTGGCCCGCCTCGACCTCAAACGCACCACCGTCATCAGCCCGGTGGACGGCTATCTCAGCGATCAGACCATGCGCGTCGGCGACTACGTTCGTACCGGCACGCCGGTATTATCAATCGTCGACACCCACTCGCTGCGCGTCGAAGGCTATTTCGAAGAAACCAAGCTTCACGCCATCGAGATTGGCCAACCAGTGGACATTCAGATCATGGGCGAATCCCAGCACCTGCGCGGCCACGTGCAGAGTATCGCCGCCGGCATCGAGGACCGTGACCGCGCGCGTGGTAATTCGCTGCTACCCAATATCAATCCGAGCTTCAACTGGGTCCGGCTGGCTCAGAGGATTCCGGTGCGCGTAGTGCTGGATGAGGGGCAGGAAACAGGCATTCGACTGGTCATAGGTCGAACCGCGACTCTGTCCGTGCTGCCCTGGCCAACGACCGCCGCGACGGAGTCCGCAAATCCATGAGCCGCCAATCTCTCATCGCCCTGTTTGCCCTCGCCGGTACGCTCAGCGCATGCACCGCCGTAGGTCCCGACTACCGACTCCCTGAGGACGCCATAATTAAACGCGCCGAGGCTCAGGCGCCGTTCGATCTGGCTGGGAGTTCAAAGGCGAACCAAGCCGAGCTGCCGGCCGATTGGTGGAAGCTTTATGACGACCCGCTCCTCGACCAGTTGGTGACCGAGACGCTGGAGCGTAACACCGATGTTCGCCTCGCCTATCACACGCTCCGGCGCGCCTATGAAGGTTTCCAGATGGCTCACCATGCGCAGGAGGTCGAGATTGGCGGCGCCGGCTCGCTCGGGCGCGGCCAGCTATCCAGTGAGTCACTGGCCCTGCAGGAAAAAATCCCGGTGATGAATCTCGCCGACGTAGGGATTTCGGTCGGCTATCAGCTCGACTTGTTCGGCAAACTCAAGCGCGCCGCCGAATCAGCCGGCGCCAGTGCCGATGCCAGCGCAGCGGCGCTGGACACCGCCCGCATCACCGTCGTGGCGCAAGTCGTGCGCAACTATGTCGAGGCCTGTCACGCGAGCGAGGAGCTAACCATCGCCGAGCATTCGCTGGATATTCAGCGGCGGCAACTGGACGTGGCCACGCGCCTGTTGGACGGCGGACGTGGCAACGAAGTGGACGTCGCCCGCGCACGCGCTCAAGTCGAAGCACTGCGTGCCGAACTGCCGCCGTTCGAAACGAAGAAATCCGCAGCGCTGTATCAGGTCGCCGCCCTGCTCGGTCGCACGCCCGGTGATCTGCCTGAATCAGTAGCTGCTTGCCGACATGCGCCGCAGTTGAGCCAGCCGATTCCGGTCGGTGATGGCGCTGCACTGCTCAAGCGTCGCCCGGACATTCGTGCGGCGGAACGCATGCTCGCCGGGGCAACCGCAGACATTGGGGTCGCCACCGCGATGATGTACCCGCAAATCAACCTCGGCGCCTCGGCCGGCTACACCGGCATGCTCGAACACATCGCCGATCCGATCACTCGCCGCTGGGAGTTCGGACCCGCTATTTCATGGCATTTCCCGACGCAGATCGATCGCGCCCGAGTGCGCGCCATGGAAGCCGGCGCCGATGCCGCGCTGGCTCGCTTCGACGGCGCGGTACTCAACGCTCTGCGCGAGACCCAGACGCTGCTGACGCAATATGCCCATGATCTGAAGCGCAACCAAGCGCTGCGTGATTCCCGTGACGCCGCCAGCCACGCCGCCGATCACACTCGCCGGTTATACCAAGAGGGCCGCCTGGCCTACCTCGACAGCCTCGATACCGAGCGTACCCTCGCCTCTGCCGAAGCCGCATTGGCTAAATCAGAAGCACAGTTGTCATTGGATCAGGTCAACCTTTTTCTGGCATTGGGCGGCGGCTGGGAAGATGCCGAGCGTGGATCGTCGACACAGCTTGCGCACTGAGTCATCCGCGGAAAGCCTGAGCGACGACAAATGACGATTTTCAGGATCAGAGTGACATGACAGGCAGAACACATTCATTCGTCGCTCAACGACAGCAAGCGGACCTGGCTGCGTTGCATAGAAGAAGGTGGTAAGCCAATGGACATGCTCCATGCAATGCGAGTCTTTGTACGAGTAGCCGACGCCGGCAGCTTCACGGCGGCGGCGCTGCAGTCCGATACGTCGACCGCTCAGGTTTCCCGGCTGGTGTCGGAGTTGGAGAACCATCTACAAGCGCGTCTTCTACATCGCACCACGCGGCGTTTGGCGCTGACTGAAACAGGCGAACGCTTCCTTGAACAATGTCGAGCAATTATCGAACAGGTCGAACAGGCACGCGTCGAAGCCGGCGGCGCGCATCTGGTGCCCAAGGGGCGGCTGCGAGTGCATTCCACTATCGGCTTGGGGATTCAGTTGCTGGCGACGCTGGCTGGGCGCTACAACGAAATCTATCCGGATGTGAATCTGGATCTGCTGCTGTCCCAGCGGCAGCCCGATCCGTTGGAAGACAACCTCGACGTGATCATCACCCTGTCGCGCGAACTGCCGGATTCCGAGCTGATCGCCCAGCGGTTGGGCACGGTGTTCCATGTGGTCTGCGCGTCGCCGATCTACCTCAAGCAGCATGGTGCGCCACAGGTGCCGGCCGATCTCGAACACCATCGGTGCCTGCGCCTCGCCGATCCGGTGTTCAGCGATAGTTGGAGTTTCGTCGGCGATGACGTGGAACAGACGATTCGGCCGGGCGAAACCTTCAAGGTAAACGTCGCCGAGGCGATGAGCAGCGCTGCCGAAGCGGGAATGGGCATCTGTCTTCTGCCGGACTATGTGGCTGTCCCGGCGCTGCAACGGGGCTCGTTAGTGCGGTTGCTGCCGCAGTTCCGCCTGCAGGAAAAATCCATCTATGCGCTCTACCCTTCGCGGCGGTTCCTCGATGCCAAGGTGAAGACCTGGGTAGAGTTTCTCAAGCAGGAGCTGCCGCAAGCATTTTTTGGCTATCACGAAGTGCTGCAGAACCCGGAATATTGGGCCTGAGCATTGTTACCGATTCGGTAAGGGTTCCTCTCGCCAGCCGCTATTTTTCCGGTACCCGCCAAACTTTACTATTTGTTTCAGAGGCATGACGGCGGCTGATCACCATCCCGCCGCCCGTCGTTCGATGATTACTCCTTTGGGTCGTTCGACGCGTGTCCCTTTCGGCTGCCTCCCTCGTTGGCAGCCCGTTTTATTCCGAGTGCACGCCCGATGCCTCTGGCGCGCCTCAACTCACGAAGAGGTCACTATGAAAAATCTATTCTGGATTGCCGGTATTTCCCTGTTCGCTCAACTGGCCAATGCCGCGCCGCAGGCGGTGCCGTACCAATACGGCGATGATTTGGACGTCGCAAAAGTCATTTCGATGGAAGTGCCGAATGGCGGTTGTGCCGTGGTCGAAGCCAAGATGACTTACCTGGATTCCAAAGGCGAAACCCACGTGATGAGCTACCTGCGTCAAGGCGCGGATTGCAGCGATTACTGATCATCCCACCACTGGAGCAATTATTTCATCCCGAGTCGCTCGCGCATTTCCTCTGTGATCGTTTGTCCCGTCTCGTCGATACCGGCCCAAGGGTCGTCGTCACCCTGCTCTTCCAATCGCTGCATAAGATTGCGGATGGTCCAGAGGTTCGCGCCCTTGAGATCGGCCAGCTCATCACGGTGGATTGGCACTGACACCGAGAGTCCTTCGCGCGCTCGGACCGAGTAGGCGGCAACGGTGCTGGCGCCCTGGCTATTGCGTAGGTAGTCGATGAAGATTTTGCCGACTCGATTCTTCGGGCCGCTCACCGCCGAGAAATGCTGTGGCAGCAGCTTCGCCATGTACTGCGCGATGGCCTGGCTAAAGGCCTTCGCTTCGGCCCAGCTATGGACCGGCTCGAGTGGCACCAGTATGTGCAGACCCTTACCACCGCTGGTTTTGAGGTAGGACTGCAAGCCGATTTCATCGAGCAACGTCTGGGTCAGCTGAGTCGCTTCGACCATGCGCTTCCACGGCAGCGCAGGGTCCGGGTCGAGGTCCAGCACGAATCGGTCGGGATGATCGAGCACGGGCGCCACGGCATTCCAGGTGTGCAGCTCAATGGTGCCCATCTGCGCCGCGCTGACCAGCGCCTCTACGCTGTCGATGGTCATCAGCGCCGCATGCTTGGGAAACAGCGCCGTGTCCAGCTGAGTGATATGCGGAATGCTCAGCTTCTCGGTGTGCTTCTGAAAAAACAGCTCCCCCTCGATGCCTTCCGGCGCACGGACCAACGCCAGTGGGCGCTGACGCAAATGTGGTAAGGCCCAAGGCGCAACTTCGGCGTAGAACCGGGCCAGCTCAATTTTGGTGGCGCCGATCGACTTGTCGATGATGCGCTCGGGATTGGAAATCTTGATCTTGCCGGCGCTGTTCGACGCGCTGGCCGTGGATTTGCGGGGCGCCGCTGCCTTTGCTGCCTTCGCAGGCCGCTCATGGGTGATCGCCTGCGCGGGTTTATCCGAACGCAGGCCGTGAAACACCGAATGGCGAATCACACCCTGCCGGGTCATCTCGGCATAGGCGACTTCACACATCAATTCTGGCTTGAGCCAGTGCGCACCTCGGACATCCGCAGCCGGCGGCGCCTTGGCCAGCGGACTTTTGTCGGCTTCTAGTTTTTTCAGCTTGGCATGCAAGCTTTTCAAGGTGATCTGGTTAAAGCCCGTGCCAACTTTGCCGGCGTAGTGCAGTTCGCCCTTGTCGTTATGCAGCCCCAATAGCAATGCACCGAAACCACTGCGCGCGCCCTTGGGATCGGTGAAGCCGACAATGATGAATTCCTGCCGATTCTTGCATTTGATCTTCACCCAGCTACTGCTGCGTTTGGAAACGTACGTGCTGCCTGCGCGCTTACCAATCAGCCCTTCCAGTTTCATCTGGCAGGCGCTTTCCAGGACGCTTTCCGGTTGCTCGGTGAAGTCAGCGGAAAACCGCAACAGCTCGCTATCGTTGGTTTCCAGTGTCTGGCTTAAAGCCGCGCGGCGTTCTTCCAGCGGGACCTCGCGCAAGTCCATGCCGTTCAGATAAGGCATGTCGAACAGGTAATAGACGATGCTGCCACTGCGCCCGATCTCAAAGGCGTTTTGCAACGCTTGGAAGTCTGGCGTGCCCTCCTCGTTTGGCACGACCACTTCACCGTCGAGCCAGGCCGATTCCAACCCAAGCGCCGCGAGCGCCTCGGCTTGCTGCGGCATCTTGGCCGTCCAGTCGTGGCCGTTGCGGGTAAAGAGTTGCACCTTGCCGGACTCGATGCGCGCCATGATCCGGTAACCGTCGAATTTGACCTCGTAGTACCAATCGCCGTCGGGCACCGATTCGACCAAGGTAGCCAGCTGCGGTTTGATGCTGTCGGGCAATGGCGCAGGTTTGGCGCCCGATAGCGTCGCCCGCGGCTCCTGCTTGCGGCTCTGCTTTTTGACGGGCGTCTTGACCGGCTTGGCGGCGACTTCGATTTTCGCCTTGCCGCGTTTGCGCGGAATCAATGTGCGATCGCTGAGTACGCTGTCTGGCAGCGCCTCGACAATGTCGTATTCCTGCTCGGGACGCGCCGCCTCGTCGTTCGACTTGATTAGAAACCACTGCTCCTTGCCGCCGTCCATTCGAGTGCGCACCAGGTTCCAGGTGCCGCTGAGCTTTTCTCCTTCCAAAGTGAATTTGAGCTTGCCCTTGCGATAGCCCTCCTGCGGATCACCTTGAGGAATCCACACGCCACGATCCCAGACGATCACATCGCCAGCGCCGTAATGGCCTGCCGGAATGCTGCCCTCGAACGTGGCGTATTCCAGCGGGTGGTCTTCGACGTGTACCGCCAAACGACGGGACTTCGGATCCAGCGATGGGCCCTTGGGAACAGCCCAGCTCTTCAGCGTGCCGTCGAGCTCCAGTCGAAAATCGTAGTGCAGCCGCGTCGCATCGTGCTTCTGAATGCAGTATTGCAACGCGCTCTTGGCTCGCTTGGATCTCGTTTGAGACTTACCGCCCGGCTCGGGAGTTGCGGCAAAATCGCGCTTTCGGTTGTATTCGTCGAGGGCCATGGTGACGCTCCTGAGTTCCCGACGGGGTTATTCCAGATTGCCCGGATCGGATGCCGGATCAGTCGGGCCACCGTGGCTGGAGTGGCGGCCCGGACTCACCGATGGGTCCTGCGCGTCAGGATCGGATTCGCCTTCGGTCTGCGGCGGGGTGGCAACCGGGTCGCCGTCTTCGGTAACCGTGCGGCCCTGACTGTCCTTGTGGGTATCCAAGGTTTCCTGCGGCGCAGGATTACCCATCGGGCTAGGACGCGCGCCCCGCTCGTCTTCGGGTGTACCGGCGGGCCATTGAGCGAACGCCGATGTCGCCATGAGGCTCGCGAATATCAGTGTCGTTATTTTTTTCATCGTTGGTTCCTCTGTGGCTGTCACCCGTCGCGATGCATTCACGGTCGGGCCGTTACGGTTGAATACTGCCGCCGCGTCTGCTCGTCGAAACTGCGCTGCGAAGCGCAACGGCGCAGGTTTGGCCGCTGGAGGTTCTTCTGCCGAGCGGCGACAAAACGGTATTTACAACCGGGCAGGTCCTGCTAGCGTTGAAAGATGCCGCGAATTCAAAGCGGCGGAATATGGGTGCGAGTAATCTCGCCGAGTCTGGACGCACGATAGGAGGAAGGGTCATGAGTTCACGTCTACCTCTGCTGACGATAGAGAACATCCTTCGTAACTACCTTCAGCCCTTTCGTTGTGACTGTCATGCCCAGCAAGACAGCCGCGTCACCGTGCGGCTCTACGAAGAACATCACGACGGTGAAGAGCTGACGGTTTTCGGCATCACCGACGAGCAGTGCCGCGATGCCGCTAACCTGGTACGGCTCGCTCAGGAACTGCGCTTCGAACTCTACGCAACCCGCAGCGGCATGGCCTCCGCTGCGGGTTGCGCCAAAATCTCCGAGCGCTAGCGGCCCTTTCTGACGACGCATTTCACAATCAGCGCTTGGCTTCCACATTCGGCGTTTGCGCGCGGGTTAGATAAGCCTGGGTCAGTTCGGCAAGGTGACTGCGCATCCAATCAGCCATCGCGACCTCTTCAGCCAGAATGCGAGTGCAGATTTCCTTCGTCTGGGTATCGCCAACCGCTTCTGCGGCCGCAATCAGGATTTCGTAGGAGGCGATTTCCAGGTTTTCGAAGACATAACCCATCTGGGCGCCTTTGACGATCTCATCGCTGACCATCATGCCGCCCATGGCCTGGCCCATCGCCATCATCTTGCCGCCAAGGTCCTTGAAGCCCGAGTAGGATTTGTCGTAGCGCTGCAGGCAGGTTTCGATCAGCTTGGCCTGGTTCTGGGTTTCGGTAATGTGCTGCTCGATGCGCGCCTTCAACTCGGGATAGTGCTCAATGCGGCTGGCCTGCTTGCTGAGCATGGATTCGGCTTGCGCTTCCATGGCGTGAGCATCGCGCAGCCATTCGATCAATCGTTCGATGCGGACGTCGTTTCCGGTCTGTGCACTTTGCATGTCGGTTCTCCAGATGGATTGGATGCGAGCAGGGCTTCTCGCCCCCTTGTTGATGTGAGAGGAGCCATCGCGGGGAGTTCCGCCCATCCGACTGGCTGCACGCCGACCCTGAACTTTGCACAGAGGCTGCCAGTCACTGATGCAACCTTTGGATGCGGAGTTGGCTTATCGAAATCCTCGACTTTTTCCTGCAATGGGAGAACTACATAACCGAGCCGGCACTGCGCACGCTGCTGGCTGCATCTTTTGTCGTGGTCCTGCTGAGCGTGTTCAGCCGTGTGCTGACAGCTGTAATGCTGCGATTGGCTCGCGGTTTCCTGTTTACCAAGGCAGTCTCCGAACAGCTCGAAAAACCCATCCGGGTCTTGCTGCCGCTGCTCGGCTTACAAACTGTGCTCTCCACCGCTAGCGATGAACTCGCGTTGATAGGCGCCGCGCGACGCGTCACCACGTTACTGATCATTGCCTGCTTCACCTGGCTGGCTCTGCGTCTGTTGCGTGGCGTTGAACAGGCGGTGCGGCTGAAAAATCCGGTGGATGTGATCGACAACCTGCGTGCCAGGCAGATCCAGACGCAATCGCGGGTGCTACTGCGCACCCTGAGTTTTTTCATCCTGCTGATCGGCGCTGCCGGCATGCTGATGACTTTTCCAGCAGCCCGTCAGTTTGGCGCCAGCCTGCTCGCGTCTGCAGGTCTTGCTGGTTTGGCTGTAGGTTTCGCCGCGCGGCCAGTACTTGCCAACCTGATTGCCGGAATCCAGATCGCGATTACCCAGCCGATCCGCCTGGACGACGTGGTGATTGTCGAGAACGAATGGGGACGCATCGAGGAGATCACCGGCACCTATGTCATCGTGCGTATTTGGGACGATCGTCGGCTGGTCGTTCCGCTGCAATATTTCATCGAGAAGCCGTTTCAGAACTGGACGCGGCGTAATTCCAGCATCATCGGCTCGGTATTTTTCTGGGTCGATTATTCGCTGCCGCTGGAGCCGCTGCGCGAAGAACTGCGCCGGCTCTGCCAGGAAGTGCCGGAGCTCTGGGATGGTCGGGTCATCGTGCTGCAGGTGACCGATACCAGTGAAAAGTCGATCCAGCTCCGCGTGCTTGTCAGCTCGCCGGACTCTTCCCGCAACTGGGATTTGCGCTGCCACCTGCGCGAGAACCTGATCGGATTCATCCAGCGACAGTTCCCGAAATGCCTGCCACAGCTGCGTGCGGACCTGAGCGTCGGGCAGAAACCCAGCATCGATCATTCGGTGCCGGAGCATGTGGAGCCTGAGCGCCAGCCACCCGTGTAATGGTCGTGGCGAGACGTCAGGTTTCGCCGTAACAAAATGCACGATGCGTTAGCTGCGGCCCGGTGCGTGGTCCAGCGCTGCGTTCAGCTGTGTTCGGCAAGTTTGCGCAGCAACTGTTCGTATTTTTCCGGCAGCTGCTCCAGCCCATAGCGTGCCGCCTGTTTGCGAATTTCCACACGGTCCCCTTCGAACTGAACCGTCTCGCTGATACTCACCTGGCGCTCGCCTTGCATCAGTGCAAAGGCGTAGCACTGAGTTCCGCCGGCATCTTCCTCGCTGTCGTCGGCGACTCCGGTGTTGGCAATGGCGATATCCGTGACGCTTGCGTTCAGTGCCCCGATAGCCATCTCGGTAGCGACTTCCTCGCTGGTCAGTCCGAAGGTCTCGATGGTTTCGAAGCTGACGTTGAGCAATCGGTTCTTGGCTTTTGGCGAATACACGACGAACCCGCTGTCCAGCACTTGGCCGCAACCTGGGATGTCGCCCAACAGCGAAGCCATCAGGCCACACGTGCAGGATTCGGCAGTGGTCAACTTCAGTTGTTTGTCACGTAGAAATCGTACGATTTCAGCGAGGTCTTGCATGGTTTCAGCTCCAACTTGCGGCTTGAAAACAACACTGTTGAGTCAGATTTCCGAGCCGGCCTTTTCCGGCAAAGTTCCCGGCAATGGATTCCATCGGAATTTGAGAACTAATTCATGGTCGTTCGGTCTTTTTTCAAGGTAGGGCCACAGTAGCCCTATGCCGCGAAATCAGCGGGTCCGAACAAGAAAAATCAGTGTTGCCGTGCTCATGGTTTGCAGCGCTCAGATTGGCGCTGTGTTGGGAATATGTGCTCGTAATTGACCTTGGCGTAGGCGCCGGTCTTTGGGGAAATTGCTTATGAGTATTGCAGCTGTGAATGCCCGGCCTGTCCGCTTGAACACTACCGAACGTCTGATGTCGCCTTCCGAGCGGCCGTTGCTGCAACTACGCAGCACTCAGAACGACAAGAAGAACATTTTATTCGTCACCTCCGAGCTGACCGATCTGGTCAAAACGGGCGGTCTCGCCGATGTGTCGGCGGCCCTGCCCAGGGCGTTGGGCGATCTCCATGATGTGCGGGTGTTGATCCCGGGTTACAACCAAGTCATGCAATGCGGCGAGCCGATTCGCATCGTTGGCAGCGTTCTGTCCCATGGCGACCTACCGTCGTGCAGGATTGGTCGTCTCGACATGCACGATGGTCTGATCATTTACGTGCTGATCTGCCCGGAACTTTACGAGCGCGACGGTCTGCCTTATGGCGATGAGCAGGGCCACGATTGGCCGGATAACCCGATACGCTTCGCCCGTCTGTGCATGGCCGCAGCGGACATCGCCGCTGGTACGGCTTGCATCCGCTGGATCCCCGATCTGGTGCATGCCCATGACTGGCCGACCGGGCTGACGCCGGCCTACATGCATTGGCGCGGCTTGAACACACCGAGCATCTTCACCATCCACAACCTGGCTTACCAGGGCAACATCGACATGAGCCTGCGCCGCAAACTGGGCATTCCTCTGGAAGCCTGCGGCCCGGAGCGGATGGAGTTTTACGGCGCGCTGTCGCTGCTCAAGGCCGGCATTGCCTACGCCAGCCACGTCACCACCGTCAGCGCGACCTACGCCCAGGAAATCACTACCCCGGCGTTTGGTTGTGGCATGGAAGGCTTCCTCGCCATGAAGGCGCGCCAGGGTCTGCTCAGCGGGCTTCTGAACGGTATCGACGAGAGCTGGGAGCCACAGAGCTGCCCACATTTGGTTAGCCAGTTCCGGTCCCGCGACTGGGCGGGTAAAGCCGCCAATGCCGCGCATATTCGTGAGCTGTTCGGCCTTGAGCAAGGCGCCGGACCGCTGTTCGCGGTGGTGTCCCGGTTAGTGCATCAAAAAGGCATTGACCTGACCGTTGAAGTCGCCGAGACGATCGTTCAGCGCGGCGGACAATTGGCCATCCTCGGGCGCGGCGACTCGCACATCGAAGATGATGTACGTCGGCTCACCGAACGCTTTCCCGGTCGGGTGGGCGCGCATATCGGCTTCAACGAGACCGATGCGCGGCGGCTGTTCGCCGGGAGTGATTTTCTGCTCATGCCTTCGCGTTACGAGCCGTGCGGGCTGAGCCAGATGTATGCACAGCGCTTCGCATCGCTGCCGATTGCCCACCGCACGGGTGGCCTGGCCGACAGCATCGACGACGGCGTCACCGGTTTCCTGTTCAACGAGGCCACGCTGGACAGCTACCGCTACGCAGTGGAGCGCGCCCTGGCGATTTACGAGAAACCACAGCTGCTCAATGCGATGCGCTGCCGCGCCATGAGCGGCGGTTTCTTCTGGCGTCACGCGATCGAACCCTATGACCGGTTGTACCACCGGTTGCTGGGCGAGCGGAGCCAGGCCACTGTCACTTTCTAACGAGGTCGATCAATGCAAAGCAGGCCTGCCCGCAATGGGCAACACGGACCGGTGTTACTCGATGATTCCCGTACCCGGTTCAGGCTCTGGGCACCCGACGCGCAAAGCGTAAGCCTGGTGCTAGACGGCAGCGAGGCGCTGCCCATGCACGAAGGTGAAGATGACTGGTACAGCATCGAGGCGGAGGCTGGAGCCGGTACGCGTTACAGCTTTCTCATCGACAATGAATTGCAAGTGCCTGACCCTGCGTCGCGCGCGCAGTCAGGCGACATACATGACCCCAGCGTGGTCGTCGATCCCGACGCCTATCAATGGCGCAACCGCGACTGGCTGGGCCGGCCTTGGCACCAAACCGTTCTCTACGAACTGCATGTCGGGGCTTACGGCGGCTATGCGCAAATCGAGCAACGTCTACAAGCATTGGCCGAGCTCGGCGTTACCGCCATCGAGCTGATGCCGCTTGCCGAATTTCCCGGTGATCGCAACTGGGGCTATGACGGCGTGCTGCTTTATGCGCCCGAGGCTTCCTACGGGACGCCCGAACAGCTCAAGCATTTGATCGACACCGCGCACGGTCTTGGCCTGATGGTCTTCATCGATGTGGTCTACAACCACTTCGGGCCGGACGGCAATTACCTGCACCGTTACGCCAAGCACTTCTTCCGTCACGATCAGCAGACGCCATGGGGCGACGCCATCGATTTCCGCCGCCGCGAGGTGCGCGACTTCTTCATCGACAATGCACTGATGTGGCTGATGGAATACCGTTTCGACGGCCTGCGCATGGATGCCGTCCACGCCATTCCTGATCGCACCTTCCTCACCGAACTGGCCGAGCGCGTACGCGCCGAAGCGGAACCCGGACGCCATGTGCACTTGGTGTTGGAGAACGAAGACAACCGCTCCAGCCTGCTTACCCAAGGTTTTACCGCGCAGTGGGACGATGACGGTCACAACATTCTGCATACGCTGCTGACCGACGAAAGCCAAGGCTACTACGCCGATTACCATCAGGACTCGACCAACAAGCTGGTCCGCTTTCTCGGTGAAGGCTTCATCTATCAAGGCCACCAAAACCGCCGCGGCGAATCGCGTGGCGAGCCCAGCGGGCATCTCTCCCCAACGTCATTCGTGCTGTTTCTGCAGAACCATGACCAAACCGGCAATCGCGCGTTTGGTGATCGGCTGATCGGCCTCACCGATCCCGATGCCTTGAAGGCAGCGACCGCCGTTCTGTTGCTCTCACCGATGATTCCGCTGCTGTTCATGGGCGAGGAATGGGGAGCGCGCGAGCCGTTCCTGTTTTTCACCAGCCATCACGGCGAGCTGGCCGATGCGGTGCGTGAAGGTCGTCGCGGCGAGTTCGCGGAATTTGCCGAATTCGCTGACGAAACCACCCGTGAACGCATTCCCGACCCGAACGCGGTGGCAACTTTCGAGGCATCCAAGCCCGACTTCAGCAAGTTCGATCAGCCCGAGCACGCCGAATGGCTGGCCTTGTATCGCCAACTTCTGAAAATCCGTCACGAGGTGCTCGTGCCACGGTTGGACGGCTCGCGCTTTCTCGGCGCCGAAGCGCTCGGCGAAGCCGCAGCACTGGCGCGTTGGCAGCTGGGCGACGGCAGCGAGCTGCGTCTGGAACTCAATCTGAGCAGCAACGATATCGTCATTACGCCTGCTTCTGCTGAAGCACGATTGCTGCATAGCAGCCGCCAAAGCGGCGCTGAACAGAGCCCGAACAAGCTGCCGGCGCGCACCGCCAGGATGTGCCTGAACGATGTACCTGACCGACGTACTGGAGAGATGAATGAGCGATGAACGACTAAACCGCCTTGCCCAGGCGGCTGGCCTGTCCATCGATTGGGTCGATGCCGACGGCCGCGACCAGCGGGTGACTTCTGACGTCCTGCACGCAGTGCTTAACGGGTTGGGGCTGAACGCCGACAGCGACGCCGAAATCGAACGCAGCCTAGAGAAGCTCAAGGCTGGCGACAGCGCGTCTAGCCTGCCTCCGTTACTGACGCTCGACCAGGGCGTCGCCTTGGAGTTAGGTCAATATTTCGAGCCGTCCACGCGCTACAGCCTGGAACTGGAAGATGGGCATCGTGACAACGGGACGCTCGATGAGCAGGCGCGCCTTGCTGTGATCGATGTGCCGGGCTATCACCGTCTGGAAATAGCCGGTCAGCACATTACGCTCGCAGTTGCGCCTCACGCTTGCCCCAGTGTCGAGGACGTGGCCGGCCCTAACGCCTGGGGCCTTACCGTGCAGCTCTACGGCCTGCGCCGTCCCGGCGACGGCGGGCTGGGCGACACGTTGGCGCTCGAAGCCATGGCGCGCAACGCCGCTGCGCACGGTGCCGATGCGTTGGGCATCAGCCCGGTTCACGCGATGTTTACCGGTAACAGCAGCCAATACAGCCCCTATTCGCCCTCGAGTCGGCTGTTCTACAACGTTCTGCACAGCGCACCGGAGGCAATACTCGGCGACACGCCGCTGCGCATTGCCATCGACTCATGCGGCCTGGCTGAAGAGCTGCAGCGCCTCGAAAAGCTGGAGCTGATCGATTGGGAGGCGGTGTCCAAAGCCCGCCAATGCCTGTTGCGCACCCTCTATGACGACTTCGCCACGGGCGGTAATGCCCAGCAGGCGGACTTCGACAGCTTCCGCCAGGCAGGCGGCGAAGCACTGGAAAACCATTGCCGCTTCGAGGCCCTGCACGCCAACCTGCTCAGCCCCGAAGGTTACCCGCAACATTGGCGCGACTGGCCGGAGGAATACCGCACGCCGCAAAGTCCCGCGGTTGAGCAATTTGCTAAAGAACATGCCAACGAAGTGAGTTACTACGCTTTTTGCCAATGGTTGATCGCGCGCGGCCTCGAACGCGCCCAGACCGCCGCGCGCAGCGCGGGCATGAAGATTGGCCTGATCAGCGACTTGGCGGTGGGTGCCGACGGTGGCGGCAGTCAAGCCTGGAGCCGCCAGGAGGAAGTATTGGCGGCGCTGAGTGTCGGTGCGCCGCCCGATATCATCAATCGCCAAGGGCAAAACTGGGGCATTTCCGCCTTTTCGCCCTGGGGACTCAAAGCCAACGGCTACCGCGCTTTCATCGAGATGGTACGGGCCAATCTCGCTCACGCAGGCGGCATGCGTATCGACCATGTCATGGGCCTGATGCGCCTATGGGTAATGCCCGCAGGTGCCGGGCCTACGGAAGGCGTCTACCTCAACTACCCCTTCGACGACCTGCTGCGGCTGCTGTCGTTGGAAGCCTGGCGGCGCAATGCAGTGGTTCTGGGTGAAGATCTGGGTACCGTGCCCGAAGGTTTACGCGAAAAGCTCGCAGCACGTGGATTGCTAGGCATGCGCGTGCTGTTCTTCGAGCGCGACAACCATGGCAATTTCAAGTCGCCGATGCAGTGGCCGCGCAGCGCACTGGCGACCTCCACCACCCATGACTTGCCGACCATCCACGGCTGGTGGCAGTGCCACGACATCGACTGGCGTATCCGCGTCGGCCAGCATCAGGAGCATGAGCGCCCCAAGCAGCTTGAAGAGCGCGAGCGCGAGCGTGCGGGCCTGCTTCGCCTGCTGCGCGAATACGCACCGGACATCCAGGGCGACCTTGCCGATCCCGAGGTATTGGCCAATGCCTGCGCAGCATTCCTCGGGCGTACGCCGGCACCGCTGGTGTTGTTTCCGATCGAAGATGCGCTGTGCCTGCTGGAACAGCCGAACATGCCTGGCATCGTCGACACCCACCCCAACTGGCGCCGCCGCTATCCCGGCGACAGCGCATCATTGCTTGACGACCCTGCCTGTGCCCGCCGTTTGAAAATTCTCGCCGACGCCCGCAAGCAGGCCATTGGAAGCGAACATCGATGAGAGACCTTAGCGCCACGCTGCGATTGCAGTTCCATCGCGATTTCACCCTCGACGATGCCACCGCGTTGGTCGATTACTTCGCCGACCTTGGGATCAGTCACCTTTACGCCTCGCCTCTGCTAACCGCACGCCCTGGCTCAATGCACGGTTATGACGTCATCGACCCAACGCGCATCAATCCCGAACTAGGCGGCGAACCCGCCCTCCGCCGTCTGGTCGATGCACTGCG
Source organism: Stutzerimonas stutzeri (assembly GCF_024448715.1). Classification (GTDB taxonomy): domain Bacteria; phylum Pseudomonadota; class Gammaproteobacteria; order Pseudomonadales; family Pseudomonadaceae; genus Stutzerimonas; species Stutzerimonas stutzeri_AR. The sequence continues at coordinate 269,651 of NZ_JAMOHZ010000001.1, forward strand.
CGCCAAGGGCATGGGGCTGATCCTCGATATCGTCTCCAACCACATGGCGGTTGGCGGCTCCGGTAATCCCTGGTGGCTGGATGTGCTCGAATGGGGCCGCCGCAGCCCTTACGCGCAATTCTTCGATATTCAGTGGAATTCGCCCGACCCGCTGCTCGAAGGCCAGCTGCTGGTTCCATTCCTCGGTAGCGACTACGGCGAGGCGCTGCAGGAGGGCAAGATCCCACTGCGGCTAGACGTCGAAAACGGCGCGCTCTACGCCGAGCATTACGAACACCGCTTCCCGATTACCCCGCCCAGCTACGGCGAGATTCTGCGGCTGACCGACAGTGCTGAGCTGCGCACACTGGCGCAGCACTTCGATGCGTTGAAAACCGAGCCAGCGGCCTACCAGACCGCGCGCCAGTTGCGCGCGGATCTGGCTCGTCTGCTCAAGGACGACGCTACCCGGCAGGTCCTCGAAGACGCGCTCAAGCACTACGACTCCACCACTGAGGAAGGCTTCAAACGCCTGCACGCTCTACTCGAACGACAGAATTACCGCCTCGCCAGCTGGCGTACGGCGGGCGACGATATCAACTGGCGTCGTTTCTTCGACATCAACGAGCTGGGCGGTCTGCGCGTCGAGCGGCCGGTTGTGTTCGAGGAAACCCACGCCAAGATTTTCGAGCTGATCAGCGAAGGCTTGGTCGATGGGTTACGAATCGACCATGTCGATGGCCTGGCCAACCCACGCGGTTACTGCCGCCAGCTGCGTCGTCGGGTCGACCGTCTCAACGCCGCGCGCCCCGCCGAAGCGGCCCAAGACCATGTGCCGATCTATGTCGAGAAGATCCTCGCTGGTGGCGAGCATTTGCATGACGACTGGGGCGTAGACGGCACCACCGGCTATGAATTCATGAATCAGGTCTCGCTGCTGCAGCACGATCCGGCCGGTAAATCGGTGCTCTGCTCGCTCTGGAGTGAAACGGCGGAGCGCCCGTCTGATTTCATGGAAGAAGTTCGTCAGGCGCGCCAACTCGTTCTGACCGGGCCATTGGCAGGCGATTTTGAAACCGTTGCACAAGCCCTGCTGCAGGTTGCTCGCTACGACGTGATGACGCGGGATATCACCCTCGGCGCGATCCGCCGGGCGCTGCTGGAGCTGATCGTTCATTTCCCGGTGTACCGCACCTATATTGGCGCGCACGGACGCCGCGAAGCCGACGAGCCGTTTTTCCAACAAGCTTTGGCTGGTGCCCGCACCACCTTGGGCGAGGCGGACTGGCCCTTACTGGATCTACTCGACCGCTGGCTCGGCGGCGAAAGCCTGCGTTCGTTGCCACCAGGTCCGGCACGGCGAATTCGCCGCTACGCCTGCACGCGTTTCCAACAGCTTACTTCGCCCGCCGCTGCCAAGGCGGTGGAAGACACCGCCTGCTATCGGTCCGGCGCACTGCTGTCACGCAACGATGTCGGCTTCGATCCGCAGACGTTCAGCGCGCCGGTCGATGCTTTTCATACCGAATGCCTGGATCGCGCCGAGCACTTTCCGCGCAATCTGCTGACCACCGCGACACACGACCACAAACGCGGCGAAGACACCCGCGCTCGCATGACGGTAATCAGCGAGCGCGCCGAGTGGTTCGCCACCAAGGTGCGCCATTGGCGGCAGCTCGCGTACGGTCAGCGCCAGGAGCTGGCCGAAGGCCCGGCTCCTTCGGCCGGCGACGAGATGCTGTTGTTCCAGATTCTGGTCAGCTGCTGGCCGCTGGACCTCGCGGCGGACGATCGCGACGCCATGGAGGGGTTCTGCGAGCGCATTATCAAATGGCAGGAAAAGGCGATCCGCGAAGCCAAGCTGCGCAGCACCTGGACAGACCCCCACGGCGATTACGAAGGCGCCTGCCAGCAATATCTGCGGGCGTTACTGCTTGGTGATGAGTGCAGGACGCTACGCGCCGATATCGCCGCTGCCGCGGCCGAGCTGGCGCCGGCCGGGGCCTTGAACAGCCTGACCCAAGCGCTGCTGCGGATGACGACGCCCGGCGTGCCGGATCTCTATCAGGGTACCGATTACTGGGACTTCAGTCTGGTCGATCCGGACAATCGCCGCCCGGTGGATTTCGACCGGCGTCGCGCCACCTTCAATTTGCAGGCGCAGCCGGCCGAGCTGCTAGCGAGCTGGCAAGACGGTCGCATCAAGCAATGGCTGGTCGCTCGTACCTTGAGGTTGCGCCGTGCCCAACCGCGCCTGTTCACCGAAGGACGTTATCTGCCTTTGAAGGTCGAAGGCGAGCACGCCGATCAGCTGATCGCCTTCGCGCGCGAACTGGATGGGACTTGGCTGATTGTTATCGCCGCGCGGCTTGCAAGCGGTCTACTCGGCGACAGTCGTACGCCACAAATCCCGGCAGAGCGCTGGGGCGACACCCGCGTGCAAATGCCCGATGCGCTGAGCGGTCATGCGCTGGAGCGACTTTTTGACGGAATGACAGTCACACCCAAACAAGCGGGTCTGAGTGCGACAGAGGTTTTGCAGCATCTGCCCTTGGCACTTTTACAGGTATCAATCAGTTCAACAGGAGAATCAGAACGATGAATAAAGACGAGCAGCGCATCCGCGAATTCGCGTACGACATCTGGGTATCGGAGGGCCGCCCTGAGGGCCAGGGCGAACGTCATTGGGAGATGGCACGCAAACTTGTCGAGGCAGAAAACGGCGCGTCGACTGCCAAGCCCGCGAGCCGCGCCCGCAAGGCCGCCACCAAACCGACTGATGCGACACCTGCAGCCAAACCTGCCAAGGCAGCCAAACCGGCGAAAGACGCTAAGGAGGCCAAGGATGTCAAACCCGCCAAGGCAGCCGCCGCGGCTAAAGGTAGCGCGCGTCCCAAGCCCGCGGCCGGAACCGACGCCGCCGAAGGCACTCCGGAAGGCGTGAAAAAGACTCGCGCACCGCGGGCCAAGAAAGAAGCCTGAACCACATCGCGGCACGCTCCGGACCCACTGGCTCCGGACGGCCGCGGCGTTCCATCGTCCTGCACAGCATTATCAAGAGTTGCCATCGGAGATTTCATGAGTAGAAAAAAGCCTGCGGCGCCTCAGATTCTGACCCCGTCGCGTATCCGTGAGGGCCTGCCCTTCCCGCTTGGTGCCACCTGGGATGGGTTGGGGGTTAATTTCGCGATTTTTTCCGCGAACGCCACCAAGGTTGAGCTGTGCCTGTTCGATACCGATGGCGAAACCGAGCTCGAACGTATCGAGCTGCCTGAATACACCGATGAGATCTGGCACGGCTACCTGCCCGATGCCCATCCAGGTCAGATCTATGGCTACCGCGTGCACGGCCCCTACGAGCCCGATGCCGGTCATCGTTTCAACCCCAACAAGCTCTTGATAGATCCCTACGCCAAGCAACTCGTGGGCGGACTGAAATGGTCCGAGGCGCTGTTCGGCTACACCATCGGGCATGCCGATGCCGACCTCAGTTTCGATGAGCGGGACAGCGCCCCTTTTGTGCCGAAATGCAAAATCATCGACCCGGCCTTCACCTGGGGCCATGACCGTCCGGTACAGGTGCCTTGGGACCAAACCATCATCTACGAGACCCACGTGCGCGGCTTCACCATGCGCCACCCTTCGGTAGCTGAAGACATGCGAGGCACGTTCGGTGGCTTCAAGACGCCGGAGGTGATCGACTACGTGCGCAAGCTCGGTGTCTCCTCGATAGAGTTCCTGCCGATTCACGCCTTCGTCCAAGACCAACACCTGTTGGAAAAGGGCATGAGCAATTACTGGGGCTACAACAGCATCGCCTTCTTCGCACCGCAACCGCAGTACCTGGCCAGCGGCAAGATCAGTGAATTCAAGGAAATGGTTGCGCACCTGCATAACGCGGATCTGGAGGTCATTCTCGATGTGGTCTACAACCACACCGCCGAAGGCAACGAGCTTGGCCCTACCCTGTCCATGCGCGGCATCGACAACGCCTCCTACTACCGGCTGATGCCTGACGAGAAACGCTACTACATCAACGATTCCGGGACTGGCAACACGCTGGACATGAGCCACCCACGCGTCGTGCAGATGGTCACGGATTCGTTGCGTTATTGGGCCGAAGAAATGCATGTGGACGGCTTCCGCTTCGACTTGGCAACCATCCTCGGTCGTGAGCATGGCGGCTATGACGAGCGCCACGGCTTCCTCGTCGCCTGTCGCCAGGATCCGGTACTCGCCAAGACCAAGCTGATCGCCGAGCCCTGGGATTGCGGGCCGGGAGGCTACCAGGTGGGCCGGTTCCCACCCGGCTGGGCAGAGTGGAACGACCAGTTCCGCGACACCGTTCGTGCCTTCTGGAAAGGCGATGGCGACCAACTGCCAGACTTCGCAGCGCGCCTGACGGGTTCCGGCGATCTGTTCAATCAGCGTGGCCGCCGTCCGTTCAGCTCGGTCAACTTCATTACCGCCCACGACGGTTTCACCCTGAACGACCTCGTGTCGTACAACGACAAGCACAATGAGGATAACGACGAAGGCAACCGTGACGGCAGCAGCAACAACATCTCCTGGAACCACGGCGTCGAGGGGACGACCGATGATCCGGAAATTAACGAGCTGCGCTTCCGTCAGATGCGCAACTTCTTCGCCACGCTCCTGTTCGCTCAGGGCACACCGATGATCGTGGCCGGTGACGAATTCGCTCGCACCCAGCACGGCAACAACAATGCCTATTGCCAGGACAGTGACATCGGCTGGGTCAATTGGGAGATTCCAGAAGAGAGCCGCACGCTTCAGGCGTTCGTGCGCAAATTGATCCGCTTGCGCCAACGTTATCCAATGCTGCGCCGCGGCCGCTTCCTGGTTGGCGCTTATAACGAGGAACTGGGCGTCAAGGACGTTACCTGGTTGGCACCGCACGCCGAGGAAATGAGCGTCGAGCATTGGGAAGATGGTAACAACCGCTGCATGGGCATGCTGCTTGATGGCCGTGCACAAGCAACCGGCATCCGCAGAGCCGGCTCCGACGCGACCTTGCTGATCATCGTCAACGCCCATCACGACGTGGTGAATTTCACGTTGCCGGAAGTGCCTCAGGGCATTTACTGGAATCGCCTGATCGACACGAACAACCCCAACGCCCGGTCCGAACGTTTCGAATTCAATGATGAATACGCCATGACCGGTCGCTCGTTGCTGTTGTTTGAGTTGATCAAAGAAGAGGAATAGCGCCAATCGCGACGCGCCAAGTAATGTCAGAGCCCCGATATCGGGGCTTTGACATTTATACAAGCGCACGCTTGGCGTGAAGCTGTTCACTCAGAAGAAACGCAGCATTATTGAGCAAGGCTGCGGCGTTTTTTTGGCCTGCGTGTTCCCCGCTTTGTAGGAGCGAGGGGGACGTTGTGTCCTTACTGGCGAACCTAGACCACGCAAAGGCTTCGCGAGCAAGCTCGCTCCTACGGGCACAGCCAACATGCCGGTGTTTTGCCTAGAGATCGGGGCAACTCATCCGTTCGGTGGTTCTCGACGTGCGGTAGTGAACCTCGCATTTCGTCTTTAGTCCCAACCCCAGCGCGGCATTCTCGAACCCCGACGGATCTGTCCTGCCGGCCGCAGGCGGGTTGTCCTTTCCGTGACGGATCACACCCTATGGCTTCAATCCGGCTGATCATCGCCTTCGCTCTGCTGTTTCTCTGCTCCGCCACCGCTTTGCCGGCACTGGCCGGTGGCGCCATCACTAACGCGACGCTTCCGGCTGGCAAACCCGGTACCGTTCGGCTACTCGTGAATCGCGTCGGCACCGGCAAGGCAATGGACGTGCGCAACGATACGGACGTGCCGGTTGAAGTGGTGCTGCGCCTGACACACATGGTCAACGTCGCGGGCGTCGGCAAAGGCGTGGTTCGCAAGACAGTGCCAGCACGTACCCGCATGCGCATCGCCACGTTGCGCAAACGCCAATCGGGCTATCCGTTGATGTATCAGCAGTCGTTCCGCTATGCGCTGATCTATTCGCCCGAGCCGGGCAAGAAAGGGTCCGTCGGCGGCCACGCCTATGCGCTGCCGTGGAAAGGCGGTCCGTTCCGTATTTCACAAGGTGCCGGCGGGGACTTCAGCCACAACTCGCCAAAGGGCCGTTACGCCGTGGACGTGGCGATGCCGGTGGGCACGCCGATCACCGCAGCACGCGCCGGTACGGTGCTCAAAGTGCGCAATGGTCAAGGAGGCCGCCTGCCTGATCCAGCCGGCAACTATGTGCGAATTCTGCACGACGACGGCACCCATAGCGCCTACTTGCACTTGAAACGTGGTTCGGTACAGGTGAAAGCGGGTCAGCAGGTGAAGGCTGGCGCGGTGCTGGGTAAATCCGGCAACACCGGACGCAGCACCGGACCGCACTTGCACTTTGTGGTGCAGAAACCCTACGGCGATTCCCTGGTGTCGATCCCCTTCCGCTTCTCCCAGCCGGTCAGCTCATTGCCAAATTTCGCGCGCAACGAGCAATAGCCGTCAGCGCTGCCAATCGAACGTGAAGGTCTCGTCCGATGCCATGCGTTGCAAATGATCGGCGACAACGGTTTCCAATCGCCCCAGCTGCGCTTCGTCCTCGGCCTGAACTTCCGCGCGCAGGCTTCCCTCGCCGGCACGAAGCAGGCACTTCCCCGCACCTAGCGCGATGCTGCCCTGCTGGTCATCGAAGCTGACCTCGAACTTATGGCTCCAGTGTTTGCAAAGACGGCGGATGAGGCGGCTCGGGTTGGATGTGTCGATCTGTACGGTGGAGCTGAGCATGGTGAATCCTCGTTTCGACGGGCTGTACATTCAGCCGAACTGATAAGCCGAAAGCGTCGTATGCATGACGCGATCGGAAAAAATCTTGCGCCCCGGACTGGTCGCACCGGCGCCAGCAGCAACCATCAGCGGCAGCAAATGCTCCTCAGCGCGCGGTGGATGACAAAGCCGTGCGGCGGGCGCCTCGGTCCAATGTTGCAGAGCCGCATCACGTTGCGCGGGCGGAGACGCCACGGCCTCGCTCAACCAGCGATCGAACTCATCCGAGATCGACGCGAAACGCGGATCGCCATAGCCACGCATATTGTGGAAGCTCATACCGCTACCGACGATCAGCACGCCTTCGTCCCTCAAAGGCGCAATAGCACGACCTATGTCCAGGTGCGCTTGGGCATCTAGATCGCGACGCAACGACAATTGCACCACTGGCACCTCTGCTTCGGGAAACATCAGTTTGAGCGGTATGAAGACACCGTGATCGTAGCCGCGCTGTGGGTCCGTGCCGGCTTCGATACCGGCCTCACCGAGCAAGTCGACCAGACGCATAGCCAGCGATGGATTACCTGGCGCCGGGTAGCGCAGCTCGTAAGTGTGCGCAGGAAAGCCACCGTAATCGTAGATGAGCTCGGGATTGGCGCTGGCGGTGACTTTGACTTGCAGTTCCAGCCAGTGCCCGGACACAAGCACGATGGCTCTGGGGCGCTGTGGCAAGGTCGTGGCGATGCCGTTAAGGAACGCCGCCATCTTGTCCCAGGCATCGATAGGGTTCCATTCCATGAAGAAACACGGGCCGGCGCCATGCGGCACGAACAGGGTCGGCATCCGCACTCGGTCTGCCGCGCGCTCTCGATCACTGGTCATGGCTCGCCCTCATTGGTGGAAGGACAGTATGGATTACACTCCGTTTAGCCTGAACAAGGCAAAACGCCTCAACAGTTTCAACTGAGAGTAGGAACTAGATGCTCGACAGAATTACTGGAATGCGTGTATTCGCCCGTGCCGCCAGTGCCGGTAGCCTCTCCGCTGCCGCGCGTCATCTCGGGCTTTCGCCTGCAATGGCGGCCAAGCATGTCGACGCGCTGGAAGCCCGGCTCGGTGTCAAATTGTTCCACCGAAGCACGCGGCGATTGAGCCTGACGGCAGCTGGTAACAGCTATCTAGAGGCCTGCCTGCGTATCTTGCCGGAGATCGATGAGGCCGAAGCCAGCGTTGCTTCGCAGCGGGTCGAAGCCTCAGGATTGCTGCGCATGAATGTGCCCCTGTCATTCGGCACCCGTTTCATTGCGCCGCTGATGCCCCGATTCAGCCGACGCCATCCCGCGGTGAAGGTCGAGTTGGGACTGACCGATAGCCAAGTCGACTTGGTCGACGGCCGCTGGGATCTGGCCGTAAGGATCGGCCGCCTCACTGATAGCCCGTTGCAGGCCAGGCGTTTAGCCGATTGCCCGATGCTTGTCTGCGCCTCACCCGGCTACCTCGCGGAGCACGGTGTGCCGCGTCGGGTCAGCGAACTGACCCAGCACAACTGCCTGGGCTATAGCCTGTCCACGCTGCTCGGCGGTCGCGAATGGGCCTTCGGACCCGCTGCCGAAGTTCGCGTGCGCATCGAGGGCAATCTGGTAGCCAATAACGGCGCGGCACTGGTCGCTGCCGCGGTGGGCGACCAGGGCTTGATCTATCAGCCACAGTTCATCGTCGCCGCGGCGCTGAGCCGGGGTGAGCTGGTGGTGGTGGAACTGGATCAGCCGCCTCTGGGCCTCGGCGGCATCCATGTGGTGTACCCGCCGGACCGCCGCCCACCGGCCAAGGTGCGCGCGATGATCGATTACCTCGCAGACGCCTTCGCTGGCGATCTACCCTGGAACTCACCCCGCGCATAACACCGCTGCGGCTCGATTGGGTATCAGGCCAATCATCGAGCGCTGTCGTTGCGGTGCAAGTTCTAGCCGCGTCCAAGACAGGCCCGCCCACGCCCGGCTGAAAAAAAGATGAACCGTGAAAGCCGCGATCAGTCCGAATGAAGGTGCACCTGCTCGATGTCGCATGCTGCTGGTTTGTTCCACCTGCCAGGGTCTGGCAGCGATTCGCAGGAACGCCCGGTCTGCACTGTGATGGCTGACCGACTCGCAGTTCACCGCCCATTCAGACGATGAAGCCCTGCCCGGCTTGATCGGTCCATTACGGAGTAGCCATGAAAGCAGTCGTTTATCACGGTGTCGGCGATATCCGCCTCGAGGATGTAGCCGAACCCCGTATTGAAGCCCCTACCGACGCCATTGTGCGCATCACCGCCTCGGCCATCTGCGGCACCGATCTGCACTTCATTCGCGGCACCTTCAGCGGTATGAAACCCGGCACGATTCTCGGTCATGAAGCGGTGGGTATAGTCGAAGAACTTGGCGACGACGTGCGCAACCTGCAGGTTGGCGATCGTGTTGTGGTTCCTTCGACAATCGCCTGCGGCAATTGCTCTTATTGCCGCTCGGGCTATTTCGCCCAGTGCGACGTGGCCAACCCTAACGGCAAGGAAGCGGGCACAGCGTTTTATGGCGGTCCATCCGCGACCGGCCCGTTCCATGGCTTGCAGGCGGAAAAAGCCCGTATCCCGTTTGCCAACATCGGCCTGGTCAAGCTACCGCCCGAGATCAGCGATGATCAGGCAATCCTGCTTTCCGACATCTTCCCCACCGGTTATTTCGGCGCTGAGATGGCCGAGATCAAATCCGGCGATACCGTGGCGGTATTCGGCTGCGGCCCGGTCGGCCAGTTCGCTATTGCCAGCGCCAAGCTACTGGGTGCCGGTCGCGTTTTTGCCATCGACCAGTACGAAGATCGCCTGCGCATGGCCCAACATCAGGGCGCCGAGATCATCGACTTCAACCGCGAAGATCCGGTGGAAACGCTCAAGCGGCTCACGGCGGGCATCGGTGTCGATCGGGTGATCGATGCGGTGGGCATCGACGCCGAGCATGGCTGCTGCGGCGGTAAACCGGCCGACGGCGCGCAAGCGGATCAGAGCGGCCAGTGGCAGCCGGGCGACGCGCCGTCGCAAGCGTTGGAGTGGGCTGTGCAGTGCCTGTCGAAGGCCGGCACCCTGTCCATTATCGGGGTGTATCCACCGGATGCCATGACCTTCCCAATCGGCATGGCGATGAACAAGAACATCACCATGAACATGGGCAACTGCCACCACCGCAAATACATCCCGCGCCTGATCGAGATGATTCAGGCTCGGCGTATCGATCCGGCGAAAATTCTCACTCAGATCAAGCCAATGACCGACGTGATAGCCGCCTTCGAGGCGTTCGATCGGCGCGAGCGTGGCTGGATCAAGGTGGAGCTTCAACCACAACGCAGCAGCCCGGCCGGGCCTGGCTCGGAGGAAAACGTGGTGGACAAGGCGATCGCAGATACCTTCCCGGCCAGCGATCCGACCAGCATGCAGAACCCGCGGTAGCAAACAGGAGCAGGCGATGGCAGCCATCCATATCGGAATTTCAGGCTGGCGCTACGCTCCCTGGCGAGGCGACTTCTATCCCAAGGGACTTACCCAGAAGAACGAGTTGAAGTTCGCCTCGCGTGCCGTAAGCAGCATCGAGATCAACGGCTCTTTCTACGCGTTGCAACGTCCCGAGCTGTACGCCGGCTGGTACGACGAAACACCCAAAGGCTTCGTTTTCAGCGTCAAGGCGCCGCGTTACATCACCCATATCCTGCGGTTGCGGGACGTGGAAAAGCCCATCGCCAACTTTCTTGCATCCGGCGTTCTTGCACTCAAGGACAAGCTCGGGCCGATGCTCTGGCAGTTCCCGCCGTCCTTCAAATTTGATCCCGAGCAATTCGAGACTTTCCTGAAGTTGCTGCCTCATGACACCGAGGCCGCGCTGGAATCGGCAAAAGGCTGTGAAGCGCGTATGGAGGGGCGCAGTTATCTGCAAATCGACCACAAGCGCCGGCTGCGACATGCGGTGGAAATTCGTAATCAAAGCTTCGTCGATCCCGCATTCGTCGCATTACTGCGTAAGTACAACGTTGCGTTGGTGGTTGCCGATACGGCGGGCAAATGGCCCTACCGCGAAGACCTCACCAGCGACTTCGTCTATATCCGTCTGCATGGCGCTGAAGAGCTCTACACCAGCGGTTATAGCGAAGAGGCACTGGATAACTGGTGTCGACGCATCAGCCTGTGGAGCGAAGGCCAACAACCTGATGACGCGCAACTCATCACCTCCGACGAGCCGCCAGTTCGAAAGTCGCGCGAGGTGTACTGCTATTTCGACAACGATGTGAAGGTCCGGGCGCCATACGATGCGCGACAGCTGTTGCGCCGGCTCGGGCTGGAGGAAGACCTGGAAACCACTCCAGGCCAGCTGGAAGGAGCACTGGTTTGAATCTGGACAAAAATCACCCGCTGGACAGCAGCGATCTGGACGCGCACATGTCCACGGCGGTCAACTCGATCCGCCTGCTCACCGTCAATACTCACAAGGGTTTCACCGCACTGAATCGACGCTTCATTCTGCCGGAGCTACGCGAGGCGGTCAGAGCGGTTTCGGCCGATGTGGTGTTTCTGCAGGAGGTGCTGGGCACGCATGAGAAGCACGCCCTGCGCTTCCATGATTGGCCGAAAATGTCGCAGTATGAATTTCTCGCCGACAGCATCTGGACCGACTTCGCCTACGGCCGCAACGCGGTCTACCCCGACGGCGACCACGGCAATGCCCTGCTCTCGAAATTTCCGATCACGCGCTACGAAAATCTGGACATCTCCATCGCCGGCCCGGAACGACGTGGGCTGTTGCACAGCGTGTTACAGGTTCCGGGGCACGATCAATTTCATGCGATCTGTGTGCATCTCGGCCTGCGCGAATCGCACCGTCAGCAGCAATTGGCATTGCTCTGCGAGCTACTCGACTCACTACCGCACGACGCGCCCGTAGTGGTGGCTGGTGACTTCAACGATTGGCGACTGAAGGGCGCTCAGGTATTGGACCGCTGCGCCGGCATGCACGAGGTGTTTGCCGTTGCGCAGGGCAAGGTCGCGAAGACTTTCCCGGCGCGCTGGCCAATGCTGCGTCTGGACCGTATTTATGTTCGAAATGCCACGAGCCATAAAGCGCGAATCCTCGGTAACAAACCCTGGACGCACTTGTCCGATCATCTGCCCCTGGCGGTGGAGATACACCTATGAATTTTCACTGGAGAGACGGGAATCGTCTTCAGTTGTTGGAAAACGGAGAGGAATTCTTTCCTGCCGTGTTCGAGGCCATTGCGGCCGCCGAAAAGGAAGTCCTGCTGGAAACCTTCATCTTCTTCAAGGACAAGGTTGGCGAGCAGCTTCAGCAAGTGCTGATCGCGGCGGCCGAACGTGGCGTCAGCGTCGATGTCACGGTGGACGGCTATGGATCGGCTGATCTCAACGGCGAATTCGCCGCTGCGATGACTCGCGCCGGGGTGCGCATTCACATGTTCGACCCCGGCAAGCGTCTGCTCGGCAGGCGCGTAAATGTGTTTCGCCGCATGCATCGCAAGATCGTGGTCACGGATGGCGATCTTGCCTTCATCGGCGGGATCAACTTTTCCGCAGACCACCTCGGCGACTACGGCCCGGCGGCCAAGCAAGACTATGCCTTGCGGGTAGAAGGACCGGTGGTGCACGACATTCACCGCTTCGCCCTTACCACCATCGCACCGGCTCAGGACGGCCGACGCTGGTGGCACCGCCGGGTGCGTACGCAGAGCAATGGTTTCGTCGGGGTCAGCCGAGGAGAAGCCCGTTCCCTCTTCGTTACCCGTGACAACCACAACCACCGCAACGACATCGAGCAGCATTACCTGCAAGCGATACGTGATGCGCGCTCAAGGCTGCTGATTGCCAATGCCTACTTTTTTCCTGGTTATCGCGTGTTGCGCGAAATCCGCAACGCAGCACGGCGCGGTGTGCGGGTTCGCCTGATTCTTCAGGGTCAGCCAGACATGCCGATCGCCAAGTTCGGCGCGCGCATGCTTTACAACTACTTGATGAGCGACGGGGTCGAAATTCACGAGTACTGCCGCAGGCCACTGCACGGCAAGGTCGCGCTGGCGGATTACGAATGGTCGACCGTCGGCTCGAGCAATCTCGACCCGCTCAGCCTCTCATTGAATCTCGAAGCGAACCTGATCATCCGCGACCATAACTTCAACCGCCAGTTGCACGAAAAACTCGACCGGCTGCTGCAGGAAGACTGTCGCCGCATTCCGCTTGAGCGGATCATCCGCGGTTACTGGTGGCGTGCGCCATTGGCGTTTTTCATCTTCCACTTTTTACGTCATTTCCCGGAGATGGTGGGTTTGTTTCCCGCGCATCGGCCCAAGCTGCAGCTGCTCGATCCTGAGCCGCTGGAGCCAAACCCAGCCCCTCTGCAGCGAGATCACCGATGACCCGGCAATCCAAAGACCATGAACCACGTAGCGGCTGGCGACGGCGCTGGCCGTTGATCAAGAAGATCCTCACATACGTCTTCTTTATTCTGGTTGCCGTGCTGCTGATCGGCCTCGCGCGCAACGTCGACTGGGGCGAGGTTTACAAAACTCTGCGCAACTACAGCGCCCAGACGCTATGGATGGCCGGGGCTGCGGCGTTCGCCAGCTATGCCGTGTATTGCTTCTTCGACGTACTCGGCAAACGCTACGCACAGCACAACCTGCCGGTCCGGCAAATTCTCCCGGTAACTTTCGTCTGCTACGCGTTCAACCTCAACCTGAGTGCCTGGGTCGGCGGGATCGCGCTGCGCTATCGCCTCTACTCACGGCTCGGTCTGCGAGCCTCGCAGATCACTCGTGTGTTCACCCTGAGCTTACTGACCAACTGGCTTGGCTATATCTGGTTGGCCGGCCTGATCTTTTCCATGGGCTGGATCACGCCGCCGGATGATTGGGAGATTGGCCATACGGCTCTGCGCGTGCTGGGCGCTGCCCTGTTGGCGGTTACGGTGATCTATCTCTGGGCGTGTGGCTTCTCCAAGCGTCGCCAATGGACGATACGCGACCATGAAGTTCATCTGCCATCGCTGCGCCTCGCGGCACTGCAGCTGGTATTGGGAGCGGCCAACTGGTCGCTGATGGCGCTGGTGGTCTATTACATGCTGTCGGAGAAGGCACCTTACCCCGAGGTACTGGGAATTCTCATGATCAGCAGCATCGCCGGCGTGATTACGCATATCCCGGCGGGCCTGGGCGTGATCGAGGCAGTATTTGTCGCAATGCTGGCGAGCGATCTCAGCAAGGGCGCTGTTGTCGCAGGGCTCATCGGCTATCGGGTGGTGTATTTCCTGGTACCGCTAATGTTCGCCACCATTGTTTATGTCGTGCTCGAAGCACGGGCGAAGAAACTGCGTTCCAGCAACGAGGCTCAACCCACCGAAACGCAGCCGGAAGAGCATCCGCCCACCGCGGCCTGAAAATCAGCAGAACCCATAGGCAATGAAAAAGCCGGGACGATTCAATCGCCCCGGCTTTTTGCGTTAGTGGCGCTCCGTACCGAGCGCCACTATTTACTTACGCCCGCTTACACCTGCGGTCGCAAAATAACGACACCGAGCGGTGGCAGCGTCAGCGATAGAGAAACCTCCTGTCCGTGTGCCGGCATCTGCTCAGCCAGAATTCCACCCCCGTTGCCGACGTTGGAACCACCGTAGCACTCGGCATCGCTGTTGAAGATCTCCAGCCAGCGACTATCCATCGGAACACCGATCCGATAGCCCTCGCGCACTACCGGCGTGAAGTTGCCCACCACTAGCAGCGGATGTCCGGTCGAGCTCTTGCGCAGCCAGGCGAACACGCTGTTGCTGCGGTCGTCGCCGATCAGCCATTGGAAGCCTTGCGGATCGGTATCAAGCCCGTGCAATGCCGGTTCCTGGCTGTACAGCCGGTTGAGATCACGGACCAGATTCTGCGCGCCACGATGGTCGGCCTCTTCCAACAAGTGCCAGTCCAGCTCGCGGTCGTGGCTCCATTCGCGCCATTGGCCAAACTCGCAGCCCATGAACAACAGCTTCTTGCCCGGGTGCGTCCACATGAATGACAGATAAGCGCGCAAATTGGCGAATTTCTGCCAGCGGTCACCGGGCATCTTGTCGATCAACGATCCCTTGCCATGCACCACTTCGTCGTGGGAGATCGGCAGTACGAAGTGCTCCGAGTAGGCGTAGACCATGCTGAAGGTCATTTGGTCATGGTGGTACTGCCGGTTGATCGGGTCTTGCTGTATGTACTTCAGGCTGTCGTGCATCCAGCCCATGTTCCACTTGTAGGCAAAGCCCAGCCCGCCTTCCGACGTCGGTTTACTGACCCCCGGAAATGCCGTGGATTCTTCGGCAATGACCAGGGCGCCAGGTGTTTCGGTCGCCACCACGTCGTTGAGATGACGCAGGAAGTCGATCGCCTCAAGGTTTTCCCGGCCGCCATGGCGGTTGGGTATCCACTCGCCCTCCTCCCGCGAATAGTCGCGATAGAGCATTGAGGCCACCGCATCGACGCGCAACGCGTCGACATGGAATTCGCGCAGCCAGTGCAGCGCCGAAGCGAGCATGAAGCCGTGTACTTCGGTGCGACCGAGGTTGTAGATGAAGGTGTCCCAGTCCTGGTGAAAGCCCTCGAAGGGGTGCGCATATTCGTACAGTGCAGTGCCATCGAATTCACCGAGGCCATGGGCGTCGGTGGGAAAGTGCGCAGGCACCCAGTCGAGAATCACGCCGATGCCGGCGTTGTGGCAGGCATCGACGAAGGCTGCGAAGTCATGCGCGTTGCCATAGCGCGCGCTGGGCGCGAACTGCGACAGCAGCTGATACCCCCAGGAACCGCCGAAGGGGTGCTCCATGATCGGCATCAGCTCGATATGTGTGAAGCCCAGATCGACGACGTATGGAATCAGCCGTTCGGCCAATTCATGCCAGTCGTACAGGCGGCCATCGTCTCCACCATCGCGACGCCAGGAGCCCGCATGCAGCTCGTAGATGGTCATCGGCGCATTGTAGGACTGCCGTGCGACCCGCTGTTGCAACCAGGCTTCATCCTTCCACTGATATTCCAATGGATGAGAGATCACCGAAGCGGTTCCCGGCGGATGCTCGGTCGCAAGCGCGATGGGATCGGCTTTCAGCGGCAACACACCGTTAGGCCCAAGGATTTCGTATTTGTACTTGTCGCCGGGTTGCAGCCGCGGGATGAAAATTTCCCAGACACCTGAAGGTATACGCAGACGCATCGGATGCCGACGGCCATCCCATTCGTTGAAGCTGCCTACCACCGACACCCGGCGGGCGTTGGGGGCCCAAACGGCGAAGCGCACGCCCTGCACACCGTCGACTTCCATCGGCTGCGCACCGAATACACGACCAATCTCCCGGTGGTTGCCCTCGGAAAAAAGGTACATGTCCATCTCGCCGAGCTGCGGTCCAAAACTGAACGGGTCTTCGGTGATCTGCTCACCCCCAGCCCAGCGAATTTTCAGCAGATAGGGTTGCGGATGGGTCAGCCGGGTGAAGTAAAAACCGGGCACCTGGCCCTGCTCCATCGCGGCCAACAAGCGGCCACTGGTACGTTCCAGCACTTCGACGCCCAACGCGTTAGGCAGGTAAGCGCGCACCACCTGCCCGTCACCGTCGGAGTGCGGACCGAGGATAGAAAACGGATTGCCGTGTTCGGCGCGCACCAGCGCATCGACGTCAGCATCGGTTGGTAGCAGGGTTTCACCGGGCATGGTCACGGCCGGACGATCATTCATAGGGAACCTCCATCGGAAATCTGTTGTGCCAGCGTCGCCAGTCCCTGGAGCGGGACGGACAGCCAGGCCGGGCGGTTCTCTGCCTCATAGGCCACCTCATACGCCGTTTTTTCCAGGCTGAACAAGGCCAGCGCAGCATCGGCCCCAGCGGCATCCGCCCACGCGTGCGACATCTCAGCGGTGGCTTCGCGATAGGCCTCGAGAAACACGCCGCGTGCACTCTGCTGGTAGGTTTCGGATATGTTTTGCCGGGCCTGATCCGCCGTTTCGGAGCTGTCGCTGATTTGCGCGTTGCGCCTGGTCATCGCGGCTGCATATTCAAAGGACCGCAGCACTCCGGCGACATCCTTGAACGGACTCAGCTTGCTCCGACGCTCCTCCAACGAGCGCGCCGGCTCGCCTTCGAAGTCGATGAAGTAGGCATCGCCCTGAGCCACCAGTACCTGACCGAGGTGCAGGTCGCCATGTACGCGCGTACGCAGACCGCCAAGTGTCTTGTCGGCAAGCCGCTTTACCTCGGCTGTCAGCTGCTTGCGTTGACCGAGCAATTGGTCAACCTGGGCGGCAGCTTTGCGGTCCAGATTGCCTCGGTGGGTCTGTAGCAAATCCAGGGCTCGCTCCACTTGAGCGGATACGGCTTTGGTCCACTCCTTGGCATCGGCCTGTTTGGTCGGTTCGCTGGCGAACGCCGGATTGTCGGTCTTCGCAGCGAGGGTCATGTGCATTTCACCCAAACGCTGGCCAAGCAGGCGATTGAAGGCATCCAGCTCTTCAAGCGCGCTGAACTGATTTTCGTGCAGCGAGACACCGCCAGCGATCTGGTCGCGTACGGCGCGATCGAGCGTATTGAGCGTCCATTCCCAGGCGTCGCCCTGGTTGTCCAGATAACGCTGCACGACCATCAGCGCATAAGGCTCGCCCCGCTTGTCGAAGCGGCTGACCTGACCGAGCATCGCCGAAATATGGGTGAAACCCTGCTCGGTGAGAAAGCCGCCCATCTCCAACTCCGGGTGCATGCCTGCCGAGACGCGGCGCAACACCTTGATCATCATGCTGCCGCCAACGATTGCCGAGCTGTTGGACTGCTCCGCCGTGAGGTAGCGAACTTCGGCATCGGCCGGTAGCTCGATATCGGCCAACTGCGCCATCGGCTGGAAGCGAATCTCGCCGTCACCGCAGGGCAGCACCTGCTCTTCACGCAGCCCTTGAATCACGCCTAGCACGAATTGGTTGAGCGCGAAGGCGTCGGTCAACAGACCTACCTGCGGCCCCCGGCGCACCCGCGCCATAGCCAGTTGTTGCGGCAAGGCGATATCGAAATCACCCTCATCGAGGAAGCCCAGCGGCAACTGATACAGATCGGTGCGGCCGGCGGACTCGACAGCAATCTCGCTCAGCAAAACCGGCCGCTGCGGATCGCCGAACGGCACGCTGTAGCAGATTTTGATCGAGTCGATGGAGGCATCCTTGCTGGCAAACCAGCGCCGCTTCGGCAGATAGGCCGGCAGCGACTCCGTTTCCAGGATGCGTTTGTTCGTCGCATTAAGCGTATCCAGACGCTTGAGCACGAGGGTCTGAAAGTCGGGCATGGTTTCCACCGGTTCCTGGTGCCAGCTGGGCATCTGGTGACTGGTTGCCAATTGGAACCAGTAGAAGCCGTAAGGTGGCAATGTCAGCAGATACGGCAACTGGCCGATCGGCGGGAAGGCACTGCCGCCGACCATTTCCACCGGCACCATGCCGGCGTAATGCGACAGTTCCAGTTCTGCGGCCTGAGCCGAGCGCGATACGTTGGCCACGCAGAAGATGACCTCGGTTTCGCCGTTGGGCCCGGTGTACTCACGCAAATACGCAAGGATCCGTCGGTTGCTCGGCGCCAGCATTTTCAACGTGCCGCGCCCGAACGCCTTGAATTGCTTGCGGATCGAAAGCAGACGCCGTGTCCAGTTCAGCAACGAGTGCGGATCGCGCTGCTGCGCCTCGACGTTGATCGCCTGGTAGCCGTACAGCGGGTCCATGATCGGCGGCAGAACCAGGCTCGGCGGGTCGGCGCGTGAGAAACCGCCGTTGCGGTCCACTGACCACTGCATTGGCGTACGCACGCCGTCGCGGTCACCGAGAAAGATGTTGTCTCCCATGCCGATTTCGTCGCCGTAGTAGATCACCGGCGTACCGGGCATTGACAGCAACAGGCTGTTGAGCAACTCGATGCGGCGACGGTCACGCTCGAGCAGCGGCGCCAGGCGCCGACGAATGCCGAGGTTGATCCGCGCGCGCTTATCGGAGGCGTAATAGTTCCAGAGGTAGTCGCGCTCCTTGTCGGTCACCATTTCCAGCGTTAGCTCGTCATGGTTTCGCAGAAAAATCGCCCACTGGCAGTTCTCCGGAATGTCCGGGGTTTGTCGCAGGATGTCGGTGATCGGAAAGCGGTCTTCCTGGGCGAGCGCCATGTACATACGCGGCATCAGCGGGAAGTGAAAGGCCATATGACACTCGTCACCGGGGCCGCCTTCCTCGCCGCCGAAATAAAGTTGAGTGTCTTCCGGCCACTGGTTGGCCTCGGCCAGGAGCATGCGGTCGGGGTAGTTCGCATCGATCTCAGCGCGAATCTGCTTCAGCACCACGTGGGTTTCAGGCAGGTTTTCGTTGTTGGTGCCGTCGCGCTCCACAAGATAGGGAATGGCATCCAGTCGCAACCCGTCAATGCCCAGGTCGAGCCAGTACCGCATCACGCTTAGCACGGCCTTCATCACTTGCGGGTTATCGAAGTTGAGGTCCGGCTGGTGCGAATAGAAGCGGTGCCAGAAGTACTGCTGGGCGACCGGGTCCCAAGTCCAGTTCGACACTTCGGTATCGAGGAAGATGATCCGCGTGCCGTCGTATTTCTGGTCCGTATCTGACCAGACGTAGAAGTCGCGCGCCGCGGAGCCTTTCTTCGCCTTGCGCGCACGCTGAAACCAAGAATGCTGGTCCGAGGTGTGGTTGATGACCAACTCGGTAATCACTCGAAGACCCCGCTTGTGCGCCTCGGCAATGAAACGCTTGGCATCGGCCATGGTGCCGTAGTCGGGATGCACACCGCGGTATTCGGCGATGTCGTATCCGTCATCGCGGCGTGGCGAGGGATAGAACGGCAGCAGCCAGACGGTGTTAACGCCCAGGTCGGCGACGTAATCGAGCTTGTCGATCAGCCCCTGGAAATCTCCAACGCCGTCGTTATTCGAGTCATAAAAGGATTTGAGATGGACCTGATAGACCACCGCATCCTTATACCAAAGGGGGTCTTTGATAAAGGCGGCTGGTTTGCGCGCTTTAGCCATATTCTCGTTCCTTTTGTGGCATTCCAGACCCGACACGCAAGGTGTCTGACGGAGGCTGACAAAGTGGATTCAGCAAATTAGTTAGCTAGACTATCTATTAACTACTTCGCATAACTTATTGATATTTATAGCTACGCGAGATTTTCTAGAATCTACTTTAAGTTCGGATCAACGGCGTCGGCGGTGAGCCGCCAGATGCCGAACGGCAGGTGCCATGGCTCGATTCGCATCCACTGCGTCTTGCCGTACCAGGTCCAGCGATGCCCGTTCATGAGGTCTTCGCCGCGCGTCTCGGCATGGTCAGGCAAGCCCAGCTCCCACAACGGCAATTCGAAATGCGCTTCCTGGGCGTTGTGCGGGTCAAGGCTGATCGCAACCAGAATGAAATTCGAACGATCCGGCGTGCGCTTGCCGAAGAAGAGAATATTGTCGTTGTAGGCTGTGTAAGCCTTGAAACCGAGATGAGTTTGCAACGCCGGGTTCTTCCGGCGGATGCGATTGAGTTGCGCAATCTCGGCGATGATGTTGCCCGGCGCGTGGTAGTCGCGTGGGCGAATCTCGTACTTCTCCGAATCCAGGTATTCCTCCTTACCGGGAATCGCCGCGGACTCGCACAGCTCGAAGCCGGAATACATGCCCCAGAGCCCTGAGCCCATGGTCGCCAGCGCGGCGCGGATCAGGAATCCTGGGCGGCCGGAGTCATGCAGAAAGAACGGGTTTATATCGGGCGTGTTGACGAAGAAGTTCGGGCGGTAGCAATCGCGCAACGGAGGCTCGTTGAGTTCGGTGAAATATTCACTCAGCTCCGCCTTGTTGTTGCGCCAAGTGAAGTAGGTGTAGCTCTGGTTGAAACCGACCTTGCCCAGGCGCGCCATCATGGCCGGCCGGGTGAACGCTTCAGAGAGGAACATCACGTCCGGATCGCGCTCACGAATATCGGCGATCATCCACTCCCAGAACGGCAACGGCTTGGTATGGGGGTTGTCGACGCGGAAGATCTTCACGCCCTGCTCGACCCAATGCCAGACCACATCGCGCAGAGCGATCCACAGGTCCGGCATGGCTTCTTCGGCGTAGAAGTCGACGTTGACGATGTCCTGATATTTCTTCGGCGGGTTCTCCGCATAGCGAATGGTCCCGTCCGGCCGCCACGAGAACCAGCCTGGATGCTCCTTCAGCCAGGGATGGTCTTGGGAGCATTGGATGGCGAAGTCGAGGGCGATTTCCAAACCATGCTCGCGGGCAGCGGCAACCAGATCACGGAAATCCTGCACCGAACCGAGTTGCGGGTGCACAGCATCGTGGCCGCCGTCTTCGCTACCGATGGCATAGGGACTGCCCGGATCGTTCGGGCCGGCGTTCAGCGTATTGTTTCGGCCTTTACGGTGCTGACGGCCGATGGGATGAATCGGCGTGAAATAGAGCACATCGAAGCCCATGTCGCGGATCGACGGCAGACGTTTGTGCACATCGCGGAAGGTGCCGTGACGATTCGGATCGTCGGTTTCGGAGCGTGGAAACAGCTCGTACCAACTGGCGAATTGCGCCAGGGGCCGCTCGACCTCGAGGGGGAACACTTCGCTCTGGCTGCAATGCTCACGCGGGTCGGCATCGGCCATGGCGGCAGCGGTTTCACTGGCAAGCATCACCGAGACGCGCTCATCGTCAAGGTGCGCCATGCTCAAGCGATGCAGCAAATCGTCGAGAATCGCCTTGGTTTCTCCGTGTGCACGCTGACTGGCCCGCTCCAGCAGCAGGCGCCCCTCCTCCAGTTCGAGCTGAACCGGTACCCCGGCGGCATGCTTCTTCGACAGTTCGTAACGGTAGGTCTCGTAGATGTCCCACCAGGCTTCGATCATGAATTCGTGGGACGCCACTTGCGTCGGCGTGAACTGACCTTCCCAGCTGTCGTTGCCGAGCAGCTTGAGGCGTGCTCGGCGCCAGGCGCTTTCGTCCTTGGTACGCCAGCAGATCGCGGCGGCCAATTGGTCATGGCCGTCGGCGAAGATCTTGCTGGTGACATTAACCGGATGGCCGATGATGGCCTTGGCAGCGAATCGGCCACCGTCGAGAACCGGCTCAGTCGCCTCGATGGCAATACGCGGCATCTGCAGTGCTTGTTCAAGTCGGGGGTGAATCGTTACATGGGGCTGTGCATCGTTCATCGAACGGGCTCCTGAGACCAAGGCGTTGCGGTACAGCAAATCCCTCCACTTACGATCTGGAATCGAGCGGGTTGGATTTACCGGAGGAAAAACCCGCCATACGGGCTTTCACGGGCTCTGTTCTTCCGAGCCAAGGGAGGCCTCAAAAGTTCAGCGTAAAAGCCCGCTGCACGTCGCCGCACCGCCCTATGGCACGCCTGTTGATCGCCAGTGCATAGCGCTGCCGAAGCTGATGGCAAAAGACGAACGCCGATGACTTCCCATAAGCGATCGCAGTGACTGCTTTGTATGAGCCCGCTTGCTGGCGAATCGGGGCGCCGCTGCTGTATTGACAACCGCATTCGCGAGCAAGCTCTCGCCTACGAAACGCTCTGACGTGCTGATCAGTCGCCAGCGATTAACAAGGGGTTATAGCCACTACGCCCGTATAGCCCCTGCTCGGCCAACAGCAAATCCAGCGCCAGGCTGGCGAGGTCGTCGGCAACCGGGTCGGCGCGACCGTGAAGTTCACGTTGCATCACCTTCAGGTAGCTGTGGCATTCATCGCAGGCTTCCGCCTGGACCGGTAGGAAAGGCTTGCCCTGCTCGTCATTCAGCGCCAGGTAGATCAGCTTGCCGCTGCTGTCGCACGCGCTGCACTTGATGCGTTCGAGGTGCCATTCCGTCGCGCATAGCGAACAGTGCAAATAGCGCACGCCACTGCGATGGCGCTCGTTGTGCACGACGCTGGCCACCGGCGCAGCGCCGCAGCTCGGACAAAGCGCCTGCGCATCACCGGTAGGCCGCGCTGGCGCTTTAGGCAGGTCTATAGCCAGACGCATCCAGGCGACCTGTAATGCCGCGGCTACCAGCGGCAACAAAGCGCGTGTCGCCGCGTTGCCGGGGCGCGCCTCGAATACGTCGTCGGCGAGTTCATCGAGCTGTTCAGCGGGCATCTCGCGTAGCGCTGTGAGTAACGGTCGCTGACGTTCGCCCACGTGCAGCTCCACGGCGTCGAGGATGGCAAACAAATCATCCTGCCATTGCACATCACGTTGCAACGCGCGGAAACCCAACGGCGGCATTTCATGTTTCAAGGCCTGATCGAACGCATCCGCCGCCGGTCGCCAGACAGGCTCACGCTCGATCAGTACCTGGTGCTGCGCCTGCACCAGGCGCGCCATGAAGGCGAGAAACTCGTCCAACGAGGGAACTTGCACAACGAGCTCTCTCAGCCGAGTCGCGCGTTTACTGAAGACTTTGGCGTCCGGCAACACCACGTGTGGCGCTTCCATGATTCCGGAAGGTGCGCTTCCATACGAATGGTTCACTGCTGCTCCTTTGTTCATTGGCGATCCTGTACTTCGCTGTTCGGAGCGGAGCTTTCTGCATCGGTTTTCTTGTTGCGCATGACGTCCTCGTACCAAAGCCCGTGATGGTGCCGCGCCCAGGCATGGCTCACGCGGCCTTGCGTCATGGCGCGAACCGAGCCTTTGACCCAGATCGCCGAGTAGATGTGAATGACCAGCGTGATGATCGCGATGAATGCCGTAATCGCATGAATCATCACGGCCCAACGCAGGGCCCAGACCGGCATGTCATCAGCGATCCAGGGGCGCCAGAGCACGATTCCAGTAATCAGCAGTACCGGCACGGTGGCGAGGAATATCCAATACACCAGCTTCTGCCCGGCGTTGTTCTTACCCACCGGAGGCAACCGCTCGTCGCGGTTACTGAGCACGTCGCCGATTTGCCTGGCCCATTGAACATCGTGTTTTCGGATCAGGTTGTCGCCGAAGAAGCGCACCGCCTGGATGACGAAGAACAACGACATGAACACGCCGATATATGGATGCACAATGCGTGTCGGCTCCGGGCCGCCGAACAGCGAGGTCAGCCCGAAGAACGCCGGATAGAACAATGCGAGGCCACTCAGCGTCAGCATCACAAACATGATCGCGATGAGCCAGTGATTGACCCGTGTCCACCAACCGTAGCGCAGGATGCCGTATTTGACGTTGGAATGACTCATAACCGGTCCTCCCCGCGACGGTCGAGTTCCCGATCGGCTGCCGCCAGCTCTGGATCGGGATCGTCCTCGGGTTCCTCCTTCGGCCCTTTCATCACATAGTGGAAGAACCCGGCCAACACCGACACGCCCAGCGCCACGGACATGATCGGTTTGGTTACGCCCTTCCACAGTTCCACGGTCGGGCTGATATGCGGATCACGCGGCAAGCCACTGTAGATTTCCGGCTTATCCGCATGTTGCAGCACATACACCACGTGCGTGCCACCCACGCCTGAGGGGTCGTAGATGCCAGCGTTGTCGTAGCCGCGCCCCTTGAGATGCTCGACCCGATGGGCGCCGTAGTCGAGCATGTCTTCTTTGGTGCCGAACATGATCGCCGAGGTCGGGCAGCTCTTCACGCACGCCGGCTCAAGGCCATGGAACACCCGGTCAGAACACAGCGTGCATTTGTAGGCTTTGTTGTCCTTTTTCGAAATCCGCGGGATATCGAAGGGACACCCAGCGACGCAATATCCGCAGCCGATGCAATGCTCCGAGTTGAAATCGACGATGCCGTTGGCGTACTGGACGATGGCACCGGGCGACGGGCACGCCTTGAGGCAGCCCGGCTCGGCGCAGTGCATGCAATTGTCCTTGCGAATCAGCCACTCCAGCCCGCCTTGCTCATTTTCGTACTCCGAGAACCGCATGACTTCGAACGACTCTGGCGAAAGATCCTGCGGGTTGTTGTAGGTCCCGTCGCATTCACCCACATCGTCGCGCAAGTCATTCCATTCCGAGCACGCGACCTGGCACGCCTTGCACCCGATACAGACAGAGACGTCGATCAGCTTGGTGACCTTTTCCACGCCGCCGTGACGCACTTGCGGCGACGGCGTCGTGGTTGCCGAGCGGGCGATGATATTTTGCAGGTTGATCTGGTCACCACGCATCAGACGGCTCCTCCAATCTTCTCTACGTTCACCAGAAACGACTTGAACTCCGGTGTCTGCGTATTCCCATCACCCACAAACGGCGTGAGGGTGTTGGTCAGGTGTGCCTTCTTGGCCACACCTTTGAAGCCCCAATGAATGGGAATGCCAATTTGATGCACGGTACGACCATCGATCTGTAGCGGAATCATCCGCTTGGTCACCACCGCAACAGCAGTGATGAAACCGCGCTTGGACGTTACTCGGACGCGCTCCCCAGCCGCAATACCCAACTCCCCGGCGAGCACTTCGCTCATTTCGATGAACTTCTCCGGCTGGGCAATCGCATTGAGCCGCGCATGCGTCGTCCAGTAGTGGAAATGCTCGGTCAAGCGATAGGTCGTCGCCGCATACGGGAAGTCCTGGTTGTTACCGAACGAATCCCGATCCTGCTCGAACACACGAACAATCGGGTTGTTCAGCGCCAACGGGTTGTTCGGGCTCATCGGGTTGCGATCGATGGGGGTTTCCATCGGCTCGTAGTGCTCCGGGAATGGCCCTTCGTTCATCCACTCGGAGGCGAAGAAATGCCCGCTCCCTGTCTGGGTAATGATGAATGGCTTAACGCCTTGGGACGGTGGTGATGTCACCGGAAAATCCGGTACGTCCGCGCCTGTCCAACGTTCGCCATTCCACCAGATGAACGCCTTGTTGGGTGCCCATGGCGTGCCGTCTGGCCGCGCTGACGCACGGTTATAGAGCAAGCGCCGGTTCATCGGCCACGCCCAGGCCCACCCCAGCGTATTGCCGGTGTTGTAGGGGTCGGAGTTGTCGCGCCGGGCCATCATGTTGCCTTCTTCGGTCCAGGCGCCGGAATAGATCCAGCAACCGCAAGCGGTCGAGCCGTCAGCACGAAGCTCGCTGAAGTCCTTCAGCAATTCACCTTTGCGACGGATCACATTACCCGCTTCGTCGGTCAGGTCAGCCAACGCCCTGCCGTTGTATTCCTTCGCCAGCTCCTCGCCTCTTGGGAATTTCGGATCTTTGTAATTCCAAGTGAGATTCAGAATCGGGTCCGGAAACGCGCCGCCCTCCTCCTGATACAGATGTTTTATCCGCAACATGACTTCGCCGAGAATTTCGGTGTCGGTCATCGACTCGCCAGGGCCAGGTGCGGCTTTCTCATGCCATTGCAACCAGCGCGAGCTGTTGGTGATGGAACCGTCGTCTTCGGCGAAGCAGGTGGTGGGTAGTCGAAACACTTCGGTGCCGATCTTCGATGGGTCGACGTCGTGGTATTCACCGAAGTTTTTCCAGAACTCGCCAGTCTCTACGGTGAGCGGGTCCATGATCACGAAGTACTTGAGCTTCGACAGGCCATCCATGACCTTGGCCTTGTTCGGAAATGCCGCAAGAATGTTGAAGCCTTGGCAGAACGCTCCGGTCATTTTGCCCATGGTCATATCGTTGATGGCATAGAGCACGTCGTAAATCGGCTCGGAGAGCTTTGGCAACCAGTCATAGCACCAGTCGTTCTCGACTGTCGCAACGTCGCCGTACCAGTCCTTCATCAGGCTGACGAAGAAGCGTTCGTAGAATTTCCAGTAGGAAACCTCGCCTTCGAGAAGCGGCGGCTTGATGCGCGTCTTCATGTAATCGGCGTAGGTCTGCAAATTCACCGATGGCAGGTTCATGTAACCGGGCAGTAGGTTGGAAAGCAGGCCGATATCCGTCAGGCCCTGGATATTGGAATGTCCGCGCAACGCGTTCACGCCGCCGCCGGGCATGCCCATATTGCCAAGCAGCAGTTGCACCATCGCACCGCAACGGATGATCTGCGAACCAATGGTGTGCTGGGTCCACCCGAGCGCGTAGAGGATCGTCATGGTCTTGTCGGGCGCGGATGTCTGCGCCATCAAATCCCACAATTCCTGCACCTTGTCCCTGGGCATGCCGCAGACGTTTTCCACTTGGTCGATGGTGTAACGGCTGTAATGCTGACGCATCAGCTGGAACACGCAGCGCGGATGTTCGAGGCTCGGATCGGAGCGAGCAAAACCGCGCTCGTCCAGCTCGAAATTCCAGGTTTCACGGTCGTAGGCCTTGTCCTCCGAGTTGTACCCGGTAAACAACCCCTCCTCGAAGCCGAAGCCTTCTTTAACGATCAGGCTGGCATCGGTGTATGCGCGGACGTACTCATGAGCGTAACGGTCGGACTCAATCAGGTAACTGATGAAACCACCCAGAAACACAATGTCCGTGCCGGTACGAAGCCAGGCGTGATAATCGGCTACCGCCGTGGTGCGGTTGAAGCGCGGGTCAATGGAAATCAGGATGGCATTGCTGCGCTCCTTGGCATGCATGACCCAGCGGAAGCCTACGGGATGCGCTTCGGCTGAATTGCCGCCCATGGACAGAATGACGTTAGCGTTGGCAATGTCGACCCAGTGGTTCGTCATAGCACCGCGACCAAATGTAGGGGCAAGACCTGCCACCGTTGGTCCGTGTCAGACGCGCGCTTGGTTGTCGATCTTGAGAATGCCGAGTGCGCGGGTAATCTTCTGCGTGAGGTAGGCGGTTTCGTTGGTACAGGCCGAAGCCGCCACCATCGAGGTCGTCATCCAACGGTTGACCAGCCGCCCTTGCTCGTCATGGGTCTCGAAATTCTTGTCGCGGTCGTCTTTCATATGCCGCGCGATGCGCGTGAACGCTTCATCCCAACTGATGCGTTTCCACTCGTTGGTGAATGGCTCGCGCACTTCCGGGTATTTGACTCGAGACTCGCTGTTTATGAAGTCGAGCACGCCCGCTCCACGTGGGCACAGCGAACCGCGGCTGACCGGATGATCAGGGTCGCCTTCGACGTGGTAGATATCGTCGATAACGTTGGCGGCACCATCACCGCGGGAGTAGAGCAACATGCCGCAGCCTACCGAGCAGTAGGTGCAGATGTTGCGAGAGATTTTCGCACCGGTCAGTTTGAAGTGACGAATCGACGCGACGGCTTCATCAGGTGCAAACCCCATCATGGCCATGCTCGATGCGCCTACACCTGCCGCACCGAACTTGAGGAACTGTCGCCGGGATACTCGCACGGTCATCGGTATCTCCTGTTACTTGTTATGTCTGCCCATCTGAGAAATCGACTTCAGCCGCTCTAGGATGGTTCCTGCAGCGGGACGGACGGGCCGGCGTGGTGTTCGCTACACTAGTGGAAGGCTAGCTGGAGATCCGGGTTTAGAAAGGCCACCTGTCGCGTCAGTTACCGGTGAGGTCTTTGAGCAAACGTGCGGAGATCGTCTGCCTGGTCGATGCATAGTCGGACCAGGGGTCCATGCTTTGCGAATCCAACCGCTCGTGCAGGTTCAGGATGTTCCACTGATCCGCACCGGTAATCTGCTCCAGTTCCTCGCGCATGATCGGGACCGAGACCGGCAAGCCTGGCCGTGCGCGAGCTGAATAAGCTGCCACGGTACTGGCGCCACGCTGGTTACGCAGGTAGTCGACGAAAATCTTGCCGACCCGGTTCTTCGGCCCCATTTTTCCGGCAATCCGTTCGGGCGCCTCGGTGGCCAGACGCAGCGTCACGCCGCGGGCGAATTCGTTGATGCAATCCCAGCTCTGGCGACGCTCGATCGGCACCACCACATGCATGCCGCGCCCGCCGCTGGTCTTCAGAAATGCCTTGAGTCCCAATTCGCCAAGCAGGTCCAGCGTCATACGGGTCGCTTCAATCATCCGCGTCCACGGCAATTCCGGGTCCGGGTCCAGGTCGAACACGATCCGGTCCGGGCGATCGATACGGTCGCTGCGAGTATTCCAGGTATGAAATTCGATAGTGCCCATCTGCGCCGCCTCGACCACTGCCGTGACGCTGTCCGCCTGGATGAGGCGCGCGTGTTCAGGGTCGAGAGATTTATCCAGTACGCGCATATGCGGCATCTTCAAACGGCCGCAGTGACGCTGGAAAAAGCTCTCGCCGCCCACACCTTCGGGAGCGCGAACAATGGAGAGCGGTCGATTGGCCAAATGCGGTGTTATCCAATCGCCTACCGCCAGATAGTACTGAGCGAGCTGCAACTTGGTGGCGCCACTGCGCGCATCAATGATCCGCTGCGGGCTACTGATGCCGATACCGCCCACATCGGGGCGGCTTTTGCCGGATTTTTCTGGCACACGGAGCTCCCGTCGAGGTCAGCTGGCTTTCTTGGTACTCGATTTCGTCGCGGTGCTCTTGCGAGTAGTCGATGACTTGCTGCCGGACGCCTTGCTAGCCGTCGACTTGGCAGCAGGCTTGGACTTGGTGCTGGCGGCGGTTTTGCTCGTTGTGCGCTTGCGTGGCGCGGCCTCTTCTGCCTCGTCCGAATCGTCGACTTCCTCTTGGGGTGCCGCCTTTTTCGCGGAGGGCTTTCCTGCCAGGCTGCGCTTGAGCAGTTCGGTCAGGTCGATGACATCGGCGCTGCGGCGATCGACCGCTTCCTCCGGCCCGCCCACAGCTTCGATCTTGCCTTCGCGGGCCTTGGTTTCCACCAGGTCCATGATCTGGTCCTGAAACGTGTCTTTGTACTGGTCGGGATTCCATTCGTCGCTCATGTCCTCGACCAGTCGCTTGGCCATGTCCAGCTCGCGCGGGTTGAGGTCGGCATTGAGCGCTTCGTCCTTCATCTCAAGGTATTCCAGCCCCCGTACTTCCTCAGCCCAACGTAGCGTGTTCATCACCAGCGCCTTGCCCAGAGGCATCACCACCGCCAGGTGCTGTTTGTTGCGCAGCACGACGTTGGCGATACCGACTTTGCCAGTCTGGATCAGGGTCTCGCGCAACAGCGCATAGACCTTCTCACCACGTCGGTCAGGCGTCAGGTAGTAAGGCGTGTCGATATAGAGGAACGATATGTCCTTGGCATCCACGAAGGCGACGATATCCACCGTCTGCGTCGCTTTGGGGTGCGCTGACTTGATTTCCTCATCGCTTATCACGACGTAGTGACCCTTCTCGTACTCGACGCCTTTGACGATGTTTTCGCTGTCGATGTCTTCGCCGGTGGTTTTGTTGATGCGCTTGTAGCCGACCCGGTCCATGCTGCGCTTGTCCAGCCAATCGAAGTCGATCCCGGTGCGGGTAGTGGCGGGCACCAGCGCGACGGGAATATGAACCAGACCGAAACTGACGGCACCCTTCCAGATCGTGCGAGGCATATCGTTACTCCTATGGCGTGGCTTAGCCGTTGACCACCGAGCCGCCATTGATGTGAATCACCTGGCCGCTGACATATGACGAATCGCTGCTGGCTAGATAGACATAGGCCGGGGCCACTTCTTCGGGTTGGCCGGGACGCTTCATCGGCACGTTCGCGCCGAATTTCTCGACCTTGTCCGCGTCGAAGGTCGACGGAATCAGCGGCGTCCAGATTGGACCTGGTGCTACGCCATTCACGCGGATGCCGCGCTCGGCCAGGTTCATCGACAGCGAGCGGGTGAACGCCGTGATGGCGCCCTTGGTTGCGGAATAATCGAGCAGCTGCGGGCTACCCTTGTAGGCCGTTACCGAAGTGGTATTGATGATGGACGCACCCTGCTTGAGGTGGGCCAGCGCCGCCTTGGTCATTTGGAACATGCCGAAAATGTTGGTGCGGAAGGTCTTCTCCCACTGCTCTTCGCTGATGTCTTCCAGACTTTCCTGCGGATGCTGTTCGGCGGCGTTATTGACCAGGATGTCGAGCTTGCCGAACTTGGCCCGCGTCTCGTCGATGACCTTGCGACAGACCTCGCGATCAGCCACGTCGCCGGCAAAGGTCAGGCATTGACGGCCATGGCTTTCGACTACGCGGCGGGTTTCGTCAGCGTCCTGGTGTTGATCGAGATAGAGAATCGCCACATCGGCGCCTTCCCTCGCGAACAATACGGCTACGGAACGACCGATGCCGCTGTCACCGCCGGTAATGATCGCTACCTTGCCCTGCAGCTTGCCGGCTGCCTTGTAGTCTTCGCCCTTGAACTCCGGGCGAGGATTCATCAAGCCTTCTTTACCGGGTTCGGGTTGTTCCTGAGGCGGCAGCGTCTGCTTTTCTTCGGCCATGTAGATTTCCTCCGTCAAGGTGAATTACCTGTCTTCGGAGGACTTGAACGGTGAGGGAAAAGTTTCTATGAAGCGATGAGAGGCCCCTGCGCAGGGCCTGTGTTACTCGACGCCAAGCACCACCCGTCCGCGCGGAACGCCGCTCTCGACGTACTGGTGGGCGGCAACCACCTCATCGAATGCGAACACCTTGTCGACTTGCGGCGTGATCAGCCGGTCGGCGGTGAGCTGGTTGATATGCAACAGCGCGCGCTGGACCGCGTCACGATTCTGTTCAATACCCATTTCCGGCTGGCCGGTGAAATCGCACAAACAATGAAGGAAGAATTTGAAATTTTTCTTGAACGCCGCACACGCCGGAAAAGCTGTCTCGTTGCCGCCGTTCAGTCCATAAAGAATCAGCTTACCGCGCGGCGCGATGACATCGCCCAGGAGCTTCATCTGAGACCCCCCACAGGCGTCGAGCACCACCTCGACGCCCGTGCCAGCGGTGATTTTTTGCAGCCGGCCGACCAAGTCTTCCTCTTCGGTGGCGATCACCGTTTCGGCACCCAACTCACGCAGGAAATCGCGATCTTCGGCCGTATCGCACGTGGCGATCACCCGCGCACCCAATGCCTTCGCCACCTGGACAGCGGTCGGGCCGGTGCAATGGCGAGCTTCGGTTATAAGGACATACTGCCCCGGTTCGAGTTGCGCCAGTTCAACCAGCGCAAAGTAAGCCACCAGCGCTGGCGTGTAGTGGATAGAGGCTTCGATCGGACTGAGTATGTCGGGATAATGAACGAGCGAAGTGTGCGGTAGCAGCACGCGCTCGCCATAGAGTGGGTACTGGTTGAGGTCATGCGCTGGAAAGCTTGCCACCCGATCACCCACCGTGAAGCCATCCACCTCGTCGCCGACGGCCAGTACTTCGCCGGCGATCTCGCTGCCCAGCCCCGCCGGCAGCCGCGCGTGGCGTGGCGCGAGATCTTGCCGCCAAAGCACGTCGTTCCAGCTGATGCCGATAGCGCTCACGCCGATAAGCACTTCGCCGGGACCCGGACGTGGCACGTCCTGCTGCTCGTAGCGCAGAACTTCGGCAGGGCCGAACTGATGGAAACGGATGATGCGGGACATTGAAAGACCCCTCGGTTACTACTGTATTAGTGACTCTATCTGCACTGCCGACACAACTCCAGCCGCGATTCCCGCATTCCGCTCGATAGTCGCCATGCGCGGGAATGATGATGCTTTGTATGTAAATCCGAATCACGACCTGCAGGTTTGTGTAATTGCAAAGCGGAAATGGACATGCCGGCGTCACGCCGATCTGTCTAGAATGCAGGCGCAACCTTGAAGGTCAGCCACGCCCTTTGTCTGACCACAGCTTGAAGTGAATGGCATGAATCGCAACGACCTTCGCCGCGTGGATCTGAACCTGCTTATCGTCTTCGAAACGTTGATGCACGAGCGCAGCGTGACCCGAGCGGCTGAAAAACTGTTTCTCGGCCAGCCAGCAATCAGTGCCGCACTGGCGCGCCTGCGCACGTTGTTCGACGATCCGCTGTTCGTGCGCACCGGCCGCAGCATGGAACCGACCGCTCGCGCGCAGGAAATTGCCGGCCTGCTCTCACCTGCGCTGGATTCGATTTCCACAGCGGTCAGCCGCGCCTCGACTTTTGATCCAGCCACAAGCGAACTGGTATTTCGCATTGGCCTGACGGACGAGGTCGAATTCGCCTTGTTGCCTCAGTTGCTCCGACGCATACGCGCCGAGGCGCCGGGTGTGGTGCTGGTCGTGCGGCGTGCCAACTATCTATTGATGCCTGGCCTACTGGCATCCGGGGAAATCTCAGTAGGCGTCTGCTACACCGTGGAGCTGCCAGCCAATGCCAAACGCAAGATCTTGCGCCGGCCGAAACCGATGCTGCTGCGCGCCGACAGCATTCCTGGCCGCATGGCCATGGAGGACTACTGCTCGCGCCCACATGCCATGGTCTCTTTTGCTGGAGATCTGAACGGTTACATCGACGAGGAACTGGCGCTGCATGGCTGCAAGCGCAAGGTGGTGCTGGCGGTCCCGCAGTTCAACGGGCTGGCGAGCCTGCTGGCGGGTACCGATCTGGTTGCCACCGTGCCGGACTACGCCGCTGCGGCCCTGGCCGCCAATGGTGGGGTCCGTGCAGAGCCACTGCCATTTGAGACCAGCCAGGACTTCGAGCTGTCCATGGCCTGGCGCGGCGCCCAAGACAACGACCCCGCCGAACGTTGGCTGCGCTCGCGTATCCAGATGTTCGTTGGCGATCCGGATAGTCTCTGAAACAACCCGAATCGCGATGGGTTTCATCCATCCTACGGGGCGGATCACCGTTACCTGAGGCCGATGGGGTTCTGCTTCAGCCCACCAGACCTGCGGATTCACCCATTGTGGTGGGCTAAAACGGAACGCCGCCCGGCCCACCCTACTGTCTGATCGTCGTCTTCCGTAGGGTGGGCTTTAGCCCACCACAGCCGAGGTCGAGCTGAAACGGGAGCGCCGCCCGACGCCCGTACTCTCTCGCCATTGATGAAACGATCTGCAACATCATTGCGAGTGATATCCATATTCGCCTCGTTCGATTTCTGCATTCAGAGGCTGCCCCGCACACTCCCGCCATCGATAAAAACGAGTTGCGGAGTCAAGGCATGGAACGTTCACTCAAAGCCCTGCGTTACCCATTGGTTGCGGTTGTCGCTGCCCTTGTTGGCGCCTGCGGGCAAGCACCTGAAGCCACCGAAGCGGCGATGCCGGCGCCGGCTGTCAGCGTCGCTGAAGTCATCGAGCAGCAAGTCACCGAATGGGACGAGCTCACCGGGCGCCTGGAAGCACCCGAGTCGGTCGAGATCCGCCCGCGGGTTTCCGGCTTCATCGATAGGGTCGCGTTCGAGGAAGGCGCACTGGTCAAGAAAGGCGATCTGTTGTTTCAGATCGACCCTCGCCCGTTCGAGGCTCAGGTAAAACGCCTGCAAGCCGAGTTGCAACAGGCACGCGCCACGCAGCAACGCACCGCCAGTGAAGCCCAGCGCGGCGAGCGGCTACGGGCCAGTAATGCGATTTCCGCTGAACTGGCTGACGCTCGCGTCAGTGCCGCCAGCGAAGCGAAATCCGCAGTTGCGGCAATACAGGCGCAACTGGAGGCAGCCAAACTGGACCTCAGTTTCACCCGCGTCACCGCACCGATTAACGGTCGTGCAGGTCGCGCCATGATCACCGCCGGCAACCTAGTCAACGCTGGCGAGGCGTTGCTCACCACACTGGTTTCCACTGACAAGGTCTACGCCTACTTCGAGGCGGACGAGCGTACCTACCTAAAGTACCGCGAACTGGCCCGCGAAGGCGAACGCGGCGAGGCGACGCCCGTTTACCTCGGACTTTCCAGTGAGGACGGTCACCCGCACCTCGGTCACATGGATTTCATCGATAACCAGGTCGATCCGCGTACCGGCACCATCCGCGGGCGCGCCGTGTTCGACAACCGTGATGGGCACTTCACGCCGGGTCTTTATGCGCGGATGAAGCTGGTTGGCAGCGCCACCTACGATGCAGTGCTGATCAAGGACGTGGCGGTGGGAACCGATCTGGGCAAGAAGTTTGTGCTGGTGCTTGGCGAGGACGGCAAGGTGAATTACCGCTCCATCGAACTGGGACCGAAACTCGAAGGGCTGCGCATTGTCCGCAGCGGTCTCAATGAAGGCGAAACCATCGTCGTCAACGGCCTGCAGCGTGTCCGTCCGGGCAATACGGTTGCGCCAGAAACCGTGCCCATGGCAGACGCCGATACCCTCGCCGCGCTCAAAGAACAGCATCGCGCCATCACCGCGGCGTTCAAGACCGAGGTGGTCGATCGCAGCGTGCCGCGACGCCCCAACAGTTAAAACAGATAGCAGCTGAGTTAGCGCAGCAGCCAGTCGACAGTGCGCCTCGGCGCACACCCCGAAAACCGATTCCGTCAGGGTGCGTGATGCGCACCCTCTCCCCCGGAGTGCGTCATGAATTTCTCTCAATTCTTTATCCAGCGGCCGATTTTCGCGGCGGTGCTGTCGTTGATCATCCTGATTGGCGGCGCCATCTCGCTGTTCCAGCTGCCCATCAGCGAATATCCGGAAGTAGTGCCGCCTACCGTCGTGGTGCGCGCTAACTTCCCCGGCGCCAACCCCAAGGTGATTGGCGAAACCGTCGCCTCGCCGCTGGAACAGGCCATCACTGGTGTTGAAGGCATGCTCTACATGTCGTCCCAGGCCACCGCCGACGGCAAGCTGACCCTGACCATCACCTTCGCCCTGGGCACTGACCTGGACAATGCCCAGGTGCAGGTGCAGAACCGCGTGACGCGTACCATGCCGACTCTGCCCACCGAGGTGCAGCGCCTCGGCGTGACGGTCGACAAGGCCTCGCCGGACCTCACCATGGTGGTCCACCTGACCTCGCCGGACGAGCGCTACGACATGCTCTATCTGTCCAACTACGCTGCGCTGAACGTCAAGGATGAGCTGGCGCGTCTGGACGGAATCGGCGACGTGCAACTGTTCGGCATGGGCAACTATTCCTTGCGCGTTTGGCTCGACCCGAACAAGGTCGCCTCGCGCAATCTCACTGCGTCCGATGTAGTCAACGCTATCCGTGAGCAGAACCGTCAGGTCGCGGCCGGCTCGCTGGGTGCGCCGCCAGCACCGGGGGCGACTGATTTCCAACTTTCGATCAACACTCAGGGCCGACTGGTCACCGAGGAGGAATTCGAGAACATCATCATTCGCGCAGGCGAAGACGGCTCGATCACTCGCCTCAGGGATATCGCGCGCATCGAACTGGGGTCCAGTCAGTACGCCCTGCGATCACTGCTGAACAACCAGCCCGCCGTCGCCATCCCGGTATTCCAGCGCCCCGGCTCCAATGCCATCGAAATCTCCGACTCGGTGCGGGCGCGCATGGCCGAGCTGAAAAAGGATTTCCCTGAGGGCGTGGACTACGAAATCGTCTACGACCCGACCATTTTCGTTCGCGGTTCCATCGAGGCGGTGGTGCACACGCTACTCGAGGCCATCGTGCTAGTGGTGCTGGTGGTGATTCTGTTTCTGCAGACCTGGCGTGCCTCGATCATTCCGCTGGCTGCAGTACCGGTGTCGCTGATCGGTACCTTCGCCGTCATGCACATGCTCGGCTTCTCGCTCAATGCGCTGTCGCTGTTCGGCCTGGTGCTGGCCATCGGCATCGTGGTGGACGACGCCATCGTCGTAGTGGAAAACGTCGAACGTAATATCGGCCTCGGCAAGTCGCCGGTGGAAGCCACCAAGCAAGCCATGAAGGAAGTGACCGGTCCCATCATCGCCACGGCCTTGGTGCTCTGCGCGGTGTTCATTCCGACTGCGTTCATTTCCGGTCTCACCGGGCAGTTCTACCAGCAGTTCGCGTTGACCATCGCCATCTCTACCGTGATCTCGGCGTTTAACTCGCTGACCCTGTCGCCGGCGCTTGCCGCCGCACTGCTGCGCAGCCACGACGCGCCTAAGGACGGCTTCTCGCGCTTGTTGGACAAGCTCTTTGGCGGCTGGCTGTTTGCGCCGTTCAACCGAGTGTTCGACCGGGCCAGCCATGGCTATGTTGGCGCGGTGAAACGCATCCTGCGCGGTAGCGGCATTGCCTTGGTGGTGTATGTCGGCTTGGTGGGCTTGGGGTACATGGGTTTCGCCAGCACACCGACCGGCTTCGTGCCGCCGCAAGACAAGCAGTACCTGGTCGCTTTTGCGCAATTGCCGGACGCCGCCACGCTGGATCGCACCGAGGATGTGATCAAGCGCATGTCGCAGATCGCCAGCGAACATCCGGGCGTGGAGAACACCGTGGCATTCCCGGGCCTGTCGATCAACGGCTTCACCAACAGCCCCAACAGCGGCATCGTCTTCACACCGCTCAAGCCGTTCGACGAACGCAAAGACCCGTCGCTTTCGGCCAACGCCATTGCGGCAGATCTGAATGGGCAGTTCTCGCAGATCCAAGACGCCTTCATCGCCATCTTCCCGCCGCCACCGGTTCAGGGTCTGGGCACCATTGGGGGGTTCCGCATACAAGTGCAGGATCGCGGCAACCTCGGCTACGAAGAACTGTACAAGCAGGTCCAGAACGTCCTAGCCAAGAGCGCCGAGTATCCTGAGCTGGCCGGGCTGTTCACCAGTTATCAGGTCAATGTGCCGCAAATCGATGCCGATATCGACCGGGAAAAGGCCAAAACCCATGGTGTGCCGATCGATCAGATTTTCGACACCATGCAGGTCTACCTCGGCTCGTTGTATGCCAACGACTTCAACCGCTTCGGTCGCACCTATCAGGTCAACGTCCAGGCCGAACAGAAGTTTCGTCTGACGCCCGAGCAGATCGGCCAACTGAAAGTACGCAACGACCGTGGCGAAATGGTTCCGCTGTCGACCTTCGTCAAGGTCAGCGACAGTTCCGGTCCGGATCGCGTGATGCACTACAACGGCTTCCTTACCGCTGAGATCAATGGAGCAGCTGCGCCGGGCTACAGCTCCGGTCAAGCCGAAGACGCCATGGAGCGCTTGCTCCAGGCCGAGTTGCCGAACGGCATGAGCTACGAGTGGACTGAGCTGACCTATCAGCAAATTCTGGCCGGCAACACCGCGATGTTCGTCTTCCCGCTCTGCGTGCTGCTGGCGTTTCTGGTATTGGCGGCGCAATACGAGAGCTGGAGCCTGCCGCTGGCAGTAATCCTGATCGTGCCGATGACGCTGCTGTCGGCCATCACCGGCGTGATCCTCTCGGGTGGTGATAACAACGTGTTCACTCAGATCGGCTTGATCGTGCTGGTAGGCCTGGCGTGCAAGAACGCCATCCTCATCGTCGAGTTCGCCAAGGACAAGCAGGAAGAAGGCATGGATCGGTTGGCCGCGGTACTCGAAGCCTGCCGGCTGCGGCTGCGCCCGATCCTGATGACCAGCTTCGCCTTCATCATGGGTGTGGTGCCACTGGTGTTGTCCAGCGGTGCCGGTGCCGAGATGCGCCATGCCATGGGCGTCGCGGTGTTCAGCGGGATGCTCGGCGTGACTTTCTTTGGGCTGCTGTTGACCCCGGTGTTTTATCTGGTGATTCGCGCTTTCGTCGAAAAGCGCGAGGAGAAAAAGGCTGTACTGAAGGAGATTCATGCATGAAGGCTGTTATCACCGCCCCGCTCCTGCTAGCCGCGATATTGGCCCTCAGCGCCTGTGCGGTGGGCCCCGATTACCGTACGCCGGAAACGGCTCCAGCAGAGATCGACCAAGCCGCCGCAGAAGACTTCGACCGCTCACGGTTCGAATCCGCCTGGTGGCGCCAGTTTGAAGACCCCACTCTGGATGCGTTGGTCGGTCAGGCTTTGGCCGAAAACCGTGAGCTGCGCATCGCCTTCTCCAGGTTACGTGCGGCACGCTCGATTCGCGACGACGATGCCAATGATCGTTTCCCAACGGTAACCGCTGGCGCTACCGCCGAATACGGTGAAGCCCAGCAACCCGGTTTCAGTGAAGAGCGCAGCAACATCGAGCGCTACGACCTGGGTCTGGACATGGCCTGGGAGCTGGATTTGTTCGGGCGCATCCAGCGGCGTATCGAAGCCAGCGAAGCACAGACCGAAGCCGCCGAAGCCGAGCTCTATCAGCTGCAAGTGAGCCTGATCGCCGAACTGGTCGATGCCTATGGACAGCTTCGTGGCGCCCAGCTGCGCGAGCGCATCGCTCGGGAAAACCTGGACAATCAGCGCGACTCGCATCGGCTGACCGAACAATTGCGCGACGCCGGCATAGGGAGTGAGCTCGATGTTCTGCGCGCCGATGCTCGTTTGGCCGCCACCGAGGCCAGCCTGCCGCAATTTCAGGCGGCCCAAAGCCGTGCGCGCAATCGCATCGCCACTCTGCTCGGCCAGCGCGCCGATCAGCTCAGCGTCGATCTGTCGCCACATGAACTGCCGGCGATTGCCAAAGCTTTGCCGATTGGCGATCCCGGCGAATTGCTGCGCCGTCGTCCAGACATCCGGGCGGCAGAGCGCCAGTTGGCCGCGGCCACCGCCAACGTTGGCGTCGCGACGGCGGACCTGTTTCCGCGGGTGAGCCTGTCGGGTTTCCTCGGCTTCATTGCCGGGCGCGGATCGCAGATTGGTTCCAGCGCTGCGCAGGCCTGGGGAGTCGCACCGAGCATCAGTTGGGCGGCATTCGACATGGGTAGCGTACGCGCCAGATTGCGCGGTGCCGAAGCCGATGCCGAGGGTGCGTTGGCCAATTACGAACAGCAGGTATTGCTCGCACTGGAAGAGTCTGAGAACGCCTTCAGCGACTATGCCCGCGCCCAGGAACGACTGCTGTCGTTGCTACGCCAATCAAGCGCCAGTCGCGCCGCGGCGCAGCAGGCTGAGATCCGCTATCGCGAAGGAACGGTAGACTTCCTTGTGCTACTGGACGCCGAGCGTGAACGGCTCGTCGCCGAAGACGCCCAGGCACAGGCTGAAGTCGAGCTGTATCGCGGTGTCGTCGCGCTCTACAAGGCCTTGGGCGGCGGTTGGCAGCTAGCGAACAGCTGACTTCCGATGGCCCTGCGTCGCCGCTTTGCGACGCAGGGCGGCGATTCATACTGGCAAACTGTGATCTATTCCCGCTCCTGCTCTTTCAATTATGAATTTTGCGAAAAAGCGCTTTAGGTGGTTCGGCTTATTTGGCATAACGTCGCGTTGAAGCTCAATCGCATCCGGTTCACGGATGCAATGCCAACCAACCAAAATAAAGAGCCTTTCAATGATCAAGCCGATCATCACCCTCGCCGGACTGATGCTGGCACTGACCGCGACAACGGTCGAAGCAGAGCCGATAGTCATAAAGTTCTCCCACGTCGTCGCCGAAGAAACCCCAAAGGGCAAGGGCGCCCTGTTGTTTAAAAAACTGGTCGAAGAACGCTTGCCGGGCCAGGTGATCGTCGAGGTCTACCCAAACTCCACGCTGTTTGGCGATGCCACCGAACTGGAAGCTCTGAGCAACAACGAAGTCCAGCTACTGGCACCCTCGCTGGCCAAGTTCGAGAAATACACCAAACAGGTGCAAGTGTTCGACCTGCCTTTCCTGTTCGACGACCTGGAAGCCGTCAACCGCTTTCAGAAGCGCGCCAAGGGGCGTCAGCTGCTGCGCTCGATGGAAAAGGAAAATATTACCGGCCTGGCCTACTGGCACAACGGTATGAAGCAACTGTCGGCAACCAAGCCGCTGCGCCTACCAGGCGATGCCACCGGACTAGCGTTCCGCATTCAGCCTTCTGCGGTGTTGGAATCACAATTCGCTCAAGTGGGGGCGCCTACTAAAAAGATCGCTTTTGCCGATGTCTTCGCCTCACTGCAGAACGGCACCGTCCAAGGCGCGGAAAACCCCTGGTCGAATATCTACAGCAAGAAGATGCATACCGTGCAGCCTTACATCACCGAGAGCAATCATGGCGTGCTCGACTACATGCTGGTGAGCAACACGCGCTTCTGGTACGGCATCCCACACAAAATTCGCACCGAACTTGAAGGCATCATCGACGAGGTAACCTACGAGGTTAACCGTGCGGCCGAAGAAGCCAACCAAGCCCATCGCGAGCGCATTCGCCAAGCCGGCACCTCGGAAATCATCGAGCTGACCCCAGCAGAGCGCGAAGCCTGGCGTGAAGCCATGCGACCGGTATGGAAGGAGTTCGAGCCGGTTATCGGCGCCGACATCATCAAGGCGGCACAGACGGTGAATCGCAAACAGCGTCACTGAGCTACCGTCATCAGCAGAAAAAAACCAGGCCTCGGCCTGGTTTTTTCATTCCTGAATAACGCTGTCTGTTAAAGATCCGGCTCGCTCTCGAGCTGTTCGATAGTCCAGCCACCACCCAGTGCCGCAATCAATTGCACGCTGGCAGTCAGGCGGTCACCCAGCAGCGTGAGATTGGTGCGCTCGTTGTTCAGTGTGGTGGTCTGTACAGTCGCCACGCTGAGGAAGTCGACGGTACCCGCGCGGTACTGGTTTTCGATCAAACGCAGCGACTCTTGCGCCGCTTCCAGTGCTTCGCGCTGTACGACCGCCTCCTCGGCCAGAACCCGCAGTTGCACCAAGTTGTCCTCGACTTCACGGAAGCTGTCGAGGACTGTCTGACGATAGTTCGCCACGGTCTGGTCATAGCTGGCTTCGGCCTGCTCCAGCTCGGCGCGCCGGCTGCCGAAGTCGAGCAGCGTCAGCGCCGTTTGCGGGCCCAGCGACCAGAAGCGGTTGGGCAGGCTGATCAGGTCGCTGAAGCTGCTGTTGCGATAACCGCCGCTGGCGCTCAGGGTCAGGTCCGGATACCAGGCCGCCTCAGCCACGCCGATCTGGGCATTGGCGGCGATCACCTGGCGTTCGGTCGAGGCGACGTCCGGCCTACGCTCCAGCAACTGCGATGGCAATGCCAACGGCACCTCAGGCAGTTGCGGAATATCGCTACGCTCAGCAATGTTCAATTCCGATGGCGGCACGCCGATCAGCACCGCGATGGCATGTTCCATCTGCGCACGTTGCCATTGCAGATCAATCGCCTGGGCCTGGGTGCTTTTGAGCTGGGTCAGCGCCTGGCTGACGTCCGACTTCGGCACGATACCGGCCTGGTACTGGTTTTCGGTCAGGCGCAGCGAGCGCGCGAACGCCTCGACGGTCTGATCCAGCAGCCGTTGTTGTTCGTCCATCACACGCAACTGTAGGTAGGTCTGAACCAGCTCGGACTGTAGGCTCAAGCGGACTGCCGCGAGATCCGCCGCACTCGCTTGCATGTTGGCGCGATTGGCCTCGAGATTACGCCGCAAACGCCCCCATATGTCCAACTCCCAAGAGGCGTCGAGGCCGACCTCGTAGCTCTCGCTCACACCGCTACTGCTACCGAAGTCCTCTGAAAACGAGCTATTGGAAGAACTGCTGCCCTGCCCCCCGCGCGAGACGCCACCACTGGCCCCCACGATGGGGAACAGCTGCGAACGCGCGCCACGCACCAGCGCTCGTGCCTGGCGATACTGAGCGTCCGCTGCCGCCAGGTTCTGATTGGAAACGT
This sequence comes from Stutzerimonas stutzeri, assembly GCF_024448715.1. Taxonomy (GTDB): domain Bacteria; phylum Pseudomonadota; class Gammaproteobacteria; order Pseudomonadales; family Pseudomonadaceae; genus Stutzerimonas; species Stutzerimonas stutzeri_AR. Next base: position 311,763 of record NZ_JAMOHZ010000001.1, read on the forward strand.
TCAGCCGCGCCACCAGCGCATTCAGTTCGGTATCGCCATAGAGCGTCCACCAGTCACCACGCTGCAAGACATCAGCCGGCGCCGCGGCCTTCCAGCCTTCAGCTTGCTTGAATTCAGCTGCCATTGGTAAATCAGGCCGCTGATAGTCGGGGCCGAGCGTACAGGCGCCCAGTGAAAACGCCATGGCCACCAGGGCCAGAGGACGCATGGGGTGTTTCAAATGCAACGAACTCATAGCGGATTTTCCAGTGCAGCATCGGTGCGTACACCGCGCCAGCTGTTGAAACGATGACGCGCGCGGTCCAGGTACAGATAGACCACTGGCGTGGTGTAGAGGGTAAGGATCTGACTCAGCAGCAGCCCGCCGATGATGGTCAAGCCCAGCGGCTGACGCATCTCGGCTCCTTCGGCGCCGCCCATCAGCAACGGCAGCGCGCCGAGAATGGCGGCCATGGTGGTCATCAGAATCGGGCGGAAACGCAGCAGACAGGAGCGACGAATCGACTCTTCCGGAGACAGCCGATCGTTACGCTCGAATTGCAGTGCCAGATCGATCATCAGGATCGCGTTCTTCTTTACCACGCCGATCAGCAGAAACAACCCAAGCAGGGAAATCAGACTGAACTGCTCGCGCGTCAGAATGATCGCCAGCAGTGCACCGACACCGGCCGATGGCAGCGTAGAAAGAATCGTCAACGGATGGATGTAACTTTCGTAAAGAATGCCGAGCACGATGTACACCAGTAGCAAGGCACCAAGAATCATCAACGGCTGGCCTTGCTGAACGGACTGGAAGACATCGCCGGTGCCGCCCAGACGCCCCTGCACCTCGCTGGGCATGCCAATGGCGGCCACTGCACGCTCGATGGCCTGCGTCGCCTGATCGAGACTGACACCCGGCGCCAGATCGAAATCGATATTCTCCGCGGCGAACTGCCCCTCATGGCTGACCCGATCCTCTTCAAGGCTGCGCTCGTAGCGTGCAAAGGCCGCCAGCGGCACCCTTCGACCGTCGCTGGTGATGACGTTGATCTGCTCCAGCACCTCAGGATGCTGGGCATAGGCCGGATCGATCTCCATCACCACCTGATACTGGTTGAGCGACTCGTAGATGGTGGAAATCTGCCTTTGGCTGAAGGCGTTGTTAAGCATGGTCGTGACCGTGCTCATGTCGATACCAAGCCGCTTGGCCGCATCACGATCGACCTTCAGGCTGATCTGCTGTGCACCCTCGCCTTCGTTGGCATCGATGCTGGTCAGCTCCGGCAAGGCCATCAGCGCCCGTGTCACTTGCGGCAACCATGTACGCAGATCTGCCAGGTCGCTGGCCAGCAAGGCGTAGGAGTACGCCGAGCTGCTCTGCCGGCCACCGCCGAACTGCAAGTCTTGGTCGGCCATCAGAAACATGCGCCCGCCCGGCACCTTCGGCTGATTTTTGCGGATGCGCTCGATCACCTTCTGTGCGGAAATCTTGCGCTCCTCCAATGGCTTGAGCCGGACGATCATAAAGGCGTTGTTGATGCCGCCCTGCCCGCCGATGAAACCTGCCACGCTTTCTACAGCCGGATCCGCCAGGACGGCCTTGCGATAGATTTCCATTTTCGGCTGCATGACCTGGAACGACAGGCCATCGTCGCCGCGGATAAAGCCCGTCAGCTGGCCGGTGTCCTGCTGCGGCAGGAACGTCTTGGGCACTTGAATGTAGAGGACGACATTGAGGGCGATGGTCGCCAGCAGCGTCAGCAAGGTGATTCGGCGGTGGCGCAGCGCCCAACTCAGGGAACGATCATAGTGGCGCAAAAGCCATTGATGAGCGTCGTGGCTCCAGCGATGCAGACGACCATCATGTTCGGGCTGATGCGGTCTCAACCAGCGCGCACAAAGCATGGGGGTCAGCGTCAGCGACACCAGTAGCGAGACCAGGATGGCCGCCGCGAGGGTGACGGAAAATTCACGAAACAACCGCTCGACAATGCCGCCCATGAACAGAATCGAGATGAACACCACCACCAGCGAGAGGTTCATCGACAACAGCGTGAAGCCCACTTCACGGGTGCCGATATAAGCCGCACGCATCGGCGGGATCCCCTCATCGATGTGCCGGGCGATGTTCTCCAGCACCACGATGGCATCGTCCACCACCAGACCGGCGGCGAGGATGAGAGCCATCAGCGAGAGCACGTTGAGCGAGAAGCCGAGCAGATACATGACCGCGAAGGTGCCGACCAGCGACACCGGCACCACCAATGCCGGTATCAGCGCGGTGCGCAGTCGGCCGAGAAAGAGAAATACCAACACGATGACCAGGCCCACAGCGATCAGCAGTGTCCGCTCGGCCTCATGCAAAGTCGCGCGGATCACTGGCGAGCGATCCATCGCCACCGCCATGTTGACGCTGCCGGGCACGATTGCCTGCAATGCCGGCAGCTCGTTGCGAATGCCTTCGATGGTTTCGATGATGTTGGCGCCGGCCTGTCGGTTGATCACCAACAGCACGGCACGGTCATTATTGAAGAAGCCGTCGTTATAGCGATCCTCGACGCCATCCCGGACCTCGGCGACGTCGCTCAGGCGCAACGCTGCACCGTCCTCGTAGCGGATGATCAAGGGCAGGTAATCGGCAGCCTCGTGCAGCTGATCGTTGGCCTGCACCTGCCAATGGCGATTGTCGTCCTCGACCATGCCCTTGGGCCGCCGCACGTTAGCCGAAGCGATGGTTTCGCGCACCTCATCGAGCGATACGCCGTATTGCTCCAGCTGTTGCGGTTGCAATTCCACTCGCACCGCCGGCAGTGAGCTCCCGCCTACCTGCACTTCACCGACTCCTGGCACCTGCGACAATTTCTGCGCGAGCACCGTGGAGCCGATGTCGTAGAGCTGGCCTTTGTCGAGCACTTCGGAAGTGAGCGACAGCACCATGATCGGCGCCTGCGACGGGTTGACCTTGCGATAGGTGGGCATGCTGCGCATACCGCTGGGCAATAGATTACGCGCCGCGTTGATCGCCGCCTGAACCTCCCGCGCAGCGCCGTTGATGTCCCGATCAAGGTCGAACTGGATGATGATCCGTGTCTGGCCCTGGCTGCTGCGGCTGCTCATCTGGTTGACGCCAGCAATGCTGCCGAGCGACCGCTCCAGCGGCGTCGCCACGCTGGATGCCATGATCTCGGGGCTGGCGCCGGGTAGGCTGGCCTGTACCGTAATGACCGGAAAATCCATGTTCGGCAGTGGCGATACCGGCAGCAGTCCGAAACTGACCCCGCCCAACAGCAGGATCGCCAGGCTCAGCAACATGGTCGCCACCGGACGGGCAATGAAAGGTGCGGACAGGTTCATCGCGCAAAAGCCGCTGGAGACTGAACGCTGGAGGCTGGACGAGCCGGCAGCGCCGAGCGCTTTAGCCACCCTGCCATCCTACGGGCTGGCCGCGAACCGGTCATACACCCACCTCTTGCCCTTTCACGTTTTTCCGGGCAAACCGCTGGCCCAGTCGATCGAAGAACAGATAGATCACCGGCGTGGTGAATAGCGTCAGCAACTGGCTCAACAGCAAACCGCCAACAAGCACCAGGCCCAGCGGCTGACGCAGCTCGGCACCGGAACCCGACGCAAGCATCAGCGGTACCGCGCCGAACAATGCAGCCAGAGTCGTCATCAGGATCGGGCGGAAACGCAGCAGCGCGGCCCGGTAGATCGCATCCTGCGGGCTCATGCCTTGCTGACGTTCGGCCTCGAGGGCAAAGTCGATCATCATGATCGCGTTCTTCTTGACGATGCCAATCAGCAGGATGATGCCGATGATGGCGATCAGTCCCAGGTCGTTACCGGTCAGCAACAGCGCGAGCAAGGCGCCAACCGCCGCCGATGGCAGCGTAGACAGGATGGTGACTGGGTGAATGTAACTCTCGTAAAGCACGCCAAGCACGATATACATGGTCACCACCGCCGCCAGGATCAGCAGCAAGGTGCTCGACAGTGAAGCTTGAAAAGCTTCGGCGGCTCCCTGGAAGCGACTCTGAATACCCGCTGGCAATCCGATCTCGGCCTCGACCCCCTCGATGACGTCTACCGCTTTGCCCAGCGATACGCCGTCCGCCAGGTTGAACGATAGCGTCACCGCCGGAAACTGGCCGATGTGATTGATCAGCAATGGCGCGTTGCGCTGTTCCACCGTCGCCAGACTCGATAGCCGCACCGGCGTGCCGCCCTCACTTTGCACGAACAGCTGTTCAAGCGCCTGCGGACCAAGACGGCTGCCCGTCTCGGCCTCGAGCACCACGCGATACTGGCTGGCCTGGGTGAAGATGGTCGAAATCTGCCGCTGGCCGAAGGCGTCGTACAAGGCATCGGTTATTGCCGATATCTCGATTCCGAGGCGAGCGGCCGCATCGCGGTCAATATCCAGATAGATCTGCAGGCCATTGCTTTGTAAATCGCTGGCGACATCGGTCAGTTCGGGGCGCTCACGCAAGGCCGTCACCAAGCGCGGCGTCCATTCCTGCAACAGTTCGCCATCGGGAGATTCCAGGCTGAACTGGAACTGCGTACGGCTGACCCGGTCCTCGATCGACAGGTCCTGCACCGGTTGCATATACAGCTCGATGCCTGGCAGTTTCGCCAACTCCGGCCGCAGACGATCAATGACCTGACTCGCCGTGACATCCCGCTCACCGTGAGGCTTTAGGTTGATCAACAAGCGACCACTATTGAGGGTCACGTTGTCGCCATCGACGCCTATGTACGACGACAGGCTGGCCACCGCCGGGTCGGCGAGAATGACGCGCGACAGCGACTGCTGGCGCTCACTCATCTCCCGAAAGGAAATTGATTGTGGGGCTTCGCTGATGCCCTGGATCACACCCGTGTCCTGCACCGGGAAAAAGCCCTTCGGCACCGCCAGATAAAGCACGACGGTCAGTCCCAGCGTAGCCACGGCAACCAATAAGGTCAGGGTCTGGTGTCCCAACACCCAGGTCAGCCAGCGCGCGTATCCGCCGATGAGCCGTTCGACCCAGTCCGGTCCGGACTTCTCCGCCGTGGCGGGTTTGAGCAGCTTGGCGCACATCATCGGCGTCAGGGTCAGGGACACCACGAGCGAAATCAGGATGGCGACTGCCAAGGTGATGGCGAACTCGCGGAACAGGCGGCCCACCACGTCCTGCATGAACAGCAACGGAATCAGTACCGCGATCAGCGAAAGCGTTAGCGAGATCAGCGTGAAACCGATCTGCTTGGCACCTTTGAGGGCAGCCTGGAGCGGCGTCTCGCCCTCCTCTACGTGGCGTGCGATGTTTTCGAGCATGACGATGGCATCGTCGACCACGAAGCCGGTGGCGATGGTAAGGGCCATCAGAGTCAGATTGTTCAGCGAGAACCCGGCGAGGTGCATCACCGCAAAAGTGCCGACAAGCGACAGCGGTACGGCGATCGACGGGATGATCGTCGCTGATAGCCGTTTGAGAAAGACGAAGGTGACCATTACCACCAGAAACGTGGCCATCAGCAGTTCGTGCTGTACATCGGTTATCGCAGCGCGGATGGTCTGTGTGCGATCGGTAAGCACGACCACATCGAGCCCGGCCGGCATGCTCGCGGTGACTTCCGGAAGCAGCGCCTGGATGCGCTCGACCACCTCGATAACGTTGGCGCCTGGTTGGCGCTGGATGTTCAGCAGCACGGCCTGGCTTTCGTTGGCCCAGGCAGCGAGACGCTCATTCTCGGCGCCATCAACGATCTCGGCGACATCCTCCAGACGCAGCGTCGCACCGCCCTCGTACGCCAGGATCAGTTCAGCGTATTCCTCTGGCGTCTTCAATTGATCGTTGGCGTCGAGCATCGACACCCGCGTTGGTCCGTCGAAGTTGCCTTTGGGTTGATTGACGTTGGAACTTGTCACCAGAGAGCGGACGTCGGCGAGCGACAGTCCATAGGACGCAAGGGCTTCGGGATTGACCTGGATACGTACCGCGGGGCGCTGGCCACCGGCGATGCTGACCATGCCCACGCCGCTGACCTGCGCCAGTTTTTGCGCCATGCGCGTATCGACCAGATCATGAAGTTGCGGCAGCGAGAGGCTTTCCGACGTTACCGCCAGGGTCATCACCGGGGTGTCGGCTGGGTTGACCTTATTGTAGACCGGCGGAGCCGGCAGATCGTTGGGCAGTAAATTGTCCGCCGCATTGATGGCCGCTTGTACTTCCTGCTCGGCCACATCCAGCTCGACCTCCAGCGAGAAACGCAGGGTAATCACCGAAGCGCCACCAGAGCTGGTCGAAGACATCTGTGTCAGCCCCGGCATTTGACCGAACTGCCGTTCCAGCGGCGCGGTAACGGCACTGGTCATCACTTCAGGGCTGGCGCCGGGATACAGCGTCAATACGCGAATGGTCGGGTAGTCCACCTGCGGCAGAGCCGAAATCGGCAGCATGCGATAAGCGATCAAGCCCGCCAGCAGGATGGCGATCATGGTCAGTGTGGTTGCTACCGGCCGGAGAATGAACAGCCGCGAGATATTCATCGCGCTGAACGCTCCTTGTCACTCTGAGTATCGACCTTGGGATTTTCGGCTGCCTCTTCGGCGAGCTTCTTGCGGTCTACCACTTCCACTTCGCTGCCGTCACGCAGGCGGTCGGTGCCTTCCATGACGATCCGCTCGCCAACGCTCAGACCGTTGATAATGACTGTCTTCTCGCCGTTGCTCGGCCCCACTTCCAGCGTGCGCAGCTCGACCTTGGAATCTTCGCCGACCACATAGGCGTAATTGCCGCGCGAACCGAACTGCAGAGCCGCCGAAGGAATCAGGATGGCGTCATCCAGAGTCTCTACGCGCAGGCGGACGTTGACGAACTGATTGGGTATCAGCAGCTCTGCCTCGTTGTCGAAGCGAGCCTTCATTTTCAAAGTGCCTGTGGTCGGATCGATCAGGTTGTCGACGCTTTCCAGCACACCCTCGCCAAAGAGGATCCGCTCGCCACGGTCCCAGGCCTGCACCGTCAGTTCATCGCCGCGGCGAAAGCGGCTGATGACCGGTGGCAGTTCACCTTCTGGCAACGTGAAGCTGATCGCCATTGGCTGGGTCTGGGTGATGACGACCAGTGGCGTGGTGTCGTTGGCAGCGACAAGGTTGCCCTGATCCAGCTGTCTAAGGCCGACGCGACCATCTATTGGCGCGCGGATCTTTGTGAACTGCAGGTTCAACTTGGCTTCGTTGACCGCCGCCTGGTTGGCCGCAAGCGTCCCCTGATACTGATTGACCAACGCCTGCTGAGTATCGAGGGTTTGCTTGGCGATACTGTCTTCGGCGAACAATCCTCGATAGCGCTTGAGATCGACCTGTGCGTTCTGCAGCAACGCGCGGTTCTGCTGCAGCGTGCCTTCTGCCTGTTGCAGCGCCACCTCGTAGGGGCGCGGATCGATGACCGCAAGCAGATCGCCAGCACTGACTCGTTGACCTTCATCGAAACGCACGTCGACCAGCTCGCCGGCGACACGGCTGCGCACGTTCACCGTATTCAGCGGCGTGACGGTACCGAGTGCTTTGGAATAGACCTCGAATTGCCCCTGTTCGACCGATGCAACGCGCACCGGTGTCGGCCCAGCGAGCGCGCCGAAAGCGGCACGCCCGCCGCGCTGTGGCTGAGGTGTCTCGGATGCAGTTGGCCATAGCCACCAAAGCAGCAACGCAATAGCCGTAACCACGACGCCAATGATCAGCCAGCGCCGCGCGGAGCCGGTAGAAGAAGTGTTTGCCTCGGACATGAACTGGGTTCGCTTGGAAATGAGCGTGAACCATAAGCAGTCACGCCCCGCTCGCAAAGGGGATTTACGGCATTTTTACGTATCCGCACTTGTCCATGCCGATTGCGGGACCGTCAAGCGCGCTAATAACGCACAGGAACCATGTTTCAGTCGTTCAGTCTATGTATCGTCGCTAGGGCTCTGCCGCGCGCGATTCACGAAACTACGCTGGCGGTCCATTCAATCGGATGCGATATGCCGACTTCATCAGGCCACCCGATAATGGCCTGCACAGGATCAAGGAATGAACGCATCACTGATCATCCTGGCGTTGACTGTCGCCAGCTTTCTTCTCGGCTTCTTACGCGACCTGTTCATTGCCAAAGCCTTCGGCCTGAGCTGGGAAGCGGACCTTATCTTCGTGGCACTGATCCTGCCGATGTTCTTCGAGAACTTCCTCGGCCTCGCGCTTCGCGATGCGATGATCCCTTACCTGCAGAAATTACGCAGCCAATCTGAAGCCCTGTTCGAAACCGTGAGCCGCTGGCTTTACTGGCGTGTAATGCTTATGGGCGCCGCTGTAAGCACTATTGCCATCGTCGGCAGCTATTGGATTCTCAACCTGCTGGCGCCAGGTTGGTCGGACGCTCAGGTTGCCTCCGGGCAATTGGTGTTCTGCGTGGGTGCTGTGTTGATCGCGGTTCAGGCCGTACTGTATTGCCAGGGTGCACTGCTCAATATGGATGAGGTGTTCATCCTACCGATGGTGCGAACGGTACTACTCAATGCCGGCGCGATCATCGGCATCCTGTTGTTTCAACCCACCGGGATGGTGATATTTATTGGCATGCTGCTGCCCCAGTTGGCGTTGATCCTGGTGCAGCACCGACGTATCGCTTATCTGCGCGGAGGTGTCGAGGTCGAAGCGACCGGTCACGGTGGTGGCTTCGGCCTCGCATTCGCCCCGATTCTACTGGCCGCCGGCGCGCAACAGGGCTGCATTCTCGCCGAGCGGATGTTCGCCTCCTTTCTCGACGAGGGCAGCATCACGATGCTCTCGTTTGCGTTCCGCATCGTCACGATTCCGCTCACGCTTTATGCACTGTCGGTGCTTTCGGTGCTCTTCCCTCGCTTCGTTTCCAGTTGGAACGACGAAGATCTCAGCGGCCACGCCGTGGTGATACGCAAGGGGTTGCTGGCAACTCTGCTGTTTCTGGTCCCCGCCGCGGTGGTGCTCTGCTCGTTCCCCCAGACGGTTGTATCGGTGCTCTTGGAACGAGGTCAGTTCGGTGCCACGCAAACCGACGCCACGGCATCGCTGGTGATCCTGTATGCGCTTGGTCTCCCGGCGATGGGGCTGGCGCTGTTATGGGGGCGCGCCCTCCTCGCCCAACATCGGTCGCGGCTATTTTTGGCGATTACGCTGGTCAGCTCTGTACTGACTATCAGCCTCGATGCATTGCTCTACCGTCAATACGGTGCCGAAGGCCTTGCATTTGCGTTTTCCAGCGGAGCGGCGCTGCAGGCGATATTCATGGGACTGTACGTCTATCGGGCGTCGCCAAAAGGACTGGCTCTTAGCGTTCTCCTGCGTTGGGTGGCGACTGGCGCTGCAGTTGCCACCGCGCTGCACTGGCTCCCCGCCCCGCACGGCCTGCTCCAGTTGTGCCTGTACATCGCGCTGGTGTTATGTGCCTTTGCGGCAGGTGTGGTATTGCTCGGCGAGCGGGACCTGTTCAAACCGGCCTATTGGTCGATGAAGAAGACCTGACCGTACGGAGCTGCACGGTTGCTGGTTGTGCTACAGATCAAGCAACCGATGTGACGCGATTGCGGATTCAATCCAGGCGCAGAAACAACGAAGGCCGCATCAGCGGCCTTCGTTTGATTTGCACAACAGCCGTCAGCCGCCCATGACCATCATCCCGACCGACCCTGTCGGGCGCGCGTCCGCGCTATGGCTGACCGTCGCGACTCGCTCTGCACGCTGCTGCATGACGATCTCCAGCGCGCGACTCGGCAGAATGTCGACATCGTCAAAGGTGATCAGCTGCCCTGGCTCGACCGCACGCTTGAGTGCGGTCTTGCGCAACAGCCCGATCGGAACATGATCTGGATTCTGGTCGAGCTTGAGCGCCTCACCGCGGAACTGATAACCGCCGATACCGCGCTCGATCAGCTCACCGGGGCGCATGGCCCGCTTGGCGATAGCACCGACGCCTAGCGTCGGCGTGGTCGAGTTATTCAGCAACACGCCACCACCATTGAGCACGCGGCGCACGGTCTTGCCGACCTCCAGCGAACACAGGTGGAACGGACGCAGCAGCGTGTAATAGGGTCCTGGGCCGAGCTTGAAATATTCGACAGCAGCTCGCTGGTTGTCGTCATGCCCGCAGACCAGGAACACGCCCCCCGCCAGATAGCCGGAAGGAATCACGTAATCAACGAACGGCTGACCAAGGCGCTCGGCCATCATGCCCAGCAAATTGCCTGTTTCAGTCAGGTTGGTTGAAGCGAGCCCTTCCAGTCCCTGTTTGGTGATGGTCGCGCCGAGGCCGTTACCCACGATTGCCTGTTCGATCTGCACCTTGGTGCCGTCAGTGAATGAGGTCGTCTGGTCGATGCTAATGCCTTGACGCTTTGACCAGTAGGCCATGTCCTCTGGCGACGGATCATGGTTCAGATAGCCTTTCATATTGCCGTATACCAACGGCTTGAAGCCCATCATCAGGGCCTCCTCATGCAGTGCCGCCAACGACCCCGGCTGGTCGCCTTCAGCCTCGGTGATGAAGCCCTTGCCAGCAAGATAGGAGCCAGTAGTGACTTGCAATTCGGCATTGATCGTTATCACCGGCAGGCCGGCTTCGAAGGCACGCTCGATGACCTCGGTGCCATGGAATACGTCACCGCTGCACTCGACGATCAGGTCAGCGCTGTCGATCAGTTGGTCGATGGAATTGGTGAGGCGATCGGTCAGTGGGAAATCGGTAAAGGAGTTGAGCGGCCGACGGGTCAATACGCGGGAGATTTCCAGATCCTGGTAGTGCTGCTTGATCAACCGAACAAAACAGTGGGCGATCATTCCTGTGCCGGATACACCGATCTTTTTGACGCGCGAGGTAGACATAAGCGAATCCATTCAATGGGCAACGATGCTAGGACCGCGGCGAAAGAGAAAGATTTTGTAGGCAATTAATAAAGTCTGGCCTAAGGCCATCGTGATCGCAGCAATCTGTAGGGATGCGCTAAATGCAAGCTAAGCGCTGACAGGGGATTTCAGCCAATTGATAACGACAAAAAGGGATAAATGACTCAGCGTTATTTCTGTCGCCAGATTTGGAATGGCGAAGGAAACGGCGTTGCACCGCTTCCTATCAGTTGAGCTAGTTGAGCGATGCGATGGCAGCTTCGTAATCGGGCTCGGAACCAATTTCGGCGACCAGTTCGCTGTGCAGCACTTGGTCCTGTTCGTCCAGCACGACGACCGCGCGCGCAGATACGCCAGCGAGCGGGCCAGTGGCGATCAGCACACCGTAATCCTCGAGGAACTCGCGGCCACGCATGGTCGAAAGATTGACCACGTTCTCCAGGCCCTCGGCACCGCAGAAGCGCTTCTGGGCAAACGGCAGGTCGGCGGAGATACACAGCACCACCGTGTTATCCAACCCATTGGCTTGAGCATTGAACTTGCGCACCGAAGTGGCACAAGTCGGTGTATCGATACTCGGGAAGATGTTAAGAACCTTGCGCTTGCCGGAGAAGCTGCTCAGCGCAACATCAGCCAAGTCACCGCCAACCAAGCTGAACGGCTTGGCTTTCTGACCGACTTGCGGGACGGCACCAACAACCTTGATCGGGTTGCCTCTGTGGGTAATTTCAGTCATGTGAACTCCTTCGGTCATAGGCCGCGAGAGGCTCTCGCGGCCCGGATTATCAGGCTACCGGGTTACGGGCAAAGTATTCCTTGGTCAACTTGACCACGACCGGACTCAGCAGCAATAGGGAGATCAGGTTGGGAATGGCCATCAGCCCGTTGAGGGTATCGGCAAACAACCAGGCGAAATCCAGCTGCGCGATTGCGCCGAACGGTACCGCCAGTACCCAGACGACGCGAAACGGCCAGATCGCCTTGGTGCCGACCATGAATTCCCAGCACCGCTCACCGTAATAGCTCCAGCCCAGGATGGTTGTAAAGGCGAATACCACCAGGGCGATCGTCAACACTGCAGCCCCGAATCCAGGCATGGCCGATTCGAACGCGGCGGCCGACAGTGCAGCACCGCTTTCGCCACCCGTCCAGACGCCCGAGCAGACGATTGCCAGACCGGTAATGGAGCAGATGATAATGGTATCGATGAACGTCCCCATCATGCCGATCAGGCCGGAGCGCACGGAACTCTGCGTGGTGCCGGCTGCCTGCGCGATACCGGCAGTACCCAGTCCTGCCTCGTTGGAAAAAATACCGCGCGCCACGCCGAAGCGAATCGCGGCCATGACGGCCGCACCGGCAAAGCCGCCAGTGGCAGCGATTGGCGTGAAGGCATGGGTAAAGATAAGGTCGAATGCCCTCGGGATTTCAGCCGCATGGACCACCAGCACCACAATACCTGCGATTACATAGGCCACGCACATGAACGGCACCAGCGCGGCGGCTACTGCGCCGATCCGCTTGATGCCGCCCAGGATAACCAACCCGACGAACACCATGGTGACCAGGCCGGTGACCCACAGCGGCACCGAGAAGGTGCTCTCGAGCGCAAGCGCCATGCTGTTCACCTGCACCATGTTGCCGATTCCGAAACCGGCCAGCCCGCCGAAGATCGCAAATGCGCCACCCAGCCATAACCAGCGCTTGCCCAGGCCATTCTTGATGGCATACATCGGGCCACCGACATGCTCGCCGCGATCATCCTTCTCACGGTAATGCACCGCCAGGACGACCTCACAGTACTTGGTCGCCATTCCCACCAGCGCCGTGCACCACATCCAGAACAGCGCACCAGGGCCGCCGAGGAAGATCGCAGTGGCGACGCCGGCGATATTGCCGGTACCGACGGTGGCGGCCAAGCAAGTCATCAGCGCCTGGAACGGGCTGATTTCGCCTGTTGACTCATCGCCCTTTGCGCGTCCACGCCAGATCAGCGCAAAGCCGGTTCCGATGCGCACCAGAGGCATGAACTTGAGCAAGATCATGAGGAAGAAACCGGTGCCGAGAATCAGCACCAGCATGGGAGGTCCCCAGACGAGACCGTTAACGCTATTGACCAGGTTTTGCAGGAATTCCATTCAAGGCACCCTTATTGATTATGTTAGACATCCTTGCCCAAGCGGCCCGCGTCGGAGCGCAGTAGAAGCACAACGCCTATAGCCTGACTGCCTCTCCCGCTCTACCGAAACGGCCAGTAATGACCCCGACTTCATATGCTGGGTACTACTACCGACAACTTGCAGAACCCTTGCCAGAGCCCTGTAATAGCTGCGACGCAAGGAGCGACCGAGCGATCCTACCACCACCACAAGCGCTTGGCGCAACGTCGTTTTACATGCCGTTCGCACAGCATCGAAAAGACACTGAGAGGCTTGCAGATCGACCGATCAGTCATCCCTGGTTGCCGGTTACGTAAGCCCAACAGAGTAGCCCAAGGCAGCAGCGCCGCCAGTCGATTCGCCACGTTTTTTTCAAGCGTAGATGCAACGCCGTAGCGCCTTAAAAATTACGCCGATAGAACACGTCAAGCGAACTGGCCAGCCCGCTAGCGGCTTCGAGAAAAATACGCTTGGTCAGCCGGTAACGCAGAGCAACATTATTGGCAGATTCGAATACGCCAACCCCGTAACGGAGTGTCAGACGGTCGGTCAGTCGCCCGCTGGCGACTACGCTGGTCTCGGCGCCGCTGCCTTCGGTATCGAGTTGAAAATCCTGGATGCCCAGACGCTGCGCAACGTCTCCGGTTATTGACGCACTACCGGCTAGGCCGAGCCCGAGGGCGGCCTGTGCCAGCATATTGTTATCGCCAGAATCGGCACCCAGCGGCCGCCCAAGCACAAGATAGGACAAGGCCTGCTCCTGGCTCATCGCGGGTTCGGCAAACACGTTGACCCGCGGCTGTTCGGCGCTGCCGGTGATGCGCAAACCAGCGATGACGTTATCGGCCTCGATCCGCCGAATGGCCTCGATATTCAGGAATGGCTGTGACAGTACGCCGGTAAACAGCAGTTGCGCCCGGCGTATGGTCAGGCGCTGGCCGTAGGCCCTGTAGCGCCCATTGTTGAGATTGAGCTCGCCGCGGGCATCGAGGTTGTCACCGATATGCAAATAACCGGCAAGGTCAGCAGTCAGGCCGAAACCTGAAAACCGCAGCCGGTCCTGGCCCACTTCGACATCGATGTCCATACGAATTGCCAACGGCGTCTGCGCCTCTTCAGCCTCTTCGCCGATGATCACCGTGTCTTCGGAAACCTTGACGGTTGACGGCGGCAATTCGCGAATAGTGATATCGCCGCGGGGCACGCGCACCTTGCCGGTCACGGCCAACTGATCATCGGCCAGTTGCAACCGTAGATCCGGCTCCACCTCCAGTTCGGCATAAGGCTCGACGACAACCGGCAGCCGGCTGCCACTCACGCGCATATCCAGGTCCAGCGCGTCGCGCCAGTCCAGCGTGCCGGCGATCTCGCCCCGCCCCTGCTCGCCGCTACGCCAGTTGCCATCGAGGCGCACACGCTCACCGTTGATGACGGCGCGAATCTGCAACTGCTCGAAACTGACCGGTAGCTCGCTGCCAGCAATCTCGCCGCCGCTGAGGGTCAGCTCACCGTTGACCTGCGGCTGCTGCAAGCTTCCGGACAGCTCGCCATTGCCGTTCAGCTGCCCCTCCAGCCGCTCGACCTGAGCGACGAAGGGCTGAGCCACGCAGAGATCGAAATCGCTCAGGCGGAAGCTGCCGGAGATGGCTTTCGCATCAGTGCTTGGATCAACTTGCAAGCGCACATCGAGTTCGCCAAGTTCGCCGCCTTCGAAGCGTAATCGGCTATCGATTCGTTGCGGCGTCAACTCGCTGTTCAACGCCAGGGTTGCATAGGGAAATTCCAGCCACCGCTCGCCGTCGCGCATGCGCAGCGTGCCTGGACCTGCATCGACGCGAATGGTCCCGCTGGGACCCGTGCTCGGTAGATCCAGCGACAGGTCGGCGTTGACCTCGCCTTGCCAGATCAGATTGTTCGGCAAGTAGGCACCGATCGATTCCAGAGGAAAATCACGCAGGTGATAACGCAGCTGTGGATCAGGCAGTAGGCGCTGATCCTCGGCACACAGCGTGGCGGAACCAGAGCCCCAGCAGTGTGCACCAAAGGTGATCCGGCCGCTGGCCAGCCGCTCCAGCGATGCCGGTTGCTGCAGCGACCACTGCTGCCCCTTTGCGTCCAGCTCGGCCCGCACCAACCGCCCTTGCCAATCCTCGCCGTGCAGCCCGCCGTTCAGCGCCAGGGAAAAATCCAGCAACGGGCCCTGCAATCGCAGTTCGGCCTCGTGCGCCTGCCGGCTGCCGTTGGCATTCACCTGCAATTGGCCGAGATCGGTTTCACCTGCCCGCAACCCGTCAGCGATGAGCCGCAGTTGACCACGTTCCCCCTCTTGAAGGTTGGCTGTCAGCTGCAGGCGCTCCACGTGGTTTTCCTGAAACGCAACATTGTTTCCCTCGACCGCCAACTCGCCCTGGGGCGCTTGAGGTGTACCCGCCAGGCTCAGGTTACCGGCCAGCTGACCTTGCAGATCAGGCCAGAGTTGCGCCAAACGCGGCAAATCCAGCTCCAGACTCGCCTGCAACGTCTTGGCCCAGCGGCCGCTGCCCTGGACCCGGTTGTCACCGAGCTGTAGATCAATGCGGGGGACACTCCAAGTGTCGTCCTGACCGCTCGCCTCCAGCTGTAGATGTAGCGGCTGCTTGCGCAGCGTGCCGTCCAGATCAAGATGCGCTTCGGCTTGTAATTGCTCGTCGCGCAGGGTGCCGCGGCTGCTGAGAATGCCACCGAGTTGGCCTGGCAATTCGGCGACCCAGTAGGAAGGATCGAGCCCGCTCAGATTCAAGGTGGTATTCCAGTCGATACCGTCGGCGAAGCCCACGCTTAGATTTCCGGTGGCCGCGCCCTGCCCGGCCTGTAACTCCAGTTGTGGCAGGTGCACAATTTCGAGGTCGCCGCTGATAGGGCTTTGCAAGGTGAAGTCGCCGGAAGGCCCAGTCAGCGCCGCATTGAAGTTGCCTAGGTAATTGCCGTCTTCATACTGCAATTGTGCGTTTAGCGTGCGCAGCGCCACGGGCGGCTCTTCCACGCCTGGATACAGCCTGCGCCAAGGAAAATCGCGCCAGGCCAATTCCGCTTCGCCCGCTAATCCATCCTGCCAATTGACCTGCCCGTTCAAGCTGATCCGCCGACCCTCGTCGACATCCAGCTGTAGCTCTTCCACCTGCGCCTGAGTGGCGTCGATCAAGCCGCTCAACGCGATGCCGACCGCGCCGCCCTCGCCTTGAAAGCTGCCCTCGCCGATCACCCGGTAACCCTGCTTCAGATCGCCCTCGGCGGTCAGCTCAAAACTGTCCAGGCGCAGCGCATCAGGCAACTCAGGGGTGGCCTTGAAGCGCTCGATCACCAACAGCAGATTCGCCGGCAGCTCCGGCTCCAACGGGCGTACCCGGCCACTGAGCTTGGCATCGAGGTAGCCCTGGCTTTCGACATTCAGCATCAGGTGCTCACGTAGCTCACCATCCACCGCGATTTTCAGCGCCCAGGGTTGCTGACTAGGCGACTGGATGGCTGCATTGCCCGCCAGTTCCAGCGGCCAATCGCCGTTCGATTGCACGCGGCCAGCCATATCCAGCGAAAGATCTTCGCGGCGCACCTGTAAGGCCTTGATGTCCAGACCGTCCTTACGCCAGTCCGCGCGCAGTTGCAGGCTTTGCAACTGTTCGACGTCATTCAGCCGAAGCCGGCCGATCTCGACTCGCTCGATTCGAAGCTCCAGCGGCAATGTGATTTCGGGCAGGCTAAAGGGCTCGCTTGGTTCCTCATCAGGGCTGGGCGGAAATTGCAGATCGACATCCCCGGCAACCAGATGCTCGATACAAAGGGTCATGCGCAGCAGGCACGCCGGTGACCAGTCCATCCTCGGTGACGCCACCGTGACGCGGCTGCCGTCCTGTTCCCAAATCAGCCGCTCCGCCTGCCAACGACCGCCAAGACGCCCCTCGAACTGTTCGACCCGCACCCCTGGAATCTTGCTCAGGGCCCAGCGACTGCCCGACGTGGTGCCGAGCACGGCGCCCACAGCCAGAACGATCGACAACAGCACTGCAAGCACGACCAGCAGCGCCCAACCCATAATCCTCGTGGTACGCCTCAAAGCTCCGGCCCCATGGAAAAATGCAGCCGCACCCCTCCGTCGTCGTCTAGCGGATGCGCCAGGTCGACGCGGATCGGCCCGACCGGCGAAACCCAGCGAACGCCCAGACCCACGCTGCTTTTAAGGGATGGCAACTCCAGCGAATTGAACGCATTGCCCTGATCGACAAACGTAGCCACCCGCCACTTGTCCGTTACCGAGTACTGATATTCGGCACTGACCGCCAGCTGATAACGACCACCGATTCGGTCGCCATCGGAGTTGGTCGGCGACAGGCTCTGGTAGTCATAGCCGCGCACACTCTGATCGCCACCGGCGAAATAGCGCAGCGACGGCGGTACGTTGGTGTATTCGTCGGTCCAGTTTCCGCCGACCTGAACGCGGCCCAGGAAGCGATGGCGCTCGGCGAGTGTGATCAGACCTTTGAGGGTGGTGTTCGCATGGATCAGGTCCGCATCAGACAACGCACCATCCTTCGCGGCGGCCAGCTCGAATTCCAGGCGATAGCCACGGCTGGGGTCGATACGGTTATCGCTGCGCAGGTAGCTATAGGCAACGCCGGGCATCAGCAACGTACTGACGCCTGAATCGTCGCCAAGCTCGTATTGTTCGTGGCGCCATTTCAGCGACCAGACCCGCTGCCAGCCGCTAGGTAGCTTGCGGTGCCACTCGGGGCCCACCGTCAATAGCTGGCTGAGGCTGTCATTGTCGGCTAGCTGTTCATATTGATAGCCCGCGGCATAACGCAGCTTGTCCGTCAGTGGCGGATCAAGCGGCACGTCGTAGTAGAGCCCGACATTTTGCCGCGGGGCAGACAGCTCGGACTCGATGCCGTAGCTGTGGCCCTGCGGGTTGACCCAATGGCGAAGGAAATCGAAACGCATACGCGGCCCGACGTCGGTCGAATAACCGAGACCGAGACCCAGGGTACGGGGCTCGCGAGTGGTCAGTTGCACCGCTACCGGAATACGCTGCTGTTCGGCATTGGCAGGATTGGCATCGACCCGCACGCCTTCGAAGTAGCCACTCGATTGCATCGCCTGATTGAGATCGGCCACCAGCTCCGAGTCATACGGAGTACCGGCTTCGAACGGCACCATGCGCGCCAGCAGATCGGGGTCGAAGGGCGAGTCGCCCTCGAATCGCACATCGCCCAGCACGTAGCGGGGGCCGCTGTCGAATACCAGCTCCACGTCGGCGGCGTTCGCGGTAGGGTCGACCGCCAGACGCTGGCTTTTGAAGCGGCCATCGAAAAATCCATAGCGCGAAGCCTGGTTGAGGATCTGCTGCTTTACTTCCTCGTACTGCCCATGATTGAGCACGGCGCCAGCGTTCAGCGTGTTGCGCGGGACGCGAAAGGCACGTAACTCGGCAGCCGGCCCCTCCACCCGCACCGTGATGTTGCGCAACCGAACCGGCTCGCCGGGCTCGATGCGCAGCGTCAACTGTGTATTCTCGCCGCCGGTGACTTCGGATTCGATTTGGCCGTTGTAGTAGCCCAGAGCCTGGAGCGCTTTTTGCGCTTGCTGCTGCGCTATACGGCTGTAGCGCAGCAGTTCCCGCTCGCTACGGTCGCCCAGCTCGCCAATGTAGTTTTCGACGTTCTCGCGCAACTCAGCGTTGGAGGGCTCGACATTGACGTCCAGCTCCGCAGCGGTAGCGGATGAAACTACAAGCAACGTAAGTCCGGACGCGACAATTCGGCCAATGAGAGATAAGTGCATGACGAGCGATGCTAGCACGACACACACCGAGGCTCGGGATGGCATCGATGCGTGTAGCACGGCACATACAGCGTCAAGCAAGACATTGGGAAGACTTCTTCGGACATCCGATGGTTGGACTGTTGGCAAACAGCAAAATTCGCCGTTAACCGCCGCTGGCTTCGACCTGACGCGGCGCGGGATGGAAAAACACATGCTCGACCACCGGACCGATTGCCACCTGGCCGATGTTCTCGTAGCCCTGGCGCTCATAGAAATTCAGGTAGCGCGGGTTGCCGGTATCGATCATCAACCCGTGTGAGCCCGCGTCCGCCGCACACCAGTTGTGCAGGGCCTCGAGCAGCTGTTCGCCGTAATGCTGCCCTTGGAATTGCGGATGAACAGCCATCAACGGCAGCACATGAAAAGTGCCCGGCGGCAGGCAGCCAAGCACTGCGGCGTGATAGTCGAGGTAGCGCCGGGTGCAGCGAAAACCGGTGGTCAGCAACATGCGCATGCGCCACGCCCAGCTCTCGGTAATATCGAGGCGTCGTTGCGGCGGTGCGATCAAGGCGGCGGCGATGAGTCGATCGTCCAGCAGCAGCCCCAGCGCCGGTTGGTCCTGCAGAAAGTGTTGGTTGACCAATTCGCGCACCGTTGCACGCACGCGCTGGTCGTAACCAGGACGATCGGATTCGAACAGGTAAGCGAATGTGGGTTCGTGTCGATAGGCGTTATACAGAAGCGATCGCGCTTCCCTGGCGTAACCACTGTCCAGCATTCGTACTTCGGCAGGCATCGGCATGGCGGTTCTCTTGTTGATGTTCTTATTGTTGTCGAGCGCTGATTTCACGTTAGCACCGGCTCGGCGGTCGTGCCTTCTCCAAGCCGGTTATTGCCGACCCGCGTGACACGGCTCGCGCCGATCTGCCCAAGCGATTAGAATCCCGGTTTTGCCGGAGCCTGCACCGATGAAGCTTGTTTCTTTCAATATCAATGGGTTGCGCGCAAGACCTCATCAACTAGCTGCACTTATTGAAAAGCATCAGCCGGATGTGATTGGCCTGCAGGAAACTAAAGTGGCCGACGAGCAGTTTCCCCAGGCCGAGATCGAGGCCCTCGGCTATCACGTCCACTACCACGGCCAGAAAGGTCACTACGGCGTCGCGCTGCTTTCAAAGCAGGCTCCGCTGGAAATCCATAAGGGCTTTCCCGGTGATGGCGAGGATTCGCAGAAGCGCTTCATCTGGGGCCGCTTCGCCGATGCCAACGGCGAGCCCGTTGCCGTGATGAACGGCTATTTTCCGCAAGGTGAAAGCCGCATTCACCCCACCAAGTTTCCGGCCAAAACCAAGTTTTACGCTGACTTACAGACATTGCTGGAAGAGCGCTTCACTCCCGATCAGTCAGTTGCCGTCATGGGCGATTTCAACATTTCGCCGGAAGACTGCGACATTGGTATCGGTGAGGTGAATGCCAAGCGCTGGCTGCGCACCGGCAAGTGCAGCTTCCTGCCGGAAGAACGTGAATGGCTGACGCGGTTGAAGAATTGGGGGCTACAGGACAGCTTCCGCACGCTCAACCCGGAAGTGGTCGATCGCTTCAGCTGGTTCGACTATCGCAGCCGCGGCTTCGAGGACGATCCGCGCCGCGGTCTGCGCATCGATCTGATCCTGACCACCGCCGGCCTGCATGACCGCGTCACCAACTGCGGCGTCGACTACGACATCCGCAGCATGGAAAAGCCCTCCGACCATTGCCCGGTCTGGATCGAGCTGAACTGATAGTTGCGGCCCTGTATCCGCCGCGTCGTGCGACCGCCGCGCGGCGAGACATCGTGGGTTCTAACCGAGCGCAGCAATTTCACACCCTCGCTTCGGCCCGCCGTCACGTAACGGTAAACAAACCTTCTTAATCTCCCCGCTTCTTTGCATGGGAGAGTTGCTGCATGGCATTTTTAGCGTTCGTACGCACGACAGGGAAACGAGCGCTGCGCCTGGCGCTTCTCGGTCTGTTCGGTGCCAGCCCGCTCGCGGTAAGCGCCCCCTTGCCGGCGGTGCCTGCAGATGGCAGCGCAGTGCTGCGTATACATGGGTCGAACACCGTTGGCGCGAAGCTGGCGCCGATGCTGATTACCGGCATGTTCGAGGCGCAGGGTTTTGGTTCGGTACGGATTGCCTCAGCTGGGCGCGAGAACGAGCAGCGAATCAGTGCCACCGACAGCTCCGGCCGTACGCTCCACGCGTTGGTCGCGGCTCATGGGACAGGTACCGGCTTTGCCGGATTGAAGGACGGCTCCGCCGACCTGGCCGCTGCGTCGCGACCGATCAAGAACAGTGAACATGAAAGCCTCGCCAGTCTGGGCGATCTACGTAGCGCGCAGGCCGAACAGGTCATCGCTATCGACGGCCTGGCGATCATCGTTCACCCGAACAATCGAATTGCTTCGCTCAGCGTCGAACAGGTTGCCCGATTATTTGCTGGCGAGATTCAGAACTGGCGGGAGCTGGGCGGCGATGATCTTGCGGTCGAACTGCATGCGCGCGATGACCGGTCCGGCACCTACGACACCTTCAAAGAGCTTGTGCTCGGCACGCAGAGCAAGACGCTGGCTGCCAGCGCCACGCGGTACGAGTCCAACGACCAATTATCCGAGACAGTCAGTACCCGCCCCGGCGCGATCGGGTTTGTCGGGCTTGCCTCGGTTGGGAGTTCAAAAGCCCTGGCCATTGCCGATGGCGACTCGCAGCCCATGCGGCCCACCACTGCGCTCGTCGCGACCGAAGATTACCCGTTGTCGCGACGCCTGTTTCTCTATGCCAACCCTGCCGAACAAACAGACTGGACCCGAGCTTTTCTCGATTTCGTTCACAGTGCCGCTGGCCAATCGATCGTAGGCAAGTCCGGCTATGTCGCGCAGGCAATTACCGCAATCAAATTGCCGGTTGAGACAAGCATGCCGCAGCTCTACCAGAATCTCGCAAGCCAGGCGCAGCGGCTAACGGTCAACTTTCGCTTCGATGAGGGCAGCGCGCGCCTGGATAACAAGGCACAGCGTGACGTCGGACGCCTGATCGATTACCTGCAAAGCACCGACAAGCAGATGAACGCAGCGGTGCTGGTAGGCTTCGGCGATGCGAAAGGTGACTCGGCGCGCACTGCGTTGTTATCCAAACTGCGCGCGATGGCGGTCCGCCGCGAGCTGTCACGAGGTGGGATTCTAGTTAAGGATATCAATGGGTTGGGTGACCAACTTCCAGTCGCGTCGAACAGCGAGCGCGGCCGTATAAAGAACAGACGAGTCGAGGTATGGGTCTACTGAAACATCAGCCGCGAGTGCAAGATCGTATCGGTCGATTGCCTGCGGCGTACTGTCACACCGTGCGCGTCACGGTTAAGCTCAGGGGATTCCCAGCGGCAGGAATCCATCATGTATCTGGTCTGTGGCGAAGCCCTTTTCGACGTGTTCGCAGCTCCGGCAGGTTCCCGTAGCAATCGCTTGAATCTGGAAGCGGTTGCCGGCGGATCACCGTTCAATGTCGCTGTCGGGCTGGCGAGGCTGGGTACGCCATCCGCGTTATTTGCCGGCATATCCAGGGACTACTTGGGCCAACGACTTTGGCAGGTGCTCGACGAAGAAGGCGTCGATACGCGTTATCTGGTGCCGTTCGACGCACCGACCACTCTGGCCATGGTCGCGCTCGGCGCTGATGGTGCGCCGATTTACAGTTTTCGCGGCGAAGGGTGTGCCGACCGCCTACCGCGCGAGGAACACCTCTCTGCGCCGGGTAATGAAATTCGCGGCATTCATGTCGGCTCCTATTCCCTGGTCACTGCACCGATTGCGGATACCTTGTTGACTTTGGTGCGCCGTGAAAGCGGACGTCGGCTGATTTCCCTGGACCCGAATATTCGTCTCAATGTCGAGCCTGACCTGCTGCGCTGGCGGGAACGCGTCGAGGCGTTCGCCGAGCTTGCTCATCTGATCAAGGTCAGCGATGAGGACCTGGCGCTGCTCTATCCCGGCGAAGCGCCTGAAGCCATTGCCCAGCGCTGGCTACAGGGCCCCTGCGAGCTGGTCGTGCTGACCCGGGGCGGCGCAGGTGCACAGCTATTCAGCCGTCGTCATGGCGACCTCTACGCATCGGCGAAAGCCGTCACCGTGCGCGATACCGTAGGAGCCGGCGATACCTTCCAGGCAGCTCTGCTGAGTTACTTGCATACGCAGGGGTTGGACACTGCCGCGGCGCTGGCGCAGGTTGAGCACGATCAGTTGCAAGCACTGCTGGCCTTTGCCGTTCAGGCAGCCGCAATCACCTGCTCCCGTCGCGGTCCTGACCTGCCCTACCGATACGAAATTGCCTGACCGATTGGCCCCGGCGCCATGAACGTCTATAACCCAAGGGGAAAAGAAAAGGACGACGGCACCCAGCATGAAAGCGTTGAAGATCTCCGACCCATCCTACGAGCTGATGGATGATCACCACGGCAATTCGCTGATCTACCGGGAGCACGGCTTTCCGTGCCCACTGGTGCGCTGGCACAACCACAAGGAATACGAGCTGCATCTGATCGTCGCCAGTTCGGGAAAGGTCTTCGTCGGGGACTATGTAGGCAATTTCGGTCCGGACAGCCTGTTCCTCACCGGCCCACACATGCCACATAACTGGATCAGCCAGGTCGACGAGGGTGAAGTGGTCGCCAAGCGCGACATGCTCGTCAACTTTACCGATGAGCTATTCGAAGCGGGCCACAGCGTTTTCTCCGAATTGCGCAGCCTGACACCGATGCTCGAGCGTTCGCGCTATGGCATCGAGTTCCGCTGTCCACGCACCATTGCCGAGGCCAGCAGGCTGATGCAAAGGGTCGCCGACAGCCGCGGCGCCACCCGCCTCGGCTATTTTCTGATCATGCTCGAGCTGCTCGCCGGCTGTGACGATTATCAACTGCTCTCTGGCGCCACCTCGGCACAACTAGGCGACGAGCACCACGCCGACCGCACCAACATGGCGGTCAACTACATCTTCGATAACTACATGCGCGAGCTGCCGCTCGAGGAAGTCGCGGGCCATCTGAGCATGAAGCCCACCTATTTTTCGCGCTTCTTCAAGCGCGCCACCGGACGATGCTACGTCGAGTTCGTCAACAGCTTGCGCATCAGCAAATCCTGCGAGCTGCTGTTGGACAATGACAAACCGATCACCGACGTCTGCTTCGAGTCGGGTTTCAATAATCTCTCCAACTTCAACCGCCGTTTTCAACAGCTAAAGGGTATGACGCCCTCCTGCTACCGCCGCCTGGTCGAGCAGCGATTAACCGAACAGAACCTCGCCAGCTGATACGCATCGTATCTTCCCACCTGATGATATTCCTCGTACCGCCATGCGCGGTTAGGTCTCTGCCAGCCGTTTGCTTCCCGCGGGCTTGGCGCCCTCGCCGGCCGGTGCGAATGCTTGGATGAATGATTGACCGTTGGCTTAACCCTTAGCAAAGGAGTGCAAATAAGTATCAGACGATGTGCAGTCAGGGCTTTGTGACCCTGCCATCCATGGCGTTGTAATGCTCGCGAGACGCTCGTACCGGAGTACGCGAGCAACAACAAAAACAATAAGCGCTTCCGCCGCCACTGGCAGTGGAAGAGGAGTCCAAGATGAAAATCGCCAAATTCCTGCTCGGCACCACCTGTATTGCGATGATCGGAGTGGCCCATGCCGCCGAAACCCTGACCGTCGCTACGGTCAACAACGCGGACATGATCCGCATGCAGCGCCTCTCCAAGACCTTCGAAGAACAGCATCCCGACGTGAAACTCAACTGGGTCGTGCTCGAAGAGAACGTCCTGCGCCAACGCCTGACTACGGACATCGCCACCCAGGGCGGCCAGTTCGATGTGCTCACCATCGGCATGTACGAAGCTTCGCTGTGGGGCGACAAGGGCTGGCTGGCGCCGATGACCGATTTGCCTGCCGATTACGATCTTGATGATGTCTTTCCTTCGGTGCGTGAAGGTTTGTCGGTAGACGGCACTTTGTATGCCCTGCCGTTTTACGCCGAAAGCTCGATGACCTACTACCGCACCGATCTGTTCGATCAGGCTGGGCTGCAAATGCCGGAGCATCCAACCTGGACCCAGATGGCCGAGTTTGCCGAGAAGCTGCACAAACCCGACAAAGACCAGTACGGCATGTGCCTGCGCGGCAAGGCCGGCTGGGGCGAGAATATGGCGCTGGTGACCACTGTTGCCAACTCCTTTGGCGCACGCTGGTTCGATGAAAACTGGCAGCCGGAATTCAACGGCCCGGAATGGAC
This sequence comes from Stutzerimonas stutzeri, assembly GCF_024448715.1. GTDB lineage: Bacteria > Pseudomonadota > Gammaproteobacteria > Pseudomonadales > Pseudomonadaceae > Stutzerimonas > Stutzerimonas stutzeri_AR. The sequence continues at coordinate 336,909 of NZ_JAMOHZ010000001.1, forward strand.
CAAAGCAGCTAACTTCTATGTCGACCTGTTGAGCAAATACGGCCCGCCGGGGGCATCGAGCAACGGCTTCAACGAAAACCTCGCGTTGTTCAACAGTGGCAAATGCGCCATGTGGGTGGATGCGACCGTGGCTGGCTCGTTCGTCACCGATACGTCGCAGAGCAAGGTTGCGGACAAAGTCGGCTTCACCTTCGCGCCTCAGCAAACTACCGATAAAGGTTCAGCCTGGCTTTACTCCTGGGCACTGGCCATTCCCACCAGCTCGCAAAAGAAAGACGCTGCCAAGACCTTCGCAGCCTGGGCCACGTCGCAGGATTACGCCAAGCTGGTCGCCGAAACCGACGGCGTCGCCAACGTGCCGCCGGGCACTCGCGAATCCACCTACAGCGACGAATACATGGCCGCTGCGCCCTTCGCCAAGATCACCCTGGAATCGTTAAAGCAGGCTGACCCGGCCTCGCCATCGGCCAAGCCGGTGCCTTATGTGGGTATTCAGCTGGTGACCATTCCCGAGTTCCAGGCCATTGGCACCCAGGTCGGCAAAATGTTCTCCGCCGCGCTCACCGGCCAGATGCCGGTCGAGCAGATGCTTACCGCCGTGCAGCAATCGACCACGCGTGAAATGAAGCGCGCCGGCTATCCAAAGTAAGCAGCCCAAGTAGGCAGCCGCTACCTCCCCAGTGAGGGCTCGCTGAGTCCTCATCGGCCTTTCTTCAGCCGGAGCACGCCCATGGCTACCACCTCCACAGCCTTGTCCAAGGCGCCTGTTACCGATACGGCAAGCGAGTCGAACGAGCGCAAGCCACGCCGATTCGGCCCCAGCTGGTTCCTCGTCAGCCCGTCCGTTGCGCTGTTGCTGCTGTGGATGCTGGTGCCGCTGTCCATGACCGTCTACTTCTCTGTCATCCGCTACAACCTGCTCTATCCCGGTGAGAACGACTTCGTCGGGCTGGAGAACTTTCATTACTTCCTGACCGATGCCGGCTTCATGCCCGGCATGATCAATACCTTGCTGCTGGTTGGCAGCGTGCTGCTGATCAGCGTGGTGCTCGGCGTGCTGATCTCCGCGTTGCTGGAGGCGGCGGATTTCGCCGGCCGTGGAATCGTTCGCGTCATGCTGATCTCGCCGTTTTTCATCATGCCGACCGTCAGCGCTCTGGTCTGGAAGAATCTGATCTATCACCCCGTCTCGGGCATCCTCGCCGCGGTCTGGAAGTTTTTCGGAGCGCAGCCGATCGACTGGCTGGCCCAGCATCCGCTGCTGTCGATCATCATCATCGTGTCCTGGCAGTGGCTGCCCTTCGCGATCCTGATTCTGATGACTGCGATGCAGTCCCTCGACCAGGAACAGAAGGAAGCCGCCCGCCTCGACGGCGCCGGCCCGATCGCGATCTTCTGGCACCTGACACTGCCACATCTAGCACGCCCCATCGCCGTGGTGGTGATGATCGAGACGATCTTTCTGCTGTCCATCTTTGCCGAGATTTTTACCACTACCAGCGGTGGTCCCGGCTACGCCTCTACCAACCTTGCCTACCTGATCTACAACCAGGCGCTGCTGCAATTCGACGTCGGCATGGCATCGGCCGGCGGCCTGATCGCGGTGGTGATCGCTAACATCGCGGCGATCATCCTGGTGCGGATGCTGGGCAAGAATCTCACCGAAAAATACTGAGGGCAGACCGATGCTAACGCTCAAACAAAGTCGCCGCCTCAACACCCTCGTCGTCGGGCTGTTCGCGTGGGCCGTGGCGCTGCTGCTGTTCTTTCCGATCTTCTGGATGATCCTGACCAGCCTGAAGACCGAGATCGACGCCTTCGCCACGCCGCCGCAGTTCATCTTCACGCCGACGCTGGAGAACTACCTGCACATCCAGGACCGCAGCGGCTACTTTAAGTACGCCTGGAATTCAGTGACCATCTCCTTCGGCGCCACTGCGCTGGGCATGCTGATCGCGATACCCGCGGCCTACTCCATGGCCTTCTTCGAGACCAAACGCACCAAGGGCACCCTCTTGTGGATGCTGTCGACGAAGATGCTGCCGCCGGTGGGCGTGCTGGTGCCGATCTACCTGCTGGCCAAACAGTTCGGCCTGCTCGACAGCCGCACGGTGCTGATCGTCATCTACACGTTGATCAACCTGCCGATTCTGGTGTGGATGATTTACACCTACTTCAAGGACATCCCCCGCGACATCCTCGAAGCGGCGCGCATGGACGGCGCCACGCTGATGCAGGAGATGGTTCGCGTGCTCCTACCGATCAGCAAGGGTGGGATCGCCTCGACCATGCTGCTATCGCTGATCCTGTGCTGGAACGAGGCGTTCTGGTCGCTGAACCTGACCTCCTCCAATGCCGCCCCGCTGACCGCGTTGATCGCCTCCTACTCCAGTCCCGAAGGGCTGTTCTGGGCCAAGCTCTCGGCCGTTTCCACCCTCGCCTGCGCCCCCATTCTGATATTCGGCTGGATCAGCCAGAAACAGCTGGTCCGCGGCCTGTCGTTCGGTGCCGTGAAATAACCGCCGCCGTATCGACAAGATCGACAAGAACTAGAGGATTCGAACATGGCAGACCTTAAAGTCCATAACCTGAAGAAAAGTTTCGACGGCAACGACATCATCAAGGGCATCGACCTGGACATCCGCGACCGCGAGTTCGTCGTCTTCGTCGGCCCGTCCGGCTGCGGCAAGTCAACACTGCTGCGGTTGATTGCCGGGCTCGAAGAAGTCAGCAGCGGCAGGATTGAACTTGATGGCCGCGACATCACCGACCTCGGCCCGGCCAAGCGCGACCTGGCCATGGTGTTTCAGACCTATGCACTGTATCCGCACATGACAGTGCGCAAGAACATGTCCTTCGCCCTCGACCTGGCCGGCGCCGACAAGCAGGAAGTGGCGCGCAAGATCGAGGCCGCGGCCCGCACCCTGGAGCTGGAGCCGTTGCTCGAACGCAAACCGCGCCAGCTCTCCGGCGGCCAGCGCCAGCGCGTTGCCATCGGCCGCGCCATCGTGCGCAACCCAAAGGTGTTCCTGTTCGACGAACCGTTGTCGAACCTCGACGCGGCACTGCGTGTGCAGATGCGCCTGGAGCTGTCGCGCCTGCATCAGGAATTGCAGGCGACGATGATCTACGTCACTCACGACCAAGTCGAAGCCATGACCCTGGCCGACAAGGTGGTGGTGCTCAACGGCGGACGCATCGAGCAAGTCGGCTCGCCCATGGAGCTTTATCATCAACCTGCCAATCTGTTTGTTGCCGGCTTTCTCGGCACACCGAAGATGGGTTTTCTCAAGGGCCATATCCGAAATGTCGACGCCACTGGTTGCGAGGTCGAGCTCGACGCGCAGTGCCGGCTCTATCTACCGCTGGGCGGCGCGACGCTTTCCATCGGCGATCCGGTCACGCTGGGCATCCGCCCGGAGCACCTAAACCGCAGCACCGATGGTAGCTGCCAGCTGGAAGTGAAAGCCGACGTCAGCGAGCGGCTGGGCAGCGACACCTACTGCCACGTCATTACCCAGACCGGCGAACCTTTGACCATGCGCATCCGCGGTGACTTTACCCCGCGCTATGGCGAAGCGCTGAAGCTGACCCTGGACGCTGCCCATTGCCATCTGTTCGACAGTAATGGCCTGGCGATTGGCCAACCGCTGCAACAAGTGGCCTGACTCCCGCTGCTCCACGTAGGAGCCAGCTTGCTGGCGAATCGCTGCCGCCTGGCGCCCGCGATTCGGCTACGGCTTTCCTCAATACACGCCCAGCGAGGCCTGACATGAAATTGAATGAACAGAATCTGCCGCAGCTACCGGTGCACGTTGCCCGCCCGTCTTACACGCTCGAATCGGTCACAGCTGGGATCGCCCATATCGGCATCGGTGGCTTTCACCGCGCCCATCAGGCGGCTTACACCGATGCCTTGATGAACACCGGCGAAGGGCTCGACTGGGGAATTTGCGGTATCGGCACGCGCGCCAACGAGTTGTCCATGCGCGACGCCCTCGCCTCGCAGGATTACCTCTACACCTTGGTCGAACTCGACGATCGACCCGATACCGAAGTTCGAGTGGTGGGCAGCATTCGCGACATGCTGCTGGTTACACGGGATGGTCCCGAAGCCGTGGTCGCCCGGCTGGCCGACCCGGCGATCCGCATCGTTTCGCTGACCATTACCGAAGGCGGCTACTGCCTCGATGACAGCACCGGGCAGTTCAACGCCACGCTGCCGCATATCAAGCACGACCTGGAGAATCCAAGCACTCCAATCAGCGTTTTCGGCCTGCTCTGCGCAGCGCTTGCCAAGCGCCGCTGTGAAGGTAATGGGCCGTTTACGATCATGTCCTGCGATAACCTGCCGCATAACGGCGACGTCACCCGCAAGGCAACCCTGGCCTTCGCCAATCTGGTCGATGCGGACCTGGCCAGCTGGATCGAGCAGAACGTCAGTTTCCCTAATGCAATGGTCGACCGTATTACGCCGACGACCAGCGCAGCGCACCGCAAGGATCTCCGCCAGAAACACGGTATCGATGACGCCTGGCCCGTGGTCTGCGAACCCTTCGTGCAATGGGTGCTGGAGGACAGGTTTGTCGCCGGTCGACCGGCCTGGGAGAAGGTCGGTGTGCAGTTTACCAATGACGTCGCGCCCTACGAGGAGATGAAAATAAAGCTGCTCAACGGCAGTCATCTCGCGCTTACGTACCTGGGCTTCCTACGCGGCTATCGCTTCGTGCATGAAACCATGGCCGATCCGCTGTTCGTCGAATACATCCGCCGCTATATGGATGACGACGTCACACCGCAGCTGGCGCCCGTGCCCGGCATCGATCTGACGCAGTACAAGCAGACCCTGATCGATCGCTTTTCCAATTGCGCTATCGCCGATCAACTGGAGCGGGTTTGCTCGGACGGCTCCTCTAAATTTCCCAAGTTCACCGTGCCAACTCTCAATCGTCTGATCGCTGATGGTGCCGAGCTGGACCGCGCGGCACTGGTCGTGGCCGCATGGGCGATGTACCTCAAAGGAGAGGACGAGAACGGAACCCAATACAGTATTCCCGATCCGCGGGCAGAGTTCTGTCAGTCGCTGATCGAAGAAGACGAGGGGCTTGCCGAGCGGTTGCTCGGACGAGAAGAAATATTTGGCTCGCAGGTCCCCCGTTCACTAGCGTTCCGTGACGCCTTCGAGCGCAACCTGCTGCGACTGCGCACACTGGGCGTGAGCGGCACCCTCGACTTGTTGCTGACCCGCTGACGGAGGCCAGCCAATGTTTCTAGGCATCGATTGCGGAACCCAGGGCACCAAGGCGCTGTTGCTCGATGCCGATAACGGCGAGGTATTGGGTCAGGGTTCGGCCAGCCACGAACTGAACAGCGGCCCCAACGGCCGTCGGGAGCAGGATACGGCGCAATGGATCGAAGCGTTCCAGCGAGCTACCGCGGCAGCGTTAGCCGAGGCCGGGGTGGATGGCAGTCGTGTGCTCGGTATCGGTGTGTCTGGGCAACAACATGGCCTGGTCACGCTGGATGGCCAAGGCCGAGTACTCCGCCCGGCCAAGCTATGGTGCGACACCGAATCGGCCGACGAAAACCGGCGATTGCTGGATTGGCTGGGCGGTGAACGCGGCTCGTTGCAACGGCTCGGTGTGGTCATTGCGCCGGGCTACACCGTATCCAAGTTGCTCTGGATGAAGCAGCAGCATCCGCAGCTGTTCGAGCGCATTGCGCATATCTTGCTGCCGCACGACTACCTCAACTACTGGCTAACAGGGCGTTGCTGCAGCGAGTACGGCGACGCCTCGGGTACCGGCTACTTCAACGTGCGCGCGCGACGGTGGGACATCGAAATACTGCGGCATATTGATCCCAGCGGTCGCCTCGTAGCCGCGCTGCCGGAGCTGATCAAGTCCGATCAACCGGTCGGCCGGCTACGTCCGGAACTGGTGGAGCGGCTGGGCCTGAACCCACAGGCCATCGTATCGAGCGGCGGTGGCGACAACATGATGGGAGCGATCGGTACCGGCAACATCAGCCCCGGTGCAATTACCATGAGCCTGGGCACATCCGGGACGCTGTACGCTTATTCTGATGAGCCGAGCATCAGTCCACAGCCCTCCGTTGCGACCTTCTGCTCGTCCAGTGGTGGCTGGCTGCCGTTGATTTGCACCATGAACCTGACCAACGCCAACGGCGCCATCCGCGAGCTGCTGCAACTTGATCTGGAACAGTTCAATACATTGGCGGCGCAAGCACCGATCGGAGCCGAAGGCTTGACCATGCTGCCCTTCCTAAACGGCGAGCGCGTACCCGCCCTGCCCCAAGCCACTGCCAGTCTGCATGGCCTCACCGCAGATAACCTGACCCGAGCGAACCTATGTCGTGCAGTGGTCGAAGGCGTGACCTTCGGCTTGCGCTACGGGTTGGACCTGCTACGCGAGAGTGGGATTCGTAGCGAGCGGATTCAGTTGATTGGTGGCGGCGCGAAGAATCCGCTGTGGCGGCAGATCGTCGCGGACGTCATGGATACACCGGTAATCTGCGCCACGCACAGCGAGGCTGCGGCGCTGGGTGGCGCAATCCAGGCTGCCTGGTGCCATACGAGACAGATCGACCCTGAAGCCAGTCTCGAAGCACTATGCCAGCGCTGCGTCAGTGTTGACGAGGCAACTGCGGTCGAGCCGTCCGCCAGTGCATTCGATGCCTATGAACGGGCCTACCGGCGTTATCGAGGGCTGGTAGCCGGCCTTTATAGTTAGCGGACGTAATGGTGTCCTTAGCGGTTCGTGCGGCTGCAGACCTGTTCGCGAGCAAGCTCGCTCCTACAAGGGCCGGAGCCGCACGAACCGTAGGAGCGAGCTTGCTCGCGAACGCTTTATCCAATTCCAGCGATCACACCATCAAATAATCGCGAACAGTTTGTAGGGTGGGCTTCAGCCCACCGATGACTGTGCTGGTGGGCTGAAGCCCACCCTACGGTCGCTCGGCCCGCCTCGTTCGGTCAGCCATCAAAGCAAAAGCCACTCGCGTGGCTTTGCCTCTTGCCCGGTGTTAGCGACGCCTTAGCGGCTACGCAACATTTCCCGCGGAAAGTACTTACCCAGTTCATGTTTGGCGATCGAAGCACGGTGCACCTCATCCGGGCCGTCAGCAAGGCGCAGCGTGCGCTGCATGGCCCACCAGTGCGCCAGCGGGAAGTCTTCGGAAACACCGGCACCACCATGAATCTGGATGGCTCGATCGATTACCTTTAGCGCCACGTTAGGGGCGACGACCTTGATCTGGGCAATCTCGCTCGCGGCGATCTTGTTGCCCACGGTATCCATCATGTACGCCGCGTTTAGCGTCAACAGACGCGCCATGTTGATCTCGATGCGGCACTCGGCGATGTGATCCAGGTTGGCGCCGAGACGCGCCAGAGGCTTGCCGAACGCGGTGCGGTTGACCGAGCGCTCGCACATCAGCTTAAGCGCACGCTCGGCGACACCCACGGAGCGCATGCAGTGGTGAATGCGGCCTGGGCCAAGGCGCCCTTGAGCGATCTCGAAGCCGCGGCCCTCGCCGAGCAGCACGTTTTCGTACGGCACGCGAACGTTTTCCAGCAGCACTTCGGCATGACCATGAGGGGCGTCGTCATAGCCGAACACCGGCAGCGGTCGCAGTACTTTCAGGCCCGGCGCGTCCATCGGTACGAGGATCATCGAATGCTGCTGGTGGCGCGGTGCGTCCGGGTTGGTCAGGCCCATGAAGATCATTACTTTGCAGCGTGGGTCGCAGGCACCGGAGGTCCACCACTTGCGGCCGTTGATGACCCACTCGTCACCCTCGCGAACGGCGCGGGCCTGCATGTTGGTTGCATCGGACGAAGCCACTCCCGGCTCGGTCATACCGAAGGCGGAACGAATCTCGCCGCGCAACAACGGCTCGAGCCACTGCTTCTTGTGCGCTTCGCTGCCGTAGCGCACAAGCACCTCCATGTTGCCGGTATCGGGCGCGGAGCAGTTGAAGGCTTCCGGGCCGAGCCCTGAGCTACCCATGATCTCTGCCAACGGTGCGTATTCGGTATTGGTGAGCCCGGCGCCCAGCTCGGAATCCGGCAGAAAGAGATTCCATAAACCTTCGGCCTTAGCCTTGGCTTTGAGCTCCTCGACGATGGCGGTGGGTTGCCAGCGGTCACCCTCGCTCACCTGCTGATAAAAGATTTTCTCGGCGGGATAGACATGCGCATCCATGAACGCCTGGACGCGCTCACGTAGCTCTTGAACCTTGGGGGAATAGGCGAAATCCATGGCGACAGACCTTCTGCAGGTAACGTTTTGTAGTTTTAAGATGCTAGAGGACGCCCAACGATTTATCTAAGCTATTTTCCTCGTGTATAAACATTCATCACCGATATATGATCGGCGAATTCCGATACACGCCGGAGAGCACAACAATGAACCTGAACAAGGTCGATCTGAATCTGTTCATCGTTTTCGACGCTATCTACACCGAGGCGAACCTGACCCGCGCTGGGCAGATCGTCGGCATCACTCAGCCCGCCGTTTCCAACGCCCTGGCCCGCTTGCGGGAGACCTTCAATGACCCGCTGTTCGTGCGCACAGCACAAGGCATGGTGCCGACGCCGATGGCGCAAAACATCATCGGACCGGTGCGCAATGCACTGCAGCTGTTACGGGTCTCGGTGCAGGAAAGCCGGACCTTCAACCCTGCGCAGGCAAACAAGACGTTCCGCATCAGCATGACCGACCTCACCGAGGCGGTGGTGCTACCGCCATTGTTTCAGCGTCTGCGTCGTTTGGCGCCGAACGTGAAAATCGAAAGCATGCTGGCCAAGCGCCGCGAAACCACCAAGGAATTGGCTGCTGGCCGTCTCGATTTCGCCATGGACGCCCCGCTAAATACCGACCCGCAGGTGCGTCACGTCAAGCTGTTGGAAGACCGTTATGTTTGCGCCATGCGTCGCGGTCATCCGCTGGCGAAGGAGAAACTCAGCGTCGAGGAATATTTGTCGCTGTCGCACATTCACATTTCCAGCCGGCGCAGCGGTCTGGGGATGGTCGACCTGGCGCTGGGTAAGATGGGGCAACAGCGCAAGATCGCCCTGCGCTCGCAGCATTACATGATGGCCACTCAAGTAATTCAGCACACCGACATGGCGGTGACAGTGCCGGAGCGTTTCGCGCGGCGCCATGACTTGCATCAGATTCCATTACCAGTGGAAATCCCACCACTGGAGACGCACATCTATTGGCACGAAAGCACGGATCAGGACCCGGCCAATCGCTGGATGCGCGAGCAGATGATCGAGATCGCCCAGCAGGTCACTGCGGCGCAGCAAGCCGAATAAAGAGAGGTCCGGCAAGCGCAACGCTTGCCGGTTTTTTTATGCGCTTTCGCGCATCACCACTTCGAAGCCCACATCGATTCGCCGTTTTGGCGGCGACTCGCCACGCATCAGGCTGAGCAGCATCTGCCCGGCCAGCTTGCCAACTTCACCGCGGATGGTGCGTACGGTGCTCAGCGCAGGATGCATCCATGCCGCGGCCGGCAGGTCGTTGAAGCCGGCAATTGCCAAGCGCTGCGGCACGGCGAGCTGCAGTTGACGCGCACGAAACAGTGCGCCCAGCGCCAGGTCGTCGTTGTTGAAGAATATGGCATCGATTTCCGGATGCTTCGCCAGCAGCCTATCGAGCAATTCGGCGCCCAGACCGATGGACGAAACCTCGGGCGTTAGCATTTCCAACGCAGCGTCATAGCGAGACGCTGTCCGCATCACGCTTCGGTAACCCTCGGCGCGTTGCAATGTACGCGGATCGAGCTGCGCAGCGGCAAAAGCGATGTTGCGGTACCCACGTTCCAGCAACTGGCGAGTCATCGCCGCGCCCGCCTCGAATTGGGAAAACCCGACGCAATACTCTTCATCGGCATCGCTCAGCTCCATCAGCGTAACGATGGGGCTGGTATAGCTGCCAAGCACTTCTCGCGCAGCGTCGCTGCGCTCGAAGCCTGTAACCAACAGCCCCGCCGGCTGATGCGCCAGGTAGGCACGTAGCAAGCGCTCATCTTCTTCGGGGTGGTAATGGCTGACACCGATCATCAGCTCGTAACCGGCCGGCATCAGCACGCGCTGAATGGCCTCAACGGTATCTACGAACACCGCGTTCGATAATGAGGGGATGATCACTGCCACGAGGTTCGAGCGGGCGCTCGCCAGGTTGCGCGCCGCCGTATGCGGGACGTAACCCAGCGTCTTGACCGCCGCCATGACTCGCTCGCGCAACGCGTCGGACACTCGGTCGGGTTGCGACAATGCACGCGAGGCGGACATCAGCGAACAACCGGCGCTGCGCGCGACGTCGGATAACGTGGCCCGTTCCAGCGAACGGCGACGGCGAGAACTCATAGCGTGATCCAGCGAGGAGAGAAGAAGATTCTACAACGGGACGGCGCCCCCGCAGGGGCGCGCCAGATCACTTCGGAGCCTTTGCAATCTCGGCCTGGACTTCGTTGAACAGCGGCTCACCCACCGTATCGATCACAGTCTGAATCGCCGGCTTGGCCTGCTCGCGCATACGCTGGATTTCTTCAGGGCTGACCTTGTTGATCTCCATGCCGTGCTCTTCGATTTGTGCCAAGGCTTCGCGGGCTTCGGCACGGGTGTCTTCGCGCTCCGAATCACGCGACTTCTTCGCCGCGTCCATGATGATGTTCTGCTCGGCCTCGGACAGACCATCCCACCAGCGCTTGGACGCCGTGACGATCCATGGGCTGTAGACGTGATTGGTCACGCTCAGGTACTTCTGCACCTCAAAGAATTTCGAGGAGAGGATGGTGTTGTAGGGGTTTTCCTGACCGTCGACCGCCTTGGTCTCCAGCGCAGTGAACAGCTCGGAGAACGGCAGCGGAACCGCGTTGGCGCCCATCTGCTTGAAGGTGTCGATGAACACCGGGTTGGGCATCACGCGCAGCTTGATACCGTTGAAGTCTTCCATCTTCTCAACCGGCCGCACGTTGTTGGTGAGGTTGCGGAAGCCGTTCTCCCAGTAGACCAGGCCAACCAGCCCTTTCTCTTCCAGCGCATCCATGACCTTCTGCCCGACCGGGCCATCCAGCACGTAATCCGCCTGCTTCTCGCTTTCAAAGAGGAACGGCGTGTCCCAAACCGCCATTTCCTCAGCAATGCCAACCAGCGTTGCCGTCGAGCCAACCATCATTTCCTGCGCGCCGCCCATCAGCGCGTTCTGCATCTGATCGTCCGATCCCAGGCTGGCGGAGGCGAAGGTCCGCATTTTGAGTTTGCCGTCGGACGCCTTGGCGATCTCCTCGGCAAGCAGCTTCGCCGCCCTGCCCTGGTTGCTGTCTTCGTTGAGGCCATAACCAAAGCGGATCATCCGCGAACGGACGTCATCAGCTGCCTGTGCGCTGACCGCGGTGATGGCGCTACCGAGCGTGGTGGCCGCCAGGGCCGCTATGAGAAATCGTTTCATGCTGTCTTACCTTTTGTTGTTGTGGATGAAATGAAGGTGAAGCGTCTCCCGCCGAGGCAGAAACTGCGTACCGCTGCAGCCAGTCGGAGCGAGTCTCGCCCCGATCAGCGCAGCCATTGCAGCGGCACGGTGATGATCGACGGCACGGCAACCAGCAGTGCGACGATAACCAGATAAACAACGAAGAATGGGATCACGCCGCGCACCAGCGTCTCCATGCGCAATCGACCGATACCGCCGACGACGTTCAGCACAGTGCCCACCGGCGGCGTAATCAGACCGATGGAACCAATCAATACGAACATCACGCCGAAGTACACCGGATCGATACCAGCTTTGACCGCGATAGGCGCCAGCACAGGGCCAAGGATGAGAATGGTCGGTGTCAGATCGAGAACCATGCCGATCGCGATCATCAGTACCATGATGGCGACCATCAGCAGCTTCGGATCTTGCGCCAGCGGGCCGAGCATCGTGGCGATCTCATCCGGCAGCTGCGCGAGCGTGATCATGTAGCCGGAGACGATTGCCGCAGCGCAAAGGAACATCACCGATGCCGTGGTGCGGCTCGCGCGGGTCAGCACTTCAATCACGCCGCGCCAGCTGAGTTCGCGATACAGCAAGGTTGAAACAGCCAGCGCATAGACTGCCGCCACTACCGCCGCCTCGGTTGGAGTAAACAGCCCGCCGCGCAACCCGCCGACAATGATTACCGGCAACATCAAGGCGGCTGCTCCGTCGACCAGCGCCTTGCGGCGCTCGGCACGGGTGGCCTTCGCTTGCGGCGGCTCTTCGATTTTGCGCGCAATCAGCGTCCAGGCCACCACCAGACCCGCGCCCATAATCAAACCGGGCACCATACCGGCAAGGAACAGTTGACTGATCGACGTGTTGGTCACCACGCCGTAAATCACGAAGGGCATCGAGGGCGGGATAATCGGGGCGATGATGCCGCCGGCCGCTACCAGACCCGATGACGAACTCAGTGGATAACCGCGCTCGCGCATCATCGGCAGCAACAGCGTGGCCAGCGCCGCGGTATCCGCCAGCGCCGAGCCGGACATGCTTGCCAGCAGCACCGAGGCGGCAATCGCGACATACCCCAAGCCGCCACGCTTGTGGCCGAAATAGGCCTGCGCCATGTTGATGATCCGGCGAGAAATGCCACCGGCGTTCATCAACTCACCAGCGAGAATGAAGAACGGCACGGCCAGCAGTGGAAAGCTATCGGCACCAGCCTGCAGGTTCTGCGCAATCAGCTGCACATCCCAGAAATCCAGGTACCACATCAGCACCGCGCCGGTGAGGATCAGCGCGAATGCGATCGGCATGCCGAAGGCCATGAACCCAAACAGTGAAGAAAGGAAGACGACGACAGTCATGTACGGTCCTCTGGCGGGCATTGCCCATGTTGTTATCGGAAGGTCAGTCGGCCGTTACATTGGCGTCAGCGGCATGCGGCTGGGGCTGCCCGCGCCACACGTTCACTAACTGCAGAAGCGCCAGGACCGTCAGAGCGATCATGCTCGCCATGACCGGCAACATCGCCACAGCCAACGGGTATCCCACTACCGGGCTGTTGATGTTCCAGCCGAACTGCATCTGATTCCATCCGCCCAGAGCGGCCATGCCGCTTGCAACCGCTACCATCAGCCAACTGGTCGAATCGACCACGCGGCGGGCCAGTCGCGGAAAGCGATCGCGGATTATGCTGAAGGCCATCAACTCGCCCCGGCGCATGCTGGAGGCGACGCCGACAAAGACCAGCCAGACGAAGGCCAATCGCGAAAGCTCCTCGGCGCCAGTCCAACCGGTACCGAAGGCGTAACGCAGCACCACGCTGCTGAACACCACGATCACCATAAAAGCGAGCAAAGCGGCCATCAGCCAATCGGTGATCCGATCGAAGCTCTGCGCTACTTTTCCGCTGTAAATAGGCGCGTTGGTCAATTCAGCGCCGCGCTCCAGCTCTGTGTTAGCGCTATCAAGCGGATGCGCGGAAAGATTCTCTCGATCGGCGATTTCCAATCCAGGGTCGCGCTGCATCCAGCTGACGATTTTTTCGTGCACCTGCTCGCGCGGCTCGCTGGCATCGACCACCAGCACACCCGGTTCGCCTTCCGGCGATTCAAGCGTGGCGAACTGACTGTCCACCAGAGAAATCGGCATGAAATGCCCGGCACGGCCACCGACGCGCTGAACGGCAGTGTCGTAATCGATGGACAGATGGGCGAAACGCAAGGCGGGAACCGCATCGCGCAGCAGGTCGCGGTAGCGGCGCTTGAGTGCGGAACAGGCGAGCACGAAGCCAACGTCGTCGTCGATTGCCTTTTGCATCTCGATGATGAGCTTCTGCAGCCACTCGACACGATCAGCGTCGGATAGCGGTGTGCCGGCACGCATGCGTGCAACATTTTCTTCGGGATGAAAGTTGTCGGCTTCGATATGACGAAAACCCAGTGCATCGGCGACGGCATGGCTGGTTTCGGTCTTGCCTGAACCGCTGACGCCCATAACCACCAGCACGCGGCTGATAGCAGAAAAATCGCTGTTGGAGTGGGAATCCACTATCGGCTCTCCGGCAGCATCGACGTGCTGCGTTATGATTGTTGCGCCGAATGGTAGCGCTAACATGCAGAGCTCATAACTACCGTTCGTCGGCTTTTTTTCCGGCCGAGCGGTCATCACGGTGGTTATGCTGCTTCGGTTTTACCAGCGCGCTGACTACAATCGCCGCCGCACCCCGAGGAGAAATGCAATGCCCAAAGCCATGGCGCGCCACATTCTGGTGAAAACCGAAGCCGAAGCCGCGCAGCTGAAAAAGCGCATCGCCAACGGCGAAGCCTTCGATGTGCTGGCGAAGAAATATTCCACCTGCCCATCCGGGAAGAAAGGCGGTGACCTAGGCGAAATTCGCCCCGGGCAGATGGTGCGCAGCATCGACCAAATCATTTTCAAGAAGCCGTTGCGTGAGGTGCATGGGCCGGTGAAAAGCCAGTTCGGTTATCACCTCGTGCAGGTGTTCTACCGGGAGTGACCGAGTACCGTTCGTTCAACTCGATTCACCGAAACGCTGTAGCTGCATCTCCCGCAGCCGTCCCTGCGCGGCCATCAGCTTGTCTGCGTGCTGGCGAACCTGGTCCAGCAACTCCAACTGCGCCGTAGAAGGCGCTTCCTGCGCTCGTACTAGCGCATACAGCGGCACCGGGATCAGCGGCTCCAGTGGACGTGCCTGAATCAATTGCCCTTCGTTGGCCAACGCCGTGAGCGGATCGACCAGTGCAATCCCCTGCCCGGTGGCTACTAGTGAACGCGCCAACTGATAAGTCTGTACCCAAGTATCGATGCGCGGTGGTGGGCTGAGCTGCTCCAGATGGCCTCGCAGCAGGCCGCCCAGCGCATCGCGGGTGTCCAGCCCGATTAGTGGCGCATCGGCTAGCTCCTCAAGCCGCAAGGGTTGCTGCAATACATTACTGGGCCACCAACCGCTCGGGGCGATCACCATCATTTGCCCTTGCGCGAGGATCTGGCTGCTGAGGCCTGGATGTTCCACGGCCTGCAATGTCAGCCCAAGATCGGCTTCGCGCAGTAGCAACGCCTCTACGATTTCCGCCGTGTGTTGAGTCGCGAGCTGACACGGCGTGTTGGCGAAGCGGCTTCGCCAGCAGCGCAACGCATCGGGCAGCAGCGCCTGTGCCAACGCGGGTGTGCAGATCAGTCGTAACGCACGGTCTTCTCCGCGGCCGAGGTTATCCGCCAAACGCCGAAGGTTTTGCAAGTCAGCCGCCAGGCGTTCGGTTTCCTGCTGAAGGATGCGTGCCTCCGCGGTCGGCTGCAGTTTGCCGCGCACACGATTGAACAGCGCGAATCCGAGCTGCTGCTCGGCATGCTTGAGAATCTTGCTCGCCGCCGGCTGTGAGATATGCAGCAGCTGCGCCGCGGCGGTAACACTGCCGGTCTGCAAAATGGCCTGGAACAATTCGATGTGGCGAAGGCGCATGCGTATGTTCCTGATCTGATCCGCCAGAGCATAACCTCAGGTTATGCATTGTCTCCATCCTTTCATTGGCCGCTGCGCTCGCCTTCGCCATAGGCTCCTGTTACCACGATCAGGGAGCGAAGCGATGCGAATTGCGGTAATTGGTGCCGGGGTTGTCGGCCTGACAACGGCCTATGCACTGATACGCCAGGGTCATCAGGTCGAGCTGATCGAAAAGCGCGATCAGGTTGCGCTGGAGACCAGTTTTGCCAACGGCGGCCAGCTCAGTTATCGCTACGTCTCGCCTCTGGCCGACGCGGGTGTCCCGCTGCAGGCGCTCGGCTGGATGTTGCGCGGCGCCGACGCACCTCTGCGTTTCCGGCCACGGATGAGCATGCAGCAGTGGCGCTGGTGTCTGCGCTTTCTGCTCGCCTGTCGGCGCTCGACCAACCAGCGCAACGCGGCGCACCTGTTGCGCCTGGCGTTGCACAGTCAGCAAGTCTTACGTAGCTGGCGCGAGCACGATGGGCTGAGCGACTTCGCCTGGCGCGCCAATGGCAAGCTGGTGATCTATCGTGATGGTGCGAATTTCGACAAAGCCGCTGCCGGGCTCGGTACGAGTTCAGATCAATTAGTGCTCGACGCCCAGCGGTGCACCGAAATCGAGCCTGCGCTGCTCCCCTTGGCTGGAGAACTACGAGGTGGAATCTATTCGCCGGGCGATGAGGTCGCCGATTGTCATTTGTTCTGTCGGCGCCTGCTCGAGCGGCTGGAACAGTCACCGGGCTTTCGGTTGCACAGTGGGCAGGCGGTCAACGCGTTGCACAGCGAGCGTGGCCGGACTCGCTCGCTGAATGTCGGCAAGGAGGAACTGAAGCTGGACCATTTGGTTGTTGCCGCCGGTGCCGCCAGCGTCGCCTTACTACGGCCGCTCGGCATCGAACTGCCGATCTATCCGCTCAAGGGTTATAGCCTGACACTGCCGTTGAATAGCCGGTTGGGGATTCCAGAAACCAACGTGACCGATTACGACAACAAGGTGGTGTACGCACGCCTCGGCGAACAACTGCGCGTTGCTGCGATGGTCGACATCGGCGGCTGGGATGCCAACCTCGACCACGGACGGATCGCGATGCTGCAACGCCTCGCCAGCGAGACCTTCCCTGCCGCGGGAGATTATCGCAGCGCGACCCAATGGGCCGGCCTGCGCCCGGCAACCCCGGAGGGTACGCCGCTGCTTGGCGCTACTGGCATTGACAATCTCTGGCTCAACGTCGGTCACGGCAGCCTTGGTTTCACCCTGGCCTGCGGCAGCGCCGAGCTGCTTTGCGACCTGATCAGTAACAAGCGACCTGGCGTTGCGCTGGATGGCCTGGCGCTTACGTCCTAACTTCACTTTAAAACAGAGGACTCCGTATGACCTTGCAGCGCATCAACAGCAATGAACGCATGTCTGCCGCCGTGACCTTCGCCAATATTGTTTTTCTCGCCGGACAGGTGCCGGATGACCGCAGCGAGGACGTGTCCGGGCAAACCCGTCAGGTGCTGGCGAAGATAGACGATCTGCTGGCCGCAGCCGGTTCCGACCGTTCGCGAATGCTCAGTGCACAGATCTGGCTGAAGGACATCGACGCCGACTTCGCGGCGATGAACGTCGTCTGGAGTGAGTGGTTGCCGACCGGCTGCGCACCCGCGCGGGCAACCGTGGAAGCACGCCTCGCGTCGGCGGACGTGCTCGTGGAAATCATGGTTATTGCCGCCAGCGCCTGAGGCGGTGTTGCGTAGCAGCGCTTGCAGCGAAGCCGGATAGGCCGCCGTTGCCGCGATAGACGACGTGGCTGACCTTGTTTCACCCAATAACAACAACATGAGAGGGAATGACGATGAACCAGAATATCCGTATCAGCTTGCTGGGCTGTGTCTTAGCGGGCTCGCTGAGTGCGACCACGGTCGTGGCCCAGGAGCGTTTCGTCACCATCGGCACGGGCGGCCAGACCGGCGTCTACTATACCGCCGGCCAGTCGATATGCCGGTTTCTCAATCGCGCCGAGACGGAGCCGGCAATCAAATGCAATGCGCCGTCCACCGCCGGCAGCGTGACTAACATCGTGTCGTTGAAAAACGGCGAATTCGAATTCGGTTTCATCCAATCCGACCACCAGCATAAGGCCCTGAATGGCCTCCCTCCGTTCGACAAGGACGGTCCGATCGAAGAGTTGCGGGCGGTATTCTCATTGCAGACCGAGATTCTCACCGTCGTCGCCCGAAGCGACAGCGGCATCAAGACCTTCGATGATCTCAAGGGCAAGCGGGTGAACATCGGCGTTCCAGGCTCCGGTAGCCGCGACACCTTCGACGAAGTAATGAAGGCCAAGGGCTGGACCAACGCCGACTTCTCTCTGGCTGGCGAACTCAAGCCCGCGGAAATGGCTTCGGCGCTCGGCGACAACAACCTCGACGCGATCACTTACGTAGTCGGCCATCCCAGCGGTGCCATTCAGGAGGCACTGACGAATGTCGAAGCCGAGCTGATTCCGGTCAGCGGTACGGAAATCGATAAGTTTCTCCAGGGTGCCGATTACTACACCGCGGCCGAAATTCCAGCCGGGCTCTACCCGGGCGTGGACGCGGCGGTGCCTTCCATTGGCGGCAAGGCGGTGCTGGCAACCATGGAGAAGACCGATCCGGACGTCGTGTATCAGTTGGTCAAATCCGTGTTCGACAATCTCGAACGGTTCAAGCGCCTGCATCCTGCCTTTGCCGGCCTGGAAGCCAAGGACATGATCCGCGTAGGCCTCACCGCACCGCTGCACGAAGGCGCCGAGCGGTTCTATAAAGAGAAAGGCTGGCTCTGATCAGGTTGCGCCGCCGCTGCCTGGGCGGCGCTTGCAATCAGTGTTTGTGATCGGCGCTGACGAAGGTCAGCGACGAGAACATACCGCGCACGCGTGCGTCCGGATCGTCACTGTCGACCGTGGTCGCTGCCGCGATCACGTTCAGGCCCCGGTTGCGCACTGGGATTCGAGCCCTGCCCTGTTGATCAGTGGTGGCGACAACTCTTTCCGGGTCGTTGACGTAGTCGCCGATCAGATCGATGCCTTCTGTGGCTTTTCCATCCACCAGCACCTGCACCTCCAGCTCGTCACCGACGTCGACCGCAAGCGGATCACGCTGCGGCACGATGACCAGCTTGAGCTTGTCCAGCGCGGGTAGCTGCGCACCTTCCTTCAGAACCGCCAGGCTGTATTTGTAATAGCGACCGGAGTCCAGTGCGCCCGGCACTTGGGTTTCACCGACGTTCAGCCACTTTTTATCCGCGGCTTGCGTCCAGTAGCCGTTGTCCAGCGCCACGCTGATCACCGCTGCGTCATCCAAAGGCTGAAGACGGGCATGATCGTCGAGCCGCTCGACTGTGACGGGTATTCTCCCGCCGGACAGGTTGGTCGCCCAGGCTCCGGAAATCTTCTTCGCGTCATAGGCGTTGTCCTCGGGGCCGTGGCCGTAAATGACCTCGATGTTGCCGCGCCGTTCCTCCGTCCACATCCCGTGGGCCCAGGCTTGACCTGCCATCAGCATCGCGATCAGTGCAGCGGTTATTTTCGCGTGTTGCTTGCTCATTTCTTCTTCCTATAAATGGGGATTGGTATCCGGTTCGTGGACCGAGCCGGGTCAGGCATTACAGATTCAACGACAGGCTCAGGCTGAGGTTGCGCGGTTCACCCGGCATCACCCAAACATTGCTGTAAGAGCGCTCGTAGTAAGTGCGGTCGAAGGCGTTGTTGAGGTTCACACCCAAGGTCAAGTCTTCCGTAGCCTTGTAGCGTGCTAGCAAATCCACGGTTGTATAGCCCGGCAGTTCGAAGCCGCTGTCCGAGACGTTGCCGGATCGCTCGCCGACGTAGTTCACCCCGCCGCCCAGTTCCAGTCCTCTCAAACCGCCATCGAGAAATTCGTAAACGCCAAGCAGGCTGCCGCTGTGCTCAGGCACGTTGAGCAGACGGCTTCCGCGCGCAAGGGTGTTGTCCTCGGTAACTTCGGCATTGACATAGGCGTAGGCGCCAATGACGCGAATCTGGTCGGTAAGCTGACCGGTTAGCTGAAGATCGATACCGCGGCTACGGACTTCACCGGCTGCAACCTGATAGGTCGTATCGGCAGGGTCAGCGGTGAGCACGTTCTCCTTGGTCAGATGAAAGGCGGCGACCGTCATACCGAGACGGCTGTCGAGTAAATCCAGCTTGAAGCCGGCCTCGTAACCCAGCCCTTCTTCCGGGTCAAAAGCCGCGCCGGACGCGTCCGCGCCACCGTTTGGCTTAAACGATTGGGAGGCGTTGGCGAACATGCCGACATTGGGCGTTAACTGATACAGCGCGCCGATACGCGGGGTCAGCTTTTCGTGAGTCTGCTCGGTGCGCGTGCCGCTTACTTCGTTATCCAGGCGATGTTCATAGTGGTCGTAGCGAGCACCGATGACACCGAAGAGCTTTTCGGTGAAACGCATCTGGTCCTGCAAGTTCAGCGAACGGGAATGGACCAGCTCGTGCCGATCGGTGCTGCGTCCATTGAGCCCCACACTGAACGGTGGCCGCGGCTGGCCGTACACCGGCTGATAGATATCGATCTGTGACACCGGATTTGAGCGCAGCAGCCGCTCGTTCTTCGCATAGCGCTCATACTCGGTGCCGATCAGCAGGTTGTGTTCGACGCTACCGGTGTAGACCAAGCCGCGCAGTTCCAGCTGGGTAATGCTGTCTTGCCAGTCGAAGTCTCGGTAGCGGTACTCGCGGTTGATCGTTCGAGCATCAGCGAAGCTGCTCGCCTCGGTGGCGCCACCGTTCAGGCGGCCCTGCTTGTAATGGCTGGCGAGACGGACCGTCCAGCTGGCATTCAGGTCATGTTCGATCTCGGCCTGCAGGCTCTCATTGTTGTTTTGAATATCACCGTCTTCGGGCTCCCCCAGGAACGTCGAGCGTGAGACGTTGCCGAGCCGGTCGTTCGGCGCCACCACACCGCGGTCGAACACCTGACTGTTGCGAATGACCTCGGCTTGTACGAGAAGGCGGGTCTGCGGCGTCAGCTCCCAACTGAAAGCCGGTGCGATGAACTGGCGGTCGCCGGAACGGTAATCCCGGAAACTCTGGTTGTCCTCCACCGCGAGATTCATGCGATAGAGCATTTTGCCTTCATCATCCAGTGGCGTGTTCACGTCCAGGCTGCTGCGATACCGGTCCCAGCGGCCAGCGCTCAAATCCAGACGTGCAAATTGGTCGTTCTGGGGACGCTTGCTGACGATGTTGATGGTGCCGCCGGGATCACCGTGGCCATAGAGACTGGACGCTGGCCCCTTGAGAACATCGATGCGCTCAACGTTGGAAGCGTCTTGCGGATTCATGTGACCGCGGTTGACGCTAAAACCGTCCTTGTAGAACTCCGAGGTGGTCAGCCCGCGGATGCTGTATTCATACATGGTCAGGCCGCCAAAGTCGTTCTGACGCGCCACACCGCCGGCGTAATCCAACGCCTTTTCAATGCGCGGGCTATCTAGATCTTCAAGGACCGTGTCGGGAATGACGCTGACCGCTTGCGGGATTTCCTCCAGCGGGCTGTCCGTCTTGGTTGCGCTTATCGAACGTCTGGCTCGATACCCCGCAGCGGCGTCTCTCTGCTCTCGTTCGGCCGTGACCACAACCTCCTCCAGAACTGCCGTTTCTGCGTCCTGCGCCATCGCAGGCATAGCGCCTATGCCAGTCGCTACTGCCATCCCGATAAAACCTGCTGAAACCTTCCGACTACTCATAACGCTTCCGATTTAGATGTTATACCATAACACTCCGAACGGAGCGTTCCGCTGTTGTCAAGATTGCGCCGCGCTCTGCGACGGTTGTTCATAGTTCGCATCGCCAGACCTGGGTGAAAAGCCGCTTTTCGTCGCGACCCAAGTCGAGCTTTGCCCGGGCAGTGGAGCCTCAAAGCCCATTGTATCGGGGCTTTATATGTTATCCACAGAAGCTGTGGATAACGCTGTGCACATAAGTGGGATGACTCGCCCAAAGGCCCGACTGGCGCGGCTTAGGAACAGATCGGCGAGTTTTTGCCCAATAGCATTTACACGTTATAAATCAGTCACTTAAGTCAAGACAGCCAAACAGAGGAAACGCCCTGAAAGCGTGTTGTGGTCGGGCCTTGTCGTATGTGCATAAAAATTCTTGTCAATGTTTTTTTAAGAAAAAATGGCAGCTATAAGACTAGACAAACCACCTTTTCCGGCTCTATAAGCCGGCCCATTGCCACCATCAGGTCACAGTAACAACGCTACGCCGTATGTAATCAGTTGGAAAAGCGCAACGGGCAGCCATATCTCCCTTTTCGTTTGGCCGAATGGCGGGCTTGGCGGTTGGCGAATTTGAGGTAGTTAGGCGTGCCATGCACGACGTCTACGTCAGCAAACGATCAGATGGTTGCCGACTCCTGCGCACGCCGCGCACGGATGACAACAACTCCGCGCGCAGCTGTTGGTTTTCTGCCGGAGAAAATGGCAGCGAGCTCTCGGGCTTCAGGCTCCGACGGCACCGGAGGTAACTGGCCTGGGCTTCTGTCCATGATCGGCCCGCATCCCGAGTTGCCATCCAAGATAGGCCCACAGGAGCGCGCAAGCCGCACCGATCAGCGCAGCCAGACTGTTACCCTGCCCGAGCATGTCGAGCAGACTTTTAGCCCAGCCGCTGACGGCATCTCCGCCTCGATAGACCACTGTGTCGATGAAGTTCTTGGCCTTGTATTTGCTCTCGGCGTCCAACGGCGCAAACAGCATCTCTCTTCCGGGGCGGACGAATGCGTACTCACCGATTCGTCGCACGATCATTACCGCCGCAAGCAGGGCAAATCCGGGCGCCAGTGCGAGGCCGACAAACCCGATACACATGAGCATCGGCACGATCGCCAGCAGCACACGCACACCGACCTTTTGCGCGATGCGGCCAGTAATGAACAGCTGGGACAGCAAAGCGCCTGCCTGCACGATGAAGTCAACGATGCCGAAGACTCTGACCTGCGCCTCGCGATCGGGGAAACGCTCGGCAACCAAGCGAGCTTGCTCGAAGTAGAGAAAGGTAGTGACCGTCGCCAGCAGCACCACGAACCCGGCGATCCCCAGCAGATAAGGCGACCTGAGCACCGCCGTCAACCCGCTGAACGGATTACCGGGCAATGGCTGGCGGGGGTTTTCCGTCGGCTCCGCGCCTGGCCTGCCGGCGCCGCCATCTTCACGCCATCGCATCAGTACCTGCTTCAAAACCAACGCCAGACCAAGCAACAGAGCCGCCAGCAACATCAGCCCGGACGTGCCAACAGAGCCGATAAGCGCTGCGCTCAGGGCTGGCCCCAGCAGGCCGCCGACGCTGGCGCCGGCTGCAATGAAGGCAAACAGGCGTTTGGCCTGCTCGCTGTCGAACACGTCTGCCATCAGGCTCCAGGCCACAGACACAACGAACAGGTTGTAGACCGATATCCATACGTAAAAAACGCGCGCCAACCAGGTGCTATCAGGCTGGAGCTGAAACAGCACAACGAACACCAGAAGGTTGATGCCGAAAAAGCCGTACACCCAATCGACGAAGTGCCGGCGAGGTACCCGAGAGCTGAGCCAGGCGAGCAGCGGAACGGCCGCCAGCATGGCCAGAAAGGTCACGGTGAACAGCCACTGCAGATTTTCGATGCCCGCCGCGATGCCCATTGATTCGCGTATCGGACGCAGCATGAAGTAGCCCGCGAAAAGGCAGAGGAATAGAAGGAACCCGGACAATGCCGGGCGCAGCTCATGGTCACGGGCGTTGAGAGCGACGCTCAGCCGATGCAGGTGGGAAGACGTGTTCATGGAAGCTCCTAAAGGAGACATTGCAGATGAGTGGGCACGGGACAGCATCCGTGCCCCGGTTGCATCAGGGATAGGCGACACCAGTGAGCTGCTCGGAGACGACCCAGAGCCGCTCGGCCTCCGCCTCAGCGGTGGCTGCCGGTGGGGTCTTGGCGAAGCCCAGCGGACCGCGCTTTTCCTCATCTCCGGTCGGGCCGTAGTAGGCACCGCCAATGGCCTCAGGAGCGGTGGCCGCATATAGCGTGGACAAAGCGCCCTGAGCCGCTGAGTGGTACTCGTCACGGTCCTCGGCCCATTGCTGACCGAATTGGCTGTTCAAGCCTGGGCCGCGTGCGATCAGCTCGGTCACGGCGACACCAGGGTGCGCCGCGATGCTGCGGATGCCCCAGCCCGCAGCCTCGCTGCGCCGTTGCAACGCAAAGGTCCAATGCAGAACAGCGAGCTTCGACTGCGCGTAAGTGGTGTAGGGGTTGTATGCCTGCTCGGCCTGCAGGTCTTCGAAGTTCAGCTCTGCGCGAGCGGCGGCAATGCTTGAGAGACTGACCACTCGGGCATCTTGGCTTTCACGCAGCAACGGCACCAGCAGGCCGGTCAGGGCGAAGTGCCCCAGGTAGTTGGTTGCCAGCTGAAGCTCGAAGCCGTCGGCGGAGGTACCGCGCTCGGGCGGCGCCATGATGGCGGCATTGTTGATCAGCACGTCGAGACGCGGCAGCCGATGTTTGAGACGCTCGGCCAGGCCACGTACGGAGGAAAAGTTGGCCAGATCCACTGCCTCGAATACCACCTTTGCATCGGGCACCGACTCCTGAATCCGAGCGATGGCCTGTGCGCCGCGCTCAGGGTTGCGAGCGGCAATGATGACCTCAGCGCCGGCACGCGAGAGTGCCAGCGCATCCTCGAATCCCATGCCACTGGTACCACCGGTGATCAGGATAATGCGACCCGCCTGCGGAGGTATGTCGCTTGCGGTCCAGTCCGGTTTCGGCGCAACGCGACCGGAGGCCTCAATGCTCATGCCCCCTACAAGCGCGACGCCCGCGGTCAGTGTGCGCGCTAGGGCCAGGAATCGGCTGGTGCTTCGCTGGGAGCCCGCTGGGGGCGTTTCGGTGCTGTTCCACATAGCTGAACCCTCTGTTGAAACCGGCAATGCCGGAGGAGAGTCGATTATTTCTGTACGACAGCGATGTGATAATCCGATCTTTTCTGGATGACCCGTACGGCGCAGCGTACAGTTGCCTTCAGCCAAGTGGAGGCTTCATGCGCCAGCCCAATCTAAGTGACGTCGCCTTGTTCGCATCCGTTGTTGAAGCCGGCGGCTTTCGAGCCGCCGCGCAGAAGCGTGGAATGTCCGCCTCTTCGTTGAGCGACTGCGTACGCCGCCTTGAAAGCGATATAGGCGTGCGGCTGCTTAACCGCACCACACGCTGCGTGACCGCGACAGCTGCCGGTGAGCGCTTGCTCGAGCGCCTGCGCCCTGCCCTGCTTGAAATTCAGTCTGCCTTCAATGATCTGGATGACGACGCGCATCGCCCGGTCGGAACAATCAAACTGAATGTCCCGGTTCCCGTAGCGCGTTACATGCTGCCGGATCTGCTGACGCGCTTCCTGAAGCTCTACCCCGGCGTGAATGTCGAGGTGATGATGGAAAACACCTTTATAGACGTCATCGCTGCGGGCTACGACGCAGGGGTACGCTACGAGGAAAGCCTGGCCAAGGACATGATCGCCGTGCCGATCGGCCCTCGGCGCCAGCGCTTTGTTGCCGCCGCCGCGCCAGCTTACCTGGCCGCACGAGGCACACCGTTTCATCCTGTCGAACTGGAAGACCACGAACTGCTGGGCCACCGCTTCGAAAGCGGTAAGGTCGGTATATTCGAGTTCGAGAAGGACGGCCGGACGTTTCGAATCCCGCCGCGCAGCCAGCTGCTCACGTCCTGCCACGATCTCAAGATCCGTGGCGCCGTAGCCGGCCTCGGTATCGTCTACACCTTTGAGGAATTCTTGCGCGAAGAGCTGGCCGACGGAAGGCTGGTGCCCATCCTCGAAGATTGGTGGCAGCACTTCGACGGTCCCTTCCTGTACTACCACGGACGTCGTCATACCCCTTCGCCGTTGCGGGCGTTCGTTGACTTCATCAGGGCCGAAGCGCAAACGTAGTCGCGCTGCTCGGCCCCTGCTACCGAACCGTATTGCACCGGTAACCAGACGGAAGCCCTGGCACGAGGAAACCTGATGAAACATACGAAACTCATCCACCACGGTGCTCGCGAAGGCGTCACTGGCTCGTGCCATCAATTGTGGATAGACGACACCAGCAGTGTGTTGATCGATTGCGGCCAGTTTCAGGGTGAAGACGAAGGGGAGCACGACGACGAGTTGACCCTGGATTTTTCAATCGAAGGCATCAAAGCGCTGATCGTGACTCATGTTCACATTGACCATGTCGGGCGTATTCCGAACCTACTGGCCGCGGGCTTCAACGGGCCGATCCTGTGCAGCGAGCCTTCCGCCCGGCTGTTGCCAATCGTGCTTGAGGACGCGTTCCGCCTCTCGATAAGCCGCGATCAGGAACAGCTGGAGCGGTACCTCAAGGTGGTTGAGCAGCGCATCATTGCCCTGCCCTATGATCACTGGTTCACCCTGCACGAAACCGATACGGGTGACTGCAAGGTCCGCCTGCAGCCAGCCGGGCATGTGCTGGGTTCGGCTTATGTCGAACTGGAACTGAGCGCCCCCGAGTCCGGTGGCGAGCGAGTCGTGTTCAGCGGCGATCTGGGTGCGCCCCATTCGCCGATTCTGCCTGACCTCGTTCCGCCCGAGCGCGCGGATCTACTGATCCTTGAAAGCACCTACGGCGACCGCCGCCACGAAGACCGTGCGCACCGCCGCGAGCGTCTGCAGGCCGCCATTGAGCGCGCACTGGCAGACCAAGGCACCGTGCTGATTCCCTCATTCAGCATCGGCCGAACACAGGAACTGCTATATGAGCTGGAGGATATTCTCCATGAGAAAAGCGAGTCGGCTGAAGCGAGCGTCACGCACAGCGAACCTGGAAAGCAGCCCAAGGAAGGCGCTCCCGATATCGACTGGCCGCAAATCCCCATAATTCTCGACTCGCCTCTTGCTGGCCGATTCACCAAGACCTACAAGGAGCTGCAAGGCTACTGGGATGAAGACGCCCGGCACCGCCTGGAAGAAGGTCGCAAGCCGCTGTCCTTCAAGCAGCTCATCACTGTCGACAGCCACGACGAGCATATGCGCATCGTTGAACACCTCACCGAAACCGCGCGACCGGCTATTGTCATCGCAGGCAACGGCATGTGCTCCGGAGGGCGAATCGTCAACTACCTGAAGGCTATGCTGGGCGACCCTCGGCATCATGTTGTATTCGTCGGCTATCAAGGCAAGGGCACGCCAGGTCGAGACATCAAGACACATGGACCGGAAGGCGGGTTCGTCGATCTAGACGGGCAGCGCATCGACATCCGCGCCAGCATTGATAGCGTCGGCGGCTATTCGGCCCACGCCGATCAAGCTGATTTAGTCGGCTTCGTTACCCGGATGAACGAATGGCCGACAGAAATCCGCCTCATTCACGGCGAAGACCAGGCCAAGCAGCGCTTGGCGCAGGTTCTGGAGGCGCGCTTCAGGGAGACGGGAAAGGAAGGACGGGTAACCATCCCGTAAGCGCTACTAATGGTTAACAGCCAAATTCGTATCTCGTAGGCCGGCCTCTTTGACGTCGACGATTACTCGACAGAACACTAGCTTCACGAACGCGCTACGCCGGCATGCATTTGCCTTGCCGATTACCGGTGGCGCCTCATCGTTGAAAGCGGTCAGGGCTTTTAGGTTTTCAAACTTTCACGGAAGGCCGGATCGTCCAGGTACGCCACGTTGAGACGCGTCCAGGGGACGGGGACGTTACGGTTTACAGCGAAGATCGAACCAGGGGCGAGCATTACGCCTTTGCTCAGACAATGGCGGGTCAGGTCGTTGGTGTCATCGACACCGGGAAAACGGGCCCAGAGATAGAGGCTCTGTTCTGGACGGCAGAAAACTTCGGCATCCAGTTCATCGAGGATTTCCAGTCCGCGACGTGTGGCATCCCGGAGCCGATCCTGCAGGCGCGCCAGGTGTCTGAGGAAGTGCCCTTCCCCCAGGATCACGTCAATGGTGCGTTCGCTGTATTCGGCGCCGCTGTTGTGCAGGAGCATCTTCAGGTCGGCCAGTTCCTCGATGCGCTGTTTGCTGCCAGCGATAAAACCGACCCGCAGTGCCGCTGAGATCGATTTTGAAAAGCTCCCCAGATACAGCGTACGGCTCAGTTGATCCAGGGCCGAGAGCTTGACCGACGAACTTGGCTTGAAGTCGGCCATGGCATCGTTCTCTACGATGAGCAGGTCATGGATATTGGCGATCTGTAGCAGTCGATGCGCCTTGGCTGGCGAGAGGTCGGACCCAGTAGGGTTATGCCCGATGGACTGCAGAAAGAACAACTTGGGTTTGTGCCGCTTGAGGATACGCTCCAGTGCGTCCAGGTCAGGGCCGTCCGCTTGGCGAGGCACCCCGAGCATGCGCGCGCCTTGCAGCTGCAACTTACCGAACAGAGGGTAGTAACCCGGGTCCTCCACCAGCACGACGTCGCGCGGCATCACATAGCGGCGAATGATCAAATCCATCCCGTGGTTCGCGCCGAGAGTCGTGACGACCTGCCTTGGCGAGACGGTGATCGCGTAGTCTGCGAGCTTTTGAATCAGCCGTTGGCGCAGCCCTGGATTGCCAAGACGCGTGCCATAGCGAAACAGGGTTGTGACTCCTCCCCTCACCACCTGGCGGTGAAACCTGTCCAGGCGCATATCCATCAGCCACTCCACCGGTGGAAATCCTTCACCTAGATGCGAGTGTCCCGGCTCGCGCACGAACTGCTGGCGCATCATCCAGATGGTGTCCAGCGCGCGGGTATAAGGCTCCGACTCATCGTCCTCCGTGCTGATCGCTGGTGCGTCGCAGACAAAGAAGCCGCGGCCATGGCGGCCTTCGACCAACCCTTGCGAAGCCAGGTGCTCATAGGCGGCGATGACCGTGTTTTTCGAGTACCGGTGCAGGCGCATGTACTCGCGTAGCGAAGGCAGCTTGTCCCCGGCCTTGAAAGCGCCATCGGCTATCTGCTGCGCAATGGCTGCGGCAACTTTTTGCGCAAGCGTCTGACGAGCCATGGTGGAGTTCCGGTGAGAGTGCAGGCTCGAACTGTCTCGCGAAACTGTACCTTCTTTCAAGGATACAGACGGGCTACCGTTGACGCATCCAACAACAACTGACTCCCCGAGGAGCGCCCTGATGTCCGTTGACTCCCGCTTGTCCCCATTCCGAAACCTTTCCCCTGGCCAGCGCCTCGAGCACCTTCAGCAGCTGCTCACTTTGCCCGAAGCAGACACTGCCCTGCTGCGTGATGTCGGCGCGCTGCCGTTGGAAATTGCAGACGGAATGATCCAAAACGTGGTGGGCAAGTTCGAGTTGCCTTACGCCATCGCCAGCAACTTCCAAATCAATGGTCGCGACATCCTGATCCCGCTGGTGGTCGAGGAGCCGTCCATCATCGCTGCGGCTTCATTCATGGCGAAGCTGGCGCGCCCGACAGGTGGGTTCCTCACCTCCAGCAGTGCGCCGCTCATGCGCGCCCAGGTCCAGATCGTGGGCGTGGATGATCCCTGCAACGCCCGCCTCAGCCTGCTGCGCAACAAGGAGGAGATCGTTGCCCTGGCCAACAGCAAGGACCAGTTACTGAACAAGCTGGGCGGCGGCTGCCGGGACATCGAGGTGCATACCTTTATCGAGAGCCCACGGGGGCCGATGCTCGTTGCACACCTGATTGTCGACGTACGCGACGCCATGGGCGCTAACACGGTTAATACCATGGCCGAGGCCGTGGCACCTTTGATGGAGCGGCTCACCGGCGGCAAGGTGCGCCTTCGCATCCTTTCTAACCTGGCCGACTTGCGCCTGGCGCGTGCCCAGGTGCGTATCGCGCCCGAACAGCTGGACACCACCGACTACAACGGGGCAGATGTGATTGAGGGCATCATCGACGCCTATACGTTCGCCGCGATTGACCCGTACCGGGCCGCGACCCACAACAAGGGCATCATGAACGGCATTGACCCACTGGTAGTCGCTACCGGCAACGATTGGCGCGCAGTGGAAGCAGGCGCGCATGCCTATGCCTGTCGCAACGGGCACTACGGCTCGCTGACGACCTGGGAAAAGGACGGCAGCGGCCATCTGGTCGGCACCATCGAGATGCCCATGCCGCTGGGCTTGGTGGGCGGCGCAACCAAGACCCATCCCCTGGTGCAGCTTTCCCTGCGCATCCTGGGTGTGAAGACCGCCCAGGAGCTGGCTGAGATTGCCGTCGCCGTTGGCCTGGCGCAGAACTTGGGCGCTCTGCGGGCGCTGTCTACCGAAGGAATCCAGCGCGGCCACATGGCGCTGCACGCTCGCAACATCGCGTTGTCAGCCGGTGCACGCGGTGATGAGGTCGATTGGGTGGTCAAGCGCATGGTCGAGGCCAAGGACGTGCGCGCGGATCGCGCCGAAGCGCTGCTCAACGAGAAGCGCGGCCAATGAGTACCGATGCGGTCAGGCTGGTTGAGGTCGGCCCGCGCGATGGCTTACAGAACGAGCCGCGCGCCTTGCCCGTGGATACTCGCGTCAGGCTGATCGAACGGCTCGTCGCGGCAGGCCTGCGCCACTTGGAAGTCGGCGCGTTCGTCTCGCCTCGCTGGGTCCCGCGGATGGCAGGTTCCGACGAGATCATGCGCTGCCTCGCTCCGTTGCCTAGCGTCACCTACAGCGCGCTGGTACCCAACGAGAAAGGCCTGAACTCGGCATTGAAAAGCGGCTGCCGCGAGGTCGCCGTGTTCGCAGCCGCCTCGGAAGCTTTCTCGCAGCGGAACATAAACTGTTCCATTACCGAAAGCCTGGAGCGGTTTGAACCGGTCCTCAGCAAAGCCAAGGAAGGGGGCATAGCCGTGCGTGGCTATGTCTCCTGCGCGCTGGGTTGCCCCCTCAGCGGCGACGTTGAGATAGCCGAGGTTGTCCGGGTCAGCGCCGCGCTGTATGAGATGGGCTGCTATGAAGTCAGCCTGGGCGACACCATCGGCACCGGCACGCCGGGCAAGACCCGCGCCCTGATTGAGGCCTGCGCTTCGGAAATACCGATCGCTGCCCTCGCCGGTCATTTCCACGATACCTACGGTATGGCTGCGGCCAACCTGCACGCGGCGCTGGAGGCCGGCGTTCGGGTATTCGACAGCTCCGTCTCCGGGCTTGGCGGCTGCCCCTATTCACCAGGCGCTACCGGCAATGTCGCAACGGAGGACGTCGTCTACCTGCTCCATGGCCTGGGTATTCAAACCGGCGTGAACTTGGACACGCTGGTGGACACCGGCACGTTCATCGACCATGAGCTTGGTCGGCAGACGGCTTCACGTACAGCGAAGGCAATCAAGGCAAGACGGGAGCGAACGCTCGAACGCACCCCGACCTGACGCGTTTTTCCCAATAACAACAAAAGCCCACCAGGGCAGGAGAAGCATCGTGGAATATTCAATGGCCAAGACCCGTGCCCTACGTCTCTCCAGGCAGGAGGCACCGCTATGAACAAGCCCGAGCTCTACGAAGTCTGGGGTGACACCGTCGACAGCCGTCACCTGGTTATGGCAATCATCATTGGCGCCTGCGTCAGCCTAGCCACCTTCTATCTCGCCCAACACCTGCTGCTCGGCTTGGTCGAGTCGCCGCAGATGGCGCGGGCTTACGCCATGCTGACCGGCATTTTGGGTTGTCTAGCCGGTGGCGTGATCAGCGCCATGTTGTTCAAGCCCAAGCGAGAAGTCGTCAAGCATATGGCCGACCCGACGTTCCGCCAGCAGGTGCTCGCCGATCTGACGGCAGAGCATGGCACCCTGGGACGGCTGGATGAGCTGCCACCCGAAGTAGTGGCCGAATTACGTGAGCTGGCGCTCTATGACCTGTTCCGTGAAGCCGAAGCCGCGGAGGTCCGGCATGCCACCGAAGTGCCCTCGCCTGTCGATGCGCTACCTGCGCAAGTCAGCCTGAGCGGAGGGCGTTCGTAATGGAAGGCTTACTCGACCAGATCCTCGTCGCCTTTGGTATGGGACTTATCGGCGCAGTGGTGTTCGCCGCCATTGGCCTGATTTCCGGGAGTGATGAAACCACCACCCTCGCCCCCTTGACCCTACTGGTGGTGCTCCTTGGCGTTCCGCCGGAGGGTGTGTTCACCTTCTTTCTTGCAGGCGCGGTG
Source organism: Stutzerimonas stutzeri (assembly GCF_024448715.1). Classification (GTDB taxonomy): domain Bacteria; phylum Pseudomonadota; class Gammaproteobacteria; order Pseudomonadales; family Pseudomonadaceae; genus Stutzerimonas; species Stutzerimonas stutzeri_AR. The sequence goes on from NZ_JAMOHZ010000001.1 coordinate 368,570, forward strand.
GCCAAACATATGACCCACGCGGTTCCGACCGCCTTGCTGGGCATTCCGGGCGACACCATGGCCACGCCATTGATGGCCGAAGCCAATTACTTGCGAAAACTCGGCGTACCTCACATCGCGCTTCGCAAGATGATTTCTGGCGGTGCCATCGCCGCGCTCGTTGCCGTGCCGTTGTCGGTGTTGTTCGCGGTGCTGTTGGCCCCGTTCGGTGATGTGATCAAGGAGTTCGCGCCATGGGTGTTTCTCTGTGCCGCGATCCTTATTGCCTACTTCTCGGCCGGTCGGTGGGCCTCGGTGCTGACCCTGGTGCCCTTCGTGCTGGTCATCGTCGCGCTGCAGACGTTGACCGCGCAGCATGGGGTGAAGCTAGGCGTAAGTTATTTTCTCGGCATCGCGATTGGTCCCCTCATCGCTTCATTGTTCGCGCTCATGTCTCCAGGGGAGCGCGTTCGCATGCAACGTGACGGCGTGCGGGTGTTTTCACTATCGCCGGACGTGAAAAGCTGGGGCGGATACTTTCCGAACCCGCTTAAGGTGCTCGACAAACGCCAGACCGGCATGACGTTGGCCACGGCCGCAGTGTCGAGTGCAACCTTCGTCTTCAGCCCGGTAGCGATGACAGTCATCATGGGCGAAGTGATCGGAGCGCGGATCAAGCACGCCTACCATCGCCTCACGACCGTGATCACTGCGCGCAACGGTGTAACCGAGGCGACCTACATCGCCGAGGCGCTGATCCCATTGATCGCCTTCGGCCTGCCATTGAGCCCTGTCGCTGCAGGTCCTGCCGCCCCGCTGTTCAACGCCCCGCCGCGCTTCTCGGTCGATAGCGCCACCGGCGAGATCAACAACCTGCATACGTTAATGAGTACGTGGGAGTTTTTCGGCTACGGCATGCTGGCCGTGATCATTGCCATCTTGATCGCATACCCGTTCTCCATGAATTTTGCACACCGGGCGGCATCGTTCGTCTCGCGCAAAGTCAGTCACGAAGCAGTCATCGCCACTTTTGTTGGGCTTATTCTGGTGATCGGCATCTGGGAAGGCGGTCTGCTTGGCTTAATGGTGATTCTCACCGCTACTCGGAGGTTTCCTCTCGCGCTTTCTCGGCTTCAACATCGGCGTCCAGTTCATGGGGTACTACACCGCCGTATTGACCGTGCCGGCTCTGTTGGCCCTGGGCGGATGACTCCTGGGTGACGCCGAATTCGCCCTGCCTCCCATGACGGGGCGATTGGCTTTTTTCCTTTAGCGGTACGACCTTCGGTGCAGTACCTGGCCCAAGCCCTAGAGGCGATCGCAGTGCCAGCGCTGGAAAACTACCAAACACAAGGCGACTACTTACGCTTCAAGGCGAGTGCCGAACCTCGTGCGACGGGCTCAGGTAAAGTCACCGAGTTCCCCTACTGCTTCCCTCCAAGCAAGAACGCATTGTTCATTCAGCAGACCAGTGACCTGCACCATCAATGCGACCGACCATGAAGGCGCTGGGTATTCGTTACCGTCCTCCGTACAATGCGCGCCACACGTACGCAACCATGTGCTTAATGGCAGGCATGACACCTGCTTTCATCGCTAAACAGCTCGGCCATTCGTTACAAATTCTCCTATCTCGATACGCTCGTTGGATCGATGGCGAAGGTGATTGGAACGAAATGAATAAGCTGAAAATGGGACCAAAACGGGACCAAGCGTAAATCCAAAACCCTGCAACCCGCGAGAATACTGGCTTTGATCTCCACCGCTAACATCACCATGCAGTTCGGCGCTAAACCGCTGTTCGAAAACGTCTCCGTCAAGTTCGGCAACGGCAATCGCTATGGCCTGATCGGCGCCAACGGTTGTGGCAAGTCGACCTTCATGAAAATTCTTGGTGGAGACCTGGAGCCGTCGGCAGGCCAAGTCATGCTCGAACCCAACGTGCGCCTGGGTAAGCTGCGTCAGGACCAGTTCGCCTACGAAGATTTCAACGTCATCGATACGGTGATCATGGGTCACGAGGAGCTGTGGAAAGTCAAAGCCGAGCGTGAGCGCATCTACTCGCTGCCGGAAATGAGCGAAGAAGACGGCATGGCGGTGGCCGAGCTGGAAACCGACTTCGCCGAAATGGATGGTTATACAGCCGAATCTCGCGCTGGCGAATTGCTACTGGGCTTGGGCATCCCACTTGAGCAACATTTCGGGCCAATGAGCGAAGTCGCACCTGGCTGGAAGCTGCGCGTGCTGCTGGCGCAGGCGCTGTTCTCCGATCCGGAAGTGTTGCTGCTCGACGAACCGACCAACCACCTGGACATCAACACCATTCGCTGGCTGGAAAATATCCTTACGGCGCGTAACAGCACCATGATCATCATTTCCCACGACCGGCACTTTCTGAACAGCGTGTGCACGCACATGGCTGACCTTGATTACGGCGAGCTGCGCCTGTTCCCGGGCAATTACGATGAATACATGACCGCTGCGACTCAGTCGCGCGAACAACTGCTGTCGGACAACGCCAAGAAGAAGGCGCAGATTGCTGAGCTGCAGACGTTCGTCAGCCGCTTTTCTGCCAACGCTTCGAAGGCCAAACAGGCTACATCACGCGCCAAGCAGATCGACAAGATCCAGCTGGCCGAGGTCAAGCCGTCCAGCCGCGTCAGCCCGTTCATCCGTTTCGAGCAGACCAAGAAGTTGCACCGCCAGGCCGTGACCGTCGAGCACATGGCCAAGGGTTTCGATGGCAAGACGTTGTTCAAGAACTTCAGCTTCACCGTCGAGGCCGGCGAACGCGTCGCCATTATCGGCCCCAACGGCATTGGCAAAACTACTCTGCTGCGTACGCTGGTCGGCGAGCTGCAGCCCGATGCCGGTTCGGTTAAGTGGACCGAGAGCGCCGAGCTCGGCTATTACGCGCAGGACCACGCCGATGACTTCGAAGACGATGTGACGTTGTTCGACTGGATGGGTCAGTGGACCCAGGGCGGCGAACAGGTAGTACGCGGCACGCTCGGTCGCATGCTGTTCTCCAACGACGAGATCCTAAAATCCGTTCGGGTGATTTCCGGTGGTGAACAGGGCCGCATGCTGTTCGGCAAGCTGATTCTGAAAAAGCCCAACGTGCTGGTAATGGACGAACCGACCAACCACCTGGATATGGAATCGATCGAGGCGCTGAACCTGGCGCTGGAGAACTATCCGGGCACGCTGATCTTCGTCAGTCATGACCGAGAGTTCGTCGGCTCGCTGGCGACGCGCATCATCGAGCTGTCGGACTCCGGTGTGACTGACTTCAGCGGCACCTACGATGACTACCTGCGTAGCCTCGGCGTGATCTGAGAATCGTCGCACAACGAAACGCCCCGTTAAGCCGGGGCGTTTTTGTATCCGATACATCAGCCTCTGCTACTCACAGCTGCAACAGCAATCGATACAGCCGCTGGACAGATAGTCGAACCACGCCACCTGATTGCGCAACGACGATCAACCAGAACATCAACTGGAACGACAACTCGCGGGTCTTGTGGCGCAATGCCTGCTGAGCGAGCAACGCACCCGGCCAGCCACTGAACAGTTCGAGATGTGCGCGAAGATCTCGTCACCGCCCTGCTCCGGCCGGATAAAGCCGGATCCCCTCTGATCGTTCCAGCTTTTCAGCTGACCGCGTAATTCCATGGCACATGATCCGGTGGCAAAGCCGGTGATTCTAAAACCTTACTCTGCTAGCGACGAGACGCCAGATATCTACTGGACCGGCGTGTAGCGACGCTCAAGAAAGCCGAGCAGCAGCCTGTTTACCTGCTCGGGCTGTTCGCTCTGCACCCAATGTCCGCAGCTACCAAGCATGTGCTGTTCAAGATCAGGTACCCAGCCGGGCATCTTCTGCAGCGTATGCGCTTCCAGCGTACCAACCGGGTCCTTATCACCTAGCAGAAATAGCGCGGGCTGCCCGATCTTGCGTTCGGCCAGTGGCGCGGTTCGCTCCCAGTTGCGTTCGAAATTGCGGTACCAGTTGAGCGCACCACGGAAGCCGCGTCCCTCGAACGTAGCGACATAGATGGCGAATGCTTCCGGATCGCACCAGGCTGGCGGCAAGCCAGGATCCTGCAGGTCCTGATGCAGCGAACTGCCGGCCGGCTTGTCCTTCAGGAAGTAATTCTTGGGCACGGCTGCCGAGGTGTTGTGCATCATCATTCGCAAGGTTCGAGGGATGTCATAATCCAGCTCGGCCTCGGCAACGCCTGGCTGCTGGAAATAGAGGATGTAGTTGAAGCGATCGGCGAACTGGCTGCGGATGATGTCGATTGCAGGCTTTTTCGGGCGCCCGCCGTAGGGAACGGCCATCGTGGCAACTACGCGAACTCGCTCTGGCTCGAGCAGGGCCAGGTGCCAGGCAACCGGTGCGCCCCAGTCGTGGCCTACCACCGCCACCGAGCGATGGCCAAGCAGGTCCATCGCGGCCTGGATGTCGCCACATATCGTCACCAAGTCATAGCCAGCGATGTCATCCGGCGCGCTGCTTTGTCCGTAGCCACGCATCTCCGGCACCAGGACGCGGTAGCCCGCCTCTGCAAGAGCACGCATCTGATGCCGCCACGAATACCAACACTCGGGAAAACCGTGCAGCAGCCAGACCACCGGCCCTTGTTCCGGCCCAGCGCTGTAGACGCTAAGCGTGATGCCGTTTATCTGCAGCAATCGATGTTTGTAAGCGTTCACAGGGTACCCTTCAAACAACCAGCTTCAGAACGTTCAGCCCGCCGCGGTACTCCAGTCAATCAGGCTGAACTGCCAGGTCGCCAGGATGATGAGACCGAAGATGATTCGATACCAGGCAAATGCCGCATAACTATGGTTGCCTATAAATTTGAGCAAGGCTCGAACCGCTATCATTGCAAAGATAAACGACGTGACGAAGCCGATCGCAAACACTGGAAAGTCGTTCGGCTGAAACAGCTCCCGGTATTGATAACCCGAATAGACCGCCGCGCCAACCATGGTCGGCATCGCCAGGAAGAAAGAGAACTCGGTAGCCGCTTTGCGCGACAGACCGAATAACAACCCGCCAATGATGGTCGCCCCGGAACGCGACGTGCCGGGAATAAGTGCCAGGCACTGAGCGCACCCCACCTTCAGCGCGTGGGTCCAGTGCATGTCGTCGACGGTCTCTGCCTGAACGCGGTGCTGACGCTTTTCCGCCCAGAGCATGACCACTCCGCCAATGACCAGCGCAGTCGCCACGGTAATCGGATTGAACAAGTACTCGTGAATGAGATCCGCGAAAGTCACCCCGAGCACAACAGCGGGAAAGAACGCCACAAGCAGATTGCCTGTGAACTTCTGCGCCTGTTTTTCCTTAGGCAGCCCAATCACCACGTCGAAGATCTTGCGCCGGTACTCCCACACCACTGCCAGGATCGCGCCCAGCTGGATGATGATGTTGAAGGCCAGTGCCCGCTCGCCGCCAAAACCGATCAGGTCGGCAACGATGATCTGGTGACCGGTACTGGAAATGGGAAGAAACTCAGTGATGCCCTCTACCACACCTAAAATCAACGCCTGGAAGGCAATCCAAAGATCCATCTAATCCCCATCAGCGGTGCAATCCACCGCATTTGAATATGCAACCAAGGTATATGCCAGACAGCTATCTGAGCGCTGTTCTGACTCGCTTGTACCAACTAAATTCACTGCCTCGACGTCGGCACCCTCATCTTTTATCGAGACTTGCCGAAAAGCTACACGAGGGCCCATGAAACCAACCACTGCCGTAGGACAAATGCAGAGCAGACCATGGCGCCAAGCTCCATCCGATCTCAGCGTACAAATAATAAAGAAGATAAAGCCTCAACAGGAGCTCACAAGCCAATGAATCTGCTGCGAAATTTCCCAATCAGTAAACGCCTCTGGCTGATTCCGATGGTAGCAGTTGCCATGCTATTCATCCTCGGCCTGTTGATGATTCAGCAAGTACGGACCGACCTGTACAAGGGCAAGCAGGTCATGACCCAGAACATCGTCGAGACGGCCAACGGCATTCTCGTCTATTACCAGCAGCTCGAAGCCAGCGGCACCCTGAGTACCGCCGAGGCACAAAAGGCCGCCATGGACCAGATCCGCGTGCTGCGCTACGGCCAGAACGATTATTTTTGGATCAATGACATGACGCCAACGATGCTCATGCATCCCATGAAGCCGGAGCTGGAAGGTAAAGACCTATCCAATCTTAAGGATCCTAACGGCAAGGCTCTGTTCAATGAGATGGTCAAAATAGCCCGCCTGCAGGGCGCAGGTCTGGTGGATTATATGTGGGCCAAACCGGGCGAACAGGATCCCGTGCCCAAAGTCTCCTACGTTGAGCTGTTCAAGCCCTGGGGCTGGATCATCGGCACAGGCATTTATGTCGATGACGTGGAAGCGGAGTTTCAGAACTACCTTGTTCGCTTCTCCATCATCGGGCTGGCCATCGCCGCGCTGATGGCCGTGCTGGTCGCCATCCTAATTCGCAGCATCACACAACCGTTGCGCCATTCCATGCAAGCCATGGCCAACATCGCCAGCGGCGAAGCTGATCTCACGCGCAACCTCGACGTATCGGGTAACGACGAGCTGACGACGTTGAGCCGGGACTTCAATAGCTTCACGCAGAAACTCCGTACGGTTATCAGTCAGCTGTTCGAGACCGCCGGATCGCTGGAACAGTCCTCCAACGCCCTCGGCGGGCTTGCGGGACAAGCGCACCAGCAGAGCCAGCAGCAATCGCAGCAAATGGAGCTGGTGGCAACGGCGATCAACGAAGTGACCTATGCGGTGCAGGAAGTAGCGAAGAATGCCGAGCACGCCTCCAACGAGGTCGGTGAGGCTGAAAGCCAGGCCGGTCAGGGCCAGCGCAGCATCGCAACCAGTCTGCAACAAATCGACCAACTGTCGACAACTATCGGCGAGGCCGTCGGCGTGATTCAATCATTGGCAGATGAAACCACCAAGATCGGCTCGGTTCTCGAGGTGATCGGTTCGATCGCCGACCAAACCAACCTCCTGGCGCTCAACGCCGCGATCGAGGCGGCACGTGCTGGCGAGCAAGGTCGTGGTTTCGCCGTCGTGGCTGACGAAGTCCGCTTGTTGGCGCAGCGCACACAGCAGTCGACCGCGGAAATCCACACGATGATTGAGCGCTTGCAGAAGAACTCCGGTGCCGCGGTCACCGTCATCATGGAAAGCAGCCGAGCATCGCAAGCCACTGTCGAACAAGCCAGCCAGGCGGGTGAGAGCCTGGGTCAGATCGCCCAAGCACTGCGCACCCTTTCCGGCCTCAACGCGTCGATCGCCAGCGCTACGCTGCAGCAGGCCCACGTAGTCGAGGACATCAATCAGAACGTGACTCAGGCAGCCGGGCTGGCCCAGGAAAGTACCCTGGCCGCAGAGCAATCGAGCGCAGCTGGCGATCAGTTGGGGCAACTGGCCGAACAGTTGAATCGACTGCTCCGGCAATTCAAGGTGTGACAGGATAGTTGATACCGCTCAGCTTCAATAACTGGTAACTGGCAGTTGTAAACAAAATGGCCGGCACTTAAGTCCCGGCCATTTTGCATTACAGTGGTTTGTTTCTCATGTGCCGGCACAACATTCTCCGTTTGTTTGATGCGCGACCAAACGCCGTTAAAAAATAGTGCCGCCCCAGCAAAATCGCGGCATCCAGCACAGGCTTAATGACGAACAGAAGCACACCAGATGTTATACCTTCGACTAATTGCAAAAATACTGAAGGGTGACGAACTCTCGATGTGACTTATCAGTCCTCTGTGTACATCAATGGAATGTAAGGCCAACGCCGGCAGCCTGGCGGCAAGGCTCAATCCGATTCCTTGGGTATCAAACAGAGAGACATGCCCCATGAACAGCCCCCTTCGTTTCAACGACGCCCTTCTCATCACTGATCGCGCATTCAAGCCCTTCCAGTGCGTCGCCTGGACCCTTCTCGAAGGCAATGGTGAACTGAGCATTACCGTTGTAGATCGCAGCGAATCCCGCGCGGTTGGCCATTGCAAACTTTCTAGCAGCGTCTATTCCGATCCGGTCAAACTTGGCCAGTCATTGGAACAAGCCCGCGCCGATCTGAGCCGTCAGGGTGTCCACTTCGCCCCATGGCACATGCCGGAATAAACGCACCAGCTCTGAATGAGCCAAGGCCCGGTTGTGCAAGCACCGGGCTTTTTCGTTTACGACCCGAATCCCGCCCTGCATCCTGGTTCCGCTTTCAAACTGATCCATTCGCTTGTTTTACGGTCCCAGCAATAAGTGGATAAACAGGAGCGAGCCATGAAAGGTGCAGAAGCCTACGTCAATGATCAGTGGCACAGCAGCGGACTGGCAAACCTGCCGGAGGGTCTAGAAGGACATAGCATCACGCTGAAATTCATCATTCCCCGAGATGCGCAGTTCACCGGGCTGATCACGCATGTGTGCGAAGTCGCCCAGCAGCGGCTGGGCGAGCACTACAAAGGCCGCCGAATAACGCACAAGCCTGTGGTGGGCTCGGTCGTAGGCGATGGCAGTGGCGACGGCATCGATCTTGTATTCGACGTCGCGCCAGCCGATGGGATGGCTTCTCGCAACACCGCGGAGTGATGACCATGACTACCCAACACATCGCACTGGATGAAGCCATGCGCATCAGCGAGATGGCCTTTCTGCCCTGCCATGCGGCTGCGAAGGCAAATAACGAAGACGCCAGCTTTTCGTTGCGGGTAATCAACGCGGCGGGCGATGAGATCCTGACGATTTCCCACATTGCTCGTTCTCAATACGCCGCTCCTGCTCACCTTGCTGGGCTACTGGAGAATGCGCGCCTGCAACTGAGCAAGGATGGAGTGCCGCTGAGCGCTTGGTCCATGCCAGCGCAACCGGGCATGCCAGGTGAATGACCGAATATCGACGTTAGCTAGCGAGGCCGGATGACTCCCTTTGATTGGCAGCGCATGCTGCTTGATGATTTTCCGCTGCTGTTCCTCGCGGAAGTGGCGCTGCGCGCACTGTTCGCCTTCGTTGGGGTGTTTCTGTTCCTGAAGATCAGCGGGCGTCGCGGCATTAGGCAGCTATCGCTATTCGAGCTGGTGGTGATTCTGACGCTGGGGTCGGCAGCCGGTGACGTGTCTTTCTATGAGGACGTACCGCTGCTTCCGATCGTAGCGGTTTTCGTCACCCTGCTTGTGCTTTATAGACTGACAGTTCTGGCGATGACCCATAGCGAGCGGCTCTCCAACTGGATGGAGGGCAAGCCGGTTACGATCATCAAGGATGGGTTGTATGAGCTGAACAGTCTGGACAGATTGAACATATCGTCCGACGAGTTCTTCATGGAGCTGCGCCAGCAAGGCGTTGAGCACTTGGGTCAGGTCCGCCTCGGCATTCTTGAAACCGATGGCGATGTCAGCCTCTTTTTCAACGATTCCGAAGCGGTACGACCGGGTCTCCCGGTGCTGCCGCCCGAGCATCGACCGACTTATCGGCAGGCACCTTCCAGCGGCCTATTTGCCTGTACGCGCTGCGGTTTTCCCAGTGTCATCGAGAGTCAGCAGATGGCCATTTGCCCTCGTTGCGGTAATCACGAATGGACCAAAGCGCTAAGCCATCCCCGATCCCGCTGATATGCGGCGCGAACGCCCACGGTTCACATGGGTCATTTAAAGAGACGGGACCGCGCGACCTCTAGCGCGGCTTCCCTTTTCTAATCTTCGACCCAGGAGTGCTCATATGATTGGCGACTATTCCTCGATAAATGAACATCTCGAAACCGCACGAAAGCATGCTGACCATGCCGAGACAAAGGCAGATCCGGCCCTCTATCGTGAAGCAATCGACGAGCTGGTTGCGGCGATTCGGCTGTTGATGCGTAACAGCCAGGAGAGCGAGGACTGACCGCTATCTGTATCAACGTCTTCGACGCACCGGGTCGTGTTACAACGCTTACTCGAGCGTCGCAAGACCGAAGGGTTGCTTGCGCTATCACGTCCGCACGATAGCGACGCGATGCGTTCATGAGGGATTTCAGATGCTGATCGACCAGAGCGATGAGACTCATCTGGCCCAAGCAAGGCATTCGTCCCGTGCCAAAGGATGAGCAGCCCGATACCGGCACGGCTCTTTGTCCGGCACTTCCTGCTGATCTGCATTATGTCGACGACGGCGGTCCCGGCATTAGCCGCCGGATACTGAGGGGCAAGTTCGCCTACTTTCTCCCGAGCGGAGAGCGCATTCGCGATACAGCGGATATTTCACGAATCAACAAGCTGGCCATCCCTCCGGCCTATACCGACGTATGGATCTGCCCCGACCCCATGGGCCACATGCAGGCAACCGGGCGAGACGCACGTGGCCGTAAACAGTACCGCTATCATCCACGCTGGCGAGAGATCCGAGACAGTAACAAGTACGAACGCATCCTGTCGTTCGGTGCATCGTTGCCCAAACTGCGTGCGCGTTTGGAACAGAACCTGGCTTTGCGTGGAATGCCGCGCGAGAAAGTCATGGCGCTGGTGGTGCAGTTGCTTGAGTCGACTTTGATTCGCGTCGGCAATTCACGTTACGCGCGAGAAAACCGCTCCTATGGCCTGACCACCCTCCGCACGCGCCACGTGGACGTACGCGGTACTGCGATTCGCTTTCAGTTTCGAGGCAAAAGCGGCGTGGAGCATCAGGTCACATTGAAGAACCAACGCCTGGCGCGCATCATGCGGCGCTGCATGGAACTGCCTGGGCAACATTTGTTTCAATACTTGGACGAAAACGGACAGCGCCATGCCGTGAGCTCCAGCGACGTAAATCAGTTTCTTCGCGAAATGACCGGTGGGGACTTCACCGCCAAGGATTATCGCACCTGGGCAGGCAGTGCTCTCACGTTGGAATATCTGCGCAAGCGTGAGTGGCAGCCCGACGCAGTCGCTCGGCGCAACCTGGTCGAAACGGTCAAGGAGGTGTCCCGCCAACTGGGTAACACCCCAGCGGTATGTCGCCAGTGCTATATCCATCCCGATGTCCTCGACGCCTTCGCGTCGGGCCACCTCGCACGGCTGCCGAAGGCAAGAAAGCGCAAATGGATGAGCAGCGAGGAAGTCGCGCTGTTAAATTTTCTGACTGAACGTAATTTGGCCTAACGACAACCAACCTATTGGTAGAGCGTCACTCGGTTGCGGCCCGCCGACTTCGACGCATAGAGAGCGCTGTCAGCCCGTTCGATCAGCTGCGCATAGCCGCTGGTGGGTAGACTGAGATCAGCGATACCGAAGCTGATGGTAAATCGGATACGGTGGTTCTCATGGTTCACCTCATAAGCTTCGGAAGACTGGCGCAGCCGTTCGGCAAACATCACCGCACCCTGACTGTCGGTGTCCGGCAGCAGCACCACGAATTCTTCGCCGCCATAGCGTCCGGCGACGTCGGCGCCCCGCATGCTCTGCCGGATGAGGTTGGCTGTTTGCTGGATTACAGCATCACCAGCCTGGTGGCCGTATTTGTCATTAATCTTCTTGAAGTGATCTATATCGAACATCACCAGCGCTGCATTGCTGTCGTAACGACGGTGCCGAGCATAATCCTGACGCAGCATCTCTTCCCAATGGCCTCGGTTGAACAGGCCAGTGAGGCGATCGGTACTAGAAAGCCGCTGCAGTTCCTGGTTTGCCGCCTGCAGCTGGCGGCGGTTGGTTGCCACGTCAGTCACATCGTAAATGATCAAGCAGATCTGCTCGATACTGCCGTTGGGTCCCTTCAATGGCAGCAGCGTGGTGTTCTGATACATGAAATCTTCCAATCCGGTGATCGGCTGGTAATTCTTGAATCGCAGCAGATACGGACGCTGCTCCCAGATCGTGGAGGATGGAGTGCCAAGCGTCGCGACGTTTTCCACCTTGCGTCGGAACCACTGCTCGTCCACCTCAGGGAACAGCTCGAAGAAAGATTTTTTATGCGCGTCTTCGGGTAACCGCCCGGAGCGATTCTCCATAAAGGTATTCCATACATCGACGCGGTAGACGCGATCCAGCACCACGACGCCAACGTCAATGCTTTGGACAATTGCCTGAAGCCAGTGGAGTTCGCTCAGATTGGTCGAGTCGGACATGCTCAGTTCATCATGTGGGCAAGTTTGCGAGACAGCAGCTCAACCGAATCCTCGGTGAACAGCAGCAATAGATCGAAATGGATATCGTGGCCTTCCAGGCTGTAGCTGATTTCCACCGCGAGCGTGCTTTTCCAGCGCTGCCGGTTGAAGCGGATGAGCTCGTCGATCGAAGCATGCTGCCCCAGCACCTGCGGATGCCCTAGGGAAAATACAACGTCGATCTGCTCGGCGATCCCGCTCAGGCATGCGCTGATCAACAGACTCGACAGATCGAGCAGCATTTCCAGCTCTCGATAATCATCGGTGTGCATCAGGCGCGCCATGTCGGCCACTTCCGAGTCGTGGAAGATCAGCAATGCCTCACCGGAAATGCCGCCGCCGATATAGCCCTGGCAAACCGCGGTAAGCTTGTCGCCGTGGGCCGCATCCGCGAGCGCCATATGTAGCTCGCTGGCTTCAAGAATATTCACGTTAGGCACGGGCAGCTGCACGAAGACCCCAAGGACCTTTGCGAGCAACGCCGCCGCACGCCCCATCGCGACGTTCACCACCTCGCTAAAGGCATCGCGAAAGACGATTGGCCCTGCTTCCCGCTCGCCGAGCATCGATAATTCGCTGCCCATCAGCCCGAGCCCGGCCAGCGTCTGCCGCAAATGCATGGGGTCCGCGGGCTTACGGATGAATGCCAGCGCGCCCAGCGCCAGCACGCGTCGTACGGCCTCTTCCTGAATATCCGCGGATATGACGATGACCTTGCAATCGAGCTGGCCATCACGAATCCCCGCGAGAACCTCATAGCCGTCCATATCCGGCATGGTGAGATCGAGCAACAGCACGTCGATGCCGCCCCCACGAATACATTCGAGCGCCTCGCGACCGCTGGCCGCCTGGTAAATGTTCAGCGGCCAGGCAGCCGGAAGCGCACGCAGCAATTGCTTGCGCGCCAGGCTCGAATCATCGCAAATTAACAGGGAAACGGCAGACATGCAGCGCTCGCTCAGTTATCCAGGTCCCCAGAACCCGGACAGCTTATCCCAGCGAGCAAGCGCTGTGGTGGTGGTGCCGAACAAATAGTGGCCTTTTGCCAAAATTTTATCTGAAACGCCCGCAACTTGGGCCGTTGCGGCCTTTGCAGCTTTAGTAGTAGGCGTTATCCCTATTGGTATGGTCCGTCACGTCACGCACACCTTTGAGCTCTGGGATACGCTCTAAAAGAGTCTTTTCTATGCCTTCTTTGAGCGTCACGTCGGCCTGTCCACAGCCCTGACAACCGCCGCCGAACTGCAACACCGCTACGCCCTCCTCGACCACGTCGATTAGCGTAACTTGCCCACCGTGGCTGGCCAGCCCCGGGTTGATTTCAGTTTGCAGGTAATAATTGATGCGCTCATTCAGCGGGCTGTCTTCATTGACCATTGGCACCTTGGCATTCGGTGCCTTGATGGTCAGCTGACCGCCCATGCGGTCGGTGGCGTAATCGACCAACGCGTCTTCCAGAAAGGGCTCGCTGACGCCATCGATCCAGGCGGTAAAGTTCTTTAGCGCAATAGCAATGTCGTCCGGCTTTTCTTCGCCGGGCTTACAGTAGGCGATGCAGGTTTCCGCGTAGGGCGTGCCGGGCTGAGTAATGAAGACCCGGATGCCGATGCCCGTGGTGTTCTGCTTCTCAAGCAGATCGGCCAGGTAATCGTGTGCAGCTTCGGTAATGGTAATGGCGCTCATGGGAACTCCTCTCAGACATGGAGGCAGTGTACGCCAAGCACTGCTCCGGATAAAGTCCTAGTATTTTAGTAGGGATTAACGTATTTCCCGGCAATAGACCGCATTGCTGCACGAACATGAGTGCACTTCATGTAAAGCCGGGGTGCGATCAAAAAGCATGCAGCTTTGCTATCATTCGTGGTCCTCGCAAACTAGCTTTCAGGTAGTCCCCATGCTCGACCGCAACGCCCGTCTCCAGGCACTCCAGCAGGCGCTCAAGGAGCGCATCCTGATTCTCGACGGCGGCATGGGAACCATGATCCAGAGCTATAAACTGGACGAGTCCGACTACCGCGGCGAACGTTTCGCCGACTGGCCTCAGGATCTAAAGGGCAACAACGACCTGCTGATCCTCACCCGGCCGGACGCCATCAGCGCCATCGAAAAAGCGTACTTCAACGCCGGCGCCGATATCGTCGAAACCAATACTTTCAACGCTACCCGCGTGTCGCAAGCCGACTATGGCATGGAAGAACTGGTCTACGAACTGAACGTCGAGGGCGCCCGCCTCGCCCGTCAGGCCGCCGATGCAAAAACGGCCGAAACGCCCGACCGCCCGCGCTTCGTTGCTGGCGTACTCGGCCCGACCAGCCGTACCTGTTCGCTTTCGCCGGACGTAAACAACCCAGGCTACCGCAACGTCACGTTCGACGAGCTGGTGGAGAATTACACCGAAGCCACCCGCGGCCTGATCGAAGGTGGCGCGGATATGATTTTGATCGAGACCATCTTCGACACTCTCAACGCGAAAGCCGCCATCTTTGCCGTGCAGGAGGTCTTCGAAGAGATCGGTTTCGAGCTGCCGATCATGATCTCCGGCACCATCACCGACGCCTCTGGTCGCACGCTGTCCGGCCAGACCACCGAGGCGTTCTGGAATTCCGTGCGCCACGCCAAGCCGATCTCCGTCGGCTTGAACTGCGCGCTTGGCGCCAAAGAGCTGCGGCCTTATTTGGAAGAACTCTCGAACAAGGCTGAAACTCATGTATCGGCGCACCCCAATGCCGGCCTGCCAAACGCCTTTGGTGAGTACGATGAAAGCCCGGCGGAAATGGCCTCCGTAGTCGAGGAATTTGCGGCTGCGGGCTTCCTCAATATCGTCGGCGGCTGCTGCGGCACCACGCCGGCCCATATCGAGGCGATCGCCAAGGCCGTCGCCCAGTATGCACCGCGAGCGATTCCTGATATTGCAAAGGCCTGCCGGCTATCCGGCCTCGAGCCCTTCACCATCGATCGCAATTCGTTGTTCGTCAACGTCGGCGAGCGGACCAACATCACCGGCTCCGCGCGTTTTGCCCGCCTGATTCGCGAAGACAATTACACCGAGGCCCTGGAAGTCGCCCTGCAGCAGGTCGAAGCCGGCGCGCAGGTGATCGACATCAATATGGACGAGGGCATGCTGGACTCGAAGAAGGCCATGGTGACCTTCCTCAATCTGATCGCCGGGGAGCCAGACATTTCCCGCGTGCCGATCATGATCGACTCCTCCAAGTGGGAGGTGATCGAGGCCGGCCTCAAGTGCATCCAGGGCAAGGGCATCGTCAACTCGATTTCCATGAAGGAAGGTGTCGAGCAGTTCAAGCAGCACGCCAAGCTGTGCAAGCGCTACGGCGCCGCCGTGGTGGTGATGGCGTTCGACGAGGCCGGCCAGGCCGATACCGCCGCGCGCAAGCGTGAAATCTGCCAGCGTTCCTACGACATCTTGGTCAATGACGTGGGCTTCCCGCCAGAAGACATCATCTTCGACCCGAACATCTTCGCCATCGCCACCGGAATCGATGAGCACAACAACTACGCCGTGGACTTCATCGAAGCCTGCGCCTACATCCGCGATAACCTCCCCTACGCCCTGACCTCGGGCGGCGTGTCCAACGTGTCGTTTTCGTTCCGCGGCAACAATCCGGTGCGCGAGGCGATCCACTCGGTCTTTCTCTACTACGCCATCCAAAACGGCCTGACGATGGGCATCGTCAACGCCGGACAGCTGGAGATTTACGACGAGATTCCAAAGAAACTGCGCGATGCCGTCGAGAACGTGGTACTCAACCGCACGACCGGCGGCACCGAAGCGCTGCTGGCGATCGCCGATGATTTCAGGGGCGACGGCAGCGTCAAGGAAGCGGAAACCGAGGAGTGGCGCGGTTTCACCGTCGAGAAACGGCTGGAACATGCACTGGTCAAGGGCATCACTACCCATATCGTTCAAGATACCGAAGAATTCCGTCTGCAATGCGCGCGCCCCATCGAGGTCATCGAAGGCCCGCTGATGGCCGGCATGAACGTGGTCGGCGATCTGTTCGGCTCGGGCAAGATGTTCCTGCCGCAGGTGGTCAAGTCAGCCCGCGTGATGAAGCAGGCCGTGGCGCACCTGATTCCCTTCATCGAAGCCGAAAAAGGCGACAAGCCAGAAGCCAAGGGCAAGATTCTCATGGCCACGGTCAAGGGCGACGTTCACGACATCGGCAAGAATATCGTTGGCGTGGTGCTCGGCTGCAACGGCTATGACGTAGTGGACATGGGTGTCATGGTCCCGGCAGAAAAGATCCTGCAGACGGCCATCGCCGAAAAATGCGACATCATCGGTCTGTCCGGTCTGATTACCCCATCGCTGGACGAAATGGTCCACGTCGCCCGTGAGATGCAGCGCCAGGATTTCCACCTGCCATTGATGATCGGTGGAGCCACCACATCCAAGGCGCACACCGCGGTGAAGATCGATCCGCATTACAAGAACGACGCGGTGGTCTACGTCACCGACGCCTCGCGCGCGGTGGGCGTGGCGACCACGCTACTGTCGAAAGAACTGAAGCCGGCCTTCGCCCAAAAAACCCGCGAAGAGTACGCAATCATCCGCGAGCGCACCGCAAACCGCAGCGCCCGCACCGAACGCCTGACTTACGCCGAAGCCATCGCCGTCAAACCCAAATTCGACTGGGCCGAGTATTCGCCGGTCAAACCAACCTTCACCGGCCGCAAGGTGCTGGAAGACATCGATCTGCGCACTCTGGTCGATTACATCGACTGGACGCCGTTCTTCATCGCTTGGGATCTGGCTGGCAAATACCCACGCATTCTTGAAGACGAAATCGTCGGTGAAGCCGCCATTGCGCTATTCCAGGACGCGCAGGCCATGCTGACCAAGCTGGTCGATGAAAAACTGATCAAGGCGCGTGCCGTGTTCGGGTTCTGGCCGGCAAATCAGATCGACGAAGATGACTTGGAGGTTTACGGCGACAATGGCGAGCCACTAGCCAAGCTGCACCACCTTCGCCAACAGACCGTTAAAACCGATGGTAAGCCGAACTTCTCCCTGGCCGATTTCGTTGCGCCAAAGGACACCGGTGTGACCGACTATGTGGGCGGCTTCATCACCACCGCAGGCATCGGCGCCGAAGAAGTCGCTAAGGCCTACCAGGACGCCGGTGACGACTACAACTCGATCATGGTGAAAGCGCTCGCCGACCGCCTTGCCGAAGCCTGCGCTGAATGGCTACACCAGCAGGTGCGCAAGAACTGGTGGGGCTATGACCCGGAAGAGCAACTGAGTAATGAAGAGCTGATCAAGGAGCAATACAAGGGCATCCGCCCTGCTCCCGGCTACCCGGCCTGCCCCGATCACACCGAAAAAGCCACACTGTTCAAGCTGCTCGATGCGGACGGTGCGAGCCAAGTCACCCTGACCGAGCACTACGCCATGCTCCCCACTGCCGCCGTCAGCGGCTGGTACTTCGCCCATCCGCAGGCGCAATACTTCGCGGTCGGCAAGATCGACAAAGATCAGGCCGAGAGCTATAGCAAGCGCAAGGGTCAGGAACTGGCTGTGACCGAACGCTGGCTGATGCCTAACCTGGGTTATGACAACTAACGCAGCGATGCGAGCTTTTGGGAGCAGAAGTAGCGCTTGAGTCTTGCCCATGAAAGCGTATATCGACGGGGCATTTTGCCCTGTTATGCGCGATTAGCAGGGCACTCCAACCATACTTATCTTTTCGATTAGGTACACACCAATCATGCCCGCCGCTCCCCTTTACCTGCTCGACCAGCTCGAAACTGCCGACATGCTCGAAATCGATGGGCTGCATGCCTTCGAATTCAGCCTGAACGACGAACTTCTGGATCGCGCCGAAGCAGCCGCGCTCGCCGACGAATCCTTTTCCAGCGAAGAAGTAGTGCTGCAAATCGAGTCGTTGGACGGGCGTGAACGGCGACGGTGGCAGTTCAGCTACAACGCTGTGATGGAAGCGCGATACAGCGCCGAAGACGACAGCTGGACGCTGGGCGATCCGCCTCAGCATCGCCTTAGATGCATGGGCGCAGTTAGCGCTTGCACCGAAGACGAATAATTCCATCCGCCTGATCGAGCATGCCAGGCACCAATGCACTTACACGATTCCCACCTCTAACAGGAGGTTTCATTGAGCCTGACAAGACGTTGCTTCCTCTCGGCGACGGCCAGCCTCGCCGTCGGCAGCGTTTGCGCGGCTAGTCCGTTGAATGGCAATACAAGCGATGCATCCCAAGATAGCTTCATCCGTAAGGTGATCCAGCTAGAAGCCAGACTCGGTGCACGCATCGGTGCGGTGGTTAGAAGTCCGCAAATAAATTTACATTGGGCGCATCGGGCCGATGAGCGTTTTCCCATGTGCAGCACTTTCAAACTGCTCGCCTCCGGCGCATTGCTGGCTCGAGTAGATAGGGGGCAGGAACGGCTCGATCATGTTGTCCGCTTTGAGCTGGCCGATGTAGTCGACTATTCACCGATCACGCAAAGCCAGGCCGACGGCAACGGAATGACCCTCGCCCAGCTGTGCGAAGCTGCGCTGACCCACAGCGACAATACGGCGGGCAATCTCATACTCGAGCACGTCGGTGGCCCAGTCGGGGTTACCGAATTTGCCCGGACACTCGGCGACAAAATGACCCGGCTCGATCGCTGGGAAACCGAGCTCAACGAAGCGACGCCCGGCGATCCGCGAGACACCACGACGCCAGACGCCATGTCGCACTGCATGGATGCCTTATTGTTCGGCGAGGCCCTTTCCGCGTCGTCACAGCAGCGGCTAAGCGATTGGCTGATTGCCAACAAGACAGGCGATGCCAAGCTGCGGGCCGGTATGCCAGCCAGCTGGCGGATCGGCGACAAGACGGGAGGCGGCAATCACGGCACCATGAACGACGTGGCCGTTATCTGGCCGCCGGGGCGGGAACCCTTAATTGTCAGCATCTACATGACCGAGACGGCCGCCTCGTTCGACGACCGCAACGCAGCGTTTGCCGAACTGGGCAGGACACTCTGCGAATTGGTGTGAGCCGGTACATGCCGGTGTTGCGAGCCGACTCAACTAACGTTGCGGTATTCCATCACAGAGCGAAGGCAAATCATGCAACCTGAAATTCTGCGAGCCGAAGTCGCCGAGGTAAGCGGCATTGCCCCGTTATTCAATGCTTATCGGATGTTCTATGGCCAGCCGTCCGATCTCGCATTGGCCAACATCTTTCTCGCCGAACGCATCCGTAATGACGAGTCGGTGATTTTCTATGCGCGGGACGCCGCAGGAACCTACCTGGGCTTCACTCAGCTTTACCCCATCTTCTCGTCCATTTCTGCGCAGCGCTCGTGGATATTGAATGACCTCTACGTCGCCGAAAGCGCCCGAGGCCGAGGCATCGGACGGATGTTAATGAACCGCGCCAGCGAGCATGCAATGGCGACCGACGCCGTGGGTCTAGCGCTGGAGACGGCAAAGACCAACACCGGCGCACAGCATCTATACGAGTCGCTGGGGTATGTCAGGGATAACGAGTTCTACAGCTATTTTCTCAGCCTGAGCGGGGGTTGATTCGGTCAGTCATGATTCGCGCCGTGCCGCAGCAACAGAGCGATGGCAAGCATTACCAGCAGACTTCCCGGTAGCCAATGCCAACCGATTCGTTGCGGATGCTCGATAAATAGCAACACCATCGACACGAAAGGCACCAGATAGCTATAAGCGGTTACCGCGCCAGGCGTCAGCACTGCCGTGGCCCGCTGCTGCAGGAAGAACGTCATGCCGCTTGAGAAGACGCCGAGGTAGATCACCAGTGCCGCGTCGCTCAGATTCATCTTTGTGAGCCCGGCAGGCTCCTCCAAGATCAGCCCCAATATGCCAATCAGAACGGCGCCTGCGAGCAGACTCCAAAAGGTCCGCAACCCGGCCTGCTGAGCAAGTACGCCACGATGCAGGCCCCATTTACTCAGCACCGGATATAGCGCCGAGGCGATGCAGCCGAAGAAAAATGCCAGCTCTCCAAAGCCGAGCTTGAGTTCCGCGAAGTTTCCATTGCTTTCAGCAAGAGCCAGGCCCAGCGCGCCGAACGCGCCCAACGCCAGTATCGCCAGCAGCCGCCCCTCAGGCCGCTCCACGCCCAAGCCGCGACCGATGCAGTAGGCCAGTAGCGGTACGCTGACGAATAGCGTGGCCATCGACAACGCGCTGATACGATGCGCAGCCCAGAACATGGTGCCGAAGAAGCCAGCTAGGCTCAGCCCCATCAAGGCATACAGCAGCAGCCCCGACAGGCTCGGCCAACACTCGTCATTGCGCCAGAGCATTGGAAGCAGTGCCAGTGCGGCAATGCTGAAGCGGATGGCTGTAAGCAATAACGGTGGTAAACCTTCACTCATCAGGCCCACCGCAGGAAACGACAGGCCCACAAACAATGCCCACAACAGCATGCCCAGGTGCGCATGCGTGCGACGCTTAGCTTCAGTCATCGTTTTTTCCTTCAAGCGACAGCAGGAGCGTGCGCAATGCGCCCGCTAATGCCTGTTTTTGTTGCGCATCGAGAGGGGTTTGCAGCTGATGTAGGGTCGCCACGTATTCGTTGAGGCACCTGAGCAAAACCGTCTGCCCTTCGTCACTCAAGCGAATCAGCAGGCTCCGACGATCTTCGGGATTGGCTACGCGCTGGATCAGTCCAGCCGCTTCGAGCCGGTCGAGACGATTGGTCATCGCGCCCGAGCTGAGCACCGCGGCGTGGCGTAGGGCGTTCGGCGTCAATCCCCGAGGCTCACCGCTGCGGTAAAGCGTGGCGAGCAGATCGAACTCGCCGTCGTGCAGCCCGTGTTTGCGAAAGACCGTCGCCACACTGCGGTTGAGATATTTGGAGAGACGATACACACGCGTGAATACCGCCATCGGCGATACATCGCATTCTGGAAGCAGGTTGTGCCATTGAGCGAGCACGCCATCGACGTGGTCGCCTGGGACGGGCTTCTGCATAGTTAGCTCCAGCAAAAGAATCTTCACGTAAAGCTAAATAGACGCAAGCATGAACGCAAGCGTCAATGCAGCGAACAATGCGCGGCCCGACGAGCGACATTCCGTCAGGCACGGAAAGTCCCAGCGCACCTGGGCCGCACAGCAGAGTTATGCGGGTTATCTCAGCTCGGACGGCGAGTTACGAACGATTTTGATCGAGTGCGTGAGGGTTGGCTTACGAGTAACGCTGACCGCTTTGCGCGTCACGGTATCGATGGTGATATTCCAGAAGCCGGTGTTGGGTACTTTGATTTTCGCTGGGAACTTGTCAAAGGCTCCGCCGTGGTAGGCGTGGCGACCGCCATTCTTGAAGCTGCGGAAATTCTTGTCGTTCATCAGACGAATGTTGCACGGCTGCGAGCATTCGATGATCACGAAGTCATCTTCGTTGAGGTGTTCGCGCTGGTGAATGAACTTCATGTACCGCTCCGGGCCGCGTTTCTGGCAAAAGCCGAAGATTACCATGGGCGTGCTTGCGGCTGAATGTGCCGAACTGGCTGAGATGCGCGGGCGTTACCTTCTCTGCCGCGGTTCTAACCGCAATCGGCTTTCCCTCTCGTTCTTTGACACAATGATCGCTGCATAAATCGGCTGTGATACACAGCGCCACGCCTTTACTCCTGCTGATCAAGGACACTCGTGCATGTCTGCGGCGACTCACTCCGTCGATGCCACGTCACCCGTTGCTCGTCGCGCCACACGCGTCGGCTTCTTCATGGCAGGATTCGGCCTGTCAGTGTGGGCTCCGCTGGTGCCTTACGTGCGTGAGCGCATCGAGATGAGCGATGCACTGTTCGGCACGCTGCTGCTGTGTATCGGTGTTGGCTCGCTAACCTGGATGCCGCTATCCGGGCTGCTAGTGACACATCGCGGGATACGTCCGGTTGTGCTGTTCAGCGCAGTGCTGCTTTTGTTCGCCCTGACAGGGATGGCCTTCACCGAATCAATCTGGATCCTCGGCCTCGCTCTGTTCTGTTTCGGCGGCAGTCTGGGCGTCATCGATGTGGTGCTGAACATCCAGGGTGTTTTGATCGAGCGCGACACCGGCAAGCGGCACATGTCGAACTTTCACGGCATGTTCAGTCTGGGCTCGATCTGTGGTGCCGTGGCGCTCACCGGAGCGCTAACGCTAGGCCTCGCACCGGCAGCGGGCACCTTGCTGATGATCGGAGTGATCGGTACGGCTATTGTCACCGTGACGCCCGGATTTCTTCGAGACAAGGCGCCGGCTGGCGGCGTCGCCTTCGTTCGCCCAACCGGCATGGTGCTGCTGGTCGGCGGCCTGTGTTTCGTTGTCTATCTCGCCGAAGGCGCAGTGCTGGACTGGAGCGCGCTGTATCTCACCGAATACAAGGCGCTGGACACAGCCAAGGGCGGATTGGGTTACGCCAGCTTCGCGCTGATGGTGACTATCGGGCGTTTTGCCGGTACTCCAGTGGTGAACAGTCTCGGAACGGCGCGGGTGATCGGCTTCGGTGGCCTGCTGGCGGCGCTCGGCATCGGTCTGAGCATATTGACCGAACACTGGGTGTTCGCCCTGCTCGGCTACGGGTTGTGCGGTCTGGGCTGCGCCAATGTTTCGCCGGTATTGATTTCCTCGCTGAGCCGCCAACAGGCCATGCCGGTGAACCAGGCGATCACCGCCGCAACCACCATAGGCTTTGCCGGGGTTCTCGCTGGCCCGGCATTGATCGGCGTGATTGCTCACTACGGTTCGCTGACGCTTGCCTTCGGCCTGCTTGCATTACTGCTGCTCGGACTCGCGTTGGGTAGCCGCCGATTCAAGGAATAATCAGCAGCAGGAATGGCCACCCCTTCGCTCACGTCGCTACAGACCAGATTCCGGCCTTTGGCTAGAATGCGCGTCCTATGCACATCCAAGACATTTACCAGCAGCTTGCCGAGATCGGCGCCAAGCCCGTTCATACCGGTCGGGTGATGCGTGCCTGGCTCAAGGGCCAGGCGCTGGACACCGGCACCCGACATCAGAAAACCGAAGACTTCCTGCCCTTGTCTGTCCGCAATGGGCTGCCCGCTCTCAGCGAAACCGTCACCAGCCTGGTCAGGCTGCGTTCCGAACATCCCGGTGCAGATGGCTCTGCACGCCTGTTAGTAGAGCTAGCGGACGGTCAGATGGTCGAGAGCGTACTGTTGCCACGTGATGGGCTTTGCGTGTCGAGCCAGGTCGGCTGCGCAGTGGGTTGCGTGTTCTGCATGACCGGCAAAAGTGGCCTGCTGCGCCAACTTGGCAGCGCCGAGATCGTAGCCCAGGTCGCTCTCGCCCGACGTTTTCGCCCGGTGAAGAAAGTAGTGTTCATGGGCATGGGCGAACCAGCACACAACCTCGACAACGTGCTCGACGCCATCGACATGCTGGGCACCGATGGCGGTATCGGTCACAAGAATCTGGTGTTTTCCACGGTCGGCGATCCACGTGTATTCGAGCGCCTGCCCCAGCAAAGGGTGAAGCCCGCACTGGCGTTGTCGCTGCACAGCACCGACGCAGCGCTGCGGCGCGAACTGCTGCCACGCGCGCCGCAGTTCGACCCTGCCGAACTGGTCGAACTGGGCGAAGCCTATGCACGACTGGTGGATTATCCCATCCAGTATCAGTGGACGTTGCTCAAGGGTATCAATGACGGCCAGGACGAGATGGATGGGATCATCCGGTTGCTTAGAGGCAAGTTTGCGATCATGAACGTCATTCCCTACAACAGCCTTAACGATGATCAGTTTCAGCGACCGGACACCGACCGTATTCATCAAATCATGCGATACCTGCATCAGAACGGCGTGCTGACCAAGGTGCGCAATTCAGCGGGACAGGACATCGATGGCGGCTGCGGACAATTGCGCGCACGCGCCGAGCGAATCGTAAGCGCACGTCAGCGACCAGCGGAGCCGCTCGCATCAGAGCGGACAGACTGAACGTCGATGAGCGGGCACTGTCCTAGCGCATTGATTTGCTGACCGCATCGGCAAGCACCGTTTCCATCAGCACGCACCCACTGTTGCAGGTCTTTCTAAGACGGCACGAGAACAGCATGCATACGCTCGAACAACTGAAACGTGGCGAACTGACCGGCGCCACCCGCCTCGATCTGTCAGAACAACTCCAGACGTTCCCGCGCGAAATTTTCAATCTGGCTGACAGCCTGGAGATACTCAACCTCTCGGGCAACCAGCTCAGCAGCCTGCCAGACGACATGTCGCGCCTGCACAAGCTGCGTGTCCTGTTCTGCTCGTACAACGCCTTCACTGCTGTACCCACCTCAATCGGCAGCTGCGCCAATCTGGAGATGGTGGGATTCAAAGCCAACCGCATCCGCCATTTATCGGCCGAATCGCTACCGCCAAAGCTGCGCTGGCTGATTCTGACCGACAACCAGCTCGCAGCGGTACCTGACGAGATCGGTCGCTGCGAGTGGTTACAGAAGCTTATGCTCGCAGGTAACCAACTACAGACGCTGCCTGAAACGCTTGCCAACTGTACCCGACTGGAACTGCTGCGCATTGCCGCGAACCGATTGCCCGCGCTGCCCGAATGGCTACTGACGATGCCGCGCCTGAGCTGGCTGGCCTTTGGTGGCAACCCGTTCAGTGATGCGATGGAAGCGCGAATACTGGCGCAGCATCCGCTGCCGCCGGTCGATCGTGAGCAGATTGAATTGGGTGAGGTGCTCGGCCAGGGTGCTTCCGGCATCATTCATCGCGCCGACTGGCAACCGCCCGGACAAGCACCCAGACCCATGGCTGCCAAACTGTTCAAGGGCAGCCTGACCAGCGATGGGCTACCGCACAGCGAGATGGCCGCGAGCATTGCCGCGGGTGAGCATGCCAACCTGATTCGTGTCGCTGGCCCGCTGGCCGAGAGCGTCGACGCCCTGCCTGGCTTGTTGATGGAGCTTATCGAACCGACTTATGAGGTACTTGCCGGTTCACCATCCTTCGCCAGTTGCACGCGCGATTGCTACGCGCCCGAGCGACGTTTTTCCGCCCGGCAGATACTGCGAATTGCCTCGAGCGTGGCCTCGGTGGTCGATCATCTCCACCAGCGCGGCATCCTCCATGGCGACCTCTATGGCCATAACCTGCTGGTCGATCCGGTCGGCAATTCGCTGCTCAGCGACTTTGGCGCGGCCTCGTTCTTCGATCCACAAGGCTGCCAAGGGCAGAAACTCCAGCGGATCGAGGCGCGCGCGTTCGGTTGTTTACTGGAAGAATTGTTGGAGCGTTGCGACGATGCCGATTCAGATCCGCGCTTGCAGCGACTCTCCGGATTGCAGCAATTGTGCATGTCCGACCTACCCTCGCAGCGGCCTGCCTTCGGCAAATTGAAACGCGAGCTAGAAACAATCGGCCAGGCGAACGCTGCTCCGGCCGGTTAGTTGCATGCCTCCACCGCTTATCCACTGTACTGACGGCAACCTGACGCTATGCTCACACCCGATCCAAGCTCCAACGACGGCCATGGCCGCTACCCCGCCACCGACAGTACCGCAGCGCTGGAGCGTGATGCGTTCATCATCGGCTTGAAGCAGCGACTTCCTGAAGAGCTTCGCGAGAGCTTCACCGACCAGCAGTTGGAGGGGCTTCGCAGCGCCTTTGCCACGCGCTCATGGGCGCGCCATAAAATCGACCTGCGCGGCACCTTTAGCTTTTGGAGCAACCAGTACTATTTTGTGCTAGTCGGTGGACGCAACAAGCGCAGCCTGTCGCGAGCACAGCGCAACTTGTCGCTGGCAGCCAAGGCCGGCGCGATCACGCTGTTCCTGTTTTTCTCGGTGCTGGTGGGGCTGGTCGTGCTGTATTTGCTGAAATCGGCGCTCGGCATCAATCTGCTGCCAAATTATTCGCTCGGCCTGTGGGACTGGTTTAAGGGACAGTGATGCGGAAATCTACTCATCATAGGAGACCAGCCTGCTATGTCCGGAAAAATGATTACCATGACCTGGCAGAAGGAGCGGCATTCACCTCAGCCATTAATGCTGCCCCTGCATCCGGAGCTGACTAGACTCCTAGCAGACGATGGCTGAGAGGTGCCCATGAGCGAAGAGCAAGAGCACAAACCCCTTACCCTGCGGCAAATGTTGCAAAGCGTGCTAGCCGGTGCGCTGGGTGTTCAGAGCGAAAAAAACCGGACTCGCGACTTCAGTCACGGCAAGCCCAGCCACTTCATCCTGTTGGGCGTGGGTTTCACAGTGGTATTCGTCTTAGTCATTCTTGGCGTGGTCAAGCTGGTGCTGTATCTCGTGGGGCTGTGATGCAGCCCCAACAACCCCGGCTTATTGGTGGCTGACCCAGAAAACTGCCGTTGCAACCACCAGAAGAATCAGGACGAATATCGCAGTGGCGTCCGCCCTGCTGTCATTACCGTGGCGATTGGAATGTTCGGACACGACTGTTCTCCTTATTATTGGTATCTCGCGTTGCTAGCAGTTAAGACCACGCAGACGAGGCGCTCAAGGCCAAGCGCTCAAATGCCTAAAATTCAGGGATTCGTTCTAAACATATTCCCAAACATCACTTTTGCGTATAACCGGTAGCTGGTATCTTGCCGCCCTTCCCTGAACGGGTGCGCGGCCGTGCGCGCAAAAAGCTGTAGACAGCCTGAAAAACAGGACACTTCATGTACGTTTACGATCAGTACGACCAACACATCATCGAGGATCGCGTGCGCCAGTTCCGCGACCAGATTCGCCGCTACCTTGCAGGCGAACTGACCGACGCAGAATTGCTGCCCCTCCGCCTGCAGAACGGCCTGTATATCCAGCGCTACGCGCCGATGCTGCGTATTGCTGTGCCGTATGGCCTACTGTCGTCGACCCAGGTCCGCAAGCTGGCGGAGATCACCCGCAACTACGACAAGGGCTACGCCCACATCAGCACCCGGACCAACGTGCAACTAAACTGGCCCGAGCTGGAAGAGGTACCGGATATTCTCGCCGAGCTGGCCACCGTGCAGATGCATGCGATCCAGACCAGCGGCAACTGCATTCGTAACACGACTACGGACCAGTTTGCCGGCGTTGCCAAGGACGAACTGATCGATCCACGCCCGTGGTGCGAAATTATCCGCCAATGGTCGACCTTCCACCCGGAATTCGCCTTCCTGCCGCGTAAGTTCAAGATCGCCGTGAACGGTGCCGTCAGTGATCGGGCCGCCATCGAAGTGCACGACATTGGTCTTGAGGCGGTGAAGAATGAAGCCGGCGAGCTGGGCTTCCGCGTATCCGTTGGTGGTGGTCTGGGCCGTACGCCAATCGTCGGTAGCTTCATCAATGAATTCCTGCCATGGCAGCATCTGCTCACCTATCTCGACGCCATTCTGCGTGTGTACAACCGCTACGGCCGTCGCGACAACAAGTTCAAAGCGCGCATCAAGATTTTGGTCAAGGCGCTCACCCCGGAAGTCTTCGCCGAGCGCGTCGAAGCCGAGTGGTCGTATCTGAAAGACGGCGCGAACACCCTCACCGATGCGGAAGTCGAGCGCGTCAGCAAGTTCTTTGTCGATCCCGCGTACAAGACATTGGAAGACGAGGTCACCGCCCTCACCCAGCTCGACGCCGAACACCCCGGATTTGCCCGCTGGCGTGAGCGCAACGTCGTGGCCCACAAGAAGCCGGGCTATGCGGCCGTCACATTGTCGCTGAAAAGCACCGGCGTCGCCCCGGGCGATGTCACCGACAAGCAACTCGACACCATCGCCGACCTGGCTGATCGCTACAGCTTCGGTGAGGTGCGCAATTCGCACGAGCAGAACATGATCCTCGCCGACGTCGAGCAGTCGCGTCTGTTCGAGCTGTGGAACGAGCTCCGCGAATTGGGCGTCGCCACACCGAACATCGGCCTGCTGACCGACATCATCTGCTGCCCTGGTGGCGACTTTTGCTCGCTGGCTAACGCCAAGTCGATTCCGATCGCAGAAGCGATCCAGCGCCGCTTCGATGATATGGATTACCTGTTCGACATCGGCGATATCGACCTGAACATTTCCGGCTGTATGAACGCCTGCGGTCACCATCACGTCGGCCACATCGGCATCCTTGGCGTGGACAAGAAAGGCGCCGAGTTCTACCAGGTCTCCCTCGGCGGCAGCTCGGGCCGCAATGCAAGCCTTGGTCAGATCCTCGGCCCATCGTTCGCGCAGGACGTAATGCCCGACGTGATCGAAAAGGTCATCGGCGTCTATGTGGAGCAGCGTACCGAAGATGAACAGTTTCTCGACACCTTCCGCCGTATCGGTATCGACCCCTTCAAGGAGCGCGTCTATGCAGCGAATCATTAAGGACGGCCAGGTCATCGACGAAACATGGCATCTACTGCCCAAGGACGCGACGCTGGATGGTCTGTCCAATTGCGACGACTTGATCGTGCCCTTTCAGTTGTGGCTCGATCATGCCCACGCGCTAAAGGCCCGCGACGGCGGCCTGGGAATATGGCTGGACTCCGACGAAGCCGTAGAAGAACTAGCTGATGACCTGCAGCACTTCCAAGTCATCGCGCTCCACTTTCCCGCTTTCACAGATGGCCGTCATTACTCGAGCGCGCGTCTGCTGCGTGAACGTTACGGCTACAAGGGCGAGATTCGCGCAATTGGCGATGTGCTCCGCGATCAGCTTTTCTATATGCGTCGCTGCGGCTTCGATGCCTTTGCCGTGCGCCCGGACCGTGACCCGTACGAGGCGCTGGAAAGCCTCAAAGACTTTTCAGTTACCTACCAGGCCGCAACTGACGAGCCTTTGCCACTGTTCCGTCGCCGGCAAAGCTGAGCGATGTAAGCAGTCAGCAAAGGTTAAAACGCAAAAACCCGCCTAACTTGGCGGGTTTTTTTATTTCACTGATACATCGGCTCAGTAATACATCCAGAAGTTTGGGTGCTCGAGCGTAGCGACTTGAACGGTCTGCTTTTTTCCGAATGTTTCTTTGATTTTCTCTGCCAGTGTCTTCATAAACCGATTCCCGCTGTTGCGTTTTGAGTGGCGGCAGGTTCGCTCAAACAAGCGCAGCAGGAAAATCGGTTATGCCTATGATCTCAATAGCTGGCGAAGCGGCGACGGTGCGGCTGTCTCAATCCAGCCGGACCAGCATGCGTCCAACCTGCTGCCCAGCGAGCATCCGATCAATAGCCCCAGGCAAATCCTGCAGCGAAATCTCCTGGACCAAATCGCTCAGATTCGGCAGCTTCCATTGCAGCGACAGCTTGTCCCACATGGACGCTTTCACAACCAGCGGAATCTCTACCGAATCGACACCCAGAAGATTCACGCCACGGAGGATGAAAGGCAGCACGTTGGCCTGAAACCCGGTGCCGGCCGTGAGCCCACAACAGGCGACGCTCCCTCCTCGCTGAAGAGCCTTGACCACGTTGAACAGGATATCGCCACCGACGGTATCAACGGCACCGGCCCATTGTTCCTTGAGTATTGGCTTTTCAACCCCCGCCTGTAGCGCGCTGCGCTCGACGATCTGCTTGGCACCAAGTCCCTTGAGGAATTCCGCCTGATCGGCCTTGCCAGTCACCGCAGCTACGTTGTAGCCAAGGCTGGCCAGCAGCGCGACGGCGATGCTGCCGACGCCGCCAGTTGCACCGGTGACCAGTACCGGCGCCTCACCTGGCTCGAGACCAGCCTGCTCCAACTTGTCGATGCAGAGCGCGGCGGTAAGGCCTGCCGTGCCGAGCACCATCGCGTCACGCAATGACAGACCGGAAGGACGCTTGATCACCCATGCAGCAGGAACGCGGATGTATTGACCAAAACCACCTGCTGTATTCATCCCCAGGTCGTAGCCGGTCACGATGACTTCATCGCCTTTGGCGAGCTCCGAGACGCTGGACTCGACTACGGTACCGGCAGCATCGATGCCCGGCGTGTGCGGGAAATTGCGGGTCACTCCGCGGTTACCGCTGGCCGAAAGCGCATCCTTGTAGTTCAACGACGAATAGCTCACGCGAATCAGCACGTCGCCTTTAGGCAGATCATCGGTGGTGCGCTCGACGACACGCGTCTCGAAGCGGCTGTCCGCGTTCTCGCTGGTCTGCAATGCTTTGAAAATTGCCATCGGTAGCTCCTTATTGCCAGAATCGTTGCTCGTTCAGCCGCGTCCATCCCTTGAGCAAGCCATGCTCCATCGCGGCACTGGCCGCCATGCCGAATCGCTCGGGGAGGCTTTTCTTTTCCGCATAATGCAGCTGGAACAGGTCCGCCTCACGTGCGCGTGAGGCTAGGTATTCGTCGCTGGTCTGCAGTTCGTCAACGAGTCGCTTGCCAAGTGCGGCGATACCCAGCCAAATCTCACCGGTCGCAACATCGTCAATGGACACTTGCTGGCGGTAGCGCGCAACGAAGTTCTTGAACAGCTCATGAGTAGTTTCCAAGTCATCCTGGAATTTTTCTCGTCCCTTCTCGGTATTCTCACCAAACACCGTCAGGGTTCGCTTGTACTCGCCTGCGGTCAGCACCTCGAAGTCGACGTCATGCTTCTTGAGCAATCGATGAACATTAGGCAGCTGCGCAACGACGCCGATGGAACCGAGTATCGCGAACGGTGCGCAGAGAATCTTCTGGCCGATACAGGCCATCATGTAACCACCGCTTGCCGCTACCTTGTCGACGCACACTGTCAAAGGCACCCCCGCATCGCGGATACGCACAAGCTGAGAGGCTGCCAGGCCATAGCCGTGGACCATGCCGCCACCGCTCTCAAGACGTAGAACCACTTCGTCCTGAGGTGTCGCCAGGGTCAGCAATGCGGTGATCTCGTGGCGTAGATTCTCGACCGCGGAAGCCTTGATGTCGCCATCGAAATCCAGCACGAACACACGCGGTCGGCTTTCGGGATTTTTCTTCGCCAACTTCGCAGCCTTGGCTTCACGCTTGCGCTGAAGCTTGAGCTGAGACTTCTCGATCAATGACTGTTCAAGGCGCTCGCGCATCGACTTGTAAAAATCGTTGAGCTTATGGACCTCAAGATGTCCGCCGCCCTGTTTATGCCGCCCGCGCCGCAGCGAAGCAAGCGCAACTAGCACAACTAGAATCGCGATCACCAGCGTTACGGTCTTAGCCAGAAAGCTTGCATAGTCAGCAAGAAATTCCACAGATCCTCCTAGGATTATCTACAGGCGCCAGCAGAAACCCGACATGGCGCAAACCGGTCAAGCATACCGACTGCACGGCTATAGGGGCCAGCGCAGTGCAATTCAAACAAACGTATGATTTATCGTTGACACTCTAAAGCGATCCCCCTACCCTCGCGAAAACAGGGGTCGGAGCGGAGCATGGGCAGTATCTATCTGATCAGACATGGTCAGGCGTCATTCGGCGCGGAAAACTACGACGTTCTGTCGCCGCTCGGCTTCCAGCAATCAGCCGCTCTGGGTGATCACCTCAACCAATTAAATATTCGCTTCGACCGTTGCATAAGCGGTGAGTTGAACCGACAGCAGGACACGGCAAGGACCACCCTTGATCGGCTAGGCTCGTACCAAGGGCAGCAGCCCGTAGTTGAAGTCGATTCAGCTTTCAATGAGTTCCGTGCCGATGAAGTGATCCGTGCTCACATGCACGACCTGCTGGCTGTGGAACCCAGCGCCATACAGATATTCGCTAACGCCGCCAACCATCGGGCCGAGTTCCAGCGCCTGTTCAGTTACGCGATTCAGCGATGGGTTTCCGGCGAGCATGAGAAAGAAGGGCTGGAAAGCTGGCAAAGCTTCATCGACCGCGTCCAGACCGGTTTGAATCGTTTGCTTGACCAGGCAGGCAAGAAAGATCGCATCGCTGTATTCACTTCTGGCGGGACCATTACGGCGCTGCTTCAATTGGTTATCGGCGTGCCGCCCATCAAGGCATTCGAAATGAACTGGCAGATCGTCAACACTTCGCTCAGTCATCTGAAATTTCGCGATCGAGATATGGCACTGGCCTCGTTCAACAGCTATGTGCATCTGGAGTTGCTGAAAAATCCGGAGCTCGTCACCTATCGATAAGCTCCAGCCCAACTGCGGCCTAAGGCTGCATGTTTTTCCACGATAACCAAAGGGAACTACCCGATGAGCAACGTCGACGAAACCATCCAAGGCATGAAGGCCAAGTTCAACCCTAGCGCTGCGGCCGGCCTGGATCTGGTGTTTCAGTTCAATATCACCGACGCGGAAAACTACTATCTGGTCGTCAAGGATGGCACTTGTGACTTCCACAAGGGTGAGTCGGCCGATGCCAACGTTACGTTGATCATGGATAGCGAAACCATGCAAGGCGTGATCAGTGGCGAAACCGATGGTATGCAGGCCTTCATGGCGGGCAAGCTGCGCGCCGAAGGCGACATGATGCTCGCTCTGAAACTGAGCGAGCTGTTCCCGGCCTGATCCAGCCGAGACGCAACCAAAACCGAAGTCCGACGACTTCGGTTTTTTTTTGCGCACATTTAATGAAGATCATGCATCAAGCGCCTTGATTGGCCAGCAACACCCCGGCCAATAACGACCCTCTTTGCTTGGTGATGCTCGTACAGCGCATTAAATTACGGACGCCGGATGATCGGATGGAGGCCTGCGAACAAGCGCGGCAACACCCGGTTCGTCGAGGCTCGATTACAAGAGAAGGGACAAGCATGGCGCTAACAGATCAGACCAGCCGCATCCGTGAAGGCGAAGAACTGCCAACAGAACTCGTCGACCAATACCTGAAGACCCGTATCTCAGGATTGCAAGGTACACCGAGCATTTCGCAGTTTCCGGGTGGCGCGTCCAACCTGACCTATTTGCTGGAATATCCGACACAGGAATTCGTGCTGCGTCGCCCACCGTTCGGCCATAAGGCCAAATCCGCGCATGATATGGGCCGTGAATACCGGATACTCAACCAGCTCAACGCCGGCTTCCCATACTGCCCAAAAGCTTACGCCCACTGCGTCGACGAGACGCTTATCGGCGCTGAGTTCTACGTCATGGAACGGGTCAAGGGCATCATACTGCGCGAGGATATGCCGCCGGAGCTGGGCTTCACGGCGGAGCGGACCACCGCTCTGTGCAAAAGCTTCATCGACAAGTTCGTTGATCTGCACAGTGTCGATTACAAGGCTTGCGGCCTGGGCGATCTAGGTAAACCGGAAGGCTACGTCCAGCGTCAGATTACCGGCTGGATCGATCGTTATGAGCGTGCAATCACCCCGGACGCACCGAACTGGGAGCCGGTCAAAGCCTGGTTGCGGGACAAGATGCCTGCCGATCATCATAAACCCGGCATCGTCCACAACGACTATCGCTTCGACAATGTGATCCTCAGCCCTGACAGCCCGATGGAGATCATCGGTGTCCTAGACTGGGAAATGGCGACCATTGGCGATCCGCTGATGGATCTCGGTAACACGCTCGCCTACTGGATCGAAGCTAACGACCCGGCACCCGTACAGCTGATGCGCAAGCAGCCCAGCAATGCGCCGGGAATGCTAAGTCGTCAGGCTTTCGTCGACTATTACGCAGAGCGAGCAGGTATTCGCATCGATAACTTCGATTACTACTACACCTATGGGCTATTTCGCCTGGCCGCCATCGTCCAGCAGATCTATTACCGCTATTTTCATGGTCAGACCCAAGACAAGCGGTTCGCGAAATTCGTGCAAATGAACGCCCTGCTTGAACAAATGAGCCTGCAGATCATCAACAAATCGAAGCTGTAACACAGCTCACCAATAGGAACCCTTCCATGAGCAAAACCACTCTGTTCGATCTGGATGGCAAAATCGCTTTCGTATCCGGCGCCAGTCGCGGTATCGGTGAGGCGATCGCCAAACTACTGGCCCAGCAAGGCGCCCATGTCATCGTTTCGAGCCGCAAGATCGAAGGCTGTCAGGCCGTCGCGGACGCTATCGTCGCCGCTGGCGGCAAGGCGACTCCGGTGGCCTGTCACATCGGCGAACTGGAGCAGATCCAGACCGTCTTCGAGCAGATACGCGAGCAGTTCGGCCGACTAGACATACTAGTCAACAACGCGGCTACCAATCCGCAGTTCTGCCATATCCTCGATACCGACGTCTCGGCATTCCAGAAGACTGTCGACGTCAACATTCGTGGATACTTCTTCATGTCCGTCGAGGCCGGCAAGCTAATGCGTAAAAATGGCGGAGGCAGCATCATCAACGTTGCGTCGATCAACGGCGTGACGCCTGGCAACTTCCAGGGGATCTATTCGATTACCAAAGCGGCCGTGATCAACATGACCAAGGCGTTCGCCAAGGAGTGCGCACCACAGGGCATCCGCTGCAACGCGCTGCTGCCGGGCCTGACCGACACCAAGTTCGCCTCCGCGCTGGTCAAGAACGACTCGATCCGCGAAGAAGCGCTGCGCCATATTCCGCTGCATCGCGTCGCCGATCCGAGCGAAATGGCTGGCGCCGTACTGTATCTGGCGAGCGACGCGTCGAGCTACACCACAGGCCTGTCGCTCAACGTGGACGGCGGCTACCTCGCCTGAACCCGCTGTGACGAAAAAGGGACCCCTTGGGTCCCTTTTCATGCGCGGTGGATTGCCATTACCAATTCTTCATCGCTTGCTCCGCTGCAGCATTTACCGGTTTCGCCAGCAACCCGGTGGGTGCCATCTCAACTGTATATTCGGCGCCATCGGCGCCATCGGCGATAGGCAGATAGCTGACCCGATGGGGGCGTGCCTCAAGAATCAGAGGTGCGCATTGGCAATCCTGCAACCACGCCCAGAAATCGATCCCAGCCAGGCTTTGTCCGAGTTCGACACGAGGACGCCGAGCCTGATTCTGCTGTTCCACCGCAAGATAGCGTCCGGAAAGCTTCTCCAGTCGAAAACCGGGTTCCAGACCAATCAGCGTGGCCAGCCCTTTCCAATGGAGCGCGCGAAGGTCGAGCTGCCATAGGTCACCCTCCAGCGTGACGAATCGGATCTGATTGCCCTCTTCCACCTTTACCTGGTAGCGCTGCTGGCCATCAGCCTGAAAAGATAGAGAAACAAGTGGTTTGCCTTGTTCAAGTGGCTGATAAGTTCTTACATCCCAGGCAATCAAGCCAATCAGACCACCCAGCGTGAGAACCAGCATACCAAAGGTGCCACGCAGCCATCCCAGTAGCCAGCGACCGCTAAGCAATAGCCGCAGCGCCACCAGCGCGGTGATCAACGCAAGCAACGCGACGACTACCGCAAGCCCCAGATATTGCATTACTTACCGTCCTTGAAATTCAGTGGTGCATTATCGACAGCAGCAAGCACGGCGACCAGTGTGCGCACGGAACACTGTTTACGAGTCGACATTCTGTTGTGGCGGGCTCACGCGCTAAATTTGAAACTGGCTGTTAAATTCTGCCGCCAGACTGCGTATCCGCGCTATGCGAGCTGAGCGCTGGCCCAGGCCTTGGTTTGCAACAGCGCAACCGGCATCATGCGCCGCCTGCCTTTCACCGCTTCACTCATGAGTGTCAACGCATGCCGTTTTTCGAACTCGCCATAGACCCGCCGGTACTGGCCGCTCTCATGGTCGTCGCCTTTCTCGCCGGTTTCATCGATGCGATTGCCGGTGGCGGTGGTCTGTTGACCTTACCGGCATTGCTCACCGCAGGACTGCCGCCGCATCTGGTTCTCGGCACCAACAAGTTATGTGCGACCTTCGGCTCGGCCACGGCGAGCTTCACGTTTTATCGCAGGAAGCTCTTCGACCCTCGACAATGGCGATTTGCGCTCTTGGCTACCGCCATCGGCGCAGCACTGGGCGCAGGACTGGCACATCTGATACCGGCTCGCTGGCTCAATTTGATGCTGCCGCTGGTGGTTTTTATCTGCGGTTTGTATCTGCTGTTCGGCCGCGTGCCGACCACGCCACTAGAAAGCGCAACGCCAATAGCCAAGGGCCGTCAATGGCCTCAAGGACTGGGACTGGGCTTCTATGACGGAGTAGCCGGCCCTGGCACCGGTGCGTTCTGGACCGTCAGTAGCATGTTGCTCTATCCGCTCGACTTGCTCAGAGCCAGCGGCGTGGCGCGCAGCATGAACTTTGTCAGTAACGGCACTGCGCTCGCCGTTTTTATAATTAGCGGCCAGGTTGCCTGGGCTCTGGGTATCGGCATGGGGTTCGCGTTGATGGCCGGCGCCTACCTCGGCGCCCGGACGGCGATCCAGGGCGGATCGAAATTTATTCGGCCGATATTCATCGTCGTGGTGTTGGCGCTGAGCCTGCGTTTAGCCTGGCAGCACTGGTTCGGGACCGCCTAAGCGCTGCGCCAAATACAGATCGATCAGATAGCGCGCAATGGATTTCGGCGCGGGCAGTGCGGGTAAATCATGGATGGAAAACCAGGCGGCATCCTCGATTTCTTCCGGCTGCATGACAATTCCCCCAGATGCATATTCAGCGTGGAAACCGAGCATCAGTGAGTGCGGAAACGGCCAGCCTTGGCTACAGATATATTGAGGCGCATGGATAGAAACTCCGACTTCCTCATACACTTCTCGCCTCACACATTGCTCGACCGACTCGCCCGGCTCCACGAACCCTGCCAAGGTACTGTATACGCCTGGAACGAACCGCGGCGAACGTGCCAGCAGCAACTCATCGCCTCGTGTCACCAGAACGATCATACTCGGAGAGATACGCGGGTAATGGTGGATGCCGCAACTCTCGCACTGCATCGCCCGCTCTGACGGATGCTGGCACATCGCATTACCGCAACTGCCGCAGAAGCGATGATGACTTGCCCAGGTACCGATCTGCGCGGCAAAACCGAGCATGCGGAATCTATCGCTATCATCGTCCTGCAGCATGAACTGACGCAGCCCTTGCCAAGATGCGCCCGGCACTTCGGCGGGATGTGCCAGCTCCAGCAAAAATACTGGCTCGCCCTCGAAATAACCGAGGCCCTGCTCGGTGATCAGCGGCAACTCAAGACGCTTGAGCCAGCCTCTCGGAAACAACACACCGTTGGCATCGAACAGGAATCCGTGCTGACAATGCACCACCGCCCATCCACCTTCACTTGCAGGATCGAGCAGTGCGGGTTGCCAGCGCAGGTTCATCAGGCAGCCACCGGCAGACCCAGTGCCCGAACGCTCTCGGTCGCCAGGTCCAGCACGCTAATGCGCGAATCGTCACGACGCAGTATCGCGCCGCCTTCGAGATAGTATTCGAGGCTTGTCAAGGCATCGGCGAGCGTTTCGAGCATTTGCTCCGGTGGCATCTGCATACCTTCTAGCATCTGCTTCTGGATGAAGTCTGCGCACGCGCCGATCAGGTCTGCAGCGCGATCCTGTTCGAGGAAACGCAGCCCGCCACGGACCGCCATCAGGCTAAAGGGAACATTGGCCAGGTGCAGTTTTTCCCCGTTGGATTCCAAGTAAGCGGTAATTGCGCGCTTGGCCAGCGCCAGACCGGCGGTCGCTTCGCCGATAACCACAATGTAGGCTTCGGTGAGCTGATGATTGGCAAAAGCTTCCGCTTCTAGGCCCGGCTGTGCAATTTGCGGGCGCGAATCACGCCGCTCGCCGCGTTCCAGGCTGGCGACCATGCTTTCTACATAAAGCACCGCGTCGGCCAATTTCAGTAGCGCATGTGAATCCGGCACCTGTTCAGCGTTCCAGCAAGAGATTGCTGCCAGTTGTGCATGCAGGGTACTGGAGGCAGACGACAAGCCGACCATCCCAAGAGTTTTCGCCAGTTTGCCCAACAGACTGTGGAGATTGGCGTATGACTCGGCCGGGGCTGTCTGTCGCTCGATTAGGTCGAGCAAATCCTTGAGGCTCGCCAGCTCTTCGCGGATCGCCGAAGACAGCGAGCGCATCA
Source organism: Stutzerimonas stutzeri (assembly GCF_024448715.1). GTDB lineage: Bacteria > Pseudomonadota > Gammaproteobacteria > Pseudomonadales > Pseudomonadaceae > Stutzerimonas > Stutzerimonas stutzeri_AR. The sequence continues at coordinate 406,529 of NZ_JAMOHZ010000001.1, forward strand.
CGGCCTGACCGGGACCAGCGAGACGTTGGGACTCGTCTTCGAGAAGATGATCGGTAAAGGGGAGCGAGCTGAGAGAAAAAATCTCCCGGACCTGCGTCGCCACAGGGCCGTTACTTTCCGCCAGCGCAACCAGATACAGCAGCTCCTTGAGCAGAACACGCGGTGGCTCGTAGATGCTGCTGATGCTCAGTTGCCGGAGCTCCCGATCAAGCCTGGAAAAGAGCTGTTTGCGCGATTGGCGCGGTAGCAGTTGGCCGTCCAGTTGGGCTTCCAGCGCGGCGCTACCCAGCCAGCACAAACGCCCGCCGGGCGTATTGGCAAACAGAATATCCAACCGATGTAGCGCTCGCGTCATGAGCTTGAGGCTGGCCGACGTATTGTCCTCGCGAATGAAGCCAAGCAAGCCGACCTGATACATCTGCCGCAATCGGCGTGCTTCGATAGCTCTCGCTGCAGGTTCCCGCACCGCGGCAGTCACCGGCGGACGCGCATGATCGAGGCGAGCGCTGAAGAAAAAGCTCTCCGGCAACGGTGGCTGCGCACTAACGAGCCGCAGTGCGTTGATAGGCGGCAGAAGCAGCTCGGGCATTTCCTGACGGCTGGCGTCGACGCTTTCCAGATAACGCCCGAGCACGTAGAGCGCATTGCTCAATGACGCTAGCTGAGCGTCGCGATCCTCGCCTGCCCCAACTGGGATATCGGTCGCCAGCTGCAGAATCTCCTGCGCGAGCAGCTCGGCGCCCGTCAGCTCAATGAGCCTGAGAGTACCGCGAACCTGTTTAAGGTTTTCGACAGCCTGCTGCAACAGGCCACCATTGTTTCGATCGATGATGAAATGCTCGAGGCTCTGCTCGGCCTCCTCCATGGTCGCGAATAACTCATCGCGAACCAGGCTGAGTGAAGTAGCTCCGGTAACCATGCCTAGCGCGCCTCCCGCGCAACGTTTAGATGATGCATCAGTCAGCGAAGTCCGGTTTCTGTTTGCCTATGTGAGCGGCCATGGCCACCTTGAGATCTGCCGATTGAAGCATTGCCGCATTCCAGGTGGCGATGTACTCCAGGCCATCGTCGACACGGTGATCACGCATGTAGCGGATCATTTCCTTGGTGCCGCGAATCGCCACTGGTGATTTCGCAGCGATGTCGGACGCCAGCGCTAACACCGCATCCATTAATGCCTGCTGGTCGGGATATGCCCGATTGATCAGACCGATGGCCTGTGCCTCCTTGCCGTCCACGGTGCGTCCGGTATAAGCCAACTCGCGCATCACTCCGTCGCCGATGATTCGCGGCAACCGCTGCAGCGTACCGACGTCCGCAGCCATGCCCATGTCGATTTCCTTGATGGAAAACTGCGCATCGAACGTGCCGTAACGCATGTCACAGGCCGCAATCAGATCAATCGCACCACCAATGCAATAGCCCTGAATGGCTGCAATAACCGGCTTGCGGCAATTGTCCACAGCATTGAACGAAGCCTGTAGCTTTAAAATTTGGCGGCGTAGGCGCTCGGCGTTGCGTCCGATGTCCGTACCCATCTGGGTTGCGGCCTGAGCCAGCAGCTGCAAGTCGATACCTGCGGAAAAGTGCTTGCCTTCACCCGACAGCACAACCACCCGAACCTCATCCGTATCGTCGATCCATTGAAAAATGTCGACGATCTCGTTCCAGAACGCCGCATTCATGGCGTTGATCTTGTCGGGTCGGTTGATCGCTACATGGGCAATCTTATCCTTCAGCTCCACGCGGAAGGCTTGGTATTCAGTCACGCTATCATCCTCGACAGCCGAGGCACCTCAGTGCCTTAATCAAGTTGAACAGCCCCTCGGCAGGGTTGTTCTTAGCCGAACAACTATAACAACAGCCGGGTGAAAGTCGATGCGGGACGTTGTGATGCAACCCACGCCCTTGCGCATCATCCACTTTGACATCCGGCAATACCGACCCTAACTGCCGAAGCGACGTATTTCAGCTCTCCAGAATGCAGTCAACCGTATAACGCGCGCCCTCCGGATGATCCTCACGTTGCAGTCCATGTACATCGGCATCGAACCCGGGAAAGCGCATGGCGAAACGTTGCGCAAAGTCGAGATAATCGCGTATGGAGCGCGTTTCGGCGGTGAACCGCTCGCCGGGCATGATCAGCGGAATACCTGGCGGATACGGCACCAGCATTACCGAGGCAATACGGCCTTCGAGCGCTTCGATGGGTACCGCTTCGACTTCCCCCCGCACCAGCTTGTCATACGCATCGGCCGGCTTCATTGCCAATACCGGCAAGGCGGTATACATACGCCGCATAGCTTTTGCGGTGGCGTTCTCCCGGTAACACTCGTGTAGCGAGTCACATAGATCTCGCAAACCCATTCCAACGTACATGCTGCCGCCGGCGTTCACGATGGTTGGCAGCGCATCGCATAGCGGTACGTTATTGTCATAGTGCCGCTTGAACTCCAGCAACTCGGTCAACAGGGTGCTCCATTTGCCCTTGGTGATGCCCATGGAGAACAGCACCAGAATCGAATAGAGTCCGGTTTTTTCCACCACAAGGCCTCGCTCCCAGAGAAACTTGCTGACAACCGCAGCGGGAATGCCGCGCTCACCCAGCTTGCCACCAGCGGTAAGCCCCGGAGTGACCAGTGTGACCTTGATCGGGTCTAGCAAGACGTAGTCGTCGGCAACATCACCGAAGCCATGCCAGTCCGCTTCCGGCCCCAATAACCAGTCCGCCGTAATCAGCTCTTCTGCGCCGTCAACCGCCGATGGTTGCCAGATACTGAACCACCAGTCGTCCGCAGCCAGATGCTGCCGGAGATTGGCCAGCGCACGACGAAAACTCAGCGCCTCATCGAACGTTTCCTGAATCAGCGAGCGGCCGGCAGGGCCTTCCATCATCGCCGACGCCACATCGAGCGATGCAAGGATGCCGTACTGCGGGGACGTCGAGATGTGCATCATGAAGGCTTCGTTGAAGCGATCGCGGTCCAGTTGCCGTTGCTGACTGTCTAGCACATGAATCATCGAAGCCTGACTAAAGGCAGCCAGCACCTTGTGCGTCGAGTGGGTCGTGAATACCAACGGTCCTTGTTCGCGAGTATCCATCCCGTAGCGGCCGTCGTAGAACTCATGAAAGGCGGCGTAGGCGTACCAGGCCTCGTCAAAATGCAAGACGTCAACGCTGTCGCCGAGGGTTCGCTTGATTAGGTTGGCGTTGTAGCAGAGGCCGTCGTAAGTGGAATTGGTTACCACCGCCAGCTTCACCCGAGGCGGCCGCCCATGAGCCAGCGGGTTGGCGTCGATCTTGGCCTGAATCGATTCTGGTGAGAATTCTTCGAGCGGGATGGGACCGATAATGCCGAGCTCGTTGCGTGAGGGCGTCAGGTACAGAGGGATCGCGCCCGTCATGATGATCGAATGCAGAATCGACTTGTGGCAGTTGCGGTCGACCAATACCAGGTCGTCACGCGCCACCATCGAATGCCAGACGATCTTGTTTGCTGTCGAAGTGCCATTAATGACGAAGAACGTGTGGTCTGCACCGAAGTTGCGTGCCGCGCGGGCCTCTGCCGCTGCCAGCGGCCCTGTGTGATCGAGGAGCGAGCCAAGTTCCGGTACCGAAACCGACAGATCGGAGCGTAGCGTGTTCTCGCCGAAGAACTGGTGAAAGGCCTGACCGACCGGACTCTTACGAAACGCGACGCCACCGCCGTGCCCAGGCGTGTGCCAGGAATAGTTGGAGTCACCCGTGTGCTGAACCAGCGCACGGAAGAACGGCGGAAGCAGACCATCCAGATAACTGCGCGCGGCCCTTGCGACCTGCCGAGCCAGAAAGGGCACCGTGTCTTCAAAAAGATAAAGCAACCCGCGCAGCTCATTCAGGTCAGCCATTGCTTCGGCCGGGGCGTTCTCGATGGTGATCTGCTCACCGAGAGCGAATATTGGTAGCTGTGGTGCGCGACGCCGCGCCACACGGATCAGCCCCACAACGTCTTGCAGCAACCGCTGATTCTCGCCCGCGCCTTCGGCGGCAACCAGAATGCAGGCCAACCCGTGATGCGTCGAGGCGACGATACGCCCTTCTGCGGCACTGCCCGTAGGCAAAATATGAAAGCCGTCCTGCTCGAGTTCAGCTGCTATTTCGCGGACCCGCTCGCCAGCAACGGTGTCGGCCTTGATGTCGCGATGAACGATGAGAATGGGGAACTTGAGGTCTTTGTACATGGGCACTTCCTGAGGACGTTCCCCCTCAGCGTAGAAGCTCTGCCCTCAAGTACCAGCCCCGAAAATCCGATCACAACACCGTCGCCGCGACAAAGGCAGCGCCGACTCGAATTCTCAGGCTGGCGAAGCCTCAGCCTCGACTTCCACGGCCTGCTCCAACTGAACCCAGAGTGGCGTCGCGCCAGCCGCTTTTTCGATGGCCTGCATGCGGGCCGCATGCGCAGCAACTTCATTTGAACTGGCCCGGATGACCAGCGTACTGGGTCGATCGGTCGGCAACCGGCGGATCGGCGTTGGCTGCCGACGCCCGCCATTTTCGGAATCAGCACCGTCGCCAGCCAGGGATAGATTGGTCTGACCTCCCGTCATGGTCAGGTAGACATCGGCGAGGATCTCGGCGTCGAGTAAAGCGCCGTGCAGATCGCGCCCCGAGTTGTCCACGCCGTAGCGCTTGCACAGCGCATCCAGACTGTTGCGCTGCCCTGGATGACGCTCGCGCGCCATTCGCAGGGTGTCCAGGATGCTGCAGTGATCGCTCAGTTCGGCGCGATCCTGTTGCCCGAGCAAAGCGAATTCGTTGTTGATGAATCCGACATCGAACGCTGCGTTGTGAATGATCAGCTGCGCGCCCTTGATGAATTCGAAAAACTCATCGGCAATATCATTGAAGCGCTGCTTGCCAATCAGGAACTCATTGGTGATCCCGTGAACCGCGATGGCGCCCTCGTCGACTTCACGATCCGGCTGCAAATACACGTGATAATGCCGACCCGTAAGGCGTCGACCGATTACTTCGACACAACCGATCTCGATGATCCGGTGGCCATCGGTCACCGGCATGCCGGTGGTTTCGGTATCCAGCACTACGCTACGCATGTTCGCAACTCTCTCAAGCGGTTTGTCGTTTGGCCTGCACTACGCCGCGATTGGCCAGCAAATCGGCGCGCTCGTTTCCGGGGTGGCCGGTGTGCCCGCGGACCCACTGCCAGCTCACCTGGTGGCGACTGACCTGCTCGTCCAGCAACCTCCACAGGTCCGCGTTTTTCACCGGTTGCTTGGCTGCAGTTTTCCAGCCCCGTTTCTTCCAGTTGGGCATCCAGTCGTTGATGCCTTGCATGACGTACTGGGAGTCGGTCACCAACCGTACCTGGCAAGGCCTTTTCAGCTCTTCCAGTGCTCGGATCGCCGCCATCAGCTCCATCCGGTTGTTGGTGGTTTCCGCTTCGCCACCCCAGAGCTCGCGCTCCACGCCCTTATAGATCAGCAGCGCACCCCAGCCTCCCGGACCCGGATTGCCCTTGCAGGCACCATCGGTATAGATTTCGACCGTGTCATCGCTCATGAAGGATTACTTGCTCGTTACTGTTCGGCATCGCGCCGGCTGACCTTCGCCACCGGCATCGGCAGCAGTTGGCCCATACGCTCCCGTCGGTTTTGCCGCAGGGGTCGCAGGCCCACCATCAATTTCCGCGCCACCAACACGTAGAAGCCACCGGTAGGCATCTGCAGCCGTTGGCCGGCAACTTCCAACCCGGCCAGCCGCGCCTGCCACCGGCCCGAAGAAAGCGGCGGACAATAGCACCCGAACCGACGTTTCTCCAGCGCGAATCCGAGCAGGTTCAGCCAGTCACCAACCCGCGTGGGACGAATGCAGCGAGCATGGCGAAAGGCCTTGCGCGACAGCAGACGCGTTGCACCCCAAGGGCTCCACGGGTTGACACCGATGATCAGCAAATGCCCCCCTGGCCGAACGCTACGAGCAGCCTCGCGCAACAGGGCGTGCGGCGAAAGACTGAAATCGAGCCCGTGCTGGACGACCACAACGTCGGCAGCGTGCTCGCCGATCGGCCAAGATTGCTCTTCGCAGATGATTTCGACACCCGGTAATGGAGGCCCCACTCGCACGCTGCGCTTGATTTTCTGCGGCTCGATCGGCGTGTCGGCAAAAGGACCGTAATGCACCAAATAACTGCCGAAACAACGCGCCAACTCCAAGCTGATCACCCGCTGCTCCTGCTCCAGCAACTGGCGACCAGACGGACCATCAAACCAGGTACATGCCTCGTTCATCAGGGACAGCCACCGGTCGTCTGTCTTGGCACAAGACTCATCGCTCATGGCTCGCCTCCGTTCATCGGTTTGGCCAGTCCGACCGCGATTTCCGGCCGGTTCACTTTCAAATCCGGCTGTTAGGATGCGCTTTTACGAATGGCTTGGCGACCGCACATATGTTGAAAATAGAAGCTTTACCTGCTTTCACCGATAACTACATCTGGATGCTGCAGGATTCAGAACGCCGCCGCTGTGCTGCAGTGGATCCAGGCGATGCGGCCCCCGTTCAGGCGTGGCTGGATTCCCATCCCGATTGGCGCTTGACCGATATCCTGATCACCCATCACCACCCGGATCACGTCGGCGGCGTGCAGCAGCTCAAATCCAAGCATGGCGCCAGAGTCTACGGCCCTGCCGCGGAGAACATTCCAGCAAGAGATGACGCCCTCAGCGATGGGCAGCGTATCCGCGTACTCGACCACGAGTTGGCAGTCATAGAGGTGCCTGGCCATACCCTTGGCCACATTGCCTATTTCCATGACGACGCGCAGACGCCCTGGCTGCTGAGCGGCGACACCCTGTTCGCTGCCGGCTGTGGGCGTCTTTTCGAGGGCACCGCGACACAGATGTTCGCCTCTTTGCAGCGGCTGGCGGCGTTGCCTACGCAAACCCAGGTGTACTGCACCCATGAATACACTCTGAGCAATCTGCGTTTCGCCAAGGCAGTCGAACCGGACAATCAAGAGATTGCCGAGCGGCTCGAACAGGTAACCCGGCTGCGCGAGGCGAAACGCATCACTCTCCCGTCTGACCTGCGGACCGAGCAGGCTACCAACCCGTTCCTGCGCAGCGCAGAACCCACCGTGGTAGCTGCCGCAAGCCGGCGAGTCGGCCATCCGCTCGACACGCCAGAAACTGTGTTCGCCGCATTACGCTCCTGGAAGGATAGCTTTTAACGAAGGTCGACCAGTCCCCAAAACCGCGGCGTCCGCTTGACCCACCGAAACGGCATTCCTACACTCCCTCGAATTTTGCTTCTGGGGTAACCTTCAGCCAATGCCGTCTTACTCTTCGAACAGCCCTAATCCGGACGCCTTGGCAGCCTCCGGCCGGGCTTTGGCGCTGGCAATCTGTCTCGCTATAACTGGCTGCCAAAGCACTGTTTCACGAGCACCGACAGGCATGAGCCCTCAGACGGCAGCTGCGCCGTTGGTGCAGGAGACCCTCTGGCTCACGCACAAACCCGCTGCGCCGACACACTCGGATATCTGGGATCGCTTGAGGCACGGCTTCAAGATGCAGGAATATCTGGCCAGCAATCCCCGCATCGAGCAGCAACGCCTGCTTCTAGCCAGCCGTCCGGAGTCCATCGAGATTGCCAGCGAGCGCGGCAGCCTCTATATCCACTACATCGTCGAGCAGCTCGAAGAGCGCGACATGCCGCTTGAACTGGCGCTGTTGCCGATAATCGAAAGCGCTTACAACCCCTTCGCCTATTCACCAGCTCAAGCAATGGGCCTCTGGCAGTTCATTCCCTCGACCGGCCGCCACTTCAATTTGCAACAAACCAGCTGGTACGACGGCAGGCGTGACATTACCGCCTCGACCACCGCCGCACTGCGCTACCTGACTTATCTGCATGGCCTGTTCAATGACGACTGGCTGCTGGCGTTAGCGGCCTACAATGCCGGCGAAGGAACAGTCAGCAGAGCCATTGAGCGCAACCAGAAACTCGGTTTACCCACCGACTACTGGAACCTGCCCCTACCCCGTGAAACGCAGGACTATGTGCCTAAGCTACTGGCGCTCTCGCAAATGGTGCAGAGTCCCGAGGCATATGGCCTCAATCTTAGCCCGATCGCCAACGAGCCCTATTTTGAAGTGGTCACCCTGAAGCAGCGCATGGATCTAGCCAAAGTCGCCGAGATGGTGGACATAGACGAGGATGAGATCTATCAACTCAATCCAGCGTTTACCCGCCGGATCACCATGGACGGACCGCAGCATCTCCTAGTCCCGAGCGCTAAGGCGGAAATGCTTGCCGCCAACCTGGCGCTGATGAAGCCGCAAGATCTGGTCGATTGGCAGCAGTACAAGGTGCGCCCAGGCGACACGCTCGGTGCGATCGCCAACCGACACCATCTTTCAGTCAATATTATTCGTGATATCAACCGCCTCAAGGGTGATCGACTGCAAATCGGCCAAGTGCTGAGCATTCCGCAATCAGCCGGTGCCGGTCAATCTCGCGAGCTGTTGCACGCTGTTGCGCGAAGCCAACCGGCGCCGCGCAGCTATCGGGTTCGCCAGGGCGATAACCTTTGGGATATAGCCAAGGCAAAGAAAGTCTCGGTACGTGACTTGCAGCGTTGGAACAACTTGTCGGGCAGCAACCTGAAGGTTGGTCAGGCACTGTTTCTCCAGGCGGCTAGCAACAATCAGCACGCCAAATCCGCGCCGACCTATTACAAGGTCAAGAAAGGTGATTCACTTTATGAGATCGCCAGACGCTTCAATGTTCGGATTAACAATCTGAAGACCTGGAATCCCAAGGATAGCGTGATGCTAAAGCCAGGCCAGACTCTAACGCTCTACCTCCCCCATTAGCTGCAGGCGCGCAAAGCGCCTATACGACGCCATTTAGCTGTTAACCGCGCTTGCTTAGCGCATCAAGGCAACGCCCGGCCAATTGAGTGAAACGCTGAAATGCGACGAACTGCTCGTGCTTCAGCGCTCGGCCGGATATCCGGTTGTCAGCGTAGAGGACACCGATCTCTCGAGTGCCCGCCATCAATGGTGCAATGAAGAACATCCCCTTACCCAGCTGCTGACGAAGCGGCAAAGTAATCAGCTCATCGAGGTTGTAGCTTGCCGGTACGCCCATCCATAACGGCTGACGCTGTCGAAGTACGTAACTGAAGATGTGCATCTGACCGGATTGGTCGGCAGGCAAGGCGAATTCGTCAAGCCAAGGCTGAGTTTGCTCTCCTGCGACGCGTTTGGCGCGAAAGGTCGTATGCTGATCAGCAAGGACCGTCAGCATCACGCGTTCCAACCCCGCGCCTTGATGCAAACCCTTAAGCAAGGTATCGAGGATCAGCCCTACATCACCGCGAGTGGTAGCCATCGCCCCAAGATCCTGCATTGCCTGTTGCATCAGCAGCAGATTTGGCTGCAACTGGCTTGCCTTGCGTTGCGCCTGTTGTAGCAACACTTGTTCCGGGTCAGTCGAAGGGATTAGCTTGCAGAGTCGGCTGGCGCCGAAAGTTGTCGCCACTTTGACCGCCTCATCTGCGCTAGCAAGAATCTGCTGCATGGCGTCGGCTTCGGATATGCCGCTGAACTCGGCCAACTCCCTAACCAGACCCTCCATTTCCGGACATCCCCACCCACTCAATGCAGCCGCGCTGATACGGACTCCCAAGCTGACCGAACGAACCGCAGGGTCACGCAGATTTGCCGTGTTGTGAGCGAGACTAGCCAACTCACCGATATTCCAACTTTTGATCAGCCCCAGATTCAACTGACGAAAACTGGTACCGAGCACCCTTTGGACTGCTTGGTCGTGATCTGTGTCGCTGGCCGCCAGCGCGTCGCCAAGCTCGTCGGCCTGCTCGCCACCGCAGCCCCAGAATGCAAGCTCGCCAACGTCATGAAGCAGTGCCGCGATGAACACCTCTTCCTCGTGTCTCGTCAGCACATACCCGGCGATGTTGCGTGCCTGCACGGCAGCGTGAAACGAGCGAGCCAGCAACTCCTGCAATTGCTGTCGCGGCGCACGATCAAGGAGGCCGTCGATCAGGCTGACCGAAAGGCTGATCAGCCGAACATTATCGAAACCGATCATGACGATGGCGCGGGAAATGGTCTTGATGGTTTCCTGGGATGGGTTGTAATAGCTGCTGTTGCCGACCCGAAGCACCTTTGTTGTCAGCGACGCATCTCGCAGCAGTACATCCGCAAGCTGCTGTACTGACGAGTGCTCCTGCTCCGTAAGCCGTTGCAGGTCCTGAACGACCGCAGCCAGTGCGGGCAAATCGGATTGGTTCAAGCGGTCTATCCATGACTGCAAACCATAGCTAGTTTCACTCAAAGATTCGCGACCTTACCCAACGTTCGGGCGGCTAAAGGAAAGGGAGTTTGCCCAGATGGTCGGCCTTTTTCCAGTGGATACAAGCTGTTACTGTACTCGGCCGAAAAGACCGAAAGCGCCATGGATCGGATTCACCGTTTGATGCGACCCGTCCTATTGTTATTGAGCTGCCTAGGACTGAGCTTTCCGTCCTTCGCGACCATCAGCGAAAGCCACGGTTATGCGCAGTTTGGCGCACTCAAGTATCCAGATAACTTTGCCCATTTCGATTGGGTGAATCCCGATGCGCCGAAAGGCGGTACCTTGCGGGTGATGGCCTCTGGGACATTCGACACGCTCAACCCCTACACGTTTAAAGGGACGAGTCCAATCGCGACGCCGGGGTTTTTCCAGTACGGCATAAGCGAGCTGAACGAGCCATTGATGGTAGGCACTGGCATTTATGATCCCTCGGGAGACGAACCGGCTTCGGCGTATGGTCTTATCGCCGAAACCATCGAATACAGCGACAACCATAGCTGGGTAGTTTTCAATCTGCGCGATTCGGCACGCTTCCATGATGGCCAGCCAATTACCGCCTACGATGTAGCGTTTTCCTATCGGTTATTGATCAAAGACGGCCATCCTCGGTTTCGCACCGACCTACAGGGAATCAAGCGAGTCGACATACTCAATCGCCATCGGATTCGCTTCGTATTCGACAAGCCCGACAATCCATTGCTAATTATGCGTCTCGGTGAGCTGCCAGTATTGCCCCAACACTATTGGAAAGACCGGGATTTTCGCGCCACTACGTTCGACCCACCGCTCGGTAGCGGTCCCTACCGCATCAGTGAGGTTCAGCCGGGACGTCGCATGACGTTCGAGCGGGTGAAGAACTGGTGGGGAGCCGATCTTCCAGCCAATCGTGGTAAATACAATTTTGATCGTGTCCAGGTGGAGTTCTATCGCGACAGTACAGTTGCCTTCGAAGCGTTCAAGGTCGGTGAATTCGACTTTTATATCGAGCACCAAGCGAAGAATTGGGCCAATGGCTACCAATTTCCGGCTGTTCTTCGCGGCGATGTAATTCGAGCGGAGATACCGCATCAGATTCCCACCCAGACGCAAGCCCTGTTCATGAACGGGCGTCGACTAGTCTTTTCCGACATCCGGATTCGCCAGGCACTGGGCATGCTGTTTGATTTCGAATGGACCAATCGTGCTTTGTTCTACGGCGCCTATCAGCGCAGCGAGAGCTATTACCCGAACAGCGAGTTTTCAGCGACCGGCACACCGGAAGGGGGTGAGTGGCTAATGCTGTCGCCGTTCCGCGATCAGCTTCCCCCCAAGTTGTTTACCGAACCGTTTGAGCTACCGGAAACGGACGGACGCGGCATCCCACGCGACACCCTGCGCAAGGCGCTGGCTTTACTCAAAGAAGCCGGCTGGGAGCTCACCTCGGAGGGCCTTCGCGACAAGAAAGGCCGTGAATTTCAATTCGAGATCCTGCTCGTCAACCCGCGACTCGAGCGCATCCTCCAGCCCTACGTGGAGAATCTGGCGCGCATCGGCATACAGGCTCGTCTGCGTAGCGTTGATGGCGCGCAATATAAGCAGCGCCTGGATCAATACGACTACGACATGATTCTGACAACCCTGAGTCAAAGTTTGAGTCCAGGCCTCGAACAGTGGTTGTATTTCCACTCAAGCCAAGTAAACGTCAAGGGTGGCCGCAATTACGCCGGCATCACCAACCCGGTGATCGACAAGCTGATCGTAAAACTGATCTCAGCCAAGACCCGAGACGAGCAGGTTTCCGCCGTACGCGCCATTGATCGCGTTTTACTTTGGAACCACTACACCATCCCCAACTGGTTCATCAATTATCACCGTCTGGCTTACCGTAATCGGTTCGCCCATGTCACCACACCCCCTTATACACTCGGACTACGTGCTTGGTGGTTGAAGGACTTGGAGAAGGCTCAATGATAAGAAACTTACCCCTATCATTCCTGCATGCGGGCATCCTTGCCCTTGTGTGTCTTGCGAGAATTGCCGAAGCAGCTCCGCAACATGCGTTGACCCTGTATGGCGAGAAGCCCAAATATCCTGCGGATTTTTCCCATTTCGACTATGCCAATCCCGACGCCCCCAAGGGAGGAACCCTGCGACAGGCAGGCTTCGGTAGCTTCGATTCGCTCAATCCCTTCATCAACAAGGGCGTCGCAGCGGACGATATCGGTCTCGTCTACGACACCCTGACAACCAATAGCCTGGATGAGCCGTTCACGGTCTACGGTCTGCTGGCGGAAAAAATCGAGAAAGGCCCGAACAACGAGTGGGTACGTTTCTATCTGCGCCCCGGAGCCCGCTTTCACGACGGCGAGCCGGTGAAGGCCGAGGATGTCGTTTTCACCTTCGAGACATTGATCAGCAAGGGAGCGCCGCATTATCGCGGCTATTACGCTGACGTCGAGAAAGCCGTTGTAGAGGGGCCGCGTCGCGTCCGTTTCGATTTCAAGCACGCGGGCAACCGCGAGCTGCCGCTTATCCTCGGACAGCTGCCGGTGCTGCCGAAACACTGGTGGGCAGAAAGGGATTTCACCTCCGGCAGTATGGAGCCCCCATTGGGCAGCGGGCCGTATCGAATAGAGCAGGTAGAGGCTGGCCGCTCGATCCGATATGTCCGAGTCGAAGATTATTGGGGCAAGGACCTGCCGGTCAACCGCGGCTTCTATAACTTCGATCAGGTGCGCTTCGATTACTACCGTGATAACACGGTGGCGCTCCAGGCCTTTAAGGCCGGGCACTTCGACTATTGGCTAGAAACCAGCGCGAAGAACTGGGCTACCGCCTACGATACCGAGGCAGTCAAGGACGGGCGGATCATCAAGGAGGAGATCGCCAACCATAACCCGCAAGGCATGCAAGGCTTCATCTTCAATATTCGTAAACCGCATTTGCAGGACGCCAGAATTCGGGAAGCCTTGGCCCTGCTCTTCGATTTCGAATGGACCAATCGCCAACTGTTCAATGGCGCCTATACCCGTACCCGCAGCTATTTCGACAATTCCGAGCTCGCCTCCTCCGGCTTGCCGGGCGAGAAAGAACTGAGCATTCTCGAGCCACTGCGCGGCCAGATACCCGAGGGCGTGTTCGACAAGCCCTTCAAGCTGCCACAGACCAACGCCGATGGCATGATCCGCGAGCAACAACGTCGCGCCTACGAATTACTTACCGCCGCGGGTTGGAAAATAGAAAACGACCGTATGGTGGATGCCAGCGGTAAGCCGGTCAAACTGGAGTTTCTGCTGGTACAGGCGGACTTCGAGCGGGTTCTCTTGCCTTACAAGCGCAACCTTGCCGGCTTGGGTATCGATCTCGAAATCCGCCGGGTCGACGTCTCGCAGTACATCAACCGACTACGCTCACGTGACTATGACATGATCGTCAGCGGTTTCGGCCAATCTAGTTCGCCAGGCAACGAGCAGCGCGAATACTGGCATTCGGCAAGTGCGGACAATCCAGGAAGTCGCAACTTCATCGGGCTGAAGGATCCGGCAATCGATGCGCTGGTGGAGAACCTGATCGCCGCCGACTCGCGTGAAGAGTTGATCACCAGCACCCGTGCACTGGATCGCGTGCTGCTGTGGGGCCACTACGTAATTCCAAACTGGCACATCAAGACCTGGCGTGTCGCCTACTGGAATCACCTTGCTCATCCCGAAATCACGCCCCGTTACGATATCGGCCTGATGACCTGGTGGCACAAGCCCAGCGCCGAGGCACCTGATCCGGAAGCAGTCAGCGACGAGCCGGCCGCCAAAGCAGAGGCCGCCAGCGCCATCAGCACTGCCGCGGAGCGCTAGGGATGCTCGCGTATATCTTTCGCAGGCTACTGCTGATTATTCCGACCCTCTTCGGCATTCTGCTAATTAACTTCATCATCATCCAGGCCGCGCCTGGCGGCCCGGTCGAACAGGCAATCGCCAAACTGGAAGGCTTCGAAGGTGCGACCAGCCGTATCGCTGGTGGCGGCTCCGAAGTGGCCACCGGCAGCAATAGCTACCGGGGTGCGCAAGGCCTGGACCCGGATCTGATCGCCGAAATCGAACGCCTATACGGCTTCGACAAACCGGCACCGGAACGCTTCTGGATCATGCTCAGTAACTACCTGCGCCTGGATTTCGGCGAGAGTTTCTTCCGCGACGCCAAGGTCACCGATCTGATCATCGAGAAGATGCCGGTCTCGATCTCGTTGGGACTCTGGAGCACCTTGATCATGTACCTGACGTCGATACCGTTGGGCATCGCCAAGGCCACGCGCCACGGCAGCCCGTTCGATGTCTGGACCAGCTCGGCGATCATCGTCGGCTATGCAATTCCGGCGTTTCTGTTTGCCATTCTGCTGATCGTGCTCTTTGCCGGCGGCAGTTATTGGAACTGGTTCCCGCTGAGAGGTTTGACCTCTGGTAATTTCGACGAGCTAACGCTGACCGGTAAGATCATCGATTATTTTTGGCATCTTGCGCTGCCGGTCACCGCATTGGTCATCGGCAACTTCGCGACCCTGACTCTCTTGACGAAAAACAGCTTTCTCGACGAGATCAACAAGCAATACGTGATCACTGCCCGTGCCAAGGGTCTGAGCAAGAATCGAGTGCTTTATGGCCACGTGTTCCGAAATGCGATGCTGATCATCATCGCAGGCTTCCCGTCGGCATTCATCGGTATGTTCTTCACCGGTTCGCTGCTGATCGAAGTGATCTTCTCCCTCGACGGTCTTGGCCTTCTCAGCTTCGAGGCCGCCATCAACCGCGACTATCCCGTGGTGTTCGGCACCCTGTTCCTGTTCACCCTGCTCGGCCTGGTAGTCAAGCTGATCGGCGATCTGACCTATACGTTGGTCGATCCGCGAATAGACTTTGAAAGCAGGGAGGCCTGACATGCAGCTGACCCCGCTGAACCAGCGGCGCTTCGCTCTCTTCAAGGCCCACAAACGCGGTTGGTGGTCGCTGTGGTTGTTTCTCGTACTATTCGTCCTAAGTCTCGGCGCCGAACTGATCGCCAATGACAAACCGATCGTGGTGCGTTTCGACGGAGGCTGGTATTTCCCTATATTCAAGCGTTATCCGGAAACGACATTCGGCGGCGAGTTTCCGCTGCAGGCCAACTACAAGGGGCCCTACATCCAGGAGCTGATCGAAAAAAAGGACGGCTGGATGATATGGCCGCCGATCCCGTTCAACTATTCCAGCATCAATTACGACCTTCAGGTTCCCGCCCCTGCCCCACCATCGGGGCAAAACTGGCTGGGTACCGACGATCAGGGCCGAGACGTACTTGCCCGTGTCATCTACGGCTTTCGCATTTCGGTATTGTTCGCGCTCACGCTGACTTTAATCAGCTCGGTGATCGGTGTGATCGCCGGCGCCCTGCAAGGGTTTTACGGTGGCTGGGTCGACCTCGTTGGGCAGCGTGTCCTGGAAATCTGGTCCGGATTGCCAGTGCTTTACCTACTCATCATCCTCGCAAGCTTCGTGCAGCCCAATTTCTGGTGGCTGCTCGGCATCATGCTGCTGTTCTCCTGGATGAGCCTGGTCGACGTGGTTCGTGCCGAGTTTCTGCGGGGTCGCAACCTCGAATACGTGCGCGCAGCTCGAGCGCTGGGCATGCGAAATGGTGCAATCATGTTCCGCCACATATTGCCCAATGCCATGGTTTCTACCATGACCTTCATGCCATTCATCCTTACCGGGGCAATCGGCACGCTGACCGCCCTGGATTTCCTTGGCTTCGGTTTGCCACCCGGCGCGCCATCATTGGGTGAGCTGGTGGCGCAGGGCAAGGCAAATCTGCAGGCGCCGTGGCTGGGCATCAGCGCGTTCATGGTCCTTGCGATCATGCTGACTCTGTTGGTGTTTATCGGCGAGGCCGCCCGCGATGCCTTCGACCCAAGGAAATAGCATGGCCGAAAATCTTATAGAGGTTCGCGATCTAGCCGTCGAGTTCGTCAGCGGGGACCGGACTCAGCGAGTCGTCGAGGGCGTGAGCTTCGACATTCGCAAGGGCGAGACCCTGGCACTCGTCGGCGAGAGCGGTTCCGGCAAGTCAGTCACAGCTCACTCGATACTGCGCCTACTGCCTTATCCGCTCGCGCAGCACCCGGCCGGTGAAATTCGCTACGCCGGAGAAGACCTGCTCAAGGCGAATGAAAAACGCATGCGCGGCATACGCGGCGATCGCATCGCGATGGTGTTTCAGGAGCCGATGACTTCACTCAACCCGCTGCATACCGTCGGCACGCAGATCAACGAAGTGCTGCAGATCCACAAAGGGTTAAGCGGCAAGGCCGCTACGGCCCGGACCCTTGAGTTGCTCGAGCTGGTTGGAATCCCAGAACCTAAACAAAGGATTCGGGCCTATCCGCACGAATTATCCGGCGGACAGCGCCAGCGTGTGGTAATTGCCATGGCGCTGGCCAACGAACCTGAATTGCTCATCGCCGACGAGCCGACCACGGCGCTGGATGTAACGGTGCAGCTGAAAATCCTTGAACTGCTCAAGGAACTTCAGGTGCGCCTGGGGATGGCTCTGCTGCTGA
Source organism: Stutzerimonas stutzeri (assembly GCF_024448715.1). GTDB lineage: Bacteria > Pseudomonadota > Gammaproteobacteria > Pseudomonadales > Pseudomonadaceae > Stutzerimonas > Stutzerimonas stutzeri_AR. The sequence continues at coordinate 423,478 of NZ_JAMOHZ010000001.1, forward strand.
TCAGCCATGATCTCAATCTTGTCCGGCGAATCGCCCATCACGTATGTGTCATGCAGAGCGGTCGCGTCGTCGAACAGGCGCCTTGTGAAGAATTGTTCCGCTCGCCGCAGCATCCTTACACCCGGGAACTGCTCGCGGCAGAGCCTAGCGGCGGACCGGTAACGGTTGAAGCGTCGGCACCGGCATTGCTGGAAGTGAGCGATCTGCGGGTCTGGTTCCCAATCAAGAAGGGATTGTTCAGGCGCACTGTCGATCACATCAAGGCAGTTGATGGCGTCACGTTCAGCCTGCCGAAGGGGCAGACATTGGGGATCGTCGGTGAAAGCGGATCGGGGAAGTCGACCTTAGGGCTCGCAATTCTACGGTTGCTATCCAGTAGCGGCGAGATCAGATTTCAGGAGCAGGCGTTGCAGCAAATGTCGCAACGTGCGGTTCGCCCGCTACGACGGCAGATGCAAGTGGTATTTCAGGATCCGTTTGGCAGCCTCAGCCCCAGGATGTCGGTCGGCCAGATCGTCGGTGAAGGTCTCAGCATTCATGGTATGGGGTCTGCAGAGGAACAAGCACAGGCGATCATCGATGCGCTGGTCGAGGTTGGACTGGACCCCGAGAGCCGCCATCGCTATCCCCACGAATTTTCTGGGGGGCAACGACAGCGGATCGCCATAGCTAGGGCTCTGGTGCTCAAGCCGGATCTCATCCTGCTTGATGAGCCTACATCGGCATTGGATAGAACAGTGCAGCGGCAGGTGGTTGAGCTACTACGCTCGCTACAGGCCAAGTACAACCTGACCTATCTGTTCATCAGCCACGACCTGGCGGTGGTTCGGGCGTTAAGCCACCAGATGATGGTGGTTAAGCAAGGCAAGGTAGTTGAACAGGGAGTGGCCGAGGCGATCTTTGCCGCCCCCCAACATTCGTATACACAGCAGTTGCTGGAGTCTGCCTTTATGGTGCCAGCGGCTGATGAACAACCAGAAGAGGGACAAGCACATGGGATTTCTTACCGGTAAGCGCGTACTGATCGTCGGCGTCGCCAGCAAACTGTCGATCGCCTCCGGCATCGCCGCGGCCATGCACCGCGAAGGCGCCGAACTGGCTTTCACTTATCAGAACGATAAGCTCAAAGGTCGCGTCGAAGAATTCGCCGCCAGCTGGGGGTCGGGTCCGGAGTTGTGCTTCCCATGCGACGTCGCGAGCGACGATGAGATCGTCAAGGTTTTCGAAGCGCTGGGTGAAAAGTGGGATGGTCTGGACGGCATCGTTCACTCGGTAGGATTCGCCCCAGGCGATCAGCTCGATGGCGATTTTACCGACGTCACCACCCGTGACGGCTTCCGTATCGCGCACGACATCAGCGCATACAGTCTTGTAGCGCTGGCAAAGGCCGGTCGCCCGATGATGAAAGGCCGCAACGGCAGCATCCTCACGCTTTCCTATCTGGGTGCAGAACGCACCATGCCCAACTACAACGTAATGGGTATGGCCAAAGCCAGCCTCGAGGCAGGTGTGCGTTACCTGGCCGGCAGCCTCGGTCCGGAGGGCACTCGCGTAAACGCCGTTTCAGCTGGCCCCATCCGTACATTGGCAGCGTCCGGGATCAAAAGCTTCCGCAAGATGCTGGCGGCCAACGAGAAGCAAACCCCACTGCGCCGCAACGTTACCATCGATGAAGTCGGCAATGCCGGCGCCTTCCTTTGCTCGGACCTGGCCTCCGGCATTAGCGGTGAAATTCTCTACGTCGACGGTGGCTTCAACACCACGGCAATGGGGGCGATCGAAGACTGATCTATCGCTCATAAAAAACCCGCACTTGAATGCGGGTTTTTTATGCTTGCGCAGATCTGTCAGCGACCTATCAGAACGTTTCTATCTCAGCATCGGCATGCAGCATCTGTCGGTAGGCGGCAAAATCCTGCTGTCCGCTGCGCGAGGCCAGGAAGCGACGATAGTTCTGCTTATCGTCCTCCGAGAGCTCCGTTGTTGGCTCGCTTACGCCATCCAGGCGAATAACGATAAAGCTGCCGTTGGGAAGACGAACACTACCGTAAGTTGGCTTGTCACTCGCCGCAGGCCGCGGCATCCGAAACACTTGCTGTAGCACCGCCGGCTCAACGCCGTCCTGATTTCGCGAAGCGGCTTCCACTGGTTGCCACTGCTGTGCCGCCTGTCCTCCTTCACGCAGCGTAGCCATCAAGCGCTCGCCCTCCTCGCCTGCCATCTCGGCAGCCTTGCTACGCCGCAGCTGAGTGATGATGTCTTCCTTCACCGAATCGAAAGGCAAAACCTCCGGCTGCAAATGCTCCTTGGCGCGCACCGCAACGACGGTGTCCGGATCCAGTTCGATGACGCTGCTATTGGCGCCATCGATCAGAACCTCGTCACTGAACGCTGTCTGGATAACCTGTCGATTGGCAGCGATACCGGCCCCGCCTTCACGGCCGAATGGTTCGGTCGCCTGCACTGTCAGACCTAGTTCTTGCGCCGGTTGCGCGAGATCAGAAGACTCGAATGCGGTGTCTTCCAACAACTTGCTCGCCTCGACAAAACGCTGCTCGACCTGCTGCGCTTTGAGCTCTCGAACCAGCTCAGGCCGCATATCTTCGAGCGCTGGCACTTCGGGCGACCTAACACCCAACAGTTTAATCAAATGCCAGCCAAAATCAGAACGCACCGGACTCGACACCTGCCCTTCGTCAAGCGCATAAAGCGCCTCCTCGAAAGCCGGGTCGTAAACACCTGGCCCAGCAAAACCCAAATCACCGCCTTCATTGGCCGAACCCGGGTCCTCGGAAGCTTCCTTGGCAAGCGCCGCGAAATCTTCGCCTGCAGCCAATCGCTTGGCGATCTCTTCGATCTTCGCCTTAGCCTCGGCGTCGCTGGACTCATCCGACTCGATCAGGATATGCGCTGCACGGCGCTGCTCCGCCAGGTTCGCGATGCGCTCCTGATAGAGGTTTTGCACCTCCTCATCCGATACCTCGACTTGGTCGAAAAACGAATCCTTGTTCAGCTCGACATACTCAAGAACAACCTGCTCCGGCGAGCGAAAGCGGTCAGTGTTCTGCTCGTAGTACTCACGCGCCTCTTCGTCGCCTACCTCAACCGCATCCGCATCCGCCGGCACGGTAATGCTCGCAAAATCACGGGTCTGCTGCTCTAGGCGAGCAAACGCTTCGATCTGCTCATCCGTGACAAAACCAGAACCGGAAATGCCAGCACGAAGCTGTCCGATCAGCATTTCCTGCTTCAGCAGCTCGCGAAATTGGAGACGGGTGTAGCCCATTTGCTGAATAACTTGATCGAACCGTGCCGCATTGAATGCACCGTCTACGGTAAATTCGGGTGTCTGCAGAATCAGCTGATCGAGGGCTGTCTCGGAGAAGGCAAAATCGGCGCTGCGTGCACCCTGCAGCAACAGTGCTCGATCGATCAGTGCGCGAAGGGATGACTCGCGCACTAGCTTGTCATCCAGCAATGCCGGATCGAAATCGCCACCCAGCTGCTGAGCCAACTGCCGACGCTGCATGTTCATCGCTTGGTTGAGCTCGTCCAGCGAGATTTCCTCACCGTTGACCTCTGCAGCTTGGCGGCTGTTGCTCGCGGCATTGAAGATAGCGTCGAAGCCTGTCAGTGCCAGCAGCACAACGATGATGCCGATAATGGTTTTGGCAATCCAGCCTTGTGAATTGTCCCTGATATTCTGAAGCATGCGTCCCCCAGGAGTCAGCTGCGCAACGGTCGCTGCAGCACGGGTGGAATCCAGATAAAAGAAAGGCGCATCCAGGGATGCGCCTTCTCGGAGCTTTGGAGCGGTTGGGCCTTATCCCCCAAGCCCGAACGCAACAGGCAAAACCTGTTCGAATAACCGCTCCAAGCCAGGGCCAGTGCTAACTGACAACTGGCCGGATCGAAAACGCTTAGTTGACAGCGTCTTTCAGAGCCTTGCCTGCCTTGAAGCCTGGGATCTTGGCCGCAGCGATGTTGATCGGCTTGCCAGTCTGAGGGTTACGGCCGGTGCGAGCAGCGCGTTCCTTTACAGCGAAAGTACCGAAACCAACCAGTACCACGGAATCACCAGCCTTCAGTGCGCCAGTGACGGATTCAATCACTGCATCCAGCGCGCGGCCAGCAACAGCTTTCGGGATATCAGCAGATGCAGCGATGGCATCGATCAGTTCCGACTTGTTCACTCTAAGTCCCCTTATTTCTGTTGAGTCAAATCTTTAATTTTTGGTGTAAGCAAAAGCGGTGCTGAAATAGCAGCGACACAAGGGGCCGGTTTATAACAAGGACGCCGAAAATGTGTCAACAAAGCCTTCCAGACTAATGCGTGCTGATTCGCTCCTTGGAATCAGACTCGCGTTTGTCTTCCTTTGCAACTATATCGGGAGCCGCATCAGGCAAGGGCTCCGGCGCGTATTGCAGCGCAATTTGGAGGACTTCGTCAATCCACTTCACCGGTTTAATCTGCAGGTCCTGCTTAATATTCTCAGGAATCTCTTTCAGATCACGCTGATTCTCTTCAGGGATGATTACCGTCTTGATGCCGCCTCGATGTGCGGCGAGCAATTTCTCTTTCAACCCACCGATGGCCAACACCTGGCCACGCAAGGTGATCTCTCCGGTCATGGCGACCTCGGCGCGAACGGGAATCTGCGTCAGCGCGGAAACAAGCGCCGTGCACATCCCGATACCGGCGCTGGGGCCGTCCTTCGGCGTTGCCCCTTCCGGCACGTGAATATGAATGTCCTGCTTTTCATGAAAGTCCAGCGGAATACCCAGGCTCTTGGCCCGACTACGGACGACAGTAAGTGCAGCGGTAATCGACTCGCCCATCACGTCGCCGAGCGAACCGGTCTTGGTCAGACGACCCTTACCAGGCACCACAGCCGCCTCGATGGTCAGTAGCTCGCCGCCGACCTGAGTCCAGGCCAGGCCGGTCACTTGGCCGACTTGATCCTGTTGTTCAGCAAGCCCGTAACGGAACTTGCGCACCCCAAGGAAATGCTCGAGCGATTCGGCAGTGACGTTCACCTCGAAGCTCTTTTCTGCCGCATGTTCTTTGACTACCTTCCGGCAGACTTTCGCCAGTTGGCGCTCCAAACCGCGAACGCCAGCTTCACGCGTGTAATAGCGAATTATGTCGCGTATGGCCTCTTCGTCGAAAATCAGCTCGGCCTTCTTCAATCCATTTGCCTGCACCTGCTTCGGAACCAGATAGCGAATCGCAATATTGATCTTCTCGTCTTCTGTATACCCAGGAAGACGTATCACCTCCATGCGATCCAGCAGTGGCGCCGGAATATTCATGGAGTTGGCGGTGCAGAGAAACATCACATCGGACAGGTCGTAGTCGACCTCAAGATAATGGTCATTGAAGTTATGGTTCTGCTCGGGATCAAGCACCTCAAGCAGCGCCGATGCCGGATCGCCGCGCATGTCGTTGCCCATCTTGTCGATTTCATCAAGCAGAAACAGGGGGTTACGAACACCGACCTTGCTCATCTTTTGAATCAACCGGCCTGGCATTGACCCTATATAGGTACGGCGGTGCCCGCGAATCTCGGCCTCATCCCGCACGCCACCCAGCGCCATTCGCACAAACTTACGGTTAGTGGAGCGTGCGATGGATTCCGCCAGCGAAGTCTTGCCCACGCCCGGCGGGCCAACCAGACATAGCACCGGCCCCTTGAGCTTCTTGACGCGCTTCTGCACGGCAAGGTACTCGAGAATGCGATCCTTCACCTCTTCGAGGCCGTAATGGTCGGTATCGAGTACGTCTTCAGCCTTTGCCAGATCGAGGCGCACCTTGCTGGCGGCCTTCCAGGGCACGTTCACCAGCCAGTCGATGTAGGTCCGAACCACAGTGGCCTCAGCCGACATTGGCGACATTTGCTTGAGCTTGTTCAGCTCGGTTGTCGCCTTGGCATGGGCATCTTTGCTCAGGCCAGCATTCTCGATGCGCTTCTTCAGGTCATCGATTTCATTGTGACCTTCGTCGATATCACCCAGTTCTTTTTGAATAGCCTTCATCTGCTCGTTCAGATAGTACTCGCGCTGGCTACGCTCCATCTGCTTCTTAACGCGTCCACGGATACGCTTTTCAACCTGAAGCAGATCGATTTCGGCATCCAGCAAGGCTAGTACGTGTTCAACCCGAGCGGGCAGCTCGGTAATTTCCAGAATCGCCTGCTTCTGCTCGATTTTGAGCGCCATATGCGCAGCCATGGTGTCAACCAGGCGCGCCGGTTCATCGATGCTTGCAAGCGATGAGAGCACTTCGGAGGGGACTTTTTTGCCGAGCTGAACGTATTGCTCGAACTGACTCAGCAGACTGCGGGTAAAGACTTCCGCTTCGCGCTCCTCGATGTCCGACTCTTCGATAAGCGACACCTCGGCACGGCAGTGATCATCCACATCGAAGAAACGATCTATGACGCCGCGCTGTTCACCTTCTACAAGCACCTTGACAGTGCCGTCGGGGAGCTTGAGCAGCTGCAAAACGGTCGCGATCGTACCCACGCGATACAGGCCTTCTTCAGCCGGATCATCATCGGCTGGGTTCCTCTGAGCCAGCAGCAGTATCTGCTTGTCACCGGCCATGGCGGACTCGAGGGCCTCGATGGACTTTTCCCGGCCAACGAACAGCGGAATTACCATGTGCGGGTAAACCACGACGTCGCGCAGCGGCAAAAGGGGCAATTCGATGGTTGTCTTCATAAATTCAGCTCTACGACGGCCATACGGCGGTGAACGGGGAAACACCCTGGCAATTAAGATGAGGGCACGCAGGGCAAAAAACAAGGATGGCGCAGAAATGCAAAGGGGCCCGGAGGCCCCTTTGTTCTGTTACGCGTCTGGCGCAGCCTTTGCGGGCGGCTCGCTGTTTTCGTAAATCAGTAGAGGTTGTGATGTACCTTCGATAACGCTCTCGTCGATGACCACCTTGCTGACATCCTTTTGTGAAGGAATCTCGTACATGGTGTCCAGCAGAACGCCCTCAAGGATCGAACGCAGGCCACGTGCGCCGGTCTTGCGCTCTAGCGCGCGACCTGCGACAGCCTTGAGCGCATCGTTACGGAACTCCAAATCCACACCTTCGAGCTCGAATAGTTTGGCGTACTGCTTGGTCAGTGCATTCTTGGGCTCGGTAAGGATCTGGATCAAGGCGGCCTCATCCAATTCATCGAGCGTGGCAATAACTGGCAGACGGCCCACAAATTCCGGAATCAGGCCAAACTTGACGAGGTCGTCAGGCTCTACCGCACGCAGCGATTCGCCGATCTTCTTGCCTAAATCCTTACTGCGAACCTCTGCATTGAAGCCGATGCCACCTTGGGTCGAACGCCCCTGAATGACCTTTTCAAGGCCAGCGAATGCGCCGCCGCAAATAAATAGGATATTGCGCGTATCGACCTGTAGGAACTCCTGCTGTGGATGCTTGCGACCGCCTTGGGGCGGAACCGAGGCGACCGTACCCTCGATCAGCTTGAGCAGCGCCTGCTGCACACCCTCGCCCGATACGTCCCGAGTAATCGACGGGTTGTCAGACTTGCGTGAAATCTTGTCGATCTCATCAATGTAGACGATGCCCATCTGAGCTTTCTCCACATCGTAATCGCATTTCTGCAGCAGCTTTTGAATGATGTTCTCAACATCCTCGCCTACGTAGCCAGCCTCGGTGAGCGTGGTGGCGTCGGCGATGGTGAACGGCACATTCAGTAGCCGCGCAAGCGTCTCAGCGAGCAGGGTCTTGCCCGAGCCGGTCGGCCCGATCAACAGAATATTGCTCTTGCCCAGCTCGACTTCCTCTTTCTTATCGCGCTGGTTGAGTCGCTTGTAATGGTTGTAAACCGCTACTGCCAGGATCTTCTTGGCGCGTTCCTGACCAATGACGTATTGGTCAAGAATACCGCTGATCTCCTTTGGCGCAGGCAGTTTTTGCGCGCTGCTCTCGGCCTGTGCTTCTTGCACCTCCTCACGGATGATGTCATTGCACAGGTCAACGCACTCGTCGCAGATAAAGACCGAGGGCCCGGCAATCAACTTGCGTACTTCATGCTGGCTTTTGCCGCAGAAAGAGCAATAGAGCAGCTTGCCGGAATCCTCGCCGTTGCGGGTATCAGTCATTCGATCGATCCAATCGGGAAGGCTTTAAACACAAGATGAAGGCAATCGTGGGCTTTTTCAAGCCCACACTGCCGCCGGATATCGCCGTGCGGACGAGATCAGACTGCCATCTGCCGTTGAGCCAGGACTTGGTCGATCAGTCCATACTTGACGGCTTCTTCGCCACTCATGAAATTGTCGCGGTCGGTATCCCGAGCAATCACTTCCATCGGCTGGCCGGTGTGCTCGGCCATTACCTTGTTCAGACGCTCACGGATAGTGAGGATTTCCCGAGCATGGATCTCGATGTCAGAGGCCTGCCCCTGGAAACCGCCCAGCGGCTGGTGAATCATCATCCGCGAGTGTGGCAAGCAGTAACGCTTCCCGGCCGCGCCACCGGTCAATAACAGAGCACCCATGCTACAGGCCTGCCCGATGCAGATGGTCGACACGTCCGGCTTGATGAACTGCATGGTGTCGTAGATCGACATACCCGCAGTGACGGAGCCGCCAGGGGAGTTGATGTAGAGATGGATGTCCTTCTCGGGATTTTCTGCTTCGAGGAAGAGCATCTGTGCAACGATCAGGTTGGCCATGTAGTCTTCGACCTGACCAACCATGAAGATCACCCGCTCCTTGAGGAGACGGGAATAAATGTCATACGCGCGCTCGCCACGGGCGGACTGTTCAATGACCATCGGCACCAGGCCACCTGCGGCCTGGATGTCTGATGCTTGCATAAACGAATTGCCGGACATGTCCAACGATACTCCCTATGTCACGCCGCAAAGACATAAGCCAGCGCGAGGCTGGCTTATGAATGTGCATTAAACGGTTTGAAGAGACTCAGGCAGCTTGCGGGGCTTCCGCAGGCTTCACTGCTTCTTCGTAGGAGACCGACGTGTCGGTCAATTTAGCCTGCTGCAGGACAGTATCTACAACTTGTTCTTCGAGCACAACAGAGCGGACTTCGTTCAATTGCTCGTCGTTCTTGTAGTACCAGGACACGACCTGCTCGGGCTCCTGATAGGCCGAAGCCATTTCTTCGATTAGCTCGCGAACCCGCGCGTCGTCAGGCTTGAGTTCGTACTGCTTGACCACCTCAGCGACGATCAGACCGAGCACGACGCGGCGCTTGGCCTGCTCTTCGAACAACTCAGCCGGCAATTGGTCGGGCTTAATGTTGCCCCCAAACTGCTGCACAGCCTGAACGCGCAGGCGATTCACTTCGTTGTCGATCAGCGCCTTCGGCACCTCGATCGGGTAGGCACTGACCAGCGCTTCCATGACCTGATTCTTGACCTTGGTCTTGATGGCCTGGCGTAGCTCACGCTCCATGTTCTTCTTCACTTCGGCACGGAAGCCTTCGAGGCCACCTTCTTGAACACCGAACTGAGCAAAGAACTCGTCGTCTAGCTCCGGCAGCTGCGCAGCGGCAACGCTATTTATAGTCACAGTAAACTCGGCAGTCTTGCCGGCGAGGTCGAGGTTCTGATAGTCCTCAGGGAAGGTCGGATTGATAACCCGCTCTTCACCCGCCTTGGCACCAACCAGCGCGTCTTCGAAACCAGGAATCATGCGACCCGAACCCAATACAAGCTGGGTGCCCTGCGCCGAGCCGCCAGCGAAGGCTTCACCATCGATCTTGCCAACGAAGTCGATGTTCAACTGATCGCCATTCTCGGCGGCGCGATCGGTAGTCTCATAACGAGTGTTCTGCTTACGGAGGATATCGAGCATGTTGTCGACGTCCGAATCTGCCACTTCGGCCTGCAAACGCTCAATCTCAATACCTTCGAAGCCGGCGACCTTGAACTCGGGGAATACTTCGAAAGTCGCGACGTACTCCAGATCCTTGCCCTTTTCGAACACTTTCGGCTCGACTGCCGGTGCGCCGGCAGGATTCAGTTTCTCGGCAACTACGGCCTCGTAAAAAGTGGCCTGGATCAAATCGCCCAGCGCTTCCTGACGAGCAGCCGCTTCGTAGCGCTGACGAATCACGCTCATCGGCACCTTGCCGGGACGGAAACCTGGGATCTTGGCACGGCTGGCGGTCTGCTGCAGACGCTTGTTGACTTCGGTCTCGATGCGCTCGACCGGCACGCCAATGGTCATGCGGCGCTCAAGAGCGGAGGTGCTTTCAACAGAAACTTGCATGGATTTTCCTCGTTGCACAGACATAAGCCGGCGTTCCGGCCCCAGAATGGGCAAGCATTCTAGTGGCTCGCATGACAGAAGTCACCCCGTCCGGCAAGGCACCCGCAGCACTGAAGCAGCTGCGCTGCACCTTCGTAGAGTTATCGAACAATCCAGCCCTGACGCCCGGACGAACCAATGAAACAGACAAAAAAAAACCGGCCACTGGCCGGCTGCTACACTCCGCATCATTTCAGATACGAAGCGCCTGTATGGTGCGGACGGAGAGACTCGAACTCTCACACCTTGCGGCGCCAGAACCTAAATCTGGTGTGTCTACCAATTCCACCACGTCCGCAGAACTTCTAAACGGAAACGCCAGGCAGTGCCTGGCGCTTCGGAATATGGGGTGGACGATGGGGTTCGAACCCACGACCGCAGGAGCCACAATCCTGTGCTCTACCAACTGAGCTACGCCCACCATATTGCCTTGCTTATGCCAGAGCCCAAAATGGCGCACCCGGCAGGACTCGAACCTGCGACCATCCGCTTAGAAGGCGGATGCTCTATCCAACTGAGCTACGGGCGCTTTATATCTGCATTCTATTCGGAGCGCAGACTTCAAGCTCCGGCCAGTGAAGGCACAGACCTTCAAAAGCCGTCTTACCCAGCAGCAAGCTGTGCTCGACAAGCGGGGCGAATCTTAATGGGCCACCTACAGGCCGTCAACACCAAAACCGAAAAAATTTCAGTCTGGTAAAGGAGTTACGGGAATAGATGGCCGCATCGTCTTTGCCCGACGGGACCACCGTGCGAGAATGCGCATCCTTTTCAATCTCCCGATGGTTAATCAAGCGTCATGACCGCAAAACTGATCGACGGTAAAAAGATCGCTGCCAATATCCGCCAGCAGATTGCCGGCAGAGTCGCCGAGCGCTCTCAGCAAGGCCTCAGAGTTCCAGGACTGGCGGTGATACTAGTGGGCACCGACCCGGCGTCTCAGGTCTATGTTGCGCACAAGCGCAAGGACTGTGAGGAAGTCGGATTTAACTCCACCGCCCACGACCTGCCCGCTGAAACCAGCCAGGCCGAATTGCTGGCGCTGATCGATCAGCTCAATGACGACCCACTTATCGACGGTATCCTCGTGCAGCTTCCATTGCCTAAGCACCTCGACGCGTCGCAGCTGCTTGAACGCATCCGCCCAGACAAAGATGTGGATGGCTTCCACCCATACAATATTGGCCGGCTTGCGCAACGTATGCCCCTGCTCCGTCCCTGCACACCGAAAGGCATTATGGCGCTGCTTGAAAGCACCGGTATCGACCTGCACGGACTCAACGCAGTGGTCGTCGGTGCGTCCAATATCGTCGGCCGGCCCATGGCACTGGAACTGCTGTTGGCGGGCTGTACGACAACGGTTACGCATCGCTTCACTAATGATCTGGCCGAGCACGTCAAGCGTGCCGACCTGATAGTAGTGGCGACCGGCATCACCGGGCTGGTCAAAGGTGAATGGATTAAGGAAGGCGCAATCGTCATTGATGTAGGCATCAACCGGCAGGCCGACGGCAAGTTGGTCGGAGACGTGGAGTTCGATGTTGCGGTACAGCGCGCCAGCTGGATTACGCCGGTACCCGGCGGGGTCGGTCCGATGACACGCGCCTGTCTGCTGGAAAATACGCTGCACGCGGCGGAGCATTTGCACACTTGATGTGAGCGCGTTATCAATGACGTGCTTGGCTCCGGGCAGCTACATGGCGTTCAAGAAAACGGCACCCTCGAGTGCCGTTTTTCCGTTGCAGGCCCAGCCGCGCATGCGGTAGCGGCTTAACGCTCTTGCTCCCAGGACTTGATCAGTTCGTTATAACTGACCGTCTTGCCTTGGGGCTTTTCATTTTCCAACTTGGGCTTCGGCGAGCCCGGCTGGCTCAGCCAGTATTCCGGATCGCGAGGCTCGTTGAGTATTGGTCCGCACTTCGGTTGTACATTGGCCCGTTCCAGCCGCGCCATCATCGTGTCCTGTGCTTCTGCAAGACCATCGAGCGCTTCCAGAGGCGTCTTGTCGCCGCTGGCCGCTTCGGCGATGTACTGCCACCAGAGCTGTGCCAGACGCGGATAGTCCGGCACGTTGGTTCCGGTTGGCGTCCACTGCACCCGCGCCGGGCTACGATAGAACTCAACCAGCCCACCCAGCTTCGGCGCTGCCTCGGTCATGGCGTCGGAGTCGATATCGGATTCACGAATCGGGGTCAGACCGACAAGCGTTTTCTTCAACGACACGGTTTTCGACACCGTGAACTGTGCATAGAGCCAGGCGGCCAGCCGGCGCTTCTCCGGCGTAGATACGAGGAAGGTCCAGGCCCCGGCGTCCTGATAGCCAAGCTTCATCCCCTCCTCCCAATACGGGCCTTTGGGCGACGGCGCCATACGCCATTTCGGCGTGCCGTCTTCATTGACAACTGGCAGGCCGGGCTTGGTCATGTCCGCAGTAAAGGCGGTGTACCAGAAGATCTGTTGAGCAATGTTGCCTTGAGCCGGGACCGGTCCGGATTCGGAGAACGTCATGCCCTGCGCTTCTGGCGGCGCGTACTCACGCATCCAGTCGACATATTTCTGTGTCGCATAGACCGCCGCCGGTCCGTTGGTTGCGCCGCCACGGGAAACGCTAGAGCCCACCGGATGGCAGTCCTCAACGCGAATGCCCCACTCGTCCACCGGCAAGCCGTTCGGCAACCCTTTGTCGCCAGCACCTGCCATGGAGAACCAGGCATCGGTGAAGCGCCAGCCCAGCGACGGGTCTTTCTTGCCGTAGTCCATATGGCCGTAGATGCGCTGTCCGTCGATTTCCTTGACGTGATTACTGAAGAATTCGGCGATGTCTTCATAAGCGGACCAGTTGACTGGTACGCCCAATTCGTACCCGTAGCGCTCCTTGAATTGCTGCTTCAGTTCGGGGCGCTCGAACCAGTCGGCACGGAACCAGTAAAGGTTGGCGAACTGCTGGACCGGCAACTGATAGATCTTGCCGTCCGGCCCTGTGGTGAAGGAGATACCGATGAAATCGTCCAGGTCGAGTGTCGGCAGCGTGTAATCCTTGGCCTCGCCCTCAATCATGTCGCTGATGGCAACCGCTTTGCCATAGCGGAAGTGAGTGCCGATCAGGTCGGAGTCGTTGATATAACCGTCATAGATATTCTTACCCGACTGCATCTGTGTTTGCAGTTTCTCGACCACGTCGCCCTCTTGCATCAGGTCGTGCCGCAGGCGAATACCTGTGATCTCGCTGAAAGCGCGCGCTAGCGTCTTCGACTCGTACTCATGAGTGGTGATGGTTTCCGACGCGACGTTGATCTCCATACCGCGGAACGGCTCGGCGGCCTTGATGAACCAGCGCAACTCTTCCATCTGCTGCTCGGGCGACAGGGTCGACGGATTGAACTCCGACTCGACCCATTTCTTCGCCGCATCTTCATAAGCGTCGGCCCAGGCCGCTCCCGTAATGCCGGACAACGTCAGCAGGGCAGCGAGCGCCATGCCATGTCGGGTGTTGTTTTTATTCTCGAACATAAACACCTCCTTTGGGTTTTTTGGAAGGATGAGCCGCAAGGCTCAACCCCAGCGCATCACTGCAAACAACCAGACAAGAGACAGCGCGGACGCTATCCAGATGCTCCAGTCGGTCAGCCCTATCAGCAAAAGATGCCAATAGGCGCTGCCCAGAAGTCCAATGAACAACCGATCGCCCCGCGTAGTGACGATGGGCAGCAAGCCCTTTCGCGGCACGCAGGGCCGGCGCAGTTCCCACGCACTCATCAGCGCCAGCATCAGGCCGATCACGGCGAAGAACGCAGCAGTTGGTGTGGTCCAGGCCATCCAATTCATCGATAGCTCTCCTATACCCGTCCGAGGGCGAAGCCCTTGGCCACGTGGTTGCGCACGAACCAAATCACCAGCATGCCGGGCAGGATAGTCAGCACCCCGGCGGCAGCCAGCACGCCCCAATCGATTCCCGAAGCCGATACGGTCCGCGTCATTACCGAGACGATGGGTTTGGCGTCCACCGATGTGAGCGTTCGAGCGAGCAGCAGCTCCACCCAGGAAAACATGAAGCAAAAGAACGCGGTGACACCGATGCCAGAGCCGATCAGCGGAATGAAAATCTTCAGGAAGAACTTGGGGAAGCTGTAACCGTCGATGTAGGCCGTCTCGTCGATCTCCTTTGGCACACCGGACATAAAGCCCTCGAGAATCCACACTGCCAGCGGTACGTTGAACAAACAGTGAGCCAGCGCCACGGCGATATGCGTATCGAACAGGCCGATCGACGAGTACAGCTGGAAGAACGGCAGCAGAAACACCGCAGGCGGCGCCATCCGATTGGTTAGTAGCCAGAAGAACAGATGCTTGTCGCCGAGAAAGCGAAAGCGTGAGAAGGCATACGCCGCCGGCAGCGCCACCGTCAGCGAAATCAGGGTATTCAGGCAGACGTAATACAGCGAATTGATGTAGCCGCTATACCAGCTGCGGTCGGTGAAAATGACGCGGTAGTTGTCTAGCGTGAAGCCCTGCGGCCAGAGCGTAAGCCCACCGAGGATCTCGGTGTTGCTCTTGAACGACATGTTGACGAGCCAATAAATGGGCACCATCAGAAAGGTGATGTAGAGGATCAGTACCGCTCGCTTGCGCAGATGCATTAGCTGGCCCTCTTCATTTCTGGTCGCCATGGGTCATCGCCGTATAGAACAGCCAGGACACCAGCAGGATGATCAAGAAGTAGATCAGCGAGAACGCCGCCGCCGGACCGAGATCGAACTGCCCCACCGCCATCTTGGTGAGTGTCTGGCTGAGAAAAGTGGTGGCATTACCCGGGCCGCCACCGGTCAGCACGAACGGCTCGGTGTAAATCATGAAGCTGTCCATGAAGCGCAGCATCACGGCGATCAGCAATACGCTCTTCAACTTTGGCAGCTGAATGTGGCGGAACACCGCCCACGCCGATGCGCGATCGATGCGTGCCGCCTGGTAGTAGACGTCAGGGATTGCACGCAAGCCTGAATAGCAGAGCAGCGCGACCAGCGATGTCCAGTGCCATACGTCCATCACCAGCACCGTCACCCAGGCGTCACGCGTATTCGAGGCATAGTTGTAGCTGATGCCCAGTTCGTTGAGGACGTAACCCAACAGGCCGATATCTGCGCGGCCGAAGATTTGCCAGATGGTGCCGACCACGTTCCATGGAATCAGCAAAGGGATCGCCATAACGATCAGGCACAGCGAAGCCCAGCGCCCACGGGTCGGCATCGTAAGCGCGACGGCGATACCCAACGGGATCTCGATCAGCAAGACGCAGCCGGAAAAGATGAACTGGCGCAGCAATGAATCATGCAGACGCGGATCGTTGAGTATCTGCCGATACCAATCGGCACCGACGAAGAATCGTGTCGATGAATCGAAGATGTCCTGCACCGAGTAGTTGACCACCGTCATCATCGGCAGAATGGCGCTGAACGCCACCAGCAGGAAAACCGGTAGTACCAGCCACCAAGCGCGGTTGTCCTGAACCTTGCTCATGGCAACTCCTCAACTAGTAGATCATCCGCGTAGAGCATCAGCCATTGCGCCGGAAAGCCCACCCAGGCTTGCCCTTGCGGGACGACCTGATCTTCAGGCAGGCGCGCCTTGAGTAGCTGGCCTTGCATGCGGAAGGTCAAAATCTTGTAGGTGCCGAGGTCCTCGACGCGCACCGCATCAACCTGCATGCCGCCGCTCGCCTCGTCGGCGACCTGCACGAACTCGGGTCGGATACCGATCTGCAGGCGCTTGCCGACGAGCGATGGCAGGCGCGCCGCAAGCGATTCGGACAAGCGCAGATATTGATTGCCAAACGCCACACCGCCCTCCTCAGCCCGAACGTCAATCAAATTCATTCCCGGGCTGCCGACGAAGAAACCCACGAAGGTGTGTTGGGGGCGCTCGAAAAGCTCGCGCGGCGTGCCGAACTGAACGATTTGACCGCCATGCATCACCGCAATTTTTTCGGCGAAGGTCGAGGCTTCCAGCTGGTCATGAGTGACGTAGATCATGGTGATGTTGAACTGCTCGTGGATCTGTTTGAGCTTGCGTCGCAACTTCCACTTCAAGTGCGGATCGATGACCGTCAGCGGCTCGTCAAAGAGGATCGCTGATACGTCGTCCCGCACTAATCCCCGCCCCATGGACACCTTCTGTTTTTCGTCAGCGGTCAGGTTGCGAGCCTTTCGCTTGAGCAGCGGATGAAGATCGAGTACCTCGGCAATCTCATGGACCTTGCTGGTGACACGCGCCTCCGGGACGCCCTGATTGCGCAGGGGGAAAGCAAGGTTGTCGAACACAGTCATGGTGTCGTAGACGACCGGGAACTGAAAAACCTGGGCGATGTTGCGCTGCTCGGGCGTCATCCTGTTCACCTCGCGCGCGTCGAACAGCACCTGCCCTTCGGATGGGCTGAGCAAACCGGAAATGATGTTCAGCAAAGTTGACTTGCCACAGCCGGAAGGGCCCAGCAATGCATAAGCTCCGCCCTGTTCCCAGACATGGTCCATCTCGCGGATGGCGTAATCCGCTGCGCCACGCGGCTGCGCACTGTAGCTGTGGGCCAGGTTCTGTAGGCGAATCTCTGCCATGGGACTTCCTCAGACACGTCGCGCCGGCGCTTGGGCCAACCGGCCCGTGGCGTCGAAGACGAACAGCTTGTGAGTCGGGATGTAGACGCGAATGGGCGAGTCCACTGGATAGTCGTGAACTCCCTGCACGTGCAGAACCAAGCTGAAGTGCTCGTTGCGCACGTGGAGAAAGGTCTCCGAGCCGCTGATTTCCGCCAGTTCGACCGTGCCAGAAACCTCCAGGTCGTCATCATTGGACGGCACCAGCCCGATGTGGCTGGGACGTACACCGAAGCTGTAAGCCCCCTCGCATAGTCCGCGCAGATCGGCGTTCAGCGGAAAATGCATGCGATCTTCAAAGCTGACCTCACTGGAAGCGATACGCCCTGGCAATAAATTAATCGGCGGCTCGGAAAACAACTCGGCACTCAGCATCTGGCTCGGCCGGTGATAAACCTCAGACGTCGGTCCGCTCTGGATGACCCGCCCTTCATGCAGAACGGTGGCCGTGCCGCCCAACGCCAAGGCTTCGTTGGGCTCGGTGGTGGCGTATATGGCAATGCTGCGCCGCGTCCTGAACAGCTCGCGCATTTCCTGACGGAGCTCCTCGCGCAGCTTGTAATCGAGGTTTACCAGCGGCTCGTCGAATAGCACCAGATCGGCGTCTTTCACCAGCGCTCGGGCCATGGCCGTCCGCTGCTGCTGGCCACCGGAAAGCTCCAACGGGTGCCGCTCCAGAAAGCTTTCGATGTGTAGCATTTCCGCCGTTTCGCGAACCTTGCGTTCGATCTCGACCTTACCAACCCCAATCTGACGCAGCGGCGATGCGATGTTTTCAAACACAGTCAACGTCGGGTAGTTAATGAATTGCTGGTAAACCATCGACACGTTGCGCTTGCGTACCGGCACGCCGGTCACATCGGCCCCGTTCATGAGAATGCGGCCGCTACTCGGCTTGTCGAGGCCGGCCATTAGGCGCATCAGTGAGGTTTTACCCGCTAGCGTTCGCCCGATCAGCACGTTGAACGAACCAGGCTCGAAGCCCAGGCAAACGTCGTCGATGTGTAGCTGCCCATCGACCTTCTTGGTGACGTGTTCCAGCGTGAGGGACATGTCGCATCCTTCTATTTGTTATAGGAGAACGATTGCCATATTCGTGCCATTTCGAAACGGCGGCTCTGGTTCGAGCTCCAGTGGTAAACGAGCAGTTCTGAACTGTTCAAAATGAACATTTATGAACATTGACAGTGAACAAAAATGAACAAGACTGTTCAGGGCGCACGCTGCAACGCAGCGAAAACAACAAGAACTCGCATTCGAAGAGGGCGACATGGCCGACCCAGTCCAGTCCATTTCCCACCAGACACTGGTCGAAGAGTCCTGGCACCGCTGCGAGCGCTTTGGCCTGAACCCACTCAGCACGCCGAGCTTCGGCCAGCCCGCTGAGCAGGATGTGAGTGCATTGCTCGAACGCCAGCGAAACTTGGTGCAAACCACCCAGCGCGAAGTGCTGCCTTACTACGAAAATATCCTTTCGAATTCGAGCTGCCTGATCCTACTGGCCGACAGCGGCGGCCAATTACTGGAGTCTTGGGGCGACCGGCGCTTCGTCGAGCCCGCCCAGCGTCGGGGCTTTTCCCCTGGCGCCAGCTGGATGGAGCGGGACACCGGGACCAACGCCATCGGAACCGCGCTGGCCAGCGGGCAGGCAGTACACATTCAGCGCGACGAACATTTCCTCAAGGCCAACCGCTACCTCTCCGGCGCCGCTTCTCCGATCTTCGATGCGCAGCGACAGCTGATTGCGGTGCTCGACGTTTCCAGCGACAGCTATTTGCCGCCCTCGCACACCCTGGGCATGGTCAAGATGATGAGCCAGTCGGTGGAGAACCGACTGATCCTCAACCTGTTCCATGACGATTACTTCCAGCTGACCTTCAACACGGGCCAGGACAATCTCGACAGTCAGTGGGCCGGCCTGCTGATCTTCGATGAGTCCGGATTGATCGTCTCGGCCAACCGTCGCGCTGACAACCTGCTCGGCGTAACGCTGACGCGCACCCGAATCGACATGCTGTTCGATGTACCCCTGCTGCAATTGCTTAACCAGCCGGAAGAACAACCGATGCTGCTGCGCGCCATGGGTCGCCATCGATTTCATGGGACCATTCGACGACCGCAGAAGCCGCGCATTCAAGCCCGAGATTTTCGTAGTGCAGCCGCAAAGTACGCGGTGGATCTGGGAGGGGTTGATTACGGTGATCCGCGTGTGCAGAAAGTGGCTCGCCAGGCTCAGCGGATGCTGGAAAAGAATATTCCAGTCCTTGTTCACGGCGAGACCGGCGTTGGCAAAGAGTTTCTGGTCAAGGCGCTACACGCGGCCAGCTCCCGAGCGGCGGCACCGCTGATAGCCGTTAACTGTGCGGCCATTCCTGGCGAGCTGATCGAATCAGAGCTTTTCGGTTACGAGAAAGGTGCGTTCACCGGCGCTCATCACAAAGGCAGCAGCGGCCTGATTCGCAAGGCCGACAAGGGAGTGCTATTTCTTGATGAAATCGGCGACATGCCGCCCAATTTACAGGCCCGGCTGTTACGCGTCCTGCAGGACCGTTGCGTGCAACCGCTTGGAGGTGGCGACCCCTATCCTGTGGACTTCCGGCTGATCTGCGCGACCAACCGGTCTTTGCGGCAGGAGGTCGAAAGCGGGCGCTTTCGCCAGGACCTGTTCTACCGCGTCAGTGGTTTCAGTACCGAGCTGCCGCCGCTGCGTGCGCGAGCCGATAAGCTCGCGCTATTTCAGCGGGTATGGGAACAGCATCGCGAGCCACAGCAATGGGCTGGCCTGAGCAACGAAGTCCAGCGCTTGTTCGAACGCCACCCCTGGCCCGGCAATATCCGTCAGCTGAGCAGCGTGATCCAGGTCGCCCTGGCGATGGCTGACGAACAGCAGATCAGGCCGGAACATCTGCCTGATGACTTCTTCGATGACCTCGAAGCCGAGCCCGACGAGGGCCGATACGACTCGCAGCGCCAACTCAACATGCTCGAGCCCCAGCGAACCCAGCCGAACCAACAACTGCGTAGTCAGTTCGAAGCCTGTCGCGGCAATATTTCGCATCTAGCCCGGCACCTCGGCGTCAGTCGCAACACCTTGTACAAGCGACTGCGTGCCGAGGGCCTTTATCCAGGTTAAGTTTGCGGCATAGCTCCGCAAGACGCTTGAACGACGCTGGACACCGGCATTGACGGTTTCGCCTCCGACATAGGGTGGGCTTCAGCCCACCGGTGGTGGTAGCTAATCCACTGCGCGGGACTGACTGTGGGCTGTGTAACTTATTCGCTTAGACGCCAGCTCGTTCCGCCCTTACCGTCTTCGAGCACAACGCCCATGGCGGTCAGCTGATCGCGAATCCGGTCGGACTCGGCCCAGTTCTTGTCAGCACGCGCTTGTAGACGCGCGGCGATCAGCGTTTCGACCTCGGCTGCATCCACCTTGCCCTCAGCACCAGCTTGCAGGAAGGTGTCGGGGACCATCTGCAACACACCAAGCACTACGGCCAGTTCCTTCAACCGGCCAGCGAGCTCGGCGGCAGCTTGCAGATCCGTGTCGCGCAGACGGTTGATCTCGCGAACCATCTCGAACAGCACAGCACAGGCTTCGGGTGAGTTGAAATCGTCATCCATGGCAGCGCCAAAGCGTGCCACGAACGTTTCTCCGCCTTTTGCAGATGCTGCCGGCAAGCCCCTGAGCGCGGTATAGAAGCGCTCAAGCGCGCCCTTGGCTTCTTTCAGACTGTCTTCGGAATAGTTGATCGGGCTGCGGTAATGGCTCGACACCAACAGGTAGCGCACCACTTCCGGCTGATACTTTTCCAGCACCTCGCGAATGGTGAAGAAGTTGCCCAGTGACTTGGACATCTTCTCGCCATCGACGCGCACCGCGCCGGCATGCATCCATGCGTTGGCGTACTGCTTGCCGGTCGCCGCCTCGCTCTGAGCGATCTCGTTCTCATGATGCGGGAAGACTAGGTCAGGCCCGCCGCCGTGGATGTCGAAGGTCTCGCCCAGGCAGCAAGTGGACATCACCGAGCATTCAATATGCCAACCCGGACGCCCTGCCCCCCACGGCGATTGCCAGCTCGGTTCGCCGGGCTTTGCGGCTTTCCACAGCACGAAGTCCAGCGGATCTTCTTTGGCTTCGTCGACCTCGATGCGCGCACCGATCTTGAGGTCCTCTATCTTGCGCCGTGACAGTTTGCCGTAACCAACGAATTTGCCGACCCGGTAGTACACGTCTCCGTTACCCGGTGCGTACGCAAATCCCTTATCTATCAGGGTCTGGATCATGCTGTGCATGCCAGCAATATGCTCGGTGGCGCGCGGCTCGAGATCGGGACGCAACACGTTGAGCCGTGCTTCATCTTCATGCATCGCGGCGATCATGCGGCCTGTAAGAGCCTCGAACGATTCACCGTTTTCCTGGGCACGACGAATGATCTTGTCGTCGATATCGGTGATGTTGCGCACGTAGGTTAGGTCGTAGCCACGCTGGCGCAACCAACGCGAAACCACATCGAATGCCACCATGACCCGCGCATGCCCAATATGGCAGAAGTCGTAGACCGTCATGCCGCAGACGTACATCCGCACCTGGTTCTGAATCAGCGGCTTGAGTGGCTCCTTGGTCTTGGTCAGCGTGTTGTAGATCGACAACACCATTACTGGCCTCCCCAGGAGTCACGCAGGGTCACGGTACGGTTGAATACCAGCGCATCCGGCCGGCTGTCCTTACGGTCAACGCAGAAATAGCCTTCGCGCTCGAACTGGAAGCGATCTTCGGCTTCAGCGGACGCCAGTGAAGGCTCAGCGCGGCAACCTTTGAGCACGACCAGCGAATCCGGATTTATATTGTCGAGAAAGCTGCCGCCCTGCTCGTCTTTCTCAGGATTGGCCGAGCGGAATAGCCGATCGTACAGGCGCACTTCGCATTCGACGCTTTGCGCTGCCGGCACCCAGTGAATCACGCCCTTGACTTTGCGCCCCTCGGGATTTTTGCCAAGCGTGTCCGGATCATAGGAACAACGCAGTTCGACCACATTGCCCTCGGCATCCTTTATCGCTTCGTCGGCGCGGATCACATAGCTCCCGCGCAGCCGCACTTCGCCGCCCGGAACCAAGCGCTTGAAGCCGGCCGGCGGGATCTCTTCGTAGTCGCCAGCATCGATATAGATCTCCCGCGAGAACGGCAGCTTGCGCACGCCCATGTCCTGTTTCGGATGACGCGGCAGCTCCAGGTTTTCGACCTGACCTTCCGGATAGTTGGTAATGACGACTTTTAGCGGCTTGAGCACGCACATGGCACGTGGCGCGTTGGCATCGAGGTCCTCGCGAATGGCGAACTCGAGCATGCCCACGTCCACGACACCGCCGGCACGGTTCACGCCGATCATGTCGCAGAAAGTGCGGATCGACGCAGGCGTGTAACCGCGGCGGCGATAGCCGCTGAGCGTAGACATGCGTGGATCGTCCCAACCGCTGACATGCTTTTCATCGACTAGTTGCTTGAGCTTGCGCTTGCTGGTGATGGTGTAGTTCAGATTCAGCCGAGCGAATTCATACTGGCGCGGGCGGGCCGGGACCGGCAGATTTTCGAGGAACCACTCGTAGAGTGGACGATGATCTTCGAATTCCAACGTGCAGATGGAATGGGTCACGCCCTCGATGGCGTCCGACTGGCCATGCGTGAAGTCATAGCTCGGATAGATGCACCAGTCGTTACCGGTCTGATGATGATGAGCATGGCGGATGCGGTAGAGAATCGGATCGCGCAGATTCATGTTCGGCGAAGCCATGTCGATCTTTGCACGCAGTGCCTTGGCACCATCCGGGAACTCGCCGGCCTTCATCCGCGAGAAAAGGTCTAGATTTTCTTCAACCGAGCGATCGCGGAACGGGCTGTTGCGACCCGGCTCGGTCAGGCTGCCACGATATTCGCGCGCCTGCTCCGACGTCAGATCACAGACATAGGCCTTGCCGGCCTTGATTAGCTCGACGGCCCAGTCGTGCAGTTGAGCGAAATAATTCGAGGCATAACGCTCCTCGCCGGCCCACTGAAAGCCGAGCCACTGCACGTCACTCTTGATCGCATCGATGTATTCCTGGTCTTCCTTGGCCGGGTTAGTGTCATCGAAGCGCAGGTTGCACTCGCCGCCGAACTCCTTGGCCAGGCCAAAATTAAGGCAGATCGATTTGGCGTGGCCAATGTGCAGATAGCCATTGGGTTCGGGCGGAAATCGCGTGACGATCTTGGCGTGCTTGCCCGAGTCCAGGTCAGCCTGAACGATCGGGCGGAGAAAATTGGTGGCTGCGGTAGTCTCAGGCTTGCTCATGGTGTCCTTAACGATCTGCGAGTATGCGGCTCAGAGAGTGTTTACAAATGTAGCGAGCGATGGCCAGGCAAGGCGAGATCAGCCGAAAAGCTGAATGTACACGTCGCACATGAGCATCTTGAGGCTGATTTCAACGCGGCCTGGCCGAGCGCAGTAATTTGTAAACACTCTCTCAGGGTAGGCCGGCCAAATCAAAGCGCCTATCATAGCGGACCCGTCAACCCCCTGACAGAGCAAAGCGTCCTGCCGCGCGACGCTCTGCAGCAGGGACGTCCATCTTGATAATCGCGCCGGGTGCCCCGTCGCGACGCGATTCTCCCGCTCGTCTCATAAGGAAGGTTTCCAATGATCAAACTCCATACCAATCATGGCGTCATTACCGTCAAGCTGTTCGAAGACAAGGCCCCTGAAAGCGCCGCCAACTTCAAGGAATACGTCAAGAGCGGCCACTACGATGGCACCATTTTCCATCGTGTAATCAGCAACTTCATGATCCAGGGCGGCGGCTTCGAGCCGGGCATGAAGCAGAAGGCTACCCGCGGCCAGATCAAGAACGAAGCCAACAACGGCCTTTCCAACAAGACCGGCACCTTGGCCATGGCGCGCACCATGGAGCCGCACTCGGCTTCTGCGCAGTTCTTCATCAACGTCAAAGACAATGATTTCCTCGACCACACCGCGCCGACCGTACAGGGCTGGGGCTATGCAGTCTTTGGGGAGGTCGTCGAAGGCATGGACGTGGTCGAGAAGATCAAGGGTGTCTCTACGACCATGAAGTCGGGCCATCAAGACGTTCCGGTGGAAGACGTGATCATCGAGAAAGCTGAAATCGTCGAGTAAGCATCTTGATTCTGCTGATTTCCGATCTGCATCTCGAAGAACAACGCCCGGATATCACCCGGGCGTTTCTTCGCTTCCTTGATGATCGCGCTGCGCAGGCCGAGGCGCTCTACATTCTTGGGGATTTCTTCGAGGTCTGGGTCGGCGATGACGGCATGACGCCTTTTCAGCATGAAATCGCCGGAGCGTTACGAACACTTAGCGAAAGAGGAACTCGCGTCTATCTGATGCATGGCAATCGCGATTTCATGATTGGCAAGGGGTTCTGTCGTGAAGCAGGCTGCACGTTATTGGCGGATCCTCATGTGGCGCAGCTCGGCAACGAACGCGTATTACTGATGCACGGCGACAGCCTGTGCACCAGAGACGAAGGCTATATGCGGCTACGCCGCTGGCTGCGCAACCCCCTTAGCCTGTTCATCTTGCACAACCTCTCGCTCGCCAAGCGTCAGCAACTGGCGCAAAAGCTTCGCTCGAGCAGCAAGCAAGAAACCCGCATGAAAGCCAGCGACATCGTTGACGTTACGCCGGACGAGGTTGTTCGAATCATGCAGCGTTACAAGGTCCAGACGCTGATTCACGGTCACACTCATCGACCCGCAACGCATTCGCTGCAGGTCGATAATCAGCCAGCCAAGCGCATCGTGCTTGGCGATTGGGACCGGCAGGGCTGGGTCCTGCAGGTCGATGAGTCAGGTTTCCACCAGGCCGCATTCGACCTGAACTGAACCGATCAGGCGGCGCTCGGAACACCACTGTGAAAGCGAAACTCATTGTCGGGACTTTCGATCAGCTCGCGCTCCCGGTCACGCACCCGAACGATGGTCGCATCGATATCCGTCGCAACCCCATAGAGATACGCCAGCTTTAAATAGTCCTGAAAATGCCTCGCCTCGGATTTAAGCAGCCCGTGATAGAACTTACCGAGCTCTTCATCCAGGTGCGGGACGAGCATCGCGAAGCGCTCGCACGAGCGCGCTTCAATGAAAGCGCCAGTCACCAGCGTATCGGTGAGCCGGTAGGGCTCATGATTGCGCACCAACTCCCGCAACCCCGCGGCATAGCGGGACGACCCGACGTTGCGCAAGGCAATTTCCCGTTTGCGGATGATCGACAACACTTGCTCGAAGTGCCGTAGCTCTTCCCTGGCCAACCGCGACATCTTGTTCTGCAAGTCGGGCTTGTCGATATATCGGAACATCAACTGAAAGGCGGCACCAGCAGCCTTCTTCTCGCAATTACCGTGATCGATGAGCATCACGTCCTGGTTCTGCAGTGCAGCATCGACCCAGGCAGTAGGCGTGGCACAGCCAAGGAAATCGTTTAGTTCGGGGAGCATGGTGAGGTTCTGGTATCAAAGAGATGAATGGCGGCGGCAACGCGGCCCGTTGTCGTCGGCAGCGCATTATACGAAGAGCGTCTGCCACGACCAGAGCTGTTGGATTGCGTCACTGGCCAGAGCGGGTGGCTTGTCTATAGTGAAATCATCCGAAACCGGAAACGGAGCCGATCATGCAAGCCACTCGCTGCATTCTCGTGGTAATTGACCCAAAGCTACCCGAAAACCTGGCCCTGAGGCGGGCCCGCTTGATTGCCAGTGTCAGCCAGTCGCGACTGCACCTCCTGATCTGCGACGGCAAACATGATCACAGTGAGTATCTCGGCAGGCTTCGTATGGAACTGGAGAACCAGGGCCATACCGTCGGCACCCATCAGGCTTGGCATGAAAATCATCATCGGACCATCATCGCTGTGCAGCAAGCCGAAGGCTGTGGTCTGGTCATCAAGCAACATGTCGCCGATAACCCGTTAAAACGCGCCCTGTTGACCTCGGAAGACTGGAAGCTGCTGCGCTACTGCCCCTGCCCAGTGTTGATGACCAAGACCGAAGTACCCTGGACCGGCGGCAATATCCTCGCCGCGGTCGACGTCGGCAACGCCGATACTGAACATCGCACACTTCACGCCAGCATCATCAGCCACGGCTACGAAATCGCCTCGCTCGCCGAGGGCTGTCTCCACGTTATCAGCGCTCATCCGTCAGCGATGCTTTCAGCTGCGGACCCTGCCTTCCAACTGAAGGAAACCATCGAGGCCCGCTATCGCGATGCCTGCAAACAATTCCAGGCCGAGTTCGACATTCCAGACAGCCAACTCCATATCGAAGAAGGCCCGGCAGATGCGCTGATTCCTCGCGTCTGCCATCAACTCCAAGCAGTTGTCACTGTGATCGGCACCGTAGCCCGCACTGGTTTCTCCGGTGCACTGATGGGCAATACCGCCGAGGTCGTGTTGGATGCGCTGGAAAGCGACGTCTTAGTACTCAAACCGGACGCTATCATCGAACACCTGGATGAGTTGGCGCGCCGCTAAGCCAACCGAGGCGCGCCATGCAGACGTAATCGCGGCCATCCACTCTCCTGCAGCCAGAACCTAGTCGGCGGTCTCATTCAGGAACTGCGGAGCGATATAGCGCTGGTAATGCGCCTCTGACAGAAGAAAGAACTCCCGGTCGATGGCGTCGCGAAGCTCAGGTAACGCCCAATCACGGAACTCCGGCAGCAGTACCACGCCGTAGGCCTCAAGCTGCTGGATCACACGGGCACCCCGAGCGATCAACTGGTACGCCCAACAGTACGGCGACTGCTCGACGACGAAGCGGACTTGCCGGCTCTCCAATTGGCGGCGCAACAGATCCGCATCGAAAATTTCCAGCTTGGCAGCCATCACCTGCGCGAGGAGCAGCTCCAGCCGGCGCCAGACGGAGCGCTTGCCCTCCTCGCTATAGGCATTCCAGCTCACCACCTCATGGTGGAAACGTTTGCAGCCGCGGCAGACGAGATCACCATAAACGGTTGAGCAGAGACCCACACATGGGGTTTTGATGCGCTGATTGGACATGACGATAATGGATCGAAGAACAGCGCTGCATCTTAGACTTTTGTCCAAGCCGGGTCACTGAAGAATCCAACTCGCACTCTACTGTTAGCTGTGCATAGCACGCAGCGCGCGGGTTCAGCCATGCATCACCGCACCTTGCGAATACCGGCGGGCTTCGGTCGCCACGGCGACTCACTTAACTTTACCGACCCATTCCAGTAGAATCGGCCCGCCGTTTTCGGCGCCACGATCCGTACGAAGCTGTTTTCAAAGCGTCACGAGCACAGTTGAACCGGCATTCGCGGATGCGCAGATCCCTCTACCCTGCGCATCCGGCATCCAAACCCGGCGTAAAACTTTGAAAACAGCTTCCGGATGCGCGTCCCGAGACACCCAAGGGACCACTGATGAGGGTAAATAACTGTGCTTGAAGCCTATCGCAAACACGTAGAAGAGCGTGCCGCCCAGGGCGTCGTGCCCCAGCCGCTGAACGCCGAGCAGACCGCAGGCCTGGTCGAACTTCTGAAGAACCCGCCAGCCGGCGAAGAACAATTTCTCCTCGATCTGATCACCAACCGCGTTCCGGCCGGTGTGGATGAAGCTGCCTACGTCAAGGCCGGCTTCCTCGCCGCCATCGCCAAGGGTGAAGCTACCTCTCCGCTGATCAGCAAGCAGCACGCCGTAGAACTGCTGGGCACCATGCAGGGCGGCTACAACATCGTCACGCTGGTCGACCTACTGGACAACCCGGAACTGTCCGACACCACTGCTGCGCAACTCAAGCACACCCTGCTGATGTTCGACGCTTTCCACGACGTAGCCGAAAAAGCCAAGGCCGGCAATGCCAACGCCAAGGCGGTGATGCAATCCTGGGCCGAAGGCGAGTGGTTCAAGAACCGCGCACCGGTTGCCGAAAAAGTCACCCTGACCGTCTTCAAGGTCACTGGCGAAACCAACACCGACGACCTATCTCCAGCGCCTGATGCCTGGTCGCGCCCGGACATCCCGTTGCACGCACTAGCCATGCTGAAAATGGCCCGCGACGGCATCAACCCGGACGTTCCTGGTTCGGTCGGTCCGCTCAAGCAGATGGAAGAACTAAAAGCCAAAGGCTTCCCGGTTGCCTACGTCGGCGACGTGGTCGGTACCGGTTCTTCGCGGAAGTCCGCCACCAACTCGGTGCTGTGGTTCTTCGGCGACGACATCCCGAATGTGCCGAACAAGCGCGCCGGTGGTTTCTGCTTTGGCACCAAGATCGCCCCGATCTTCTACAACACCATGGAAGACGCTGGCGCTCTGCCGATCGAGTTCGATTGCTCCGATCTGGCGATGGGCGACGCGATCGACGTTTACCCGTACAAGGGCGAAGTCCGTCGTCATGGCAGCGATGAACTGGTTACTACGTTCGAGTTGAAAACCGACGTCCTGCTCGACGAGGTCCGCGCTGGCGGCCGTATTCCGCTGATCATCGGTCGAGGTCTGACCGAGAAAGCGCGCGCGGAACTGGGCATGGGCCCGTCCGATCTGTTCAAAAAGCCGGAAGCGCCTGCCGAAAGCAATAAGGGCTTCACCCTGGCACAAAAGATGGTCGGTCGCGCCTGCGGTCTGCCGGAAGGCAAAGGCATCCGTCCGGGCACCTACTGCGAGCCGAAGATGACCACCGTCGGATCCCAGGACACCACTGGCCCGATGACTCGCGACGAGCTGAAAGACCTGGCTTGCCTGGGCTTCTCTGCCGACCTGGTCATGCAGTCTTTCTGCCATACCGCTGCTTACCCGAAGCCGATCGACGTCACCACTCATCACACCCTGCCGGACTTCATCATGACCCGCGGCGGTGTTTCCCTGCGCCCAGGTGACGGCATCATCCACAGCTGGCTGAACCGCATGCTGCTGCCGGATACCGTCGGTACCGGCGGTGACTCGCACACCCGCTTCCCGATGGGCATTTCCTTCCCGGCCGGTTCCGGCCTGGTCGCCTTCGCTGCCGCTACCGGCGTGATGCCACTGGATATGCCGGAATCTGTGCTAGTTCGCTTCAAGGGCAAGATGCAGCCCGGTATCACCCTGCGTGACCTGGTCCATGCGATCCCTTATTACGCCATTCAGAAAGGCCTGCTGACCGTCGAGAAGAAAGGCAAGAAGAACATCTTCTCCGGCCGCATTCTCGAAATCGAAGGCCTGAACGAACTGACCGTCGAGCAGGCCTTCGAGTTGTCTGACGCCTCCGCCGAGCGCTCCGCTGCAGGTTGCACCATCAAGCTGCCGGAAGCTGCGATTGCCGAATACCTGCAGTCCAACATTACCCTGCTGCGCTGGATGATCAGCGAAGGTTACGGCGACGCTCGCACCCTGGAGCGCCGCGCTCAAGCGATGGAAGCCTGGCTGGCCAAGCCGGAGCTGCTGGCTGCCGATACTGACGCTGAATACGCTGAAATCATCGAAATCGATCTGTCCGAAGTCACCGAGCCGGTCCTCTGCGCACCGAATGATCCGGACGATGCCCGCCTGCTATCCAGCGTACAGGGCGAGAAAATCGATGAAGTGTTCATCGGTTCTTGCATGACCAACATCGGTCACTTCCGCGCCGCTGGCAAGCTGCTGGACAAGGTCGAAGGTTCGCTGCCGACCCGCCTGTGGCTGTCGCCACCGACCAAGATGGACCAGCATCAGCTGACCGAGGAAGGCTACTACGGTATCTACGGTCGCGCTGGTGCACGCCTGGAAATGCCGGGATGCTCGCTGTGCATGGGTAACCAGGCTCGAGTGGAAACCGGTTCGACGGTGGTCTCCACGTCGACTCGTAACTTCCCCAACCGCCTGGGCGATGCCACCAACGTGTACCTGGCCTCTGCAGAATTAGCAGCGGTCGCTTCGATCCTTGGTCGACTGCCGACTGTCGAGGAGTACATGGTTTACGCAGCGCAAATCGACACCATGGCAGCAGACGTATATCGCTATCTAAGCTTCGATCAGATCGCCGAATTCCGCGAGTCCGCGGCCAAAGCCAAGATCGATGTGGTTGCCGTTTAAGGCTGTAACGCTCCAATGAAAAAGCCCGCCTCGGCGGGCTTTTTCTTGTTTCGGGTTCACATCCGACAACTTATCTGCTCCAGTGGTGCGCATCGGAATTTCTATATAGGCGAGCATGAAAAAACCCGGCAATGCCGGGCTTTTTCATGACACTTGGCACAGATTATTGAACCTGCGCTTCAACCTCAGCTTCTACGCGACGGTTGATTTGACGACCTGCATCGGTGCTGTTGTCAGCAACCGGGCGGGTTTCGCCATAACCGACCGAATCAACACGCTGGTTTTCCACGCCGTACTGATTGACCAACACGTCGCGAACGGCCTGAGCACGACGCTCGGACAGACGCTGGTTGTACTGATCGGTACCCACCGAGTCAGTGTGACCTTCAACGGTGGTGCTGGTCTGCGGGTATTGCTGCATGAAGTCAGCCAGATTCTTGATGTCGCTATAGCTCTCTTCACGAACACGGGCTTTGTCGAAATCGAACTTGACGTCCAACTCAACACGAACCAGTTCTGGTTCCGGCTCTGGCTCGGTATCAACGATCGGAGCCGGTGCCGGCTCAGGAGTCGGCTCGACCTGGGCGACCTGCTGCTGTGCGCCGCCACCGAAGTTCAGACCTACGCCTACGCCTGCCATCCACTCGCTGTCGCCGGCATCGATGTTATGCATGCCGTCAACACTAGCCTTGGCAAAGAAGTTCTCGGTGAAGTAATACTTCAGACCGGCACCAATATTTGCGAACGTGCTGTGATCGCGACCGCTACGTGCAGCCTGGCCGATGCTCTGGTGAGCCATGCCAGCAGAAACGTAAGGACGCAGACCGACGCCCGGCTGGCCGAAGTGGTAGGCCGCATCAAGTGAAGTCAGGCTACCCTTGATGTTCTTGTGACCGCCGCCCGCTACCGGCTCGTCCGATGTGACGTCGTGATATTCACCATAGGACAGGCCCAGGGAGACATCGTCAGTGAGGAAATAGCTGGCGCCAGCGCCATAGAGCTCGCCTTCGTCTTCGAAGCCACGGGAGCTATCGGAGAAGTAATGCTTACCGAACGCTTCCACCTCTACTGCGCCTTGGCCTTGGGCCAGCGCGCTAACAGAAGTGGCGGCAACCAACGATCCAATTACAACGCCTAAGGTGTTTTTAAGCTTCATCCGTAAATCCCCATCTGGTGGTTAGTATCAGAACAATCTAAGGAAACCGGCTAACTAAGGCCCAAGCTGTTCGCTACCACTATGACAACTTCGAGCAGTTAAGTTTCAGCTATACCGGAAAATTTTTCGCGCAGCTTATCGAGGGCCCGCTTGTAACGCATCTTCGTTGCGCTTAGTCCCATATGCATAATGTCAGCGATCTCTTGGAACTCAAGTTCCGCTACAAATCGCAGCACGAGGATTTCGCGGTCTATCTGATTCACATGCACGAGCCAGCGCTCAAGCCCGGCCTTCTCAGTAACAACCGGACTCTTTTCTTCTGATGCTTCTTCAAGCGGATCCAGGCTCAGCGCATCGAGCAACCGTCGTTTGCGCCGCTCTTTGCGGTATTGGGTAATGCACTCGTTATAAGTAATGCTATATAGCCAGGTTTTAAACTTCGATTTCCCTTCGAAGTTCTTCAACCCGTACAGTACTTTGAGCATCACCTCTTGACATACGTCATCGGCGTCTCGGTCGTTACCCAGATAGCGGGCGCATACATTGAAAAGAGTGCGCTGATATCGCCGCATCAATTCTTCATAGGCACGCGTTATATGAAACAACTCGACATGGGCACGCTGCACCAGCTCTTCGTCAGAAAGCTGGCGTGGGTCATAGCTCATGGTGGGCGAATGGGCTTTAGTCAAGACGCTTCGAACCGGCAATCATGGTCGTGGCCACCGTTCACGGGAACCAGCGAAAAGGGGCGGCGCACTTTAGCAGATACCGAGCCTAACGGCTGCCGACACGCTGCTCCAGCAGAACTCTATTTGCAATCGAAACCAATTCGCCATCATCGGTAAGCAGCAAGGTTTTCGCTGTTCCGATTTCCTCGATTTCACCGCTCAGATCCAAGCCTTCGAGCCTGACGCGCTGCCCCACTTCGTAAAGTTCACGTACATAGATGCCAGCAAGAATCTGGCTGACCAGTTCGCGACTGCCCAAGCCAAGAGCCAGCGCAACGGCGAGCCCGACGGAGATCAGGGCGATGGCGATCACGTAATTGAGCAGCTCGGTCTTCACTTCCAGCTGACCAATGGCGACCGAGATGCTGATGATGATCACAAGCCCTTGGGCCATTCGTCCAAGGCCGCTGGCATACTCAAGGCCTACACCTTCTGCAGCGCCTCGCACCAGGCCGCTGGCCAACTGCGCCAACAACACACCGGCAAGCAGGATAAGCGCTGCCCCAAATACCTTCGGCACGTAAAGCGCCAGCATATCGAGGACCGCCGACACCCGTGCCAACCCAAGGGATTCGGCAGCCGACACGAGGAAAATCAGCAGTACAAACCAGTACACGGTCCTGCCGATCAAGGCGGAAACTGGCATACGGATCCCAGCACGGCCAAGCAGCTTGGTCACACCCGTACCAGCTACCAGCCGATCGAGACCTACCTTTGCCAGCACTTTTGAGAGCAATGCGTCTAGTAATTTGGCGACTACGAACCCGACCGCCACAACCAGCAACGCACCAAACAAACGTGGAATGAAAGCAGCAATTGGCGCCCAAAGTGCGCTCATTGCACCTATCAGGCTTTGGCTCCAGGGATCGAGTTCCATGATCAGTCAGCCTTATCGAAAGAAGAATTGGGCGAGAGGCGACGCGTTACCGCCGAGGTATGCGGAGTGCGGCTGCTAAGTGCGATCAGTACTGCATGGAGCCAATGGCCCATCAGGCCGAACAGGTCGCCCGCACCAACCTGGCGGTTGGCAGTTTTCAGAACACGGTCCAGACAGGCATCGTCATCCCGTGCCGGCTGCTCATTGAGCATGTTCCGCAGCGACTCTTCAAAGGGATCGCGCATGTTCACCTCGCTAAACTATCTGACCTAGACGGCATGTAGGCGCAGGCAGTCACATTCACACCCATTTCAGGCGCCGGAAAACCCACCACTGAAACCCCGCAACCGCGGCAATCATTGCGCAAGCCAAGGCGAAACCGTACGAATTCTCCGATCCAGGAATGCCACCAACGTTGATTCCAAGCAGTCCGGTAAGAAAGCTCATCGGCAGGAAGAAGCCGGTGATAATGCCAAGCAAGTACATGGTTCTGTTCATGCGTTCACGCATGCGCCGCTCTTCCGCCTCGAGAACCAGGTTGGCCCGTTCACGTACCAATTCCAGCTCTTCGAGATAGCGGATCAGGCGGTTGCTCAGCTCATTCCAGTAGTCCGTGTCGTCTTCGACGAACCAGGGCAGCCGATTACGAGTTAATTGACCATATATCTCGCGCTGAGGCAGCAGAAAACGGCGTAGACTTGCGGCTTGCCGGCGCAGCGTGAGCATTTTGTCCTGAGGCGGCGTGTAACGCTCATCGGTTTCGATGCGGTCCTCTTCCGCGTCCAGTTTCTCAGTCAGGACCGCAACCAGATCATCTACTCGATCAGTAAGCGCATCAGCCAGACCGAGCAGTATCTCCGAAGAAGTCTTCGGCCCAACACCAGCCTCCAACTGTTGAATAACCGCCTCGGTGGAGCGCAGCGGACGCAAACGCAGAGTGATGACCCGACGCGCACCGGCGAATACTCTCAACGAGACCATGTCCTCCGGCTCGGCGTCAGGATTGAGGTTAACTCCGCGAAGAAACAGCAGCAGCTCGTCGCCAGGCAACGCAAGCGACCGCGGCCTTGTGTTCTCTTCCAGTAGAACGTCGCAAGCGAAAGCACTTAGTCCGCTGCGCGTGCGTAGCCAGCTCTGAGCGGCGGGCTGGCTACGATCCCAGTGGAGCCAAAGGCTCTCCGCCTCGCTCAGTTCTAGAGCAGCAAGATCGGTATAAGCGATCTGACGTGCCCCGCCGCGCCCATCCAGCACCAAGGCGTGCAGCAACCCTGATTGGGCATTATCCTCAGACAGCATCTTCGCCTCTTCAAACTGCAAAAAGCCCGGCAAAGCCGGGCTCGGGTAACCGAAAAGCTCGAATCAGCCCGGTATTTTCAGAGATTCAGGCGAAACCAGAATGCCATTGTTATCGGCATATATGTATTCACCAGGGCGAAACGTCACGCCACAAAAAGTCACCGGAATATTCAGGTCGCCAACACCGCGCTTATCGGTTTTCATCGGATGGCTGGCAAGCGCCTGGACGCCGAGCTCAGTCTGTGCAATGACATCCACATCACGGATGCAACCGTAGATGACCATTCCTTCCCAGCCATTGCGGGCAGCCTTCTCGGCCAGCATATCGCCCAACAGCGCACGCCGCAGCGATCCGCCACCATCCACCACCAGAACCTTGCCGGTACCCTCTACGTCAACCTGCTCCCTAACCAGCGAGTTGTCCTCGAAGCATTTGATGGTGACGATCTGTCCGCCGAACGAATCGCGGCCGCCAAAATTGCTGAAGATCGGCTCGACAACCTGAACCAGGTCAGGATAGGCATCGCACAGATCAGGGGTGACGTATTGCATAAAACCTCCTTCTCGCATAACCGTTTCGAACCTCGACGCCAGCCCAGCCACCGTCGCAAACCAACGGACCTCCCGTGAAGGCATCAACTTGAAGCCGTCGGC
Source organism: Stutzerimonas stutzeri (assembly GCF_024448715.1). Taxonomy (GTDB): domain Bacteria; phylum Pseudomonadota; class Gammaproteobacteria; order Pseudomonadales; family Pseudomonadaceae; genus Stutzerimonas; species Stutzerimonas stutzeri_AR. The sequence continues at coordinate 458,223 of NZ_JAMOHZ010000001.1, forward strand.
GCCTGGGACAATCCAGGAACCGCAAAGATCGCATGCAACAAAACATGCGCTCTTCGCTTCAAGGAAAAAGGGGCGGAAGATCCGCCCCTTTTTTTGCCTGCGAGATCAGTCGATCTCGGCATCCGCCAGGAAGAACCAAGTATCCAGAACCGAGTCCGGATTCAACGAAACGCTTTCGATGCCCTGCTCCATCAACCACTTGGCCAGGTCCGGATGATCGGAAGGACCCTGACCGCAAATACCGATGTATTTGCCCGCCTTGTTGCAGGCTTCGATCGCGTTGGCCAGCAGCTTCTTGACCGCCGGATTACGTTCGTCGAATAGGTGCGCGATGATGCCCGAGTCGCGATCCAACCCCAGGGTCAGCTGAGTCATGTCGTTGGAGCCGATGGAAAAGCCGTCGAAGAATTCGAGGAACTCGTCAGCCAGCAACGCATTGGACGGCAGCTCGCACATCATGATGATGCGCAGGCCGTTCTCGCCACGCTTGAGGCCGAACTGGCCGAGGATATCGATGACCTGCGACGCCTCGCCCAGGGTGCGCACGAAGGGCACCATCAGCTCGACGTTGGTTAGCCCCATCTCGTCGCGGACCTTGCGCATTGCGCGGCATTCGAGCTCGAAGCAGTCACGGAAGGATTCACTGATATAGCGCGAAGCGCCGCGGAAGCCGAGCATCGGGTTTTCTTCTTCCGGCTCGTAGAGCTTGCCGCCGATCAGGTTGGCATACTCATTGGACTTGAAGTCCGACAGCCGCACGATGACCTTCTTCGGCCAGAACGCAGCGGCCAGGGTGCTCACGCCCTCGACCAGCTTCTCGACGTAGAAATCGACTGGATCGCCGTAACCGGCAATGCGCTTCTCAACGCTACCCTTGACGTCGGCTGGCAGCCCATCGAAGTTGAGCAGAGCCTTCGGATGAACCCCGATCATGCGGTTAATGATGAATTCAAGGCGAGCCAGACCGACGCCTTCGTTCGGCAACTGGGCGAAATCAAATGCGCGATCCGGGTTTCCGACGTTCATCATGATCTTGAACGGCAGCTCAGGCATGGCGTCGATGGAGTTCTGGCGAATATCGAAGCCCAGCTCGCCCTCGAAGATCAGGCCAGTGTCGCCTTCGGCGCAGGTGACAGTGACACGCTGGCCATCCTTCAGCAGTTCAGTGGCATTGCCGCAACCCACGACCGCCGGGATGCCCAGCTCACGTGCAATGATCGCCGCGTGGCAGGTACGACCGCCGCGGTTGGTGACGATGGCGCTGGCGCGCTTCATCACCGGCTCCCAGTCCGGATCGGTCATGTCCGACACCAGAACGTCGCCCGGCTGAACCTTGTCCATTTCCGAAACGTCACGAATGATCTTCACCGGGCCCGCGCCGATACGCTGACCAATAGCGCGACCTTCGACCAGCACAGTACCTTTTTCCTTGAGCAGGTAGCGCTCCATGACGTTGGCGCTGGTGCGACTTTTCACCGTCTCGGGGCGAGCCTGAACGATGTAAAGCTGACCATCATCACCATCCTTGGCCCACTCGATATCCATCGGGCGGCCGTAGTGTTTCTCGATGATCATTGCCTGGCGGGCCAGGTTGCTGACTTCCTCGTCGGTGAGGCAGAAGCGCATGCGTTCGGCCTGATCGACATCGACGGTCTTGACCGACTTGCCGGCGCTGGCTTCTTCGCCGTAGATCATCTTTATCGCCTTGCTACCCAGATTGCGGCGCAAGATTGCCGGGCGGCCTGCTTCGAGGGTGTGCTTGTGCACGTAGAATTCGTCGGGGTTGACTGCACCCTGCACGACGGTCTCGCCCAGGCCGTAGGCACCGGTGATGAAGACCACGTCACGGAAGCCGGATTCGGTGTCCAGCGTGAACATCACGCCGGCAGTGCCGGTTTCGGAGCGCACCATACGCTGCACACCGGCGGACAGGGCGACCAGCTTGTGGTCGAAGCCCTGATGCACGCGATAGGCAATGGCACGGTCATTGAACAGTGAGGCGAAAACTTCCTTGGCCGCGCGGATCACGTTGTCCACGCCACGGATATTGAGGAAGGTTTCCTGCTGACCCGCGAAGGAGGCATCCGGCAGGTCTTCGGCGGTTGCCGAAGAGCGGACCGCGACTGCCATTTGTTCATTGCCAGCAGCCATTTCGGCGAATGCGGTACGGATGTCGGCGTCCAGCTTGGGCGGAAATTCAGCCTCCATGACCCAACCGCGAATCTGCGAGCCGGCTTTGGCGAGGGCGTTGACGTCGTCCACGTCCAGCGCATCGAGAAGCGCATGGATTTGCTCGTTGAGACCGCTGAGCTCCATGAAATCACGATAGGCCTGGGCCGTAGTGGCGAAACCACCAGGTACCGAAACACCCGCACCTGCGAGGTTGCTGATCATCTCGCCCAGGGAGGCGTTCTTGCCCCCTACACGCTCAACGTCATGATTGCCGAGCTTATCGAGGGAAACTACGTACTCTACCAAGGTGATCTCTCCACGTTATGTTGGAAACTCGGTTCGTGCCCATCCGCGGCACGTTGGCCTGGCCCTGCGAAATAAGTAACAATGCCCGCCAATCGAGGCTCGGCGAAGGGGCCTACTATAGCTGAGAACCGTTCTTGACTTAAGGTCCCAGACGCAATGAAACGAACTGCATTTTTTATATCCGACGGCACCGGGATTACGGCCGAAACACTCGGCCAAAGCCTGTTGGCGCAGTTCGAAACGATCAATTTCACCAAGCTCACCCGGCCGTATATCGATACGGCCGAAAAAGCGCGGGCAATGGTACAGCAAATCAATAAAGCGGCGGAAAGCGACGGTGCCCGCCCGATCATATTCGATACGCTGGTGAACCAGGAGATTCGCGACATCCTGGCTGAGTCCAATGGCTTCATGATCGACATTTTTTCGTCCTTCCTTGCTCCGCTGGAACATGAACTGATGTCACGCTCCTCCTATTCGGTCGGCAAATCCCATTCGATCAGCCATAACGCCAATTACATGGAGCGAATCGACGCGGTCAACTTCGCCCTGGACAACGATGACGGTGCCCGCACGCACTATTACGACAAGGCAGATCTGATTTTGGTCGGTGTTTCCCGGTGCGGCAAAACGCCCACCTGTCTGTACATGGCGATGCAGTACGGCATCCGGGCAGCCAACTATCCGCTGACCGAAGACGACATGGAGCGCCTGCAACTTCCGACCGCTCTCAAAACCCACCGCGACAAGCTGTTCGGCCTGACAATCGACCCGGATCGCCTGACCGCCATCCGCAACGAGCGCAAGCCGAACAGTCGTTATGCCAGCTTCGCGCAGTGCGAATTCGAGGTTCGCGAGGTGGAAAATCTCTTCCGCCGCGAGAACATCAACTACATCAACTCCACACATTTCTCGGTGGAAGAGATATCTGCCAAGATTCTTGTCGAGAAAGGCGTCGAGCGCCGACTCAAATAAGTGCCGTTTCGCTAGACAACGAAAAATCCGCTTAGTGCGTAGTGCTGTTCACTTTAGGCGGTTCGGCAAAACACCACGGCGTAATGGCCCTGCTTTAGGAACGAGCTTGCTCACGAAGCTTTGCGTGGCCTGGTTCGCGAGCAAGCTCGTTCCTACGGAGCAGTGGAATTCGCTTAGGCCAGAAAAAACGCCGCAACCCTGCACAGGGTGCGGCGCTCATGGGTGAACGGCATTTCGCTTAGTGCGGACTTTCTGCGTCAGGCCTCTCGTTTTTTAACGCTACCGATTCCGACGTTGGCAATCACAACCCATCACCCGGCACGCGCACCCAACCTTCCATCAGGATCCGCGCGCTCCGGCTCATGCTTGCCTTCAGCACCGTCCATTCACCGTTTACCTGACGAGCTTCAGCACCCACTCGCAAGGTGCCGGACGGATGTCCAAACACCACCGCCGAGCGATCGCCGCCTCCGGCTGCCAGATTGACCAGCGTGCCTGGAATCGAGGCCGCGGTTCCAATGGCGACTGCGGCAGTGCCCATCATCGCGTGGTGCAGCTTGCCCATTGAAAGCGCGCGCACCAGCAGGTCGATGTCAGAGGCGCTCACGGCTTTGCCACTGGATGAAACGTAGTTGGTTGGCTTGGCGACAAAAGCCACTTTTGGCGTGTGCTGACGTTTAGCGGCTTCATCGAGCGTCGCGATCAAGCCCATGCGCAGTGCCCCATGGGCACGAATGACCTCGAACATGGCCAGCGTCTTGGGGTCCCCGTTGATAGCATCCTGCAGCTCCGTGCCGGCGAAGCCGATGTCCTCAGCGTTGATAAAAACGGTCGGAATACCCGCATTGATCATGGTGGCCTTCAGGACACCAACGCCCGGCACGTCCAGGTCATCGACCAGATTTCCCGTGGGAAACATCGAACCGCCGCCCTCGCCTTCGCCTTCATCGGCGGGATCGATGAATTCCAGCACGATTTCAGCGGCTGGAAAGGTCACGCCGTCCAACTCGAAATCGCCGGTCTCCTGCACCTCGCCTTTGCTGACCGGCACGTGAGCGATGATGGTCTTGCCGATATTGGCCTGCCAGATGCGCACGGCGCAGACACCGTCCCGGGGAATTCGATCCGGCTCGACCAGCCCCGCATGTAGCGCGAACGCGCCGGCAGCTGTGGAGAGATTTCCGCAGTTGCCACTCCAGTCGACAAAGGCACTGTCGATCGACACCTGGCCATAGAGGTATTCGACATCGTGTTCAGGGCGCTCACTCTTGGACAGAATGACGCATTTGCTGGTGCTGGACGTAGCGCCGCCCATCCCATCGGTGTGCTTGCCGTATGGATCGGGACTGCCAATGACGCGCATAAACAGCTTGTCACGCGCCTCGCCCGGCACCTGCGCAGCGGGCGGGAGATCCTGCAGGCGGAAGAACACGCCTTTGCTGGTGCCGCCGCGCATATAGGTAGCCGGAATTTTCAGTTGCGGTGCATGAGCCATGAAGACCTTCCTCATCAAATGCTATGGCCTACTGGCCACAGCACGGATTCAACATCATAGGGAGGCGACGCTGCTGCCTTGAGCGCAGCAGTGCCGCCTAGCGACGCCCTCAGGATTGGTTGAGGAAATCCTTCGCGAAGCGCTGCAATACGCCGCCCGCCTCGTAGATCGATACCTCTTCGCCAGTGTCGAGGCGGCAAGTCACGGGCACTTCAAGCCGCTCGCCGTTCTTGCGCGTAATCACCAACGTCAGCGTGGCGCGCGGCGTCCACTCACCGAGCACGTCATAGGTTTCGCTACCGTCGATACCCAGCGTGAGGCGTGTGGTGCCCGGCTTGAATTCGAGCGGTAGCACGCCCATGCCAACCAGGTTGGTGCGATGGATGCGCTCGAAGCCTTCGGCCACGATCGCCTCCACACCCGCCAGCCGAACGCCTTTAGCCGCCCAGTCTCGGGACGAACCCTGGCCGTAATCGGCACCGGCGATGATGATCAGCGGCTGCTTGCGGCTCATGTAGGTTTCGATGGCTTCCCACATGCGCATCACCTTGCCTTCCGGCTCGACGCGGGTCAGCGATCCTTTCTTCACCTGGCCGTCGATCACGGCCATCTCGTTGACCAGCTGCGGGTTGGCGAAGGTGGCACGCTGCGCGGTCAGGTGATCGCCACGGTGTGTGGCATAGGAGTTGAAGTCTTCCTCTGGCACGCCCATTTTCGCCAGGTATTCGCCAGCAGCGCTGTCCAGCAGAATCGCGTTGGAAGGCGAAAGGTGATCAGTCGTGATGTTGTCCGGCAGAACCGCCAGAGGACGCATCCCCTTGAGCGAACGCTCACCTGCCAGCGCGCCTTCCCAGTACGGCGGACGACGGATATAGGTGGACGTTGGCCGCCAGTCATAAAGCGGGCTTTCCGCCTCGACCACGGTCCCGAGATCGAACATCGGAATATAGATCTGCTTGAACTGCTCCGGCTTCACCGACGCGGCAACGATGCGATCGATTTCTTCGTCGCTCGGCCACAGGTCTTTCAAGGTCACGGGATTGCCGGCCGAGTCATGCCCCAGCACGTCCTGTTCGATATCGAAACGCACGGTGCCGGCGATGGCGTAGGCGACCACCAGGGGCGGTGAAGCCAGGAATGCCTGCTTGGCGTACGGATGGATACGGCCGTCGAAGTTGCGGTTACCGGACAGCACCGCCGTGGCGTACAGATCTCGGTCGATGATTTCCTGCTGGATCTTCGGATCCAGCGCGCCGGACATACCGTTACAGGTGGTGCAGGCGTAGGCGACGATGCCGAAGCCGAGCTTTTCCAGCTCCGACAGCAGGCCCGCATCTTCCAGGTACAACTTGGCGACCTTGGAGCCTGGCGCGAAGGAGGTCTTGACCCAAGGCTTGCGCACCAGGCCCAACTCATTGGCCTTTTTCGCCAGCAGGCCAGCCGCAACCACATTGCGCGGGTTGGACGTATTGGTGCAGCTGGTAATGGCGGCGATGATCACCGCACCATCTGGCATCAGGCCCTGCGCCTCTTCAGCCAATGCCTTGTCCAGGTCAGTCGCGATACCGCGCTCATGCAGCGCTGAGGTCGGCAGACGGCGATGCGGATTGGACGGCCCGGCCATGGTGCGCTCGACGCTGGACAGATCAAATTCCAGCACCCGCTCGTATTCAGCATCAACCAGCGCATCGGCCCACAGCCCGGTGGTCTTGGCGTAATTCTCTACCAATGCCACCTGTTCTGGCTCGCGTCCAGTCAATTTCAGGTAATCGATGGTCTGCTCGTCGATATAGAACATCGAGGCCGTTGCGCCGTACTCCGGGCACATGTTGGAAATGGTGGCGCGGTCACCGATGGTCAGGCTGGCCGCACCATCACCGAAAAACTCCACATACGCGCCGACCACACGTTCCTTGCGAAGAAACTCGGTCAGTGCCAAGACGATATCGGTCGCCGTGATCCCGGGCTGACGCCTACCGGTCAGCTTGACGCCGACGATGTCGGGCAATCGCATCATCGAGGCGCGACCAAGCATCACTGTTTCAGCCTCGAGGCCACCAACACCAATGGCGATGACGCCGAGTGCATCAACGTGAGGAGTGTGACTGTCGGTTCCGACGCAGGTATCCGGGAAGGCGATGCCGCCTCGGGCCTGAATGACTGGTGACATCTTCTCGAGGTTGATCTGGTGCATGATTCCGTTGCCGGCCGGAATCACATCGACGTTCTTGAACGCGGTCTTGGTCCACTCGATAAAGTGAAAGCGATCCTCGTTACGGCGCTCCTCCACGGCACGGTTCTTCTCGAACGCATCCGGGTCGAACCCTGCAAACTCCACAGCCAAGGAATGATCGACGATCAGTTGGGTCGGCACCACCGGATTGACCTTGGACGGATCACCGCCTTGTTCGGCAATGGCATCGCGCAGGCCGGCCAGATCCACCAGAGCGGTCTGTCCGAGGATGTCATGACAGACCACGCGCGCCGGATACCAAGGAAAGTCGAGGTCGCGCTTTCGCTCGATGATCTGTTTCAGCGAGTCGGTCAGCATGGCGGGGTCGCAGCGACGAACCAGCTGCTCGGCCAGTACGCGCGAAGTGTAGGGCAGCTTGACGTAAGCGCCCGGCTGGATTGCCTCGACCGCTTCGCGAGTATCGAAGTAGTCCAGCTGGGTGCCGGGCAAGGGTTTGCGATGTTCAGTATTCATGCCGGAAGGACTCAATCCAGTAAATGTTCGGTGGAGAGGTTCGGAGGCCGGCGTCGCGACCCCCTCCTCTTTCGATCAGCGCTCGGCGATGGGTACGACCTTGCGCTGTTCCGGCCCGACGTAGTCGGCACTCGGACGGATGATGCGGTTATTGGCGCGCTGCTCGATAACATGGGATGCCCAGCCAGTGACCCGCGAGCACACGAAGATCGGTGTGAACAGCTTGGTCGGGATGCCCATGAAGTGGTACGCGGAGGCGTGATAGAAGTCGGCGTTGGGGAAGAGCTTCTTCTGCGCCCACATGGTTTCGTCGACGGCGACCGACACCGGGTAGAGAACGGTGTCACCCACTTCGTCGGCCAGTTTCTTCGCCCAGACCTTGATGACTTCGTTGCGCGGGTCGGACTCTTTATAGATCGCGTGACCGAAGCCCATGATCTTGTCCTTGCGCTCGAGCATGCCAAGAATGCCCTGCACTGCCGATTCCGGCGAATCCCACTGCTGGATCATTTCCATTGCCGCTTCGTTAGCGCCGCCATGTAGCGGGCCGCGCAGCGAACCGATCGCCCCGGTAACGCAGGAATACATGTCCGACAACGTCGAAGCACAGACGCGAGCGGTGAAGGTCGAGGCGTTGAACTCATGCTCGGCGTATAGAATCAGCGAAACGTTCATCACCTTGACGTGCAGGTCGCTCGGCTTCTTGCCGTGCAGCAGGGCCAGGAAATGCCCACCCAAGGTGTCTTCGTCACTGCTGCACTCGATCCGCGTCTGCTCATGAGTGAAGCGATACCAGTAGCACATGATCGCCGGAAACGCGGCCATCAATCGCTCGGCAACATCGCGCTGCTGCTCGAATGAATGCTCGGGCTCCAGCGTACCGAGCAACGAGGCGCCGGTACGCATGACATCCATCGGATGGGCGTCGGCCGGAATACGCTCCAGCACTTCCTTCAGCGCAGTCGGAAGATCGCGCATGGTTTTCAGCCGTGCTTTGTAATCGGCCAGTTGCTGCGCCGTTGGCAACTCACCATAAAACAGCAGGTAGGCCACCTCTTCGAATTCGGCTTGAGCAGCCAGCTCCCGCACATCGTAGCCACGGTAAGTCAGGCCCGCCCCGGTCTTGCCAACCGTGCACAACGCTGTTTGCCCGGCAACCTGGCCACGCAGGCCGGCGCCACTCAATACTTTTGCTTCAGCCATTGCTCTCTCCTTATTGGATTTGTTCTGGATACTGCAAAGTCGCTCATTAGTAAGCTGTCAGGCTGCCCGCTCGCGCTTCAGCTTTTTTTCTGGGCAAACAGCGCGTCGAGGCTTTGCTCGAATGCGTGATAATTGATGCGCTCGTACAGCTCCATGCGGGTCTGCATGGTGTCGACGACGTTCTTTTGCGTACCGTCGCGGCGGATGGCGGTGTAGACGTTTTCCGCCGCCTTGTTCATCGCGCGGAACGCCGACAGCGGGTACAGCACCAGCGAAACGTCGGCACCGGCCAATTCCTCGGTTGTGTACAGCGGCGTCGAGCCGAACTCGGTGATGTTGGCCAAAATCGGCGCCTTCACCTTTTCAGCGAACAGCTTGTACATCGACAATTCAGTAATAGCCTCCGGGAACACCATGTCGGCACCCGCCTCGATGCAGGCCTGGGCGCGCTCCAGCGCTGACTCTAACCCCTCAACCGCCAACGCATCGGTACGCGCCATGATCACGAAGCTGTCATCGGTACGCGCATCGACTGCCGCCTTGATCCGATCGACCATCTCCTGCTGCGAGACGATCTCCTTGTTGGGGCGATGACCACAGCGCTTGGCGCCCACTTGGTCTTCGATGTGAATCGCCGCTGCACCGAACTTGATCATCGACTTGACGGTACGCGCCACGTTGAACGCGGACGAACCGAAGCCGGTATCGACATCGACCAACAGTGGCAGATCGCAGACATCGGTAATGCGGCGCACGTCCGTGAGCACATCATCCAGCCCGCTGATGCCGAGATCAGGCAAACCAAGCGAACCGGCTGCGACGCCGCCTCCCGACAAGTAAATCGCCTTGAAACCGGCACGCTTGGCCAGCAGCGCATGGTTGGCATTAATCGCGCCGACCACCTGCAGGGGTTGCTCGCTGGCCACTGCATCACGGAAACGCTGGCCGGGGGTAGGAAGTGTCATGCCTCACCTCTTGTTTGTGGTGTCTGTTCCTGAGCGGCCTGATAGTGGCGCTCGATGTTGCGCTTGGATGCACAGATGTGACGACGCATCAGCAGCTCGGCCAATTCGCCGTCGCGGTCGGCGATCGCGTCGAGGATCCGATGGTGTTCGGCGAACGCCTGACGCGGGCGATTCGGTGTCGCTGAAAATTGGATGCGGTACATGCGCACGAGCTGATACAGCTCGCCGCACAACATTTGGGTCAAGGTTCGATTGCCGCTGCCCTGGATGATCCGGTAATGGAAATCGAAGTCGCCTTCCTGCTGGTAGTAACCGACCCCAGCCTGAAACGCCTCATCGCGCTCGTGGGTATCCAGCACCCGACGCAGCTCCCCGATCTCGGCCTCGCTCATACGCTCAGCGGCGAGCCGGCAGGCCATGCCTTCCAGCGATTCGCGAATCTCGTAGAGTTCGATCAGCTCGGCGTGATCAAGCGACACCACGCGAGCGCCAACATGCGGCACGCGCACGAGCAGCCTCTGCCCTTCGAGTCGATGTATCGCCTCGCGCAATGGGCCGCGACTGATGCCGTAAGTACGCGCCAGCTCGGGTTCCGAAATTTTGCTGCCTGGGGCGATCTCGCCTTTGACGATGGCAGCCTGAATCAGCCGAAAAACGTGCTCCGAGAGCGTTCCGTTGTCGACCTGAACAGGAGACGAGATATCTAAGCTATCGAGCATTATTGTTGACACTTCTAGTGGAAGTGCTCGAAATTTACGCCTAAAACACTCGAGCCGTCAATTACAAGAAGGTAGATTGTCGACAGTTAACAAGCAGCACTTGATTACAAAAGAAGGCAAGACAGCAATACACAATGGTGCAAGCCTAGTCGCGACCCCTTAAAGTGCCATGCTAGAATGCGCCGCATTATTGCCGCGGCTGGCGCTCGTCTCGCCGCGCTCACCAAGCTCATGGGCCGCCGTTACGCCCATGCTTTCCGACTCGACTACGCCTGGATCTATGAGCGTCAAATCTAATCTTCTGCTGCTCTGCCTGCTGGCTTCTCCCTTATTCGTCCATGCCGATGAGAAAACCGTCTACGGTCTGAACGAGCATGTCGCACTGCCTGAATTTGGGCTCGAGGTGCAGGCGAAGCTCGATACGGGCGCGCAGACCGCCTCGATCAGCGCGCGTGATATCGAGCGTTTCAAACGCAACGGGAAAGAATGGGTCCGCTTCTACCTGGCCATTGATGAGGCCCACCAGCGCCCCATCGAGCTGCCATTGCAGCGCATCAGCAAGATCAAGCGTCGTGCCGGTGACTTCGATCCGGAAGAAGAAAAAACCTACACACCACGTCCTGTTGTCAAGCTCGACCTATGCATGGGCAAGGCTAAACGCAGCATTGAAGTGAACCTCACGGACCGAAGTGCATTCCAATACCCACTTTTAATCGGTTCCGTTGCTCTTACTCGCTTCGGAGCTCTGGTTGACCCAAGCCTTACTTACGCTGCTGGCAAGCCCGGCTGCATTATCGAATCCGACGCTGACGAGTAACCCATGCGCGCTCTAACCCTGCACCTGAAAGTACTGATTTTTATACTCGTCACGCTGGGCATCGCGATCACCGCGTACCAGATTTTCATTCTCGGCATCCCGGTTACCGAAGACGAAACCGATGATCTGTGGAATATCGACGCCAAAGTCGAATTTCAGGCCAGTGCACGTGAACCGGTGAAGCTGCAGATGTATGTGCCGCCGTTGAATCAGGAGTTCGTCAGCCTCAACGAGAGCTTCATTTCCAACAATTACGGCGTGAGCATCAACCGTGCCGACGGTAATCGTCGGGTGACCTGGTCGGCGCGGCGCGTCAGCGGCAATCAGACCCTCTACTACCGCCTGGTGCTGACTCGACGTTACAGCGGTGAACAAACCAAGGCCACCGGACCGATTTTCCGTGACAGCATTCCGGTCGAAGGTCCCGAAAAAATTGCCGCCGAAGCATTGCTCTCACCAATCCGCCAGCATTCGGCCGACGTCGAGACCTTCATCAGCGAAGCCATCAAGCGGGTCAACAATGCCAATGACGACAACGTAAAGCTGTTGCTCGGTGGCGACGCCTCGACCGCGAACAAGGCAAGCGTGATCGAATTGCTGCTCTCCATTGCGCACGTCCCGATGGAGCGCGTCCACACTGTGCTGCTTTCACCCGACGTAGCACAAACGCCAGAACTCTGGCTGCGCAGCTTCAATGGCGACAAGTGGCTGTATTTCAACCCGGAAACCGGCGAACAGGGTTTGCCGAAAGATCGCCTGGTCTGGTGGACCGGTGATGAGCCCCTACTTAGTCTCGAAGGTGGGCGCAATGCGCAGGTAACCTTCACGCTCAACAGCAGCGAAATGAACGCCATCCGCCTGGCAAAACTGACCGACGAAAATACCGACGCGGATTTCCTCGAATACTCGCTGTACGGCCTGCCGCTGCAGACTCAGCAGACCTACCAGATCATGATCATGATCCCGATCGGTGTGCTGGTGATCCTGATACTGCGCAACCTTGGAGGCCTGCAGACCCTGGGCACGTTCACGCCGGTGCTGATCGCCCTGGCCTTCCGCGAAACCCAGATCGGCTTCGGCATCATTCTGTTCACCTTGATCACCGCGCTAGGCTTGTCCCTGCGCTCGTACCTTGAACATCTCAAATTGCAGATGCTGCCACGCCTCTCGGTAGTGCTGACTTTCGTCGTAGTGCTGATTGCGGTGATCAGCCTGTTCAGCCACAAGCTCGGCCTCGAACGCGGATTGTCCGTGTCGCTGTTCCCGATGGTGATCCTGACCATGACCATCGAGCGTCTGTCCATCACCTGGGAAGAACGCGGCGGCGGCCATGCCTTCAAAGTTGCGGTCGGCACCTTGATTGCCGCGAGCCTGGCCTTCCTGCTGATGAACATCCAGGAGCTGACCTATTTCATCTTCACCTTCCCAGCGGTGCTGCTGATCATGGTGGGCTTCATGCTGGCAATGGGTCGCTACCGCGGCTATCGCCTGACCGAGCTGTTTCGTTTCAAAGCCTTTCTGAAGGATTGAGCCATGTTCGGTCTGATCAAGACGTGGAAGGCCCTCGAAGCCAAGGGCATCATGGGCATCAATCGCCGCAATGCGGACTACGTGCTCAAGTACAACAAGCGCAACCTTTACCCGATCGTCGACGACAAGATCATCACCAAGGAACGGGCCATAGAGGCTGGTATCGATGTCCCGAAAATGTACGGCATCATCGAAACCGAGAAGGACATCGACAAGCTCAAGGATATCGTCAAGGATCATGATGATTTCGTAGTCAAGCCGGCGCAGGGAGCCGGCGGCGACGGCATCCTGGTTATCGCCGATCGCTTCGAGGGTCGTTACCGGACGGTGTCGGGAAAAATCATTACGCATGAAGAGATCGAGCATCAGATCTCCAACATCCTCACCGGCCTCTATTCGCTTGGTGGACACCGCGACCGCGCGCTGATCGAATACCGCGTGACCCCGGATCCGATCTTCAAGAGCATCAGCTACGAAGGCGTGCCCGATATACGCATCATCGTACTGATGGGCTATCCCGTGATGGCGATGCTGCGTCTGCCGACACGGCAATCCGGCGGCAAAGCCAATCTGCACCAGGGCGCGATAGGCGTCGGCGTGGATTTGGCGACCGGCATCACTCTGCGCGGCACCTGGCTGAACAACAAGATTACCAAGCACCCCGATACCACCAACGCGGTGGACGGCGTGCAATTGCCCAACTGGGACGGCTTCATGAAGCTCGCCGCCGGCTGCTATGAGCTATGCGGCCTGGGTTACATCGGTGTCGACATGGTGCTTGACCAGGACAAGGGCCCGCTGATTCTCGAGCTCAACGCACGGCCGGGCCTGAACATCCAGATTGCCAACGATTGCGGATTGACCCATCGTGCACACGCCGTGGAGAACCGGATCGAGGAGCTCAAGGAAAAAGGCATACAGGAAACGCCTGAAGAGCGAGTTCGATTCGCCCAGGAGCTCTTCGGCCACATTCCAGCCCACGTGTGATCCAGGCTCGGTCAGATGGCCGAGCCCTTCTCAAATCGAAACACTTGAATGCTCCTCTGCACGGTACACCCCCTTCCCTATCAGCCTGATCCAGCCACTTGGTTCGAGCGCATTCGCCATGCGCCCGGAGCGGTACTGTTCGACTCCGGACGGCCGATCGCCGAGCGCGGCCGTTATGACCTGTTGAGCGCCTGGCCAATGGATCTGCTGGAGCCCGGCGCGACAGAAAGCGGCGCCACCTTCTTCGCACGCCTTCGCGGCGCCTTGCTATCGCTCGGCGAAGCGGAAGTACCAGCAGGTCTTGAGATTCCTTTCGCAGGCGGCCTGCTGGGCTTTCTCAGCTATGACTTCGGCACGCGGCTGGAGCGGCTCCCTGCGACCGCCACGCAGGATTTGCAGCTGCCTGTCGCGCGGTTCGGCCTATACGCCTGGGCACTGATCAGCGATCACCGCCGCCAAGCGACTCATCTGATTTTTCACCCGAAGCTTGGCGATGCGGATCGGATTCGTCTGATCGAGCTGTTTGAATCCGAGCGGCAACCAGCGGGCGGTTTTTTCAGCCTTTCCTCGGCCTTTGCCCCAGACCTGCCGCCTGCCGAATATCAGCGTGCGGTCGAACGTATCCAGCAATACATCCAGGCTGGAGACTGTTATCAGGTCAACTTCGCGCAGCGCTTCTGCGCGCCCTGCACCGGTGATGCCTGGCAGGCTTATCGAGCCCTGCGCGCCGCCTGTCCAACGCCCTACTCCGGTTTTATGACCCTGGACAATGGAGCAATCGTCAGCCTGTCCCCCGAACGCTTTCTTCGTCTTACCGACGGCACCGTTGAAACCCGCCCCATTAAGGGCACGCGTCCTCGTCGGCACGATCCGCAGGCCGACCAGGCCGAGGCCCAGATACTGCTTGCGAGCGAGAAGGACCGTGCGGAAAACTTGATGATTGTCGACCTGCTACGCAACGATCTCGGGCGCAGCTGCGAGATCGGCAGCGTAAGGGTTCCCGAATTGTTCTCGCTGGAAAGCTATCCGAACGTCCATCATCTGGTTAGTAGCGTCACCGGTACCCTGGCCGCCGGCAAAGACGCATTGGACCTGTTGGCAGGCAGCTTTCCGGGCGGTTCGATAACTGGCGCGCCGAAAATCCGCGCCATGCAGATCATCGATGAGCTGGAAGCCACCCGCCGCTCGATCTACTGCGGCTCATTGCTTTATCTCGACGTGCGGGGCGAAATGGACAGTTCGATCGCCATCCGTACGCTCCTGATAAGCGACGGGCAGGCAAGCTGCTGGGGCGGCGGAGGGATCGTCGCGGATTCGAGCTGGCAGGCCGAATACCGGGAATCGATGGATAAGGTTGATATCTTGATGAAAGCGCTTGAATCAGCCTTTTCCGAATTGCCATAGAAGAACGAATCCTCTTCACGCATGCGCCCAACCCAACGCAAGCGTTTTGCAAACAGGCCAATAAGTACCCATGAGAGGCCGCACGGTTATGCGACTCCGCTCCATTTAAGAAGGAAAATTATGCCCAGCTTGAACCGCATCATTCTGATCAATACCCACCTTCAGGGTGTGGTAGAGCTGGTCGTGGACGGTCATACCAATATTTGTGGAACCAATGCTTCCGGTAAAACCACGCTGCAGCGCTTGGTACCGGTGTTCTATGGCGAGTACCCGAGCCGCGTGGTGCCGGCCACGCGTGACAGCTTCGAGCGTTGGTATCTGCCCACCGAGCAGAGCTTCATCATTTACGAATACCGGCGCATGGACGACCATCTTTGCCAAGTCGTCCTGGCCAGCGCCAGCGATGGCAAAGGCGTCGTTTATCGCTTGGTGCAGAAAGGCTTTGATCTAGAGGACTACACCAAGAGCCGCCAGGGCGAGGCCATCACCTGTCTGAGCATGGCGGAGTTGGGGCGTCAGCTAAAGCAAGCTGGAGTGCCCATCACCACGCTACTCAACACTCGCCAGTTCCGCGCCATTATCCAGAATGACCGCAGCCTACTTGCAGCAGACGGCCAGCGCGCCGAATTGCGGACCTGGGCGCGGCAATTCTCGTTGTGCGACAGCGAGCACTCACTGCGCCACATTGAAAAACTCGCCCGCGCGGTGCACTCGCGCGAAGGCAAGATGGAAACCGTCAAATCGATGGTCGCCGCGATCCTCGAGGAAGACGGCGTCAGCCCCCCGTCCACCCATCTCAACCTGCAGCGGGTCGAGGACTGGATTCGTGACAGCCGATTAATTCAAGGCTTCAACGCGATCCGACCGGAATTCGACAAACTCGAGCGTGAATATCAGGACCTGCTCGCCAGCGAACATCGCCTAAGTGGCCTGCTGCTCGGCTATCGCGCCGACGATTCGCGCCTGTTCCAGCGCCAGGAAGAAACCGCCTCGGTCATCGAACAGACCGGTCGTCAGCTAAAGCAATTGGAGGAGCAGTGGAAGGATCAGCGCGACACGCTCAACCAGGAATTTTCTGCGGCCAAGGGTGATGTTTCGCGTATCGAGGAGGAGCTGGATCAAATCGAGGAGCAATATCAGGTTTTTCTCGATGCCGACATGGATCAGGCCAAGGCCGACTTGGAGCAGGTCGGCGTCTGGCGCGACGATCTGAATAACCTGCAGGCCCGTCACCGTCTACTGACCGAACAGCATCGGGACGTGGAACACGCCTACCTGGAACGCCAGCAGGCGATCAAAGATCAGCGCGAGGCGGCTCTAGATCAGCTGCGCGAGCAACAGGATGCCCTGCGCGAGGAGCGTGATTCGCAAAAAGCGTTGCAAGATGACGCCCTGAATACGCTGGAACAAACCTTCAACAGCCGCCGCCAGCAAGGCGTAGAGGCCTTCGGCGAGCGCAAGCACCAACTGCACCTTGAGCAGAATCGACTGCAGCAGCTCATCGACAATTCCGGCTACACCGAGGACGAAAACCTCAGCCTCGCGATCCTTGACCGCCGCTTGGACGAAGCCGACGAGAAAGTCGAAGCTGCCGAATCCCTCGTCCAACAGCTCCAAAACCAGGAACGCCTGCTGCGCAATCGGCGCGATGAATCCAACAATACGCTTACGCTATGCAGGCGGAGACTGAACGAGCGCCAGGAACAACTCGACGACCTGGAACGCCTGCTTTACCCCGGGCAGCACACCCTGCTGGAATTTTTGCGCCGCGAACAACCTGGCTGGGAAAGCCGCCTGGGCAAGGTGATCGAGCCTGCGTTACTGCAGCGCGCCGATCTCAAGCCGGCATTGAGCGAGACCGATCCGGACAGCCTGTTTGGCCTGCACTTGGATCTGTCTACTTTGGACGTCCCCGCTCATGCCGCCAGCGAAGCGGAGCTTCGCCGGCAAGTGCAGCTCGCCAAGGATGCCTTGGAGGATGCACAGAACCAGCAACAGGAAGCGGAAAAACAGCTGATCGAGGCCACCGCGGCCCTGGATGAGCAGCAACACCAGCTGGTAGTCGCCCGCACCGATTCGCACAATCGCCGTGACGATCGCCAGCGTCTCAAGGAAGAGCGTCGGAACCAGAAAGAAAAGCTCGATGCCGCCCTAGCCGAACGCCGCATAAAGGCCAGGAAGCAACTGGCCGAACTGGAGGCCCAGCTCAAGCAGTTAGCCAGCGAGCATCAGGACTGGCTGGACGAATTGAAGAATCAGCATCATGAGGAGCGCCTGGAAAAGTCTGCCCATTGGCAGCAGGTAATCGGCAGCCTCGACAGTCAGATTCGCCAGCTCAAGGCCAACGCCGACGAGCGCCGGGAGAAGGCAAAAAACGAGCTCGACGAGTGCGAGCTTTGGTATCAAGCAGAACTGACCTCCCGCGGTGTCGACGAAGCCGCAATCATCGATCTCAAGCGCCAGATTAAAACCCTCGGCGAACGGATCACTCGCGCCGAGCAGCGCCGCTCCGATGTCCTGCGCTATGAGGAGTGGTACCGGCACAGTTGGTTGCAACGCAAGCCCAAACTACAGAGCGAATTAAGTCAGGGCCGCACCTGCATGGGCGAGCTGGAGCAGCAGCTTAAAACCGCCACGGCAAGCTACAAGAGTGAACGCAGCCGCTTCGAAGATGAGCGCCTCAAGGCCATCCAATTGAAGGGCAGCCTCGATGATGCGCTGACCCGCCTGAAATCGCTGCTCAAGCGCCTCGGCGAGCTCAAGCTGCCCCGTGATGGCGAAATCGCCGAGGGCGAACTGGATGAGCGTCTGCGTTTAGGTGAGGAGCAATTGCATGCTCGCGAGCAGATGCTTTCCGCGATCAAGAGCCATGTTGAGCACTTCGATAACCTCATCGTTGGCCAGTCCGGCTCCAACCTGGCGGAAACCTGGGAGCGCAGCCGCGAGGAATGCACCCTGGTCAATGTTCGAGGCATTTCCAGCCTCGATTACCGCAAGCTAGTGCCTCATCTGGCACAGCTGCTTAATGTATTGGTGCCGCAAAGCCTTACCGCCCTGCGTGAACAGGGCAAGATTTTCGGTATCGACCTTCATGGCTACTACGAGGTGCTGGCTGACATCGATCGACGCATCGCCACCCAGAGCGCGCGTATTACTCGCGAGGTGAGCGAGGAGCTGTTCCTGGACGGCGTCTCCGATTCGGCGGTGCGCATCCGCTCGCGTATCAGCGAACTGGAATTCTGGCCGGAGCTTAAAGCGTTCATCTCGGCATTCCGCGAATGGCGGGAGGACGGTTTTAGCGAACTGCCCAGCGAGGAATACACTGCCAGCATGCGCCGAGCACTGGACATCATTGGCCGCTCGGCGGTGAGTAACGGCATTGCCGGCCTGTTGGAAATCGAACTGCGCCTGCGCGAGGGCAACAGTGATCTGGTGATCCGTACCGACCGCCAGCTCAACGAATCTTCCAGCCACGGCATGGCCTATCTGATCCTCTGCAAATTTCTGCTGGCTTTCACCCGCCTGCTGCGCGGAGGTTCGCCGGCCACCATCCATTGGCCGATCGATGAACTGGGTACCTTGCACCACAACAACGTAAAGAAGATTTTCGACGCCTGTAGCAACAACAACATCCGCGTCCTCGGCGCCTTCCCCAATCCGGACTCCGAGGTGCTATCACTGTTCACCAATCGCTACATCGTCAACAAGCAGACCCGCCAGTTGCAGGTAGTCAAGCCGAAGGTGGATCTCATCGCGGCGAAACTCATGGCACGCAGAACCGGAGAGGTGGTTTAAATGCTCTCGACGAAAGGACAGGTCATCGAATGCCTACTCAAAGGCGACTTCATCTGCCGCATCACCAACGAGGATGGCTGGCGCTTCCTGAAAAATCCTGCCAACCGTGAACAGTTGGACGATTATTTGGGCACGCTCAACCGCGTTGTCGCCACGGTCGGCACCGGCGCCGACAGCGATGTGTTCTTCTGCGGCTATCGCCAGCTTGGTGAAGATCAGCGCAGAGTTGTCAGCCAACAGTTTCGTGACATCTGCAGTGCGCTGACACCGCTGGTGGAGTGGCTGGTTCTCGTGCAGGAGGCAAGCGCGCAAGACGCTCCACTCACCGAAGGCAGCGCCTTGCGTCTCAACGAGCTGCAAAGCGTGGTCGAAGACACTCCGGCGTTTCGCGAACAGCTGGCGCGCATCAGCCATTACCGGCTATTCGGCTCGACCAGTGTGAATACCGATGGGCAGATCAAACAGGTCTTCAAACGCCTCTGTGAGATGGGTTACTTGTTTCGCCCGAATCCCGACAAGCAGATCTATCTGGCCACCGGCAAGCTGGACTATTTGTATGAAGTAATCCGTTTCATCGACGAAACCGAAAGCCTGGGGCTGGAAGATCGCGCCGACGAGGCTAGCCAAGGCCACCTGTTATGAACAGCAACCTTCATCAGGGTGGGGTGCGCTTCCTGCGCCAACTCGGCCGCCATGCCGAACCGATCATGGATGCTTACCTGACCGGCTCGTTGCCGGACGACACGCTGGAGCCAGCAGTACAGGATCGACTGGTAAAGGACGGCATCCTCTATCGTCCCGAACCAGGCGCCGACCTGCACCTGCGCCGAGTGGTGCGGGCGTTGCTCGAAGAAGCCCTGCGCGATGATCGCAACCGGCAGATCGACGCCAATACCGGCTCGGCGCTAGCTACCTTCAAGACGCTGGCTGCACATTACAAAGAAGCTCGCCACCAGGGTGATTATGCTGCCGCAGACGCCTACCTGGCGGACCTTAAGGAACACGTCTACGCATTCGGTGAAACCCTGAGCCACAGCATTCGCGTGCTATGGAGCCGAATCAACAACGAGTTCGGCTACGTCGGCACATTGAATGCCAAGATCCGAGAAAACGAATTAGCCCAGGCTCAGGTAAGTGAGCTGCTCGCTGGGCTGGAAATGATCAGCTTCGAGGAGCTGGCCGAAGCTGCGGGCGAGCTCCGTGAGCTGCGCCGCCTGTTGGTCGCCAGCCTGCAGCATACGGTCAGTGCCTGCGCTCAGGAGCTGAGCATCGTGCAGGGACGCCTGCTGGAGTTGCTTGGCCGCTTCCGGCAAATCCGAGGTCGCACACGCCTGTTAAAGGGCTGGCTGCTACACACGAATCAGCAGCCCGACTATCAGGTGGGCAACCACGCCGTTCATCTGGAAGTACCGCAGCTGTTCAACCTCGCCGGACCGATCCTGGCGCCTGCAGCGGTGGACGTTCATAACCCGCTACACGAACCCGACCTGCTGGAGCTCGTTGCTCAGTTGCGCCTCAATCAGTCGCAGGAGCAATTCAGCACAGCGCCGGTCGAGGCGGCGGAGTTCATGCTCGGCGAGGTGGACGCCTTCGAAGTTGTCAGCAATCCGATCCGCGACGCTGTGGCGACCTACTTTTGCCATGTCATCGACAGAGGCCAGGCAGTTTCGGCGCTGGAATATCGCCAGCAGCACAACCTGCCCTGGAATGCGGAAAGCTGGCTGTATCAAGTTATCGCCGGCTACGAAGGCCTGCCGGATGAGCAGAAGCGGGATTTTGAGCTGGACCCCATCGGCGAGGTGCATCCGGTATTTTCCGGCAACTTCATTGTGAGGGATGTGGCGTTGGGACTGGCATGAAGAGGAAATTATATGAAGCTGTCCGTCAACTGCTTCGCGAGCGCCAGGAACGAGTCCCGTTAAGTACGACCTGGAAGAAAATCCACAGCCATTTCGACATTGGCGTGCCCGAAGGCAAATGGCTGAAGTTCGATCGGGAACAGCGGGAAATACTGCGTCAACAAGCCTTCATGGATTGGGGTTTCGATCCGCTGGAAGGTATTCCAGACGGTACACGACTTGAAGTTGCCGCCCAGGCTATCGATGAAAAAATCGCCCGTCAGCGTCCTGACGACGGTTATGTACTGATCAAAGGCCGCCTCCCCTTCCCCTTGCCAACGCTGAGCCCGGAGCTGAGCCCGGAGCTGAGCCTGCGCGTGCCGTTGGCTAGTCTGAACCTCGCTGCGATCGCTCAAGTTCTGGTTATCGAAAACCTCGACAGCTTCGACGACTGGCAGCAATACCATGCGCCCACAGAGTTAAACGACAGCCTGCTGCTCTATCGCGGCCATGGCGGTTGGGCCAGAGGCACCCGACGGCTGCTCGCCAGCCTGCCCACGACCGCTAGAGTCATCGTCTTCCCCGACTATGATCCAGCCGGCCTGTTCATCGCCGCGACCTTACCCCGTGCCGATGCGCTACTGATACCGCACCTCGACGAGACGCTGATAAGAAAAGGCAGCAGAGAACATTCTGGCCGTCAGTACAGGGCCACTCGCTATCTGGACCGCAGCGAACTGGGCAACTGGCAAGATGTGTGGGAGGAAATGAAGGAAAGAGGCGTCAGCATCAAGCAGCAACATATGCTGGCTTTGGGTACAACATTGCAAGTGGTGGCGCGCCAGGCAGATGGCTCGCGTTAGCTGTTGATGGTAACAATGACTAGAACGAACGAGGCCCGCATAAGCGGGCCTCGTTTTTGATGCAAAGCTGGACTAAAGGCTAAGGTTGCGATTCGATGCCTTGAGGAATTCCTGCTTAAGCGCCTCGAACGTATGCACAGCCGGGAACTGCGGAAACTCGCGGATAACATTGTCTGGCGCATGGAACAGGATGCCGGCATGCGCCTCGGAAAGCATGGTGGTGTCGTTGTACGAGTCACCAGCGGCAATGATGCGGTAATACAGGCTTTTCAGCGCAATCACGGATTGACGCTTGGGATCCTTCTGGCGCAGTTGGTAATCGACGACGCGACCCGACTCGTCAGTGATCAAGCGATGGCAAAGCAGCGTCGGGAAGCCCAGCTGACGCATCAGCGGCTGTGAAAATTCGTAGAACGTATCCGACAGAATCACGACCTGGAAACGCTCACGCAGCCAGTCGACGAATTCGACGGCGCCGTCCAGTGGCTTCAGAGTGCTAATGACGGCCTGAATGTCTGACAGCTTCAAGCCATGCTCGTCCAGGATGCGCAGCCGCTGCTTCATCAGCACGTCATAGTCTGGAATGTCCCGCGTGGTCGCCCGCAGCGATTCGATTCCAGTGGCCTCGGCAAAGGCGATCCAGATTTCCGGAACCAAAACACCTTCCAGGTCGAGACAGGCTATTTCCACGGGCCACTCCTCAAAGCAGAAAAATTGAAGCGGCACTCTAACGGCAGTGGCCGAGGGACGCAACGCAACGCTTATTCCCTAAACAGCGGTAGATCAACCTCAAACGTTATTTAGAGTCATAAAGCCAGTTTGTTAACATCCGCGGCCAGCAGAGCGCGCCAAGCGCCAACCAAGGAAGCCGCCTGATGAGCCAATCTATTGATGTAGCCGAGCTGGCAGCCGCCTATGCCAGCAAGTCCCCACAGGAAGTTCTCAAGCTCGCCTTCGATCTGTTCGGCGACGATCTCTGGATCTCGTTCAGCGGTGCTGAAGATGTAGTGCTGGTCGATATGGCCTGGAAACTGAACAAGAACGTCAAAGTGTTCAGCCTGGATACCGGTCGCCTGCACGGCGAAACCTACCGGTTTATCGAGCAGGTTCGGGAGCATTACGGCATTCCGATTCAGATCATGACGCCGGACCCCAAACTGCTCGAGCCAATGGTCAACGAAAAAGGTCTGTTCAGCTTCTATCGCGACGGCCATGGCGAATGCTGCGGCATCCGCAAGATCGAGCCACTGCGGCGCAAGCTTTCCGGCGTCCGCGCCTGGGCTACCGGCCAGCGTCGCGACCAGAGCCCTGGCACGCGCAGCCAGGTATCGGTGCTGGAAATCGACAGCGCCTTTTCGACGCCCGAGCACACGCTATACAAGTTCAATCCATTGGCGCAGATGACCAGCGAGGAAGTCTGGGGTTATATCCGCATGCTCGAAGTGCCTTACAACAGCCTGCATGAGCGCGGTTTCATCAGCATTGGCTGCGAACCCTGCACCCGTCCTGTTTTGCCGAACCAGCACGAACGCGAAGGTCGTTGGTGGTGGGAGGAGTCCACGCAGAAAGAGTGCGGCCTGCATGCCGGTAACTTGATCGCGAAAAGCTGACGGCCTGGTTTCGCGTCCCCAGTAATAGCCGCCTACGAGCTGATTTCACCGGCCAGCTCGTAGGATCGCCTCGGACCCTGGCCGGAGCCGGCTAAATTCGAAGCGTTGTTCTCACTGCCACAGTGATAGGGGTCGATCACCCTACCGACACCCCGCTATCGTCTCCGACCGCAGCATCTTGTCAGCCACTGACTCGGGCCGAATCTCGCGCCCCATTAGAAAGTAGGCAGTTGGACGTCCTGAAATAATTCATCCAACTCAATCTTGTTGCGGCATTGCACTGCCTTCTCGAGCATCTCCCTATCGAGATGCGGCGCAAAGGTTTCGATGAAATCACACATGAAGCCGCGCAGGAACGTGCCGCGGCGGAAGCCAATTTTGGTGACACTGGCCTCGAACAGCTCGCTGGCATCGAGTACTACCAAGTCTGGATCGAGTTTGGCATCGACCGCCATGCGCGCGACGATTCCCACGCCCAAGCCCAAACGCACATAAGTCTTGATGACGTCCGCATCCGCCGCGGTGAACACGACCTTAGGCGAAAGTCCTCTGTGGTTGAAAGCCTCGTCCAGCTTGGAGCGTCCGGTAAAGCCGAATACGTAAGTCACGATCGGGTGTTCCGCCAACGCTTCGAGGGTGAGTTTTTCCAGCTTCGCCAGAGGATGACCCTGCGGTACCACAACGCAGCGATTCCAGCGATAGCACGGCATCATCACCAGGTCACCAAACAGCTCCAGTCCCTCGGTGGCGATGGCGAAGTCTACAGTTCCGTCAGCCGCCATCTCCGCGATTTGCATCGGTGTGCCTTGATGCATATGCAGTGAAACATCCGGGTACTGCTTGATGAATGCACTGATTACCTGCGGCAATGCGTAGCGAGCC
Organism: Stutzerimonas stutzeri; assembly: GCF_024448715.1. Taxonomy (GTDB): domain Bacteria; phylum Pseudomonadota; class Gammaproteobacteria; order Pseudomonadales; family Pseudomonadaceae; genus Stutzerimonas; species Stutzerimonas stutzeri_AR. Next base: position 482,491 of record NZ_JAMOHZ010000001.1, read on the forward strand.
TGGGTGTGGGTCGTCGCGATGCTCAGGGTGCCGCGCTTTTCGTTGGAAAATTCTTGAGCGATCTGCTTGATGCTTTCGCATTTGCGAAGAATTTCGCCAGCAGTGGTAATGATTCGCTCGCCAGCCGGAGTGACTCTGGTCAGATGCTTGCCGCTGCGGGCGAAGACTTCGACCCCCAACTCATCTTCGAGCAACCGAATCTGCTTGCTGATACCGGGCTGGGACGTGAACAGGCTTTGTGCCGTTGCCGAGACATTGAGGTCATGATGCGCTACCTCCCAGATGTAACGCAGTTGCTGAAGCTTCATAGAGATCCCTCAAAAGGCCAGTGGCGCCTGAACATCACTATTTTTATAACTTTCTGCATCAGAAGGTCAGAATTCTAGGGCATTTCCTTATGTACCGCCTGTCAGGGAATAGCGTCGTGGTAGCCGCGATGCAATATTTGTGAACCAGGATTAACGAGCACATCCGGCCATACGCCACTCGGTATGCCCGCTCCAATCGTCTCTTGGCGCTAAGCCGCCAGCGTGCAATGAATCTGGCGGCCCCGCTTGAGCTTAGCAGCCCGACAAAAAACCACTACCACCTCGAACGCCCGCTCGGCTGCCGGTAGCGCACGTTTCATTGGTGACCGCGCTCGCTTTCCATTCGTGCGGAAATGAAACGCAGCGCCTGATATAGCGCCTCGGTTTTCGGCATCGCAAAACCGGCACTCTTGGCTGCAGCCAGCGGAGCAGCGTAGATGGCGTCGAGTTCCATCGGGCGGCCATGTGCATGGTCGTGGTACATGCTAGGCAGGTAGTTGGGCAGGTGATCGGTGGACATCATCATCCGGTCCACAAGCACGTCAGGCAGCGGATAGCCACAAGCCGACGCCGCTCCACAAGCTTCCAGCATGATCGCCTTTACCAAGGCTCGACTGTCCAGATTAGCCATCAACGGCGCAGTGCCGGCGCCCAGCACGACCGAGAGACCGTTGTAAGGCATGTTCCACGCCAGTTTCTGCCAACGCGCCTGAGCCAGATTGGCGACTGCATTGGCGTCGACACCAGCCGCGCGGAACATCGCCACGCCTTCTTCGACCAGCGCCTGTTGTTGCTCCGGTAGTTTTGCCGAACCCGAGTGATAGCCAAGATTGACCCCACCAAGTGCTTGATGCTCGACGACACCCAGCGCCGAGCGGTGTGCGCAAATGAAACAGAGGCCGCCCAGCAAGTGGAGGTTTTCAGGCAGCATTTGGCGCAGGCCTTCTTCTATTCCAAGACCATTCTGCAATACCACTACCTTCGCACCATCCGCAGCCGCTTCAATGATTAATGGCGCAAGCTCCGAATTGTTGGTGCTTTTCGCTCCAACCAGCAGCCAATCACACTTGGGCATATCACTGGCGCTGCGATAGGCCTGCACGGCGTCCAGATGCAACGAGCCGTGCACCGCACTGTTTACTTGCAGACCATGCTCCCGCACCGCCTCGTATTCACTGCGCAGCAAAAAATGAACGTCATAGCCGGCACGGGCGAGCATCGTGCCGTAAAAGCCTCCAATGGCACCGGTGCCGATGATTCCGATTCGTGGACTAGGTGCAGTCATGAAAGAACTCCAACTTCAGTTTAAGTAATACGCCATTGACCAGCGGACGCAAATCAACCTTATCAGCGTCCCGGAGTGCCGCCCAGTCGCTGTTATCAGTTGTTCCTTCGACGCCTGAGGTGTCGCTGATTAGCCCGTACGCCTTCAAGGTCATTGTCGAGGCGACGCAATACGCGATAAGGTTCCGCTTCCCCGTTGCGCCCCTTAAGCCCTGCTCCGCCGCACCGGGATGGCTGGCGGACGGCATCCGTGACCCTGACGAGTAACACGATGGCTGATTTACCGATCGATGACCTTAACGTTTCCTCCAACGAGACCCTGATTACGCCGGATCAGTTGAAGCGTGAAATCCCGCTTACCGCCTCCGCATTGAGGACCGTTTCGGAAGGACGCCAGGTGGTGCGCGACATTCTCGACGGCAAGGATCATCGCCTGTTCGTCGTGGTAGGCCCCTGCTCGATTCATGATCTCAAGGCCGCACATGAATACGCCGAGCGCCTTAAAGGACTGGCCAGCAAGGTATCCGACAGCCTGTTTCTGGTGATGCGGGTTTATTTCGAGAAGCCACGGACCACGGTCGGCTGGAAAGGCCTGATCAACGACCCGTACATGGATGACTCCTTCAAAATTCAAGACGGCCTGCACATCGGCCGAAAGCTGTTGCTAGATCTGGCTGAAATGGGCTTGCCGACGGCCACCGAAGCGCTCGATCCGATTTCACCACAATACCTGCAGGACCTGATCAGCTGGTCGGCGATCGGCGCACGCACCACTGAGTCCCAGACCCACCGCGAAATGGCGTCTGGTCTGTCTTCGGCGGTGGGTTTCAAGAACGGTACCGATGGCAGCCTGACCGTCGCGATCAATGCGCTGCAATCCGTGTCCAGCCCGCATCGTTTCCTCGGCATCAACCAGTCGGGTGGCGTCTCCATCGTCACCACTAAGGGCAACGCCTACGGCCATGTTGTGCTGCGTGGTGGCAATGGTAAGCCCAACTACGATTCGGTCAGCGTGGCTGTCTGCGAACAGGAACTGAACAAGGCCGGCATCAGCCCCAACATCATGGTCGACTGCAGCCACGCCAACTCCAATAAGGATCCAGCGCTACAACCGCTAGTCATGGATAACGTGGCCAATCAGATTCTCGAGGGCAACAACTCTATTGTCGGGTTGATGGTAGAAAGTCATCTAGGGTGGGGTAGCCAATCGATCCCCAAAGACCTGGCCGACCTCAAATATGGCGTATCGATCACCGATGCCTGTATCGATTGGGAAGCAACTGAGAAAGCCGTTCTTGGCATGCATGCCAAGCTGAAGGACATACTGCCCAAACGCGTCCGCAGCTAATGAGAAAACGCCGCTTGCCGGCGTTTTTTATTCCTTATCAGATGTGTTCGCCGGGTTGCCCTGGCGCTCGATATAACTCTCCACATACGAACAGGACGGAATCACCGTATAGCCTTCACGCGTGGCGTAATCCAACGCATGTTGGGTTAGCACCGCGGCAACGCCACGACCGCGAAGAGCGTCAGGTACGAAGGTTCGGTAGATATCCAGGGTTTGCTTACCCAGATCGACATAAGCGAGATAAGCGCGATAACCATCCACGGTGGTCTCGAATTGATGGCCTGCCCGATCATGATGGATGGTCAGCTTGTCGCTCATCTCGCCTCCTCTGCAGGCTCGCCCTGCCCTGTCATCGCCTTGAGGTCATGCGAAGTCCGCACCCCCTCGTTTCTTATTAGTTGGACAGCGCATGCTACCGCCATGCAAGACATGGCTACAAATGCTTTGAAGTTTTGCACTGCGGCGCAGCCAACGCTGTCGACGATACATTACTCAGTTGCGGGCGCGTTTAGAAAAGTGCAACTTTTTGGCCCCGACATCGGTCCATGTAACGAGTGCAACGGCTGGCTCTGATTGTTTTTCAACCAACTTAGCCAGGTGCGTGCCGAAAAAGAAATGAGCTTGCAGAAAAATTGTAGTAGCCGCTGCTTGCCTCCGTTTACTTAGCGCAACTTATCGGTAGTATGTGCGCGCCAACTTTCCATAACGGAAGTTGCCATGGATTTCATCCTTAAGGGGAACACGATGAACAACGTTCTGAAATTTTCTGCTCTGGCTTTCGCCGCAGTTCTGGCTACTGGTTGCAGCAACAGCATGACCAAAGAAAGCGAAGCCCGTCTGACCGCGACTGAAGACGCCGCTGCCCGTGCTCAGGCTCGTGCCGACGAAGCGTACAGCAAGGCCGACGAGGCTATGCAAGCGGCTCAGAAGGCTCAGCAGACTGCTGATGAAGCCAACGAGCGTGCACTGCGTATGCTGGAACGCGCCAGCCGCAAGTAAAGCTTCAGGCGAAAAAAAGCCGACCTGCAACAGGTCGGCTTTTTTATGGGCTACCGATTAACAACCACCCGACAATTCACGCAATTCAGAATATCGGCTCTTCGTGGCTACTGGCCAACGCCTGTCCCTGTTCGGCGATCTGAATTGGCAAGCCATCTTCACCTGCGACGATTTCGCGAACCATCTCCCAATCCAATTGCAGCGCACCAGCGGCCTCGTCACGCTTCAGCAGCGTGTTGATTACCACCGCGTGCTTGTCCATGAGAGTCATATGCCCGTCCTCGTCTTCCAGCGGCGTATGAGCCTCCAGATACACCTTGCCCTGACTAACACCGAACTTGTACGGCTCATCAATGATCCGCACCTGGGTTCCGACCTTGACCAACCCCGCCAGCTCGAGAACATTGTGATTGAGCATGCGGAAACAACCGTGGCTAACACGCATGCCGATGCCGAATTTCTTATTCGAACCATGGATGAGATATCCCGGCAGCGCCAGGCTCATCTTGTACGGCCCCAGCGGGTTATCCGGCCCTGGCGGAACGACCTTCGGCAGCGGATCGCCCTCGGCGGCATGCTCATCTCGAATCGACTGCGGCGGATACCAGGCCGGATTGCTGGTCATGGCCGAAATACGGGTCGCGCCCACCGGTGACCCCCAACCTTCGCGACCTATTCCTAGCGGGAAGGTATGAACCACACCCTTGCCCTCCGGGTAGTAATACAGACGGTACTCAGCGAGATTGATCACGATGCCTTCACGCGGTCCCGGTGGCAGAATGAAACGCGTCGGCAAAATGATGTCGGTACCCTCGCCCGGCAGCCAGGGATCCACGCCCGGATTAGCCGCGATGAGTTCCAGGTAGCCAAGGTCATGCGTCTCGCCTAACGCTGCGAAAGTGTCCTCGTACTTGGCCTTGATCACCTGAATCTGGCCGACCACGTCTTCACCTTCCGGAGGTAACGGCAACTCAAGAGCCGCGCACTGCCCGGCCAACAGTAAAGCAGCGAATGAAATACAGGAGGCGACTGCAGACGCGCGCGAGAGCATTCAGGGTTTCCTTGGGAATGGGTGATCGGTGTTGCTATCGATTGTACTCGAAGGGGCAGCGGCCGCCGAGTTACCAGGCGCTGATGGCAGACGGAAGGCCTTTGCGCTGCGCGCTGAGCACCTCACGGCATGCCGTGCAAAGTCGCCGATCCTTGAGCACCGAGCGCTCCAGATCTTGCCAGTGCGGTTGCGCAGGCAAGAAACCGCCGCAAAGCGTGCGATCGACCCGGCCGCTCAATTCCAGTTGCCGCAGCGCCAGATGCAGCCGGTTCTCGCGGCAAGCAAACAGGTCGAACTGCTCGTCCGGAACGATGAGGCGATAGGCAAATAGGGTCCAGGCTGGGCGCGGCATCTGAGGCTCCGATCGAAGGGCGCGACAGTAGCCGCGCGTAGACCTCAAAGCAAGGGTTCGAGCGCCACCCAGGCGTTGTCCAGCAGCCGTTGCTGCGCGCCGGCCACGGGATGTACGCCATCGGATTGCATCATTCCGGCAACCCCTCCTATACCTTCGAGAAAAAACGGTACGTAGGGCAGCTCCTTTTCCTCTGCAAGCGAATCGAACGCGTTGGCGAACGCAGTCGTGTAGCGCTGCCCCAGGTTCGGCGGCAAACGCATGCCGAGCAGCAGAACCTGGGCACCTGCCTGGCGCGACTGCTCAACCATCGCCGCAAGATTCTGTTTCAATCTGAAGGATAGAGGCGAGACCCAGTAACCACAAGGGTTTCAGCCAAATGAATGCTCAAGCTGCACCGTCAATTGTTAGAAATGTGTTAGAAGTTCCGCTCGCCAAGCCGTGGCACTATCGCCGCTCAGGTACGTACTATCTCAGGGTCCGACCGCTTAGCCTCAAGGGCTCCTGTACGCTATCCCTACGCTCCACTGATAGACCGACCGCGATGACCACCAGCAAACAGCTCCTATCGACACTCAGGGCCTTCCACCTTGACAACCCAGAGGCAACCTGGGAGGAACTCCGCGACCACCTCAGGGCTACCGCTGAGGACCTTCTGGCATCCCCAACTGATTGGGAACTGCTCGACACGATGGGGCTCGTCTACTCAGATATGCGCGAGGACCTCCATAAGTTTGCGCGCACTGCCCCACTTACCGCTCCTCAAGCGAAAGCCGTGGAGATAAGCAGGCGGATCATGCACGAAGCGGAGAGACGTATTGACGGACACCCTAAAGGCCTCGCATCAATCATAGACGAGCTCGATCACGATTCTGCTTCTGATAGAGAAAGACTCGCTTCTGCCTCCCTATCTGTAAGTCCACCTCAGGGACTCCCAGCGACCATTGAGGAACCCAAGCCCCTATCGTGGGAAGACCTGTCGGACAGCTACATGACTGAACACTCGGTCAATGTGAAGGTTTCCACGCTGGGAGCCCTTCGGACGGCTCATACGGTCATTGGAAGGGCCTTTGAGGCTGTCGGCGTCTCAGACCTAAGCAAGCACAAGCGGGAAGACCTAATAGCCGTGCGGACGAACCTGCTGGAATCCCGCAAGCCGTCCACCGTGAACAACCTGCTCGCCACCCTCTCGACAGTCCTAAAGTGGGCTGAGGCGAATGACCTGATCAAGAAGGCGTATACAACCAAGCTCAAGCTCACAAAGTCCACCACGAGCGAACGAGAGGGTTTCACTGAGTCCCAGGTAGCGAAAGCCATGAGTCATGCCAATGGGCTCCCTTCAACCTCGTGGCAACGCTGGGGCCTGTCTCTACTGGCTATCACTGGGGCTCGTGTGGGGGAAATCGCACAGCTCACCAAGGAAGATATCAAGCAGGTCGATGGCTGCTGGTGTATCGACATCAACGAGAGGGGCTCCAAGAGCCTAAAGAATAGCTACAGCTCGCGTCTGGTCCCGCTGATCGACGGGGCCTTGGGGTTTGACCTGACGGCTTTTCTTGAAGCAATCAAAGCGGGGGCTTTGCCATCTGACAATGGCATCAACCCGATGAACGCCAGCCGTGGTCTCGGCGCACTCCTCAGGGAGGCGCTTGGGGAGAATCGAGCAGAGAACCAGACGCTCCACTCCTTGCGTCATTCGATGGCCTCCAGGCTCCAGTCGAAAGGGACACCTCTGCCCTTCGCTCAGGCGATCCTTGGTCATGCGTCAGGGGCTATTTCATACGATGCCTATGGCAACAGCATCCCGATAAAGGCGCTCGCTGAGGTGCTGGAGGACATCTACTGTTGAACGGTAGACACGCTGGGGCCCTTGGTCTTTTGGGTCGAACGGACTGATGGCATACTGACACCATCGTTACGCCATAGATGGACCTTGTATGCGCTCTTTAGCTATTAGCCTCACCTTGTTGGCCTTATCTGGCTGCTCGTCCTACTCATCAAATTTGCAGGTGGGTAACGGTCAGTCGTACCTGAGCTTGAAGGATCAGCGCGAAGCGGTGCGCTTGGTGAAAGTCTACGATGCTCTGCCCAGCGGCGCGGAAGTCCTGGGTGAGGTTTCGGCGGGACGTTGCCATCGGAGCTTTGTAGAGCAAGCTCCAAGCGAAGCCACTGTTATTACCGACCTGAAAGTAGCGGCGTATGCCCAAGGCGCAGATGGAATAACCAGCATCAACGTGTCCAAGGATTCCGGCTTAAACCGTAACTGTTGGTATGTTCTTGGAGGCAGAGCGACGGCATTTATGTTGAAACAGTAGACAACGGCGAAATATAGTGGCTATATGCTACCCTCGCTCGGTGTGACTCACTGCTTCCGTAGTACCACACCGAGAGTTCCCAAAGGGAACCCAGGTCCACCCAAGGGCTTGGCACCAACGTAATGCAACGCAACGTAAAGCAATTTCCTAATGTCGTTCTATAGGAGCTTTACCTATGCCTGCTGCAAACATTGGTATCCCGCTGTCCTCTCAAAGCCGTCTCCGTGCCGCCTTAGTGCCTCGTTTCGTTGAGCACTTCGGTAACTGGCTGTCCGACCAGAAAGCGTTAGGCCCTGGGGCGCACGAAGCACTCTCCTACCTCGAAAAGTTCGACCCTCAATCGACCGCTACCGATACGGTTAACTTCACCATGGGCTGGTTCCGGCCAGACTTCAGGCCAACGCCAATCGCGGAGCTTGCTGATTTTCTTGGCGGTTTCTCCCTGGAGTTGTCTAATTGCCCACGCATCGCTGATGAGGACGAGTTCCACAGATGTTCGCGTCTGGTAGGAACGACCTTAATCACAATGCTCGCAGACTCTACCGGGATCATCACGGTTCGGCAGGATGGGACCGACTGCGGCTCCTTCGCGTTGAACCCTAAGACCACGAGTCGAGCGCCAGTGAGACATCCGCCAGCTCGGCGTCTTCGAGATGATGCTGCGGAGGGCTCACCCCGTACCGAAAGGATGCTTAGGGCTCTCCGCGACATGCGAGACCTTCGGGAGCGTCGGCAGCTCCGAGCGGCTTGGTGATGGGTTGTGATATGCGAGAAATTGTTGAGGAGCTTCGAGGCATCCGAGAGCATCTCGCTGGCCTCCACGCGGCGGCTAAAAAGCGCTCGGCTTACCATTTATACGGCAGGCTTGATGGAAAACGGACGCTGGTGGAGATGCACCAGCAAGAGTTCGACAAGCAAGCTCTACGCTGGAAAGTTCTTCAGGGAATGACCCAAGAGGAATTCGATAACTTAACCATCCGTACGCTGGAAAGGCTAACCAGCAGGACACGCCGGGAGCCACCTCAAGAGTAGAAACGCTCGGCCTCGTCGGACTGCTGAGCGCATTCAGTTATGCAGACGGCCAAAAGTCCTCACTGAAAGACACCAACTCAGTGAGGTAACCAAATGAGCAACGACCCGTACACAAAGATCAAGTCCCAGGGTGGTCCGTTTGACACCCTCATCAAGGAAGCCGCTGACACCCACGGGGTTTCCTACGCGCTACTCCACAAGCAGCTATTCCTTGAGTCCTCCTTCGACCCGAATGCTAAGAGCCCAACGGGTCCCCGAGGCATCGGTCAGTTCACCAAGGCCACCGGCAAGGCTTATGGCTTGGTCAACGAGGAGGACTTCTACGATCCTGCCAAGTCAATCGACGCAGCCGCTCGGCACATGAAGGACAACCTGAAGCTCGCCGGTGGTGATGAGATGAAGGCTCTCTTGGCGTACAACCAAGGGGCTGGCAAGTTGGGTCGCCCCCAGCTCGAAGCATATGACCGAGGGGACTTTGGGTCCATCTCGGAGGAGGGCCGGAACTACATGGCGAAGCTGGCGGATGTCGCTAAGGTCGGCAAAACGACTGAGCTTACCGACTTCGTAAAGCCCTCAAGCGCCTCCGTCGAGGCCGGAGCTATCCCGTTTAATGGCTCGTCCATGCACATGGGTGGCAAGGAAGTCCCCGAGAAAACCCAGGGCTTCAAGGAGCTGCTCCACGAGACCACTGGCCGCACTGATGATAATGAGGACCCTCGGTTCTTCGAGGGCACCGGCATGGCGATTGAAGGTGAACTGGAGCTGTCCCCGCTTGGGATGGCTATTCGTGCCGCTTTAGCAAGCGATGAGTTGGACTTCAGTGAGTCGTTCGCGATGTTGCACGATGCCCGTAATGATCCGTTTCAAGGCGGAAAACTCACCGACTGGACCGAGGATGATTATGACAAGGTCCGCGCTTCTGGCCTCGATCCACAGTTCTATGATGTCGTTCTCCGTGGTCGCCGGGAGAACTTCGAGTCGAACCTAAATCTGGCCCAGGAGAACCAGCGAACTGATCAGATGATCCGTTCTCAGGGATTCGGCGCTCAGGTCATAGGAGGTGCCGCAGGGTCGTTTGGTGACCCTTGGACCTTGGTGAACCCAGCAAGGGCCACAGGTGTGAAACTTGGGCCCCGGATTGCTGGCGGGGCCATTACAGGTGGGCCGATAAATGGCTTTTCTGAATACGATTCGGCCAAGGCGTCAGGTCGAGAGGAGAACCTGCTGATGGCTATTGCGGGTGGGGCTGCTTTCGGTGGGGTCCTCAATGGCATCTTCGGGCCTCGTCCGTCGACTACCAAGGCTTTTGAGATGATCGACGAGTACGACTTCCGGTCGTTCTCCGGTAGCTTGCATCGCCTTCAGAACCGCGAGAAAGCCCGTCTTGAGGGTCTTGAGGAAGACCCAGCGGCAATGCCGTACCGGGTCGATATAGACGTAATCAAGGAGGACGCAGCGGTTCCCTACATGGATGTCCCATTCGATTCCGCAGCGGCTCGGATGCCAGACGGCACCATCATTAGTGGTGGGTCACCCTTGAATCCAAAGACGCTCAAGGATTTCCGCGAGATTGACCCCGAGCCTGTACGTGCTAACGCTGGGGTTCGCCTGGGGAACATCACCGAAATTGGCCTAATGCTTGGCCGGTCTCAGGACCTTGAGATTCGGGGTCTCGCTAATGATCTGTTCCGGTCACCTACAGGGTATCAGGACGCCTCTAATGGTAAGTTCGGGGCTACCGCTTCGGACATCGTGGATCGCCTCAGGGCTCAGGATAACGTGGCGCATAACGAGTTCCGTGGGATTCTTGATGAGACACTGAGCGACCCTTACTGGCACAACCAGTCACTATCAGCAGCAGCCAAGGAGGAAGTAATCAGCCGCAAGGTGGTTGAGGCTATGGAGGACCCTACTGGCAATCACCGGCTAAACCCAGCTGAGCAAAAGCTACTTCAGTCGCTCAAGAAGCACATGGAACAGAAGTGGCTGTTCATCGAGAACCCCGGCCAGTTCGGCAACCCGAGAGCTAAAAGTCTCCTCAGCGAGACGAGGCACCAAGGCAGCTACTTCCCTCAGCGATACAGCACCCACGCCAAGCAGATGATGATTCAAAAGCTTGGTGGTGCTGATGGGTTACAGGAAGCTATCGCCCGGTCCTGGCTTACCAGTTACGCCAAGCGTCCGGCCACGCGAGCCCGTGTGGAGAAGATGATCGAGGAGAAGCTGAAGGCCGAAGGGATCGAGAAGCCGACCGCTGAGGAAGTCATGCAGGCAGTCCAGAAGTACGCCAAGGATAAGGCTTACGGTATCAGTCACACCGACCAATTCAACAGTAGCTCAATCATTGAGGAACACCTAAAGGACGGCGCTGGGCTGGGAAACAATGCGTACCTCGAAGCGCGGAACCTGTTCGATTCGGACGTTAAGGTAAACCTGCCAGATGGGACGCTGTTCTCCGTGAATGACCTCCGTGAATTCGCTGTGATGCGTGTGGTCCCTCAGTACGATCGCCGTGTTAACGGTGACATCGCCATCATGGGCGGCACTGGGAAGTCCACTGAGGAACTCAAAGCAATCGCAGAGAAGGCCAAGCAGCGCGCGCGCGGCGCTGATGGTAACCAAGAGGCAGATGCCCTCATGGGTGCCCTCAAGTTGCTCACCGGGCGCTCCCGTAGGGCCAAGCCAGAGGATGCCTTCGAGACGATGCTGCGGGCCACCATGGATGTTGGGTTCGTCACGAAGAACGCCTTCATGGGCATTCAGAACTTCACTGAAGCGGCCAGTCTGGTGGTCAAGGGGCACCTGAAGATGCTCACCCATGGTGTTCCGTATCTCAAGAACCTGACAACTGCTGGTACTAATCTGAGCCCTGAAGATATCAAGCAGGTGCACACCATAGTTTTCGGCAAGGAGCTAGATGACCTTATTAGACCAACCCGGATGGACATCGTGGATCGCCTGAGGGAGCGTCATGGGGAGTTCTGGGCGCAAGCCGCTGGGGCAACCAAGTGGGCAACGGGAGAACTTGCAGCTCGCTCTCCGTTCACGGCGTTCCTCCGGGAAACCAGCAACTACATCATGGACGCTGGACGCCAAGGGGTCATCGTGGACCTTGCAGATAACGTGCTTAATGGCACGAGGTCCAGTCTGTTCACTGACGCTCGGCTTCGCTCAGCGAGCATCACACCGGAGCAGATGGCAGGCATTGAGGAGCTCATCAGGTCTCACTTCAGGCGTGCCGCCGACGGTAAGTGGAGCTTGGAGAACCCTGAGGCTCTCGCAGCGGACCCCCGCTCAATGGACCTTTGGCGTCTGGGTGATGCTGTGGCCGATGAGACGATCCTAAGGCCGCATAAGGTTTCCTATCAGATGGTCGAACAGAAATCGGCTTACTGGGCGGCAGCTCTGCAATTCAAGATGTTCGTTCTACGAAGCATCAATGCCCGAGTGATGCGCGGATGGTGGGAGTCGACCCAAGGCGGAAAGCAGCAGGCTTTCGACCAAGCGCTAAAAGGCATCGTGTCGGTTGGATTGGCTACTGGGTTCTATGCGGCCCAGGCGCACATGAAGTCCTTCGGGATGCCCGAGCGGGAACGTGGTGACTACCTGAAGAAAGCCCTTGATCCCAACATGCTGGCCTATGCGGCATTGTCGCGGAGTTCGCACGTTGGGGCTCCCTTGGGTGCTGCTGGTTTCCTGGCGGCTCCCCTTGGTATGGACATGGCGGCAGCAGTGCGAACGTCAATCCTACCGAGACAGGATCACAAGGAGCGTGACGACCAGCCCATCAAGTATGGTGCCCTACGGTCCAGCGACATTCAGGACTTCGGGTCACGCTTGGCTGAGCAGGTCCCAGCGGCTCAAGTGGTGGCGAACGGGTTCCAAGGGGTCAACTCAGCGCTGGGCCTGATGGCTGATAAGCGTGGCAGTGATGCTCAGGGATACCGAACGGCTCTATGGAACGCCTTGCGTCACTTCGTTCCGAACGACCCAGGTAGCCAAAACCTAATGCTTCGATTGGCTGAGGCTCACGGGGTCGATAAGGCCCGGTAAGCCACAGGTTCCACGCCCCTCAATGAAAACGGAAGGTAAGCCGTGCGAGAAATCGTTGCGGCCCCTTCCGTTTTTTTTTCGGCCTCGCATTGATCGCCTCGAAGTGGTCACCACAACGCCTGGGCCTCAGGCAACCGTTGAGATTCACCAATGGACCACAAGCGGAGACGCCAAGGTCTTTATCTATCAATTGGCCGACATACTGGGTCGGATCGAAATCACGAGATAACAACCAAAATGAAAAACAACGCCAACACAACGCAAACCAATAACAACGCTATGCAGTTCACCAAGCAGTCCTTCATGGGGATAGAGCTGGACATACTCGTGGGTCACCCAGAGCATGACATCCTGTTCATTGCTACTCAGGTGGCACGGGCAGCGGGCTTGAAGGACCCAAAAGGTGCCGTGAACAAGGCCAGAAGACTGAGCCACTATGGGGTCTCTCTTAGCGATGTGCTGGTGGCGCATTCCGCCACTTGTGGTATTCCAGCAGACGATCAGGGGCATCGCCTACGCTCTACCACCGTGCTATTCACCGAGCGTGAAACCTACGAGATGCTCGCAAGGGGTAACGCGCCTCAGTCCCAGCCGTTCCGCGATTGGGTCTTCGGTGAGGTGCTCCCATCGATCCGCAAGAAGGGCTCTTACAACGTCAACGAGTCCACCACCAAGGAGGGCATGCAGTTCTCCGGGGAGTTCGCAGCGCTTCACGCCAAGATCAATGGACTGGAGGCGATGCTCAAGGAGCTTCTGGGGCGTCCTGTAGCCGGTGCTGCTGAGCCAAGTCCCTACGAGGGGACCACTATGTCCTCTCTTTCGGACAACCTCCTATTCGACCGCCGTACCTTCCGTGAAGTCGGTGAGTCTATCGGGCTGGTTCGCCCTGGGATCGACAAGCTGGAACCCTATGTCCTGCCGGTCACTTGATGAGCCAAAAGTCCTCACTAAAAGGAGGACACAACAGTCCTCACCTTTGGAGGACAACATGAAAACAATCAAACCGCTTCCCGATCTTGAAGAACTGCGACGTTGCTTCAAAGTTAACCCAGAGTGCCCATCCGGCTTAGAACGGATCGGCGCACCAAGCCCCGTGCCGGGTGGGCGTGCTCGTATTGGCAAGCTCGGAGCGACTGGGGGAATTGGCTCTGACGGGTACTGGCGCGTCAACTTCAAGGGCTCAAGCTACCGTATCCATCGGATAATCTGGGCGCTTACTCATAACCGGGACCCGCTGGAGCTTGTGGTAGATCATCGGGACGGGGACGTTCTGAACAATCACCCTGACAACCTGAGGGCCTGTACCGAAGCTGAGAACCTTCAGAACAAGCGATCCCCTGGACGGCGAGACGGCGCGGTCTCGGTGGGGCTCCCTAAAGGCGTGAAACGAAAGGGGGACGTTTACGTCTTCACGATCATGGTGCGTGGGGAGGTCCATGTGGCTGAGCTGGCGAACTCAAAGGCCGCTCATGACTATGCCCGACAGGTCCGCGATGAGCTACATGGTGAGTTTGCACGGCACGACTGAGCGGCAGTAGCACGCCAGTAGCCAAAAGTCCTCACTAAAAGGAGAGGCCCTTGGTGCCCTCCCTTCGACTTCCCAAGGTCAGCCAATAAGCTGACTCAGGGTGACCCTTCATACCTGATCGTCCGACCGTGACAGCGCTCAAGCCGTTGACTACGGTTGACCTCAGGCCCGGTAGTCGAGCCGGGGTGAGCTGTAAGTAAGCCGGGTGTGTCCCGGTCGTCTTTGGGAGGTGGTGGCCCCAGTGACGCTTACAGACGCGGGTGGCTTTTACTTAAAGATTACTGAGAGATCATCTTCTTATTCTCTTTAAATAATCTTTAACTCAGTGATTTCTCTGAGGTTCTCTGAGACCTTTGGTTCTCCTAAAGTTGGGCAGGTCTTGCCAGACCATGACCCTGATTGCTAAAGGTCGGAGCCCTCATATCTCACGGGCGTCAAAGCGACAGCTTAGGTGGCCCGGTGCGTCAGTCCAAAGGGTTGAGCCTGGGCACCTTAGACAAGACCGCTCAGACCATCGACCCCACTTGTCACCACTGAAATACCAGAAGCTCCTCGACCGTAACGGGTCTTGGGGCTTTTTTTCGCAATACCTGACAATTACAGTAGGATATTCCTATGGGCAAGCTAAAGGCTGCTTACTGGCTGCTGGTGGTTCTGCCCTGGGTCATCTCTTTAGCCGCTGGGATGGCCGTGAGAATCCGGCAGAAAAATCAGAGAGCCCATATCAATATGAAACCCAGCGCCCAATCCCCCGTGCCGCCCCCTCGGTTCCTTGGGTCTCTAAGGTAAACCGTGGGTCGTCTGGGCAATCAAACGGGTGCCCCGCTCGCCTATTCCGTGCACTGCCTTGGGGCTGTAAGTGTTAGAACTCTGTTCAGTCAGTGTTAGACATTAGGGATATGATGCCGCTACGCTTGGCACACTCGCTCAATCCTTACGATTGAATCAGAGCAGCGGTTCGAGAGTAGGCCAGACGTTATCCAACAGTTTCGATTGTGCTTCAGCAGTTGGATGGATTTGGTCACCCTGCATCATGGAAGGCACACCAGCCACGCCCTCCAGCAGAAACGGGACCAGCGGGACATCGTGCTCAGAGGCTACTTGGGGGAACACTTTGGCGAACGCCTCGGTGTATCTCTTGCCCAAATTAGGGGGCATAAGCATCCCCAAAATGAGCACCTTAGCACCCGCTTCCTGTGACATCTCAACCATCGCCGCAAGATTCTGTTTCAATTGCGCCGGCGATTGGCCACGCAAGCCATCATTGCCGCCAAGCTCCAAAATCACCACCTCCGGCTCATGTTCTTCGAGCAGAGTGGGCAGCCTGGAAAGCCCGCCGGCAGTGGTGTCGCCACTGATCGACGCGTTCACCACCTGATAGTCCGGTGTCTCCGCATCGAGGCGTTGCTGGAGTAAATGCACCCATCCCTGGCTGGTTTCCAGCCCGAAAGCCGCGCTGATACTATCCCCGACTACCAGCACCGTCCCCGCCAGGGCTCCCTGAGCCCAGCACAGCAGCACCAGAACTCCAATTTTTAGCCACTTTCGCATCGGAATCTCCATGAATGCCAGCATTCTCTACGCCCGGAACCTTAGCAAAGCGGTACCCAGCGCGGAAGGCGAGCTGGCGATACTCGACGACGTATCCCTGAGTATCGACAAAGGTGACAGCCTGGCCATCGTCGGCACTTCCGGTTCCGGCAAATCAACCCTGCTCGGCCTGCTGGCCGGCCTGGATCTGCCCAGCTCCGGCGAGGTGCACCTGGCCGGCCATCTGCTCGGCGAGCTGAATGAAGACCAACGGGCGCGGGTGCGCGCCGAGCACGTCGGCTTCGTTTTTCAGTCATTCCAACTGCTCGACAGTCTCAATGCGTTGGAGAATGTGATGCTGCCGCTCGAGCTTCATGGCCGCCACGATGCACAGGCGAAAGCGACCGAGCTGCTCGAACGAGTCGGACTCGGTGCACGACTGCATCACTACCCTCGCCAGCTGTCCGGCGGCGAACAACAGCGCGTTGCCGTCGCCCGCGCATTCGCCGCCGAGCCTGAAGTGCTGTTTGCCGACGAGCCAACCGGCAATCTCGATAGTCATACCGGCGCGAATATCACCGAGTTGCTCTTTGAGTTGAACCGAGAGCGCGGCACCACGCTGGTGTTGGTTACCCATGACGAGCGCCTGGCCCAACGCTGCCAGCATCTGCTCCGCCTGGAAGGCGGTCGCCAGCTCCGCGATGAGCAAACTCGATGAAGCGTGTGCCCGCCAGCCGACTGGCTGCTCTGGCGCTGCGCCAGCTATTGCGTGACGCTCGTGCCGGAGAGCTTCGCGTCCTGTTCTTCGCGCTATTGATCGCCGTAGCGGCGAGCACCGCCATTGGCTATTTCGGCGCGCGCCTGAACGACGCCATGATGATGCGTGCCACGGAATTCCTCGGGGCCGACCTCGTATTGCGCGGCAGTGCACCCGCCGAACCGGAACAGATCGCAGCGGGCACCCGCCTACAGCTCGACCATGCTCGTGCGGTGGAGTTTTCCAGCGTCATCGCGACCGATGACAACCTGCAATTGGCAAGCGTCAAGGCCGCCGATAGCAGCTACCCGTTGCGTGGTGAACTGCGCAGCGCAGCCGCACCGTATCAGCCCGAACAACCCGGACCGGGACCGCAACCAGGCGAAGCCTGGGCAGAGGCACGATTGTTCGCGGCGCTGGACTTGCAAATCGGCGATCGCATCGAAGTAGGCAACAAGCAATTGCAACTGACCCGCGTCCTGACCTACGAGCCGGATCGCGTGGGTGATTTCTACAGCCTGACGCCACGCGTACTGATGCACCTCGACGATCTTGACGCGACCGGCGTGGTTCAGCCCGGCAGCCGCGTGCGCTATCGCGAGCTTTGGCGCGGCTCACCGGAGCAGCTCGAAGCCTACGAGCAAGCCATCAAACCCGCGTTACAACCGCATCAGCGCATCGAGACTGCGAAAGACGGCAATCGTCAGATCGGCGGTGCACTGGGACGCGCCGAGCGCTATCTGAACCTGGCCAGCCTTGCCGCTGTATTGCTCGCAGGCGTCGCGGTCGCACTCTCGGCTGCGCGCTTCGCCGCACGCCGCTTCGATGCCAGCGCCCTGCTGCGTTGCCTGGGGTTATCACGGCGCGAGGCGCTGATGCTTTACACCCTGCAGCTTGGTTATCTTGGTGTGGTTGCAAGCGCAGCGGGCGCTTTGCTGGGTTGGGCGGCGCAGCATGGTTTGTTTTTCCTGCTGCGTGATCTGGTGGTCAGCGAAGTACCGCCAGCGACGCTCTGGCCGGCATTGGCGGGCATTGCAACGGGACTGGTAGCACTAGCTGGCTTCGCACTGCCGCCACTTGCAGCGTTGGGACGCGTACCGCCCCTTCGGGTACTGCGACGTGACATGCTGCCTATTCCTCCGAGCTCCTGGCTGGTTTACGGCGCGGCCGTGGTAGCCCTTGGGCTGATCATGTGGCGCCTGAGCCTGGATCTGAAAATCACCCTCGCGCTACTGGGTGGCGGCCTGCTTGCCACATTGATACTCGGTGGGCTGCTGTTGCTGGCGCTGCAGGGCCTACGCCGAGGGCTTTCTGGCGCATCCCTGAGCTGGCGTCTGGGGCTCGGGCAGTTGCTCCGTCACCCCTTGGCGGCCGCCGGTCAGTCGCTGGCCTTCGGCCTGATACTGCTGGCCATGGCATTGATCGCATTGCTACGCGGCGAACTGCTCGATACTTGGCAGAACCAGCTACCGGACGACGCGCCCAACCATTTCGTACTAAATGTTCTGCCAGCCGATCGGGATGCCTTCGCCGAGCGCATTGCGGCGCTCTCGGACCACGCCGCACCGCTGTACCCCGTTGTGCCGGGCCGCCTGGTCGCGATCAATGGTGAGCCGGTGCGCCAGCTCGTTAGCAAGGAAAGCCAGGGCGAGCGAGCGATTCGCAGGGACCTGAGCCTGACGTGGGCAAGCGACCTGCCTTCTGATAATCGCCTGACCGCCGGCCACTGGTGGAATGGTGAACGCAGTGAGCTGCCCGGCGTATCGGTGGAAGCGGAGCTTGCGGAAAGCCTGCAAGTAGAGCTGGGCGACCGGCTCAGCTTCACCGTTGGCGGCCTTACCCGCGACGTCAGCGTGACGAGCCTGCGCGAAGTGAATTGGGACAGTTTCCAGCCCAACTTCTACATGATCTTCGAGCCGCAAACGCTGCAGGATGTGCCGGCCACTTACATGACGAGCTTTCATTTACCTGACGGCAAGGATCGCGAGTTGGTGCGACTCGCACGAGACTTCCCTTCTGCGACCATATTGCAGGTCGAGGCGTTGCTCAGTCAGCTGCGCAGCATCTTGGCGCAGGTCTCGCTGGCCGTGGAGTACGTGCTGATGTTCGTGCTGGCGGCGGGACTGGCCGTGCTGTTCGCAGGGTTGCAGTCAACCCTTGACGAACGCATTCAACAAGGCGCGCTGCTAAGAGCGCTAGGCGCCGAGCGCAAGTTGCTGCTCAAAGCCAGACGTACCGAGTTCGGCGTGCTCGGCGCGGCCAGTGGTCTGCTTGCCGCACTGGGCTGTGAGCTGGTCAGCGCCCTGCTCTATCACTTTGCGTTCGATTTGCGCTGGCAACCTCATCCCTGGCTTCTGGTGTTGCCATTGATCGGCGCGCTACTGGTCGGTACGGCCGGCGTAATTGGTACGCGTCGAGCACTTAACGCCAGCCCGCTCAACGTGCTCCGAGAAAGCTGAGCGAGGTAACCCGGCTCGCCGAATGGCGATAACTGCCTCTAGAATGGTCGTTTTCACACTGACCTGGATCGTTCATGAGCCGTTATCGCCCGCCTCGCCCTGCTGGCACTCCACTGATCACGCCCCAAGGCGAGGCGCGGCTGCGGGCCGAACTGCATGAACTCTGGCACGTGCGACGCCCTCAGGTGACCCAGTCCGTCAGCGAAGCGGCAGCGCAAGGCGATCGCTCCGAAAATGCGGAATACACCTACGGCAAGAAGATGCTGAGGGAAATCGATAGCCGCGTACGCTTTCTCACCAAGCGACTGGAAAAACTCAAGGTCGTCAGCGACAAGCCAAGCGACCCGGGCAAGGTGTACTTCGGCGCCTGGGTGACGGTTGAAGATGAGAATGGCGAACAGGCCCGTTATCGCATCGTTGGTCCCGACGAGCTGGAGCTGCGCCAGGGATTGATCAGCATCGACTCGCCATTGGCACGAGCACTGGTGGGGAAGTCGCTGGATGCCGAAGTAGAGGTACAAACACCCACCGGCCCGAAGCTCTGGTATGTCGTCGCCATCGACTACGCGTGACTCGCCAGTTTCATTGCGACTATACAGTCGCTAAATTCTGCGAAAATGCAGCGATTATCGTGAGATAAGCGCAAATATTCGAACATCATCACTTTCCTACTCACACAACGTTCCGTCTGGTAACAGGCAAAACGGGTCACCGCTAAAAGCCTTTTGCTATCAATCATCTTCGATACGCCATGCCAGAGCGGTTATTTGTCGTTGGCCTCACTCCTGGCACGATTGCTGCGCTTGTTGCGCCTGCAGTACGCGCAGCGCGCGGTGAATGGCGATGGATTGCCCAATGCCCGATTCACCAACTGATTGAGTGCATCCATGAACAACAAGAAAACGTTGCTTGCTCTCTGCCTCGGTTCCGCCATGGCGCTTTCCAGCCAGGTGCATGCCGGCCTGTTCAGCTCCAGCGGCTACACCCAGACCCGTTACCCGATCGTTCTTACCCACGGCATGCTGGGCTTCGACAGTATGCTCGGCATCGACTACTGGTATGGCATCCCGCATGCGCTTCGCCGTGATGGCGCGCAGGTCTACGTGACCGAAGTAAGTCAGCTCAACACCTCGGAACTCCGCGGTGAAGAACTGCTTGACCAAGTCGAAGAAATCGTCGCGATAAGCGGAAAACCCAAGGTCAATCTGATCGGCCACAGCCACGGCGGACCGACTGTACGCTACGTCGCTGCTGTGCGGCCCGATCTGATTGCCTCTGTCACCAGTGTCGGCGCACCTCACAAAGGTTCGGACGTTGCTGACCTGATTCGCAAGATACCCGAGGGATCCGGCGGCGAGACCATCGTTGCCGGGCTGGTCAACGGCATGGGCGCGCTAATCCATTTCCTCTCCGGCAGTCCCAGCACCGAACCACAGAACGCGCTTGGAACACTCGAATCGCTCAACAGCGAGGGCGCCGCACGCTTCAACGCCAAATATCCGCAGGGGATCCCGACCAGCGAATGTGGCGAAGGGGCATACAAAGTCAACGGCGTGCGCTACTACTCCTGGGGCGGCACCAGCCCGTTGACCAACCCACTGGACATCAGCGATGCGATGTTGGGCGCCGGCTCACTCGCCTTCGACGAGGCAAACGATGGTCTGGTTGGGCGCTGCAGCTCGCACCTGGGCATGGTCATCCGCGACAACTATCGGATGAATCACTTGGACGAGGTCAACCAGGTGCTTGGGCTGACCAGTCTGTTCGAGACTGATCCGTTGACCGTCTACCGCCAACACGCCAATCGCCTGAAGAACGCAGGTCTCTAAAGATCGCCGGGGCTAGTCGGCCCCGGCTCCGCCACAAGGCATGTCGATGAAAAAACTCGCACTGCTGTTCTTGCTGGTTGTCACCATCGGTGTCGCGGCAATCTGGCATGAGCCGACCGAACCGACGCTGACTCAGGCAAAGGCGCTCGCCGAGCCAGCCATAGCCAGCTCACCAACCTTACAAAAAACGAAGTTTCGTTCGCTAGATCCGCAGCAGCGGCCGAGCACGAAGATTAACCGTCTGCCTGGCTCATTTGCCGGAACGCAGGTTGACGGCCGGCTCCAGGCGGACCCGTCCGGCAATCTGATCGTCGATGGCAATGTCCGGCGCGTCTTCGACTATTTTCTGGCAGCCATTGGCGAAGAGTCGGTTGAGGCCAGCGTCACCCGTCTACGCCGTTATATCGAAGAGCAACTTTCCCAACCCGCGAAAGGCCAGGCATTGCAGGTGCTGGGGCAGTATCTGGATTACAAGCGGCAATTGTTGATGCTCGAGAAGACCCATGCTCAGCGCGCTGATATTGACGCCATGCGTGAACGGTTGCGCGCGGTTCAGCAATTACGCGCCGGCATCTTCAGCGAACCGGTGCACCAAGCATTCTTCGCATTGGACGAGGCGACCGATCGCTTCACTCTCGAAAGGTTAGCGATTCGCCGCGATCCGACTCTTGATGCCGCAGCCAAGGGAGCTGCCATCGACAGGCTACAGAACAGCTTGCCAGCCGAATTGCTGGATAGCCTGGCGCCGCAACTGCAGACCGAATTGCACGAACAGACCCGGACACTACAGGCCAACGGCGCAACACCGAGCGAAATTCGCCAGCTGCGCCAACAGCTGGTCGGCAATGTCGCAACCGCCCGCCTGGAAAAACTCGACCGTAAACGCCAGGATTGGCAGCGGCGAGTGAAGGCCTATCGAGAAGAGAAGGTGCGAATAGAGAACAGCCGGGGGCTTGGCGAAACCGACAAGCGCGCGGCAATTAGTCGGATGGCAGCCGAACGTTTCGACGAACATGAGCGCCTGCGTCTCGAGGCAGCCGAACAGCTACTCGCCGCGAAAAATAGCTAAGACGCTCAGTTGGACGCGCTTTGCGGCCCGCCTTCGAGCAGATAACGCTCCCGCGTGTAGGCCAGATAATACTTGTTCACCGCATTGACGTAGCTGACCACGCCCATCCCCATGGTCTCCATGGCGATACGCTCGACCTGGAAGAACCATTGATCAGGGTTGAGACCACGGCGCCTGGCCTCGGCACGCATGCTTTGCACCCGTTGCGGCCCCATGTTGTAGGCGGCCAGGATGAACGCCATGCGCTCGCGCTCATTGAGCCTGGCACTGGCGAAGAATTTGCGGCGAATACTGGCCAGATATTTCGCGCTGGCCAACACGTTATTGTCCAGTTTGCCGATATTGCTGACCCCCATGCTGCGGGCTGCGGCAGGTGTCATCTGCATCAGTCCGGTGGCCCCAGAAGCGCCGCGGGCGGCCGGGTTCAGGGTCGACTCCTTGAATGCCAACGCCGCTAGATTGAGCCAGTCGATATCCTGCTGCTGGGCATGCCGTTGCAGCGTCGAACGCACCTTTTCCAAGCGCTGTCGCCCGACCCGATCGAGTGGATACTGCACTCGATAAAGACGCCGATAGACCCGAACGAATGCTGCGTCCTGGTTATCCGGCACGTTGTAACTCTTGAGAAAACGATCGGCACTTGCGCGCAACATGCTCGCCTCTTTTCGAACGAACCAATGCATGTCGGCACGCTTACCCAGCGCCAGCTGCGGCTCGATGCGCAATTTTGGCAACACTTTCGCCCAGCGTTCAGCGATTGTTTGCTCGACGACAGTGGCCGGGTAGATACCGGCCTGCACCATTTCCAGCACATCTTCCACGGCGAGCGTCGGGTCGACCCATTCCACGGCGATCGGTGCGCGCCCGGCTTGCATCAGCTCACGATTGATTCCTTCCAGGGCAGTCCCGGCAGCACTGCCGGCCGACAACGCCAAGCCGCGCCCCGACAGCTGCTCGAAGCGCTTGTAGTGTGGACTGCCCTGGCGAGTCACCAGAACCATCGGAACATCATCGACGACAGCTCGGCTGCGGCTCACCCGGCGCATCGTTCCCAGGTCCAGCAACTCGCCGGGCGCGACCAGATCGCCCTCGCCTCTTTGCAGTGCGGCAAGTAGTTGGTCCTTGGCCTTCGGAATCATTTCCAACGTGATCGGTTGCCCCTTGGAGCCGCGATTAAGGAACTGTTCGAACGCACGCAGGCGGACGTATTCCACGCCGATAGCTTCACCCTTGACCTCGCCGGAGCTGTTGCGACTCTGGTTCACCAGCACGCGCAAAACCCCACTGCGGCGAATTTCCGCCAGATCGCGTACCGTATCCGCCGACTGCCAGGCTTGAGGACCCATCACGCGCGCGACGGCGGGCCAGGACGCGAGCGCCAGCAGGCAAAAAAGCAGGGGAAATAATCGGATCATCTTCGGCTTATCGGCTCGAATCGGACAGGATGAAACGCGGTCACTCTGCCGCAAAGGGGCGAAGACTCTCACAGCATGAAAGACGCCGCCAGCCGAAGCTGTCGTCGAACGTTAGGCATATCCATTAAATAACTGATTTTTATAGTTATAATTTGATTTTATAAGCGAGGCAGTTCATGCAGCTTGTCGACATCGGTGTCAATCTGACCCACCCGACTTTCGCCCGTGATCCGCGTGCCGTCCTGGATCGCGCCTATGCAGCCGGCGTCACGCAGCTGGTGCTGACTGGCACCAATCTCGCCGAGAGCGAAGCGGCATCGGCACTCTGCCGCGACCTGGATGAAAGCCGGAAACGGCTGTTTTGCACCGCCGGTATTCACCCCCACGACGCGAGCCAATGGACGTCGGAAACCGCTACGCAGCTGAAAGACTTGCTCGCCGAACCCGAAGTGCGAGCGGTCGGCGAGTGCGGCCTGGACTTCAATCGCGACCTGTCTCCTCGCGCGCAGCAAGAACGCGTATTGGAGGAGCACCTGCAGCTGGCGGTGGAAACCGGCCTGCCGGTATTTCTACATGAGCGCGACGCCGATCAACGTCTGGTGGATATTCTCCGGCCATTCCGCGATCAACTCAGCGCCGCAGTGGTGCACTGTTTTACCGGCGAGAAACATGCGCTCTACGCCTATTTGGATCTCGACCTGCACATCGGCATTACCGGCTGGATCTGCGACGAGCGCCGCGGTACTCACTTGCACCCTTTGGTACGCGAGATTCCAGTGACGCGGTTGATGCTCGAAAGCGATGCACCTTACCTGTTGCCGCGCACGCTGCGCCCCAAACCCAAGGGCGGACAGAACGAACCTGCCTTCCTCCCTGAAGTCTTGCGGGAAGTGGCCCGCCATCGCGGCATGAGCGAAGACGAGCTGGCCGCCAGCACCACCGCCTGTGCCCAGCAGTTCTTCGGTATCGCGCCCTTGGATCAAGACTGAAAGGCCTCCAAGCCAACCACTCACGCCGGTTATGGCCCTGGCCGGCAAACACCAGCGACCACGGCACACACAGCAGCGCACCGGTCGACTATCCGCAGATACGCCCCCAACCAACCTCGTCCGGTCAGCCGAACACCGTTACCGTCTGACGGCTCAACGCCACCAGCTCGCCCTTGGCCGTCCACAGCGCCGCTGCGCAATGGCCGTAGCCATCCTGCGCATATTCGATCACCGCACGGTACTGACACCATTCATGGGTGTCGATCTGCGGTGTCGGCTGAACGAACTCAATGGTCCAAGTCAGCGAGCTGCCGGGCGCGAAGCCCTTCAGATGCGACAGCACCGCAGGTGGCCATGCATCTACCAGCGCCAGTAGATGCGAGACAGTGACCGGCTCGCGCTCGATCTCTCCGCGCTGTCGCACCCAGCCGCCCATCTCCCGCGAAGTATTGCCGCTAAACGGCAGCCCACCGATGCCCCAACGCATCGCCAGGTAGCGGGTAAATTCTGGCGCCACGCCGGGCACGTAAGGCAACTCCTGGCAATCTTCCACCGGCGGCATCGCTGGCGCCGGCTCCGCTGCCACCTCGACGGCGGAAGCGCGAGCAGCGCCGAAACTGCCCTGAACGACGGTCACCACTTGGCCGTTCTGCACGGCACGCCCGAGCACCTGGCTGACCGCCTTGCCCTCACGCAGTACCTCGGCCTCGAAGCTGACCGGCGTATCGACCAGCAGCGGACCGACGAACGTGATGGCCAGCGAGCGCACCGGACGGCCTTCCGGCACCTGCGCCTGCATTGCTTCGTACACCAGGGCTGCAACGACCCCGCCGAAACCGGCTCGGCCTTGGCCCCAGCTGGCAGGTACGACGACGTTCTGTGGATTGTCACGCACAGCGTGTATCAGTTCGGAAAAGGTCATGCCCACCTCGGATCGTTGTTATCGGCAGCTATCTTATAGCCGGCTCGCTGATGGGCGCGCATATCTGGGCTTCGATGATAAGGCGCTATCGCGCGCACCTATGGATCGCTGCGCTCATCCGTGCGCCGACGCCTGAGGATATCGGGGCGCCACGGCAATTGGCGCTTCAGTCTGGCTAGCGAAGCCCGCATCGTCGCCATGTTCGCCGGTTGGCCAGCGTAGCGTGTCATCTCGTAGAGCCGAGCGAAATCACGAATCGGCTCGGCAACGGCCGGAGCCAAACCCGCCGCCCGCTCGGCAAAATCGCGCGCGCCCTCGCCCGCTTGCCGCGCGATTCCCTGGCGTGCCAGCAACCCTTCGAAACGCTGAAACAGACGCAGCTGAGGGT
Organism: Stutzerimonas stutzeri; assembly: GCF_024448715.1. Taxonomy (GTDB): domain Bacteria; phylum Pseudomonadota; class Gammaproteobacteria; order Pseudomonadales; family Pseudomonadaceae; genus Stutzerimonas; species Stutzerimonas stutzeri_AR. Next base: position 508,119 of record NZ_JAMOHZ010000001.1, read on the forward strand.
CGCGTTCGCGCCGCCAGGGTTTCAGCAGCATCAGCGCCAGAAGCGAAATCAGCAGCGCCCCGAAGGCAACCATCAGCAATCCGAGCTTGCGCTCATCGATCTTGCCGAACAGTCCCTTCAGAATTTCCAGCTGACGCTCGCCCTGGTAGCCGAGGACCCAGCGTTGCCAGCCGTAGTTGAGATTGTCCCAGCCGAATCGCAGCTCGTTCAGCCAGCCGATATCACGGTAGCGTCGCAACGTAAGTGGCGAGTCCTCAAGAAACCCCTGCTCGTCGGCAAGCGCTTCTTCGAGCCCCAGCTCGATGCGTTCCGGTGCAACCTGGAATGTAGGATCCACGGCGATCCAGCCACGATCGGCGATCCAGTACTCAACCCAGGCATGAGCATCAAGCTGACGAACCGACAGATAGTTACCCGAAGGGTTGATTTCTCCGCCCTGATAACCGGCTACGACGCGTGCGGGTATGCCAGCCGCGCGCAGCACAAAGGTCATCGCCCCGGCGTAGTGAATACAGAAACCGTTCAGCGTATCGAAAAGAAAGCCATCGACGATATCGGCACCCACCGATGGTGGCCGCAGCGTGTAACCGTATGGCTGCTGATTGAAATGCCGCAGCAGCGCCTGCACGGTCGCCTCTGGAGTTCGGTGGTTGCGGCGCAGCTCCGCGGCCCATGTCCGGCTGCGCGGATTGCCCGTAGCGGGAAGCTGCAAGGCGCGCTCAAGCATCGAGGGCACGGCCTCAGGCTCGCGCAGCGATTCGGTCCATGAAGTTGCCCGGTAAAGTAATGGCTGGTCAATTGGGCGTTGTCGTTGCAGATGGAAATCGGCCATCAGCCGTACGTTGTCTGCATCCACTTGCGGCACGTCCAGCGCATATAACCACGGCCGGCCACTGGGTTGCATTACGACGCTGTAGCGCACCGGCTCGCCTCGCGGAGTCCAATCAGGCGCCTGCGGCGCTTGTGAAGCGAATGATTGCGACCAGCGTCGGCCATCGAAGCGCTCGAAGGTGACCGCTCGCCAATACAGCTGGTCCCGCTCGGGGATCGGACCTTCGAAGCTGACCCTGAACGCCAGTTCGGCGGAGCGACTCAGTTCGGCGATATCACCTGGCGACATGCTGTCGGCCAACCCGGTTACACCGCGATCCTGTGGCTGCGGCAAGGACCAGAGCGGACCCAACCGCGGGAACAGTACGAACAGCACGAGCATAAGCGGCACGGCCTGAAGCAACAGCGAGCCCGCCAGCCGCATTGTCGGCCAGGGTTGCGTGGCCACGGTATTCTGCTGCAGACCGATCATCGCGGCCAGCAGCGCGGTGATTGGCAACAGGCTGTACAGCCCGGCCAGCAAGCTGTCGTAGAACAGGTAACTGGTCACCACGGCGAAAAAACCAAGGAAGATCAGCACCAGTGCATCGCGGCGACTACGCATCTCCACCAGTTTGAGAATGAACGCGGCAATCAGCAGCACCACCCCGGCGTCGAGTCCGATTACGCTGCCACGCGAAAAGTACACGCCAAACCCGGCACCAATCATCATCAGGGCTTTCGCCCAGCCCTTTGGATAGCGGGCGCGCATGCGGAAGATTTGTACGCGCCACGTCGCACAAGCGAGCCAGAGGCCGATGATCCATAACGGCAGATGACCGAGATGAGGAAGAATTACCAGCACTTGCGCTACCAGCAGCCAGACCAACCCGTTGCGCGGAATCGCCTGCGCAGTGTTCACTGATCGCGCTCCCGCTCCAGACCGAACAAAGCCAATTCGCGCAAGCAACGGTTGCGGTGATCGGCGCCGCCGTCCGGGCCAATGGTTGTCGACGCGATGCGCAAGGCGAAAGGTTGCTGGCGTGCAGATAATTCGACGACCCAGTGACAAAGTAGCGACAACCGCGCTTCGATATCGCCGTCGATGGCATCGAGATCAAGTAGCGGCTCCTGGCCAGCCAACGCGGTGAAATCCTTCACCAGCAAGCCTTGGCCTCGGGAAAATGCCTTCCAGTTGAGTCGACGCCGCGAGTCGCCAGGCTGCCATGGTTTCAAGCCTTGATAATCATCGATGCCACTCCCAATTGCGCGGGCCCCCTCGCTCTCTTCTTCGGTCAGCCCGCCGGCTTGTGGTAAATCGCCTGCTGATGGACGCGGATAGACCAGCGCAGCCAGTTGCAGATCGACCCAACTCCAAGCCACGAGAATTCCCAGTGGAAAACGACTTTCGACACGTATCCGCCCCGGCTTCAGCCAGCCGCGGCGCTCGCTCAGCAGGCTCAGCTCGACCTCACAGGTTCCGCTCGCTGGTACATCGATCAGTTGCAGGCCGCTCCTGGGCCAGCCCAACGCGACAGCCTGATAGAGACGGCCACGACTTTCCAGCCTGACCCGCAGACGCGCCTGCTCACCTAGGAAGACAGCCTCCGCTCCGCCTGCCTGTAGAACCAAGCCCGCTAGATTCCGCCAGGTATGCAGAATCGCAACCACGAATACCGAGCCGAGCAGGAACGTCAGCGCATAGGCGAGACTGTTCTGGTAATTGATCGCGGCAAGCAGCATCAGCAGCAGGGCCAGCAGAAACGACATGCCCACCGCAGTCGGCATGATAAATATGCGCCGCTGATCGAGCCGCACATTCGGCCCGGGCGGAATACGCTTCAACAACCAGCGATCACGTACTCGTGGTAGCAGTCGCATGCTCGTCCTCTCGGCGATTCTCGCGATACGGCGTCAGAGCGCCGGCACTTCGCGCAGCAGCCATTGCACCAACGCGCCGCCACCATGGCCAGTGGCGTCCGCCTGCTCCCGAAGGCGATGCCCGACCACCGACGGCAGCACGGCCTGAACATCTTCCGGAATCACATAGTCGCGACCGTCGAGAAAAGCCCACGCCCGTGCCGCCGCTAACAGCGCCAAACTACCACGAGGCGAAAGCCCCCAAGCGAACTGTGGCTGCGTGCGGGTGGCCTCGACCAATCGCAGCACGTAGTCGACCAACGCATCACTGACCCGCACCTGCGCCACCGCATTCTGAATCTCCACCAGTTCGGCATGAACGAGCATGGGTTCCAGGCGCGCCAGGAGATCGCGGCGCGAGTCGCCGAGCAGCAGCGCTTTCTCCGCTGCCTTCGCTGGATAGCCCAAAGACAGGCGCATCAGGAAACGATCCAGTTGCGATTCGGGGAGCGCGAAGGTCCCGCCGGAGCTGACAGGGTTCTGCGTGGCGACGACGAAGAATGGATCAGGCAAGGGCCGGGTCGCGCCCTCGATGGTGACCTGTCCCTCTTCCATCGCTTCGAGCAGTGCGCTCTGGCTTTTCGGCGTCGCCCGGTTGATTTCGTCCGCGAGGATCAGCTCGGCAAAGATCGGTCCTGGATGGAAGACGAACTGGCCGCTGTCCTTGTCGAACACTGAGGTACCGAGGATATCGCCCGGCAACAGGTCCGAGGTGAACTGGATACGCTGGAATTCCAATCCCATCACCCTGGCTAGCGCATGGCTGAGGGTGGTCTTGCCCATGCCAGGCAAATCCTCGACCAGCAGATGCCCCCTCGCCAGCAGGCAGGCCATGGCCAATCGAACCTGTGATTGCTTGCCGAGCAGGACTTCGTTCACCGCTCTGAGACAGACGTCCAATCGCGCACGCATGCAACTCTCCTTTGTTTGTTCCGTCGATCCTACTGACCCGGCAAGCTCAGGCAAAGCGATGGAAATCTGCGGTGACGAAGTTGTGACCCGGCGCTTGGTCCTTGCTCCGGTGGGGATGCCGCGTATCGCCAACCGCCCGAGCGCGAGCTATGGGCGCGTCGGTAACCTGCAGGCAATCAAGCGCGGCTGCGCGACTACGGCCGCTGCATATCGAAACGCTCGCGAGTATAGCTGTAAGTCGCGCCGCCAAGTCTCCCGACCAGATCGAGCCTGGCCGAATCGATACGTCCGCGCTCGTCGAGCACGCGGTCATCGATATGCGCCAGCAGCACTTCGGCGAAGATCAGCTGGCAGTTGGGCGCCTCAGCCGGATACGGCAGGATCTGCGCGACGCGGCATTCAAAGGCGACCGGCGCGCCAGCCACCCGCTGCACGTTCACGAGACGGGCCGGTTCGCTGGCGATACCACAGTGCTCGAATTCGCTAAGACCGTGGGGCAGTGCGGCGGCGGACGCATTCATCGCCTCGGCCTGCTCAGCGCTGACGAGCTGAACGACCAGCTCACCGGTATCGAGCGCATTGCGGGCGGTGTCCTTGGGCAGCCCATCCTTGAGGCCGACGTTGATAAGCAACGTCGGAGGCTCGCTACTGATTACTTGGAAAAAACTGAACGGTGCAAGATTGCTGATGCCCGATGCCGAGCATGTCGAGACCCAGGCAATCGGTCGCGGTGTAACGGTGGACGCCAGCCAACGATAGGCCTCGACCGGCGCCAAGGTGGAGAAGTCGAGTTGCATAAGGGTTCTCTGCGGAGTCGGCCTGCAATTGGCCAGAACCGACGGATGGGACGTGGCAACCGAAGCGGCTGCCACTCAGCGCCGCGCTGTCAGCGCCCCGCGCGCGATTCGCGCAGATAGAAGCGGGCCTTCTTGGCCTTTTCCACGCAGCCTTGATAACCCTCGAATTGTTGCTGGGTTTTAGCGCCGGTAAGCAAGGCGATTGCTTTGGAATAGCTCACGGTGCCGGCAAAGCCTTCCGCTTCTGCCAGACTCTGCTCTTCCCAAGCAGCGTTCAGCTGGGACGCACAGTTGTCGCGATAAGCGGTTTTCGCGGCGCAACCGGTCAGGGCCAACGCCAACAGAGATAAACAGATCAAATTTTTCATCGACACATCCTCAATTTTTGAGACCTGCTCAGTTTTGACTACCTGCAATACGCTCGCGGAGAAATTCGACTACAGCATCTTGCTCGCCAGCGAATTCGATTCGGGACGCCTTGCTCTCCCGCTGGTAGGCATACATCGGGTCGTAGTATTGCCTCAGCAACACCTCGATCCAGCCGCGGTGCAGATCGACCGCACCCGTATTGGCCTGCTCGGTAAGCGCCTGGTCCATGATCGCGGCCAACTGCTTGTAGCACTCGCCTCCGAGCCGCTTGCTGATATTGACCAGACTTTGCTGCAAACGCTCGCTGAACGCGGCAAATCCCGCCTCGCCCTGCTCCGTGACGAACTCGGCACAGAGGTCAATTACGTAATCTTTGAGGATTCGATCGACGCGCCCTTCGAAGCTGTCCTCCAACCAAACTAGCGGATACTGCTGCATCCCTTGGAACAGCGGCAGCGGTATGGAACAACGGCCCACCAGCCGCGCTTCATCCTCAAGGACGAATTGACCGACGCCCGCCTCTTGCATCTTTAGCAGGCGAATCGCCAGCGCGTTCTCGAAATCAATCTGCACCGGTTGCGGCGTGGCACGCTTGCCGAAGCTTGAGCCGCGATGATTGGCGATACCTTCCAGATCGACGCTGTCGTCCAGGCGCGCAAGCACTTCGGTCTTGCCAGTGCCGGTCATGCCGCCGACCAGCACGAAGTCATAATTCGCCGCCGCGTGCTCGATGGTTTCCAGCAGAAAGTGGCGCATCGCCTTGTAGCCGCCCGTGACACGCGGGTAGTCGATGCCCGCCTCGGTCTTGAGCCACTGCTGAACCAGCTGTGAACGCAGACCGCCGCGAAAACAATAGAGATAGCCCTGGGGATTGTTCCGCGCGAAATCGGCCCAGGCCTGGATGCGCTCGGCCTTGAGCTGGCCGCTGACCAGTCGATGACCCAGTTCGATCGCCGCCTGCTGGCCGTGCTGTTTGTAGCAGGTGCCGACCTTCTGCCGCTCGAGATCGTCCATCAGTGGCAGGTTGATCACGCCGGGAAACGCGCCCTTGGCAAATTCCACCGGTGCTCGCGCATCCATCATTGGTACATCGTTGAGAAACAACTCGCGGAAGTTATCGGTATCGCCGCGCATCAACGAACCTCGACAGCAAAGGGACCGGCTTCGACCAACTCGCCGATAGGTTCGAGTGTCAGGCCGAGTTCGGTCGCGACCTTGAGAAATTCAGCCTCGCCTTCCGGTGCCACTGCGACCAACAGCCCGCCACTGGTCTGCGGATCGCAGAGCAATTGCTTGTGGGCCTCGTCCAGCGTCCCAATGCGCTCACCGTAGCTGTCGAAGTTACGCCCGGTACCGCCCGGTACGCAGCCCTGCTCCAGGTAATACTCGACGCCTTCCAGACGCGGTACACGGGCATAGTCGATACGCGCGGTAACGCCGCTGCCATCGGCCATCTCTACCAGATGCCCGAGCAAGCCAAAACCGGTGACATCAGTCATGGCGCGCACGGCTGCAAGCTTGCCGAAGCGGCTGCCGGGCGTATTCAAGGTGCACATCCAATCACGGGCTCGACCAACGTCCTCGGGGCGCAGCTTGGCCTTCTTCTCGGCTGTGGTGAAAATGCCGATGCCCAGCGGCTTGGTCAGGTAGAGCTTGCAGCCGACCGTTGCCGTGTCGTTGCGCTTCATCTGGCTCTTATTGACTAGGCCGGTCACCGCCAGGCCAAAAATCGGCTCGGGCGCGTCGATCGAATGCCCGCCCGCGAGTGGGATGCCCGCTGCGTCGCATACCGAACGGCCACCAGCGATGACTTCTCGGGCCACCTCAGGCGGCAGCACATTCACCGGCCAGCCGAGAATGGCGATGGCCATCAGCGGATCGCCGCCCATCGCGTAAATATCGCTGATCGCATTGGTTGCGGCGATCCGACCGAAATCGAACGGATCGTCGACGATGGGCATGAAGAAATCGGTGGTCGACACCACGCCGCGCTCTTCATCAATGCCATAAACGGCAGCGTCGTCGCGCGACGCATTACCGACCCACAATCGCGGGTCGAGGTTCTGCGCGCCGCTGCCGGCGAGGATCACATCCAGGACCTTGGGCGAAATCTTGCAGCCGCAACCGGCGCCATGGCTGTACTGAGTGAGGCGGATGGGTTCGCTCATCTGGAAAGGCTCTCGTGACGCTGGCAAAAACGGGCGCCGATTGTAGCAAAGGCTGGAGCCGGCATTGCTCCGCCGCGGCATTGATGAGCTTTCGTTGCCACTTTTCGTTGCCATACGGTTCTCTGCCCTTGGCTTCTACTTGAAGCTTGCGCGTTGAAGCTTGAAGCTATCGCTCCTGCCATAGGGAGAATCACATGGGCAACAAGGTCGCGCTGGTACTGGGTTCGGGAGGCGCGCGGGGTTATGCGCACATTGGCGTTATCGAAGAACTCACCGCTCGAGGTTACGAAATCAATTGCATCGCAGGCTGTTCGATGGGCGCGGTGGTCGGCGGTATCTATGCGGCTGGCAAGCTGGGCGAGTATCGCGATTGGATCGAAAGTCTGGACTATTTCGACATGCTGCGCCTGGTCGACCCGAGCTTCAGTCTCGGCGCCATTCGTGGCGAGAAAATTTTCGGGCGTATCCGCGAAATGCTTGGCTCGATCAATATCGAAGATCTGCCGATCCCCTTTACCGCAGTCGCCGCGGACCTGACCAATCAGCAGGAAATATGGTTTCAGGAAGGCAATCTGGAGCTGGCGATGCGCGCCTCTGCCGCCATTCCGAGCCTGTTCACGCCCGTCATGCAAGGCAACCGCATGCTGGTCGACGGCGGGATATTGAATCCCCTGCCGATTGTGCCGGTCGTTTCCAGCCACAGCGATATCATCATCGCGGTCAACCTCAACGCGAATAACCATCGACAATATCCTTTGCCGGAGATCATTCGCCCAGGCCGTTTCGATGCCATGGTCAGCTCGATCAGCTCGCATATTCCGTTCTGGCGGCACGACAGTCTGGATGAGCAGGTCGCCGCGCTTCAGACCGGCGAAGCGACCGCAGACGGTCAGCCACAGGCAGCTTCAACAGGACAGAGCGCACCGAAGTCGGCAGAAGGTTCGATGGTGGTGGATGTTGGTGGGCCAGCTTCGCTGCTGGAGCTGATCAACCAGAGCTTCGAAGTGATGCAGTCTTCGTTGACGCAATACAAGATCGCCGGTTATCCGCCGAACGTGCTGATCAACATCCCCAAGCGCGCCTGCCGTTTCTACGAGTTCTACAAAGCGCCTGAGTTGATCAAGCTGGGGCAGATCATCGCGAGCGATGCGCTCGACAGGTACGAGGAAGAACAGCGGCACTAACAGGCTGCTGCTCCCATCGAGAGTGTCAGTCGAATCGACTGCCCGGCAAGTTCTCCGGTGTCGCGGCGTTTGGCACTTCCTTGATCAGCCAGTCACCCAGCAAGCTGTAGGCGACCGCCAGCAGCGTCGGGCCGAGAAACAGACCCATAAAACCGAACGCCAATACGCCACCGAACACACCTAGCAACACCACCACCAGCGGCAGGTTGCCGCCGCGACTGATCAGATAAGGTTTCAGCACGTTGTCCACACCGCTGATGATGAACATGCCCCAGATGCCGAGAAACACTGCCATTCCGTATTGGCCTTGCCAGACGAGCCATGCGACCGCCGGCCCCCAGATCAGCGGCGGGACCATCAAAAAGCTGAACGCAAACGTCAGCAGGCCAAGAATCAGCGCACCCGGTACACCGGCTATGGTGAAACCGGCATACGCCAGAATCGCCTGGGCAGCAGCCGTACCAATAACGCCGTTGACGACACGTTGCACGGTACCCGCAACCAACTCCAGGTAATGGTCTGCGCGATCGCCAATCAGCCGATGCAGCAGACTGTGGACGAAGGCTGCGAGTTTCGGCCCGTCACGATAGAAGAAGAATACCAGCACCAAGCTCAGTGCCAGTTCCAGCATTCCACTACCGATACGGGCGCTGCGCACCAGCAACCAGTTGCCGACCTGCCCGATATACGGACGCACGGTGGCGAAGAACGCCGTGCCCTGTTCATCAACGGTGTTCCAGAAGGCCAGCAATCTGTCGCCAACCAACGGCACCTCACCCAGCCAAGCAGGTGGCTCTGGCAGGCCCTGCACCTGAATGTTATGCAGCAGTGCGTTGACCTCGCGAATCTGGTCGGCAACGTTGAACCCCAGCCATACCAACGGCACAGCCACCAACACCATCCAGCCAAACGTCAGCAGCGTCGCGGCGAGTGTCGAATTCCCCTTCAGCAAGCGTGTCAGCCAGCGCATGATCGGCCAACTGGCGAACGCCAGTACCGCCGCCCAGAACAACGCGGAGGCAAATGGAGCCAGTACCCACACACAGGCACCGAGCAGCACCAGGAGCAGAATCTGCACCAGCAGACGATCATTGTTAAGCATCAGAATACCCATCGAAAAACGCGGTGCGCCTTGAGCAAAGCGCACCAGGCTGGAGTTCTATTGCAGACTGAAACGCACCCTCAGCGCAATAGCCTGATACGCAGGCCATCCTCATCGGAAACCTTCGGGTCCAGACGCCGCGCCTTGATCCGCTCATGGATCAGCGCTTCATGCCAAGCCGCAGCACCTTTACCTTCCAGCATTACCCGCATGGTGCTGTCGAGCCGCAGCACGTTCGCCAGCAAGGCACCCCACTCGGCCGTTGGCTCTTCCGGCAATCGCTGCAGCCAAAGTTCGCCGGTGCGCTTCAACTGACGCAACAGGGTAGCCGGATTCGGCAGGATGACGCCGAGTGGTTCGTCCGGTTCGAACTGCTCCACCTGCAAGTAGGGCCGGCCATTGCCACGCGTGATGCCATAGAGCGCCATAAGGCGATCGGAATCGCCGGGCAATCGCGCCAGCAGATAAGCCTGCCGCGCATCAGGGCCGTAGAGCGTGGATCGCTGGAACACTGCGTTGGCCCACAGACTGCTCGATCCGCAATCGCGCCCTTCGCACCAGAACAGCAATTCGGCCCCATCCTCCAGCAGTTGGTTGCGCGACCGCTCGAATGCTTCGATACCCGTATGCACCTCCGGTAACTGATAGGTGACGGCAGTCAGCTGGCCGGACGCGCTGACTTGGGCACTCATCCTCAGGCGACCACTGATGCGACGGATCGAATCCAGCGGATAAGTCCGTTCCAGCACCTGTTGTTTCTTGAAGGCGACTATCTGCGCCTGTGGGTATCGCGCAATCGAATCGAAATCCCTGCTGCCTGGCAAATCAGCGGCACTCGCTGCGCTCGCGAGCATAGTCAGCCCGGCTATCCATACATCTCGCATACAAGACCTCACCGGGTCAGCATCGACTGAGCAGTCTGTACCTGCGTGCGACTGTCGACCCAGCGCTGCACGAAGCTGAGCAGCTGCATCCGACAGGGTTGGCCGAGTTCCTCGAGCACGACCGAGATCCTGTAACCGTTGGGCGTGACGGCGGTGTAAAGATCGATCATTGCGATGTTGTTCCCTGCTGAGGCGATAGCCCAGCCTCACCAGTTGGCAAAAGCAAGTCAAGCGAGGGTTTGCGACAGATTCTTGCGTAACCGCGTCACTCCCTGGCTAAGCCGCAAAGAAGGGATTGAAAACAGCCGCCACCGCTTCGGCCCCCCGCAGATCATCCAGATGCAAATGATGCCCGCCCGGCAGCCTGTGCAGCGTGAACGGCGAGGCCTCGGATAGCTCCAGCATCGCCGACTGGGTCATCAGGCCCTGCTCCGCCAGCACTAGGCTCGCGGGGCACGCCACCCGCTGTACGAACGACAGCGCATGTGCGCGGCTCAAGCGCATCGGTGACGGCAGCATCAGCCGCGCATCGGTGCGCCAGGTATAACCGCCGGGAACCGGCATCAGACCACGCTGAGCAAGCAATTCGGCCGCCTCATGGCTGACCGCACCGACGCCCTTCATGCGTGCCGCGACGGCTTGCTCGAATCTTTCATAGACCGGCTTGCGCTTGTCATCAACGGCGAGCAGTGCCTGTAACGACTCACCGAGCTTTTGCGGTGCGGTTTCGGCTTCGCCGGTATAAGGAATCACCCCATCGATCAGCGCCAGGCGCTCGACTCGCTCGGGCATGGCACCCGCCAGCAGCACGGAAACGATCGCGCCCATCGAATGGCCCAGCAGGGAGAATCGCTGCCAACCAAACTGTTCGGCCGTCTGCAGCACATCATGGGCGTAGTCCCAGATATTGTAGGCAGCGCCGACGGGTCGATGATCGGAGTGACCGTGCCCCGGCAGATCCAGCGCGACGATGCGGACGCCATCGAGTAGCGGCGCCAAGCGTGAGAACGTCGCGGCGTTGTCCAGCCAACCGTGCAGGGCGATCACCGGCAAACCATCCTCGGGGCCATAGAGATGCGCCGCAACTTCGATATGCGGCAGGCTCAGGCGGATCTCCTCGAACGCGACGGTCATGCAGCACCTCGTTGATCCAGTTCGCTCCAGCGACCGAACAATTGTCTGAGCAGCATCGCGGTATTCCCCGGATGTTCGAGCGGAAACATATGACCGCCGGGCAACGTATGCGCTTCACCGTGCGCAACCAGTCGCAGCAGATAAGCATGATGGGGCATCACTACCCGGCTTTGGCGTCCACGTACTACCGCAAGCGGAATCTTCAACGCATGCGGCCAGCCGGGCGTGACGTGCGGCACGCTGCGGTAGATGCGGATTTCGGTTTCCGGGTCGAAGCGCAGACGCAGCCCCTTGGCGGTCGGCTCCAGTCCGTGCTCGACGTAAGCATCCAGGCAATCGGGATCGAACGCGCGGAACAGCGTCCGACTGGCGAAATATTGCCGCGCCTCGTCCACACAAGCGAACTCCTCGCGGCGTCCGAGCGTGCGACCAGCGGGTGTCAGACGATCGATAAAGCCAAAGCGCTTGGCTGCCCAGATAAGCGTCTGGTCGAACCAGGTCGGCATCGGTGAATCGAGCATGACCACGCCGCGATAAAGCTCGGGCCTCTGCAAGGCCGCGTGATAATGCAGCATGCCGCCCAGCGAATGTCCGACACCCCAGATCGGCTCTTTTACCGTCACAAGCTGCTCGATCAGCTCCTGCACCAGGTTTTGCCAGTTGTCATCCACCGGAAACCGTGGATCGTGGCCGTGCTGGTCCAGATGAGTAACGCTGTAGTCGGGCGCCAGTAAATCGAACAGCTTGCGATAAGTACCGCAGGGAAAGCCGTTGGCATGGGCGAAAAAAATGCGTTGCGTCATGGGCTCGATGCGACAGGAGGAAAGGCAACCATTGTCTGGTCCCCTTCCCCTCGCGGCAATCGGCCGGAGCGGCAGAATGAACGGCAGTCATGCCAAACAAGACGCCTTCGGCGCCCCTCAGGGTCGCGGGATGCTCTCGCCCACAGGCACGACTGCTACGGTTAGCCGGGAAATGCAGCTGAGCTTGCCATCATCGCCGCTCAGGCGGATATCCCAGACGTGGGTGGAGCGCCCCAGGTGCACCGGACGGCAGACCGCAGTCACACGACCGCTACGCAGCGCGCGAATATGATTGGCGTTCACCTCAAGGCCAACACAGTAATACCGGCTCGGATCGATGCATTGATAGCTGGCCGTAGAGCCAACGGTTTCGGCCAGCACCACCGAAGCGCCGCCATGCAGCAAGCCATAGGGCTGGTGGGTGCGTGAATCGACTACCATGCTGGCGGTAAGGGAATCGTCATCGACGGCCTCGAAACGGATATCGAGAAGCTCGACGATAGTGTTCTCGCGCCTGGCGTTGAGTTGTTCGAGTTCCGGTTGATGGTGCCAAATGCTCAAGTGTCGCTCTCCGTATTATTTTTATTTCCGCGCAACGCTGCTGCGCTCTTATTGAACCGGCAAGGCAAGTCGCAGCTCAACGTGGATGCCGCAGCCCGGCGAGCTGCATCAGACCCGCGGCCAGATGTTCACCGTCCAGTTCGGCCAGGCTGGCAGTCGCCATCGGCAGCGGCGTGTCGCGGTGACCATGGACCAGCCAACCACCCAGCGCACCGACGAAAGGCTGATGAGTTACGAGTAGCAGGCTCTGCTCATCGCGGCGGTCGAGATAGAGCATCGCATCGTTTGGATCGGATTCCGGCGTCAGCCAGGGTACGGTTTCTACGGTCCCGGTGAAGCCAAGCGCCTGACGAACGATCTCAGCGGTCTGCTGCGCACGCCGATAAGGGCTGACCAGAATGACCTCTATCGGCTGACCATGCAGATGTGCGGCACTGTTTTGCACTTCGAGCCGCCCGGTCGCGGTCAGGTTGCGCTCGGCATCGGTACGAGCCCTGGGCTCAGCCTCACCGTGACGCAGCAGCCACAACTTCATACCTGCGGCTCCTGCTTCGGCGGTGCAGGCGTGACCGGAGGAGCTGTTTCGATATCCGCCGGACGCGGCTTGGGCCAGTCGGACATTGGCCAGGGTTTGCGATCAGTGTTAAAGGTGCCGAAACGGCCGATCTGCGCCACATACTGGCTGAGGCTGTCACCCAGGCCCTGCAGGCTTTCGTTGGCCTTGCCGTTCACTGCGCGCAGCACCAGCTGCGCAACCACGACCACCAGCAGCACCAGCTCGGCCAATTGCCAGACGAAAAAGAAAACCAGCATCCAGATGGCGCGCAGAATCAGCGATTCGCGATCCGCGCCGCTTTGTAATGTGCTCATTGTTATCTCCGTATCGTTCTCAGAAGCCGTCGGTGGAAATGAAATCCACGTCGGTTTTCGGCTCGCCGCGCATCAGGAGCGCGATTACCTGTTCCAGCGTACGCCCCTCGAACAGAATGGCATGCAGCCCAGCGACCAGTGGCATGTAGACCTGCAGCTCTTCCGCCTTAGTTTTCAATACCTTGATGGTGTTGACCCCTTCGGCCACCTCTCCCAGGCGGGACACGGCTTCATCGAGACTCAGCCCTTCACCCAGCGCATAGCCGACCTGGAAGTTGCGGCTTTTCGAAGAAGTGCAGGTGACGATCAGATCACCCACACCAGCCAACCCCAGAAATGTCATTGGGTTAGCTCCCAACTTGACCGCAAAGCGTGTCATCTCGGCAAGGGCACGGGTAATCAGCATGCTGCGGGTGTTCTCACCCATACCCAGGGCAGCGGCCATGCCGGCCATGATTGCATAGACGTTTTTCAGCGCGCCGCCGAGTTCGACCCCAAAACGGTCGGCGCTGGCATAAACACGAAAGGTTCGTCCGTGCAGCACCTGCTGCACGGACCGGCAAAGCGCCTCATCATGGCTGGCGATCACCGTCGCGGTAAGCGCATGCTCCGCAACTTCGCGTGCGAGATTGGGACCGGAAATCACGCCGATGCGGGCGTGTGGCGCGATATCTTCCAGGATCTGGCTCATCAGCATGAAACCCTGCGCCTCGATGCCCTTGGTTGTACTAACCAGCATCTTGCCCGCCAACTGAGCAGCGAAAGGCGATAGCGCTTGGCGCAGCGCACTGGATGGCAACGCCACGAAAACCAGCTCACAGTCGCTCAGTGTCTGTTCGAGGTCCGTGACCGGTTCCACTTGAGGAAGCAATGTCACGCCCTTCAAATAGCGCGGATTCTGACGGTGGGTACGAATGCTCTCGGCCTGATCCGGATCGCGCATCCACAGCCGGACGCCGTGACCGTTCTCGGCCAGCAGATTCGCAATGGCGGTGCCGAAGCTGCCGCCACCAAGCACCGCAATGGGTTGCTGTTCAGTCATGGGGTATCCGTTTTGAGCCACCCGGTGGCAATGTTCGGCATTATACGTAGCGATTCAGACACAGCTAGCGTAAAGCAACCGCTAATGGAATCATCAGGTTACAGTTTCCAGCAGAGCCTCTAGTCCGCGAGATTTCCTTTCGTCTGTCCTTCTGCATTACGGCATCACTGCGGACGCTGCCCACGGTCTATAAGGGACAGAGCGTCACAAGGTCGTTGTCAAAGGTCAGGAGTGTTAAAGTATCGGGCCGTTTCCACCATGGTCTCCCAGTGGGGTGGTTGAAACGAGGTATCCATGCCTTGCACCTGTGACTTTAGGCGCAAGGCGGCAGTCTATGACTAGTCTTTATGATCGGACTCTCGGGTCGGATGAAAGCAGCAAGCCCTCCACAACGGGGCCATTGAGGAATACGCATGACCAAACAACAGGCCTTTACTCGGGAAGATCTGCTTCGCTGCAGCCGCGGCGAGCTTTTCGGGCCCGGTAATGCGCAACTGCCCGCGCCGAACATGCTGATGGTCGATCGCATCGTTCATATCAGCGAAGTGGGCGGCAAATACGGCAAGGGCGAATTGGTCGCCGAGCTGGATATCAATCCTGATCTCTGGTTCTTTGCCTGCCATTTCGAAGGCGACCCGGTCATGCCTGGCTGCCTGGGCCTCGATGCCATGTGGCAGCTGGTCGGCTTTTACCTTGGATGGCAGGGCAATCCCGGCCGTGGTCGTGCGCTGGGTTCTGGCGAAGTGAAGTTCTTCGGCCAGGTCCTGCCGACCGCCAAGAAGGTCACCTATAACATTCATATCAAGCGCACCATCAGTCGCTCGCTGATCCTCGGCATAGCCGACGGTACCGTCAGCGTAGATGGTCGCGAGATCTACAGTGCCGAAGGTTTGCGCGTCGGCCTGTTTACCTCTACCGATAGCTTTTGAAGGACTTCCGCATGCGTCGCGTCGTGATCACCGGCCTGGGTATCGTTTCCTGCCTCGGCAATGACAAAGACACCGTCTCCGCCAACCTGCGCGCCAGTCGCCCTGGCATCCGCTTCAACCAGGCCTATGCGGACATGGGTCTGCGCAGCCAGGTTTCGGGATCAGTCAATCTGAACCTCGAGGAGCTGATCGACCGCAAGGTCCTGCGTTTCATGGGCGATGCTGCAGCTTATGCCTATCTGGCGATGCAACAGGCGCTGGAAGATTCGGGCCTTAGCGCCGAAGACATCTCCAATCCGCGCATCGGCCTGATCGCCGGTTCCGGTGGTGCTTCGACCATCAATCAGATGGAAGCCATCGACATTCTGCGCGACAAGGGCGTCAAGCGTATCGGCCCATACCGCGTGCCGCGCACCATGAGCAGCACGGTTTCCGCCTGTCTGGCCACGCCGTTCCGCATCAAGGGCATCAACTATTCCATCGCCTCGGCATGCGCCACCAGCGCGCATTGCATCGGCCATGCGATGGAACAAATTCAGATGGGCAAGCAGGACGTCGTCTTCGCCGGCGGCGGCGAAGAAGAGCATTGGAGCCAGAGCTGCCTGTTCGACGCCATGGGTGCTCTGTCCAGCCAGTACAACGAGATGCCTGAAAAGGCCTCCCGCGCCTACGACGCCAAGCGCGACGGTTTCGTCATCGCCGGCGGTGGCGGCATGGTAGTTGTCGAAGAGCTGGAACATGCCCTCAAGCGCGGCGCCAAGATCTATGCGGAAATCGTCGGCTACGGCGCCACTTCCGACGGCTACGACATGGTTGCACCGAGCGGTGAAGGTGCGCTGCGCTGCATGCAGCAGGCGATGGCGACTGTCGAAGGCGACATCGATTACCTCAACACCCACGGGACCTCCACCCCGGTGGGTGACGTTGCTGAAAGCAAGGCCGTACGCAACATGTTCGGCGACAAAATCCCGACCATCAGCTCAACCAAGAGCCTGTCCGGACATTCACTGGGCGCAGCAGGCGTTCACGAAGCGATCTACTGCATGCTGATGATGCAGGGCAACTTCATCGCTGGATCGGCCAACATCGACGAGCTGGACCCAGAAGTCGCTGACCTGCCGATCGTTCGCGAAACCCGCGAGAACGCAAAGATCGATACGATCATGAGCAACAGCTTCGGTTTCGGCGGCACCAACGCCACGCTGGTACTCAAGCGCTGGAAAGGCTGATCGTCAACAGCTGAAGAGTAAAAACAACGGCGCCTCATGGCGCCGTTGTTGTTTGTTCAGAAACGTATGTGTGAAACCCGCCGGCGCACTGGCACCCCTCCTTTTGGTGGGCCGCAACCCACCCTGCGCCTGCCGGACGCTGGCAAGGTCACGAGCCGCGATCGATCAGCTCAATACCTCGGCGCTGTCGCCATGAGCGATGCACGATGCCGCGGTGAATAGCGCGTCGGTGGAAGAGTTCAGAGCGGTTTCGGCCGAATCCTGCACCACGCCGATGATGAACCCGACGGCCACCACCTGCATCGCAAGGTCATTGGAAATACCAAACAGGCTACAAGCCAGCGGAATCAATAACAGCGAGCCACCTGCCACACCGGATGCACCGCAGGCGCAGATGGCGGCGAGCAGGCTGAGCAGGATCGCGGTGGGAATGTCCACCACGATGCCCAACGTATTTGTCGCCGCCAGGGTCAGTACCGTGATGGTGATGGCCGCCCCGCCCATGTTAATGGTCGCACCCAGCGGAATAGACACCGAGTAGGTGTCTTTGTGTAACCCGAGTCGCTCACACAGCTGCATGTTGACCGGTATGTTCGCCGCCGAGCTGCGGGTGAAGAATGCTGTGATGCCGCTTTCGCGCAGACAGGTAAAAACCAACGGATATGGATTCTTGCGGATCTGGCAGAACACGATCAACGGATTCACCACCAGCGCCATGAACAGCATGCTGCCGACCAACACCAGCAGCAATTGAAGATAGCTGGCCAGTGCTGAGAAACCGGACTTGGCGAGCGTTCCGGATACCAATCCGAATATGCCCAGCGGCGCGAAACGAATCACCACTCTGACGATTAGCGTCACACCATCTGATATATCGACGATCAGATCACGCGTACTTTCACGAGCATGGCGAAACGCGAATCCAAGGCCGATGGCCCATGCCAGAATGCCAATGAAGTTACCCTCAATAAGCGCATGCACCGGGTTGTCCACCACACTAAACAACAGCGTTCTCAAGACGGCACCAACCCCCGACGGAGGCACGACGTCGTTCGCCTGGCTGATTAATGTGAGGCTCGTAGGAAACAGTGCGCTGGCTATCACCGCCAC
Organism: Stutzerimonas stutzeri; assembly: GCF_024448715.1. Taxonomy (GTDB): domain Bacteria; phylum Pseudomonadota; class Gammaproteobacteria; order Pseudomonadales; family Pseudomonadaceae; genus Stutzerimonas; species Stutzerimonas stutzeri_AR. The sequence goes on from NZ_JAMOHZ010000001.1 coordinate 525,943, forward strand.
CGCAGCGGCGCTTACGGTGCCAAGCGCGTAGAGGAGCAGGATCGGGCGGATGTGCGTCGGTTGCCCGCGCTTATGGTTGGCAAGCGATGCTGTCACCAATACGAACACCAGCACCGGCGCGACCGCCTTCAGCCCGGATACGAACAGATCGCCCAGCAAGCTTACCGAAGCTGCCGCCTGAGGCGATACCCATGCCAACACGCAGCCGGCAACGAGCCCTACAATGATCTGCGCTACCAAGCTGACGCGGTTATAGGCGCTGAAAAAACGGCTTGAAAGGTTGGACATGACTGGAGTCTCGGCGTGGGAGGCTAGGCCGGAAGCTACGCCAGGCCGCTTCGTGAGCGGCACAGCGTAGCCCGACTAAAAACGCCGAATGGTACGCATCTAGGTCCGATATGCCCAGCTTTGCGACACGAACAGGCTAGCGACGATGCCGCTTACGGTAGCAAGAACAGCGACCCCAACAGGTCGGGGTGCCATCGATCATAGTCAGATACGGAAACGCGCAACCAGCTCGTTCAAGTTGACGGCCAGCCCTGCAAGTTCCTGGCTCGCCGCACTAGTCTGATTGGCACCTGCCGAAGATTGCAGCGACAGGTCACGAATGTTAATCAGGTTGCGGTCCACCTCACGAGCGACCTGGGCTTGCTCTTCCGACGCACTGGCGATGACCAGATTGCGCTCGCTGATCTGACTGATCGCCCGAGCGATGTCATCGAGCGCCTCACCGGCGGTACGCGCTACCTCCAACGTGCTGCGTACCCGTTCATTACTGGCCTGCATGGCCTGCACGGCCCTATCGGTCCCTTGGTGTACATCGCCGATCATCTGCTCGATTTCTTGCGTGGATTGCTGAGTCCGATGAGCCAGTGCACGAACCTCATCCGCAACTACCGCGAACCCTCGTCCGGCATCGCCGGCACGTGCCGCCTCGATGGCGGCGTTGAGCGCCAACAAATTAGTTTGCTCGGCAACCGAGCGAATCACATCCAGTACCTTACTGATGTCCCGTACCTGGCCGGCCAGTTTTTCCACCTGGGTTGAGGTCGCGGTCACATCGCCAGCGAGCAGACCGATCGACTCGACCGTTTTGATCACTTGCTGACGACCATGTTGCGCTGTTGTGTCCGATTCACGTGATGCTTCTGAAGTTGCCACCGCATTACGGGCAACCTCGTCCACAGCTGCGGTCATTTCATTCACTGCAGTGGCGGCCTGCTCGATCTCGTGATTCTGCTGGTGCAGGCCGCGGGTCGAGTCCTCAGTTACGGTATTGAGCTCTTCCGCCGCAGAGGCAAGCTGATTGGAGGAATGGGAAATACCCTGAATGGTGCTGCGCAAATTTTCTTGCATGGCTTTGAGCGCCGTCAGCAGGCGAGCAGGCTCGTCGTTGCCTTCGATGGTGAAGTCTTGCGTCAGAGTGCCGGAGGCTACGGTCTCGGCAATTAGCACCGCTTGGTTTAGTGGCCGTACGATACTGCGAGTGAACAACCAAGCTAGGCCGAAAGTAAGCAGGGCCGCCAGCGCGATCGTGAAGATTGTCCATAGCTTGGCGGAGTCGAAGATTTGGGACGACCGCTCAGCAGAACGAGCGGCACCTTGATTGTTGTAAGCAACCAGCGTGTCCAAGGCCTCAGCTAGGCGGCTGGCTGCAGGATTCAACTTGGTTTCGATGATCGAAACCAGCTCTTCTACTCGTCCTTCGCGATCCAGTGGGATAATTTCTTTGACTATCTGATAGTAACTTTCCCGTGTGGCCTGATATTGGCGAAACAGCTCTTCGTCGTCAGAAGTATCGATGGTTTTCTTGTAAGCGTTCTCCATATCTTCGAGCTGATCATCGAAGCGGGCCAAGCTTGCCCTTGTACTTTCCAATGTCCCCACATCGCGATTCACTGCCAGTCGTAGGTTGTAGAGCTGGATTCGCAGGATGTGCTGATTCAGATCGCCCAACGCGATAACACTAGGCAGCCAGCCTTCATTGACATCTTTCGACTCAGCATTCATCTGTCCCATCTGTTTTAACGACAGCAGACCCAGAACTAGAACAATCAAGCCAATAAGGCCAAATCCCAGCGCAGAGCGTCGGGAAATGGTTAATTTTCGCAGGGACATGGGACTTCTCCACACCATGAACAGGTACTTTTACACATCGACCAGCCAGCCGATGCACTTAGTAGCCATATCGTCACGGCGTAGCTTTTCTTAAGGGAGACACGCAACCGTTCGGCGCCAACACCCTTGTGTTAGATGAACGGACTTACGCTTAATCAATGCTTAGGTAGCAGTGCCAAGAAGTTGTCCCGCGCCACCATACGCGCAGTATCGGCGGACAGTGCATCAAGGAAGGGAACGAATGCCTGCATGGTCTCACCGAGGTTATCGAAGCGCCCCACTACATCCGATCCCAACATGAAACGGCTCGGGTGGCGCTCCACGAGCTTTATCCAGGCCGGATCTGGCCGCCCTTTTCCGTCAAGCAAATAGGGCTCGAGCACAGTCCAGGACAAATCAATATATAAGTTGGGATAGTCATCGAGCAGACGCGCAACTGTCGGAAGCAGAAAGTCCAGTTTCTTCTGATGGCGATGCAGCTCCATGCTCGTACCCGCATGAGCCCAGATGAAACGAGTGTGCGGATGGTTACGTAGCGGTTCTTCCAACTCCGTCAGATATAAAGGATTACGCTCGCGCTTAGAGGTGATATTTGAGTGCAGCATCACGGGCAGATCGAATTCAGCCGCAAGGTGGTACACCCGTGTCAACGCTTCATTGTTTGCTCGAGGGGTGTCGCCCTGGGTTAACGCGGTTACGTCGTCATGCCGGGTAAAGATTTCCCCGATCCCTTGCCAAAGACCCGGGTCGAGATCGAGCATCCTACGGATGTGCGCATCAGCATTCTTATCGTTGGGGTTGAAGCCGGACAGAAACGGATGGAATCGACGTCGCTGGTCTTCATTCAACTCTTTCAGCGCCGCAGCAACTACCACATCAGTAGCGCTGTACCAGTAAACGGGCGCATCGTCGCCAGCGTAGTAACGAGGCCGCTTGGGCTCGTTTTCGTGCCATTTTTTTGCAACTGGGATACCACTGATCATCACATGATCGATGTCGCCAGCGTCCATGGCTTTCAGCAACTGACCCATGCCATCGCTTTCTTGAAAGAAATCAACGAAATGCAGGTGCGCGTCGCTGTAGCGATAGTCGCGTGCCTGCACCGGTGCAATCGAAGCGATTAGGCAAATTGAGACAAAACAGTTTCGTAATAACAACCAAAGTCCTCCTGACAACCAAGCGGATAGACCCTCCGGCCGCATGGCGGTTCATAAAATGGCTGTCCGCTTCGGCTGTTTGACCGACGTATCCCAGCGGCCCGTATTACTCGATGCCGCTCATTCCCAACGATGCTCAACGATGTACATCGCACAGGTAATGGCGAACATCATGCGAGGCGGGATACTCAGAGACAGCTCTGAACGCAAAAGGCCCGTCATTGACGGGCCTTTTGTTCGTTTTCAGCGAGTTAGGCGGAAAGCTCCACCAGCAGCTTATTCAGACGCTGCACATAGGCAGCCGGATCCTTGAGGCTATCACCGGCGGCCAGTGCGGCCTGGTCGAAGAGGATGTGCGACAGATCAGCGAAGCGATCCTCATCCGGCTCAGCGTCCAATTTCTCGATCAACGGATGCTGTGGGTTGATCTCGAAGATCGGCTTGGAGTCAGGCACCTTCTGCCCGCTCGCCTCGAGAATCTGGCGCATCTGCAAGCCAAGATCCTGCTCGCCGATCGCCAAAATGGCTGGCGAGTCAGTCAAGCGATGAGACACGCGCACTTCGGCCACTGCCTCGCCCAGCGCACCTTTGAGACGCTCGACCAAGCCTTCCTTCGTCTTGGCGATTTCTTCCTGGGCTTTCTTGTCCTCTTCCGAGTCCAGCTGGCCGAGATCAAGATCACCACGCGCCACGTCCACGAACTGCTTGCCGTCGAACTCGGTGAGGTAGCTCATCAGCCACTCGTCGATACGGTCCGTCAACAGCAGCACTTCGATGCCTTTCTTGCGGAAGACTTCTAGGTGTGGGCTGTTCTTGACCTGGGCATAGGATTCGCCTGTCAAGAAGTAGACCTTGTCCTGACCTTCTTTGACGCGGCCAAGGTAATCGGCAAGCGACACAGACTGCTCGCCCGAAGCGTCGCTGGTGGAGGCAAAGCGTAGCAGGCCGGCGATCTTTTCCTTGTTGGCGAAGTCTTCCGCCGGGCCTTCCTTGAGCACCTGACCGAACTGCTTCCAGAAGTTCTTGTAGTCCTCCGGCTTGTCCTTGGCCAGCTTGTCCAACATGTCCAATACACGCTTGGTCAGCGCCGACTTCATCGAGTCGATCACCGGATCCTTCTGCAGGATTTCGCGAGAAACGTTCAGCGAAAGGTCGTTGGAGTCAACCACACCCTTGATGAAGCGCAGGTACAGCGGCAGGAATTCATCAGCCTGGTCCATGATGAATACGCGCTGCACGTACAGCTTGAGCCCCTTGGGTGCCTCGCGCTGGTACAGATCGAACGGTGCGCGACCAGGCACGAATAGCAGCGAGGTGTACTCGAGCTTGCCCTCGACCTTGTTGTGACTCCAGGCTAGCGGATTCTCGAAGTCATGGCCGACGTGCTTGTAGAACTCCTGGTATTCCTCATCCTTCACTTCGGTACGCGGGCGAGTCCAGAGCGCACTGGCGCGGTTGACAGTTTCCCACTCGGTCTCGGCCGGTTTTTCCTTCTCTTCGTCGCTCTCGCCAGAAGAATGGATGTCCTTCGGCAACTCGATCGGCAGGGCAATGTGATCGGAATACTTCTTGATGATGTTGCGCAGGCGCCAGCCATCGGCGAACTCTTCTTCGCCGGACTTGAGATGCAACACGATGCGCGTGCCACGCTCCGATTTCTCGATGGTAGCGACTTCGAAATCGCCCTCGCCTTTCGATGACCAATACACGCCTTCTTCGGCTGGCGTTCCCGCACGGCGGCTGTACACCTCGACCTGATCGGCGACGATAAATGCCGAATAGAAGCCGACGCCGAACTGGCCGATCAGGTGCGAGTCCTTCTTCTGGTCACCAGTCAGGTGCTTCATGAAGTCGGCAGTGCCCGACTTGGCGATGGTGCCGAGATGGGTAATCACGTCTTCACGATTCATGCCGATGCCGTTGTCCTCGAGGGTAACGGTCTTGGCCTCTTTGTCGAAGCTGACGCGGATCTTCAGATCAGAACCGCCCTCAAGCAGCTCAGGCTTGGCCAGCGCTTCGAAGCGCAGCTTGTCGGCAGCATCGGAGGCGTTGGAAATCAGCTCTCGAAGAAAGATCTCTTTGTTCGAGTACAAGGAATGGATCATCAGGTGAAGCAGTTGCTTCACCTCGGTCTGGAAGCCCAGGGTTTCTTTGTTTTGAGTCTCCACACTCATCGTTTTGCAAACTCCACATCGTCAATGGCACGGGCCGCGAATGCGGCAATGACAAGCAGATGGGGGCTTCGACAAGGAATTCAAGTGCGCGCAGGCGGCTGGGCGACGTTGAATCATTCAATTGGCACATCGCCGAGCCTGGTTCAGCCTGCGCAGCTATGGCTCTAGCAATTCGAGCAGGACTATATTTTCTGGAGCGAGATTGTAGGTTGCCTCCCCCGGCCCTTTCAGTATTCGTCTGATCGCCAGGTTGCCATCTCTATCAACACCGATGAAGTGTCCTTCAGCCACCCCGCCACGCTCCGTGTGCGCCCGCATCTGCAGCTGCTCGTAGCGCGCCGGATTGCGTAATAACCGTTCGAGGGAGAACCGCTGTCGACGGTCGATATGTGGCGATGGAGTGCTGTCGAACGAAGATTGCGGCTGAGCGGCCACAACGTTGGATGGGGTTTCGGACTCAGGCAGTGGCGGGTATTCGTCATCATTTACCATCCAGCCCTGCTCGCCTTTCTGAATATCCAGGTCAAAAATTCCTAGCTCACTATTCACTTTAGCTTTCACGACAATCGTCAGAGTTGTCGCAGGAAAAGTCATTGGCGCCAGCGACTCAACCGTTACGGCTCGCGTCTTGAAACGTCGCTGCAGATAGTCCTTGACAAGATAAGCGAGTGTGTCAGCTGAATCGTGGCGGAGGTCCACCTCGCCCGCGCGATAACGCAATTCGTCCGTGAACAGCTCAACGTGGCCGCTAAGACTCGTGTGGTAGTGGGCTGGCAAGACCAGATGAAAGTCGCCGGCCAGCTTGTTCGGCGGCACCGGCTGCAGATCCAGATGCAGCGTATAGCCGCTCTGGACTCTACGTGCCTCGGGAAGCTCCTGTTCCGGACGCATCCAGCTGATCTCTATTTCGGGTGCGGGATTGGCATCCTGAGGCAGCACATCTACCCGCAATGCGCCGGGCTGAGTTGCACCAAGGTTGATTCTCACCTCCTGTCTGGCAGACAGATCGTCGCCTTCACGCAGCGTCAGCACCCCATCGATAAGCCTGCCGATCCGAGGGTTGAACGGGCGATCATCAAGCTGGCCGTACAGACCGATAGCCAGATGACGGTTCTGCGTTTGTTCGTCTGGCTCAAGCCATTTCAGGCTGGCAATCGCCTCGATGCGCTCCGGCTCATGATTTGCGAGCAGCGTAAAGCCTACGACAAGGGGAACGAACCCCAACCCCGAAAGGCCAACGGCCTTTCGAGCGACGTTCCAGTGACGGACGACGTAGATCAACGTAATCGGCGGAAGAAGGCTTCCAATTCCCCACAACAAGCTGGTACCGAAGGCCAGAACAACCAACCAGACGATACCTGCAACTATCAGCAGCAGTCCGCCCAGTATCAACAACGCATCCATTCAACATCCTTGAGACATCTACAGTGGCGACCGCCAGACGTATCAGGGCTCGTTGACCTTGAAATGGCAACGCGCAGTGGCGATGGGCTCGGCCTGATTGGTTTGCCAGGCTGTAACGGCAACATTGGCTACGCGGCGCCCCTGGCGCCAGACCTGGCAGGCGGCAAAGGTGTCACGATAGTGACCCGCCCGAAGATAATCTATCGAGAAGTCGATGATTTTAGGCAAATGTGGCGCGCCCATAAACATCAGCAGATGGAGCATCGCTGCGTGTTCCATGAAGCCGGCGATCACTCCACCATGGATTGCTGGAAGCGTCGGATTGCCGATATTGTCCTGGTTCTTAGGCAGCCGGAAGACCATCTCGTCACCCAGGCGCAGACACTCTATGCCAATGAGTCTGGCATACGGGACCATCTGCAGAAGCGCATCGTAGCTGTTGCTGGCGTGAGCTTCACGAACCAGCGCATCAAGATCCAGGCTGCTCACCTGCGCACCTCCGACTCACCTGAAGTCGCTGAAGCCTGGGTGTTCTTGCCCATGCGCATGAAAGCGCCCACGACATGTGCGATCGGCTGATTGACATCGTGCTGGTACGCCACTCCACGGGTGAAAATCACCGTCGGTGTGACGCGATAGCATTCGGCAAAGCCGAACACATCATGGTTCGGCTCGGCCGGATGCATGTAATCGATGCGCAAATCGAGCGTCGGGCAGATTTCCAGCTCGGGCAGCGCGCATGCCGTCGAGATGCCGCACGTCGTGTCCATAAGCGTTGTGATCGCCCCGCCATGGACGAGTCCGCTTTCCAGATTACTGACAATTTTCTCGCTGTAGGGAAGGCGCAGCGTGAGCCCTTTGGCATCAGCGTGCTCGACGCTCATACCAAGCACCTGACAATGGCGTAACAAGGAAAGGAAGCGCTGAGTACGCTCCAGTATCAGACTATCGCTCATGCGAATTCTCGAGACCGAATCAAGCCGGGTATTTTAACCCTCCCGAAGATATCTTCCCTATTCCTTCGGATTTTCGATAGGCAAGGTTGGCGTAAATACCATTACCTTGAGCACATCGGAATGGAACTCGCGACGATAAAGGATTAGCACGACGCCGGCCGTTACCCCCATAAAGAACCAGGGGTGAATAAACCAGGACAGCGCTGCCATACCGAAATAGTACGCGCGTAAACCGAAGTTGAACTGGTTGGCGGCCATCGAGATCACCCGCGCCGCGCGTTCGGCGAATGACTTGCGCTCCTGATCGCTAACGTTGCGCTCGCCCGCCATCGGCGCAGACGCGACCAGTACGGCCGCGAAGTTGTACTGTCGCATGCACCAGCTGAAAGTGAAGAATGCATAAACGAAGACCACCCCCAATCCGAGCAGCTTGATCTCGGAAAGACCTCGGCTCACCGGCTGGGCGAACGGCAGGTCGGCTAACAGCGACATGGCTCGATCAGATGCTCCCAACGCGGTAAGAATACCGGCCAGAATAATCAGAGTGCTCGACGCAAAAAATCCAGCATTTCGCTCAAGATTGCCGATGACGTTTGCATCGGCGATTCGATTGTCACGCTGCAACATGCGGCGCATCCAGTCCTGGCGGTACAAATGCAGAACACTGGCCAGACAAGCGGTATCCCTGCCACGCCAACTTGCATAACGGGTATACCCTGCCCAACAAAGAATGAACCAGACGACAGCGATCAGGTGCGGTAGCAGATGACTCGGAATCGACATGAAAATCCCTCTGAACACTGGCATCTGATTATAGCCAGCCAAACCTGACGGCCTGACCGCCAGGTGTCTTTTGCTGCGGCGTTCGATCCTATGTGGCGATCCTACGTGTACCGATTAGTCGATCTGCAACAAACGCGATTACCAGAGTGACCAACACCGGCACCAACCAACCCATACTCTGGGCCGCCAGCGGCAATCCTTTAAAAAAACTCGGTACTAGATTAGTAAAGCCAGCAGCCGAGAGACCATCCGCAACGCCAAACACAAGCGTCACTGCCATTACCGGAACGAACATCCGGCTCGGCGAGATCCAGCAGCGGTCAAGCAGACTCAGCGCTACCAGCATGATCGCCAGTGGATAGAGCCCAACCAGCACCGGCACCGAAACGCTGATCAGCTGAGTGAGCCCCTGATTCGCCACCAGCAGGCTAAACAGTGTGAAAACGATCACCACGGTGCGATAACTGACAGGGAGGAGGCTGCTGAAAAACTCACCGCAAGCGGCAGTCAGCCCCACCGCGGTCGTCAGACAAGCCAAAGTAATGACCACCGCCAGCAACAGGCTACCCGCAACTCCGAAGGTATGCTGCACATAGGTAGTCAGGATCTGTACGCCGTTCTGCGCATCACCTGCGATGCCCTGGCTGGTGGCCCCGAGATAGAAAAGTGCCAAGTAGACGAGCGACAACCCGATGGCTGCAATCGCTCCGGCAATCATCGAATAGCGAGTTATCAGTGCAGGTTCCGACACACCACGATCACGAATGGCCGTCGCGATCACGATACCGAACACCAACGCGCCAAGGGTATCCATGGTCAGATAGCCTTCGAGAAAACCCTTGAGCATCGGATCACTGCGATAGCTTTCGGCGGTAACGCCGATATCGCCGGCCGGCGCGAAAAATGCTGCCCCGCCCAAAACCAGCAAGGCCGCAAGCAGTACCGGAGTAATGAATTTACCGACCCGGTTGACCAGCTTGCCCGGATTGAGCACTAAAAACAGAGTCGCAGCGAAGAATAGCGCGGTATAAACGAGCAAAGGCATTGCGGAGTTGCCAGTGAACGGGGCCACGCCCATCTCGAACGAAACCACAGCAGTGCGAGGCGTGGCGAAGAGTGGCCCGATCGCAAGATACACGGCAACCGCCAGAAGCGTTCCAGCACCGCGACCAAGGGGTGCCGTCAACCGATCCATGCCACCGCCGACTCGTGCCAGCGCAACCACGGTGAGCAACGGCAAGCCGACCCCCGTTAGAAGAAAGCCAGCTGCCGCGGGCCAAATAGATTGTCCCGCAGCCAATCCGGCGCTGGGAGGGAAGATAAGGTTGCCGGCGCCAAGGAACAGCGCGAATGTCATGAATCCAAGAGCCAGCAGATCCTGGCCTTTCAAGCGAATCATCGGTTTCACCACTGCAGCAGAGTTCTGGTACGACGAACGCACCCAAGTATTTTTCGTAACGGCCACACACAGCAATGCCAGGCTGCCCGTAAAAAAGGTCGCACCTTAATGGAATTGCATGCCGCAAGCGAGGATTCGAGACCGTTCCGCCGAAAAGCCGATAACGACTCCATCCAGAGTACTTTCTGTCCGCTATCGCCCATTACGAATGTCGATAGATCCGCGTGCAAATAAAAATGCCAGTCAGATTATCTGACTGGCATTTTTTTTGTGTCGCAGCGACTATATCAGCCCTGCTTGACTTCCCAACCGGTCACTTCGGCAAGCGCCTTGCCGATATCGGCAAGAGAACGGACGGTCTTGACACCGGCATCCTGCAGCGCAGCGAACTTCTCGTCAGCGGTACCCTTACCGCCTGAGATGATCGCACCGGCATGGCCCATACGCTTACCGGCAGGCGCAGTCACGCCAGCAATGTAGGAAACCACTGGCTTGGTGACGTTGGCCTTGATAAAGGCTGCGGCTTCTTCCTCAGCGGAACCACCGATTTCACCGATCATCACGATCGCTTCGGTCTGCGGGTCTTCCTGGAACAGCTTGAGGATGTCGATGAAAGTCGATCCCGGAATAGGATCGCCACCGATGCCAACGCAGGTGGACTGGCCGAAACCGGCGTCCGTGGTCTGCTTGACCGCTTCGTAGGTGAGCGTACCGGAGCGCGAAACGATACCGACCTTACCTGGCAAATGGATATGCCCTGGCTGGATACCGATCTTGCACTCGCCGGGGGTAATGACGCCCGGGCAGTTCGGTCCAATCAGACGCACACCCAGCTCGTCACACTTGATCTTCACTTCAAGCATGTCGAGGGTCGGGATGCCTTCGGTGATGCAGACGATCAGCTTGATGCCGCCAAACGCAGCTTCCAGAATCGAATCCTTGCAGAACGGCGCGGGTACGTAGATTACCGAAGCATCCGCGCCAGTAGCCGCTACGGCCTCCTTGACGGTGTTGAAGACCGGCAGGCCCAGGTGAGTGGTGCCACCTTTGCCCGGTGTCACGCCGCCAACCATCTTGGTGCCGTATTCGATGGCCTGTTCGGAGTGGAAGGTACCCTGCGAGCCGGTAAAGCCCTGGCAGATAACCTTGGTGTCTTTATTAATCAGGACGCTCATTATTTGCCCTCCGCGGCTTTGACGACTTGAATGGCCGCATCGGTCAGGCTGGTCGCACCGATGATGTTCAGACCACTTTCACCCAGCATCTTCGCTCCAAGCGCGGCGTTGTTACCTTCAAGGCGAACGACTACCGGCACCTTTACGCCAACTTCCTTGACCGCGCCGATGATGCCTTCAGCGATCATGTCGCAACGGACGATTCCACCGAAGATGTTCACCAGAACAGCGGCGACGTTTTCGTCGGAAAGAATGATTTTGAACGCCTCTGTAACCCGTTCCTCGGTAGCACCGCCGCCTACGTCGAGGAAGTTGGCTGGCTTGCCGCCGTGCAGGTTGACGATGTCCATGGTACCCATGGCCAGGCCTGCGCCGTTGACCATGCAACCGATGTTGCCGTCCAGGGCTACATAGTTCAGTTCCCACTTGGCAGCGTGGGCTTCGCGTGGATCGTCCTGCGACGGGTCTTGCATACCGCGCAGCTTGGGCTGCCGATAGATGGCGTTGCTGTCGATATTGAGTTTGGCATCCAGGCAGTGCAGGTTGCCGTCCTTCTTGATTACCAGCGGGTTGACTTCCAGCAGAGCCAGATCGTAATCGACGAAGAGCTTGCCCAGACCTACGAAGATATGAACGAACTGCTTGACCTGATCACCCTTGAGACCGAGTTGGAACGCCAGCTCGCGACCCTGGAACGGCTGCGCGCCCACCAGCGGATCGATGGTGGCCTTAAGGATTTTCTCGGGGGTGTCGTGAGCAACCTTTTCAATGTCTACGCCACCTTCGGTGGACGCCATGAACACGATCCGGCGGGTGGCGCGATCAACCACAGCACCCAGGTAAAGCTCCTTGTCGATGTCGGTGCAGGCTTCTACGAGAATTTTGCTCACCGGCTGACCGTTGGCGTCGGTCTGGTAGGTCACCAGACGCTTGTCCAGCCACTGCTCGGCAAAAGCACGGGCTTCGTCCTTGCTACGCACCAGCTTAACGCCACCCGCCTTGCCGCGACCGCCAGCATGTACCTGGGCTTTGACCACCCACTCGGTGCCACCAATGTGGTCGCAGGCTTCTGCCGCTTCCTTAGGACTATCGACTGCGTAGCCTTTGGAAACCGGCAATCCGTATTCGGCAAACAGTTGCTTACCCTGATATTCGTGAAGATTCATCTTAGCTACCGTTCGGTTTGGTGTGCATCAGACGCCACCTCAAGCGGCGTCGCCTCAAGTCGCTGAAAACTATCCAAAATACCTTTCAGAGACCTGTCATACCTTGCTGGAAGGTATCCCGGCGGCCCGCGCAGGACATGAAAGTCAGCGCTAGCCGCCGTTTCCGCAGTGCGGTTTAGCGCTTCTTGCGGTTGGCAATGTGGATGGCATGACCATTCACTGCCAATGCGGCTTCATGCAGCGCTTCGGACATGGTCGGATGTGAGAACACCATCATGCCGAGGTCTTCGGCGCTGGTGCCGAATTCCATCCCGATAGCGCCCTGCTGAACCAGTTCAGCTGCGGCCGGGCCCATTACATGTACCCCCAAGACACGGTCGGTTTTGGCATCGGCAATAACCTTGACCAGACCGGCAGTGTCGTTAGCCGCCATAGCACGGCCGCTCGCGGCGAACGGGAAAGTGCCGACATTGATCTCTACGCCTTCGCCTTTGAGCGCCTGTTCAGTCTTGCCGACCCACGCGATTTCCGGGTGGGTATAGATGACCGAAGGAACCAGGTCGTAGTTCATTTGCGACTTGTGACCGGCGATACGCTCGGCAACCATCACGCCCTCTTCCGAGGCCTTGTGCGCGAGCATGGCGCCGCGTACCACGTCGCCGATGGCGTAAACGCCCGGAACGCTGGTCGCGCATTGATCGTCAACAAAAATGAAGCCACGCTCATCCATGTCGATGCCGGCATCGGCAGCCAGCAGGTCAGTGGTGACCGGACGACGGCCGACGGCAACGATCAGCTTGTCGAAGGTCTGCTGCTGCTCGCCTTCGGCATTGGTGAAGTTGACGGTGACCTGGTCGCCTTTAACTTCGGAACCGGTGACACGAGCGCCCAGCAGAATTTTAAGGCCCTGCTTGCTGAGGACTTTGAACGCCTCTTTGGAGATCTGCTCGTCAGCAGCCGGCAGGAATTTGTCCATCGCTTCCAGCACGGTAACTTCCGCGCCCAGACGAGCCCATACCGAGCCCAACTCCAAGCCAATAACGCCGGCACCAATTACGCCCAGTTTCGCCGGAACGCTCTGAAAATCCAGCGCGCCGGTTGAATCAACAATGATGTTCTGATCGACCGGCGCCGGCGGGATGTCCACCGGCTTGGAGCCGGAGGCCAGGATCACGTTCTCGGCCGCCAGCGTTTCGGTACTACCGTCGAGCTTGGTGACTTCGACCTGCTTGCCGCTGAGCAGCTTGCCATGGCCTTCAAAAACGGTGACGCCATTGGCTTTCAGCAACCCCGCAACGCCGCCGGTGAGGTTCTTAACGATCTGGTCCTTGCGTGCCACCATGGTCGGCACGTCCATTTTGACGTCGCCGGTGCTGATACCGTGAACCTTGAAGCTCTCATGGGCTTCATGGAACTTGTACGAGCTGTCCAGCAACGCTTTGGACGGAATGCAACCAACGTTTAGGCAAGTGCCGCCCAGTGCGGTCTTGCCTTCCTTGCCCTGGTATTTTTCGATGCAGGCGGTCTTTAGCCCCAACTGTGCAGCGCGAATCGCTGCTACATAACCGCCGGGACCGGCACCAATGACGACGACGTCGAATTTCTGGCTCATTACGAATCCTCTTTAAGCAGAGTTACAAGCCACAAGCTGCAAGTCGAACGAAGCTGCTAACACTCGCAGCTTGCGATTGCAGCCTGCGGCTGCTTGTTAGATATCCAGCAGTAGACGGGCAGGATCTTCCAGCAGGTTCTTGATGGTCACCAGGAAGCTGACCGCTTCCTTGCCGTCGATCAGGCGGTGATCGTAGGACAGGGCCAGGTACATCATCGGCCGGATGACCACCTGACCGTTGATGGCCATTGGACGCTGCAGGATGTTGTGCATGCCCAGGATGGCGGCTTGCGGCGGGTTGACGATCGGGGTCGACATCATCGAACCAAAAGTACCACCATTGGTGATGGTGAAGGTACCGCCAGTCATTTCGTCGATTGACAGTTTGCCGTCGCGGGCCTTCTTACCGAAGGTGGCGATGCCGCTTTCGACTTCGGCCAGGCTCATCAGCTCGGCATTGCGCAGGACCGGCACGACCAGCCCACGGTCGCTGGAGACAGCGACGCCGATGTCCTGGTAGCCGTGGTAGACGATGTCAGTGCCGTCGATCGAGGCGTTGACTGCCGGGAAGCGCTTCAGCGCTTCGACGGAAGCCTTCACGAAGAAGGACATGAAGCCCAAGCGCACGCCGTTGTGGGTCTTTTCGAACAGATCCTTGTACTTCGAACGTAGAGCCATGACTTCGGTCATGTCGACTTCGTTGAAGGTGGTCAGCATCGCCATGTTCGACTGTGCTTCGACCAGGCGCTCTGCGACCTTGGCACGCAGGCGAGTCATCGGCACGCGCTTCTCGGTGCGATCACCGGCGGCTACGACAGGTGCAGCGGCAGCACTGGCGGCAGGCTTGGCTGCAGCCGGGGCGGATTTCTTGGCTTCGATAGCGGCGACCAGGTCTTCCTTAGTTACACGTCCATCCTTGCCGGTGCCTTTGACGCTGTTCGGGTCGATACCGTTCTCTTCAGCCAGCTTGCGAGCAGCAGGCGCGAGAATGGCATCTTCGCCGCCGGCAGCCGGAGCGGAAGCGGAAGCCGGTGCGGAAGTTTCTGCAGGCGCGGCAGCAGGAGCGGCCGAAGCTGTAGCACCCGCCTCCAGTTTGCCAAGCAGTTCGCCGCTGAGCACGGTGTCGCCTTCGTTCTTGACGATTTCGGTCAGTACGCCATCCGCTTCGGCCAATACTTCCATTACGACCTTGTCGGTCTCGATATCGACGATCAGTTCGTCGCGCTTGACCGCTTCGCCCGGCTGCTTGTGCCAGGTGGCAACAGTGCCGTCAGCAACCGATTCCGGAAATTGGGGGGCTTTGATCTCGATAGCCATTAGCTGGGGTCCTATTTGATTCGGTTTTTACATCGAGGCCGCGGTTTTCGCGGCCTCTTGCAAGAATGATTAAACGGTGAACGCGTCCTGCAGCAGCTTTTCTTGCTGCTCCGCGTGCATGGAGGCGTAACCGACCGCAGGCGCAGCAGAGGCTTCACGACCCGCGTATTGCAGGAACAGCTCCCTCTTGTGCGCAACAGCAACGCGACGCATGTGGTGCTGGCTGCAGTACCACGCGCCTTGGTTCATCGGCTCTTCCTGACACCAGACAATGCTCTTGAGATTCTGATAAGGCGCAAGCACCTCGGCCAGATCATCTTCCGGGAACGGATACAGCTGCTCCAGACGAATGATCGCGATATCTTCGCGACCTTCGTTGCGGCGCTTGTCCAGCAGATCGTAGTAGACCTTGCCGCTGCACATGATCAGGCGTTCGACCTTGCTCGGCTCGATCTGATCAATTTCTGGGATCACCGTCAGGAACGAGCCCTGAGTCAGTTCTTCCAGTGTCGAAGTCGCCAGCTTGTGGCGCAGCAGCGACTTCGGCGTCAGGGCAACCAGTGGCTTGCGTAGCGGGCGAATCGCCTGGCGACGAAGCATGTGGTAGACCTGTGCCGGCGTAGTCGGTACGCAGACCTGGATGTTGTGCTCGGCACACAATTGCAGGTAGCGCTCCAGACGAGCGGACGAATGCTCAGGCCCCTGCCCTTCGTAGCCGTGTGGCAACAACATGGTCAGGCCGCAAAGACGGCCCCACTTGTGTTCGCCGCTGGTAATGAACTGGTCGATGACAACTTGTGCACCGTTGGCGAAGTCACCGAACTGAGCTTCCCAGACCACCAACGCGTTGGGCATGGTCGTGGCGTAACCGTATTCGAACGCAAGCACGGCTTCTTCCGACAGGAAGGAATCGTACAAGTCGAAGCGCGGCTGCCCTTCATAGAGATGCTGCAGCGGAATATAGGTACTGCCGTCCTTCTGGTTATGCAGCGCCGCATGGCGGTGCGAGAAGGTACCGCGTCCGACGTCCTGACCGCTGATGCGCACCGGATGGCCTTCGAACAATAAGGTGGCATAAGCCAATGTCTCAGCGTAACCCCAGTTGATTGCCAGCGCGCCAGCACCCATCTTCTGACGGTCTTCGAGAATCTTCGAAACCTGGCGCTGAACAACAAAACCTTCGGGGGTCGCCAACATTTTGCTGGACAACTCCTGCAGGGCTTTCAGGTCGAAACGCGTGTCATGACGGGCAGTCCAGGCATGGCCCAGATAAGGACGCCAATCGACGAAAAGCTCCTTGTTCGGTTCCTTGACCAGGCTTTTGACCACGTGCAAACCATTGTCCAGCGCGGTGCGATACTCATCGACCTTCGCCTGCACCTGCGCGTCTTCTAGCACCTTCGACTGGGTCAGCGAATCGGCATACAACTCACGGGTGGTGCGCTGCTTGGCGATCTTCTGATACATCAGCGGCTGAGTACCGCTCGGCTCGTCGGCCTCGTTGTGGCCGCGGCGACGGTAGCAGATCAGATCGATGACGATGTCGCGCTTGAACTGCATGCGGTAATCGACAGCCAGCTGGGTGACAAATAGTACAGCTTCCGGATCATCCGCATTCACGTGGAAGATCGGTGCCTGAATCATCTTCGCAACGTCAGTAGCGTACTCGGTAGAGCGCGCGTCTTCCTGCTTGTTGGTAGTAAAGCCGACCTGGTTGTTGATCACGATACGGATGGTGCCACCAGTCCGATAGGCTCGGGTCTGGGACATCTGGAAGGTTTCCATGACCACGCCCTGCCCCGCGACCGCGGCGTCGCCATGGATGGTTACCGGAAGAACCTTGTCACCAACCGCATCGCTACGACGGTCCTGACGAGCACGAACGGAACCCTCAACCACCGGAGAAACGATTTCCAGGTGAGACGGGTTGAAAGCCATTGCCAAGTGAATTTCACCACCCGGCGTCATAACGTTTGACGAGAAACCCTGGTGATACTTGACGTCGCCGGAGCTAAGGCCCTCAACCTTCTTGCCTTCGAACTCGTCGAAGAGGTCGCGCGGATTCTTGCCAAAAGTATTGACCAGCACGTTTAGACGGCCGCGGTGCGCCATGCCGATGACGATTTCCTTGGTGCCGTACGATCCGGACCGCTGAATGATTTCGTCCAGCAGCGGAATCAGGCTCTCACCACCTTCCAGGCCGAAGCGCTTGGTTCCCGGATACTTGGTACCCAGGTACTTTTCAAGGCCCTCGGCAGCGGTCAGGCGCTCAAGCAGGTGGCTTCTGATCTCCGGCGAAAACGCCGGGCGCCCCCGGACGCTTTCCAGACGCTGGAGGAACCAGTTGCGCTGCTCAGAATCGACGATATGGGTGAATTCGGCACCGATGGTGCGACAGTACGTCTCTTGCAACGCCTGCTGGATTTCGCGCAAGGTTGCCTGATCCTTGCCCATGGCAAGATCGCCGGTACGGAAAACCGTATCCAGGTCGGCATCGGTCAACCCGTAGTGATTGATCGCCAGATCAGCTGGCGCCGTGCGCTGCTGCAAGCCAAGCGGATCGAGCTGTGCAGCCTGATGGCCACGCATCCGATAAGCCTGAATCAGACGCAGGACTTCGACCTGCTTCTTCTCGTGCTCGCTACTTACGCTACCTGCGGAAACAGGCTGGGCGCGACGCTGATTCTTGGCCAGCAGGACGAAGTGATCGCGAATTGTCGAATGCGATACATCTGCCGCAGTGCCACCGCTGACGGGTAGCTTCTGGAAATAGGTGCGCCACTCTTCGGGCACAGCGTTGGGATCGTGCAGGTAGAGCTCGTATAGCTCTTCCACATAGGCAGCGTTACCACCGGATAGGTGGGCACTGTCCCACATGCGCTGCATTACGCTTTCTTGCATGTCTGGTCACCTTCGATAAGGAGACACCACCAGCGTGGAGACCGCAGCATGACTTCCCAAGTTCTGAAGCAGCGACCAAGGTAAAGCCACCACGGACCGCGCAGATAGTTTCCGAGAACCACCCCGGATGCTCCTGCTGGTCATCAAATTTTCAGAGTGAAATCCCGGCTTTGTGAGCTGGGATTTCTACTAGAACTACGGCGCCGAGGTCAGACTCCGGCGCCGTAGCTGTCGCGGTGAAGCATTACGGGCTTGCAACTATGCAAATAGTTGCAAACACCCATGGCATATCAGGTCGCGCTCTGCAGCAGCATGTTACGCACGTGACCGATCGCCTTTGTCGGGTTCAACCCTTTCGGGCAAACGCTCACGCAGTTCATGATGCCGCGGCAACGGAACACACTGAACGGATCATCCATGGCACTCAGACGGTTCTCGGTTTCAGTGTCGCGGCTGTCGGCCAAGAAGCGGTAGGCCTGAAGCAACGCAGCTGGACCAAGGAACTTGTCCGGGTTCCACCAGAAGGACGGGCAGCTGGTCGAGCAGCAAGCACACAGGATGCACTCGTACAGACCGTCAAGCTTCTCGCGATCTTCTGGGCTCTGGAGACGTTCGATAGCCGGAGCAGGCGTATCGTTCATCAAATAAGGGCGAACCTTCTCGTACTGCTTATAGAAGATGCCCATATCCACCGCCAAGTCACGAATAACTGGCAAACCAGGCAGCGGACGCACCACCAGCTTGTTGCCTTTGACGACGTCTGACAGCGGAGTGATGCAGGCCAGACCGTTCTTTCCGTTCAGGTTCATGCCATCGGAGCCACATACCCCTTCGCGGCAGGAACGACGGTATGAAAAGCCTTCGTCTTGTTCCTTGATGAGCGCCAGTACGTCCAGCACCATCAGGTCTTTACCGTCGGTATTGACCTGGAAGTCCTGCATGTAAGGCTTTTCGTCCTTATCCGGGTTATAGCGATAAACGCTCACTTGCAACATATCGGCGACCTCAGTAAGTCCGGACCTTGGGTTCGAAAGTCGGAACTGTCTTCGGAGAGAAGTTCACGGCACGTTTGGCTACACGCTTCTCACCTGGGAAGTACAGGGTGTGACACAGCCAGTTTTCATCGTCACGCTCTTCAAAATCTTCGCGAGCATGCGCACCGCGGGACTCTTTGCGGCTCTCGGCTGCAATAGCAGTAGCTTCGGCGACCTCAAGCAGGTTCTGCAGTTCCAACGCTTCGATACGCGCAGTATTGAAGGCCTGGCTCTTGTCAGAAATCTTGACGGTAGCGATGCGCTGACGCAAATCGGCAAGCTGAGCAATGCCCTTCTGCATGTATTCGCCAGTACGGAACACACCGAAGTAGTTTTGCATGCAACTCTGCAATTCTTTACGCAGCGAAGCGACATCTTCACCGGTAGTCCGCTCGTTCAGGCTGGCCAAACGATTCAGCGCTACGTCCAGATCGGTTTCGGTAGCACCGCGATGCTCGATACCCTCCTTCAGGGCTTTTTCCAGGTGCAGTCCGGCTGCACGGCCGAACACGACAAGGTCGAGCAACGAGTTACCGCCGAGACGGTTGGCGCCATGCACGGATACGCAAGCGACTTCACCTACCGCGAACAGACCATCGATGATCTTGTCGTTGCCGTTGGCATCCTGGGTCATTGCCTGACCATGAATGTTGGTGGCGATACCACCCATCATGTAATGGCAGGTTGGGACCACAGGAACCGGAGCAGTAACCGGATCGACGTGAGCAAATGTCTTAGACAGTTCGCAGATGCCCGGCAGGCGGCTATGCAGCACTTCCTCGCCAAGGTGATCGAGCTTCAGCATCACGTGATCGCCATCGGGACCACAGCCGTTGCCGGCCAAGATTTCCTTGACCATCGAGCGAGCAACCACGTCACGACCAGCCAGATCCTTCGCGTTCGGAGCATAGCGCTCCATGAAACGCTCACCGTGTTTGTTGATCAGGTAACCGCCCTCACCGCGGCAACCTTCTGTAACCAGCACGCCGGCACCCGCGATACCCGTCGGGTGGAACTGCCACATTTCGATGTCTTGAACCGGCACACCAGCACGCAGCGCCATGCCGATACCGTCGCCGGTATTGATCAGCGCATTGGTAGTCGATGCGTAGATGCGACCCGCACCGCCAGTAGCCAGAACTACAGCTTTAGATCGGATATAAACGGTTTCGCCATTCTCGATGCAGATCGCGATGATACCGACGATGGCACCGTCCTGGTTTTTCACCAGATCCACGCCGTACCATTCATTAAGGAAGGAAGTACCGGCTTTCAGGTTGGCCTGATAAAGCGTGTGCAGCAACGCATGACCGGTACGGTCAGCAGCAGCGCAGGTACGAGCAGCCTGGCCGCCCTTGCCATAATCCTTGGATTGGCCACCGAACGGACGCTGATAGATGCGACCCTGTTCGGTGCGAGAGAACGGCAGCCCCATGTGCTCCAGTTCGAAGACAGCCTCCGGGCCAACGGAACACATGTATTCGATAGCGTCTTGGTCACCGATATAGTCGGAGCCCTTGACGGTATCGTACATGTGCCAGCGCCAGTCATCGTTCGGGTCAGCCGAAGCGATAGCGCAGGTGATGCCACCTTGAGCGGAAACGGTATGCGAGCGAGTCGGGAAAACCTTGGTCACCACCGCAGTTTTGTGGCCTCCCTGGGCCAGCTGCAGCGCAGCGCGCATACCCGCGCCGCCGCCACCAATAATGATGGCGTCATAAGAAAGAGTACGAATGCTAGCCATGGATCAGATACCCCAAAGAATCTGCACACCCCAGACGAAGAATGTGAACATGGCGATGCCACACACTGCCTGGAAGAGGAAACGTACACCGGTAGCCCACTTACCGATTGCCATGTTGGTTAGATAGTCGGTGGAGATAGTCCACATACCAACCCATGCATGCACACTCAGGGCGACCAGCGCCAGCAGACTGAAGATACGCATCCAGCTGGCCGAGAAGAGCTCCTGCCACTGGGCATATTCCAGCCCTGGGTTCAGAACCAGATATCCGATCAGAAAGAGAAAATAAACCGCGAGAACCACTGCGGAAACACGCTGAGCCATCCAGTCATAAAGACCCGAACGCGAGAAGTTCGTGACGTTAGTTACCATATCCAGACTCCCGCCAGAACGATCAGCACCGCCGAAACGGCCAGAACGATTTTCGAGCCCAGCTTGCCGCCTTCCAGCGTCTCACCATGCCCCGTGTCCATGATCAGGTGACGCACACCCGCCACCAGGTGATACAGCAACGCAGACAGCAGCACCCAAATCACCAGCTTGGCCAGCGGACTGCCGATGTATGCCTTCACCTCTTCGAAGCCTTTGGCAGAAGAAAGCGAGGTATCCAGCGCAAGCAACAGAATGGCCACACCGACGAACAGAACCACGCCGGAGATACGGTGAAGGATCGACGTGTAGGCAGTGATTGGGAGTTTTATAGTCCTAAGATCTAGGTTTACAGGTCGTTGGCTTTTCACGGCTTTTTTCACACTTGAGAGCCCCGAAGACGCAGGGCAAAGTTGTTGGGAAGAGTACGCAGCGGTACCCGCCACCCACGAGTGACAACCCACAGGAAACTGCCTGTTAGGCCCCTGCCGGTCGGTTGCCGAGTATAAACAGTTAGGTCGCTAATGACAATGTGGTGAAGTGCCACTAAAGGCGCATGGCGACCCATTTATAAATGCCGTAAACAGATTATCTGTATTTGCGAATTCACCCGTAAAACCCCCTCTGCGACAGGGCCCCGCGCAAATTGACTTTGTGATTTATCTCACTATAGTGATGCGGGCCCTGCGTGGGGGGCCATGATGATTCCAAGCATAAAACAGGAGGCCATACATGGCTGACAACAAAGCGCAGTTGATCATCGAGGGCGCAGACGCCATCGAACTGCCCGTTTTAACCGGTACCGTAGGGCCCGACGTAATCGACGTACGAGGCTTGACCTCCACGGGTCGCTTCACCTTCGATCCCGGCTTCATGTCCACCGCCTCTTGCGAATCCAAGATCACTTATATCGACGGTGATCAGGGCGTTCTGCTGCATCGCGGTTACCCGATCGAGCAACTGGCCGATAAGACCGATTATCTCGAGACTTGCTACCTCCTGCTGAACGGCGAACTGCCCACCGCCGAGGAAAAGGCGAAGTTCATAAGCACCGTGAAAAACCACACAATGGTTCACGAGCAGCTCAAGTCTTTCCTTAATGGTTTCCGTCGCGACGCACACCCGATGGCCATCATGTGCGGTGTTGTTGGCGCACTGTCAGCCTTCTATCACGACTCGCTAGACATAAACGACCCGCACCATCGCGAAATCTCCGCGGTGCGCTTGGTCGCCAAGATGCCGACCCTGGCCGCCATGGTCTATAAATACTCCATGGGTCAGCCGATGATGTATCCGCGCAACGACCTGAACTACGCTGAAAACTTTCTGCACATGATGTTCAACACGCCATGTGAAGTGAAGCCGATTAGCCCTGTGCTTGCCAAAGCCATGGACCGCATTTTCATTCTGCACGCGGATCATGAGCAGAACGCATCCACGTCCACCGTTCGCCTGGCTGGTTCCACCGGCGCCAACCCCTTCGCCTGCATCGCGGCAGGCATTGCGGCTCTCTGGGGTCCGGCACACGGCGGTGCGAATGAAGCCGTTCTCACCATGCTCGATGAAATCGGCGATGTGTCGAACATCGAGAAGTTCCTGGCCAAGGCCAAGGACAAGAATGATCCGTTCAAACTGATGGGCTTCGGCCACCGCGTCTACAAGAACTTCGATCCGCGCGCCAAGGTTATGAAGCAGACCTGCGACGAAGTACTAAGTGAGCTGGGCATCAACGACCCGCAGCTCGAGCTTGCAATGAAGCTGGAGGAGATCGCACTGAACGACCCCTACTTCGCCGAGCGCAACCTGTACCCGAACGTCGATTTCTATTCCGGCATCATTCTCAAGGCAATCGGTATTCCGACCAGCATGTTCACCGTGATCTTCGCCCTTGCACGCACCGTTGGCTGGATCTCGCACTGGAAAGAAATGATCTCGATGGGCCAGAAAATCGGCCGCCCACGTCAACTCTACACCGGTCACCCGAAGCGCGACCTTCCTCGCTGAGCCGTTAGCTGGAAATACAGTCCTAGGCTGCTAACGGACCCCGCTTAATTGCGGGGTTTCGTTTTTCTGGGTACAACCTTGATCGCTTCCCGGTCCGCGCGGGAGCGCCTGCTCTGGACGCTTGCGTCTGGTCTGCAGGCTCTTGGACAACTCGGAGCGTCAATCTTCGGGAACGTGGGACGATCAACAGATTCGCCCAGCAACCGTTCAGCTAAGCAGGGGTACTGGAGGAGCGCGCCATGCGCGTGAATCGGCGGCACGGCTCGCTCCTACATTGGCCTTGCCCCTACCCGTCAGGCCGTAACCTGCTCCATCCAGCCCAGCAGCCGAATCGCGTCTTCCCGAACATCGCCACAGACACTACGATCAGCCTGAAAAGCAGCACATACATCAGGCCTTGAAGGATGACCAAACAGACCGCACAGATTCATCTCGGACAGATGTAGACAAGGTGTTCCGGCCGGCTTACCGAAAGGCATGCCGGGAATCGGCGAAGTGATCGAAGGGGCAATACAGCAGGCACCGCAACCTGGGCGACAATCCATCCCAATCATCCGGACGAAAACGGGTGGCGATAATAGTTGTTGTGAAAGCAAAAGGCACTAGCACTACGGGCCGCGCATCGGCTCTTGCTCTACGGAATCCAGGGCATGGCGTATCGGATACCGTGCGCCGTCAAAGATGACGCCGCATCGCCGCTTGGGCATACTGGCCGACCTTTTTCAGCATCTTTAGGTATCTGAATGTTCAAGGTTAACGAGTACTTCGACGGCACCGTCAAATCCATCGCTTTCGACATGGCGGCAGGCCCGGCCACTGTGGGCGTTATGGCTGCAGGCGATTACGAATTCGGCACCAACCAGCTGGAGGTGATGCATGTGATTGCCGGTAGCCTAGATGTAAAACTACCGGGAAGCGAGCGTTATGAAACCTTTAATGCGGGCACGCAATTTACCGTACCGGCGAACAGCAAGTTTCATCTGAAGGTCGCGACGGACACGGCTTATTTGTGCGAGTACCGCTAAGGGCAAATACGTATGCTTGTAAACAAGCGAAACCGTACCCGGATCTGATGCTAAGTATTTATCCTAGATGTACGGCAATAACATCCAGGCTCTGAAAATCACCTCAGCCTAGCAGCTTGTAGGCCCGATTGACTTGCTTTGATTGACTCAAGCGAGTCAGCTCTCCAACCAACCGCTCCCGCTCCGCACGGCAGCGCTCCCGAACCTCATCATACAAGCGCGACAGCTCTTCGAGCTGCTCGCGCAGGCCGGCATCAAGGCCATCTTCGTCGCGCAATGCGGCAACCAGGGCGAGACACTCCTTATCCAGCGCCGTTATAGCAGCCCACTCACCTGCTGCCAGGGCAACGCGAAGCGCCTCAGTCAGCGTGGCGAACTCCTGTTTGCGTGACAGCATGGGTGCCTCGGCGAAAAGCAAATAGATGGAGCATTGAATTCAGAACTAGAGCCCAATCGAAACCAGCGTTGATAGGCTGATTACGCCTGCGGCGCAATCTTGTCCCAGGCCAGCTTGATCTCGCCCAGCAGCTTGCTCACTTCGTTCAGCTTATCAATATCGTTATGTCGACTCGACTCGAACAGACGCATCGTCATATATTCATAGAGCCGATCAAGATTTTCCGCTAACTCACCACCGACGCTTTTATCAAGCGCGTCGCGCAAACCACCGATGATATTGATGGCCTTGCCAACAAGCACTCCCTTCTCCGCAAAAGCATCACGCTCCATTGCGCCTTTTGCCTGAGCGATACGGTCTAGACCGCCCTGCATGAGCATTTGGATCAAGCGGTGCGGATCGGCCTCATTTACTTGAACTTTTACACCAATTTGCTGGTACTGCCTCATTGCTGCCATAGCGTTCATTTGGATGAGCCCCTCGCCACATCAATTTGTATAATCAGTGTATCGGGCAAAGACTGACAAACTTTATGGTTGCGCTAACCTTTTTTAATGCGATGAGTGCTATTTTGAGTTGCTTGCCGCCCACGGGAGGTTTTCCAGAGAAGCAATCAAGCTACTCGATGTATTGCTCAACTGGCCAACCAGCAAATCCATTGCATTGAACTGCTTGTAAAGGCGTTCTTGCAAAGAGGTGATGCGCCGATTGAGATCCTCCTTCTGCTTGTCAATATTTGAGATGGTCTCAGTCATTGACTTGTTGCGTTGCTCTAGGATACCGCCAATTTCTGTGTATGGCTTGAGCTTCTCATCAAGCCGGGTCGCTAAACCCTTTTCTCCAGCAAACAGGTTGGACAATTCTTCGAAGCTGCTGCCAGTCACCTTGGCTAGCTTATCGCTATCTATCTTGAGTGAGCCGTCTCTTTGGGTGGTGATACCGATATCGCTAAGCGCTCGGATAGTACCCGAACCCTCTGTCTTGACCAGTTCATTACGGATATTATTGAGCAAAGTACGAGCGGTTGCGTCTCCAACCAGCGCGCCGGTTACCGGCGTTTTGCCATCGCCCACCGGAGTAACTTTTGTTTGGGCATTCACTACACCTATGAGCTTGTTATAGGCATCGACGAAGGCTTGGACCTGTTTCGTAACTCCCGCTTCATCTAGTTTCACGCCAACCGTCAACGGCTTCCCTTCTTCCGTTACGCCTTTCAAGTCCAACGTTACCCCCTCGATGGCGGTTTCGATCTTGTTGGTCTTGCTGATAACACTTAAGCCATCAATAGTGAGTTCGGCACTACTGGCTTTAGTTATGATGCCTGCCGAACCGTCGTCACCAGGCGCCGCTGTTCCACCAGCGAAAGCCAACTTGGACAGATCACCGCTCGCTCCGCTCACCGCGACGGTAATGTCTTCGTTCGCGCCAGAAGTAGAACTGTTAAGTACCAGCCGCGATCCGGAGCTGTCAGTCACTATGGTTGCGCTCAGACCCTCCTTAGCGCCGGCTTTGTTAATCGCATCCCGAACACCCGCTAAAGTATTGTTACCCTCACCCACCGTAATGGCAGGCAGCGCAACTTCGCCAATGCTGACAGTAAGAGTTCCGCTACCCAAGGTTACAG
The DNA here is from genome assembly GCF_024448715.1 of Stutzerimonas stutzeri. GTDB lineage: Bacteria > Pseudomonadota > Gammaproteobacteria > Pseudomonadales > Pseudomonadaceae > Stutzerimonas > Stutzerimonas stutzeri_AR. Next base: position 552,302 of record NZ_JAMOHZ010000001.1, read on the forward strand.
GTGTTTTTGGATCATCAACTATCGCCTGAAGCGCCACCTTGCTCCCAGCTGCAAGTTGACTAACTTCAACTTTATAGCTGCCGGTGCCTGCAGAGATGCCTGCCGTTACCCCAAGCAGATCAACATTGGAAGAGGACGCAGCTCTGGCCTGGAACAGCTCTGGTTTATTTAGCTTACCCAGCGCAGTCTGAAATTCACTGATAGCACTTTTCAGCGTGCCGATCGCCGTAATTCGAGTGGTGGTTTTGGACTCGAGCGTGCTGAGCTGCGACTCTTTTGGCGCGCGCTCCGCAGCCACCATACTGGCTACGATACTGTCGATATCGATTCCGGAACCGATGCCCGTTACGCCCGCCATAACCTACCTCGTCAAGAAAACAACGTTCTAGAACAACCCAATCAAGATCCGTGCCGTTACGCCTTCGTCTCGAATAACAGGCTGCGCATCTCATCAAGTCGTTCGGCTAATCGAAGAATTTCCTCTGATGGAATTTGCCGAACCATCTTGCCCGACTCACCATCGACAACCTGAACGACAAGCTCGCCTGTCGAGTCGTCGACGCTGAAACTCAAATCACGCTGCGCACTTTGCATTTGCGCAAGCAATTTTTCCACGGCCTCGCCGACAGCTGCCGACCGGTCAGCTTGGCCCTCGCCGGGAGCGACAGGCTCTTGCCGATCAGACGACAAAAACCCAGACTCCTTGGGAAGGCTGGGTATTGGGCTGAGCGGGGTCAAGGCCGCTGCGACTCCGGCTATTTTTGCGACGTCCATGATTCACCTCGAAATGAATCGATGGGGAAGTGACAAGCACTTCCCCATCTTACGCCATCTTAGAGCCGCTTATTACTGCAGCAGGCTCAGGACTGCCTGCGGCAGCTGCTTGGCCTGTGCCAGGATTGCGGTACCAGCCTGTTGCAGAATCTGGTTCTTGCTGAGGTTGGCGGTTTCAGCGGCGAAGTCCGTGTCCTGAATTCGACCGCGAGCGGCAGAGACGTTCTCAGAGATGTTCTGCAAGTTCCCGATGGTATTCTCGAATCGGTTCTGAACAGCACCGAGATCTGCTCGCTGCGCATCAATGTCTTGAATAGCTTGGTCAATGACCATCACAGCTTCTTGAGAACCCTGTACCGTACTTACATCAATTCCAGATACTTTAGTCTCAGTGGCCTCTGTTGCAGCTGTGTAAGCGGCACCCGCCGCCAGGCCTGCAGGCAGAGCACTAACGCTCAAAGACGTGAGTGCGTTCGCCGAGCCATCAGTATCTAGCCCGGAGATGATTTTAGTATCCCCGCCCTCAGTCACGAAAGCACCCAATCCGACGTTCGCATCGTTGATCGCAGTCGCAATTTGCTGAGTGGCGTCAGCTGCTGTAGTACCACTCGCGATGGTGGTAGTCACAGTGAAGTTTTCACCGTTGACGGTCCCGCTTACAGTAACTGTGCCTGAAGCGCTCGCAGTTCCGGTCGCCGCAGCCACGGAGCCTTCGAAAGACTTACCTTTCAAGGAATCGGTGCTCATCTCGTCAATCTTGACGCTGATGGTTTCGTTAGCGGCACTTCCTACTTGGAACGTAGTTGTATCGAAGCTGCCATCGAGCAGTTTCTTACCACCGAAGGTAGTGGTATTCGAAATACGATCAAGTTCTTTCTTCAGCTCACTTACTTCCGAGTTCAATGCTTTACGCTCGGAATCACTGTTGGAACCGTTGGCCGACTGCAGAGCCAGATCGCGCATACGCTGCAGCAGGTTTGTAGATTGCTGAAGCGCGCCTTCGGCTGTTTGCGCCATCGAGATGCCGTCGTTGGAGTTCTTTACCGCAACACCCAAGCCGTTCACCTGGCTGGTAAGGCGGTTCGCAATTTGCAGACCAGCAGCGTCATCCTTCGCGCTGTTAATACGACTGCCTGTCGACAAACGCTGCATAGAAGTGGCAAGCGAGTTAGACGAATTGTTCAGGTTGCGCTGAGTATTCAGGGAAGCAACGTTGGTGTTTACGGTCAAAGCCATGATATTTGTCCTCCATCGGACCTAGCTTGTTTTGCCTGGGTTGCGACCCTAGCCTGCAATGCTCAGGCAACCAGTGAGTTCGCATTCATCTTTTGTATCGGCGCTTCATCTGGAAGCTTTAGAACTTTCTGCCTGTTCTTCGAAAATCGCCGGCTCGTACCTGCACAAAAGCCCTTTTTGACCCGGTATATCCAATCGGGTCCTGACCTGTATCGACTAGAGTGCGAACAGCTTTAGCCAGCTATGAAAAAAGCCCTCCGTAGAGGGCTTTCAACATCGGACATGAGCGATTCAGTATCCCGTCCAGGCATCACGCCACTGATCCAGGACCTGTCCCGCCAGAAGCCAATCGCGGCGTACCACGACACGCAACTCATCGCCTAGACGGGCAGTAGCTTCCCGCTCAGCCATGTGGCCTCGTATTGCATCCACCCAATCGGCAAAACGATTTTTCACCCGCGTAACGGGCAGCGCTCCCTGATAAGGCGCGAGGTTGCTGCAAACGACCGGGAAGCCGCAGGCGCCATACTCCAGCAATTTGAGGTTGCTCTTGCATATGTTGAATGGGTTGTCTTCTAACGGAGCGATTGCAAGATCTAGATCCAGACTGGCGAGTTTCTCGGCGTAACGCTCGATGCCGACACCCTGATGCCACTCCTTGACATAAGGTTTCAAAACCTCTGGACACATCCCAAGGAAAATCCAGTCCACTTCTTTAGCAAGCTCACGGACCACGTCGACGATCAGTTCTAGATCACCTGTGTGACTGGCCCCGCCTGCCCAGCCGACACGCAACCGTTCGCCATTACGGCGGTTCGCCTTGAGGCCGCCCCACGGTCCCGTTGGTAGCCGATTTGGTACAACCCGGATATCCGGATGATAGCCATGAAACGCTTCGGCAAGCGGATCGGTAGTAACCACAATACGATCGACGAAACTCATTCCTCGTCGTAAGGAGCGCACAATGTCTTTGGGCATGTGCTTACGATGGACACTTTTGACCGGCACGTTGGGCAGATAGTCGTCCAGCTCGTAAATTTTGAATGCGCGAGAAAAAGCCTTCAGCCGCCGCATCGCCTCGAGTCGTTCGTCGCCAATTTGTCGTTGCAGGATAACCGCGTCCGGCTCGTAACGCTCCAGGTCCGCAGGATGCATGAGCCCTACCGACACTGCCCCCTCCGCTTTGCCAGCTTCTTCCAATGCCTCGAAAGGGTAAATGATGCGATAGTGGCCGCAGCCGAAAAGGTCGGCAGGATGCGCCAGGATGCGAGGAACTGGTTTCCATGACCCCATTGGACGCCACGACAGGCGGACATCTGAAAGCTTGAAGCCTCCGAGCCGCTGCAGACTTAAACCCGGGTTATATGCCGGATCGCGGGCCAGTACGCTCAACCAGCGAGCATAAATCAGGTCGTCCTGCTCCGGGGTGCTGGCAGGCCACCGAGCATCGTCTTGCAAGAGACGCACATGTGGCGTCCACACGGTGAGGTAACCCGCCTCACGCGCCTTCAGGCAGAGATCGACGTCGCCCCAGGCCTGGCCCAGTTCACCCTCGTCAAGTCCATCCAGTTGGACAAACAACGCCCGTGAAATCATCAGGCACTCAAGCGAGACCGCACTATAGTTCTGATCTACCAGCATTCGGTGCATGTATCCGATCGAATCGATACTGCGCCCATAAAATGCGCGACCAGCCGGGCCGCACAAGCCAAGAAGAAGCCCGGCGTGACGCAGCTTACCCTCAGCCGATACCAGAGTACCGCCAACGACCCCGACCTCGGGACGAAGTGCATGATTCAGTAGGCCTGCCAGCCAATCGGCATCAAGCACTGCAACGTTATCGGCGAGTAAAAGCAGGAAGTCTCCTTTCGCCGCGCCGGCAGCCTGGTTGATAGCAGCCTCGCGACTGCCTTGGCTGTTGAGTACGCGTAGCTGCGACTCGCCCATCGATGCGAGGGCACAAAGCCATTGGCTAACCTCAGGCGAGCATTGTCCGTGATCGAGCAGCAGTAGTTCGAAGGCTACGCCTTGAGTCGATTCCAGAATGCTTTCCACGCAGCGCTGCAGTAGCGCCAAATCATTGCCTGCCCTAACGACGATCGATACGGAGGCCTGCTGCGAATGACCATATTGAATTCGGTAGTGATTCGGCCTTAGCTCAGAAACTGTGGCCTCGGTATATCCGCGGGTGGCCAGGTGGCGTTCTATCGTCCTACGCTCGTCAGGATGGCCTGCCAGAACCGGTGGCTGACCTGCAATCAGCAACTCTGGAACGTGGCCGAGCCCAGCAAGCCCGCCCTCTTCGATCAGACCTAGCAACGCGTGGAATTCAGGCGCTCCGGCGTACATCGGATCGAAGCCGCCCAACGACACCAATGCCTGACGATTGAAAAGGCAATGGCGCACGATGCTGCATGGAAAGCTCAACAGCAGATCCAGGTTTAGATCAGGTCTGAGTACCAACCCTTTCGTCCCATCCATCTCGTGCTGCACGGCATCCATGTAAAGGGCACGGAAGCCCGGGGCTGCAGCGAGCTCCAGACCAGCGACAAGCAATCCCGAGGGCGTGAGCATGTCGCCTGCATCCAGAAGCAGCAACCAGTCGGCAGTGTCGGCCTGAATGAATTCATTCAAGGCGGCGTGCGACTCGCTTTCGGATGAGTGCAGCAGTGCTATGTCGCCTGGGAGCGCAAAAGGTATGACGTGTTCAGTGAGCACGACGCCATGAATAGCCGCATAACTGCCGCGCGCTTGGGCCAGGCTGTCGAGCGTTCTGCGCAGCGAATCGGCCACGACGCCATCCCAGCGCACCACCACACGGAAGCTGGGCGGGGTGATTGCTTCAAGGCGTTGTTCGATCAGGTGACGCTGAGCGACAGTCGGCACGCGAGCCGCGATCCAGCCATCGATCTGCTGGCGGGATTCACTATCGGCTTGCGCATTGCTGAGCGCTGCCACTAGATCGATAGGCTCGAAATGAAGCGGCTCGGAAAGCGTCGCAACACCCACGTGCCGGCTTGTTTTCTCGTCGCTAGCCCAACCCAGCTCGCGCACCATGCGCCGGAAGTTGGCATGACCTTCGTTACCCACACCTGGCCGTTCGCGGCCAATCTGGCTGAACTGCATCCGCGAGACGCGAAAACGCGTCAATGGTGCAGATAGGAATGCCAAGTGGCCACGCTGCAACAATTTGACGTAGAGCGCGAGGTCAGCGACCCAGGTGATCTTGACACCATTGAGCGCTGACAAGCCCTCACCGAACGACAGCACATCGCTACGCCGACACATCACGGTGCTGGGTTCACCAATGAAGTTGAAGGTGTGCTCAGCGAGAAACGAGGTCAACGTCTTGCCATCGAGCACAACATCGCCACCGAAGGGAAACACAGTCGCCGACGTATCGGGCAACGAATGCCCCTGCTCGTCGATCAGTTGGCGCCTCGAGCCCGCTAGGGCGATTTGCGGGCAGGCTTGCATTACACCGACCAGGCGCTCGATGGCGCATGGTTCGAGGGCATCATCGTCATGCAAAAACTTGATGTATTCGCCCTCCGCCACCGCAATGGCTCGAGCAGTACTGCGAGTCTCGTATAGGCGGCTTTCGTTGCGGTGATAGCGAACGGAGAAATCTGCCCGGTCGGCGAATGCCTGCACCGTCAACTCGACATCCGGCGTGGTGGAGTCGTCGCAAACCACCAGTTCGATGGGCCGATAGGACTGGGCGAGAAGGCTATCGAGCGCCTCGGGCAAGAACTGCGCCTTGTAGGCGGGCATCACCACGCTGACCAGCGGGGCGGGCGATTTCAGATTGTCCATGGCTACCTCTCGTACCGGGTGAGCGCGGCGATACGGTCTATCACGCGTCGGGAATTGCAGTCATCGCCATGGGCGAAGAAAAACGTTTGGGTCTTGCGGTAGTGCTCGGTCAGGTGTTGCTGAGGGCTACTCAGTAACTCGTCTAGCGCATTCAACCAAGCCTCGAAGCGAGTCGAGACAGGCCCTGGAAAAGCCAAATCCATGTCGTATAACAAGCCATTCTGTCGGCTGCGGTAATGCTCCAGGTCGTAGGCGAAGCTCATGACCGGCTTGTCCAAATACAACGCATCGATATAGACCGAAGAGTAATCAGTGACCACCACATCAGCCTCGCGCAGAATCGGCGCGATTTCCGCAATCTGCTCATGGCCCAGGTCGATCAGTGTGTGGCCGTCGACGAAGCGCTCCATATTGAAAAGCGCCTCGACATTGCGGAAATAGTGCATACGAAAGCCCAGCACTGCGTCATGGCGTTCGAGCACCTCTCGTAGCGCGGTAATTTCCTGTTCACTGAACTGGTAATAGCTGGCCGATTCGATGGCGGTTTCACGGTAGGTCGGGGCATAGACCACCAGCCGCCGTCCGCCCTTTAGGCTACGGATGAGCTCTAAATCGCGTCGCAGGAAGGCGGGCAAATGCGCCTCGGCACGCTTGAGAAAATCACTGCGCGGCAGACCCGTCACCCAAACGTTCTCGTACGGAATCGGATGAAAGATCGCCGTCATCGCGTAGCTATCTACGTCTGACGACGCAACCAGGCCTCTATAAAACGCACGCTCGCGACGCCGATAAGGAACCCGGTCGCCCTGATTGCGTTGCTCAGGGTTCGCCAGCGCGAACAGTCGCTTGAGCGGAATGCCATGCCAAAGATTCACAACCAGACGGCGCGTCAGGCTTGGACGTGGAAAACTGCGTGAGCCGTCGGACCAGCGCAACGCGAGATCCATGGTGATGGAATTGGTCAATAGCAAGACGCCGCAGCGAGTCAGCGCCAGCAGCCCACCGAGGCTCTGTAGGTTAACCACCTCGGTATTGCAGGCTCCCTCAAGTTCGATCGTCACTCCCGGTCCGCGGGTGAAAATGCGCTTGCAGATACGCGGGTCCGCCTTAACCTCTTCAAAGACTGCACGCGAGTTCTCGACGAACTGGGTGCGTTTGAGTGGGTGGGCAAAGAATGCCCAATGGTCATCCTGCTTGGGCAGAAGTCGATCCATCATCCAGAAAAAGGGTAAGGCCAGGTACTTACCAAACCAGACGGATGCGATCTGCGCCTGCGACCATCGATCAAGCATGCCAAATTCCTGCGTTTGCTTAGCCCCCGCTGCGTCGGACGGACAATCGGTGTGACTCATCGCGCGATGACGCCTGCCATTGGCTGTTCATCAAGGCCCGCCAGGAGATCTACAGGCGGAACGATGCCGGCGTGGATCAAGAGCAATTCACATATGCCTTCGACGTCCGCATCTGACAGATCTGGGTAGATCGGCAGGCAGAGCACCTGACGCGATATCGACTGCGCCACCGGCAGGTTCGATGGCACCGACGAAGGCAGGCCACGGTACATTGGGAAATCGCTGATCAGCGGGTAGAAATAGCGTCGAGCGAGGATGCCGCTTTCCCGCAGTCGTGCATTTAGCTCGTCACGGCTAATCGGAAAATTCTCGTCAATCAGCACAGGGAAATAGGCATTGTTGCGAAATGCTTGTTTTCCAGGGGCAACGCAGGTCAGTCCCGGCACGCCCGCCAGCCGGCTTCTGTAGAGCGCATCAATTTCAGCACGACGTTTGAGCGCGGCATCGATGTAGTTCAGTTGCAATAGCCCGAACGCGGCATTGATTTCACTCATTTTGCCGTTGATGCCAGGCGCAACTACGGTCGTTTCGTTGACGAAACCAAAGTTTTTCAAATGATTGATGCGCTGCTTGGTCTTTTGGTCCGGGCAAATGATCGCCCCACCCTCGAACGTGTTGAATACCTTGGTCGCATGGAAGCTCAACACACTCAGATCGCCGTGGCGCAGGATGCTGCCGCCTTCGTCGCGCACGGCAAATGCGTGAGCGGCGTCATAGATGACGCGCAGGTTGTAGTTGTCGGCGATCTGGCTGATCGCCTCTACGTCGCACGGGTTGGCATAGCAATGCACCGGCAGGATTGCGGTGGTCTGCGGAGTAATAGCCGCCTCGATCTTGCTCGGGTCCAGGTTCAGCGTCACCGGGTCGATGTCGACGAACACCGGCTTAATGCCGTTCCACAGCAGCGAATGCGCAGTAGCGACGAATGAGTACGGAGTAGTGATGACCTCGCCAGTAATGCGCAGAGCCTGCAGCGCTGTTACCAGCGCCAGCGTACCGTTGGCGAAAAGCGCAATATGTTCGACGCCAAGATACTCGCAGAGAGCCTGCTCGAGGGCCTGATGCATCGAGCCACCGTTGGTTAAAATTCGGCTCTGCCAGATCTTTTCCAGATACGGCATGAATTCCTCAAGCGGCGGGAGCAGCGGACTGGTGACCGGAACATTCTTTCGCATGTCGTTACCTGCATGAGCTGATCGAGGCGGCGGGTAGTCGCGGTGAGAACCCAGACGGTTCATTGGCGCCAAGTCGTCGCATGCAGGACTAGTTGCAAAAGCCGTTCCCGATTATGCTGCGGCCGGCGATCATGGATGAGTGGTCACCGTTAGCGCACCGGTTTCAGGGGTCAGCTCAAGTTGCAGAGCGGAAGAGATTGCGACCGGCAGCTGGGCGATGACTGCCGGATCGATCAGCGAGCGTCCCAAGCGGTATCGCGCAATTTGCCCCCGATAGCGATAGCGCAATGCGAGGCCGAACGGTCCGTCATGCTGTCGCCCAATCCATTCGTCAATAACCCGGCATGGAAGCGCGAATCTTTGATCTCGCGACCCGCTTTCATACAGGGTGAACGGCAATTCCTCACCCGAGCCAAACGACCACAGCGTCAAGCACACGTCGGCTCGCTGCTGTACGTCAGCCGGCAAGTCCAGGGTCATGCGCAACTGACCACCCTCCACGCTGACCCGAGCCAATGCAAAAAATCCCAGCGTTGGAATCTCGATCTGCAATGCGCTCGAATCGAATCCGGCCGGCGGCGATGCAAGAGCCGCAGGTGCCCAATGTGTCGCACCGTCCCGCTGCTCGACACGGCAGTCATTAGGTGTCTGCAGCAAATGCTTGAGGGCGGAAACATGCCCCTGATGGATCAATGTCAGATAAGTCGAACGCCGAACGCCAACGGGTGCCAAGTCCAGCGGACCGAAGTCCGCTATCAACTCGGACATTCCCTCAATGAAAGCCTCACAGAACACCTCGGAAACAAGGGCCTCAGGTGCAACCTGCAACGCCCGCTGCAAGTTGCTGAGCGCAATGGCGCGTCGGTACTGTTGGGCGAGAGGCTCATCGGCATATTGCGTCCATTCCAGTCGAGCGGAACGGACACGATCCCTGAAGTTGCCAACCTGCGCCTTGCGTTGGGTAATCGAATCACCGGCTGGACGCTGACGCCAAAGATAGACAACGTGCCCCTCCACCACCGTACACCGGCTAAGCCAATAGGCTCGATGCACGAATGGCCGGTCGGCATACAGCAGCCCTGGCTCCATACCAAGCCCATGCTCGCGTAAAAAGCCGGTACGAAACACCTTGTTCCAGTAAAAGCCGTCATGCATCAAATCATCGAGCGCTGCGGGCGTGTGGATGACTCGCGGTCGCGACCAGGCAAACGGTTCGTAGGCAAAGCCTTCTGTGGTCAACACATCGCCGACCAGGCGCATGGCACGCCCAACCACGATGTCCGCCCCGGTCGTTTCCGCCCGTTCGATAAGCCGCGCATAACCCTGCGGCGTTACCACATCATCCGAATCGACCAGCGCCAGGTAGCGACCACGTGCGAGGGAAATACCCAGATTGGCTGCCACGGCGCCGCCTTCGTTGGCTTTGCTGATGCATCGAAAATTAGACCGGGTGCGCTCGTATTCCCGGCAGATCGCCAGACTGTCGTCCGTGCTCGCGTCGTCGATCGCAATGATTTCGACGTCCTGACACGCCTGATTCAAGAGCGAGTCAAAGCACGCTCTCAGGTATTCAGCCGTGTTGTATACCAGCACCACTACGCTCAGCAGCGGTGCGGATGTCTCGCCCGAAGGCCCCGTCACAGGCGCCAATCCATCAGCTGCTCTACGGCATCGACATCGAATACCGGCACGCCGGTCTCGCGGCTGACATCCATACGCTCACGGAAAGAGTCATCGATGAATATCGCCGATTCGGGACGGTCGATCACCGTGCTCTTCGGCGAGCCGTCAGCGATGTGAACGATGCGCGAGAAGATTGCGGGCGACAGCTTGTTCGCTTCGAGCGTCGCGCGCGGGCAGCGGTTGTGACGGGTGACCAGCACGACCGATACCTGACGTCCCAGCCACTGATACAGCAGCGCTACCAGCATGACGTTGACTTGCCCGTCGATGATCAGCGTATCGTCGAGATCAAGGTAGACGGTGTCGTACTTAAGCCCGACCCGGTAGCAATTCTTCAAAGCTCGGTCGAGCTGAATCGGGTACTGCTGCGTTTGTACGCTGAACGGCAAATTGCGATAAGCCAACACCGTCAGCAGCGGATAGTTGATGCCAAGATTTCGTGACAGCCCCATGGAGCCAGCAATGCGCGGTGCCACCTCCAACAATTTGTAACGGCCTTCCCCATTGCGCTTTAGCTGAAAGAACCAAGCGCCTTTGAGCCGCAAACGCTTGGCGATGCGTTCGGCGATCGAGCTCATCTCTTCATCCAGCGGCACCGGTTTCGTGCTGACGCTGATGCCCGCCTTTACGCGTGCACGTACTCGCGGCGACGCATGTAGCAAGCCCCCCGAGCCGTCAGAAATGCAATCAACGGTATATTCTTTGCCCGGCAGGTACTCAGAAAATACGTATTCGGTGCCCGCGCCAAGGAGCTGTACGTGCCTCGCCTGAGAATCGATCCGTTCGGCACCCTGCGAGCCTTGCCCTACGGCCGGCTTTGCGAAGATCGGATAATGCGCGGCGAGACCCTCGACGGTAGCCGGTACGAAGTCCTCCTCGGCAAAAGCGCGATAGGTCACGTTCTTGTTGCGACAAAGCTTCGCCGTCTCGGCATCCGGTACTGCCACCGTGGCAGCAATGCGCTCGGCCGCCAGCGCAAGCGCAAGCACCACGCTGTCATGAGCGGGCAACACCACGTCGATCTGCCAGCTATCGATCAGGGCATTGAGCGTCTCGATGAAATCGGGAGAGCGCACATGGGCATCGATCTGGGTGTAACGGGCGTAGACATAGGCACCGTGATCGTCAACCGACGAGGCTCCAAACAGCCGCACGGCCTTGCTGTATTTCAACGCTGAATGGATCTCCAGCCCTATTTCCGAGCCGCAGGGAAATACGAGCACATTTAGCGCAGTCATTTAATAGCTCCAAAAACGCGTTCAACTACCCGCTCGGCAGCACGCCCATCATTAAGGGCACAGAAACGCTCACGAAAGTGCGCATAACGATTGGCGTAGCGCTGCGAGACAGCGGGCAAGTCTGCGAGCAGATCCAGCAACTGCTCACTGTCCTGCACAACGGGCCCAGGAAGATCACTCTGCATGTCAAGGTAGAACCCGCGTAGCGCCTTCTCGTACAGCGCCAGGTCATAGCAGTAGAAGAGAATCGGCCGTCCGGTGACGGCAAAATCGAAAAACACTGATGAGTAATCTGTAACCAGACAATCTGCCACACGGCACAACTCGGTGATGTCGCCCAGGTGCGAAACGTCCCGGACGTTTGACGGCAAACTCGAGCGGTCAATCCGTTCAGCCACCAAGTGATGTGCCTTTATCAGTAGAAAATGGTCGATCGGCAGGCGGCGCGCGACAGCGCCCAAGTCAAGATGCAAATCCAGCCCGTACTGCCAGTCACCCACCGGTTTGTGGTCTCGCCAAGTCGGCGCATAAAGAATGACTCGAGCCTGCGGCGGCAGGCCGAGTGTCTTTAGTCGGTCGGCTCGATCCGAGCAGGGCTGCACCAGCGGATCGGTCAATGGATAGCCGGCCTCCAGCACCTCACCGTCGTAACGAAAGGCACGGCGGAAGATGGTGGTCGAATAGCCGTTTTCGCTCAGCAGCAGACTCCAGTCACGCGATTCTTTGTAGAAATTGTCCCTCGCATCGACTTGAGGATTGTCGATATCGAAGGCAATGCGTTTTAGCGGAGTACCGTGCCAGGTCTGCAAATAGCAGGTCTCCGGCTTCTTTCCGTGGACGGAGAAGATCACGTTGTTGACGCGATAGCGCGCCTGGGCAAGCAGGCGGTAATAGTCGGGCGAGCGACGCGTAACCACCTGCGGGTTGCCGGGAATCGCGTCGTTACCATCGTAGGACCAAACGCAGCGCAGATCCGGGCGAAGGCGCAACAACGCTTCGTAGAGATAGCGAGGATTGCCCGCGTATGCCTTGCCTAAAAAGCTTTCGAAGAACACCAACTTGTCATCGAGTGGTGCTTCTGCCAGGTGATGAGCGTAGCGCTCGCGGGCGTTTTCGGCTTCGACGACGCCTGCATGGCGCTTGCTTGGAGCGATGTAAAGGGCTAGCGACTGGGCGCTTTCGGTCAGGTAGCAGGATAGGTCATGCGACGCGGTGGACCAGACGAGGAAATGCCGATCTTGGTTACGTACCAAGCGGTCGCCGCGCAGCAGCGTTTCGCTCGACGCCCCTCCCCGGCACAGCTCACATACTCGAACATCCCACCGAGCTTCACGTTCGAGCAGCAACGGTACCAGAGCCAGTCGTGCGACCAATTGGTCGCCATCGCGCGAACAGGCTACCCGATGCTCGCGCTTGTCGCTGCGCCGGGTGAACAGCAGCTCGCAACGTGTGCTCTCGCCGCCGGGCGGCTGAAAAGCCAGGCTCAAATCGCCCGATGATTCGGGTACTACCGACAGGGCGAACGGCATCGTCATCAATCCAGCCCCCGCTGCAGCGATTTCAGCAGACCGAGCATATTGGTGATTTCTTGCTCGCTCGACAGAAGACTGCGTAGCGAATCACGTAGCTCAGTCGAGGAAACGCCACTGGTGCGCTCCAGATATTTAACTTCACAGTACGCACCGAGGTGGTCGAATTTACCGGCCCAGTCGTCGCCCATCACGAACAGGTCGACGCCGTGGCGGCGAATATCGTCGGGCTTCTGCGCCCAGTCGTCTTCGGGAATAACCAGATCGACACAATCCAGCGATTCGATGATCTCCCTGCGTTCTACGAACGGGATCAGCGCTTTTTTGCCCTTGCGTTCGTTGAACTCATCGGTTGAGACGCCGACGATGATCCGATCACCCAGCGCACTCATGCGCTTGAGCAGACGCAAGTGGCCGACATGGAACATGTCGAAGGTACCGTAGGTGATTACGGTGGTAGGCATGGCTGTCCTCGCGGGCTGCTGCGGCCACGCGGTGCCAGCTGAAGCTGAACGGAAACGGCGGGCCGGCGCGGGCAACAACATGTCAAAAAGCTGGCTGCTCGCGCTCTCGACACAGGCGTAGCAAGGACGGTGCCAGGGATCACTTAGTCCGACGTGCTGTCGCCGAACGGGTTATCGAGCCGCAAAGTCCTGCTTTCTACTCTCAAGACGAAGCGGTACTCAATGTAGTCAGGATTCTTGGACCACCAGGAGCCGGCATTGGCCTCCTCCACGGCGAACCCTGCACGGTGGAAAAGCATCAGCCAGTTTTCCTGGGGCAGGCAGTTAAAGTGCGAGTAGAACCATACCCAGCCCTTGGTGTGCTGGGGCACTACTACTACAAGCAGCCCGTCGTCCTTCAGGCAGCGGTTGTATTGCCACAGTTGAAACAGCGGGTTGAGCGAGTGCTCGAGGGTATGGCGAGTGGTGATGAAGTCGAGACTGCGGGCAGCGAAATGCTCGGCGAAGGCGGACATATCAGCCGCAACGAATTTTTCGATGGCCGGATCGGACGGGGGAAAGTAGTCGAAATATGTGATGTCGCATCCCTTTGCAGCTGCTTGCTTGACCAGGTAGGCGGTACCGCCTACGTCAACCCCGGCGCCACCTTGCAACCAGTGCAGCATCCAATTGCACGAGTTCTCCTTGGATTTGCTCCAGCCGTAGCCAAAATCTTTGAATTGTCCCTGCAGTTCGCCTATGAATTCTGAATAAAGGCTCATTACCACCCCCGGATTCGATCTCGTATACGTTAGCACTGCTCAGCGAGAAAGATCGTTGAGCCGCCGGCCAAACGCCTCTTCATCCAGGACTGTCACGCCTAGTTCAGTGGCTCTGGCTAACTTCGATCCCGCTCCAGGTCCAGCCACAACGCATGTCGTCTTGGCCGATACCGAGCCGGATACCTTGGCCCCGAGCGCCTCCAGTTTTGCCTTGGCTTCATCACGGCTCATGCTTTCCAGCGTGCCGGTAAGCACCCAGGTCTGACCCGCCAATGAAAGGCCTTCCGCTGCCTTGCGTTCGCTCTGCCAATGCATGCCGAACTCACGCAGTTGAGCTTCAATGCTACGAGCGCGCTCGGCGTTGCCAGGGTCGTCGAAGTAGTCGCGCAACGCGCGGGCGGCCTTTTCATTGAGACGCTCGACCTGACGCAGGTCCAGCCAGTCGGCACCAATGATGCCCTCAAGGCTGCCGAAGCGATCCGATAAACGTTGAGCGCCGGTTGTAGCGATGAAAGGGATATTCAGCTTGTCGAGCAGCCCAGCCAGCGTCGCGCAGGCGGCGAATTCGGGATGCACGTCGCCTTCTTCTTGCAGCCGAACGCCACGCTCATGCAACTGCTTGATAACGAGCTGGTTATGCTCGTCCTCAAAGAAGCTATGGATTTCATGGGCGACTTCCAGCCCGATATCGGGCAGATAGACCAGCACATCCGGCATCGCCCGGCTGATGCGATCGAGCGAGCCCAAAGCCCGCGCCAGCAGCTTGGCGGTGCCTTCCCCAACATCCGGAATCCCCAAGGCATAGATAAAACGCGCCAGAGATGGCGCACGACTTGCGTCGATGGATTTGAGCAAGTTGCGGCTCGATACATCGGCAAAACCTTCCAATGCCAGAACCTGGTCATACGTCAGGCAATAGAGATCGGCTGGCGAGTGCACTAGGCCGGTGTCGACCAATTGCTCGACGATCTTGTCGCCCAGACCGTCAATGTCCATCGCACGGCGCGAGACGAAGTGGATAATCGCCTGTTTGAGCTGGGCCTGACAGGCCAGGCGGCCGACGCAGCGGTAGATGGAGCCCTCGCTGACCGACTCCCTGCCCTTGCTGCGCTTGATCAGCTGGGTGCGTTCAACAGCCGAGCCGCAGACAGGACATTGCTCGGGTACATGGACCGCACGCGCATTTTCAGGTCTGCGTTCTGCGATCACGCCAAGGATTTGAGGGATCACGTCGCCCGCACGACGCACGATTACGGTGTCGCCGATCATCACGCCCAGACGCGCAACTTCATCCATGTTGTGCAACGTGGCGTTGGAGACCGTCACGCCCGCGACCTGCACGGGCTTCAAGCGTGCGACGGGCGTGATAGCGCCTGTGCGGCCAACCTGAAACTCCACATCGAGCAGTTCGGTGATTTCCTCTCGGGCCGGAAACTTGTGCGCGATGGCCCAGCGCGGCTCGCGGGCGCGGAAGCCCAGTTCACGCTGCTGTCGCACGGAATTCACCTTGAACACCACACCGTCGATCTCGTAGGGCAATGCGTCGCGCTTTTCACCGATGGACTGGTAATAGGCACGGCATTCGGCGACGCCCTTGGCCAGCTTCAGCTCACGGCTAATGGGCAGGCCCCAACCCTTCAAAGCATTGAGAATACCGATATGGGTATCGGGCAACCCATCGTCGCTGCGGCCAATGCCATAGGCGCACAGCTCCAGGGGGCGGCTCGCGGTAATTTTCGAGTCCAGTTGGCGCAAGCTTCCTGCCGCCGCATTACGCGGGTTGGCGAAGGGCTTGCCGCCACTTTCAACCTGGCGGGCGTTGAGTGCCTCGAAACCGGACTTGGGCATATAGATCTCGCCGCGCACTTCGAGAATTGCTGGCCAACTACTGCCGTGCAGCTTCAAGGGGATATTGCGGATCGTGCGCACGTTGGCGCTGATGTCCTCGCCAGTGCTGCCGTCACCACGAGTGGCGCCACGTACCAGGTGGCCATTTTCGTAGAGCAGGCTGACCGCTAGACCATCAAGCTTCGGCTCACAGCTGTACTCGACTTCAGCGCCGCTACCGAACAGGTCGCCGGCTGGAATATCCAACCCCTCACGTACGCGACGATCGAAATCGAGCAAGTTTTGCTCTTCAAACGCATTGCCGAGGCTGAGCATCGGAACTTCATGGCGGACCTGGCCGAAGGCCGCCAGCGCCTCACCGCCGACACGCTGGGTCGGCGATTCGGCCGTTATTAGCTCAGGATGTTCGGCCTCAAGCGCTTTCAGCTCGTTGAACAGACGATCATATTCAGCGTCAGGGACACTGGGCTCGTCGAGTACGTAGTAACGGTAGTTGTGGGCGTCGATTTCGCTGCGCAGTTCGGCGATGCGCTCTGCAGCGGTTTGGGCGGAAGGCATATGACGGAGCCGTAGCTATGGCAATGCTGATCAGACAGCCTCAGCGCGCCTTGGTTGATATCAGGCGCGGGATTTTAGCCGATCCTGCAATTGGCGGCAGGTTTGCGCTGGCTTTGAGGCTGTTCATGGCATCGACAGCGTGTTGCACGGCGTTGAGCAGGCGAAAGCTCCGTAGGGTGGGCTTCAGCCCACCGGGGGGCTTCATCGAGCGTCGCCTGTGGTGGGCTGAAGCCCACCCTACGATTGTGTGCCTCTCCGTTGCGCTTACCGCGCTCGGCTCGACTTGCGGCCGCATCGCGGTTGGCGTCCATCAGCGCGGTTTAGTGTGTGCGTCTAGTGATTCTGGGGGTGCATCTCGAACAGGATTCGTGGCCCGCTGCACTTGTACGAGGCCGACCCGGGGTGATGTTTTTGGCCGCGTACTGGCCAAAAAAAACCGCTCCTGAGAGCGGTTTCGGGGATCAACGTTTGATAGTCATCTGCCGGCGCTCGTATTCAACGATGCGCTGGCGGTAGTGCTCGATGGTCTGGGCAGTCAGCACGCTGCGCTGGTCATCTTTCAGCTCACCGTTCAATTCCTGCGAGAGCTTGCGAGCGGCGGCGACCATTACGTCGAACGCTTGCTTCGGATGGCGCGGCCCAGGCAGGCCGAGGAAAAAACTGACGGCTGGCGTGGTGAAATGGTCGATATCGTCCAGGTCGAACGTCCCGGGCTTGACCGCGTTGGCCATGGAGAACAGAACTTCGCCATTTCCCGCCATGCTTTCGTGACGGTGAAATATATCCATCTCACCGAACCGCAAACCGCTTTCGAGAATGTTCTGCAGCAGCGCCGGGCCGCGGAAACCGGACGCATCGCGAGAGATGACGTTGATTACCAGGACCTCCTCAACCGGCGGCAGGTCCTGACCGAACTCGCTCGTTTCAGCTTCCTCGTCATCACCGGCTACAGGGTTCAGCAGCGTCGGGACAGGTTCATCGCTTGAAAAATGCAGATCGCCTTGCTGGGGTGCGGTGGCGCGACGCTTTCCGGTCTCGCGGGCGCTCATCGAGGGAAGATCAGTTTCGTCCAGTGAGGGCTCGTTGTTGCGGTTTACGACTCGTGGCGGCCCCAGTAGCTCGTTGGACTCGCCGTCATCGGGGAAACTGTCGGCGATGTTGCGGTCCAGCTTGAACTTCAATTTGCCTTTGCTGCCGCGCATCCGCCGCCAGCCGTCAAAAAGAATGCCGGCAATAACAATGATGCCGATGACGATCAGCCACTCGCGCAGACCGATATCCATTAATGCTTGAACCCCTGAAATCGATGATAAAGACGCAGATTCACAGCCGCTGAACAGGCTCCTCTGCGCATCGTAAAAAATTTGCGCTCTAAACTAGCACGACGAACGGTAGATTTGCACCGCCCGGCGCTGCTCTTTTATAGGTCTCCTGTCTACCCACAACCCGTGGCAGGCAAAGCCGCGGCTCAAGCCTCCACAAGTGCAACTGCCTGTTCCACATCGACCGCAACCAATCTTGAGCAACCCGGCTCATGCATGGTCACGCCCATTAGCTGGTCAGCCATTTCCATCGCAATTTTGTTATGCGTGATGTAGATAAACTGCACCTTCTCCGACATTTCCTTGACCAGACGCGCATAGCGCCCAACGTTCGCATCGTCCAATGGCGCATCCACCTCATCCAGCATGCAGAACGGTGCCGGGTTGAGCTGAAAAATCGCAAACACAAGCGCCAGAGCAGTCAACGCCTTCTCTCCCCCTGATAGAAGATGAATGGTGCTGTTCTTCTTGCCTGGCGGGCGCGCCATGATCGCCACCCCGGTATCGAGTAAATCTTCCCCGGTAAGTTCCAGATAAGCGCTGCCGCCACCGAAAACCTTGGGGAAAAGCGCCTGCAAGCCGCCGTTGATCTGGTCGAAGGTCTCCTTGAAGCGATTACGGGTTTCCTTATCGATCTTGCGGATAACGTTTTCCAGCGTTTCCAGCGCCTCGGTGAGATCGTCGTTCTGGGCGTCGAGATAGCGTTTGCGTTCCGACTGTTGCTGATACTCATCGATTGCAGCGAGGTTGATCGGACCGAGCCGCTGGATCCGAGCGCTCAAGCGCTCCAGCTCCGCCTCCCACTCCCCTTCACTCGCCCCGGCAGGCAATGTCGCCAGTACGCCGTGCAGGTCAAAGCCATCCTCGTGCAGCTGATCCTGCAGCGCCTTGCGACGAACACTCAGCGCCTGCCATTCCATTCGCTGTTGTTCGAGCTGGCCGCGCAGCAGTTGCGCTTGCTGCTCGGCCTGTGTGCGGCGTTTCTCTGCATCACGCAATTCTCGATCGGCGTCTTCGAGCGCCAACCGAGCGAGCTTGAGTTCATCTTCCACGCCCATGCGCCGCTCGAGCAGTTCCTCGAGTTTCATGCGCAGCTCTTCGAGCGGCGCCTCGCCTTCCTCCAGATTCAGGTTGAGTTGCTCGCGCCGCTCCACGGCACGCTCGAACTGCTGTTCAAGCCGTTCAAGAGCCTGGCGGGTCGAGTCGTGCTGCGCCTTCAGCGAACCCACTCGCACAGCCAGTTGGTGTGCGTGATCCTTATGCTGGCGGGCCTCTTGGCGAATACGATCGAGCTTTTCGCGAATGCCGTCGCGGTTCGCCAGCAGCGACTCGCGTTGTTCGGTATCCATCGCCATGGCATCGAGCGCGTCCTGCAATTGCAGCCGTGCCTCGCCCAACTGTTCGGTTTCCAGCGCGCGCTGCTCGGATTGCTCGGCCAGTTCTTCTTCCAGCCGACGACGACGCAGGCTCAGTTGCTCCAGCTTGGCGTGGCTGGCTGATAGCCGAGCCTTCAGTTCGCCCTGCTGCCGAGACATGTCCTGATGACGGCGACGCTGCTGCTCTCGGTTTTCTTCCTGCTGGCGTTGCGCCTCGCGGAGCTGGTCTAGGCTCTCGCTTAGCAGCTCCAGACTGGCCTCATGCTCGTCACGCTCGGTCTGTAACCGCTCCAGCTCCTGACCGCGTGCCAGCAACCCGGACTCGGCATCACCCGCGCTCCGCGCGCGCAGAAAATGCCGACCAACCCAGTAACCGTCACGGCTGATCAGGCTTTCGCCATCGCCAAGCGAGCCACGTGCAGCCAACGCCTGATCAAGATCATCCACCGGTCGCACCCGGCCCAACCATGGCGACAGATCGGCGGCTGACTCGATTTTGTCCAGCAAGCTGCCGGCCATGCGAGCACCGCCCTGTGTCGGAGTGACCAGACGCAAGTCGCCCTGCTCGAAGCCGCTTACATCGAGGCCGTCGAATCCATCCAACAACACCGCCTGCAGGTCGGCGCCCAGCACGGTTTCAACTGCCAGCTCCCAGCCCGGCTCGACACGTAGCCCTTCGGCGAGGCGAGGACGCTCATCGAGTCTCTGCTCACGCAACCATTCGGAGACGCCCTTGCCTGGGTCCATCGCAGCCTGCTGCAAAGCTTCCAGCGAAGCGATACGACCATTCAGCCGCTGCAGTTCGCCCTGCGCCTGTTGCTCGGCCTGGCCGGCTTGCTGCAGCTGTTCGCGTAATTGTTCAAGTTGCCGATCGGTCTGCTCCTGCTCGGCGACCAGTTCTTCCAGACTCACCTCGCTGACGGCCAGCTGCTCGCTCAGCTCTGCTACCGCGGCATCTTCCGGATCGCCTGCAAGCGAGGCGCGTTCCTCATCCAGACGACGCTGGCGCTCGGCCAGGCGTTCCAGGCTCTGTTCCAGCTGCTGGATACGGGACTGCTGCACCTCGGCCGCACGGCGCGGTTCGGCGCTCTGCTGGTTGAAACGTTCCCACTGCTCTTGCCAGAGCTGCATCGCGGTTTCGGCTTCTTCGAGTTGCGCCGCGGTTTCCTCGGCTGCCGCACCAGCTATGTCCTGCTCAGGCTCGAGCATCGCCAGTTCTTCGCCAAGGGTGGCGAGCAAGGTGCGGTCATGCTCCAGATGCGATTCGGTTTCCAGCCGCGCCTGCTCGGCCTCGCGCAAGTCGTTCTGTAGCTGCCGAAGCCGCTGCTGGCCATGCTGAATGCTCTGCTCTACCCGTGCGATATCACCGCCAACGGAATAAAAGCGGCCTTGAACCAGATTAAAACGCTCGGATAGCTCGTGATGACCGTCGCGCAGACGTTCGATGCTAGCGTCCGCATTGCGCTGTTCGGCGACCAGTGCCTCGAAACCGACCTCCTGATCGCCAATCACTTGCTCACGCTGACCGACCTGATCATTCAGGGCCTGCCAGCGCAATGCCGATAGTTGCGCCTTCAGCTGGCGCTCTTCGGCCTTGTACTCCTGATATTTTTCAGCCGACTGGGCCTGGCGATGCAAGCGTTCCAGCTGCCGCTCCAGCTCTTCGCGCAGATCGGTCAGGCGCGCCAGGTTTTCATGGGTGCGGCGAATACGGTTCTCGGTTTCGCGACGGCGCTCCTTGTACTTGGAGATGCCCGCCGCCTCTTCGATGAAATTACGCAGGTCTTCAGGCTTGGCCTCGATCAGCTTGGATATCATGCCCTGCTCGATGATCGAATAGCTGCGCGGCCCCAGACCGGTACCAAGAAAGATGTCGGTGATATCCCGCCGTCGGCATTTCACACCGTTGAGGAAATAAGTGTTCTGCGAATCGCGCGTGACCCGGCGGCGGATGGATATCTCGGCGAAGGCAGCGTATTCGCCGGTGAGGGTGCCGTCGGAATTGTCGAAGATCAGCTCGATGCTGGCCTGGGTCACTGGCTTGCGGGTGTTCGAGCCGTTGAAGATGACATCCGTCATCGACTCGCCACGCAGGTTCTTCGCCGAGCTTTCGCCCATCACCCAGCGCACGGCATCGATGATGTTCGATTTGCCGCAACCGTTCGGGCCGACCACTGCTGCCATGTTGCTCGGAAAGCTGACGGTGGTCGGGTCGACGAATGATTTGAAGCCGGCGAGTTTGATGCTTTTCAGTCGCATGCGGGCCTATCCATGGCGATCAGCGGGAGAATGAACAAGCAGGGTCGCCGCATCGGAATTCCTGGCATCGAGTGGGGTGCTGACGCGAAACGGCGGAGTTTATCACGGCGTCTGGTGGGCTGAAGCCCACCCTACTGGTCCCATGCGATACCGATGTAGGGTCGGCCGGGCGGCGCTCCGCTTCAGCCCACCAATCGCGGCGATGCTTACGTGGCAACTGGCGACAAATCGCGGCGGGAGTGACGCTCACCAAGCGTGAACGACGCTAGCTCCGTTTCGGCCTGGTTTGGAATTGCATCTGGTGGGCTGAAGCCCGCCCTACTGATGCCCAGCCCCGTCTAGCCCACCCTACGCCGCCCGGCTTCATCCGCCCGTCATGCTCATGAAGCGCACTACCTGAACCTGCTCATCGGTACGGAATTCGTGCTTTTCCGGCTTGAGCTGCAGCGCGTCGACCAGCGCGTGGCGCAATCGCTCGCTGTCGCCTGGGTAGCGACGCATCAGGCTCTTGAGGTCCAGCGCGCCTTCATGCCCTAGGCAAAGCACCAGCTTGCCCTCTGCCGTGACACGCACGCGGTTGCAGCTGCCGCAGAAGTTGTTGCTATGCGGCGAAATGAAGCCAACCTGAGTTTCGCTACCAGCCACCTGCCAGTAGCGCGATGGACCGCCGGTGGCGTGGCTGCTGCGTATCAGCTGATGGCCGACTTCGATGCGTTCGCGCACTTCCTCGCTGGAGCAGAAGGTGATCTGGCGCTCGTGGCTGGACACGGTGCCCAACGGCATTTCTTCGATGAAGCTGATATCCAGCCCGCGCTCGACGGCAAAATTCACCAGGTCGAGTACCTCGTCATCATTTCGACCTTTCTGAATCACGCTATTGAGCTTGATTCGGCGGAACCCGGCATTGCGCGCCGCCTCAATTCCTTCTAGCACCTGATCGAGCTTGTCACGACGGGTGAGCTCGGCGAAACGATCACGCTTGAGCGAGTCCAGGCTGATATTCAGGCGTTTGACGCCGGCATCGCGTATTACCGGCGCCAGCGTTGGCAGTTGCGAGCCGTTGGTGGTGATCGCCAGGTCTTCCAGCTCTTCACGCGCACCCAGGCGAGCCAGCAAACTAGGCAGACCCTTGCGCACCAGCGGCTCGCCGCCGGTCACGCGGATGCGCTTGACGCCTAGGCTGATAAAGGCGTCGGCGACCGCGTAGAGCTCTTCGAGCGTGAGAATCTGCGCACGCGGTGCGAATACCATGTCTTCACTCATGCAATACGTGCATCTGAAGTCACAGCGGTCGGTAACCGACAATCTAAGGTAAGTGATGCGCCGGCCGAACGGGTCGACCAACTGAGAATCTGGCATGTCGCTCTCCAACGGCTTGATGCGCACGGACAAGACTATGCCGGAACGTGACGTGAGGCAAAGGTGGCGAGGCGAATGGCATGCAACAGCACGCCATTACGCAACGGGCATCCGTCAAACGCGAGCTGAACGTTTTGATGGGTTGCGCCTACAAGGGGGCCGGCCGTCATGCGACGCGGTTCACGACACACCCGATGCGGCCCGCCCGAAGGCAAAGTCCGGCACCGGCAACACTGGCTGCATGAACCTTCGGCGAACGCGCAACGATACTTTGTTGGCACGACTCGAACTCTAGGATAATTCGCCTTCGCCGATTCACCGGAGCTTTTGCAGATGGATAACGACGCCCTCCGATCGATGGGCTGGCGCGAGCGCCTCTACATCATCATCTTCTTCACCAATACGCCCGCCGGCAAACGCTTCGATACCTGGCTGCTTGGCGTTATCTTCGCGAGCCTGGTCGTGGTGATGTTCGACAGCGTTGCCTCCTACCGGGAGCAGCACGGAATGCTGTTGACTGGGCTGGAGTGGTGTTTCACGGCTATTTTCGCCATCGAATACCTGGTTCGGATCTATTGCCACCCAGAGCCGCGCAAATACATCTTCAGCTTCTACGGCGCCATCGATCTGCTGTCCGTTTTGCCGGCATTTATCGCGCTGTTTCTGCCGGACGCACAGTACCTGTTGGTGGTGCGCACCATTCGCATGCTACGCGTGTTCCGCGTCCTCAAGCTGACGCAATACCTGAGCCAGGCCAACTTTCTGCTGGTCGCGCTGCGTGGCAGCAAGCAGAAAATCGTCGTCTTCTTGCTCAGCGTCACTACGATGGTGCTGGTGTACGGCACGTTGATGTATGTGATTGAAGGTCCTGAGAACGGCTTCACCAGTATTCCGATGAGCATTTATTGGGCAGTGGTGACCATCACCACGGTGGGCTTCGGCGATATCGTCCCGCATACGGCGCTGGGCAAAGCGGTTTCTACATTGGTGATGATCACCGGTTACTCGATCATCGCCGTCCCCACCGGCATTTTTACAGCGGAACTGGCTACCGCGATGCGTGCCGACAGCTTGCAACACCGCTGCCCCACATGTGAAAAGCTCAGCCACGAGCCTAATGCGGCTTTTTGCAGTCGCTGTGGGAGCCAGCTTTTCAATCGAGCAGAACGCGACGCCGAAAGCTGATCTCCTTGACCGACCTGATCATTCAACAGCGTTGAGCAAGCCTTCTCATAAAGCCAAAGCCCATCGACAGTCGCCCAGAATCTTTCATCCGAACCGCCTCGGTACAGGGTTGTCACAACCTCTGACTTGCCGCGGGCCGGATGGAGACGCGAATGCCCTTGCTCAAACTGCTGCATTTCGCAGGCCTGCTGTGCTGGTGCGGCACCCTCTTATATCTGCCTGCACTCATCGCGGCCGGTACCAAACGCAGTGATGCGCTTTTTTATCGAGACCATGCCCACCTGACCCGCATGGTTTTCAACCTCATAGGTACCCCGGCCGCACTGATTGCTATCGGATCGGGAACCGCCCTGTTTCTACGCGACGGAATCATGGCCGGCTGGCTGATCGTCAAACTCAGCACGGTCGCCGGTATGGTGCTGTGCCACGCTCTGTGCGGCGTGCTTGTACTGCATATCGAACGCTCGCCGGAACAGAGCGTAAGCATTCGCTGCCGCTTTCTCGGCGTTGCTGTCGCGACCTTCATTACAGCAACGCTCTGGCTGGTACTGGCCAAGCCGTTTTAGCTCATGACTCAAACCGCTCGATCAACCGAATAACGCCCATGACCGAACGATCCAAACCTCATTCACGGCCCAGGTCAGACCTTGTCCAGATCGACCCCAACAGCATGCTCGTAAACCAACCGCCCGCCGAGATAGGCAGCCAGGGAGATCATCGCAGCGGTGATTGCCGACAGGTACAGCGCCCAGAACAGCATGCTGTCTCCATCGTTCTGGTAACGCAGCAACCAATTGAGCGAAGCCAACGAAAGCATCATCACCGCCAGGATTGCATGACACCAGGCGGTGATCTTCTGCCGAATCTCACGCACCGTAAGCAGATCGATCAAGCCGAAAATGCTGGCGACCCAGCCGCCCAGCGCACCCACACCGGCCAACCAGAGCCCTGCGCGCCACCAGAAATCATCCATCGTGAAGAGGTGGGCAATATCGACCGGCAGCAGTCCGGTCAAAGCCGCCACTGGAAAATGGATCAGCATCGGATGCAAGGGATGCCCGGCAATCGCGGCGCGGCTGTGGATGGAGTCTCGGTATCGGGCCATTCGGCTCTCCGGCGGCATTCAAGGGGACTGGGCACCCGCTCCCAACGAGTCGGCAGCCTCTTGAAATGGACCACACTGGCGCTGGCAGTTCCTTTGCTGAGCGCCTGCGGAGGCTCGCTTTCCGCCCTCAACCCGGCCAGCCCAATGGCGCGGCAGGTGGCGAATGTCTGGTGGGGGATGTTCGCTTTCGCCACGCTGGTGCTGGTAGCCGTGAGTGCCCTATGGATCTACGCATTGGCGCGCAAACCGCGCAAGACCACTGATGAACAAGCGATACGACTTAATCGGCGCTGGGTCATAGGCGGCGGCATCGTGCTGCCAAGCGTAAGCATCATCGTGTTGTTGATATTTGGCATCCCGACCGGGCGCAGCATGATTCCGCTGCCGGTCGAGGGCGAGCAACCATTAAAGGTCGAAGTCACCGGCCATCAATGGTGGTGGGAGGTGCATTACCCCGACAGCGGTGTTACCACAGCCAATCAGCTGATCATCCCGGCTGGCCGTCTTGTGGACGTGCATGTCACCAGTGCCGATGTCATTCACTCGTTCTGGATCCCACGGCTTGGCGGCAAGATGGACATGCTGCCCGGGCGGACCAACATCATTCGTATCGAAGCAGGGCATGCCGGAATATTCCATGGCCAGTGCTCCGAGTTCTGCGGCCTGCAACATGCGCATATGAAACTGCATGTCGAAGCGTTGGACGAATCCGGTTTCGGCGAATGGATCGCGGCGCGGGAAAATCTCAACTTTACGCAGCGCGCGCCCGGCGAGGCAGGAGAAGTCTTCCAGAACCGCTGCGGCCAATGCCATCGCGTCGCGGGGATTACCGACGGCAATCGCGCACCGGATCTTACCGATCTGGCAACACGGCCAAGCCTAGGCGCGGGCGTAATCGACAATGATGAAGAAGGCCTCCGCCGCTGGCTGCGTGAACACAAGACGCTCAAGTTCGGCAATGGCATGCCTGCCCACGACGACGTTCCGCCTGAAACCCTTGACCAGATCGCCGATTGGCTGGAGACGCTCGCTCCATGACTTATTTCGATAGAAGCAGCGCGCCCTCTACGGACCCGGATCAGCTCCACGACCGATTCAACGATGTCTGGGGCAACCCGCGCGGGTGGCGCGCGCTGACCATCGTCAACCACACCAGCATTGGCCTGCGCTTTTTGATTACCGGCGGCGTGTTCTTCCTGATCGGCGGCTTGATGGCGATGCTGATCCGCACCCAGCTCGCCCTGCCCGGCTACGTATTGATGGAGCCGGAGGTCTACAACCAGGTCTTCACTATGCATGGCTCGGTGATGATGTTTTTGTTCGCCGTACCAATGATGGAGGGGCTGGCGGTCTACCTCATCCCGAAGATGCTCGGTGCACGGGATCTAATCTTCCCGAGGCTGTCTGCGCTCGGTTATTACTGCTATCTCTTCGGTGGCATCATTCTGCTTTCCAGCGTGTTTCTCGGCGTGGCGCCCAAGGCCGGCTGGTTTATGTATACGCCGCTGTCGAGCTCGTCGCACATGCCCGGCGTCAACTCCGATTTTTGGCTGCTGGGTATTACGTTCGTCGAGATCTCCGCGGTGAGCGCCGGGGTCGAGTTGGTGGTGTCGATCTTGCGCACACGAACCAACGGTATGGCGCTGCACAAGATGCCGCTCTACGCTTGGTACATCCTTGTCATGTCGCTGATGATCGTTTTTGGTTTTCCGCCATTGATCCTCGGCAGCATTTTGCTGGAGCTTGAACGCGCGGCCGGGCTGCCGTTCTTCGATACCGCCAAGGGCGGCGACCCGGTGCTTTGGCAGCATCTGTTCTGGCTGTTTGGCCATCCCGAGGTGTACATCATCTTCCTGCCGGGCGCCGGCATCGTCTCGACGTTATTGCCGGTGTTTTGCCAACGGCCACTGGTGGGTTATCGCTGGGTGGTACTCGGCGTGCTGACGACCGGCTTCCTGAGCTTCGGCCTCTGGGTCCACCATATGTTTACCGTGGGTATTCCTGCACTGGCCCTGGGCTTCTTCTCGGCGGCAAGCATGCTGGTTGCTATCCCTACGGGAGTGCAGATATTCGCCTGGATCGCCACGCTCTGGCTGGGCAAACCGGTGTACCACGTACCGATGCTTTGGCTGGTGGGCTTCCTAATTGTCTTCGTCTGCGGCGGGCTGACCGGTGTGATGGTCGCCCTGGTGCCCTTCGATTGGCAGGTGCACGACACTCACTTCGTCGTTGCGCATATGCATTACGTGCTGGTCGGCGGCATGTTCTTCCCGTTGATGGCCGGGCTGTATTACTGGCTGCCGCATTTCTCAGGACGCATGCCCTCGGTACGGCTCGGCCGCTGGGGCTTCTGGCTGGTATTCATCGGTTTTAATGTGACCTTTCTGATCATGCACTGGACTGGCTTGATCGGCATGCCGCGCCGGATCTATACCTACGACACGGGCCTGGGCTGGGGCATGCCTAATCTGGTTTCGTCGATCGGCAGCTTCATCATGGCCATCGGTATTGCCACCATCCTGCTGGATATCGTATTGCACTTTCGCTTTGGCCAGCCCGCGGAGAAAAACCCGTGGAACGCCGACACGCTGGAATGGGCCACTAGCTTGCCACCGAGCCCATATAACTTCGTCAGCCTGCCGAACATAAGCGAGCGTCATCCACTATGGAAGGACCCGGATCTACCGGACAGCATTGCTCGCGGCGAACACGCATTGACGACCATAGACCATGGCCGACGGGAAACCTGGGGCACAGACCCGTTGACAGGCAAAGTGCGCGAGATCATTCACCTGCCCGGCAACAGTTGGTTGCCATTCGTGGCCTCGGTGTTTCTCGCCGTGCTCTGCCTGAGCCTGTTAAACAAGTTCTACTGGGTAGCCCTCATCGCGACCATCGCAACGTTAATCGTGTTGTTCCGCTGGTCCTGGGAAAACGGCGCACATCCGGCCGCCGCACCGGACGCGCATACCCAGCCCGGCGAGCCGCCGCTGCATTCGCGCACCTTCGATGGCCCGGGGCTGTGGGGCATGGGCGTGACGCTGCTGGCCAACGGCACTATGTATCTGTCGCTGCTGTTCGGCTGGTTTTATCTATGGACAGTGTCGCCGGACTGGCAGGTGCCGGAACAGTCGAACCTGAACGGCTGGCTGATGCTCGCCAGCGCCGTTCTGCTGACAGTCGGGACGCTATGGATGCGCATAGTGCCGGCGCGATTGCGCCGCGGTAACAGTGACCGGTTGCTGGGAAATCTCTGCGCCGTAGCAGCCATCGGCCTGATGCAATGCGCCACGCTATTGTGGGTGTTGCTCGGGGCCAATCTGCAGATAACCGAAACCGCACATGATGCAGTGATCTTCGTGATGCTGGCCTACAGCCTGATTCTTTGCGCCCTGGCAACGATCCTTACCATATTGCAGGCGATGCGGGTGATGTACGGCTATGTCGGCGACAAGGCACCCTACGAAACCGTGGTTGTCGAGCAGCTCTGGTATTACAACCTCGGCGTGATCTGGAGCGCCTACGCTGCAATCGTCCTGTTCCCGACCGCGTTGGGAGCCGCCTGATGAAGTATCGTCGCACTTCGATCTTTCACCCTGTACAGATCCCGTTCGGGCTGACGATCTGGAGCCTCTGGTTTGCTGCCATGTATGGCTCTCATGCCGTAGTCTGCTCGATTGCTCCGCCTGACCCTAATCAGGGCATTTTCAACTGGCTGAACGCCAGCTTCGGAGCTCTGACATTGTTGGTCGTCTTGCTGCTGCTTTGGTTAGGGCGCCGTTCCTGGAAGCTGTCGCGTCCGCCGCATGATCTCAACGAGCGCCAGATCTTCGTCACTAAGATTTCCTCGGGCATCCACTTCATTGCAGCGTTGTCGACGGTATTCGTCGGGCTTCAGCTGGCTTTTTTGCCGCCATGCGTATGACTCGATGGGTTACACCCATCCCACGGAGATCAGGTCTGAGGGAGATCAATCGGTCTTCTTGCGAATCCAGTAGAGATAGGTGCCTTCTTCGGCGTGCTGCTCCACCAGTTCATGGCCGAGGAAGACGCAGAACTTAGGGATATCGCGTTGGGTGGACGGGTCGGTGGCGATCACCTTGAGCAGTTCGCCGCCACCGAGGCCGCGCACCTTGTTGTGCAGCATCATTACCGGCTCAGGGCAGTTGAGACCGCTGGCATCGAGCACCGCGTCGGCGAACAGTTCAGCAGATTGAGACATCACAGGCTCCATAAAACAGGTCGGCATTGTCGCGCAGACGGATCGTGTGGTCACCAGGCCCAGCGTCACAGCCGACGCAAATGGCAGGTCACTTCCTCGCGGTCATGGTAAAGCTGCTTGCAGCCGATGCTGGCCTTCACCCCTCGTTCGGCAAGCCCATCTGCGATGCGTTCCAACAGGCGTTTCACCTCGGGGTAACGCTGCTTCATAGGCAGTTTGAGGTTGACCACAGCCTCACGGCACAGGCCCTCGCCAATCCAGGCTTCCAGCAAAGCGGCATTTTTCGCCGGTTTCTCGACGATATCGCAGACCATCCAGTCCACAGGACGCTTGGGACGGAAGGCAAAACCATCCGCGCGGTAATGCCCGACCAGCCCTGACTCAAGCAGCGTCTCGTTCATTGGCCCGTTGTCGACCGCCATTACCTCTATATCTCGATTGACCAGCTGCCAGGTCCAACCACCCGGCGAGGCGCCCAGGTCCACCGCGGTCATGCCCGCAGCCAGCCGCTCATCCCACTTATCGCGTGGAATGAAGTGGTGCCAGGCCTCTTCCAGTTTCAATGTCGACCGGCTCGGTGCCTGCCGCGGGAATTTCAGACGCGGAATGCCCATCGGCCACATGGCGCTGTTATCCGCTTCGGCGACGCCAAGGAATACCTCACGCCCGCTCTTGAAGGTCAATAGCAAACGCGGGCCGTCACCGCCCTCGCTCAATCGGCCTGCCTTTGTCAGCGCCTTGCGCAACGGTGCCTCGAACTTGCGGCAGAAGTTCGAAAGTTCCTTGCCATCGTTGGTGTCCAGCACTTCCAGCCAGAGGCTGCCGCACACGGGATAGGCTTGGAGATGTTCGAGCAACACGCCGATTCGGTCGGCTTCGGGTAAGGCCAGATAGTCGCCACGAGCCCATTGCCGGGGGAAGATCAGCCGGGCGAAGCGTGTGCCGCGCATCAACCGCTCCGCGCCACCCTCCTCGCTGCAGACGAACTCGGCGCAAGCGCTTTCCGGTTTCGCCTTGGCGTAACCGGCCACACCAAGGCGAGCGGCCTGATCGCTGATCTCGGCGCAGACTTCGTTTTCAAAGCCCGGTCGGCAATGCAGCAGCAATGTTTTCATGGTACGAACCCTGTAGTCGGCGCGACGGTGCAATGGCGTGCGAGCGCTCTGCGACCAAAGCCGCACATCATAGCCGAGTGGGGAACCCGAGGCGTGCTGCCCCGGTCCAGTGAACAGTTAGCTGGAATCAATCGAGCGAATACAGCCCCGTCAGCGCCTGCAAAAAATGCCGAGGCAAGAATTTCATCGCCGTCGACGCCAGTCGGCGGCCAGTTTCGTGGCGAAACACTTCGCCAGGGGCTAGTTTCAACACAACGCTCCCCATCTCAGTCAAGCCCGACCGTGCGGGCACAAGGAGAGACGAATGCCATCCCTGGACAGCCTGAACTGCCGTCGAAGCCTCGATGTGAACGGCAAGACTTATCATTACTACAGCCTTGCTGAAGCGGCGAATCAATTGGGCGACATCAGTCGTCTACCGACCTCCCTCAAGGTTCTGCTGGAGAATCTGCTGCGCTGGGAGGATGACGTCACGGTGCGCGCCGATGACTTCACTTCGTTGGCGGTGTGGCTGAAGACCCACACCTCCGAACGCGAAATCCAGTACCGCCCCGCGCGCGTGCTGATGCAGGATTTCACCGGCGTGCCTGCGGTCGTCGATCTGACCGCCATGCGCGATGCCGTGTCCCGAGCCGGCGGCGATCCACAACGCATCAATCCGCTGTCACCGGTGGATCTAGTGATCGACCACTCGGTGATGGTCGACCGTTTCGGCAGCGACAAGGCGTTCGAGCAGAACGTCGACATCGAAATGCAGCGCAACGGTGAACGCTACGAGTTCCTGCGCTGGGGTCAGCAAGCCTTCGATAATTTCCGCGTGGTGCCGCCGGGCACCGGTATATGCCACCAGGTCAACTTGGAATACCTGGGCCAAGTGGTGTGGACCAAAGAAGAAAACGGCGAAACCATCGCATACCCGGACACCCTGGTCGGCACCGATTCGCATACAACCATGATCAACGGCCTCGGCGTGCTGGGTTGGGGCGTGGGCGGTATCGAGGCGGAAGCGGCCATGCTCGGCCAGCCCGTGTCGATGCTGATTCCAGAAGTAGTCGGCATGCGCCTGACCGGCAAACTCAACGAAGGCGTGACGGCTACCGATCTGGTACTCACCGTCACGCAGATGCTGCGCAAGCAGGGGGTGGTGGGCAAATTCGTCGAATTCTTCGGTCCCGGCCTCGACAACCTTCCCCTTGCCGACCGCGCGACCATCGGCAACATGGCACCCGAATACGGCGCGACCTGCGGTTTTTTCCCGGTGGATCAGGTCACGATCGATTACCTGCGCCTGACCGGGCGCGACGAGGACCGCATCGCGCTGGTCGAGGCGTACAGCAAGGCTCAGGGCATGTGGCGCGACAGCAACTCACCGGACCCGGTGTTCACCGCCACTCTGGAACTGGACCTCAGCCAGGTGCAGCCTTCTCTCGCCGGACCCAAGCGTCCACAGGACAGGGTTTCGCTGGGTGACATTGGCGCCAACTTCGATCTCCTACTGGAAACCAGTGGCAAGACTCAGCAAGCCAACAGCTCGGTGCCCGTAGCTGGCGAGGATTTCGGTCTCAAGCATGGCGCAGTCGTCATCGCGGCGATTACCTCCTGCACCAACACTTCCAACCCCAACGTCCTGATGGCCGCCGGACTGGTGGCAAAGAAGGCGCTCGAACGCGGTTTGAAGCGTGCGCCCTGGGTGAAATCCTCCCTCGCGCCCGGCTCCAAGGTCGTCACCGATTATCTAGAGCGCGCCGGGCTGACTACCTACCTGGATCAGCTTGGTTTCAATCTCGTCGGTTATGGCTGCACCACTTGCATCGGCAACTCCGGACCGTTGCCCGAGGCCATTGGCCAAGCGGTCACCGACAACGATCTGATCGTGTCCTCCGTGCTCTCCGGCAACCGCAACTTCGAAGGACGCGTGCATCCGCTGGTGAAGGCCAACTGGCTGGCTTCGCCGCCGCTGGTGGTGGCCTTTGCGCTTGCCGGTACAACCCGAATCAATATGGATAAGGACCCACTCGGCTACGACGAGCAGAATCAGCCGGTCTACCTCAAGGACATCTGGCCGACCAGCGCCGAAGTAAACGAAGCGGTCAGCAAGATCGATGGGCAAATGTTCCGTACACGCTATGCGGACGTATTCAGCGGCGAC
Organism: Stutzerimonas stutzeri; assembly: GCF_024448715.1. Classification (GTDB taxonomy): domain Bacteria; phylum Pseudomonadota; class Gammaproteobacteria; order Pseudomonadales; family Pseudomonadaceae; genus Stutzerimonas; species Stutzerimonas stutzeri_AR. The sequence goes on from NZ_JAMOHZ010000001.1 coordinate 584,828, forward strand.
GAGCATTGGCAGTCCATCGCAGTAACCGCTGGCGATACCTATAAATGGAACAGCAATTCGAGCTATGTGCAGAACCCGCCGTTCTTCGAGGACATCGGCCAACCGCTGGTGCCGCCAGCAAATGTCGAGAATGCGCGCATTCTCGCTCTGTTTGGCGATTCCATCACCACTGACCACATCTCGCCAGCTGGCAACATCAAAGCCAGTTCGCCCGCCGGTCTGTACCTGCAGCAACTGGGCGTAAAGCCGGAAGACTTCAACTCCTATGGCTCGCGTCGAGGCAATCATGAAGTGATGATGCGCGGGACCTTCGCCAACATCCGCATCAAGAACGAGATGCTGGGTGGCGAAGAAGGCGGCAATACGTTTCATCAGCCGAGCGGAGAGCGCATGTCGATTTACGACGCGGCAATGCGCTACCAGACCGAAGGCGTGCCGCTGGTGGTGATAGCCGGCAAGGAGTACGGCACCGGCTCCAGCCGCGACTGGGCGGCCAAGGGCACCAACCTGCTCGGGGTGAAAGCTGTGATCGCCGAAAGCTTTGAGCGCATCCACCGCTCCAACCTGATTGGCATGGGCGTGCTGGCGCTGCAATTCGTGGGTGATCAGACGCGCAAATCATTAAGCCTGACCGGTAACGAGACGCTCTCTATCCGAGGTCTCAGTGCCGACATCAAACCACGTCAGCTCCTGACCGTGGATGTGGAGCGCGAGGACGGCTCACGAGACACTTTCCAAGTGCTCTGCCGCATCGACACGCTCAATGAAGTCCAGTACTTCAAGGCCGGCGGCATTTTGCATTATGTCCTAAGACAGTTGATCGAAGCCTGAGCGCCACGCATCCCTGGCGCCCCTTCAACGCCCGCTCGCAACACTGTTGCAGCGGGCGTCTTGTTTCTGCAAATGTTTGTCGGTTGATGCTCAACTGATTGGTTTTGCTGCCGTTAATAAGACATGGCTTGCCGTCATCGACTGCCCAAGAACATCAAAACCATCCCGAACTGCCAGGCGTACCCTCATGCGAAACAACCAGCCCATCACTCAGCGTGAATATGCATTCCCAGAGCAGCAGCGGCTGATTTCCACCACGGATCTCAAAGGCCAGATCAGCTACTGCAACGACATATTCGCCGAAGTCAGCGGCTTCGAGCGCGGCGAATTGATCGGCTCGCCGCATAACCTGATCCGTCACCCGGACGTGCCAGCCGCCGTTTTCGCCCATATGTGGCGGACGCTTAAGGATGGCAAACCCTGGATGGGCATCGTCAAGAATCGACGCAAGAATGGCGACCATTACTGGGTCAACGCCTATATGACGCCCATGCTCGATCTGCAGCGCAAGATCGTCGGTTACGAGTCGGTTCGCACCAAGCCCACGCGTGAACAAGTGCAGCGGGCGGAGGCACTTTATGCGCGACTCAATGCGGGCAAGAGCGGCGTGCCACGTCGCGACAAGTGGCTGCCCGTCGCAGTCAATTGGCTGCCGTTCATTTGCATCAGCCAGATCGGTTTCATGGTCGGTTTATGGCTCGATCACATCTGGGGGTTCGCATTGGCTGCGCTGCTTTCCGTGCCGCTGGGACTCGCCGGGCGGCATTGGCAGATGCGCGGCATGAGCCGGTTGGTAAGGCTGGCCGAACAATCAACGAGCGACCCGCTGATCGCTCAGATGTACACCGACAGTCAGGGCGCCGAAGCCCGGCTGGAAATGGCGATGCTCAGCGAACATGCACGATTGAAGACCTGTCTGACTCGTCTTCAAGACAGCGCCGAGCAGCTTCAGCAGCAAGCCAAGCGCGCAGATGAACTGGCGCACAGCTGTTCCGACGGTTTGGCGCGTCAGCATCACGAGACCGAGCAGGTCGCCACGGCCATTAATCAAATGGCCGCAACGACTCAGGAGGTTGCCGGCAACGTAGCCCTGGCGGCCGGTGCCACCGAAGAGGCCAGCCGGCTCGCCGCCGAGGGCCGAGAAATCAGCGCACAGACCCGCAGGGCCATCGAGTCGCTGGCCAGCGCGGTGACAGAGACGGGCGATGCGGTTTCAGCGCTGGCGAAGAACAGCGACGAAATTGGCACCGTCGTCGATGTGATCAAAAGCATTGCCGACCAGACCAACTTGCTTGCGCTCAATGCAGCCATCGAAGCAGCTCGCGCCGGGGAAAGCGGTCGTGGCTTCGCGGTGGTAGCCGACGAGGTCCGCCAACTGGCCCAGCGCACCGCTACGGCCACAGGCCAGATTCATCAACTGATTGAAAAACTTCAGCTGCAGGCACGCCAGGCCGTTGAAACCACAGAACAGGGCCGCGCTCAGGCGAGCCGTGGCGTGGAGAGGGTAATCGACGCGGACAAGGCGCTCGCCGGCATCAGCACCGCGGTGGAAAGCATCATCGATATGACCTCGCAGATCGCCTCGGCGACCGAACAGCAGAGCGCGGTAGCCGAGGAAATCAGCCACAACGTCAGTAATATTGCCCGCCTCGCCGATCAGACCGCGGGTGATGCACAAAGCTCGACGTTGCTCTCCGAGGAACTGGCCGCAACCGCGCAGTCCCAATACACCCTGGTGGAGCGCTTCAACCGCTGAACGATCGGTTATCCAGAAACGCCGCGACTGCGTCCGCGGCGTTATCGAGATGCTGATCGTGAGTCAGTCCCGATCGTTTCAGAGGCTTTAGATCATGGTCGGCGGTTGCCAGCCAGCTGAGGCGAATCGCCGGCGATAGCGGGTATCCGGCGACCGTATTCCGGTCACCCAGCGCGTCGCGCTCACCCTGAACAATCAGGGTCGGCGTACGTAGCTCGGCAAGATGCGCCACGCGCGGCTTCTCTGGCTTTCCTGTGGCATAAAAGGGATAACCCAGACACACCAGCGCATCAACCTCCAGCTCATCGGCCAGGAGGCTGGCCATCCGTCCGCCCATCGATTTTCCACCAATCGCCAGCCGCCCTGCGGTTTGCTGTCGGACATAGCCATAAACGTCCCGCCATTGTTGTAGCAGTAGCGCCTGAGGGTTCGGTGGACGTTTGCGCCCGGTATGGCGCCGCTCTGCCATGTAGGCGAATTCGAAACGGAACACCTTGACTCCACGCGCGACGAGGCGCTGGGTCATCTGCGCCATGAACGGGCTGTCCATCGGCGCCCCTGCGCCGTGCGCGAGGATCAGGCTCGCGCAGGCTTCGTCGCACGGAGAATCGACCCTGACGAGCGGAACCTCGCGTCCCGGTGTGCACTGATCGCCCTGAATATTAGTCATCTCAACTTCCATGGCTTTTCCTACATCTATCGAATAACCAGTTACGCCTATAAAAACTCGTCATGATCCGTCTATAGCAATTCGTATGTACACATCGTCTCTCACTGCGATAGAGGCAAATGGTCCGCCAATTACCATCAGTGACGTGGAAAATCGAGCCATCCGCAACGTGCCGCAACACAACTTCCTTGGGACGTACAACGATACCTGCGCTGTTTCGACCAGGCCCGCCCCAAAAAGCCTCAGTGCGACGCTCTGTCGCAGACCGTCCAGTCCATCCTCGCTTTGCCCTTGAGTCCGCCTGCTCCTATATTCTTCTCCACTCGCCGGACTACGCAGAATTACAAGGCGAAGCTCTCGATTCAGCACATCGGCATGTTGTGAAAAACGACCCTGCAAAACGCATGGAAAACGCTTGGGATCAGGGTCCGAACGGCACGAGATGGCCTGGGCCTCGTTTGCATTGCCCCCCTCCTTTCTCCATACTTGCCGCCGTTTTTGCCCCTCTGAAATGCCATTAGCGTGGAAGCCTTGCATGAGCACAGCAATAAGTGAGACTGCATATAACTATAAGGTGGTTCGCCAATTCGCCATCATGACGGTGGTGTGGGGAATCCTTGGGATGGGTCTGGGCGTTCTTATCGCCTCGCAGCTGGTGTGGCCCGCACTCAACTTCGACCTACCGTGGGCCAGCTTCGGTCGTTTACGCCCGCTGCACACCAACCTGGTGATCTTCGCGTTCGGCGGCTGTGCCCTTATGGCCACCTCGCTCTACGTGGTACAGCGCACCAGCCAGACTCGGCTGATATCCGACGGTCTGGCCGCGTTTACCTTCTGGGGTTGGCAAGCAGTGATCGTCCTGGCGATCATTACGCTCCCACAAGGCTTCACCAGCAGCAAGGAATACGCCGAGCTCGAATGGCCGATCGATATTCTGCTGGCGGTCGTCTGGATCAGCTACGCGATCGTGTTCTTCGGCACCATCGTGAAGCGCAAGGTAAGCCATATCTACGTAGGTAACTGGTTTTACGGTGGCTTCATCCTGGTTACGGCGATGCTGCACATTGTCAACAACCTCGAAATCCCGGTTTCTTGGTTCAAGTCTTATTCGATTTACTCCGGCGCCACCGATGCCATGGTGCAGTGGTGGTACGGCCATAATGCTGTGGGCTTCTTCCTGACCACCGGCTTCCTGGGCATGATGTACTACTTCGTTCCGAAGCAGGCTGAGCGCCCCGTGTACTCCTATCGCCTGTCCATCGTGCACTTCTGGGCACTGGTCACGCTGTACATCTGGGCCGGCCCGCACCACCTGCACTACACCGCTCTACCAGAGTGGGCCCAGAGCCTGGGCATGGCGATGTCGATCATTCTGTTGGCGCCGAGCTGGGGCGGCATGATCAACGGCATGATGACGCTGTCTGGCGCCTGGCATAAGCTGCGCACCGACCCGATCCTGCGCTTCCTGGTGGTGTCGCTGGCGTTCTACGGCATGTCGACCTTCGAAGGTCCGATGATGGCGATCAAGACCGTCAACGCGCTGTCCCACTACACCGACTGGACCATCGGCCACGTTCACGCCGGCGCTCTCGGCTGGGTAGCGATGATCTCAATCGGCTCCCTGTATCACCTGATTCCGAAGGTCTTCGCTCGCGAGCAGATGCATAGCATCGGGCTGATCAATGCCCACTTCTGGCTGGCGACCATAGGCACCGTGTTGTATATCGCCTCGATGTGGGTCAACGGTATCACTCAGGGCCTGATGTGGCGCGCGGTCAACGAAGACGGCACCCTCACCTACTCCTTCGTCGAGGCGCTGGAAGCCAGTCATCCGGGCTTTATCGTGCGAGCGTTGGGCGGTGCGTTCTTCCTCACCGGCATGCTGCTGATGGCCTACAACACCTGGCGTACCGTGCGTGCCGCCAAGCCGGCTGAATACGAAGTCGCTGCGCAGATCGTCTGAGGAGCCGAGCATGAAAAGTCACGAGTTACTTGAAAAGAACGTTGGCCTGTTGGCCCTGTTCATGACCCTGGCTGTCAGCCTTGGCGGTCTGACGCAAATCGTCCCGCTGTTTTTCCAGGACGTGGTGAATGAGCCGGTAGAAGGCATGAAGCCACGCACTGCTCTGGAGCAGGAAGGTCGCGATATCTACATCCGTGAGGGCTGCGTTGGCTGCCACTCACAGATGGTTCGTCCGTTCCGTGCAGAGACCGAGCGTTATGGCCACTACTCCGTCGCTGGCGAGAGCGTATACGACCACCCATTCCTGTGGGGCTCCAAGCGCACCGGCCCGGATCTGGCCCGCGTTGGTGGTCGCTACTCCGATGACTGGCACCGCGCGCACCTCTACAACCCGCGCAACGTGGTGCCCGAATCGAAGATGCCGTCCTACCCTTGGCTGGTAGAAAACAAGCTCGACGGCAAACATACCGCCGCCAAGCTGGAAGCACTTCGCAGCGTAGGCGTGCCCTACACCGATGAAGACATTGCCGGAGCCAAAGACGCCGTGAAGGGCAAGACCGAGATGGATGCTCTGGTGGCCTTCCTGCAAAGCCTTGGCACCTCCCTCACGAACAAACGGTAACGCATGATGGAAATCGGGACTCTTCGCGGCCTGGGCACCATTTTGGTATTCGTCGCCTTCATTGGCCTCGTGCTCTGGGCCTACAGCAGCAAACGCAAGAAAAGCTTCGACGAAGCCGCAAATCTGCCCTTCGCTGACGAGACCGACACCAAGAAGCGTGAAGAAGAAGCTTCCAGGAGTAAGAAATAAATGACCACGTTTTGGAGCTGGTACGTCACCCTGCTGAGCCTGGGCACCATTGCGGCACTGGTCTGGCTGCTGCTTGCGACCCGCAAGGGGCAGCGTGGCGACAGTACAGAAGAAACCGTCGGCCATTCCTATGATGGCATCGAGGAATATGACAATCCGCTGCCCAAGTGGTGGTTCATGCTGTTTGTCGGCACGGTGATTTTCGCCCTCGGCTACCTTGCCCTTTATCCGGGCCTGGGTAATTGGAAAGGTGTGCTGCCTGGCTATGAAGGTGGCTGGACGCAGGTTAAAGAATGGCAGCGCGAGATGGACAAGGCGAACGAGCAGTACGGCCCGCTCTACGCCAAGTTCGCTGCAATGCCAGTCGAGCAAGTCGCTCAAGACCCTCAGGCCCTGAAAATGGGCGGACGTCTGTTCGCTTCGAATTGCTCGGTCTGCCATGGCTCGGACGCCAAGGGTGCCTATGGCTTCCCTAACCTCACCGACCACGATTGGTTGTATGGTGGAGAGCCGGAAACCATCAAGACCACCATCATGGGTGGGCGCCAGGCGGCCATGCCTGCCTGGGCTAACGTGATTGGCGAAGATGGCATCCGCAACGTTGCCGGTTACGTTCGCAGCCTGTCTGGCCGCGATATCCCTGAGGGCATCAATGCCGACATCGAGCAGGGTCAGAAGATCTTCGCCACCAACTGTGTAGCCTGTCATGGTCCTGACGCCAAAGGCACCCAGGCCATGGGCGCGCCGAACCTGACAGACAACGTCTGGCTTTATGGCTCGAGTTTCGGACAGATTCAACAGACTCTGCGCTATGGTCGTAATGGTCGTATGCCTGCTCAGCAAGACCACCTTGGCAATGACAAGGTGCACCTGCTGGCCGCCTATGTGTACAGCCTCTCGCAAAAGTCGGAGAACTGATCCGATCGGTCTCAGGCGCGACCGACAGTCGCACCTGAGATCGACCATCGAGGCGTACCATTCGCAGCAGGTAAGCAAAAGATCCCGGTCGGCACGTATCGGCCGGGACACTCACCCTCCGCCGTGGTATGCATTCGATGTCTGAGCAAATCCCCGTCCATGATGTAACTCCCCCGGCCAAGGTCAACGCGTCAACGGACCTCTACGCCGCCCGTGAAAAAATCTATACCCGCTCGTTCACCGGCCTGTTCCGCAATCTGCGACTCGTCGGCGGCGCGCTGCTATTCGTACTCTATTTCGGCACCGTATGGCTGACCTGGAACGGCCGACAAGCCGTCTGGTGGAACCTGCCCGAGCGTAAGTTCTATATTTTCGGCGCCACGTTCTGGCCTCAGGACTTCATCCTGCTTTCGGCGCTGCTGATCATTTGCGCCTTCGGGCTGTTCTTCATTACTGTATTTGCTGGACGCGTCTGGTGTGGCTATACCTGCCCGCAGAGCGTGTTCACCTGGGTGTTCATGTGGGCGGAAAAAGTCACTGAAGGCGACCGCAACCAGCGCATGAAGCTCGACAAGGCGCCCATGAGCTCAACCAAGTTGCTGCGAAAGTTCGCCAAACACTCGATCTGGCTGGGCGTCTCGCTGGCAATCGGTATCACGTTTGTGGGTTATTTCACCCCGATTCGAGATCTCGTGCCTGATCTGCTGACGTTTCAGGTAGGTGGCTGGGCGCTGTTCTGGGTGGGCTTCTTCACTCTCGCCACCTACGGCAACGCCGGCTACCTGCGTGAGCAGGTGTGCATTTACATGTGTCCCTACGCACGCTTCCAGAGTGTGATGTTCGACAAGGACACCCTGATCGTCTCCTACGACCCCCGCCGTGGCGAGCGCCGCGGCCCTCGCAAGAAGGACGTTGATTACAAAGCCATGGGCCTCGGTGATTGCATCGATTGCACCATGTGCGTCCAGGTTTGCCCGACGGGCATCGACATCCGTGATGGCCTACAGGTCGAGTGTATCGGCTGTGCCGCCTGCATCGACGCCTGCGACACCATTATGGATAAGATGAACTACCCACGCGGGTTGATCAGCTACACAACCGAGCACAACCTGTCTGGGCAGAAGACCCGCATGGTTCGCCCACGATTGATCAGCTACGCCATCGCGCTGACGGCGATGATGGGTGTGTTCGCCTATGCCGTCACCGATCGATCGCTGGTCAAGCTCGACGTGCTCAAGGACCGTGTGCTCTATCGCGAGAACCAGCAAGGCAGAATCGAAAACGTCTATACCCTCAAGGTGATGAACAAGGCTCAGAAGGAGCAGATCTTCGTCATCGAAGCCACTGGTCTGGACGACCTGCAATACGAAGGTCGCAATGAAATCCACGCTGCGGCCGGTGAGCTGATCACCGTTCCGGTGGAGCTCTCGGTCGCACCGGAAAAGCTGCCATCGAGCACAAACGAAATCGTCTTCCACATCAGATCGGTAGACGATTCCTCAATCGAAGATGAGTCGGAGAGCCGTTTCATCGGCCCGAGCATCCGCTGAACAGGTAGTACATGAGCATTTCCGACAACGAAAACACCCGGTGGTATACCCAATTTTGGGCCTGGTTTGTCATCGGCATCCTGCTGCTGTCGGTGATACTCGGCACTTCGATGCTGACCATCGCCATCCGCAATGCCGACACTCTGGTATCGGACAACTACTACGATGCCGGCAAAGGCATCAACCAGGCGCTGGAACGCGAGAAACTCGCCGAGCGCCTGCAGGTACAGGCGCAACTGGTGCTCAACGACGAGCGCGGGCTGGCCGAACTGCAGCTGAGCGGTAACAGCCGCCCACAGCAAGTGATCCTCAATCTGCTCTCGCCGACGCAGCCCGAACGCGATCGCCGCATCATTCTGCAGACCCAAGGTAACGGGTTCTATCAGGGACAGATGCAGGAGCCGGTAACAGGCCGGCGCTTCGTCGAATTGCTCGGCCGTGAAGGTGATCAGGACTGGCGCCTGTTCGAGGAAATGGAAATCGCGAGCGGTCAGACACTCGAACTGAGCTACTGATCAGCCGATGGCGAGCCCCCTGCCCTGCTATCACTGCGGCCTGCCGGTTCCTGCTGGCAGCGCATATCAGGCCCGCGTGCTCAACGAGACGCGGGCGCTGTGCTGCCCAGGCTGCCAGGCCGTGGCGGAAGCGATCGTCAACGGCGGCCTGGAAAGCTATTACCTGCATCGCAGCGAAGCCTCGATCAATCCCGACGCATTGCCTCAGGCGTTGACCGATGAACTTGCACTGTACGACCGCAAGGATGTGCAACAGCCATTCGTGCAGCACGAAGGCGAGCTCGCCAACACCTCGCTGATGATCGAAGGCATCAGCTGTGCCGCCTGCGGCTGGCTGATCGAGCGTCACCTGCGCGGCCTCGACGGTATTGCCGAGGCGAGCCTGAATCTCTCCAACCATCGCCTGCGGGTGCGTTGGAACGATTCGGCGCTGCCGCTCAGTGAATTGCTCGCCGAGCTTCGACGTATCGGCTATGCCGCCCACCCCTACCAAGCGGATCAGGCTGCAGAGCGGCTCGCGCGGGAGAACCGTCGCAGCATGCGCCAGCTGGGTGTGACCGGACTGCTCTGGATGCAGGTGATGATGGCAACCATGGCGACGTGGCCAGAGTTCAACATTGACCTCTCGGCCGGCATGGCCAGCATCCTGCGCTGGACTGCGCTGCTGCTGACGACCCCTATCGTTTTCTATTGCTGCACCGATTTCTTCAAGGGCGCCTTGAGAGATCTGCGTACCCGCCATCTGACCATGGATGTTTCGGTTTCGCTCGCCATCGGCGGCGCCTATCTCGCCGGTATCTGGTCCACCCTGACCGGTCAGGGCGAACTGTATTTCGATGCCGTGGGCATGTTTGCCCTGTTTCTGCTTGCCGGACGCTATATGGAACGCCGCGCGCGGGAACGCACTGCCGCGGCTACTGCTCAATTGGTCAATCTCCTACCCGCGTCGTGCCTGAAACTCGCCGAGGACGGCCAGTCCGCGCGCATCCTGCTCAGTGAATTAGCGGTCGGTGATCGGGTGCTGGTGCAGCCAGGCGCTCTGGTCCCGGCTGATGGCCGCATCGTCAGCGGGCATTCCAGCATCGACGAATCGGTACTTACTGGCGAATACCTGCCGCAGCCACGAAGCGCCGGTGATGCGGTCACTGCTGGCACCCTAAATGTCGAGGGCGCGCTGACTGTCGAGGTCCAGGCACTGGGCGACGACACCCGGCTGTCCGCCATCGTGCGTCTGTTGGAGCGTGCACAGTCGGACAAACCGCGCCTCGCCGAGCTGGCCGACCGTGTCGCCCAGTGGTTCCTGCTGATCGTTCTGTTGACCGCAGCTATTGTCGGCATCGTCTGGTGGCAGCTCGATCCGCAACGGGCTTTCTGGATCGTCCTTGCCCTGCTCGTCGCCACCTGCCCGTGCGCGTTGTCGTTGGCCACCCCGACAGCCCTGACCACGGCTACCGGCACGCTGCACAAACTTGGCCTATTGCTCACCCGCGGACATGTTCTGGAAGGTCTCAACCACATCGATACCGTGATTTTCGACAAGACCGGCACACTTACCGAAGGGCGCCTGACCTTGAGCGAGGTTCGCCCGTTGGGCGGATTGGATGCCAACGCCTGCCTGGAGCTGGCCGCCGCATTGGAAAACCGCTCCGAACATCCTATTGCCAAGGCCTTCGGTCGAGCGCCGCAAGCGGCCGATGCGGTGAACAGCGTGCCGGGGCTGGGCCTCCAGGGTTCGGTCGGCGGACGCACCTTGCGCATTGGTCAACCAATGTTCGTCGCCGCCGGCTATGCAGGCCCGCCTCCTGTTATCCCGGGAAATCAGGGTCAGTGGCTGCTGCTTGGCGACGCGCAGGGCCCGCTGGCATGGTTGATATTGAACGATCGTCTGCGCGACGACGCACCCGCTCTGTTGCAGGCCTGCAAACGCCGAGGCTGGAAAACAATCTTGCTGTCGGGTGACAGCTCGCCGATGGTCGGCGACATAGCCCAACAGTTAGGCATCGAAGAGGCACGGGGCGGGTTGACCCCAGCTGACAAGCTCGTCCATCTGCAGCGACTCCAAGCAGAGGGCCGTCGCGTGTTGATGCTTGGCGACGGCGTGAATGACGTTCCGGTCCTAGCCGCGGCCGATATCAGCGTGGCGATGGGCTCGGCAACCGACCTGGCCAAGACCAGTGCCGACGCAGTCCTGCTTTCCAACCGGCTCGACAGTCTTGTGCAGGCCTTCACCGTGGCGCGCCGAAGCCGTCGCATCATCATCGAAAACCTTGCCTGGGCGAGCCTCTATAACGGCCTGATCCTGCCGTTCGCAGCCATAGGTTGGGTGACGCCGCTATGGGCAGCACTGGGTATGTCTGCGAGCTCGCTGCTGGTGGTGTTGAACGCATTGCGGCTGACCCGGCTGCCGGCATCGCTTGCGGTCCGACAACCCGATCCGCCTGGCGTAGGATGAAGACAGCTCCATACCTGATCAGCTTTGCCCTGCCGCAGCACTATCTGGAGGCCCCATGGCCGCACTCTACATATTGATTCCCGTCGCCATCGTTCTGGTTGCACTGGCCATCTGGGTATTCTTCTGGGCAGTCGGCAGCGGCCAGTACGATGATCTCGATGGCCCCGCGCATAGCATTCTTTTCGATGAAGAAGATCCCAAGCATCGCGCGGGCATCGAACAAGCGGACCAGGGCAGCGAGGAGAAATCCGATCGTGGCTGAGCTGTTACCACTGCTGGTATCTGCTGTGGTGCTCGGCCTGCTCGGCGGCGGGCACTGCCTGGGTATGTGCGGCGGCTTGATGGGCGCGCTGACCATGGCTATTCCTGTCGAGCAGCGCGGCAAACGCCTGCGCCTGTTAGTTGCCTACAATCTGGGGCGAGTATTGAGCTACACCGGCGCGGGCCTGCTGATCGGCCTCGCCGGCTGGGCCGTCGCCAACAGCCCGGCAGCTATGGCTCTGAGGGTTGTAGCGGCATTACTGCTGGTCAGCATGGGGCTTTATCTGGCGGGCTGGTGGAGCGGGCTGACACGTGTTGAAGCCGTAGGCCGAGGCCTGTGGCGCCATATTCAACCGTTTGCCAGCCGGCTCATGCCGGTCAAGAGCATCCCTCGAGCTTTGCTGCTCGGTGCGCTCTGGGGCTGGCTGCCCTGTGGTCTGGTCTATAGCACCTTGCTCTGGGCTGCGAGCCAGGGCGATGCGCTGGACAGTGCGTTGCTGATGCTGGCATTCGGTATCGGCACCTGGCCTGTGCTACTGGCAACGGGTCTGGCAGCAGAGCGGCTGACCGCTCTGCTGCGCAAGCGCGGCGTGCGAATGCTTGGCGGGATGATGGTGATACTGTTCGGCCTGTGGACCTTGCCCGGCCCCCATCAGCAGTGGCTGATGGGGCACGGCGCCGGCGCGGTTTCAACGCAGGAACAGACGCCCGCGCATCTGCACCATTAATCGCTCTGCGCATGCCGGTACAGATCAGCGGCCGTCCTGCAACCCCTGCGCTTGTGGCTCGACTGTATCGGTTAGGGCTCCTTCGGCAACTGGCGCTTGTGTGCCGACTTGTCATAGGTTTCGACGATGATACGGGCCGCCTCGTCGGGTACCGACTGCCCATGCAGAAAGGCATCAATGTCTTCATAGCGCACACCGTGCGCCGCTTCGTCCGGTTTACCCGGAGAAAGCTCTTCGAGATCCGCCGTTGGAACCTTCTTTACCAGTTGCTCAGGTGCGCCTAAGGCGGCGGCAAGCTCGCGAACCTGACCCTTGACCAGACCCGCCAGGGGTGTCAGGTCGCAGGCGCCGTCACCGAATTTGGTGAAAAATCCCATTACCGCTTCGGCAGCATGGTCAGTACCGATGACCAGGCCCTGCCGCGCGTTCGCGATGGTGTACTGCGCCACCATGCGCATCCGCGCTTTGGTGTTGCCAAGTATGAAGTCGCGTTTCTCTGCAGAGAGCGGGTCCAATGCCTCGATGGCACGCGATAGCCCTTGGACGGCGGCACCGATATTGACCGTATGGCACTCGTCCGGCTTGATCGTATCGACCGCCAGCTGCGCCTCGTCCTCGTCGTGTTGAACCTGATACGGCAGACGGACCGCGATAAAACGGTAATCGTCCCCTTCGCCTGCAGCGCGCATTCCTTCCACCGCGCGCTGCGCGAGCAGGCCTCCTGTGGTCGAGTCGACACCACCGCTGATACCGAGCACCAGGGTCTTCATCCCGGATTCGCGCAGGCAGTCCTGAATAAAGCCAACTCGTCGGTCGATCTCAGCCTGAACGGCCGCCGGACCGTCGAAGGACGAACGAACGTTGAGTGCGGCAGCGATCTCTTGCTGGCGGCTATGCATGAATGTCTCCTGTGCCTATTGGACGATATGATTTAGTGCCGTAGTTGGCCATCCGACCATATTTCAACGAATAAATCTCTCTGTATATGCCGGTCCCGAGCTCGACGCAGATTCGTTACCCGCGTGCCATCGGTCAGGTTGGCGGCTGCGTCCGAAGAGAATCCCGCCGTTTCAGATTGCCAAAGCAGCAAAGGTACCCGCGCCATTGGCGGTGCGCACTGCCTGGGTTAATCTTGCGCGTCCCGTTATGCCCGTTGCGGCGCAAACGTGAACGCCGACCCCCACCCGGAGCCTCGTTATGATCTTCAATGAATTTGCGATCAAGACACTGATACGTCCGGTCCCGGATTTCCCGAGCTCGGGTGTGGTATTCCGTGATATCACGCCGCTGCTGCAGTCGCCAAAAGCGCTGAGAATGGTTGTGGACAGCTTGATCCAGCGCTATGTCGAAACCGATTTCAGCCATGTCGGCGCCTTGGACGCTCGTGGCTTTATCATCGGTTCGATAGTCGCCTATGAACTGAACAGACCACTGATTCTGTTCCGCAAGAAAGGCAAACTTCCAGCCGACGTATTGGCAGAGTCCTACTGTACCGAGTACGGCGAAGCCTTTCTCGAAGTGCACGCTGACAGCCTTTGCGAAGGCGATTCGGTACTGCTGCTGGACGATCTGATAGCCACTGGGGGGACGCTGATTGCTGCTGCGCAGCTGGTTCGCCGCATGGGCGCAAGTATCCACGAAGCGGCTGCAATCATTGATCTTCCCGAACTGGGCGGATCGCGCAAGCTGCAAGATATGGGCATTCCGACCTTCACCCTCACTGCGTTCGAGCTGAACGAGCGCTAAACGTAGTTTGGATACCGATCATGCGCTTGGCCAATTTCCGCTGGGTACTGCTGGGCCTTTTGGTCGTATTCTGCTCGCCTGCGTTCGCACTCGACCGCAACGCCCTGCTCGATGATGCCAATCTGTTACTCCTGCCTCGTGAGCGGCAATTGCCCAGCCTGGAACTGATTGATGAGCAGGGCAACGCCTTCAGCACCAATTCGCTTCGTGGTCGCTGGTACCTGCTTTTCTTCGGATTCACCGCCTGCCCGGATGTCTGCCCGACAACGCTCAGCGATATGCGCGGATTATTCAAACAACTACAGCCGGAGATCCGTGAACAGCTGCAGCTCGTGCTGGTCAGCGCCGATCCGGCACGCGACACACCCGAGGCGTTACGCACCTACCTGGGTTACTACCGCGCCGGATTCAGAGGGCTAACGGGCGATATGGATGCGCTGCAAGGCCTATCGAAAGCGCTGGGTCTGCCGTTCGTACCGGTAGAAAAAACGGAGGGGGATTACAGCGTCAGCCACAGCGGCAATCTGGCTATCGTTGGTCCCGATGGCACGCTGCGCGGTTACATTCGCGCCCCGTTCAAGTTGGAAGGGCTGCGTCAGGCCTTGCCTGAAGTGATCGAAGCCGAGTGATGCATTCAACAACTCAGTGACAATCGAGCGTATCGGCCAATACGTATGCCTGGAAGGCCACTTCGTCTACCCAATGCTGAGTAAGATCCGCCAGCTGACCGTCCTCTAGCCATCCCGAAACAGCCTGCTCCACACGCCGCTGAAGCACCGCATCCCCCGCCTCGATTCGCAATGCCAACTCCGAATCGGGAAGCGCAGGCAGAAGCCGGTCGTAGCGACGCCACTCGGGCAGGCGCGCAATCTTATCCAACAACAAGCGATCATCTACAACTGCCTGGCACTCACCGAGCTTGAGCCCGATCAACGCCTGCGCGGCGCTGGGATAGCTTCGGGCAATGCCACCGAAGCGGGCAGTAACCACTGAGGCATGAGGACTGTCGATCGTGACGCAGAAAGTTTCCCCCGCCAGGTCAGTCCATTCGAAAGGCCCGCCCTCGGATGACGTCAACGCTGCAACTTCGCTGCGGTAATAGGCAACACCGGATTCGAGCGCACCAGCCCGCAGATCCGCCTGCCCCTTGGCACCGACTAATGTCATCTCGCTGTCGAGTACCGTACCCAAACGGGCAAGCAACTGCGCTTCGAAGCCTTCGCTGATCTGTTCGGCTTCCGCAGCCCTGAGCGGCCGGTAATCACCCACCAGCACCGCTTGCAAGGGCGCTGCAAACACACAGGCCGGCGCCATGAATGCAACCATCATTAGCCGCAGCAGGTATGCCTTCACGGCGAAACCTCTCACACGTACTGGTAGCGAAGCATCCGTTGCTTGAATTTTTCCAGCACCACTTGATCGATCAAAGTGGCAAGGATGGCGATGACCAAGATGTTCATCATCACTCCCGCCATGTCGGCAATTTCGCCCGAATAAGCGAGCGAGCGCCCCAAGCCCTGGCCAAAACCAATCAACATTTCCGCTGAGATCAGAGCACGCCACGCATTACCGAACGCCAGCTGGGCGCCAGTGATCAGCTCCGGCATGACCGCTGGCAAATAGACCCGCCGTAGCAATTGCCAACGCGACGCACCCATCACCCGAGCAGCGGATACGTGAACCGGCTGGACACTCTCGGTGGCATTCATGACCGACAATGCCATCGGAAAGAACGCTGCCAGCGCAACCACCACGATGATCGGCAGGTTGCCGAAGCCCATCACGATGAGGAACAACGGTACCCAGGCGATCGACGGAATCGATTGGAGTATCACAATGGCCGAGCGCAGGATTTCGCGAAAGAAGAACAGCACCCCGCCCAGCAGACCAAAGCCAATACCGAACAGCAATGCGAAGCTGTAGCCGCTGCCCAGACGGCTCATGCTGCCGTAGAGCCCCTCGCGGAACTCTGGCTCCAGAACAGTGGTGAACAGGCGCTCGAAAACAGCGGGAATGCCCGGCATCAAAAACGCTGGAAGACTCCATGCCGCTATCTGCCATATCAACAGAATAAAAAGGATCGCCAGAACGACGGCAAGATACTTTTTCGGACCGGTAAGACGACGTCCCTGGCTCATCAGTGCCCTACCTCCGTCTTGATACCCAACAACCGGAGGATTTCCCGCCGCTCGGCCGCGAATTCGGAAAGATCGTGACTCTTCTCGCAGTGGGTGAAATTGAAAGTCTTCAGCACCTGTGCCGGTCGGGCACTGAACACCATTACGCGATCGGCCAGGTAAAGCGCCTCGTCAACGTCATGGGTTACCAGCAAAACCGTGGGCTGGTGCTCCTCGATCAACTCGCGCAGCACATCCTGCAGCGCCATGCGGGTCAGCGCATCGAGCGCGCCGAAGGGCTCATCCAGCAACAATACTTCTGGCTTGGCGATGAACGCACGAGCCAAAGCAGTGCGCTGGCGCATACCACCGGATACCTGATGCGGATAGTAGTGCTCGAAGCCATCCAAACTGACGCGGGCGAGCCAGACTTTCGCCTGTTCGAATGCGTCTGCCTTGGCGACGCCCTGAAGCTCCAACGCCATAGCGACGTTGGCCTGCATCGTGAGCCAGGGATACAGCGCATGCTCCTGGAAAACCAGCGTGCGCCGAGGGCTCGGTCCGGGAATCTTCTTGCCGTCTGCGAGCACGCGTCCAGCGGTTGGATTCTCCAGCCCGGCAGCCAAGTGCAGCAGGGTCGACTTACCGCAACCGGAGGGTCCCACCAATGCAACCAATTCGCCCTGGGCGAATTCGCCGCTGAAGCCTTTGATGACTTCGAGCTGGCCGAAATGTTTGTCTACTTCTTCAAACCTGAGCTGCATAACGCTTCGAAGCCCTCAAGAATCTGCCCGATCGACGGGCTGAATAGCACTGCCCGGCGCAAGGCCGGGCAGTGTATGGAACGATCTACCGTTAAGTTAGAGCTCGCGGGCCTGCTGCCAGGAAAGATCAAGAATCGCGCTGGTTTCGAACGGCTGGCCATCGCGGGTCTTCAGCGAGCCGAGCTCCTGGAGGATGTTCGCCAGCTCCTGGATACGCTCCAGATCGTCGCTGCCAAGCTTGGCGCTAAAGGTCTGGGTGGCAATGGCTTCCTCAATGACTATCTCGCGCGGCAGATCACCGCGGTTGAGCGTCTTCAATGTCGGTTCGGCGATAAAGTAGTCAGCGATCAGCTTTGCCGCTTCGGCCGGCTGGTTCTCCAGCAGATCAATCGCGTCGCGCTGAGCATCAAGCGACTTCCAGACTGCGTCCTTGCGCTTTTCCAGGGTTTCGCCGGAGGTGATCACCACCATGCAGGGAAACGGCCAGACCTCACCAATTTCGTAGATCTGCTTCACCGGTGCGACGAGCTGAGCGATCCGGTCATAGGGTTCGAAGAGAAACGCGGCATCGGCGCGACCCGAGACAAGAGACTGCACCGCGACCGCCGGGCTTGTGCCCATGATGTTCACCTCAGCCGGCGACACACCAGCATCCTTCAGCGTGACGCCGCGCAGTACCGCATCAGCGGTGCTGCCCTCTTTCTGCGAGGCAAGCACGTGACCTTTCAGATCAGAGATCTTTTCGATGCCGGTTCCCTCGCGGGCCACGATGGAGTGATATCCCTGCTGAGCGCCGCCGACGACCTTAAGATCAGCACCTTTGGAGGCCCAGGCAACCGCATTGGTAAAGCCAAGCACGCCCGTATCCAGCTGGCCGCCAATGATGGCCTTGATTAGATCGGTGCCCGAGCTGAATTCGACCAGTTCGACATCAAGGCCGTGCTTCTCGTACAGCCCGCCTTCGTAAGCGACCATCGCCTGAGCATCATCCATGACGCGGATGAAACCAACCTTGAACGTGTCCTGAGCCTGAGCAAATGTGCTCAACAGCAGGAGCGCGGGAACCAGCCAGTGTTTTGCCTTCATTATCAACCTCGAGCTCGCAAGCAACGTTGAAGTTATATAACCAAAAGAAAGAGATTAATATAATTTAGTTATTAAGTGTGTCTGGCTTAGAACTTTACACGAAGTGTCCCGGTATCGGCACTACCTGGCAGACATAAGCGGCAAACCACGCGTTATAAGTTTCTACTGCTGCAGCCGCGATACGACGTATTGCCGGATCAGAGGGTAATTGTCTTGCGCCCCGCCAACGCATGCGCAAGCGTGCCGCCATCGACCAAATCGAGCTCGCCGCCAAGCGGCACACCGTGGGCAATACGGCTGAGCGTCAACCCCTTCGGAATCAACATCTGCGCAATATAGTGAGCCGTGGCCTCGCCTTCGACGGTGGGGTTGGTGGCCAGTATCGCCTCGCTGAAGTTGCCTTCGGCTACCCGCACCAGTAGTTCGGGGATACCAATGGCCTCGGGGCCCAAACCGTCGAGCGGCGAAAGATGTCCTTTAAGTACGAAATAGCGTCCGCGAAAGCCAGTCTGTTCCACAGCGAATACATCCACCGGGCTCTGCACAATACACAGCAGGGAATCGTCCCGCCGTGGATCGGCGCATTGCGGACAAAGTTCATCCTCGCTTAGCGTACGGCATTGTCGACAGTAGCCCACTGCCTCCATCGCGCGCGTCAGCGCCTGCGCCAACCGCAACCCACCGCTACGATCGCGTTCAAGCATTTGCAGCGCCATGCGTTGCGCTGTTTTCTGCCCGACGCCGGGAAGAATGCGCAAAGCATCGATGAGCTGGCGGATGAGAGGGCTAAAAGACATGAAGTCACCGGACGGAGGCAGAAGGGACGATCAAGAGCAAAATGAGACAGAAGCGCCGAACCGGGGCGCTGGAACCGTTGTAAAAACGGTTCTGGCTTGCCCCAGCCCAGTCGATGGGCACCTGGAACGGCGCCCAACAGGTGGATCAGAAAGGCATCTTGAAACCTGGCGGAAGTTGCATGCCATCGGTCATGCCCGACATTTTTTCCTTGCTGTTCTGCTCGATCTTGCGCACCGCATCGTTCACCGCAGCGGCGATCAGGTCTTCGAGGATTTCCTTGTCTTCCTGCATCAGACTGTCGTCCAGACTGACGCGTTTGACGTCGTGCCGGCCGTTCATCACGACGCTCACCAGCCCGGCGCCGGATTGGCCGGTCACCTCAGCGTTGGCGAGTTCCTCCTGCATTTTCTGCATTTTTTCCTGCATCTGCTGCGCCTGCTTCATCAGGCCGGCCATGCCACCTTTCATCATGGGGTCTACCTCGGATCAGGGTTCGGAGTGTTCTACGGGTTCGATAGTACCGTCGCGAATGACCGCGGCGAACTGTTGCATCAGTTGCTGTACCACGGGATCGGCCTGGATCGATTGCTCAGCTGCCCGTTGCCGCTCGCCGCGACGGCGGGCTGCCGCCTGGGCTGGCGTTTCCTGCTGCGGTGTCTGCAGTTCGATATCCAGCTGCAGCGTACGCCCGTGGTATTGATTCAGCGCATCGTTCAAACGTCGATGTTGCGTCGAATTGAACAGCGCACTCTGCGCCGGGTCCAGGTGCATCAGCCAGCGATCACCTTCCACGGAAATCAGAGTGCAGTTCGCCGCGATGCTACCAGTCAGACCACCCAGGCCGAGTTTCAGATAAATATCGAGCCACTCCGCAGCCAGCCCGGTAGCAGGCTCGACAGCCGGTGTCGGCTCAGCGACCTGCGAATCTGGCGCCAGCTCATCCAGCCCATCGAGATAGGCTTCAGCCTGCGTCTCGACTTCGAAATAGTCCTCATCGGTCAGTGGCGGCTCATCGTCATCCGGCTCGTTGACCTCGACCACTGCAGCGACATGTTCAGGCTCAGCAATCGGCGTGGCCCGCTGCTCCAATGTCTCGCTTTCTACCGCAACCGGCGGTGTATCGGGCGGCTCGTTCCAAGGCACGTCGACAACCGGGGGCGCGGGCTCCAACTTTGCAGACTCGGGCAGAGCTTCAGCCGGCACGGCATTCGTCGGGAGGACCTGTTCGGGCGCGGCAATGACTTTTGCCGGAGCAGGCGCCGGTTCCGACGGTTGCACGGGCGAAGGGGCAACGGCAGCCGGCTGCGCGGGCGCCACCGGCACTGCAACCGGATCGCGAACCGGCGCAGCCAACGTTGCTGTACCGGCCACGTCTGTTGTCGTGGAATCAGTCGTGGCCGGACTGACTCCCAAATTCTTTAGTGACGTTCGCGGCGCGTCTTCACTGTTGGCGGGACGAAACGCGAGCATGCGTAAAAGGACCATCTCGAAGCCGCTGCGCGGATCAGGTGCCAGCGGCAGATCGCGGCGGCCGATCAAGCCCATCTGGTAGTAAAACTGCACGTCCTCGGCCGGCAATGCCTGCGCCAGCGCCAACACCCGGTCGCGATCGCCCTGCCCGTTGTCCACCGCTTCGGGCAGCGCCTGAGCGATAGCAACGCGGTGCAGCACGTTGAGCATTTCCGCCAGCACACCGCCCCAGTCGGGCCCCTGTTCGGCCAGATGGCGAACCGCCTCGAGCAGCGCGCGGGCATCGCCTTCCAGCAGGGCCTGCAGCACGCCATAGACCTGTCCATGATCGAGCGTGCCGAGCATGGTTCGGACGTCATTCGCGAGGACCTTGCCCTCGCCAAAAGCGATGGCCTGGTCAGTCAGACTCATGGCGTCACGCATCGATCCGTCGGCGGCGCGCCCGAGCAACCACAGCGCGTCTTCCTCGAACGGCACCTGCTCGACGCCAAGCACGTGAGTCAGATGCTCGACCACGCGCTCCGGTGGCATGTTCTTCAGCGAGAACTGCAGGCAGCGCGAGAGGATGGTCACCGGAAGCTTTTGAGGATCGGTCGTGGCTAGCAGAAATTTGACGTGGGGCGGCGGCTCTTCGAGCGTCTTGAGCAATGCATTGAACGAGTGCGACGAAAGCATGTGCACTTCGTCGATCAGGTAGACCTTATAGCGCCCGCGGCTGGGCGCGTATTGCACATTGTCCAGCAGCTCGCGGGTATCCTCGACCTTGGTTCGGCTGGCAGCGTCGACTTCGATCAGATCGACGAAGCGCCCCTCGTCGATCTCTCGGCAGACCGAACACTCGCCACAAGGCGTGGAGCTGACACCGGTTTCGCAGTTGAGGCATTTGGCGATGATTCGCGCGATGGTGGTTTTACCCACCCCGCGAGTACCGGTAAACAGATAGGCATGGTGCAGGCGCTGGCTGTCCAGCGCGTTGATCAGGGCCTTGAGCACATGCGTCTGGCCGACCATTTCGCGGAACGAGCGCGGACGCCATTTACGGGCTAGAACCTGATAACTCATAACACCATCGCGGGATAAAGCAGAGGACGGGTAATGCTAGCGGAGCAGGCCGCAAATTGCATCCGGCCTGTCATCCGCAACACTGATGCATATCCCGATTGCGCCGCCCGCCGAGTCAGTCCTTCAAGGTTGCACCGAGGGCTCGGACAAGCTGCTCCACCTGCGGCTGACCGGCACCAACCTCGATCTGCAACCCATCTATCTCGCGACGCGGCGGGTATTGTTTGCGCAATTGATCGAAGCCGATACGGCGCTGGTCCTCGTCTTCGATCAGGCTTCGGCGAAAGGCGGCGTCATCTTTTCTCGGGTCATAGACGGCCCGACAGATTGTCGCCAGCACATCCCTGGGCTCGGCCGAGGCATCGAACGACATTGCCCGCAACGGAGGGACAGGCATCAGGTCAGCCAGTTTGATTGTCGGCTCCAGCCCCTTGCTGGCGCAAAACGCCTGGTACACCTGAGCCGTTCCGCGTAATTTTCCGTCCAGGCTGTAGCCCGCAATATGTGGCGTCGCGATCCAGCACAGCTCGGCCAGTTCGACATCGATCTGCGGCTCCCCTTCCCAGACATCGAGCACTGCCTGGATGTCTGGACGCCTGGCCAGCTGTCCGCGCAGGGCTGCGTTGTCGACGATTGCACCACGTGCCGCATTGATCAGCCAGGCGCCAGACCGCAGCTGTTCCAGGCGAGACTGGTCAAACAAATGAAACGTCGCATGCGCGCCATCCAGGGTTAACGGCGTGTGCAGGCTAATGACGTCGCATTCCGCGAGTATTTCGTCCAGGCCGACAAACTCACCTACTTCACGTGCCTGGCGCGGCGGATCGCAAACACGCACATCCCAACCCAAGCCGCGCAGCACCTCCACTAGCCTTCCACCGACCTTCCCAGCACCGATCACACCATACCGACGGCTGGCCAGATCGACACCCTCGCCCTCCGCCAAGGCCAGCAGGCTGCCGAGCACGTAATCGACGACGCCCCGGGCGTTGCATCCCGGTGCGCTGGTCCAGCTGATTCCCGCTTCCTCGAAATAGTCGATATCCAGATGATCGGTGCCAATGGTGCAGGTGCCGACGAAGCGCACAGCGCTGCCTTCAAGCAGCTCACGATCGACACGGGTGACCGAGCGCACCAGGAGCACATCGGTCTGCTCCAGCGCCGCTCTGTTGATACTACGTCCGGGCATGCGGCGAATCTCGCCATGCTCAGCAAAGAAGGCTTCGACCAGTGGGATGTTTTCGTCGGCAAGGATGCGCATTGGCGGGCTCCGTCAGTAGTCGGTCCATTCTAGACCGCGCCGAGCCGCTCTGCTGCCTTCCCGTGAGCGCCTCGTGCGGCGTAGACTAGACCGCTTCCTGTATACAATTTGGATAGCCCAGCAATGCCCACTGAGCTAAGACTCAGACGGGTTCGCGTTGAATTGCGCACCCTCTTCGCCCTCGCCTTGCCGATGATGATCGCCCAGCTGGCGAACACCGCCATGGGCTTTGTCGATACCTTGATGGCCGGGCGCGTCAGCCCGCGAGATCTTGCCGCGGTAGCCTTGGGCAATTCGATCTGGGTTCCGGTATTTCTGCTGGTGACCGGCATCATCCTGGCGACGACACCCAACGTTGCCCAGCGCTTTGGCAGGAACGAGCACGAGCAAATCGGTCCGCTGGTGCGCCAAGCGCTGTGGATGGGGTTCGGCGTCGGCTCACTGTTCGCGTTGCTGATGTGGAATGCCGAACCGGTGCTGCACCTGATGCAGGTCGAACCGGCGTTGATCGATCCGACAATGGCCTATCTGCGCGCAGTCGCTTGCGGCTTTCCGGCGGTGGCCCTGTATCAGGTCCTGCGCTGCTACAGCGATGGGCTCGGGCACACCAGACCGAGCATGGTGGTGGGCATCCTCGCGCTGATGCTCAACATCCCACTGAACTACATTTTCATATACGGCAAGTTGGGCCTACCGGCCATGGGTGGCGTCGGCTGCGGCTGGGCCACCGCGCTGGTCATGGGCTTCATGTTGCTGGCGATGCTCTTCTGGGTGCGACGGGCCGACTATTACCAGCCGAGCCGGCTGTTCGCTGAATTCGATTGGCCGCAATGGGCGGTACTCAAACGCCTGCTTTCCGTTGGCGTGCCGATCGGCATCGCGGTGTTTGCCGAAGCCAGCATCTTTTCGGTGATAGCACTGTTGATCGGCGGCCTGGGTGCCACCGTGGTGGCTGGGCATCAGATTGCGCTGAACTTTACCTCGCTGATCTTCATGATTCCGCTATCGCTGGGCATGGCCATTACCGTGCGCATCGGTCAGGCGCTGGGTCGTAACGCGCCGCGGGATGCGCGCTTCGTTGCCGGCGTCGGGATCGTTTCGAGCCTGGTATATGCCTGTTTCTCGGCCGGCACCATGCTGTTGTTCAGTGAGCAGATCGCACGTATCTACACCACCGACCCTGCAGTCATCGCCGTCGCCGCCAGCTTGTTCTTCTACGCCGCGCTGTTTCAATTCTCCGATGTGGTACAGGTCACCGCGGCAGGCGCGCTACGTGGTTATCAAGACACGCGCATGACTATGATATTCACGCTTTTCGCCTATTGGGGGCTTGGCCTGCCAGTGGGCTACATACTCGGCCTCACCGATAGGTTTGGCGAGCCGAGCGGACCAGCCGGACTGTGGCAGGGCCTAATCGCCGGCTTGAGCTGCGCCGCGATACTGCTGACCATCCGCCTGGCGCGCAGCGCCCGGCGCGAAATACGTCGACAGGCGAAGCCTGACAGCAGCGTAGCCGGCAGATCAGGCGTTTAGACCTCTAACACCAGCATCACTGCGCTCAGCAGCAGGAAACCGCTGAAGAGTAGACGCAGCAGGCGTTCGGGGAGTGAATGCGCCAATTTCACGCCAAGGCTAATGCTCAGCAGACCACCCACGGCGAGCGGCAACCCCAGCGACCAGTCAACCTGTCCATGGGACGCGTAAGTGACCAGCGTCACGCCAGTGCTGGGCGCCGCCAAGGACAGCGAGAGACCTTGAGCGACGACCTGTGAAGTGCCGAACACCGCCGTGAGCACCGGAGTGGCGAGTACTGCGCCGCCTACACCAAACAACCCGCCCAACGCACCCGCACCCGCACCCAGCGCGCCCAACCAGGGCCAGGGATGACGCAATTCGGTACCGCCAGGCTGCGGCTGGAAAAAAACCCGCAAGAGCATGTAGGCGGCCAAAGCCAGTAAAAAACCGACAAAGGCAATGCGCATGTGTCCTGCATCCAGCGAAACCGCAACCGCGGCGCCGGCAATGGCGAAGCAGAAGCTGGTGATGCCCAGCGCTGCCGCATGGCGCGGGTCGATACGGTTGCGTTGATGATATCGCCAGATGGCAAGCAATACGTTTGGCACCACCATTACCAGTGCCGTGCCTTGCGCAACCTGCTGATCCAGGCCGAACAGCACGCCGAGCACAGGAATCGCAATCAGCCCACCGCCGATACCGAACAGCCCGCCGAGCGTTCCCAGCACCAAGCCCAACACGACATTCAGCCCGAATTCGACGAGATCCATCAGTTCACTTCCTAAAAAACAGCAATGCTACTCAGCGCCGGCTGGCACGAACATGCAAAGCCACGCACAATCGCTTTGCCATTCACGCAAAAGCGAAACGAACGTTATGGATTCGAATGCCCTGACCGATCAGTTCAGGCTGTTCCTCGATGTGCTCGACACCGGCAGCTTCTCCGCCGCGGCTCGCCTGCATGCACTCACACCCTCCGCCGTCGCGCGACGCATCGATTCGCTCGAGCGTTCGCTTGATTGCCAGCTTGTCAGCCGCAGCACTCATGCAATCAAGCCCACCACCGCAGGCCAGGTCTTTGCCGAGCGCGCCAGACGCATCGTTCAGGAGCTGCAGCTGGCCCGCGCCGAAATGACTTCGCTGCAAAGCGCACCGGAAGGTCGTATCCGCATCGATGCGCCGGCACCTTTCGGTCGCAGGCATCTGGCGCCCGCGCTTGCGGAATTCCTGCTGGTTTATCAGGGCGTCGACATACAGCTACGTCTGATCGACAGCTTCATCGACCTGCAAGGCGAGCATCTGGGCGAAGTCGATCTGGTGCTACGTATCGGACCACTGGCCGACACACGCCTGGTCGCTACACCCCTGGCGCCGATGATGCGAATAGCCTGCGCAAGCCCGGCCTACCTTGAACGGCGAGGCATGCCGCGCACCGTGGCGGAACTGCCGGAACATGACGGACTCGACTGGGATGCTCTGGCACCACCTCATGCCTGGCGGTTCGAGCATGAAGGGAAACGACAACTGCTGCGCCCGCGTCGCCTGCGAATGGTCACCAATAATGCCGAAGCGCTACTCAGCGGCACGCTGGCCGGTTTGGGTATAGCGCATCTGCCGACCTGGCTGATCAGCGATCATCTACTGCGTGGCGAGCTGCTGCCGTTGTTCTGCGAGCATGGTTTGCCAATGCCAGAGGCGAGCGGAATCTATGCCCTGCGCCTGACCAGGGAAGCCGATTCGCGCAGCCGACTGTTGCTGGAGTTTCTGAAAAGCCGCTTCGGCCCGGTCCCGCCATGGGACCAGGCACTGCAAAGCGGACTCGGTTTTGGTTGAAGACGGTTGCAGATCAGACAGCGCAACCCGAGAGTTCCTGGGTCACGCCCCAGCCATCGATTACACCTCCAAGCGGCTCGACCAGATTCTCCAGATCCTGCTCGAAGTCGCCAATACCATCGAAGGTGGCATACATCACCTTGCTGACCTGGAGATCCCAGGCGCCGTCGTCACGGGGCGATATCTGAGCATTGACGCACTCGCCTTGAAAATTGCTGGCGGCTGCGCATGCGCACTCTCGGTCGGGGAAAACGGCGTAAAACTCGATCGGATGGACGCGGGCAAAATCGAAACCGCCCTCTTTCATCCTCAGTAGCACGTTGCTGCTTACATCCTCATGGAAGGTGGTACTCATAAAAACAACCTCCTCTCACTCATGGATGAACGGTCTCAGAAATAATGCAATAAGCCTCGTTACGGATGATTGCTGAGACAACGCCAGCCGAGCGCCTTGGACGGCGGGCACTGGGCGCGATAAACCTGATCGGTATTACTAATAGTCCTCTACAGCGATAGGTAGTTCGATTCTGACGGAGTTGAAAACTATTGCATTCCGCAGCAGCACACATCCGCCTTTTGAACATACGGCGTATGCATTGCCGCTGCAATGGCCTTCTCGTCGGGCTATTGGCATTGACCAGGGCCAGGCACTGATTCTGTGTGCCCCGCAGCGGACGCTGCGAGGCGCTGAGCAGCTTAGTCGTTGCTCGGCTTGCCGATGGCCTGCAGCACGTATTGAGGCAGCGCGAACGCACCGAGATGGACGTGCGGATTGTAGTAACGCGTGACGATACCGCTGCCGGCGAAACGCTGAGAGAGCGTTTCCAGCGACAATTTGCGACTGCCGGAATCGCATGCGCCCCAGGCGAAGGTCATGGCGCCGCCGATATAGGTGGGAACTGCCGCCTGGTAGAAGTGCCAGTCCGGAAATAGCCCATTCATGCGCTTGGCGGTGGTCTGCACTTCGGCCAGTTGCATGAATGGGGTACCGTTCTGCGTGACCAAGATGCCGCCATCGTTGAGGCAGCGACGGCAGGCCTGATAGAAATTTTCCGAGAACAATACTTCGCCCGGTCCGATGGGATCGGTCGAATCGGAAATGATCACGTCGAATTTCTCTTCGGTGGTCGCCACGAAGCGCATGCCGTCGTCGACGACCAGATTCAGCCGGGAATCATCGAACGCCCCCTTCGAATGCTCCGGCAGAAACTCCTTGCACATCTCTACTACGGTGCCATCGATCTCGACCATGGTGATGCTCTCTACATCGCGGTGCTTGGCGACTTCGCGCAGCATGCCACCGTCACCGCCACCGATGATCAGCACGCGCCGCGCCAGGCCGTGGGCCAGAATCGGCACGTGAGTGAGCATCTCGTGATAGATGAACTCGTCTGCTTCGGTGGTCTGGATCACGCCGTCGAGCGCCATGACGCGCCCCATGCGCGCGTTTTCGAAGATGACCAGATGCTGATGCTCGGTGCGCACTTCGTGCAGCATCTTGTCGACCGTGAAGCGCTGGCCGTATCCCTCATAGAGAGTTTCCTGATAGTCGCTCATGGGGTGTCTCCCTGATGGATGGCGTAACAGACAGGCAGGCCGCAGGCCGCATGGCTCGCCCGTTGGCAAAGACGGGCATTCTACTTTGGTCCTATGACAGGCGAAACCTTATGCTTTCAAAGCGCATTCGGTGAAGACAGCTATAGCAGCCGCGGCTATCGTCCGATTATGACAACGCTTATGCACCTCCCCTATCTTGCCCCCTGGAGCTGGTCGCAATTTCATCAGCACTTCGCGCTGCGCTTGCTGCCGGGTATCGAGTCGCTTGATTCCGGTTGCTACAGCCGTACCGTGCGCGTCGGTAGCAGCGTCGGCTGGATCAGCGTTCGCCCGTTGCCAGGACAGTACGCCCTTGAACTGACGCTGAGCGACTCGCTGCAGGAGCACGCATCCGTGCTGGCGTCGCGAGTTCGCAAGATGTTCGATCTCGATACCGATCCGGCCACCGTAGCGCGGCATTTCGCTGACGACCCGCTGCTCGGTCCAATCGTCGCGACTAATCCAGAGTTGCGCCTGCCCAGCGCGTTCGATCCGTTCGAACAAGCCGTGCGGGCAATCATCGGCCAACAAGTGACGGTCAAAGCGGCAGTCACCATCACTCGGCGTTTGGTCGATCGACTCGGCGAGCAACTGCCATCAACCCCAGCAAACGAAGCAGCCGGTTTACTCAGACTGTTTCCCAGCGCCGAGGCTGTGGCTAACGCCGTATTGGACAATATCGGCATGCCCGGCAAGCGCGTCGCGACGCTGCAGCGTCTAGCGGCCGCCGTGGCCGATGATGCGCTGGAACTGCACGTCGAAAACGGCGCGGACGAGCTGATTAAACGATTGTGCGAGCTGCCTGGGATCGGCCCCTGGACTGCCGAATATATTGCGTTGCGCGGGTTCGGTGAGCCGGATGCCTTTCCGGCAGCGGACCTTGGTCTTCTGAAAGCACCGTTATGGGGAAACGAAGGCATCACAGCCAGACAATTGTTGGCGCGGTCGCAAGCGTGGCGACCCTGGCGAGCCTATGCCGCGGTACATATCTGGCAGAACTATAGCAATGTCGTAACGGAAACGAGGCAGGTCAAGGCGGTGGAATCTTCGCCAATACATTTGGTGGGTCCGTAACTGGCAAAGCCAGGATCGACCCCTCACCGGAACGAGGAACGACTCCAGTCAGAGCGGTTATGTTGACTTGATGAGTTATCAGCACCACCGGCGGAGCCGCCGGCAGCGAATTGACTAGCTGGCGTAGCGTGGCGGTCTGCACGTTTCGCCGATCAGACTGAGCGAAGAATGAATCAAGTGCCGGCAGGGGTTCAGCCATCGCCAGCCCCATCTGCTCCGCAGTTTCCAACGCGCGACACCAACGGCTGCTGAGTACTCTTGGCCTGGAAATACGCTGCTGACGAAGCAGGTCGCCCCACCGCTGCGCCTCTAACCGCCCGACCTGATTCAGATTGCGCTGGGTGCTGCAATCTTCGAGAACGAAGCCTGGCGGATCGCCTACTCCGGGTGCGGTTGCATGGTGCAGAAGCAGCACTGCGCGGCCCTCGCGCAGTGCTGACCAAGCCTCATCATTAGCGGCAGGCGCGTCAAACGCACATAGCATCAGCGCGACAGCAATGCCCGCCGCGCAAGCTACAGCCTGACCTTGGCGAAATGCCCGGCGGCAACGAGCCACATAATCAGCCCGACAACTGGCAGCAGCACGATGACGAGGCTCCAGATGATCTTGCGTCCGATCTCGATGCGGCTGCGCCAAACCTGAACGATAGCCAGCAGGTCCGCCACCAGTACCACGACGGCCAGCAGAGCGCTCCATGTCTCCACGCGCCTATGGCCTCAGGTTCCTGTCATCGGGACGGTTGCCACGCGGCCCCATGATGCCCCAGATGACTAGGCCGAGAACCGGCAGGATCACGATCAGCAGCACCCAGAGCGCCTTTTTGCCAGTTGTGGCGTCGCTGCGCACAACGCTGACGATAGCCCAGATATCCAGTGCAAGAATAAGCAGGCCGAAAATACCGCCGAAGGCATCGGTCATGGCAAGACTCCAAATTACGGTGGGTTCGTAATTTGGATGCCTGGGCGGTTTGAGGGTTCAGTACGCCGATCCGCTCAGTAACGAGCCGGATCGATCGAACCAAAGCTGCCGACAACCTGATGACCCGCCAGCTCGCCATCGCCGCGAACCAGACCACAGGTGTGCATACCGGCTTCGCGTGCGGCATCCAATTCTTCCGCCACATCGGAAAGAAACAGAATTTCACTGGCAGGCAGACCTATCGAACCGGCGATTCGCGAGTACGACTCGCCTTCACGCTTATGGCCGGAACCCGTGTCGAAATAGCCGGAAAACAGCGGCGTCAGATCGCCTACCTCGGCACAGCCGAAAATAAGCTTCTGTGCCTGGACCGAGCCCGAGGAATACACGTATAGCGCATAGCCCTGCTCATGCCAGCGGCGCAACGCGTCCACGGCATCTGGATAGACGTGCCCCTTGAGCTGCCCGGCACGGTAGCCTTCGGCCCAGACCATGCCTTGCAGTGCTTTCAACGAGGTGGCCTTGCGGTCTGCGGCAATCCACTCAAGCAAAATCTCCACGACACGTTCGAGATTCGCGTCCAATTCACCACTCTCACGGCGCACCGCATCGATCTGAGCAGACACCGACGAATCCTCGGCATGATCGAGGACGAAGGCTGGCAGGTGCTCGCGGGCGTAGGGGAACAGCACGTCGAAGACAAAACTCACCGCACTGGTGGTGCCTTCAATATCGGTGAGGATGGCTTTGATCGGCATGCTCAGTCCTCCAGACGCGGAAAGCGGCCGGCGATATCTTCGCCAGTGAATTGCGCGACCCATCCTTCAGGATTGTTGAACAGGCGGATGGCGACGAAATGGGGATGCTCGCCCATGTCGAACCAGTGCCGGGTCCCGGCAGGAACCGAGATCAAGTCGTTCTTTTCGCACAACACGGCGTAGACCTTATCCTCGATATGCAGCGTGAAAAGCCCACGACCAGCAACGAAGAAGCGCACCTCGTCCTCGGCATGACGATGCTCTTCAAGGAACTTGGCACGCAACTCGGCCTTCTGTGGATGATCACTGGACAGGCTGACCACATCGACCGTGACGTAGCCGCGCTCACTCATCAACCGGTCGATTTGCGGGCGGTAGGCGGCAATCACCTCTTCCGAGCTGGCACCTGCACCAATAGGCGTACTGGCCTCCCAGCGTTCCAGGTGCACACCGACCTCGGCCAAGGTCGCGGCGATGTCCTCGATATGAGTGAGCACTTTGAGTGGCTGCTCGGGGGCTGTGTCCTGATAAACGCTGAGGATGCTCATGATGATCGTCTCTCCGACCGGGAATGACTCGCCGGCTTTGTCGTCGGTAATTTGGCGGCATGCGCCATGTACGGGTAAAACTACTGGCGGCTCATACGCGCTGCAGCGCCCGCATCTTCAATTCGCATTCGAAAAGAAATTCGAACGCCTCGATCTGGCGTAACGCATCGCTCATCTGCGGTCCCCAGGTATACAGGCCATGGCCGCGTATCAGATAGCCAACACAGTCGGGGTGCTCGTCGAGCCAGGGTTGCACGCGGGAGGCGAGTCGCTCGATATCCTGGTCGTTATCAAAAATCGGCACCAGCACCTGTGACTCGTGAGTCGCAACGCCGCTGAACGCCTTTTGCAGTTCGTAATCGGCAAAAACCAGTGAATCGCTGAGGCAGACACGCGACAACACGGTAGCGTTGACCGAGTGCGTATGCAGAACCGCACCAACCTCTGACTTCCAGCGATACAGCTGCGTGTGCAGCAAGGTTTCCGCCGATGGTTTTTTTCCTTCTTCCAGGCTACGACCATCCATGTCGACAGCCAGCAGATCGCTCACGCCCAGTTCGCCCTTGTGCTTGCCGGATACGGTCAGCAGCACTTCCGCATTGCTCAGACGTGTCGAGTAGTTGCTGCTAGTGGCCGGTGACCAGCCGCGTCCATAAAGGAAGCGCCCCGCGTCGATGATCGCCTGGGACAAATGTTCACGGATGGCTGTCATGCCCGGTTCTCCTGCTTAGGGATGGCAATGATAACGGCAGCGGCGAGCGCCGCCAGGCTCGCGATGGCGAAGGTCCATATCGGACCGAGGCTCTCCCAGCTGTAGCCGGAGTAAAGTGCGCCCAGCGCTCCGCCGACACCCGCAAGCGTCGCGTACAGCGCTTGCCCCTGCCCTTGCTGGCGGTGGCCGAAACTCCGCTGGACGAAGTGGATTGCCGCCGCGTGAAAGCTGCCGAAAGTCGCCGCATGCATCAGCTGAGCGACCAACAGTACCGCAAGGTGATCGGCCAGCGTCCCCAGCAGCAACCAGCGGATTGCCGCCAGAACGAAGCTTGCCACCAATACCTGGCGCAGCGAGAAGCGCGCAAGCAACGGGGCCATTATCAGGAACACGAGGATTTCGGCTATCACACCCAGCGCCCACAGCAGGCCAATGGTGCCGCGCCCATAGCCGAGCGACTCCAGGTGGATACTGAAGAAGGTGTAGTAAGGTCCGTGGCTGACCTGCATCAGGCCGACGCAGGCGAAGAACGCCAGCACACTCGGATGGCATAGTTGGCGCATGAAGCCACCCTGCCCAACCGTCTCCGGCTTTTGCTCCGGCACCGCATTAGGAACCCAGGCACTGCTAATGACGATGCCTGCCATGATTGCCATCAGCGCGACGGGATAAACGCCCAGACCAAAGAGTGCGAACAGCGCACCAAGCCCGACCACAGCCAAGATGAAGCCGATACTGCCCCACAGGCGAATCTGACTGTAACGCGACGCCTGATCTCGCAGATGTGCAAGGGTAATGACTTCGAACTGTGGCAGCACGGCATGCCAGAAGAACGCGTGCAGCGCCATCACCAGCACGAGCCAGGCGTAACTCTTGCTGTAAAAAATCAGACTGAACGAAAGCAGCGTGCAGAGCGCACCGATGCGCACAATGGTCAGGCGCTGACCCGTGACATCACCCAGCCAGCCCCACAGGTTCGGCGCCAGGCAGCGCATCAACATGGGAATGGCCACCAGCTCGCCAATGCGCTCGGCAGAAAAACCGAGGTGGTCGAAATAAAGCCCGAGATACGGCGCAACGGCGCCCAGCACGGCGAAATAGAAGATATAAAAACCGGACAGGCGCCAGTAGGGTAAAGCTGCAGTCATGCCGGCCTCACGCGGCCGACATGCTACGGCCAGGCTGGCAGCGACATGCACAACCCGAAGCGTGAGCCTGGTGACTCATAGTTGCGGAAGGATCGGCGTGCCGACCAGAACATCGGCGTTCTGCCCGCGATGACGCAGCAAATGATCCAACAGTACGATGGCCATCATCGCCTCGGCGATCGGTGTGGCACGGATGCCCACGCAGGGATCGTGGCGGCCTTTGGTGATGACCTCCACTGGCTTGCCATCGACATCGATCGAGCGCCCTGGCGTGGTGATGCTGGACGTCGGCTTCAAGGCCAGGTGCGCGATGATCGGCTGACCTGAAGAGATGCCACCGAGGACACCACCGGCGTTGTTCGACAGGAAGCCTTCCGGGGTCATCTCGTCCCGGTGTTCGGTGCCGCGCTGGGCGATACTGGCGAAACCAGTGCCGATCTCGACACCCTTGACCGCGTTGATGCTCATTAAGGCGTGCGCCAAATCGGCATCGAGGCGGTCGAAGATTGGCTCACCAAGCCCCGGCGGCACGCCCTCTGCGACTACGCTGATCTTCGCACCGACCGAGTCCTGGTCACGGCGCAGCTGATCCATGTAAGCCTCCAGTTCCGGCACCTTGTCCGGGTCGGGGCTGAAGAAAGCGTTCTGCTCGACACTGTCCCAAGTCTTGAATGGAATCTCGATCGGGCCCAGCTGACTCATATAACCGCGCACCTGAATGCCCAGCGTCGTCAGATACTTCTTGGCGATCGCGCCAGCTGCGACGCGCATGGCCGTCTCGCGCGCCGAGCTGCGGCCACCGCCGCGGTAGTCGCGCAAGCCGTACTTGTGGTGATAGCTGTAGTCGGCGTGCGCCGGACGGAACAGATCCTTGATCGCCGAGTAATCCTTGGACTTCTGATCGGTGTTGCGAATCAGCAAACCGATCGGGCACCCGGTGGTGCGCCCTTCGAACACGCCGGAGAGGATTTCAACCTCGTCAGCCTCCTGACGCTGGGTGGTGTGTCGGCTGGTGCCGGGCTTGCGCCGATCGAGGTCTCGCTGCAGATCCGCAACGGACAGTTCCAGCCCCGGCGGACATCCATCAATGATGGCGACCAGTGCCGGGCCATGGCTTTCGCCAGCAGTGGTGACGGTGAACAGCTTGCCGTATGTGTTGCCGGACATGCAGGGCGCTCCGCGATCGACCTAAACAGGGGGCGGAAGTATACCCGAGCCGCCGAAGGTTTCACTGCCTCGGGTGGCGGCGCATATTGCTGTCCGCGAACCAAGCGCCCTGCATCGCATCCAACCCGCTTCGTCAGTCATCGAATCTCTGCTCATGCGTTTTCTTTTCCTGCTTGCCCTTCTTGCCATGCCCGCTTCTTACGCATACGCCCAAACGCTGCTGAACGAGGGGATGACTGTGCAGGTGACGGACGGTCGCCTGCATGGCAGCCTGCTGCTGCCAAAGACCACCGAGCCTTTGCCGGTGGCTCTGCTGATCGCCGGGTCGGGCCCTACCGACCGCAACGGCAACAATCCCATGGGCCGCAACGACAGCCTCAAGCGGCTGGCGCAGGCGCTTGCCAAACACGGCGTCGCCAGCCTGCGCTACGACAAGCGCGGCGTAGGTCAGAGCCTGGCGGTGGCGCCGGCCGAAAAACAACTAAGCGTGGATAGCTATGTTGCGGATGCAGTGGCCTGGGCGCGTCAGCTAAAAGCGGAGCCGCGCTTTTCCGAGGTGGTGCTGATCGGCCACAGCGAAGGCGCACTGATCGCCAGCCTTGCCGCACCTATCGTCGAGCCAGCCGCGTTGATCAGCATTGCCGGCAGCGGCCGACCCATCGATCGGCTGCTGCGTGAACAACTGCAAGGCCGCCTGCCGCCACCCCTGTTGGCGACCGCGCACTACCTGATCGACGAACTCAAGGCGGGACGCCAGCACGAACAAGTGCCTGAAGAACTGCAGATCCTGTTCCGCCCGAGCGTACAGCCTTATCTGATTTCGCTGTTCCGCCAGGATCCGATACAAGCGTTTGCCAACGTGACTGTGCCTGCACTGATCATTCAGGGCACGCATGACATACAGGTCGATCACGAAGATGCCGAAGCATTGCAACGCGCCCGCGAAGAAGCCGAACTGGCGCTGATATCTGGGATGAATCACGTGCTGCGCATTGTTCCGATGGACCGCGACAGACAGACCGCGTCCTACAACCAGCCCGAGCTACCTATCGCCCATGCTCTGACCGAGCGAATCAGCCGGTTTTTGCAGAAACATGGCGTATTGCCAGCCTCCAGTTAGCCAATCGGCGGCCGATACGCACCTTACCTGCCGCAATGAATCGACCGCCAGGCTCTGGACGCCGACATGACCGATAGCTCACCAGCACCGAACGACGAAGAAGCCCAAGCGCCCGCAACCCCACAGCCGCACCCCTGGGCCGAGCTTGCCCCGGATCGCTTCCGATTGCTGCGTCTGTCGCCACTACCGACCGACCGAGATACCGGCGTGCGACCGCTACGGTTCGTTGAACTGGCTCAGATCGAACGGCATACGCCGCAGCAAAGCCTGTTGAAGCTGTTCGTGCGACTACCTGGCCAGCTGCTGTCGAAGAAACACAACGTGCTAGAAATCTGGGCAGATCATCGGGCCAAGGAGCTGCGCTTCGGCCCCGATTCCGGCCTGCACATGGAGCCTGCCAACCGCGGTCTAGGACGTTTTCTACTGGCGCAGGGAGCCCTTTGGGCGCAAAAGCGTTGGGCGCACTATCTTGTGGAAGGCGGCGCCCTTCCTGCCAAAGATATAACGAGCGAAGACATGCGTTTGCGGCGTGATCATTGCCTGCAGACGCAGGGCTTCGATGTGCTCTATCCCGAGCCCCAGCAGCTCAAGGCAACTTACGGTGCGTCTCGTGTCAGCACGCTGCGCCCCGACTGGAATACTGAGAAGGTGCAGATCATCGAGTTGAAGGATGCTGCGGCGATGCTCGAACAGGCTGATCGCAATCTGCAAGAGCAGGAAAACCAGATTCGCGGCATCCAGGAGCGTCTGGACAAATTTCGCCGGGAAGACGGCACCCTCCGGTTCACCATCGCCTGCCTCATCGCATTCTCGCTATTCCAGGCAGGCTTACTGATCTGGATTGCGACTCGCTGACATGCGTGGCAACAACGCGACGTTGAGTGCCTCCCCTGCCTTTTACCGTTTGAGCCGCGCGCGAAACAACGCCTGGTGCTCACGGCACTGGCTTGCGGCGAGCAGAAACACGCCATGCCCGCCCGCGGTGAATTCCAGCCAAGTGAAATCCACCTCCGGATAAAGCGCCTCGACATGCACCTGACTGTTACCGACCTCGACGATGAGCGTGCCGGTGTCGGTCAGGTGATCTGCTGCCTCAGCCAGCATCCGCCGCACCAGATCCAGGCCATCGTCACCACACGCCAGCCCCAACGCGGGTTCGTGATGATATTCATCGGGCATGTCGGCGAAGTCTTCCGCATCCACGTAGGGAGGGTTGGAGACGATCAGATCGAAGCGCTGCTTGGGCAACCCATCGAATCCGTCGCTTTGCACGGTATACACACGCTCTTCCAGACCGTGCTGTTCTATGTTGCGACTGGCCACTTCGAGCGCCTCGAAAGACAGATCAGCCAGCACCACTTCAGCATCGAGAAACTCGTAGGCGCAGGCAATGCCGATGCAGCCGGAGCCAGTACACATGTCCAGAATCCGTGTCGGACTCCGCGCCAACCAAGGTTCGAAACGTCGTTCGATCAGCTCACCAATGGGTGAGCGTGGAATCAGTACACGCTCATCGACAATGAACGGTAGTCCGCAAAACCAGGATTGACCAAGCAGGTAGGCGGTGGGCACGCGTTGCTCGATCCGACGGCGCAGCAAGTTCTGCAGATGCTCGCGCTCGTCATCCTCCAGACGGCAATCCAGATAGCTATCGGTGATTTCCCAAGGCAGGTGCAGAGCGCCGAGCACTAACTGGCGCGCCTCGTCCCAGGCATTGTCGGTGCCGTGGCCAAAAAATAATTGCTCGGCATGGAAACGGCTGACAGCCCAGCGAATATGGTCACGCAAGGTGCGCAAGCGGGAAGGCGAAGCGGTCACGTCGGCATCTCCTGTCAAAAGCGCGAAAGTTTAGCCGAAGGCAGGTCGGGTTTCTCAGACTTATGCGACCGCAATACTGGCCTATCGCCCGTTATTGCCGATTCAGCTGACGAATCATCGGTTTGGGCAGTTCACATCTTGGTCATCTGGCGCCACAATCATGCCCCTCTCACAACAAGGAGTCAGTCATGTCCAAGCCACAGACCATGCTTCAGCTCAGTGGCCGCAGTTATGCACCGGCGACTCTGGCTAATGCGACCCTTGTGGTCATCGACGTTCAGGAAGAATATCGGACAGGAACTCTCGCGCTACCGAACTTGAGCTCGGCGCTGGAAGAGATCAACAGTCTGGTGACCGCTGCCCGCGCGGCTGGAGCGCCGGTCGTGCATGTACATCATCTTGGCATTCCCGGTGGCCTGTTCGATCCCCAAGGCCTGCGCGGGCAGATCATGCCGGAAGCAGCTCCGTTGTCCGGCGAAGCCGTGATAGGCAAAACGCTGCCCAACGCGTTCGCCGGCACCAGGCTTCACGAGCTATTGCAACAGCACGGCCGCCTCGACCTTATCGTCTGCGGTTTCATGACCCACTCCAGCGTGAGCACCACCGTTCGTGCGGCGAAAGACTATGGCTACCGCTGTACGCTGGTGGACAAAGCTTGCGCCACTCGCGATCTGCCGATGGGTGACAGTGTGATCGATGCGGCACAGGTCCATCGCATGGAAATGACCATTCTTGCGGATAACTTCGCCGTCTGCGTCGCCGATGTCGGAGCGCTTGCATAAGCAGGCCGGGCATCAAGCGTTGCCAGACAGGCAAATGAACCTGGCCAGGCAGACCCGGTCATAGCCCTGGTCACGACGAGGTAACCGGAATGAAACGAACCGACGGTTTCGATGCGCGCCGCCTCCGCCCACGCGAGCGGCGAAGCTGGGGTTCGCGTTTCGGCGCGTTTCTTGGCTTGTTGCTGATTCTCGTCGGCGCGCTCCTGACCGCCTTTGGCGCGGCCTCCCTACTCAGTAGCAACGAAGCCTTCGCCCGTATGGCGCTCGATCGCGAGGCTGCCGTGACGCTGCTCGTGCTGGGCCTGATCCTTTTATTGATCGGCGCATTAATCAGGCGCCGAGTGCGACGCAACTTGCGCGAGCCCAGCGGACTCAGCCTCTCCCCCGGCCTAAGAAGGAAACGCTGATCAATACCTTTGGGGTAAAATCGCCAGCTAATGCGGAGGCCCCATGCAAGAAGATGACTTTTCCTTGTTCAAATCTGCGGTTCGCGGTGTCAAGCCGATCGAACACGACCGAGCCGACACCGGCAAACCACGCCGAAACAAAGCGCAGATAGCCACTCGGCGAACGAACGCAGTTATCAATGACGGCGAGGCCCGCATCGACGGGCTCTCGGATCAATTCGTCATCGACGTTGCCGCGGAAGATGAATTGTATTGGGTGCGCGACGGCGTCCAGGACAGCCAGATGCGCAAGCTGAAAGCTGGCCAGATCCCTTTCGAAGGCAGCCTCGACCTGCATGGGCTGAGCGTTGAGAAAGCCCGCGAGTTGCTCTGGGATTTTCTGGCCGAAGCCTGCAAGTTCGAGATCCGCTGCGTACGGGTGACACACGGCAAGGCCGCGCGAATCGACGGAAAAAGACCGCTGATCAAGAGCCACGTCAACACCTGGCTACGCCAGCACGCCCAGGTACTCGGTTTTACCTCATGCCTGCCTCGGCATGGCGGTACCGGTGCGGTTTACGTCATTCTCAAGCGAACTATGCTAGAAGGCCGTGACGAATAACCGTCGCGCTCAGCTACGCATTCTTCGGCGTGCTGCTTGCAGCCCAGCAGCTGAGTCCCTAACCTTCGCATTCGCGCTTTTTTGCAAGCCTGACAGGTAGTCAAATGTCTCTGGAAACTCATTACACCGCGATCCTTGGCCAGCTTGGTGAGGACGTCAACCGCGAGGGCTTGCTCGATACGCCCAAGCGCGCTGCCAAAGCTATGCAGTACCTGTGCAAGGGCTATCAGCAAACACTTGAGGAGGTCACCAACGGCGCGCTGTTCAGCTCCGACAACAGCGAGATGGTGCTGGTTAAGAACATCGAGCTGTACTCCTTATGCGAGCACCATATGCTCCCATTCATTGGCAAGGCCCACGTAGCCTACCTGCCCAACGGCAAAGTGCTCGGGCTTTCCAAGGTGGCGCGCATCGTTGATATGTATGCTCGCCGACTGCAAATTCAAGAGAATCTAACACGCGAGATTGCCGAGGCGATCCAGAAGGTGACAGGCGCCTGGGGCGTAGCAGTAGTAATCGAAGCGCAGCATATGTGCATGATGATGCGCGGTGTCGAGAAGCAGAACTCCTCGATGGTCACCTCGGTAATGCTCGGACAATTCCGCGAGAACGCCGCCACCCGCAGCGAGTTTCTTGGGCTGGTTAGATAAAGGAAGCTGGAAAGGAATTGTCTCTCCGCAGCTCGGAGAACAGCCGTAATACTCTAGCGCGGCGCTTTTTGTAGGAAGTCTATGTTCGCCCGCGAGCATTTCCTGCAATGTTCGGCTGATAGGCGGAGCCGTTTTTTCGACAGCGCAATGCAATCCTGAACCGCTTTCGGGCCAAGATGATCATGACTTGGATGGTTTTCAAGCCGCGATCCAGACAGCGCTGATATACGCTTGGCCCAACGAGCGGATCGCCGTGCGCCCATGGCTGCGTTGTAAAGCAACCGATGCAACGCCAGGGCGCTTTTCTGTTCGGATTGCGAGCCCTGGACCTCATTTCTGAATCTCGCTCCCTCGCGTCCATTGCGAGAAGGAAAAATGCACCGGAGTTCTCAGCTGGCCGCGCTGGAACAAGCCGTTAAGGTCTTTTAGGACCTTCCAGTCAAAACATACAAGACGCTATCTTCGGCGAATACCAGGCAGATAACGAGCCATCACGTCGCCCCAAAAAGAGACCACACGGCAACTGTCGCACCTATTTAGCTCAGCTTTGGCTCAGCCGTCCGTCTCGCTGATTAGACTCGATTCGTGTCTCTGCGTCGCTCCGATCAGCCCGCAAAAGCCCGCCCTTGCGTATTCCCAGCCATCCAATAGAGCCAGGATCGAAGGCCGCGACGATCCTGGCACGCTAGATGCTTTGTCATCCGCAAAGCCTGCCGATCGATTCGGCAGAGCATCCCGCAGGTCAACGAAGACCATTAGCCGCAAGCGGCACGGGACGGGTGCGACGAGCAACGTGGCTCGAACCAGCGCCCATAAAAATCCAAATACCAGGCAAAGGCGCCTGGAGCTGCCCGACAGCTCCAGGCGCCTTTTTTGTTTTTGTACGACGACGCCGCAAACGGCTTCGACGGAGGAATCGGTCATGAACGCAATCGTCACCCCGATCAAGAGTGAAACGCTGATCGTCATCGGCAACGGCATGGTGGGTCACCACTGCGTCGAGCAACTGATCGAACGCGGCGCGCTGGGTCAGTACCAGCTGCACGTGTACGGCGAGGAGCGCCAGCGCGCTTATGACCGGGTGCATCTGTCCGAATATTTCGGCGGGCGCGATGCCGACTCCCTCGCCATGTGCGAAG
Organism: Stutzerimonas stutzeri; assembly: GCF_024448715.1. Lineage (GTDB taxonomy): Bacteria > Pseudomonadota > Gammaproteobacteria > Pseudomonadales > Pseudomonadaceae > Stutzerimonas > Stutzerimonas stutzeri_AR. Next base: position 625,374 of record NZ_JAMOHZ010000001.1, read on the forward strand.
CCCACTACTACAGCACCCATGGCGTGCACATTCACCTCGGCGTGCAAGTGCTGGAGATCGACCGGGAACGCAAAGAAGTGGTCACCAGCGAAGGGCGCCAGGCTTACGACAAGCTAATTCTGGCGACCGGCTCCTACCCCTTCGTGCCGCCGATTCCGGGCGCCGAGGGCAATTCGCGTCTGGTCTACCGCACCCTTGATGACCTCGATGCCATCCGCGCCGCCGCCAGCAACGCCAAGCGTGGTGTCGTGGTCGGCGGCGGTCTGCTCGGCCTGGAAGCGGCCAACGCACTCAAATCGCTCGGGCTCGAAGCCCATGTGGTGGAGTTCGCGCCCCGCCTGATGCCGGTCCAGCTGGACGAGGAAGGCGGCGCCGCGCTCAAGGCCCGTATCGAGGCGCTGGGCGTCGGCGTGCACCTGTCGCGCGCCACGCAGGAGATCGTCATCGGCGAGGAATACGCCTACCGGATGAACTTTAACGACGGCGAATACCTGGAAACCGACCTGATCGTGTTCTCCGCCGGCATTCGTCCGCAGGATGCGCTCGGCCGCATCGCCGAACTGGAAATCGCGCCGCGCGGCGGTGTGGTGATCGATGCCGACTACCGCACCAGCGACCCGTTGATCTTCGCCATCGGCGAATGCGCCTCCTGGAACGGCATGGTCTTCGGCTTAGTCGCGCCCGGCTACACCATGGCGCGCAACGTCGCCGCCCTGCTCACTGGCGAACCGCATCAGCCGTTCAGCGGTGCGGACATGTCGACCAAGCTCAAGCTGCTCGGCGTCGATGTCGGCTCTATTGGCGATGCCCATGCCGCCACGCCCGGCGCCAAGAGTTATCGCTTCATCGACGAAGCCAACGCCAGCTATCGCCGCCTGGTGCTGTCCGAAGACGGCAAGCGCGTCATCGGTGCCGTACTGATCGGTGATAACAGCTACTACGACACGCTGCTTCAATATGCACAGAACGGCATCAAGCTACCGGCCGATCCGTCCAGCCTGATCCTGCCACTGTCCGATGGCGCACCAACGCTCGGCGCTGACGCCCTCCCCGACACCGCCACCCTCTGCTCCTGCCACAACGTCACCAAGGGCGCGGTGTGCTGCCAGGTTGACGCCGGCATCACCGACCTCGGCGATCTCAAGGCCGCGACCAAGGCTGGCACCGGCTGCGGCGGTTGCAGCGCGCTGCTCAAGCAAGTCTTCGAAGATGAACTGACCGCTCGCGGCGTCGAAGTCGACAAGAGCCTGTGCGAACACTTCGCCCACACCCGCCAAGAGCTGTACGGGATGGTCCGCGTTGAAGGCATCACCAGCTTCGAAGAACTGCTCGCCAAGCACGGCCGCGGCCACACCGGTTGCGACATCTGCAAGCCGGCGGTGGGTTCTATCCTCGCGTCCTGCTGGAACCAGCCGATCACCGACCCCAAGCTGATCCCGCTGCAGGACACCAACGATACCTTCATGGCGAACATGCAGAAGAACGGCACCTACTCCGTGGTGCCGCGCATCGCTGGCGGTGAGATCACTCCAGACAAGCTGATCGCCCTGGGCGCGGTCGCAAAGAAATACGACCTTTACACCAAGATCACCGGCGGCCAGCGCATCGACCTCTTCGGCGCTCAGCTGCATGAGTTGCCGGATATCTGGGGCGAGCTGATCGAGGCGGGTTTCGAGACCGGCCATGCCTACGGCAAATCCCTGCGCACGGTGAAGTCCTGCGTTGGCAGCACCTGGTGCCGCTACGGCGTGCAGGACAGCGTCGGCATGGCACTGCGCCTGGAGGATCGCTACAAGGGGCTGCGCTCACCGCACAAGATTAAATTCGGCGTGTCCGGCTGCACCCGCGAATGCGCCGAGGCGCAGAGCAAGGACATCGGCGTGATCGCCACCGAGAACGGCTGGAACCTGTATGTGTCCGGCAACGGCGGCATGCGTCCGCGCCACGCCGAGCTGTTCGCCACCGATCTGGATGACGAAACCCTGGTGCGCTACATCGACCGCTTCCTGATGTTCTATATCCGCACCGCGGACAAGCTGCAGCGCACCTCCGTTTGGCGCGAATCCCTCGAAGGCGGCCTCGATTACCTCAAGGAAGTGATCATCGACGACAGCCTTGGGCTGGCCGCTGAACTAGAAGCGCAGATGCAACTGGTGGTCGACCGTTACGAATGCGAGTGGGCCAATGCCATCAAAGACCCGGAAAAGCTCAAGCGCTTCCGCACCTTCGTCAACGACCAGCGCGGCGACCCAGACGTTCACTTCGTCAAGGAACGCGGGCAGCGCCGTCCGGTACACGCATCCGAACTTCACCTGATTCCCGTAACCGAGGAGGTGCTCTGATGAGCCAGCCCAACGCCGTACGCGTGCAACCGAGTGAATCCGCCAACTGGCGGGCGCTGTGCAGCCGCCACGATCTAGTCGCCAATTCAGGCGTGGTCGCCTGGCTGGATGGCGAGCAGGTTGCGCTGTTTCACTTGCCCGATACCGAGACTGGCGAGCAGGTGTTCGCCATCGCCAACAAGGACCCGAAATCCGGCGCCAATGTCATCGGCCGCGGCATTCTCGGCCAGCTCAAGGGCGACCTGGTGATTGCTTCGCCGCTTTACAAGCAGCACTTCCGCCTGGCCGACGGCAGCTGCCTGGAATATCCGGAACAGCACCTGCAGGTTTGGCCAGTGCGCTTAAACGGCGACGCGGTGGAAATCGCTCCAACGGGCGGGGCATGAATTTGTAGGGCTGAATTCGGCCAACAGCGCGGCCCCTGCGGAAGCGATCGCTCGAATTTATAAGGCCGAAATCATCAGCAAACAGCCAACACAACCAGAGAACCGAAAATGTCCTATCTCGTTCCTGCGGAATTCGTCACCAAGATGGTCGACTCGGGTGAGTCGAAAATCTTCATGTCCTCCCGCGATACCCTGATCCGTGCATTCATGGCCGGTGCGATCCTGGCCCTCGCCGCGGTGTTTGCGGTAACTGTCACGGTACAGACCGGCTCTCCGCTGGTGGGCGCGATGCTGTTCCCGGTCGGCTTCATCATGCTTTACCTGATGGGATTCGACCTGCTTACCGGCGTCTTCGTCCTGACGCCGCTGGCACTGTTGGACAAGCGTCCAGGCGTGACGGTCAACGGAGTTCTGCGCAACTGGGGGCTGGTCTTCCTGGGCAATTTCGGCGGCGCGCTGCTGGTCGCCTTCATGATGGCCTTTATGTTTACCACCGGTTTTTCCACCGACCCAGGTCCGATCGGCGAGAAAATCTCCCATATCGGCGAAGCACGAACCTTGGGTTATGCGGAGTTCGGTGCGGCTGGCTGGGGGACCATCTTCCTGCGCGGCATGCTGTGTAACTGGATGGTCTCGATGGGTGTGGTGGGCGCGATGATCTCGACCACCGTCGGCGGCAAGGCCATCGCCATGTGGATGCCGATCATGCTGTTCTTCTTCATGGGCTTCGAGCACTCGGTGGTGAACATGTTCCTGTTCCCCTCGGCGATGATCATGGGCGGCGACTTCTCAATCATGGATTACATGATCTGGAATGAAATTCCCACCGCGCTGGGCAACTTGGTAGGCGGCCTGGCATTCACTGGTCTGACGCTTTACACGACCCATGTAAAGACTGCGCCAAAACGCGCGCTGCGCTGAGTTCGGTCCGTCCGTACACTGTCCGATCAAGCTACGCACTAACGGGTAGACACGCGTTTTCTGTAGGAGCCAGCTTGCTGGCGACAGGCCAGACCGGGATCGCCAGCAAGGACTGGGTGTCCCCTCGCTCCTACGCTTGCGCAGTACGCAGCCTTGTCCGGGACTCACCGCATTTCATGAGCAGATGAGCAGTCAACTCAAGGTCTCGGTGGGCCAGCACACCGACAGGGGACGCAAGGAAAGTAACCAAGACTTCCACGGCGTCTACATTCCCAAAGAACCGCTGCTGAGCAGCAAGGGCATCGCCATCGCGCTCGCGGATGGCATCAGCAGCAGCGCCGTCAGCCATATCGCCAGCGAATCGGCGGTTACCGGTTTCTTTGCCGACTATTTCTGCACCTCCGACGCCTGGACGGTAAAGACCTCGGCGCAACGCGTCCTGATGGCGACCAACTCCTGGCTGCATGCGCAAAGCCAGCAGAGCCAGTACCGTTACGACAAGAACCGCGGCTACGTCTGCACCTTCAGCGCCATGGTCATCAAGTCGACCACCGCGCACCTTTTCCACGCCGGCGACTCACGCATCTATCGCGTCCAGGGCAATGCGCTGGAACAGCTGACCAACGATCATCGGATGTGGGTCACGGAAGACAAAAGCTACCTAAGCCGGGCGTTGGGCATTCATCCACAGCTGGATCTGGACTATCGCGCCGAACAGGTCGAGGTGGGCGACACCTTTATCCTCGCGACCGATGGCGTCTATGAATACATCACCGCGTCGTCAATGCTCGGCGCCATTGCCCACAACCCCGACAATCTGGATGCAGCTGCTCAAGCGATCATTGCCCAGGCGCTGGCCCAGGGCAGCGACGACAACCTTACGGTACAGATACTGCGTATCGACGAGCTGCCGCTGCGGGCCGCCGACGAGCTCTACCTGCAACTCACCGAACTGCCCTTCCCACCCATTCTCGACGCGCGAGCCCGGTTCGACGGCTACACCATTATTCGCGAAGTGCACGCCAGTAGCCGTAGTCACGTTTACCTCGCGACCGACGACGACAGCCAAACGCCGGTGATCATCAAGACGCCGTCAATCGACCTGCAACGGGACGCGCAATACGTCGAGCGCTTTCTTACCGAAGAATGGGTCGCGCGGCGCATCGAAAGTGCCCACGTCGTCAAGCCGTGCCTGCAGACCCGCAAGCGCAACTACCTATACAGCGTCACTGAATTCGTCGAAGGCCAGACGCTGACGCAGTGGATGATCGACCACCCCAAGCCGGACCTGGAAACGGTTCGTGGCATTGTCGAGCAGATCGCCAAAGGTCTTCGCGCCTTTCACCGACTGGAGATGCTGCACCAGGACCTGCGGCCGGAAAACATCATGATCGACACCACCGGCACGGTAAAAATCATCGACTTCGGCTCGACCCGTGTCGCCGGCATCATGGAGATTGCTTCACCCATCGAACGCGGCGATCTGCTCGGCACCGCTCAATACACCGCGCCGGAATACTTTCTCGGCGAAGGCGGGACGCCCCGCTCGGATATGTTCTCGTTGGCGGTTATCGCTTATCAGATGCTCACCGGCCACCTACCCTACGGCACCGCGGTTGCCCGCTGTCGCACCCGCGCGGCGCAGAACAAGCTCAGCTACAGCCCGATCCGCGCGCATGACCGCGAGGTACCGGCATGGATCGACGATGTGCTGCGCAAGGCGCTGCATCCCAACCCTTACAAGCGCTACGAGGACCTGTCCGAGTTCGTGTTCGAGCTGCGCCAGCCCAACCAGGCCTTTCTCAACAAGGCCCGGCCACCACTGATGGAACGCAACCCGGTGCTGTTCTGGAAAGCCGTTTCGCTGGCATTGGCAATAACGGTGGCGGTGCTACTGAGCCGATGACGAGGCAGGCCGCATCAGGGACGGTGCGGCGCGTACACGTTGAGCGCAGGGTCGTCATGCCCGTCTTTCGATGGGTCGAGAATCCAACACATTTGCGTCACCAGTTCCTCACAGTTCTCGCCGCGCTGCAGCCAATCATGGAAGGCTATGCGTGATGCGGTGAGCGCGGTCTCGGCGGCTTCGTCGATGCCGCTTTCCGGCGTGCCGGGCTGCCACTGGTCGAATAACGATTTGAGCGCATGCTGCGCCTCGTCAGCACCGAGTTCCCCGTCCGACCAGCGTGACGTGATGTCCTGAGCTTTCTGCAGGGCCAACACCGAAGGGCTTGGCGAATCCATTGGACGACCTCCATGCAATTGCTGTGGCCGTTGGACATCCATCGAACCGGTCGAATTCGCACCCACCTATCAGTTCGTCTGGCCTTGCCGATGCGCCACTGCTCAGTGCCGCCCGGCTGGCCGTGGGAACAACCGCTGATGCGCGGCTGCCAGATGAGGTGCTGCCTGCTGCTTCCGACCTGCTCGGCCAGTAAGTATCCATTCCTCGACATCACTCCACCGACAAGGGCGAGGTCGCACGTTCATGCCCCTGACATCCCGATCTACCGGCCCGCCGTTTGATGTCGTTGTCGTCGGCTCCGGCATTGCCGGCCTGTCCTGCGCGTCGCTGTTGGCTGATGCAGGGCAACGCGTGCTGGTGCTGGAAGCCAGCGAAGTGCCCGGTGGGCGTGCCAGGAGCTGGGCCGATCCGGCAACCGGCGACAGCGTCGATATCGGCCCGCATGTATTGCTGAACAAATACTCGAACATGCTGGCGATGCTCGAACGCTTCGGCACGTCCGAGCAGGTCTGCTGGCAGACAGAAGAATTGCTGACCGTTCTCGACAAGCATCGGCATATCCGCTTCAAGGTGGGTGGCTTGCCAGCGCCAATGCATTACCTGCGTAACCTGCCGCAGATCCTGCCCAGCGTCCCGTTACGTCGGCTGCTCAGCAACGTTCCGCTGGCCTGGCGCACCATGCGCAGTTCACCCGGCGAGCTGATGGCCCTCGATGACCGTACCGGGTATCAGTACCTGCTCGATAACGGCGTCAGCCCGAGCTTCATCGACTGGTTCTGGGCCTCGGCTTCAATGGCGATACTCAACCTGCCAGTCGAGCAGTGCTCAGCCGCATCGCTGATGCGCCTCTTGGCGCAAGGGCTCGGTCACAACGACCTCGCATTCGGCTTTCCAAAGGTAGGGTTGAGCGATCTCTATGCTTGGCCGGCGATTCGTTGCCTGGAGCGCCACGGGGGCGAAGTCAGATTCAACTGCGCCGCTGCTGGCCTTCATCGACGTGACGATACTGTCGCAGGCGTAACGCTTGTCGGCGGTACGGTTATTCCCGCGCCAGCAGTGGTTCTCGCGGTTCCGCCCACCTCCATTAGCGGCCTGCTGTCAGAAGAGCATCCGTTGGCTACGGTTGCCGGGCACTTCGAACCCAGCCCTTATATAAGTTGCTACCTCTGGTTCGATCGAAAGCTCACTTCGGCGCGGTTCTGGGCGCGGCCATGGTCACCTGACAGCCTGAATACCGACTTCTATGACCTGTCGAACATCCGTTCGGACATGACCAAGTCCGGATCGATGATCGCCACCAATATCATCTGGAGCCATCGCACGGCTGGCCTGTCAGATCAGGCGATCATCGAGGCAACCATCGGTGAAATTGGCGACTTCGCGCCTGAGGTTCATCAGGCGCGGCTGGTTGCCGCGGCGGTGCACCACATCCCAATGTCGATTCCATGCGCGCAACCTGGCGTGGAAACGGCGCGGCCCGCTACTCGTCTTGAAAAAGGCGTGTTCCTCGCGGGCGACTGGGTCGACACCGGTCTGCCCTTCTGTATGGAGAGTGCGACCCGTGCCGGCGCGCTCGCCGCCGAGGCGATTTTGGCGGACCAAGGCAAACTGGTTCGACTGGCGCACCCGACACCGGTGCCCGGCGGGCTTACCAAGCTGCTGCGAAAGCGCGATGAGGGTGACGGGTTCTAAACACCGAAACTCGCCTGCAGCCCGCAAATTCGGATACTCAGTAACGGCTTGCGTCCACACAAGAAACCGAGCGGGCTCGACGCGGCGAATTCCCAACGCGCTCGCCCCGTCAGGACTTTCCCGGAAACAGTGCAACGCGTGCGCAACGGCCCTCCCCGGCCTGGCTGGATGACGAAACCGCTGACCGGCAGTCGGCCCGGAAGAGCCATCTTTGGTTCGAAATTTAACGAGGCCACCCGTTCGTCAGTGATGAACATTCGGCCCGTAAAGCGCTGCTCGTCATCACGAGACCCGGTTTCGAAGCGGGCAATTTTCTTGGGGATATGCCACAGACGGCGACCACCGGCAGCTGAGACCGGGTCATTGACCCAGATGTCCTTCACCGTACCCGCGGGCACGAGCAAGCCCCTGCCGCGCACCAGCACCACAGCTGCCAGCTCGTCGTATCGCAGCGTGCCTCCGCTGTACGTTGCAAACACAGTTGCAACCAGTGCGTGAGCCGCAAGGCGGAGATAGGGAATATCGACCGCGGCTACCGGCAGCTCAACAGCCCGAACACGCCATAGCGACAGGCATGCCGAGCCATGAAGCGTCCAGGGTGCCGCTGGCACAGAGAGCTCGTCGATTGTCTGAAATGTGTCTTCCGCCATGGTCGGTGTCCGGGCTCCAGGATGAAGCGGTCTTGCACCAATCGACACCACCAAGCACGAGTCGATCCTTCAGGGCGTCGCGGGACGACGCTTGTGGTCGAAGTGACGAGGCCATTCTGCTCCTGGACGTCAACCATGCATCTGATCCAGCTTTTGCTTCCTCTATATGACAACGACGATCGGCCGCTGCCCAAAGCGCTATTCAGTGACGTTCGCCGCGAACTGATCGAACGCTTCGGCGGATTGACTGCCTATACCCGAGCGCCGGTCGATGGGCTCTGGCTGGAAGACGGTGAACATGCCGTACGGGACGATCTGGTGATTTATGAAGTGATGGCGCCGAAGCTCGATCGGGAGTGGTGGCATGATTATCGATCCTCGCTGGAGACTCGCTTTCGGCAGGAACGAATAATGGTCCGCGCGCATCGCGTCAGCCTGCTATGAACGAACCTGACTGCAAAATGGCGATTGCCGAGCAGTCATCGCTCAGGCAGCCATGCACAACCGTATGAAATTTTAGTGAACTTTGTGAGCGTCGCACTGTCTCTCCTGCTGCAGGATCACAGGGACGACGGCTGATGGGCCATGCACCCATTAACGGGAGAAAGTATCTCCCCCTCGCGAACAGCCCGTACCCATAGACGTTGAGACTGCCCTGTTGCAGCCAGCTGGCGGAACATCGCCAGGCCAGGTTCATTTTTTCCGGCCCGTTCACCGGGGCCTTCATTTTCAGTCCACATGAAGACCACCATGCCCATATCCCGTCATCTCGTTGCACTTCTTTCCCGTATTTCCGGGTCCACCGCGCAGCGTCAGGCTTTCCGTGCGGGCCTGTTCGGCACGCTGCTGGCGTTCATAGTGCCGGCCCAGGCTCAGCAAGCAGTCAATGAACGCTGGGTCAGCGATAGTCTGAATACCTACGTACGCAGCGGTCCGACCGACGGCTATCGCATCGTCGGCAGCCTCACGTCCGGGGAGAAGGTCGAACTACTCGACACCCAGGGCGACTACAGTCAGGTTCGCGGCGAAAATGGCGACCGGGTCTGGATCCGCAGCAGCGATCTACAAGACGTGCCCGGCCAGGCGGAGCGACTGCCGGAACTGGAGCAAAAAGTTGTCGAACTCAGCGAGGAGCTGAAAACCATCGATGACAACTGGAAGGCTCGAGTGCTGGGCATGCAGGAGACGCTTGATTCGCGCAAGGCGCTGATCGACGAGCTTGAGACGCGCCGCAAGGCCCTCGACGAAGCCCTCACCGCCACCGAATCGGAACTGCGTGACGCCGAGGCGCGACTTGGCGATGAGAACAATCAGGTGCTGATGCGCTACATGGTTTATGGCGGCAGCATTGCAGGCGCAGGCCTGCTGGCTGGATTGATCCTTCCGGCCATGACCCGTGGCCGCAAGCGCAACGACCGCTGGTTCTGAGTTCTGGCGGGCCAGGCTTTTTCTAAAGGATTAGCTGGGCACCAATATCTTTGGTTCGACGGCGGTGGTTATCGACAACCCTGGTCGCGTCTGTCCGACGCGTTCAAGGATTTGGTCAGCTGTCATTGGCCGATCGAGCAAGAAGCCCTGCAGGGTTTCACAACCGAGCCCTGTAAGGAATTGCTGCTGCTCTTCGGTCTCCACGCCCTCGGCGACGATTCCCAGCCCCAGCGCCTTGCCCAACGCAATGATCGCCGACACGATCATTGCGTCCTCGTTGCCGGCGCTCATTTCCTTGACGAAAGCTCGATCGATCTTCAGTTCACTGGCTGGAAGACGTTTGAGATAGAGCAGGCTCGAATAGCCCGTGCCGAAATCGTCGATTGACGCCTTTACGCCAAGTTCAGTTAGCTTTTCCAGCGTTTCAATGGTGGTTTCCGGATTGCGCATGGCAACGGTTTCGGTGACTTCGACGGTTAGCATCGTCGGTGGGATGGAATGGCGACCGATGGCCCCGGCCACCACACCGAGCAGATCCGGCTGTTCGAATTGCACGGCGGAAAGGTTGACCGCGATGGTCCAGTGGCTGAAGCCCTGCAGGTGCCATTCGTGTAGTTGCCGGCACGCCTCGTCCAACACCCATTTCCCCATGGGCACGACCAGGCCGGTCTTTTCAGCCAGGGGCAAAAATACATCAGGGTAGAGCAAGCCACGTTGTGGGTGTTCCCAGCGCAACAGCGCCTCGAAGCCTCGCACGGGCCCATCCGGCGCTTCGAATTTTGGCTGGTAATGCAGGCGCAGCTCACCGTGCGATTCAGCCATTTTCAGATCATGCAGCAGCTGTAGCTGCTCGGCGGCATTGGCATTCATCGACGCTTCGAAGAAGCTGTAACCGTTCCGGCCGGCGCTTTTGGTGTGGTACATGGCCGCATCGGCATGCAGCAGCAGGTCACGTTCGGTCTCGCCATCACCCGGATACACTGCGATGCCGATGCTGAGCGAAACACGCAACTCATAACGCGACAGCACAAAAGATTCATCGATGCTCTGCACCAACTTGTCAGCCAGTGTCGCCGCGTCATCCGGACCGGCGATCGATGCCAGCAACACGAACTCGTCTCCGCCAAGCCGCGCCAGCGTGTCCTGAGCACGAATGCACGAACGCAGCCGCTCGGTAACGCTGACCAGCAGCTCATCGCCGATGTGGTGGCCGTAAGCATCGTTGACGGCCTTGAAACCGTCCAGGTCCATGAACATCACGGCGAAGCAGGAGCGCTCGCGCTCGGCGATCCTGAGCGACTGGCTCAAGCGATCCTCTAGCAACAGGCGGTTGGGCAGCCGGGTCAGGTTGTCATGAAGCGCCAGTTGGATCAGCTCACTATTGGCCTTTTCCAGCGAGCTGGCGAGTATCGAGGTGCGCGCTTGCAAGCGGCCGTCCAAAACCGAGACGATCAGCGTAATAGCCAGCACGCCCAGGGTCAGAACGATAACCAGCAGTGCCAGCCAGTTGGTGTCCACGCCGGTATTGGAAGCGCTGCAGAAACTGCCTTCAGGAAAGCTCGCCGCAGCCATCCCGGTGTAGTGCATGCCGGCAATCGCAAGCCCCATTACCAGCGCGGCCATTCCTCGCCAGAGTTTCAGATGCGACACGTTCGCGCGCAGGCGAAATGCCAGCCACAGCGCAGCAGTGGATGCCAGAATCGCCACCACCACCGAGGCAATCAGCCAGCCAGCGTGATAGACGATTCCCGGCTGCATGCGCAGCGCGGTCATACCGCTGTAATGCATCGCAGCAATGCCGGAACCGATCAGAATCGCGCCTTGCGCCAAACGCACCCAGGGCAGTGCCCGCTGACAAACCAGCCAGAGCGCGATTGCCGACGCCGCGATGGAAATGACTAGAGAGCCGGCGGTTATCAGCGGATCATAGCCAAGCGGAATCGGCAGACTGAAGGCCAGCATGCCGATGAAATGCATCGACCAGATACCCAACCCCATGGAGAACGCGCCGCCGATCAACCACAGTCGGGCAGCGCGACCTTTGGCCGTTGCGACCCGTCCAGCCATGTCCAGCGCGGTATAGGACGCAAGCACAGCGACAACGAAAGAGAAAAAAACAAGAATGTTGTTATAGCTACCGGCTAGCATGGTCTGGTTCCTTGGAAAGGCAGCGAATCTTGACCGAACAGTCACTAAAGGCAAAGTGCCATCTTTCCGGCACGGTAACCTGTTCAGACTGCGCTATCGTGCTAGCTCATCGTTCGGAAAAACATTTTCTAAAGGCAAAGAAATGAATCGTCTGCCAGGCGGTCATTCAGCGAGCCCTGGTCGGCAAATCAAATGAATCCCGTTGCGAGGGACGCAACCGTCAGCCAGGCGTAACGAGCGCGGCGAATCTGTTGGCGACCTGCATCACGATGGCCGGGCCCACTTGGCTGCTGCATTCCCTGGCGTCAGAAAAAAGGGGGTTATGATCCTTGACCGAGCTGCGAACATGAGGCGAAATGTGACGCTGTTCCCATAGGAGAATCAGACTGACTTTGGCGAGACGCCAGCCGAGGCAAGGGTCATTCGTCACATCACATAGGGCTTAATCAGCGTATCCAGCACACGGACCGCTGATTAATACAGCCGGGCTTCGATCCAAAAGATTCCATCTCATGGAAGCGGAACGCCGGCAACCAACCAGAATCTTATCCGCATGCCTACTATTCCCAGCATGCTCTATGAAGGAATTAGCGCTAATGGCTCTATTGCAGGAACGCATACTCAACGTCATCGCCAGCAAGCAATCGGAACTGCTCGACAAGTGGACCTCTGAACTGGAATCCAGTGGTCAGTACCGGACCGTCAAAGTCGAAGATCTACGCCAGCAAACAGTCGATTTCATTCGCTTTCTGATCGCAGGCGCCGGCAGAACCAACTCAGGTGACGTCAGGGACGCTAGCTGGGATGAAATGCGTCTGTTCCTCGAAAAACTGTCGCATAGCCGAGTGCAACTGGGCTTCGATTCACAACAAACCGCAGGCTTCATCTTTTCGATCAAACGAACTCTGATGCCGCTGTTGCAGGAAGAGTATGCCGACGAACCAGCTTTGCTAGCCGAGCAGCTTTGGGCTCTGTCCGAACTGGTTGACGAGCTCGGTTTGTACACGGTGCGTGTATTCCAGAAATCTCGCGAGGCCGTGATCAAGCGTCAGCAAGAGGAACTGCTTGAGCTGTCCACGCCGGTTGTAAAGCTTTGGGATGGCGTGCTGGCGCTGCCCATGATCGGCACCCTCGATTCGCAACGCACCCAGGTGGTGATGGAATCGTTGTTGCAGCGAATCGTCGATACTGGCTCGGAAATAGCCATCATCGACATCACTGGCGTGCCTACGGTGGACACCTTGGTGGCACAGCACCTGCTCAAGACCGTCACTGCAATTCGCCTGATGGGCGCTGACTGCATTATCAGTGGAGTACGTCCGCAGATAGCCCAGACGATCGTGCATCTCGGACTCGATCTGCAAGGCATCGTGACCAAGGCGTCACTCGCCGATGCGCTGGCACTGGCATTACGCCGCTCCGGCCTCACTGTAACCAAGGCCGTGTAATGGAGCGTATTCCTATATTGCAGATGGGCGAGTTTTTACTCGTCACCATTCAAGTCGACATGCACGACCAACTGGCCATGACCTTGCAGGACGACCTCGCCGAGCGCATCAGTGCGACTTCGGCCCGTGCCGTATTGATCGACATCTCTGCTCTGGACATGGTCGATTCGTTTATAGGCCGGATGATCAGCTCGATCTCCGGCCTATCCAGCATCATGGATGCCGAGACCGTAGTGGTCGGAATGCAGCCGGCGGTAGCAATTACGCTCGTCGAACTAGGCCTGACGCTGCAGGGCGTCAGCACTGCATTGAATGTCGAGAGAGGTATGCAGCTCCTGCATAAACGGATGGCCGAAAAATGACCGTTCGCACCAGCGGTAGCTTGCCGGTACGCCTTGAGCAGGACGTGGTACTTGCCCGTCAGGCGGCCCGTCGATTGGCACAGGATTGCGGTATGCGCCTGATCGACCAAACGAAACTGGTCACTGCCGTCAGCGAGCTGGCCCGTAATACGGTGGTCTACGGCGGCGGCGGCGATATGGATTGGGAAGTCATTGACGAGGGCCCTCGCACCGGTATCCGTCTGACGTTCCGCGATGAAGGTCCCGGCATAGCCGACTTAAAACTGGCCATGACCGACGGCTGGACATCCGGCGGAGGTCTCGGACTCGGGCTGACCGGTGCAAAGCGACTGGTGGATGAGTTCGAACTCGATAGCACCCCAGGCATTGGTACTCGAATCAGTATCACACGATGGTCATGAACCTCTACGGCTCGCTGACAACGGTATTACCGATCGAGGACAGCAGCCAGGTAGGTCACGCACGCCGCGTTGCGCAGCGCCTTGCTGAAAGCCTGGATTTCGGCGACACCGATGCGGGGCGTGTCGCGCTGGCAGCCACGGAGCTGGCTACCAACCTACTCAAGCATGCCCACCATGGTGCTTTGCACCTGCGCTCGATACCCGCGAGTACCGGCTTTGGTATCGAGATCATTGCGGTGGATCGCGGGCCGGGATTTAACTTCAGCGAATGCCTGACTGATGGCTTTTCCACGGGCGGCACGCAAGGCACAGGGCTAGGCGCCTTGATGCGACAGGCGCAGTGCTTCGATGCGTACTCGGATAGCCGAGGATCGGCCGTGCTCGTTCAGCTGTATCCACGCAACGTTTCGGCGCTGCCTTTGCGTGTTGGAGTTAATCAACATTCCTTGGCTGACGATCCGGCGTGTGGCGACACGTGGCACTTGGCGATCGACAAACACCGGCTCAGTGCTCTGGTAATAGACGGCATCGGCCATGGAGCAGATGCGCAAGAGGCTAGTACTGCCGGCGCCATCGTATTCGCAGCGGAGCCCTTCGCTGAGCCTGAGATCAGTATTACCGAGATGCATCAGGCGATGTCTGGCACCCGCGGCGGAGCCGCAGCCGTCGCGCTGTTCGATGCTCGTCTCAAGACCTTACGCTTTGCCGGTATTGGCAACATCGGCGCTAGTCTGCTCAGTCCGGAAAAAAGTCGTGGCCTGGCCTCGCACCCAGGAATCGTCGGTTCGCATTTTCGAAAAGCGCGCGCCTTCGACTATCCCGTTGAAGGAGCCCATTTGCTGATTATGTACAGCGATGGGCTGCAATCACGCTGGGACCTGCGCGACTATCCTGGCTTGGTGCACCGACACCCAGCTCTTATTGCAGCCGTGTTGCATCGTGATTTTTGTCGCGGCCGTGACGATGTGACTGTTTTGGTGATTGCCTTGGAGGCGACTCGTGACTGACTCGACCGTCTATAACGACGCAGAGATCGAAAGACTGCGCAGCGAGAACGAGTCGCTGCGCGCTGAGCTCGAAGAGACCAACCAGGGCGTGCTGGCGCTGTATGCCGAGCTAGACACCCAAGCCGAACAGCTGCGCCAGGCGTCCGATCTCAAGAGCCGCTTTTTGTCCTACATGAGTCATGAGTTCCGCACGCCCTTGGGCTCGATCCGCAGCATCACACGGCTGCTCAGCGACGAGATGGACGGCCCGCTAAGCGACGAGCAACACAAGCAGGTGGTGTTCATCAGCGGCGCTGCCACCGAACTGAGCGATATGGTCGATGATCTCCTCGACCTGGCTAAGATCGAGGCGGGTCGCATCACCATTTCACCGGCGTGGTTCGATATGTTCGACCTGTTCGCAGCGTTGCGCGGCATGTTTCGTCCGATCGTCGATGGCAATTCGGTGGATTTGATTTTCGAGGAGCCGCAAGACATCCCGCGCCTCTACACTGACGACAAGAAGCTTGCGCAAATTCTGCGCAATTTCATTTCCAATGCATTGAAGTTCACCCAACAAGGAGAGGTGCGCATTTCCGCACGGCCTGAAGGTGAGCGAGAAATCCGCTTCGCCGTCACTGACAGCGGCATTGGTATACCTGAGGATCTACACGGCAACCTGTTCGAAGACTTCGTCCAGATCGACACGCCCCTTCAGAAGCGCCTGCGAGGTACAGGGTTGGGGTTATCGCTGTGCAAACGCTTCGCCGGATTACTCGGTGGACGCGTCGGTGTGGAAAGTACGCCCGGCGTAGGCTCGACTTTTTTTGTCATTATTCCCCTCGCCATTTCTGCGGAGCCGGTCGATGGAGCATAAATGCAGACTGCTAGTGGTTGATGACAATGCTGCTACGCGTTACGCGATACGTCGGGTACTGGAGCGGCATGGCTATGCCGTGCTCGAAGCCGGTACCGGCTTCGAAGGTCAGACCATCATTGCCAACGATGAGGTTGATGCGCTGATTCTCGATGTAAACCTGCCGGACATGAGCGGCTTCGATATTGTCCGACAATTGCGTGCGGATGACTGCACGCGGTTGCTACCTGTCATTCACGTGTCCGCGGCATCGATCCAGACCGGCGATATGATCACTGGCCTCGACGCGGGCGCGGATGCCTATCTGATTCACCCGGTCGACCCAGACGTGCTCCTCGCTACGCTGCGCACGCTGTTGCGCGTTCGCGATACCGAGCATGCATTGCGTGAAAGCGAAGCACGCTTCCGGGAAATTTTCGCCAACGTGGCAGCACCAATCGGCGTTATCGATACACGTCTGCAAATCCATGAGAGCAATCAGGCATTCGAAATGCTGTTGGGAGACCAACGGGACTCTTCAGCATTGGTTGCATGCCTCGCGGAAAATCAAGAAGACAAGCTGCAAAAGCTGCGTGATAGCCTGGCAAATGGCATGCGCTGGAACGACACGCTGACTATGCGCGTAGCAGGCGAACTGCGCGAAACGAAATGGCAAGTCTCACCCTATCATCGTGCGTTCGAACTTGGCTTGGTATTCGTCGAAGACGTGACCGAGCAACGCCAGCGCGAACGCTCACAGTTGCAACAGCTCGATAACGTCAACAGCGAGCTGGCTCGCGAAGTGGCTGAACGCGTACGCACCGAAGCGCAATTGATGCAGGCGCAGAAGATGGATGCGCTGGGCAAATTGACTGGTGGCATCGCTCATGACTTCAATAACTTGCTGACCGGCATCATCACCGGGATCGAGCTGCTCAAACAGCGGCTTCAGCAAGGGCGTAACGACGCGGTATTACGCTTCGCTGATACCGCATTGAGTTCCGCACGGAGCGCAGCTTCAATGACCAACCGGCTGCTGGCCTTTGCACGCCAGCAACCGTTGGATTCGCGTCCTGCTGACCTCAATGACGAGATTCGCTCTCTCGAAGAACTGTTACAACGCACCATCGGCGAACGCATCAGGCTGAACCTAGATCTCTACGAAGGCGACATGATCGCCCAGGTGGATGCCAATCAGCTGGAAAGCGCCGTGCTCAACCTGGTTATCAATGCGCGTGACGCGCTTCCTAAAGGCGGGAATATCACCATCCGGACCGCTGCGCTGCGATCGCAGGGAAATGCCGATCTGGCTGATGGCGACTACGTCACGCTGAGCGTCAAAGACGATGGTACCGGCATCGACCCAGCCGTTATCAGCAAGGTTTTCGAGCCGTTCTTTACTACTAAACCGCTCGGCCAGGGCACCGGCCTCGGCCTTTCATCGATTTACGGCTTCGCCCGCCAATCCGGCGGCGAAGCGCGGATTAACAGCGTCGTTGGTCAAGGCACAGAAGTGACTCTGGTGCTGCCCGCTGCCAGCGAAACCATCCGTTTATCCGAGCCAAACGGTGATATGCCGCAGGGCTATGGCGAGCATGTGCTGATCGTTGAAGACATGCCAGCTGTACGCATGCTGGTCATCGAGATGCTGGAGGAAGCGGGCTACCGTTGCAGCGGCGTCGGTGATGTCGCGACAGCGCTATCGGTGCTGCAGGAAGATTTGAGCATCGATTTACTACTGACGGATGTCGGCTTACCGCAATTGTCCGGACGTGAGTTAGCCGATGCTGCTCGTGTTCACCGCCCGACCCTGCCGGTACTGTTCATGACGGGATATGCAGAAAATGCGGTGCGTCGTGACCGCTTTCTCGCCGAAGGAATGGACATGGTGGTTAAACCTTTTCAAATTAGCGAGCTGCTCGGCAAGGTGCGCCGAATGCTCGACATGTATGCATCGAGCCATGCCCTGTCGCTGCAAAATACCGAATTTGTCCAACGGTAACGGCCTTACCCCAGCGAGTCCTACTAAGGTCAGAATCGTCGAGGTCATGCCAACTCCGCTACGAAACCTGTGGCGTTGGGAATCCTCTCAAGTATCCAGCCCGCTTCGATTGGCGCATTACCCCACGCCACAGTGCGACAGCTCAGACCCGCATTTCGGTGATTTCCAGAACGTGAGTGATGGCGCCTGCCTTTGCATCCCAGACGTACCGAAAGTGCGGCCCCTGGACAGGCAGCGAGACCGCCTGCGGGCGGAACGCTGCGACGCATTCGTGCCCTTCCAGTCGTACGCTTCGGTACAACAGTCCCCAAATCTTGCCGTCTCGGTGCTTGCGGGCAAACGCCTGGCTGCTGCCATAGGCAGCCGGATCGGGCTGATGCAGCTCGGGCATGTCGCGCACGTCAATGAGCGGTTTAACCACTTTGTTCACATATGCGCGCATGGTGATTTCCACGTTCGCCTCGCGAGTCGCTGCAAGAAACCGCTCCTGATGAAACTTGGTTTCGGCAATAGCCGCATCGATCGAGTTGGCGCAGTAATAAACACCGTAGCTGCCGTCGCTGAAACGGCTGAGTTTGCCAATATGGGTGAATGCGGCCATCACCGCTGTCGAACCGGGGCCACTGACACGATCGCCAGGCGCGACGCGTTGCAATGCGCCGGCTTCCTCGCGCAAGCGGTCATTGGTCATGGCTTCCAGAGCGAAGGCAATGTCCAAATCGTCCGGGCTCAAGGTATCTTCGAATACCGCCAACGGCGGAAACGAGCTGTTGATCAGCCGATACGCTTTACGCCATCCCGGTAGGACATCCTGCTGCGGCATCAGCCGCGCACTCCGTCGAGATAACGGCGCACATCCGCAAGATCCACCACCTGACCGCCGAGCATGTAATCGAGCGCGCTCGAGCCGTTGAAGGGCGCCGCGTCATTGGGTTTGTGCACCCATTCGTAGCCCCGTTCGGCCTGGTTACTGAAGATGATGCGCAGCGCCTTGTGGATACCCATCAGGTAGGAGATCCGCTCCAGCGTGTCGCGTGGCAAACGAACTTCCGGAAGTTTCTTGTATTTGAAGTAAGTGGTATTACCCACCGAACCCAAGAGGACGCGTTGTTGATCAGCGCTGCAGTTCCACAAGCCCATCAGATTGAAGAAGAACGTCAGCGCCACTCGCCCGGCATCGGGCGAGGTGATATCCGGTTTGCTGACCGCCTGTTCGAGTTTCATCTTCAACTCCGCCTGGTTATTGCAACTAAGCGAAGGTTACTACGTATACGTATTAATTCAACTATTAAATTCATATACGTATAACTGAAGGCATCAGAGGTAACGCGATCCGGTGTGTCCGTTCCTCGGCGCCGTTTCAGTCCTTCAGTGCGCCACCGCAGCTCGATCCTTGCCCGGCGGTGCAGGCGTAGCAGTGATCACGGGTAACGATGGGATTGCCATCCAGGCTGGATGACTTGAGCAAATCACGCAGGTGCGCGCGGTCCCGATCGATCAGGCCAGGCAGTGGCATGGGCAGGTCGAGCATCTGATTGAAATCGCAGTCGTACAGGTAGCCCTGCCAGTCGACGCTGACCAGATTGCGACACATCACACCGCCAAGGTTTTCCGGCCGGTAGCTATCGCGCAGCAGCTGCATGTAGTCGCTGAACTGCCCCTTGCTCACCAACGTGCTGCCGAAGCGTGCAATCGGCTGGTTGGTGATGGTCAGCAAGTGATTGAAGTGAATGCCGAAATCTTCGGCCAGATGCGCCTTGTAGTCGGCCTCCAGCTGCGCCTGTGGTGGTGGCAACATGGGACCCTGCGGGTTGTACACCAAGTTGAGAATCAGCCCGCCGCCCTCTTCCCCGTAACCCAACGCATTGAGCTGGAGCAACCCGGCAATGCTGGCTTCGAACACGCCATCGCCACGCTGGCGGTCGACGTTTTCCCGCGAATAACAGGGCAGCGAGGCGGTCACCTCGACTTGCTGCTCGGCCAAAAACGCGGCGAGCCCCTCGTAACCAGGCTCACTGAGAATCGTCAGATTGCAGCGATCGATTACCCTCAGCCTTTCGCGACGAGCATGCACAACGATTTCACGAAAGCGCGGGTGCATCTCAGGCGCGCCGCCAGTAAGGTCCAAAGTCTGCACCGGATGCGCGTCGATAACCTGATGCAGCAAGGCCAGGCTGTCGTCGGTCATGGCCTCTGGGCGAGTTGGTCCGGCGTTGACATGGCAATGCAGACAACGCTGATTGCAGCGGTAGGTCAGGTTGACTTGCAGCGCCTCAAAATGTGCACGGCGAATCGGCGGGAAGCTCAACGCATCGAGCAGAGGTAAAGTGTCACGCATGACAGTCGCTACTCCAGATGCTGATTTTGGAGGCACAGGACGGTTCGGAATTCAGACTGCCGAAGAAACGCACAACGCCGAGCGTTCTCCGTCAAAGCATAGCCAAGCCTGCCGAGAACCCGACACCCGACCGCCAGGAGACCACGTTGCTTATAGATCCGACCACAGCAAAACAGACCGCCGCGCCCTGCCTGGTCCTGCTGTGCAAACGACCGGCATTGGGCCACGCCAAACAGCGACTGGCCGCAACGCTGGGGCAACAGTCGGCGTTGGTCGTGGCACAGGCGCTGCTCGATTGTGCGCTGGAAGACCTGCGTCAATGGCCAGGCACACGGGTGATTGCGCCGGATCAGGAACAACACCTGACGTGGGCGAGCTCGCTCGGCGGCGAGGCGACCTGCATCGCGCAATCCGACGGCAACCTCGGCCAGCGCCTGAACGAGCTGGACCGCCAACTGCGCCACAAAGGCCAGCGCCAGCTGATATTCATCGGCAGCGATTGCCCCGCCCTGCTCCCGGACGACTATCAGAACGTCAGCGACCTGCTGCAATCGTTTGATACCGTTTTGCTCGGTGCGCGCGATGGCGGCGTCGTACTGATGGCTTCCAACCTTCCATGGCCTGATCTCGTTGCGCTGCCCTGGAGTACCAATCACCTCGGCAGCTCCCTCGCGCAGCTGTGTCGCCACGACGGACACAGTGTCGTCATCGCTGGCGAGTCGTTCGACATCGACCACGCCGAAGACCTCTCGCACCTCGCAACCACGCTGCTCGGCGATGATCGCCCTGCGCGTCGCCAGCTGCTGTGCCTGCTTCAGCGGCTCGGAATTGGCAGCGATGCCTGAGCGCAGCGGCATCAGCGTGATCGTTCCCTGCTGGCGGGACGAACAGGCGTTGGCGCGGCTACTGGGCGGCCTCGGCGAGTTGTTCGCAACAGCTGAAGTAGCCTGCGAAATAATTGTCGTGGATGGCGCCAATAACGAGCAGTGCCGAGACCTTTGCGAGCGACATGCGGCACGTTGGCTGCCGACCAACCCTTGCCGCGGCGAGCAGCTGCGCCTGGGCGCAAGCCAAGCCCGGCATCCGCTGTTATGGTTTCTGCACGCCGATGCCCAACTGCACGGCAATCCGCTGTCGGCGATGCAGAACGCAATCGCCAGCGGTGCAATCGGCGGCTATTTCAGTTTCCGTTTTGCCGGTCGGACAGGCTGGCAAGGCAAGCTGCTCGAACAGCTGATCAGCCTGCGCTGTCGGTTCGGCGTGCCCTTCGGTGACCAAGGCCTGTTCGTCGCAACCGAGGCCTACGAACGCTGCGGACAGCACAGCCCCTGGCCGCTGTTCGAAGAAGTCGAATTGGTGAAATGTTTACGCAAGCACGGCGATTTCATTCGCCTGGATGACGGCATCCGCGTCGACCCGCGGCGTTGGCAGCGCGACGGTTGGTGGCGTCGCTCCCTGCACAACCGCCTCCTGGCGTTACAGTTCGCATGCGGTGTGCCTGTCGAGCATCTTGCACAGCGCTATACAGGACAACGCCCCAGGGATTCGGACAGATAACGCTTCGGTCGAGAATTTCTTCGCGCTTGAGCTCAAAACAGCCCGAGCTGCTCATCGATCAGTGCCGAAAAGCTGTCCTCCACGAACGGCAGGATGGCGTCCGCGATCGGCTGCAGCTGGCGGGTCACGTAATGGTCGTAATCGATTGCCGCGCGTCGCACTTCCAAGGGCTCCGGACCTGCCACGGTGATCAGGTAGCTGATCCAGCCGCCGTTCTGATATTGGCGTTGGCGGCCCTGTTGCAGGTTGTAGTCGTCGGCGATCCGCGCGGCACGCACGTGCGGCGGCACGTTGCGCTCGTAGTCATCCAGGCGACGGCGCAATCGCTTGCGGAAGATCAGCAGTTCATCCAGCTCACCATCCAGGGTGCGGCGTACATAGTCGCGCACGTAGTCCTGGTACGGCTCGCGGTTGAAGATGCGCCGGTACAGCTCCTGCTGGAATTGCTGGGCCAGTGGCGACCAGTCGGTACGGACGGTTTCCAGTCCTTTGAAGACCAACCCATCGCTGCCGTCGGGGCGCGTGACCAGCCCGGCGTAGCGCTTCTTGCTGCCCTCCTCCGCACCGCGAATGGTCGGCATAAAAAAGCGCTTGAAGTGGCTTTCGAACTGCAACTCCAAGGCGCTTTCCAGGCCGAACTCGTGCTGCAGATGCTCACGCCACCACAGGTTGATCCGCTGTACCAGGCGCTTGCCGATGCGCGCCGCATCCTCGTCACTGTGCGCGCTTTTTAGCCAGACGAAGGTCGAATCGGTGTCGCCGTAAATCACGCTGTAGCCCTCGGCTTCGATCAGTTCCCGCGTGCGGCGCATGATTTCATGCCCGCGCAGCGTAATGGACGAAGCCAGGCGCGGGTCGAAGAAGCGGCAACCGCTGGAACCGAGCACGCCGTAGAAGGCGTTCATGATGATCTTCAGCGCCTGTGAAAGCGGCTTGTTGCCTTCGCGCTTGGCCGTCTCGCGCCCATCCCAGACGCGCTCGACAATGGCTGGCAGGCAATGCCGCACCCGAGAAAAGCGTGCACCGCGAAAACCCGGTACCGACTCGCTGTCGTCGGGATGGCGCATCCCTTCGACCAAACCCACCGGATCGATGAGAAAGGTACGGATGATCGACGGGTAGAGGCTCTTGTAGTCCAGCACCAGCACAGATTCGTACAGGCCCGGTTGTGAATTCATCACGAAACCGCCGGGGCTGGCTTCGGGCGGCCGCTCGCCGAGGTTGGGGGCAACGAAGCCCTGGCGGTGCATCAGAGGAATGTAGAGGTGTTCGAAAGCGGCCACCGAACCCCCGCTACGATCGGCCGGCAAGCCGGTGACCGTGGCGCGTTCAAGCAGGAAAGTCAGCAGTTCGGTCTTGTGGAAGATTCGCGTGACCAGCTCGCAATCCTTGAGGTTATAGCGCGCAAGAGCCGGCTTGTCCTCGGCGAACATGCGGTTGATTTCGTCCATGCGCTGGTACGGCGTGTCGATCGCCTTGCCTTCGCCAAGCAGCGTTTGCGCGACGTTTTCCAGGCTGAAAGAGGGGAAGCTCCAGGTCGCCGAGCGCAACGCCTCAATGCCATCGATGATCAACCGCCCCGCCGCCGCGGCGAAGAAGTGGTTGCTGCGGCTGCCATGCTCGCGCCAGGCCATCTCGTCGCCACCGCGCCCCAGCCGCAACGGCACCTGATAGCGCTGGGCCTGTTCACGCAACACGCGCAGATCGAACTGCACCAGGTTCCAGCCGATGATGGCGTCTGGATCATGCAACGCCAGCCAGTCGTTCAGCCGCTCGATCAACTGCTTGCGGCTGTCGCAATATTCCAGCTGGAAATCCACCGTGCCGGCGTCGCCGTTGGCTGGCCCGAGCATATAGACCTGACGCTGGCCGCAGCCTTCCAGCGCAATGGAATACAGCTCGCCGCGCATGGTGGTTTCGATGTCCAGCGAGACCAGCCGGAGT
This sequence comes from Stutzerimonas stutzeri, assembly GCF_024448715.1. GTDB lineage: Bacteria > Pseudomonadota > Gammaproteobacteria > Pseudomonadales > Pseudomonadaceae > Stutzerimonas > Stutzerimonas stutzeri_AR. The sequence continues at coordinate 649,080 of NZ_JAMOHZ010000001.1, forward strand.
TGTGGCCGATAGTGCGGCGCGGGCTTGATCTGCGCCTCAACCAGCACGCCCTCCGCATCCGGCTGACCATTGAAGCTGACGGGTGCGGTAATGAAGCGCTCCATCAGATAACGCTCAGGTGGGCGTATGTCGCCCTCATAGACATCTAGCCCCGCGGCGCGCAGACGCTTGTCCAGATTCATCAATTGCCGATGCTGCTTGCAGTACAGGCCGACCACCGGCCGGTGACGAAAATCGGTCAGGCTCAGCGGGCGCAATTCGACGTCGCGCTCGTCCTTGAGCAGCATTTCGACCTTGCGCTGTTGCTCTGCGGGAATGAACGCAACCGAAGGCTGGTACGGAACCCGAAGCCGGCGCGGGCCAGCGTTGGTCGCCAGCCAGAATTCCACCTCAGTGCCTGCCGCCGTGTCGCGCCAGTGCCGGGTCAGGACGAAGCCCTGCTGTAAATCCACCGCTAGCTACCTTGGACTGTTTCGTAGCACGCCATTCTACGTCGCATTGTCTTCGCAGGCGCGATGAAGCTAGGCGGCCTAGTCATACGATCACTACGAACCCGTCATTGAGACGAGCATCGCACTGGAATAGCCAATTCATCGCAGGATTGCCTTTGACAAGCCGCTGGGCGCTAACAATACTGAAGCAGGTTGTACGATGACATGACTCAACAATAACAACGGAAATCGACATGTCCCTTTCACCTGCTCCAGCTCCCGCACGCCTTTCGCTGCCGCTACCTCACGCGCACAGCCCACCTCACCTGAACCGCTGAACTCACCTGCATCCGCTTCTCTGTCGACGCTCGGCAGAGACGCACGCCTTTGCCCACAAAAAGACCTCTACCTAGGACGCACCACGATGACAGTAAGCAAAGATGACTCCGCGACCGACGACCAATGCAGTGCCCGCCGCGCCTTTCTGAAAAACTCGCTGATGGTGTCGGCGGGTGTCGCCTCGATGGGAAGTCTGGGGCTGTCTCGGCTCGCCATCGCCGAGCCGCTGACTCAGCGGTATCCAGATGAGTTGGTTGAGATTCTCGACGAGAGCTTCGCCAAGTACCGACTGTTCAACGCCAGCGTTGAGCGGCTCGCCACTGGCATGCGCTGGGCCGAAGGTCCGGTCTGGGTCGGCGATGGGCGCTACCTGCTGGTCAGCGACATTCCAGAAAACCGGATCATGCGCTGGGATGAAATCACCGGTTCGTTCGATGTCTATCGCGAGCCCTCGAACCACTCCAATGGCCTAGCGCGCGATCTGCAGGGACGACTGCTGGTCTGTGAAGGCTCGACCACCAACGGCCAGGGCCGCCGAGTCACCCGCACCGAACCGGACGGCAGCATCACGGTGCTCGCGGACAGCTTCGAGGGTAAGCGCTTCAATTCGCCCAACGATCTGGCGGTCAAACGGGACGGCTCGATCTGGTTCACCGACCCACCCTTCCAGACCGCCAATTACTACGAGGGGCACAAGATCGAGACCGAACTGCCGGACGCGGTCTACCGCATCGATGGCGACACCGGTGCTGTGACCCGCGTGATTGACTCGATTGCCGGCCCCAACGGCATTTGCTTCTCGCCGGACGAGAAAGAACTGTATGTGGTCGAAGGCCGCGCCAAGCCCAATCGTCTCGTCTGGGCCTATCCGGTCAACGATGACGGCACTCTGGGTGAGCGCCGCAAGCATATCGAGGCGCAAACCCACGGCGCGCTCGATGGAATTGCCTGCGACGAGGACGGCAATCTCTGGTGTGGGATGGGGCAGCTCGGGCTCACCGGAAGCCGACACGGCGGAACTGGACGGTGTGATGATTTTCAACCCGCAGGGCACGGCGATCGGCAAGATCCGCTTGCCGGAACGTTGCGCCAACCTGTGCTTCGGTGGCAGCAAGGGCAACCGGTTGTTCATGGCTAGCAGCCATTCGATCTATGCGTTGTACGTCAACACACGCGACGCGAGCTTCGGCAAATATGACGCCTGAGTAGGCGCCGCTCGTCTACCCAAACCCAGCTTTAGGTAGGAGCGCGCTTGCTCGCGAAGAGCTGCCACACCGGGCTCAATGCGTTCGCGAGCAAGCTCGCTCCTACAGAAAGTGCCCCCTCCAGACCTCGGTCTGATCGGGCGAACCGATGAAACATCTCGTCGCGCCCCACTTAACAGACTGCTTTTGTAGGAGCGAGCTTGCTCGCGATCAGCTGCCACACGAGGCCAGAAGCGTTCGCGAGCAAGCTCGCTTCTACAGGTTGGGCGCGCTACCCGGAAGCGCCCGCTCGCTCAGGCGACCGACGCATCCTCGCCCAGATGAATCACCCGCGCAGCACGGAGCATGCACTTGGCCATCTCCGGCGGCGAAAACTTGGTGAGGATGTCATTAGCGCCAGCCGCCTTGGCCTTGTCGGTGCTGATAGTGCTGTCCAGCGAGGTATGCAGCAGCACGTAGATAGAGGCGTAATCTGGATGTTTGCGCAACGCTTGAGTGAAGGAATAACCATCCATTTCGGGCATTTCGATGTCCGACACCACGACGTTGATTGCCTCGTATGTACCTTTCAGGCTGTCGAGCTTCTCGAAGGCTTCGCGGGCGCTACGCACCGCATGGCAGGTGATGCCCATCTTGCTCAGCGCCGAAACCGACATGTGAATCGCCACCTGGCTGTCATCGACGATCAGCGCGCGGGTTTCGGTGAGGAGCTGTGCATCCTGATCATCGAGATGGGAAATGTCCGCATCGACCGGCATCGGAGAGATGTTTTGAATCACTTTTTCCACGTCGAGGATCTGGATCAATTCACCGTCGACTTCTGCCGTGCCGGTAATGAACGAACTGGTACGAGCGCCGTATGGCGGCGGCAGGATTTTCGAGGACTGGATGTGGACGATCTTGACCACCGACTGCACGTGCAGGCCCTGCTTCGAGCGGCTGATCTGGGTGACGATCAGGCAGCCGCCCTTCGGGTCTTGCAGCGGCGCCATGCCGATGGCCAGGCTCAGATCGATGACCGACAGCGGCTGACCCCGCAGCGTGGCGACGCCCCGTACATGGGGGTGCGCCTCGGGCAGACGGGTCAATGACGGGGTCGGGATTATCTCGCTGACCTTCAACAAATTGATCGCCATCTGCTTGCCACTGCGAAGCGTGAACAGCAGAAGCGATAAGGAGTCGGTGGCGGATGCGTTATTCATGGATAGTCCTGATAGAAAGCCAGTCTCGTGCGGCGAAATAACCTCGCTACAGCCTTGTCGGCTGGCGCGGAGAAATCTTCAATCGAAGACCAACCGCGCCCGACGGGATGCCGGCTTCCACCGATCAGACCCGCTCGAAGATCGCCGCGATTCCCTGCCCGCCTCCGATGCACATGGTGACCAGAGTGTAGCGGCCCTGGATGCGCTGCAGTTCATGCACCGCCTTGACGCTGATGATCGCGCCCGTGGCACCCACCGGATGCCCGAGCGAGATGCCTGAGCCGTTGGGATTGACCCGCGCCGGGTCCATGCCGAGCTCCTGCATCACCGCGCAGGCTTGGGCGGCGAAGGCTTCGTTGGCTTCGATCACATCGATTTGTTCCAGACGGATACCGGTGCGCTCCAGCACCTTGCGCACCGCCGGCACCGGACCGATGCCCATGTAAGCCGGATCGACACCGGCATGGGCATAACCGACCAATCGCGCCATGGGCGTTAGCCCGAGTGCCTTTGCCCGTCCCGCCTCGGCCAGTATCAGCGCCGCAGCACCATCGTTCAGACCGGACGCGTTGCCCGCAGTCACGGTGCCGTTTTCCTTCTTGAACACCGGTTTCAGTGTGGCGAGTCGTTCGGCCGTGAGATCCGGGCGCAGATGCTCGTCGGTATCGAACAAAACGCTGCCCTTGCGGGTAGCGATTTCGACCGGAACGATCTGCTCGCGAAAGTAACCGCTCTCCAATGCTCGAGCGGCACGCCGCTGGCTCTCCAATGCCAGTGCGTCCTGCTGTTCACGGCTGATGCCGTAGCGTTCGGCGACGTTTTCTGCGGTCACGCCCATGTGAAACTTGCCCCAGGGATCGTGCAACAGCGTGTTCATGTAGTCGATCGCCGTGCTGTCACCGAGGCGCGCGCCCCAGCGCAGATTGGGCAGGATGAACGGCCCGCGGCTCATGCTTTCGGCTCCACCACCGATGGCCACATCGGTATCGCCGAGCAGGATCGACTGCGCGGCAGAGATTACCGCCTGCAGGCCCGACCCACACAGGCGGTTGACGTTGAACGCCGGTGTTTCCAGCGGAATACCTGCATCTACGGCGGCCACTCGCGCCAGATAGCCGTCTCGAGGTTCGGTGGGTATCACGTTGCCCATCACCACGTGGCCAACCGCATCCGGCGGCGTGCCGGAACGCTCCAGAACGCCGCGACAGGCGGTAGTGGCAAGGGAAATCAGGTCGACGTCCTTCAGCGCGCCGCCGTAGGAGCCAATCGGTGTACGGACGGCGCCGACAATGACGATTTCGCGTTCAGCCATGGTTGTTCTCTTTCATTGATTTCAGGTTGCGCCGGTCGAAGCGGCACAGGGTTGGTCGATCCTAGCCGGATAACGCCTGAGAACAATACGGACAGCTGCAGAAAGGCTCTGCGAATTTGCAGAACCGTATGGTCATTCCCATCGGACGACGTTGCGATGCGCCTTTTCGGACGTGAAAGCTGTATTTCGTAAAACCGTGCCGTCGAAGTCGCGCTGGGCGGAGCCAGGAGTGCGTCCGTCGCCGATGCCACACCAAGCGGGAACATGCATGGCCGCACCGGGCCCAAGCTAGACCACCGACCCGGAGATCCAGCGATGAGCAAGGCAGTCAAACCGGACGCAGAACAACCCTACTTCGATACGCCCACACACATACCGAGCGGCAGCAACCACCAGATTCCGCACAGTCACCGACTGATCTATCGCGACCACGACATCATCGTGCATATCACCGGGTACGAGTACGAAACCTTTGGTGAAACACTCTGGGCCGTGGGGGCCGAGGTGGTGAAAGACCGCGAGATCGTAGTCCCGGTGAACGTCGATCAGACGCAGCATTACCGCAGCTTCGACGAAGCGCTCGAGCACGGCACGGAACTGGGCAAACGACTGGTCGATGAGCTGTAGCGGTGCCACACGGGGATACAGGAGCATTCCTAGCCAGTATTCGCGGCGCCTTCCCCCTGCATATCATCAGAAGGAAACCTACCGATGAGTGAGAACAACGCGAACGTCCGACACGACGAAGACCAACAGCGTTACCTGCTGGAAATCGATGGCAAAGCGCTCGGCTTTGCCGAATATCGGCAGGACGGCGACCGCCAGATATTCACCCACACCGAAGTGGATCAGAGCCTCGAAGGCCAGGGCATGGGCAGCATATTGATTCGCCAGTCGCTCGACGATGCTCGCCGGCGCGGCAAGCGCATCGTGCCCGTCTGCGGGTTCGTCGCCGCCTATGTAAAGAAGCATCGTGACTGGGACGACATCATCGACTCGTCTGTTCAGTAGAATAAGCCGCTTGCCCCGCTCCCACAGAACCCCGGGCGCTCGCCCACAGCAAAAGAACAAGGTAACCCGCATCCCTTGGATGAGGTCTGATGCGGCGATGCCCCTCCAGAGAAGAATTTATGAGCAACGAGCTGCAAATCGAGGACATCCTGCTGGGCGACGGCAAGGCAGTCGTCAAGGGTGCGCTAATCACTACTGAATACCGCGGCCAGCTCGAAGACGGCACCACCTTCGACTCCTCCTATGAGCGCGGCAAGCCCTTCCAATGCGTGATCGGCACCGGGCGCGTGATCAAAGGCTGGGACCAGGGCCTGATGGGCATGAAAGTTGGAGGCAAACGCAAACTTTTCGTCCCCGCCCACCTCGCCTACGGCGAACGGCAGATCGGCGAGCACATCAGGCCGAACTCGAACCTGATCTTCGAAATCGAGCTGCTGGAAGTGCTGACGCGCGATGATTGAATGACTGCGGCGCTAACGCCGCAGCCACAACCAGATCAAACCAACGCGGCCTGCCGGGTCGTATTGAGAGTCGGGTTCGCTGAGCCCAGCGACTGGACGACCACGTCGCCGATCATGTCCGCAGTGATGGCACACAGGGTCCAGCCGAGGTGCCCGTGGCCGGTGTTGTAGAACACGCAGGGCGACTTACCGCGGCCGACCTTGGGCATCATGTTCGGCATCATCGGGCGCAGCCCGGCCCAGGGGATGACGCTTTGAGTGCTAATGCCGGGGAAACATTCGGCGACCCAATCCACCAGCGGACGAATACGGTCGGCGCGGATGTCGCGGTTGTAGCCGTTGAACTCGGCGGTGCCAGCCACTCTCAGACGGCGGTCGCCGAGGCGGCTGGTTACCAGTTTGGTTTCGTCGTCCAGCAGGCTGACGGTCGGTGCAGCCGCACGGCTGGCCTCGTCGTTGAGGTTGACCGTTATCGAGTAACCCTTAACCGGATAGATGTTCACCCGATCGCCCAGTTGCGCAGCCAGTGCTCGACTGGAGGTGCCGGCGCAGACGACCATGGCATCGAAATCCAGGCGCTCTTCGCCGCCTGGCGTGGCAATGGTCACGCTGGCACCGTTGCCGTCGGCCGCGACATGTTTGACGTCCTCGCCGTAACGGCAATTTACGCCCAGGCGAATGGCCGCCGCTGCAAGGCCATTGGTAAATTTGTGGATGTCGCCAGTGGAGTCGCATTCGGTGTAGTAGCCGCCGTAATACTGTCCTGCCAAGGTCGGCTCGATGGCCCGCATCTCGTCCGGCGTCACGCTACGGCGCGGCAAGCCGCCCTGAGCCAATAGCGTGGACACCTTTCCGGCATGATCGAAGCCGGCCTTGTCGCGGTAGATGTGCAGGATGCCGGCCTTTTTCAGATCGAAATCGATGCCCTCGTCCTCTGCCCAGGCGAACAGGTGTTCACGGGCAGCGATGGCCAGGCGTGCGGTCTCGATGGTGTTGTTGCGGTATTGCGGGATGGAGCCGATGAACTCGGCGAACCAGGAGAGCTTGTGCCAGCTGGGCTTGGGATTGACCAGCAACGGCGCATCGCTCTTAAGCATCCACTTGAGGCCCTTGAGGATGGTCGACCAATGGGTCCACACCTCCGCGTTGGAGGCAGAAAGCTGGCCACCATTAGCGAAGGAAGTTTCCATCGCGGCGTAGCGGTGCTTTTCGAAAAGGGTCACGGTGAAACCGCGCTTGGCCAGCGCATAGGCAGTGGTGATGCCGGTAATACCACCACCAACGACAGCGATCGTCTTCATTTTTGCAGCTCCAGAACGTCAACAGGTTAGAGCCCGCCCGCACATGCGGATCAGGCGCCCCCTCTGTTCTGGACCTGAGAGTTTCACGAGAGCTGGCGTAGCCGGTCCTCGTTTGCTCCTTCGGTGCGCCAAGCGACGAAGCCTGGCGGCTCTTCAGAGTTCACCCGCGATATCGGTCCTTTTGCCTGAGAGTTTCCGGGGCGGTTGCTCCTTCGGCGCTGCACACGGCGATGCCGTTGCAGTCTCTCCCGATACCACACCATCCTTTATCAGGCGATCAACGGCGATCTCCCGATAGACAAAGCTAGGCACGCTGCGTGCCAGAAAATTCATCGCTACATCGGCTTTACCATCCGGCCGACTGGCCAGTGCATTCGGATGCAAGAAAGCGATTGGCGTCCAGCATTTCTACAACACAAACCAAATAGAAGATACCCCCGCCGAGCGGCCCGGCACAGACGCAACGTCAGCCGCCCACCACCGAGATCAACCGGGCAATGTCGACTGGCTTGGTCATATGGATGTCGAAACCCGCCGCCAGCGCGTTCTCCTTGTCGCTCGGCTGCCCCCAGCCAGTAATGGCCACCAGCAGGACGTCCGCATTAACAGGGTGCGCTCGAATCAACCGCGCTACTTCATCGCCGCGCAGGCCAGGCATGCCGATGTCCAACAACACCACTTCCGGTTCGAGCTCCTGGTAGCGCTTGAACGCCTCGATACCGTCGAAAGCCAAATGAACCTCGTGGCCTTCCAGCCGGAGGATTTCGGCCATGGTTTCGCCGATGTCGCGGTTGTCATCGGCAACCAGAATCCGCCGCGTGCGGACCGTAACTCCGCCACGCTCGCTGGGTTGCCGGCCGGATTGTGCTACCGCCATTGCCGGCAGACTCAGAATGAATTCAGCACCCAGACCCAGCCCCGCGCTGCTGACGCGAATATCCCCGCCGTGCAGATTCGCCAACCCTCTGGCCAACGCCAGACCGATACCCAGGCCACTGTTGACCTGCATCCCGGCTGTGGGTATCTGTGCGAATCGCTCGAAAATCAGCTTGAGGTTTTCACGAGCGATACCCAGGCCGTTGTCTGCCACCGAAATGGTCGCCATCTCGCCGTTCAGAGCGGCACTGATGCTGATCCGCCCACCATTGGCGGTGAATTTGGCAGCGTTGTTCAGCAGATTGGTGAGGATCTGTTCGAGCCGGAGCGGGTCGGCGTCCACCAGGATCGGCTCAGTGGGCAGCTTCACGATAAGCTCATGCTGTTTCGCTTCGATCTTGGCGCGAACCGTCTCGACGGCACCATCGACCACTGCGCTCAGGTCCAGCGACTCCTTGCGGAGTATCAGCTTGCCCAGGGTGATGCGGGATATATCGAGCAGGTCGTCCAACAGCAACGCCATGTGACGGACCTGCCGCTCAATGATCTGCTGGCTGCGCAGCTTCTGCGCCTCGGACGCAGCGGGCGAGCCGAAGATGCCGGCTGCCAGGCGTATCGGTGCCAGCGGATTGCGAAGCTCATGGGCCAAGGTCGCGAGGAATTCATCCTTGCGTCGATCAGACTCCAGGATCGCCTGTTCCTGGCGTTTGGACTCGGTGACGTCGGCAAACCAGACGGCGAGCCTGTGCTCGAAGGGTGTGGCGATCAGGCGCACCCAACGTTCGCTGTCAAAGGCCGTGCTACGCATCTCCACATCACGCGGCTGCTGCTGCGTCGCCACCGCCACCAGCGTGCCCATGGCTTGCGGATTGGCATTAGGCCCGAGTACTTCGCTGAGGCGACGTCCCGTCAGCTCCACGACCATTCCGTGCAAGCTCGTGGCACCGGTTGGATTGATGAAGTCCAGCCGAAAGTCATGCAACTCACCTGCAACATCAAGGTGTGGCGAGAGGATGGCGAACGGGACGGTAGACGAGTCCAGCGCCACCTGCAGCCTTCTTTCAAGCATGCCCGCCTTGGTCTGTACCCGCGACCGATCGATGAATACCGCGGCAAGACCGGCCGAGAGGTCGGCCAGGCGGATCTCCCGCTCGGTCGGTGGTCGCGGCTCTTTGAGCTGTACGGTCAGCGTGCCCAGAACACTGCCATCGCTATGCCGAATCGGCGTGCTGTGAGCAGAGCGAAACCCTTCGGTACGGGATACCGCAAGAAACTCAGTAAAACGCGAATCGGTTTCGGTGTCTGTCACCACTACCCGACAGCCATTCTGTATCGCCGCACCGCAAGCGCCGAGTCCGGGCGCTACATTGTCCATGAGTTCCAGTGAAGCGGCTGAAAACCCCTTCGATGCGTGAATGCGCAAGGGTGACGCGCCATCGCTGAGCGCCAGCAATCCATGGGTTGCGCCGTGCAGCTCGCACAACGCATCGACAATTGCGTCGAGCTGAGCAGCCAGCGTCGGCAATTGCAGCAGGCGGTTACCTAACGCCTGCAGCAGTTCGAGATCGCTTACTTGCTGGGTAAGATCCCGCTGCGCCAGCTCCAGCCGTGACAGCATGCTGTCGCGCTCGGCTTCGCTCGCTTGGCGCGCCTGGGCAGCAGAAGCCAGGGCACGACCGACCTCACGCACCTCGTCGATTTCGCTATCCGCTGCCTGGACCAATTGGCCACGACCGATGGCTTGGGCTGCACGCCGCAACTGACGCATCGGCACGTTGATTCGCCGTGTCGCGAACAACGCCGCGGCAACCGCGAACATCAGCGACAGCAGCAGCCCACCGCCGTACAAGGTGTACGCTCGAGCAGCACCGGCTTCTACCGCCTCGGTGGGCGCACCTGTCGCGACTACCCACTTGGACGGATACAGGCGGACAAACGCGGTATAGACCGAAGAGCCTTCCATCGTCATCGACAATCCGATGCCCTCGTCGGCGGGATTGTCTAGGAGCATCTGCGCAAGCGTCGGCGAGGCCGACTGGCCCACTGTTTCCAAGTGTCGTTGAGAGCGAGCGATGCGTTTACCCGAAGCGTCCAGCACGGTAGTAACCCAGCCCTGAGGCAACCGGCGGTTGCTGATAACTTCAACGATGGATTCAGGCTTGAGCACCGCCGTCAGGACATAGCGGGTGCCCGCGTCGATTTCGACCGGCACGCGTATGGGAATCCCCCACACCCCACCGGGACCCAGCCCCATGTTTCCGATCTGCGGCTCACCTGTGCGCATCAGTTCAGCGAAGCTGCGCGGCTCGGCAATCGCCTTGGATGCAGGCGGATCGTGCTGCGAAACGCGCCGAATAACCTCGCCGTCGGGAGTGATGATGAGTAGCGCATACCAGCTGGGCACCGAAGGCAACACGCGCCGGACCATACCGGAGAAGCCATCGATATCGCCTTCTTCGAGCAACGATGACTGCGACAACGCCTGTAGCACGTCCAAGGAGCGCTTGAGCTCGACTTCGACGGCTGTGGCGGCCAGGCGTGTGGCTTCGAGGCTGCGCTGTTTCGCCAATTGCTTCTGGTCGTTGACGATCGATACCAGGCCCAGCCCGGCTACTAGCGCCAAAGGCATAATCCCGGCAAGCGCGATAGCCAGCAGACGGCTGCGCAACGGTACCGAACGGGCCGGTTTCGTTCCACTTGCCTGGTTCAAAATAGCTCCACCCCTCGCGCCCTGGCTGACTCAGGGCATTGATATAGATCTTTGGCGAAACGGTTTAGCTTAAGCGATCCGCGCGGGTCGCGTATTCGTTGGATAGCGTTTGCCGCAGGTAGTTTTAACGCCCTGCTTGCCGGAAACGGCTCCCGTCATTCATCGCGTATGCAGGTCAGCAGCGCGTTGAGGGTTGAATCCCCGTATTCACCGCTCATGGTAAGCGCGCCGCGGCCACCCGGAGCGATGATTGAGACAGGAGATTCGTCCAGCCCTGGCGAGGCCTCGGTATCGCCAGGATGCAGCTGGCAGGCTACCTTGAAGCGCTCGTGATTGGTGATAAGGACCTGCACCAACCCTGACTCGATGCCAGCCTGGGTATCGGTGTCCAACTCGCTTATCTGCACGTCGAGATTCAAGCCGTTCAGTTCACGTTCCAGCTCGAGCGGATCGGCCAGAGCCATCGGTGGCAGCAGGAACAAGCCCAGCATCAAAATCGTTTTCATCGAAGCCCCGTGAAAGTCGACTCATACCATATGAGCCGTCAGAACCTGCGTGAGTTCGATCCGCACCTTCGTAGTCTTTATCCAATCGAGCTGCCTTACACACGCGAAAAAAAGGCCCGCATCAAGCGGGCCTGGGCAGAGGATCGGAAGACTGGGCCGTTACTTCGGCAGCTTGAAGGTAATGAAGCTGGCCCGCCCTTCACGTAGTACACGCATCGACACGGACCGATTGTTCGGCAAATCCTTGACGACCTGGCTGAACGTGTCGACCGAATCGATGGCTTCATTGTTGAGGTGGGTAATCACATCACCCGGACGCAGACCGATCATCGCAGCAGGGCCCTGGCTGATATCGCTGATTACCACGCCACCCGAGATTTCAAGCGCCTGACGTTGCGCGTCCGTCAGTTCTGTCACGGAAACGCCCAAGCGGTTGTAGCTGTGCGTGGCCCCACCCGAGCCGCCAGCGGACGCAAGGAGATCGCCATCTTCCGGCAAGGCGCCAATATCGATAATCAGGGTTTCGCGGTCGCCATCGCGCACCACCTCGAGCTTGGCTTCGGTACCCGGCTTCATCGCGCCGACCAAGTGCGGCAAATCGCCGGACATATCGATGGATTTGCCATTCAGGCTCAGGATTACATCGCCCACTCGCAATCCACCCTTGGCCGCCGGGCCGCCATCCATGACCTGTGCAACGAGCGCACCGGCCGGACGTTCGAGACCGAAGGACTCGGCCAAGTCCTTGTTTACTTCCTGAATTACCACGCCGAGCCAGCCGCGGCTGACTTTCCCGTCTTCACGCAATTGATTGGCGACGTCCATGGCAACGTCGATAGGGATCGCGAACGACAAGCCCATGAAGCCACCGGAGCGGGTGAAGATTTGTGAGTTTATGCCAACGACCTCGCCTTCCAGATTGAACAGCGGCCCACCGGAGTTACCCGGATTGATTGCCACATCCGTCTGAATGAAAGGCACATAGCTCTCATTCGGCAGGCTGCGGCCGGTGGCGCTGACCACACCAGCGGTTACGGTGTGATCGAACCCAAACGGCGAGCCGATGGCGACGACCCACTCGCCCACCTTCAACTCCTCGGAGTTGCCTAGCTTTACCGTCGGCAGACCATCTCCTTCGATTTTCAGCAAGGCGACATCGCTTCGCGGGTCGGCCCCGACCAGCTTGGCTTGCAGCTCACTACGGTCAGGCAGGCGGACCATGATTTCATCGGCGTCAGCCACCACGTGATTGTTGGTCAGTACGTAGCCGTCTTCGGAAATGATGAAGCCCGAACCCAACGACTGCGCCTCACGACGGCGATCCGGCTGCTGTGGCATGCCGCGCTCGAAAAACTCGCGGAACATTGGCGGAATGTCTTCGAGGTCAGGCATTTGCGCCTGTGCACCACGCATCGGCTTGTTCTGTTTGGTACTGATGTTGACTACTGCCGGCGAGGCACTCTCGACCAGCGGCGTGAAATCCGGCAGCTCGGCGTGAGCAACGAGCGTCTGGCCAAACAGCGCCACGCCTGCCACGACAGCCATGAAGTTTTTACGAAGAATCATGGTGACTGGTCTCTCCACGATGGAAAAAGATGATTAAACGCCCCGCTTCTAGCGGGTCGGCGAAAACGTTGGCAAGCCGGCCAAGACAAGACGGGAATCGCTGAAGAGCCGTATATGAGCCTTTTTAAGCGATTTCTAACGCAGTATTGGCAATCCAGATAATCGCCAACGTCGTGCTGGCACAATGCGGCAATCCTGCCCAAGCGACCCAGGCAAAAAGCAGCGGGCCGCCGCGTCTCGATAGCTGTATCAACAACCAGGTCGCGGCCAACCCACCCAAGGGAGCAGACTGTTCCATCAGCCTGAACAGAACTCTACGCCTAGGACAGTCAGATTCGTGTGAAGCGGACGTAAAGGAAAAGTAAGGTTTCCCAACAGCAGAACTGCGACCGGTTGTCCTTCGCTAGTTTGCGTGCTCCAACAGCCCGGATTCTCCCGCCAGTTGCCGCAAGCGTTGCGTGTCTTCGGGCAGAACGAGTGCAGCTTCAGCACGTTTCAGCGCCAGTTCGACATGTCGGTTCGCAGCGACCGTAACCGCCGCATCGCCAAGGCGCCCCAACGATGCCAGTCCTTGCTGCAAGCGGATTCCGACTTCGATCAGCGCCGCGCCATCCCGGGCGATTGGGGTGAAGAAATCATCGAGCATGTCAGCCACGCTCAGCCCCGGCGCGAATACACGGCGAAATAGCGGTTCCTCGGGAGCGACTGGTCTGGAGAGGTGGGAGAGCACCCGAACACCCCGACCAATGACGTCGATGGCCGTTCCCTGATCGTTCATGGCCGGCGACAAGGCTCGCGAGGCAATCTCGGCAAGCACAGTGATTCCGAAACGCGGGTCGCGCTCGAAGGTCCGTTGCGCGCCGATGATGAATGCATCACGCAGCTGGCCCTCGCATTCGTCCTCGATGCCAATCGTCCAGGCGATTGGCTGAGTCGGTTCGACGAAGGTTCCGGGCAGAACACAAATATAGACCGAGCTGCTCTCCTCCTTCGTCAGCAGGCCTAGCGCAGGCATATCGATGTGCTGCACGAAGCCTACCTTTGTGGGATACAAGGGACGGGCACCGGGCAACGCCCGCGGATCGACGGCCAACGGGCAACCGCCTAAAAATGGCTGCTCTATTCGCTGACACAAGGCTTTGGTGGCAGCATCCTCCACCCGTGCGGTCGTCTCTGCGACCCGGCCAAGTCCTGAGAGCTGATCGATCCAGCGTAACAGCGCATAAACGATCAAAACGACCACACCGATGGTCACCGCGAACAGCACCACCCTGCCCTTATCACCATAAAGGCCTGTGCTCAGCGCGATGATGCCGACCAGGCTGAAGATGAACGAACCGATGAAGGTGGATAGGGTGTTTTGTGTGGTGGGGTCTTCCACCAACAACGAGATCGCCCGCGGGGTGACATTGCTGGTCGCTGAACCATAGGCCGCCACCATGATGCTCAATGAAAAGGTGGTGACCGCAAGCATGCTCGAAGCGAGCACCCCGAGGATGTTATCGACCGCATCCGAACCGATCTTGGTGGGGATGTCGTCAGGGATATAGGGCGCCACAGCCAGAGCGAGCAGCGCAGTCGCGACACCCAGGACGGAAAACAGGCTGGCTCTGAACCAGGGCCGCTTGCTGATACGGATGAGAAACCACTTCCAACGCTCGACCATCTGCTACTCGCCATTCGTCCGTTTCAGTACAGACAAGACCGGACAATGACCGTTGCGCAAGGTGAGCAGTTTGTTAATCAGCCGCCGCGGTCGCAGATCAGTTCTCCAAGAACCGGGTAACCGTTGCCGGCAGGTCACGCATATCGCTGATCACCGCCGACACTCCCAGCTCACGCAGCGCCTGGTCGTGGCCGGCCGGAATATGGCTGGCACCGGTAAAGCCGATCACCTGCATGCCGGCGGTGCGCGCGGCCAGCACGCCGGTCGGGCTGTCTTCGACCACCAGGCAATGCCCGGGCGCAACGCCCATGCGTTCGGCGGCCAGCAGATAAACATCGGGGGCGGGCTTGGGCGAAGCCACCATTTCAGCACAGAAGATGTTGCCCGCGACCCGCTCGCTCAGCCCGGCGCGACGCAGTGATGATTCAACGTTGTGCAGGCGGCTGTTGGACGCCACGGCCAGTGGTAGATCAATGGCATGCAGCGCGTCACGCACGCCCGGAATTGCCTGGACTTCTTCTGCCACCGTTTTCTCGCTTTGGCGCCGCAGATCGTCATCGAAGGTCGATGGCATCTTCAGGTCGAAGCGCTTTTCGATCAAGTCGATGATGCTCGGCACCGTGAGGCCGAAGGTGCCTTCCAAGGCTTCACCCAGTCGCTCGGCCGGGACGTGGAGGCTCAGCGCCTCGAACAACACACGGTGGCTGATGATTTCGCTGTCGACGATCACGCCATCGCAATCGCTGATCAGCAGGTCGATAGTGGCCATCGGGTCTCCTGGTGGTGGATGCGCGGCAACGGCGCGACGCCTCCAATGCGCGGACAGGCCTTAGACTGCGACCAGCCCGTCGAGTTTTATCCAGGCCACCACGCGGATCGCTCAGCGAATTCCCAGTAGTCGGTCCAGCGACCACCAGCCTGCACCGCGGCCGACGATTATCAGCAGCAGGCCCATCCAGGTCAGATGGGTGGGCCAGGCGTCGGGATACACGAACATCTGAATCACCAGCGTCATCCCCAACAGCGCTAGCGCCGATAGCCGCGCCAGCAGGCCCAGCACCAGCAGCAGGGGAAACAGATGCTCGGCGTAGGTCGCTAGATGCGCCGCCAGCTGGGGCGAAAGCAGCGGCAGTGCGTATTCGGTCTCGAACAGGTCGTACGTGCCCGGCTTGATCGTCAGAAAGCCGCTGACCTTGGTCCGACCGGAATAGAAGAACACGGCGGCAATCGCCAGGCGAGCGACCAGCGACAATACGGAATCGCTGATAACGGCCTGCAGCCAGCCGGCGATCCGATTCCAGCATTGAAGCAACCGCAGGTGAGCGGTGGATGAGGTTCTGCGTGTCGCGTCCATATCAATCGCCTCCATTACTCGTCAGGTCGCTGGGCTCAGCGGCAAATACGCCGGCCTCGAACAGGCGAGCCAGCAGGTCGTTGAAGTCCAGATCGGGTTGGGCTTGCAGCGCCAGTGTCGACGCTTCGTCCAGCCTGCATCGCGCCGCGCACGCATCGAGAAACGCGCAACCGCCGGCCCCCAACGGCTGCCAGACAACGCGTCCAGCCAGGCGGCACATCAACCCACCTTCGCCTTGCCAGATTAGGGGTTGCGGCACGTCCAACTCTTCGCGGTTGCAGCGCCAGATGGTGAATACGGGCAATGCGAACCATTGCCAGCGTGTCGCAGCGCATGGTCTGAGGTGCAGCTCGGCAAGCGTCTCAGGCGCCTGCGCGGCGAATGCATCCAGTGTCAGCGGTGCTTGTTCCGCGGCGCTGAACGCTTCGATCCAAAGCCGATCCAGGCGTGCCACCCCCGCTAGATAAGGCAGCTCGCGTGCTGGCTCGAAGGCCTGCAGAAAGTCCGCGAAGTCGGCGCCATATTCGATCAGCTGCGCCCGTATCGGAGGCGAACTCCGCACATAGTGGGCCACCGCGGCGGTAAACCATTCGGCGCCGACCAGCCGCTCGACTGTCGGGAAGTTGGCCCGTAGCGCATCTACGCAGCCTTTCGTCACCGTATTGCGATACACCGCGAAGCCTGGCTGAGCGGTGAGCGTCGCGATCAAGCCATCCGCTTCGTCGAAAGCTGCCGGCTCGACGCCCTGCAGAGCGTCGACGAACGCGTCCTGAAACCGCCCCAGCGACATACTCATCCCACCCTCCCCTGGCGATCGAGCAAGCGCTGTGCGCAATCGCGCTCGTCCAGCAAGTCTGCGAAAACCGGCAACTGATCATCACGCTCGATCAGCGTGGGCCGCGCGCCGATTCGTTCGATCAGTCGCTGATACAAGGCCCAGACCGCCGCGGTGATCGGCGCATCGTGGGAATCGATCAGTAAACCGGAATCGCCTTGCGGATCTTGGCTATGGCCGGCCAGATGCACCTCGAGCACCGCCTGAGCGGGGAATCGATCGACATAGGCAAAGGCATCGAAGTCGAGGTTATGCGCGCTGACATAGACGTTGTTGATGTCCAGCAGCAGGCCGCAGCCACTGCGCCTGGCCAGCTCGGCGAGAAAGTCGATCTCGTCCCACTCGTGCCCCTCGATGCGCAGGTAATGGCTGGGGTTTTCAACGGCGATCTGGCGGTCGAGAAAATCCTGGGTGTGCTGGACGTTATCGACGATCCGCGCAAGCGAAGCGTCCGTGCGGGGAAACGGCAACAGATCGGGATGGTACTGACCTCGCCAGGCGGACCAGGCAAGATGCTCCGAAACAAGGGCTGGCCGAACCCGTTCGGCCAAGGTTTTGAGGCGTTGCAGATGCAGCTCGTCCGGCGGGCAATCGGCTGCCAGCGACAGCGACACGCCGTGCAGCGACAGCGGATGCCGCTGCCCGACCGCCTCCAGCCAGGCCAGACGAGGGCCGCCGTTGAGCATGTAGTTCTCCGGATGTACCTCGAACCAGAGCCCGGAGGCGGTACATGCATGCGCCGCCTCGTAGTACTCCGGTTTGAGACTGAGGCCGGCACCCAGCTGAGCTGACATGATCATCGGCAGCCTAGTCGATCAGGATTCGATCGGCGTCAGCGAGCCCATGCCCTTGGGTGTCTCGATCGAGGTGCAGGTGCCGGCCGGGACGTTCTTCCACGCGTTGCCCTGGTAGTCCATTTTCGACGTACCAGCGCAACTGGTTCCGGCGCCCGCTTTGCAATCGTTCTGACCCGCGAGCGAGACGCCATAGCATTTTTCCATGGCGCCTTCGGTTTTTTCGGCAGCCGTGGCACCGGCAGCAAGGGACGCGAGGGCAACGGCAGCAGCGGTAAGAGCGAGAGTATTCATGTGGTTCTCCATACGGTTCTCAGATGCGACCAGCGGGTTTGCTGGCCACTCAATCGATAGTTCGTAAGGAGCGGGTCGACGGTTACAGGCCGAGGAAAATATTTTTGAGATTTCTTTCAACCCGCCCTACCGTAGCGACGCCCTCAACTTGATGGCTCACTAAACCCAGAAATTGCAGCAGCGAAAAATTCTTCTCTTGTAACCAGAGCACCGAATGGAACGAACTACCCACCATGAGGCATTGAAGGCGCGCGAGATCCGCCTGCAAGCGCTGCTGTTGCGAGGCCTGGAGGGTGACGAGGCGGCCTACCGGCAATTCCTGACGTTGCTCGGTGCGCATCTGCGCAGCTTTCTCAGGCGCCGGCTGCACTCGGCAGACGTTGAAGATCTGCTGCAGGAAACCTTGTTGGCGGTGCATAACGCGCGTCACACTTATCGCGCAGACCAGCCGCTGACCGCCTGGGTACAGGCCATCGCGCGCTACAAGCTGATGGACTATTTTCGCGCCCATGCACGACGCGACGCACTCAATGACCCACTGGACGACGAGGTAATGCTGCTCGCAGGTGAGGATCATCAGGCCGATCAGGCACAGCGCGATTTGACCCGGCTGCTCGAACAGTTGCCCGATAAGCAGCGGTTGCCGATTCTTTACGTGAAGCTGCAGGGGCTCTCGGTGGGCGAAACCGCCACACTTACGGGTCTATCCGTATCGGCCGTCAAGGTCGGCGTGCACCGCGGTTTGAACGCACTCGCCGCCCTGATTAGAGGTTCCCGATGAAAACCGATGACCTGATTTCAATGCTTGCCAGCAACGTGCCGCCCATCGAACGTCGGATCGTCGCCAAGCGCTTCAGCCTCGCCGTGGTGATCGGCCTGTTTCTCGCACTGCTGGTATTGCTGATGTTCTTTGGCGTGCGTCCGGACCTCGCCGAAGTAGCAGCAACGCCACTGTTCTGGGGCAAATTGGCGCTGCCCGCTTCGCTGCTTGGCGGCGCCTCGATGATGAGCAGCCGCCTGGCTCGGCCCGGCGTGCGCGCCGGCGGCAGCTGGGCAGCGATCGGCCTGCCGGTGGCTGCCGTGTGGCTGGCGGCAGCGGGTTTGCTGCTCAGCGTATCGGCCGACAGTCGCTGGACGCTGGTGCTCGGCAATACCTGGCGAACCTGTCCGATCAATATCGCCGTGCTTTCCATACCGGCGTTCGTCACGGTGTTTTGGGCCATGCGAGGCCTGGCGCCGACTCGGCTGCGCCTGGCCGGGGCGGCGAGCGGCCTGTTGGCCGGCTCGATGGCGACGCTGGCCTACAGCCTGCATTGCCCGGAGATGAGCGTGGCCTTCTGGGCGGTCTGGTACGTGCTGGGCATGCTGCTACCCACCGTCATCGGTGCCCTGTTGGGGCCGCGACTGTTGCGCTGGTAAACCGTTAAGACGCGCATTTCATTCAATACCGGCACAACGCCTTCTCCTATCTTCGCGCGGTCATCCCTGCGCGAAAACTAGGAGTTTTTCATGAGTCTGTTCCTCTCTATGGCCGCCTTTGCGCTGGCCTCTTCGATCTCACCCGGTCCGGTCAATATCGTCGCGCTGAGTGCCGGTGCCCAGTTCGGCCTGCGTGCCGCCATGCGCCATGTCAGCGGGGCCACCATCGGCTTCACCGTGCTGCTGTTGCTGATCGGCCTCGGACTCAGCGAGCTGTTGGGGCGATGGCCCTGGCTGACCGACTCGATCCGCCTCGCCGGCGTCGCATTTTTGCTGTACATGGCCTACCGGCTGGCAAGCGACGACGGTCGGTTGAATACGAACAAACCGACCCTGGAACCGACGATGCTCTATGGCGCGATGATGCAGTGGCTGAATCCGAAAGCCTGGTTGGCCTCGGTGGCCGGCATGGGGCTGTTCGCCGCCGCCGGTGATGCGCCTTCGGTATGGCGCTTCGCGGCGATCTACTTCGTGATCTGCTATGCCTCGCTTGCCTGCTGGGCCTATGCTGGCACGTTTCTGCATCACTACCTGAGCGAAGCGGCACGGATGCGACTGTTCAATAGGTTGATGGCCGCGCTGCTGGTCGGCTGCTCGGTTTACCTACTGCTGACCTGACACTCGCTACGGCGCACGTCCCGGTAATGCCCCGGCGTGGCGGCCAGCAGCTGCTTGAATGCACGTTGCAGGTGCGCCTGATCGGCGAAACCGGCGGCCAGGGCGACGTCCGCGATGGGCTGGCCGCGACGCAGCTCGGCGCGAGCGAATTGCACACGCCGATTGATCAGGTATGCATGCGGCGTCATTCCAAAGTGCTTCTTGAATGCGCGGATCAGGCTCGACGGCGTAACACCTGCCGTGTGGCTGATCTCGTCCAGCTTGAGCGAGCGCTGGTAGTTATCAGCGATGAACTCGGCCGCTCGTTGCAGTTTCACATCGCTCACAGGGGCGGCTACTTCTACACCCAACCGCTCGTGCAGCGCGGTGAAAAAGGATACGGCAGCCGCCTCCTTTTGCAGCGGTTCGGCTTCGTTACCGGTGAGCACCGCATGAAAACGGCGGAAACCAGCCTGCAGCTGCGAATCGCGCGTCAGAATCGGGGCGAAGCAGCGAAAACCGGCACCCTCCATGCCCAGGTCATCCTGCAGTTCGCTCAGCCAGTCAGCGTCAACGTAAAGCATGCGATACGCCCAGGGCTGGTCCTCGATCGGGTTACAGGCATGGACATCGCCCGGATTCATCAGCACCAGCGTTCCGGTGTCGATACGGCAATGATGACGGCCGTTGATGTAGGTACTGGAGCCGCTGTCGATCAACCCCACCGAGAAGGTTTCATGGCTGTGCCGGGCATAACAGACGCGGCGCCCATCCGTCACCGTACGCGCCTCGATAAAGGGCAGCGAGGCATCACGCCAAAAGCTGGAGCCTGCAAGGGCGTGCCGGTCAGTGAGGTTTGGCTGATGCATTACGGGCCTTTCGCGAGCTGTCAAGAGAAGGTTCAGATTAGCCGAAAAGTGCACCTGGGATCGCTGCGCAACGCGGCATTGATGACAAGCGCCGGCATCAGATTCCGCCTGGCTCCTCTCGTCGCGGATTGGACGCAACCCTGAACGATCACATCGACAGTCAGTCACCTTTTATAGCCATCCACGCTAGGACTAGACACGGTGCTGTATCCGCTGCCGACGCCTAACCATAACAATCCACGGAGGCCTGATGACCGACTGCACGATCCACTTCGACGGCGAACCCCTTTCAGGTGACGCCGATACCCCGCTAATCGATTTCCTGGCCAAGCACGACATCAATCTGCCTCACGTCTGTTACCACCGCGCCTTGGGCTCGCCGCAGACGTGTGATGTCTGCTGGGTACAAGTCGATGGCGAACTGGTGCGCGGCTGCACGCTCACGGCTCAGGACGGGCTGACCGTCACCAGCCAGGTCGAGCTGGCACGCGATGCGCGCGAGGAAGGCATGGATCGCCTGCTAGCCAAGCACGAGCTGTACTGCACGGTTTGCGAGCACAACACCGGTGATTGCACGCTGCACAACACCTTTGCCGACATGCACATGCCCATCCAGCGCTACCAGTTCCAGCGCAAACCCTACGAGAAAGACCACTCCAACCCCTTCTATACCTACGACCCGGACCAATGCATCCTCTGCGGCCGCTGCGTCGAGGCCTGCCAGAACGTCGAAGTCAACGAGACGCTCTCGATCGACTTCACCATGGATCATCCGCGCGTGCTTTGGGATGGTGGCAAGCCCATCGACGATTCGAGCTGTGTGAGTTGCGGCCACTGCGTCACCGTCTGCCCTTGCAACGCGCTGCTGGAAAAGACCATGCAGCCCGACGCCGGGCCATTCACTGCACTGCCGCAAGACATCAAACGGCCAATGATCGACATGATCAAGAAGCTGGAGCGAACCATCGGCGCACCGCCGATCACCGCCATCTCCAAAATGGACATGCACTGGCGCCAGCCGGAAATCAAGCGCACCAAAACCGTGTGCACCTACTGCGGGGTCGGTTGCTCCTTCGAGATGTGGACCCGCGACCGGCACATTCTCAAGGTGCAGCCGGTGGTCGATGCGCCGGCCAACGGCATCTCCACCTGTATCAAGGGCAAGTTCGCCTGGGACTTCGTCAACGATCCCAAACGCCTGACTACGCCACTGATTCGCGAGAACGGCAAATTCCGCGAAGCCAGTTGGGACGAGGCGCTCGACCTTGTCGCGCACCGGCTGTTGCAGATACGCGACACCCATGGGCCGGACGCCATCGGCTTCATCGGTTCGAGCAAGGCGAGTAACGAAGAGGCTTACCTGACGCAGAAAATCGCCCGCGCAATCATCGGCACCAATAGCGTGGATAACTCCTCGCGCTACTGCCAGAACCCGGCTACCAAGGGCCTGTTCCGCACCGTCGGCTACGGCGGCGATTCGGGCACCATCGAAGATATGGAAAAAGCCGAGCTGATCGTGATCGTCGGTAGCAACCTGTCCGAGAACCACCCCGTGATCGCCTCGAAGCTCAAGGCGCAAAAGAAGCACCGCGGGCAAAAGTGGGTGGTATTCGACCCGCGCAAGCATGAGATGGCCGAACGCGCCGACCTGCACCTGCGGCCCAATTCGAGCACTGACATGGTCTGGGCCTCGGCGCTGTCGCGCTACATGTTCGAGCATGGCTACGCCGACCTCGATTTCCTCACCGGCAAGGTCAACCAGGTCGAGGAATACAAGAAATCCCTCGAACCCTTCACCATGGACTTCGCCGCCGAGGTCACCGGGATCGCCAAGGACCAGCTGATCGCAGCCGCCGAGCTGATCGGCCAGGCGGAGAGCGTCTGCCTGCTCTGGGCCATGGGCATCACCCAGCACAGCCACGGCTCGGATACCAGTACGGCGCTGTCGAACCTGCTGCTGGTTACCGGCAACTACGGACGCCCCGGTACCGGCGGCTATCCCATGCGCGGCCACAACAACGTGCAGGGTGCCAGCGACTTTGGTTGCCTGAAGAACATGTATCCGGGCTACGAAAAAGTCACCGAAGAGAAGAATCGCGACAAGTGGGCCAAGGCCTGGGGTATTCCACCCGAGCGGCTATCGCTGGAAAAAGGCAACGACAACTTCACTATGGTCCAAGGTGCGGACGAAGGTAAGGTCAAGGCGATGTACATCATCGGCGAGGAAACGGCCTTCTCCGACGCGGACACCAAGAATGTGCACAGCGGCTTCGAGAGCCTGGATTTCATGGTGGTGCAGGATATTTTCCTCAGCCGCACCGCCGAGTTTGCCGACGTGGTGTTACCTGCCTGCCCGAGCGTCGAGAAGGACGGCACCTTCACCAATACCGAACGACGCATCCAGCGTTTCTATCAGGTGCTGCCACCGCTGGGAAACAGCCGCCCGGATTGGCAGATCCTCACCGACCTGGCCAAGCGCATGGGCCACGACTGGGGTTACACCCATCCGAGCCAGATCATGGACGAGGCGGCCGGTATCGCCACGATGTTCCAGGGCGTGAGTTACGAACGACTGGAAGGCTGGCAATCGCTGTTCTGGCCGATGCAAAGCGATGGCAGCACTACGCCGCTGCTTTATACGGACCGTTTTCACACCGACGATGGCAAGGCCGTGCTCTTCCCGTTGGAATGGAAGGCCCCGGCCGAATCGGCAGACAGCGAATTCGACATCATGCTGGACAACGGACGGATGCTGGAACAGTTCCAGGGCACCAACCAGACCGGCCGTGGCCCGCGCATCTGGTCGCAGGCGCCCAACTGGTTCGTCGAGGTCAGCCCGGAGCTGGCGAGCGAGCGTGGCATCGAGGACGGCACCTGGCTGAAAATCAGCTCGCGTCGCGGTTCGATCGAGGTACGCGCGCTGGTGACCGATCGGGTCGCTGGCAAGACGCTGTTCCTGCCGATCCACCAGGGCAAGCCGGGCGTCAATCTGCTCACCGGCGAGCACCACGACCCCGACGTGAATACGCCCGCTTACAAGGAAACCGCCGTCAAGATCGAAGTGCTTCGCAAAGGCGAGAACCCGTTGCCACGCAACAGCTTCCGCTACGGCGATCGCACCCCCAACGATGGCGTGCCGGTCGAGGTCAAATGGTACCAGGATGACTATGTCGCGCCACCCGGCAGAGCCCCGCACCCGGAGAGATTCTAATGGCTGAACGTATCGACTATGACGTCAAGCCGACCCCCATCGGCCCCACCGCTCGGGAAGAGCTGGACACCCTTCTCGAAACCCTGCACCAGCGCGGCGTGCTGCGCCTGGCCAACGACATGGTCGGCGCCAACGATCGCATCCTCAAGGTGCTGGTGGACGGGCTCAGCAAGGACGGCTCGCTCAATGCGATCCAGAACCTGTCGATCCTCGGCATGGCGCTGTCGCGCATCGAACCGGCGCAGTTCTACAAGGTGGTGTTCGCCTTCCGGTCCGCGTTCGGTGCCGTTAGCGGTTACAAGCCCGACGGCAAGCACGACGAAGCGCCGGGCGTGACTGGCGCCTACAAGATGCTGCACGACGACGACCTGTGGGCCGCGCTGATGCCGATCATCGAGGGGCTCAAGACGTTCGCCGGCGAACTGGACAAGGAGGCGGAGAAGCCGATCACCGCGTTCAGCGGCAAGCGGACCGAACAATGAGGCGCTGACAGCGCTATAGCTATGCAGATGCACAACGCTCCGCGTCGTAGGGACGCGGAGCGCCCTGCCCTACGGGCCGAGTCAGAGTATCTCCAGCCCTTCGCACTTGTAGTCGCCGATAAAGATATCGTCCTGCAGCACGTCACCGTCGAGGTTGAAGCAGAACAGGTAGCTCTCGGTGCGATCGCCGATCTCCACGCTTTTGAGCCCGACGCACTCGTTGGGGTGTCCCGGCAGGATCTTGAACGAAGAAATACCGCGCTCGGGAATCCGCTCGCCCACTTCCAGCGTGCGTATCTCGCTGAAGTCTTCGTTGGCAATGATCAGCATGTTGGCGCCACGCTCGCGCGCGTCTACCGCTTCGTCGAAGGGTTCGTTCGAAATCTTGCGCGGGAAGAACAGCCACTCACGGCGGTACGGATGCCATTCCGCCGCTTCATGGATGACGTAGCCGTCGGGGCCGACGCCGAGCGCGTCACGGATGCGCTGGTAGCGATCGGCCCAGTTGACGCTGCGCACGCCATAGTTGCGATCGAGCAGCTTCACCCATTCCTCGGCCGGCTTCTTGCCGTGACTTCCGATGACGAGTTGATCGTTCCAAAGCGTCGCCCACTCGCTCTTGAAGCCTTTGAATTCCTCATCACCGCTGCCGGTCATGAGAATGTTGCGCGGCACCAACTGATTCTGACCGCGAACTTCGCAGACCAGCCCGGTGCGATCGTCGAAGGTGACCAGGCGTTTGCCGAACATCACCAGTTCGGAAAATTCGGCGCCCCGCCCGCCTTCGGCTATCAAGCTGATCAGTTGGAATTCGCCGCCTTCGCTCTTCGGTATGTCCTCGAACCGGTATCGAGGCCGGCCGGTTTGCGGGTCCGCCTGCCGATGCAGGCGGTCATGACGCAAGGTCGACTGCCAGGCGATCCGGCCGTCTTCCTGCTCCACCTGCGAGGCGTGGTCCTCATCGGTAATGATCGCGAGCAGATACTCGGATGTGGTGCTGTCGTAGCGCTCGAGTCGCCGAATGTCGAAATGCTGTTCACTCATGGATGGGTACTCGATTGAGACGCGGCGCCAATAGCACAGCGCATGGTGGGCTCGTCTGGGTTCGGACAACGCGCGCACTGCAAGTTCCGGTGGCGCGTCCGACGTGCTTTGATTGCCACCAGGCTTTCACGCAGACTGCGCAGCAGCTTCGTCTGTTTCATTGTCGAAGCCCCACAGTACACGACGATCGGGACGGCATGATTTTTCATCTTTTTCAGCGACACTCACAGACCGGCGACGCCTCGTCGCTTACTCGCCGCGCCGCCGCCAGTATCGGCGGCGCCCTGCTGCTGAGCCTGGCCGGATGCGGCAGCCAGCAACCGGAAACGCCCGCGCCACGCCCCGATGAGGTCCGCGCCAAGATCGTTCGGCTGATCCCGAGCGATATACCAAACCGCCAGGGTTGGGCGACAGATATCTATGCCGCGTTCGATTCATTGGATATCCCACCGAACAGCGAAAATATCTGCTCGGTCCTGGCCGTGACCGTGCAGGAATCCACCTTCCAGGCGACACCACCGGTTCCTGGCCTGGCGAAGATCGCTCGCGAAGAGATCTACCGGCGTGCGTCCCGGCTGCATATTCCGCGCTTCATCGTAGACGCGGCGCTGGACGTCCAATCGCCCAACGGCAAGAGCTACAGCCAACGCCTCGCCGCGGTGCGTACCGAGGAACAGCTGAGCGCGATCTTCGACGACTTTCTCGGCATCATGCCACTCGGCAAGCAGCTGTTCGGCACGCTCAACCCGGTCAAGACTGGTGGCCCGATGCAGGTCAGCATCGCTTTTGCCGAAGATCGCGCACGCGACTACCCCTACCGCCGCGAAGGCTCGATTCGGGACGAGGTCTTTACCCGCCGCGGCGGCATGTATTTCGGCATCGCGCACCTGCTCGACTACCCCGCCAGCTACAGCCAGCCGCTTTACCGCTTCGCCGACTTCAATGCTGGCTGGTATGCCAGCCGTAACGCTGCCTTTCAGGCCGCGGTCAGCCGCGCCAGCGGCACCAAGCTGGCGCTCGATGGCGATCTGATCATTCACGGCAGCAGCAAGGCCGGTCAGACCGAAATGGCCGTGCGCTCGCTGGCCAGCAAGCTGGATATGAGCGACACCGCCATCCGCAACGCGCTGGAACGCGGCGATACCCACGGCTTCGAGAAAACCCGGCTATACGAACGCGTCTTCGCCTTGGCCGAAAAGCGCGCGGGCAAACCCTTGCCTCGTGCCGTGCTGCCGGGTATTCGCCTGGAGAGCCCGAAAATCACCCGCAACCTCACCACCGCCTGGTTCGCCAACCGCGTCAACGACCGTCACCTGGCATGCATGAAGCGCGCCGGCAGCTGAGCCGGAGAAGCCAAATCGCAGGACTCGTCGCGATGCTCAAAGAGTGGACGCCAGCGTGGATAAGCGCACCTGCAAGATTGCGGCTTCAACCACCTAGCAGCCCCATCCCCGCCAGTACAAAAGCACCGACTGACACGATCAGACCCAGCATTACCACCAGGCCATCCCTGGTGGTAATACCCAAGCCGAACAGGCAGATCGCCGAGAATGGCGCGGTACTGGCGAAGGGCAACAGCTCCAACGGCGGAACCGAAGTTGCCAGCAGCACGCATAACACGGCGATCAACCGCAAGGCGCCCTTGCTGGTCGCCCAGGTCAAGCGTGCCCTGCTGATTTTGTCCAGCCAGCGCACCAGCGGTCGGATCTTGGTCAGGCCTTTCTCCAGTTTCTCGCCACTGACCGAGCGATTGCCGAGAAACGCCGGAATCCAGAAGTGATCCCGCCCGAACAGCATCTGGATGGCAAATAGCGCGATGATCAACGCCAACAGTGTGGGAATACCCGGAATACCGCCAACCGGACTGATCTCTATGAGCGCCGGAACGAACAAAAAGGGACCGAAGCTGCGCTGCCCGATCTTGTCTTGGATATCGCTGATCGAAACCTTGCCCTGACCATCGCCCAGCTCGACGACGCCATCGATCACCTGCTCCAAACGTTCGTGCTCGTGCTGCTGGGCCTCGGCCATGGGGTCCTCCCGATTGCGGATTGAATGCGAAACGGACCGGTTGTAGCTCCAGCCCATGCAATCAGTTGAACCCCTGACGCTCGCTCGCGTTCCCTTGCGTCAGCCGACACCACGCGTCAGAAGGTCCGCAAGCGTCAGGCTGAATATCAGCAACAACCAGAAGCCAGCGCCCAGCGCGAAGAAACGCACCAGCGCCGAATGGGTGCCGAGCTGCATGAAGCCGATGATGACCAACGCCACCTGCCCCGCCGCGCCGAGCAATACCCAGCGGGACCAGGCCGGCAACAGCAGAGCGAGCAGCACATTGGCGCCCAGCAGAAGCAAGAGGCCAGCGTAGGTCAGCAGCAATCCGCGCAGACTCATGCCGGTCTCCCGAGCAGATAGAGGGCGGGATAGAGAAAGATCCAGATGACGTCTACGAGGTGCCAGTAAAGGCCGACCATTTCCAGCGTGATGGCACGTTCCGGCAGTTTCATATGGCCGAAGTGGATGCGCGCCGCCATGCCCAGCGCCAGCACCACGGCGATCAGAACGTGCAGGCCATGCAGCCCGGTCGAGAGCAGATAGATGTTCATATACAGCCGCGCCGCCGGTTGCGTCAGTGGCGATTCGTCGCCCATGTTCGGTAGCAGACCTTCACGGTATTCCCAGGCGTATTCGAAGCCTTTGAGGCCAAGAAAGCCCAACCCCAGCAATGCCGCGAGCAGCAGCCATAGCTGCATCTGGCGGTAGTCCTGCAAGCGTGAAGCACGCACCACGAGGCTCATGCACAGGCTGCCGGTCAGCAGTAGCGCGCTATTGAAGCCGGCCAGCAGAAAATGCATATGTCCTACCGCCTCCGCCACCGCCTCGGGGTGCGCGAACCGGTAATAGCAGATCACCAGGAGCAGTACGCCGAACATCATCAATTCGGTCGCGAGGAACAGCCACATGCCCAGATAGGTGGCCTCACGCTGCTGCGCGGCGGTCTGGAAATGTTCGGCGAGATAGCCCTCACGAACGTCCATGCGTGGCCTCTGGCGGATAGTCGTAGGCTTCGAAGTCGACTATCGGTATCTCGGTGAAATTGTGTGTGGGTGGTGGCGACGAGGTGCGCCACTCCAGGCCAGCCGCCTCCCAGGGGTCGTCATCGGCGATCGGCCCGTAGCGCAGCGACCAGAGCAGGTAGAAGAACGGCAGGATATAGGCCACCGCGAGTATCCCGGCGCCGGCCGAGGACAGCACATGCAGGAATTGAAAGTCCTCGCCATAGCTGTGATAGCGCCGCGGCATGCCGAGGTAGCCAAGCAGGAACTGGGGAAAGAAGGTCAGGTTGAAGCCGAAAAAAATCATCACCGCGGCGATCTTGCCCCAGAGCTGCGAGTACATCCGCCCAGTCATCTTTGGCCACCAGAAGTGCAGCGCACCGAAGAACCCGGCCACTGCCGCGCCGACCATGATGTAGTGGAAATGCGCGACCACGAAGTAAGTGTCGTGCACATGCACGTCGGCGGCGAGCAGCGCGAGGAACAGCCCGGTCACCCCGCCAACCACGAACAGCCCGATGAAGGTCAGCGCGTAGAGAAAGGGTGCGTTGATGGTGAGGTTGCTTTTGTAAAGCGTCGCGGTCCAGTTGTAGACCTTAATTGCCGACGGAATCGCCACGAGAAAGCTGAGCAGCGAGAAAACCATGCTGGCGTACATCGACTGGCCAGCGACGAACATGTGATGCCCCCAGACCATGAAGCCGATGACTGCAATGGCGAGGCTGGAGTACGCAACGAATTTGTATCCGAAGATGCGCTTGTGCGCGGCGGCGGTGACCAGCTCGCTCATCACCCCCATGGCCGGCAGGATCATGATGTAGACCGCCGGATGGCTGTAGAACCAGAACAGATGCTGGAACAGCAAGGGATCGCCGCCCAGCGCCGGGTCGAACACACCGATGTGGAACAGATGTTCGGCTGCCACCAGAAACAGCGTGATTGCCAGCACCGGCGTCGCAAGCACAAGGATCACCGAGGTCGCGTAGAGCGACCAGACGAACAGCGGCAGGCGAAACCAGGTCATCCCCGGCGCGCGCAGGGTGTGCACGGTGACGATGATGTTGAGCCCGGTAATGATTGATGAAAAGCCAGTGATGAAGACACCAAGAATGACCGCAACCACATGGCCATTGCTGAACATGGTCGACAGAGGCGTGTAGAAGGTCCATCCAGTGTCCACCCCGCCGGCCAGCAGCGAGAAAATCGTGAACAATCCACCGCCGACCAGCAAATACCAACTGAACAGATTGAGCTTGGGAAACGCCATGTCCTTAGCGCCGATCATGATCGGAATGAGGAAATTGCCGAATACCGAGGGGATCGAGGGAATTAGAAAGAACCACACCATGATCACACCGTGCAACGTGAAGGCACGGTTGTAGCCGTCAGCGGTCAGCAGGTCGCCCTCCGGCGTGACCAGTTCGATGCGGATCGCACTGGCCGCCAGCCCGCCGAGAAAGAAAAACGCAGTCACCGCGATCATGAACAAAATGCCGATGCGCTTGTGATCGGTGGTCATCAGCCAGGTGCGCAAGCCGTGCTCATCCGCGAGGTAGCTCGGGCGTTGATTGGCGGCGGGATTTTTTTCGCTCAACGACGCATCTCCTGTTGTTGGGGTAGCTCAGGGCTGTTCGGGGTCGTCCTGCCCGCCTTCCCCGGCGCGGCCGAGCGACTTGATATAGGCCGTCAGGCGCAGCACTGCTTCTTCATCCAATACGTTGTCGAAGCTGGGCATGATGGGCTCGAAGCCGGCCACCAACTGTTTGTTTGGCAGCAGAATGCTGTCGCGGATGTAGCCGTCATCTGCCACCACCGATTGGCCGTTCTGCAGCGCCACGCGGCGGCCATAGAGGCCCTCCAGGCTTGGTGCGTGGGCGACGTTCGCCTCGCCGTGGCAGCCGCTGCAACCGAACTGGCGAAACAGTGCCTCGCCCTGCTCGGCCAGGCTTTCCGAGCTGCCGGCCTGCTCCAGCCAGGCCTCGTACTCCTGCGCCGGCTGGATGATCAGGCTGGCGAGCATATGAGAATGGTCGGTGCCGCAATATTCGGCGCAATAGGCATCGAATCGACCGGTCTTGTTGGCCTCGAACCAGAGCTGGGTATAGCGTCCCGGCAGCAGGTCCTGCTTCACCCGCAGCGCCGGAAAGTAGAGGCTGTGAATCACGTCCTGGGAAATCATGTTGAGCTTCACCGGGCGCCCCACGGGCACGTGCAGGGTATTGATCTCGCGCTGGCCGCCGGGGTGCTGGAATTTCCACATCCATTGCTTGCCCACCACCTGAATTTCCATCGCATCGGGTGGCGGCGTGCGTACTTCGTAATAGAGCCTGGCAGAGACCAGGTAGATGACCATCGCACCGACGAAGGGAATCGCGATCCAGGTCAATTCGACCTTCATGCTGCCCCGCGGGCGATGGTCGCGCGGCACCTTGGTGCCCTTGCGGTAGCGGAAGGCGAACAGTGTCAGCAGCACGAATACCGGCACGACGAAGAACATCATCATTCCGGTGAAGGCAATGACCAGCCAGTCGACATTTCCGGCATAGCTGGAGGCGACTTGCGGCCAGAAGCGGACGAACTCTTCATTCATCCGCAGCACCCCGCTTGCGCCGTTCACGCCAGAGCGTCAGGCCAATGAAGCCACCCAGCGCAAGCGTGGTGCCGATGCCACCAACCTGCAGGGCGGCGATGACGATGTTGTCGTAGCCGCCAGTGCGCGGATTGTAGTGATAGCAGAGCAGCAACAATTGATCGCCGAGCGAGCCAACGCGCCCTTCGCCGGCGTCGGTCAATGCCAGGCGCATGTCGTCCGGCTGGTAGCCGAGGCCGTACAGCCAGCGCACCAATTTCCCGGCCGGGCTCAGGGTCGCGATGGCCGAGGCGTGGGCGTACTCCTGGATTTCCGGGTCCCAGCGGTAGCGAAAGCCGATAGCCTCGGCCAGCGCGGCGCCGGAGGATTGTTGCGGGATGGGTGTTGCCGCGGGGCCAGGGTTTGATAGGTTGTTGCTGGCCTGCTCCATGGGCGCGCTGTCCGTCAGGAAGTGCACGTGCGGCGAGTCCGCCAATTGCGGCCAACGCTCGCGCAGCTTGGCACGCTCGGCCTGGGCATCAGCGGGGGTCTCGCGCGGGTCGAAGCTGAAGGCGATCACCTCGTAATCCTTTCCGACTTCGAACGACAATGCCGTGAGCAGATTGAACAGGCTCGCCAACTGCGCACCGCAGACATTCGGGCAACGGTAATAGACCGGCGCGAGGATTACCGGGCGTTCGGCAATCAGTTCGCCAAGCTCAACCAACTTGCCTTCGTTATCCCGGAAGCGCAGGTCGAGCGGCGCCTGAGCGCCGGGCTTTTGCTCGATCCCAGCGGCAGCGAACGGATCGAACGGCGCCTCGGCTGCGGCCGGGACACCGTGCAGCAGGACGAGCAATGCCAGAAGCAAGGTGACGAAGTAGCGTTCAAAGCGGGACGTGGCCAGGGGTTGATGCCTCACGGCTGCGCCCTCCCCTTGGCCTGCTGCACGCGCGGCGGCGTCGTTTCGCCTGGCTCCACGCGCGAGGGCCAGCCGCGTTCAGCCAACAAGGCCATGCCACGCTGCACCGGAATACGCGCCAGACCTGCCTCGCGGTCGATCCAGCCATAACCTGAGATCAGCGTGCGTGCCTGGCTTAGCACTCGGTTGCCGCCGGCGCGCGGATCGTTCTCCAGACGCGGCTCCGGCGGTGTTTGCAGCTGCCGTTCGAGCGCCGTGGTTGGCGGCTCGGGCTGTTTGTCGTACCACCACAACAGGCCCGCGACGCCCGCTCCGGACAGCAGCAACACGACGAAAATACTGAAGCCGACCATCATCAGCACCTTGACGTTGGCGTCCTGGTGCTCGAAGCCGTCTTCCTTGGAAACCGGGTCGACCGGCACGCTCATGTCGTCCTCCTCGGCAGCAACGCCAGCGCCAGCAGCCCGCCGCCAGCGAGCCAGGCGCAAATCAGGGAAACACCCAACAACGACGGTTGAACATGAGCGAGACCCGGCAAACTCAGCCACGCGCCCTCGGCCAGACCCAACAGCAGCGTCGCCGTCGCCAGACCGGCAAGCAGCCTGGGGCGCTGTGAAATCGGCCAGAGCAGTGCGAGGAACACCAGCGTCTGCCCCGCGCCGAGCAGCCAGGTCAGCCACAGCCAGCCGCCTTCGCCGCGATGCTGATACCAGCGAATCTCCTCCGGCAAATTGCCGTACCAGATCACCAGATATTGCATGAAATGCAGGTACAGCCAGACCAGCACCGCAGCAGCCAGCATGCCGCGCAGCACGCCAGGGCGTTCGGCGTTCGCCGACGGTGCCAGCAGGCAGTTGAAGGCGACACCGCCGAGCAACAGCCGTGCGAACCAGATAAGTCCATAAAGACTCGATTTGAAATGCGGCTCCAGCGACATGGACCAGTCGACCGCCGCCAGAGATGTGCTCAGCACCAGCGCAATCAGGCCGATCCCGGACGCGGCAGGACGCACGATCGCGGTCGGCAATATCCAGCGCGCCAGCGCAATCCACAGTGCCAGGTAGAGCACGCCGCGTATGGCGAAACTCGGCCAGGCAAGCCACAGACCGCGAAATCCGCCCGCCTCGGCCCCGACCCACTCGTACAGCACGCCCGCACCGGCCAATACCGGCAGGGCCATCAGCGCCAGCACCGGCATGGATCGCCCGCTGACCACGGCCCAAGGCCAGAGCTGATCGCGTGCGCTGCCGCTGACCAGCGCCAGGCTGAGCCCCAGGCACACGCCACCCAGCGGCACAGCGGCAAACCCAAGCAGGCTGGCGAGGCTGGCCGCGACCGCTTCCCGGCTGGCGAAAACCAGGCACAGCAACCATCCGAGCAGGCCCAGCACGCCAGCCGCCGTCGCCGCTTTGCGTGCGCTCATGGCAAGGTCTCCAGCGTCGCTCGGTCGGATTGCGGCAACGCGTTCAGCTCCGCGCGGCGGCTGAGTTGCAGCGCGCGAATGTAGCCGACGATGGCCCAGCGATCCGCAGGCGCCACACGCGCTGCGTAGCTGTACATCTGTCCGTAGCCGTGGGCGATCACATCCATAAAATGCCGGTCAGGGGCGTCGATCAGCCTGGATTCGGTGAAATCCGGCGGGCGTGGGAAACCACGGTTGACCACGGTGCCGTTGCCATCACCGGCGAGCCCGTGGCACGGCGAACAGAAGATTCGGTAGCGCTCTTCGCCACGCTGCAACAGCGCCATCGTCATGTCCGGTCGCTGTGCCAGTTCGGCATCGCGGGCCAGATCGCCACGTGCGACGGTCCCGCCTGGAGGCGTCTGATTGACCTTACCGTCGGCAAAGAAAACGCTGGACTCCTGTGCCCTGTCCCGCGGCTGGCGCGACATGTCATCGCAACCGGCAAGCAGCGCTGGCAGCAGCACAGCGGTTATCCAGCGCCTCATGCCGGCACCTCGCTGACCGACACCGCTCGCTCCGCCAGCCACAACGCCGTCCCGGTGCGTTGGTACAACGGATCGTCGGCACGGATACACAGCAGGAAGCGGTCATCGCTGGCACGGCCGAAGGCCTCGACCCCATGCAGCGGATGCCAAAGCAGCGGCAGCCGGCACCGCCAGAGCAGACCGAACACGGCGAACAGCGTGGCGCTGCTGACCATGATCAAAAAGGTGACGATGCTGAACGATTGCAGTGCGATCAGTGGACGGCCGCCAATTTCCAGCGGATAGCTGAGGTTGGCGTAAATCTGCATGCCGAGGCCGAGCGCAACACCGAAGAGCGCGCCGACCACGCCGAACCAATAGACGCTGTTGCTGCGGTGTTCGAGTATCTCTTCCAGCCCCTCCAGCGGAAACGGGCTGTAGGCTTCCAGCCGCTTGTAACCCGCCTCACGCGCTGCGCGGGCCGCGTCGAGCAGCGCCTCGGGCTGAGCGAAATCGGCGAGCAGGCCGTAGTGATGCTCAATCATCGGCGCCTCCGCGATAGCGGTGCAGCACTTTCTTGACCTCGAACGTCGAGACCATCGGCAAGAAGCGCATGAAAAGCGAAAACGGCACGAGGAACAGGCCGAAGGTGCCGACGAACAGCGCCCAATCCCAAAACGATGGGCTGTATGGCTGCCAGCTCGACACCAAATAGTCCCGCGTCGGCGGCTGGACGATGAGCATATAGCGCTCGCACCACATCCCTACCAGCACGCCGATGGCGATCGCCAGCATCGCCCGGCCGTTGCGCCGCACCGCAGGCCACCACAGTGCCTGCACCACCACCAGATTGAAGAAGATCGCCAGCCAGAAACTCCAGGCGGTCGGTCCTGCCATTCGGTTGAGGGTGACCAGAATTTCATGTTCCTTGCCCGAGTAGAACGCGATGAACGGCTCGAGAATGTAGCCGTAGCCGGTCATCCAGGCACTGGCGAGCAACAGCAACCCGAGCTTGTTCAGGTGGGCGTCGGTGATCAGATCCTGCCAACCAAAGAAACGCCGCAGGCCGAGCGCGATGACGATGACCATGGCGAAGCCGGAAAACACCGCGCCGGCGACGAAATACGGCGGGAACACGGTGGAATGCCAGCCGGTTTCGGGAGCGAGATCGAGCAGGAACGAATAGCCGCTGGATACCGAGAACACCAGCGGCACCGCTAGCAGCGCGATGAAGCGGTAGGTCCGGCGCCAATGGCTCCAATGCGAGGCTGCGCCACGCCAGCCGAGGGCAAGCAACCCGTAGAAAACCTGATAATGCCGCTTCGTTGCCCGGTCGCGCGCCGATGCGAAATCCGGGATCGAGCCCACGTAGAGAAACAGCAGCGACACGCCGAGATAGCCGAGCACGGCGAAAAAATCCCAGGCGGTCGGGCTCTTGAACTGTGGCCACAGTTCCATGGTGTTCGGGTAAGGCGCCGTCCAGAAGAACAGCCAGGGACGCCCCAGATGCAGGATCGGGTAGATGCCGGCGCAAACCACGGCCATCAGCGTCATCAGTTCGGCCAAGCGGTTCAGTGAATTGCGCCAGGGCCGGTTGAGCAGCAACAGCAGCGCGGAAATAAAGGTGCCGGCATGCCCTATCCCAAGCCACCACATGTAATTGATGATGGCAAAACCCCAGTTGACCGGAATGTTGTTGCCCCAGACGCCAACGCCGTTCCATAGCACCACGGTCGCAGCGGCGAGAAATACTCCGAGCAGCAGGCAGCCACAGAGAAACAGCACCCACCAGGCGCGGCGGTAGCGATTGAAGTGCACCGGGACGTCGAGCACTCGTGCAGACACTTCACCCAGCGGCAAGTCGCGGCGCAGGAAATGCGGTGTGTCAGCCATCGCGCTCCCCTTTCGCCGATTCCAGATCCAGCGGCGCCGCCTCGCCCGGCAATACGGGTGCGTCTTCGACCAGGCCGAGGTAGGTGGTCTTGGGTCTGGTGTTGAGTTCTT
Source organism: Stutzerimonas stutzeri (assembly GCF_024448715.1). GTDB lineage: Bacteria > Pseudomonadota > Gammaproteobacteria > Pseudomonadales > Pseudomonadaceae > Stutzerimonas > Stutzerimonas stutzeri_AR. Next base: position 685,105 of record NZ_JAMOHZ010000001.1, read on the forward strand.
CGAGCAACGCGTAGTGGCGCCGGGTGCGGCGCTCGCGGTTGACCTCGGCTGCCGGATCGAGCAGGTTGCCGAAGACGATCGCCTGGGTCGGACAGGTCTGCTGGCATGCAGTTTTCACCTCGCCATCGGCGATTTCCCTGTCTTCGATTCGAGCGGCGATGCGCGCCTCGCTGATGCGCTGGACGCAGTACGTGCATTTCTCCATCACGCCGCGGCCACGCACGGTGACATTGGGATTGCGCTGCGCCTGCAATGCTGGCGGGTCGTCTGCCGTGAGGTTGTACCAGTTGAATCGACGGACCTTGTACGGGCAGTACGACGAACAGGTGCGGGTGCCGATGCAGCGGTTGTAGATCTGCTCGTTCAGCCCATCGGGGCCGTGCACCGTGGCGTTCACCGGACAGCCGACCTCGCACGGTGCCTGATCGCAATGCATGCAGGGCACGGGCTGAAATGCCGACTTCGGCTCGCGCGGATCGCCGCCGTAATAATGATCGACCCGCAGCCAGTGCATCTCGCGGCCCATCCGGACCTGTTCCTTGCCGACCACAGGAACGTTGTTCTCCGCCTGGCATGCGACCACGCAGGCATTGCAACCGATGCATTGGTCCAGGTCGATCACCATGCCCCAGGCGGTATCGCTTTTTGCCTGCGGCGGGTACAAGGTCGGTTGCGCGGGTTTCGGCGGCTCGTACCGGTATGCCTCTTCGCGCGGCAGGCTGCGGATCAGTTCCTTGCCTGCCAGCACGTGGTGCGGCTGGGTTGAAGCCAGCTCGATTCGGCCCTCCAGACGCGTCAATGCGGCGCCGGGGCGCATCCAAGGCTCATTTGCCGTGCGCAGTGGCGCAACGTTGTAGCCAAGGCCATCGCCCACCCGGCCGGCACGGCTGCGCCCGTAACCGCCGAACAGGCTGAGCGTGGCGTCAGCCTGGCCGGGCATCACCCAGGCCGGACCTTCGATGTACGCGCCATCAATGGTGACCTGCAGCCGGTCGCCACTGCTAATGCCACGCCGCTCGCTCAGGCTTGGGGAAATGCCGATGACGTTGTCCCAAGTCAACTTGCTGATCGGCTTGGGCAGTTCCTGCAGCCAGCCGAGATTGGCGAAACGGCCGTCCCAGACGCTGGGATCGGGTCGGAACAGCACAGTCAGTCCCTCTTGCGGCTCCACCGAATCCCAGCGTGGCGGCTTTACGGTCACTTCAACCGGGTCGTATGCCGAGGCGCAGATAAAGCCTCGCTCCAACGCTTCACGCCAGGCGTGGTCGTCCAGGCTCTGCCAAGTCTGACGCACCATCGCGCGGGCGTCCGGCGTCAGTTGACCCTGAAGCAACGCGAGGATCTCGTCCGGCGAACGGCTGCTGTAGAACGGGCGCACCAACGGTTGTGCCAGACAAACGCTGCCGTCCGCGGCGCGCATATCGCACCAGCCATCGAGCGCATGGCTCAACGGCAAGTGCCAGTGGCTATGAGCGGCGGTCTCGTCGTAGTAGAGGCCGGCATGGATACGCAGCGGGACCTGCTGCAGTAAGCGCTCGAACTCAAGGTTGCCCGGCGCAGTGTGTACCGGATTGCAGTCGAGCATCAGCAGGGCCTCGACCTCGCCGTGTTCCATCGCGGTCGTCAACGCTGGGAGATCATCCAGACGTCTGCCGCCGGCTTCGATCCAAGTTATCGGCTGGGTGTATTCGAGGGTGTGGCCGATATTGCCGAGGCGCTGATTTAGCCAGTGCACCGCTGCCTGCACGTCGAGCGGTGCGAATTCGCCAGCGGTAATCAAACAACGCCCCCGACGCGCCTGCAGCCCTTCCGCCAAGGTCTCGATCCAGCGTTGCGCATCGCCTGGAAGCGGCGGTGCAGAGCTCTCGCCGAGCGCTGCGGCCAATGCCTGAACATAGCCGTGCAATTCGGCCGGCTCGACACGCCGTCGCTCCGAGGCCTTGGCGCCGGTCACGGTCGATAACGCTTCGATGACAAACAGGCGGGCCTCGCCCTCACCTCGCGCTGCCCGCCGCTTGCGCTCGCTCCAGCCCAGCGCGTGGGGCAGTTCGTGCGGGCCTGCGCCAAGCCAGTCATGTTCGAAGCTCAACACCCACTCGGCATTTTCGAAACGGTAATGGGTTTCCAATGGCTGGCCGGTCGCCTGTTCGGTAGCCGCGTAAGCGTCGCCATGCCAGGGCTCGAAGCGATACAGGCGCGCTTCGGGCCAACGCTTCAGCAATTCGGCGAACTGCCGCTGCAGCGTTGGCGAACTGCTCGCCCCGGCCAGCAGATGCAGGCCGCGCCCGCCGCTGGCGTCCCACTTGGCCGCACGTTCGAAAGCCACCGTCTGGAAGGCATTCCAGGTGGTGCCGCGCCCCTGATAACGCGGCGCTTGCGATCGATCCGGGTCGTACAGTTGAAGGATAGCGGCCTGGGTGAACGCGGTGGCTGCGCCGAGGCTGGAGGGGTGATTGGGATTGCCTTCCAGCTTGGTCGGGCGGCCAACATGGGTGCGACCCAGCACAGGCTGGGCGTAGCCGGCGAATGGAACTGCGGTGGCGTACCAACGCGCCTCACCGGGAATCACTTTTTCGGGCTGCACGACGTAGGGCACACCATGTTCGGGTTCCTGGCCGCACCCGGCGAGACCGGCCATAGCCATCGAGGCGCCCATCAGTTGCAGGAAACGCCGTCGATCCATCGCAGGCGCAATGCCCGGAAACTCCGCATCGACGAACTCGACGAACGCCGGCTCATCGGCCAGCTGCTCCAGGCTGCGCCAATAGCGCGGCCCATGCTGGCCTTCGAGGCGCTGGCGAATAACCGAATAGTCGAGTGGCGTGCGTTCCATTGAGTTACCTGTGGCAGATGTAGCAGTCGGTCAGGTTTTGCGTCTCGATGTGGTTCTCCCGAATCAATCGCTCTCCCAACTGTTGACGGTCATGCGAGGTACTCCAGCCCATCTCTGTGACCGCATCGCGGGGACGCAACCGTGGCGCCGGGTTCTGGTGGCAATCCAGGCACCAGCTCATGGTGAAGGTCTCGGCCCGGTACATCAGCGGCATGGTGTCCACCTGACCGTGGCAGGTTTCGCAACCGACCCCAGCGTTCACGTGGACGCCATGATGGAAATAGACATAGTCGGGAAGCTCACTGACCCGGTTCCAGCGCAGCGGCTCTTGCCGTGCGAGGCTCTGGCGCACCGGCGCGAGCATCTGCGCACCGGTCCATATCTGCGAATGGCAGCTCATACAGGTATAGGTTGGCGGCAACCCAGCGACTGGGCTGACTTCGACGCTGTCATGGCAGTAGCGGCAGTCAATTTTTAGCGCCCCAGCATGATGTTCATGACTGAACGGCACCGGTTGCTGCACTACCCACCCTTTATCAGTGATGTAGTCGGAGCGATCCAGCACCACCAGCGCAGCGAACAGCGCAAAAAGTCCACCTATCAAGATGAACAAGGCCAGACGCAGCCACATATCAGCCGAACGCGGGAAAACCTGAGCCATGGCCCCTTCGGAGTCGTTTGTATCAATCTGTTTCGGCCGCGAAGCGCGCCGGGAGTTCACTAACGAACTGCCACTGACCAGAAGCCAGGAGCCAGGAGCCAGGAGCCAGGAGCCAGGAGCCAGGATTGGTCGGCAGTATGTTTGAGCGAAGCGGCAGCAAAAAAATAATCGAGCGATGTTGAACTGCTACTTCTATCGTTTCAGCAAAAATAATGATTAAAGAAATAAATATTTTTATATGCAGCTACTAAGTGTCGGACAATGAGTAGCTATATATGCACTAATATGGCTATCAGCCAGTTACTCATAAAAAAGCGGGGCCCGCGATGCGAGCCCCGCTTTTCTAACTAGCAATAGGCTACTTCATCAGGAGCTACGCCCACCGCCATGGCTGTTCTCGCCACCCTTCTTGCCAGCTTCGGAGGCCTTTTCGCGGTCATTGGCAAAGTTGCCGCCGCTATTCTGGCCGCCTTTCTTGCCTGCTTCGGAGGCTTTTTCACGATCATTGGCGAAGTTGCCGCCACTGTTCTGACCACCTTTTTGGCCAGCCTCAGATGCGCGCTGCGGATCGTTGGCAAAGTTGCCGCCGCTGTTGTGGCCGCCTTTCTGCCCAGCTTCTGAGGCCTTTTCGCGATCGTTGGCAAAGTTACCCGGATTTCCGCTCTTATCATTCGACATGAGATCACTCCAGTTACTTGGTAAAAAATGGCGACTGCACTACAACCGCCTCACTATCTCGGAGGGCAACAAGCGCGCAGGAGTTCACTAAAAGTTATAACTGACGATGAACGGTTAATTGGCACAGCAACAAGCTAAACGGCTGTATTAATAAAAAATCCATCACACACGTAGTTGCGTTTCGATAGCAACGAAACGGCAAAATCCAATGGTTTCAGGCTTACGCCATAGTTTGAAATCTAATGGCGAAACAAACGAACGCACCGCTGAATCTCGGCTGAACCGTTCATCCGGCTTGAAAATCATGCCGCCATTGTCAACAAGCTGTAACTCGCCCCAGGCAATCTCAGCTCCATGGAAAGCCGCGACGGCTGGCGCAAGGACGCGACTATCTCAAGACCACCAACCACTCGATCGAGCTATTGGAGGCCGTATGAACAGCAAAACCTTGGAAAACCTGGTCAAGCATTCCGATCTCAGCGTCACGCAGCCGCTGGAACTCTGGAAGCAACTGCACCGAGACAAGCGCGACTACCGACCAAGCGCCGCCGCCTTGGCGCGGCGCGCATCGTTCGATATCGGGTTTTGCACCAGCCGGTAGCGTTCAGGCCGGTCGGCGCCTGAAGGACGTCAGCAGACGTCCTGGCTGGACGCTCTCCTGGCCGCCATCGACTATGAAACACCGGCGCTAAACAGCCTCCGCTTTGCGCTCCTGCTTGAGCAGCAGCCACACAATCGCCAAGCTGGCAACGGCCATGGCCGCTGCGCCGAGAAAGATGCTCTGCATACCAATGTAGACGGCCAACACTCCCATGATTGCCCCGGACAGCCCCAGCGCCAGATCGAAGAACATAGCGAAGACGCTGAGCCCCGAGCTGCGGTTGGCGACTCCGACCCGGGAAACCACGCCGACGCCCAATGCCGGATAGAGCAAGGATAGTCCGCACCCGGTCAGGGCTGATCCGGCCAGCGCAACACCCGGAGCCTCGGCGAGCCAGAGCATGACCAGGCCGAGAATTTCCACCACCAGACAGATCACCGCGACCGAGTAGCCGCCTACCCTATTGATCAAGTTGGGGAACAGAAGGCGTGTTCCGATGAAGGCAAAGGCGAAGGCGGTCAGGCACCAGGCGGCCCCCTCCCAGCCACGCGCGTCGTAATACAACGCGATAAAAGCGGTCAGCGTCCCGTAACCGATGGTCGCTAATGCCAAGCTGATACCGGGCGGAGCGACTTTCCAGAGCACCTTGCCAAACGGCAGCCGTTCGCCAGGATTGAGCGGCGCGTCGCCCCGTCGCCAAGCCAGCGCCAATCCGATCGTCGCCAGCAGCATAGTCACCGCGCCAAGGCTCCACAATCCCAGCGATTGCGTTAGAAGCACGCCCAGCGGTGCGCCGATACCGACCCCACCGTAAGCAGCGACGCCGTTCCAAGAAATCATCCGCGCCGTGCTTTCCGGTCCCAGACGACTAATGCCCCAAGTGATTGCGGAAATACCGATCAGGCTCTGCGTGAAGCCAAGGATCAGCCGGCTCACCAGCATCACGCCGATGCTCGCCATCGGCCAGGATTCGAGCAATGCAGAGATCAGCAACAGCAATCCACTGACCAGGCTGGACGCCATGCCGATCAGCACGGTTTTTTTTGCGCCACGCTCATCCGCCAGCCGCCCGGCGAGGGGGCGGCAGAGCAAGGTGGTCAGGTATTGCGCACCGATAACGATGCCCGCTATGGCGGTGCTGAAACCGAGGCTTTCATGGATATAACCCGGCAGAGACGCCAGCGGAATACCAATGGAAATGAAGGAAATGAAGTTGAAGACCACCAGCGACAAAATGAAAAAGGTGTCGTTGGTAGCAGGTGTTTTCGCAGCGGGCATCGGTACACCTGTCGATGTGATGAAATGCAAATTGACTGCGCCGGAGCAGCGGCACCCCGGCGCGAGCAGGAACAACCCGCCATGTACCTTTCATGGATTATGACCACAGCCGAACGGTTTCGCTCTTGGTAAAGCGAGCACTCATCATACAACCGCGATGCGACCGCAGCATTAGCGATTCAGACAGGCTTCGCTGCGACAGCCGCTTTCGGTCTGCGCCACTGTGGCAACCCGATCAACACCACGGCACTGACGATCACCGTCATCGCCAGCCATTCCACCGCACCAATCCGCTCACCGGCGAAGCTGATACCCAGCAGCACCGCGACTACCGGATTAACGTAGGCGTAGCTGGTGGCCGCAGCGGGCCGCACATGCTTGAGCAGATAAAGATAGGCACTGAAGGCAACGATGGAGCCGAGCAGCGTTAGATAAGCAAGGGCAAGCCAGCCGGCAAGATCGGGCATCTGCTGCATGCGCTCACCACTTGCGGCGCTGCCAAACAACAACACCACTCCACCAACCAGCATCTGCGCTGAGCTGGCCATGGCGCCACTTGGCAGGCTGAGATGTCGGCTCCACATCGAACCGAGCGCCCAGCTCGCCGCCGCGAGCAATACCAGTACCGCACCCAGCGGACTCGCCTGCAGGTTATGACCGAGGTTAAGCAGGCCGATCCCGATCAGCCCGAGCAAGATGCCGCCCCACTCCAGCCCGGTGGTGCGCTGACCCCAGATCAGTCCGAACAACAGCGCAAACAGCGGAACCGTGGCAATGGCTAGCGCCGCCACTGCCGATGCCACGCCAAGATGCTCGGCAAGGGTCACGCCGCCATTACCGCAGCTGAGCAACAGAAACCCGACGATGGCACACGACCGCCACTCCTTCGCTGTCGGTACAGGTACATCGCGCCAGCGCAGCCAGGCAAACATCAGGCTGCCGGCAATGACGAACCGCAATCCGGCAAGCAGCATCGGCGGCCAGGATTGCACACCAACCTTGATGACGAAGTAAGTGGAGCCCCAGATCAGATAGAGCGCGAGGAAAGCGCCCACGAGCAGCAACGGAAAGCGGCGCGAAGACATGGGACAGACCCGAGTGGGAAATGGGACCGATCATTCTAGGCAGGTCGCCAGTAGGGCAATAAGCACAGTCAGGTTTTTGTTTGCCGGTGCAGTTTGTCGCACCACCTGGTTTGCTGCAGCTGTCCAAGCCAAGGGACTGTTGAGCATGGACATTTCACAGTTGCCGTCGGACCTTGCCGCACACCTCTGTTTACGTTTGCCACTATTGGGCCTTTATCGAGCTTGAAGCTGTCGAGAAACGGTTTGGACAGAACTGCCTGCCGCCCCGATTCAATGGCTCAGCGATAACGGCTCGGCGTACACCGCTGAACAAACGCGGCTGTCGCTCAGACGACGCGGAATTTTCCGGTGCGTTCGCTGAGTGCTTCGACCTGCGACTGAAGCCCCTGAGTATGTGTATCCAACGTCTGGCGCAAGGTACGGGTTTCGCCGGTGTGGGTATTGATGTCCTCCATTTTCATAGCGATGTCGTCGGTGGTTGCGGAAATCTCTTCCACTGCCACCACAACCTGACTCATCTCTGCGGTCAGGGTTTCTACCGATTGGGTGATGTCGCCAATAGCGCCGGCCACCTCACCAGCATCGGTTTCGCTCTGCTGAGCGAGTGATAAACCGCTGCCGATCAGTTCGTCCATCTTGCGCGTCTGGCGGTCCAGCTCGCTGACGATCGCGGCGATGTCGGTCGTGGCGGCTACCGTCTTCTGTGCAAGTGAGCGTACTTCGTCGGCAACCACCGAGAAGCCGCGACCAGCCTCGCCGGCACGGGCAGCCTCGATGGCAGCGTTGAGGGCAAGCAGGTTGGTCTGTTCCGCCAGGCCATTGATTACGCCGATGATGCTATTGACCTGCTTGCCGCTCTGGGTCAGCGATACGACCTGTTCGTGCGTGGTCCGAATCAGACCGGACAGACGGCGAATATTGTCGACGCTGGAGCCGATGATCTGGCTGCCGACCTGCGCAGAGTTGCAGGCGGACTGGGACGCGGTGCCGACCTCATTGGTCCGCCGCGCTATCTCGCTAACCGTGGCGGAGATCTGGTGCGAGGCCGACGCTGCCTGCTCGGTCTGCTGCTCGACCTGCTCGCTGTTGACCTCAAGGCGGTTCATGGCTTCCTTGAGGTGAGCATACAGGCGCTCCATATCTCGGTTGCCATCGGCCACCTGACGAATCAGGCCGCCGACACGCTGAATCATGTCGTTGGTGGCGATACCCAGCTGGTTGAATTCGTCCTTGCGGTTGTTGCCGATGGCCAGTTGCCCAGTCAGGTCTCCAGCCGCCACACGGGCGAGCAGGTCGGTAACGCGCTTCAATTGGCCGAACAGTGCGCCAGATGCGCGCCCCAGAGTGATCATCAGGAATATCGAGCCACCAAGGAAGGTCAGCCCCAAAATGATCAACGTCGACTGCCGAGCCTGTTCCACTTCCCGGCCGGTGCTGGCGACGATGCCGTTGGCGAGCGCGGTGTCTAGCTCGTCAACCGTCGTTTCGATCGTTGCCGCCTGGGTCTTCATCTGCTCCTGCACATCGCGGATCTGACCGATCAGTGCATCGGCCAGGCCGAATGTTTGCTCATACTCACGCACGCTCTCGCCGACTTTGCTGTCTTGCCAGTCGAGCTCGATGATCTGCTTTTGCATGGCGGCGATCGCCTCCCGCGCGTTCGCGGCGAAGGAGGGATCGAACGTTGACAGGTAGTCGCGCTGCTTGGTGAGCGCGGTCGCGACGAACGGCTGTATCAAACCGATATTGATCTTTTCCAGCTCCGCAGCGGCGAGAACAAGAGACTGACGCAGCTTGTCCGTCGCGCGCAGGCCGAGGCTCTGATTGAGCTCGAGCCACTGCCGCTGCAAAGTCAGGTCACTGTCGAGCAAGGCAGCGATCTTTTCAGCGCGCTTGATGGTGGGTTCGTCATTCAATTGGCGAGACGCTTCGGCGAAGGCCTTGGCGCTGACCTCTAGGGAGCTCAGTTGCTCGCCGAAGCGTTCGACTGTCTCCGGGGTGAGCTGGGCACGTAGATTGCGCAGGCGCAGCCAGTCATTGAGCAACTCGGTCGACTGCGCCTGGAAATCGGTCGCAACCTGCTGTGCATGAAACGCGCTCGCGAGCCGCTCGTTGACCCAAAGAGCGGAGCCCGCCATTACGGCCAAGCCGAGCAGGCAAATCGCGATCAACCAGCGGAATTTTTGTTTCCAGGAAAGCTGAAGGGGCATAACAGGCTCCATTGTTGTTTTTATATACGACGTGTCAATGCATCGGCCGGGCTGCTTATTTCTTGAACGCGTCGGATCGCCGTAAATGGATCGCCCCGGGTTTCGTGGAGGTTTCAACTCTAGATGAGGCCATGACAGGTCTATGGCCCGGCCAGCTGTAGAAAAGGCCGGTCAAGACTGACCGGCCGCTCGTTCACGGCATACAGAGGCCCACCGCTACACCCTTGGTCGGTCCATCGGGCGAAGGTCGAACACCAATACCTCAGCATTTTCACCATGGGAGAACTCAAGCGTGTCGGCGTCACGGATCTTCAACCCATCTCCTTCGTTCAAGCGTTGTCCGTTCACGCTCAACGATCCTGCGACCACATGGACATAGGCATTCCGCAACGCAGGCAGCGCCAGCGAAGCGCGTTCGTCACCATCGAACAGTCCCGCATAGACGCGGGCGTCCTGATTGATGGTCAACGACCCATCATCCCCATTTGGCGAGAGCACTAGGCGCAGTTGCCCACGCTTATCCGCTGCCGAAAAGTTTTGCTGCTGGTAGCGCGGAGCGATGCCTTTTGCAGCCGGCACTATCCAGATCTGCAGAAAATGGACGGGCCGGGTCGAGCTGGCGTTGTATTCGCTGTGGGCCACGCCGGTACCGGCACTCATCAACTGTACGTCGCCTGGGCGAATTACCGACCCAGTGCCCAGGGTGTCCTTGTGCTCCAGCTCTCCATCGAGCACATAGGAAAAGATCTCCATGTCGCGGTGCGGGTGTTTGCCGAAGCCACCGCCAGCGGCTACCCGGTCATCGTTGATCACAAGCAGGTCGGAAAACCCCACATGCTCCGGATCGTAATAGGAAGCGAAGGAAAAGCTGTGGCGCGACTTCAGCCAGCCATGATCGGCCAGACCACGCTCAGATGCCTTACGGATTTCAGTCATGCTGGTCATGCGTTTCTCCTTGAATCAGAAAGGTGGCCGCCTAGGCTGTTTTGGTCAGACGATCGCGTGAGTTGGCTTTGCTTTGCGCAAATGATCGAGGCTGAAAGCGCCAGCGCCAAAGGCCGCCACCTGCACTAAACCACCTACGATCGACAGGTTTTTCAGGAAGTGAATCAGCTGGCCCTGGTCACCGAGCTGGTTGTGGAACACCACGGCCGTGATCAATGTGAACAGCGCCATTACGGAGGCGACGAGCTTGGTGCGGTAGCCCACCAACAGCGCCGCGGCGAAGCCCAGTTCGATGACCAATGCGCCAGCCAGCGCCACTTCGGGCAACGGCAGGCCAGTGCTGGTGATATAACCGATGGTTGCGCTCGGTGCGGCCAGTTTGCCGAAGCCGCTTACCAGAAACAGCGAAGCCAGAAGTGCACGGCCGGCAAGGGTTGCGCTCGCATGTGAAATGGTAGTCATCGAAATCTCCTTGAGGTTTGAAGGGCTGTGTTCAGCACCGTGGAAACAGATTACTGTCCGCTCCTGTATCGATAAATCACTTGAAAAGCGTTTGATCGTCCACCAGGAGGAGACAATGAGCCAATTCGAGGACATGCGCCTGTTTGTCAGCGTGCTGGACTGCAAGAGCTTCACGGCAGCGGCGGAAACGCTGGGCCTGTCCAAGCAGTTCGTGAGCCGCCGGATGACGGCGCTGGAAGCGCGGCTAGGGGTGCGTCTGATCAACCGCTCTACACGGAAGCTGAACGCGACTCCGGTCGGCCTGGCCTATTACGAACGAGCACGGCGGATACTTGATGACGTTGATGAGGCCGAGCATCTGGTTACCCTGCAAAGCAACTCCCCGCGCGGTTTGCTGCGGCTGTCTGCACCCATGTCGTTCGGGACCCTGCACCTGAGCCCCTTGCTGCCCGGTTTCCTGCAGCGATACCCCGACGTAAGCATCGAGCTGGACCTCAGCGATCGGGTGATCGACCTGCTCGAAGAAGGCTATGACATGACCGTGCGAATCGGCGTACTGGAGGACTCAACGCTGGTCGCGCGGCAAATCGCGCCGCTGGAAACCGTCACCTGCTGCAGCCCTGATTATTTGCGCCTACGGGGCGCGCCACAGCTCCCCTCGGACGTCCGCGCCCATGATTGCCTGTTGTATGGGCACGGCAAAGCTGTTGACTGGAGCTATTGGATCGATGGGCGAGTCGAGCGAATCGGGGTTCGGGGTCGGCTGCGGGTGAATAACGGCGAGCTGGTCCGTGATGCGGCCGTTGCAGGGCTTGGACTCGCCATGCTGCCAACCTTTATAGTCGGTACGGCGCTTGAGGCAGGAACCCTGGTTCGCGTGTTGCGCGAATACGAGTTGCCGTCGGCGAAGGTATACGCCGTCTACCCGCAGCATCGACAAGCAAACGTGCTGGTCCGCTTACTGATTGACTATCTTGTGAGGAGGTTTTATGTTTGGCACAGGGGGGAGAGTCGGTGGGATGAGCCGGGACAAAGCGGGAGGACCTGGGCAGGCCAGGCGCGGCGCGGGCTCGTTGGGTGAGCCGACGGGCGGGCCAGTGCCAAAGCAGCGCTAAGCAATATCCGGCCGATCTCAAGCAAGAGCCCGCAATTTAGCGGGCTCTTTGGCATCCGGTCACTCACCGTTTAGTGAGTCAGATCAGCCAGCCGCCGGCCCATACCGCTCGACCAAGAATTTGCAACTCATTCACCCTGGCTTTCGGCACCACCATATCGCGGTAGTCCTTGTTGTCACTGATGATGTGGATCGCCCCGTCGAACTGACGCTGCAGGCGTTTGGCGTATAGGTGCTCATCCAGCAGAACGACATAAACGCCCTCACCCTCCAGGCTGTTCCTGCTCTCATCGATCATGACCGTGTCACCGTCCTCGATCGTGCCCGACATTGAGTCGCCATCGTTGCGCAGCGCCGACAGGTTGCCCGGATTCAGGCCTTTCTTACGCAACGAGTATCGAGTGAAGGCCAACCTGGCTAATACCTTACAGCGCTCGTTCCAAGAGCCGTGGCCAGCGCTGCAACGGGCGTCGTAAAGCGGGATATATGCGTACGGATCATCCGCATCGTCCGAAACGCCCCCCGGCGCGTTCCGGTACATGCTGCCGGAACCGGTGGCAACCCAGTCCAGCGATACGCCTTTGTCGTAAGCGAGACGCGCAACCGAATCGATCGCAGGCGTTCCCTCTTCAGCGATCCACCGCTGCAGCGAAGACAACGCAACCCCAGCAGCCTGAGCAGCCCGTTTTCGGGACGGGTATAGGTCAGCCAGCAACGATATTCGGGTTCCCATTCCCTCTATAGCAAACGGAACTGCCTGTTCCGATGGCGAATCTTGTTCCGATTCTTCGTATGCCATTGATTTTCCTAGTAAATCTCAAAAACGAGAGGCGAGCACGCAAAAAAAGGAATCGGAACGCCCGAATTCGGCTTGCTTGTTCCTATTTACGGGACGATACTATTCCCAAGAACAGGTTAGAAACCCGAAAACGGTAAGCCCGAAACTTGGAATCAGGCATGAAAAAGTCAAAAGTTCCCCACGACCCGCTGAAGCGCTGGGAGTGGATCAAATGGCAGCTGCGATCCAACAACAGCTCACTAGCAGAACTCGCTCGCGGCCTGGGCGTGGTTCGCAATGCCATGAACAACGTGAAGCGACAGCCCTACCCACGGATGGAAAGAGCTATTGCAAAAGCGCTAGGCCTCCGTCCGATCGACATATGGCCGGATCGTTGGGTGGATGAAGCAACTCCTAAACGCGAGCGTCCGAGCCGGGCCGAAACCTCCGCTTTCTATGCACCTGTGCATGAGCCGATTTATGCGCAAAAGCATAACGCAATGCGTGAGCTTGAACACGTTAGCAAGAGCAGAAAGGAAGACTGATCATGCGTAATTGGTACACAGCGCAAGAGCTGGCTGGGAAGCCAGGAATGCCCGGAACCGAGCGAGGTATACGCAAGCTTGCCGAGCGCAACGGCTGGGAAGGTCAACGCCGCCTCGGCAGCAAGGCCATCGAATACGCCTTTGCCGTACTGCCGTCCGAAACCCAGGCCGCACTGATCGCCGCGTCAGTCGGCAGCGAGGCACCGCCGGTCGCAACCGACCAGCCTGAATCGACGCAGCGTGACGCGAAAAATGCGTCACGCTTGAGCGAAAAACAACGCTCGGTCATGACGGCTCGCCTCGCCTTCGTTCGTGAAATCGAGCGCATGAGCCAGACCATCAGCCAGCAGCGCGCCATTCTGGCCCTGGTGGACCTGGCCAAAAACGACCAGCTCAGCCCGTACCTGTCCGAACTGCTAGTCCGAGCCAACGACCGCAAGACAGAAGACCGCAGCCTTTCCGAGCGGACGCTCAAGCGTTGGCTGGGTGACTACCGCAAGCAGGGTGAAACCGGACTGGCTCCGGCGCGTGGCGGCAAGGATATGGGCGTACCGGATTGGGCGAAGGACTTCCTGCGCTGCTTTCAGCGCCCCACAAAGCCCAGCGTCGAAGCCAGCTATGCCGAGTTCGCGGCCAAGTGCCAGGGCGAGCGACCGAGCATCCACCAGGTGCGTCGTTTCCTCAACAAGCTGAGCCCGGAGGCACGCGAAGCCGGTCGCCGGACGCCGCAGGAACTCAAGGCGCTGCAGCCATTCCGCCGCCGCACCACCAAGAACATGTTCCCGTGCGACGTCTTCACGGCCGACGGCCACAAGTTTGACGCCGAGGTTCTCAACCCACGCACCGGCAAGCCATACCGCCCGGAAACCACCACCGTCATCGACGTGGCCACGCGGCGGATCCTCGGCATCTCGATCGGCGAAGCCGAGTCGACCATCGGTGTGATGGACGCCCTGCGCGACGCCATCACACGCGGCGGCATGTTCGCCATCTTTTACGTCGACAACGGATCCGGCTTCGCCAACAGCGCGGTGCGTGAAGTGGTCGATCGCCTCGGCGGCACAATGACCCATGCCCTGCCATACAACAGCCAGGCGCGAGGGCTGATCGAGCGCGTCCACCAGACCATCTGGGTCAACGCAGCCAAGAAGCTCACCAGCTACATCGGCGCCGACATGGACAAGCACGCCGGCACCAAGGTGCACCGCGTCAGCCGAAAGCAGCTGCGCGAAACCGGCACCACCCGTTTGCTGCCCACGTTCAGCGAATTCATGTCGGGCGTCGAGTTCGAGATCGAGGCCTACAACGACCGCCCTCACCGGGGCCTGGAAAAGATCCGCGACCCCGAGACCGGCAAGCTGCGGCACATGAGCCCGAACGAGGCCTGGGAAGCGGCCCGCGCCGAAGGCTGGGAGCCGATGCTCGCCCCGGCAGAGCTAGTCCACGACCTGATGCGCCCGCAGGTCATCCGCCCAACCCGGCGCGGCGAAGTGACCTGGGCCAACCAGCGCTACTTCCTCGACGCCCTGCGCGACCTGCACGGCGAAGAGATCCGGGTGGCATACGACGTTCGCGACGCCTCGCGCGTTTGGATCCGGACGCTAGAAGGCGAGCTGCTCGGCGAGGCACTGCTCGACGGCAATGCCAGCGACTACATGCCCAAGCCGCTCATCGAGCAAGCCTATGAGAAGCGCGAGCAAGGCCAGATGAAACGCGCCATGGACAAGCTCGAAACGCTGACCGGCAAGCGCGTGGAAATGATCGCCCCGCCCTCGGCGCCATCCGCTCAGCTCAGCGGCGAGCAGATGGCCGCAGCTCGCCAGTTCGCCATCGACCTCGCACCAACCGCCATCGACTTCCAACTGCCAGGCGACAGCGTAGCCCGCTATCGCCTGTGGAAGGAACTGGAAGCGAAGACCCAAACGGGCGCTGAGCTGACTAGCGGAGAAGCCCGCTGGCACGCGCATTACCCGAGCCGGCAAGAGTGGCAGTCAATGAAAGATTTGTTCGACGCGGACCCAAGCCAACAGGCCCGCGCGTAACACAACCGGCCTCGGGGGAGGCCAAAAGGAGAGCAGTAATGAGTGTTAGCAAAATCGTTGCACTAACAAACGTAGGGCTTCTGGCCAGCGCCATCGAGCGGGCTCAATCCCGGCCGATGGGGCTGCCGGGGCTGGTCGCCATGTATGGCGCGAGTGGACTCGGTAAGAGCGTCGGCGCTGCCTTCGCGGCCAACCGCTACCGCGCCTACTACGTCGAATGTCGCGACACCTGGAGCAAGAAGGCATTTCTGCAGGCCATCCTGCGCGAAATGTCAGTCCTGCCGGGCCGCACCCTGTCGGACATGGTCGACCAGGTCGCCGAGCAGCTGTCGCGCAGCGGCCGCCCCTTGATCATCGACGACGTCCAGTACCTGCTGGACAAGGCAGTGGCCAACGTCCTGACCGATATCTACAACGCGAGCCAAGGCACATTGGTACTGATCGGTGAAGAGCGCGTCCCCACCAGCCTGGCCAAGCTCGAGCGGCTGCACAACCGAGTGCTCGAATGGGTACCGGCGCAGCCAGCCACCCTTGAAGACATGCAGGCGCTCGCCGTCGCCAGCTATCCCAAGCTGCAGATCGAAGATGCACTGCTGGAGGATCTGCGCAAAGCAGTCCACGGCTGCCTGCGGCGCGTGGCGGTCAACCTCTACCGCATCTACTCCGAGGCCGAAGCCATCGGCCTGGACGCCGTCGACCTGCAGCAATGGAAACAGCTCGGTCGAGGCTGGTTTACCGGCGAGGCGCCGGCTCGGAGGCGCGCGTAATGGCTGGTCGCAAGCCAATTCATTTGGAAATGAAAGGCTTGAAGAGCAATCGGCAGCGGATATGGGAAGTCCTGCGAGCCGAGCAAAACACTACTACCTACAGCGATATTGCGGCCCGTGCAGATGTGGATATCGGCGCGGTTCGGAGCTACATCAAGGCTTTGGAAAAAGCCGGTTTTACGGAGCGGCTGACGGAGCGCGTCACCGGGGCGCCACTTATTCGCCTCGTCAGAGACTGCGGTGCGGAAGCCCCAGCCGTCACAAAAAGTGGAGAGCCAAGCAGCGCCGGCCGGTTAAACGAAACGATGTGGCGCAGCCTTCGGATTCTCGGTGAAACGAGCGCAACTGAGCTGGCAGACCAGGCAGCAGCAGCCGCAGGAAAGGCCTCACTCGGAACAGCCATTCAGTATCTGAAATGGCTGCACAGGGCGGGTTATCTGCTGCAAACGCAAGCAGCCCAGGGTGGCAAAAACGGTAGCCGAGCCCGTTATCGACTCGCCCCCGGTAAGTACACCGGACCGTTGGCGCCAATGGTGCAACGCGGTGGCCAACTGTACGACCCAAACCTCGGCGAAGTCGTTTACAGCCAGCTGGAAGGAGCCCAAGCATGACCGCCATCCGCCAATCAGTAGAAGAAGCGTGGGGCGGCGAGCCGCCCTTGTGGGTCGGTCTGCTAACGGCCGAGGTCGAGCGCAGCAACATGACCGCTGCAGCCCGACGCATCGGCATGAACCGCGCCACCGTTAGCACCGTCCTGCGCAACTGCTACCCCTCCAACAGCACGGCCGGAGTCGAGCGCCGCGTGCTTGATGCGTTAGGGCAGCTGGACTGCCCGGCACTGGAATCCACGATCACGCTCATCCAGTGCCAAACATTCCGCGAAAGGCCCGCCCCGACGCACAACCCGATGGCCATGCAGCACTGGCGCGCCTGCCAGCACTGCTCGAACAACCCTACCTGCAACAGCAAGGAGTCGGCCCATGCACGCCAGCACCAGTGAAAAGCCGCTGAAAGTCCTAACGCCCGTGTTCGCAGGTTCCTTGCGCGCCTTCAATGACGCCGCTCGCATGCTGCGCCGCCTGGAGGTCCGCCTGAACCACTTCGACCCGACCGGCAACCGCCTGACCATCGACGCAGATGGCGCCCGTCGGCTGCTTCAACAGCGCCTGGTGGACGGCTTCACTCGCTCCGCCAGCGCTGGCAGCACCAAGTACACCGTCCAGTTCATGGGCGTAACCCTCGAATGGCGCGAAGCCATCAGCTACACCCGCCCCGAAGAATGGGCAACAACACACTAGGAGCTACACCGCATGACCATTCAACAGATACCCGCCGGGTTCCGGCAAAACGGCCAGGGCCACCTGATCCCGGAAAGCATGATCAAGCCAATCGACCAGGAGCGCGACCGCCTGGTGCGTCACCTGGTCGATCGCGCCAGTGAGTTGAGCACCGAACTGCGCGATTTCAAGCAAGTCGCTTTCGGTGACATCAAGGCCTTCATCGAGATGAGCTTCGAAGAGTACGGCGCGCGCGTCGGTGGCAAGAAGGGCAACACCACCCTGCACAGCTTCGACGGCCGCTACAAAATCCAGCTTGCCGTGCAGGAAAGCATCGTCCTGGACGAGCGCCTGCAGGCCGCGCGTGCCTTGATCGATGAGTGCCTTCGCGACTGGACCGAGGGCGCGCGGCCCGAGGTCGTCACCTTGGTCAACGATGCGTTTCGCACCGACACCAAGGGCGAGATCCGCACCGCTCGCGTGCTTGCCCTGCGCCGCCTAGAGATCGGGGACGAGCGCTGGCAGCGCGCCATGAAGGCCATTGGCGAAGCCTGCCAAGTGGTCGGTTCCAAGTCCTACATTCGCATCTATGAGCGCGTGGGGGATACCGACCAGTACCAGCCCATCAGCCTCGATATTGCGGGGGTGTGAGATGGCCAAGATCGAAGAACGCGAACCATATCGGCGCGGAAAACGGCCCGAGGATGGAATGGATCTGCCGGATGGCAAGACCTGCGGTGACTGCGTTCACTGCCGGCGCTGCACGGCGATATACGGGCATGTCCCGGCTGATGAGGTGTGCGACTGGTTTCCGTCTCGGTTCACCCCGCGGCGCCAGAGCGAAGCGGCAGACCTGAAGGGAGGATGCTGACATGCAGGCACGGACTATTTGCGCGCTCCCGTCGCGCTCGCCCGAGCTGGAAGCCGAGAGCCAGCGGATCGCCGCCGCGACCGAAGCCTTCCTCGCCCGTGGCGGTGAGATCGAGCAGGTCGGCGCCAAGATGCTCGACGGCCCCGCGCCGTTCTTCATCAACCCGCGCCGCACCCCGGTCTATGCGCACCTGTTCGAGAAATCGCCGGCGCTTTCCGTCTTCCCAGCACCGATCGAGCCGTTGCCTGCCGTGGCAGCACAGCCAGCCGCCCAAGTGCCCGAGCAGTTGCCGGCTCCGGTCCCCGCTGCCGCGAGCGAGGCACCGCTGAGCGACGCACAGCTGGCCGGCCGCGTCATGGCCAAGGCCGCGCTGGGCAATCCGCCCAAGCAGATCGCCGGCCAACTAGGCCTGACCGAGAAGAAGGTCCGTCAGCTCTGCCGCGATTTCCACATCACCGCCCGTCAACGCTAGGAGGCCCCATGGCCGAGTACACCATCACCATCAAAGACGAAGAAGGCGGCGTGTCGATCCAAATGGCCGGCCCCGCTGCAGCAGACAGCACAGCCAACGCGCTTACCCAGGGCCTGCTCGGCATGGCGCCCCGGCTGCTGGCCAAGGTCGCGCTGCAGAAGCTGCAGGAATGCAACTGCGATAAGTGCAAGGCCGAACGCCAGGCGGCAACGCCACCCAACACCACGATCCACTAGCGAAACCGCCCCAGCCGGGGCGGTCTGCCGGGCGTGGTGGCCCGGTACTGATGAGCAGCCGAGGAAGCAATGGAGCAAGAAGACTGGGACGCGTTGAAGGCGCAGATGGACAGCCCCTGGGGGCAAATGACGCTGCAGTGCGACGAATACGAGTTGACCCTGCAGCAGCAGACAGCGAACAAGAGTTGGTCGACGGCCGTATACGTCAATGGCGTATTCAAGGGTGCCTGGATGCATTCGACCAGGGACGGCCAGCCAGTACACGAGGAAGCACGTCGTTTCCTCAGGAAATCGACACAGGCGCTGTACAGCCGCAAAGAGATCGAGCTGACTCGCAAGGCCTTTGGCAAGCGTGAAGCGGCGAAACGAGAGGCAACGAAAATCATCTTCTTTCAGCCCACCTGGAAGAGCTTCGCCTCACTGAAAAAGCAGCTTCTAGCCCACAACACCACCATCAAACGCATCCACTAGGAACCGACATGGACCGGCAAAAAGCACTGGAGAAGATCAAGAAGTGCCTGCGGCTCGCCGCGAGCAGCAACCCCAACGAAGCGGCTGCCGCCATGCGCCAGGCGCGGGCGATGATGGAGAAGTACCGGATCGAGGACGCCGATGTGCTGATCGCCGACGTTATCGAAGCGTCAGCGCGCAGCGGCGCCAAGACCCGCCCCGTGGCATGGGAAGCCGGCCTGGCCGAAGTCGTCGGTAAGGCGTACTGCTGCAGTTTCCTGTTTTTGTCCGGCCGTGGTGAATACCGTTTCATTGGCGAGATGGCCGAAGTGGCCAGCTACACCATGACCATCCTGTTGCGTCAGGTCCGCCAGGCCAGGCGCGACTACATCGCCGACCACCTGGCCCGCTGCAAAGCGAGCACCAAAACCAAGCGTGCTGACGTGTTCTGCAACGCCTGGGTGTGGAAGGTGCGTGGCAGCGTATGGGCATTTGCCGGTTCGGAAGAACCGAGCGCAGCGGTGGCCACCTACATGGCCAAGCACTACCCGGAGCTAAGCAGCTTCCGCCCCGTCGACCGCAGCGGCGACAAGAAGCGCATGAGCCAGCGCGACTACCAGGACGCCGCGCGCGGCATTGAGGCCGCGAAGGGCGTTCAGCTCAACCACGGGGTCGATGGCCAGGCGCCGCTGGCATTGCACTGAGCGAAACCTAGCCCCTTCACCGGGGCGATGGTCTGCCGGGCGTGGTTGCCCGGTACTGATGAGCAGCCGAGGACACGATGCAACTGCTACGAAACCGAGCCGACTGGTGCAACTGGGCCGAAGGCCTGGCTGGCATCAGCATTCGCCACAACTACAACGTGCCGGCCGAGCCTGCCACTTATCCCTGCTTCGCTTACGCGGTCGCCGAGTGCCTACTTGGTGAAGTCGAGGCGCCTCGCTACCTGATGGGCTCGGAGCTCTGCGAGATGATGGCCGCGCTCCTGGAGGCGCATCCATGACCGAGCAAAGCAAGGCTGAACGGGTACGCAAGCAGAACGCTGCACGCCAACAATCGAAGCGCGACCGCACCCTGCTACACCGCGAAAAGGTCGGTGCCGAGAAGATCAAGTTCGAAATCTACAGCGGCACCCGCCGCGACCTCGACGCGATGCAACAGGTCGGCGGCTACACCGAAGCCGGTGAGGCAATCACGCTCGCCATTCGCTACATGGCCGATATGGCCCGCCGAGATCCGGCTGCATTCGCCGAGGCAATGAACCCGAGGAACCCGTTGTGAGCAGTCTTGCCAAGATCCACATCGCCAAAAGCCAGCTGGGCATGGATGACGACACCTATCGCGCGTTGCTAGCCCGAGTGGCCGGCGTTCGCTCAGCGAAAGACCTGAGCCCGCGCCAGATCGGGGCCGTGCTGGCTGAGTTCGTCCGTCTCGGCTTCCAGCCCAAGCCAGCAAAGAAGGCCGGCAGAGCGGTGCCAAAGCCCGCGCAAGATCGAGCAGCACTGGTCGGCAAGATCGAAGCCTTCCTGGCCGAAGCAAACCGCCCCTGGGCATACGCCGACGCGATGGCGTTG
Organism: Stutzerimonas stutzeri; assembly: GCF_024448715.1. Classification (GTDB taxonomy): domain Bacteria; phylum Pseudomonadota; class Gammaproteobacteria; order Pseudomonadales; family Pseudomonadaceae; genus Stutzerimonas; species Stutzerimonas stutzeri_AR. The sequence continues at coordinate 705,984 of NZ_JAMOHZ010000001.1, forward strand.
CGTATGTTCAAGGTCGAACGGGTAGAATGGCTCGATAGTGGCCAGTTGCAACGTCTGGTCGCCGCCTTTGTGTATGACGCCAAGCGCCACGGGAAGCCCACCTAATGGAAATCGACCAGGTCAAAGAGCTGCTGCCAAAGCAACTGCTGGACATCGCAGAGGCCATCGGCCTGCCCGCAGCCCAGCGCCTGGTCGACGAGTTGGGCGGCACCACCTGGCCAGTCGCTAAAGGCGTGCGCCGGCTGGGCATCATCCGGCACGAAGCCTTGAAAGAAGTGATCGGTGAGCGTGCAGCCACCATCATGGCCGAGCAATGGGGCAGCGTGCCGCTGTACATCCCCAAGTGCGAAGCCGCTATCCGCCGCCTGCGTGACCTGGAGATCAACCGCCAGTACGTCCAGGGCGTGCGCGAGGGCGTGTCGGCCAATACCTTGGTCGCCGAGTTGGCCCGCAGCTACAAGCTGAGCGATCGGCGGGTCTGGGAGATCCTGAAGCAGCCCTCACCCGAGGCAACTGGCGACCTTTTTCACTAGGCATCGACACTTAGGGCAAATGCATACATTCGCAAGGAGCGACCTTCGATGATTTTCCTGATAATTTTTTTAGCCGTTTGGTTCGTTGTGGCTCTCTTCGCCAAGCGCAGACGATTGAGCGCCACCATCGCCATTGGCGGCGGCTTCATTACAGCAGTGATCGCAACCTCTGTTGTGTCTGGTGGTTACCTGCTGACAGAGCGCTACGCCAAGTACCAAAGCACGGCGTTCGAAAAGCAGCGAGGCGGAGCCCTGAGCAAATCTAAGCTATTGGCCGAATTGGGCGAATTCGCTCCGGTATTGAAAGCCGCGCCTGCCGATAAAGGAGAATTGAGAGAACTCGGTAAAACCCAAGGCGGTTCGACAGGCATACTGGAAATAAGTGGAACATCAGATGTCGTGGAGAAAGCTACGCTCGCTTTTTCGGCCGATCTGAACGATGAACAAATTCGAGCGCGAAACCTTGAGATGGCAACTCGCTACGTTCACGCTCTATTCCCTGAGTGGAATTCTCCCGAGGCGTGGCTAGCAGGCCTCGCTGATGCCGGCACGGAAACGCAAGTGATTGAGCGAGAAGGCAGACGGCTGATAGCCAAGCACTCCAACGAGCTAAGCCTCTGGTTCCTCACAGTAGAGAAACTCTAGCCCTCTAAGCCCCGCCAAGTGCGGGGCTTCTTGTATCTACTGAACCCCTTCAAGCTCCATTGATCTTCTGCCGCCGCCGAACATGGCGGCATGAAGAAACAAGCCACCCACACTCGCCCCCTTCGCCACGCGCGTGACTTCGCCCAGGCCATCGTCGATGCCTATGGCGACGTCGAGCGTCAGCGCGAAATCTTCACGGCATGCCCGGTCGAGCTACGTGGCCTCGCCCGTGAGATGGCCAAGTCGGGTCTGGCCAAGGCCGAGCAGCGCGCCAAGCAGCTGATCGCGCACCGCGAGATGCACCGCCGCGCCGCTGCGGTCGATCCGGCACCCCTGATCCCAACCAGACGTATCTCCTCCCTCCGCCAATCCAGCCCGGAGGTTGGTCGCGCGCGCCTGGCCGAGCTGCGTGCGGCCCTCGGCAATAAGGAAACGGCATGAGCTCGCGCCAGCCTCGTGGCATTCGCAACTACAACCCCGGCAACTTGGAGCGCAACGGTACGCGCTGGCAAGGCATGGCCCTGAACCAATCAGCTGACTCGCGGTTCATCGTGTTCAGCCATCCGGTATGGGGCATCCGCGCCATTGCTCGGACGCTGATCACCTACCAGGACGTACGCCGCGCCCGTGACGGCAGCCGCATCGACAGCGTACGAGAGATCATCGAGCGGTGGGCCCCAGCCCATGAAAACGACACCAGCGCTTATGCCAAAGCAGTCGCGAAATCGCTCGGGATTGGGGCGGATGACGAGACCGTCGACGTCTACGACTACGCCACGTCGACCGCCCTGGTGAAGGCCATCGTCCGTCACGAAAACGGCCAAGGGCCATTGCCCGGCGGCAACTGGTACGGCGACGCATTGATCGCCGAAGGCCTCGCCTTGGCGGGCATCCTGGAGGGGGTGCGCCATGGCTAACTGTAAACACTGGAGCCGTAGCAAAACGCTTTGGCTCAACGCCATCGTGGCCGCGCTGGTCGCACTGGAGGCCGGCACCGGCCTGCTGCAGCCACACCTGCCGGTCAGCCTCTATACCGTCGTGGCCGTCTCGCTGCCGGTCGTCAATGCCGTGTTGCGAGTGGTTACCACCCAGGGGGTGCGCGCATGATCCGCCGTCTCTGGGCCTTCCTCGATCACCTATTCGGCACGCCGCGCATGTGGGTGCCGAACTGCCGGTACCAGACGCCACTGCCGCCTATACGCGTCGGCAAAACAGGTATCGCCGCAGCCCGCCGCGCCGCCCGCAAGGCACGCAACCGCCGGAGGGCCAAGCGCCATGCTTGAACGTCTCAGCTCACCGTTGCCCAGCTCGCTGACGCTGGGCCTGCTGGCTTGCATGGTCTGTGCGGCCGCCTCGGGCGGTATCGCCTACGGCTTCGGCTATCGGCACGCCGAAGCCCAGGGCGCGGCCAGTCTCAGCGCCCTTGTGGCCAAGCATGCGACCCAGGCCAGCACAACAGCCGAGGCAAACAGCGAGCGAATGCTGCAGCAGATAACTCGCGCCAGCGAAGCCGCTGGGCAGATGCTCGCCTTGCTCGCTCGCCTCGACACCGAACAGCAGCCCATCCAGGAACGCATCCCCCATGTCACTAGCACCTATCGGCCGGAGCCGGCCGCTGCGCCTGAGCCTATCCCTCGTTGCGTGTTCACTGTTGGCTGGTTGCGCGACTACAACACCGCCCTTGGTGTGCCCGGCGCCGCCATTGGTCCCGTTGCCGGCCCCGCTGGGCAAACACCCTGGGCCGCCCCCGGCGCTGACGCCGAATTATTGGAAAGCGGTGTTACACCCGCAGACATCCTCGCCCACGCCCAGGACTACGGCCGCTGGGCCCGTTCCCTTGCCAGCCAGGTGACCGGCCTGCTCACAGCCAGGGAGGCTGGCACGCCATGACCATGGAGCTAGAAATAAGCCAGCTGATTGGATGGGCCACGGGGCTGCTCAGCATCTTCGTCGGCATCGTCACCGGCCTGGTCAAGCTGCTGCTCGGTCAGTTCGAGAAGCGTCTGGCCGAGCGCTTCGCCGCTCAGGATGCCGCCAGGCTAAGTGCCAGCCGCCACTGGGAGGAAAACTTCGCCAAGGTCCTGGAGCGCCAGGACAAAGACTCCGACGCAGTGCAGCAGTTGGAGCGCAGCTTCCTGCGTTTCCAGGCCGAGCTGCCACTGCAGTACGTGCGGCGCGAAGACTTCGTCCGCAACCAAACCATCATCGAAGCCAAGATCGACGCCGTTTTCTCCAAGCTCGAAGTTATCCAGATAAATGGAGCCCGTAACCATGATTGATGCCGCCAAGATCCGCCGAGAGTCCATGCGCTGGTACATCCTGCTGACCCTCAACAATGCCCGCCCGGTAGACCCGCACGAAGTCCTGGTGCTCTCGACCATCCAGGGCATCTATGCCGATGCGACCCAGCATGAAGTCCGCCGCGAACTCGACTACCTGAAAGACCGCAGCCTGGTCACTCTCGACAAGCAGCCCAGCGGCGTCTGGATCGCCGGCCTGACCCACTACGGCGTCGACATCGCCGAGTACACCATCGAATGTAACCCCGGCATTGCACGCCCGGCACGGTGCGTCTGACATGCCGCCGCGCAGCAAGGTCGCCACCCTGCCGGGCGAGGTGAAAGCCTGGCTGGATCAGGCTTTGGCCGAGAACAACTTCAGCGACTACGAGGCCCTGTCCGCTGAGCTGACCGACCGCGGCTTCGCAATCAGCAAGAGCGCGCTGCACCGTTACGGTCAGAACTTCGAGGATCGCCTCTCCGCCTTGAAAGTGGCCAGCGAACAAGCCCGCGCCGTGGTGGCTGCCGCGCCCGATGAGGAAGGGGCCGTCAACGAAGCGCTGATGCGCCTCGTCCAGGAACACCTGTTCAAGTTGCTCATGAGCGAAGGTGGCCAGTTCGATCTGCCCAAGGTGGCCAAGGCTGTGGCCGAGCTGGGCAAGGCGTCGATTAGCCAGAAGAAATGGCAGGCCGAGGTCCGCGCCAAGGCCGAAGCGGCCGCCAGCCAGGTCGAGAAAATCGCCAAAAAAGGTGGTCTCGACGCGGCCACCGTGGCTGAGATTCGGCGGGAGATTCTCGGGGTGGCGCGGTGAGCTGTTTAGAACACTATAAAAGGAATAGGGACCAAGTCACGATTGGGAACCTTGTGTCCGCACTTCGGGCAGACCAGATAGTAAAGAAGACCCTGGTTCTTCTCAGTAAGTCCGTGCTGTTCCTTCCTCTTGAAGCACTCAGCACACACAAACTCAGGATGTTTCGAAGTGTCCGCGTTAGCGGTGCGCTTGAAAACGATTCCGCCCTTCGCGGTAGCGAACTGTGTGTAGTGCCGAGCTACCGAGAGACGCCAAAAGAGCACCCCGGTCAAATATCTCAGAGCCGTCCAGATTGCAGCGCCACAGTCTTTTATGGGCGCCCAGAGCTTGAGCACAAAATTCAGAAACCAGCCGTCCATCGAAACACCTCCCTGGTGCGCTTTTTTTGGCACCGCGAGCCTACCACCGAAGGGCTCGCAACATGAATCTGCCACCACTACTAGGCAACACCGCCGCTATTGATATACCCGCTGTTCTGCTCGATTACCAAAAGGACTGGATCGGCCTGCGCTCCCCGCTCAAGGTCGCCGAAAAGTCGCGCCGTATCGGCCTCACCTGGGCCGAGGCGGCGGATAACGTCCTGGTCGCCGCCGCCAGCCGCGAGGCCAAGGGGCAGACCGTCTATTACCTCGGCTACAACCAGGACATGACGGTTGAATACATCCAGGCCTGTGCCATGTGGGCGCGCGCGTTCAACTACGCCGCCGGCGAGATCGAGGAAGGCATCTGGCCGGACGAGGATCCCGACAAGCACATCAAGACGTACACCATCAGCTTTCCCTCGGGCTTCCGGATCACCGCATTGACCAGCCGCCCATCCAACCTGCGCGGCCGCCAGGGCGTGGTGGTGATCGATGAGGCCGCGTTCCACCAGGATCTGGCCGAGCTGCTCAAGGCGGCACTGGCGCTGCTTATCTGGGGCGGCGAGGTGCATGTCATCAGCACCCACGACGGCACCGACAATCCGTTCAATGAGCTGATCGAGGAGATCCGCGCCGGCAAGCGAAAGGGCATGCTGTTCCGCTCGACCTTCCGTGAAGCGGTCGAGCAAGGCCTCTATGAGCGGGTCTGCCTGCGCAAGGGCATCCCCTGGACGGCAGAGGAACAGGCCGCCTGGGTTCAGGATGTGTATGACTTCTATGGCGATGCCGCCGAGGAAGAACTCGACTGCGTGCCCAGTCAGGGCGGCGGCGCTTACCTGTCGCTCGCGCTCCTGGAGCAACGCACCAATCGCGACGTCCCCGTGCTGCGCCTGGCCTATCCGCAGGGCTATGAAACCATTGCCGAGCACATGCGCCTGGCCGACTCGCTGTCGTGGTGCGAACGCGAGCTGTTGCCGCTGCTGGCGGCACTGCCGCGTGAAACGCGCAGCTTCTATGGCATGGACTTTGGTCGCAGCGGTGACCTGTCCGTCATCGTGCCATTGCTCCAGGAGCAAGATCTGCGCCGCCGCCAGCCCTTCCAGGTCGAGCTGCGCAACGTGCCGTTCAAGCAACAGGAGCAGATTCTGTTCTTCATCGTCGACCGGCTGCCCAACTTCCTCGGTGGCAAGAACGATGCCCGAGGCAACGGCCAGGCGATCGCCGAGGCGGCAGCGGTCAAGTACGGCCATAGCCGCATAGACCAGGTGATGCTCACCGAGGGCTGGTACCGCGACAACATGCCCCCGTTCAAGGCGGCGCTCGAGGACGGCACCCTGCACGACCTGCCGGCAGACAAAGACACCGTCGACGATTATCGCGCGCTCAAGGTCGTCAAAGGCGTGCCGCGCGTTCCGGATAGCCGCACCACGGAAAAAGGCGGCGGCAAGCGCCACGGCGATGCCGCCGTCGCTGGTGTACTGGCCTACGCCGCCAGCCGCAGCCCGGCAGGCCCCATCGAATACACCCCCGCACCGCCCCGCGCCGATCGCTGGGCCGAACGCGACGACGATCAACCCGGCACCTGGCAAGGCGCCTGGTAGCCTTCAGGAATAGATGCCCATGGCAATCGTAGACATTCACGGCCAGCCCATCGAGCAGAGCACCCTGCGCGAATCGCAGACGTCCCGGCTCGCCCAGCTGCAGGAGGAATTCGCCGAGCACCCATCCAACGGGCTCACACCGCCCAAGCTGGCCGGCATCCTCCGGGCGGCCGAGCAAGGCGACATCAAAGCCCAGTGCGAACTCTTCCAGGACATGGAAGAAAAGGACGCGCATCTGCTCGCCGAGATCGGCAAGCGCCGCCGCGCGTTGACAACGGTGGACTGGGCAGTGGTACCGCCACGCAACCCCAGCGCCGCCGAGCAGGCCGAGGCCGACTGGCTGAATGAAGTGCTCCAGGACCTGCCCGACTTCGAGGATCTGTTGTTCGACATGCTCGATGCCATCGGCAAGGGCTTCGCCGGCATCGAGCTGGACTGGGAGCGGTACGGCCGCGAGTGGATGCCCAAGGCGTTTAACTACCGCGAAGCGTCCTGGTTCCAGCTCGATCCAGCTACGCGCACCGAACTGCGGCTTCGCGATGGCAGCGTCGAAGGTGAGCCGCTGCAGCCGTTCGGCTGGATCTTGCATCAGCACAAGGCCAAGTCCGGCTATGTTGCGCGCGGCGGTTTGTATCGTGTGCTGGCCTGGCCGTACCTGTTCAAGAACTACGCCGTCCGAGACCTCGCCGAGTTTCTGGAGATCTACGGCCTGCCGGTCCGCCTGGGTAAATACCCAAGCGGCGCAACTGCAGACGAAAAAGCCACCCTGCTGCGCGCCGTGGTGAACATCGGCCACAACGCGGCCGGCATCATCCCCGAAGACATGGCCATTGACTTCAAGGAAGCGGCCAAGGGCACCCATGATCCGTTCGACTGGATGGTGCAGTGGGCTGAAAAGAGCATGTCCAAAGCCATCCTCGGCGGCACGCTCACCAGCCAGGCCGACGGCGCCAGTAGCACCAACGCCCTCGGCAACGTGCACAACGAGGTGCGCCACGACCTGCTCAAGGCCGATGCCAAACAGGTCGCCACCTCGCTGCGGCAGTACCTCCTCTATCCGCTCCTGGTGCTGAATAAGGGCGGCGAGCGCGACCCCCGTCGGTTGCCCCGTTTCCAGTTCGACCTGGTCGAAGCCGAAGACATGGCCACTTACGCCGAGGCTCTGCCCAAGCTGGTCGAGGCAGGCATGCAAATCCCGGTCAGCTGGGCGCACGACAAGTTGCGCATACCGCTGCCGGGCAAAGATGACGCCGTGCTTGGCACTGCCGTCCCGGCCGGGACGGTGACTGCCGCCACCCGCGTGGCCGCGCTCAAGAGCAAGTCGGGCAACGACCCGATCGACGATCTGGCCGAGCAGCTCGCCAATGACTGGGAGCCAGTGGCCGAACTGGTCGCCCCGGTGCAGCAGCTGCTCGCCAGCTGTAAAAGCCTGGAAGAGTTTCGCGATCGGCTGCCCGAGGTCATCCCCCAACTGGACGCCGGCCAGCTCGCTGAGCTTATCGCCCAGGGCATGTTCGCCGGCACGCTGGCCGGCCGGACTGGGGCGGTCTGATGGTCGACCTGGTCGCGCTGCCACCGACGGAGGCCATCGAGTACTTCCGCCAGAAAGGCTTCGCTGTTGGCTTCGACTACCGCGACGTCTGGCAGGCGCAACATCAGTCCGCATTCTCCGTGGCCAAGGCCATGCAGCTCGATCTACTGCAGGACATTCGCGCCGAGGTCGACCGGGCGCTTGCCGAAGGCACCACGCTGCAGGACTTCCAAAAGAGGCTGATGCCGACCCTGCAGGCGAAAGGCTGGTGGGGACGGCAGGATCGGCTGGATCCACTGACCGGTGAGGTGCGGGACGTCCAGCTGGGCAGCCCGCGCCGGCTCAAGGTGATCTACGACACCAACCTGCGCACCGCCCACAGCGAAGGCCAGTGGCAGCGCATCCAGGATCGCAAAGCCGCGTTCCCCTACCTGCAGTACGACGGCGGCAACTCGGAAAACCCCCGCCTGCAGCACAGCGCCTGGGACGGCCTGGTGCTCTCGGTGGATGATCCGTTCTGGCAGAGCCATCTGCCAATCAAGGAATGGGGCTGCAAGTGCCGAGTCATCCCCATGACGGCGGGCCAGCTGCAGCGCCAAGGCATCGAGGTCAGCGAGTCGCCGAAGGTGCCCAGCGTCCCCTTCGTCAACAAGCGTACCGGTGAAGTGCAGCAGATCCCGAAGGGCGTCCACCCAGCGTTCCACTATCCACCAGGTGGACGCCGCGCGAGCCTGAGCCAGCACCTGGTCGACAAGGTAGCGGCAGCACCGACTGCGATTACGCGGGCCAGCATTGCCGATCTGGTCAGCGGTCCGGCGTTTGCCGAGTGGTATCGCAAGCCGGCAGGAGGCTTTCCCGTTGGGCTGCTGAGCCAGGAAAGCGCCGAGCGCGTCGGTGCCAGGACGTCGGTCGTCACTCTGACCGAAACGGTGTTGGCTGAGCAACTTGCCAGTCAGCCGACCATCCTCGTCGAGGATTACGCCTTGGTGCAGCTGATACTCGATCGTGCCACGCCCAACCTGCAGGCAGATGGCAGCCTGCTATACATCGATGAGCAGGCCGACGGCTCGGTAACGGTATTGACAGTCGAGATCTCGGAATCGGCCGTGGCGGTGCGCAGCCTGGTGAGAATGCTTCGGTAACGCTAGGCCGCGAGCGTGGCCAGTGGCGATCTAGTTTGCTTGGTAGCTACCGTAGGAGGGGGTTGAACATTTTCGATGCCTAGCAGAGCGGCTAACGGGCTTCTAACGCACATGTTTTGTATCATGCTTCGCGGCTTAAGCACGGAGCGGAAAATGAAGCAGTTTGGAATCAGTTGTTTGCGGTGGACACGAGATCAACTAGGGCCGCTGTTGATAGCGCTTCTGACCATTGCATTGACGACTGACGTCTTTGATGGGGCGACTAGAGCTGTTACCGACTCAGCTGTCAGCTTCACGGTGTGGTTTACAGAGCCGATCCCAACTACTAGATGGCACATATTCGCCGTTGCTCTGGTAGCTGCGTCAAGTTTCACACTAGTAATCCATAAGCTCAGAACCATCCATCAGCGACTGGCATCGCTGCAGTCCGAAAATGAAAGGTTGGCGGGATACCTTCTGAAAGCGGAGACAAAGGTCGCAGAACAAGTAATTCCCATGGCAAAAACCTCAGCATCATCTTCCGCTATCCGATCCACTGCCCGGCGCCTTCCTCTCGGCGACGAGCTAACTTCCTTAGACAGAGCCCTTCTGGACCTCCTAGGAGAAGCCCACCGAAAGAGAAAACGCCTAACGGCGCGAAATATCGCTGGCGCTGAAGACATTGACCTGTTGAAAGTAGAGCACAGCCTTACTCGGCTCGTTGACCGCCGACTTGCTATCAAACAGTTGACTTCCGTGGGCTATAGCTTTGGCATAAGCACTAGCGGAATCGCACTGCTTGTGGAGCAACAAGATGGGGAAAATTGACTCGTCGCCTCGGCCAGTACCTGAGGGGTGCCGAAACAGAACTACCGTTTCGCTGGACGAGAACCAGCGAGCCGAATTGAAGAGAAAGGTCTCTAGGGACGCTCCGTTCGCCGACCGGCTCAGCACGATTCTCGCAGTTAAGTTGGCGTTCCTAGAACCGTATCGATCCGAGTCACTCCATGTTCTCGATGAGCTGCTTTACATGGAGGGTCTGTCTAGACCTACGCAAACGAAAGACGCTACACCCTTTCGGCGCCCACCTTTGGTGGGTTTCTGGCATAAGCATTACTTCTCGGCGCGCCATATGCCGACGAACATGATGGTTCGCTGGGGTATGGAGCAGCGAGGAAAGCAGCGCGACAATGGCATCGGAAACAAGGATCTGGATAGCTTGATGCAAGACTATCTCAATCGGTACGAAGGCCAACTTGGAGAGGTTTGGCTTGGCGAGTTCATTCAGCAGATCTGCGTCGGCGCTTTCGAGGATCGCGCCGAGAGTCGACGCCTGACCGGCGATTGGATTGTGTTCGCCTTGCATGAAGGGCAGCGCTATTACCTGGACGTTGTGCCCCACTCCGCCAGCCAAGACAGCGAAGGGCTATTCACTCACCTGAAGCAGAACACGGGTATCGAGTTCCCCTTCCTCTTCGCTTAGATACTGAACCCCCTCAGCCTGTAACCTCCAACCCATGCCGCCGACACTGGCGGCATGAAGACACAACACGTCCCCACTTCTGCCATCGCCGCCTGCTCCTTCGAGATTCGCTCGGAGGGTGCCGCCATCCAGCTGTTCCCAGCCGGCACCTTCAAAGCGCGTGACGGTCGGCCGAGCGACGTAAAAGACGGCCATTGGCTGATCGACACCGATATCGCAGCCCGTCTATTAGCCAAGATGGCCACGCGCCTGACTGACGTGGTCATCGACTACGAACACCAAACTCTCAACAGCGCCGAGAACGGGAAAGAAGCACCCGCGGCTGGCTGGATCAAGGGTGTATCCCTGGAGTGGCGCGAAGGCGAAGGCCTGTTCGCCTCACCGGTCGACTGGACCGAACGTGGCGGCAATTACATCAAGGCGAAGGAATACCGCTATCTGAGCCCGGTATTTGCCTATGACAAGCGGACCGGCGCGGTACTCGATCTGCTGCACGTCGGCCTCACCAATTATCCCGCTATCGACAACCTGCACCCGCTGCAGGCGATGGCGGCTGCGCGTTTCCAACTGGCCGACCCGGCCGCCACATCCGCAAAGGAGAACCAAAGTGTGAATAAAGAAGCGCTGATTGCACTGCTGGGTCTGTCCACAGACGCCAGCGAAGAAGACATCCAGACCGCCCTGACGGCCCTCAAGGCCGACGCTGGCAAGGTTGACCAACTGCAGACCGCCTTGGCCGCAGCCAAGACCGAAGGCAAGCCGGACCCCGCCAAGTTCGTGCCCGTTGACGTCGTCGAGTCGCTCAAGCAGGACATCGCCGCGCTGAAAAGCATTCACGTCGACGGCGAAGTCGGTGAGCTGGTGAAAGCCGGCCTGGCCGATGGCCGCCTGCTGCCGGTTCAGGAGAAGTGGGCGCGCGACCTCGGCAAGAAAGACGTCGCTGCGCTCAAGACCTACCTGGAGCAAACCCCGGCGATCGCCGCGCTCAAGGGCCAGCAGACCCATCGCCACCAGCCCGAAGTCCCGACCACTGTCGATCAGCTCGATACCGAAGCCCTGGCCGTGTGCAAGGCCATGGGCGTCGAGCCGGCGGATTACCTCGCCACCCTGAAAGCCTAAGGAGGCTCCATGACCGCGCTCACCCGCGACCGTAATACCCCGATGAAGCACGCCGGGATTATCGGTGTGCCGGCAGCCGCCGGCGCCGTGATTCATGCCGGCGCCATTGTTGTGGCCAACGCCACCGGCTACGGCGCGCCTGGCAGCACCGCCACCACCCTGACTTACCTCGGCCGCGCGGAAGAGTCGGTGGACAACACTGACGGCGCCGCTGGTGCCGCCACCGTCCTGGTGCGCCGCCTCAGTGCCTTCAAGTGGGGCAACGACGGCTCCATCACCCAGGCCCATCTGGGCAAAACCGCCTACATCGTCGATGACCAGACACTCGCTGCCACCGACGGCACCGGTACCCGTTCCGCAGCTGGGCGCATCGTCGGCGTCGAGCCCGACGGCGTCTGGATCGAATAAGGAGATATCCGAACATGCTCATCAATAAAGCAGCCCTCGCCGCCGTGTTCCTGGCGTTGAAGACAACCTTCAACAAAGCCTTCGCAGCGGCACCCAGCACCTGGCAGAAGATCGCCATGGAGGTTCCGTCCAACAGCGGGCAGAACGATTACACCTGGCTGAGCAACTTTCCGAAGATGCGCCGTTGGATCGGCGCCAAGGTCGCCAAGGCGCTGGAAGCCTACAAGTACGTGGTGGTCAACGAAGACTTCGAGGCCACCGTCGAGGTCGACCGCAACCACATCGAGGACGATCAGCTCGGCATCTACCAACCGCAGGCGCAGATGGCCGGCTACTCGGCGGCCCAGTTGCCGGATGAGCTCGTGTACGAGGCAGTCAACGGCGGCTTCGCCAAGCTCTGCTACGACGGCCAATACTTCTTCGACACCGATCACCCGATGGGCGGGGCCTCGGTAAGCAACAAGATCACAGCGGTGCTTTCCAACGCCACCCTGACAGCGGCCAAGGCCGGCTACGGCACGGCCCGCACAGGCATGAAGAAGTTCAAGGATGAGGAAGGCCGGTCCTTGAATATCACGCCCAACGTGCTGCTGGTCGGCCCTGCGCTGGAAGACACAGCCCGCATGTTGTTGACCAACGACAAGCTGGCTGACGACACCCCCAACCCCTACAAGGGCACCGCCGAACTGGTGGTAGATGGGCGGATCGAGTCGGATACCGCTTGGTTCCTGCTCGACACCAGCAAGCCGGTCAAGCCGTTCGTGTACCAGCCGCGTAAGAAGCCGGTATTCGTCTCGCAGACCAACCCCGAAGCCGAAGACGTGTTCAACCTGAAGAAGTACAAGTTCGGCGCAGAAGCACGCGCTGCAGCTGGCTACGGCTTCTGGCAGCTCGCCTTCGGCTCCACCGGCACCGGCGCATAAGGGAGGGTTCTGAAATGGCTAGAGCACCTGCCAAGCGCACGACCAAGCCGGCAACAAAGCCAACCCCGGCAAAGATTGTGGTGGTTAGCGGCGCCGAGCCCGAGCTGCTGGACGGTATCTTCGTCCGCAGCCTGCCGCCGACCTTCCGCCGCGCCGGTTTCACCTTCACCCGTGAAGGCATCGGCCTGCTCCTGGAGAACCTGACTCAGGCTCAACTGGACGCGATCGAGGCCGAGCCAATGCTCAGCGTAACTCAGGCTCAGTTCCCGGCTACCGCCGAGGCTGACGCCAAGCTCGCCGAGTTGGCAACGGCTCAGGCCGCAACCGAACCCACGGAACCTGCTGCTCCGACTGCCGACGATGCCAAAGCCAATGCAAATTCGGCTGATGCCACCGGCGGCACTCAGGGTGACCAGGACAACACGGAAGGTAACGCCTGATGTACGCCAGCGCCTCCCAGTTTCTGAAGCGCTACAGCGCCGAAGAGATCGCCCAGCGTGCCGACGCCAGCATCCCGCCGATGGTTTATGGCGAGCTGCTGACCAAAGCCGCTGCCGGTGATGACCTGTCTGCCTATTCCCCCGAAGAGCAAACGGCCGCCGGGCAGGCGCTGGCCAGGGTCGATCGCGCCCTGCAGGACTCCGAACAGACCATCAACACCTACCTGGGCGGGCGCTACCAGCTCCCGCTCACCAGCGCGCCGGAGGTGCTCGAACGCATCGCCGGCCAGCTAGCCCGCTATTTCCTCTACGACGATGCGGCGACCGAGCAAATCACCACCCTCTACAAGGACTCCATCAAGTTCCTGGAGAGCGTGGCCACCGGCAAGGTGCAGCTCGGCCCGACCGACAGCGGCGCGATCGCGCAGCCCTCGGCCGGCGCGGAGATGGTCAGCGCCGGCCTGGTATTCGCCCGTGACAACAGCCGAGGCTTCATCTGATGGCCGTCAGCATTCGCATCGCCCACAACCTGCCGCAGGTGCAGCGGTTGTTTCAGCAGATCCGCCGCGTCGGCGGTGACCCGACGCCGCTCCTGCAGGACATCGCCTTTCTCGGTGAGAGCACCACCCGTGCCCGCTTTCGCAGCCAGACCGCCCCCGATGGTCAGCGCTGGAAGCCGAGCCTGCGTGCACAGCTGAACGGCGGCAAGACCCTGACCAAGGATGGCCACCTGGGCGACTCTGTTGGTAGCTACGTCAACCAGAAGTCGGCCGTCTGGGGCGTCAACCGGATCTACGCCGCCATTCACCAGTTCGGCGGCACGATCAAAGCCAAGGGCTCGGGCGGGCTGCGTTTCGCCATTCCCGGCATCGGCTGGCGCACCGCTAAACAGGTCGAGATACCTGCGCGGCCATACCTCGGCCTTTCCGGTGATGACCGTCAGGACATCCTCGACCTGGTGAGCAATCACCTCAGCGATCTGGTGCGCCGTGGCGCGCCCGGAGGTGCCTGATGCTTGGCGATCTGGAGACCCAACTGGTCGCACTGCTCAAGGGCAGCGAGCTCGGCCTGCGCCTAAAGGTCGTCGACAGCCTGCCGGATACGCCTGACCGCGACCTGGTCCAGCGGTGGGGGCTCGACGCCCCGGCGGCCTACGTCGTCGCCGCTGACGGCACCCTGAGTCAGGCCATTGCCACACCGCAATTTGTCGTGGTCCTGGTCGCCCGCAACGCCCGTGGCCACCAGTCCGCCCGGCGCGGCGACGGCAAGACCATCGGCCTGTACGAGATGCTTGATGCGGCCATTGCCGAGCTGCACGGCGGCGAGACCATCGACGCCAGCTGGCAGGTCACTCGCTACCAGTTTCTGCATGACAGCCAGTTCCGCGACCAGGGCTTGCAGATCGCCCTGCTGCAGATCCAGGCCGACACCGACCCGCCGCAGAAAGACGCGACGAACCTCGGCGAGTTCCAGGAGTTTCACGCTGACTTTGACATCGAGCCCCTGGCCACGCCGGAAGATCGCGAGCGCTGGCTTAACGAAGATCACGCCGCCCCGGCGCCGGATCTGCAATCGCACATCAACCCGCAGGAGGGGATATGAGCAAACCCGTTTATCTGGTGCCGGCCGAGGGCCTCAAGGTCCGCCATCCACTCGGTGGCCACCTCAAGCCCGAAGGCGACCACGTGGTGCTGGACAGCTACTGGCGTCGCCGTATTGCGGACGAATCCGTAACCGAGGGCAAACCGCCCAAAGCCACCAAGCCTGCGGCAGCCAAGGAGTAACCCATGGCCGAGAATGTCAGCTTTAACGAGATCCCGGACAACATCCGCGTACCGGGCATCTATATCGAGATCGACCCCAGCAAGGCCGCTGGCGGCGGCGCGATCATGGAGCGCCGTCTGCTCCTGGTCGGCCAACGCCTGGTCAACGGTGACGTGCCGGCGCTGACCGCCACTCGCCTCGGCAGCCAAGCCGGTGATCAGGCCGCGAAGGCATTCGGGCAGGGCTCGATGCTCCACGGCATGGCCGCAGCAGCGCGCAATGCCGATGACTACGTCGACATCTGGGCGATCGCCTTGGATGACGATGCAGCCGGCGCTGCCGCCACCGGGACCGTCACCTTTACCGGCACACCGACCCTCACCGGCATCCTTGCGCTGTATATCGGGGGCGCCCAGGTGCGCATCGCCGTGGTTGCGGGAGAGTCCGTCGCGACCCTGGCAACCCGCTTGGCCGACACCGTCAACGCCAACGGCGACCTGCCGGTAACCGCCTCGGCCGCGCTGGGAGTGGTGACGCTTACCTGCCGCTGGAAGGGCGAAACCGGCAACGATCTGGACGTGCGCGCCAACTACTACGGCGAGCAGACCCCGGCCGGCATCACGGTGGCCATCGCCGCCATGTCGGGCGGTGCAGCCAACCCGAGCATCGTCTCGGTGATCGATGCCATCGCCGGCACCCAGTACTACAGCATCGTCTGCCCCTACCTGGACGGCCCCAACCTGGTCGCCCTAGAAGAGGAAATGACCGATCGTTTCGGCCCCATGGAGCCGCTCACCGGGCACGTGTTCAACGCCAAGGTGGGCAACCATGCCGCGCTCACCACCTGGGGCAACAGCCGCAACTCGCCGCACATCAGCACGTTTGGCATGTACGACATGCCCACGCCGCCGTGGGCCGTCGCGGCTGTCTGGGCGACAGTTGCCGAATCATCCGGTGCCAATGACCCTGCGCGGCCATTCCGCAGCCTGCCGCTGCCGGGTTTGCTGCCGCCGCCGGAGAAAAGCCGCTTCACCCGGCCGGAACGCAACCTGGCGCTGTTCGACGGCATCAGCACCTTCACGGTCGACCAGGGCGGCCAGGTGCTCATCGAGACCATAATCACCAACTACCAGAGCAACAGCTTCGGCCTGCCAGACATCAGCCTGCTGCGCCTGGAAACCAAGTGGACCGTCGACCTGGTGCGCTTCCGCTTCAACGCGGCCGTGGCCCGTGACTACCCGCGCCACAAGCTGGGTGACGTCGCAGTGCCAGGCCAGGCCTACGCAACCCCCACCACCGTGCGCGCCACTCTCATTGCCGAGGCGATCAAGCTCGCCACGGAGGATGGCCTGATCGAGGACGTCGCAGGCTTCAAGCGCGACCTGCTGATCAAGCGCTCCACCCAGAACCCCAACCGTATGAACGCCGTGCTGCCGCCGAACCTGGTCAACCAGTTCGACATCTTCGCAGCCGCCGTCCAGTACCGCCTGTAAGGAGGCCCTATGAAGCATCACGGCCGCGCCACCATTAGCTACAACGGCAAGCGCCTGCGCACCAAGGAAGGCGCCACCCTCAATCTGGGCGGCACCGGGCGCACCGCCGAGCCGCTCGACGACGGTTCGGTGGGTTACTTCGAAGCCACCACCGCGCCCGAGCTCAGCTGCGCCGTTCCGCTCACGCAAGATCTGGCCGTGCAGGAATTGCGCGACCTGGTCGACGCCAACGTGGTGTTCGAGAGCGACACCGGGCAGTCGTGGGTCATCCGCGAGGCCTTCACCACCAACACCATCAGCGTTGGCCGCGACGTGGCCATCACCATCAGCGGCCAGCCGGCCGAGCAGCTGTAAGGAGCATTCATGCAACAGATCACTACCACCGGCACGCTGCCTCACGGCTTGGACATCACCGGCGTGCGTTACACCGGCTTTGTCATGCGCGAAGCCCTGTTGGGCGACATGATCGAAGCCGAGGTCGAGTCCGGCGGTGCCGGCAACCAAATCCACTACGCAGCACAGCTGGCCGTGCGTCAGCTGGTGAAGGTCACCGATGAGAGCGGCCGCGAGTTTGCGGGGCCATTCGTGGTTTCGATGATCCGCAAGCGTGCCGACTTCGTTGCCCTGCGCACCGCCCAGCTGGCTCTAGATAAGTTGGGAAACGCCGAGCCGATCGCCTCCGCCAGCACTGGGACGCCGTCCAGCTGATTGCCCTGCGCCATGGCTGGTCTCGCGACCAGATCAATGCGCTTCCACCCCGTGAGTTCTTCCACTACCTCGGCAACCTGACGAAGAAAAAATGAGCACAACCGACCTCAACCTGGCCATGCGCATCAGCGCCGATGTCAGTCGCCTCATGGGCGGCCTGAACAAAGGCGAAGGTGGCCTGCGCAAGTTCGGCGGTGCAGCCAAGCGCGAGATGCAGATGCTTGGTCAGTTCGCTGGCTCGGTTGAAGGTAAGTTGGCTCAGTTGGGCATCGGCGTCTCAGCGATCGCCGCTGGCATGCAGTCGGCACGGCTGGATAAAGACCTTAAGCAACTGCAACTCACCGCCGGGGCTACTGCAGACGAAGCCGGGCGCCTGCGTAAAGAGCTGCTCGGTGCGCAGACTGCCACCGGCCAGGGCGCAGACGAACTCAAGGGCGGCGTAGATGCGTTGATCGCGGGTGGCCTGAGCATGGCTGAGGCCACCGCTACAGTCGCTCCAATGTCCGAAACCCTGGCAGTGGCAAAGACCAACGCCGATGCGCTGGCCAAAGCGATGGGCGTGGCCGGTAAGCAGTTCGATATCGACCTGAGCAACACCGAAGAAGCCCGGCTGCTGCTGGACAAAATGGTGGTCGCCGGCCGCGCTGGCAACGCCGAGTTGGAGAACCTGCCAGATATCTTCGCCAGGATCGGCAGCAATGCCAAATCGTCCAATCTCAGCCTGGACCAGACACTTGCTCTGGTCGAGACGCTATCGCTGGTCGAGCCCAACGCCGAACGCTTGGCCACCCTGACCGATAGCACCTTGCGTGTGTTCACCAACGCCAACTACATGAAGTCGGCGTCCAAGGCGACTGGCGTCAAGTTTTTCGATGCTGAGGGCACCCGCCGCGATGCGTTGGAAGTGATCGGAGAGATCAAGGCCAAGTACGACAAGCTCGGCACCGATGCGCAGCGCTTCAAGTTCATCGACGCCGCATTCGGCAAGACCGATCTGGACACCCAGCGGGGCCTCAAAACCCTGCTCGATGGCGCCTCCCTGGGCAAACTCGGGGACGTATACGGCGACATCTCATCCGCAAGCGGGACCATAGCTCGCGACCTGCCGGAGGCGATCGGCAACGCGGTAGACCAGACCGGCCGCCTCAAGGGTGCCTTGCGCGAAGCGGCTGATGGCTTCGCCGCGCCAATCAACGGAGCGGTTAGCGAAGCCATCAAGTTCGGTCTCGACAGCAAGCAAAACGGCGGCTTGGGCCTCGACGGCACCGACATCATGGTTGGCGGTGCTCTGGGCGCGGCCGGCCTATTTGGAGCGGCCCGCTACGGCGGCAAGGCCATCCAGGGGCTGGCCGGCAAGTTCGGTAGCACCGCTGCAGGCGTAGCGGCGGGCAAGGCTTTGGAGGAAGCGGCCGGTGTGCAGCCCGTGTTCGTCGTGAACATGCCCGATGCACTTGGCGGCAAGCTTGGCACAGCGGAGAAGGTAGCCGAGACCGCAGGCGATCTGGTTGGCCCGAAAACCTTCAGCAAACTGAAAACCACAATGGCGCTGCTGGGCGGCGCGCCGCTATCAGCCCTTCCATCCTTCGGGGCCGGTGCCATGGCCACAGCCGGCGCCGCTGTTGCAGGCGCGGGCGCGGCCGGCTACGGCGTCGGCACATTGCTCAACGATTACCTGATTGACGGCACCGCATTGGGCGATGCGATCGGCGAAGCGGTTGCGCACGCCATCTCCCCATTCAGCGAAAGCGCCCGAAGCGCGATCGCTGCGAATAAGGCCACGTCCGAACTCACCATCCGCATTGAGGGCGACCAGAAAGCCAGGGTCACCCAGCTCAAACCGCAAGATGATCTGGAAATGCGCGTGCTCACCGGCCGTACCGGAGCGGGCATCTGATGGCCTGGCGCGATGACTACCGGCCGGGCGCCTTCCGTGGCGTGCCGTTCCACCTGAAGAACAGCACCCGTACCGGCGGTCGCCGTACCGTGCTGGACGAATACCCGCTGCGCGACGTGCCTAGCACTCAGGACATGGGCCGTAAGGCGCGCCAGTTCAACCTGTCCATGACGGTCATCGGTCCGGACTACATGGCCCAGCGCGACCAGTTGATCGAGGCGCTAGAAGCCTGGGGCCCCGGCACGCTCATCCACCCCTTCTACGGCGAACTGGATGTCATCGTCTTGGGCGATTACAGCGTCGAGGAAAGCACCGAACAGGGCGGCCTGGCCCGCATCACCCAGAACTTTGCCGAGGCCGGTGAGGCACCGCGCCCGGATAGCCAGGCGCTACCAGGTGCCGCAGTCAACGCCGCGGCTGACCAGGTGCAAGCGGAAGCCGTCGCCGAGTTCGAGGCCGAATGGAGCGTACTCGGTACGGCCGGCTTCATTGCAGACGAAGCGCTCACCATGCTGGGCGAAGCCAGTGGCGCGATAGGCGAAGCGTTCGAATACGCGCAAGGCATTGCTGGGCCCGCGATCGGAACCATTCAGGGTGCAACCAGTACCGTAGCCAATGCCGGGGGCCTGCTCAGCGGCGCCGGCTCGTTCAACCTGCTGTTCACTCGGCTAACCGGCAGCGTCCAGCAGCTCATGCTCGCGCCAGGCAACCTCGGGCTCAGCCTGCTCGGCGTGGTGCGCGGCATCACCAGTGGCTCGAATCCCTTCGCTGCGTTCCAGGCGCAGACGGCACTCTTCAACCTCGGCAGCAAAGCCAAGCCGGTGCGCAGCAGTGGCTACGTCACCCCGGCCCGCGCACAGCAGGCCACTAACCAGGCTGCGGTCTATCGCCTGATTGAGCGTGTCGCAGTGACCGAAGCCACGCGCCTGGCCACCAGTCGTCCATTGGATAGCCAAGGGCAGGTTGTGCCCGGCCTGACCTATGAAAACCGTGATCAGGCGGTGGGCGTACGCGACCAGGTTGTCGCCGAGCTCGATCGCCAGCAACTCGCGGCCAGCCCGGAGCGCTATGCCGCCCTCGCAAAGCTCACGGCCGCGCTGGTCAGCGACATGAATCAGCGTTCCGTTGCTCTGGCACCGCTGGCTCGCTACCAGCCAAAGACCACCATGCCGGCACTGCTCATCGCCCACCAGCTCTACGGCGACGCCCGCCGCGCCGATGAAATAGTGGCTCGCAACCGCATCGCGCACCCCGGCTTCATCCAGGGTGGCCAGTCGCTGGAGGTGCTGAAGGATGCCTGAAGTCCTACTCAACGTCGGCAACCAGGAATGGGGTGGCTGGAAAAGCTACCGCATCGCCCTGGGCATGCAGCAGCTCGCTGGCCGTTTCGATTTGCAGTTGACCGAACGCTGGGCGGGCCAAGCCCAGCGCCGCGAGATACCGGAAGGCGCCCCCTGCAGCTTGCACTACGACGGCGAGCTGCTGATCACCGGCTACATCGATCGCGTCAGTCCCACCTACAACTCGCAAGAACACAGCGTCAGCGTCAGCGGCCGGGACAAGACCTGCGACCTGGTCGACTGCTCAGCACCGTCCACGCAATGGATCGGTCGCGGCCTGGCCGATGTCGCCCGCGAGCTTTGCGCGCCCTTTGGCATAACCGTCATTGATCAGGTCGGTGCCAACGCACCGTTCAAGAGCCTCAAGCCCAACGACGGCGAGACCGTTTTCGAGATGCTCGACCAGGCCGCGCGGATCCGTGGCGTGCTGCTCATCACCGACGGTCGCGGCAATCTGATCATCAGCCGCGCCGGCCAGGCCCGTACGTATGACGCCCTGGTGCTGGGCAAGAACATCCAGCAGGGCTCAGGCAACCGGGACCTGGTCGACGTGTTCAGCCAGTACACCCTCAAGGGCCAGGTCCAGGGTGACGACTGGCTGTCCGGCGAGCAGGCCAGCGGCGTGGTGGCGCGCGCGTCGGATTCGCGCATGAAGCGTCATCGCCCCCTCACCCTCATCGCCGAAGGTCCCCTCGACGCAGCAGGCGCACGCCAGCAAGTCACCTGGGAGCGGAACGTGCGTTGGGGTCGTTCCCAGTCGCTCACGTACAGCCTGACCAGCTGCCGGCAGTCCAATGGCCATATCTGGCGGCACAACAGCCTGACCACCGTGCACGACGCCTACCAGTACCTGCAGGGCGCCGAGCGGCTCATCACCGACATCACTTACAGCCTCGACGACCAGGGCGAGCGCACCGAACTCACCCTCATGCCGCGCGAGGCATTCGACGTGCTGCAGCAACCGGAACCGGAGGTCACCGATGCGTGGTATTGACCGCATGCTGAGCCCGCTCCGTCGTGGCCTGGCGCATATCGTCAGCCGCGCTGTCGTCACCCTGGTGAGCGACGCCGCACGCATGCAAACCCTACAGCTGAGCCTGCTCGCCGATGAGCAGCTCGACGGAGCCGAACACTGGCAGCCCTATGGCTTCACCTACAAGCCGCACACCGGCGCCGAAGCTTTGGTGGTAGCAGTCGGTGGCCATCGCGCGCACAGCGTCGTCATCGCCTGCGCCGATCGCCGCTATCGCATCACCGACCTCGAGGACGGCGAGGTGGCCATCTACACCGATGAGGGCGACCGGATCCACCTCAAGCGCGGCCGCGTCATCGATGTGGAAACCGGCACGCTGAACATCAAGGCCACCAGCGCCGTGAACTTCGATACGCCTGTTATCACCCAGACCGGCCGCATCGAGTCTGTAGGCGACCAGATCGCGGCCGGCATCACCCAGACCAAGCATCGGCACGCGCTACCAGGTGGTGGCATATCGGAGGTGCCGCAATGACCGATATTGCCCTGCGCTGGAACGGCCGCGAAGCCGACATCGCCATCGAGAACGGTGACCTGGTGCTAGATAGCAGCCTGCAGACGCCCGTCGTCATCAGCCTGTTCTCCGATCGTCGGGCCCGTGCCGATGACGCGTTGCCGGGAGATTCGCGCGACCTGCGGGGCTGGCCGGGTGATGCCTGGCCGGACGTTGCGGGCGACCAGATCGGCTCTCGCCTATGGCTGCTCAGCCGCGAAAAGGAAATCACCGAAACCCTGCGCCGCGCCCGTGAGTACGGCAAGGAAGGCGTTCGCTGGACGCTGGAAGACGGCATCGCTGCACGTGCCGAGGTCACCGCCTCAGTCCCTAAACGCGGCTGGCTGCGCCTAGACGTCGCCATCCTGCGGCGCGACGGACGCACCGAGAATCACCAATACGACACCCTGTGGGAGAACCTGTAATGCCGTTCCCAATCCCCACGCTTGAGCAGACCCGGCAGCAGATCGGCAGCGACATCGAGGCCCACCTGCCAGGCACCGAGGCCAGAACCCGCCGCAGCACGCTCGGCGTCCTGGCGTTCGCCGAGGCCGGTGCGGTGCAGGGCTTGCACGCCCACATCGAGCACCGCTGGCGCAACATGCTGCCGGACGAACAGGCCGACGCCGAGGGCGTCGAGCGCTGGGCCCGTCGATACAAGCTCTGGTACCGCGATCCGATCGGCGCGGCCGGGCAGGTACAAATTGCCGGCGCGATCGGCGCCACCGTGCTGGCCGGCACCACCCTGCAGCACAGTCAAGACCTCATCTACACGGTTCGCGAGACGGTAACGCTGACCGCTTCGAGCGGGCTGATGACTGTCGATGCGCAGACGCTTGGTGCGGCTGGCAACCTCCCGGCCGGCACCCGCTTGACGTTCCTCAGTCCTGTGACGGGCATCCAGGCCGCCGCCACGGTGACTGAAGACCGGCTCACCGGCGGCACCGATCTGGAAACGCTCGACGGGTTGCGCAGCCGCGTTCATCGCCGCATGGCTGAGCCGCCTCAGGGTGGCAGCCTTACCGATTACGAAACCTGGGCGCTTGAATCCCACCCAGCCATTACCCGTGTCTGGGCGACCGAGCACGAGCAAGGCAGCGGCAGCGTGGTCGTCCGCATCGTCTGCGACAACCAGGACGATCCAATACCAAGCGCGGCGGTGCTGGAAGCGTGCGCGGCGTACATTGCCGTGCGCCGACCGGCCGGGCGCCGCTCAGTCTATGTCCTGCCGCCGGTTGCCGTTGCTCAGCAATATCAGATCCGTGCTGTGCCAAACACCGTGCAAGTCAAGGCCGCGATCGAGGCCGAGCTGCGTGACCTGCACCGCCGCGAGGCAGAGCCAGGCGGCTTGCTGCTACTGAGCCACATCCGCGAGGCGGTCAGCATCGCCACAGGCGAGCGCGACAACAGCGTGCTGTCACCTTCTGCTGATGTGCAGCTCACAACCGGCCAGATGGCCACCTTCGGTGGCATCACATGGGCGTGACGGGCGACGACTACGGCCGGCTGCTGAGCCAGCTGCTACCGCCCGGCGCCGCCTGGTCGCAGGATCCGGATAGCACCCTGCAGGCGTTGCTGCGCGGCTTGGGTCAGCCGCTCGCTCGCGCCCATCGTCGTGCTGATGATCTTTACCGTGAAGCGGATCCAGCCGAGGCGTTCGAGACGCTGACCCGCTGGGAAGCGGCGCTCGGCTTGCCTGATGACTGCAGCGCGCAGGGCTCGCTCACGGTTCAGGAGCGGGTCAACGCCGTCGTTACGAAAGTTATCGGCCTGGGTGGCCAGAGCCGCGCCTACTTCCTCGCTCTGGCCGAGGCCATGGGCTACCCCACTGCCACGATCACCGAATACCACGCCCGCCGCCACGGCCGCGCCCATATGGGCGAGGCATACGGCGGCGAGGATTGGGAAGACGTCTGGCGGCTCAACCTGCCGGAAACCTTGATCATTGAGCGTCGGCATGGGCGCTCAGCCATGGGCGAGCCCTACCAGGCATGGGGCAACAACCAGCTCGAATGCGTCATGCAAAAGCGCAAGCCGGGCGGCTCAATCGTTATTTTCAGCTACGGAGACAACTAATGGATTACCCGATATCAGAGCCCGGCGTGGCTTTGCTCAACGGCAAGTTCACCGACGGCAATCCGCTGCTCGGCATACCCGCTTCGCGGGATCCGGCCAAGTGGGCCAATGACGTCACTGATGAGATCCTCGGCGTCATCGCCGAAGGCGGTCTGCAACCGGACGAGGCAAACCCGGCCCAGTTGCGCGACGCGGTGAAAGCCATCGTTAACAAGGTCGCGCCAGTGGCAAGCGAGGACGAAGCCTTGGAGCTGCTGGAAGAGGATGCGGACAACACCAAGAGAATGACTCCGCTACGGGTGCTTCAGGCGATTAAGGCGCGCATGGTGGCGGCATCCCAGACGGTGGCGGGCATGTTGCGCGTCGGAACGCAGGCCGAAGTGAATGCCGGCGTCCTGGATAACGTAGCGGTGACCCCCAAAAAGCTGCGCTGGGGTTTTACGATAAGCCTCGGCGCGAATGGCGCGATTTTCTTCCCGATATGGCTTGGCGGCCTTGTGCTTATGTGGGGCTCAGCGACGGTAAATACTGGCTCTGGCCAGCTCGTTACTTTTCCCACGGCTTTTCCAAACGACTGCCTGTTCGCCACGCCGGGCATGGTGAACTCGCCGGGCGGCCAGGTCGAATATGTTCAGATTGTGGGCCGATCGGCCACCGGCCTCACCGGCGTCACCTATACGGATGTTGGCGGCCGGGTGCCTGGCTTGCTGACGTTCGACTACTTCGCCTTGGGCTATTGAGGATTGACCATGCAGCGCTACTACAGCCAATCGACTGGAACCACATACATTGAAGGGCGGCATTCCGTGATGCCTGCCGATGCAGTGCCGATGACTGAGGCCCGCTATCAGGAAGTCATCGCCAATCCTGCCCCCGGTAAGATTCGCAGTCACGACGCCGAGGGCTTGCCGATCCTGATTGAGCGGCCGCCTATCGTCCCAACCCCCGAACAAACCGAAGCCGATCTGACAGCGGTGCTGAATCGGCATTTGGATTTGGTGGCAGGACAGCGCCGCTACGACAGCCGCTTTACCTGCTCGCTTCGTGCCGGCTTCCCTGGTCCGTTCCAAGAGGAAGGCAAGGTGTTCGCCGCTTGGATGGATGCTTGCAACATGACCGGTTATCAGTTGATGGCGGAGGTGAAGGCAGGGCGGGCTCCGGTGCCAAGCGAGGCCGATCTGATTGCCGCTATGCCCGTTATCGCGTGGCCTCCTTCACCGATCCCAACTGGCGCCGCTTTCAACAACGAAGAGGCGTAGCCATGGCAACGGTCCGCGTTCTATTTACCCGCCGTCACCACATCGGGAGCCAGGCCATTCGGCTTGGCACCTGGTCTGCCTGGTCGCATGTGGATCTAGTCGATGATCGCGGCGCTGTGCCCATGCTGATCGGTGCTGTCGCGCCGGCAGGCGTCGTCGTAGTGCCGATGGCCGAACGACTCTCCTTTGCCAGCCGTGCGGTCCTTGTCGAGTTCACCGTGCCCGATCGCGACGCCGTACTTGATGCCGCGCTGAGCCAGGTCGGCAAGCCATACGACTGGCTAGGAGTCGCCGGCATAGCGTTACGCGGAAGGGATTGGCAGGAAGACGATTGCTGGTTCTGCAGCGAACTGGTTGCCTGGGCGTTCAGCGAAGCCGGTTATCCGCTGTTCCGTTCTGACGTACAGGGCCGCATTGTGCCGCAGCACCTATGGATGCTCGCCAACCCTTACCAACGACCAGAGCGGCCGCTTGAACTGCTATCGCTTTTTCGCCAGGCCGGTCACTCGACCATCTGAAAGTCCTGGCGTGATCGAGGATCTGGCGTGCAGCCTTTCACATTTCCACACCTAAGCGGCGGGTGCTCAGGGATAAAAATCAGATTCTCTTGTTCCAGCCGGAACGCCAGAGCCTGAAGCGTCACGTCATTAAGGGGCGCGATCCCCTCCTCAAATCGCTGAATCGCGCTTAAGGAAACACCTGATCGTTGGGCTAGCTCGTCCTGCTCCCACCCGAGCATCGCCCGCGCCTGCCGGCAGTGCTCGGCGGTGATGTAATAGGTGAACAGCGGTGGAATCGTAATTAAATCGCTCATGGGGCTCCGGCTACTGAAGGAACTCAGACTCGGCAAATACTGATCATCCATACAGTATTTGGCAAGTGTTCATTAAGGCCAGTCCCATGCAAAGCTCACCCATCATCCCTTGGCTAGGCGGTAAGCGCCGTCTCGCTGACCGCCTGCTCGCCCTGTTCCCGCCCCACGAATGCTATGTCGAAGTGTTCGCTGGCGGTGCAGCTCTGTACTTCCTCCGCCCCATGCCCGCCAAAACCGAAGTGCTTAACGACGTCAACGGCGAGCTGATCAACCTCTACCGGGTCGTACAGAACCACCTCGAAGAGTTTGTTCGTCAGTTCAAGTGGGCACTCAGCAGCAGGCAGCTCTTCAAGTGGCTCCAGGACACCCGCCCGGAAACCCTCACCGACATCCAGCGCGCCGCCCGCTTCTTCTACCTACAGCAGCACGCCTTCGGCGGCCGCGTCGACGGCCAGAGCTTCGGCACCGCAACAACCGGCCCGGCAATCAACCTCTGCCGCATCGAAGAGAACCTGTCAGCCGCCTACCTGCGCCTGGCCGGCACCTACGTCGAGAACCTGACCTGGCTCGACTGCGCCGAGCGATACGACCGGCCGCACACATTCTTCTACATGGACCCACCGTACTGGCAGACCGAAGGCTACGGCGTCGACTTCCCGTTCGAGAACTATCAACGAATGGCCGACTTTATGCGCCGCTGCAAGGGCAAGGTGATGGTCAGCATCAACGACCATCCCGACATCCGTGAGGCGTTCGCCGGCTTCCAGATCGAGCAGACCAGTCTCAAGTACAGCGTGGCGAACCAACGCCAGGGAGGACAGGCAGCCAGCTCAGAGCTGGTGATCATGAACTGGAATCCAGAGGTGATGGGCGGGTTATTCTAAGCTCGCCTGGTCGTGATGCGACGATGGGACTTCATTCCAGCGGAGCAACATCTTGATGGCGAAGGTACAGAGACACTGCAAGCTAACCGACCGACTCATCACCATCCAAGCCTCGGCGCCTATGCCTTATTGGGACGTCGACTCGGGTAGCGTCCACCATCTAATCGACCTGGCGTGCTTGCAAGAAGATACTTGCCAGCACCGGTTCGACTCTAAGTGCGTCGCTCAAACCTGGCGCAATGCCAAAGACACTGCAAAAAAATCAGGCTCCGACTAGCCCCAACTGTGCCAAATAGCGCGCAACGCTGTGCCAAACAGCTCGCGCGCTTACACTAGCTTGGGACCAATCTGGGACCAGTTGTCTAGCCGTTTGCGTACCCCTGAAACGCCGAAGGCCCCGGAATACGGGGCCTTCACATTGCGATATGGCGGAGGAGGTGAGATTCGAACTCACGGAAGAGTTTCCCCTTCGACGGTTTTCAAGACCGTTGCATTCAACCGCTCTGCCACTCCTCCGCAGAGAGCGGGCGCAATAGTACCGGAACGAAACACACTGTCAAACTCTGTTATTAGGTCGAAACAAAAGCTCTGCTATGATCCGAGGCAATTCACCTTAGGCTGAATTCATTTTTACAGGAGTATCGCCATGCTCAAGCAACAGTATGCATCTACGCACACGCAGGTTGAACAACAGGAAGTTGGCCGCGTTCTGCGCAATACCTACGGCCTGCTGGCCATCACCCTGGGCTTCAGTGCCCTGGTCGCCTATATGGCGATGCAAGCCAACGCGGCCTACCCGAACATCTTCGTGGTATTGATCGGTTTCTACGGCCTGTTCTTTCTGACCGTCAAGCTGCGCAACTCGGCCTGGGGCTTGCTTTCCACCTTCGCGCTGACCGGTTTCATGGGTTACACGCTCGGTCCGATTCTTAATATGTATCTGGGCACCGCCAACGGCGGTGAGCTGATCGCTTCCGCACTGTCGATGACCGCCCTGGTGTTCTTCGGCCTGTCGGCGTTCGTGCTGATCACCCGCAAGGACATGAGCTTCCTCAGCGGCTTCATCACTGCCGGTTTCTTCGTCCTGCTGGGCGCTATGGTCGCTAGCTTCTTCTTCCAGATCAGCGGTCTTCAACTAGCGATCAGTGCCGGCTTCGTGCTGTTCTCCTCGGTCTGCATCCTCTACCAGACCAGCGCCATCATTCATGGTGGCGAGCGCAACTACATCATGGCGACGATCGGTCTGTACGTTTCGCTGTACAACCTGTTCATTAGCCTGCTGCAGCTGATGGGCATCATGGGCGGCGACGACTGATAGCCGCCCGTTGAATCAGCCCGCTTCAGCGGGCTTTTTCGTTTTTGAAGCTGGCGTATCATGTCGACCAGTAATTCAACGGTGTCCCATGAAGTTCGCTATCGCTCTGTTTTCACCTCCCCATTCCCCTGCTTCGCGGCGTGCGTTGCGCTTCGCTGAGGCGGTGCTTGCGGGCGGGCACGAGATTGTCCGGCTGTTTCTCTACCAGGACGGCGTGCACAGCGCCTCAGTCAATACCGTTACCGCGCAGGACGAGCTTGATGTTGCTGAACAATGGAACCATTTCGTCAACCTCAACGGGCTCGATGGCGTGGTCTGCATCGCAGCCGGCTTGCGCCGCGGCGTGCTGGACGACTCGGAGGCTAAACGTCACGGGCGGCCCGCGGCCAACCTGGCGCCTGGCTGGGAGCTTTCGGGTCTAGGTCAGCTGCACGAAGCGGCTCAGCACGCTGATCGCCTTGTCTGCTTTGGAGGCCACTGATGGCCCGCTCGATGCTGATCATAAGCCGCCAATCGCCTTGGTCAGGCCCCTCGGCTCGTGAGGCCCTGGATATTGCTCTCGCTGGCGGTGCGTTCGAATTGCCGCTGGGGTTGCTGTTTCTAGATGACGGCGTGCTCCAGCTAGCCCCGACGCAGCACGCGTCAAAACTGCAACAGAAAGATCTGACAGCGAACCTGCAGGCGCTACCGATGTTTGGTGTCGATTCGTTATTCGCAGCCAGACGCAGTCTCAGCGAGCGCGGGCTGGACGAGGCCACCCTATCGTTGCCGGTTGAAGTGCTCGACGACGCCAGCCTCAGCGCCCTTATCAATCGCTATGACCATGTGATCACGCTCTGATGGCCACTTTGCACCTGCTTTCACACTCCCCTTTTTCAGACGGTCGCCTGTCTAGCTGCCTGCGCCTGCTTGCGACCGACGATGCGGTTTTGCTAAGCGGCGACGCCGTCTACGCCCTGCAGGGCGGCACAGCCCAACGTCACGCGCTGGAGCTGATGCCCGATAGCGTGGCGTTGTTAGCGCTGGAAGAAGACGTCACCGCACGCGGCCTCGGCAACCTGCCCGAGCGCCTGCAATTGGTCAGCTATCCGGGTTTCGTCGAGCTGTGCTGTCGCTACGCACGGACCAATTCCTGGTTATGAGCGCATTGATCGTGAATGGCATGAGCATTGCCATCGATCAGGAAGGTTTTCTGGTCGATCTGGACGAGTGGACCGAGCCCGTCGCCGAAGCGCTTGCCTCGGCGGAGGGGCTCAGTCTTGAGGCCGAGCACTGGGAAGTCCTGCGGCTGCTTCGCGAGTTCTATCAGGAGTTTCAGCTATCCCCGGCAACGCGGCCATTGATCAAGTACACAGCCCTGAAACTCGGCCCGGAAAAGGGCAACAGCATGCACCTGAACCGTTTATTCAAAGGCACCCCCGCCAAGCTTGCCGCAAAGCTGGCCGGCCTGCCGAAACCGAGCAACTGCATATGAGCCTAGTCACCCCTCCCGAACACCCGTTTGCCGTGTTCGTCCGCATTCTTGGCAAAGGCAAGCGCGGCGCCCGTGACCTCACCTGGGATGAGGCTCGCGAAGCCATGGGCATGTTGCTTGACGGCAAGGTCGAGGACACGCAGCTCGGTGCCTTCCTTATGCTGCTACGACACAAAGAAGAAAGCGCAGAGGAGCTTGCCGGCTTCACCGAGGCCGTCCGTGAGCGACTGCACGCACCGGCGATCGCCGTTGATATCGACTGGCCGACCTATGCCGGCAAGAAACGTCACTTGCCCTGGTATCTTCTTGCTGCGAAGTGCCTGGCGCAGAACGGGATTCGCATCCTGATGCACGGCGGCGGTGCGCATACGGCAGGACGGATGTACACCGAGCAGCAGCTGGATTTGCTCGGAATCGCCCACTGCGAAGATTGGACTGCAGCCGCCGCAGCCCTGAACAGCACCAACCTTGCGTTTATGCCGCTCGGCGCCTGGATGCCCGGCCTGCAGCGAATGATCGACCAACGCAACATCCTCGGCCTGCGCTCGCCAATTCATTCGCTGGCGCGCATTCTCAATCCGCAGGGTGCTCGCTGCGGCCTGCAGAGCATTTTCCATCCGGGTTATCAGGCCAATCACCGAGAAGCCAGCCGTCTGCTCGGCGATACGGCCATCGTCATCAAGGGTGAAGGCGGTGAGATCGAGGTCAACCCGGACGGTGTCGCGCACCTGTACGGAACCAGCGACGGCGAGGCCTGGGACGAGGACTGGCCAGCGCTCTCTCCACAGCGTCACGTCAAACCGGCGCAGCTTGATCCACAGCATCTATTGGCCGTCTGGCAAGGCGCCGAGGACGCCTATGGCGAATTGGCGGTCGTGGCAACCATGGCGCTGGCGTTACGGGGGCTTGGCCAGTCGCGCGAGCCTGCATTCATACAGGCGCGGCAGTACTGGGCGCAGCGCAACCCATCGAACTGAGTGATGGGTTTGACCCGGGATTGCGACCCGTCCGTCGAACCTTGCCTCATAAACTGCCCCTAACTTAAAAGCGTGAGGAGGCAAATATGGGGCTCTTGGTCGATGGACAGTGGCAAGACCGCTGGTACGAAAACAGCAGTGACGGCGAATTCCAGCGTGAGCAGGCACAACGACGCGACTGGGTTACCCCGAACGGCGCACCTGGCCCGGATGGCCAACAAGCCGTCAAGGCGGAAGCCGGTCGCTATCACCTCTATGTGTCGCTCGCCTGCCCTTGGGCGCACCGCACCCTTATCTATCGCAAACTCAAGCAGCTCGATTCGTTGATCGATGTTTCGGTCGTCAGCTGGCTAATGGCGGAAGACGGCTGGACCTTCGATCAGCACACCGGATCAAGCGGTGATGCGCTGGACGGCCTGCGGTATCTGCACCAGCGCTACACCTCCGATGACGAGAGCTACACCGGTCGCGTGACGGTTCCGGTGCTCTGGGATCGACAGGAGCAACGCATCGTCAATAACGAGTCGGCAGAACTGATCCGTATCTTCAACAGCGCATTCGACGGATTGACCGGCTCCAGGCTGGACCTGTACCCCGAGCCGCTGCGGGCCGAGATAGACAGCCTGAACGAGCGAATCTATCCAGCAGTGAACAACGGCGTCTACCGTGCCGGTTTCGCCAGTACACAAAAAGCTTACGAAAAGGCGTTTGACGAAGTGTTCAGTGAGCTCGACCAGCTGGAACGGCGACTCGCAGAGAAGCGCTACCTGACGGGTGAATACCTGACCGAAGCGGACTGGCGACTATTCACCACGATGATCCGCTTCGACGCAGTGTATTACGGTCACTTCAAGTGCAACCTACGGAGAATCGAAGACTATCCGAACCTGTCGAACTGGCTGCGTGAGCTGTATCAATGGCCAGGGATCGCCGAAACCGTCGACTTTACTCACGTCAAGAGCCATTACTACGCGAGCCATCGCCACATCAACACCAACGGCATCGTGCCCAAGGGGCCGCAGGTGGAGCTGAATCGCGCGCATGATCGCGAGCGGCTGCCTGCCAAAGGGATCTGGTCGCGCTGACACCTGTGAATGGCGGTTGATTGATAGCCGCTCTATTCGGCTTCGGGACTCCGACCCTCGAACCAGGCGAGCTTTTCGCGAAGCTGCACCACCTCGCCGACGATGATCAGGGTCGGCGCCTGAACCTGCTCGTTCGCAACCCGCTCGGCCAGATTGGCCAAGGTGCCGGTAAAGACTCTCTGGTTGCAGGTGGTGCCCTGCTGAATCAGCGCGGCGGGCGTATCGGCCTTGCGACCATGAGCGATCAACTGATTGCAAATAACCGGCAACCCAACCAACCCCATGTAGAACACCAGGGTCTGACTTGGCGCCACCAGTTCCGGCCAGGGCAGATCGCAACTTCCATCCTTCAAATGACCAGTGACGAAACGAACCGACTGGGCATGATCACGATGCGTCAGCGGGATACCGGCATAGGCAGCGCAACCGCTGGCTGCTGTGATTCCGGGAACGACCTGGAATGGAACGCCGTTGGCTGCAAGCTCTTCGATCTCCTCACCGCCACGACCGAAAATGAACGGGTCGCCACCTTTCAGGCGCAGCACCCGCTTGCCCTGCTTGGCCAGCGTCACCAGCAGTTGGTTAATCTGCTCCTGCGGTACCGCGTGATCGGCGCGCTGCTTGCCCACGTAAATCCGATCGGCATCGCGACGGCATAGTTCAAGGATCGCCGGCGCAACCAGACGGTCGTACAGCACCACGTCGGCCTGCTGCATCAGGCGCAAGGCGCGAAAAGTCAGTAGGTCTGGGTCGCCAGGTCCTGCACCGACCAGATAGACCTCGCCCAGGCTCTTCGGCAAGGCGCCGGAGAGTTTTTCTTCCAATAACCGCTCCGCCTCATGCATCTGCCCTGACAGCGCCCGTTCGGCAATATTGCCTTGGAACACCTCCTCCCAGAACACCCGCCGCTGCTGCACATTTGGCAACTGCGCTTTGACCTGCCTACGAAATCGCTTCGCCAAGCCGGCCAGTTGGCCATACACAGCGGGGATCCAGGTCTCGATACGAGCCCGCATCAACCGAGCCAAAACTGGCGCGTCACCTCCACTGGATACCGCAACGATCAGCGGCGAACGATCAACAATTGCAGGAAAGATAACGGTGCAGAGATCGGGGGAATCCACCACATTGACCGGCATGCCGAGCGATTTCGCATCTTGCGACACCCGCGCATTCAATTGCTCGTCATCGGTGGCGGCAATGGTCAGCACGCAGCCGGAGAGATCGCTGGAAACATAGCCTCGAATCGCCATCTCCCCGCCGCCTTGGGCAACCAGTTCGCTCAGCTGTGTCTCGATCTCTGGCGCAACCACCCGCAGCACCGCGCCGGCTTCGGATAACAAACGGGCTTTGCGCAGGGCAACTTCGCCACCGCCGACGACCAGTACCGTACGGCCCTTCAGATTGTGGAAAAGTGGCAGAAAATCCATGAGCGAGTCCTGATGACAATTTGAGTGGAGCCATCTCAGCCACTACGGCAGAGATGGCCCCTGTCGAGAATCAAATTCTGGACGGGTCGTTCAGCACCGTCGAGCATTCTTCGCTGATGCCAGCTCGACCCGCTCCGGCAGCACGTTACCGACGGAATCAACCGATGACTTCGACACCAGCCATGTAGGGCTTGAGCACGTCTGGCACACAGATGCTACCGTCCGCCTGCTGGTAGTTTTCCAGCACCGCTACCAGCGTACGGCCGACCGCCAGGCCTGAGCCGTTGAGCGTGTGCACCAATTCGGGCTTTCCAGTTTCTGGGTTGCGGTAACGCGCCTGCATGCGGCGCGCCTGGAAGTCGCCGCAATTGGAGCAGGACGAGATCTCGCGGTACTTGTCCTGGCTCGGCACCCAAACTTCCAGATCGTAGGTTTTGGTCGCCCCGAAGCCCATGTCTCCAGTGCACAGCGCCAGCACTCGATACGGCAACTCCAGTAGTTGCAGCACCTTCTCGGCATTCGCCGTGAGGCCTTCGAGCGCCTCGAACGACTGGCTAGGCTCGACGATCTGGACCATCTCGACCTTGTCGAATTGATGCTGGCGGATCATCCCGCGGGTATCGCGCCCCGAGGCACCCGCCTCGCTGCGGAAGCACGGCGTATGTGCAACGAACTTCAGCGGCAGCTGCTTGGCATCGAGAATCTCACCGGCCACGATGTTAGTGAGCGACACTTCGGCAGTCGGGATCAGGTACAGATCGGCCTCGTTCTCGCGGCTGATCTTGAATAAATCTTCCTCGAATTTCGGCAGCTGGCCGGTGCCCTGCAGTGCCGGCGCCTGCACTAGATAAGGCGTATAGGCCTCTTCGTAGCCATGTTCGCGGGTGTGCAGATCCAGCATGAACTGCGCAAGCGCGCGATGCAGGCGCGCAATCGGACCGCGCATCAGCGCAAAGCGCGCCCCGGACAGCTTCGCAGCCGTTTCAAAATCCAGCCAGCCGTGCTGTTCGCCCAGGGCGACGTGATCTTTGACTTGAAAATCGAAGGCCTTGGGCGCGCCCCAACGACGTACCTCAATGTTTTCGTCTTCATCCTTGCCCACCGGGACTGATTCGTGCGGCAGATTCGGCAGGCTCAGCATCAGCTGATCCAGTTCGCTCTGGATGCTCTCGAGCTCGATTTTCCCGGCTTCCAGCTCAGAGGCCATGCGATCGACATCGGCCAACATCGGTGCAATGTCTTCACCGCGCTGCTTGGCCTGGCCGATGGATTTCGAGCGAGCGTTGCGCTCGGCCTGGAGCTGCTCAGTACGGGTCTGGACCGTTTTGCGCTGGGCCTCCAGCGCCTCGATACGCGTCACGTCCAGCTGGTAGCCGCGGGTTGCGAGGCGATCAGCGACGTCTTGCAGCTGTGTGCGTACCAGTTTCGAATCAAGCATGGCGGGTCTCGTCTGTGAAAGCTTTGAGGAAAGTCGGAGAGGAATCGAAGTTTACTGCGATAGTGGTCAGGTTCATAACCTGCCGAGGCTCAACCCAGCCCAGGCGGCCAGCAGACCGCCGAGCATGCTGATGCCGATATAACCGAAGGCCGTTGCGAATTGTCCACTTTCCAGCAACCGTAATCCGTCCAGGGAGAAACTGGAGAAAGTAGTCAGAGCCCCGAGGAAGCCGATAATCAGCCCGGCGCGCAGTTCGGGTGAAATGTCCGGGCGCGCAAGGAACGTCGCGTATAGATAGCCGATCAACAGACAGCCGAACAGATTCACCGCCAAGGTCGCGAGGTAGAAATGCCTGGGCCAGTGCGCCGATACCCAGGTCGAGACGCTAAAGCGAATCATCGTACCGACCACACCACCAGCCGCTACGGCAAGCGCCATCCGTATCATGTCTTTCTCCGTTGCCGTGGGCTTTCCCGATCGAGGCGGGTCAGATGCTCGAGTTTGTCGCGAATCTTGCTTTCCAGTCCGCGCGGCACCGGATGGTAGTACTGACGCGGTGCCATCGCGTCAGGAAAATAGTCTTCACCGGCGGCATAAGCGTCGGGCTCGTCGTGGGCGTAACGGTATTCGTTGCCATAGCCCAATTCCTTCATCAGGCGGGTCGGTGCATTGCGCAGGTGTAGCGGCACCTCCTGCGAGCCGCTATCCCGAACATCGCGCATCGCGGCATTAAACGCGCTGTAAACCGCGTTGCTTTTCGGCGCGCAAGCGAGATAGACGATCGCCTGGGCAACGGCTAGCTCACCTTCCGGACTGCCCAGACGCTCCTGAACGTCCCAGGCGGATAAACACAGGCTCAGCGCGCGCGGATCGGCATTACCAACCTCTTCGCTGGCCATGCGCACCACACGCCGCGCGATATACAGTGGATCGCAGCCGCCGTCGATCATCCGTGTGAACCAATACAGCGATGCATCGGGGTTCGAACCGCGAACCGATTTGTGTAATGCCGAAATCTGGTCGTAGAAAGCCTCTCCGCCCTTGTCGAAACGCCGGCGGCTGTCGCCCAATAGATCCTGAAGTAGCTCGACACTGATTTCGCCACCCTCTTCGGCCAGGTCAGAGGCATTCTCGAGGAGGTTCAGCAAACGTCGGCCATCGCCATCGGCGGCCGCCACCAGAATCTGGAAGCTCTCTTCGGGCAGGCTCAGATGCAGGTCGCCGAGCCCTTTGGACTCGGTCAACGCACGGGCAACCAACTTGCGCAGCGCAGCCTCATCCAGGCTTTTGAGTACGTAAACCCGTGCCCGCGAGAGCAAAGCGTTGTTCAATTCGAAGGATGGATTTTCGGTGGTGGCACCGATGAAAATCAGCGTGCCGTCTTCGACATAAGGTAGAAACGCATCCTGCTGGGACTTATTGAAACGGTGTACCTCGTCCACGAACAGAATAGTGCGACGGCCGTACTGGGCCGCCTGCTGTTTCGCAATTTCCACCGCCTGGCGGATTTCCTTGACCCCAGCCAGCACCGCCGAGACGGTTTCGAAATGAGCATCGGAAACCTTCGCCAACAACCGCGCCAACGTCGTCTTGCCTACACCTGGCGGTCCCCAGAACACCATTGAGTGTAACGCGCCCTGCTCCAACGCCTCGCGCAGCGGCTTGCCACGTGCCAGCAAATGCTCTTGTCCGACATACTCGTCGAGGCTGGCAGCTCGCAGTCGAGCGGCTAGCGGTTGAGCAACAGGATCGCGGCTGAACAGGTCCATTGAGGACGGCTACCTCTCATGCAAACGGCCTGCGGAAAGCAGGCCGTGTCGGTTGACGAAACGTCACTCGAAGTCACTCGGAGATGACATCAGTCCCTTCGGGGATTTCGAAGGTGAACAGGTCCGGCTTTAGCGGTTCGTTGAGCCTGACATTCTGAAACAGGATATTGGTGCGCTGGCCAACACCATCGATCATCTGCATGTCATTGATCACACCGCCGCGGAACGACAGGCGAAGGCTGTCGAACAATGTGTCCTTCGCTTTCGGCTTGAGGGTGAAATCAACCACTTCTCCCGCCTCCTGATGTGACACTTCGAAATTCTCGCTGATGGCCGAAACGTCCCCAGAGAGCAACAACGCCGGCGTATGGGTCAAACGTCGGTCCAGGGTCTGGATGGTCACTTGCTCCAGGTCCGGGTCATACAGCCAGACCTTCTTGCCGTCAGAAACCAGCAGTTGCTCCATGGGTTCATCGGTGTGCCAGCGAAACTTTCCTGGGCGCTGCAAAGCCATCTCGCCGGAGGTTTCCTGCAGCTGGGTCCCGGTACCGTCGAGTGATAGCTGGGAAAAGCGGCCGGTCAGGGTTTCAGCTTTTTGCAGCAGCCCCGTAAGGCGCTCTGCAGAGGCTTGGTCGGCATGCGCAGGAACCAGCCAGAGCAGCAGAGCAGACGCGAATAGCAAGCGAATCAATTGCATGTAACCTCGATGCGACTCAATCGCGGATGGGAGGCGGCGCGAGCACTTCGCGCGAGCCGTTGGTATTCATGGATGTCACAACGCCGGCCATTTCCATGGATTCGATCATGCGGGCGGCGCGGTTGTAGCCGATCTTCAGCTTGCGCTGCACGGCGGAAATCGACGCACGACGGCTTTCGGTTACGAAGCGAACTGCCTCGTCGTACAGCGGATCGTCCTCGCTGTCTTCGCCGCTTCCGCCGTCACCACCACCATCAAAGCTGCTACCGGACTCTTCGGCGCCGACTAGAATCTCCTCAATGTAATCTGGGGCACCTCGCGCCTTCCAGGCCTCGACTACGCGGTGCACTTCGTCATCCGAGACGAAGGCGCCATGTACGCGGATCGGCAATCCAGTGCCCGGAGGCAAATAGAGCATGTCGCCATGGCCGAGCAGTTGCTCAGCGCCGCCCTGGTCGAGAATGGTGCGTGAGTCGATTTTGCTCGATACCTGGAACGCCATACGGGTCGGAATGTTGGCTTTGATCAAACCAGTAATCACGTCAACCGATGGTCGCTGGGTGGCCAGGATCAAATGGATCCCTGCCGCTCGAGCCTTTTGTGCGATGCGCGCGATCAGCTCTTCAACTTTTTTGCCGACGATCATCATCATGTCGGCGAATTCGTCCACCACCACGACAATGGTCGGCAGCTTCTTCAACAGCGGCGCCTCGTCCTCCATGCTTTCGCGACGATACAGCGGATCGGTAAGCGGCGTCCCGGCCTCCTCCGCTTCCTTGACCTTACGGTTGAAGCCAGCCAGGTTGCGCACACCCATGGCAGCCATCAGCTTATAGCGGCGCTCCATCTCGGCGACGCTCCAACGCAACGCGTTGGCTGCCTCTTTCATGTCGGTCACAACCGGACAGAGCAGATGCGGAATGCCTTCGTAGATCGACAGCTCGAGCATCTTTGGGTCGATCATGATCAGCCGCGCATCTTCTGGTGTGGACTTGAACAGGATGGACAGGATCATCGCGTTCACGCCAACCGATTTACCCGAGCCGGTGGTACCTGCGACCAGCAGGTGCGGCATCTTCGCGAGGTCGGCGATCACCGGTTTACCGCCGATATCATGACCAAGCGCGATGGTTACCGGCGACTTGGCATCGTCATAAGGCGCAGACGAAAGGACTTCCGAGAACCGCACGATCTGCCGGTCCTCATTGGGAATCTCGATGCCGACCGTCGTCTTGCCGGGGATGACTTCGACGACGCGCACACTGATCACCGCCAGCGAGCGCGCCAAGTCCTTGGCAAGGTTTGAGATGCGACTGACCTTGACGCCAGCCGCCGGCTGGATTTCGAAGCGAGTAATCACCGGGCCGGGATGTACGGACTCGACGATGACTTCGACGCCAAACTCCTTCAGCTTGATTTCGAGCAACCGCGACATGGCTTCCAGCGATTCGGGCGAATATTGCTTCTGCTGCTTTTCGGCGACGTCTAGCAACGAAAGTGGTGGCACACTGCCTTCGATTAGCGGATCGACGAACAGGTTGGCCTGCTTTTCCTTCAGCGCTCGCTTACTCTGTTCAACCGGCTTTGGCGGTGCCGCTGGCTCAATCATCGGTGCCGGGCGCTTGTCGCGCTCGCTCATATGCTTGCTCAGGGATTCTTCGCGCTCGAGCAAGCGCTCCCTCACCTTTGCACGCTCACGTCGATCAGAGAGCGAACCTGCCACATCATTGACTACGTCGTCGGCTTCGCGGAGTTGCGCGACTATCTGCTTGCGTTCGTTACGGGCCGACCACCAACGACTGAAGAAGCTCTGGATCAGCTCGATCAGGTCGAGCGTAATCTTGCCGGTCAGGTCCATCACCTTGAACCAGGAAAGGTCAGTGAATACCGTCAGGCCGAACAGAAAGAACGCGAGCAGCAGCAATGTACTGCCCTGCACGTTGAGTGCAGCTTCGGCGAGCTGACCAAGACTCTCACCCAGCGCACCGCCAGCCGAAGCAGGCAGATTGTTGGCGAACTGGAAATGTATATAGGCCAGCGCGGAGCCGGAGAGAATTAGAAATACGAGCCCGATCAATCGCCAGGAAAATAGCCAGCCGTTCCATGTCCAGGGCTGATGACGGGCACGAAACACCTGCCAGGTCTTGATACCCAGTAGCAACGGAAACAGAAACGCAAAATACCCGAGCACCATGAACAGGACATCGGCGAACCAGGCCCCAGCACGACCGGCGGCGTTCTGTACCTGCTGAACGTTGCTGGTATGGGTCCAGCCGGGATCGGTCGGATCGTAGGTTAGCAATGCCATCCAGAGATACGCGCACAATGCACCGAGTGCGATCAAGGCACCCTCTTTGAGACGGTACTGCAATTGCTGCCGCCAGACGGACGCTGGCGCGGTAGAGGAGGTATTCTTCAAAACGCTTTATTTCCTGCGCCAGCGGCGCGCTCTATGAACCGTAGTCAGCTTGAATCTGGGCATTGTACGGGTTTGTCGATTCGATGGCATGCCGGTTCCGTGCCGGCTTGGGCTTTTCTCAATGCTTCGGTGTAGCATAAACGCCAGTTTTTTCAGCGTGGCTCGACTGGAGCACGCTTCTCTATTGGCAACAAAGGCTTATGAGGGCTTTTTATGAATGAAGTCAAGCATTCACGTCTGATCATCCTCGGCTCGGGCCCTGCCGGTTATACCGCCGCGGTATATGCCGCCCGCGCCAACTTGAAACCCGTCATGATCACCGGCATCCAGCCAGGTGGACAGCTCACCACCACGACCGAGGTGGATAACTGGCCGGGAGACGTCGAAGGCCTCACCGGCCCGGCGTTGATGGAACGGATGCAAAAGCACGCGGAACGCTTTGATACCGAAGTGGTGTTCGATCACATCCACACTGCCGAACTGCAGCAGCGCCCCTTCATCCTCAAGGGCGATAGCGCCACCTACAGCTGCGATGCCCTGATCATCGCGACAGGCGCCTCGGCACAATATCTTGGCTTGCCGTCGGAAGAGGCGTTCGCAGGACGCGGCGTTTCGGCTTGCGCCACCTGCGATGGTTTCTTCTATCGCAACCAGGTGGTCGCCGTGATTGGTGGTGGCAACACAGCGGTGGAGGAAGCGCTCTACCTGTCGAATATCGCCAAAGAGGTGCACCTGATTCATCGTCGCGACAAGCTGCGCTCGGAGAAGATCCTGCAGGACAAGATCATGGAGAAAGCCGCTAACGGAAATATCCGCCTGCACTGGAACCACACGCTGGAGGAAGTGCTGGGCGACGCCAGCGGCGTTACTGGCGTGCGCCTGAAAAGTGCGCTGTCGGGTGCGGAGCAGAAGCTTGAACTGTCGGGCGTGTTCATCGCCATCGGTCACAAGCCCAACACCGACCTTTTCCAGGACCAGCTTGAGATGAAGGACGGCTACCTCAAAATCAAGGGCGGCAGCGAGGGTGACGCGACCTGCACAACCATTCCAGGCGTATTCGCGGCGGGCGATGTGGCTGACCACGTGTATCGCCAGGCGATTACCTCTGCCGGTGCAGGCTGTATGGCCGCGCTCGATGCCGAGAAGTATCTGGACCAGTGATCCCTTTTGGCGGATGCCCTTCGCATCCGCCTCATCCTGACCTATTTCACTATGCTGACCTGGCTGCAGCGCGACGACCTGTCATTCCCCCCGCTCGAAAAGGCCATGCGCGAGCCCAACGGGTTGCTCGCGGCTGGAGGCGATCTCTCGCCCGAGCGCTTGATCGCCGCCTACCGACATGGCTGCTTCCCCTGGTATCAAGATGGACAACCGTTGCTCTGGTGGTCACCTGACCCTCGCACGGTTCTTTATCCCGACGAACTGCATGTCTCGCGCAGCCTGGGTAAGAAGCTGCGCCAGGGAACATTCAACGTTACTTTCGATCGCGCCTTTCGAGATGTTGTTCAGGCCTGCGCCGGACCACGCAGCTATACCGATGGCACCTGGATCACCACACCGATGCAGGACGCTTACACAAAGCTGCATCAGCTCGGCGTCGCACACTCAATCGAAGTCTGGCAAGACCAACGGTTAGTCGGCGGCCTCTACGGCCTTGCCATCGGTCAACTATTCTTCGGCGAATCAATGTTCAGTCGCACGACCGATGCGTCCAAGGTGGGATTCGTGACATTGGTGGAACATCTCCGAGACTGGGGCTTCAAATTGATTGACTGCCAGATGCCGACGCAACATCTAGCCAGTTTCGGCGCCAGGGGAATTTCCCGCAAAACCTTCGCCGAGACGCTCGCCAGGCACTTGGACGAACCCAACTCAGCCCGATGGGAGTCCTAGTCGACGAAGCCAAGCTGACCTACACTGACTTCATGATTTTCGAGAGCTGACCATGACTTCACTGGCTCGTCTCAAGTTCTACGCTACCCAACCGCACGCGTGCAGCTACCTGCCCGACGAACAGGCCACCACGCTCTTCCTCGACCCCAGCCAGCCGATGGATGTACAGGTGTATGCCGAGCTATCGGAAATGGGGTTCCGTCGCAGCGGCGATCACCTTTATCGCCCCCACTGTCAGCGCTGTACGGCCTGTATTCCCGCGCGAATTCCGGCAGACGGGTTAGAGCTCAATCGCCAGCAGAAACGCATCCTCAAACGTAACGCGGACTTGGTCGTCACGAGTGTCCGCCCCTCGTTCACCGAAGAGTATTACTCGCTCTACGCAACCTATATAGAGCAGCGCCACGCTGACGGTGACATGTATCCGCCGAGCCGTGATCAGTTCCATACATTCCTGGTCCGCGACCTGCCATTCTCCCGTTTCTATGAGTTCCGCCTCGATGGTCGTCTGCTCGCGCTGGCGGTGACCGACGTGCTGCCCAACGGGTTGTCCGCTGTGTATACCTTCTACGATCCTGGCGAGGAGCGCCGCAGCCTTGGCCGCTTCGCAATCTTGTGGCAAGTCAGCGAGGCAGCGCGGTTAGGGCTGAAGGCAATCTATTTGGGCTATTGGATCAAGAATTGCCGCAAGATGAACTACAAGACTGAATATCGACCAATTGAACTGCTAGTCAACCAACGCTGGATTACTCTGAGCTGAACCCTTGGCTCTCGGGGCCCTTTCAGGCACAATACTTGCCGCTTTTACCCGGACATTCTTGTGCGGGGCAATCATTGAACACCGAGGGCTTTACTGAATGTCGAAAGAAGACAGCTTCGAAATGGAAGGTACTGTCGTCGACACCCTGCCCAACACCATGTTTCGTGTGGAGTTGGAAAATGGGCACGTCGTTACTGCGCATATTTCCGGAAAGATGCGCAAGAACTACATCCGGATTCTCACCGGTGACAAGGTTCGTGTAGAACTGACCCCTTACGATTTAAGCAAAGGTCGCATCACCTACCGCGCCCGCTAACGGGACGCGAGAAAGAATGCCCGGTAAATAACCGGGCTTTTTTGTTTGTGCTGCATTCACGACCCAACTAGAAACACGCCTGTAATCCAGGTTAGTTAGACAGCGGTTTTTGACACACAAACCGGACAGAAAAACGCCCAGCAATGCCAGGCGTGTTCGTTCCCACCCTCACTAGGTCAAGCTAGCTCCGCCGTGGTTTCGAAATCGAAGAACGGCTCTCCGTCACGAATATCAATGTGAACCACACCACCATGCTCGGCCAATTCGCCGAATAGGATCTCTTCCGCTAGCGGTCGCTTGATCTTGTCCTGAATCAGACGAGCCATTGGCCGTGCGCCCATCTGCGCATCGTAGCCGCGTTCAGCCAGCCAGCCGCGCGCCGCGTCCGATACCTCGAGCGTAACGTGCTTGTCCTCAAGCTGCGCCTGCAGTTCGATGAGGAACTTGTCGACGATGCTTTTGATGACTTCGTGGCTGAGGCGACCGAACTGGATGATGGTATCCAGACGATTACGAAACTCCGGCGTGAAGCTCTTTTTGATCACCTCCATCGCATCGGATGCATGATCCTGATGGGTGAAACCAATCGAAGCGCGCGCCGCAGTCTCCGCACCGGCGTTGGTCGTCATGATCAAAATGACATTGCGAAAATCCGCTTTGCGCCCATTGTTATCCGTCAGAGTGCCATGATCCATCACCTGCAGCAGCAAATTGAACACTTCTGGATGCGCTTTCTCGATCTCATCCAGGAGCAGTACACAATGTGGCTGCTTGGTTATTGCCTCGGTCAACAATCCACCCTGATCGAAGCCGACATAACCGGGAGGCGCACCGATCAGCCGCGACACGGTATGACGCTCCATATATTCGGACATATCGAAGCGCACCAGCTCGATACCAAGAGCCCGTGCCAGCTGACGCGCAGCTTCTGTCTTGCCGACCCCGGTGGGGCCTGCAAAAAGAAACGAACCTACCGGTTTGTCCGGCGCCTTCAGCCCTGCACGGGACAGCTTGATGGCTGTCGCAAGCGAATCAATTGCATCGTCCTGACCGAAGACGGTCAGCTTGAGGTCACGCTCGAGGTTGCGCAGCAGTTCTTTATCGGAAGTACTGACATGCTTGGGTGGAATACGCGCGATTTTGGCGACTATGTCTTCAACCTGCTCGACATCAATGCGCGCGAGGCGCTTTTCTTCTGGCTGTAGACGCTGATAAGCGCCCGCCTCGTCGATGACATCAATCGCCTTGTCTGGCATGTGGCGGTCGTTTATATAGCGCGCCGCCAACTCCGCAGCTGCACGGAGTGACTCGTCGCTGTATTCGATGTTGTGATGCTGCTCGAAACGGCCCTTCAGCCCCCGCAGAATCCCGATAGTGTCCTCGACGGATGGCTCGGAAACGTCGACCTTTTGGAAGCGCCGGGCCAACGCTCGATCCTTCTCGAAGATTCCACGAAACTCCTGAAATGTAGTCGAGCCGATGCAGCGGATTTCACCGGAAGAGAGCAGCGGCTTGAGCAGGTTGGAAGCATCCATCACGCCGCCCGACGCCGCTCCCGCTCCGATGATGGTATGGATCTCATCAATGAACAGGACTGCTTGAGGGCGCTTGCGAAGCTCATTCAACAGCGCCTTGAAGCGCTTCTCAAAGTCGCCTCGATATTTGGTGCCGGCAAGCAAGGCACCGAGATCCAGCGAATAAACCACGCTATTGGCGAGTAGCTCAGGCACCTGATTGTCTACGATGCGCTTGGCCAACCCTTCGGCAATCGCGGTTTTGCCGACCCCCGCCTCACCGACGAGCAATGGATTGTTTTTACGACGACGGGCCAGAATTTGAGCGACGCGTTCGACCTCGTGCTCGCGCCCCACCAGCGGATCGATACGACCCTGACGGGCCAGATCATTAAGATTGCTCGCGTAGGCGTCGAGCGGGTTGCCTGCTGCGGAGGAGTCACCACCTTCGTCGTCCTGCATTTCCGAATCACTTTCAGCGTTGCCGCTGTTGCCCGGCACTTTGGAAATTCCATGGGCGATATAATTGACGACATCAATACGCGCAACGTTCTGCTGCTTCAGCAGGAACACCGCCTGGCTTTCCTGCTCGCTGAAAATCGCAACCAGGACGTTCGCGCCAGTGACTTCGCGTTTTCCGGAGCTCTGAACGTGGAAAACGGCACGCTGAAGCACCCTCTGGAAGCCCAGGGTTGGCTGAGTCTCGCGCTCTTCATCGTGCTGAGGAATCAACGGCGTGGTGGAGTCAATGAACTCCTGTAGATCGTGTCGCAATTTATCGAGGCTGGCTCCGCAGGCGCGCAAAAC
Source organism: Stutzerimonas stutzeri (assembly GCF_024448715.1). Taxonomy (GTDB): domain Bacteria; phylum Pseudomonadota; class Gammaproteobacteria; order Pseudomonadales; family Pseudomonadaceae; genus Stutzerimonas; species Stutzerimonas stutzeri_AR. The sequence continues at coordinate 750,893 of NZ_JAMOHZ010000001.1, forward strand.
CGTTGCGGCTGCTTCATTATCCAGCAAGGCTAACAAGAGATGCTCGACCGTCATGAATTCATGACGCTTGGTACGAGCTTCCTTGAAAGCCAGATTCAGAGTGACTTCGAGCTCACGGTTCAACATAGCTTTCACCTCTTACCCAGCAGTCGGGGTTTAACCGTCCTTCTCGATCTCACAAAGCAGCGGATGCTGGCATTCCCTTGCATATTGATTGACCTGCATCGCTTTGGTTTCAGCGACGTCCCGCGTGTAGACACCACAGACAGCCCGCCCTTCGGTATGAACCGCCAGCATAATCTTGGTGGCAAGCTCCCGATTGTGATTGAAAATTCCTTCGAGCACCTCCACGACGAAATCCATCGGCGTGTAGTCGTCATTAAACATGACAACTTTGAACATGGGTGGTGCCTGCAGTTGCGGCTTGGCTTCTTCGACCGCCAAGCCGGAAGCGTCATCGTCCAGCGGCTCAGGACGATCTTGATTGAATACTAGTCGAATCTCTGGAGATGCACGCATGCGTATAACAGTTCTAGGTCGGGGCGCCGAGGCCTGGTAAGTTGGAAGGGCTTCACAGCCACCTGACGAGTCGCCTTGACTATCGGCAAAACGATGATACAAACAGTATGTGCCACAACGGCAACAGGTTACGCGCGTGGGGCCATGTGCTACATCAGCGCGGAATGAAATGGATGTTACTCCAGTGATGGACTCCTTTGCAGAGGGATAACAGCATGCTAAGCGGTAAGGTCAAGTGGTTCAACAACGCCAAAGGCTATGGATTCATCGTAGCAGACGGCGGCGATGAGGACCTGTTCGCCCACTACTCTGCCATTCAAATGGAAGGGTATAGAACTCTTAAGGCTGGGCAAGCGGTCATGTTCGATATTCTGCAGGGCCCCAAAGGTCTGCATGCAACCAATATTCAGTCGTTGCCAACCACTGCGGAGGCAGTAGCGCCTGTCACGCAGGACTCGGCCGTAGAAGCCTGATCTCAGGCAACGAAAAGGCCGATCAGTGATCGGCCTTTTCGTTATGCCTGTTTACATGTGGGAGATCATGGCGTCACCGAACTCAGAGCAGGACATCAGCTTTGCTCCGTCCATCAGGCGCTCGAAGTCATAGGTCACTGTCTTGGCATCGATTGCGCGTTCGGTTGACTTGATAATCAGGTCAGCAGCCTCGATCCAGCCCATGTGACGTAGCATCATTTCGGCAGAAAGGATCAGCGAGCCCGGGTTGACCTTGTCCTGACCGGCATACTTCGGCGCGGTACCATGGGTCGCTTCGAACATGGCTACGGTGTCGGACAGGTTGGCACCCGGCGCGATGCCGATACCACCAACCTCTGCCGCCAAAGCATCGGAAAGGTAGTCGCCATTGAGGTTGAGTGTAGCGATCACGTCGTACTCGGCCGGACGCAACAGGATTTGCTGCAGCATGGCGTCGGCGATAGCATCCTTGACCACGATGCTCTTGCCGGTAACAGGGTTCTTGAACTGCATCCAAGGCCCACCATCGAGCAATTCGGCGCCGAATTCGTCACGCGCCACCTCGTAGCCCCACTCCTTGAAGGCACCTTCGGTGAACTTCATGATGTTGCCCTTGTGAACCAGAGTCACCGAGCTGCGATCATTGTCCACGGCGTATTGCAGAGCCTTGCGAACCAGACGCTTGGTGCCTTCCAGTGAAACCGGCTTGATGCCGATACCGCAGTTTTCGGTGAAGCGGATCTTCTTGACGCCCATTTCCTCGGTGAGGAATTTAATAACCTTCTCGCACTCAGGAGAGCCAGCCTTCCACTCGACACCGGCGTAAATATCTTCCGAGTTCTCGCGAAAAATGACCATGTCTACGTCGGCGGGCTTCTTTACTGGGCTGGGCACGCCAGTAAACCAGCGAACCGGGCGCTGGCATACATAGAGATCAAGCTCCTGACGCAGCGCGACGTTCAGCGAGCGAATACCACCACCGACAGGAGTGGTCAGCGGGCCTTTAATAGACACCACGTAGTCGCGAACCACTTCCAGGGTTTCCTTCGGCAACCAGGTGTCTTGGTCGTACACCTGAGTCGCCTTCTCGCCAGCGTAGATTTCCATCCAGGCAATCTTGCGCTCGCCGCCGTAGGCTTTTCCAACAGCCGCATCGACCACCTTGATCATCACCGGACTGATATCAACACCAATACCGTCACCTTCTATGTAAGGGATGATCGGATTGTTGGGGACGTTCAGGGTGTTATCGGCATTGACGGTGATTTTGTCACCGCTCGCAGGCACCTGGATCTTTTGGTATCCCATGCTGGACTCCGTTTCTGTGGTTAAACATTAAACAGTGGTCATCTCTCCGAAGAGTACCCCAGTTGAATCGGCCGAAACCATATGTGCGTTCGTCTTATGGTCTGGGCATTCTTAGACAACAGGGCGCGGTGATATACTGCTTAGGTGACTAACGAGTCATGAGGAGCAAAGCCGATCTCTAACGAGAACTTTTCTTCTGAAACCGCCTGACTGCCAACCGCAGCCGGGCGGATCAATGCTCAATTCAAAGTGGTGCAACCAACATCATCGCGGCGAATCCTCGATTTCTGGCTCAACGAACGCGGCCAGAGCGCCTACCTGCGCACTTCGAGATTCTGTGCACGCTCAGCAAGAGAGAGATAACTCTACATGTCCACCCGCTCGAAGATTATCTACACCTTCACCGACGAAGCCCCGGCGCTGGCCACTTATTCGCTTCTGCCAATTGTAGAAGCCTTTGCTGCCTCCGCAGGCATAGCCGTCGAAACACGTGACATCTCTCTTGCAGGACGCATTCTTGCAAGCTTTGCCGACCAACTGAATGCAGACAAGCGGATCGACGACGATCTCGCGAAGCTGGCGGTTCTGGCTACCAAGCCGGAAGCCAACATCATCAAGCTGCCGAACATCAGCGCTTCGGTACCACAGCTGCGCAACGCCATCGCCGAGCTCCAGGCTCAAGGCTACAACGTTCCGGACTTCCCAGAAGATCCAAGCACCGATGCCGAGAAAGAGATCCGTGCGCGTTACAGCAAGGTACTTGGTAGTGCCGTGAATCCGGTACTACGCGAAGGCAACTCCGACCGCCGTGCACCTGCAGCAGTCAAGGCATTCGCACGCAAGCACCCGCATTCCATGGGCAAGTGGAGCATGGCTTCGCAGTCCCACGCCGATTACATGCGCGGCGGCGACTTCTTCTCCAGCGAGCAATCGATCACCATGGCGAAGGCTGGTGACGTACGCCTCGAGTTCGTTGGCAAAGACGGCAAGGTTGAAGTCAAGAAGCAGCTCACGCTCGAAGAGGGCGAAGTTCTGGATAGCATGTTCATGAGCTGCAAGAAACTACGCGAGTTCCTCGAAAAGTCCCTGCAGGACTGCAAGGAAACCGGCGTCATGTGGTCGCTTCACGTCAAAGCAACCATGATGAAAATCTCCCACCCGATCGTCTTCGGCCACGCCGTGAGCGTCTACTACAAGGAAGCGTTCGATAAGTACGCCGACCTTTTCAAGGAACTGGGCGTCAACCCGAACAACGGGCTGAGCAGCGTCCACGACAAGATCAAGAGTCTGCCTGCATCGCAGCAGGAAGAGATACTCGACGATATCCACGCTTGTTACACAGGTCGTCCGGAAATGGCGATGGTGGATTCGGTCAAGGGCATCACCAACCTGCATATCCCTAGCGACGTAATCGTCGACGCTTCGATGCCTGCGATGATTCGCAGCTCCGGCCAGATGTGGGGCAAGGACGGCAAACTGAAAGACACCAAGGCGGTGATGCCGGAAAGCACCTATGCCCGTATCTATCAGGAAATGATCAACTTCTGCAAAACCAATGGTGCGTTCGACCCAACCACCATGGGCACCGTGCCAAACGTTGGTCTGATGGCGCAGAAAGCGGAGGAATATGGCTCTCACGACAAGACCTTCGAGATGACCACCGATGGCACCATGCGCGTTGTGCTGGCCGACGGCACCGTACTTATGCAACACGAAGTGGAGTCTGGTGACATCTGGCGTGCCTGCCAGACCAAGGACGCGCCAATCCGCGACTGGGTCAAGCTGGCAGTCACCCGCGCCCGTCAGTCCAACACGCCAGCGATCTTCTGGCTCGACCCAGAACGCGCCCACGACCGCGAGCTGCAGAAAAAAGTCGAAACCTACCTGCAGGATCACGACCTGACCGGCCTGGACATCCGCATGATGGGCTACAACGAAGCCATCCGCGTAAGCATGGAGCGCCTGGTTCGCGGCCAGGACACGATCTCGGTGACCGGCAACGTCTTGCGTGATTACCTGACCGACCTGTTCCCGATCATGGAGCTTGGCACGTCGGCCAAGATGCTCTCGATCGTCCCGTTGATGGCGGGTGGCGGCATGTACGAAACCGGTGCTGGCGGCTCTGCACCCAAGCACGTGCAACAACTGGTCGAAGAAAACCACCTGCGCTGGGATTCGCTCGGTGAGTTCCTGGCGCTTGCGGTATCGCTTGAAGAAACCGGAATCAAGACGGGCAACGCGAAAGCCAAGGTGCTCGGCAAGACGCTGGACGCAGCGACCGGCAAACTGCTGGACAACAACAAGTCTCCGTCACGCCGCACTGGTGAATTGGACAACCGCGGCAGCCACTTCTACCTGGCCCTGTACTGGGCCCAAGAATTGGTCGCGCAGACTGAGGACCTGGAGCTACAGGCCCATTTCGCACCGCTGGCGAAGCAGCTGAGCGAAAACGAAGCTGCCATTGTCGCCGAGCTTGCCGAAGTACAGGGCAAGCCTGTAGAGATCGGTGGCTACTACCGCTCCAACCCGGAGCTGACAAGCCAGGTCATGCGCCCGAGCGCGACCTTCAACGCTGCGCTCGCTGCAATGGTCTGAGTGCAACCGGTCGTCTGATGGCGACACGGCGACTGAAACCCCGGCCTAGCGCCGGGGTTTTTATTTTTTCAAGCCGGCCTTCATCGTTACTATGGTCGCCACCAATGAACAAAAGATCTGCAATATGACTTGGCATCCGCATATCACTGTCGCCACCATCGTCGAAAACAACGGCCGCTTTCTGCTGGTCGAAGAGCTGAAAGCTGGCCAACTGGTGCTGAACCAACCAGCAGGACACCTCGAACCCAACGAAACCCTACGCCAAGCAGCAGTACGTGAAACGCTCGAAGAGACCGGCTGGGATGTCGAGCTAACCGGCGTGGTCGGCATCTATTTATATGTCGCCCCGAGCAATGGAGTGACTTACCAGCGGATCTGTTTCGCTGCTAATCCTGTTCGCCACCATCCGCAGCGCGAACTCGATAGCGGGATCGTTGCCGCCCCCTGGCTGAGCCGTGACGAATTGCTGGCCCAGCCGGCGCGCTGGCGCAGCGAACTGGTACCGCGCTGCGTCGATGACTATCTCAGCGGCTCGCTTTACGACTTGGGGATAGTGCGCGACTGATCCACGCTCTTAGCCTTGGCGCCACCAGCCTGTTAGAATTTCATCTTTTTGCCAGCCCCTCCCCGAGTTCCTATGCCTGATGCGACCTTCACCAGCCCCGAAAGCCTTCGTGTCATAGTTGGCATGTCTGGGGGCGTCGACTCTTCGGTTTCCGCCCTGCTTTTGCTTGAGCAGGGGTATCAGGTCGAAGGCCTGTTCATGAAGAACTGGGAAGAAGATGACGGCACCGAATACTGCACCGCACGCGAAGATCTGGCGGATGCCCAGGCCGTCTGTGACCGTATCGGTATAAAGCTGCACACTGCCAACTTCGCCGCCGAATACTGGGACAATGTATTCGAGCATTTTCTCGCCGAATATAAGGCTGGGCGGACACCGAACCCGGACATTCTGTGTAACCGCGAAATCAAATTCAAAGCGTTCCTCGATTACGCCCTGACGCTTGGTGCGGACATGATTGCCACCGGACACTACGTGCGTCGCTGTGACATTGACGGGCGCAGTGAGCTGCTCAAGGGGCTTGATCCGAACAAGGACCAAAGCTACTTCCTCCACGCCGTTGGCGGTGAGCAGCTGAGCAAGACACTGTTTCCGGTGGGTGAGCTGGAAAAACCAGCAGTCCGGGCAATTGCCGAGAAGCATGGCCTGGTGACAGCGAAGAAAAAAGATTCGACCGGTATCTGCTTTATTGGCGAACGCCGGTTCAGCGACTTTCTCAAACAGTACCTACCGGCACAGCCCGGCAACATCGAGACGGTAGATGGGGAAGTCATCGGCCGTCATCACGGCCTCATGTACCACACTATCGGCCAGCGTCAGGGACTTGGCATCGGCGGCCTGAAAGACGCAGGTGACGAGCCGTGGTACGTACTGAACAAAGATCTTGAGCGCAACGTATTGGTTGTTGGCCAAGGCAATGATCACCCGTGGCTGTTCTCCCGCGCTCTGCTCGCCTCTGAGATCTATTGGGTCAACCCTGCCGAGCTTTCCGTACCGCTGCAGCTCACGGCTAAGGTACGTTACCGCCAAGGCGATCAAACCTGCACACTGGAACAGACCGCCAACGGCTATCGGGTCGTATTCGACGAGCCTCAACGCGCCGTGACGCCGGGGCAATCCGTGGTGTTCTATGACGGTCAGATATGCCTGGGCGGTGGCGTGATCGAAACTGCCGAACCCTGGTTCGCCGGAGCCCGCCCATGACACCATTACAGGAACAGCTGGTGGCGCTCGGTGCGGTATTCGAGGCTGCAACGCTGGTCGACCGAATCGCTAGAACCGGACAGGTATCCAATACAGCACTCGGCTGCATGCTGGGTAGTCTGCTGGTCCGTGAGGAAAAGCCCGCGCTGGAAGTCTATGGCGGGGACGACTTGAACCTGCGCGACGGCTATCGAGCCCTCGTCGGCGCACTGGAGCGCGACACCAGCAGTCTGCAACGCGAGCCGCTGCGCTATGCACTGGCGATGATTGGGTTGGAACGTCAGCTCGACAAGCGTAGCGATCTGTTGCAGGTCATTGGAAACCGCCTGAATCAGATACAGCAGCAGGTCGACCACTTTGACCTAACCCACGAGAACGTCATTGCTTCCTTTGGGGGGTTGTACCAGGACACCCTGAGTACCTTTCGTCAGCGCATCCAGGTGCAGGGCGACATGCGCCACCTTCAACAGAGCGACAACGCTGCGAAGATCCGCGCACTTCTCTTGGCGGGGATTCGTTCCGCGAGGCTCTGGCGCCAGCTTGGCGGCCACCGTTGGCAGATGGTTTTCAGCCGCCGCAAACTGCTTGACGCGCTTTATCCGCTACTGCGGACGGAATAAGCCTAGACGACCCGATGCAGTAACCGTTCTAGCCGCGTCGCAGCCATCGAACCGCTTTCATGTATAATCTGCGCCCTCTTTTCGTTGCTCGACTGTCCGAGAATGCCCTCTATGCAGCTTTCCTCGCTCACCGCGGTTTCCCCCGTCGATGGCCGCTACGCCGGCAAAACCAGCGCACTGCGCCCTATATTCAGCGAGTTCGGCCTGATTCGCTGCCGCGTTCAGGTTGAAGTTCGCTGGCTGCAACGCCTGGCCGCCCATAGTGGCATTCCGGAAGTTACACCGTTTTCCGCGCAAGCCAATGCACTGCTCGACCAGCTAGCCGAGAACTTTCAGCTTGAGCATGCCGAACGCGTAAAGGAATTCGAGCGCACCACCAACCACGACGTCAAAGCCGTGGAATATCTGCTCAAAGAGCAAGCCAAGCAGCTACCCGAGCTCGCTAAGGTCAACGAATTCATCCATTTCGCCTGCACGAGCGAAGACATCAACAATCTGTCCCATGCCTTGATGTTGCGTGAAGGTCGTGACGATGTACTGCTACCACTGATGCGCCAGCTGGCCAACGCCATCCGTGCGCTAGCGATCGAGCACGCCGACGTTCCCATGCTGTCCCGCACCCATGGCCAACCCGCCTCGCCAACCACCCTGGGCAAGGAGCTGGCCAACGTGGTCTATCGCCTCGAGCGGCAGATCGCACAGGTGGCGGCCGTCCCGCTGCTTGGCAAGATCAACGGCGCGGTTGGCAACTACAACGCGCACCTGTCCGCATATCCCGATATCGATTGGGAGGCCAATGCGCGTGAATTCATCGAAGGCGACCTTGGCCTGACATGGAACCCCTACACCACCCAGATTGAGCCGCATGACTACATTGCCGAGCTGTTCGATGCCGTGGCGCGCTTCAATACCATTCTGATCGACTTCGATCGCGACATCTGGGGCTACATTTCGCTGGGCTATTTCAAGCAGCGCACCGTAGCTGGCGAAATCGGTTCTTCAACGATGCCGCACAAAGTCAACCCGATCGATTTTGAGAACTCCGAGGGCAACCTGGGTATCGCCAACGCACTGCTGCAACATCTGGCAAGCAAGTTGCCAGTCTCCCGCTGGCAGCGTGATCTGACCGACTCCACGGTATTACGCAATCTGGGCGTCGGTTTTGCTCACAGCGTCATCGCCTACGAGGCGAGCCTCAAGGGTATTGGCAAGCTAGAACTCAACGAAGCGCGAATCGCCGAAGATCTCGATAATTGCTGGGAAGTGCTGGCTGAGCCGATCCAGACGGTTATGCGCCGCTACGCCATTGAGAACCCATACGAAAAACTCAAGGAGTTGACTCGAGGCAAAGGCATCAGCCCTGAGGCCCTGCAGACTTTCATCGATGGCCTGGATATGCCGACCGAAGCCAAGGAGGCGCTGCGCAGACTCACCCCGGCTGCCTATATTGGCAACGCAGCCGCCCAGGCCAAGCGGGTCTAAGCGAACCCTTCTTTTTGCACGCCCGGCTGTGCCGGGCGTTTTTATTTGTAGCTCTGTAGCAGAGCAAGGTACCTTGCATGACTTCCGATATTCCTTTGCAAATCCTAGGCGGCATCAGTGCGCGCGAATTCCTGCGTGATTACTGGCAGAAGAAGCCCCTCCTCATCCGCCAGGCGATTCCCTCCTTCGAAAGCCCTGTTTCGCCCGACGAGCTGGCCGGCCTGTCGCTGGAAGAGGAAGTCGAGTCCCGCCTGGTGGTGGAGCACGGAGATAGTCCCTGGGAGCTTCGTCGAGGACCGTTCAGTGAAGACACCTATCAGAATCTGCCGGAGCGGGACTGGACACTCCTCGTGCAGGCAGTCGACCAACTGGTGCCGGAAGTCGCCGAACTCATCGAACATTTCCGTTTCCTGCCTAACTGGCGCATCGACGACGTAATGGTCAGCTTTGCTGCTCCGGGTGGCGGCGTCGGTCCGCACTTCGACAACTACGACGTCTTTCTCCTTCAAGCCCACGGTCAGCGCCGTTGGCGGGTGGGCCAGACGTGTAATGGCGACACCCCGATGCTGCAACATGCGGACCTGCGCATCCTTGCGGATTTCCAAGGCACCGATGAATGGATTCTGGAGCCCGGCGACATGCTGTATCTGCCGCCGCGACTGGCGCATTGCGGCACCGCTGAAGATGCCTGCATGACCTATTCGCTCGGCTTCAGAGCCCCAAGTGCGGCTGAAGTGCTGACTCACTTCACCGACTTCCTCGCACAGTTTCTGCCCGATGAAGAACGTTACAGCGACGCTGACCTAGTCCCCGCCGAAGACCCACACCAGATCCAGAGCGATGCACTTGGTCGCTTGCGGGCAATGCTCACCGAACACATGGGCGACGAGCGTCTACTGCTCACCTGGTTTGGCCAGTTCATGACCGAGCCTCGCTACCCTGAGCGTGTGCAAGGCCCGGATATCGAAGAGCAAGAGCTGCTCACTGCGCTGGGCAACGGTGCAATCCTGATTCGTAATCTCAGCGCGCGGTTGGCTTGGAGCGAAGTCGACATCGGCCTGCTGCTATTTGCCAGCGGCCAGAGCCGTTTGCTTCCTTCCCACTTGAAAGACTTGCTGAAACTTATTTGCTCGGCTGATGCGATACATGCGGAAAACCTCGCACCGTGGCTGAACGACGAGGATGGGCGTAATCTGGTGTGGCAATTGGTCAAACAGGGAAGTCTGGAGTTTGCTGATGAGTGATATAGAAGTTCGCATCGCCGACTGGCAGCAGGACAACGCGGATCTGCGGCGGATTCGCGAGACTGTATTCATCGCCGAACAATCGGTTCCGCCCGAGCTCGAATGGGACGCCGACGATGCGGAGGCCGTGCATTTCCTGGCACTTGAAAGCGGCTACCCCATCGGTACCGCACGGTTACTGACCGACGGCCATATCGGTCGCGTTTCGGTACTTCGCGACTGGCGCGGAATGCATGTTGGAGGTGCCTTGATGAAAGCCGCTATTACCGAAGCCGAGCGTCGCGGCCTCAGCGAACAGCGGCTCACCGCGCAGGTCCATGCTACAGCATTCTACGAGCGGCTCGGCTTTGAAGTAGTGAGCGACGAGTTTCTGGAAGCTGGCCTGCCACACGTCGACATGCTTCGAAAAAGCGGCTAAACCAGCCATGAGCATAGACGACTCAGATCGCCCGACGGCCGCAACCGACTTGGCCGCTATCGACTTTCGATCGCCGGGTCGTTTTCCCGTCGGCAACCCACAGCGCCAGCAGAGCCGAACGGATGAATGGCAACCCGCTCCTTTTATTGTGGGAGTTACGCCAACAACTCAACCATTCGACTCGCCCGACGCAGCGCGCCAGCATGCACTGGCTTTACTCGTGCAGGCGCGACGCAGTTTGAGCTTGTATAGCCCGGACCTAGAATCCTGGCTTTACAACCACAACAGTATTCAGCAGGCATGCACGCGCTTTCTTCTGGCGCACCCACGCAATCGCCTGCGCATTCTACTCGGTGATTCATCACGGGCAGTCAAACAGGGCCATCGGCTGCTAACCCTGGCGCGCCGATTGACCAGCAATATGCAGATCCGCAAACTCCATCCCGATTATCCGGCACAAGCGTGCGCCTTTCTGGTGGCCGATGATTGCGGCGTGCTGGTTCGTCCTGAGCCAGCTCAGTTCACCGGCCATGCGTTCTACCAGGACCCTGGTCGAGCACGTCAACGCCAGCGTCAATTCGATACCGCTTGGGACCACAGCCTGCCCGACCCGGACTTGCGGAGCTTTTTGCTATGACTTGCCGTACTCTCGCCGCTCTCTCGTTGCTGATCAGCATGTCGATCCACGCGGCAACCGAGGTAATCCCTTTGCACTTCCGCATGGCTGAAGATGTGCTACCGATTGCGCAGTCTGTAGTTGGCGACCAGGGCAAGGTGAACGCGTACGGCAATCAATTAATTGTCAACGCTCCCGTCGCAGTCATAAGCGAATTGCGGGAGGTACTGTCCCAACTGGACAACGAGCCCAGACGATTGCTTATCAGCGTAGATACCCAGAATTCGGCAATCGGCAATGATGGCGGTTACCGCGTCGATGGGTCGACCGAGATCGGCGGCGTCGAAGCCCGAACGGGGCGCGGCGAGAAGGAGGGCCGCGATCAAGTTCGCATCATTCGCCGCAGCACAACCAGTCAAGGCAGCGGCGTGCAGCAGGTCCAGGCAACCGAGGGCTACCCTGCCCTCATTCAGGTAGGTCAAAGCGTGCCGATCACCACAAGCGGCGCTGATGGTTACGGCCAAATTTATCAGCAGACGCAATACCGCAACGTCACGCGCGGCTTTTATGCCACGGCGACTGTTCATGGTGACCGGGTGCAGGTCACCATCAGCAGCCATCAGGACCGAATGAGCTCTACCCAGCCAGGCGCGATAGATATCCAGGAAACCGATACCCGCGTAAGCGGACGACTCGGCGAGTGGATTTCACTTGGTGGTGTTGATGAAAGCGCCAGTTCCAATCAGAGCGGGACGCTTCGGCGCTATTCCACACAAGGCCGGCAAGACCTCTCGCTACGATTGAAAGTAGACACGCTCGATTAAGAAAGTTCAGCCATTCCGAAGCTTGCGTAAAAAAATGTAGTGCCTGAAAAAACTCACTACAAAACATTTGACGAACCTTTTTTGGCAGCGCATGATGGCCCCGCTCCCGCTAACCAGGGGCCCTGGCAAGGGTCTCCGGATCGCGCTCAGCCAACCAGCAGAGGCGTTCCGTGACTGTACTGCCCACAAGGCGGACTGACGAGGTTGCGACTGGAACGAGTCGTCCTGAGGGACGGGGAAGCGATTAACGCACCAGTTCAAAGATGTCAGCTCTGCTGAGTCGCCCGACGGTCCCATGCCGTTGCGTGTCGGAATGCCACGACCATTCCACAGCTAGCCGAATCTCTGGCGGTCGTGACTGCAAACCCTCCTCTCCTTGGTTCAATCCTCGTCCCGGTCGGTATTTCGACGCTCTGCCGCGTTGCCCGCATGATCAGCGTAAGCACGTAGGTTTCGGTGGGAAAGTCGGTGCTCAACCAAACACGAATTTCTTTGAAAGGATTGAACATGTCCGCTTATCAAAACGACATCAAGGCCGTTGCCGCTCTGAAAGAAGTAGCTGGAAGCAGCTGGAGCGCTATAAACCCTGAATCCGTTGCTCGCATGCGCGCTCAGAACCGCTTCAAGACCGGTCTGGAAATTGCCCAGTACACCGCCGACATCATGCGCAAGGACATGGCTGAGTACGACGCTGACTCGTCGGTTTACACTCAGTCCCTGGGTTGCTGGCACGGCTTCATTGGTCAGCAGAAGTTGATCTCCATCAAGAAGCACCTGAAGACCACCAACAAGCGCTACCTCTACCTGTCGGGCTGGATGGTCGCGGCCCTGCGCTCCGAGTTCGGCCCGCTGCCGGACCAGTCGATGCATGAAAAAACCGCCGTTTCCGATCTGATCGAAGAGCTGTACACCTTCCTGCGGCAGGCTGACTCGCGTGAGCTGGACCTGCTCTTCACCGCTTTGGATACTGCTCGCGAAGCCGGCGATACTGCCAAGGCGACCGAAATTCAGAACCAGATCGACAATCACGAAACTCACATCGTACCCATCATCGCCGACATTGACGCCGGCTTTGGTAACCCGGAGGCCACTTATCTGCTGGCCAAGCGCATGATCGAAGCAGGCGCTTGCTGCATCCAGATCGAAAACCAGGTTTCCGATGAAAAGCAGTGCGGCCACCAGGACGGCAAAGTAACCGTTCCTCACGCCGATTTCCTGGCCAAAATCGCCGCCGTCCGCTACGCCTTCCTCGAGCTGGGCATCGACAACGGTGTAATCGTTGCACGTACCGACTCCCTGGGTGCCGGCTTGACCAAGCAAATTGCCGTAACCAAGGAGCCGGGCGACCTGGGCGACCTGTACAACTCGTTCCTCGACTGCGAAGAAATCACCGCAGCCGAGCTGGGCAACGGCGACGTTGTGATCAAGCGCGAAGGCAAGCTGTTGCGTCCCAAGCGCCTGCCATCCAACCTTTTCCAGTTCCGCAAGGGCACTGGCGAAGCACGCTGCGTACTAGACTGCATCACGTCGCTGCAGAACGGCGCCGACCTGCTATGGATCGAAACCGAGAAACCACACGTTGGCCAGATTGCGGCCATGGTCGAAGAAATCCGCAAGACCATCCCGAACGCCAAGCTCGTCTACAACAATAGTCCGTCGTTCAACTGGACCCTAAACTTCCGCCAGCAGGTGTTCGATGCATTTGTCGCTGAAGGTAAGGACGTTTCCGCCTACGACCGCGCCAAGCTGATGAGCGCCGAGTACGACGAGACAGAACTGGCCCAGGTTGCTGACGAGAAGATCCGTACCTTCCAGAAGGACGGCTCAGCCAACGCCGGCATCTTCCACCACTTGATCACCCTACCGACTTACCACACTGCGGCTTTGTCGACCGACAACTTGGCCAAAGGGTATTTCGCCGATCAGGGCATGCTGGCCTACGTCAAAGGCGTACAGCGCCAAGAACTGCGTCAGGGTATTGCCTGCGTCAGACACCAGAACATGGCTGGGTCCGATATTGGCGACAACCACAAGGAGTATTTCGCTGGCGAGGCTGCTCTGAAAGCTAGCGGTAAAGACAACACCATGAATCAGTTCCACTAAAGAGCGATTTCCAGTGGGCTCCGGCCCGACCTGGTGGTGTAACGAGCCCCGCATTTGGCGGGGCTTTTTATTGAGAGTTTCCGATCAGGCGAACTGCTCGTCGCCAGCGACTAAACTGTACCTTCTGAAGCTGCCTCTTACTGCTGATTATCACAACATCATCTGGCAATAACGATGAGTTGCAGAGCAACCAATCTGCTATCTCATATGAGGTCATCAACACAGGAAGGCGAAGGTCAGATATTGTCGGCGCGACCAAAATGGATCATCCAGTGGGTGTCGTATATCCCGATAGGGATAACCGCAGCACCGAATTTCCGCACGCTGCTCGTCAATATCTAAAACCAGGCGAAACTCTACCTCAACCGACACGGTATGACCCGGCCACCGACCATGCTCCTCGACGGTGACCGCGGAGGATTCATCCACCCACTAGCAGATGCTTCCGGCATAACCGGTCGCATCTAAATCGGCGATTTCCCCTCAGGCGTAGTGAACAATCCCCATGCGGAGATAAATAGCGCCGCTATGAGTGGCCCGATCACAAAGCCATTCAGGCCGAACAGAGCCAGCCCACCTAACGTCGATATCAACACCAAATAGTCCGGCATTTTGGTGTCCTTGCCCACAAGGATCGGCCTAAGAATGTTGTCGACAAGGCCAATCACCAAGATGCCATAAAGCGTAAGGACAACGCCTTGGACGATCATCCCCTTCATCAGGAAATAAATTGCTACTGGCGTCCATATCAGCCCTGCACCAATCGCCGGGAGCAATGACAAAAATGCCATGAGTACGCCCCAGAGTAGCGCACCGGGAATACTGAGAACGGCAAAGATCACACCACCGAGAAAACCCTGCGTAGCAGCAACCACAACGTTACCTTTTACCGTAGCCCTGACCACGCGAGTGAATTTGCTGAAAAGTCTTCGCTTTTGATTATCGCTTAGCGGTAGCGCGCGCCTGATTCGTGCAACCAGATCTCGTCCATCGCGAATAAGAAAGAACAGCAAGTAAAGCATCACAAAGAAGCTAACCAAGAACTGAAATGTTCCCTGACCGAAGCTGAATGCCTTGGTGGCAAGAAACTGACTACCTTCCAGCGCCCCACTAGCAAGTCGATTACGTATCTGGTCTATGTCGCCAAAACCGAAGCGCTGCAGCTGTAGCTGAATCGAGGCGGGCAATAGCTCCTTTGCGCTTCCGACGAAGCTGTCTATATCGAGCTCCCCGCTTTCGATCTGCCTATATAGAGAACTGCCTTCTTGGACTAAAAGGCCGGTGATCAGAATAACGGGAAGTACCGCTACCATCAGGCAGACCAACAACGTGATTAGTGCAGTCAGATTGCGTCTGCTGCCAAGACGACCATGCAGGCGACGCTGTAGCGGAGCAAAAATGATTGCAAGAATTACGGCCCAAAACACAGCCCCGTAGAATGGAAAGAGTATCCAGCCAAAGGCGATGGTTACTACGAGCAACAGGGCAAGGAATACTTTTTGCTCAAGCGTTGAATTCACAATTGGCTTCCTATTGCTGCAACGGTATCTGTTAGTCAGCAATTGGCGAAAGGAGTGCTAAATTCCAATCGATTGAAGCCTTTGTCAGTTGATGCGCCGCCCCTTCGACGACGCACTGAACAAACTTGTAATGGCAAATCAGAGCGTCATCGCAGCCAACCAGCCAAACCCGAGCAGCGGCAAGTTGTAATGCAAGAACGTCGGTACGACGGTATCCCAGATGTGATTGTGCTGGCCGTCCGCATTCAGGCCAGCCGTGGGCCCTAGCGTCGAGTCGGACGCTGGCGAGCCGGCATCTCCGAGCGCCCCCGCAGTACCCACTAGACTCACGATAGCCAAGGGGCCGAAACCGAGTTCCAGTCCAAGTGGGACAAAGATCGCGGCAATAATCGGAACCGTGGAGAACGAGGAGCCAATTCCCATAGTAACTAGCAGACCAACCAGCAACATCACCAGGGCACCAATAGCCTTGCTATTTCCGATCCACTGTGCAGACGCATCGACAAGCGTATTCACTTGCCCGGTCTCACGCATGACTTCTGCAAACCCAGCGGCGGCGATCATGATGAAACCAATCATGGCCATCATTTTCATGCCTTCGGTAAACAGATCATCAGCCTCTCGCCAGCGCACCACGCCAGAGACGGAAAAAATAACGAAACCTATCAGCGCACCAATAATCATCGAATCCAGCCACAGCTGCATTACAAAGGCCACAGTAACTGCCAGACCTGCTACCAGCAACGTCAGGGGGCTGTAATTGACGCTGGCCGCTTTCGATTGGTCGACCTTGACGAGATCATATACGCGTGGTTTACGGTAACTGAACATAGCTATTACCAGCCCGGTAAACATACCAAGCGCAGGTATCAACATCGCCTTGCTTACGTTTATCCCACTAACATCGGCTCCACTCTTGGCGACGTTAGTGAGAAGGATTTCGTTCAGAAAGATGCTACCGAAGCCCACCGGCAAGAACATATAAGGAGTAACCAGTCCGAATGCTAGTATGCAGGCGATCAAGCGCCGATCAATATTTAACTTACTCACTACATAGAGCAGCGGTGGAACCAGGAGCGGAATAAAAGCGATATGGATTGGAAGAATGTTCTGCGACGATACTGCGACAACGAGCAGCAAACCGATCATCATCCATTTGACCGAGCCACCCGGCTGCGATTCGTGTTTACCTACTATTGCTAGGGCACGATCAGCCAGCGCATGGGCCAGGCCACTCTTACCAATAGCCACCGCAAAGGCACCAAGCAAAGCATAGGACAACGCAACCGTGGCGCCGCCCCCTAATCCTTTATTGAAGGCCGCGAGGCTGCCCTCCAATCCTAACCCCCCCAATACTCCCCCAACGATGGCCCCGGCAATCAGCGCCGCGACTACATGGACCCTGCACAGGCTAAGAATCAGCATAATGCCGACTGCCGCCACTACTGCATTCATTTCAATTCCTCGAAAACGGCGTAGGCTGATAAAAAGCCGAGTATTTTGCCGCAAGACTGTAGGGCTTTCAAAGAGCCACGAGCATAGCCGAACCCATTAAATTTCTAACGGAGCAGCTCGATTCGCTCCATATCTATTCCCCGCCACACCCGTCCATAGAACTTGTAAAATTGGCGTTTCTGGCGACAACACCTATCGGATGGATCAATGGAAATATTCAAAGAGTTTACGTTCGAGTCCGCACACCGTTTGCCGCACGTACCCGACGGGCATAAATGTGGACGACTTCATGGGCACTCTTTTCGGGTGGCTCTTTATATCGAGGGCGAGGTGGATGCGCATACCGGTTGGATTCGCGACTTTGGAGAGATCAAGCAAATTTTCAAGCCAATCTACGAACGACTCGATCATAACTACCTGAACGATCTGCCAGGCTTGGAAAATCCCACCAGCGAGAATATAGCGAAATGGATCTGGCAGGAGCTTAAACCTCTACTCCCTGAGTTGTCCCGGATTCGCATCCACGAAACCTGTACTAGTGGTTGCGAGTATCACGGCGTGTAACTGCATCCTTCCGTGCTGGGCTTCGCAGTCAGCAAACCGAGACCAAGTTGTAAAGCCCGCTTCGTGCCGATTCAAGCGCCATCAATCGGCAGGAAGTAAGTCGAT
>NZ_JAMOHZ010000002.1 GCF_024448715.1 Stutzerimonas stutzeri
CGTTAGGTATCAAGGAACCTCATGGAAGAAATAATAGAAGCTATTACCGACTGGCCAGTTATCGCACAAGCAGTTTTCGGGTCAGCGCTGTTCTGGATAATTATTCAAAGTGGCCAAAAAGTAACAGAAAAAATTTCACAGTCGTTATCAAAATCCTCAAGAGAAATGCGCATAAGCTGGCTAGTAAGTCAGCAAGCAAAATACGTCGCAGCTACAACTACTGACACCGATATGCTCACTATAAAAATGAGCGTTCTTATATATCGATCTCTAAGACAACTTGTTAAAGCGTTCATCTGGCTGACACTAGGCCTAGCCCTGAACTCAATCGCAGGTCTTTCCGGAATCATTGGCTTCATGGGCTGCCTTTACCATCTATTTCGAGCCTACGAAATAATATCGCCAATCAAAGACGTTAACGATGATGAGGGCAATATTGAAAAGCTGAACAAAATAAGACAAGAGCTATCTAGCATCGAGAAAACCTAACAAGGCATTCAAAATCGTTCGCTTTGCTCACTTGGACCGGCGTACCGCCGGCCCCTTAATTTCGCGTTAGCTAGAGGTAAGGATGCCGAACATTGCATTTGGAGATATCGCTACATGGATAGCAACCCTAGTTGCAATTGCATCAGCCGTTGCTGCCGCAAAGTCCTCGAAGGCAGCAGAGAAACAACAAAAAGAAGCCACGCGCCAAGCCATATTTAATGCTGAAGTCCTTGAAAAAGAGCACGACCTAAAACTTCGCGAATGGACAGACCAATATTTTAATTCTGCGCGGATCTGGGCCGAGGAAGTATGTTCCGCCATCTCTGAAGCCAAACATATCTCAGAGCACCCAGAACTGAACGGAGAACTCAAGATGCCAATACTTATTAAGTTAAGTGCCCTCGTCGACACTGGTCGCTGGTATTTTCCAAATCAATGGGCAGATGACTACGGCACACACAAAGAGCCAGCATACCGCGGGGTACGTCAACCAGTTTTAGATTGTGTTGTTGCCGCATACGATGCACTAAATGAGTCAGGCCCCAAGTACGACGCAAAATCAGAGTTAGCAATGTGCCAGCGCGAATTTGTGAGCCATATTCAAGAAGTTCTAGATCCAAGAAAACGGGAACAAGAAATAAAGAAAATACTTATCGAGTTTGAGATTTCAGAGCGCCTTAGAATGGCTCCGGGTAAGCGCTAACAAATGGTTCAAATCGTTCGCTTCGCTCACTGGGACGGGCTAAAGCCCGCCCCTTAACCAAACGTTAGGCCATGGAGTAAAGATGATCCGCATTCGAGATGAACTTCCCTCGGACCCTGCCGCCATCGAGGCCACAATTAACTCCGGCTCGCCCGGTTGGTACGGGCTCGGTCCGGTTTCGGTTGTTCCAGATCAGCAAGGAAAGGGTATCGGCACGATGCTGATCACCCAGGCCTTGGCAAAGCTTCGTACATCGGGAGCGGTCGGCTGCGTTGTGCTCGGTGAGCCCGGTTACTACTCACGCTTCGGTTTCAAGGTGGATCCAAGGCTTGTGCTGCCGGATGTTCCGGCCGAGTACTTCCAGGCCATCGTATTCAACGGCACATTCCCGGCTGGTGAGGTTGCTTACCATGCGTCTTTCGAGGCTACGGCGTGAGTTCAACCTTGAAGTGCAGCAAAGTATCAAGCGCTTAACCCTGTGTTGCAGCCAACGGCTCCGCCGCGGCTGAGCTTTTTCGTTAAAGCCCCAAATGACTGAGCCGCAACGAATACTTGTTTGGTCGTGGTACGGAGGCGAATGCAAGGACGAAACTGCAGTTCTATTCGCGCTTGGGGACGCGCTTTCCAAGTGAAAGGGAACAGATGCATTTTTCCCTTTCCGTCTTCCTTAGGCACATCCGTACGGGTGATGAAATGACGCAAGCGGACACACGATCCCAGTTCAATGCACGATTGCTTCGCCCCAAACAGCCGGGGAGCGGCAGCTCATGGGGGTTCGTGATCCTGCCTAGAGAGGCGAGCGCGAAGCTGCCGAGGCGCGGTCGGGCAACAGTGGACGGGACTATTAATGGACAAGGCTTCAGGGCGTTGCTCGAGCCGGATGGTCAAAAAAGCCATTGGCTGCGGATCGATGAGGACCTAATCGAAGCTTCAGGCGCCGATTTTGGTGACACCGCACGATTCGACATTGTGTCCGTAGAGCTGGAGCCTGAACCGGACGTTCCCGCTGATTTGCTTGAGGCTTTGAATGCCTCCCCCGGGGCTCGGGCCACCTGGGATGGCACGACCACTATTGCCCGCCTCGACTGGATTCATTGGGTTATTTCCGCTAAGCAGGCAAAGACGCGCAACAAGCGGATCAACGATGCCTGTGACATGCTTGCCTCAGGAAAGAAGAGGGTTTGCTGTTTTGATCCGTCGGGATACTACAGTAAGGCCTTCAGTGCGCCGCAAATTGCAGATGAGTAGTCGAACTGCGATTGCGTAGCTCATCGAAACCAGGCTGATTGCCTTAACAAATCTGTATCCCATCTTTGCCCGCAGGCACGTCCTCTTCGAATTATTCGGAGCCAGTATTAACGTGCAACTTTTGGTTTTCGATAACGGAGTCACTGCCGACTTGGAGGCTCTGAGCATTCCGTTCCCGGTGGCTAGGCACATAGACGAGAGTGAACTAATTCCCCAGCGGTACGATCCCCTCTTATGCACATTCAGAGCGAACCCGGCGGGCTAGCGCATCCGCAACGGCATCAGGCCAGGGTCGCCCAGCGATGAGGAAGCCTCCGTGACCGTTATCACCCACAGCACTCACCACACGACGCACAGCATCTCCCGCCACGTACCGAACCCACTGCACGCGACACTGCTCGCCGGTACCGTCCCCCTCTTTCTCGGCGCCATGCTGAGTGATATTGCCTACTACCGCACGTACGAGATTCAGTGGAGCAATTTCTCCTCCTGGCTGATTGCGGGGGGCCTGGTTTTCTGCGGGCTGGCGATACTGTTCGCGCTGGTCAATCTGGCCCGAGCGACGGAGAAAAAGGGTCGGCCGCTGGTTTACCTTCTGCTCCTGCTGGCCACTTGGGTGCTGGGCTTCATCAATGCACTCCAGCACGCCAAGGACGCCTGGGCAGCGATGCCCTCAGGCCTGGTTCTATCGGTGATAGTCACCGTGCTGGCCTGCGTGGCGACCTGGATCGGCCTCACCAATCTGCGTGCAGGAGGTGAAGCATGAAACATACGAGCCCACTAACCGTCCTGACCGTGGCGTTGCTTTTGAGTGCATGCGGTGGCGAGGATCAGAATATCGCTCAATCGCTCGGCGCCAACCCCAAGCTCCCCGAGCCCCAGCGAGGTCTGCTGCCCAGCATGACGATCGCTGATCCGGCTAACTGGGGCGACGAGAAGCCGACGGTGCCGGAGGGTTACGCCGTCACGGCCATTGCTACCGATCTGAAGATCCCGCGCCAAACGCTCGTCTTGCCCAATGGCGACATCCTCGTGGCGGAAGGCCGGGGAGGCAACGCCGCGAAGCTCAAGCCGAAGGATGTGATCGCCGGCTATATCAAGGCGCAGGGCAACACCTCGGTCAAAAGTGGCAACCGTCTGACTTTGTTGCGAGATGCCGATGGCGACGGTACCTATGAGCTACAGACCGTGTTTGCAGAGAACCTCAACGCGCCCTACGGGCTGGCCCTGTTCGAGGGCAACCTGTATGTGGCCAATCAGGACGCGTTGGTACGCTTCGATTATCAGGAGGGCCAGACCGAGGCCAGCGGCCCGCCGACCAAAGTCACCGATCTTCCGTCCGAGATCAACCATCACTGGACCAAGTCACTGGCCGTCAGCCCCGATGGACGCTTTCTTTACGTCGGCATCGGTTCCAACAGCAATATCACCGAGCGCGGAATGGAGGCCGAAGTCGACCGCGCCCTGGTCTGGCAGATAGACGCCGAGACGGGTGCCCACAAGCCCTACGCAACCGGCCTGCGTAACCCGACCGCGCTGGCGATACAGCCCGGGTCCGACCAACTATGGGCGGTGGTGAACGAGCGGGACGAACTGGGGCCGAACCTCGTTCCCGACTACCTGACATCGGTACGCGAAGGTGCCTTCTACGGCTGGCCCTACAGCTACTGGGGTCAGAACGTCGATGATCGTGTGCGACCGCAGAACCCTGACCTGGTTGCCGCGGCGATAAAGCCGGACTACGCGCTAGGGCCCCACGTCGCCGCGCTCGGCCTGGACTTCTCCTCGCCGGTCATGGGCGAGCAGTTTGCTGAAGGCGTGTTCGTCGGTGAGCACGGTAGCTGGAACCGCGAGAGCCCGTCCGGCTACAAGGTCGTCTTCGTGCCGTTCAGCAACGGTCGGCCATCCGGGGAGCCGGTGGACTTCGTGACGGGCTTTCAGACCTCAGACGCGAAGACTCGTGGTCGGCCGGTCGGTGTAACCGTCGACCCAAGCGGTGCGCTGATCGTGGCCGACGATCTGGCGAATACTGTGTGGCGGGTGACCCGAACTCAGTGATGTTCGACTGACGCTCGAAGCGGCCAACGATCCACGTGATCGGCTGCTTCGGCATATTACCCGGCAGGTTACTCGCTACGAAATACGGCTCGAAAGCCGATCAAGCGGCTCAAGCAAATCGGTGGCGAAGCTGTGCCTGAAAGTATCGGGGTGCAAGCTTAGCCACGCCGGATGTAGCAACCGCACGTTTGAACGCGCGCTGTATGCGCTTCTCGTCCAAGTGATGACGACGTACTGATCCATTGCGTGGGTCGACAGAAATGCAGGAAACACAACTGGTTCAAACCGTTCTTTGCGATCACTGGGACGGGCTAAAGCCCGCCCCTTAACCAAACGTTGAACGCTTCTATCAGATGCCGGTGATAAGCAAATCAAGTGCAGCAATTATTTCATTGCGTTGTGCTGAGAGGTCGGCAACTTGGGTACCGAGTTGTTTTCTCGCAATACCGGCCAGTTGCGGGGTCACCATCACGTATAGCTTGTCGTCAATTTCAAACGTTGGAGTGAGGGTTCTGAGAGTTTTCCCCTTCATGGCAGTAGCCGTGTAGAGAGGCACTACGACCCGCGTGCCGAGTTCGGCAATTAAGTCGCTTTGCACATCGAGCAGGAAGGGCACGGCAGTCTTGGTGGCTGCGTTGGTGTTCTTGTGAACGGCGAACTGAGGCATCAGAAGCTCCGTAGGTCGTCACTGAACACCCCGTGGGCTTCCACGTGTTCGTTGTAGGCATTTATGGCTTTTCGGTTTTCTGCCAGCCATTGCTCGCGCTGTTTCTTCCTCAGGGCCTCGGCCAGAGCCTGCTCCAATGTCGCGGAGAGGTTGATATCCAAATCCTTGGCTTTATTGAGTAGGTCTCCGTTAACGCTGAGGTTGGCAGCCCGCTTGGGCGCATTGGGGTTGTAGGCGAGCATGAGGGTTTCCTTCCGGGCCTTGACGCGCATATGGTATGCGCATACCAGCATGCGATCAAAGGCGCGTCTAGCAGTTGGTTCAAATCGTTCACCTCGCTCACTGGGACGGGCCAAAGCCCGTTTCTTAACCAAACGTTAGGTCGCGCAATATGGAACGGTCTAACCTTCCAAGACACCGGATCCGGTGATAACGACGTTGTGCTGCGCTTCATGGGTCTTGACGATCTGCGGACCAGCTAGCACAGGCATGGACCACTTCCGCTGACGCCTCAGGTAACAAAATTGGAGTCATTTTCCTGGGCAGTGCGCAGTAAGGTCGAAGGTCTGATTCGACGGGAGGACAGTCATGAAGAGTTATCCGCTCAGCGCACTCGCACTAGGGTTCGCCTCGCTCGCCAGCTACGCAGCGCCTGAGGCCATTGACAGGGCTCAATGGCCATTCAGCGCAACACCTCGCGCCACCTTCTCCGAACCCTGGGCCATGACTTTTCTTCCGGACGGCACGGCGCTCGTCACGGAAAAACGCGGCGTGCTCAAGCACGTCGATGTGAAAACGGGCGAAACGCGTGAGATAGACGGCGTACCCGACGTGGCGTATGGCGGCCAGGGTGGGCTTGGCGACGTCATCCTTCACCCGGACTATGCGCAGAATCGTGTCGTTTACATCAGCTACGCCGAAAAAGGTGACGGCGGCAACCGTGGCGCGGCCGTCGCGCGCGCAACGCTTGAGCTGGGCGCTGACCGCGGCTCGCTTTCCGATCTGAAAGTGATCTGGCGGCAGACGCCCAAGGTGGCCGGCGGCGGGCATTATGGGCATCGCCTCGCGTTCGGCCCGGACGGCAAGCTCTGGATTTCCTCTGGCGAGCGGCAAAAGTTCACGCCGGCACAGGACATGAAAAGCACCCTCGGCAAGATCATCCGCCTGAACGAGGATGGCAGTGTGCCGTCCGACAATCCGTTTGCCGATCAGGGCGGCGTGACGGCGCAGATCTGGTCACTGGGGCATCGCAATCCACTCGGGATTGCGTTCGACGCCCAAGGTCGCTTGTGGGAGCACGAAATGGGACCGGAAGGCGGCGACGAGCTCAACCTGATCCAGAAGGGCGGCAACTACGGTTATCCAGAGGTTTCCAACGGCGATCATTACGGTGGCAAGCCCATCCCCGATCACGACACGCGCCCTGAATTCATCGCGCCCAAGATTGCCTGGACGCCGGTGATCTCCCCTGCCGGACTCGTGATCTACAGCGGTGAGCGGTTCGCCGATTGGAGAGGCGACGCATTCATTGGCGGCCTTTCAGCCAGGGGCCTGCTGCGCATCACCTTGGATGGCGAAGAAGCCACCGAGGCGGCACGCTACGACATGGACGCACGCATACGCGAAGTCGAACAAGGCCCGGACGGCAGCCTCTGGCTGCTGGAAGACGGGGACGGCGGTCGTCTGCTCGAACTTCAACCGAAGTAGAGCCAGCGCCCTGTACACGGGGAAAGGTTATTTAGCCGGTGAAGCGACGCGCTATATCCGCTCCCTTTGGCCTCCAACCTCCCCTCGACAGGCTCGACCCGCTCCTGTACATATCGCCGAAAACCATGCGGATCGAGCCCGCTTGCAGCGGTCTACACAGCCGCCATGGACACCTCGGCACGTACCATGGCTGCCCTGTTTGCAGTTCGAATGCACAGGCTGATTGACCAATCGTTATCAAGGAAGGCGAATCAATGAAGCAAGCAGGCAGTTGTCTCTGCGGCGGCATCCGATACGAGATACATGGTCCACTCACGGACGTTCTGAACTGTCATTGTTCAATGTGCCGAAAGCTGCATGCTTCTGCTTTCAGAACTCGCGCCAAGGTGCGCTCGGCGGACTGGAAGACCATCACCGGCCAAGAGCTGATCAAGTTCTATGAGTCATCCCCAGGCGAGTACAAAGGGTTCTGCTCGAACTGCGGCTCTAGCCTGTACACAAAATTCGACGCCCACCCCGAGGTGTACGGTTTTCCACTCGGAACGCTCGATACCGACCCAGGGGTAAAAGCGCAGCGCCACGTATTTGTCGACAGCAAAGCGCCGTGGTTTCAGATCACGGATGATTTGCCTCAGCATGCTGAGTACGACTGAGACAGGCTGACCGATGACCAGGCAGTGAGGCACCGCATCTTTTGGATTTGGCTCGCCAGCTGCCTTCTACATGGCTTGATGTTGGCGCTTGCGGTGTTCACGACAGCGTTTCAAGGGACGCCACTCGAGGCCTTCGGTATCACCGCGGTCATGGTCCCGTATCTCCTGCATCAAGCCGGTTTGCCTGTTTTGCAGAATGGCGGTTTAAGCGGCTGGGGAATGTCATCGCCCAATTTCCTGGGTTGGCTTCTCTCGGCCTTGGCCTGGTTTGCAGTCTATTGGCTTGTTGCCACGGGCCTTGAGCGACTCGCCCGGCGTTAAGCGAATACGCAGCACGATCACCTCGTCTAAGCGCGGCCCAGCATCCCGTCACTCGCACGTAACATCCCCGCCTAGCGTGTTTTGGCTAACCCCCAAATACGATGCCGAGGCCCGCATAAGAACACCGACCCGCCTGACCCGCACGGACGGCGTGGAAGACGCCAGCGGCGAACGCGCTTCATACGGCTTGGGACGATAAAGCGTTGAGGCGCTTCGCTAGCATCCAAAGGCATACGCCGCTTCTGTTAAGAGAAAGCGAACGCCGGCCCCCCTGTTGCCCCGTAGGAGTTAGCTTGCTGACGAAGCTTTTAAAGCTTTCGCCCGCAAGCTCGCTCCTACCCGGGTGGCGCATCGGGCCGGTGAGCATGGCGCAGGTATGCGGTTACGCCGACCAGACTCACTTCATCCGTGTTCGGCATGGCGCGTAGGTGACCGGCACATAATGCGGCAGAAGCGAACGTCAGCAGTGGCAAGATCTGTGCGAACCTTGTCATTGTGACAATGGCACCGCCGTCGCACACTGCACTCACTTTCCAGTTGAGGTGCACCATGGACGCCACCCGCACCATCGCCTGCCTGATTTATTCGGATGTCATGAGCCTTGATGTCACCGGCCCGATGCAGGTGTTCGCATCGGCCAATGTCGAGCGCCAACGACAAGGTCTGCCGCCCTGTTACGAACTTCTGCTGATTGGCGAAGAGCCCGGCCCCTGCTCGACCTCCGCGGGGCTGAAGCTGGTCGCCGACGTCGAGTGGGCCAGTACCGATCCAGTCGCGCTGGATACGCTGCTGATACCGGGAGGCAGGGGCGTCGAGCTGCAGATGCGCAACCGGCCATTGCTTGACTGGTTGCGCCGCGCCGAACCGAATGTGCGACGCCTGGGATCGGTGTGTTCCGGCGCCTTGATTCTGGCCGAAGCTGGACTGCTCGATGGGCGCAAGGCGACCACCCATTGGGCCGATATCCAGGCCCTTGGTGAATACCCGGCCGTGGAGGTGCAAGGTGACAGGTTGCACACCTATGACCCGGCGGATCCAGAAGCGGCTCACCTGTTCAGCTCTGCAGGTGTCACCGCCGGCATCGATCTCGCGCTGGCGTTGGTCGAGGCGGATCTGGGCCGCGCACTCGCTCTCTCGGTCGCCCAGCGGCTAGTGATGTTTCTCCGTCGACCGGGCGGCCAGACGCAATTCAGTCCCCTGCTGGCCGCACCGACCGGCGCCGTGGCCCGTCTCGCCGCGCTGCTCGAATGGATACCGGGTCATCTGGGCGACGATCTTTCCATCGAGGTCTTGGCCGACCAGACGCACATGACGCCGCGCACCCTGTGCCGCCTGTTCAACCAGGAAGTGGGCATGGGACCGGGGCAATATATCGAGCGAGTGCGGCTGGAGGCCGCTCGTAGCCTGCTTTTAAGTGCGCAGGCGTCGATCGCGACGGTGGCGCGCTTAACCGGTTTCGGCCACCCGGAAAATCTCAGACGCACCTTCCAGAAACACCTTTCGGTGAGCCCTCGGGACTTTTTCCAGCGTTTCGGCTGACCGAAATCCCAGCCGGACATCACTTCTCGACCACAGGCCCGGCGTCAAGCCGGGCGCGGCTGTGCCTGCTTTCTCATGACACGGGATTGACCTTATGTATCTTTTATTCAGCAACGCCCAGGTTTTCCGCTTGTTCGTCGCCCAGGCGCTGTTCTGGTCCTGCGCAATGACCGGCATCATCCTCACCTCGATCGTCGGCCTTCGCCTGGCACCTTCAGCGGGCTTGGCGACCCTGCCACTCGCGCTGCTGATGCTCGGCGGCCTGCTCGCCTTACAGCCCATCGCCTGGCTCATGCAGCGGCGCGGCCGCAAGGTCGGCTTTCTATTCGGAGCCCTGGCCGGCGTGACGGGCGGTCTTGTCAGCGCACTATCGCTCTGGTTCGACAGCTTTACCTTGCTCTGCCTCGGCGCGCTGCCGATCGGCGCCTATCAGGCCTCGGCGATGTATTACCGTTTTGCCGCCCTGGAAGCGGTGGGCGAAGCCTTCAAGGGCCGGGCTACGGCATGCGTGATCGGCGGTGGCGTGGTCGCCGCACTGGTGGCACCGACGCTCGGCACGGCAGCACGCAGCCTGGTATCCGTACCGTTCGCCGGCGCCTACTTACTGATCGCCGCGCTGGCTGCGACGGGGCTCGTCGTTCTTGCTGGGCTGAAGTCAGGCAGTGGAACAGCCGCCTCGCAACTTGCATCTTCGGCGGCGGCCCCTTCGACGGTGTCGTGGCGTGAGCTTCTCGCGCGGCCCACCGTCAGGGCAGCGGTGCTGACCACCGCTGCCGGCCATGGCCTGATGGTGCTAGTGATGAACGCGACGCCATTGGCGATGCATGGCGAAGGCCTGAATCTGCACGCCAGCGGCCAGGTGATCCAGTGGCACATGCTCGGAATGTTCCTGCCGGCGTTCGTTGCCGGACCGTTGGTGGACAGGCTGGGCAGTCGGCTGGTGGCCTGCCTTGGCGGTGGCTTGCTCATATCGAGCGCCATGGTTGCCCTGCTTGGCGTCAGCCACTGGCACTTCATGGCCAGCAGTTGCCTGCTCGGTATCGGCTGGAACCTCATGCTGGTAGCAGGCACTACCCAACTGGGCCACGGCCATGCGCCGCAAGAACGAGCTCGTGCACAAGGCCTCATGGAACTCAGCAACGGCAGCGTCGCCGCAGTGATGTCGTTCGCCTCGGGCGCGCTCATCGCTCAGGCGGGTTGGGCCGCAGTCAACATCGGACTCTTGCCGATCGTGACGCTTGTCGTGCTTGTCCAGATTGCAGAGGCCCACCGGCAGCGCCAGCCGGCGTAAACCAACGCAGGCGTTACGGGGAACAAGCGGCGTAACGCCAACACCCGGCTGGCACGGCATCACTGTCACGGTCGGCCAACGGTTGGTGTAGCGCTTCTGCGCAACGCGTTGACGACAGCCGAAGTGCGCCGGTATGACTTGCATGTAGGGTGGGCTTTAGCCCACCGGAGCGGTGCCATTGTGCGGTGGGCTGATCACTAACATCCTCACGGAACATGATCCTGCGCCCTCGCTACACCAAATTCGCGTAGCTGCAGTGCGAGTACTCCTTTCAGTCCCTATCAAGCTGCCTGCCTTCGAGATGAAGTCTTGCGCGGACAGCTAATTGTTATGTTATAACTATTATATAACCACTGTCCGCAAGCACCCCATGACCGAAGCCGAACTCCTCGCCCAACCCGCCGACGCTTATATGAACGAAGCCCAGCAAGCTTTCTTCCGCGACCTGCTGCTGCGCCAGCGTGCGGAGTTGCAGGCACGTATCGCCGAGGAATTCCAGCTGCTGCGCGAGCAGGAGCCCAGCAGCGACCCATCCGATATCGGCACCGCCGAGGAACAGCGCCAGTGGCAGCTGCGCTTGCTGGAACGTGAGAAAAAGTTGCTCGACAAGATTGACGACTCGCTCGATGGCATTGCGCGCGGTGAGTACGGCTGGTGCGCTGAAACCGGCGAGCCCATCGGCCTGAAGCGGCTACTGCTACGCCCCACCACGACGTTGTGCATCGAAGCGAAAGAACGTCAGGAACAACGCAAAAAACATCAACGAACCGCCTGAGAGATCACCATGAACCGCATCCCTGTAACCGTGCTGTCCGGCTTCCTCGGTGCCGGAAAAAGCACTCTGCTCAACCACGTCCTGAAGAATCGCGAAAGCCGTCGCGTGGCGGTGATCGTCAACGACATGAGCGAAATCAACATCGATGGCGGCGAGGTCCAGCGCGATGTCAGCCTCAACCGCGCCGAAGAAAAGTTGGTGGAAATGAGCAACGGCTGCATCTGCTGCACATTGCGTGAGGATCTGCTGGAGGAGGTCGGCAAGCTGGCCCGCGAAGGGCGTTTCGACTATTTGCTGATCGAATCCACCGGTATATCCGAGCCCTTACCAGTGGCCGAAACCTTCACCTTCCGCGACGACCAGGGCGAGAGCCTCTCAGACCTGGCGCGGCTGGACACCATGGTCACAGTGGTCGACGGGGTGAACTTTCTTCGCGACTTTCATGAAGCGGAAAGCCTGGCGAGCCGCGGCGAAACCCTCGGTGACGATGACCAGCGCTCGATCACTGACTTGCTGATCGAGCAGGTGGAATTCGCCGATGTCATCCTGATCAGCAAAGTCGATCTGATCTCCAGCGCCGAATGCGAAGAGCTCACCGCCATCCTTGGTCGTTTGAACACCCATGCCGAGATTCTGCCGATGAGTATGGGTAGCGTGCCGCTGGTGAAGATCCTCGACACCGGCCGCTTTGACTTCGAGCGTGCTGCCGAGGCGCCGGGTTGGCTCAGGGAAATGCGTGGCGAGCATGCGCCAGAAACCGAGGAATACGGCATCGCGTCCACCGCTTATCTGGCGCGACGGCCCTTTCATCCGCAACGCTTCCACGCGTTCCTCAACCGTGAGTGGAGCAATGGCCGGCTGCTGCGCTCGAAGGGTTACTTCTGGCTGGCGAGCCGCCCGCAAGAAGCAGGTAGCTGGTCACAGGCCGGCGGGCTGATGCGTTACGACTACGCCGGCCGCTGGTGGCGCTTCACTCCCGAAGCACAATGGCCGGACGACGACGATAGTCGCGCAGCGATCCGCAGCAAGTGGCACGAGGACTGCGGCGATTGCCGACAGGAACTGGTGTTCATCGGCCAGCACATCGACTTTGACCGGCTGCGCGTCGAGCTTGATGATTGCCTACTCCCGAGTGGAATCTCGGCGTGGAGCACTGGCTGCGCCTGCCGGACCCGTTCGGCACTTGGCATCAAGCCGTCGCCTGAGTTCGCGGCGGCCCAGCAGTGCAGACCGGGCAGGCAGGCGATCTGGGATTAGCTGGAAAAAGGTCACGCCGCCGCTAACAGGCTAAAGCGTGACCCTTCGATTCCGAATGAATCAGGCGGCCATGCGCTCGCATTCTTCGGCGCACTTGCGGCAGGCCTCGGCGCAAGCCTGGCAATGGTCCATCTGATGTTTACCGCATTCCTCGCCGCACTGGCGGCAAACTTGTGCGCAGAGCTTGCAAAAGGCTTGAGCATAGGCGCTGTCACGGGTCATCAACACGGCAGCCATCGCGCACATATCGGCGCAGTCGCGGTCCAGCTCGATGCAGCGAGCCATCATTTTCACATCGTCCTCGCGCAGGCAGGACGCAACGCAGGTCTCACAGACCAGCGCGCAATTGGAACAAGCCTGGATACACG
Source organism: Stutzerimonas stutzeri (assembly GCF_024448715.1). GTDB lineage: Bacteria > Pseudomonadota > Gammaproteobacteria > Pseudomonadales > Pseudomonadaceae > Stutzerimonas > Stutzerimonas stutzeri_AR. Next base: position 13,077 of record NZ_JAMOHZ010000002.1, read on the forward strand.
CCTGATACTTGGAATTGAGCATCGCTATTTCTCCTCGGTGATTGCGGTTGGGTATGGGTCGCCATCCCGGCGAGCGTCTTTCGTTGGGGGGTGCCGAGCGCCTTAAAGTTCAGCCAGATCCACCGAGCGGCATCCCGGCGCATCAGCGCATGGCATAGGACGCCGTTACAATGCTCGCCCCACCCATAAGCCCTGTCGCTTTTATGACCTTCACGCTTGTCGCCCCCTGCGAATTCCAGGAAACCATCCGCAAGAGCCGCTTTCTGGCGAAGGCCGCTCCCGTGTCCAGCCCTGAGGAAGCCCAGGCGTTCGTTCAGGCCGCCAGCGATTCCACCGCGTCACACAGTTGCTGGGCCTGGAAGATAGGCAATCAATATCGCTTCAGCGATGACGGTGAGCCCGGCGGAACGGCGGGCCGGCCGATGCTCACCGCCATTGAAGGTCAGGATTGCGACCGGATCGTGGTGGTGGTGATTCGCTGGTTCGGTGGCATTCAGCTCGGCACTGGGGGTCTGGCCCGCGCCTACAGCGGCGCGGCGGCTAAATGCCTGCAATCCGGCGAGCGCGTCGAGCTGATATCGCGGGTTCGCTGCAGCTTTCATTGCCGCTTCGCTGAACTGGCACTGCTCAAGGCACGCCTGAGCGAATACGACGCTCTGATCGAAAGCGAAGCGTTCGATGCGGAGGGCGCCGAACTGCAGTTGGCGCTGCCTGCGGCGCAACAACCAAGGCTGCAGCAATTGCTTGCCGATATCAGCCGTGGACGAAGCGAGTTGCGTTCGCTGGACACCTGACCACCTCAACTCGTGGAACTGCCTGAAACCGGAGAAGTCCCTAATACAACGGCACTTACCGTTGGGCCGGCGTTTTGGCGCTGACCAGCTACGAGTGCAAGTGCCGAACGCACCTTCCGTTGCAAAAGAGGAGTCAAGCATGAAAAGCAATTACAAGTGGCTCATTCCAGGAGCCGTATTGCTCGCTTCCATAGGCCTGGCCGGTTGCGATGTCGAAAAAACCGAAGAAGGCGCGATGCCCGACGTAGAAGTCGAAGGCGGCAACCTGCCCGAATACGATGTAGATGCGCCGGAGGTGGACGTTGGCACCGAAGAAAAGACCGTCACCGTGCCTGACGTCGACGTGAACATGCCCGAGGACGATGAGCCGGATATGGGTGAGCCGGTCGAGCCTGCTCCTGCACCAAAGAATTGATCGCTACCTGACATGCGTGCCTTCATGGGGCGCGCTTAATGAGCCATGCCCGACCTCGGTCGAGCATGGCTTTTTTCGATATGCAAGTTTTCCACTGTTGATGTGGATCACTTTGTGGATAACCGTGGGATTAACTGGCCGACCCCAGCAGTGACGTGGTGCTAAAAGGGCCGAGCAAATTTTAACCGAAGCCGCCTAAACCCCATCTTTCGTATAGAAATAATTGATTTAAAAGCTTTTTTCCTGATCAAACGGCTAATCACGCTATAGCGTTTAAAGCTATCAAGCTGGCTCCACTTATACCCAGGTCATGTGGAAAAGGTTGTGGGTAACCTTTGGAAAGCGCGTGTTCAGGCGCGTCGGCCTTGGTGTAGGCCGCTGTGGTCGTTTTTTGCACAGCGTCGAGATGTTTTCACTTGCAGTCCAACCAAAACGCAACGGCCAAGTTGACCCTGGGGTCAGGCAACATGGTTAGAATGCAATTTTTCTTCCGGATGGGGTTTCCTATGTACGACTGGCTCAATGCCTTGCCCAAAGCCGAGCTGCACCTGCACCTCGAAGGTTCGCTGGAACCCGAGCTGCTATTCAAACTGGCCGAACGCAACAAGATTGCTCTGCCCTGGGCTGACGTCGATGCGCTACGCGGTGCCTATGCCTTCGGCAACCTGCAGGAGTTTCTCGATCTTTACTACGCAGGCGCTGACGTGCTGCGCACTGAGCAAGACTTCTACGATCTGACTTGGGCCTACCTGCAGAAGTGCAAAGAGCAGAACGTGGTCCATACCGAGCCCTTTTTCGACCCGCAAACCCATACAGACCGCGGCATTCCGTTCGAAGTGGCGATGCGTGGAATCAGCGGCGCGCTGGCCGACGGTCGCAAGCTTCTCGGCATCAGCAGCGGCCTGATCCTTAGCTTTCTGCGCCACTTGCCCGAAGAAGAGGCCTTCAAGACGCTGGAGCAGGCCATGCCGTTTCGCGATGCCTTTTTCGCGGTAGGTCTCGACAGCTCTGAGCTCGGCCACCCGCCGAGCAAATTCGAGCGCGTTTTCGCCAAAGCCCGTGCCGAAGGCTTCCTCGCCGTTGCTCACGCTGGTGAGGAAGGTCCACCGGAATACATTTGGGAGGCGTTGGATCTGCTCAAAGTCAGCCGCATCGACCATGGCGTTCGCGCCGCTGAAGACCCAAAGTTGATCGCTCGGCTGATCGAGGAGCAGATGCCGCTGACCGTCTGCCCGTTGTCGAATACCAAGCTCTGCGTGTTCGACGACATGAGCCAGCACAACATCCTGCAGCTGCTGGAGCAAGGCGTGAAGGTCACGGTGAACTCCGACGACCCGGCCTATTTCGGCGGTTACGTAACCGAGAATTTCATGGCTCTGCACGACGGCCTGGGCATGACCGAAGATCAGGCGCGGCGCCTGGCGCAGAACAGCCTCGACGCGCGCCTGGCCAACTGAATCGATCCGAGCCGATCCCAGCGGCTCGGATCAAGGCATGAACGGCGCCTGATCGATCAGCGCCCGGCAACGCTCGATCAGGTGTTCGCGCAGCAAGCGCAGGGTTTCGCCCAGGTGAGCCCGATGCGCGCAGATCAAGTTCAGCGGAGCCGGCTCTCCCAGCAGGGCCGGCAACAGTACCGTCAGCCGCCCGGCCTGCACGTCTTGAGCGACGTCCAGCCATGACTTGTAGACCAGCCCGTGCCCCGCCAAAGCCCAGCGATGCACCACATCGGCGTCGTCACTGATGCGATCACCTGCCACCACCTGCACCATCTCCCTGCGCCCGTCATGAAAACACCAGCGCTCGTGAACACGCCCGGCCAGCATGAAGCGCAGGCAATTATGCTCAGTCAGCTCCCTCAGCTCGCGCGGCGCGCCATGACGCGCCAGATAGGCTGGCGCGGCGCACAGCACACGGCGATTCGCCGTCGCCACCGGTAGCGCCACCAGACTGGAATCTTCCGGCGTGCCATAGCGCAAAGCGATGTCTACCGGCTGACGGAAAAGATCGGCATTGCGGTCTGCCAGGAGCAATCGCAGGCTGATCAGCGGATGCTGCCGCTGAAACTCGTCGAGCCAGGGCAACAACACGTTGCGGCCGAAATCAGACGGTGCGGCCAGCTGCAACTGGCCGCTGATGGATGCCTTGCCACCGGCCAGCAGCTGCTGGCCCTCGCTCAAGCTCTGCAAGGCGGCTCGTGCGTGCACCAGATACTGCTCACCCTCACCGGTCAGGCGCAGGCTGCGCGTGGAGCGCACCAGCAATCGGCATCCCAGCTCCGCCTCCAGCCGCTTGAGCGCGGCACTGGCTACTGCTGGCGATAACTCCAATGCGCGGGCCGCCGCGGACAGGCTGCCCAGGTCAGCGGTGCGAACGAAAATTTGCAGATCGTCGGTGCGTAGCATTTTCAATATTTCGTTGAAAGAGCGTCGCCTAATATGAGGTTTTTCTTCGCAACACGAAAGCCGAACATGGCATCACTTCGCACCGTCATCAAAGGAACAAACATGAAAGCCATTGCGTACCGCCAATCCCTACCCATCGATAACCCGCAATCGTTGCTGGATATCGAGCTGCCCGAGCCGACGCCAGGGCCGCGTGATCTGTTGGTCGAGGTACGTGCGATCTCGGTGAATCCAGTAGATACCAAAATCCGCATGCGCGTGCAGCCGGAGGACGGCCAGCATCAGGTACTCGGCTGGGACGTTGCAGGCGTGGTGCGTGCGGTGGGCAGCGAGGTCAGCTTGTTCAAGCCTGGCGACGAGGTGTTCTATGCCGGGGCACTGGATCGTCCGGGCGCCAACAGCGAATTGCATCTGGTCGATGAACGCATCGTCGGTCGCAAGCCGTCTTCATTGGATTTCGCTGCAGCGGCGGCTTTACCGCTAACCTCGATTACGGCCTGGGAGCTGCTCTTCGAACGGCTGCAGATCAGCGAGGGAACCGAAGACCAAAACCAACGCCTGCTGATCGTCGGTGCCGCCGGCGGTGTCGGTTCAATTCTTACTCAGTTGGCCCGCCAGCTGACCGGGCTCAAGGTGATCGGCAGCGCCTCGCGCCCCGACACCCAGGCGTGGGTCCGTGAGCACGGCGCCCACGAGGTGATCGATCACAGCCAGCCGCTCGCCGATGAACTGCAGCGCCTGGGCATCGCGGATGTCACTCACGTCGCCAGTCTGACCCACACCGACCTGCACTTGCCGCAAATCGTCGAAGCTCTTCAACCGCAGGGCCGGCTGGCGCTGATCGACGACCCAGCAAACCTCGATATCAGCCTGCTCAAGCGCAAGAGCCTGTCGTTGCACTGGGAGTTCATGTACACGCGCTCGCTGTACCAGACGCCGGACATGATCGCTCAGCACCAGTTGCTTAACCGCGTCGCCGAGCTGATCGACAGCGGTGTGCTGAAGACGACCCTGGGCGAGCATTACGGGCAAATCAACGCAAAGAATCTGCGCCGCGCCCATGCCTTTATCGAAAGCGGCAAAGCTAAGGGCAAGATCGTGCTCGAAGGCTTCTGAGCCGACCTACGCAGCGGTACTTCAGCTCGAAGATGAGGCACCGCTGTCGCGCCGTTGCGAAACCATCTGCTGTCCGGTGTACCAAGCCAGGCACGCCGACAGCAACGCACAGACGACTATCACCAAAGCCATCGGCACCGCCGTGCCGTTGTGCAACGCACCCACCGCTGCCGAAGCAGCCGCAGCGATGCCGAACTGCAGACTGCCCATCAACGCCGAGGCCATTCCAGCCTGCTGGCCTTGCCGCGCCATGGCACAGGCGGTCACGTTCGGCAGAATGCTGCCGAGCGTCGCCAGGCCCATGAACAGCGGAATCAGCAACGGCCAGAGCGCATCGGGCTCGCTCCATGCGACCACCAGCAGCACGGCACCGCAGGCGGAATAGAACCAGACGAAACGCCGCAGCCAGAATCCCGGACCACGCAGCCGCACCAGGCGCGCATTGATCTGCGAGACCAGAATGAAGCCTGCCGCATTGCTGCCGAACAGCCAGCCGTAATGCTCGGCCGGCACGCCATAAAGTTCGATGAAAACAAATGGTGATCCGGCAATGTAGGCGAACATTCCGGCCATCGCCACGCCGCCGCAGAGCGCGAAGGCGATGAATTCGCGATCACGGAACAGCTCGATATAACGCCCAAGGGTGCCGCCGAGGTGATGTTTCGGCGCATCCGCCGGAAGGGTTTCCGGCAACCACAGCGCGACCGCAAGGCCGCAGACAGCACTGAAGACCGTTAGCGAGATGAATATCGATTGCCAGCCAAAAGCGTTATTCAACAGGCCACCGGCCAGCGGCGCGAGGATCGGTGCCAGCCCCATCACCAACATCAGCTGGGAAAACACCTTGGCCGCCTGTACCGGATCGCAGCTATCCCGCACCACCGCACGCGTCACCACGATGCCGGCACAGCCACCGAGCGCCTGAACGAATCGCGCCGCGATCAGCCAGTCCAGCGTCGGCGCGAAGGAACACGCCAGAGAAGCCAGGGTAAATAGCGTCACGCCGACCAGCAGCGGCCAGCGCCGCCCGTAGCGATCAGCCAAGGGGCCATAGACCAACTGGCCGAATGCGAGCCCAATGAAGTAAGCAGCCAGCGACAGTTGCACATGCTCGACATCGGTGGCGAAATCTCGCGCCATTGCCGGAAAAGCGGGCAGATAAAAGTCGATGGCCAGCGGGCCGAAGGCACTGAGGGCGCCCAATATCAGGAGAAGCGGGAGGCGCATTGAGATAACTCACAAGCTGGAAAAAAGCAGATGCACCAGCGCACGACAAGGTCGCGGCTGAGATCGAACGTTTACAGAGAAGGTAAGATGCTGTTACATACACAGACGATTGTAAACAACCAAAGTTGCAGAAGTTGAAGACTAACTGCACACCACCACGCCCGACAGGGCCCTAACGCAGCCCGAAGCTGCCGTAGCTCAAACATGCGAAGAACCAAAGAAGACGCCGAAAAGACCCGCATTGCCCTACTGGCTTCCGCCGAGCGGTTGTTCCTGGACAAGGGGGTGGCGCATACCAGCCTCGACCAGATCGCTCGCGATGCCGGCGTTACCCGTGGCGCTGTGTATTGGCACTTCCAGAACAAGGCTCATCTGTTTCATGAAATGCTCAATCAGGTTCGCCTGCCGCCCGAGCAGATGGCTGAACGCCTCTGTAGTTGCACGCAACAGCAACCTTTGCGGGCGCTGCGTGAGCTCTGCATCGAAGGCATCACTTCGTTGGGCCGCGATGAGCAAAAGCGACGTGTGATGACCATCCTGCTTCACCGCTGCGAGTTCACCGAAGAACTGCGTGAAGCCGAAGAGCGCCACCATGCGTTTATCAATCTGTTCATCGAGCTCTGCGAAAAGTTACTGGAAAGCGCGGCCAGCCACCTTAATCCCGGAGTCACCCCTCGGCTCGCCGCCCGTACGTTGCATGCATTGATAGTTGGCTTGTTCAGCGACTGGACCCGTGACCCGACAATATTCGACCCCGAAGTCGACGGCCCCGCGCTGATCGACCCGATTTTCCGTGGCCTGGCAAAAGACTGGGAAAGCTCGCCCATCATCTGATCCGAGCGCGATAGGCGGCAGTACTCTCTGCTGCCGATCCGCTTACCGAACCTGATGCCCCTCTTTGCTCGATCACTCGGGTATCGCCGCCTCACTGAGTCTTGCCCCAACCCGCACCACGCCAGCGTCGAGATCATGTCGACGCTGGCATTGCCATCACAACCGGATCGTGTGGTCACAGCGCGCTCACAATGCGCCAGTCTTACCGCTCATTTTGACGTCTGCGTCGACACGCCCTTTTAACTGTCCTACGGATAGCTCGACTTTGGCGCATGGACAGCGTCCAACAGCTCAAATACGGCACGGGACGCCGGGGTTGACCTTGCCATAGGGTTAAGGTTGATCATCGCTGACAGGCTAATCGGGAGTGAAGATGTCCAGCTCAACCTACACCCTGCCCATCACCGGCATGACCTGCGCCAGCTGCGCCGGACGGGTCGAGCGCGCGTTGCTGAAGGTGCCCGGCGTGGAACACGCAGCCGTGAACCTGGCCGCCGAGCAAGTTCGTATCGAAACTGCCAAGGACGATCTCGCCGGGCTGATTCAGGCCGTGGAAAAGGCCGGTTATGGCGTACCGGTACAGACCCTCGAACTGGCAATCGACGGTATGACCTGCGCCAGTTGCGTAGGCCGGGTCGAGCGCGCGCTGCTAAAAGTGCCGGGCGTGCGCAGTGCATCGGTGAATCTGGCCAGCGAGCGCGCCCATATCGAGGTGCTCGGCGCAGTCGATCCGGAAATACTGATTCAGGCGGTCGAAGCAGCCGGCTACAAAGCCCAGACCAGCGGCTCGGAACAGCCAGCCTCAGACAATACCGAGCGTCGTCTACGCCGCGAACGCTGGGCGGTCATCGCCGCACTGCTTCTGGCTGCACCGCTAGTAGTGCCGATGTTTGGCGAGCTGTTCGATCAGCATTGGATGCTGCCGCCCTGGGTGCAATTCCTCCTGGCGACGCCGGTGCAGTTCATTCTTGGCGCGCGCTTCTATATCGCCGGCTGGAAGGCTGTTCGGGCCGGCGCCGGCAACATGGATTTGTTGGTCGCTATCGGCACCAGCGCTGGCTACGGCTTGAGCCTCTACCAATGGTGGGCCGTGTCTGCCGGCCAAACGCCGCATTTGTACTTCGAGGCATCGGCGGTCGTCATCGCCCTGGTGTTGCTCGGCAAATATCTCGAGAGCCGCGCCAAGCGCCAGACCAGTGCCGCCATCCGTGCCCTTGAAGCGCTACGCCCTGATCGAGCGGTGCGGGTCATTGATGGCCAGGAAGAAGATGTCGCCATTGCCATGCTGCGATTGGGCGATCTGGTGCTGGTGAAGCCCGGCGAACGTTTCCCGGTGGATGGCGAGGTGATCGACGGCGAAAGTCAGGCCGACGAGGCGCTGATCAGCGGCGAGAGCCTGCCGGTTGCCAAAGTTCCCGGCGACCGCATCACCGGCGGCGCTATCAATGGTGAAGGGCGGCTGTTGGTACGCACCACCGCGCTGGGTGGCGAGACGGTGCTGGCGCGCATCATCCGTCTGGTCGAAGACGCCCAGGCCGCCAAGGCGCCGATCCAGAAATTGGTCGACAAGGTCAGTCAGGTGTTCGTCCCGGCAGTGCTGGTGATCGCGATATGCACGGTGATCGGCTGGCTATCGGCCGGCGCGTCGGCGGAAGTCGCGTTGATCAACGCGGTCGCGGTACTGGTGATCGCCTGCCCCTGCGCCCTCGGGCTCGCCACCCCAGCGGCGATCATGGCGGGCACTGGCGTGGCGGCGCGTCACGGCATCCTGATAAAAGATGCCGAGGCGCTGGAAGTCGCCCACGCTGTCACGGCGGTAGCCTTCGACAAGACCGGCACGCTGACCTCAGGCAAGCCACGCATCGTGCACCTTCATGCAAACGATGGCGATGAGGCCGCGCTGCTGCAGCTGGCCGGCGCGCTGCAACGCGGCAGTGAACATCCGCTGGCGCGGGCAGTGCTGGACCGCTGCGAAGAGCGCGGGCTGGACGTGCCTGATGTAGAGCAGAGCCAATCGCTGACCGGGCGCGGCATCGCTGGTGATCTCGACGGCCGTTCACTGGTTCTGGGCAATCGGCGCCTGCTGGACGATAACGGCCTGCAGCCAGGCGATCTCACTGAGCAGGCGCAGGCCTGGGAAGCCGAAGGACGCACGCTGTCCTGGCTGATCGAGACGGCTCCGCAGCCGCGTGTGCTTGGCCTGTTCGCTTTCGGCGATAGCCTCAAGGACGGCGCGGCGGACGCAATCGCCGCGCTGAACACGAGAAATATCGAAAGCCACCTGATCACCGGCGACAACCGCGGCAGTGCCCGTGTGGTGGCGGAGGCGCTGCAGATCCACAGCGTGCACGCCGAGGTCTTGCCTGCGGACAAAGCCGCAACGGTCGTCGAGCTGAAGAAAGGTGGCGCGGTGGTGGCGATGGTCGGCGACGGCATCAACGATGCGCCGGCATTGGCCGCAGCCGACGTCGGCATCGCCATGGGCGGCGGCACAGACGTGGCCATGCACGCCGCCGGCATCACTCTGATGCGCGGCGATCCGCGACTGGTACCGGCGGCGCTGGAGATCAGTCGGCGCACGTATCGCAAGATCCAGCAGAACCTGTTCTGGGCGTTCATCTATAACCTGGTGGGCATTCCGCTTGCAGCCTTGGGCTTCCTTAACCCGGTGATGGCCGGCGCGGCGATGGCGCTGTCGAGCGTCAGCGTGGTCAGCAATGCGCTGCTGCTCAAGCGCTGGAAACCGGAGCAGTAGCAGCAGATGTACCCATCGCAACGAGGCCACGTTGAACGGATGCAACCTCGACCCCCGCAAGACTTGGAGGCAGCATGAATATTGGTCAGGCAGCGAAGAACACCGGCCTGTCGGCAAAGATGATTCGCTATTACGAATCCATCGACCTGATCAGCCCCGCCGGACGCAGCGCCAACGGTTATCGTCACTATGCCCAGGAAGACCTGCACCGCCTCGGCTTCATCAAGCGCTCACGCGATATGGGCTTTTCGCTTGAAGAAGTGGGCAAGCTGCTCACGCTCTGGCAGGACCGCCAGCGTGCCAGCGCCGATGTGAAGGCGCTGGCTGGTTCGCACATCGACGCGTTGAACCAGAAGATCGCCGAACTGGTAGGTCTGCGCGACACATTGCAGGAGCTAGTCGATACCTGCCACGGCGATGACCGCCCGGATTGCCCAATTCTGAAGGGCCTGGAGTCCGGCGGGTGCGATTGAGCGGCAGCTGGTTTGCTGGCTTATAAAAGTAGTAGAGATGTCTGTTTTAACTTGTAGCTTATGGCTGAAGCTTAGGTGCTTTCACGCCTGCGACTGCAGATAGTTCTGTAAACCGATGCGGTCGATCAGCCCGAGCTGCTGCTCCAGCCAGTAGGCGTGATCTTCTTCGGTATCCATCAACTGCAGCGCCAGAATATCGCGCGTCTGGTAATCGCCCTGCTGCTCGGCCAGCGCCATGCCTTTGGCGAGGGCTTCACGAACCTTGTACTCCAGCGCCAGATCGCTGCGCAGCATCTCCGGCACGGTATGTCCTGCGTTTATCGCCTCGGGGGTCATATCGGGCGTGCCTTCGAGGAACAGGATGCGTTGCAGCAACGCATCGGCGTGCTGGGTTTCCTCCTCCATCTCGTGATTGATTCGCTCGTAGAGTTTGCTGAAACCCCAATCGGCATACATACGCGAGTGCAGAAAATACTGGTCGCGCGCGGCCAGCTCTCCACGCAGCAGTTCTTTCAGATATTCGATGACTTGTGGCTGACCTTGCATTGCGACTCTCTCCTGCTCGCATTGAAACGCCGGCAATGATACGCCCAATCCACGTCGGGCGAAGCGTGCCCCTGCCATTACCGTGTAAGCGTGCCCGGTGAGTTCAGCATAGGCCGACAACTCATATTAAGCATGTCGGCACGACTCAGAGGCAGTTCAGTTGCGCATCCATGGCGGTGTCGGCGGCTCGTCGCTGGGCTCGTCCGTCGCATTGCGCAGGGCTTCCTTGCGCGCCTGGTCTGCGAGTGTCGCCTTGATCTCGCGCATCACCGCGTCCAGATCGGCGGCATCTTCCGGTTCGGCGAACTCACCGGTCAATTCGGTATCCGCCGTTAACTTGCCATCTTCGTAAAGTGCCCACATTTCCTTGGCGTAGCGAGTGAACTTGAGCTCCGGCGCGAACTGGCCAAAGTACGCCGACATGTTGCCGACGTCGCGCTCGAGCATTTCGAAGGCGTGGTTGTTACCCGCTGCGTCCACCGCCTGCGGCAGGTCGATGATCACCGGGCCGTGCTCGTCGAGCAGCACGTTGAATTCGGAAAGGTCGCCATGTACCAATCCGGCACAGAGCATTTTCACGACTTCGCCGATCATGAAGGCATGAAATTCCCGGGCATCGTCGGGATGCAGATCGACGTCGTTGAGACGCGGTGCAGCATCACCGTCTTCGCCCGATATCATTTCCATCAGCAGCACGCCGTCGAGGAAATCGTAAGGCTTAGGCACGCGCACACCGGCGTCCGCCAGGCGGAACAGTGCAGCCACTTCGGCGTTCTGCCAGTTCTCTTCCTTTTCTTTGCGCCCATGCTTCGAACCCTTGGCCATGGCACGGGCGTCGCGGCTGCTGCGGACCTTGCGGCCTTCTTGATATTTAACCGCCTGGCGGAAACTGCGGTTGTTGGCTTCTTTGTACACCTTCGCGCAGCGCAGCTCGTCACCACAGCGCACCACATATACAGCTGCTTCCTTGCCGCTCATCAGCGGCCGCAGCACTTCGTCGATCAGCCCATCCTCGACCAGCGGCTCGAGTCGTTTTGGCGTTTTCATCAGCGGCTTACAGACCCTATTCGACTATGCAGACCTGCAGGTTACGGTAATCGTCAGCACGCTTCCATGCTCGCCCGCAAGTTTGAAAGCGCAATGCGTATTGGCGTACAAGGCGATCAGGACGGACAATCGAATTCAACCCCCGATGGAGCCGCGCGATGATCGATTTCGACCGCTGCTGGCAAGCCCTCTGTGAGCGCGATGCGGGCTTCGACGGCCGCTTCGTGTTTGCCGTCCGCTCGACCCGCATCTTCTGCCGTCCGAGCTGCCCGGCGCGCCGACCACGGCGTGACGGCGTCAGCTTTTTTAGCAATGCGGCCGATGCTGAAGCCGCAGGCTATCGTGCCTGCATGCGTTGCTCGCCACACGGCCAGAGCCCGGCCGAACAGCTGGATGAACTGGTAATTGCCGCTTGTCGCCTGCTCGACGAAAGTCCTGAGCCGATAACACTGGACAAGCTGGCTGCCCGCATTGGCCTGTCCTCGTCGCATCTGGCCCGCGCCTTCAAAGCCCGCACCGGCCTTACACCCCACGCCTGGGCCGCAGCGCGTCGCCGCGAGCGGCTGGAGACGCGTCTGCCAGCAGCCGATTCGGTATTGGGTGCAGCGCTGGATGCGGGCTACGGCAGCACTCGCGGCGCCTACCAGAACGTCACGGCACTGAGCCCGGCGCAGCGCCGGCGCAAGGGTGCTGGCGAGTCGCTGCGCTATGCAATCAGCGCCTGTCCGCTGGGTCTGCTGTTGGTCGCTGCCAGCGACAAGGGAATCTGCGCGCTATTGTTCGGTAACGACGAGCAGGAATTGTTGGGCGAACTGCAGTCGCGCTTCGCCGCAGCCGTATTGCGGCGCGATCAGACTGGCCTGGGCGACTGGCTGCAGCCGATTTTGAACCAACTGGCCGAGCCATCACACGCCGTTCGGCTACCACTGGATCTACGCGGCAGTGCTTTCCAGCAGCGCGTCTGGCAGGCATTACAAGACATCCCCCCTGGCCAGACCCGCCGCTACGGCGAGCTGGCCGAAAGCCTCGGCAGCCATGCCCGCGCCGTTGCCCGTGCCTGTGCGAGTAATCCAGTCGGGCTGCTGGTGCCCTGCCATCGGGTCGTTGGGGCCAACCAAGCGCTGACCGGCTACCGCTGGGGCATCGAGCGCAAGGCGGCATTGCTTGAATCGGAGCGTGACGATTCGGGAGCCTGAGCGCGATTCGGCGGTCGGATATTGCATATCCCCGAACCAAGAAGCAGAGAGCCGCCATGACCGAACTGAAACGCTACCGCATTCACTACCTGATCAACGGAAACCCGGCCTCGCTGACGCTCAGCTCCTTCGAAGAACCCGACATGGAACAGGCCGAACTGGAAATTCTCCTGCATCATGTCCGCGAGCCGCGCGCGACGACTGACGCACCCTGGGAAATTCCGGTACGTTCGAGCGAGCACAGCCGCATGGCCGAGCTGGGCGTCAGCGACATCCAGATCGAGGAAGAAACCCTCCGCTGAGTTCCGCCACCTCCGCCTTTCAGCCTACCGATACCAGGCCAGGATATCTGCCGTGCCCCTGATCGATACCCACACTCATCTCGACTTCGACCCCTTCGACGCCGATCGCAGTGAGGTGCTGGCCCGCTGCACGGCAGTCGGTGTGGAGCGCGTGCTGGTGCTAGGCGTGCACCAGGCGAATTGGGAAAGGGTCTGGCAGCTGGCGCTGGACGAACCGGCCGTATACGCCGCGCTGGGGTTGCATCCGGTGTTTCTACAGGACCATCGATCGGAGCACATCGGTGCGTTGCGCGATTGGCTGCAACGTCTGCGAGGGGACGAAAAGCTCTGCGCAATCGGTGAGATCGGCCTGGACTATTACATCGAAAATCCAGACAAGGAGCGCCAGCAGCAATTGCTGGAAGCTCAACTCGACTTGGCCGACGAGTTCGAACTCCCGGTGCTGCTGCATGTGCGCCGTGCCCATGCCCCGATGATTGCCGCGCTGAAGCAGCGCAAGCTCAAACGTGCGGGTATCGCCCACGCGTTCAGCGGTAGTTGGGAGGAAGCGCGGGAATACATCAGACTCGGCTACAAACTCGGCCTCGGCGGCGCCGGCACCTGGCCCCAAGCGCATCGCATGCATCGGGTACTTCAGCAACTGCCGCTAGAAAGCATCGTGCTGGAAACGGATGCCCCGGATATCACGCCGCACAGCCATGCCGGCCAGCGCAACAGTCCGGAATTCCTTCCCGATATCTGCCGTGAATTGGCCGAGCTGCGTGGCATCAGTCCCGACGAACTGGCTAACGTCAGCTACCGAAACAGCTGCGAGCTGTTCGGCTGGAAGTGAGGATCAGCTGACCAAACCGGCACGTGCGTCATCGAACGCCGCATCGCCGCAACTGCCAGCGAATCACTACGATCAGACGGAACGCCCTGGCAACGTTGAAGCCGAGATCACCAGCTTCAATACGGAACAGCGGAACTCAGTCCTCCAGCGGATCGTGTCCCCAATTCATTAACGAGTGGCGCCAACGGCTATCTTGGATGTCGCCCTTTGGCCGCTGGGCCAGATGCCGATGGACGTAACCGATGACCTTGCGCATGGCTTGGTAGTCGTCTTCTTCGAGATCAGCCTGACGCCGCCCCTTGAGTTCCAGAATGCGCTCGCCCATGGCATGGCCAACCGCTTCGCCATCGCTCGGCACGGCCTCCGTAGCCACCGCCGCGCTTTTTGTATTCCTGCACGGCATATTGCGCCTTGCGCGCGGACCACTGGCCGGGCTCGCCGCCCTTGTCGCCATCGGTGACCTCTTTCTTGACCCGCTCCCATAGTTGCGGATCGGTCTTTTTCGCGGTGCTGGACATAGCGCGCTCCCGGGTTCGCCTTTTTGGCAGACCCGGGTATGCGAGGCGCTGTTCACAAGGATGCGATGGACGGTTGCGCGTCGTCGCCTGAGGCCAACGATCAGACCCGGAACGCGCCGATCAATTGTTGCAGGCGTCCAACCAGTTCGGTCAGCTCGCGGCTGGCTTGCTCGGTATGCCCTGCCCCTTCAGCAGTTCGCTGCCCGGCTTCGTTGATCGCGACGATGTTGCGATCGATGTCGTGAGCCACCGCGGTTTGTTCCTCTGCCGCCGCGGCGATCTGCTGGTTCTGGTCGACGATGACGCCGACCGCGCCAAGGATATTCTCCAGCGCCTGACGAACCTGCGCCGACTGGCTGACCGTTTCCTCGGCCATCGAATGGCTGGAATGCATGGTTTTGACCGCGGCGCCGACACCGCCCTGGAGCCGCCCGATCATCTGCTCGATTTCTTCGGTGGACTGCTGGGTGCGTTTGGCCAGGCTGCGCACTTCATCAGCGACCACAGCGAAACCACGCCCCTGTTCGCCGGCGCGTGCGGCCTCGATTGCGGCATTGAGCGCCAGCAGGTTGGTCTGCTCAGCGACACCTTTGATTACATCCAGTACCTGGCTGATGGCCTTGCTGTCACTGGCCAGCTGATTGATCACGCTGACCGATTGCTCGATCTCAGCCGCCAATCGCTCGATGCCGCCAACCTGCGCCTCGACCAGGCTGCGACCGCTAACCGTTTCTTCATTGACGCTCTGCGCGCTGCCGACCGCCGCTTCGGCGCTGGTGGCGACTCCCTGTGCGGTTGCTGACATCTGGTTCATCGCAGTAGCGACCTGCTCGATTTGTCCGCGCTGCTCGGACACCGTCTGGTTGCTTTC
The DNA here is from genome assembly GCF_024448715.1 of Stutzerimonas stutzeri. Classification (GTDB taxonomy): domain Bacteria; phylum Pseudomonadota; class Gammaproteobacteria; order Pseudomonadales; family Pseudomonadaceae; genus Stutzerimonas; species Stutzerimonas stutzeri_AR. The sequence goes on from NZ_JAMOHZ010000002.1 coordinate 28,408, forward strand.
GCCCGAGACGGTTTCGACGCGTGAAGCTTGACGTTCCACCTCACCGACCGTCTGACCAACCCGCTCGATCAGATCACGTATCTTGGCCACGGTCTCGTTGAATACCTGACCCAGCTCACCCAACTCATCACGGCTTTGCACTTGGAAACGCGCGGTCATGTCGCCAGCAGCAACGCGGTCCATGGTTGCACCAAGGCTCTTCAGCGACGCGCGAGTGGACATGTAGAAGGCGCTGTAAAGATAGACCACAAGCACGAACACCAGGACCAGCGCGGTGAGTAGCGAGATCATCAGCAGGCGTTTCTGCTCCAGACGCTGCTCCAATTCACCGTCCAGGAAGCCGAGAATCGAATCGTTGAGTGCGTAGGTCTTCGCCATCTCGGCGCTGATCAGGTCGTAAAAATTCTCCCACGGACGATCCAGCGCTTCGGCCATGATCACCTGGTCTTGAAAGATATCGCTGCTGATCTTCAGAGAATCGCGGCTAGCGGCGGTGTAGCTTTCAAGCTGGCGCTGCGCGGAGGCGCTGCTGCCCAGCACGTCCTGCAGTTGGGCGCCGTATTGAGCCTGTTGCTTTTCCAGTTCGAGGAGCAGTTCGTCCAGCTTGTTGCTGGCGTCGGAGTTCAGGTAGCCCTGGCCAAAGGTGTAGGAGCCGATCGCCCTGCCCTCGCCGAGGATGGCCGTGATCGAGGGCGTGACCGAGGTCAGCAGTTCGGCGAGCATCCGCACATCGCGCTGGCTGTCCTGACTCAAGCCGGACTGACTGGCAATCAGCTTGATCATCACCTGCGCCTTGCCCAGCAACGCACGCGCCATGGCGGCCTTGGCCTGCAGCGATTGCTGCGCCTGCGCCTCGCGCAGGGCCGCGTCGAGTTCATCTCGGCGGGTGTTGAATTCGGCGACCTGTTCGGGGTTGTCGCTGACCGGCACCAGGCTTTGCATCCGCGACGACAACTCTCGTTCAGCGTCCGCCAGCCGGGTCACCAGCGCCTGGACTTCACCGGTCTGACCGATGATACCCTCGATTTCGACCAGGTCCTTCCAGTCCTCCATCTCGCGTCGCAGCTGCAATGCTGTACCCAGCAGCTCGAGGCTTTGCAGCTCCGTGCGGGTGCCCACGAACTCCCGGTACGAGTCGCGTACCAAATAGAAATTAGTCAGCAACATAGGAACGAAGAAAAGGACGCTGATCAGACTGAACTTCATTCCGAAGCTCAGGCGATTCATCAATGCGATAGCGGGATACAACAGGCTTTTCAAAAGACGTCTCCCAGTTTCTTGTTGTATTGCTGGCAACATCGATGGCTGCAGCAGGGCTCGTCAAAGAGGTGGCACGAGAAAACTTATACGGGATATCGGTCGCGGGTTATGTAACTTAAGGTAATGGCAGGATGGTGGCCCGACAAGTGGCAGAAGGCTCGCCGATTCCGGCATATCCACGGCATTTATACGATCAGCGGCGGTTGCCGGAACGTTGCGAGGCAGGAACACAATCGGCCGAAAGATCTGTCCGCGATCGCTAAAGAAGAATGATCCAAAGAGCGATGGCCGCGTACCAAAGCATGCGCGTGCGCACCAGCAGGGCCGCGAGACTGTCGAGTCGGGCGAGGCCCGCTTCACCTTCGAAGGCGTCGCTCAGATCGGCCGCAGCCGGGCCTACATCCGCCAGCAGCTGCCTGGCGGGAATCTCCCAGTGCAGCAAGTCATGCAACAACGCGCGATTGACCTCGACGAAGTTGCCAACCAGCCCGAAGCTGGCAAGCAGGACCCGCATGGGCAACCAGTCGAAGGCGTGCAGTAGCTGCCCGGCCCGCTCGCGCAGGGCTTCGCTCCGGGCGTGCTCGACGGTTAATGAAAGCAGGCGGTAGGCCAGTGCGGCCATGGGCCCAAGCAACACATACCAGAAGATCACAGCAAAAAAACCTTGGTGGCTGCGCCAAAGCAGTTGCGCCTCTACAGCTCGCAGCAGGCTTGGCGCGTCCGACGCATTGATGCCCAGATCGCGCTCGGCCACCAGCGCGGCCGCCTCACCATCGTCACGCCGCCAGGCATCGCGGAACGGCCCGAGCTCGCGTTTGCTTTGCCCCCGACCAAGGCTATAAAGCAGCATTAGCAAGTGCAGAGGCAGGCTGAGCCAGCCGTAGGCCAATGGCTTGAGCGCGATCAACAACAAGCCGAGCAGCAGGATCGGCAGCAGCACCGCCACCAGCAGGCTCAACCATGGTTTGGACGCCAGCGCAGGGCGACTTTCGATCCGTCGCAGCAGATGCAGCCAAGGACCATCCTGCTGCACATCGCGCCGCCAATCGGTGAGTTTGTCGATCAGCAGTACCAGCAACACCACAAGAAAAATCATCTATCTATCCTTTGCTGGGCAGTCCCACGCAACGATCGCCGTCGCGCGCAGGCGCTGCCAATCGAATGCTGGTCCCGGGTCGGTCTTGCGTCCCGGAGCGATGTCGCTGTGGCCACAGACCCGATCCGGCGTGATCGCCGGGTAGGCTTGCTGCAGCAGGTGGCAGAGCTGGATCAGGCCTTCGTACTGAGCCTCGCTGAATGGCGCGTCATCGGTGCCCTCCAATTCGATGCCAAGGGAAAAATCGTTGCAACTATCGCGCCCGTCGAAGCGCGAGATGCCTGCGTGCCAAGCACGATCCAGGCAGGAGACAAACTGGGTGATGGCGCCATCACGTTCGATAAGGAAATGCGCCGACACCTGCAGGGTCGCGATTTCTTCGAAGAAAGGGTGCTCTTCGGTGGGCAGGCAGTTCTGAAAAAACTGCTGAACCTTGCCAGTCCCGAAACAACCGGGCGGCAGGCTGATGTTGTGAATGACCAACAGCGATATTTCGCCGTCGGGGCGCTGATTGAAGTTGGGCGAGGGGCAATGGCGAATGCCTCGACACCAGCCTGTCGCATGATCCAACAGCATCGGGGCGGAACCTGGAAAACCTGCGGGTCTGCAGGCTAGCGCCTGCAAGCGGCTTACTGCAAGCCGCCGCGCTATTCGAAGCTCATCGTCTGCTGGGTGCTGGCGCGCTTTTCATTCCGGCGCGAGGCCAGGCGGTCGGCCAACCGCGTCGGTTCCGGCAGGCGATAACGGGTGACATAACGCATCACCAACTGCGGTGCGGTCGCCAGGCTTACCCGGTTGCCGGGCGAAATGATCAACGGGCGCACCTTATCCTTGCTGCGTAAAACAGCGCCGATCACCCTGCCATCCTTTGCCAACAGATCAACCTGATCGCCACGCTGCTCGCCGAGTTCCGCGTGGTGACCGGTAAGGATCTTCTTCGCCACACCGATCGTCGGCAGGCCGGTAATCACACCCAGGTGGGCGGCGATGCCAAGCCCACGCGGATGAGCGATGCCGTGCCCATCGGAGAAAATAAGATCCGGCACCTGACCAAGCGAATCGAGCGCTTGCAACACAGCGGGCAGCTCGCGAAAGGACAACAGGCCCGGAATATACGGCATGCAAGTCGGAATCCGCGCGAGTGCCTGTGCCACCGGCTCAAGTGTTTCGGCATCGAGCAGAACCACTGCAGCACGGGTGATCTTGCCGCCCTCCTCGAATCCGACATCGACGCCGGCAATCAGCCGCAGCGGACCGAAGGCATCTTCCAGCACGACCTTGCCTGCCAGTTGCTTCTGCATTTCCCGGGCGGCGGCGGTGCTGCCATCCCATCCGGAAAACGCATCGGGATGACCTGGTGGTGCGGCTGCTGTCATGAAAATCCCCTCTGATGTAACTCTGATGGGTAGCGCCGCGAGCGGTTCCGCCCCATTAGACTGATTGTGACTGGACAGTCGCGGAAAAAAATAAGACGCTCCTGCCGGATAGCGGCAGATTTACCCTACTTTGCCCCTTATAAAAATAATCGGAATAGCCAGAAGAAAACGCATGCTCACCGCACAACCATTGAAACGCATCAGCATTCTGGCCACTGAAGGGGTGTTCGCGTCCACCCTGATGCATGCCAAGGATTTCTTTCATATGGCCAGCCTGCGCTACGGCAAACAGCTCGGCCTGGGGCTCAAGCCTGCTTTCGAGACCTCATTAGTCAGCCCCGACGGCAAGCCTGTCAGCACCTTCAGCGGTACCCGCATCGAGGTAGACAGCGCATTGGATGTAACCGATGCAGTAATACTGCCGGCGTTCTGGGGCGATTTCGACGCGCTCTGCCAACAATATCCGCAGGTAACCCCGTGGTTGTTGGAGCGGCACGCGGCCGGCAGCGCAATCTGCGGCGAAGCCTCTGGAGCGTTCTGGATGGCCGCTGCAGGATTGCTCGACGATCGTGAGGCCACAACGCATTGGCGCTTTGCCGGGGAATTCGCCGAGCGCTTCCCGCGTGTGCTTTTTTCGCAGGAGAGACACCTGACCGACAGCGACAATCTCTACTGCGCGGGCGGCATCACTTCAGCCTCGGACCTTTACATGCATCTGGTCGAGCGCTTCTGCGGCTCGAATGTCGCGCAAGGCATGGCGCGTGACATTCTTTTCGAGGTGCAGCGCAACTACAGTCCGGGACGGATAGGTTTCGGTGGGCAGAAGCTGCACCTGGACACACGCGTACTGCAGATTCAGGAATGGCTGGAAGAGCACTTCGCGGAAAAATTCCGCTTCGAGGATGTGGCGCGAGAGCACGGCATGAGCATCCGCAATTTCATGCGGCGCTTCCAGACGGCGACCGGCGATAAACCGCTGCACTACCTGCAAAGGCTGCGCATTGAAACCGCCAAGAGCTTGCTCTCGACCACGCGCAAGAGCATCAAGACCATCAGTTACGAAGTTGGCTACGATGATGCGAGCTTCTTTGCGCGGCTGTTCCGCCAGCACACCGAGCTATCGCCCAATCAGTATCGGCAGCAGTATCGGCAGCAGTATCGGCACAAAAGCTGACGGCAAAAAAAAACGGCAAGTTGCGCTTACGCGCTGGCTTGCCGTTCGACGGATGAATTAGCTCAGGGCTTGTGCGGACGCGACAGATATTCGTGCGATTGCATTTCCAGCAGGCGGCTCAGGGTGCGCTGGAATTCGAACTCCAGGCGGCCACCAGCGTACAGATCCTTCAGCTCGACTTCGGCGGACAGGATCAGCTTGACGTTGCGGTCGTAGAACTCGTCCACCATATTGATGAAGCGCCGCGCCATGTCGTCTTTGGAGACATCCATCCGTTCGATATTGGAAACCAGCACCGCATCGAAGATCTTGCCCAGCTCGATGTAGTCGTTCTGGCTGCGCGGCCCATCGCACAGCTCGCGGAAGTCGAACCAGGCGACACCATTGGAAACCTTGCGCGCGACGATTTCGCGATTCTCGATCATCAAGGCTTCGTTTTCCTGCACCCGGCACTGCTCCGACAGCAGGCTGCGGAAGCTCTTTTCCAGACTCTGCTCCGCTTCGGCGTCCAGCGGGAAGTGGTAGAGCTCGGCCTGCTCTAGCGCGCGCAGACGGTAATCGATGCCGCTGTCGACGTTGACGATTTCGGTGTGCTTTTTCAGCAATTCGATAGCCGGTAGGAAGCGAGCACGCTGCAGGCCGTCCTTGTACAAGCCGTCCGGCACGATGTTAGAGGTCGCCACCAGGCTTACGCCGTTCTTGAACAGCTCTTCGAGCAGGGTCGCGAGAATCATCGCATCGGTAATATCGGAAACGAAAAATTCGTCGAAACAGATCACGCGAGACTCGTCGGCAAAGCGTTTGCCTATGATCGTCAGCGGGTTCTTCTCACCCTTGAGGGTGCGCATCTCCTCATGAACGCGCTTCATGAAGCGATGGAAGTGGGTACGTGTTTTCTGCTCGAACGGCAGGGCATCGTAGAAGGTGTCCACCAGATAGGTCTTGCCGCGACCCACTCCGCCCCAGAAATACAGACCCTTGATCGGGTCCTGACGTTTTTTGCCGAACAGCTTGCCAAGCAGACCAGATTTGTTGCGATCGTCGGCGACCAGATCGTCATACAGACGCTGCAGATGACGCACGGCAGTTTCCTGGGCGGCGTCGTGGAAAAAATCAGGACGTTTCAGGTCTGCCTGATAGCGCTCAAGAGGGGTCATGGCGGGGTCTGGGTAGTGAAACGGGGCCGACACTTTAGCCGTGCCCTCGGTGGTTGGCAATTTACGCAGATCGTTCAAGCGCTTGAGCCTCGGATGGAGTCAGGGGTCAGCCGGAACCGCCGGCCGTGCAGCGACCGGCGGGTACGGCTGGATAATTACACGGCAAGTGTCGCCAATGCCTGACGCAGGCGCAGTATGGCCGCTTCCAGCGATTTTTCATCGGTGTGGACAGGGCTGTCGGCGATGCATTCGCCATCAAGCCACAACGTAAACTGATTGCCTTCGTCGGCACGTAGCTCCAGCGCATCGACACCCTGCGCTATCAGGCGCTGGCTGATCACGCCAATCACCTTGGGGTCGCTGAATGGGCGCGACAGCAGCAGCTCTTCACCATCGGCGGCGAAAAAGCGGAAGCGGAAGCTGCCGTCGTTCTCCCGAAAGCTGGCGAAGCGGGCACTTTTTCCGCCTTTCTTTTTGGCAGGAGCCGCGCTTGTCACATCGCTGCGGAAATTGCGCAGCCCTACGGCCTCACGCAATTCTCCGAGGAACGGCGTAGCTACCTTGCGCGCCTTCGCTGCTCCGGCCTGGAGAATATCTTCCAGCTCGCCAGGACGTGTCATCAGTGCGTGATAGCGCTCGCGTGCTTCACCCAACTCGTTGTCGAGTAGCTGGAACAGGCGCTGCTTAGCCTCGCCCCAGGCAAGCCCGGCAAGCAGCTCACCACGAAACTCTGCCAACTGCGCCGGGGTGGCGAAGGCTTGATAGAGCGTGAAAAGGTGGGAATCGTCTGGGTCCTTGGGCTCGCCGGGCAGTTTGGAGTCGGTAACGATGCGGGCGATTGTGCTTTTCAGCTCCTTGGCACTGGCGAACAGCGGGATGGTGTTGTCGTAGCTCTTCGACATCTTGCGGCCATCGAGACCGGGGAGCGTCGCGACGCCTTCTTCGATCAGCGCCTCGGGAGCGGTGAACAGCTCTTTGCCGTTGCCAAACAAATGATTGAAGCGCTGGCCAATATCGCGGGCCATTTCCACGTGCTGGATCTGATCACGACCGACCGGCACCTTGTGCGCGTTGAACATCAGGATGTCGGCCGCCATCAGCACCGGGTAACTGAATAGTCCCATGGTGATGCCTGCATCCGGGTCTTCGCCCTTCTCGACATTTTTGTCCACCGACGCCTTATAGGCGTGCGCACGGTTCAACAGACCCTTGCCGGCGACGCAGGTCAGCAACCAAGTCAGCTCTGGTATTTCAGGGATGTCCGACTGGCGATAGAAGGTCACCCGATCGGCATCCAGGCCACAGGCCAGCCAGGTCGCGGCGATCTCCAGTCGCGACTGCTGAATGCGCAGCGGATCGTCGCATTTGATCAACGCGTGATAATCAGCGAGAAAGTAAAAGGAGTCGGCGTTGGCTTCGCGACTGGCCACAATCGCCGGCCGAATGGCCCCGGCGTAGTTGCCCAGATGTGGCGTGCCCGTGGTGGTGATGCCGGTAAGGATTCGGGTTTTCATACGATCGTCTCGATTCAGTCAGCGCTGGTCGCGGTGAAGCTAGCCCAGCCGCGGCGCAACCAGCTCCTTGAGTTCCACCAGTTTGCCGTGGAAAAAGTGGCCGCATTCTGCCACTTTAAGCAGCTCGTGGGGACGCTGAAGCCCAGCGGAGAAGGCATGCACCGACTCCGGATCGATCACTTCGTCATCGGCGGGCTGGATAATGGTCAGTACGCAACGCTCCGCCAATGGCTGATCCGCCAGTCGCGAGACCGCCGGCGCGACCATGAACAGATTTTCCAGCAACTCGCCACGCGCCTCGACCCGCCCGGCCAATGCCGCCGCCACGAAACCACCAAAGGAAAAGCCCAGCAATGTCAGCGGTAGCCCGGGGTGCTGCGCCTGCAGCCAGCGCAATGCAGCTTCGGCGTCGTCGATTTCGCCAATGTTCATGTCATGACTACCGGCACTACCACCCACTCCACGAAAATTGAAGCGCAGCGTGATGTAGCCAGCATCGCGCGCGGTGCGCTGCAAGGTCGACACCACCTTGTTGAGCATCGTCCCCCCTTTGACCGGATTGGGATGACAGATCAGCGCCAGCCCGCGCGCATCGGGCTGATCGAAATACAGACCTTCCAGCACACCGGCCGGACCCTCTATGGAAATTGGGATTTCACGTTTCAACTAAGTAACTCCGTGACCTTGGGGCAAATCGACTCGTCTTGCTACACGCTGACTCATAATCACCGCATCGTGTCGCGGTATACAGGGCAGGTACGAGACGTTAACGTATCAGGCCGTGGAAAAACCACTGCACCAGGCGTGCAGAGCCCGGCTATCAGCTGCGTCCTGACCTGATAGCCGTCCTGTCCGCCCGTCACCGCATGGTTTTCCGCGGTCTGAACAGCACAGCCGTTTATATAGAGGAAGTACTCGTGGAACAGACCCTCGCGACCTGGTTGCTCCCGATCGTCGGTGTGATTGCCGGCATCGCTATTGGTTATCTAATCGCACGAAACAGCGCGCCGAACAGCACGCAGCGTCAGGTAGATGAACTGCAGGAGCGCCTCGACACCTATCAAAGCGAAGTGGTTACCCATTTCAATACAACCGCCAGCCTGCTGCGCAAGCTGACCAACAGCTACCAGGACATGCAGAATCATCTGTCCGAAGGCGCCGACAAGCTCGCGTTGGACGAGCAGACCCGTCAGCGCCTGCTCGCCGCGCTGCACAGCGAGGAGAGCCATAGCCACCGGGAACGCCTCAATTCACCAACCTTCACGGAGCCGCCGAAAGACTACGCACCAAAGGACACCGACGTCCCCGGCACGCTGCACGAGAACTTCGGTCTGAAAAGCAAGCACTGAGCTGAATGGCGGTACACGTTGTGGCCGCCTGCTAGATCATTGCTTTAGACGCATCGACAGATCAATTGCCCGGACATGTTTGGTCAGGGCACCGATCGAAATGTAGTCCACGCCAGTTTCAGCAACCGCGCGCAGCGTCTCGTCACTGATTCCTCCTGATGCCTCCAGCTTCGCCCGGCGCGCCGCAAGGTTTACTGCGGTGCGCATGTCTTCCAGACTCAGCTCGTCCAGCATGACGATATCGACTCCAGCTCGTAGCGCCTGCTCCAACTCGTCAAGACTCTCTACCTCGACCTCTACCGGCTTGCCCGGCGCGATGCGATGAGCAGCCGCAACAGCCTCGGCAATCCCGCCACAGGCGGCGATGTGGTTCTCCTTAATCAGGAATGCGTCGTACAGACCGATTCGATGGTTATGACAACCACCACAAGTGACCGCGTATTTCTGCGCCAGACGCAAGCCGGGAATGGTTTTTCGCGTGTCGAGCAGCTGGACGCCAGTGCCTTCGACGAGATCGGCGTAGTGTTGGCAGCGCGTGGCAACACCCGACAGCGACTGCAAAAAATTCAACGCCGTACGTTCACCGCTGAGCAGTGCCCGCGCCGGTCCTTCTAGATGGAACAGGACACGATCGGCAGCAACACGCTCGCCGTCGGTTACCTGCCAGTGCACCGCAACCCGCGGATCGAGCTGGCGAAACACAGCATCCACCCAAGCCGTGCCACTAATAACAGCCGCCTCGCGAGTAATGACCGAAGCATGGGCGAGCCGTTCGGCAGGGATCAGCTGCGCCGTGATGTCGCCGGTACCGATATCCTCGGCCAATGCTTTACGTACATTGGTTTCAATTTCGGCGGAAAGGTCCGCAAGAGTGAGATTGGTCACGACGCGCTCCCATTGAGTTCGGCGACAGTATAAGGCTTCGCCCGGCGATCGCGCAGAGGCGCACCGCTTCGAGAAGATGTCACGCCTGACTGATCTGGGTTCTGCCTGCGGCACTTTTCTGACCGCCTGTAGGAATTGCAGGAAGTATCTGTGAGCCGCATCATGTCCAAAACAAATCCGGGCTTGGCTGCTGAACTAGATGCCTATAATGGCCTCATAAATTGGCGCCACTGAAATGGCGATGATTTACCAAAACTTGACAAGCCGTTGTCCCGATCCATGATCAGCGGCATGCTATGTGTTGTTTGAGCACCTGAATCAGTAGGGTGACCCGGAGAGAGTCTCGATGCGAACCGATGCGAAAGTGGTGCACCTCAAGGCTGCCCCTGAGCAAAAGCCGACCTCACCGGCAGGTAGACTGCCTGTCGCGCTTATTAGCGTGCGCGACAAGGCTGCACAACAGCTGCGACTGGCGCTACAGACTCTATTCGACAATGCTGACGACTCGCTTTTCGAGATAGCCGACCGCGCCACCAGTAACGCCGAGCAGAACGCGTTCTTCGAAGCCATGCGCGACTTGCGTATGAAGCGTCGCAGTATCGAGCGCGGCTTTCTGCAGCAAGTCTTCGAATCCTTCGCAAAGCTCAATCAGTATGAGATTGGCAAACCTGCGCAGCAGGAAGCATCCTTCGATAGCCTGGCCCTGGTGCAGAACGACGAGCTCGAAGAATCCGTTGCGATAGATACCATGGTCGCCAAGGTGATGAGCCGCGCCACCCAGCCGCTGAGCCACCTGACCACCCGAATGAATGCACTGGTGAGCAAGAAGCTCGACGACAAGAGCAATCCGCTCGGTCCGCAGCAGCTTTGCGAGTACTTCCTGGAGGCCTGCCGCAGCCTGGGCGTGGACATCAAGGTCAAACTGATCATCCTAAAATTGTTCGAGCGCTACGTGCTAACGGATCTCGATCAGCTTTACGCCGAATCGAACCAGACACTGGTTGCAGCCGGCATATTACCGGAGCTGCAGTCGGCCCAGCCGCGCCGGGCGCCCAGCCGCCCTGCCGCACCGGGAAACAGCGCACCGCGACAAGGCTTCAGCGAATCGCCAGGATATATGGACGAGGGTGTCCACGAAGCGTTCGGCGCCTTGCAGACTCTCCTTTCGGAGCTGCGCGGAAGCGCCCTTCCAGCACGCAACGCTCCCATCGACGCGGTGCCGATTTCCAGCAACGACCTGATGCGCCTGCTCTCCCACCTTCAATCACGGACGCCGCAGCAGGTCGATGAAGTCGACCTACAAGGTCAACTTGAGCAACTATTGCATCGCGTTAGCGCCAAGAGCGGTAAATCCCGCGTGGTCGGTGAAGTCGACGAGGACGTCATAAACCTTGTGTCGATGCTGTTCGAGTTCATTCTCGACGACCGCACGCTGCCTGACTCCCTGAAAGCACTGATTGGCCGCCTGCAAATCCCGGTGTTGAAAGTCGCTGTTTTGGACAAGACCTTCTTCAGCCGCGGTAGCCACCCGGCCCGCCGCCTGCTCAACGAAATCGCCTCCGCCGCAATGGGCTGGGGCGATCAGGATGAAGCCCAGCGAGACAGCCTGTATCAAAAAATCGAGCAGGTCGTGGCTCGCCTGCTGAACGACTTCGTCGATGACCCCTCAATCTTCTCTGAGCTGCTTGCAGATTTCCTCGCCTTCACCGGCGACGAGCGCCGTCGTAGCGAGCTCCTTGAACAGCGCACTCGCGATGCGGAAGAAGGACGCGCCAAGGCCGAAATGGCTCGCCAGGAAGTCGAACATGCACTCAATCAACGTTTGCTCGGCAAAATTCTTCCCGAAGTTGTGGTACGCCTGCTCCAGGAGGCCTGGAGCAAGGTTCTGCTGCTGACCTGTCTGAAACACGGCACTCAGTCCGAGCAATGGCAAGCAGCCCTGGCAACAATGGACGATTTGATCTGGAGCGTCGCACCGCACGACGATCCGGAGTCTCGAGCACGGCTTTTGGAACTGGTCCCGAGCCTGCTGAAAAATCTTCGTGAAGGCTTGGTCAGTGCAGCATTCGACCCCTTTTCTACCAGCGACTTCTTCACCCAGCTCGAAGCGCTGCATGTACAGACGCTGCAGCAATTCAAGCAGCCGACTCAACCTGCACCGACTCATGACCCGCTCGCCCGCGGGGAAATTGTCACCGAACAGAAGCTGGAATTGCCTCCACGCGAAGAGCACGCCGATGAAGCCGAAGCTCCTGCAATGGTTGAGGTTGTTGCGGAAATCGTGCTGCTTGCCCCTGGCGAGAGCCGCGAGCAGGAGCCCGAGATAAACCTGGCAGACAATGACGAGGCATTGACTCAGGTGGACAATCTGCGTGTCGGCAGCTGGGTTGAGTTCCAGGAAGACGAAGATCACAAGCTGCGTTGCAAACTGGCCGCAGTGATCAAGCCCACGGGCAAATATATCTTCGTCAACCGCACCGGCATGAAAGTACTCGAGAAGACGCGCATGGGGCTCGCCATCGAGTTCCGTCGTGGCGCCATCCGCCTGCTCAACGATGCCCTGCTGTTCGACCGCGCGCTGGAATCGGTAATCGGTAACCTGCGCAGCCTGAAGAACAACGGCCGCTAACCATTTTCCAAATTCGGGGGCGTATATCGCCCCGCCACCACGCTAGCTGCCACAACTAGCTGCCGGCACGCCTGACCCACTGCAGTTATCGGCCAGCTACGCGCTTGGCTTTTACTGTCGCGCCGCTAGAATGCCTGCATCCCCCTTTCGAGGTGCGTATGCCCAGCCGTCTGAAACCTGAAGACCAGAAACGCGTTGATCAATACCTCAGCGCACCGCAGCACCAAGTCGAGCGTCGGCCTTTTAGGCCCTGGCTGCTCCTTGTGCTGGTGCTGGTCGTGGTGATTGGCCTGGGCCTGCTGAGTCGCCTCCTGAGTCGCCTGGTGTTATGAGTATTTCTACGCTCACACCGGCGCAGGCAGAATTTCGCAAAGCCTTATGAGTTCATTCCATGACACATCGCATCGTAATCGTCGGCGGCGGCGCTGGCGGCCTGGAGCTTGCCACCCGCCTGGGTAGAACCCTGGGCAAGCGCGGCAAGGCCCGTATCACCCTAATCGACGCCAACCTGACGCATATCTGGAAGCCTCTGCTACACGAGGTCGCTGCCGGCTCGCTGAACTCGTCCGCCGATGAGCTTAACTATGTCGCGCAGGCCAAATGGAACCATTTCGAGTTCCAGATGGGCCGCATGACCGGCCTGGAAAGTGAAAGCAAGTGCGTACACCTTGCCGCCTCATTCGATGAGCAAGGCGTCGAGCTAGTACCTGCGCGCGCTCTCAGTTATGACACGCTGGTGATTGCAGTCGGCAGCACCACCAATGATTTCGGGACCAAGGGCGCAGCCGAGCACTGTATTTTCCTCGATACGCGCGCGCAGGCTGAACGCTTCCACCGCCACCTACTCAGCCACTATATGCGCGCCCACGCCAGCGAGGGACGCCACAGCACCATCAACATGGCCATCGTTGGCGCTGGCGCAACCGGTGTCGAACTGGCCGCAGAGCTTCACCATGCTGCACGCGAACTAGCCGCCTATGGCCTGGACGGAATCAAACCCGAAAACGTCCATATCAGCCTTATCGAAGCAGGCCCGCGAGTTCTGCCAGCGCTACCGGAGCGCATCAGTCAGCCAGTACATCAGACACTCCAAAGCCTTGGCGTGACCGTACTCACCAACGCTGCAGTCAGCGAAGTCACGGAAGAGGGGCTGCATACCAAGAACGGCGACTTCGTGCCCGCTACGCTGAAGGTTTGGGCCGCCGGTATCAGAGCGCCTGGCTTCCTCCATGAAATAGGTGGATTGGAAACCAACCGGATCAATCAGTTGGTGGTATTGCCGACACTCCAAACAACCCGCAACGAGAACATCTTCGCCTTCGGTGACTGCGCCGCCTGCCCGCAACCGGGCAGCGACCACAATGTGCCGCCGCGAGCGCAGGCGGCGCACCAGCAGGCCTCGCTATTGGCCAAGTCGATCGCCCGACGGCTCGAAGGCAAAAACCTGCTCGATTATCGGTACCGCGATTACGGCTCGCTGATTTCTTTATCGAGCTTCTCCGCCGTGGGCAATCTGATGGGCAATCTCACCGGCAATGTCATGCTCGAAGGTTGGCTGGCACGCATGTTTTATGTCTCGCTGTACCGAATGCACCAGATCGCACTGTATGGAATCGCCCGTACCACGCTGATGATGATTGGCGACAAGCTCAGCACTAGCACCGTACCGCGCCTTAAACTTCATTGATTAGCCTGCCGCCGCGCCTCCCGCGAACCGCATAGGGGAAGGCGCTGGCGCGGCAGTGGAAAACGATTGATGGCGGCGTGACATGAACGCCGAAGAGAAAAACGTAGACAAGAAAAAACCGGAAGGCCCTCGCGGACCTTCCGGCTTCTTACGCCTCTTGCGAAGCGGTTTTGGTGGGTCGTGTGGGATTCGAACCTACGACCAATTGGTTAAAAGCCAACTGCTCTACCAACTGAGCTAACGACCCAAAAATGGTCGGGGTAGGGGGATTCGAACTCCCGACATCCTGCTCCCAAAGCAGGCGCGCTACCGGACTGCGCTATACCCCGATTGGAATTTGGCTCCGCGACCAGGACTCGAACCTGGGACCCAATGATTAACAGTCATTTGCTCTACCGACTGAGCTATCGCGGAACTACTACTTCCAGCTCATTGGATTGTCTGCGATGCTGCTTTGCAAACCCCCCTCAGAGGCGCGCCATTTTACGGTTCTCGGCGCGCCTGTCAACAGAAAAAATGCGATTTACTACAATGCGTTGCGCGACACCATGACCCGCGCGGACAACCATGTTCTGGACCCCGCCAGCACAACCGCGAAGCCGCCCCGTTCGAGCGGCTCTGCGAAGCGAGGTCAAGCACTGGCGAAGCGGATCTCGCCGGCCTCTACCTTGCCAACGATGGCTGAACCTGGCCCGAACTCACCAGACAGTATGTTCTGAGCAAGCGGGTTTTCAATCCAACGCTGGATGGCGCGTTTCAGCGGACGTGCGCCATAGACCGGGTCATAGCCAACGGCAACCAGTTTATCCATAGCCTCGTCACTCAGTTCGAGGCTCAGCTCGCGCTCGGTCAGACGCTGCCGCAAGCGACCCAGCTGGATCTGAGCGATGCCGGCGATCTGCTCGCGCGCCAGCGGGTCGAATACCACCACCTCATCGATGCGGTTGATAAATTCCGGCCGGAAATGGCTGCTCACCGCGTCCATCACCGCCGCGCGTTGCGCATCCGGGTCGCCCACCAACTCCTGGATTTGCGTCGATCCCAGGTTCGACGTCATGACGATCACGGTGTTGCGGAAATCCACCGTACGACCATGGCTATCGGTCAGGCGCCCATCTTCTAGGACCTGCAAGAGGATATTGAACACGTCAGGATGAGCCTTCTCAACCTCATCCAGCAGCACCACTGAATATGGCTTGCGGCGCACTGCCTCGGTCAGGTAACCGCCCTCTTCGTAGCCCACATAGCCCGGCGGCGCGCCAATCAGACGGGCTACCGAGTGTTTCTCCATGAACTCGGACATGTCGATACGAATCATTGCCTCTTCTGTATCGAAGAGGAACTCCGCCAAGGCCTTGCACAGCTCGGTCTTACCCACGCCGGTCGGCCCTAGAAAAAGGAACGAGCCACTGGGACGATTCGGATCGGCCAGCCCGGCACGCGAGCGGCGGACCGCATTGGCGACGGAAACAACAGCTTCGTGCTGGCCGATCACGCGCTGGTGCAGCAGGTCTTCCATCTTTAGCAGCTTCTCGCGCTCACCCTCGAGCATCTTCGATACGGGAATTCCGGTCCACTTCGAGACGACCTCGGCGATCTCCTCGTCGGTCACCTTGTTGCGCAGCAACTGGTTCTCCGACTTGCCATGCTGGTCGACCATCTGCAGGCTGCGCTCGAGATCGGGGATGATGCCGTATTGCAACTCAGCCATGCGCGCCAGGTCGCCCTTGCGCCGTGCCGCCTCGAGATCGGCCTTGGCCTGCTCAATCTTCTGCTGCATCTGAGCGGAGCCCTGCACCTCGGCCTTTTCCGATTTCCAGATCTCATCGAGGTCGGCGTATTCGCGCTCCAGCTTGACGATTTCCTCGTCAAGCTTGGCCAAGCGCTTCCGGGTTGCCTCGTCGTCTTCGTTCTTCAACGCTTCGCGCTCGATCTTCAGCTGAATGAGGCGGCGATCGAGGCGATCCAGTTCCTCGGGCTTGGAGTCGATTTCCATGCGGATGCGGCTGCCGGCCTCGTCGATCAGATCGATGGCCTTGTCCGGCAATTGGCGGTCAGTGATGTAGCGGTGCGATAGCTTCGCCGCGGCGATAATCGCGCCATCGGTAATGGAGACGCCGTGGTGCACCTCGTAGCGCTCCTTCAGCCCGCGCAGAATGGCGATGGTATCTTCCTCGCTCGGCTCATCGACCTGCACGCGCTGGAAGCGTCGCTCCAGCGCCGCATCCTTTTCGATGTACTGTCGATATTCGTCGAGCGTGGTTGCGCCGACGCAATGCAGTTCGCCACGGGCAAGCGCCGGCTTGAGCATATTCCCGGCGTCCATGGCACCCTCGGCCTTGCCGGCGCCAACCATGGTGTGCAATTCATCGATAAACAGAATGACTCGACCTTCCTGCTTGCCCAACTCGTTGAGCACAGCCTTGAGCCGCTCCTCGAACTCGCCGCGAAACTTGGCGCCAGCAATCAGCGCGCCCATGTCCAGTGCCAGCAAACGTTTGTCTTTGAGCCCGTCCGGCACCTCTCCGTTGACGATGCGCTGAGCCAGACCTTCAACAATGGCGGTCTTACCCACACCCGGCTCACCAATGAGTACGGGGTTGTTCTTGGTTCGACGCTGCAGCACTTGAATGGTCCGACGGATTTCATCATCGCGCCCGATAACCGGATCGAGCTTGCCATCCTCGGCACGCTTGGTCATGTCGACGGTGTATTTATCCAGCGCCTGGCGCGACTCCTCGGCATTGGGGTCGTTGACCGCATCGCCACCGCGCAGATTGCTGATGGCATTTTCCAATGCTTTCTTGCTCACGCCCTGTGCCAGCAGCAGCTTGCCCAGACGGGTGTTGCTATCTAGCGCGGCGAGTAGTACCAGTTCGCTGGAGATGTACTGGTCGCCTTTCTGCTGTGCCAGGCGATCAGCCTGGTTCAACAAGCGCGCCAGATCCTGCGACATGTTCATGTCGCCCGTAGGATTCTGCAGCTTGGGCAGCTGATCCAGCTCCTTGGTCAGTGCCTGGCGCAAGCCGTTGATATCGAAACCCACCTGCATCAGCAGCGGCCTGATCGAGCCACCCTGCTGGTCGAGCAGCGCCTGCATCAGGTGCAGCGGCTCGATGGACGGATGATCAAGACCAACCGCGATGGACTGGGCATCGGAAAGCGCAAGCTGCAGCTTGCTGGTCAGACGATCGATACGCATGTAATCACCTCTAGTAAGGCAGGCCGGCGCACTCAAATCGCACCTCGACAAAGCCTGCGTGATGAAACTTAGATGAGGTTGATCGATGGAGATTCAAGTCGAAGCGCTGGACGCGTTCCGAACCGGAAGCCAGAAGGACCATCAGGCGCGGCGTCAACGCCGTCAGGCTTTCCGTATACCTTGAAGCTTGCAACCTATTGCCGCCCTTGCCGTCCAGCCTTCAGCGCTTTCTCGGCTTTTTACTTACGGCTTGCAGCTTGAGGCTTGAAGCTTGCCGCTGCTTTTATCTATCCAGATAAGACTGGCGAAGCGCCCGGTGCGGGCGGTGCGGCGATAGGAGTAGAAGCGCGGATCGCTGAAAGTGCAGAGCTCACCGCCGAACACCGCGGTAACGCCGCAAGCGGCGAGGTGGATACGGGCAAGATGGTAGAGATCAGCCATGTAGCGCCCGGCGTTGTGGCTTGGCCGAAAGGCTTCTGCCGCCACCGCGTGCTGCTCGATGAATGCTTCACGGACCTCAGGGCCAACCTCGAACGCATCCGGCCCTATCGCCGGCCCCAGCCAAACCAGCAACTGTTCGCCCGGCGACTGCATGGCCGCCACGGTCGATTCCAGCATGCCACTCGCCAGCCCTCGCCAGCCGGCATGCGCAGCGGCCACACGAGTACCGGCCCGATTGCAGAAGAGCACCGGCAGGCAATCGGCCGTCAGCACGGTGCAGGCGATACCGGTGGCATCCGTCCAGCTGGCATCTGCGGTCGGGACAAGAGCCGGATCGGCCTTGACGGTTGTGGCCGAATGCACCTGGCTCAGCCAGGCGGGTTCGCAACCGAGTAAATTTCGTAGGCGCTGCCTGTTGGCCATCACCGCCGCAGGGTCATCACCGACGTGATCGCCCAGATTGAAACTGTCGAAAGGTGGCTGACTCAGCCCTTCGTTACGCGTCGTAACGCAAGCCCGCACATGCAGAGGCGCCGGCCAATCCGGGGTGATCCAGTCGTCAGGCCAGCGATTCACCCGACGAAGGCCTCGCGATCCTGCTGCAGCAGCGTCAACAGCCAGACGAAATCATCCGGTAATGGCGACTCCCACTTCATCCGTTCACCAGTGACCGGATGGTCCAACTCGAGGAAGCGCGCATGCAACGCCTGACGCGGGAAATCTCGCAGGGTCTGCACCATGGTTGGATTCGCCGCGGGCGGAATGCGGAAACGGCCGCTGTACAGCGGGTCGCCAACCAGCGGATAACCGATATGGGTCATATGCACGCGAATCTGGTGAGTGCGGCCGGTTTCAAGTTTGACTCTGACATGAGTGTGCGAGCGAAAGCGCTCAAGCACTCGATAATGGCTGACAGCCGGCTTGCCGCCTTCGACCACCGCCATGCGTTGGCGCTGTTGGCCGTGCCGCCCGATCGGCGCATTGACCGTGCCACCCGTAATGATCACGCCAATGACGATGGCTTCGTAGATGCGGCTGACGCTGCGTGCCTGCAGCTGCTCGACCAGACGCGTCTGCGCCTGCAGCGTCTTGGCGACCACCATCAGACCCGTCGTGTCCTTGTCCAGGCGATGCACGATGCCAGCGCGCGGCACATTGATCAGATCCGGCACGTGGTGCAGTAAGGCATTGAGCAGCGTACCGTCGGCATGACCAGCCGCCGGGTGCACCACCAGACCGGATGGCTTGTTCAGCACCAGGATGTGCTCATCCTCGAAGACGATATCCAGCGGTATGTCCTGCGCGACCCACTCCCCCTGCGCCTGCTGTTCAGCGGAAAGCTCCAGAACGGCACCGGCATGCACGGTATCGCGGGGACGCAACGAGGCGCCGTCGACGGTCAGCTGACCGTCCTTGATCCATGCAGCGAGACGCGAGCGGGAGTGCTCCGAGAAAAGCTGAGCCGCGACCTGATCGAGACGCTGCCCACCGAGATCGAACGGCACCTCGGCGCGAAGTTGAATGGCCTGCGTGGAGATCGTGGACATAATTATGAGCGCTTCATAGTAAGGGGGAGCTAGCGGCGTGGCCGTCTTGCTAAGTAAGACACAGCAGGCGAGCGCCGCCGTATTCGATAGCTGGCCGTGTCATCGACGAAGGCAGCCATGGGATTCAAGAACTGCAACCTAGCTGCAGGTCGCTCATTAGCCATAGGCAGCAGATCGGTACAAACTACCGATTGACCTCAGGCGCGCGCCGAGGCTGTTTACCACGATGAACATAGCCTTTGGCTGCAGCACAGGTGGAGCCTTTGGTTTCGGCAACACGCTTGTGTTTAAATACGGCGTCTTTGTCCCGGCCAGCCGGGACGCTCATCATAACAGGACGGCTCAGCGCGAGACAGCCAGCCGTCACAGGGACGCAAGCCGCCATGCAAGTGAAACACCTGCTGCTGATCGCCATTTTCGCCCTCACCGCTGCCTGCTCATCCAACGAAACCATCAGCGAAAACCTCGGCGAAGCGGAACTGTACCGGCAGGCGCAGACCGACCTGGACAACAAGAGCTACACCAGCGCCATCAACAAGCTGAAGACGCTGGAGTCTCGCTATCCTTTCGGTCGCTTCGCCGAACAGGCGCAGCTGGAGCTGATCTACGCGTACTACCGGAACTCCGAGCCGGAAGCCGCCCGCTCTTCCGCCGAGCGATTCATTCGTCTGCACCCTCAGCATCCCAGTGTCGACTACGCCTATTACCTGAAGGGATTGGCCTCCTTCGACCAAGACCGCGGGCTGCTCGCGCGCTTTCTGCCGCTGGATATGACCAAACGTGATCCAGGCGCCGCTCGCGACTCTTTCAATGAGTTCGCGCAACTGACCACTCGCTTTCCGAACAGCCGCTACGCCCCGGACGCCAAGGCGCGAATGGTCTATCTGCGTAACTTGCTGGCGGCCAACGAAATTCACGTTGCCGACTACTACCTGCGCCGCCAGGCCTATGTTGCCGCGGCCAATCGCGGGCGTTACGTAGTGGAAAACTTTCAGGGCACGCCAGCTGTCGGCGATGGGCTCGCGGTGATGACAGAGGCCTATCAACGACTGGAGCTGGACGATCTCGCCAGTACCAGTCTGGAAACCCTCAGGCTCAACTACCCGGAACATCCCAGCCTGGAAGATGGCGAATTCGTGCCACGGGAAAAGGAAGCCGACAATCGCAGTTGGCTATCCCGCGCCACCCTCGGCCTGATTGAAACGGAAAACGCAGTCCCCGACAGTTCGCAATCCAACCGTGACGTGGTGCGCCAGTACGAAAACGCCGCGCAGGATCTGCCTGATGAGCTGCGCCCGGTCTTGAGGGAGGCGGAAGCCGAAGCAGAAGCCGAAGATGAACAGCAAAGCGAAGGCCGCTCCTGGTGGAGCTATCTGACCTTCGGTCTGTTCGACTGAGATAGTGGCCCAACGCAAAAGGCCGGTCCGATCAGAGCACAGCCTGCCAGATCGACGGGTTACGGTTTAGCCAGGAACTAGAAATATGGGTCTGTTTCGTCTGTTGTTCTGGATCATCTTGATTGCTGCGGCGTTCTGGCTCTGGCGTCGCTTGGTAAGCAAACCTGCAAATATCAACAAACCGCAACAGACCACTGTGACGATGGTTCGCTGTGCCCAGTGCGGTGTGCATCTGCCACGCGAGCAAGCATTACAAGACCACGACCAGTGGTACTGCAGCCAGACGCATCTAGAACAGGACAGCAAGTCGGGTGGGCACTGAAGGGCTGACATTCTTCGGCTACCAGGGTCGACGAATCCTTCGCATTTATCATCTTTATCGCGTCGCGATCGGGCTAGTGCTGGTCCTGCTGATCAGCAGCGATCTGCACAATGACCTGATGCGCATGAGCAATCCGGCGGCGTTCCAATACGGCGCCTGGCTCTATCTGATCCTCAATATCGTTATCGCCGTCCTGCTACAAAACCCGAAACGGGAGCTACCCGTTCTCGCCCTCGCGCTGATGGACGTAACGCTACTCGCAGCGCTGTTCTATTTCGCCGGTGGCACGCCAAGCGGTATCGGCAATTTGCTGATCATCGCCGTTGCCATTGCGAACGTTCTGCTACATGGGCGCATCGGTTTTTTCATTGCAGCGGTAGCTGCTACCGGCCTTATCTACCTGACCTTCTATCTCAGCCTCAGCGATACCACCGCGAGCAATCAATATATCCAGGCTGCAGCGCTAGGGACGTTATGCTTCGCCGCAGCGCTGTTGGTACAAGGTCTGACGCGTCGGCTGCAGGTCAGTGAAACCCTGGCCCACCAGCGCGCAGAGGAAGTCGCCAATCTCGAAGCGCTGAATGCGCAGATCCTGCAGCGCATGCGGACCGGGATTCTCGTGCTAGACCCACAGCAGCGAGTGCTACTTGCCAATCAAGGCGCACTCGAACTGCTCGGCCAACAAGCGCTGACCGGCGAAAGACTGGCACCCCGCTGCCCCGAATTAATCAAAGGGTTACAGCAATGGCGTGATAATCCAACGATGCGCCCCCCCACCTTCAAGGCAACGCCGAGCGGCGCCACCCTGCAACCGAGCTTCGCCGCCCTGCAGCACGGTGTGACGCAGGACACGCTGGTCTTCCTTGAGGACATCTCGCAAATTGCACAAAAGGCCCAGCAACTCAAGCTGGCATCGCTCGGCCGGTTGACGGCGAGCATCGCCCACGAAATCCGCAACCCGCTCGGGGCGATCAGCCATGCAGCGCAGCTGTTACAGGAATCCGAAGCGCTAGACCCCGCGGACCTTCGCCTGACGCAGATCATCCAGGATCATTCGCGACGGATGAATCTGGTTATCGAGAACGTGCTGCAACTTTCGCGCAGACGCCAGGCTGAACCGCAACTATTGGATCTGAAATACTGGGCGCATCGATTCGCCAGTGAATTTCGCGGGGCGCTCCCGCCCCACCAGAGCGTGCATGTTGAAACCAGGGGTAGATCGCTGCAGACCCGCATGGACCCCAACCAATTGATCCAGATCCTGACTAACCTGGTGCAGAATGGTCTGCGTTACAGCGGCCAGACGCATGACCACGCACAGGTATGGCTACATTTGTTCCGCGACGAGACCAGTGATCTGCCAGTGCTGGAAGTGCTTGATGATGGACCCGGCGTGCCGACCGAGCAGGTGCAAAACATCTTTGAGCCGTTCTTTACCACGGAGAACAAGGGCACCGGGCTCGGGCTGTACATTTCACGAGAGCTGTGCGAAAGCAATCAGGCGCGTCTGGACTATCGTGAAAGAGACGAGGGTGGCAGTTGTTTCCGTATCGTTTTTGCTCATCCACGCAAGCTGGGCTGAGGCCTGCGAGCCGGCACAGGTCACACATCGGTGATGGCCACGGTACAAAGCGCGCGCGGTAGCGTTAACATTGCAGACCTTCGCCAACCGTCGTAATTGAAAGACCGAGACCATGACCACCCGCCAGAAAGCGTTGATCATCGATGACGAACCCGACATCCGGGAGCTCCTGGAGATCACCCTTGGGCGAATGAAGTTGGACACCCGCAGCGCCCGCAACCTCAAGGAAGCCCGAGAGTGTCTGGCGCGCGAGCATTACGATCTGTGCCTCACCGACATGCGTTTGCCAGACGGCTGTGGGCTGGAACTGGTGCAGTTCATCCAGCAACAGTATCCGCAACTCCCGGTGGCTATGATCACCGCATACGGCAGCCTCGATACCGCCATTGGCGCGCTGAAAGCCGGGGCGTTCGATTTCCTGACCAAGCCGGTCGACCTCGGACGGCTACGCGAGCTGGTCAATACTGCGTTGCGATTACGCAACCCGAACCCTAATGACCTGAGCGTCGATAGCCGTTTGCTCGGCGCCTCGCCACCGATGAACGTACTGCGCAAACAGATCAGTAAACTGGCGCGCAGCCAGGCTCCGGTGTATATCAGCGGCGAGTCCGGCAGCGGAAAGGAGCTGGTGGCGCGACTGATCCATGAACAAGGGCCACGTCACGAACGTCCTTTCGTGCCGGTCAACTGCGGCGCGATCCCATCGGAGCTGATGGAAAGTGAGTTCTTCGGCCACAAGAAGGGCAGCTTTACCGGGGCCATCGAAGACAAGCTAGGGCTGTTCCAGGCGGCCAATGGCGGCACACTGTTCCTCGACGAAGTAGCCGATCTTCCGCTTCCGATGCAAGTGAAGCTGCTACGCGCCATCCAGGAAAAGGCCGTGCGCTCGGTCGGCGGTGCAAAGGAAGTGATTGTGGACGTACGGATTCTTTGTGCTACCCACAAGGATCTCGCCAGCGAAGTCGCAGCCGGCCGTTTCCGCCAGGACCTGTACTATCGCCTGAACGTTATTGAACTGCGCGTACCACCGTTGCGTGAACGACGCGAAGACATCACCCAGCTTGCTGATGTCATGCTGCGTCGGCTCGCCCAGGAATGTAGCGACAGCCCGGCGCGCCTGCATCCCGATGCACTGGCCAAACTGCAGAACTATCGCTTTCCGGGCAACGTGCGCGAGCTTGAAAACATGCTGGAGCGCGCTTATACACTTTGCGAAGGCGAGGAGATCAAGCCCAGCGATTTGCGCTTGTCCGACGCACCAGCCATTTCCGAGAACGGCGAAGCAAGCCTGGCGCAGATTGATAATCTCGAAGACCACCTCGAGGAGGTCGAGCGCAAGCTGATCATGCAAGCACTGGAAGAGACTCGCTGGAATCGCACGGCGGCTGCCCAGCGGCTGGGCTTATCGTTCCGCTCAATGCGTTATCGATTGAAGAAGCTCGGTTTGGACTGACAACAAGCTGCAAGCTAGGCCGAGCGCGACATCGCTGTGTCAGTCGCGCAATGCTATCCATTTGAAGCTTGTCGCTAAGGCTTTCAGCCGTTTTCTTATCCCTGCGACAGTAAATTGCGCAGATCGATGATCGCCGCGTTCGCGCGCGATATGTAGTTCGCCATTACAAGGGAATGGTTGGCTAGCACGCCATAGCCGCTTCCGTTGAGCACCATCGGGCTCCAGAGCGGCTCCTGCGCAGCCTCTAGCTCGCGAATGATTTGTCTAACACTGATGGTGGCGTTCTTCTTGGCCAACACATCGGCAAAATCCACCTCAACGGCGCGCAGCAAATGCGATAACGCCCAGGCCTGTCCGCGCGCTTCGTAGAAAACATTATCGATCTGCAACCAAGTCGTCTCGACGCGCTCTTCTTCTAACACTTGATTTACGCCGTCACGCTCCAGCTCCGGCGCCACCTGCGCATCCAGGCGCACACGCCCGACGCTGGCTGATAGCCGCTGAGAGAGTGATCCCAAGCGAGTGCCCACATCTCCCAGCCAATTATTGAGGTTGTCAGCACGCGAATAAAATTGTGCCTTGGGCGCCGGATCGCTCAAACGCGCCAAGTAGCGATCCAGAAAACGGATCCCGTTGCGGTACTCTGATTCGCTCGCGGGAAGCGCCCAACTGCGATTGTCGAAATTGAACAACGGCTCGGCCTTGGAAAGATCCGGATCCTCGGTCGACTGGGATTGCGAGCGAGCAAAATCTTTGCGCAACGCTCGGCTGAGGTCACGCACTTGAACCAGCACGCCATACTCCCAGCTGGGCATGTTATCCAGCCATAGGCCAGGGGGTGCAATGTCGTTGGTCAGATAGCCGCCTGGTTTGTCCAACAGGGTGGTAGCCACCTGCTTGAGCGTCTCGACAGTGGTATAGCCGTTGACGATCTGCCGCTGCGAAGCCTCCGCCGCCTGCCGAACATGCTGCTGTACCGGGAACCGGTCAGGCTCGGAGCTCCAATACCAGCCAAGAATCAGCGCCACCAACAGGCAAAGGCCAACCAGCACGGCAAATGTCAGCAATAGCGGATTGCGAGCTGCCCCCTCCGTTGTGGCTGCATTTCCCGACGAGCCGAGGCGGCCGAAGCGGTTCTTCCAATCCAACATGGGCATCTTTCCTTTCTTTTTCTCGGAGTTCAGGGATTCGACCGCCGGTCACTCGGAGCGTTGCGGCAAGAGAACCACTATAACGCAGCCAGTCCATGGCAAGCGTCATAATGAGAACCAGACCGCTTATGCAATCGCCTTGCAACGGCCGGATCGGTGGTAGCATGCCGCCACTAGCGCCCTCTGACAGGACTGCCGCAGCGGGGCCAGGGAACCGGACATGTCGGACCAGGAAGAACTCAAACAGCACTTCGCGCAGCGGGTCATTCACCAAGCACGAGAAGTGCTCGAAGTTTGGCAGCAACTGCAGCGCAGCGAATGGAGCGATGCCTATCGAGCCGCTCTTTCCGACGCCAATCACCGCTTGCGGCGTTTCGCCGAGCGCTTCGAGCAGAACGAGCACAGGCAACTCGCGCTCGGCATCGAAGACTGTCTTAGTGATATCAAAGACAACCGCGGGCGGCTGTCAAGCGACACCATCGCTACCCTCAGCCAACTGATCTATCGCCTCGCTCGTACCGGCCTGCGCCACAGCGATCCGCGCGGGCAGTCCGGCTACGTTCCGCCCTTAAGCAAGCCTGTCTACATCGCTCTCGAGGATCATCAGCGCGCCAACCACGTGGTCCGTCAGCTCGAATTTTTCAGCATGACCGCTCAGGCTTTCGCCAGCGATAGGGAGTTTCGTGCAGCCATGCATGAGCGCCATCCCGCGGCTTTGGTCATGGATGTCGACTTCAATGGACCCGGTGAGGGATTGAAACTAGCTGAACGCGTGCAACAGGGCTTGGAAGAAAAACTGCCGTTGATTTTCTTCAGCCATCAGGAAACCGACACCCCCATGCGCCTGGCCGCCGTGCGCGCCGGTGGGCTGGAATTCTTCACCAGCGCCATCGATGCATCGAGTCTGCTTGAAAAGATCGAGATTTTCACCCGCACCGCCCATTACGAGCCGTTCCGAGTGCTTATCATCGACGATTCACGAGCTCAGGCGACGCATACCGAGCGAGTCCTGAATAATGCGGGGATCATCACCCAGACGCTTAACGAGCCGATTCAGGCCATTGCCTATCTGGCTGAGTTTCAGCCCGACCTGATCATTCTCGACATGTACATGCCCGAATGCATGGGCACCGAACTGGCCAAGGTGATTCGCCAGCATGAGCGCTACGTAAGCGTACCGATCATCTATCTTTCGGCTGAAGACGATCTCGACAAACAGCTCGATGCAATGAATGAAGGAGGCGATGATTTCCTGACCAAACCGATCAAACCCAGCCACCTGATCGCAACAGTACGGACCCGTGCCGAGCGAGCGCGCAATCTCAAAGCACGAATCGTTCGTGACAGCCTCACCGGCCTCTACAACCATACGCATAGCCTGCAGCTGCTCGAGGATGCCAGCTCGCGAGCCCTCCGCGACGGCAAGCCCCTATGTTTTGCCATGATCGATATCGATCATTTCAAGAAGGTCAACGATACCTACGGGCATCCGATGGGGGATCGGGTAATCAAAAGCCTCGCCCTGTTCCTCAAACAGCGCCTGCGCAAGACCGACCATATCGGCCGTTACGGTGGAGAGGAATTTGCCGTGATACTGCCGGATACCTGCGCCGAGGATGCACTCAAGGTCCTGAACGATATCCGTCAGCGCTTCGCCGAAATCCGTTATCCGGCACAACCAACCGATCTCTCTTGCACATTCAGCTGCGGCATTGCAGAGCTGACGCCCCATGCCGACATCAAGTCGCTTACCCAACAGGCCGACGAAGCCCTTTACCGTGCCAAGCACGGGGGCCGTAATCGAGTCGAGCGGTTCACCCTGTCACGCGAGTGACATCAAATAGCCATACATTGCTGACCTCCCAACCCACTGGAGGTCAGGATGCACCTGAAGTCGCTCACCACGCTCAACACATTCCTGCTCGTTGCGATCTGTCTCGCATTGGGCGTCACGCTCTGGTGGTCGGAGCGTGCACTGGCGCGCCCCTATCAACTGATGGAGCGCTATCTTGGCCTTTCTCAGCAGTTTCAGCATCAGGCCGCAAGCAATATCCATGGTTACTTGGCCAGCGGCAATGCGGTGCGCCACAGCGCAGCATTGCGGGCGCTGGACGATCTCTCAACAAACATCGCTGCCTTACCGAACCAATTCGCCGACCGGCTACGACCGAGCCTGGAGCAACTCCGCCAGTTCACCGCCACCGAGCTCTTGGCCGCGGGCAAACTCGCCGGGGATCCGCAGGGCCTGCTGCTGCAAGCTGAACGGGAGATGGCCGGCGCGCTGGAACAGTTACAACGCTACGTCACGCAGAGCACCCAGCCTGTTGCGGCCGAATATCAGACACCTCTGTTCGAAGCCAGCCGCCAGCTGCTGCGTCTGAGTCATGCGCGCGGAAAACTGGTAAGCAGTGGACGAGACGATCTGGCGGCGGAAGTGGAGCAAGCCTTGCAGGCGTTGGGTAAGGAGGCGGCTGCACTCAATACACTTCCCTTGCTCGGGATCGCAACCGAGCAGCGCTCTGGTGCCAGTGCCTTCGCCGCATTGCTGGATCTCAACAATCAGGAGCAGAAACAACCTGACGAAGACCAAGGCATTGCAATCAAGCGCGACCTTTCCAGCCTGATCAAGCGCTACCCCGCCGAGCTTCAACGCACCCGCGCACTTATCCGTCAGCGTAGCGAGCTGATGACCAGCAGCGAACAGAAGATGGCGTCTCTGCAGCTGGCGCTCGCACAGCTGGAGCCCGTGATTCGCGCTGAACATGGGCGCATCCAACTGGAAGTAGGCCTGATCCAGGGAACGATCATCGCCCTGATACTATTGATCGCGCTGGCCATCGACCGCCTGCAGCGCCGGCTGACGCGCGCGCTGGGCCAATTGGCTCCCGCTCTCTCCGCCTGGGCTCGGGGTGATTTCGGCACAGCGGTGCAGATCAATTCGAAAACGCCCGAAATTATCGAGATTGCAGCATCGCTGAACCAATTGCGCAGCTACCTGCTGACGCTTGTCGATACGCTGCATCAGCATGCTCAAGAGGTCACGAGCAGCAGCCGCAGACTGGCGGAAATGAGCAGTGACCTTCACCACGGCGCCAGCCATCAGACCGGAGACACAGCGCAGATCCGCGACTCACTGGGCGAACTGGAAGCAACCATTCAGGATGTGGCTAACGGTGCCGGCCAGACAGCTGAAGCCAGCCGGGCGGCAGGCCAAGCAGTCAGCGAAGGGCAGCGAGTCATCAGTCAGAGCCTTGCCGGCCTGCACGCCCTCGTCAACGAAGTACAGCACAACGCGCTGGATATCGAGCGCTTGGCGGACGAAACCAGCACCATCGGCAAGGTGCTGACCGTGATTCGCTCGATCGCCGAGCAAACCAATCTGCTCGCTCTGAATGCAGCGATCGAGGCCGCCCGAGCAGGCGAACAGGGCCGCGGTTTCGCCGTGGTTGCCGACGAAGTGCGTACTTTGGCGCAACGTACCAGCGGTGCTACTGAGGATATCCAACAGCTGATCGGCAACTTGCAGACGACTGCCCATCAGTCTGTGGAAGCGATGCGCGTACAGGTCAATCATGCCGAAGCGACCGCCGAACTCGCCGAAACAGCCGACTCGGCGCTGAATCAGATCGTCGCCACCATCAGCACTATCGAAATGATGGCGGAGCAGATCGCATTGGCCACTGCACAGCAGAGCGAGGCCGTAAGTGAAATACGCGGCCACAGCGAGCGTATCCATCAACTGGGGGACAGCAATCTGGCACACATCAGCCGAGGGCGTGAGCAGAGCGAACAAATGCTGCGCCTAGCCAGCGAGTTGAACCAGGCGACGCTTGCTTTTAAAAGTTAACAGCAGCCCCTCAGCCAGAAGATGCGAGAGGCAGCTTGTCGACGTTTTCTATCAGCGCGGCACGGCGGGACGCTGGGACGGTTTACGGCTCTTGCCGGACGGTTTGCTACCACCGGCAGCGGCCTTGCGTCGAGCTTCCGCAGCCGCCTTGGCCTGTTCGCGCTTGTCCCAGGCATTGCCGTCATGACTGCGAGGCGGCAGACCATTGTGCTGAGTGAGAATCTTGCCGCCCTGCCCGGCCTTTTTGCTGCCTACCGGCGTCGAATTCTTGCGCCTAGCGCTCTGATAGCCCTCGGTTGCCGGCTGATGAGTTGGTATCAGCTGATGCTTGCCGTTGCCGATCAGATCGGCGCGCCCCATGCGCTGCAAGGCTTCGCGCAGCATCGGCCAGCCTTTGGGATCGTGATAGCGCAGGAAGGCCTTGTGCAGACGGCGCTGTTCCTCACTCTTGACGATGGTGACGCCTTCGCTCTTGTAGGTCACTTTGCGCAACGGGTTCTTGCCACTGTGGTACATCGCCGTGGCACTGGCCATTGGTGACGGGTAAAAGGCCTGGACCTGATCGGCACGGAAACCGTTGGCCTTGAGCCACAGCGCAAGGTTCATCATGTCCTCGTCGGTAGTACCGGGATGCGCGGCGATGAAGTACGGGATCAGGTATTGCTCCTTGCCCGCCTCCTTCGAATACTTGTCGAACATCCGCTTGAACTTGTCGTAACTGCCAATCCCCGGCTTCATCATCTTGTCCAGCGGACCGCGCTCGGTGTGCTCCGGGGCGATCTTCAGATAGCCGCCGACATGATGGGTGACCAGTTCTTTTACATATTCCGGCGACTCGACGGCCAGGTCGTAACGCAGCCCGGATGCAATCAGGATCTTCTTCACGCCCGGCAGCGCACGCGCCTTGCGGTACAGCTCGATCAACGAACTGTGGTCGGTGTTGAGGTTCTCGCAGATGCCTGGATAGACGCACGATGGCTTGCGGCAATGCTTTTCGATCTCCGGACTTTTGCAGGCGATGCGGTACATGTTCGCCGTCGGCCCGCCAAGGTCCGAGACCACGCCGGTGAAGCCCGGCAGCTTTTTCATCTCCTCAATCTCGTGCAGGATCGACTCATGCGAGCGGTTCTGAATGATCCGGCCTTCGTGCTCGGTGATCGAGCAGAAGGTGCAGCCGCCAAAACAGCCGCGCATGATGTTCACCGAGAAGCGAATCATGTCGTAGGCAGGGATTTTCTCACCGCCGTAGGACGGATGCGGCACGCGCGCGTATGGCGAGGCGAACACGTAGTCCATCTCTTCAGTGGTCAATGGGATCGGCGGCGGGTTCAGCCAGATGTCATGCTCGCCATGACGCTGCACCAGGGCGCGGGCGTTGCCCGGGTTGGTTTCCAGATGCAGAACGCGGTTGGCGTGCGCGTAGAGCGCCGGATCGTTGCGCACCTTCTCGAACGAGGGCAGGCGAATTACCGTTTTGTCTCGTTCGATCGCCGGATTCGGCAACAGCTGAACGACTTTGGCCTCGTTCGGGTCCTCTGCCGGGCCTTTCTCTTGCTCGATGGCGCAGGCTTGCAGATCCTGAGTGTTGACGTAGGGGTTGATGATCTTGTCGACCTTACCCGGACGGTCGATGCGGGTGGAGTCGATTTCGAACCAGCCCTCAGGCGCATCCCGGCGGATAAAGGCTGTGCCGCGGACGTCTGTGATCTGCTCGACCTGCTCGCCGCGTGAAAGGCGCTGCGCCACTTCGACGATGGCGCGCTCTGCATTGCCGTAGAGCAGGATATCGGCGGTCGCGTCCATGAGGATCGAGCGACGGACCTTGTCCTGCCAGTAATCGTAATGCGCGATGCGCCGCAGCGAGGCCTCGATGCCACCAAGAACCACTGGGGTGTCCTTGTAGGCTTCCTTGCAGCGCTGGCTGTAAACCAGGCTCGCACGATCCGGGCGCTTGCCGGCCAGGCCACCTGCTGTGTAGGCGTCATCGGAGCGAATCTTGCGATCGGCCGTGTAGCGGTTGATCATCGAGTCCATGTTGCCCGCGGCAATGCCGAAGAACAGATTGGGCTGGCCGAGCTTCATGAAGTCGTCTTTGCTTTGCCAGTCCGGCTGGCTGATGATGCCGACGCGAAAGCCCTGGGCTTCCAGCAGCCGCCCAATGATCGCCATGCCGAACGACGGATGGTCGACATAGGCATCACCCGTGACGATGATCACGTCGCACGAATCCCAGCCGAGCTGATCCATCTCCTCCCTGCTCATCGGCAGGAACGGCGCCGGACCGAAACACTCGGCCCAGTACTTGGGATAGTCGAACAATGGCTTGGCTGCGTGCATGGCTAGAAACCGGGGCAACGAAAACGGGCGCGGAATATAGCACAAAAAATGATCAGGAAGGCCGACCACGTTGGTCGGCTTTTACGGATTGCAAGCAGACGAAACGGCAGTCAGTCGTTGATATAGCGCCGCGGAACGCGTTGAGTAACTTTGGTCAGCAGTTCGTAGCCGATGGTGCCGCAGGCTTGCGCCAGTTCATCGATAGGGATCTGTGTGCCCCACAGCTCCACTGCGTCATTAAGGCCCGCCTGCGGCAGGTCAGTGATGTCGACGGCGAGCATGTCCATCGAGACCCGCCCAGCCAGGGGAACCCGCTGCCCGCGGATCGCCACGCAAGTACCGGGCGGCGCCGTACGCGGATAACCATCGGCATAACCACAGCTGACCGTGGCGATACGCGAAGGCCGCTGCGCGACCCAGCCGGCACCATAGCCCACGCTTTCGCCCACGGGGACATCACGCACCGCGATGACCGAAGCGGTTAGGGTCATCACCGGCTTCAGTCCCAGCGTCTCTGCGCTCAGCTCGGCAAACGGAGATGCGCCGTACAGCATGATCCCAGGTCGCAGCCAATCCATATGCGCAGCGGACAGAGTCAACACTGCAGCCGAATTGGCAAATGAGCGGTTGTCGAATTGCAGATCCAGAAGACTGGCGAACTGTTCCAGCTGCGTCTCGTTGAGCGGGTGACCCCGCTCGTCGGCGCAAGCGAAATGACTCATCAGATTTAGTTCTGCCACCGATGCCGCACCCTGCAGGCGAGCATGAGTGCGGCGCAACGCATCGGCACTGAAGCCCAGGCGATGCATGCCCGAGTCCAGCTTCAACCATACCCTCAAGGGCCGCTCAATCGTGGCGTCCAGCAGCGCAGCCGCCTGGACCTCGCCCTGGATCGCGACGTCCAGACCAAGTTTGGCCGCTACCGAATACTCCTTGGGCTCGAAGCAGCCCTCAAGCAGTAGCAGCCGCGTACCGGCGTCAACCGCTCGAACCTGCTCAGCCTCTTCCAGCGACGCCACCGCGAAGCCGTCAGCCAGATCACGCAGGCATTCGACCGCTGCTTGCGCACCATGCCCGTACGCATCGGCCTTGACCACAGCAAACGCCTTGCGCCCGGGCGCGCATTGCTTTGCGAGCTGATAGTTGTGGCGAAGCGCGGCAAGATCGACCGTGGCAACGAGGGGACGCATGGAATGTCCTTCGAGGGGAAAGTTGGGACGCTATTGTCCGGTGCTTTCCGCCAGCCCCGCAAGCAGCTGAACGCCAGCCGGTTATTCGTCGTCGAACTGGTAGCTGCCCGGCGCCAGGTTCTCGAAGCGAGAGTATTTGCCGAGAAACGCCAGTCGCGTGGTCCCGATCGGGCCGTTCCGCTGCTTGCCGATGATGATTTCGGCAACGCCCTTGTACTCCGTTTCCGGGTGATACACCTCGTCCCGGTAGACAAACATGATGATGTCGGCGTCCTGCTCGATGGCGCCGGATTCACGGAGGTCGGAGTTGACCGGACGTTTATTGGGGCGCTGCTCAAGCGAACGGTTGAGCTGCGACAGGGCGACTACCGGACAGTTGAACTCCTTGGCCAGGCCTTTCAACGAACGGGATATTTCGGAAATCTCGTTGGTGCGGTTGTCGCCGCTGGAGCCGGGAATCTGCATCAGTTGCAGATAGTCGACCATGATCATGCCGATTTCGCCGTGCTCGCGCGCCAAGCGCCGCGTACGTGCACGCATTTCCGAAGGACTGATGCCAGCGGTATCGTCGATGAACAGCTTGCGGTCGTTGAGCAGATTGACCGCCGAGGTCAGTCGCGGCCAGTCGTCGTCGCTGAGTTTGCCGGTCCGCACCTTGGTCTGGTCGATGCGGCCAAGCGAGGCAAGCATACGAATCACAATGGAGTCCGCGGGCATTTCGAGCGAGTAGACCAGGATCGCCTTGTCGGAACGCAGCACAGCGTTCTCGACCAAGTTCATGGCAAATGTAGTTTTGCCCATCGAAGGACGACCGGCGACGATAATCAGGTCGGCCGGTTGCAGGCCGCTGGTTTGTTCGTCGAGATCGGTAAATCCGGTGGAAATGCCTGTGATCGCCTCGCCCGCATTGAACAACGAGTCGATGCGGTCGATTGCCTTCACCAAAATGTCATTGATGCCGATAGGCCCGCCGGTTTTCGGTCGTGCTTCGGCGATCTGGAAGATCATCCGCTCGGCTTCGTCGAGGATCTCCTCGCCCGTACGGCCCTGCGGCGCATAAGCACTGTCGGCGATCTCGTTGCTGATACCGATCAGCTGACGCAGCGTCGCCCGCTCGCGAATGATTTGCGCGTAGGCCTTGATATTGGCCACGGACGGCGTGTTCTTTGCCAGCTCGCCCAAATATGCGAGCCCACCGACCTGCGGCAGATGACCTTCCTTATCCAGTTGTTCGGAAAGGGTCACCACATCGAACGGCGAGTTGCGCTCGGCCAGAACGAAAATGGCTCGGAAGATCAGGCGGTGATCATGACGATAGAAGTCGCCGTCGGAGACTTGGTCGAGCACACGTTCCCAGGCATTGTTGTCCAGCATCAGCCCGCCAAGCACGGCCTGTTCGGCCTCGATGGAATGCGGCGGCACCTTGAGCGCGGCGGTTTCCAGGTCGTACTGCTGAGGGATGCTGATGTCGTTCATGGCACTCGGAATATTGATGTTCAGAAAGACAAAGGGCACGTTCCACTCGCGTGGAAACGTGCCCGATGTTACCCGTCAGGCACCCGAGGTGCCAGACGACAGCCGGTATCAGCCAGCGATCACGATCAGCTTCACGGTCGCTTCGACGTCGGTGTGCAGGTGCACGGCTACGTCGTACTCACCAACCTGACGGATGGTGCCGTTCGGCAGACGAATTTCGCTCTTGGCCACTTCCACGCCAGAGGCGGTCAGGGCATCGGCGATGTCGTGAGTACCGATGGAACCGAACAGCTTGCCCTCATCGCCCGCGGTAGCGGTGATAGTGACTTCCAGTTCGGCCAACTGGGCAGCGCGAGTTTCAGCAGAAGCCTTGCGCTCGGCAGCAGCTTTTTCCAGCTCGGCACGGCGAGCTTCGAACTCGGCGATGTTGGCCGGGGTTGCAGCAGTAGCCTTGCGCTGCGGCAGCAGGTAGTTGCGGCCGTAACCAGACTTGACGTTTACCTTGTCGCCCAGGTTGCCCAGGTTTGCGACTTTTTCCAGCAGGATGACTTCCATTTGAGTCTTACCTCTCTAACTTAACCTTCACCGTTCGCAGGTCCCGCATCGTCATCACGAGATGCCCGACCGCGAAAATCAAACAAACTGTCGACAATGGCCAAGACGGCCAGTAGCGGATAGATCAATTGCATGAACAGCACCAGCGTGACGTAAAGCCCCACCAGCCAGAACCGCGACATCCGATTCTTTGCCACCAGCCCGTGCACCAGTGCGATGCCGGCAAACACCAGCGGAACACTGCAGAGCGGAGCCAGCATCGCCAACTGCGCACCAAGGCTCGGCCCGAGCAACATGCCCATCAGGAGCACCATCGCCAGCGCTGGCGAAAAACGCAGCGCCCGGAATTCGAGCCCGAAGCCACCCGGGTTATATAACAGCGCCTGCCAGTACCGCCCGAGCATCAAGCTGAGCAAGGTGGTGATTTGTAGCAGCGCCGCCAACAGACCGGTCAGAACCGGTATTAGCAACGCCCCCAACCGCGCCTGCTCTTCCTCCGAAAGCTGCTGATAGGCATCCGACAGCATGTCGGGCAACACATTCTGCAACTCGGTAGCCAGCGCCGTGATCGGCTCGCCAAAAACCACTCCGAGCGCCCAGGCGTACAGCATCCCGAGCCCTACGCTGCACAGCATCACACGGGACCAGGAGTTCTGGCTGCGCAACAACAGCGCCAACCCGAACGATCCCAGCAGCACCAACAGAGTCCGTGGATCACCGAAGTACCACCAGGCCAGTGCCGGTAATACAGCCCAGACCAACACACCCAGCGCATCATTCAATCCACGGCGCAACAACACCAGGCTACCCGCAGCGGCACACAGCCAGAACAACATTGGCAGTGCCGCAGAGCCAGCTACTACAGCAATCGCTTGCATACGGCCGCGCATGATGAAGTCAGCCAGGGCGCGCATGCGATCTATCCTTTACTTCTGCCGAACAGTTCGATCAACGGCCGTGGCTGTCGGTGTAGGGCAACAGGGCCAGAAAACGGGCGCGCTTGATAGCGGTAGCCAGCTGGCGCTGATAGCGTGCTTTGGTTCCGGTGATACGGCTAGGAACGATCTTGCCGGTTTCGGAAATATAGGCTTTCAGTGTGTTGAGATCCTTGTAGTCGATCTCTTTCACGTTTTCTGCGGTGAAACGGCAGAACTTACGACGACGGAAAAAACGTGCCATGAATAGGCTCCTTCAATAGGTCCGTGGATTACTCGTCAGCGTTGTTGTCGCGGCTGTCACTGTCGCTGTCATCGTTGACATTGTCAGATTCAGGGCGATCACGACGCTCACGGCGCTCGCTACGGTTTTCCTCAGCCTTCAGCATCTCGGACTGTTCAGTCTCGGCTGCGTCGCGACGGATGACCAGGTTACGGATGACGGCGTCGTTGTAGCGGAAGTTATCTTCTAGCTCAGCCAGTGCCTTACCGCTGCACTCGACGTTCAGCATCACGTAATGTGCCTTGTGCACGTTGTTGATGGCGTAAGCCAGCTGACGACGGCCCCAGTCTTCTAGGCGATGAATTTTGCCGCCGTCTTCTTCGATCAGCTTGGTGTAACGCTCCACCATGCCGCCAACCTGCTCGCTCTGGTCGGGGTGGACCAGAAAGATGATTTCGTAATGACGCATTGTTGCTCCTTACGGGTTGCAGCCTGCCGCACAACGCGGGTCAGGCAAGGAGTGAATGAGTTGTTTCTTGCCAGCCAGAGAGGCGCGCAAACACCTGCCATCCGGGCAAGGGGCGCAATTCTAGAGAAGGCCGGCCGGCCGTGCAAGGCGATTTGGTGATTATTTAACCAGCCGGCGCTCAACCGCGCCCGTCAGCGGACCGCTCGGCCTGGATGCTCTCAAGCAAGGTCCTGACTTGGTGAATATCGTAGGGCTTGAGCATCGTCCTTAGATTCTCGAGCCCTACCTCATGCGCATTGAC
Organism: Stutzerimonas stutzeri; assembly: GCF_024448715.1. Lineage (GTDB taxonomy): Bacteria > Pseudomonadota > Gammaproteobacteria > Pseudomonadales > Pseudomonadaceae > Stutzerimonas > Stutzerimonas stutzeri_AR. The sequence goes on from NZ_JAMOHZ010000002.1 coordinate 64,963, forward strand.
GGCGTAACCGGAGGCGATAACGACGCTCAGCGCGGCGTCGCGCAACTTGGCTTGACGCACCAACTCGATACCACTTATTCCAGCCAGACCGACATCTGTCAGCAGCACGTCGAAGCGACCTTGATCGAGCCGCTCCAGCGCGGTTTCCGCCGACTCGCAAAGGCTCACCTCGTGACCAAGTTCTTCCATCACCTCCCCAGTAAGCATGCGCAGCGTGGGATCATCCTCGACGAACAGGATCTTCAGCCCACTGAAACCCTCTGCGGCCCCGGGCGCACCGAATGTTTTCGCAGGCGCCGGATGTCGGCCATATCCAGCCACCGTCTCCTGCACGCCCGCCTCACTCTGTGTAGCGCTGCGCGGCAAATACACACGAACCGAAGTCCCGCTGCCCTCTTCGCTCTCCAACTCGACGAAACCGCCGCTCTGCTTGACGAAACCGTAAACCATACTCAAACCCAGGCCAGACGCATTGGCGTCTTTGCGTGTCGTGAAGAATGGTTCGAATGCGCGCTCTAGTATTTCGGGGCGCATCCCTTCACCCTCGTCGATAACGCTCAGTTCCACGTAAGGGCCGGCCACGACACCTGGCTGCCCACCGAGCTGCGCGGTATTCAGAGACCGGTTGCGCAGACGTATGCACAACGCGCCGCCACCTGTCATTGCGTCACGCGCATTGGCTGCAAGGTTGAGGATCGTCGCTTGCAGATTGCCCATGTCAGCGAAAACCGGCCATAGGTCTGGCTGCACATCGACGTTCACTTGCGTGGCTCGACCAAGCGCACCGCTCAGCAATTCGCTCATCTGCCCGAGCAGCTCTCCAAGGTCTACCGATTGCGGCTGAAGCGGTTGGCGGCTAGCAAAAGCAAGCAACTGGGACGCCAAACGCGCACCTTTCTCCACGCCACCAACAGCCGATTCCAGTCGGCGCTGAGCCGTCTCGTCAGTACCTAGATTGCGCCGCAACAGCTGCAGGTTGCCGCCGATGATCTGCAGCATGTTGTTGAAGTCATGGGCTATGCCGCCGGTCAGCTTGCCCACCGCCTCGAGCTTCTGCGATTGCATCAGAGCCGCCTGTGCCACGCGACGCTCGGACTCGCTATGCAGCAACTCGCGCGTGCGTTCGCGGACCAACTCTTCGAGATGTTCACGATGCTCGCGCAACTCCTGCTGGCTGCGATGCCGCTCGGTCACATCACTGCCTTGCACGAAAATGCCCGACGTTCGCCCGTCACGCTCGATGATTGGCTGGAACACAAAGTCAACGTAGACCTCCTCCGGCTTTACGTCGGAGCGGCGCTGCAAAAGCGCTCGCATGCCCCTGCCAATATAAGGCTCGCCAGTGAGGTAAACCTGGTCTAGCAGACCAATGAACGCTTGCCCCGCCAGCTCGGGTAAACCATCGCGCACCGCCTTGCCTAACAATTGCCGATGACCGGTGAGCTGCTGATAAGCCTCGTTGACCAGCTCGAATACATGCTCGGGACCGCGCAGGAAGCAGACGAAGCCCGGCGCCTGAGCAAACAGTTGGCGCAACTGGTTGCCTTCATCCTGCATCATCTTGGCGCGCGACAAAATCGCCGCCTCGATCTGCTGCGATGGCTGTTCAGGGAACTCGGCCGAACGCAAGGAAGCCTTCAGCAATTGCAACTCGGTGATATCAACGGTGTGCTGCAGGATGGCGGTCACCTCACCCTGCTCATCCAGCACCGGCGTATGCGTCGCACTCCAGTAACGATCCTCGTATGCGGCACCGCCTTCGGAGCTGACCGCTATCGAGTAGTGAATTACCGGCAGCGTATCCACCGTTTTGGTGCGCAGTACGCGGCCAAAAGATTCAAGCAGCTCCTCGACATGGCTCGCGTCCGGGAATTGGGGATCAGCCGCGAACGCCTCATGTATGCGCCGTCCAACGATATCTTCAAGTGCACGAGCGGTGAGTTTCAGATAAGCCGAGTTGGCATCCAGGATGGCCAGCTCTCGATCAAGCAATAAATAGGCGTTCGGTGAAACTCTGAATAGCGTCTCGAACGACGGGCGTTGCGGCATACGACCTCCATGATGGGAGCCTGCGCCAGCTCTAATCAATAGCTGGCCCAGGCTCGCATCCGAACACACAACCAAACCAAAAACACGATGGAGCCGACAGTAAGCCTCAGAACGGACAATTGACCGCTAACGGGGCGATCCGTTTCGAGATGAGCAGCAGCTTTGCAGTAGATCGGCGCCTGACGGCACCGCCTTACTACCTCGCAGCCTTGCCCGAGCGGCGTTGACGCAGCGCCTCGAACAGGCAGACGCCGGTGGCGACGGATACGTTTAAGCTACTGACGCTCCCACCCATTGGCAGCCGAACCAGATAATCGCAATGCTCGCGAGTCAGACGCCGCATGCCCTTGCCCTCGGCCCCCATCACCAACACGATGGGCCCGCTGAGGTCCTGATCGTAGAGCTCTTGGTCGGCTTCACCGGCCGTGCCGACGATCCACAAGCCTCGCTGCTGTAGCTTTTCCAACGTTCGCGCAAGGTTGGTGACCGCAACCAGTGGAATGACTTCCGCAGCACCGCAGGCCACCTTGCGCACCGTGGCGTTCAGCGTCGCTGATTTGTCCTTGGGGATGATCACCGCCAGCGCCCCGGCAGCATCAGCGGTACGCAAACAGGCGCCGAGATTGTGCGGATCCGTGACGCCATCGAGCACCAGCAACAAAGGCGCTCCCTCGGCCCGATCCAGAAGCTCCTCGAGCATCGCATCGCCCCAGACCTGGCTGGGACTGACATCGGCTACCACGCCCTGATGCACCCCCTCGACCCAGGCATCCATCTCGCGGCGCTCGCACTGGCCAACGCGAACTTTCGACTGCTCGGCCAATTGCACCAGCGCCTGCACCCGCGGATCGTCGCGCCCCTCGGCCAGCCAGACCTGTTTGACTCGTTTCGGATGATGGCGAAGCAAAGCCTCCACGGCATGCAAGCCGTAGATTTTTTCGAGATCGCTCATGTCTTGGCCTTACGCTTGCGCGACGCGCTGCCGTCGGTCTTGGTGGCCGGCTTGCTGACCGTCTTTGGCTTCGACGAGCTGCGCTTGGGCTTAGCCCTCGCCGACCTGCCCTCTTTTGCATCGGCGAGCAGCGCCTTCTTCACTTCACGGCTTTTGCGAACATCGGCACTGACAGGCTCCCGCTCTTTGAACGAGGTATCGGCGCCCTTCTTGCCGCGCCCATCCTTACGAGCGGCGCCCTTGGTATCAGCCACGGTACGCTCGCCAATGCCGATCTTGCTGCCGCCACTGATCAGCTCGAAGTCGATCTTGCGTTCGTCGAGATCGACGCGCATCACCCGCACTTCAACGCTGTCGCCGAGACGGAAGCTGCGCCCACTGCGCTCGCCGGAGAGGCGATGGTGCAGGGGATCGAAATGGTAGTAATCGCCGGGCATGGCGGTCACGTGCACTAGGCCTTCGACATAGATATCGGTCAGCTCGACAAACAGGCCAAATCCCGTTACCGCCGTGATGACACCAGGGAAGCTCTCGCCGACCCGGTCTTTCATGAACTCGCACTTCAGCCAGTTCACCACGTCACGGGTCGCTTCATCGGCGCGGCGCTCGGTCATCGAGCACTGCTCGCCCAACTGCTCCAGCGCGGCCTCATCGTACGGATAGATTCGCGCTTTGGGCATGCTGGTCGCCCCTTCTCGACGCACATGCGAGGTATCGCGGCGAGAGCGAATCACGCTGCGAATCGCACGATGGATCAGCAGGTCCGGATAGCGACGGATCGGCGATGTAAAGTGCGCATAAGCCTCGTAGTTGAGACCGAAATGCCCGTTATTGTCCGGACTGTAGACCGCCTGACTGAGCGACCGCAGCATCACAGTCTGGATCACGTGGAAATCGGGACGCCCCTGGATGCGCTCCAGCAACGCCTGATAGTCCTTAGGCGTCGGTCCCTCCTTACCCTTGTGCAAGGTCAGGCCCAACTCGCCGAGGAACGCACGCAGTTTTTCCTGACGCTCCAGCGGCGGACCATCGTGAACGCGATACAAACCGGGAATGTCGTGATCCTGAAGGAAGCGTGCGGTGGCCACGTTGGCGCAGAGCATGCATTCTTCGATCAGCTTGTGCGCGTCGTTGCGCTCGGTGGGCTTAATTGCCGAGATCTTGCGCTCCGCGCCAAAGACGATGCGCGTCTCCTGGGTTTCGAAGTCGATCGCACCGCGGGCATGACGCGCTTTTAGCAACACCTTGTACAGCGCGTACAGCTGCTTGAGGTCCGGCAGTACCTCCGCATACTCACCAATCAGGCGCTTGCCTTCAGCCGAAGACGGCTGTTCCAGCATGCTGCTGACCTTGTTGTAGGTCAGCCGGGCATGGGAATGAATGACTGCTTCGTAGAATTGATAGTCCGTCATCCTCCCTGATTTGCTCAGAGTGATTTCGCAGACCATTGCCAGACGATCGACATGTGGATTCAGGGAGCAGAGACCGTTGGAAAGCTCTTCCGGGAGCATCGGCACCACCCGCTCGGGGAAGTATACCGAGGTGCCGCGCAGCTCGGCTTCCTGGTCCAGCGCCGACCCCACCTTCACATAGTGCGATACGTCCGCGATCGCAACGTACAAGCGGAAGCCACCCGAAAAAAGCTTCCAGCCGCTGAGCTTCTCGCAATACACCGCATCGTCGAAATCTCGCGCATCTTCGCCATCGATGGTGACGAAGGGTAGATGGCGCAGGTCGACACGCTTGTGCTTGTCCCTCTCTTCCACTTCGGGCTTGAGTTTGGCGGCTTCGCGTTTTACGGCGTCAGGCCAGACGTGAGGAATATCGAAGCTGCGCAGCGCGACGTCGATCTCCATGCCCGGAGCCATGTAGTTGCCAATCACCTCGACCACATCACCCTGAGGCTGGAAACGCTGAGTAGGCCAGTGGGTAATCTTGATTTCGACGAACTGACCGGGCTTGGCATCCATTGATCGGCCAGGTGTTACCAATACTTCCTGCTGGATTTTGGGGTTGTCGGCCATGACGAAACCGATGCCGCTTTCTTCCTGATAGCGCCCGACGATCGTTTCATGAGCCCGGCTGATCACTTCGACGATCGCGCCTTCGCGGCGACCGCGACGATCGAGGCCAGCGACCCTTGCCAGGCAGCGGTCTCCGTCGAATACCAGGCGCATCTGTGCAGGGCTGAGGAACAGGTCATCACTGCCATCATCAGGGATCAGGAAACCGAAGCCATCGCGATGGCCGCTGACACGACCGCGAACCAGGTCCAGCTTGTCCACCGGGGCATAAGCGCCGCGCCGGGTATAGATCAGCTGACCGTCACGCTCCATCGCGCGCAAACGGCGGCGCAGAGCTTCAATATCGTCTTCGGATGCCAGTTCGAACTCTTCTACCAGCTGTTCACGCGCCGCTGGCGAGCCGCGCTCGCTCAGGTGCTGGAGAATCAGCTCACGGCTGGGGATGGGGTTTTCGTACTTTTCCGCTTCACGTGCGGCCTCGGGGTCGAGGGATTGCCAATCGGCCATTAAGAGATGTCACCTTTCATTCATTTATAGAGGCAGAACGCCCTATACCTATTGAAGCGCGAAACGCCTGCTGACGGCAGCTTTCGAGCGAATTATTTTTCCCCTGCGGGCCTTTACAAGGCATAACCCCGCCCGTATAGTTCGCGCCCACAATGTCTGGTAGACGTTGTAGCACGGAAACGATGAACTATCATCGTTTGCAGTGCCCAGGTGGCGGAATTGGTAGACGCACTAGGTTCAGGTCCTAGCGATGGCAACATCGTGGAAGTTCGAGTCTTCTCCTGGGCACCATTTATTTGATGAGATTTCTCTTCCGGAGAATCTTGTAGACACGAGGTTTGTCGGCCTCGACCAGCAATCGACAGAAGTCGGTGAGCAATCATCGCAATGTGCCCAGGTGGCGGAATTGGTAGACGCACTAGGTTCAGGTCCTAGCGATGGCAACATCGTGGAAGTTCGAGTCTTCTCCTGGGCACCACTCTTCAGAAAAAACCGAGCCACTGGCTCGGTTTTTTCGTTTCTGCGCTTGAAAACCAATTAGCCGCCGAGCAACAGCACGATTGCGAAAGGATGAACCCTTTCCGAGCCTAAGGCTCGTTCATTCGCAATCAACCCGAACCCAAATAAGAAGGCCGCCCTTGGGCGGCCTGTTTGTATAGGCGAGCTATCAGGCGTAAGGATGACGCAACACTATCGTCTCGTTGCGATCCGGCCCGGTGGAAATGATGTCGATCGGCGCCTCGACGAGCTCTTCGATTCGCTTGATGTAAGCGCGCGCATTGGCTGGCAGCTCTTCTAGCGTCTTGACTCCGATGGTGGATTCGCTCCAACCCGGCATTTCTTCATATACCGGCTGCAAACCTTGGTAACTGTCCGCATCGGTCGGCGCATCAACCAACACCTCGCCGTTGCGATCTTTATACGCAACGCAGATTCGAATAGTTTCCAGCCCATCGAGCACATCCAGCTTGGTCAGGCAGATACCAGAAACGCTGTTGATCTCAATGGCGCGACGCAGAATCACCGCATCAAACCAGCCGCAACGCCGAGCACGACCGGTCGTAGAGCCGAACTCGTGACCACGCTCCGCCAGACGCGCACCGATATCATCGAACAGCTCAGTCGGAAACGGACCAGAACCAACACGAGTCGTATAGGCCTTGGTGATACCCAGAATGTAGTCCAGATACAGCGGACCGAAGCCGGAACCGGTAGCCGTACCACCAGCCGTGGTGCTTGAGCTTGTAACATACGGATAGGTACCGTGATCGATGTCCAGCAGCGAGCCTTGGGCCCCCTCGAACATGATGCGCGCGCCCTGCTTACGCAGCTCATGCAGGCGAGCCGACACGTCAGCCATCATCGGCTTGAGAATTTCGGCATAACCCAGCGCTTCGTCCAGGGTTTTCTGGAAATCGACAGGCTCTACTTTGTAGAAATTCTGCAGAATGAAGTTGTGATATTCGAGTAGTTCACGCAGCTTGACGGCGAAGCGCTCCGGGTTGAACAGATCGCCAATGCGTAGCCCCCGACGGGCAACTTTGTCCTCATAGGCCGGCCCGATCCCACGCCCCGTGGTGCCGATCTTGCCTTCTGAGCGTGACGCTTCGCGCGCCTGGTCCAGGGCTACGTGATACGGCAGAATCAATGTACAGGCTGGACTGATACGCAGGCGCTCGCGTACCGGCACGCCCTTTTCTTCCAGCTTGGTGATTTCGCGCATCAGCGCATCCGGAGCAACGACTACACCGTTGCCGATCAGGCATTGCACGTTTTCGCGCAAAATGCCGGACGGAATCAGATGCAGCACGGTTTTTTCGCCATCGATAACCAGCGTATGACCCGCATTGTGACCGCCCTGGAAACGAACCACGGCAGCTGCCTGGTCGGTCAGCAGATCGACGATCTTGCCCTTGCCCTCATCACCCCACTGGGTGCCCAGGACCACGACATTCTTACCCATAAATCTTTGTCCTCTTCGGCGAAGCATACCGGTCACAACCGGCGAAAAAACTTGAAAACCAGCCTAGCGCATTCAGCGCGACCCGGATCAGCGCGCCAGCGGTGTCACAGTCCAGAAATCATCTTTCAACAGCAACTGGCGGTCACAGCCGACACTCGACGCGGCATCGCTCTGCTGTCCATCCAAGGCCTGCACGACCCGCTCGCCCTGCTTGCGCAGTCGACAGATCGTCTGCCATAACGCTGGATCAGTGCTGTGCGGCGCCCAAACACCAACCACGGGAGCCACGAGCTCGGCATTACCCAGGGCGACCAGGGTCTTCAGATCCGTCGAAAAACCGGTCGCTGGCCGCGCACGACCGAAATCCGCACCGATGTCGTCATAACGTCCACCCTGTGCGATCGACTGCCCTACGCCCGGAACGAACACCGCGAATACGACGCCGGTGTGGTAGTGATAACCGCGCAACTCGCCCAGATCAAAGTACAGCGGCAGGGTCGGATACCGTATCGCCAATTGATCAGCGATATGAACTAGGCCTTCGAGCGCCTCGCGCACCTCAACCGGTGCGTCGGCAAGCGCGGCACGCGCAGCATCGAGCGTCTCGCGGCCGCCGCAGAGCCGGGCCAAGGCGCGCAGCATGCTTGCAAGCGCCGGCTCGACACCGGCGGTCAAGGCAGCTATCTCATCCATCGCCTTGCGCTGCAGCGCATCGAACAGGCGCTGCTCGGCATCGCCAGACAAGCCGGCCGCGCGAGCCAAGCCGCGGTAGATGCCGACATGCCCAAGATCCATATGCACATCAGGCACATCCGCGAGAGCGAGCGTTTCCAGCATCAGACTGATCACTTCAATATCGCTGGAAGTGCTGCCATCGCCATAAAGCTCGGCACCCAACTGAATCGGGCTACGCGAGGTGGCAAGCGCCTGGGGCTTGGCGTGCAGCACGCTACCGGCATAGCAAAGACGGCTGGGCCCTTCGCGGCGCAAGGTGTGAGCATCCACTCTCGCCACTTGCGGCGTGATATCTGCACGCAAGCCCATCTGCCTACCCGACAACGGATCGATGACCTTGAATGTTTTGAGATCAAGATCCTGCCCCGCGCCGGTGAGCAGCGAATCGAGAAATTCCACGTGAGGGGTAATGACCAACTCGTAGCCCCAGCGCTGGAACAGATCCAGCACGCGACGTCGCGCGGTTTCGATACGCGCCGCCTCAGGCGGCAGCACCTCTTCGATGCCATCTGGCAGGAGCCAGCGGTCTACCGTTGCCATTTCGCCAATCACCTCTCGATACGGCAAGCCTAGTCAAGCAGACGAACACCGAGGCTACAGCCTGAGCCGGCCATCGGTCGCGTGCGATTGTGTTTGAACCATGGCGCCAGTGCCATGCCCCGCAAGGGAATCAGCATGGCTGACCATGCTCGGATAAGCCTGCTTTCCACAAGGGCGCAGACGCAAAAAAGCCGGGTTTTCCCCGGCTGGCGGATCATAGCAATCTTTTGCCAGGGGGTCACCCGGCGGACCACATCGTCCTACCGGGTAATTGCCCTTGCAGCTATTGTGCTGTTGCGGATTCCAGGTAGCGGAAGAAATCGCTATTGGGATCCAACACCAAGACATCTTCTTTGTTGGCGAAACTATCGCGATAAGCCTGCAAACTACGATGGAACGAGTAGAACTCGCGATCCTGCTCGTACGCAGCGGCATAGATCGCAGCAGCCTGCGCATCACCATCACCACGCAGCTCCTCGGACTCACGGAAGGCTTCGGCGAGCAATACCCGGCGCTGGCGATCAGCGTCAGCCCGAATACCCTCGGCTAGTTCCTTACCCTTCGCACGATGCTCACGAGCTTCACGCTCACGCTCGGAGCTCATGCGCTCGAACACGCTTCGATTCACTTCGCGAGGTAAGTCGATGCCCTTGACGCGCACATCAACAACCTCGATACCGAGCTCCCGCTGCGCAGCCTGATTCAGACTATTGGTAACCAAGGCCATTAGTTCGTCTCGCTGGCCGGATACCGACTCGTGCAGCGTGCGCTTACCGAACTGGTCGCGCAGTGCCGCTTCCAGACGACGCGCAAGACGCTCATCGGCAATCTGTTTCATACCGGAGGTAGCTGTGTAGAAACGCTCAGCGTTGTCGACCCGCCATTTGGCATAGGAATCGACCATCAATGCCTTCTTTTCCAGCGTCAGGTATCGCGCGGTGGCTGTATCGAGCGTCATCAAGCGCGCATCGAACTTGCGAACGCTGTTTACGTACGGAATCTTCATATGAAGACCCGGCTTCACATCCGGCTCGACGATACGACCGAAGCGCAAAAGCACCGCACGCTCGGTCTGCGAAACGATGTAAAAGCTGTTCCATAGAACGATCGCTAGCACCACGCCCACGATAAGCGCCGTCAGGGACTTATTGCTCATTAGCGAACCTCCCGTGTACGCACTTCACGCGGATCGAGTTCCGGCGGCAGACGCGTGGCCTGAGTCGAGGCCGCCGATGCGGGCGCCGCTGAAGATCGCTCGGTGCCATTGCGGCTATTGATCATCTTGTCCAACGGTAAATAGAGCAGGTTGTTCTGTCCGCTCTCGCCGGTAACAAGAACCTTGCTGGTATTGCTCATGACTTCCTGGATGGTTTCCAGATACAAGCGTTCGCGAGTTACGTCAGGCGCCTTGCGATACTCGGCAAGCAGCTTGGTAAAGCGATCCGCCTCACCCTGAGCGCGGGAAATCACCGCATCTCGATAACCGCTGGCCTCTTCCAGCATGCGCTGGGCCTGACCACGGGCCTCAGGAATAACGCCGTTGGCGTAGGATTCGGCCTGATTTTTCTCACGCTGCTCATCTTCCCGTGCACGAATTACGTCATCGAAGGCTTCCTGCACTTCACGAGGCGCTGCCGCACTCTGAAGGTTGACCTGCGTGACGACGATGCCAGTGCCGTAGTTATCGAGGAAGCGCTGTAGCCGCTCTTCGACCTCGTTCGCCATCGCCTCACGGCCTTCGGTCAATACTTGATCCATCGCAGTCGAGCCCACCACATGACGAACCGCACTATCGGTTGCATGCTGCAGCGAGGCCTCTGGGTCTTCGACGTTGAGTACGAAGGCCTGCAGGTCGCTGATCTTGTATTGCACCGTTAGCGGTACTTCGATGATGTTCTCGTCTTCGGTCAACATCTGACCCTGCTTGCTGTAAGAGCGCTCGCGAGTGACGTTAGCCTGGAACTTGCGATCGAACGGCGGGAAATAGATATTCAGACCCGGCCCGACGGTTTCGTGATACTTGCCGAAACGCAGCACAACCGCCTGCTCCTGCTCGTCGACGATATAGATCGCATTGAACAGCCAGACGACAAGCAGCACCACCAGACCGATCCAGACAAGCCCGAAACCGCCACGTTTGCCGCTGCCACCACCTGACGAACCACCACCACGCTTCTTGCCACCGAACATGCCGTTAAGGCTGTCCTGCAACTTGCGGAAAGCCTCATCCAGGTCCGGCGGACCTTTCTGATCGCCACCACCGCGACGACCACCGCCACCACTACCCCAGGGATCCTGGTTATTCGAGTTGCCACCCGGCTCATTCCAAGCCATAGCGCTCTCCATTCAGATAAAGCTAAAGGCGCGCCAACGGCGCGCCCGCCAATGCTACCGAAAGCCCGAAACAAACGGCTTAAATGCCTTCCAAGCTTTATTGCAAAGTATGTTGGTCGAAGAACTGCTCCGAATCGAGGCCTTCGCGGCTAATCAACCGGTGCAGCTCGACACGCTGCAGCCTTACATCGAGCAAGCTACCGCCCTCTTCATCATGGGATTCGGACTGCACCGCCCCTAGCTCGAATAGCTGCGCCCGCATACGCCCAAGACGCTGCGGGAGTCGAATCGTCCCCACGAACAGATCATTTCCGAGCAGTTCGGCCACGGCTTGCTTCAGCAGATCGAGACCCAACCCCTGCTGCGCCGAAACCCATACCCGCTGCGGAACGCCGTCGGCGTTACGCTGAATCTGCGGCTCGATACCTTCGAGCAGATCCACCTTGTTATAGATTTCAAGGATCGGCAGCTCATTTGCACCAATCTCTGCCAGCACCGCCAATACCTGCTCGATCTGCTGATCACGCTCAGGCTCATGCGCATCGATAACATGCAGCAACAAGTCGGCATTACTCGACTCTTCGAGCGTAGCCCGGAAGGATTCGACCAACTTATGCGGCAAATGCCGAATAAAACCTACCGTATCGGCAAGCACCACCGGTCCAAGATCGACCAGTTCGAGGCGGCGCAAGGTTGGATCGAGCGTTGCGAACAGCTGGTTGGCGGCGTAGACATCGGATTCGGTCAGGGCATTGAACAGCGTCGACTTACCGGCGTTGGTGTACCCCACCAAGGAAATCAACGGAATATCGGCACGCCGCCGGCCACGACGCGCCTGTTCGCGCTGGCCGCGGACCTTTTCCAGACGCTGTTTGATCTGACGAATGCGTACACGCAGAAGGCGTCGGTCCGTTTCAAGCTGCGTCTCACCCGGACCACGCAGACCGATACCGCCTTTTTGCCGCTCAAGGTGTGTCCAGCCGCGAACCAGGCGCGTACTCATGTGCTCGAGCTGTGCCAGTTCGACCTGCAGCTTGCCTTCGTGGGTACGTGCTCGCTGGGCGAAGATATCCAGAATTAGGCCGGTCCGATCGAGCACGCGGCATTCGAGAGCACGTTCGAGGTTGCGCTCCTGACTGGGTGTCAGCGTGTGATTGAAAATGACCAATTCGATCTCGCCATCCTTGACGAGATCGTGCAGTTCCTCAACCTTGCCGCTGCCGATCAGGAACTTGGCGGAAGGCTGATGCCTGGCTACATTGACGAAGCCAACGGTTTCAGCGCCAGCAGACCGTGCCAGTTCCTGAAACTCTTGAGGGTCTTCACGCGCCGCTGGATCCTGACCATCCAAGTGAACCAGGATAGCCCGCTCTCCACCACCGGGACGTTCGAAGAACAATGACGGCCCCCTTTTAGTCGTTACCCGACTCGGACTGCTCCGCATCGCCGGTCGCAGGCAAACGCACCGGGCGCCCGGGGACAACCGTCGAGATGGCGTGCTTGTAAACCATCTGGCTAACGGTGTTCTTCAGAAGAATGACGAATTGATCGAATGACTCGATTTGCCCTTGGAGCTTGATACCATTGACCAGGTAAATGGAAACCGGAACGCGTTCCTTACGCAAAGTGTTCAGGTAAGGGTCTTGTAGCGAATGCCCTTTTGACATGTGCCGCACTCCTTAGAGGATCATTTTCATTAGTAAAATCAAACACGGCTGGTCTATCTGAGAATAGCCGGTCAAATTGCAGTGTCAGCTCAATATGGTGAGCGTCTTCAAGTATTTCAATGCTCGCGGCAGATTGTCGCAGGCCGAGCTTTCCAGCCAGTGAACCTCTTCCCATCCGCGCAACCAGGTCAATTGACGCTTGGCCAGTTGCCGGGTCGCGATAACGCCACGCTGAACCATCTCAGTCCTCGAGTAGGCGCCATCCAGATAACTCCAGACCTGGCGATAACCTACGGCGCGCATGGAGGGAAGTTCAGGATTCAAATCGCTACGTCTACGAAGTGCTTCGACCTCTTCGACAAATCCCTGTTCAACCATCTCTACGAAGCGCTGCTCGATACGCTGATGCAGGACCTGTCGCTGCGCGGGCGCAATGGACAGCTGCGCGACAGTATAAGGTAAGACGCCGGCCTCTGGCGTGCCTGCTCCGGCTTTTTGCAACCTTTGTCGGACACGGTGCTCAGTCATGCTGACACCGCTGACCCGATAGACCTCCAGCGCTCTGATAAGGCGTTGAGGATCGTTGGGATGAATACGCGCGGCCGACTCCGGATCGACCTCGGTAAGCTGCCGATGGAGCGCTGCTAGCCCCTCTGCCTGCGCCTGCGCTTCCAGCTCAGCGCGCACTACGGCATTGGCCGCGGGCATATCGGCCAAACCTTCGCTAAGGGCCTTGAAGTAAAGCATGGTGCCACCGACCAGTAGTGGAATCCGCCCCGCGGCAGTACTTTCCGCCATCGCCGCCAGAGCGTCGCTGACGAATTCCGCAGCCGAGTAACTTTGCGCCGGGTCACGGATATCGATCAGCCGATGGGGAAACTCCTGGAGCAGCTCAGCTGACGGTTTGGCGGTACCGATGTCCATTCCCCGGTACACCAATGCTGAATCGACACTGATCAGATCGCACGGCAACACTCGAGAAAGCGCAACTGCCAAGTCAGTCTTGCCAGCCGCGGTAGGGCCCATGAGAAAGATGGCGGGGGGAAACGGGGGCATGCTGGGATCCATCAGAAAAGAGCTGGAAGCGTGGAAGCGAATCAGTCTAAAGGGGCCGGTAACCGAAAGCTTTACTTCAAGCTTAGGGCTTTCAGCTTCAGGCTCATGCCCCCTATCTACCACGCAAAAATAACTTATCCAGCTCACCCATCCCCATCTGAGTCCAGGTCGGGCGACCGTGATTGCATTGGCCGCTGCGCTCAGTCTGTTCCATATCGCGCAACAGACCATTCATCTCCGGCAAGGTCAGACGCCGATTGGCGCGAACCGCACCGTGGCAGGCCATCGTGCCCAGTAGTTCGTTGAGGTGCGCCTGGATTCGATCGCTAGTTCCATATTCCAGCAGATCGGCAAGAACATCCTGCACCAACCGGGTTGCCTCGGCCTGCTTGAGCAACGACGGAGCCTGACGAATCGCCAGACTCTCCGGGCCAAGCCGCTGCAGCTCGAACCCGAGCATCTGAAACCAATGGCCATGCTCTTCAGCGCAGTCCGCCTCGCGCTGGCTAACGGCGATCGATTCGGGTACCAGCAACGGCTGGCCTCGTAGCCCTTCGCTGGCCATCGCCGTTTTCAGCCGCTCATACATGATCCGCTCATGGGCGGCATGCATGTCCACAAGCACCAACCCCTGAGCATTTTCGGCGAGGATGTAGATACCTTTAAGCTGGGCCAATGCGTAGCCCAGCGGGGGGACGTCATCCTGGCTCTCCGGCAAGGCCACAGGACTCAGACTCGCTTCGGCTAGCGGCGAAAAGAACTCGCGATAGGCGCCCTGCGCTTCTGCAATATTGCCGGTCGGCATTGATCGAGGCGCCTGGTAGCCGGCCCCGGCGCCACGCCAGGCAGGTTGCGACGCCTGCGGCTGTTCCAGCGCATTGGCAGCGAGGCTCATTTCGTTCTGCCCCGCAAACTCACCCGCGGCAAGACCAGTGACCTGGGTCATCGGCGTCACACTGGCCGGCGCAGCCAGTTGATCTTCTGGGCGCACATCGCCCAGCGCTCGATGCAGGGTTCCGTAGAGGAAGTCATGCACCATCCGGTTATCGCGGAAGCGCACTTCGTGCTTGGTCGGATGGACATTGACGTCGACCACCGATGGATCCACATCGAGGAATAACACGAAGGTCGGATGGCGACCGTTGAACAACACGTCGCGGTAAGCCTGGCGCACCGCATGGGCGACCAGCTTGTCGCGCACCATCCGCCCGTTCACGTAGAAATACTGTAGATCTGCCTGACTGCGGGAAAATGTCGGCAAACCAACCCAGCCCCAGAGATGCAGGCCGTTGCGCTCTATCTCGACCGGCAGCGCCTGCTCGAGAAAGGCAGGCCCGCACACCGAAGCTACGCGCCGCGCCCGGGAGGCGGCATCGCTGGCCTGATGCAGCGCCAACACAACCTTGCCGTTGTGACGCAGATGAAAAGCCACATCGAAACGCGCCAGAGCCAGACGCTTGATAACTTCCTGCAGATGATCGAATTCCGTCTTCTCGGTACGCAAAAATTTACGGCGCGCCGGCGTATTAAAGAACAGATCGCGAACCTCGACCGAGCTGCCGACCGGGTGTGCCGCCGGTTGAACACGCGCCTCCATATCGCGACCCTCGGTTTCCACCTGCCAGGCCTCGGCGGCATCGGCGGTGCGCGAGGTCAACGTCAGGCGCGATACCGAACTGATCGACGCCAGGGCCTCGCCGCGGAAGCCCAGGCTCATCACACGCTCAAGATCTTCCAGGTCGCGGATTTTGCTGGTGGCGTGCCGAGCCAAGGCAAGCGGCAAATCATCTGCCGGAATACCGCAACCATCGTCACGCACGCGCAGCAGTTTCATGCCACCCTGCTCGACATCTATCTCAATTCGCGTGGCGCCCGAATCCAGGCTGTTTTCCAGCAGTTCCTTGATCACTGAAGCAGGCCGCTCGACTACTTCCCCGGCCGCAATCTGATTCGCCAGCCGCGGGCTCAGCAGTTGGATGCGGGCAGCTTCGGTCATGGCTGCGACGCCAATGTGGTCGCAGGAATATTCAGCGTCTGGCCGACCTTGATCAGGTCGCTCTTCAGGCTATTGGCGTTGCGCAACGCCGGCAGACTGATTTGATAGCGCTCTGCAAGTAACGCCAGACTTTCGCCGGAACGAACCACATGCTCGCGCGGGCCACTAGCGATTTTTCCGGAGTCACGCATCCAGGCTACATAAGTGCCTGGCGGCGGATTTTCATGGAAGAACTGCCGCACGCCGCTGTGAATCGAGCGCGCCAGCGACTGCTGATGAGAAGCGGTCTGCAGCTTGCGCGCCTCGGACGGATTAGAGATGAAACCAGTTTCCACGAGAATCGATGGAATATCCGGCGATTTCAACACCATGAACCCCGCCTGCTCCACCCTGCGTTTGTGCAGCGGCGTAATGCGGCCCATATTGCTCAGCACCTTCTGCCCAACGTTGAGGCTGGAGGACAGCGATGCGGTCATCGACAGATCCAACAGCACGCCAGCGAGCATCTGGTCCTTGTCATCGAGGCTGACGTTGCCCGCGCCGCCGATCAAGTCCGAACGGTTCTCGCTGTCGGCCAGCCAACGTGCGGTTTCCGATGTAGCGCCACGGTCCGACAGCGCGAACACGGACGCCCCATAGGCGGCCGAGCGCGGCGCGGCGTCGGCGTGTATCGAAACGAAAAGGTCGGCGCCTTTCTTCCGCGCGATCTCGGTACGCTTACGCAGAGGGATGAAGTAGTCGCCAGTGCGCACCAACTCGGCGCGGAAGCCTTTTTCAGTATTGATCTGTCGCTGCAGTTCCTTGGCTATCTGCAATACCACACCCTTCTCGTAGACCTTGCCCGGCCCGATCGCACCAGGGTCTTCGCCACCATGGCCAGCATCGATGGCGATGACGATGTCACGCTTGCTCGTTGGCAACGGCGGCAGCTTCAACGCCGGAAGGGCCGGCGAAACTGGCGTAGCAGGAGTACTCGGAGTAATGGTGGCGGGAACACTGGCGGTGGCCGCCGAAGCATCAGCCTCGTCATCGTACAGATCGACGACGAGGCGATGCCCGTATTGCTGGTTGGGTGTCAGCGTGAAGCTCTTTGGGGAAACCTGTGCAGAAAGATCGATGACCACGCGCAGCGTATCGGCGTCGAACTTTGCCGCCCGCAGGCCAGAAATGGGCGTGTTCTTTAGCGGTAGTTGTTCGAACGGCTTCGGCAGGCTGCCGCCATCGACATCGATGACGATGCGATCCGGTGACGTCAGGGTGAAAACCTTGTGCTGTACCGGGCCGGAGAGATCGAATACCAACCGCGTATTATCCGGCGCTCGCCACAGACGCACGCTCTGCACGTCGGAAGCAGCCAGGACCTGTACGGCCGCGAGCATTAATGCCAAACCACTTACCAGCGCGCGCATGCGCATACCCAACCCCATGTTTTTCATTGATTACTAATGGTCAGGACGGAACACCAGCCTTCACCGCGCTTGCCCCGTGGCGTCAAACGCAGCGTACGACCGGCCCCGTGCGGCGTAATGGTAATGTCCAGGTCGGCCTTTGGCAAAATACCGGCGCCACGTTCCGGCCACTCTACCAGGCACAGGGCGTCTCCTTCGAAATAGTCGCGAATGCCTAGAAATTCCAGTTCTTCCGGATCGACGAGCCGGTACAGATCGAAATGAAAGACGCGCGCGTGCGGCGTCTCGTATGGCTCGACCAGGGTAAAAGTCGGACTCTTGACCTTGCCCTCGTGGCCGAAACCGCGGATCAGCCCGCGCGATAATGTGGTTTTGCCCGCCCCTAGATCACCGTGCAGGTAGATCACGCCCCGACCAGCGGTCGCCTCAGCGATGCGCGCACCGAGCGCCAGCATCGCCTCTTCATCTGCTGCAAACAGCGTCACTTCCGACATGGCGATTGTTCCTCGAGCAATTGGCGGACAGCAGGGATCAGATCAGCTGCAGCAAGTCCTCGACCTTGCACACCCAGACGTTCGCCCGCCGCAGCATGCAACCAGACGGAGAGACAAGCCGCTTCGAACGGCGCCAGCCCCTGCGCAAGCAATGCGCCAGCGACACCAGCCAGCACATCGCCGAGGCCAGCGCTGGCCATCGCCGGATGCCCGCGATCACATAGCGCCAGTCGGCCATCGCGGTCGGCGATCAGGGTTCCGGCGCCCTTGAGCAGCACGGCACAATCGAAACGTACAGCCAGGGCGCGCGCAGCGGCGGGTCGATCGGTCTGGACCTCGGCTACCGAAATATTCAGCAGTCGCGCGGCCTCGCCGGGATGTGGCGTCAACAGGCAATTGCTCGGCAGCTCGACCGCACCGGCTGCCAGTAAATTCAGCGCATCGGCGTCCCACACCTGAGGTACACGACACTGAGGCGACAGCGACAGCAAACTGCGCCCCCACGGTGCCTGCCCCAGGCCAGGTCCGATTACCAGCACATCGGCGCGCTGGGCCAGCGCTGTCAGCGCATAGGTGGATTCGACACCGCTGCACATGATTTCCGGGCGCCGCACCAGCGCGGCGGTGACATGCTCGGGGCGTGTCGCCAGGGTCACCATGCCGGCACCGCAGCGCAGCGCAGCTTCGGCTGACAGCAGTGCGGCGCCGCCGGTACCGAGATCGCCGCCGATCACCAGCACCTGACCAAAGCTGCCTTTATGAGCAGTCGCAGAACGGGGCGCGAGCGCCGGCAGATTCGCTTCGGACAAGCGCACTGCCGAAGGCTCGATCTGCTCGACTACCACCGCATCGGCTTGCAGATCGTCGAAAACCAAAGCACCCACCCGATCCGGCCCCTCACCCGTAAATAGACCGACCTTGAGACCGATGAAAGACACCGTCAGGTCGGCGCGCACCGCTTGTCCGAGCACGCGGCCGGTATCGGCGCACAGGCCAGACGGCAAATCGACCGCCAATACCGGCAGGGTACTTTCATTGATCGAGTGGATCGCAGCCGCATAAGGCTCTCGGACATCGCCAGAGATACCCGTGCCCAGCAGCGCATCGACCAATACGCCCCGCAACCTTGCTTCCTGCGTCCATTGCCGAATGGCCACTCCGGCGCTCTGCGCCTCAGCGAAGGCTTGCGCAGCGTCGCCCTGTAATTGCTGCGGGTCACCGATCGCAAACACCTCGACCCGACGACCGGCACGCTGCGCCAACGCCGCTATCAGGTAGCCGTCACCGGCATTATTGCCGCGCCCCGCCAACACCGTGATTGGCTCTTCATCAGGCCAGCGCTTGCGCAGCGCGCGCCAAGAAGCGTGAGCCGCGCGCTGCATCAACTCGAAACCAGGCGTTCCAGCAGCGATCAGACGGGTATCCAGCTCGCGCACCTGAGCCGCGGAATATAAAGAGGTAGGCAGAGTATCGGTGGTCTGAGACATGAATCACCCGAGCGAATATCTGGCAGAATTATACGCATGCGACCGCCGTGCCGCCCGCGGCACATCCAGCCTCATGGCGACCGCGCAAGGTTCGACGGCAGCAAACTAGAAGCTTCCGCGGGCGCACCGCACAAACGACGCCGCACGCCGCGAATTCTCGAAGATCCGATTCAATGTCCAGCAACGCTCCCGACCCCGCTGCCCTCGCCCAATCCATCAAGGAATGGGGCCGTGAGCTCGGCTTCCAGCAAGTCGGCGTTACCGGTGTCGATCTGGCTGAGCACGAAGCGCACCTCGAGCGCTGGCTAGAAGCCGGTTATCACGGCGAGATGGACTATATGGCTGCCCATGGCAGCAAACGTTCCCATCCGGATCAGCTGGTTCCTGGCACGCTGCGGGTCATCTCGCTGCGCATGGATTATCTGCCGGGCGACACACGCATGACCGAGCAACTGGCGCATCCCGAAAAGGCCTATGTGTCCCGCTACGCGCTGGGCCGTGACTATCACAAGCTGATCCGCAAGCGCCTGCAGCATCTGGCCGAGCGCATTCAGCAAGTGATCGGCCCCTTCGGCTTTCGTGCGTTCGTCGACAGCGCACCGGTACTGGAGAAGGCCGTGGCGCAGCAGGCCGGCCTCGGCTGGATCGGCAAGAACACCCTGGTGCTCAACCGCAAGGCTGGCAGCTGGTTCTTTCTCGGCGAACTTTTCGTCGATATCGCCCTGCCGGTCGACGAACCTACCGCGCGGGATCATTGCGGCAGTTGCCGTGCCTGTCTGGACATCTGCCCGACGGAGGCTTTCGTCGGTGAACGCGTGCTGGATGCGCGGCGCTGCATTTCCTACCTCACCATCGAGCTGAAAGGCCCGATCCCCGTCGAGCTGCGGTCGAAAATCGGCAACCGCGTATTCGGCTGCGATGACTGCCAGATCGTCTGCCCCTGGAACCGCTTCGCCCGGCCGACCGAGCAGACCGACTTCCAGCCGCGCCATAGCCTGGACAATGCCGAACTAGCGAGCCTGTTTCGCTGGACCGAAGACGAATTCCTCAGCCGTACCGAAGGCTCGCCGCTGCGTCGGACGGGATATCAGAACTGGTTGCGCAACCTGGCGGTCGGGCTGGGCAACGCCCCGTCCAGCATTCCCGTGCTTGAAGCGCTCCAGGCGCGTCGCGACGACCCCTCGGAGCTGGTGCGCGAGCATGTGCACTGGGCGCTCGCACAACATGAAGCCCGCCAGAACAGCTGACCGCCCCGGCTATCCGCACTGCAGGCATATCGTTTTGCGTATGACCAACACCTGAATTGGTATTGGGAGGGAATGGCTCGGCTGTCTAGGCTTCAGCCGGCGCAGCGCCGCCCTGCATCCGTACAGCCCTGGCGACGTGCGTTCACGCAAAAAACAACAACAATGTCAGGTGAAGCCATGCAACACAGACTGTTACTCAACGGAATTGCCCTTGCTCTTATGATCAGCACATTCGGCGCCCAGGCCGCAGGCCTGTCCAACCAGCACAGCAGCTTCGGCAAGATGCCGGACGGCACGTCCATCGAAAAATACACCCTGAAGAACAGCCAAGGGGTCGAGGCCGTTGTGATCACCTATGGCGGCGTGCTGCAATCGCTGCTGGTACCGGACAAGAACGGCAAGCTCGAGGACATCGTGCTCGGCTTCGATGACGTCGACGGGTACATCAAGAACGGCAACGTCTATTTCGGCGCCACCATTGGGCGCTTCGGCAACCGCATCGCCGATGGCCGCTTCGAACTCGACGGCACGACGTACCAGATCCCGCAGAACGATGGCAGCAATGCACTGCACGGCGGGCCGCAGGGCTTCGATAAGCGGGTCTGGAAGGCCAAACCCGCCGATGAAGACGGCTGGGTCGGTGTCGAGCTGAGCTATGTATCTCCCGACGGTGAGATGGGCTTTCCCGGCACTTTGACCACCCACGTGACCTACAGCCTCAACGAAGACAACGAGCTGCGCATCCAGTACAGCGCCACCACCGATAAACCCACCGTGCTCAACCTGACCAACCACAGCTACTTCAATCTGGCCGGGGCCGGCAGCCCGAGTGTGCTCGATCAGGTCGCCACGCTTCACGCGTCGCGCTATACGCCGGTGACCAAGAAGCTGATCCCCACCGGCGAGCTGGCTGAGGTCAAGGGCACGCCGATGGATTTCCTCCGGCCGACCAGCTTTGGCGCACATATCAAAGATGATCACCAACAACTGAAATTCGCCGAACCCAAGGCCGGCGGCTTCGATTTCAACTGGGTGCTGGATACCGATGGAGACCTGAGCAAGCTGGCCGCCGAAGTGCTAGATCCCGAGTCCGGTCGGCGGCTGCTGATGTACACCACCGAGCCCGGCGTCCAGCTCTATACCGGCAACTTCCTCGACGGCAGCATCCACGGAAAAGGTGGTAAGGCGTACCCGCACTGGAGCGCCTTTACCCTCGAAACGCAGCACTACCCGGACTCGCCCAATCAGCCGAACTTTCCAAGCACCCGCCTCGACCCGGGCGAAACCTATACCCAGACCACTATCTATCAATTTCCCAAGCCCTGAAGCGGAAGGCCCCGCATGGGGCCTTTTGCCTGGTTCCGGCCGCCCACCTCAACGGTTATGCGTTCGCGGCCGTTTTTCTGGTGGGCTAAAGCTCACCCTACATTTTTTGCATTCCCCGTGCGGGTACGTGCGCCACCCCTGAGTATCGTAGGGTGGGCTTCAGCCCACCGGTTCCGGCACGACGCGGTGACTAAAGCGGAACGCCACCGCGCTCCAAAAATCCCTGCCCTACCACTCCGCCACGCTGCCGTCGGCGTGACGCCAGATCGGGTTGCGCCAGCGATGACCGATGCGCGCCTGTTCCAGCACATAGGTCTCGTTGACCTCAATGCCCAGGCCCGGCCCGTTCGGAATCGCAACGAAGCCATCCTCATAATCGAACACCTGCCGATTGCTGATGTAGTCGAGCAGGTCGTTGCCCTGGTTGTAATGAATACCCAGGCTCTGCTCTTGAATGAACGCGTTGTAACAGACGCCATCCAGTTGCAAGCAGGCAGCTAGCGCGATCGGCCCCAGCGGACAATGTAACGCCAGCGCGACGTCGTAGGCCTCGGCCATGCTGGCGATCTTGCGCGTCTCGGTGATGCCGCCAGCGTGAGAGGTGTCCGGTTGAATGATGTCGACGTAGCCCTCGGCGAGGATGCGTTTGAAATCCCAGCGCGAGTACAGCCGCTCGCCTAAGGCAATCGGTGCGCAGGACAGCGGCGCCAGCTCCTTGAGCGCCTCGTAGTTATCGCTGAGCACCGGCTCCTCGATGAACATCGGCCGATACGGCTCGAGTTCCTTGATCAGAATCTTCGCCATGGGCTTGTGCACACGGCCGTGAAAATCGACGCCAATACCGATGTTCTTGCCCACCGCATCGCGCACCGCGGCCATATTCGCCAGCACCGCATCGACCTTGGCGTGGCTGTCGACGAACTGCATTTCCTCGCTGGCATTCATCTTCACCGCGCTGAAGCCGCGCGCCACGGCGTCACGAGCGGCATTGGCGGTATCCGCCGGACGATCGCCGCCGATCCAGGAATACACGCGGATGCGCTCGCGCACCCGACCACCCAACAACTCGCTGACCGAGACACCCAACGCCTTGCCCTTGATATCCCACAGCGCTTGATCGATGCCGGCAATGGCGCTCATGAGGATGGGCCCGCCGCGATAGAAGCCGCCGCGGTACATCACCGTCCAGAGGTCTTCGACGTTGCGCGGGTCGCGGCCGATGAGGTAGTCGGCCAGCTCTTCCACCGCCGCGGCGACGCTGTGCGCGCGGCCTTCGACGACAGGCTCGCCCCAGCCGGTGACGCCTTCATCGGTTTCGATCTTGAGGAACAGCCAGCGTGGCGGCACGACCAGTGTGGTGAGGCGAGTTATCTTCATTCGGTAGTCTCTAAGGTTGCGGTCAGCCCGTTAATGGCCAGCGTGGTGTCGAACATGCGGCTCTCCTGCTGCCTCGGCAGCGACCAGACCAGCCCCTTCGGCGATCTTCCAGAGCCCGGCGGCCGTCGCCTCGGGTGCGAAGCGCAGCGACTCGAAGCCGCAATATTCCAGCGCCCACAGGTAACGGGCGCACAGGGTTGAATTACCGATGAGGACGATGGGCTGCGACGGCAGCACCTGCAGCGTTGATGTCATGGCGGCCAGCTCGTGGCCGATCAGCAGCCCGGACAGATAGTCGGCCTGGGCCGTGCCGCTGAGTTCGCCAGTCAGCACCAGCGTGCGGCTGCTGAAAATGGTGGCCAGCGGGCCGCCCTGCCCCTCGTGCAATCTGGCCACGCAAAGACCGCGCTCGAACGCGGCGGCATTGAAGGCGTCATTGGCAACCGCCGTGCGTCCGAGAATGGTGTGGCCGAGCAGCGCCTGATAAACCTCACCGGTCATGAAGGTCTGGAAATGGCGGAGCCGGCCGCCTTCCATCGTGACCCATTTGCTGTGACTGCCCGGCAAGCCAATCAGCAATGGCGCAGCGTGATCGGCATCGCCATCGAGCAGACCGAACACCTGGGTCTCTTCGCCACGCATCACGTTGGGCAGCGTGCCGCGCTGAATCACGCCGGGCACCAGCCACAGCGGCATGCCGCGCGGTCGCTTGATCGGCAGCAGCGCCGAACCCAGTTTTTCGGCGCCAAGCGGCGCCTCGACATAGGTCGCTTCGCGCCAACCCTGGGCACTGCCGATCATGCCGCAGGCGATCATTGGGATATCCCGATCGGCCGCCTGCCAGTCGCCGCAGGCCTGTTCCAGCGCGCTTTCAAAGTCGGCCTCGCTGCCATCGAGCTGCATGATGCCCAGCGGCAGGCTGCGCTCTTCCAACGTTTCGCCGGCCGCACCGAGCCGATAGGCGCTCAGTGAACTGGTGCCCCAGTCCAGCGCGATCAGATGTGTCTTCACAGGTTCTCCAGCGCGCCGCCATCGGCGCGATTGGGATCAGCGCTGCTTCAGCCGATCGATGATCACCGCCAGCAGCAGAATCGTGCCGCGGATGACGTACTGGTAGAAGGTGTCGATGTTTTTCAGGTTCATCGCATTCTCGATGATGGCCAGAATCAACACCCCCGCGATCACATGGCGAATCATGCCGATGCCGCCGCTGAGCGAGACGCCACCGAGCACGCAGGCGGAGATCACGGTCAGCTCGAAGCCCTGGCCGATCATCGGCTGCCCCGAGGTCATCCGCGACGCCAGCACCACGCCGGCCAGCGCACCGATCAATCCGTGCACGGCGAAGATGATGATCTTGGTGCGGTCGACATTGACCCCAGCCAGCCGCGCCGCCTCTTCGTTGCCGCCGATGGCCATCGTGTTGCGGCCGTAGGTGGTGTAGTTGAGCAACCAGCCGAAGAAGACGAAGCAGAGGATGGTGATCAGGATGGGCACCGGTACGCCGAACAGCCCGCCGTTACCGAACAGGAAGAATTCCTCCTGCATTACCCCCACGGCCTTGCCATCGGAAAAGATGTAGGCCAGCCCGCGCACAATCTGCATGGTCGCCAACGTCGCAATCAGTGCGTTGATGCGCAGCTTAGCGATTACGATGCCGTTGATCAGCCCGACCACCAGGCCCATCGCCAACGCTGCCGAGACACCTAGCATCACGCTTTCGGTGTCGCGCATCACCACCGCTGCCACCACGCCGGCGCAGGCGATCACCGAGCCGACCGACAGGTCGAAGTGGCCGGACGCCAGGCAGAACAGCATGGTGCAGGCCGCGATGCCGACAGTGGATATGGCGAGACCGAGGCCGCGCATATTCAATGGCGATAGAAAATTATCGATGAAGATCGCCGACAGTACGAAGATGCCGAGCGCGGCCAGCACCATGACCCAGTCATCGAGGAAGCGGCGCATGTTGAGACCCTGCCGCGGCGCGGACAGAGCGTTTTGTTGAGCAGACATAAAGCACCTCATCATTGTTGTTCAGCCGCGCGAACGCGGGAGTGCCAGTTGCAGCAAGCGCGATTCTTCAGCCTGATCGCGGGCGACCTCTCCGGTGATCGCGCCCTCGCTCATGACCAGAATGCGGTCGGAGATGCCGATGACCTCCATCAGATCGCTGGAGACGACGATGACCGCGATGCCGCTCGCCGCGAGGTCATGGATGATCTGGTAGATCTCGGCCTTGGCGCCGATGTCGATGCCACGGGTGGGCTCGTCGAGTAGCAGCACCTTCATTGGCATCGACAGCCAGCGACCCAGGATCACCTTTTGCTGGTTGCCGCCCGAGAGATAAACGATCTGCTGATCGGGCGAAGGCGTCTTGATGTTCAGCGCACGGATCTGACGGTCGGCGTTTTCGCGTTCCCAGCGGCCCTGTACCAGGCAGCCCAAGCGGGCATTGCGGCCGCGCGCGCCGATGTTGATGTTCTCCGCCACGCTGCCCAGCGGCACGATGCCTTCCTTCTTGCGGTCCTCGGGGCAGAGCAGGATTCCCGACGCGATGGCGTCGCGCGCGGATTTCAACTTCACCGGCTGGCCATCGAGCTGTACCGTTCCGGCCTTGTGCGGAGCCAGTCCGGCTAGCAGGCGCAGCAGTTCGGTACGCCCGGCGCCGACCAGGCCGAAGAAACCGAGCACCTCGCCACGGCTGACCGAGAAACTCACCGGCTCCTGCAAACCGTGGCCAAGCAGGCCTTCGACGCGCAGGGCCTCGCCTTGCTGCTCGCGGGGCCGGTAGTTGTAGATGTCCTGGATATCGCGGCCAACCATGCAGGTCACCAGCGCGTCGTGAGTCAGCTCGCTTATGTCGTCGAAGGTGCAGACGAAGCGGCCATCCTTGAACACCGTTACCGCGTCGCAAATGCGGAAGATCTCTTCCATCCGGTGCGAGACGTAAAGCACCACCCGTCCCTCGTCCCGCAACCGACCGATAATCGCCATCAGCCGCTCGATTTCCCGCGCCGACAGGCTGCTGGTGGGCTCGTCGAACGCGATCACATGGGCGTTGCGCGACATCGCCTTGGCGATTTCCACCAGTTGGCGCTGCCCCAGCGACAGGCTGCCCAGACGCGCGGCTGGGTCTATCTCATCCGCCAGCCCTTTGAGCAGTTCACGCGCCTGACGCTGCATCGCGCGACGGTTGACCAATCCGAAGCGCGACGGCATGTGCCCGAGCATCAGGTTTTCGGCCACGCTCATTTCCGGTACCAGGTGCAGCTCCTGATGGATCACCGCGACGCCGCTGGCGATGCTCTCACCGGCTGACTTGAATGCCAGGCTGCGCTCGCCGATCTGCAGGTCGCCGCTGCTCGGCTGGTAGGCGCCGCCCAGAATCTTCAGCAGTGTGGACTTGCCGGCACCGTTCTCACCCATCAGGGCGTGCACGGTGCCGGGTCGAGCCACGAAGCTGATCTCCGACAATGCACGCACGCCTGGGAAGTTCTTGCCGATGCCATTGAATCGCAGGCTGTCGCCCGCTTTGACTTGTTGAAGCATGGAGCGTCTCCACCCTCGCCCGAAAGACCGGGCGAGTTCGATGCTGAAATCGGCCTGGCAACAGGCCTCCCACGAATGAACCGGCTTATTTCCAGAGACCGATCTTTTCCAGTTCTTCCTGGAAGTTCTCGCGGGTGATCAGGGTGACTTCGTCCATTGCGGTGTACTTCGGCGGTTCTTTCCCGGTGGTTACCCACTCGTACATCATCCGCGCGGTTTCGTAGCCTTCGATATGCGGACTGGGCAGCATCGAACCGTAGAAGCCGCTGTTGTCCTTCTTCAACTCACCAATCGCATCGGTGCCGTTAATGCCGATACCGATTACGTTCTCGGCACTGAAGCCGGCGCTTTCGGTTGCGCGTACGCCACCCAGCACCGTGTTGTCATTCATACCGCCGATGATCAGGTTCTTCGCGCCGCGCGGTAGCTTCACCAACGCCGAGGTGGTGGCGTTCATGCTGCCCGGTACGTCGAGCGTCTTCTGTGGGGTATAAAGGATGTGGTCCTCGGGAAAGCCAGCCTTCTTCAGGGCGTCGACCGAGCCATCGGTGCGCTTCTTGCCGGTGTCGAGCTCGTTGTAGGTGTTGATCACCGCGTACGTCTCGCTCCAGTCCCAACCACGCTTCTTGGCTTCTTCGGCCATGGCCGCGCCCTGCTTCTGGCCGACTTCGAACGCAGCCATGCCGAGGTACGGCACGTCTTCCATGAACTGGCCCTTGGCATCGACGAAGCGGTCGTCGACGGCCATGACCTTGAGATCGTTGAACTTGGATTTGGCGACGATGGCCGGGCCGAGCGCCACGTCAGGCGGGCAGATGACGAAGCCCTTGGCGCCGTTGGCCGCCAGGCTGTCGATGGCGGAGAGAGTTTTCTCGCCGTCCGGCACGGCGATCTTGAGCAGGGTGAAACCGTGCTCCTTAGCGGCCTTCTCGGCGAACGCCCACTCGGTCTGGAACCAAGGTTCCTCGGGCTGTTTGACTAGAAAGCCGATCTTCACATCTTCTTCGGCCAGGGTTGCACCGGCAAAACTCATCGCGCCGACAGTCAGCGCGGCACAGCAAAGCGAACGGATTCCGAAAGACCGGAACATAGCTACCTCCATTGTTCTTATTGAATAGCTTTTATGATTCGTCAGGTGCTCATCGCCCTGATAAGTCACCACCGAATGCTTTGCTGGCGGCTACCGCAGGGCCGCGTGCAGCCCTTTTGAATCGAAATCTCGTCGCACTCAATCGTGGTAAAGCACCGAACGGCCGCCATCGATGGTGATGCAGGCGGCATTGATAAAAGGCGCCTCGTCTGTGGCAAGAAACAGCGCCGTCATCGCCACCTCGATCGGCTGGCCGATGCGCCGCGGCGGGTGCATGTCGAAGGCGCGCTGGCGCTCGGCATGCGGGTCGGCAAAATCGTTCCAGTAATCGACGTTGAGCTGCGTCTCGATGTAGCCCGGCGCGATGGCGTTCACGCGAATGCCCTTGGGCGCATATTCGATGCCCAGCGCGCGGGTCAGCCCGAGCAGGCCGTGCTTGGCGACCGGATAGGGAAAGCAGCCGGGAATGATGTTGGTCGAGTGCACCGAAGCGATGTTGATGATGTTGCCGACGCCGCGCTGCACCATGTGCGGCAACGCGGCCTTGCAACCGAACCAGACGCCGTCAAGGTCGATTGCGAAGCAGCGCCGCCAGTCTTCCTCGGTCATTTCCAGCGGATCGCGGAACACGTTGACGCCGGCGCAGTTGACCAGCACATCGACCTGGCCGTAGTGCTCGAGCGCCAGCCCGACCAGCGCTTCCAACTCGGCAGGCTTTGTGACGTCGGTTTTCAGCGCACGCACTTCACCGCCCCGCTCGCACCAGCCAGCGGCGACCCGCTCGGCCTTTTCGCCCTGGATGTCACCGATGACAACCTTAGCCTGCTGCGCTTGGAAGCAGGCCACGATGGCCTCGCCAATGCCCTGGGCGCCGCCGGTGACGACCACCACCTTGTCCTTCAGGCGTTCGCCGCGTGGGGGTTCGGGTGTCGGTGGCAATGTGAGCGGTGAAGCCATGTGAACAACTCCTGAGCAAATAGAGGGCCGCGCCGCGGCCGGATTAACGGGTCAACCCGCGAAGCGTGTGCAGGGCATACCGGAGATGCCGACATCGGCCATCAGCACGGCACCGTCCAGCTCGTTCGCCGTCTCGCCTGGCGTGGCCGAGGTGACGTACAAATGGGTCAGGTTCGGCCCGCCGAATACGCAGCTGGAGGGATGGCTGACGGGCAGTTCGACGATGCGATCCAGGCAGCCGTCGGGAGCGAAGCGCAGCAGGCAATGTCCGCCCCAGCGCGCATTCCAGACGTAACCCTGGGCATCCATCGCCGAACCGTCAGGCGCGCCACGGGGATGCGGGCCAGCCCAGGCGTCACGGTCGACCAGCCTCCCATCGTCGGCGACACGGTGGACGTACAGCGATTCATCCAGCGTGTCGCCGCAGATGACTCGGTCGCCCGCCTCGCTCCACAGCAACGTATTGACGATGCCCAAATCACTGAGCAGCTGCGTGACCGAGCCGTCCGGGTCGACCCGAAACAGCCCGCCGGAGCGCCGCGTAATCGGCAGGTCACCACCGTTTTCGGCGATGTTGTTCTGCATGGTGCCCAGCCAGAGCCGCCCTTGGGCGTCGCAGCGCGCCTCGTTGGCGCGATTGCCAGGCGTGGCGTCAGCAACGCAGAACCGTTCGAGAACGGGTTCAGCCTCAGCGGAGGCGAGATCGAGGCGGTAGACGCCGCTGGTCAGGGTCACCAGCGCATCGCCACGATTGCAGGGAATGAAGGCCGATACCGGCTCGGCCAGCTGCCATTGCCGGTAGCCGTCGGGGCTCAGCCGACAGGCCATTCGACCGACGATGTCGGCCCAGTAGAGCGTCTGACCCTCGGCATCCCAGAAAGGGCCCTCGGCCAGGCTGTAACGTTGTTGCGAGATGGGCAGCCATTGCATGGTCGCGCTCCGCGATTATTGTTATGGCGCTGTCTGCTCGCCGCGTAATACGACCAGCTCCGGGTAATGACGTGAAATGGTCAGGGCGGCGCGCTCGATCAGCGTCATGCACGCCCAGACGCCGCGAGCGGCATCGCGGGTGGCGATGG
Organism: Stutzerimonas stutzeri; assembly: GCF_024448715.1. Classification (GTDB taxonomy): domain Bacteria; phylum Pseudomonadota; class Gammaproteobacteria; order Pseudomonadales; family Pseudomonadaceae; genus Stutzerimonas; species Stutzerimonas stutzeri_AR. The sequence goes on from NZ_JAMOHZ010000002.1 coordinate 94,804, forward strand.
CGTCGGCAATTTCCTTGTGCAGCGGCAGGGTCAGCCCGAGTTCATCGGGGACCGTTGATGAGACTTCGAAGGACACCGCCAGCAAGGCGCCCAGCGCCGGCACCATGCGCTCGATGAACTGGTTATGGCTGGCCGCGAGCACCGCTTCATGGAACAGCTTGTCGGCGCGGTTGTAGTCGTCCTTGTCACCCAGGGAAGCGGCAAGCGCCTGATAGGCAGCCTGGATTTCGGCGATCTGCTGCGGCGTAGCACGCTCGCAGGCCCAGCGCACCGCGGTCGGCTCGATGGTCCGGCGCAGATCGAGCAGGTCCATCACGAAGCTTTCCGGCAGGCCGTTTTCGGCCAGCCAGCCTACAACCTGTACGTCAAAAAGATTCCAGGAGCGCACCGGGGTCACCCGCGTACCGACCTTCGGGCCGACGTCGAGCATGCCCTTGGCCACCAACGTCTTGATCGCCTCGCGGATCACGGTACGGCTGACACCCAGTTCCTCGCAAAGGCCGGCTTCGACCTTCAGCGCCTCACCAGGCTGAACCTTGCCCGACGCGATCCAAGAACCCAGCCATTCAACCGTTGCGCTGTGATAGTTGTTCGACATGCGAGCCTCCGCTCGGCTGCCATTGGTTCTACTGAACCCTATCATCATATGATTGGCTGTCAAATTTACCCGGCCAGTTTCGTATCGAATTCGCCCGAAAGATGTCATCGGCGCCGCGAGAACGATGGAAATCCGCTCCGGCATACGCTGTATAACTGAAGATACAGAGCGGCAGGGACGCGCTTTGCAGAGCTTAAACAGACGCAACCGACCGGCGCGCATAGACGCGCGCGATACAGACTCGCCTCGGATCAGATCATATGAATGATAACTGGCGGACGCTTGAATGTTCCGCTGACGGCTCGCGATCAGGCCAGGCCTCATCGTCTTCCCTCGCTTTTCTTGTTCTTCATGGTGGCCAAGGTGGCCCCTGCACGTCGCCACTCTAAGAACCGCCATGCGTGCTGCCTAATGACAGCCACTGATCTAGCGATAACCGTTTCTTATCGGTACGGAAGCGAACAGCTAATGCGGGGCGGCAGGCGTATGGTTCGGGCTGAAGAACTAGAGACCGCCCTGCACGTTCAGGCCCAACCCGAGCACGGCAGCAAGCGAGAACGGCAGCAGGAGTGTGTCGAGTAGCAAGCTGGCTGGCAGATCGAGTGCGGCATGTTTAGGTGCCTGGGCACCGAAACGGTCAAGCGGGCAGCAGCCGCCGTTGAGGCTGTACCAGTCCAGGCGTGTGCCGGAGTAGACGATCGGTGCGCCGGGCTTGGCCGCATCGAGGGTGCGCACTGTGGCGCAGCCGGAAAGCAGCAGAACGGTCAATAGCGTCGAGCAGAGTCGCATCGCTAAACGTTTCACAACCGCTCTCCTTAATTCGTTCTTCGCAGCACTTGATGAACATTGCTGCGCTCACCAGCCCTACGAAGCGATGCTCAGTCGTCACTGACGATATGGTGTTCGCCCCAACGCGGCAGCATGTCCTGCGGAATATTGAGCAGATTGAGTATCCGCGCCACGACGAAGTCGATCAGGTCATCGATGGTCTGCGGTTGATGATAGAAGCCCGGCGACGCCGGCAGGATGGTCGCACCGATATTGGACAGCTTGAGCATGTTCTCCAGATGAATGCTCGAATACGGCGCCTCGCGCGGCACCAGGATCAACTGACGGCGCTCCTTGAGGGCGACGTCAGCGGCGCGCTCGATCAGGTTGTTGCAGGCGCCGGTGGCAATCGCCGAGAGGGTTCCGGTCGAGCACGGCACCACTACCATGGCCGTCGGCGCGCCGGAGCCGGAGGCCGGCGGCGCCATCCAGTCTTCCTTGGCGAACACGCGGATCTGTCCAACCGCAGCGCCGGTGTATTCGGAGAGAAACGCTTGCATCGCCTGTGGCTTGGCTGGCAGCACGACGTCGGTCTCGGTGGCCATCACCAGCTGTGCAGCCTTGGAGATCAGGAAGTGCACCTCGCGGTCTTCCTGGATCAGGCAATCCAGCAGGCGCAGGCCGTATTGAGCGCCAGAGGCGCCGGTCATGGCCAGGGTGATGCGTTCCGGTCCGCTCATTCGTCGTTCTCTCGCGCTATTGCGTTGTTTTTGGTGGGCTGAAGCCCACCCTACCCCGGCTCTGTGCATCACCAGGTCCGGAGCCGCCCGAATACCCGTAGAGTGGGCTTCAGTCCACCAATCAGACCCTATGCCAGCGCCTCAGCCAACTTGCTGTGCAACCCACCAAAGCCACCATTGCTCATCACCACCACCTGCGTACCCGGCGTGGCGTCGGCCTTGACCTTGGCGATGATCGCCTCCAGCGAATCGCACACCGTCGTAGCAACCGGCGAGCCGGCGACCGTCGCCGCCAGATCCCAACCGAGATTGGCCGGCGCGTACCAGATCGCCTGATCCGCCAGCACCACCGACTCGGCCAGACCCTCACGGTGGGCGCCGAGTTTCATGGAATTGGAACGCGGCTCGATCACGGCAATGATCGGCGTATCGCCGACACGCTTGCGTAGACCATCAAGCGTGGTCGCGATAGCGGTCGGGTGATGGGCGAAGTCGTCATAGATGGTCACGCCGTTGACCTCGGCAACCTTCTCCATGCGCCGCTTGACGCTGCGGAATTCGCTCAGCGCCTCGGCACCCTGCTTCGGCAACACGCCGACATGACGCGCCGCGGCGAGCGTGGCCAGCGCGTTATTAACGTTGTGCTGGCCGGTCAGCTCCCAGTCCACCACGCCTTGCACGGCGCCGTCGAAGATCACCTCGAAGCGCGAACCATCGGCACTGAGCAGGTTCGCCTGCCATTGGCCGCCCTCACCGGTGGTCTGCACCGGCGTCCAGCAGCCCATGCCGATCACGCGCTTGAGCGCTTCTTCGGATTGCGGATGGATGACTAGCCCTTCGCTCGGCACGGTGCGCACCAGATGGTGGAACTGCCTTTCGATAGCCGCTAGGTCCGGAAAAATATCGGCGTGGTCGAACTCGAGGTTATTGAGGATCGCCGTACGCGGGCGGTAATGGACGAACTTGCTGCGCTTGTCGAAGAAGGCGCTGTCATATTCATCCGCCTCGACCACGAAGAACGGCGTGCCGCCCAGGCGCGCCGAGATGCCGAAATTCTGCGGCACCCCGCCGATGAGAAAGCCCGGGCTCATGCCCGCGTGCTCCAGCACCCAGGCGAGCATGCTGCTGGTGGTGGTCTTCCCGTGAGTACCGGCAGCGGCCAGTACCCAACGGCCCTGCAGGACGTGATCGGCCAGCCACTGCGGACCGGACACGTAGGGCAGGCCCTTGTTCAGCACGTACTCAACCGCAGGGTTGCCACGCGACAGCGCATTGCCGATCACCACCAGATCCGGTGCCGGCTCGAGCTGGCTCGGCTCGTACCCTTGGGTCAACTCGATGCCCTGGGCTTCGAGCTGCGTGCTCATCGGTGGGTAGACGTTGGCGTCGGAACCGGTAACGCGATGGCCCAGTTCCTTGGCGAGAACGGCCAGCGAACCCATGAAGGTGCCGCAGATACCGAGAATATGGATATGCATGAATGACCTCTGAAAAAGCCGCGCCGGCAGACATGAGAGACGACTTCAGCCGTGATCGCCAGCACCGAAAACTGCGCGGCAGATTAGCACAGCGATGCCGCTGGCAGCCCCCGCCACGGACACCACCGCACGTCGCCTCGCCAACCGACGAACGGGCGTTGATCTACGCTCAATTTCAGTAGTCCCAGCACAATTAAAAGACCCGGAGACCCACCATGCGTTACGCCCATCCCGGCAGCGACGGCGCTGTCGTTTCCTTCAAATCCCGTTACGGCAACTACATCGGCGGCCAGTTCGTCGAACCGGTCAACGGCCAGTACTTCACCAACTTATCCCCGGTCAATGGCCAGCCCATCGCCGAATTCCCCCGTTCCGACGCAGCGGATATCGAGAAGGCGCTTGACGCCGCCCACGCCGCGGCCGACGCCTGGGGCAAAACCAGCGTGCAAGCGCGGTCAATGATCCTGCTGAAGATTGCCGATCGCATCGAGCAGAACCTCGAAATGCTCGCCATCACCGAAACCTGGGACAACGGCAAGGCGGTGCGTGAAACCCTGAACGCCGATATCCCGCTGGCAGCCGATCACTTCCGCTATTTCGCCGGCTGCATCCGCGCCCAGGAAGGCACCAGCGCAGAGATTGACGAGCACACCGCGGCCTATCACTTCCACGAGCCGCTGGGTGTGGTCGGGCAGATCATCCCGTGGAATTTCCCGATCCTGATGGCCGCCTGGAAGCTTGCCCCGGCGCTGGCCGCCGGCAACTGCGTGATACTCAAGCCAGCAGAGCAGACGCCGCTGGGCATCGCGGTACTGATGGAGCTGGTGGGTGACCTGCTGCCGCCCGGCGTGCTCAATATCGTTCAGGGCTACGGCAAGGAAGCCGGCGAGGCGCTGGCCAGCAGCAAGCGCATCGCCAAGATCGCCTTTACCGGCTCCACCCCGGTGGGCTCTCACATCATGCAGCGCGCCGCCGAGAGCATCATCCCGAGCACCGTCGAGCTGGGCGGCAAGTCGCCGAACATCTACTTCGAAGACATCATGCAGGCCGAGCCGACCTTCATCGAAAAAGCCGCCGAAGGGCTGGTGCTGGGCTTCTTCAACCAGGGCGAAGTCTGCACCTGCCCGTCGCGGGCGCTGGTGCAGGAGTCGATCTACGGGCCGTTCATGGAAGCGGTGATGAAGAAGGTCTCGCAGATCAAGCGCGGCGACCCGCTAGACACCGACACCATGGTTGGCGCCCAGGCCAGCCAGCAGCAGTTCGACAAGATCATGTCCTACCTGGAAATCGCCCAGCAGGAAGGCGCCGAAGTGCTGGCCGGCGGCGGCGTGGAGAAACTCGAAGGCAGCCTGGCCACGGGCTATTACATCCAACCGACCCTGCTCAAGGGCACCAACAAAATGCGCGTGTTCCAGGAGGAAATCTTCGGGCCGGTGATTGGCGTCACCACCTTCAAGGACGAGGAAGAGGCCTTGGCCATTGCCAACGACACCGAATACGGCCTCGGCGCGGGCGTCTGGACTCGCGACATCAACCGCGCTTACCGCATGGGCCGGGCTATCAAGGCCGGTCGCGTGTGGACCAACTGCTACCACCTTTACCCCGCCCATGCGGCGTTCGGTGGTTACAAGAAGTCCGGCGTGGGTCGCGAGACTCACAAGATGATCCTCGACCACTATCAGCAAACCAAGAATCTGCTGGTGAGCTACGACATCAATCCACTGGGGTTCTTCTAGCACCCACAACGCTCTGAAAAAGTGCCCGCCCGCGCCGAACGGCGTCGGGCTGGTGCGCCTGTGTCTCCGTCACTGCCTGTCGTACGCCGCAATCAGCGGTCTTTCGCGAAGGCACAGCGCTTGCTTTACCGATCCTGCCGTACCCGAACCCATCAAAGGATGATTCCCATGGCTCTCGAACACAGCAGTGCGACACCCCCGACACACGCCATCGATTTCGAAGCAGTTGGCAGCACCTATTTCAAGGAACGCGAACTCAAGAAAGGCGCCGCCGGTTGGGTGCTGCTGGTCGGTCTCGGCGTTGCCTACGTGATTTCCGGCGACTATGCCGGCTGGAACTTCGGCCTCGCCCAAGGCGGCTGGGGCGGGCTGTTCATCGCCACGCTGCTGATGGCGACCATGTACCTGTGCATGTGCTTTTCGCTGGCCGAGCTGTCCTCGATGATCCCGACCGCAGGCGGCGGTTATGGCTTCGCCCGCAGCGCCTTCGGCCCGCTGGGCGGGTTTCTCACCGGCACGGCGATCCTCATCGAATACGCCATCGCTCCGGCCGCCATCGCCGTGTTCATCGGCGCCTATTGCGAGTCGCTGTTCGGTATCGGCGGTTGGGCGATTTACCTCGCGTTCTACATCATTTTCATCGGCATCCACATCTTCGGCGTCGGCGAGGCGTTGAAGCTGATGTTCATCATCACCGCCGTGGCGGCGCTGGCGCTGGGTGTGTTCATCGTGGCGATGGTGCCGCACTTCTCCGTCGATAAACTGCTGGACATCGCACCGACCACCGCCGCTGGCGCCAGCAGCTTCCTGCCCTACGGCTACGTCGGCATCTGGGCGGCGATTCCCTACGCGATCTGGTTCTTCCTCGCCGTCGAGGGCGTACCGCTGGCCGCCGAGGAAACCAAGAACCCACAGCGCGACATGCCCCGCGGACTGATTGGCGCCATGCTGATTCTGGCGGCTTTCGCCGGGCTGATCTTGCTGGTCGGACCCGGTGGCGCCGGCTCCAGCACGCTTATCGAGTCCGGCAACCCGCTAGTGGAAGCGCTGACCACCGCCTATGGCTCGTCGACCTGGATGAGCAGCTTCGTCAATCTGGTGGGCCTGGCCGGGCTGATCGCCAGCTTCTTCTCGATCATCTATGCCTACTCGCGGCAGATTTTCGCGCTGTCGCGTGCCGGTTACCTGCCGCGCAAGCTGTCGCTGACCAACAAGAACAAGGCGCCGGTAATGGCGCTGGTGGTACCGGGCATCATCGGCTTCGTGCTCTCGCTGACCGGCCAGGGCGACTTGCTGATTCTCGTGGCGGTGTTCGGCGCGACCATTTCCTACGTGCTGATGATGGCATCGCATATCGCCTTGCGCCTGCGGCGCCCGGAGATGCCTCGGCCCTACAAAACGCCCGGCGGCATCGTCACGTCCGGCATCGCATTGGTGCTGGCCTGCATCGCAGTCGTCGCCGGTTTCCTGGTGGATCCGCGCGTGGTGATCGCCGCAGCGGTCATCTACGGAATCTTCATCGCCTATTTCGCGATGTACAGCCGGCACCATCTGGTAGCCGGCACGCCGGAAGAGGAATTCGCGGCGATTGAAAATGCCGAAGCATCGTTGAACTAGCAGTGCCGTCGAAACGTAGGCTCGTATACGAGCCCGGTCCGTTTTGTCAGCGTCATGACTCGCGACGCTCGCCCTTCGGTCTCCGTAGGGTGGGCTTCAGCCCACCAATGAAGTGCAGGGCTCGGTGGGCTGAAGCGGAGCGCCGGCTGCTTTCAACGCAGTAATGCCAACGCAGGTAATTTTCAACGATCCGCCAATGGGAGACGAGCATGACGGGATACGCACACAGCGTAGGCGGCACCAACTGGCGCTTCGACAGCCTGCGCGAGGTGATGGCCAAGGCCAGCCCGGCGCGTTCCGGCGACTACCTCGCCGAAGTCGCGGCGGGCAGTGATGCCGAGCGGGTTGCCGCGCAGATGTGCCTGGCGCAGATCCCGCTAAAGCTGTTCCTAACCGAAGCGCTGATTCCTTATGAAACCGATGAAGTCACCCGTCTGATCATCGACAGCCACGACGCCGAAGCCTTCGCCCCGGTCAGTCATCTGACCGTCGGCGATTTTCGCAACTGGCTGCTCGGTGACGACGCCAACGAAGCATCGTTAAGGGTGTTGGCGCCAGGGCTGACTCCGGAGATGGTTGCCGCCGTCTCGAAGATCATGCGGGTGCAGGACCTTATTCTGGCGGCACAAAAAGTCCGAGTGGTCAGTCGGTTCCGCAACACCATCGGGCTGCGCGGAAGGATGTCGACGCGCCTGCAGCCCAATCACCCCACCGACGAAGCAGCCGGTATTGCCGCGAGCATCGTCGACGGCCTGCTCTACGGCAACGGCGACGCGGTGATCGGCATCAACCCGGCCACCGACAGCACGGCCGGCATCTGCGAACTGCTGAAGATGCTCGACGCCATCATCCAGCGCTACGAGATCCCGACCCAGGGCTGCATCCTCACCCACGTCACCACGTCCATCGAAGCGATCAACCGTGGCGCCCCGCTGGATCTGGTGTTCCAGTCGATTGCCGGCACAGAGGCGGCCAACGCCAGCTTCGGCATCAACCTTGCCGTGCTCCAGGAGGGCTACGAGGCGGGGCTGTCGCAAAAGCGCGGCACGGTGGGCGACAACCTGATGTACTTCGAAACCGGTCAGGGCAGCGCCCTATCAGCCAACGCGCATCACGGCGTTGACCAGCAAACCTGCGAAGCGCGCGCCTATGCCGTGGCACGTAAATTCAAACCACTGCTGGTGAACACCGTGGTCGGCTTCATCGGGCCGGAGTATCTCTACAACGGCAAACAGATCATCCGCGCCGGGCTGGAAGATCACTTCTGCGCCAAGCTGCTCGGCGTACCCATGGGCTGCGACATCTGCTACACCAACCACGCCGAAGCCGATCAGGACGACATGGACACGCTGCTGACCCTGCTCGGCACCGCCGGCATCAACTTCATCATGGGCATCCCCGGCTCCGACGACGTGATGCTCAACTACCAGACCACTTCCTTTCACGACGCGCTCTACCTGCGCCAAAGCCTCGGACTCAGACCCGCTCCGGAGTTCGAGGAATGGCTGATGAAGATGGAGATCCTGCGCCAGGACGGCGGGCGATTGCAGATGGGTGAGCAACTTCCGCCGGCCTTTCGCCGGGCGCTGGAGCGAATGGCATGAAACGGTCGTCGGCCGTTATAACGAGCCGCTCATCCCGCTTCGCAGCAAGCTGGTTCCTACAAAAAAGCGCCAGCCCCCTTCCGTAGGAGCGAGCTTGCTCGCGAATAACGCTTGCCCACCATTCGGAGGTCGCTATGTCCGATAGGCCCACCACCATCACCAACCCTTGGAACCACCTGCGCCAACTCACGCCCGCCCGCATCGCTTTGGGCCGGGCTGGCGCCAGCCTTCCTACGGGCGCTCAGCTGGATTTCCAGTTCGCCCATGCCCAGGCGCGCGATGCTGTGCACCTCGCCTTAAACATTGACGACCTGGCCGCGCAACTGGAGCAGCGCGGCTATCGCTGCTTGCAACTGCACAGCGCCGCACCGGATCGAAATACCTACCTTCAACGTCCCGATCTCGGCCGGCGGCTGAGCGATGAATCCGCTGAGTTGCTCAAAAATCATGCGCGGCAAAACGAGACAGGCTACGACCTGGCGATCGTTATTGCCGACGGCCTTTCCGCATTGGCCGTACAGCGTCACGCCCTGCCCTTGCTGCAGCGCATCGAAGAACAGATCGAGAAAGAGGGCTGGAGCCTCGCGCCGATAAGCCTGGTGCAGCAGGGCCGCGTCGCGCTCGGCGACGAAGTGGGTGAGCGACTCAAGGCGAAAATGGTGGTGATGCTGCTGGGCGAACGCCCAGGCCTGAGTTCACCGGACAGCCTCGGTCTGTATTTCACCTATGCGCCAAAAGTCGGGCGCACCGATGCCGACCGCAATTGCATCTCCAACATCCGCCTCGAAGGCCTGAGCTACAACCTCGCCGCGCACCGCCTGATCCACCTGATGCGCGAGGCCTGTCGACGTCAGCTCTCGGGCGTCAACCTAAAGGACGAAGCGGAGATGCTTAGCCTCGGCGCCGCGCCGAAGGTCGGCAACTTCCTGCTGGGTTGAGTCGAAGCGCTTTACGGTCAGCGCGGCGACAAAAAACAAGACACGACGCTCTGCACGCGAATGCGCTGCTCAGCTACTCCACCATAGCGGCGTGACGCCCGTGCTACGGCCTCGACCGCTTGCCGATGGTCAGCGCCCCGCTTAAGGTTGTCGGCCCCAGGCTGGAACCTTTCCCATGTGGTCATTTCGCGACTGGCGCCGCAAGCGCATCCTCGCCCGCCTCGCCATCGAGCCCGCACTCTGGCAACGCGTTCTGAACAGCCTGCCGATTCTCGACGGTCTGAGCCTTGAGGAAACCGAGCGCCTTCGTGACCGTAGCCTGCTGTTTCTACATGCCAAGCGTCTGACGGCCCTGCCCGGGGTCGGCCTGGAGCTGGTCGACCGCCTGCGTCTGGCCGCTCAGGCACAACTGCCATTGCTGCATCTTTCCGATTTGGACTGGTATCAAGGCTTCCACGAAATCGTCATTTACCCGGATGACTTTCACAGCCCGCAAAAGCACCGTGACTCGGCCGGTGTGGTGCATGAATGGGATGGCGAGCACAGCGGCGAGGCCTGGCTACAGGGCCCTGTGATTCTGGCCTGGCCGGGTGTGCAGGAAAGCGGCGGCTGGGAAGGTTACAACCTGGTGATCCACGAACTCGCGCACAAGCTGGACATGCTCAACGGCGACGCCAATGGCCTGCCCCCGCTGCACCGGAACATGCGCATCGACACCTGGGCGAGCGTGATGCAGGGCGCCTACGACTCGCTCAATGCCACGCTGGACGCCGCCCCCGATGCTCACACAGCTATCGATCCCTATGCCGCCGAAAATCCCGCCGAGTTCTTTGCCGTCACCAGCGAGTATTTCTTCAGCGCGCCGGACCTGTTGCACGAGACCTACCCCGAGGTTTACCACCAACTCGCGGCCTTCTATCGGCAGGACCCGCTGACGCGCCTGCGACAGCTACAGCACAGCCATCCGCAGTACGCGGAACCTCAATGACTTCGGACCGTCGAATACGCGCATCACTACGCCAGCAACGGCCCACCACGGCCGGCATGGCAAAACGCCCGACAGTGCGCCTATAATCGCGCCCACTTTTTCGCCCCTGGCCGCGCTGGCCGATCACGGAGCAATGTTCATGAGCTACAGCAAAGTCCCGGCCGGCAAAGACCTGCCCAACGATATCTATGTCGCCATCGAAATCCCGGCCAACCATGCGCCGATCAAGTATGAGATCGATCACGACACCGACTGCCTGTTCGTCGACCGCTTCATGGCCACGCCGATGTTCTATCCGGCCAACTACGGCTTCATTCCGCACACCCTCGCCGACGATGGCGACCCGCTCGACGTACTGGTCGTAACGCCCTACCCGGTCGCGCCAGGTTCGGTCATCCGCGCCCGCCCGGTCGGCGTGCTGAACATGACCGATGAAGCCGGCGGCGACGCCAAGCTGATCGCCGTTCCGCACGACAAGCTGACCCAGCTCTACAAAGACGTGAAGGAATACACCGACCTGCCGCCGCTGCTGATCGAGCAGATCAAGCACTTCTTCGAGAACTACAAGGATCTGGAGAAAGGCAAATGGGTCAAGGTCGAAGGCTGGGAAGGCGCCGACGCCGCCCGTGCAGCAATCACCAAGGCAGTGGCGGCTTACCAAAAATAAGCCAATACCGCTAACGGAAAGCCGGCCACAAGCCGGCTTTTTTATTGCCTAAAAAAACCTCACCAAACATAAAACTTATGCTGCTAGCCTACAGAGAAAGCAGGCTGTAGTCATTTTCTCATCCAACCGCGTTCAAAGCGGAACAACCTCATCCGACGGGAGGATGGGGGGACAGGTGGGGGGACAGAGAGACTGGAACCAATAGAGGATTGCGATGGGTAAGCTGAATCCGAAACAGGTCGAAAATCTGACAGAACCCGGCACCTATGAAGATGGAGACGGGCTTCGGCTAGTGGTCAAGCCCACAGGGCGCAAGTCTTGGTTGCTACGATTCCAACTCGCTGGCCGCCGTCGAGAAATGGGCCTTGGTTCGTACCCCGAGATCAGCCTCAAAAGCGCACGTCTCGAAGCGAGTTCAAAACGCCGTTTGTTGATAGACGGTGTGGACCCACTTGCCGCTCGTGACCGTGAGCGCCTAGCCCAGCGCGAGGCTCAGCGAGTCCAAGAGGCTAAACAACTCAAATTCAGGACACTGGCTACAGAGTACTGGGAGGCACACGGCGGGGCTTGGTCTGAACGATGGCGCAGAGGCTGGATACGCAAGCTAGAGCTGTATGCGTTTCCGCATATAGGCAACCATGCTGCCGAGCAGATAGATACAGAGCACGTCCTTAAAGTTCTTCAGCCTATCTGGTCGACAAAAACGCGCACCGCTGACGAGGTTCGCGGGCAAATTGAGCAGATTTTGGACGCTGCCAAAGCACGAGGTCTTAGAAAAGGAGAAAACCCTGCTCGATGGCGCGGGCATCTGGATAACCTGCTCAGCCGAGCGGAAAAGAAAAAAGCAAGAAAGCGCGAGCACTTTCCCGCGATGGCTTGGCAAGAAGTGCCAAAGCTAATGCATCAGTTGAAAGCGAACCCGACCGCGCCATCTCTTGCCGCACAATTGTTGATACTGACCGCCGCCCGCGCGCACATGGTGCGATTCGCACGCTGGGATGAATTCGATATCAAGGCTCGCACGTGGTCGCTTCCAAACGAGCGCATGAAAACACGTATCGCCTTCACGATACCACTTGCTGAAGAAGTGATTGAATGTCTTCAAGCGATCCCACGCATCGATGACAGCCCTTTACTGTTTCCTGGCCAAGGAAAAAGCGGTGTAATGCATGCAAATGCCGTCCGCAATCTATTGCATGAGATGGGGTATGAATATATTACTCGACACGGCTTTCGCTCATCGTTCCGTGACTGGGCAGGTGAGTGCACCAACCACCCACGGGAAGTCTGCGAAATGGCATTGGCGCACGATGAACGGGATCAAACTGAAGGGGCCTACTCTCGAACTAATTTCTTAGATAAACGCAGGACCCTAATGAGCGACTGGGCTACGTATCTAGCACACACAACGAGAAACCCTGAGTAATCTAATACATAGAAACGTACATAAAGCCTTCCCGGCAGACGCAGGCACTCAATGAGCATAAATCTGGAAGATATCCCTACCGATCTCGCAGAACATGTACAACCCTGGACCAAAACATCTTTTGAAGATGCGGTAGCTCTTATTGAGAGCTGGCTCGATTATGCACTAAAGAAGATGTACGGCCAAGCAAAAGGCCTGGAAATTAAAGAAGAGATCGAACAGAAGATTCGCAACGGGAAGATTACTAACGACAAATTAAATACATATTGGGAAATAATCGAAGATGGAGACAGGGATACAAGATATCTCTTCCCATACCTAATCACTCTTTATTTTGTCGCAAAAGCGAAAGCAGAAGATCTCTATAGAAAGGGATTAATAATCGAGGCATTCTCAACGACCTCGCTTATGTCCTTCTGCGTAGGCTCACTCACAGAAAATGTAGAGACAAGCATCGTTGGGATACCTGACTACGTGGAAGACCCATTAAGAGCGAAAATTGCCAATCGAGCAGCAAGTGCAACGCACGCGGGGAGCAAAATAGTTCAAAAAATGGTAGCAGACCTGATATGGAAAGAAAGCCCAAATGGTGGGTGGCCGTCAAAGAAAGCCGCCGCAACACACATTGAAAAAGTATTGATCAAACAACTTTACATGCCGGCTTCCTCTTCCGCCGATAGAGAATCATACGAACCAAGGCCTGACTTAGACTTCAAGCTTAATTTAAACGCCACATCGCTACACGAGCGAATTCTAAAATGGATGAGCGCAGGCAAGGAAGGAGTTGGGGAAATAAACAAAGCCATGGAAAAAACGCTAAAAAGAAATAACTAAAACATTATCTAACAAACTTGAGGAAACGGAGAGGCCAGAAATACAATTGCGTGTGAGCCACTCCTACTACGAAAGGCGACCGCTTAAGCGGTCGCCTTTCTGGGCCGCCCCATTTTCCTCCCTTCAGTTGAAACAAATGATTTACCAAACATCCTCTCTTTGTCACTTAGATTGGGCCTGATGAGTAAATCCTTCTTCACAAGATACTTTCCAGCCCACTTTAGGTTCTCAATCATTGCTACATCATTCCAAGACACCATACCAATGCCTCGTCTGCCATACATTTCTTTTTTCCGATTACAATTAAAATAGCAACCCTCGCCATTAGTTACCCTTTTTGACCATATCTCTCCAATCTCTTCGCATAAACTCACATCTTCCTGGTGTTTAGAACCATCAAGAAATATCATCAGGTGGTAATGGTATTGCTTTGTCGGCCCAAACTCCAACTTCCACACATACCCATAGAGAGACTCTTTAAGCCTGCCTCTACGCAGGAACCTCAGAAACACCGAAAAGTCCTTCTTTACCCTATCCAAGCTCATTATGATTCCTTGGCTTTGCAGATAAGCCAGCGAATACCCTAAATCAAGCCTTATAACCAACATTCTAGAATTTCGAATAAAAAGCGAATCAATAAATCTCTCTAGTCCCTTAGCATTCTTTGCGACTGCTCGCTGACAGTTCCTCCAATGTGATTTAAACTCACCAGAAGCAGTTTCTTGTCTGATCCCAATGATCGCTTTCCTGACGACATCAACCTCTTTGCTCGAAGAAATAGAATCACCGGTAAAACTTTCGCCTTTATCTTCCTCCTGTAGCTGGTTCTTGACCTTTTGAAAAACCTGGAGATAGGGGCTTAGCCGTCCTCCTGCATAAATTCCTTGCAAGTATTCAACGTCAATCCGTAACGCCGACAGCAGCTGTCGCCCCATCTTAGTTAGACGAGCCTGGCGCCCATATGCAACCTCGTCGATAAAGGCACTCCCTTGAACCACCGCCATTAAAAGCTTTACAATTTCCGATATATCCTGAACGTGATTAATCTCGGGTAGAGCGACCATTAACTCACCACCTCTACCATTTTCGAAGTAGTACTGATCCTGCACTAGAAATTCATTAAACTTCTCACTGACCAACATAGACTATCCTCATTAGCAATACCACGCTTAGCAACTCACCCTCGATTCATCCAATATTAGTCAGCTACTATCAAGCACCTATAGTAAACAAGCTAAACTGATACTCATTACTTAATACTCATTACTTAATAGATATATATACCAATACTCACTCTCCTTAAACGCTTCGTGAGGGCCGGAGAAGAGCAGCCATTTCCGAACCATATCGATCAAGAAACGCAACCAACGCTTTGTAAAGTTATGGCATATTTATTTAGCTCTTGATTGCTCAACCTGCCGCTCAATCCATAGATCAATCTCATCCTCCAACCATGCAACGCTGTTTTTACCAATCTTAATTTTTTTGGGGAATGTTTCGTCATATCTCGTCGATGCAGGGTTAAGGCGATCCTCTATTGCACCTTTTTTTAACCCAACGCGCTCTACAACAGTGGGAAGCCGTATCAATCTTTTAGGCTTATACTCTTTATCGTGCATATCTCTTTCGCCAAGTAGACCGTTCGACGCTCAGTTTATGAGTAACCGAGAAATGTGATAGGCGGCTGCTTAGCAGACGCTAATTTTTGCCCCATCCAAAGCGAAAGCATCGTTATCATCAGCGCACCAGGCTTTCCTCTGGTGCGCCGCTCCCAGCCATCTAGTACAGGCACTGGAACCAACGTGAACAACGGAGGAACCAACTTTTCAGCCGTAGGAACTAACTTTCAAGCGTTTATCCCCGCACCTGAGGGAGGCGAAATCGAAAGTCCATTCGATTACTTTTGGACCACACATAACTGCCATGACAAACCCACCAAGGAGGATTACCCCATGTCATTGCAGTGCCCACGCTGTCGCTCCCCCAAAGTCGCTTCCTTCCATCACGCCATGAAGATCACCGCTGCAGTCGGCACAGTTGGCGGTGCCGCACGCGGCGTCAGTGCTGCATTGGCCGGTGGTCAGGCTGGAGCAGCTATTGGCGCTCTCGCCGGCCCTGTTGGCATCACTATCGGCTCCATCTCCGGCGCCATCCTTGGAGGCCTGGCTGGAGGTGTGAGCGGTTGCGCCCTCGGCGCCCAGCTTGGCCACAAGCTCGACCGCCACGTCTTGGCTAACAACCTCTGCCTGCTCTGCGGGCATCGCTTCAACCTGCCGGCCTAATCCGTCCGCACCTTTTTAACATTCTTATATCCCTACCGCTGGTGCTGCGCTCTGCGCGGCGCTTTATGCCGGCGTGCATCCAAAGGAATAGTTCTCATGGCTCATCTCATCGAACAAATGGCCTATGTCGGCGCTACCCCGTGGCACGGACTGGGTAACAACCTGCCGCGCAAACAACCTATCGAAATCTGGCAGCGTGAAGCCGGCATGGACTGGCAGATTCTGGAAAGCCCGGTCCATTTCAAATCCGATGCGACGGGTCACTTGGGCGCTATTCATTCCTACCCCGAGCAGAAAGTCCTGTACCGCTCCGATACGAAGGCTCCCCTATCAGTCGTCTCCAACCGCTACCACACAGTGCAGCCACGCGAAGTGCTGGAGTTCTACCGGGACCTGACCGAGGTCTCCGGCTATGAGCTGGAAACAGCAGGCGTGCTGAAGGGCGGCCGCAAGTTCTGGGCGCTGGCGCGCACCGGACAAGGCACGGCGATCAGAGGGAACGACCAGGTCAACGGCTATCTGCTGCTTGCCACCTCCTGCGATGGCACCCTGGCGACAACCGCAACGCCGACCACGGTTCGCGTGGTCTGCAACAACACCCTGGCCATCGCCGTGGACGGCACCAGCCGAGCCATCAAGGTGCCGCACAACACTCGCTTCGATCCCTACACGGTGAAGAAGCAGCTCGGGATCGCGGTATCACAATGGGATGATTTCATGTATCGCATGCGTCATCTGGCCGAGCGCAAGGTGCAGTGGCATGAAGCAATGGGCTTCTTCATGAACGTCATGTGCGAAGTGAGCCCAACCGGCCAACTACCCGAACAGCTGCCCAACGAACGCGCCTTGCGCAAGGTCCAGGAGCTGTACGAAGTCCGTGGCCGAGGCAGTCACCTGGAATCGGCACGCGGCACCGCCTGGGGCCTGCTCAATGCCGTAACCGAGTATGTAGATCACGAACGACGAGCACGCAGCACCGAATACCGGCTGGACTCGGCCTGGTTCGGTCAGGGCGCGCAGATCAAGCAGCGCGCACTGGACGCCGCCCTGCAGCTCACCGCATAAGCGCTCATCCCTCTCAATCGTATCGCCCGGTCAGCTTCGCGCTGATCGGGCTTTTTTATGACCGCAAGGTGACGCAATGACAACGACCTCATTGAACAGCAACACCAGCAAACCCCGCTCGGCCCTGCGACTGATCAGTACCAAGGAACTTCCCCGCGAGGAGTGGCTGGAGGTACGCAAACGGGGCATTGGCAGTTCGGATGCCGCTGCGGCCGTCGGCCTTAATCCCTACAAGTCGCAGCTGGAGCTATGGCTAGAAAAGACCGGACGCGACACCGGATTGCCGAAAACCGATCCCGATGACGAAGAAAGCGCTATGTACTGGGGCAACGTACTGGAACCGATTGTGGCCTGGCATTACAGCAAGCGCACCGGCAATAAGGTTCGCCGCATCAACGCCGTGCTGCAGCATCCGGATGCTGAATTGTCCTGGATGCTGGCCAACATCGATCGCGAGGTAATCGGTGTGGCCGATGTGCAGATCCTCGAATGCAAGACAGCCGGCATAAACGGGGCACGCCTCTGGAAAGAAGGCGTGCCTGAGCATGTACAGCTGCAGGTGATGCATCAGCTCGCAGTGACTGGCAAGCAGGCTGCGGACGTTGCAGTGGTGCTCGGAGGCCAGCATCTGGAAATCTATCGTATCGAGCGTGACGAGCAGATGATTGCTCGCTTGATTGAGCTGGAGCGCAAGTTCTGGCAGTACGTCGAATCTGATACGCCGCCACCAGCCAATGGCACTGCCTCTGCTGAAACTGCCCTGCGGTCCTTGTTCCCAACGGATTCGGGCGAGACCGTGGAATTCAGCGGACATGCTGGATTGTCAGCGGCTTACATTGAGCTTAAGGCCCTGCGCCAGTCGATTGCCGACAAGAAAACGCGCGAAGCCCAGCTTAAGCAGATGCTGCAGCAGGCTATGGGCGACGCCAGTCGAGCGGAGTTCACCAACGGTTACATCAGTTGGCGCAAGGCCAAGGATAGACGACACGCCCACCACCATCTATCCAAGGCCCATCCCGGTTGCGAGCCTCATGAAGGTTCGCTGTCAGCAGAAGCTCGTTCCATGGCACCACGAACTCAGAGCCGCCCCGTCTCCCTGTCTAAACGTGGCCAACTGTAAGGAGAACTCATCATGAATCTATTTCGCTTCGTGATCTTGCTGTTCATGTTCATCGGCGTGCTGGCCAGTTGCGCGGTTGCTGTAGCACTATTGATGCTCATGCTGCGTTTCTGGCCAGTGTTAATTGCAGTCTTACTTGGGTGCGGTGTGTTCGGGTGGCTGCTAAGCCGATCCGGAAAATATAAGGGCTGCTCTTGAACTCAAAGCTCTGCATCAATGAGCAAATCCGATGGCTTGCACTGAATGGCTGCAGCTATCCGACAAATGTTCAAAAAAGTGACGTTTCGCTCGCCGCGCTCGATTTTCCCCATGTGAGAACGATCAATTGACGCCGCATCAGCGAGAGCCTCTTGAGATAACTGAAGCGCCAAGCGACGCGCTCGCACAGCAGCTCCCAGCTTGACGAGGTTACGATCTTTGTCTTGGTTTGCGGAGATTCTTGCCATGGCAAAAATCGTCGCGCTATGATGCCAAAACGACCACGGTATTTACGACCCAATAAATAATGCAATAGAGAATAATCCGACACCAAAAAGCCTAACAAACGAATCTCTAATTCTAAAACCTGCCAACACAGCAAAACAGAGGGAACTGAAATGAAGCGAGTAGCACTACTTTCTGCACTTATAATAACACAAGGCTGCAACTCATCAGATGATACTGCACCCTACATGAGCACCGACTCAACATTTAATTGCAGAGATGTAAACCTGAGCCAATTCCATAACGACACAGGCAAAGCACTGCGGATGATTGACACTGGACTCGGTCAATTAAAGTCCGCATACAATGAAGAAACCGCGATACAGACATTCTTTAGAGAGGCCGCAACCAAAAACGCCACCTACCTTCTTCTTCTCAGGCAGAAGGCCATCGAAGCATGTGCCGCAAATCCTGAGCTAAGCGTGAGCCATGCGTTAACAGACGGACTCAATGCCTTATACAAAGAAAGCTTTGAAGACATGCGCATAGCAACATGCCGCTCGTTCGGAAAAGAATTTGACAACGAAATTATTTTGCAGGAAATGCAAAATCCGAGCAAACAGCTACCATATGGTGACGAAGCGGCTATTAGCGTAAAACATGTCCTTGATGATAAACGTTATGGCGCAGCTTATTTTGAAACAGAGGTCCATGCTTACTGCGAAGAAAATCCTAACGAACGCATCTGGAGCGCCTACTCAGCAGTTGCACGCCCAGCCCTGAACATAATTTCCAGCGAGCAGCAAGCTGCGCATCAGCTTAAAAAAGAACAAGATGCTGCTGAGGAGAAACGCTTGTCAGAAGAGCTGCATCAGGCAAATCTCAGGAAATACGGTAAAGATCTCTACCAATCAGGCACGCCAGACTGCGATGACTTTATAGCATTACATGAGCTAAGCATTTTTGCTGAGAATGATCGCAGCATATTTCAAAGCGCCCTAAACGCTACAACCAACTCGATCCCCAAGCCCAGTATTCCACATCAACGCGAAGCCTTTCAGCACGTGCTTAAGTCTAATTACGAGCATACGGTCCGCACAATTGCGAGCAACTGCTCATCCAGCATTGAGCAAGCCATATTAACTATACCGGCAGTCATGGACTCTGAAAGTAACATAATGAGCGAGTTGATAAGTTTATCTCAGGAACACAGGTGGGGAACAGAAGGAAAAGCAGCCGAACTTGCTCTTAAACATGCAAAAGAGTGCGCGCAGGGGGCAAAAGACCAAAACCTAGTCTGCCCCAATAACGCACAAGACTTCTTCAACTATAGCCTCGCTGCGCTGCAGATAAAAGAGCTAGAACAGAAACTCAACAAGCTAGAAGCACAACGACAAAACAAACCAAGCGACTTCGAGCTGAGCTCATATGGCAAAGACTGCAAGCAGCGGCTTCTAAACCAAGGCCTTCGCGACAAACAATACGATGATGCAGTCCAAGAAAAATGTATTCCTGAGGCATTTACCGAATACTTTTCGCCACTCAACAAAGAGATAGAGTCGGTAACGGAAGACATATCACAGGCAAACAACTATATAATGTCAATTGAGACGAAGTTCAAGAATTAAAGCAGAGTCTACCAGACGACCAAACCCAAAACGGGGGCCTGCTGCCTCTTCCTTCGCTCTGAAGCTTATGAAGCTCAGCAGCAATTTCTTCAAAGTGGAAACATAGCAATGAAATCAGTTATTACAATAATTATTTTAACGGCGTTATTTTCAACGTACATCCAAGCAAATTCTTACTGCAACAGCAGGCCCACAATAAAAGACAGAGACAACTGTTATCGAGTCAGCATTGAAGCCCAAGCAAACATCTTAAAGGATAACTACAAAACACTAACAAACCTACCAAGCTATTCCGAACAGGAGGCCAGCCTGCTTAGGCAGGAGCACGCAACCTGGGAAGATCAAGTGCAACAACAGTGTCAGACAGAGGCTTGTGTATTGCAATCGCTCATGAACAGAAACAGTCATCTCCATAAGCTAATCACTGCAAAAAAAGAAAACACCACAACGGTATCTGAAGAACAGATAGAGAAATGTCAAACACTCTGGATCTCGGCATATCGCGCCGAACTTGGAGAAGAAGCAATGGTGAACGCAGAACAGCTTGATGAGTGGAATAACTGGTGTATAGAGGGCAAGACTCCTTAACTAGTCTGAGCTAAGGATGCGCTGATTGTTAGCAAGCGCCTGATGTTGCCAGCTATGATCAGCGCAGACTGAGATTGCTTTGAGCGAAGCATGGACTATGCCCGGACCAAGATTCCCTTCGGAGAACGTGACGGCACCCTCTTTCGCGCCCACGAGGTCGAAAACGGACTGCGTTGCGGATGCGTCTGCCCCGGATGTCGGCAACCGTTGAATGCAGCCAACAACGGCGAGAAGGTCATCCCACACTTCCGCCATGCGAAATCGAATGACTGCGTTGATGGCTTCCGCGAAGGCGTCAGACGTGCTGCGGTCGCGCTAATCGCTCAACACAAGCAGCTCATGCTCCCAGCACTGATCGAAACAGTCAGGGTGGCCACACAAGGTGGCCGGCTGCTGGAGGAAAAGGTAGAGCTGCAGCCCTTGGTCACCACTGCAGATACCGTTGAGCGCTTCGTCGACCTGGACGGTTTAAGGGGTCATGCAGTCCTGCATCAATCCGATAGGCAACTGATCATCCGGATCAAGCTCTCCGCACGGATGGAGCATGAGCGTTATCGCCTGCTCAAAGGCCTTGAGCACTCCAGCATGGAGATCGATCTCAATCACTTGACACTGGAGCAAATCAATGATCCGGCCAGCTTCGAGCACGCTGTTCTACGCGACCCAGCAAACCGCAATTGGATCCGATCTGTACGAGGTGAAAGGCTAACGGCAATCGCGCGGCAAAAGCTTCAGTCACTTGCAGCCGAACTGAGCACTCAGTGGCAACACGAACAGGCCGAGCGCGAGGCAACCGAGAAAGCTCGGCAAATTGAGCTCGACCAAAAGAAAGCCGAATTGCAGTGTGCACTCGAAGCCCATAGAGCCAGACAGCTCCAAATCGCCGCCGAGCAATCGGCCACAGAGCAGGACAACACTGCGCAGGGCCGAGCCGAGCTGATCGCGGGAACCATGCTGAAGGCTCTACATGTCTGGGGAGGGAAAGCCGTTGAATGCACGGCCTGCCACTTGCTCAGCCCACCTGAGTCCCAGTTCTGCCTTTACTGCGACGCGTCTACCAGCAAGGTAAACCTCGTGACGTTATCGCCGGATATACCCTCAACCATTCACAAACGCATGCGCTGCTCAGCGAAGCCCACTATGTCGATGAAAGCAGTACCTCGCTTACTTCTAAGGCCCGATCTGGAGGCAAGCGCAGGCGCCCCAATCACACCCGCCTTACAGAAAGATGCCCCACAGTAGTAGCCAGCTGCGTGCTGGCGCGCGGCCTTTTAGACGCTGCGCCACACATCCAAACGCGTTTATGATGCCGAAGAAATTTGAATCACAGCGCAAGGGAGCACGCAATGAGGTTGATCCAGAACGCTGGCCAAGACCGAGTTATCGATTTGCTCAATGAGCGAATGAAACCGGATCACCAGCTGGCCTGTGCATCCCCGGCGCTGTCCTTGTTCGCTTTCTCTGAGCTAGCCAAATCCCTCGGCCAGCTCCGCAAGGTCCAACTGATCCTGCCATCCAGCAGCGAGAGTCTGGAGTTGCTCGGCGGTGAAGCAGACCGCGCCGCACGCAATTGCCTCATTGCCCGAAGCCTTGCCCGGCGCTGCCACCAGTGGCTGAACGCCAAGGTAGAACTGAAGCGCGCAAGCTCTGTCATTCCGCAAGGTATCGGTTTGCTGAGAGATGCCGCTGGCACTCCCGATCAGGTGGTCATGGGCTCCTTCGCCCTAACCACCGATGGCCTCGGTATTACGCCGGGCAACCCCATGAGCCTGATCCAGGCCAGCGAGTCTGCCCAGGAGGCGGCCATGTTTGCACCTTGGTTTGATAGCCAATGGCAAACCCTGATCGCCCGCCCCGGCGATAAAACCGAGCTGCTGAATGCGCTGCGCGAAATTGCCGAGCAGCGTTCACCGGCCACCCTGTACAACCTGATGCTCCATCAGCTCTTCAAGGAAAAGGACGACGGGCTGGATGAAGAGCGCGTTGTGAAGTCCGCCACAGGCATCCGCAACACTGTGGTCTGGAACAAGCTCTTCAAATTCCAACGAGATGGAGTAGTCGGTGCCATCGACAAGCTCAACCGCTTTGGCGGCTGCATCATTGCCGACAGCGTTGGCTTGGGGAAAACTTTCGAAGCACTCGCCGTGATCAAGTACCACGAGCTGCGCAACGACCGCGTGCTGGTGCTGTGTCCAAAGCGCTTGCGCGACAACTGGACGCTCTACAAGGCAAATGACCGGCGCAACGTGCTGGCGTCAGACCGTTTCAACTACGACGTCCTCAATCACACCGACCTTTCTCGCGAGGCCGGACTTTCCGGCGACCTTGATCTGTCCCACATCAACTGGGGCAACTATGACCTGGTCGTGATCGACGAATCGCATAACTTCCGCAACAAGAAAGCTCCGCGCCAAGGCCAAGAAACACGCTACGACCGCCTCATGCGCAGAATTATCCGCGAAGGTGTAAAAACCCGAGTCCTGATGCTGTCCGCCACCCCGGTCAACAACCGGCTGGCTGACCTGCGTAACCAGATCGCTTTCGTGACCGAGGGCGACGACAACGCTCTGTTTGAGCACGGCATCAGCAGCATCGAAGCCACCACCCGCAAAGCCCAGCTACAGTTCAATCGCTGGC
This sequence comes from Stutzerimonas stutzeri, assembly GCF_024448715.1. Lineage (GTDB taxonomy): Bacteria > Pseudomonadota > Gammaproteobacteria > Pseudomonadales > Pseudomonadaceae > Stutzerimonas > Stutzerimonas stutzeri_AR. The sequence goes on from NZ_JAMOHZ010000002.1 coordinate 117,941, forward strand.
TGGAGCTGCATGAGCGTGAGAAGACGCCAGAACGCCTGGTCGAAATGCTTGGCTTCGACTACTTCACCCTTCTCGACCTGCTGACCATCGCCCGCTCCCGCCGGCATATCGAGAAGTACTACGGCACAACCGAAACCGGCCGTTTCCCCACACGCCTGCCCCCGATCAACATCAAGGCTGACGTGGATGCTGCTGGGCAATTTCGCGCGATTCGCGAAATCAACCAAGAGATTCGCCGGCTCAACCTCGCCAGCTATGCGCCGCTGCGCTACGTCCTGCAGCACAAGCAAGCGGCTTACGACGCCAAATACAGCACCGAGATCCGCGGTGGCGAAAGCTTCTTCCGCCAGGCTGACCGCGAGGAAAGCCTAATCCACCTGCTGCGCATCAACGTCCTCAAGCGCATGGAAAGCGCGGTGTCTTCGTTTGCGCTGACCCTCGAACGGCAGCTTAAGGATGTCGAACGCACGCTCGAACGTATCGAGCAACACGCCCACGAAATTGAAGAAATCGACATCGCTGATGTCGACATCGACGATCCAGCGTTCGAAGCACTGTTGGTCGGACGCAAGGTCAAGGTGCTGCTGAGTGACGTCGACCTGGTGCGCTGGAAGCAAGATCTGCTGGAGGATCGCAATCGCCTGGCCACGCTGCTATCTGCTGCACAACAAGTACAACCCCAGCGTGATGCCAAACTGGCAGAGCTGCGCAAGATGCTCGCTGAGAAGTGCCAGAGCCCGATCAATCCTGGCAATCGCAAGGTCATCATCTTCACCGCCTTTGCCGACACGGCGCGCTACCTGTACGAGCAGCTCGCCTCCTGGGCCAATGAAACCTTGGGTGTGCAAACGGCCTTGGTCACCGGCTCCGGCCGCAACCAAACTACGATCCCCGGTCTGCGTACCGATCTGGCATCCATACTGACGACCTTCTCTCCACGCTCGAAAGAGCGCCCTGCCGACATGACCGAGGAAGGAGAGCTGGATCTGCTGATTGCCACCGACTGCATTTCCGAAGGTCAAAACCTGCAGGACTGCGACTGGCTGATCAACTACGACATTCACTGGAACCCGGTGCGAATCATCCAGCGCTTTGGTCGTATCGACCGTATCGGCTCGCCTAACCAGCACATCCAGTTGGTCAATTTCTGGCCCAACATGGAGCTGGAGGAATACATCAACTTGGAGCAGCGTGTCAGCGGCCGCATGGTCTTGCTAGACGTATCCGCCACCGGGGAAGAGAACCTGATCGAAGCGCAATCCGGCGATGCGATGAACGATCTGGAATACCGCCGTAAGCAACTGCTCAAATTGCAGGATGCCGTTATCGACCTGGAAGACCTGTCCAGCGGCGTGTCGATCACCGACCTCACCCTCACCGACTTCCGTATCGACCTCGCCCAGTACCTAAAGGCCCATCCCGGCGTGCTGGAGAACATGCCGCTGGGTGCCTGTGCCATCACTACAACGCGTGACGAGGACATACCGCCCGGCATTATTTTTTGCCTGCGAGCAGAGGGAGAAGCCGCCGACAAAATCAGCGATGGCTACCCACTTGCGCCCCACTACCTCATCCATGTGGCAGAAGATGAAACCGTGCTACTGCCCTTCCCTCAGGCCAAACGCATTCTGGATCGCCTCAAACGCCTGGCCCTTGGCCGCGAACTGCCTGATGCCACCGCTGGCAACCGATTCGATGAGCTCACCAAACAGGGCGAGGATATGCGCGATGCGCAGAGCCTGCTGGCAACTGCAGTATCATCCGTGGCAGGCAAGAGCGAAGAGCGGGCCATAGCCAGCCTATTCAACCCAGCCGGTAGCCATGCGATGAAGGGCGAGTTCGCCGGCAGCAAGGACTTCGAAGTGATCGCCTTCATGGTCATACTGCCCCAGGAGTAAGCCGTGGTTGCCGAGGACCTCATTGCAGCCCTGCAACTGCCTGAGCAGGCACGGGTCAATCAGCGCGTATCCAAAAAGCTGCTGATCGAAAACCTGGCCCCTACAGCAGCGGATCGACAGCAGATCAATGAAAGCATTGAAGAGGTTCAGTGGGTTGCCGCGCTAAAGCCCGGCAATTGCGGCATACCCGCTTACCGCGACGGCCAACGCGAATACGTGGAAGTCGCTGTGCTGCACCTCACCCTGCGCCCGTCTGCTCGACCAGCCAGGCTCATAGAACTGCTGCACCGCGCTATACCTCACCCAACCCTGCTTATGATCAGCACGCCCGAGTCGGTACAGCTCTCCCTGAGCCACAAACGTTGGGCTCAGAACGAAGCCGGCAAGACCGTGCTCGATGGTGAAATCACGACTGCTACGGTGCTGCCAGCCGCCCCTCAGATCACCACAGCCTTTCTCGAAGCGGTCAGTCTCGAGCGACAACCGCGTAGTGATCTGAGCGTTTTTTATCAGGGCTGGATAGATACCCTGCTGGCCCTACAGGCAGCGCAGCATACGGGAAGTTTTCGCACGGCCAACAGCACGCTCGATGCCACTGCCCGACGCCAAACCCTGCAAGCCTGTATCGAGCTGCAAGGGCAGATCGCCACATTGCGCGCCCAGGCGAAAAAGGCTCAGCAGATTGCCCGTCAGGTGGAGCTAAACCTGCAACTGAAGCAGCTACAGCAAGCGCTCAGCGAAGCCCAAACCAGACTGTAGGTCAATGGTTTCAGCAAGTACCAAAACCTAGCCAACAAACATTAAAAGGCTGTCGAAATGGAATACCATGCCAGCCGGGATACACCGCGCCTGCAAACAGGTACATGCAGGTAGATCGTGAAGGAAATAGCGAATGACCATGCAAATAATCGACGCACAGTCGCCGGAAGCGCACAGCGCCGACCTCAAGGCCGAAAACATCGACAAACTCAAAGCCTTGTTCCCTGAGCTGATCACCGAAGGCCCCATTGGCGTGGCCATCAACCAGGACGTACTCAAACAGCTCGTGGGCGACTCCACCGTAACGGACGCCGACGAGAAGTACGGTCTGAACTGGCACGGCAAGCGCGCCGCGCGCCAACTGGCGCTCACGCCCAGCAACGGCACACTTCTACCGTGCCCCGACGAAAGCGTGGATTGGGACACTACACAGAACTTGATGATCGAGGGCGATAACCTCGAAGTTCTAAAGTTGCTGCAAAAGAGCTATGCGGGCAAGGTCAAGCTGATCTATATCGATCCACCTTACAACACCGGCAAAGACTTTGTTTATCCCGACAACTTCCAAAACAACATAAACAACTACTTGGAGCTGACGGGCCAGATAGAAAGCGGGCAACGTATTAGCAGCAACACTGAAAGCAGTGGTCGCTTTCATACTGACTGGCTCAACATGTTCTACCCCCGACTAAAGTTAGCACGCTCACTACTCAAAAGTGATGGCGTCATTTTTATCTCAATTGACGACAGAGAACTTAACAATCTACGAACACTAGCAAACGAGATACTTGGCGAAGAAAACTTTATCGCAACAATAACGGTCGTCACCAACCTTAAAGGCCGCAACGACAAGAAACATGTAGCAGCCTGTCACGAGTACGCCGTCGTTTACGCCGGAGCTAACTTTAGATCTAACGGCTTACCACTCACAGATGAGCAGCGAGCAGCGTTTAAACACACTGACGAGAATGGTTTCAAATATGCTCTACGCGATCTTCGCAAACGCGGCGGTCCGGATAAAAGACAAGACCGCCCAAATATGTTCTTCGCTATCTACTGGAACGAAGAGTCTGGCCGGGTATCACTTGAGCGTTTAACAGCTAACGATCTTGAAATCTTCCCCATGCGAGGAGACGGGACAGAGGGTCGTTGGCGCTGGGGTCAGGACAGAGTTAAAAAGCATCTTTCCTGGATGCACCCCAAGCGCTCAGACCGAAACGGTAGATTAGACGTCGAGCATCGAGTGTATCTCGACCCTTCAATTGCAGTAGACGATCTTGATGAAGATGATGAAGACGACGAAGGCGCAGTCGAGAGAACATCAAAACCCAAATCCATCTGGATTGGCGGAGAATTCTCAACTGACCACGGTAAGCGAGCATTGAAAGAACTCCTACCGGGCGAATCTTTTGACTTCCCTAAGTCTATTGACTTTCTACGAACCTGCTTTTTGTTGGGAACAAGTGGAAATGAAATAATTCTCGATCTATTTTCAGGCTCGGGATCTACTGCACAGGCCGTGATGCAGCAAAACGCAATCGATGGGCACTCTCGCCGTTTTATTTGTGTCCAGCTCCCAGAACCCCTTGATCCATCCGAAAAAACTCAAAAAGAAGCTGCAGCTGTCTGTAGAAAGCTAGGTGTTGCCGAAAATATTGCAGAGTTAACCAAAGAGCGGATTCGTCGAGCAGCCGAAAAAGTCAAAGCAGAGAACTCGATGTTTTCTGGAGACACAGGCTTCCGAGTTTTCAAGCTCAACACCTCGAATATACAAGCCTGGAACCCTAACCCGGAAAATCTTGATCAAGCTCTCTTCAATCATCAGGATCACCTGGTTACTGGGCGGACTGAGACTGACATTCTCTACGAACTGCTGCTAAAGCTCGGTCTAGAGCTGTGCGTACCCATCGAGCAGCAGCAGATCGCCGGCAAAACGGTGCACAGCATCGGCGGTGGCGTCCTGCTGGCCTGCCTTGCGGAGCGAATTACTCGCGATCAGGTGGAAGACCTGGCGCTGGGGATTGTTGCCTGGCACAAGGCGCAAGCCCCAGCCAGCGACAGCACCTGCGTGTTCCGTGACAGCGCCTTTGCCGATGACATTGCCAAAACCAACCTGGCCGCCATCCTCAACCAGGCTGGCATCAAAAACGTGCGGAGCCTATAAAATGGCCATTCCCGCGCAGCCGAAGATTTACCATATCTGCCATGTGGACCGTTTGCCATCCATCATCGCCAGCGCTGGCTTGCTGTCCGATGCGGTACTGTTGAATCAGGCGTTGCCGGGCACGACCATCGGAATGAACCATATCAAGCAGCGCCGCCTGCAACTGGAACTGGATAGCCATCCGGGCCTGCATGTCGGTGAATGTGTGCCGTTCTACTTCTGCCCGCGCTCGGTGATGCTGTTCCTGATCAGCCGGGGCCATCAAGACCTTGCCTACAACGGCGGCCAAGGGCCTATCGTGCATTTGGAGGCTGACCTGCATGCGACCGTACAGTGGGCTAATGCCCAAGCCAGACGCTGGGCATTCACATTGTCCAATGCAGGTTCGAAATACTTCGAAGATCGTGCAGATCTGGCGCAACTGAACGAGATCAATTGGGATGCCGTAGCAGCGCGGATCTGGCACCAGTGCAAAGATCCTAAGCAAGCAGAGTTCCTGCTTGAACAGAGCTTTCCATGGCACCTGGTCGAGCGCATCGGCGTACAGTCGCGGCAAATTTACACGCAGGTAGCGAATGCACTGCCTGCACAGGGGCATAGACCAGGGGTCGAGCTTCGCCCTGAGTGGTATTACTGAGTGAAGAGCCTGTCATGATCGAATTTACCAGCGGCGACATCCTGCGGGATGACTCCGAAGCCATCATCAACACCGTGAACTGTGTCGGTGTTATGGGCCGTGGCATTGCCTTGCAGTTCAAGAATATGTGGCCTGAGAACTTCAAGGCTTACGAGGCGGCCTGCAAGCGTGAAGAGGTGCAGCCTGGCCGGATGTTCGTGTTCGACACCAACCAGCTCACGTCGCCACGCTACATCATCAACTTCCCTACCAAGCGCCACTGGCGCGGCAAAAGCCGCTTGCAGGACATAGACGCAGGGCTCAGCGCCCTGGTGGCCGAAATTCACAACCGTGGTATCCGCTCCATCGCCATCCCACCGTTGGGCAGCGGTTTGGGTGGGCTTGACTGGGCTGAGGTGCGACCGCGTATTGAAGCAGCTATGGCCGATCTGCCGGACGTGCACGTGCGCGTTTACGAGCCCAAGGGCGCCCCCGCTGCAGACACCATGCACCACAGCCGCGAAGTGCCGAGCATGACCGCTGGCCGCGCCGCACTGGTGGAGCTAATGAATCGCTATGTGCGTGGGCTGCTTGACCCAACGATTAGCCTGCTGGAAGTACACAAGCTGATGTACTTCATGCAGGCAGCGGGCGAGCCGCTGCGCCTCAAGTACGTCCAAGCCGCCTATGGCCCTTACGCCGAGAATCTTCGCCACGTACTGCGCGCGATTGAAGGTCACTTGGTAGCGGGCTATGCCGATGGGGGTGATGCACCCGACAAACCCCTAACGCTGGTGCCTGGCGCAGTCGATGAAGCTAATGCCTTCCTGGAAGCGAATGCTGAAACCCGCGCCCGATTCGACCGGGTCGGAGAGCTGGTGGAAGGCTTTGAAACGCCCTTCGGCTTGGAGCTGCTTGCGACCGTGCACTGGATCGTCAAAGAGGGTGATCCTGTTTCCAGCATCGAAGACGTAGTCGCCCGCACCTACGCCTGGAACACCCGCAAGAAGCAATTCACGCCACGCCAGATCGGTATCGCCGTAGATGTACTGGCAAGCAAAGGCTGGATCGAGCCCATAGCCCTGAGCGCCTGAAAAGCCCCTGAATCTGACTCCCCCATGCCGCCTCGCAGCATGAGGGAGTCGAGCAGCTAACTGACAGTATTTCTCGCCCTTGCCTGAAGGCGAGCTTGAAAATGGATTGAACATGAAACTGCACTTCGAGCCGGATCTCGACTATCAACTACAGGCTATCGAAGCGGTATGCGATCTGTTCCGTGGCCAGGAGGCGTGCCGTACCGAGTTCACGGTCACCATGAAGGCCCCTGCCCCGTCCGAAAGCGACCCGAGCGACGCACCACAGCAGTTCGCCCTAGGCATTGCTGAATCCGACCTGGGCGTCGGCAACCGCCTGACGCTGCTTGACGACGAACTGCACAAGAACCTCAGTGACATCCAGTTGCGCGGTGGGCTACCGCCTTCCGGCATGCTCACCTCTGGCGACTTTACCGTCGAAATGGAGACAGGTACTGGGAAGACCTACGTTTATCTGCGCAGCATCTTCGAGCTGAATAAACGCTACGGCTTTACCAAGTTTGTCATCGTGGTGCCGTCGGTTGCGATCAAGGAAGGCGTCTATAAGTCCCTGCAGATCACCGAGGAACACTTCAAAAGCCTTTATGCCGGCGTGCCCTATGACTACTTCCTGTACGACTCGAACAAGCTCGGCGAAGTACGCAACTTTGCTACCAGCTCAACCATCCAGATCATGGTGGTGACCGTAGGTGCGATCAACAAGAAGGACGTCAACAACCTCTACAAGGACAGCGAAAAAACCGGCGGCGAAAAGCCCATCGACCTAATCAAAGCAACCCGCCCGACCCTGATTGTCGACGAGCCGCAGAGCGTCGATGGGGGCCTTAAAGGGGCCGGCAAGACCGCATTGGATGCCATGAACCCGCTGTGCACCCTGCGCTATTCCGCAACCCACGTAGACAAGCACCACATGGTCTACCGGCTGGATGCGGTTGACGCCTACGAGCGCCGCCTGGTCAAACAGATCGAAGTGGCCTCGGCAACGATAGACGATGCCCACAACAAGCCGTTTGTGCGGCTGGTAGCGGCCAGCAACAAGCGCGGCACGATTTCAGCCAAAGTCGAGCTGGATCTGGGCACAGCCACAGGTGGCGTATCCACCCAAGAGGTCACGGTTTACGACGGCGACGATCTGGAGCAGGCAACCAAGCGCGCCGTCTATAAAGACCTTCGCATCGGCGAAATCAACACCGCCAAAGGCGAGGAGTTCGTCGAGCTGCGCTACCCAGGTGGCGAGAAGTACCTGCGCATTGGTGAGGTCCATGGCGGCGTGGAACCGTTGGCGATTCAGCGCGAAATGATCCGCCGCACGATCAAGGAGCACCTGGACAAGGAAAAGCGCTTCCGCCCCATGGGCATCAAGGTGCTGTCGCTATTTTTCATCGATACGGTCGAGCGTTATCGCCAGTACGACGCTGACGGCAATCCAGTGAAAGGCGTGTACGCGACCATCTTCGAAGAAGAATACAAACGTTTCGCCAAGCACCCGGACTACCAAAGCCTGTTCAGCGAGGTCGACTTCAACCACAGCGCTGAAGAGGTGCACAACGGCTACTTCTCCATCGACAAAAAGGGCGGCTGGTCTGACACCGCTGAGAATAACGCCGGCAACCGAGAAAACGCTGAGCGCGCCTACAACCTGATCATGAAGGACAAAGAAAAGCTGCTTACCTTCAGCACACCGCTGAAATTCATCTTTTCCCACTCGGCACTCAAGGAAGGCTGGGACAACCCCAACGTGTTCCAGATCTGCACGCTGCGTGACATTCAATCCGAGCGTGAGCGCCGACAGACCATCGGTCGCGGCCTGCGGCTGTGCGTCAACCAGAACGGTGAGCGAGTGCGTGGCTTTGAGGTGAATACCCTTACAGTCATAGCTACAGAGAACTACGAGGCCTTTGCCGAGAACCTGCAGAAAGAAATTGAGGCAGACACCGGCATCCGCTTCGGTATTGTCGAGCATCACCAGTTCGCAGCAGTCGTAGTCACCAATGCTAACGGCGAGTCAAAGCCACTTGGTTTTGAGCAGTCGAAGATACTGTGGGATTTCTTGCGAGCACAGCATTACGTCGATGCCAAGGGCAAGGTACAAGACTCGCTCAAACAGGCACTCAAAGACGGCCTGTTGCAGCTACCGCCTGAATTCGAGGCCCAGCGCTTGCAGATCATCGAACAGTTGAAAAAGGTCTCTGGCCGCCTGGAGATCAAGAATGCAGACGAGCGCCGTGCTATCCCTGCCCGCCAGGCCGTGCTGCAGAGCGAAGAGTTCAAAGCCCTGTGGGGTCGGATAAAGCATCAGACAACCTATCGCGTTGACTTCGATAACGAAAAACTGATCACCGATTGCATCGACAACTTGCAGAAGGCCCCCGCGGTATTCCGCCCTCGCCTTCAATGGCGTAAAGCAAATCTAGCCATCGGCAAGTCAGGCATAGAAGCTAGCGAGAAGAAAGGTGCTTATACCGTCAACCTGGACGAGAGCAATATCGAGCTGCCGGACATTCTGACCGACCTCCAAGATCGAACGCACCTGACTCGCCGGACGCTGGTACGCATCCTCAGGGAAAGCAAGCGCCTGGACGATTTCAAGCGCAACCCTCAGCAATTTATCGAGCTGGCCGGCGAAATCATCAACCGCTGCAAGCGCCTGGCGTTGGTCGATGGCATCAAGTACGTGAAGCTGGGCGATGAAAGTTTCTACGCCCAGGAACTGTTTGAGCAGCAGGAGCTGACCGGCTACCTGAAAAACATGCTGCTCAACACCGAGAAATCCGTCTACGAGCATGTAGTGTACGACTCAGCCATCGAGCGCGACTTCGCCCAAGCGCTGGAGCACAACGATGCCGTGAAGGTTTACGCAAAGCTGCCAGGCTGGTTCCGTATCCCCACCCCGCTCGGCAGCTATAACCCTGACTGGGCAATACTGGTAGAGCAAGACGGTGCCGAACGCGTCTACTTCGTGGTGGAAACCAAAAGCAGCCTGTTCAATGATGACCTACGCCCAATTGAGCAAGCCAAGATCGACTGCGGCGCTTCTCATTTCAGATTGCTTGCAACAAGTGAGGCCGGCTTGCGCTTTGGCCGAGCGAGTAGCGTGGATGACGTGATCGCGGGTGCGCTGGATTAGATACTTGGTCAGCACATAGACCCTGCCTAGTATCTGATGGCGCTTAAAGATTAAAGCAAGTAGCTGGATGTTCTCTAATCCGCATCGCCTTCGTCGGTTGCATCATCGCGTAGGGGATAAAAGCCGTATCGCCCCTTGCTAAAGATACGTGTGAATGTAATAGGTTTGAGCTCTGCCGCCGTTTCTGGCTTGATCGGTTCGTTCTCGAGAACGATGACTTGACCACGCCCATGCCAAGTCGACATCCAGCTATAGAACCGGTCAACGATCGTCTTAGGCGGCACCTCATGCTCTTCGGTGGAGTCAGGATCCGCGTACGTCTTCAGTGGCGAGTCGAGGACGACTACGCCGAGATGGGGATGTCCTTTCTCAAGCGCGTGCTCCATCAGTGCAACCGCCAAAGAGGACAGGAACAAGCCCCTCACACCAGCGCCATAGCTCAGGCGTGAACGATCATCGATCCGCAGGTCACAGGACGGATCATCAAGAGAGATGTTCTGGATAAAACTGAACCCCCAAGTGTTCAGCAATTCCTTGGCGCGATTGGCGACCTCACGACCAAATGCACCACCCTCGCGAACTACAGTAATACGTTTGCGCACGGTCGCCTTCTTTAGGCGATCAATCTCGGCAACAAAATGTTGTATTTCGTCGAAATAGCTTAGTTGTTCAGACAGCTCTGAACGTCTCAACGCCAATATCTTCGGATTGGCAGAGAATTCAACACGGGTGTTATTTAGCACCATAGCTTCGCGGTTCTGCAGCACGTTGAGCTCAGCAGCAAGTGTCGAAGCGCGCGCGTTGAGATTACCGTGGCGGTCTCGCTCATGCTGTAGGGCTGCGAGCAAGCCCACTCGGAGCGAACGAATTTTTTCTGCTTCAGCAGCGATAGCTGCTCGATAGCGGCTCGGCGCCGCAGGGCGCAAATCGTCAGGATCCACCTGGCTTTCTGCTGGGGTTCCGCACAACGGGCAGTCTACCGTCGGGAGCTCCTGAAAGAACGCCACTCCCTCGCTGGTACCTCCGAGGCGCGCCTGGTCGTTTGCATATTTCTCGTCAAGCAGTTCGAAGCGACCAATCATGGACCGCGAGTGGTTCCGCTCATTCTCAACCTGGCGCAATTCGTCGGAAACGTTCGTAAGCTGCCTGCGCAAGTCTTTCAGGGTAGAAGCACGCGCGTCGTACTGGCTCGTCATCGCCGACAGAGTCGTATCCACCCGCTCCAGCGCCTCTTCCACCTCGTTGCGTTTTAAGTCTTTTGGCATAAGGGCTTCGATGCGCTTCAGGGCAGTCTCGGCAGCCTGTAATTCGCCTCGGGCGCGTTCAGTTTCGGTTGCGGACTTCCGAAGTTGGATGGCTGAATCATCAGTACCTGTCAAAAATAAATGGAACGCCGCTTCATGCTTCGATGCTGCATAGGCGCTCCCCGCGATGGGCAGCTTGGCAGGAATGTTGGACTGCGACCACAACGACCAGTGGCGAAGATCGTCACCCGTCACGACGCCACGCTTGCTGTGGTTGCGAAGAATTTGTTTGCCACTCGCCCCGCACAACTCAACGAGCAACTCCCCGAGCTCCCGGTCTAGCGGCTCGAACGATTGATCCTTGTCATCACCGAGCACGCGCGTGTAGACGGCGGCGCCTCCGCCGGCTAGCCCCCGGCGTACTTCGTACTCATCCTCCGCGGTCTTGAACCGCAAGCGAAACTCCTGGTAGCCCTGCGTGAGCGGAAATGATTCGGGAAGGTCGTTACCTCCTAGCATGTACCAGAGACAGTCGTAGATATAGGACTTGCCGGTCTCGCTAGGGCCTCGAATCAGTTGCCGCCCGGGATGGAATAGGACCTCGGCGACCTCACGGTCTGGTCCATGGACGGACAGCGACGTGAGAATTATGCCCATGCACCACCTCCATCCCGCGCCATTAGCTCGAGTTCCGCTCCCCACAGGTGGCCGCTCGCAGCGAACTTAGAAGTCAGCTCGGAGGAGTCAACGTGTCCATAGCGCTCGGCTGCCCACGCGCAGCGCTGCTCTAACTCACGCAAGTACTTGGACGTCAGAGCTCCAGTCATAGCCCTAGCGATTTCTCCCGCATAGTAAGTGATGCCATCTGTGCCCCATATCGCCGTTACTAAGCCCCGTGTGCTCATGAGATAGAGGCCTTGCTCAATCAGCTCGCGCCTACTCATGAGCTCTGCGCCACGGAATGGGATGGGTGTATGTAGGCTGCTCGGGCCGTTCAGGTCAGCCGAATACACGATGGCATAGTCCAAAAGCACCAGCTTCTGAAGGTCCGCACCATGCGGCATGAGAGCCTGCAGGAGGTAGACCATGCGAATGCCGAGCTCGAACGGGGAGTTGAACACAGGCAAAGGGCGCCGTTTTACTTGACCCACCTGAGCCTCCTTTGGTTTACCAAATGGTGGCAGGTGCCTGGCAGATCCCCAGGCCGCAGCTTAGGAGTCAGATTACTGTCATTGACGACTAACTGTTGCGCTCCTTCGGTACCGGCCTCGAGCCGGTCTAGACTGCCCTTATGTCGAGGGCTATTGACCTTCGACTTGATGCCAACAAGCACCATGTCCAACAGCGCGTCGAACTCTGCTTCACCGTAGGTGTCTCGACTGAATATCTTCAGGCCTTCAGCACAGTAGAAAAATGCGCGCTGACTCTGGAAATGCTCCCCGCAGGAGTCTGAGTCCATCAGCTCGTCCAGCGTCAGATCATCGCCGGTCAGCTCGGAATAGACCTTCAACAATTCTTCGACGTAGATTTGCTCCTGTGCGGTGGGCGTGTCGGGTGCCAAGGGATCATCACCGCGCTCGCCCTCAAAACCGAACAGCTCGAAGTGCGCCTTTTGATCCAACGCATGCCACTCAAGTATGTCTCGCGTCTGGCACTCCAAGATGTTCTTGAAATCGAAGTCCATCACAAGTTGTTCGATTGCCGGGGTTATCTCTTTAGCACGCCCCTTGAGTCCGGTCTTTTCCGCTCTCCAGTCATCCAGTAATCGCTGCTTAAACTCGTCGGGCTTGCTCAGAAGGTTATGAAGGTCGTTGCCCACGCCGCGTGGCGCGCAGAGGTAGTAATACCGTGGCGCCGGATATGTCTTCGCCTCCAGGTGCTTGAAAAACTTGATTAACTCTTTGAAAACATCGGTGGGCATCAATGCATGGTCGTAATGTTTACCTTGAAAAAGATCCCACTGATGCTCAGACAAAGCTGGAACCAGGCGCGCTTCGACGTCACGCCCGCCATCGCCGGCGCCGCCCAGCTGCTTGACGAACACGTATTTCGCCCCGTCGCCCAAAGGACGGTTTCGGCAAGCATGCTCAATGAGCTTTTCCCACTGATCGGAGTGAAATAGTAAGACCTGCGATGACGGCGGAATGACGCCGCGCTTGACCGCAAAGCCATTTTTCCGCTTCGATTTCCGGGGTGGATTGGTTTCCATACCATCAGGGCCGCACGTTTGGCGGAGGCTGACGCCCCCGCATTCAATTACTAGGCACATAGCAGGCCCTAAGCCGACCAGCTTCCGCCGTTGTAGTTATCTCCAGCGATAGTGCCATAAGTTTGAGATTTCCACAGAGTCCTTCAGTGCAAGCAGAGATATGGTGCTTGGACCACGCAACGCAGAATTGGGGGGACAAGCGGGGGTACAAAAAAATACGATATGTAAATTAACTATAGAATCAAGCACTTAAATATAGTAAAACGCCGGCCACAAGCCGGCTTTTTTATGCCTTTTGTTTTCGCAGCTTGGCAACTGATCCGCTTCCGAATGGCCACGTACCTGCCGCTCCCCTCATGCTAGCTTCCGGTCAGCTAGCACCGAGCACCATTGATGACAGGTGACAGGCTGTGCCGTCAGCTGCCACGTTTACCAGGCCTAACCGATCGTCGTGAAAGTCGCCCGCCCCAGCATCCGTCGATCGCACCTATAGACCAGCGACCTGGCGCTCATCGACGACTCGTGTAATACATAAAGGGCGACAGCCTCGAATGTCTCAACGGATCTTGCGATGCCTACCACCTACAACACCGCATTGGTGAGCCTGTCCATCCTGATTGCCATTGCCGGCTCCTTCACGGCGCTCGACCTAGCCAGCCGCGCACGAGCTGCAACAGGCTGGATGCAACACGCCTGGTTGTGCGCAGCAGCTGTATGCATGGGCGGCAGCATTTGGTCGATGCACTTTGTCGGGATGCTTGCGTTCGGCATGCCCGGCATGGAGATCCAATACGATCTGGCGCTTACCCTCTGGTCGCTGGTCGTGCCGATTGTGGTGACGGCGATCAGCTTTTTCGCAGTCGGCACCCAAGGGCTGGGCCGCAGGACGCTCGGGATCGGCGGACTGTTCATGGGTCTTGGAATTGGCGCAATGCACTACATGGGCATGGCCGCCATGACGATGCATGCCGAACTGTCCTATGACCCGCTGTGGGTCATCACTTCCTTCATCATTGCAATCGGCGCGGCCACCGTAGCGCTCTGGCTCTCCGCGCGGGGACGACGATTGTCGTTGCAGACTGTCTCCGCCGTGGCCATGGGGTTTGCCGTGGCCGGCATGCACTACTCGGCCATGGCAGGGGCGCGCTTCACGCCGATGGACGATGCGATGCCCGCAGCCTCCGGCAGCGGCCTGGACCTGATGACAATGGCGCTATCGGTCGCCGGCTCGACCTTCATCGTGCTGTTTTTCGGCCTTGCCGCCTCGATGCACGACAGGCGCATGGCGATCATCAGCGAGCGGGAAGCGGCGGCATTGCGCCAGAGCGAAGAACGGTTCCGCGAACTCTATAGCAAGACACCGTTGCCCCTGCATTCGCTGGACGAAGAAGGCCGACTGGAGTCGGTCAGCGATGCCTGGCTGGTGTTGATGGGCCATCGCCGAGCGGACGTGATCGGCCGGCCATTGATCAACTTCATGACCGAAAACTCTGCGCGTCAGATGCTAAGCCAGGATTGGCCTGTACTGCTCGAAACCGGCGAATGCCTCAACGCCGAATACCGCCTGGTGGCCAGGGCTGGCGCGTTCATCGATGTGCTGGCCTCCACGCGTCTCGAGCAGACCAATCGCGGCGCGCTCATTATCGGCGGTCTGGTGAACATCACCGAACGTCGGCATGCAGAGGCCGCGCTCCGTCAGGCCCAGAAAATGGAAGCGATCGGCAAGCTCACCGGCGGTATCGCTCATGACTTCAATAACCTGCTCGCGGTAGTAGGTGGAAATCTCGAACTGCTTCGCAAACGGTTGCCGAACGACACAGCTCGTGTCGGTAGCCTGATCGAGAACGCGCTGCAGGCGACGCAACGCGGCTCAGGTCTGGTTCAACGCATGCTGGCCTTTGCCCGCAAGCAGGAGCTGAAACCTAGTTCCGTCGTGCTACCGGACGTGGTGTTGAACATGCGGGGGCTGCTGCAGCGCTCGGTCGAGGCCAACATCAACATTGAAACGCGGTTCCCTCTCAGCCTTCCGCCTGCTTACGTCGACGCGAATCAGCTCGAAATGGTGCTGATCAACCTAGTCGTCAACGCAAGAGACGCCATGCAGGCAGGCGGCACGATCTGCATTGAAGGCCAACTGCGTGCATTCAGCCCATCGCCGGAACACCCGACGCAGGAGTTCGTCGCCTTGATCGTGCGCGACGACGGTGCCGGCATGAGCCCGGAGACGCTTGCCCGGGCAACCGAACCGTTCTACACGACCAAAGGACCAGGCAAGGGCACGGGCCTAGGCCTTTCAATGGCTCACGGCTTAGCCGAGCAGTCAGGGGGGCGACTAGTGATCGAGAGCAGCCTAGGCAAAGGGACAACAGTCGAGCTGTGGCTACCGCTGGGTGTTCACGCTTCAGCAACCACGCCGTCACCGGAGGTGGCAAACGAGCCCATCGTGACATCCGTACCCGCGTTGTCGATTCTCGTCGTGGATGACGATCCCCTCGTGCTCGCCAACACGGCCGAGCTCCTGGAGGACCTGGGCCATCGGGTCACCGCAGTGAATGGCGGCGAAGCGGCCCTGACGATCCTTCGCCAGCAGGGGACTTTCGATATCCTGGTCACCGATCAGATGATGCCTGGAATGACTGGAACCCAGCTGGCCAAGATTGTAAAAGCTGAAAGGTCCGATCTGCCGGTCCTGTTGGTCAGCGGCTATGCGGAACTGTCGGAGGAAGGTCGCCCACTGCACACGCTGGCCAAGCCGTTCACACAGCATTCGCTCAACGTAGCGATCAGCGACACGCTCCGGCGTCCGAATTCGGGTGTCGTGGTGCCGCTGCACAACCGTCATTGAACGCGCCCACTCGGCATCGGCACATTTCGACAATGCGGCACAAAAAAGCCGGCTCGAGGCCGGCTTCGAACGAGTATCAGCCACAAACGAAACGCAGCGTCGAGGCGCCCTGTCACAGACGTATCAGCACTGCGTTTCGCCCGTCAGGCTTTGCCTTTTTTTACCGCTTTGCCCGAGCCGAGGTCGGCTCCTGTCATGGGGTCTACAGAGACATCGGATTGGGTCCGTACCGCCATTTGTTGCAGCACCTTCTGTTGATCTTTACTCAGATCCACAGACGGCTTGCCATCGCCACCGTCCACCGCCGGCTGCGGGTTCTCGACAAATTCCCATTCAGGCCCCTGGTTCCAAGGCCCGCGCAGGTCGCCCTCGCCTTGCGACAGGTTGTAGTAGACGTTGGCAAATTCTGGCTCACCCGGCAGTTTGCCCTGAGGGAAATTGGGCTGAATGGCGTGCAGTGCTTTCTCGAACGATTTCTGGTGAGCGATTTCACGGGTCATCAAAAACTTAAGCGCGTCTTTAATACCTGGATCATCGGTCACGTTGATCAAGCGCTCGTAGACGATCTTGGCCCGCGCCTCGGCGGCAATGTTGGAACGCAGGTCCGCCGTCGGTTCGCCAATGGAGTCAACGTAGGCCGCCGTCCAGGGAACTCCGGCCGAGTTGGTCAGCGCCGGGCCGCCGCCGTACAGCAGCGATGTGATGTGCGAGTCGTTGCCGCCGCCGGTCAGGGAGCGATACAGGTCAGCTTCCTTCTCCACACCCTCAGCCAAATCACCTTTGGCACCCTTGTTGAGCATGCCGACGATGGAGCCGATGACCTCAAGGTGGCTTAGCTCTTCTGTAGAAATGTCCATGAGCATGTCTTTGCGACCTGGATCATCCTCAGATAAGCCTTGGACGAAATAGCGCATGGCAGCGGCTAACTCGCCCTGCGGTCCGCCGAATTGCTCAAGCATCAAGTTGGCCAGCCCGGGGTTCGGAGCAGCCACGCGCACGGTGTATTGAAGTCGTTTGTTATGGACGAACATGGTTCACCTCTCAATTTTGGACTTCCCTAGAAACAGCCTCCTTTTTGGTCAGTTGGGACCCAGCGCACTTACCGCTGTAATCGCAGGCGACCCTATTGATGGAGTGCAACAAGCGGCAGCCGTCCGATTGTGTTTTTTAATAAGGGTGATGGAATTTGCCAATAGACCATCTCCGCCAGTTTGTTGTCGCTTGCGCCTCTCCTTGGTCTCAATCAGAGGAAGGCAAAAACCTGAACGTATTCAGACGGGGCGACTCTATCGTGATCACAGCAATTGCCACTTTTGAGGTAATCGATGCTCCAGCCCCAACGATTTTCCATAAGCCGATGCATGGCTGCGAAGCTTGCAGTACTGCTCCTATCGCTTGGCAGCGCGGCGGTTTTTGCCGATTCGCCGAAGGTTTTCGGTTGGGTTGAAGAAGGGCTGATTTTCCCGGAGAAGGTCGCCGTGAAGTTCAAGCTCGATACCGGGGCGCTGACTTCATCGATGCATGCTGAAAACATCGACCGATTCGAAAAGAATGGGGACGACTGGGTGCGCTTTACCCTCGAGATGGAAGACATCGATACCGAGAAGAAGATCGAGAAACGCCTAGAGCGCGAGGTGGTCCGCGACATCAAGGTACGCGGTGCCGGCGGCGCCGAGAAACGGCCTGTGGTGATGATGAAGGTATGCCTGGGCAACACTATCTACGAAGAGCAATTTTCACTGAATGATCGCGACAAGATGAATTACCCGGTACTCGTTGGCCGCCGCACGTTGGAAACTGTCGGTCTCGTGGATTCGACCAAGACCTTTACGGTCGAGCCGGATTGCTCCGAATAGATAAGCCGACCCGCAAGCTCCGCCTACCTCCATCGGTAGCACAACGAGAATGAAGACCCCGAAAGCGCCACGATCCGTGCCGCTCGGTTCGCCTGCTAGCGTCCGTTTTCTGCAACTCACCCAAGCCATCCCTGTCAATTGAGCACGACCCTGTCGCAGCCGTTGACGGAACGCCCGCTCGCAGCTGGTCGCGGAACCCAACCCATCTTCGTATGAGGAGAGTTCGTGGAGCATCAAGGGGAATACTTGAGACAGGCCGCCATGCCGTCGGATATGAGCATGGACGCGCACATGCAAATGATGGAGCGGCGCCGTCTCGCCACCCTGTGGTGCCATTTCGCTAACGCCTTGCTCGGTTTATGGGTGCTTAGCGCGCCGTTCATTTTCGGTTATACGAACATTTCGGCAAGCGACCTTGATCTCGCCCGTTTGACGACCGAGCGCGATTTGCCAGACGTGGCCACTCGCGCGCTGCTGATGACCTGGAGTGACGTCATCAGCGGTGCCCTGATCGTGTTGTTCTCGGTCCTTTCGCTGAAGCGAATCGCTTGGGCTCAGTGGGCGAACACGACGATGGGACTGTGGCTGATGTTCGCCCCGCTACTGTTCTGGACGCCGTCGCCGGCCAGCTATGGGAACGCTCTGTTGGTCGGCGGGCTGGTGATAGCCTTCTCCACGCTGGTGCCGATGATGCCCGGCATGAGCATGTCCGGGATGATGCAGAAGGCCGCGGTGCCACCGGGCTGGGATTACAACCCGTCGACCTGGCTGCAGCGACTGCCGATCGCGATTCTCGCCGTGATCGGCATTCTGCTGGCGCGCTATCTCGCCGCCTACCAACTCGGTCATACCGCCAATGCCTGGGACCCGTTCTTTGGCAGTCAGCCCAACGGCACGGAAACCATAATCACCTCCGATATGTCCCGCGCCTGGCCGGTGCCCGACGCCGGAGTCGGCGTCATGGCTTACATGATCGAGCTGCTGATGGCGGTGATGGGCGATGCACGCCGCTGGCGGACCATGCCCTGGATGGTCGCCGCGTTCGGCGTGGTGGTAGTACCGCTGGGCGCGGTGAGCATCTTCTTCATCATCGCCCAGCCGATCTTCATCAATACCTGGTGCACCCTGTGCCTGATCCAGGCCTTGGCGATGCTGGTGATGATGCCCTACGCGCTGGATGAACTCGTCGCCATGGGGCAGTTTCTGAAGGATGCTCGCCGCCGCGGCAAACCGTTCTGGAAAACATTTTTCCAGGGCGATGCCATGGACGGTGCGCGCGAAGACAACACGCCCGAGTTCGATGGCAGCCTGTCGGCCATGACATTGAAGGGGCTTCGCGGGGTCAACTTGCCTTGGGGGCTCACGCTGCTTTGTGCAATCGGCGTCTGGCTGATGTGCACGCGGCTGATCTTCGGTACCGAAGGTGCGATGGCTAACAGCGACCACCTCATGGGCTCGTTGCTGATCACCGTCTCGGTGCTGGCCTTCGCCGAGGTCGCGCGACCGCTGCGTTTCCTCAATTTCCCGATTGGCGCCTGGTTGATCGCCGCGCCCTCATTTCTCGAGGGCGCCGGTTTTGCCGCCACCGTTGGTAGCTTGATCGCCGGTGTGCTGGTGATCGGCATGAGCCTGCCGCGCGGGCCGATTCGTCATCGCTATGCCGGCTGGAACAGGCTGCTGCGTTAACTCGATCCAGACAGGAGTTTTTTATGAGCGACCGCGGACTGGCTGCTGTGGTTTGTGGAGGCACCGCTGGCGTGGGCCGCGCAACGGCCCATGCATTGGCGCGGGCAGGCTTTCGCGTTGCCGTGATTGCGCGCGGCGAACAGGGCCTGTCTGACACGCGCGACGAACTTGAAGCTGCCGGCGCCAAGGTCCTGGCCATTTCCGCCGACGTTGCCGACGCTGGAGCGATCGATCAGGCGGCCGAACGAATCGAGGCAGAACTGGGGCCGATTGAAATCTGGGTCAACGCCGCCATGGCGACTGTATTCGGACCGGTCAACAAGATCAGCGCCGCGGAATTCAAGCGCGTGACCGAAGTGACCTATCTGGGCTTCGTTCACGGCACGCTGGCCGCGCTGCGATATATGGAGGCGCGCAATCGCGGCACCATCGTCCAGGTGGGTTCGGCATTGTCCTATCGGGCGATTCCCCTGCAGTCGGCCTATTGCGCGGCCAAGTTCGCCATTCGCGGTTTTACCGATTCGCTGCGTTGCGAACTGATCCATACCAACAGCCGGGTGCGGCTGACAATGGTCCAGTTACCGGCGCACAACACGCCGCAGTTCGACTGGTCGCGTAACAAAATGCAAAAACGTCCACAGCCGGTCCCGCCGATCCATACGCCCGAGGTCGCGGCTCGCGCGATTGTCCGCGCTGCAACCGATGCGCCGCGCGAATTGTGGCTCGGACGCGCGTCGTTCCAGGCGATCATCGGCAATATGTTCATGCCCGGCCTGCTCGATAGGATGATGGCCAAACAAGCCTGGAGCGGCCAGATGACCGATGAGCCGACCACCGCCGAGCAGCCAGACAATCTGTTCCAGCCTGTAGAAGGCTTGCATCGTCTCGAAGGCCGTTTCGGCGATCAGGCGAAGGGCAAGGCGCTGGCCATGAGCGCCGAAACGGTAGGCAAGCTGGCCGCCGCCGGACTGGCGCTGGTGGCTGTGGCTGCCGTGGTGCTGGTTGCAGCCATTGCCAACTAGGCGTGCCTAGCGGGACGTACGCAACTCCTGCCGTGCCTGACGTACCACCGAGAAACCGGCAGACAACGCCAGCCCGGCCATGATCAGCGCCACAACAAAATCAGGCCAGCCAGAACCGGTACCGAACACACCGGCCGCTGCGATCATCACGGCGATGTTACCGATTGCGTCGTTGCGGCTGCACAACCAGACGGAACGCATGTTGGAGTCGCCCTCACGAAAGGCGTAAAGCATCAGCGCCACGACGACATTGGCAACCAACGCCAGCGCGCCGATGACGCCCATAGTGAGTGGCTCCGGCACGACGTCGGCATAGATCGACCAACCGGCGCGGGCGACGACGAAAACCCCGAAGGCGAGCATCGACAACCCCTTCACCATTGCGGCGCGTGAGCGCCACACCAGCCCCATCGACAGCACGACCAGGGTGATGCCGTAGTTGGCGGCGTCGCCGGCGAAATCGATGGCATCGGCCAGCAGCGAGACCGAGCCAGCGCGTAAGCCACTGACGATTTCCACGACAAACATGGACAGGTTGATCGCCAGCGCAATCCACAGGGCATTGCGAAAGCGCGGGCTGACCGCCTGGGTTGAACAACCGGAATCACAGCATCTCGACGACATGGAATGCCTCCTGAACTATATTCGGAGCCATTGCACACCCTGGAGCGGCTCCAGGGTCAAGCCCATTTCGGTCAGTCAACGATCGCAGCATTAAGAAGGAGGCCATGATGCGCATAGGTGAGCTGAGCACGGCGGCAGACGTCGATGTCGAGACGATCCGCTACTACGAGAAGGTCGGCTTGATGCCGGCCCCGGAACGGGGAGCCAACGGCTACCGGTCCTACTCATCGAAGCAACTCGCGCATTTGGTATTCATCCGTCATTGCCGGGCGCTGGACATCGGACTGGCCGATGTCCGACGACTGCTGGAATTCTCCAGCCATCCGGATGCCAGCTGTAGCGATATCAATCTGCTGATCGATGAGCAGCTCGAGCGCGTCCGCACGCGTCTGGAAAGCCTCCATGCGCTGGAGCGACAGCTCCAGGACCTACGTAGCTGCTGCGCCGGTAGTCAATCGTCCGGTGGCTGCGGCATCCTCGACGAACTGGCCAGTACCCGCCTGGATGAAGCTCGAAGTCCATCCGACAAATAGAGCCGCACGCTTGGCTCAGCGGGACGGCAGCGATAATCTGCGTCCTTTTGCCGCGAGCCCATCCGATGCCCCTGTTCGACATATTGCTGCTCATCGCCGCCGGTTTCGCAGCGGGTGGAATGAATGCCCTGGCGGGCGGCGGTACCTTCTTCTCCTTCCCTGCGCTGCTGGCAACGGGTCTTCCTCCGGTCACGGCGAACGCGACCAACGCCGTGGCGCTCTGGCCCGCCAGCGTCGCCGCCGCCTGGGCCGCGCGCTCGGCGCTGCGTCCGCTGGGCCGCTATTTGATCCCACTGTTGCTGGCCGGATTGGGCGGCGGCCTGCTCGGTGGTCTGTTATTGCTGGCCAGCGGCGACGACGTGTTCAGCCTGCTGATCCCCTGGTTGCTGCTGCTCGCCACCGCACTGTTCGCCGCAAGTCCCTGGCTGAGCCGCTGGCTGGCGGCACGGCGCAAGGAAGAAAACGCAGTGCCTCCGCACGCTCCGGCATCGCTCGCCGCACATGGCCTGGTTTCGATCTACGGTGGTTATTTCGGTGCAGGCATGGGCATTTTGCAGTTGGCGGCATTTTCCATCGAAGGTCATCAGTTGGTTCGCGCCAACGCGCTGAAGAACCTTATATCGGCCGTGATCTACAGCGTCGCCACGGCCACCTTCATCATCGCCGGTCGGGTGAGCGGGTACGAACTGGCGATCCTGCTGATCGGCACCGCGCTCGGCGGCTACGCTGGCGGCGCGCTGAGCAAGAAGCTACCCGCCAATTGGTTGCGGGTCTTCGTCATCCTGGTTGGCAGCTTCATGACGCTCTA
Source organism: Stutzerimonas stutzeri (assembly GCF_024448715.1). GTDB lineage: Bacteria > Pseudomonadota > Gammaproteobacteria > Pseudomonadales > Pseudomonadaceae > Stutzerimonas > Stutzerimonas stutzeri_AR. Next base: position 140,426 of record NZ_JAMOHZ010000002.1, read on the forward strand.
TTACTTCCAGGCGGTTTACTGGCGGTAACCGACAGGCGCGTAGCCCGCTTGGTGTATGGCTTATGCCGCCCAGCTCTGCTAGTGTCGCGACCGTTTTACAGCCGCCGCAAAGAACAGGTTCCGCCATGGCCCGCAAGAAAGTCGCCCTCGATTTCGAACAATCCCTCGCCGAGCTGCAACAGCTGGTCGAGCGTCTGGAAAGCGGCGAGCTGTCGCTGGAAGACTCGCTGACCTGTTTCGAACAGGGAATCGGCTTGACCCGCGACTGTCAGGCCGCGCTCAGCCAGGCCGAACAGAAAGTACAGATCCTGCTCGAACGCGACGGCAAGCTGCAAGAAGCGCCGTTCGAGGTGGATCCCGAAGCATGATCGGCGACTACCAGAAACACTGTCAGCAACGCGTCGACAACTGCCTCGAGACGCTCTTCGCCCCCCCCCGCCCGCAACTCGAACGCCTTTACCAAGCCATGCGCTACAGCGTCATGAACGGTGGCAAGCGCGTGCGCCCGCTGCTGGTCTATGCCGCCTGCGAGGCGCTTGAAGGAGACAGTGCACAGGCCGATGGCGCAGCCTGCGCCGTCGAGCTGATCCACGCCTATTCGCTGGTTCACGATGACCTGCCGGCCATGGACGACGACGATCTGCGCCGCGGCCAGCCGACGACGCACAAGGCCTTCGACGAAGCCTGCGCGATCCTTGCCGGCGATGGCCTGCAAAGCCTTGCGTTCGAAGCGCTGGCAGCCGATGTACGCAATCCGCAGGACCCCGCGCTGCGCCTGGAGATGGTTATCAGCCTCGCTCGCGCAGCCGGCCCGGCCGGTATGGTCGGTGGGCAGGCCATCGACCTGGGTTCGGTGGGCCGCAAGCTCGACCGCAGCGCGTTGGAACTGATGCATCGGCACAAAACCGGCGCGCTGATCGAGGCCAGCGTTCGTCTCGGCGCCCTCGCCAGCGGCCGTGCCGATGCCGACAAGCTGGCCGCTCTGCAGCAATACGCGCAGGCAATCGGTCTGGCCTTTCAGGTGCAGGACGACATTCTCGACGTGGAAAGCGACACCGCCACTCTAGGCAAACACCAAGGCGCCGATATCGCCCGCGACAAACCCACCTACCCCGCGCTGCTCGGCATGGACGCGGCAAAGGCCTATGCAGTGGAGTTGCGCGATCTTGCACTCGAAGCCGTCGTTTCCTTCGGTAGAAGCGCCGAACCGTTGCGCCAGCTGGCCCGCTTTATCGTCGAACGCCGCAACTGAGCCACACGGATCGTTGCGCTGGCACGACCTGGCGGCAACCGTTGATGCTTGAGTCGTTCTTCTCGCTGTAACCATCGGGTAAACTGCGGCTCTTTTTTCAGCCAAAACGACTCGTTCGATGCCCAAGACGTTCCATGAGATTCCTCGGGTCCGCCCTGCGACGCCCGTTCTAGATCGCGCGGCCACTCCCGAGCAACTGCGCCGGCTGGGCGAAGCGGAACTTGAAGAACTCGCCAACGAACTGCGGCAGGACTTGCTTTATAGCGTAGGCCGCACCGGCGGACACTTCGGCGCCGGGCTCGGCGTAATCGAGCTGACCATCGCCCTGCACTACGTTTACGACACGCCCGGCGACCGTCTGGTCTGGGACGTCGGCCATCAAGCCTATCCACACAAGATCCTCACCGGTCGCCGCGAACGCATGGCCAGCCTGCGCCAGAAAGACGGTCTGGCAGCCTTTCCGCGCCGCAGCGAAAGCGAGTACGACACCTTTGGCGTCGGCCATTCCAGCACCTCGATCAGTGCCGCCCTGGGTATGGCCATCGCTGCTCGCCTGCAGGGGAAAAAGCGCAAGTCGATCGCCGTGATCGGCGACGGCGCGCTCACCGCCGGCATGGCCTTCGAGGCCCTGAACCACGCCCCTGAAGTCGGCGCCGACATGCTGGTCGTGCTCAACGACAACGACATGTCGATCTCGCGCAACGTTGGCGGTCTGTCCAACTATCTCGCCAAGATCCTCTCCAGCCGCACCTACTCGAGCATGCGCGAGGGCAGTAAGAAGGTCCTGTCGCGTCTGCCAGGCGCCTGGGAAATCGCCCGCCGCACCGAGGAATATGCCAAGGGCATGTTGGTCCCCGGCACGCTTTTCGAGGAGCTTGGCTGGAACTACATCGGCCCCATCGATGGCCACGACCTACCGACCCTGATCGCCACCCTGCGCAACATGCGCGACCTCTCCGGGCCGCAGTTTCTGCACGTGGTGACCAAGAAGGGCAAAGGCTTCGCCCCGGCGGAAGTCGATCCGATTACCTGGCATGCCATTAGCAAGCTGGAACCCGTCGGCGCTCCAGCGGCCCCTAAAAAGCCCAGCGGCCCGAAATACTCCAACGTCTTCGGTCAATGGCTATGCGACATGGCCGCCGCTGATCCGCGCTTGGCAGGCATTACTCCGGCCATGAAGGAAGGCTCCGACCTGGTCGACTTCAGCGAGCGCTACCCGGATCGCTACTTCGATGTCGCCATCGCCGAGCAGCACGCCGTGACATTGGCGGCCGGCATGGCCTGTGAAGGCGCCAAACCGGTGGTAGCGATCTATTCGACGTTCCTGCAGCGTGCCTACGATCAACTGATCCATGACGTCGCCGTGCAGAACCTGGACGTGCTGTTCGCCATCGACCGCGCCGGCTTGGTCGGCGAAGACGGCCCAACCCACGCCGGCAGTTTCGACCTCACCTATTTGCGCTGCATCCCCGGCATGCTGGTGATGACCCCGAGCGACGAGAACGAGATGCGCCGAATGCTCACCACTGGCTATCACTTCGAAGGTCCCGCCGCGGTGCGTTATCCACGCGGCACCGGCCCGAACGCGATGATCGAGCCCGGCCTCGAACCGCTGGAAATCGGCAAGGGTGTGGTTCGTCGCGAAGGCAAGCGAGTTGCCCTGCTGGTGTTTGGCGTGCAACTGCCGGAAGCCCTCCAGGTTGCTGAAACCCTGGACGCAACCGTCGTCGACATGCGCTTCGTCAAACCGCTGGATGAGGCTCTGGTACGCCAACTAGCTGCCGATCACGAACTGCTGGTGACCGTCGAGGAAAATAGCATCACAGGCGGTGCCGGCAGCGCGGTGGGCGAGTTTCTCGCCGCTGAAAACCTGCAGAAGCCCATCCTGCATCTAGGCTTGCCGGACTATTACGTCGAGCACGCCAAGCCCAGCGAAATGCTCGCGGAGTGCGGGCTGGACGCCGCGGGTATCGAGGCATCGATACGCGCACGCCTGGCGGCTTTGGGCGCGTAGCCTCAGAGCCATCACGTCGCCACGGATGGCTGCGAAGCGGGTTGCTCGCCTTTACTATGCTCGGTAGGTAAAGGGTTTGTGTAGGGTGGGCTTCAGCCCACCAATGCTTTGACAACCCTATGTGGCGGGCATCTGATTGAACTGCCGCGCTCGTTCATAGTGAACGCAACCGGACGTTGAGCCGGTGGGCTGAAGCGGACCGCCGCCCGGCCCACCCTACGCTCACATCCTGACCAAGCGGACCAATCCACTAGCGCCGAAAGCCGCATCCAGACCCAAACGGTCTGCTCTGATCAACAACGCCTTGCTCTGAGGCGCCCATTCTATCGCTTGTCTTTCACCACTCCAGGCCGTAAGGTTCGCGCGTTTTTCCTATCCGCCCAGGTGTGCACGACCGCAAGGTCCGCATTAAACGGGAAGCCGGTGCGCTCGAACGAGCAAGGCCGGCGCTGCCCCCGCAACGGTAATCGACCGTGATCCATGGATCACCGCCCGCTCAACCGCCACTGTGTCCAGACACGGGAAGGCGAGCGCGGTGCGCGTCGAAAGCCCGGAGACCGGCCTGACGGATTCGACTGGTGTTGCGGAGGGCAGCACCGTCAAGCGCGGTCGCCTGTCACTACGCCCCGTCGCTTGTTCCTGCCCTCCTCAAAAGCTCTGTTCTTTTGAGGATTCGATAAAAAAATGAAGTATTCCCGTCTCGCTCTGACCGTTGCGCTTATACCAACCGCTCACGTATTGGCCGATACCCTCGACGCCGGATATCAGCTGCCAGGCATGGTCATCACCTCAGCGCGCCAGGCCGAACGGCGTGAACTAGCAATCGCTGCCAATACTGTATTCACGCGCAATGACATCGAGCGTTTGCAGGCACGTAGCGTGCCGGAACTCCTTCGGCGCGTACCGGGTGTCAGCATATCCACCGCCGGAGGGCTGCCGTCGCTGTCCGTGCGCGGCACCGGAACGGCGCAAACCCTGGTTCTGCTGGATGGACAGCGCATCGCTTCTTCGACCAGTGGCTTCGCCCGGCTCGATTATTTAGCGATAGACAACATCGACCGCGTGGAGGTTATTCGTGGCCCACGCTCGGCACTCTACGGCGCAGACGCCGTCGGCGGCGTGATTCAGGTATTCACCCGAGGCGGAAAACCAGGTCTGCATCCAGAAATACGGGTGACGGCCGGAAGCGACCAGACATTCCAACGTAGCCTCAATCTATCAACCGGCACCGAGCAGACTCGCGTCCATATCGGTGCCAGTCTCGATGAGACGGCCGGCTTCGACATCACTCGTGATGGCCAGGGCGCAGATAGCGACCACGACGGCCAGCGTAATCGCGCGCTACACCTCAAACTCGATCATGAGCTAAACCGCGACTGGAAAGCCGGCCTTAGCCTCAACGACCAACGCGGCGAGAACGAATACGACGATGCTTACGAATTCGCTCCTGGCACTCCGCAAGACGAGTTCCGCCTCAGCAGCTACAGCGGCTACCTCGACGGTCAGTTGGGCGAACGTTGGAGCAGCCGCCTGGAGCTCGGTCGCAGCTTCGACCGCAACAAGGTGGTCGGTGCAGCCAGCGATTGGAACAACGGGCAGCTTGAAACTACGCGCCACTCCGCTGCTTGGATCAACCGCATCAACCTCGCCGGAGGGCAACAGCTCACGCTCGGCAGCGACTGGTACGAAGACCGCCTCGACGCAACCACCGCCTACGAAGAGGACAGCCGCGACAACTTGGCCTTCTTCGCCCAGCACAGCTATCAAGGTGATCGTTTCGGCACTGAACTGGGCTTGCGCCATGACGACAACCAGCAGTTCGGCAGCCATAACAGTTTGAATGCGGCCTTCAGCTTGCCAGTCGGCGAGTCGCAGCGTTGGATTCTCAGCTACGGCGAAGGCTTCCGTGCACCTACCTTCTCTGATCTCTATTACCCCGGAGCGGGCAATCCCGACCTGGCACCCGAGACCTCGAAAACTTACGAATTGCAATGGCGCGGCGACTTCGAGCCGGCCCGGCTAGAGGTCGCGCTCTATCGCACCGACGTGGAAGACATGATTGCCTGGGATGGCGCTGCCAACCGCCCGGAGAACATCGCCCAGGCGCGCATCAACGGCTTCGAGGCAAGTGTGGCGCGCGAACTGCTCGGATGGCAGGGCAGCCTGGCCCTCAGCCTGATCGACCCGCGCGACCGAGATAGCGGCCGAACCCTGGCCCGCCGGGCGAAACGCTCGCTGAGTCTCGACCTGGATCGTACGTTCAATGCGCTTTCGGCTGGCGCCAGCTGGCATGTTTCGAGCAGCCGTTACGATGACGCAGCCAACTCCAGGCAGCTGTCCGGCTACGGCGTCGTCGACTTGCGGGCTGGTTGGCAAAGCCATGCCGAGCTGCGCTGGGAAGCGAAGCTAAATAACCTGTTCGACCGTGAATACGCTCTGGCGACCTATGACCGCCCCACCGGCCCGTCCTGGATGGACCCGGTGCAGAACTACGCTTATCGCGAGGCCGGCCGCACCGTCTTATTCGCGGTCACGTGGTCGCCTTATTTATAAGCAAGAACAACGCTGAACCGGACAGGGTAACCGACCCGGTTCAGCGGTCCGCTCCAGCCATCAAACGGCAGAGCTTTTCGATCGCGCCGAGCATCTGGAAGCTCGGCCGCTCCAGTCCCTTGTCAGGCACTTCCCACAGCTGGCCCTTTCGCACCGCTGCAAGCTGCGGCCAGTCCTTCCATTCGGATAACTGCGCGCCGCTGCCAGCGAAGATCACGTCCGGATTGCGCGAAAGCACCGACTCGATGCTGACCTGCGGCGCCGGCAGACGAAGATCGGCGAACACATTGCGGCCGCCGCAGACTTCGATAGCGTCACTGATGATTTGCCGCCCGCCGACTGTATACAGCGGGCGATTCCAGATTTGATAGAACACCGCCAGCGGCTGCTCGCGGTGATAGCGCTGGCGCAGTTGATCCAGGCCCTCGGCGAACTGCTTCTGTAATTTGCGGCCCTGCTCGGCCCGCCCGACCCGCTCGCCGATCAGCGCGAACTGCCCAGCCAATTGCTCGAGCGAGGTCGGTTGCGCAACGAGCACCGGAATGTCGAATTGCGTAAGCTGGTCGCGTTGCGCGCGGCTGATGCTGTCGGGCCAGAGCAGTACCAAGGTGGGTTGCAGCGCGAGAAGGCTTTCCATTTCCAGCTGACCGATCCGCCCTACCGAAGGCACTCCGGTCAGCGCTGTCGGTCGATGCCCACCGTCGAGCACGCCGACCAACAGATCGGCTGAGTCCAGCTCCAACATGATTTCGCTAAGAGAAGGTGCCAGGCTGACAACCCGCTCCGCCGCGATCAGCAAAGGCGAAATCAGTAACGCAACGAACAGCAGCAGCGCGCGCGTCATTGCAACTGACGCGGAACGCGATAAAGCACCAGCAATGCGAGGCTGCCACAGACCAACAGCAACTGGGCGACGGGTTCGAGTCCGAATGGCGCGCCGATCGCAGCCAGCCAGGCCGGCAAGGCCGCGACCCGCAAGGCGCGCAGCCGGGTGGCACGCAATACGGTCCAAGCCGTGGGCTCGGCATCGCTGCTCAAAACCTTCTCAGTAGCGATCAACGCATGCTTGTAGGCGGTAAAACGGGGCAGATTGAGAAATAGCGTAGCAAGGCCGATTACGAACAACGGCAAGGCGAGACGTTCACCGAGGCGGCCAGCCAGTTCGGGAAGCTGGCTGGTGATCAACACGGGTATGACGATAAATAACAGATACAGCCAACCATCACGTGACAGCTGGCGGCGCGCGGCAGTGCGGTTCACGACTGCTCGGCTTCGCCCTGGTGAATCTCGCCGAGCATATGGCCGAGCTTGCCGGCTTTGGTGGCGAGGTATTTGCGGTTGTGCGGGTTGTGCGCAACCTCCAGCGGCATGCGTTCGGCAACGCGGATGCCGAAGCCCTGCAACGCCTTCACTTTGCGCGGGTTATTGGTCATCAACTTGATCTCGGCAATACCCAAATGTTCGAGCATTGGCAGGCAGATCGCGTAGTCGCGCATGTCGGGGGCAAAGCCGAGACGCTCGTTGGCTTCGACAGTGTCGGCGCCGGCATCCTGCAGTTCGTAGGCGCGGATCTTGTTCAGCAGGCCGATACCGCGGCCTTCCTGGCGCAGATAAAGCAGCGCGCCGCGTCCTTCTTCGGAAATCGCACGCAGCGCAGCCTCAAGCTGAAATCCGCAATCGCAGCGCAGACTGAACAGAGCATCGCCCGTCAGGCATTCTGAATGCAGACGACCCAGTACAGGCTTGCCGTCTGCGACATCACCCAGCGTCAGTACGACATGTTCCTTACCAGTGTCCTGATCGAGAAAACCATGCATGGTGAACACGCCGAACGGCGTCGGCAGTTTGGAAGCGGCGACGAACACGACAGACACCGGAGAGACTCCAGAAAGGGGAAAAGCGGACATTGTAACAGCAGATACAAGCTTGAAGCTCAGGCCAGCCCAAGGATTCGCCGATACGCCATTTATTACAAAGCTCGTCCGTAGCGATGCTTCAAGCTACCGACTTTCCTTCAACTTTCAAATTTTGGATTCGAGCTTCAGCACACCCTGATCCTCGCGCCAGCTAACCCTCCCGAGAAAGCTCATTCCGAGCAACGCCTCGGACGGCGACGCGCCTTCGACTACCACGGCTTCGACGCCCAGCACATCAATCGCGCCGACCTTTACGCTGTTGAAATTCACCCGCCAGGCTTTTGCCGTCCCGCTGGCAGTACTGACTACCATCTGCTTGCCATCGACGCGGTAATCGATGCCCAGACGCCGCGCCTGAATTTCATTGATCGCCACCGAGGTGGCGCCGGTATCGACGAGAAACTGCACCGGCTGGCCATTGATCGAGCCGGCGACCCAGTAGTGGCCGCCCTGCCCCTGGGCGATGCTTAGCTGCCTGCGATCAGGCTCGGCAAAGCCGGCACTCAGCTCACGGCTGAGCCCATAACTACGCTCGACACCCTCGATGCGCAACACCGCACCCCTCGAGTCGGCGCTGACTACTTCGACGCCTCCCGGACCTACCTGGCCGACCCGGACCAATTTGCGCTGACCATCCACGTTCACCACGGCGGCACCTGGAAATAGCCCGACCACCTGAACCCGTGGCGCGGCCGCGCCGGCAAACGAGAGCAATGACAAGGTAGAAATTAATATGAGGGCAACGGAACGCATGGGCGGCGGCTTCCTTGAAACGAGGCAGAGCGGCATTCTTCCATGAGCCCTATCGTCGATACAGCGATCAGACGCACAGGTCGAACCTCAGCTCAGCAACATCACCGCAAGATGCATCAGGCCGCACGCAGCGAAGCCGGCCAGAATATCGTCGAGCATGATTCCCAGGCCGCCGTGCACATCGCGATCGACCCAACTGATCGGCCATGGCTTGGCGATATCCAGCAGGCGAAACACGACGAATCCAAGCACCAGCCAGTACCAGCCTTCTGGTACCAGCCAGAAGGTGATCCAGATACCCGCGAATTCGTCCCAAACGATGCCTTCATGATCATGCACGCCCAGATCCTGGGCAACCTTGCCGCACAACCAGACCCCGAACAGCATGCTGGCGAGAATCAACAGCCCGTAAGCCCAAGGCGGCAACATCTGCCACAGCGGTACGAAAGCCAGCGCCAGCAGCGAACCCCAGGTGCCGGGCGCTTTGGGTAATGTTCCGGAGCCCAATCCGAACGCCAAGTTGTGCCAGGGATTGCTCCACACCGATAGCGGAATCGGCTCGGCAGTAGACTGCAGGGAATCAGTCAAGCGGCTGTCCTCTCTGTTTTGACGGAGCTATCGAGCCGCTCAGCCACTGAAATGGTTGTAACCCTGACTGGCGAACGTGATGGCTCTGCCATCGGCAGCCAGCAGCTGCACGCCATCGCCCGTCGCAACGCGACCGATCGCGTGAATCGGCCAGCCGGCGGCCAGCAATGCAGGCAGCTCATCGCTGGGTAAGGTAAATGCGAGCACGTAATCATCACCGCCGGCCAGCCCGTACTGCAGCGCCTGGTTGCGCCCGCAGAACCGCACCAGCGCATCCGACACCGGCAGTTTTTCCTGTTCGATGCACAACAGGACACCGGACGCGGTGGCGATATGCCCGCAATCGGCCAATAGACCATCGGAAATATCCAGCGCCGAAGTCGCCTTGCCGCGCAACGCTTGACCCAGCGCCAGCTGCGGTTGTGGCAACCAGTAGTGCCGAAGCAATATCGCCGCCTCGGCCGTCCCCTGCTTTCGCTCGCCCAATATGATCGGCAGCGCGCCGGCCGCATCGCCAAGAGTTCCGCCTACACAGAGCAAATCCCCCGGCTGCGCGCCGCTGCGCACCAGCGCCTCACCAGCCGGCACCCGACCGAACACCGTCAACGTCATACTCAGCGGGCCGCGCGTGGTATCGCCGCCAATCAGGCGCATGGCGCAGCCAGTCGCCATCGCGTCCAGACCGCGAGCAAACTCGGAAAGCCAGCCGGAGTCGGCCGTAGGAAGCGTCAGCGCTAGGGTAAAACCGATCGGTGTAGCGCCCATCCCGGCAAGATCGCTGGTCGATACAGCGAGCGCGCGTTGACCAAGGAGATAGGGGTCGCAAGGGTCGGGGAAATGTACTCCAGCGACCAGGGTGTCAGTAGATACCGTGAGTTGCTCACCAGCCGAAAGCGCCAGCAAGGCGCAATCATCACCGATACCCAACACGACATCGCCGCCAGCCCTGGCACAAGCGGCGGCGGCGAAATAGTGGCGGATCAGCTCGAACTCACCCATCGCTCGGGCAGGCTCAGCGCTTGTGAGCGCTGACCTCGGCGCTACGCAGGCTGGGTGCCAGCTTGTCCAGTACGCCATTGACGAACTTATGCCCGTCGGTTGCCCCGAACACTTTCGCCAACTCGATACCTTCGTTGATCACCACGCGGTAGGGCACATCGATGCGCTGCATCAGCTCGTAAGTGGACAGACGCAGGATTGCGAGCTCCACCGGATCGAGCTCTTCCAGCGGGCGATCGAGGTGCGGCACGATGGCGCCGTCGACTTCGGTCTTGGCACGCGCAACACCGGTCAGCAGCTCGTGAAAATAGTTGCCATCGACGCCGGAAAAATCGTTGTCGACGCGAAACTGCGCCTCGATTTCGTTCAAGCTCTGGCCCGCCATGTGCCACTGGTACAGCGCCTGCATCGCCAGGCTGCGCGCGACGCGGCGCGTCGCGATCTTGCCCTTGGCCTTCGGCTGCGGGGCGTCCTGGCTGTCGTCGTGATTGAGGCTCACTTGGCCTCCAGCTGCGCCAGCAGGCTCACCATTTCCAGAGCGGAGAGCGCGGCTTCGGCGCCCTTGTTGCCAGCCTTGGTGCCGGAACGCTCGATTGCCTGCTCGATGGAATCGACAGTCAGCACGCCGAAGGCGACCGGCACGCCGAACTCCATGGAAACCTGGGCCAGGCCTTTGGTGCATTCGCCGGCGACGTATTCGAAGTGCGGAGTGCCGCCACGAATGACCGCGCCGAGGGCGATGATGGCGTCGTATTCACCCTGCTGGGCGACTTTCTGCGCCACCAGCGGAATTTCGAAGGCACCCGGCGCACGGATGATGGTGATGGCGTCTTCCGGGATACCGTGGCGCACCAGCGCATCGACAGCGCCGCTCACCAGACTTTCGACGACGAAGCTGTTGAAACGGCCCACTACGAGGGCGAATTTGCCCTGCGGGGCGATGAAGGTACCTTCGATGGTCTTCAGGGACATGGGTGATTTCTCATCTCTTTAAAGAACGAAGGCGCCGCGACTCGCGCGGCGCCTCTGATTATTCGGCAGGCAGGTATTCTACAACTTCCAGATCAAAGCCGGATATCGCATTGAACTTCATCGGCGAACTCATCAGGCGCATCTTGCGCACGCCGAGGTCACGGAGGATCTGCGAACCGGCACCGACGGTGCTGTAGGTTGCCGGAGTCGGCAGTTGTTGACGGTTGAGTTGCGCCAGCAACTGCGGACCGGTCAGCGGGTTGCCCAGCAGCAGCACCACGCCGCTACCGGCTTTGGCCACTTCGCTCATTGCCGCTCGCAGGCTCCAGCGTCCCGGCACGGTCACCAGCAGCAGATCGCGCAGCGGCTCCATGTTATGCACGCGCACCAACGTCGGATTCTCCGGCGAAATATCGCCACGGGTCAGCGCCATGTGCACCGTATCCTCGACACCGTCGCGGTAGGTGACCAGCTTGAACTGACCCAACTCGGTTTCCAGCGGCTGCTCGGAAACCCGCTCGACGGTGCGTTCGTGAATCATGCGGTAGTGGATCAGGTCAGCGATGGTGCCGATCTTCAGCCCATGTTGCTCGGCGAACAGCTCCAGCTCCGGGCGACGCGCCATGGTGCCGTCGTCGTTCATGATTTCGCAGATCACGCCGGACGGTTCGAAACCGGCCATACGCGCCAGATCACAGGCGGCTTCGGTGTGACCGGCACGCGCCAGTACGCCGCCGGGCTGAGCCATCAGCGGGAATATGTGACCGGGGCTGACAATGTCCTCGGCCTGGGCATCCTTCGCCACCGCGGCCTGTACGGTGCGCGCGCGGTCGGCGGCGGAGATGCCGGTGGTCACGCCAACCGCGGCCTCAATGGATACGGTGAATTTGGTGCCGAACCCGGAGCCATTGCGCGGCGCCATCAGCGGCAGCTGAAGGAGTTCGCAACGCTCGCGAGTCATCGGCATGCAGATCAGACCACGTGCGAAACGGGCCATGAAGTTGATGTGCTCGGCGGTCACGCATTCGGAGGCGACGATGATGTCGCCCTCGTTCTCGCGATCCTCGTCATCCATGAGGATGACCATCTTGCCAGCGCGGATGTCTTCGATCAGTTCTTCAGCGGTGTTCAGAGCCATGGTGGCCGAGTCCTTATTTATTCAGGTAGCCGTGTTCGGCCAGGAAGCTTTCCGTCAGGCCCGAGGCATTCGGCTCGGTCGCCTTGTCACCCATCAGCAGGCGCTCCAGATAACGCGCCAGTAGATCCACTTCCAGATTTACCTGCCGCCCGGGGCGGTAGTCGACCATGATGGTTTCGGCCAGCGTGTGCGGGACGATGGTGAGCTCGAACTCCGCGCCGTTCACGGTATTTACCGTCAGGCTGGTGCCGTCGACCGTGATCGAACCTTTAAGCGCGATGTACTTGGCCAACTCACGCGGCGCGCGGATGCGGAATTGAACGGCGCGGGCATTTTCCTCACGCGCAACTACTTCGCCGACGCCGTCGACATGGCCACTAACGAGATGCCCGCCGAGGCGGCTGGACGGCGTCAGGGCCTTTTCCAGGTTCACCCGGCTGCCAGCCTTGAGATCGACGAAGGCAGTACGGGCCAAGGTTTCGCGACTGACGTCAGCCCAGAATCCATTGCCGGGCAATTCCACGGCAGTCAGGCAGACGCCATTGACCGCGATGCTGTCGCCGAGCTTGACGTCGGCCAGATCCAGCTTGCCGGTTTCGACCAGCACACGGACGTCGCCGCCCTTTGGCGTCATCGCACGAATGGTCCCGATGGACTCGATTATTCCTGTGAACATGCGGCCTCCCGTGGAAGGCTGTTGAAACGATGCATATGACCAACTCCTGTTTTGGATAAAACAGGGCGCTGCAGATCGATAGGGAGTGGACGCGCGCACGGAAGGCGCCGTCAAGGCATCCCGCTCTCTCTTTATCCGGACTATACCGTCGGCCCCGGAATCACACCGGGTCTGCTGACCTTGCCTGAGCAAGCGCTCGCGGGCTAGACACTTGACAGCGCCATTACCGCCGGTGGGGAATCTCACCCCGCCCTGAGAACGTGGGTCGGTTAGGACCCGGCGCAGTTTTTACCACAGATGAGCCGGCTCTGCAGCCGGCAAACGACCGTTTGACTGTGCAGCAGAAAAAATAATCGAGCTCGATCCGAGCCAGCGATGCTGTCCAAACAACTTTCAAGCGCAACGTGAAACTCCCGTTGTGCTTGTTTGTCCATAAGCATCGCATCGCCCCATACGGAAGCGGCCGCCGCGACGGTCCAGGCGATGACAGCAAGACGATCAGGATGGAACGTCGCTCCGGCATTACGTCGTACCGATACGCCGAGCCAGGATCAGCTCGTAATTTGGCGATCCCCCGTGCAGATCAGGCCGCGATCAGGAACACGCTCCGGACCAGTACATGTGCCGAGAGGGATGGGTATGTCAGGGGTTACGGCTATGGATATGTCGGCTACGCAACGGGCGGTCGAAGTCGACGACAACGGCTTTGCGGTTCTGGAAAATTTCTTGTCCCCGGAGCTGCTCGAACAAGGCCGGGCCTTTATTGAGCAACAGGCAGAAATCCGCCTGGGTGAATATTTCGCCGTTCACGGCATTGAGGCAATGAACGGCAGCGTGCTGGCGACACTTGCCGCTTCCGCGCCACTCAGAGAAATGCTCGTTGATCTCTACCGAGCGCAGACCGGTAAGGAGCCGTCACCAACCGAACAGGTTTTCCCGGTGATTCGCTGTCTGCAAGGCACAAGCGGCCTCAAACAATCGCATTTCTACCACTTCGACGCGACAGCGATCACCGCCCTGCTTCCATTGTTCATTCCGACCGAGGGCGAGCATTGTGGTGACCTGATCATCTTCCCGAACATCCGGCGGGTTCGCTTCAACGCACTGCGTAACGTGATCGAAAAGGCACTGATGCATAACACTGCCAGCCAGAAAATGATTGCGTTGGCCGTCAGGCGCGGGTGGTTGCGGCCGATCCGGCTGAAGTTGATACCGGGCAATCTCTATCTGTTCTGGGGCTACCGCAGTCTGCATGCCAACGACCAATGCGACCCCAACATGCTCCGCGCCACCGCCCTGTTTCACTTCGGCAACCCTCACCATGACAGCCTGCTCGCCCGGCTGGTGCTCGGAACGAACAAGCGGCGCGCCAAGCTGGATCACAACGGGTTGCGACCGGCAAACTGAGTACCGGATGACCGAAAGTGCTCGGTCGTCTACGCGGGGTCAGCCAGCCGGACGGGCGATAATCCGCCAGTCATCACCGAACGCGCGGATATCCTCAATCTTCAGCTCGCGCGCCTCGCTCATGCGCGCCAGTGGCAGGTCGAGCAGCGGCCGAGCCGACGAGCCGAGAAACTTGGCAGCGACAAATATCTGGTATTCGTCGATCAGGCCCAAAGCAGCGAAGGCGCCAGCCAGGCGCGGGCCGGCTTCGAGCAGCACTTCGTTGGTTCCACGACTGGCCAGTTCGCTCAGTAGGCCGCGCAGATCCACGCGGCCATCGGGGCTCGCCAGCGTCAATAGCTCGTGGCCAGAAGCAACGTAATCCTCGGTGCGCCCGGTAGCGGAGGTCGCCACCAATGCTGGACCGGCCTGAAAAAAAGGCGCATCCAGCGGCACTCGCAAACGACCGTCGACCAGCACGCGTAGCGGCGGGCGCTGCAAGGCCAGCGCGGTTAGCTCGCTATCCAGCCCCAACTCAGCGGCACGTACCGTCAGCCGTGCATTATCCACCAGCACCGTGTCGGCACCTGTCAGCACCACGCTGGACTGTGCACGCAGGCGCTGCACCTCCGCACGAGCTGCCGGGCCGGTGATCCATTGGCTTTCGCCACTGGCCATGGCGGTGCGGCCATCGAGGCTCATCGCAAGTTTCGCGCGCAGGTAAGGCAGACCGGTTTCCATACGCTTGACGAAGCCGGCGTTCAGTGCCCGCACTTCGTTTTCCAGTACGCCGCTGGTGACCTCGATGCCAACGCTACGTAACCGAGCCAGACCGCGGCCGGCCACCTGCGGATTGGGGTCCTGCATGGCAGCGACTACGCGTGCGACACCAGCCGTGACCAACGCTTCGGCGCAGGGCGGCGTCCGTCCGTGGTGGCTGCAAGGTTCGAGCGTGACATAAGCGGTAGCGCCGCGCGCGCGTTCACCGGCCTGACGCAGCGCATGTACTTCGGCGTGTGGCTCGCCAGCACGCACATGCCAGCCTTCACCAACCAGCTCGCCGTCGGCAACGATCACACAGCCGACGCGGGGATTGGGATGCGTCGAATACAGTCCCTTACGCGCCAATTGCAGCGCGCGAGCCATCCAGGCGTGATCGGACGTGTTCATTCGCTCTTTGCGGGCTCGCGGGATATACGTTCGATTTCCTCTCGGAACTCGTTGAGGTCCTGGAAGCGCCGATAAACCGAGGCGAAGCGGATATAGGCGACTTCATCGAGCTTTTGCAGCTCGACCATCACCAGCTCGCCCAGCACCCGTGACTTGATCTCGCGTTCACCCGTGGCGCGCAGCCTGTGTTTGATGTGCGCGATCGCTTCTTCCAGGCGCTCGACGCTGACCGGACGTTTTTCCAGCGCGCGCTGCATGCCGGCGCGCAGCTTTTCCTCGTCGAACGGCTGGCGGCTGCCGTCCTGTTTGATCAGCCGCGGCATCACCAGTTCAGCGGTTTCGAAGGTGGTAAAGCGCTCGCCGCAGGCGAGGCATTCACGGCGGCGGCGCACCTGATCGCCCTCGGCCACAAGGCGCGAATCGATGACTTTGGTGTCATGTGCACCACAGAAGGGACAATGCATGGTTTAGAGCTGTCAGACGTCGGGAGAGCCATGGTAGCGCATCCCGTCGGCAAGACAAATCGAGCGGATTGTTGCTATACAGGCGCGTGTTAAAGCCATCTTCAGGAGCTGTCCGTGCGGTTACGCCCCTTTGTTTTGCCCGCTTTGCTGTTGCTGCTGGCTGGCTGTTCGAGCCAGGAGGCCCAGCGCCCCACCGCGCCTGTCACCTTCGAGGACCCGCCTCGGGCGACCACCCCGATGCACGAGCTGCATGGCAGCCTGATCGGCGTCCCGGCCGACAGCGAAGTCGAACTGGCCCTGCTGGAAGTCAACCGCCGTGACCAACCCGATCGTTTATTAAGCAACGTGAAATTGAAAGGTCGTGGCGGTGAGTTGCCGTTCATTCTCAAGTTCAACGCTGAGAATTTCCCTAAGGACCAACAGGTCGAACTGCGAGGTCGCGTAACCCGCTCCGGGCAGCTGATCATGCGCCTGCCGGCCGTGCTCGTGAGCAGCCCAGCCAGCCAATCTCTGGGCCCGCTACGACTGGTACCCGCACCTTGACGCCACCCGCTGCGCTGCAGAAGGCGCTGGCCGAACTACTCGGCGAGGCCCGTTTAAGCGTCGAGAGCTTGCCTGACACCGATATTCGCCTGTGGCTGATCGATGCCGCGAACATGGACCGTGCTTTCAGCCCAGAGGAAACCCGGCGAATCCTGAACGAGCCGCCCTATTGGTGTTTCTGCTGGGCCAGCGGCCTGGTGCTGTCGCGCTGGATCGCGGAGCGCCCCGAGTGGGTGCGCGGCAAGCGTGTGTTGGATTTCGGCGCGGGCTCCGGCGTCGCGGCGATCGCCGCAGCCAAGGCGGGCGCGGCGGAAGTGGTCGCGTGCGATCTCGATCCACTGGCCCTGGCTGCTTGTCGCGCGAATGCCGAGCTCAACGGCGTCCAGTTGAGTTATTCCGATGATTTTTTCGCCGAGGCCGATCGCTACGACCTAATCATCGTCGCCGACGTACTCTACGACCGCGCCAACCTGCCACTGCTGGACCAGTTCCTGAGCCGCGGCCG
Source organism: Stutzerimonas stutzeri (assembly GCF_024448715.1). Classification (GTDB taxonomy): domain Bacteria; phylum Pseudomonadota; class Gammaproteobacteria; order Pseudomonadales; family Pseudomonadaceae; genus Stutzerimonas; species Stutzerimonas stutzeri_AR. The sequence continues at coordinate 157,355 of NZ_JAMOHZ010000002.1, forward strand.
CGAAGCGCTGGTTGCAGATTCACGGGTGCGCGACTTCAAGCACCCGTTGTACAGCCGACTGGAAATACTCGATGCATGCACCTGGCCAGATTTGGCCGAGCCAGCGGAATTCCGCCGGGTCAGCCTTTACCACGCCGAGAGACACGCCGAGGCTAAATCCCTGGCTGTCGGCTGAGGTCTACCGCTGGCAGTCGGCGTCTTTCGTCACTGCTGCATAAGGCGAGCACCAAAGGAGGACGTCATGACCACCGAGAAGCCCCTGCGTCTGTTCTTCGCGCTCCCCTGCCCGCCCGCGCTAGTGGAGGCCATCTGTAGTTGGCGCGACAGCCAACACTTCGACGGTCGCCCCGTCGCGCCGGCCAACCTGCACCTCACGCTGGCCTTTCTCGGCGGCCAGCCGGCTGCGAAGCTGGACGGCCTGAAGCAGCTCGGCAGTCATCTGCGCGCCGACGCATTCATGCTGCGGCTGGACCAGTTGCAGACGATCGGCCATGGCTTTACCTGCCTGATACCGAGCCAGGTACCGCCACCGTTGAGCCAACTGGTCGAGCAGTTGCATGCTGGGCTCTGCGTCCACGGTTTCGCCCTCGATTCGCGGCCTTTTCTGCCGCACGTGACGCTGTCGCGCGAGGCGCAGGTGCGGCCAGACGCCAATCCCCCCGCATTCAAATGGTCGGTGGAACGCTTCGGTCTCTTCCTGTCTGAAAACACCGAAAACGGCGTGCACTACCGCGAGCTGGAGAACTGGCCGCTGACGGCGCCGAGCGGCTGAAGACCGGCTCGCGCCACTTGCTTCCGCTTCGGCGCGCCCCCACTTAACATGCACGCCTCTATTCGCATGCGCCCATTCCGAGACCTCCGATGAGCCAGACCCCTTACATTTTCGACGTCAGCAGCGCCAACTTCGAGCAACTGGTGCTGGAAAACTCCTTTCACAAGCCGGTGCTGGTGGACTTCTGGGCCGAGTGGTGCGCGCCCTGCAAAGCGCTGATGCCACTGCTGGCGAAGATCACCGAGGAGTATCAGGGCGAGCTGCTGCTGGCGAAGGTCAACTGCGATATCGAGCAGGATGTCGTGGCCCGCTTCGGCGTGCGCAGCCTGCCAACCGTGGTGCTATTCAAGGACGGTCAACCGGTCGACGGTTTCGCCGGAGCTCAACCGGAGTCGGCCATCCGCGCCATGCTCGAACCCCACGTGCAACTACCAGCTGCGCCGGATGCCGATCTGCTGGAAGCTGCCCAGGCGCTGTTCGCCGAGGGCCGCATCGGTGAGGCTGAAAGCCTGCTCAAGCAGCTCCTCGCCGAGGACAACGAGAACGCTGCCGCGCTGATTCTTTACGCGCGCTGTCTGGCCGAACGCGGCGAGCTGGGCGAGGCGGAAACGGTGCTCGGCGCGGTCAAGGGCGACGAGCATAAACAGGCGCTGGCTGGCGCCCGCGCTCAGCTGGCATTCCTTCGCCAAGCCAATGACCTACCGGAAGTCGCCGACCTCAAGAGCCGTCTGGCGCAGAACGACGAAGATGACGAGGCGGCCTACCAGCTGGCGATCCAGCAGCTGGCACGCCAGCAACACGAAGCGGCTTTGGACGGCTTGCTAAAGTTGTTCGTGCGCAATCGCAATTACGCCGACGGCCTGCCGCACAAGACGCTGCTGCAGGTGTTCGACCTGCTGGGCACCGACCACCCGCTGGTCACGACTTACCGGCGCAAGCTGTATCAGGCGATTTATTGAACTGAAATGCTTGCGTACATGAGCGCGGCAGGCTTGTTCGTAGAAGTTACGTGCTGACGATGCCGATGATGCTGCGTCTTAAATCGCGAGCAAGCTCGCTCCTACAAGACAACAACCATACTCTTTCCTAGGAGCGAGCTTGCTCGCGAACGCAGCCCCCGCAGGATCGCTGGTGAGCCAGGGCCTACTGACTACGCCGATACTCGCCCTGTTCTAGATTCCCATCTTTCGAAGCAGCTCCGCACAATCACGGGCATGCAAATCGGTCAGCTCGGGCCAAGGATTTTCCGGGACGTTGACCAGCACGCCACGAGCGCCAGCCGCCTTTGCACATTCGAGATCGAAGCGGTAGTCCCCCACCATCACCAGTTCGCGCTGCGGCACCGACCATTTTTCGGCGAGGTGCAACAAACCGCCCGGATCGGGTTTGGGTGGTGCCTCGTCACGGCCGAGGATGTCTTCGGACGCAAAGCAGTCGCCCATGCCCACCGCCTGCAAAGTCACTAAGGCCAGCTCGTGAGCATTGCGCGTCAGCACACCGAGGCGGCAGCCACGATCACGTAGCGCATGTAGCAGTTCGAGCGCGCCCGGTGCAGGCGTGGCGGCGTAGGCCAATTCCCGTTCGTGTTCCAGCAGCCAAGCGCGCTTGGCTGCCGCTTCGTCAGCCGGCAGTGCGGCGAGGTGATGAAGGATGTCGTCGTCTTCGGGAATGTCCAGCGCCCGCTTGATTGCCGGAAAGTCATGCACGGCGATGGTCAGGGTGCCGTCCATATCGAACACCCAATGCCGCGCCTGAGCAAAATTCACTTCCAGTCCTCACGCACGCGAATCAGCCCTTCCTGAGCCACCGAAGCAACCAATTGGCCGGCGCGGTTGAAGATGCTGCCACGGGCGAATCCGCGGGCGTTGCCGGCCCATGGGCTGTCCATCGAATATAGCAGCCAGTCGTCGGCGCGGACTTCGCGGTGGAACCAGAGCGCATGGTCGAGGCTCGCCAGCTGGATAAACTTGCTCCACGAACTGACACCGTGGGGCTGCAGCGCGGTGCCGATGAAGCTGAAGTCCGAGGCATAGGCCATCAGATATTTGTGCAGCGCCGGATTCTCCGGCAGCGAGCCATCGGCACGGAACCAGACGTGACGGATCGGCTCGATCGGCTGAGGGTTGGTTGGGTCCTGCAATGTCACAGGACGGATTTCGATGGGCTTGGGCCGACGCAGTTTTTCGGCGACTCGCTCGGGCACCAGCGGCGCCAACTTGTGCATCAGTTCCCACTCGCTTAGCAGGTTCTCCGGACCGACTACCTCAGGCATCTGCAACTGATGCTCGAAACCCGTCTCGTCCGCCTGGAACGAGGCACTGCACGTAAAGATGGTCTGGCCTTTCTGAATGGCACTCACGCGGCGGGTGGTGAAACTGCCGCCGTCGCGCACCCGGTCGACGTCGTAGACCACCGGCAGATGGGAATCGCCGGGACGAAGAAAATACCCGTGCATCGAATGCACATGCCGTTCCGGCGCGACCGTCTGACTGGCGGCAGACAGCGCCTGACCGACCACCTGGCCGCCGAACAGCTGCGGAAAACCCAGATCCTGGCTAGCGCCGCGAAACAGGTTTTCCTCGATGCGTTCCAGCGACAGCAGGTTCACCAGGGTATCGAGTGTGTCGGTCATGGGTTCTTCCTTTATACGGGCACGGGGCAAGCCGGCAATGTTACGGATTCCTCCGGATGCGCTCCAGCAATTGCGCTTATCGTCGCGTATCTATCCAATTGTCGCGCTGTAATCGATACAACACGTGGGGGCGCAACGGATGCCCCTCTGCAAGTGCTGGATGCTCGAAGTCGCCTAGCGGGTCCTTTTGCATGCCGAGCGCGCACATCAACTGACAGGACGGTTCGTTGAGCCCAGCGGTATACGCAACCACTTCAGGAAGCCGTAGCCGCTCGAATGCGCAGGCCAGCGCCGCCCCGGCCGCTTCGCGCGCCAGACCCTGCCCCCAATATTCATGAGCAAGCCGCCAGCCGATTTCCACTGCCGGGCAAAAGGCCAATTGTAGGCGGCTCCAGGCCAACCCCGTCATACCGACGAAGCGCCCGTCATCCTTGCGCTCCAGCGCCCAGTAACCGAAGCCGTGGCGAGCAAAATGTATACGGCAGCGCGCCATCGTTGCCGCACTTTCGTCGCGTGAAAGCGGCGCCGGAAAATAACGCATCACCAGCGGATCGCCGCACATTTGCGCCAATGAATCGAGATCAGCGTCTCGCCAGCCACGTAGTCGCAGGCGTGGCGTTTCCAGGTCAATGCGCTCCATCGGTCCTTCCATGCTGTTTCCTTGAGGGGTTTGCTGCCGAATCGGCATACTTGCGGCTGACCATTCGGGCGCCGATCAATGTCTTTACCGTTGGTGTTCCACGACGACTACAGCCCACCGCTGCCGCCAGGGCATCGCTTCCCCATGGAGAAATTCCGGCTGCTGCGCGATCACCTGGTCGATAGCGGTTTGACCACAGACGAAGCGCTGTTGCGCCCTGAACTTTGTCCGATTGATGTTCTCGCGCTGGCCCATGATCGGGCGTACGTCGAACGCTACTGCAGTGGCGACATGAGCCGCGACGAGCTGCGTCGCCTGGGCCTGCCCTGGAGTCCGCAATTGGCGCAGCGCACCGTCCGCGCTGTGGGCGGCTCGCTGCTGGCTGCGGAACTCGCGTTGAAACACGGGCTGGCCTGTCATCTGGCCGGCGGCACGCACCATGCCCATTACGATCACGCTTCGGGCTTCTGCATCTTCAATGATTTGGCGGTGATCGCGTTGTCGCTGCTCGAAAGCGGCCGGGTCGGTCGCGTGCTGATCTTCGATTGCGACGTGCATCAGGGCGACGGCACCGCGCGGATTCTCGAAAATATCGCCGACGCCGTAACGGTTTCACTGCACTGCGAGAAGAACTTCCCAACACGCAAGGCGCGAAGCGATTGGGACGTCGGTCTGGCTGCCGGGCTCGGCGACGCCGACTATCTAAAGGTAGTCGACGACACGCTCAATTACCTGCTGCCGCTGTATCAGCCGGATCTGGTGCTCTATGACGCGGGCGTCGACGTACACCGTGACGATGCGCTGGGTCTGCTCAACCTCAGCGACGAAGGCCTGGCGATGCGCGACAGTGCGGTGATCGAGCATTGCCTGGGTCGTGGCATTCCGGTGGTCGGCGTGATCGGCGGCGGCTACGACAAGGACCGCGCCTTGCTCGCCCGACGCCATGCACAGCTGAATTTCAGCGCGGCCGAGGCATGGCAGCGCTACGGGCTGGGCTGAACAGCCGCTACAATGCCCGTCCCGTGACGTTCGCCAGGCCACTGCCATGACACCGCCAGCCCCTTCCTCCCGCATCGCCATCATCGGCGGCGGCCCCGCCGGCCTGATGGCGGCCGAGGTGCTGAGCCAGGCCGGCGTGGCGGTGGACCTGTACGACGCCATGCCCTCGGTGGGCCGCAAGTTCCTGCTGGCCGGCGTCGGCGGCATGAACATCACCCATGCCGAGGATTTCACCGCGTTCATCGGCCGCTACCGCGAACGGGCCGGCGAGCTGCGCCCGTTGCTCGAAGCCTTCGGCCCCAACGCGTTGCGCGACTGGATACACGGCCTGGGTATCGACACCTTCGTCGGCAGCTCCGGCCGCGTCTTCCCCACCGATATGAAGGCTGCGCCGCTGCTACGCGCCTGGCTCAAGCGCCTGCGCGAAAACAGCGTGCATATCCATACTCGCCAGCGCTGGCTGGGCTGGAGCGAAGACGGACGGCTGCGTATCTCCGGTCCCAATGGCGAAAGCCTGCTCGCCCCGGATGCCACGCTGCTCGCCCTGGGCGGCGGCAGCTGGGCGCGGCTGGGTTCCGACGGCGCCTGGGTGCCGCTGCTGCAGGCTCGCGGCATCGCCATCGCACCGCTGCAGCCAGCCAACTGTGGTTTCGAGGTGGCCGGCTGGAGTGCGCATCTGGTCGAACGCTTCGCTGGCGCCCCGCTGAAGACCGTCACTCTCGCGCTGCTCGGCGAAACCCCGCGCAAGGGCGAATTCGTTCTCACCGCAAAGGGCATCGAAGGCAGCCTGGTCTACGCACTCTCGGCGCAAATCCGCGAGCGCATAAACCAGCAAGGCTCGGCCTGCATCCTGCTCGACCTGCTGCCGGATCGTTCGCAGCAACAGATCGCCACCGCCCTGGCCAAACCGCGCGGCTCGCATTCCATGGCCAAGCACCTGCACCGCCAGCTGCGCCTGGATGGCGCCAAGGCCGCCCTGTTGCGCGAACTGGCGCCAGCGGACGCCTTCGACGACCCGCAACGCCTGGCGAACGCAATAAAAGCGTTGCCAATCACGCTGCTGCGCCCGCGCCCATTGGATGAAGCCATCAGCAGCGCGGGCGGCGTACAGTTCGGAGCGCTGGACGAAAATCTGATGCTGCGCCAGCTCCCGGGCATGTTCTGCGCTGGCGAAATGATGAACTGGGAAGCCCCCACTGGCGGCTATCTGCTCACCGCCTGCTTCGCCAGCGGACGTGCGGCGGCCGAGGGGATATTGCGTTGGCTGCGCGCACGCGGGTAGACCAGCGCAAACGCCGCAGAACTCACCCCGTAGGGTGGGTTTTAACCCACCACAAATACGTTATCCAACGTCACCCCGCTGCGCCATTTCCACGGTCTACCTCTCCCGTTCCATCCGGATTTCAACCAGTCGCTCGTCGATAAAGCGCAGATGGTAGTACGCGCCATTTCTCGGCCCATATACCCAGCGATCAACCTTGACGGCGCCCCACTGAGGAACGCCGTCGCTTCGCAGCACTGGCCCCTCGGAGGTTTGATCGTCGGCGGAGCCGCACTTGGCCTCGACCTGCTCGCTCGTATCATCCAGCTGAACCAGGCCGGTGCCACATCTCATGGATGCTTGTGCACCGGTGCAGAAGAACGAGCCGGATAACAGGATCACCGCTATCGTCTTGCTTCCCATATCTCATCACCTCGAACCCTGACCTCGGTGCATCGTCCCACAAATACTCGGCTCGTAGGGTGGGTCGGGCGGCGTTCCGCTTCAGCCCACCGCCAAGAAGAGCTATCGGAACAGGACTTATGGGTGGGTTGAAGCAGAGCGCGACCGGGGGGCCTACAGATTGATCGCCGCCCCGGCTCCGCGTGAAAGTCATGCCGCGACTGGCATCGCCATTCAACCTGTCCGAATTTACTAGCGCTTCTTCGCGGGCTTCGCCCCGCCCAGGCTCGGCACCTTGCGGATCGGTTTGGCGTTGGGCTTCTCGCTTTCATCGAACCAGTTGCCCAGGTGGATACGGCCTTTGCCGGCGGCTTCCTTGGGCTTTTTCGGTTTCTTCGGCTTCTTGATGATCAGCCCGCCGGGCTGTGTCGTAGGTACTCGATGATCAGGAACGAAGCCCGGTTCGTCGTGCCGCGGTAAGACCTGTTGAATTAGCGTCTCGATTGCCGCGAGCTGATCGACTTCGTCGGCGGCGACCAGCGATACCGCTTCACCTGTAGCACCGGCACGGCCGGTGCGGCCAATCCGGTGCACGTAGTCTTCAGCGACGATAGGCAGGTCGAAGTTGACTACTTGCGGCAGATCGTGGATATCCAACCCGCGCGCCGCCACGTCAGTTGCGACCAATACCTGCACCTCACCCGCCTTGAAACGTTCCAGTGCGCGCAATCGTGAAGCCTGCGGCTTGTCGCCATGGATCGCATCGCTGGAAATCCCCTGCGCCTGCAACTCATCCACGAGCTGATCGACACCCTTGCGCGTCTTGACGAACACCAGCACCTGGCCCCAGCGCTTTTCCGCCAGAAGATGCAGGAACAGCTCGGACTTGCGCCTCTTGTCCACCGGCACCAGCCACTGCTTGACCGTCTTTGCGGCAGCGTTGCGCGGGCTGACTTCGATCGATAGCGGGTCGCGCAGCAACTCGCCAGCCATCTGCCGGATCGCATCGGAGAAGGTCGCGGAGAACAGCAGGGTCTGGCGCTTTTTCGGCAGCGCGCTGAACAGCGCGTCCAACTCTTCCGAGAAGCCGAGGTCGAGCATGCGATCGGCTTCATCCAACACCAATGCCTGCACCTGAGCGAACTTCACCGCGTTCTGTCGATACAGATCCAGCAACCGCCCCGGGGTCGCCACCAGCACGTCGATACCCTTGCGCAGGGCCATCATCTGCGGATTGATGCTGACGCCGCCATAGACTGCATAGGTGCGCAGCGGCAGGTTCTGCCCGTAAACGCGGAAGCTTTCGTGTACCTGTTCGGCCAGTTCACGGGTCGGCACCAGCACCAGCGCGCGGATCGAGTTGCTGGTCACCTGAGCGCCTTCCTGGGTCAGGCGCTGCAACAACGGCAGCGCGAAGCCAGCAGTCTTGCCGGTACCGGTCTGCGCGGCGGCCATCAGATCGCGGCCCTTGAGCACGGCCGGGATCGCCTTGGTCTGAACCGGCGTCGGCTTGGTGTAATCGAGTGATTCGAGGGTACGCAGCAGCGGATCGATCAGGCCCAGGGAGGCGAAGGTCATGAGGGTAACCGGACGATAAAAAACGAGGTTGGCAGTTTACCCGAGGCAGGACATATCTACGGAAGCGGAATGCGTGACAGCGGCAGATTCGCGAGTAGGGTTCGGGCTGGATTTGTAGGAGCCAGCTTGCTGGCGAAGGCCGCAGCACGCCATGAGACCTGGCACGTTTCGCGAGCAAGCTCGCTCCTACGGATTGCGAATGGACGCCGTAGCCGCCCTCCAACTTGCAACCTCAACCGCGCAACAGCAACCTGCCCTCGATCGGCACGTAACGCGTGGCGGCGCGGATCAGCGAGTTTGCCGTCAGGCCCGGGGCGCCGTAGGCCGTGGCTTCTGCACCACCGGCACGCACGCGATCGAGCAGCAGGTCGAAGTCGCCATCGCCGGAGGCCAGCACCACTTCGTCTACGCGCCCCGCGGCGTCCAGCACATCGATGGTGATGCCGACATCCCAGTCGCCCTTGGCCGAGCCATCGCTGCGCTGGATGTAGGGTTTCAGTTTCACGGTGAAGCCGAGGTTGCGCAGGATCTGCTGGAATTGCTGCTGTTTGGCGTCGCCGCGGTCGATGGCATAGGCATAGGCCTCGACGATCTCGCCGCGCTCGCTGACCTCGGCCCACAGGGCGGAATAGTTGAAATGGCAGCCGTGGGCCTGGCGCACCGTGTAATAGAGGTTCTGCACATCGGCAAACAAGGCGATCTTTTTCACGCAGCGGCCTGAACGATTGGGAGGTCGGCCAGTATGGACGGCAAAATCGTTGCTGTCGTCGGTACCCTGCAGTTGCAGCCTATGGGCAAAATGGCTATGTGTCCGCCCTGCATCTGACCGAGTCACGATCACGTGCGCTTATGGAAAAAGAGCACGACTCAAACCTATAGAGAGCATCTTGAGACGCGGCATAGCCCAGCGCAGTCGCTATCGACGACCTGCTAAAGTGCGCGCCTTGATTTTCCGAGATTGTTTCGACTGCAATGAATGTCCTATCGATCCTCCGCGACGCCTGGTTCTTCTATTCCCGCAATCTAGCTTCCATCGCACGCCTCTGCCTGCCGCTGATCGCGCTGGAGAGTTGCACCAGGCTGATTGTCGAGCACTGGTTCGGCAAGGGTGCGTTGCCGGCGCAGGAGTTGCTGGTCGGCATGATCTTTTATCCGCTGTACATCGGCGCGTTGATTCTGTTTCTCGACGCACGTAGCCGCGGCCATGCGCCCCCGCTGCGCGAGGTGCTGGCTCGTGCGCTGCCGCTCTGGCCGTCCTTGGCGGTGCTGGCCGGGCTGGGCACGCTGCTGATCATGCTTGGTGCTTCGCTGTTCGTGCTGCCTGGGCTCTGGATCATGGTCAAGATCGCCTTTGCCGAGTATCTCCTGGTGCTGCGCGGCTTGAACCCGCTGGCCGCGCTGAAAGAGAGTTTCCTGCAGACTCGCGGGCATTTTCTGCTGCTGCTCGGCTGCATCCTCGCCGTGCTGCTGCCGCTATGGATTCTCGAAGCCTGGCTTGCCGCACATTTCTGGGCCGGCGAGACGCCGCCCGGATTGCTTGCCGTGCTGGTCGATAGCGCCGTCGGGCTGGTGCAACTGCTGGCGACGGTGGTGCTGTTCCGCTGCTTCATGCTGTGCAGCGGGCCAGCCGTCAGCCTTGAGGAAAAAAACTAGCGACCAGACGGCAAGCGGCAATCTACCGAGCTAGGCTTGGCTGTCCACGCCTCAGAGGACCCCGCCATGGCCGAACAGAATCCCAGCATCCTTTCCCACGTCTCCCTCGGCAGCAACCGCTTCGAGCAGGCCTGCGCCTTCTATGACGAGGCGCTCGCAACGCTTGGCTGCAAACGCATCCTGGCCCATCCAGGCGCGGTAGCCTGGGGCCGCGAATATCCGGAGTTCTGGGTGCAAACGCCCATAGACGGCCAGCCGGCCAATGTCGGCAACGGTACGCATATCGGCTTCTTCGCCCCGGACAAGGCATCCGTCGATGCATTCCATCGTGCCGCGCTGGCCGCGGGCGCAACCGACGAAGGCGCCCCTGGACCGAGAGAGGAATACGGTGCGCCCTATTACGGCTGCTTCCTGCGCGACCTCGACGGTCACAAGATCGAAGCGGCGTATTGGGATATGGAGCTGGTCCAGCAGCTGTACGGCGACGCCACGACGAGTTAACTGGCGCCTTGTGAGACCTTCTAACCGGCCAGACGTGGCAGCAGCAGGTGTTCGAACACCCTTGGAAAACAGCGCGCCACCAGCCGTGCGCGCCAGTCGAGGTTCGACATCACTAACAGACGACGACGCTTCAGCGCGCCTTGGTAGATGGCCTCGGCAACATCCTGCGGCGCCGCCACACGGCCCATGGTCAGCGCCGGCTGCGGCGCAGTGGAGCCGTCGCCGACCAGCACGTTCTTGCGCAGACCAGTGGCGGTGTAGCCCGGACAAACCAGCATCACATTCACACCGGTATCCGTCAGCTCGCTACGCAGCGTTTCGAACAGGCCATGCAGTGCATGTTTGCTGGCGTTGTAAGCGCCGCGATCGGGTACCGGTGCGTATTGCGAAAGCGAGCTGAGCACGATGATCTGCCCACGACGCGCCAGCAGGCTTGGTAGTGCGGCCTGGGTGCAATGCAGGGCGCCGTAGAAATTCACCGCCATGATCCGCTCGAACACCGCCAAGTGGGTGTCGGCGACACGGCTGCGGTGTGTGATGCCCGCATTGTTGACCAGCACGTCGATACCGCCGAAGCGCTCGACCACCAGCGCCACCGCCTGCTGAACGGCGATCACGTCTGATACATCGCAGCGCAGTCCCAGTGCGTCGGCGTTGTGGTGGTCGGCCAGATGCTGCACCAAGCCATCGAGTGCGTTCTGATCGAGATCGAAGATCACCAGCCGCGCGCCAGCCTGGGCCATCCGCTCGGCCAGGGCGCGGCCGATCCCCGCGCAGCCGCCTGTGATCAGTACGACCTTGCGATCGAACACCTTGCTGGCGAATACCTTGCGATACATAAACCACTCCATCCGGGGCTGAACAGGGCGCTAGAGCTGGGTGCCCTCATACTTCAGCATAGTCAGCCTGGCGATGCCCCGCCCCGCCTGCTGGCAATCACCCGGCTCGGTGTGCAGCGGAATTGACTAACGGGACTAGCCAAACAGGCCACTAGACAGCGCAGCACCTGCCAACCATGCTTGGTTGGCGCAAATCACAAGGGGCAGCGAATTACCTTGAAGCCTTTACTCTGCATATTGTTCGCACTCTTTCTGTGGGGGCCTTGCTTCGCGGCATCCGAGCCTGGAACCCCGCGAACCCTAACCGTCGGTTATTACGATTTTCCGCCGGCCATCTACAGCGATGCGCAAGGCCGACCGCAGGGGCCGCTGGTTGACCTCGTCCACCGTGTGTTTACCCAGTCCGGTTATCGAGCGCGGTTCCGCGCGCTGCCGAGTGCGCGCCTGTATGCGGCGTTGAAGGAAGGCACCATCGATCTCTGGCCGGGTGCGCCGGGCAAACCTGAGCTCGCTGCCGACACGCTCGTGGGTCAGGAAACGCTCGCGCAGATCAGCCTCAATCTTTATCACCGGCCCGACACTCCACCGCCCCAAGTGCCGAAAAGCCTCGCCAAGCGTGGCGTCATCGTCATCAATGGCTATAACTACTGGCCCGCCGTGAACCAGATGCTGCACGACCCGCAGCTGGATATTCGCCTGCACCGCACCAGCAGCCATGCCTCCGCGCTGGAGATGCTGCGGCACCGACGCGCTAACTATCTGCTCGACTACCAGATTCCGGTGAACCAGGCGCTGCAGCGCCTCGGTATGCAGACGCTACCGCACGTGGAGATCCACAAGATGCCGATTCGCTTCATCGTGTCGCGTCGGTTGACCGACAGCCAGGCCGTCATCGACGCGCTGGATCGCGCCTACGCCGAAATGGCCGCGGCTGGCGAAGACCTGAGTTTGCCGGAATGATCCAGCGGGAAGCGGGTAAGCATGAATGACCGCTGGGAAGCGGCAAGCTTTTCGCTTCTAGCTTCAAGATTCTTTTTTATGTCCCGCGCGGCTTGGCTCGCGCGGTAGGCTCGGCGACCAGCGGATCGTCCGGCCAATAATGTTTGGGGTAGCGACCCTTGAGGTTTTTCTTCACTTCGACGTAGGTATTGGCCCAGAAGCTGGCCAGATCCTGAGTCACCTGCACTGGTCGGCGCGCCGGCGACAACAGGTGCAGCTTGACCGCTTGGCGCCCGCCGGCGATGCGTGGCGTGTCGCCCAGCCCGAACAGCTCTTGTAGCCGCACCGCCAGTACCGGTGGCGACTCGCTGTAATCGAGCCGCACCCGCGAACCGGAAGGCACGGCGATGGCGACCGGCGCCAGCTCGTCGAGACGCTGCGACAACGGCCAAGGCAACAGGCTGGCGAGCATGCTTCGCAGGTCCAACTGAGCGAAGTGAGCCAGCCGCGAAACCTTGCCCAGGTACGGCAGCAGCCAATCCTCCAGCCGCGCCAGCAGCGCGGCGTCGCTGACGTCGGGCCACTCGCTGGCGCCGCTGGTATCCAGATCGATCTGCCGGAGCAAGGCAATGCGCGCCTGCCACTGGCGCAGTTCCGGCGTCCACGGCAGCAGCTCCAGCCCCTTACGGCGGACCAGCCCGAGCAGGGCGCGGCCTCGCGCTTCGTCATCCAGCCCAGGCAAGGGCTCACGGCTGAGCACCAGCTCGCCAACCCGCCGCTGCCGCTCGGCACGCAGCACACCCTCGCGCTCGTCCCATTCCAGCTCGTCGCGTTGGCTGACCTGCTCGGCCAGCACGTCTTCGAACAATTTCGGATCCAGCGCCGCGGCGCGGTAGATGCGTTCCTCGCGCTGGCCCTGGCGACTGCCCAGCTCAGCAATCACCAGCCAGGGCTCCTTCATCAGCGCATCCGGTTCGCCGAATACCGCTGCCCGACCGTTGGCCAGGCGATATTCGCCACCGCCCTCACGGCGCTGCCGAGCGATCCGGTCGGGATAGGCGAACGCAAGCAGCGCGCCGTGCCAGCGATGATCGGTGGGATCGGCCGACGCCGCCCCCGATGCGCCACGTAGCAGGCCACGAAACTGCCGGGCGAGCTGGCGCACCCGCTGCGCACCGGCATGCCGTCCCGCGCTGCCGTCGAGCAGCCCGAGACGCGTAGAGATGTCCGTACCGCCGCCGCGCTGGATGTCACGCTCGACCAGCAATGCGGAGAGGTCGGCCGCCAGCTGTGCGAGACCCAGCGCCTGTCCGCGCAACAGCAAATGGGCGATGCGCGGATGCGCTGGCAGCTCGGCCATGGCCTGGCCGTGGGCAGTCAATTGCCAACTGCCGCGAGCGTTACGGCTGAGCGCGCCCAGGCGCTGAAGCAGGTCCTGCGCCTGCGCATAAGCGGCAGCCGGCGGCGCATCCAGCCAGGCAAGTTCATCCGGCTCGACGCCCCAACGCGCCAGCTGCAGCGCCACCCCGGCCAGATCGGCCTGCAGAATCTCCGCTTCGCCATAGACGGCCAGCTGCGCATGCTGATCCTCCGACCACAGCCGGTAACACGCACCCGGTTCCAGGCGTCCGGCACGGCCGGCACGCTGTGTCGCCGAAGCGCGGGAGATGCGTCGAGTTTCCAGGCGGGTCATACCGCTGCCGGGATCAAAACGCGGCACGCGCGCCAATCCGGCATCGACCACCACCCGCACGCCTTCTATGGTCAGGCTGGTTTCGGCGATGTTGGTCGCCAGCACAACCTTGCGCTTGCCGACAGGCGCCGGTTCGATAGCCGCACGCTGGGTGGCCAGCTCCAGTTCGCCATGCAAGGGGCACAGCATTACCTCGCTTCGATCCGCCAGTTGCTCGGCCAGGGCGTCGTTCACGCGGCGGATTTCGGCCTGGCCGGGCAGGAAGACCAGCACGCTGCCGGTTTCTTCATCCAGCGCCTGCAGGACCGTTTGCACCACTCTCGGCTCGATGCGCTCGCCTGGCTGGAACGGCCGCCCCCAACGTTGGACGACGGGATACATGCGCCCTTCGCTGCGCACCACAGGCGCATCATCGAGCAGGCTGGATAGCCGTGCGCCTTCCAGCGTGGCGGACATCAGCAGAAGCTTGAGCGGCTCATCGCGCAGTAACACGCGGGCGTTGAGCGTCAGCGCCAGGGCCAGATCGGCATCCAGACTGCGCTCAAGCACTTTGCCACTTGCCAGATGTTGTCAAACTCTTCCAGTATCCTTCTATTCCGGGCATTTCATGGAAATAATCTCAAGGATAAATCTTTGACAGTCATCAAACATATGCAGTCGTTGGTGAACTATCGCTTTAGCGTCATACCTCCAGATGTCGTGGACCTCATGCAGCGTTGCGCCGCGATCAACGCTGCGGAAAAAGCTAATCACCTCGTGAAGGTCTTCGAAGCCTACTGCCAAGTCACCGGCACCGTGATCACTTATCTGTCTCTCTCCTCCCCATCATTTCTTAATGTCATGAAAGGCTTTCTCGGATCGTTAGCCGACCAATCTCTGCTCGTCCTAAACGGTACGAGCAGACAGCGCTACGCCAGGGGATTCGTCATGCTGTTGGATGAAATGCGTAAGGAGATCCCACTTTTGCCCTCCTTATCTCGAATGGAGGTTTATCCCCGTTACAACCAGCACGTTTGGGAGCAGGAAAAGCAGCACCTCGACGCAAAGTCAGTTCGCTACTGGAATGGCTGGCCTGTTCAAGGCCGCAAAGAAGCAATCAGCTTCATTCCGATCAACCTAATCTGGAACTCCCACGGCGAGGAGTTTGCCGAAGAGATTTATAAGAACTATCGCCAGAATGCGCAAAAACATCTTGCACCTGCGCACTCTGACTTCAATTTGTTTTTGCTCTTTCTCTCACAAAATGCTGAGCGCTGGCCCAGTACCAGTTTCCAGCACCCTATGCAGATCAAGAATCTCTTCATCGATTACTTACTCTTCAACTTCAAGCAAGCACTGGAAGTAGGTACTGACATCGCAAATCGGACGCGTTCCTATGCGAAGTTCATCCATACTATAGATGAGGCGTTCATCCAATCGGGAATTTGGACCCGGCCATTCGCTGGTGAGTTACCGCGCCCGACTTCCGCCTCTACGCCTGGCTCCCATACCAATCTCAGAACGACAGCTGATGGCACCATTGTTAAAGACAAGCTCATAACTTCCGTACCGCTGCAGCTAACCGACTCCGAAGCAATAGAAATAATATTTAAAAGAATCCTAGAAGATAACCAGATAGTAGTGAAATGGGCTGAAAAACGACTCTTTAGCATCCGCAAGAAACAAATCAATCGAGATCAACTTTCGCTCACAGGGACACCAATCACAAAAATAAGCCGACGACTTGCAAGCATCAATGAAGTCGGAGAGAACAACTTATGTGCAACATTCAAAAAATTTGGGCTAGCTTATCTTAGAGAGCATGCAAACAAGATTCTTTGGCAAACAACGAAAGATGATGCAGCCAAATTATTTGCCCTCCCCAAACCCAGCGACTTCTTCGCCCTGCAGTTGCTACTCACTTACCATCATCCCTGCTTGACAGAAAGCTTCTTCGATAACCTCGAGCTCTACGACAAACGGGGAAATCTTTCTGGATTCCTGAAGACAGACAGCGGCTATCAACTTATTGGATACAAAGATCGCAAAGGAGGCAAATTGAGTGAGCAAAAAATCGACCTTACTCCTCGGCAGGCCGTATGGGTTCGCCGAGTAATTTCACTAACTGAACCCCTTCGGGAAGAACTTCGCAATGCAGACGATAATGCATGGCGGTATTTATTTATTCACTGCCAGCGAGCCATCTGTTATCCAAAAAAGCCGAAGATATTCAAGATCAAGCCATGCATGATAGATCGTCACCAGCAGATAATTGACGAATTTTCAACTATTTCTGGCCGAGACGAAAACACCATCCGAGAGTTTATTTCACGTGTTTCGGTGACATCGCTGCGAGCATCCAGTGGAGTTGAAGTTTACCTAAAGACTAACAGCGTAGAAACTATGGCTAAGGCTATCGGGCATACTGGATATAACTCTTCTTTGCTGAGTAGTTACCTACCGGAACCTATCCTTGCATTTTTCCAGACCCGATGGATTCGAATTTTCCAGCGCGGCATTATTTGCGAAGCCATGAAGGACAGCCCTCGCTTACTAGAAGTCGCAAGATTCCAAAACATGGAGGAACTTCATGAGTTCCTAAAACACCATGCTCTACGAGAAATTCCAGATCATATCCGGAACCCCGAGCACATGAAAATGGCGGATTCAAAACAGCGGGACATCCAGCATATTGACCAGGCTGATCGTGTACTTATCTCGATCGACAGCGGAGTGCTTACTGCCCTCCTTTCATTAAAAGAAGCCGTTTGCAGCGCTAGCACCCCGTCCAAACTGTGCTCTAAAGCTATTTACTGGTCGAATTTCACCGACTTGGTAGTACGAGAGATTGAAGATGGCTACAACAGTGACCTTCAAGATCACCTACACATCGCGCGAAAGCACGTCAGCGCTTCACACATGGAGAATCTGATCTATGCATCTACCCCCTGAACTCGATTTTCTTTCGCCTTTTCTAATCAAGGCTAAAGAAGAATATCGATCGGCCTGTTGGCTTCTCAGCGACTTCGATGATCCAGTGTGGAGGATTAGCTTTGAATTCAAAACATATAAAGAGCTTGACTGGAGGGTAGTATTGGATGACGGAAGCACTCTTACGGAATCCAGACACAAACAACTGCTCGACAGCTTCAAGTATTACTTGACGTCTTGCACACGCATTTCTTCCAGTTTTCTTGCAGAAGCGAAAGGTCAGCGACAGCAGCACAAGCGCTTTCGCGCTGCATGTCATATCATTGACTTACTGCTCATAAATAGCAAACGCTACAAGCTATCCTCTCATGGACTTGGCGGGCTTACGAGTGGTAACTTAATTGAAATTCTAGAGACGATAGCATCAACCCCACATACTACAGAGTCAATATACAATTGGACTAATCGAGCACGCGAATACTGCCTTGATTTAGTTAAACGCACCGATTCCAACGAGATCTCAATCGTACTGAAGAGCCTTCCAGAAATTGGATTGATCACTAATGAGCAATTGGACGATGACATACTAGGAATATCTTATGACCTAATTCCTCAGGTACGGGCGGCTCTATACTTAAGAAATTTCTATCACAACCAAGTTCCCTATGGCAAACAGCCGAATACCTTTTTGCTCGCCCAGGATATTTACCATGATACCCTACGAGGCAAGAGCCTCGCCAAGCCCGTTCACCCAATCCTCTGCTTCAACAGTGACACCAGTACTTTTAAAAAGGAATACCGAAGTGCGCCCGTAAAAAGTGGGCAGCATGAGAGAATGATAGACAATACCTACTATTTCTATCGTTCAACTTTATACAGCCTTGGGTTGTTACATGAAATCCCGCTTCCAAGCCCTCCCCTAGAGGCCCTAATTGAGGCTGAACGCTATATGCCTGATTTGTCGACCCTGGGTAGGTTTCGCACTGTTCCGTCCGACATCGTATTCAAGGCTGTACGTCAAGCGATAGAGTTCCACCTCGATCACGGACAAGAAATCACTAAAGCTTTCTGTCGAGTTGCACTCGAGTGCCGCAAGCGCAACATATCTCCAAGCTCTCTTACGCATGAAGAGGTACAATATCTAGTTGGTCAAAAACTGGCATCTCTGGGAGTAAATAGACTATGTCTTTCGACTCGTGTGCGTGGTTCAGCCAAGTCCAAAACTCGCTCCAACGTGAAGGGTAAAAAAAACGAGTATTTCGAAAACCTAAGACGCAATTCTGGTCTATATGAACTCATAATGGTTTACATCGGGTGCATACAGTTGACTATTGGCGTGCTTATGGCCCGACGCGCTAGCGAGTTGTATGAATTAAAAGCAGCCGATTGCCTTGACGAAACTGAGACGTGGCTCATGTTTAAAAACGCAAAGAGCACTCGCCACCTCTTCGGTCATCGTCGCAGGCAAGCGCGCCCCATCGAACCCATAGCCGTAGACATGGTAAAGACTCTCATTAGGATGCAGAAGGTTCTGCAACGGATAGGTTACATCCGTAAGCTTAAAACCCTTTTCGCCGTTCCTACTGTAACAGGCGCACCGAATCTCACGGAATCGTCCGTTACCGTGTACAACCGCAACCTCGACATGTTCTGTGACTATTTCGAAACACCTCTAAACGCAGCTGGTGAGCGATACTATTTCCGCCAGCACCAAATGCGTCGTTTTTTTGCAATGTTGTTCTTTTACTGCGGCAGTTTCGCCAAACTCGACACGCTGCAATGGATGCTGGGACATGCGGATCCAAAGCATGTCTACCATTACATTACCGAATCAACCGACGGATCCGTGTTAGCCAGTGCCAAGGCACACTATGTAGCCGAACAACTGCATATGGGCAATGTTGAGAATTACCTCGCCCTCGCCGAATTACTCAAGAAACGGCACGGGACAGAAGACTTCAATCTGATAGATACCCATGATCTAGAAGACCAGATTCAAGACTTGCTAGTTGAGGGCTGGGTGGAAATCGAGCCGGAATTCTTCACGGATCACCAGGGCCACAAGTTCAAGGTAGTGGCCCGCCTGATTTTAACTGAGGAAACAGCATGAGCAGGGCGTCGCGAGCAAGCCTAGTGGCTGCCGGCGTCAAGGCGCTTCATGTTCTGCTTGTGCAGATCATTCAACGGCCAGTGCAATTCAGTAAGGATGCCGATCTCCACCTCGCCCTAAAAAGCCAAGGAAGTCTCGCAAAACTCGAGCGATCTATAGCGAGCGAGAAAGACGAGCCACTAATAACTTACCCTATGAGCTTGAACAGCCTGAAGACACATGCTAATGAAAACCTAGTTGGTGGCTTCAAAGCACTAAATGATCTACGCCTCAAAGCTCTCGAGGCGCTTGAATTTGCGGAGAAACGGCAGCAACACGCCAATAAACGAAGCAAGTCAGGGTTAACAAGAAAGGTCGAGCAGCTGGAACAGGAACTGGAGATGCAGCGGCAGACGAATGTGATATTGCTTCGCGCACTATCCGAGTCAATGACTCAGCTCACCAACATACGCGACGCAGCGGACGACAAGATCCGAGCAAAGCGGACCCACGATGCCCTCCACACTTTACGGGCCATATTGAGCATGGGCATGCCACCGTTCAATCAAGTAGAAAATTATTCCGAAGCTCACGCTCCGATAGCGGACGTTGCCAATATCTCGGACTACCGCAAAGGCTAGCGCATGAATAGTCGATTAACCCGTAAGCTTTACAGCCTCTTGGGCGAATTCAAGACATTCAGCCACTTTTCGGTCGACCGCTTGAGTACCCGTGATGCCACTAACATGCCGTTTATGATCTGGCCAAACGGTTCGCCCTGTTTAATTGGCAACCTGTATATGCAATCCCTGTTGAGTCGCAAGGGACGTGGAAAGCAAGGGCTATCGCGAAAGGGACAGAAAGGCGGATCAATGGGAGAGTACGCCTCAAAATTGAGTCAACTGCTACGAAAGTGCTATCGAGATAGTCTCGACCCCATCACCCTGCAAGATGGAAAGTTTACTGATTACATTGATGAGATTCGAAAGGAGACCTCGAGTTTCAATCCGGCGGTAACAAAGAAATCGGAGACCTCAGTAGTTGCCACGGGAAAAGTTTGGCTAGATTTTCTAGGCTTCGTTGGCCGGTTATATGGCATTCCTAACTTTGTTTCTCCTGAAGGGTCAATACGGGCCAGGGAGGAAAAGTATGTCGCCGCGTCCCGAAATGGGAGAAATATCTATCGGACTTACTTGACGCATCACTCGTTCGGAGAGTCGCACAGAGAACACCGCAGAAACCCGATCACGAAAGAGCAGATTCAGCAACTGAAAGCCGCCATCCGGAAGGATAAGAGCCCTGCGTTTGTGAAGGTAAGACGTGCCTGCATGATTGAACTTTTCAGCGATACAGGTGGAAGGCGCACCGAAGTTGCAAACCTTAAGGTGGATGATGTACTGAGAGCATTGGAAATGGAACATCCCGTACTACGCCTGGACACGCTCAAACAGGCCGAGGGAGCCGAGCGCTACGTTCCCGTCTTTTCTACTGCGCTAAAAAAACTCAAACAGTACATAGAAGTGGAGCGACGCAAAATCATGCGCACTGTGTACAAAGGCGTAAAGGATCATGGGTATTTCTTCGTCTCTGCGACAACGGGTCGCCCGCTCACAAGCGGCGCAATATCAAACGAGATCAATCATCTGCGCAAAGTAGCCGGCATCGAGTCCCAAGTCTGCGCGCACATGTTCCGTCATGCCTTCATCACCAATCTCTTCATTCGCTTCATCAAACGCCACCAACTCACCAATGAAGACGACTTCCGGCGTGCGCTACTTGATAGCCAGACATTCCTGGCTGAGGTAATCAGTTGGACAGGTCATCTCACATCACAATCGGCCGAGTACTACATCAACTTGGCCTTCCGCGATTTGGCTGGATACACGGAAACAGTAAGTTCAGTTCACCTGGTCATGGCGATGGACAAGTACTTCTCAGAGGAGAACGAATTGCTCGCCCTCCTTGAAGAAGGTATGCCGGTCACCGAGTACATTCAGCGACTCAAAGTGCTGCAGAAGATGGCGAATAAGGACTTTGAGATTGCTCGCCAGCGGGAGTCTTCACTCACTCGCACATGAGGGGCGGGCCGTGGGATCTACGCCAGTTCTGTCATGCACGGTTGCGCTTTTCGTAAGGTCTAATCGGAGCGTTGAAGGATGGTATAAATTTCTAGAATCGCACGCAGCCTAGCATGAGCCAGTTGTTCTATTTCTAATCTTTTGCTTGCAGTACCCAACAAAGTAACTTACTTTTTTAATTCACCAGCATTAACATTAAGGCAATACCTATGGCTTTCTCGGCTTAGCTCTTGCAGTAGCCTCGGCCACAAGTGGATCCTCAGGCCAGTAATGCTTGGGGTACCTACCTCGTAAATCTTTCTTCACTTCCGCGTAGGTATTGCGCCAGAAGCTCGCCAGGTCCTGGGTGACCTGCACAGCAGGTGCAGCTTGACGCCTGGCGACCGTTGGCGATGCGCGGGGTATCGGCCAGGCCGAACAGCTCCTGCAGGCGCACGGCGAGTACCGGCATCTCGTCGCTGTAGTCCAGGCGGATACGGGAACCGGACGGCACTTCCAGCGTACGCGGCGCCAGTTCGGCCAGCGGCCCCTCGAACAGCGCCGGGTCGAGGTCGGCGGCGAGGTAGATGCGCTCCTCGCGCTGGCCCTGGCGACTGCCGAGGTCGGCGATCACCAGCCAGGGCTGTTTCATCAACGCATCCGGCTCGCCAAAGGTCGCCGCGCTGCCGTTGGCCAGGCGGTAATCGGCACCGCCCGCGCGGCGTTGCTGGGCGATGCGGTCCGGGTAGGCGAAGGCCAGCAGGCAGCCGAGCCAGCGCGGGTAATCCGGATCGGCCACCGGCTCGCTGGCCGGGCCGCGCAGCTAGGAGCGGAACTGCCGCGCCAGCTGGCGGGCGCGCTGCACGCCGCCACGAGCGCCGCGCGCGGCCTTGTCGTCACCGGCCAACAGGGCCAGGGGGTTGTCCTGACTCTGTAGAGCGCTACATTCACCTAGCCTTCGAGAAGGTATCGAACTATCACACTACGGTTTCCTCGGTTTACATGATCAAGGCGATTGAAGTCTTTGACCAAAGCCAAGAGAAACTTCTGAACGACTTGAAGGCAGGAATGCCTGTTGCCGAGTACGCAACAAAGCTTGCAAAGCTCAAGAAGTTTCGTAATGAAGACTTTGAAATTGCCAAGGCACGCGCCACGTAAACTTGGTCGCTTCTTATCTCGATCTCTAGATTTTTCTTGGCTTCGCTCGGGCGGCAGTCATTGCTTTCTAGGCTTACTCCTAGCGGTTGGTTCTGCTTCCATAGGGTTATCAGGCCACCAGTGTTTGGGGTATCGACCCTTTAGATCTTTCTTTACTTCAATGTAAGTGTTGGCCCAAAAGCTGGCGAGATCTTGAGTAACCTGTACGGGTCTGCGGGCTGGAGACAGTAGATGCAGTAGCACCCCCTGACGGCCTCCTGCTACACGTGGAGTGTCAGCCAGGCCAAACAGCTCCTGTAGCCTCACAGCAAGCACGGGTGGGTGTTCTGAGTAATCAATCGCAATGCGCGAGCCAGAAGGCACCTGCAGCGCTTTGGGGGCAAGTTCATC
Source organism: Stutzerimonas stutzeri (assembly GCF_024448715.1). Taxonomy (GTDB): domain Bacteria; phylum Pseudomonadota; class Gammaproteobacteria; order Pseudomonadales; family Pseudomonadaceae; genus Stutzerimonas; species Stutzerimonas stutzeri_AR. The sequence goes on from NZ_JAMOHZ010000002.1 coordinate 179,868, forward strand.
GAGGCGTGCAGGTAACGGCCAAGGCAGTAAACCAAAAAGGATGCTTCGGAGATCCAAGTCGGCGAAATGACTGAGTCGGCTGACTTTATCCAGATACGGTCCCAGCCACTCTTCAAGTGAGCTCAGGAGTGCGGTATCTGACAGATCAGGCCACTCACTTTCACCCTTTTGCTCGAGATCCAGACCACGAAGAAGAGACACTCGTGCCTGCCACTGACGAAGATCCGGTGTCCACGGTAGCAGCTCCATGCCCTTGCGACGTACGAGGCCGACCAAGGCCTTAAAACGAGCCTCTTCATCAAGCCCAGGAATGGCCGCTCGACTCAGTACCAGCTCACCCACACGCTGCTGACGCTCGGCTTTCAATACACCTTCGCGTTCATCCCACTCGAGTTCATCACGCTGGCTTACCTGCTCGGCAAGCAGAGTGTCGAATAGCTGGGGATCAAGTGCTGCGGCAATGTAGATGCGCTCCTCTCTCTGACCTTGTCTGCTCCCAAGATCTGCAATGACTAGCCAAGGTTCTTTCATCAGTGCGTCAGGCTCGCCAAACTGAGCGGCACGACCATTTGCCAATCGGTACTCAGCTCCACCATCGCGTCGCTGACGAGCAACTCGGTCGGGATAAGCGAAGGCCAAGAGCCCCCCTTGCCACCGTGGATGATCAGGGTCTGCCACAGGCTCAGATACCGGGCCGCGTAGATATCCCCTGAACTGTCTCGCTAGCTGACGGGTTCGTTGAACAGCCCCTCGACTAGCGCGTGAGGACGCTTCATTACCCAATACACTAATACGATCATGAAGGTCGGCGCCGGTACCGCGGAGGATATCCTTTTCTCCAAGCAGCGCCGCGATGTCACAGGCGAGGTTACCAAGTCCGAATGCCTGGCCACGGAGCAACAGATGCGCGATTCGAGGATGTGCAGGTAACTCAGCCATAGCTTGGCCATGGGCAGTAATAACACCACGCTCATCTAATGCTCCTAGCCGGATGAGCAGGTCACGAGCTTGCGCATAAGCTGCTACAGGAGGCGAATCTAACCAAGCCAAATCGTCAGGCTGCACGCCCCATCGTGCTAGCTGCAGCGCGAGTCCAGATAGGTCTGCCTGCAAAATTTCGGCAGCGTCGTATGCAGCAAGCTGGTCATGTTGCGATTCCGACCAGAGTCGATAGCAAACACCTGGTTCGAGGCGTCCTGCGCGGCCAGCACGTTGCGTAGCTGCCGCTCGAGAAACACGTTGCGTATCCAGGCGAGTCATACCACTGACAGGGTCAAAGCGCGGCACGCGGGCCAGTCCAGCGTCCACTACGACGCGAACGCCGTCGATGGTTAAGCTTGTTTCGGCTATGTTGGTGGCAAGCACCACTTTGCGTTTGCCTTGTGGCGCGGGTTCGATAGCAGCTCGCTGGGACGATAGGTCAAGTTCGCCATGGAGCGGACAAAGCATAATGTTCTCTTGGCCCTTCAGTTGATCTTTCAACTGCTCGTTAACCCGGCGTATTTCAGCCTGACCGGGAAGGAATACAAGGATGCTCCCGCTTTGTTCAGATAGGGCCTGCAGGCAGATCTGAATCACGCGTGGCTCGACGAACTCACCGAGTTGATAAGGTCTCCCCCAATACGTGGTGACCGGGAACATACGACCGTCGCTCGTCACTATTGGAGCGTCGTTCAGGAGCTTAGAAAGGCGATCCCCCTCAAGCGTTGCAGACATGAGAAGGATCTTAAGAGGTTGGCTTTCGTCCCTCAGAAGCTCACGGCCGTTAAGGCAAAGTGCTAAGGCTAAATCTGCGTCGAGCGTACGAAGATGGTATTCATCGAAGATGACAACCCCAACACCGTCGAGGGCAGGATCCTCTTGTAAACGACGGGACAGGATGCCCTCGGTGACGACTTCAACTCGGGTTTTCGGACCGACTTTGCTTTCCAAGCGAATCCGGTACCCGATGGTTTCACCTACTCTCTCACCCAATTCGCTAGCTAGACGCTCAGCCGCAGCTCGAGCAGCAAGACGCCTCGGCTCGAGCATCAAGATGGTTTGGGTTCCAAGCCATGCCTCATTCAATAGAGCGAGGGGAACTCGGGTTGTCTTACCCGCTCCTGGAGGAGCTTCAAGGACAGCTTCATTTCGCTCTGCCAATGCTGAGCGAAGGGCAGGCAGAGCAACGTCGATAGGGAGAAAGCTCATACGAATTTTACAGTACACAAGGAGGACTGACAGAGATGATCACGCATATCAGAGCGAATGGCTCCTTTCTTGTGAAAAGTGCTGGAAGGTCTGATCGCCACACACATCATCACCATCGAGGCCGAGTGATCGAGTACGCAAGTCGCATCCACGTACGCTCACACAAGGCTCAATGTCGACCGCATCCATGCCGGCATCTTGCAGGCCCGGAGCTTCATCAGCTCTTCGCCGCTCAGCGCTCTAACAATCTTGGAAACCACATTAGCGGACAGCCCTTCTTTCCCGATGTAGTAGAGAGCAGTAAGCGCCACACCTACCGTCGTGCCGGCGTGCTGCAAGCGATCCTTGGATACGTGGCGGAGGCGAACCACCGCATTGCCAACCTTGATCTCGCGAGTAGATCCGCTGGTGTAAAAGGTCGGCAACACCTGCATCTGTGTGCTGAGGCCCAACCTCCGAACAGCCTCCGCGCCGTGTATCTGGATCGTCTCGCCGCTCGCCTTCGTGATGACCTCCATGACAGCCAGCGGACTCGGGCGCACCACCCTGCCGGTGTACTTGCTCATTTTGGGGCGCATGTAGACACCGCGAGCTACTCGCTCCAGCGTGCCTGATTGCACCAGCCTAGAAAGCGCTTTATCAATCGACGCACGGGAACCGATCTGCGCGAACACCGCGCCGGCAAAGGGCCTCCCCTTTGGCATGTGCTTGACTCGATTTAAAATAGCTTGTGCGACGGACATATGAGCCCCAAAAAGTCAGAATCCACATATTTTCTGACGCCCACAAAAACTATAAGCCCTGCCAAAAACGGGACCTCCAGGCCAGCCACAGGGCACAGAGGGACAGCAAGGTCAACACTCACTGTGCGGCCACGGAACCGGTCCCTCACACAGCCTCGCTGAGTAATCAGTCAGGTTCGACTAGAGCTCTCAACTCCTCACCAACCTTCTCCAGGAGCTGCTCAAAACTTTCAGGAGCTTCGGATCCAAGCAAGTAGGTCAGGGCCAAGAGGGTGACCGGATGAGTGTCGAGCACCGTGCAGAGGCTATCGAGCTTTTCGAGAGTCGGGCTCGTTGCCCCGCGCTCCAGCATGCTGACGAAGGTACGGCTGCTAACGAGCGAGAAATCTTCCTGCGCCAGCCCCCTACGGTGCCGCACGAATCTCAACGCTTTCCCGAACGAATCCCGGACTTCCATTTTGCTGCTCCGCAAAATGGAAAGATGAAGCGCGATTGAACAATATATGACTACAAAATATATTGTGCACCAATCAAACACAATTCTCATTAGGTGATTGCCGCGTGTTCAAGACCAGCCGAAATGCGGAGCTGCTCCCCGGGCTCTCAACAGCGCCAGATGGCGTCCAGTTCTGGTCATATGTCGAGCTAGAGGTGACCTGGCTCTGGTTCTATTTGCAGATCGTTGAGGACGATGGAAACGAGGCCTTTCGAAGCATGCTAATGGTCCCGTCGGTTCCATTGCTGGAACAGGTCATAGCTGCGCAGACTGAGCACGCCTGGCTGGAGCAGGCGTATCTTGTGAATCCAGGGCACATGAACAAGGCTGGTCGTTGGATGATGGAGCCATTGCTGGAGATTAGCTCCATTCGAGACGCTCAAGGTAATGTGCTTGGGCATCAGTACAGAGTGGAAGGCGATCGCACGTACTCAACCTCAGCGAGTCAGCCTCTCGATACTCGGATGAGTACCCACGTGATCTTCTCTGCGGCATTGCATCTGCGAGGCTAGGTGCGTATTTCGGCCCATCGTGACCGGCCTTTTCGCTAACGCATGACCACTCATTTCGCTAACAACGTGACCAATTTCCAGCCTACTTCGAAACAGGCGGTCACGGTTTAGCGAAATACTTCCCCCCGTTGCGCATGACCTGACTCGACCGCCATGTTGCGTAGATACAGGAGCTACCACCATGCATGCAGCATCCAAAACCCTTGCATTCTCAAAGGATCAGGGCAGCGTGATTCTCCGAACGGCACTGAGAATCCTAGAGAAATGGAAGTCTACTACTGAGCAGGTGTGCAGTATTCTTCGTGTCTCGCGCAGCAGCATTTCCCATGCTCAGCAGGGCAAGGGCGTGGAACTCGACTTCGATCAACTGGAGCGGGCCAGCATCGTATTGAACTGCCACGCCAGCTTGCGACTGGTCTTTGATAACCCTGAGAACGTCTACGGTTTTGCGGGCAAGGAAAACCACAACGATTTCTTTAATGGCCGTAAACCGTTGGAAATCATGGCGCAGGGCGACCTCATGTCCCTGTTCGAGACTTACAAGGGGATTGACGCCCTTTGTAGGGCTGGTGAGCTTAACCAAGAGGGGATAGGTCGAATGCAAACGGTGGTCAGCAACAAAGCAAGTGCTGATCAGTGAAAGAGGAACCCCGCCGCGTCAGGATAGTTGTCGTGTGAGCGTGTCATGCTGCCTTTGATGATTGCGGCAGTACCGCCTCCCGTTCCGGATTGGCGCAGCAAAAGACTTGATTCGAATTCGGAGGAAACATGGGTATTTCGTATTACCGTGCATGTTTGGAGACCCGGCAATATGTCTGGGTTGGCAGGCTTGAGCCACAGGGGGCGGTGCCGGTGGCGGACGCCGGAGGCTCCATCGCCATGTTCGCGCTGGAGAATCGGAACAAACCGTTGATCGTCGTGAGCGAAAGCCATCCGATCCTCGAAGAGGGAATGGAGTGGTCGCCGCCGGCAACGCAAGAAACGTGCAGGGGACAACCTTGACAAACCAAAGCCAACCGCATCTCCAGACACTCGTCGCATTTCCAATCATGGCACAGGTCGTCGATGGACAGCTTGAAGTGTTGGCGCTGATGGGAAATTGACCCAGTCGGATTGCTGATTTCTGCATCTGCAACTGTCGATAAGTTTATCAGCGCAGTTGCTTTTGAATCCTCCCTTCGATAGCCCAGTTCAGTTGTCGAAGACCTGCCACATCCACCGCTGGCATGGTGCACCAGACCATGCTTGAGCTGACGCAGCGGCGCTTGCAAATTGGCAAAAGGCACTCCGTTGTGCAGTGCCCCCCCGCCGCCCTCTTTAATACGAACACGAGAACTGCCCGATGACAGAGCCCCATAAAGACACCATTTGCGATGTATGCGCTACCAGTACGAGGGTGCCGGGATACGGCGAGCAGTTCGGGACGCTCCAGGCGCTCTGGGGCTATGGCGCAGGGCATGATGGCGAGCGCTATCGAGTCAATCTATGCGAAAGTTGCTTTTTCGCGGCGCTAGCGTTTTTGAAGCAGGAGCGCCGCACGCAGAATCTGTTCAGCGATGAGCAGCCCTGCGAGGAACGCCCATTCGGACTAGTCGCCTGTGATGACTACTTTGGTGATTCGTAGCCATATCGCAGAGATGAGGTTGTTGGCTCGCCAGCATCGAACTCAGGCCATGTCAGCACCACTCCTCGCTACAATGGCGTCACCCGCAATCGCTCTAGGGATCTCGCTTGACTGACGCAAAACTCATTGAAGCCGAGATGCGGCGCGCACTTGGCCTAGACCCCGCTCCTTCGAAATCGAAGCAGCCAATACCCAAACAGCACTCCACCTTCACACTCGTTGAATTGAGCGTGCGCAAGAACGGTGGCTCGCCATTCCGCTTCGAGCACAGCTCCCGCTCCATCAGTACACTCGCTGCCCAACTCGAGGCCGAGAAAGCGGCTCGAGAGAAAGGGTATGAAGTCTGGGTCGTGTTGGATATCAGGCAGGTTTCATCATAGAACTGAAACAGTCGCCAGTCAGGCCAATCTCGCTGACTGCTCTGGGGCAATGAACGCCTGAATCAACTAGAGCGAATCAATTCGCACTCGGGCAGCTCTTGGCTTATACCTGTTTCTTCCAGGGTAGGCTGCCTCAAGCGCTTACGTTACCGTCCATAACTGATCAATCCGCGTCGTATTGCTCGGGCTCATCATCTCCCGCCGCATGCCCTCAGTCCGGTTTCACCGGCACCCCTGCAGATCGCATGGTTCCCCGTCCCCATCGCGCATTGATCGCATCCATCACGCCCATCACCCGCTCGGCAGTCACTGGCGGTGTAGCGACGCACGGGTCGTCCAGAGACAGGGTGACCTCGATGTGATCCTCGGCCGGCGAGGGGAAGCCAGAGGCGATCGGACTCAGGAACAGGGGCAGCCGCTGGATGGACGCGCGCAGCGGGCCGAGCGGTGTCAAACTCATGATGACGGCTTCAAAAATACTGTATCTGTTGCTGCCGATGCATTTTTGACCCACATGCCGGTATTTCATTGCCCCAGTTTCGAACGCTGAACTCGCTGTTGCATTTCAACTTTTAAGACTGCTGGGTTGGGTCTGCATAGCGTCGGCACCCGGGTCAAAAAATCATCGGCGGAAACAGTTACGTATCTAGCCGACCGCCAAGCGAACCGGAAAGCCATTGCAAATATCGGCTTGGATCAGCATGTGCCATGGGACATGCTTAAACAGCTGAAGGCCCATCAGCCGCGAAACTGGCAATACCTGATCCAACGCCATCTGTCCGAGGGGATCAAGCAGGAAAGCGGTGCCCAGTACATGACCGTCTTCTTCATTCGTCCGGCCGGCAGCAACCCGATGGCCTATTGGTTTATCCATCTGGCGAACAACTACCGCGCTAATGATGTGATGAAGAAGATCCACTGGAAATACGGCAACAACTTTTCCCATATGCTGTCGCCTTCCAGCTTTTTTGGTTACGACGCCAATCGGGATATCGCCGTGACAGGTCAGCACGATTTGCTGCTGGATGAGCACCACTTCGACGATGCCACGGATGACCGCATCCGTGGCGAGCTTTCAGAGCTCTTGCCTAAGCAGGTCTACGAGGTTGAACGGCAACCTTTTCTGGGCCTGATGAGTGGATTGACCAATTACACCATGGCTGACGAGCTTCGTGTAAAGCAGGCGCTCGGTATGGCTGTCGCGACCGGTGATCTGCTGGCGATCGGCAAAGATGGCAAAACTAAGCGCCGCAAGGGCACAAGCATCAAATCTACTGACATTTTGATAGCGCCCCCGCAGCGACCCATCTTCTTCCTGCCGCCACTGAATAAGTATAACTCAGAAGGCTAGGCTCGGCCCGGGACAGACCAGGTAGAGTAGTTGGCCCATCGAGAGAAGATAGCTGCTATTACACTCTAGGCGTCTGGCGCGTCGATCAAATAGCCCATCCCACGAGCTGTTTGTATGAGCTTCGGCTCGAATTCATCATCAATTTTCGCTCTCAGCCGCCGTACCGCCACCTCGATCACATTGGTGTCGCTATCGAAGTTCATGTCCCATACCTGGGAGGCAATGAGCGATTTGGACAGGACTTCCCCGCGACGCCTAAGCAATAGCTCAAGAAGTGCGAATTCCTTGGCGGTTAGGTCTATGCGTTTCCCCGAGCGCGTAACCCGACGTCTCAGCAGATCCATCTCAAGGTCGAGGAGCTTGAGTATCGTTTGGTTGGGAGCATGGTTGCCGCGGCGAAGCAACGTACGGATCCTGGCGAGCAATTCGGAGAATGCAAACGGCTTGATAAGATAATCATCAGCGCCCAGCTCCAACCCCTTTACGCGATCCTGTACCCCATCTCTGGCGGTGAGGAAAAGCACGGGGACCTCATTACCGGCCGCGCGGACTTTCTGTAAAACCTGCCACCCATCCAAACCAGGCATCATCACATCTAAGATGAGCAGGTCGTATGCCGCATTAAGCGCATGCTGAGCAGCATCGGTCCCATTCAGAACCCGATCGACAGTGAAGCCCGCCTCAGTGAGCCCCTGCTGTAGGTAGGTGCCCGTTTTCGGCTCATCTTCAGCAACAAGAAGCTTCATTGAAAGTACTCCGCCTGCATTGAGATCACAGTGTGCCGACTCTCAGATCTTGCAGCCAGTACCTTACAGAAACGTAATGCCCGCATCATCTGTCTGACAGCTTGTAGCGCTAACGTCTACATCAGCAGTTGCTCCCACACTCTGCTTTTTGGCCTTTTCCATGCTCCTTTGGCCTATCGGCGCCTAGATGGCGCCTTTTTTTTGCCGGCAGGAAACAAGGCCTATTGTCAGAACGAAAAGCGCATACACGCTTTCGCTTTCGCTAACTGCTTGCCTGCATTACTGACGAAACCGTAATGTCTAGATCAGGGATCTGACAGGAACGCTCGGTTAGCTTAGACACAAGCCCTAGCCCAAGACTCTGCTTAGAGCGGTGCTGGGTAGTTCATGTCTTTCAACGAGGTAACAAGCGATGAAACTTTTCAGATTTCTTTCCGTACTGCTCGCCATCGCGGCAAGCTCTACCTATGCGATGGCAGAGGGTGGTGGTGATCGTACCTTTGCTCGTCTGGAGCAGGCTCGCCAGCTAGCGATCGCTAGTTATCAGGCTGACAAGAAGGACCAATCTCAGGAGGTAGTCTCAAAGGCAGCTTCAACGAAGCACGCTCACGCTAACTGCTAATGCGAAGCCTTATGCAAATTTAACCATGCGGCTCTGGTAACTATGGCAGCTTCTACGAACGTTGTAGCTGCCATGGTGTTGCCACTTGCAGCCTCAGTTGGAATAACTAGCGAAGTCGTATTAGCCGCTCACATTTTTAAGCGGCATCGCCAACTATGCGACATAAATTGGAAACAATAGAAGCGTGGTCGAAATATAGTGATTGGAAGGCAGCCGCTATTAGATTTCTGATGTTCGACTTTCAATGAGCATCATTGCAGCCACATCCTTCAAATAAATCAAAAGTTCCGTCCCAAGGTAAAGCTATTGCGCAGCCTCCATACAGAAATCGACGTGGTCAGGTGATTTCTTGATCGCTTTTGATGCGTTTTAAGCTTACAAAAATGTAATCACGCATCTTTCTCAGGCATGCCATATTTACGAATAAAGGCGAGTCGCTTGATAAGACACCGTGCCCGAGCTTTTAAGATCAATTAACGCTGGCAACATCAACCCTCAGGGCTGGTTTCGGCTTGGCTCCTTAGCTTGATTGGAACGTACACATGCAACGTAAAACCTCTAGGCGAACCTTTGTTAAAGGCTTGACTGCCGCAGGCCTCCTTGGCGGTCTTGGTTTGTGGAGAGCTCCGGTCTGGGCAGTGAGTAGCCCCGGCCAGCCCAGCGTACTAACCGGCACGGAGTTCGATCTACTGATTGGGGAGACGCCGGTCAACATCACCGGCGCGGCTCGGACGGCAATGACCATCAACGGCACTATTCCAGGACCGCTTCTTCGTTGGCGTGAAGGGGATACGGTCACGCTGCGGGTCAGGAATAAGCTGAGCGAAGATACATCCATTCACTGGCACGGCATGATCCTGCCGGCCAACATGGATGGCGTGCCTGGACTGAGCTTCCACGGCATCGCTCCCGATGGCATGTATGTCTACAAGTTTCAGGTTAAACAGAACGGTACCTATTGGTACCACAGTCATTCAGGCCTACAAGAGCAGCTTGGTGTCTATGGTCCGTTGGTCATCGATGCGAAGGATCCCGAACCGTTCAGCTATGACCGCGACTATGTGGTGATGTTGACTGATTGGTCCGATGAGGATCCTGCTCGAATCCTTTCTAAGCTCAAGAAGCAGTCCGATTATTACAACTTCCATAAGCGCACTGTCGGAGACTTCATTAACGATGTGAGCGAAGACGGGTGGGCCGCAACGATTGCAAATCGGAAGATGTGGGCTCAGATGAAGATGAGCCCCACCGACCTCGCCGACGTAAGTGGCTACACCTATACCTACTTAATGAACGGCCAAGCACCCGACGGGAACTGGACCGGTATCTTTAAGCCCGGCGAGAAGCTTCGTCTGCGGTTCATCAACGGCTCGGCCATGAGCTATTTCGATGTCCGCATTCCAGGGCTGAAGATGACTGTAGTCGCAGCCGACGGCCAATACGTCAACCCCGTTAGCGTCGACGAATTCCGCATTGCCGTGGCAGAGACCTACGATGTGATTGTCGAGCCTGCAACCGAGCAGGCTTACACGATCTTCGCCCAATCGATGGACCGCACAGGGTACGCCCGTGGCACGCTAGCGGTTGCCGAAGGGCTGAGCGCTCCTGTTCCAGAAACCGATCCTCGACCGCTAATCACCATGGACGATATGGGGATGGATCACGGCAGTATGGGCGGTATGGCGGGCATGGACCATGGCGGCGGCATGCAGGGCGACATGGGTGCGATGGACCATAGCAACATGTCCGGTATGAACCACGGTGACATGCAGGGAATGGGCGGCATGGGCGCAATGTCCGGAATGGATCACAGCAAAATGGCTGGGATGTCAGGGATGGACCACTCTGGGATGGCGGGTATGAGCGGAGGTATGCAATCGCACCCGCCCTCAGAGTCCAATAACCCACTGGTGGATATGCAGACCATGAGCCCGACTCATAGGCTAAACGATCCCGGTATTGGCTTACGAGACAACGGCCGCCGAGTCCTGACCTATGGCGACTTGAGCAGCACTTTCCCGGATCCGGACGGCCGCGAGCCAAGTCGGACGATCGAACTCCATCTCACCGGCCACATGGAGAAGTTCTCCTGGTCATTTGACGGCATAGAGTTCTCTGATTCGGAGCCCCTGCGGCTCAAATATGGCGAGCGAGTACGCATCACGTTGGTTAACGACACCATGATGACCCATCCGATTCATCTGCATGGTATGTGGAGCGATCTTGAAGATGAGAACGGAAACTTCATGGTTCGCAAGCACACGATCGACATGCCTCCAGGTTCAAAGCGCAGCTACCGCGTGACAGCTGATGCACTCGGGCGTTGGGCTTATCACTGTCACCTACTGCTTCACATGGAAATGGGCATGTTTCGTGAAGTCCGAGTGGATGAGTAAGAGGAACTTTATATGGGAAATTTTATGAAGCGTAAGACTCTTATCGGCAGCGCGTTTATATTCAGTTTGCTGGGCATAATGAATATGTCAGCTGCGTTTGCAGAGCAAACGCATGATCAGCACAAGCAACCATCGGCTTCGTCGCAAAATTCAGGCAACAAGCCGGCATCTCAGACACAAGGCTCCTCTAACTCAGAAATGGACCACGGCGACATGGGTCATGGCTCGATGGACCATGGTGAAATGGACCATGGCAAGATGGATCATGACCCGAAGGCTACTGGTACTGAGGTGGATTCGCACCATGACCACTAGATCTTCTCGCTTTGCTCTTATTGCGCTCGGAGTTTCGTTGAGCGCAGCGGCTGGACGGATAGCCAACGCCGCCGAGATGATGGATCACTCGATGCATCAAACCCCTCCTATTCCGGCAGCTCAAGCCCCTGCATCTTCTGCCAAGCCCGCGGCAATGAATCATGGCTCCGGTGGGCAAATGGACCATTCTGCAATGGGTCATGGTGCGATGGACCATAGCAAGATGAACCATGGCCAAATGAAGCATGACGATACGCTCGAAATGCCCGGCATGGTTCATCCCTCGTTCATTCCAGTATTGACCGATGCGGATAGAGAAGCGGCTTTCCCTGGTCTTCAAGGTCATACGGTCCATGACAAGTATCTGGCCTGGTTCCTTCTGCTAGATCAACTTGAGTACCAGGACGCAAATGAAGGTAGCACCCTCAGTTGGGAAGCTACTGCCTGGATTGGTGGCGATATCAATCGGTTCTGGTTTCGCTCGGAAGGTGAGCGAACGAATGGCGTTACTGAAGACGCGGAAATTCAGGCGCTTTACGGGCGTGCAATCAGTCCCTGGTGGGATGTAGTAGCAGGTGTTCGCCAGGACTTTAAGCCCGAGTCGCCGCAGACGTGGGCGGCTTTAGGCGTCCAGGGGATGGCGCTGTATGGGTTTGAGGCGGAAGCCACCGCCTTCGTCGGTGAAGGTGGGCAGACAGCAGCACGTTTTGAAGGCGAGTACGACATTCTCCTAACTAACCGGCTCATCCTCCAACCGACTGCCGAGCTCAATTTCTATGGCAAGGACGATCCTGCACGCGGAGTGGGCGCTGGTCTAGCAAATACAGAGGTGGGGCTCCGCCTCCGATACGAAATCGTTCGTGAGTTCGCACCGTACATCGGCGTCACGTGGAGCCGGGCATACGGTAATACCGCTGATATGGCGAGAGATGAGGGCGAAGACCTAGATGAGGCGCGGTTCGTTGCTGGCATCAGGCTTTGGTTTTAAGGACCTTCGATGAAAAGAATAATTATTAGCTTCGCTGCCTTCTGTGCTCTGGGCCTGTTGGTAGTGGCCGGAGTTGTTTTCTCAGGACTGATTAGCGTTGCCGCGGATGATCCTCATACGGGAGTCGTGCACGCATTTCTGGAAACTGCTCGCAATCGCTCGATTGAGGTTCGTTCCGAAGACATAGTCGTGCCATCTCTCGACGATGAAGACCAAATCCGCGCCGGGGCGGGGAACTACGACTCGATGTGTGTGGGTTGTCATTTGGCGCCAGGCATGGCTGAGACCGAGCTAAGCAATGGCCTTTATCCCGCTCCACCCAGCCTGGCTGAAGCGGGGCTATACGGTGACCCAGCAAAAACATTTTGGGTCATCAAGCATGGCATCAAGGCCACTGGGATGCCCGCGTGGGGTAAAAGCATGGCTGACCCGTACATCTGGGGAATGGTGGCTTTTCTGCAGAAGCTTCCTGAGTTAGATGAAGGAGCGTATCGAGCACTCGTTGCGTCTAGCGGTGGTCACCAGCATGGTGGTGGGGAGACCCCAGCTGGGCATAGTGAGCAACACGGCGAGATGGCCTCGGGCGACCACCATCAGGGCGACAGTGGCGGCTCGGATCACCATGGCTCCAGCAGCACAGGTGGAGCATCCGGCCAATCAGGCTCCGGTCATCATGGTAATAACGAAAGCGATGACCATCATGCGTCCGAGGAGCCCCAGGCGGTTGAGCACAGCAATGGCAGTGACAGTGCCGATGCGGAAGGCAAATCCCCTTCAAAAAACCATGTGCACGCAGACGGGAAGCAACACGAGCACTAACATCCGGTATGTGTGCCTACGCGGTTCTGACCAGGCTCTTAGAAAGGCGCCTCAGCACAAGCAGAGGGGGCGGCCCTAGGCCATCCTAGTCGACGCAACGGTACCGGAGGGCTCTGCGATTGATTCCCAAGACGCTAGGCCGCAGGGCTAGTAACTCACGTAGTTAAGCGGCTTTCGCTCCGGCGGTTCCCCAGTAAGGGCTCCCAGTCGTGGCGACAGGGAGCTTGCCATACCCCACTCATCATCTAGAACAGGCTAGCGAAGCCGGCCAGGCAATCTATTGGCTTGTCGCCCCCCAACCGCGCCCGCATAGATCCCCGGTGCGGTTGGACGAACCTTACAGCATTGTAATGAAGTTGGTCGAAACGGGTTAGATAGGAGCCTGTCGTATTTTTTGTGCCTGCTTAATACGCTTATGGGTGTATTCGGCTAGTAGGCACCGGCGACATACAACTTTCGAAACCTGGAGAACACAATGACAAACTCAATGTTCGCTTCCTGTATCCAAGCTTGTTCGAACTGTGCCCTAGTATGCGAAACGTGCGCCTCTGCTTGCCTGCGTGAGGATGACGTAAAAATGATGGCTCGCTGCATCGAGCTTGACCGCGATTGCGCGGACATTTGTAGGTTGGCCGCCACACTGATGAGTCGCGAAAGTGAGTACGCTAAAGAATTTTGTGCTCTTTGCGCCAAGATCTGCCGTGCATGCGGAGAGGAATGCGCAAAACATCAAGTGGATCACTGCCAAGAGTGTGCCAAAGCGTGTATGAAGTGCGCTGAAGAATGCGAGCGCATGGCTGCGTAACGCCTATCTACTCCTGCTCTGGCACAACCGAGATTGGTGTGCCAGAGCCGCTTGGGGAGAACAATAAGAAACTTCGCGCGCTTGATATCAGACGTACAAGGCTTATCAAAAAAGCGCATACGAAACTCGCAATAGCCAAGATCGAATCGATCTGTGTCCAGCAGCATTTCGTTTAGCAGATAGACTTGCTCACCCTCAAAGCGCAAGGCATTCCCCTTGAGGAGGATCGAGCCAGCTATGTCCTACAACCGCCGGTAGCGCAACGCCGCGTTTTTTTCAGCCTTGCTATGCCGCGATGGGTGGTCTTTGCTTCGGGTCTATGGGGATGAAACGGGCGTGGAGAGCCGGCTGCGCCTCCATGTGGAGCCCGTCGACCTGCGTGACGCGTTAGTACTTAACTCCGCGGCGGTTTCTCGCAGGCGTACCATCCGCGATAGCCAATCATCAGGCCCTGATCAAGCTCAAAATTCAGATCTGCGATAGATTTTTCGCCTGTAGGCTTTTGCACGGCCCCGTCTTTCCCCAACGCTACATTGACGTTGATGCTTTCGGCGGCGAGGGAGGCCCCGCCAAAGAGCGCAGAATAGCCTTGAGTTGGTTCGCTGGACAGCTGTACCAACTTGCCATGAATTTTTATAACCCCCTTGGCGCCCCCGCTTTCCCCATCATGCTTGATCGCGACTACGGGTGGGCTTTCCGCGGTATAAACGAAAGTGCAGTAAGGGCCTGAGCCGAGTACCTTGTCTACTTCCGCTTGATCAAGGGTTTGCGGGTCAATAGACGGAATGTCGGGACTTCCTATAGCGTCACGGGCGCTTACCACTTCAGGTAGGGGGGGCCGCATTGTTGGCTTATCCAGGCCTTCACCAGGAGCCGGGTCACCACAAGCAGTGAGTGCCAGAGCGAAGGTCGTCATGATGGTCTTGGGAAGAATGGCCCGGGCTATAGCGGGTGCTCGATACAGTTGCATCAGTTAGCCCTCTCTAGATCATGGATGAGAAACTTCATCTCAGCTATTTCTCGGCGCTGAGCCTCAATGATTTCGTCAGCCAGTTTGCGGACCCGAGGGTCTGAAATCTGAGCGCGCTCGCTTGTCATGATAGCTATGGAATGGTGGGGAACCATCGCCTTCATGTATTCCGTGTCGCCTACCGTTGCCTGGCTACGAACAAGCCACAGCGCAATAGCAAAGGCCGCTGCACTGCCTGCGAATATGGCAATATTAACCGATTTTCGTTTATACATATTAAGCATGAATGCGAGCATAACTACGGCCATCACCGCGCCCATCACTAACGCCATCCAAACGCGGGTCTCGCTCCATAGAACATGTTCAAATGCGTATGTATTTAAATACATAACGCCATACATGATGAGGGTCGAAGTTGCTATCATCGCTGCAAAGCGCCAGTAAGACATTTGCATGAACTAGTTCCTCTTTAATGGGGGGCTACGGCCGAATCGTTTTTTCCAAACTCAGCGTATTTTTGCGCAGTCATGCCTGGAAGCTGCATCACGAATGCTGTTATCGCCCAGATTTCGTCGTCGTTGTGGGTCGGGCCGAACGCGGGCATTGCGCTCATTCGAACGCCGTGCTTCACCAGCCAGAACACCTCATTGGCTTTCCATTCAGGAACTACGTCGGGAAGGTGTGGGGGCTGCGGCAGCATTCCCCGAGCCCACTCGCTTTTCTCAACACCGGGTGCCCCATGGCAATGCTGGCACATGGCTTGATAAGCACTGCCACCTTCAGAAACCGTTTTTGCACTGAATTGCGCGGGCGGTTTAATGGAAGATGCACCATCCGCAACCGACGATTTCATAGTCGTGTCCAAAGCCCAGCGCACTAATGGTTGATGGTCTTCCGTCGCTGCGACGTTATAGGCCCCCGTGTAAACAACGGTAATCCCGACAATAGCACCCAGCAACAGGGTTCCAGCGATCCCAGCGGCTACACCAGTAGCTATACATTTCTTGTTCGACCTCACTGTGTACCTCGCCCATTGGTTTGTTTGAGGAAGAGAAACCAGCCTGCGGTGTCACTTAAAAAGGACAAGTCGAGAGTTGTGAGGTTTCGATTTTTTTGGAAGCTTACAGAAATGTAATCATCACCCAGCTTAAGCGCCCATTAGGTAGCGCGGGTTTGATAAGTGGACTTGACGCGCTGACGCTATCGAAGAATGAACCAATAGGGCGTTAAATTAATTATAAGAAAGCAGACGAAACATGGGCATGGAGTCGAGTCTGACCGGCCTGAGCGGCATGAATCATTGGACGGTACAATTCTGATGGGCCTGCTCGCTGAGACGAGCGCCCTAGGCCTATCTCAGGGGCTTGCAAGACAGGCCATTATTCGCTTGAAACAACAATCTCTCGATTCGATCGTGCTCTTCCGGTGTCGGTAGTGCGGATGAGTCTATATTGCCTGCACTGTCTGACTTGCAGTTCGGCGAATCAGCTTCAGGGTGGTAACCACCAGCTTCGTCGAACGCTACCCAGCCGTACCATTCTCGGATGACTTTGGAAGGACGGCCATCTTCTATTGCCACATACCAGTCGGCCAATCGGAAACGTTTACCGGCAAGCTTAGAAGTAGCCATTTCGGCTCGAACCAACGCGAGATAGAGCGGGTGCGGCAGCTTTTCTATGGCTCCGGTTTCGTCGAGCAAGAAAGTGAACGAGGCGTGCGATAGTTGCTTCGTGGAACCGGCCAGCTCCTCTTCCTCGCCTAAGGTAAACACAGGAGCAAAGCCGCCCCCCTCCGTTCGAAAGTTGGTCGTTTGGCCTTGGTAGACCCTGGCAGCGTTCCACTGCACCTCGCCAGCATAAGCGTACGCGCGCAGGTCAAACTTCATTGGTCGTACCTGAGGGTCGGCGACGGTTCTACGCTCGCCAGGAGCTATAAGGGACTGGGCCAAGTAGTTTCCGCCAATGATTTCTTCCCAAACCCGCTTGGTGAGCTTGTCTCCTCGGTACGCACCGCGACTACCAAACCCGCTGACAGGCTTGAAAAAGAGGCTACGGCGGTTTTGCCAGAGGTGCTCCGCATTGCGATGCTCGACAGGAACCGTAAGCGGGACGTACTGGGCCAATACGGCTCGGACTTGCTGATCGACGCCAATCTCTTCCAAAAAACGTGCGTTGGTTAGGTCAACCAACCGGCGTTTGTCGGCATAAAGGGCATAGGCCTGAGGATGTGGCGTTACCGTCACGACATCAGCCAAATAAGCGCTGCGCAGCGCGCTGCAATTGTCGCCTTCCAGATAGAAATCGGTGAGTCGGTTGTAGACGAGATCCACAGGCTTCCCGTCGACCAAGAGGCACTCGTTGTGAAAGGCCAGATCGGCTGGGTCCGCGATTAGGCAGTCGATTCCTGCTGACTCGAATAACCGCTGAAAAAGAAGGAACTCCGGATACAGGTATTGGGCTTGTGGGCTTTCATCCAAGATCAACACGCGCGTGAGCGGACGTGGCTCGCCGCTCGTAGACCATTCCTGGGCGAACATATCCAGAATCGAACGCTCGAAGCCGCCGGGTCCTTCCTGACCTGGCGAAAGCCCGACTACGCCGCTGCAACAACTACGCTGCGCGCGGGCGAGCAATACGTTTAGCATCGCTCCGCCCGCATTTGTGTTTATTTCGATGAGCCCAAGCTTGTCATCATCCAGATGGAAGTCGTAGCCAAAGAAGACGCCGCGCGCGCCCCGAGGATCGTGTCGGGCAATAGGAGGTGCAGAATCCAGAGCATGCTCACGCCAACCGGGCGAGCTCACGGTCTGCTCGATGGCCTGAATAACCTCATTAACCTGGCGCAGCCGCAAGGATGAAACAAAGACCGGTCGTGCTGCAAACACATGAGGGCAACGTGACTTCAATAGCTCCGACAGCTCTGAATTCCCAAGCTGTTCGGTCAATGAGTTTACGAGCGCAGCTTGATCTAGGCTTACGCAGAAGCACGCTTCGTTGAGCGCTGCGGCTGTCGTACCGCATTTTCTCGATGAGGACGCTTGCACGGGAACCTCCAGAACCAAACATACAGCTTCGAAAGTCTCGGCCTCTTTCGGTTCAGCCTGGCGTTTCTATGAGCGTAGGTCAGGGTCGTTGCTGGCACTCTGCCATTAACTAGACATAAGCTTTGGAAGCGTCATTGTGAAAGTCGTATGCCCCTCAGCTGATTCGCAAGCGATGCGCCCTTTGTGCGCTTCGACTATCGAACGAGTGATAGCCATGCCGAGGCCCGCATTCATGGTGGTTCCTTCGCGCCTTGCGGTGTCGACCCTATAGAATCGATCAAACACTCGGGCCTGAAGCTCGGCTGGAATCGTTGTGCCTCGGTTGGATATGGCTGTGCAAACCGAGCCACCGCTCTCGCTTATTTCAACGCTGATGGTGCTGCCTTCCTCTGCATATCGAACTGCGTTAGAGACTATGTTTGAGACGGCCCGTCTCAGCATCGATTTATCGCCATGTACCGATCCATCGCCTGAAAGCGCGATTTCTACCTTTTTGTCCTCGGCTGCAAGCTCGTAATATTCGATAACGCTCGCGGTAATCTCAGCCATGCTGGCATCTTCGGCATTGGGCGTAATCTTCCCGTTGTCCGCCTTGGCGAGGAATAGCATGTCATCGACCATCTTTGACATGCGCCTAAGTTCTTCGAGGGCGGAATACAAAATGTCTTTGTAGTCGGTATTCTCGCGGTCGCGCAAGAGCGCGACCTCCATTTGGGTAAGCATGCTGTTCAGCGGCGTTCTTAGCTCATGCGCGATATCCGCTGAGAAACCTGACAATCTGAGAAAAGAGTCGTCCAAGCGCGAAAGCATTTCGTTGAAGTTGTCTACGAGTTCATGCAGCTCGCCTGGCACCGACTCGGTTGGAATTCTGGTATCTAAGCAGTGGGCGGTTACCGTAGAAGAAGTCTTGGACAGTTCGTCTATTGGTTTTAAGCCTTTCCTGATCAGAACAACACCTAACGCGCCACTCAGAAGTGCACTAACGACAAGCGTATAAGCAAACCACTGCTGAATCATATCGAAGAAGTGGATTCGGTGCGTTACATCCAAAGCCAAATAGATAACAGTGTCCTGCCCTTCTACCCACCGATTTACTTTTCTGGTAATTCCGCTGTACTGGTGGCCACCGAAACTTACCGTCCAGCGTTCCTCTTGGATGTCTGTGACAAGAGGTAGCAAGCTCTCAGACAGATTGTGATGGGAGTAAACCGTCTTACCGTCTACTACAACCGCAGTCGCGAAGCCAAAGGAGTGCTCAATAACGGCATCGATCCTTGAAGCGGTCTCAGGCCCGAATGCTGAGCTGTTGAGTAGCGTACGCTCTACTGCAGCGGCCTTTTCATTAAGCACTTGTGCATCTTTGCGTTCGAAATGGAGCTGACAAAAATAATTAAAGCTGATTGCGGCCGCCAGCAGCACAACCGTAACCACGAGCATGAAAGCTATCGCCATTCTGCTCGTCAGTGACACTTTTCCCATCAGTACGGTCCTGGTTAGGCCATCAAGCACAAAAAAGCAGGTGGGGCACCCCCCACCTGCTTCGATCATTGTTACTCACACCCTCATATCCTATGCTGCGTCTGGATTTTCGCCATTTTGCGAGTGGTCGGCTTTGGCGGCCCCCATCATCTCACGACACTCTTTCATCATTCCACGCATGTCACCCATCATTTCCATATGCTTGTCGCCGCTCATCATGCCGGTTTCTGAATGGCTTTGGTCCGCTTTATCTGCCGCTGCGAAACTCAGTCCGCTCGCCAAGGTGATTGCGATTGCTGTAACGGTGATGGCCTTTCGCATGTTAAATCTCCAAGTTCAGTGGGTTATTCGCTTTTGCTTAACAAGGTGTTTTCGCCAACGTTGGGCTCCTTGGGCTTGTCGCACTTACCGCTAGACATATGCTTCATGCATACGACCATCATCAACAAGCAGGGCAAGAGAAAGAGCAGGCTTGGCAGCGTTGTTGCCAACGCCGCAGTGCTTTGGTTCAGTAGCATGTAGCCAACCACAGCTGCGGTTAACCCCGTTACGACCGGATTGCGCTGCAGTACGCTTTTAATCTTGGATATTATGCTGCTCATCTAACTATCCCTCGGATATTAAGCTTGGCAGATTAGCCATTGTTCACGCCAACTGGGGTGCTCAGGAACTCTACCGTATGGATCTTCCCGTCGGGGGTCTTGACCTTCATCTCATACGTCTGGACTTGGGCACTAGTTCTATAGTTTTGAATCATTCGAGTCGTGCCGGTCGCCCCTGCAGGTGCGATGCTCAGCACTTGACCCTCTTTGACAAGCTCCTTAAGGGTGGGCTTTGCTCCTGCCGAGTCATTTAAGCGATTCAGCGTACGTTCGCTTCCGCCTTCGGCCATTGCAAGCGAGGAAGCAACGGTCAGAATAAAAGGAACGATTACTTTGGTTATGCGGTTCATGGTTTGCACCTCTTGGTTAGTTGATGCCTTTAGATTAAAGGCTTGCTACTTACAAGAAGCTGTTGCCAAGGTTACAAAGCGGTAATCGCTTCATTCTCGTGTTGGTACGACCGCCGCGCCTGCGGCGGTCGCTTTCTGCTCTTCACTGCTTTTCGATGCGCGTAATGGTGGAATCCATACCTTTCGAGGAGAACTCGAATTCGACCTGGTCCCCTTCTTTCAGCGTTTGGAGCTGATCAGGCTTCGCTTTGAAGCCCATCGTCATAGAAGGCCAACCCAGCGCTTCGACCGGGCCGTGTGCAATGGTCACGGTGCCGCTCTCGGTGTTTACTTTCTTGACTGTGCCGATGGCTGTAGCGGTCTGTCCCGCCGACTTCTGGTCCATTGGCATGTTCATGCCTTTGTGATCCATCGGCATGCCGTCCATTGGCTCCTTGTCGGCGGCATAGGCGACTGGCACCAGGAAGAGTGAGGCAAGGGTGATGTGCTTAATGTTCATGGATGTTCTCCAGTGGGGTTGGTTGCTTGCTGGGTGGTAACTCGCAATTGCCGGCGGCGCATCAGCAGGTAAGCTGCCGGCAGAACGAACAGGGAGAGCAAAGGGGCGGTGATCATCCCGCCCACCATGGGCGCGGCGATGCGGCTCATGATTTCGCTGCCGGTTCCGCTACCCCAGAGGATGGGCAGCAGACCGGCGATAATCACTGCTACGGTCATGGCCTTGGGGCGCACCCGCTGCACAGCGCCTTCGCGGATTGCGTCGAGCAGTACGCCTTCGCCATGGGCTCCAGCGTTAACCCGATCTGTCCATGCGTTCTTCAAATACAGCAGCATAATGACGCCGAACTCAGCAGAAACGCCTGCCAGTGCGATGAAACCGATTCCTGTCGCTACGGATAGGTTGTACCCGAGCAAATAGAGGAACCAGACGCCACCGGTTAGGGCGAATGGCAGCGTGGCCATGATCAGCAACGCCTCCCCAAAGCGCCCAAACGTGAGGTAGAGCAAGACAAAAATGATGAGCAAGGTAGCCGGCACGACGAGCTTCAGCTTCGCGTTAGCTCGCTCCATGAATTCGAATTGGCCGGAATAGCTGATGCTCATGCCGGATTCGAGCTGGACCCCTTTGCTGATCTTTTCCCTCAGATCGCCCACCACAGCCGCCATGTCGCGGCCACGAACATCGACGTAAACCCAGCCCGACAGCCTTGCGTTTTCGCTTTTAAGCATGGGCGGTCCGTCTGTCACCTGTACTTTGGCCACGGTCCCCAACGTGATCTGGCTGCCTTGCGGCGTGTAGATCGGTAGGTTGCGCAGATCGGATATCGAGTCGCGCCACTCGCGGCCATAGCGGAGGTTGATCGGATACCTGGCGAGCCCTTCCACGGTTTCACCAATGGTTTGACCACCGATGGCACCGGCCACGATCGATTGCACGTCCGCGATATTCAGGCCGTAGCGTGCGGCGGCGACACGATCGATATCCACATCGATATACCTGCCGCCGGTCAGTCTCTCAGCAAGCGCCGAACTGACCCCAGGCACCGTTTTGGCGATTTTTTCCACTGCCTGGGTGGCTTTGTCGATCTGTGCCAAGTCAGTGCCATACACTTTCACCCCGATCGGGCTCTTGATACCCGTCGCCAGCATATCGATACGGTTTCGAATCGGCGGGATCCACAGATTGGCTAATCCAGGTACCTGTACGGTGCGATCCAACTCCTCAACCAGCTTGTCAGGCGTCATCCCAGGGCGCCATTGATCCTTCGGCTTGAACTGAATGGTCGTCTCGAACATTTCCAGCGGGGCGGGATCTGTAGCGGTGTCGGCTCGACCAGCCTTACCGAACACGTGTGCAACTTCTGGAACCGTTTTTATGAGCCGGTCCGTCTGCTGCAGTAGCTCAGAAGCCTTCTGAGCGGAGAGGCCTGGAAGCGCAGTGGGCATATAAAGGAGGTCACCTTCATCCAGCGGGGGCAAGAACTCCCCACCAAGGCGAGAGGCCGGCCACAAGCCTGTCAGGAAGACCAGAACAGCCACCAGCAGAGTCATCTTGGGCCAGCGCAGTACCGCGTCCAGGGCCGGCTTGTAGATCCAGATGAGGCCACGGTTGAGTGGATTACGGTGTTCGTCAGGGATTTTGCCCCTGATCCAATACCCCATGAGCACCGGAACCAGCGTGACAGACAGGCCCGCGGCGGCTGCCATTGCATAGGTTTTGGTGAACGCCAGTGGACCGAACAGCCGGCCTTCCTGCGCCTCCAGGGTGAACACTGGTATGAACGACAGCGTGATGATCAGCAGGCTGAAGAACAGTGCCGGCCCCACTTCAACAGCCGCGTCAGTAATGACCTTCCAGTGCTCCTGGCCCTTCAAGGTGGAGTCAGGATGCCGCTTGTGCCAGGCCTCAATGTGCTTGTGGGCGTTTTCGATCATGACGATTGCTGCATCGACCATCGCTCCGATGGCGATCGCGATGCCACCCAACGACATGATGTTGGCGTTGATGCCTTGCCGCTGCATGATCACAAAAGCAATCAGGATGCCGATCGGCAACGACACGATGGCGACCAACGACGAGCGCAGATGCCACAGAAAAATCGCGCAAACCAACGCAACGACAATGAACTCCTCGATGAGCTTGTGCGTGAGGTTTTCAACGGCACTGTCGATCAGCTTGCTACGGTCGTACGTCGTGACGATTTCGACGCCTTGGGGCAGGCTCGCTTTCAGCTCATCCAGTTTGGTCTGAACGGCAGCGATGGTTTCCCGAGCGTTCTTGCCGCTCCGCAGGATCACCACGCCGCCGACTACCTCACCTTCACCGTCAAGCTCGCTGATGCCCCGGCGCATTTCCGGGCCGAGCTGGATATGCGCAACGTCCCCTAGCGTCACAGGCACGCCGCCGTCGAGACGCAAAGGAATGGCTCGAAAGTCTTTGAGTGTCTTGAGATACCCGGTCGCACGGACCATGAACTCGGTTTCTGCGAGTTCCAGAACACTCCCGCCGGTTTCACGGTTGGCTTCATCGATCGCCTTTGCAATCTGCTGCTGCGTCACGCCCCTGCTTGCCATGCGCACGGGATCCAGTACGACCTGATACTGCTTGACCATCCCGCCTATGGGCGCGACTTCCGCCACGTTGGGCAGTGTCTTGAGCTCATAGCGCAGGAACCAATCTTGCAAAGAGCGCAGCTGCGAGAGGTCATGTTTGCCCGTTCGGTCTACCAAAGCATATTGGTAGATCCAGCCGACACCTGTGGCGTCAGGGCCCAAAGCGGGTTTGGCGGCGGCGGGAAGCCGACTCTGCACCTGACTCAGGTACTCCAGCACCCGAGAACGGGCCCAATAGAGGTCGGTGCCGTCCTCAAACAGGACGTACACGTAGCTATCCCCGAAGAAGGAGTAGCCGCGGACCGTCTTTGCGCCGGGGACAGACAGCATGGTCGTCGTCAGTGGGTAGGTGACCTGATTCTCAACGATCCGGGGCGCCTGCCCGGGGTATGGCGTGCGGATGATGACCTGAACGTCGGAAAGGTCTGGCAATGCATCAACAGCGGTGTTTTTGACCGACCAGACACCCCAAGCCACCGCGAACACAGTAGCCAGCAGGATCAGAAAGCGGTTGGCCACTGACCAGCGAATTATGGCTGCGATCATGGCTGGCCCCCCAGCTTCTCGATGTGCTCAATGACCAGGCCCTCTTCGCTTTCACGCGCGCCGACACGGACGTGATCGCCGGTCTGCAACTTTGTTAGGAGCGATTGATCTGCAACCGGAAAGGACATTGTCATCCCAGGCATGTTCAGCGTCTTGAACGGCCCATGCGACAGGCCAACCATGCCATCTTCCAGGCTGACGATCGTACCTTCAGCCTCGTGCAGCGCAGGTTCTGTAGAAGTTGCAGGCTCCTCCAAACCCTGAGCGGTCAGCCCGCGTAGGCTCGCCTCTGAATCCAGGAGAAACTGACCGGACGCCACGACCTTCTGACCGGCTTCCAGCCCTTCAAGCACCTCTGTCTGGTCATCGAATTCCCGGCCTGTGCGAACCTCAATCGGGCGGTAACGGCCTTGATCCTCGGCCAGCATCACCAATGCGCGCCGACCGGTGCGAATGACCGCCTCGGACGGGATGACCAAGACATCTTCGACGTTGCGACTCAACGTCACCTCGGCCGTCATGCCGGGACGAAGCCGTTGTTGCGGATTAGGCAGTTCAACCCGGACGCGCACAGTACGGCTATCCAAGTTGGCTTGTGGTAGTACGGCCTGGATCGTCCCTTCCAGAACTTCACCTGCAAAGGCCGGGAGGCGCGCGTTGACCAGCTGCCCAGGCGCCACATTTGCAACCTGCGCTTCAGGCACCGCAACCTCTAACCATACCTTTTCCAGCCCATTAACACGTGCCAGAGACGCACCAGTGGATACGGTCATGCCCTCGCGAACGTCGAGGCTGTTCAGCACGCCGCCTATTGGACTCCTCACTGTCCAAACAGGGCGCGCTTTACCAGTTCGTTCTAGCTGCACTATGACTTCTGGCGGCATGCCAGCAAGGCGCAACCGCTGGCGAGCCGCTGCGAGCAGCTGGGGTTCGCCAATCCCTTTGAGCGCCAGGTACTCTTCCTGTGCGGCAACCCATTCGGGAACCAGCAGATCGGCTAACGGCGCGCCTTTTTCGATGACATCCTCCGGTGCTCGGTCGTAAACGCGCTCGACAAAGCCACCGGCACGCGCCTGCACAACCGCCACGTCTCGCTCGTCGAACATCAATGCGCCTGTCGCTTCGAGCGACTGGCTGATCGATTCACGCGTTACGGTTGCAAAGCGCACGCCGAGATTCTGCGTCACGCTCGGGTCGATACTGATCGATGCCCCGTCGCTTCCCTCATCTGCATAGCGTGGAATCAATTCCATATCCATGAATGGCGACTTGCCCGGCTTATCGAACTTTTGCTGGGGGACCATAGGGTCATACCAATAGAGCACTTCCTTGTCTTCTTCTGCAGGCGATTGTCCGAAGGCTGCGGTAGGCAGACCGATTAGCGCTGCAGCGCTAATCATCAGAGGCAGACTGAAGGCGAGTACCAGCCGCTTGTGTTGGAATGTCATGGTCGGGTATCTCCAAAGGCGAAATGCAGGCGGGCATTGCTCAACGATCGATCGCGGGCGACGTCAATACGCCGTAGCCGGGTCTCCACAAGCTGTCGTCGCGCTTCGATCACAGCGGTCAGCTCACCGCTTCCGGAGCGGTAATCGGCCATGGCAAGGCGGACCTTCTCTTCAGCGAGGGGTAGTAAGGTTTTGTCGAGGCGGATGAGTGCGCGGTCCAGACGCTGATACTCAGCGAGGTCAGTACTCAGCTCTTGGTTGTACAGGCGCAAGGTCGCTTGGCGCTGAGCCTCGATCTGGGCAAGGCGAGCTCGTTCGGCCGCGATCTTCGGATCCTGCCGAGAGCTGGTAAACAGCGGCAGGTCGAAGCTGACGCTGAGGTTCACCATGTCGCCGTACTCACGGCCACGTCGCAGGTAGTCGATCCCCCAACTCCAATCCGGTGTTTTCTCTGCGATGGCCTGGTGAACCTTTGCCTCCGCTTCACGAGTCATCGGGTCGAAGGCGAGTAACGCCGGGTGCCGGTTCAGGTTGTGCTGATAGTTATCAACGGCGGCAAGCCATTGCGGCCAGTCACCTGTAAGCGGCTGGCCTGCTAGCTCGCCTATCCAGCGCCGGAGGCCGGCCCGCGCAACAGCCTGGTTACGCAGCAGCTCATCCTCTTGTTCAGCCAGCAATGCTGCCTCTTGCCTCGGAAGTACGCTGTCTGCGGTTTGTCCGCTGCCGCCAGCAATGCGGGCCTGAACAGCCCGCGAAAGGAGCTGATTCTCGCTGTAAAGCTGCTTGAAAAGGCTTAGCTTCTGCTCGACCGCGAAGCTAGCGATCCATGCCTCGGCGGTTGCTTGGCGCACACCGAGACGTTCAACCGTTTGCTGGGCGTTTGCGAGCGCAACACTAGCCTGCGCGGCCTCGACACGAGCGCGCCTTTTCGCTCGGTTTGGCACATCTTG
Organism: Stutzerimonas stutzeri; assembly: GCF_024448715.1. Classification (GTDB taxonomy): domain Bacteria; phylum Pseudomonadota; class Gammaproteobacteria; order Pseudomonadales; family Pseudomonadaceae; genus Stutzerimonas; species Stutzerimonas stutzeri_AR. The sequence continues at coordinate 206,357 of NZ_JAMOHZ010000002.1, forward strand.
CATGACCCCAACCATTTGCATGGTCATGGCCTCTTGCTCCAACTGCCAGCGAGCGTCACCTTCGATGGGCACGCTTTGCAGTCCAAGCTTAAGTTTAGGGTCAGGAAGCTCGCCGGCAGGGATTGCAGCGCTGCGTGCGGCCACCAGGTTGGCGGCTTGCGCATGCAGCGAAGGCGCGTCTTGCTCGGCCACGCTCAGAGCTTGTTCTAAGGTCAAAGCGGACGCTAACCCTGGAAACGAGAGCGCGCCCATGATCAAGGCGGCCACGTACGGCGGCGCCCAATAAATACGGGGTTTCATTTGCGAAGGATTCCTGATCTTTCATGCGAGCCAAAGGCGCGCAGTAGCCGGCCCGAATGCTCACTCGGGCGGTTCCTATAATTTGATCGGAATTAGACGCGGGGTGGACGCCAGACGGCGTCTAAAAGGCTAGAGGGGATCAGGCCGTTATAGGGAGTGGTCACGGGTTTAGCAGCAGGCATCAGCTGGGCTTTTATTGAGACAAGCTGAAGGATACTTGCAGTTTTGCATTCTTGGCCCGTCTTGCAGACGGTCGCCGTTCCATGCTCATTCGCTTCACAGCACTCGTGTTCAGCACCGTCATCGGCGCCAACCATCGAAGCGTGGTCGGTCGTCATGGCGCCCACACCTTCCATATCGGACATCATGTGATGCCCGGACGATCCAACCGTCATGAGCATTTCCGCTATCCCATTGATCGGAAGCGCAAGCACTAGCAGCAGGATAAGGAAGGAGCGCATGTAGGACGTCATATTTCCAGCTTACGGGGCAATTCATGAGCAATCAATGAGGCAATCGGTCGCTTCGCAACCGAAGCCTAAGCCTAAGCCGACAGGCTTCAAACTACACGCGTTTGACGGAGCCGGAGTGCGTTGAACACAACCGATGCTGAGCTGAGGCTCATGGCCAGGGCAGCAATCATCGGAGACAGCAACAGTCCGAAGAACGGATAGAGCAGACCTGCGGCAATCGGGATGCTCAACCCGTTGTACATAAAGGCAAACAGAAGGTTCTGACGCATATTGCGAACCGTCGCCACCGAAAGCGTGCGCGCGCGCAGTATCCCCATCAGGTCACCTTTAACGAGCGTAACTTGGGCGCTGTTCATGGCGACGTCAGTGCCCGTGCCCATCGCTATGCCGACATCAGCCCTGGCGAGCGCCGGCGCATCATTTATTCCGTCGCCTGCCATGGCGACTACTTTACCTAGGGCTTGTAGCTTAACCACCAGCGCCTCCTTGTCCTGCGGCTTCACTTCGCCATGCACCTCATCGAGCGATAGCTCACGAGCCACCGCGCGGGCAGTGGTAAGCCCGTCGCCGGTGGCCATGATGACTTGCACGCCCTCCGCTTGGAGCCGCGCTACAGCTTCCTTGGACGTCGGTTTGATTGGGTCCGATACGGCCAGCAAGCCGGCAAGTGCCCCATCAACAGCCAGGTAAACAATGCTGGTACCGCTCTCGCGCATTTTTTCTGCCTGATATTTCAACGGCTCGACGCTCACACCCGCATCTTCCATAAGCGCGGTGTTGCCTAGCTGTAGCTGCTTGCCTTCCACCAGACCACGGACTCCGATCCCTGACCCTGACTCGAAGGTCTCTGGCTTCGCCAGCTGGATACCTTCGCTTCTGGCATGGTCTACGATCGCGTGGGCTAGGGGATGCTCACTACCTTGATCCAAGCTGGCAGACAAACGGATGACTTCCTGCGAGTCAAACGGCGTGACGCCTATGGCCCGATCGAAGACAGGTCGGCCCTCGGTCAAGGTTCCTGTTTTATCGACAATCAGCGTGTCTACCTTACGGACATTTTCGATGGCGCCTGCGTCTCTGAAAAGCACTCCACTTCCAGCCGCTTTGCCTGTGGCAACCATGATCGACATAGGCGTTGCCAGGCCAAGTGCGCAAGGGCAAGCAATGATCAAAACCGCAACTGCATTGATCAGGCCGAATACCCAGCCCTGGTCAGGCCCGAACAGGCCCCATGCAAAGAATGTCAGCAAGGCGATACCGATGACCGTCAGCACGAAATAACCTGCAACCGTGTCTGCCATTCGCTGCATGGGTGCTTTGGAGCGTTGCGCATTCGCAACCATCTGGACGATTTGTGAAAGCATAGTCCCGGAGCCAACCCTGGTGGCTCGCATGACAAGCGAGCCGCTCGTGTTCATCGTCGCGCCGATGAGCGCATCGCCTGCTCGCTTCGTCACTGGGACGGGCTCGCCCGTAAGCATGGACTCGTCGACGGCGCTCTCGCCCTCTAATACCTCTCCATCAACGGGTACCTTTTCACCAGGACGAACGCGCAGATGGTCGCCCTCGTGAACATGTGTGAGCGGGATGTCCTCCTCGGAACCATCCTTGGCGATACGGCGAGCTGTTTTGGGTGATAAGCCAAGCAGGGACTTGATTGCGGAAGATGTCTGAGAGCGGGCCTTCAGTTCGAGCAGCTGACCTAAAAGCGTCAGTGAAATGATGACCGCTGCGGCTTCGTAGTAAACGCCTATCCGGCCGCCCACAGTGAATGACTCTGGAAATATGCTCGGTAAGACGGTTGCTACGATGCTGTAAATATACGCAGCCCCTGTGCCAAGCCCGATCAACGTCCACATGTTTGGGCTGCGATGCTTAACTGATGCGAAACCGCGCACGAAAAATGGCCAACCTGCCCACAAGACAACCGGGGTCGTAAGGGCTAGTTCAACCCAGTTCTGGCTAGCGCCGTGAAACAGCGGTATCGCATGTCCCGCCATTGCCAACAGGGTTACTGCTACGGTCAGGGGCAGAGACCACCAGAATCGCTTCGAGAAGTCCTTGAGTTCGGGATTCTCCTCCTCGTCGAGTTCAGGGATCAGCGGTTCTAATGACATCCCGCAGATAGGGCAATCACCTGGCCCCATTTGGCGAATCTCAGGGTGCATTGGACAGGTGTACTCGGTCGTTACATCACCGTCGGGTGCCTTCTGTGCCGCCGACGTAGAAGCCTGAGACGACGCCCTATGATCCTGCTGTGCAGTGAGATATCTAGCAGGATCAGAACGAAACTTGGTCTGGCAACCCTGGCTGCAGAAGCGGTAAGTGCTTCCCTGATAGTGCTCTTGATGCTCGCTGTCCTCTTTCACCTTCATCCCGCAGACGGGGTCTGTGAGTCCTGCAGAGCCTTTCGTTTGGTCAGGCTGATGATGGCAATGCGAGGAGGTCATGCGGGCTCCTTATGGATTGGTTAGCAACGAACAGCCTACTGCGGGGACGTTTGTGGTTTTTCCGATGCTTACAGCGTCCGACAACCAATATATGCAAAGCGTCCTGACCAAAGGCTGAAGTAACCATTACATTTCTGTCAGGTTCTCCGGTATGTCAGGTCGTACGAATGCTGAAGCGAGCTGCTGAAAAAAGTAGCTCGCGCGAATACCGCTTGCTGGCCTAGCCTATGCCTCCCTTATCCGAAGCCCGGCCGCTTTCTTTTAATGAATACCGAACCGTGCAAAGCCTAAGCGCAGGTGCTCTGTTTTGATAGAAGCCGTAATTTTTGATGTCTACGGCACACTCCTGCAAATCAGTGAACGACGGCGGCCATTTCGCAAGCTCTTAAAACAGGTACGCAGCCAAGGTCGTCAACCTAGGGCCGATGATGCCAGGACATTGATGACACGAAACTTGGGGCTGGCCGGCGCCGCCGACCTGTTTGGTACACAACTAGGTAACGATGAGCTTGCTATTTTGGAGCTTGATCTCTACGCGGAACTGGCCAGCGTGCGTCCCTATGATGATGCCCTGCGGGCACTGGAAAGCCTTAAGAGAGCGGGGCTGAAAGTGGCGCTGTGCTCCAACTTGGCTACCCCCTATGCCATACCTGCCAAGTTGCTACTGCCTGAGTTTGACGCCTATGCCTGGAGCTTCGAGGTGGGCGCGATCAAACCGGAGCCAGCGATCTACGAACATCTGCTAAAGCGGTTGGGTTGCAAAGCGTCTTCCATTGCAATGATCGGCGATACATTGGAGGCCGATGTGTTCGGTCCCGAAAGGCTGGGAATGCATGGCTTCCACCTCCAGCGCGATGCCATCCGTGGTCCTGACCGATTAGCTAGCCTGATCGAATTTGCAGACCACATTTTGGGCACGGGGACTGTCACTAGAACGTAGCACTAGCGCACATCGAGGTCGCCTCCAGCTATCGGCCTTCAGTTCAAGCACTCACAACTCGCTTGTAGTGCTTTTCCTGACGATGGCGCTCCCAAAGTCCGTTCGCGCATTGGCCGCAGCGGTTGTGATCACTCAGGCATTCGTAGAGCTGATTGGTTAAGCGGGGCTACCACCAACAGCGTGAAGGAAAGCCGATCAGTGCGGCTTCGTCTCGCTGATGGACTTTGCAGCCCACGTTCTACAATACCCACCATCCGCTAACGGCTAAAGCTGCGTCGCCAGTTTTAGCTGACGCCGCTAGACCCGGATGGCTTAGAGGCATGACGACGCCTTTTTCTGTAACGGGAGCTTCTTTAGCTCTTGAGCGCCAGAATACGCCGAGCGCCGTTTAGAACGATGAATCCCACAACGGTACCGATAATCAGGTCTGGGTAGTTTGACCCAGTCCAAGCGACGAGCGCTCCGGCGACTATAACCCCCATGTTGATGACCACATCATTGGCGGAGAATATCCAGCTCGCTTTCATGTGAGCACCACCTTCCCGGTGTTTGGAAATCAGCAGCAAACAACCCGTGTTGGCGAGCAATGCCAGGAACGCGACGGCCATCATTATCAGCGACTCGGGCTCGCTGCCGAATATAAAGCGTCTGACCACCTCTACGAGCACGCCGAGGGCCAAAATCAGCTGGAGCACACCAGCAAGGTGTGCAGCACGCACCTGCAGATTGACGCTGCGCCCAACCGCATAAAGGGCCAGGCCGTACACTGCCGCGTCAGCGAACATGTCGAGCGAATCGGCAATCAGACCTGCGGACCTGGCGATCAGGCCAGCAGTCATCTCTACCACGAACATGAAGGCGTTGATGCCTAGCAGTAAACGTAGGGAGCGGGATTCCTGTGTAGAGTTCGCCGGATTCTCGGCGGCTTTGATCATCTCTGGGTCTGCCGCGACAGTTTTCTGAAGAGTGGCGCCTAGCCCTAACGTCGCCAGCTTTTTGGTTATGGGCTCAACGGCACTGTCATGCATGACATCTAACCGACGGTCCGACAGATCAAAAGTCAGCTTCCGAACTCCGTCCAAACCATTCAGCGCCAAGCGGATCATTCGCTCTTCTGATGGACAATCCATCTTGGGCACGGCGTAAACACTGACCCATTGCCCCGTCGTATCGGAAGGGTTTTGCACATCGGCATCAGCGGCTGGCGTCGCATCGCAGCCGCAGGGACCATCGGACTTGCTCATGATACGGCTCCACTTGAAATCGAAGATGGGATCATTAAAAGCCTTATAGCTACTATAAGGTCAATAACGCAGAGCCGATGAGGATTCACACGATGCGCATTGGTCAGTTAGCAAGGCTAATAGGGATTGATACACAGACGATCCGCTTCTATGAGCAGCAGGGCTTGTTGCCACCGCCTGATCGCCAGGCGAACGGCTATCGTGTCTACACCGAGAAGCATGGCGAGCGGCTAGCTTTCATCCGGCGCTGCCGAATCTTGAATCTGTCACTTCCAGAGATTCACGCACTCCAAAGCTACCAGGATGACCCTCGCCAGCCTTGTACGGCCGTCAATGCCTTACTCGATGATCACATTTCTCAAGTCAGATCCCAGATAACCGCTCTGCAATCACTCGAACGACAACTCGTTTCACTGCGGGCTAATTGCAACGATGGGCGGGAAGTTGAGGCTTGCGGCATTCTCGCCGGAATTAGCGAGGACGCATGCATTAAATGAACGGCGTTGGGGCTTGCGGGCCTGGTTACCCGGCCAACGCGCATGCCCTCGAAATGGTTGTTTGTCCCTGTGGTTTTTGCCCCTTCGTAGTGATGGCTGTCTCCGTGCGGTATCACTTTGAGTCAGGCCTGCCGAGGAAACGTGAGTTCAAACGTGGTCCGACCGTCTTTGCTGGCGACGGCCACGTGGCCTTTGTGGAGGTTCATCACTGAGCGGACAATCGCTAGCCCCAATCCTGCCCCGCGAGGTTGTATGCCGTTAACGCGGTAAAAGCGGTCGAACAGATGTGGGAGATGATCCGATTCGATAGTCGCGCCATGATTGGTGACAGCCAGCGAGACGATGTCTACGTCCTCCTCAAGGATCTTAAGTTCGACCGTACTGCCAGTATTTGAATGCCGCAGCGCGTTGGATAGCAGGTTGGAAATGGCCCGCTGGACCATAAGTCGATTTCCCAAAATCATGGCATCGCCCGTTACTGTCGTAGCGACTCCCGCTTCTTCGGCAAGGACTTCGAAGTATTCACATACGCGCCTCGCCTCGCTTCCTAAAGATAATTGTTCGAGCTTCAGTGCTGGGCTGGCGTGGCTGGCCTGGGCGAGAAACAGCATGTCTGACACGATTCGATCCATGCGTTCGAGTTCTTCAACCGACGACTCGATCACCTCCCGATAATGCTCCTTGCTTCGCTCACGCACCAAAGTCACCTGCGCCTTGCCTATCAGGTTGTTCAGCGGAGTTTTTAACTCATGAGCCACATCGTCCGAGAATTGTGACAGTTGCTGAACGCCGTCATCGAGTCGATGAAGCATTACGTTGAGGCTGTGCGCCAATGCCTGGAGCTCTTGCGGAAGCCGATCGGTGCGGATTCGAGGTGATAGATCCTGTGTAGATACCTTAGTCGCCAAGGCCCGGAACTTGCGAAGCGGCCGCAAGCCATTTTGGGCGATTAGCCATCCAGCCAATCCGATCAATATCAGTAGCATCGGCACGGTCACTAAGGCCGAGCGCAGGAATGCAGCCACCAGCCGTTGATCGGCACTGCGATCTTGCGAAAGTAAAAGCGTCATTGGAGCCAGTCCCGGGACTTGGATTTGCTTGCGCCCGGTTAGCATCTGCACGCCATCTTTCGTTGTCCAGCCAAGATAGTCGCCGTCCCTGCTCACGAGATCCAGCTGCTGCGGCGCATTGGCGAATCGGCCGATACTGAAAATGGGTGATTTCGCTGTATCGCCGATGACCGTAATCGAAAGGTTGTCATGGCCGAGTACGGTATCGCTCAATGCGTGTTGCCAGGAGCGGCCCATACGGGCTTTGGTGTCTTCGAGGAGTCCATGATCGATCTGAGAGAGCTTGGCCGTCACTTCCTCCTGGGCGCGCAGTTCCAGTTGGCGCACCAGTACCCAGTAGCTCAGTGCAATCAGCAGCGCGACCAAAGCGGCGCCGGTCAGTGTGATTTGAAGCGCGAGACGCGATGCGAGGCTGAGTGGCTTCAAGGCCGCGCCTCCAGCACGTAGCCCACACCCCGGATGGTGTGTATCAGGCGATCGCCGAAGGGTTCGTCCACTTTCATCCGCAGGCGACGAATCGCAACATCCACCACATTGGTATCGCAGTCGAAATTGATGTCCCACACCATGGCAGTTATTTCCGTACGCGTGAGGACTTCGCCAGTCCGGCGCATGAGCAGATGCAATAACGCAAATTCTTTGCTGGTGAGGTCGATACGCTGACCGCTCCGGTAAGCCCTATGCCGGGCCGGGTCCAGTTCGAGGTCGGCTACACGCAGGTTGCTCGGAAGTGTGACTGCCTCGCCTCGCCGCAACAGTGTCCGGATACGGGCAAGCAGCTCGGGGAACTGGAACGGCTTGACCAGATAGTCGTCGGCGCCCGATTCCAAGCCGCGGACTTTTTGCTCTAAGCGGCCATTGGCAGTCAGCATGATGACGCGTGTCTGCTTACGCCGCCTGATGAGTTCGAGAACCTCCCACCCATCCATGGTTGGCAGATTCACATCTAGCAGCACGATGTCATAGTCGTTCTGCAGTGCCAGGTGAAACCCATCGAGGCCATCACTTACGCAATCGACCAAGTAACCACATTCGATAAGACCCTGCTGCAAGTATTCCGCAGCTTTGATCTCGTCTTCGACAACCAGGATGCGCATGTTTTGAGGTAACTCGGCAAGGAGGTGCGCGGTAAGCGGAACCAAAAAAATCCATGTAGTAACTAGGTCAAGACGAAAGCGGCTTGGCTCTAGCGTGAAAGGCAGAGGCGAAAAGATCTGCCCAGGGAAGCGGGAAGCACTTTAACGCGGTAAAAGCCCTGTGAGGGCTATCTTGCGAATTTGTAATCTACCGGTCATTTGGTTGACCCGCAGCGCGAGCGGGTGCACCAAACGAAAAAAGGCGCCCTGATGGGCGCCTGAAACACATCTTCAAACCAAGGGAGCAAAACTAAAGAAGATGTGGTGTTGCTCATGGTGTTTCACAAGATCGAGAGAGGGTACTCGGCGATGAATCGGACCTCATCGAGGTCGGACTCGAAAGCAGTCGCCCGCGTGGTAGCCTGGCGCACCCGCAGAGACAAATCCTTGAGAGAGCCAGTCTGTACAACGTAGCGGGCTTCGACGTCGCGTTCCCAGCGGTTCTGTCCCGTCAGCGGCGCACCGTTATCGTCTTGGCGCATGTACACCTCGTTCGCGTTGCTGTAATCGGCGCCCCAACCGCGGGCGTAGCGGGTCATGAAAGTAAGCCCGGGTATGCCGTACTCCGCCATGTTCAGGTCGTAGCGCAGCATCCAGGACTGCTCTTTAGGTGAGTTGAAATCACTGTACTGAATGGAGTTGTTCAGGTAGATCGAGTCCGCCTGGCGCAAGTAGTCAAAGTCGTTGTTACCGTTGTTTCGCTGATACGACGCCGTGACGGTGTGCGCGCCGAAGGCGACACCCAGGCTGGAGCTCCAGATGTTGTTGTTGAACTCGCCCAGCAACTCACGGCCTTCGTCGGTTGCCTTGTAATAGTTGAAGCTGGCCAGCAGCGCGACGATATCGGAGAGCGGATAGGTGGCCGACGCACCGAAGTAATGCTGGTTCCAGGCATCTTTGAGGCGGCTGGTGTACAGGCTAAGACTGATATTTTCATTCACGCTGTAGTCACCGCCTGCGTAGCCGAGCCAAGGCGCGTCTACGCCCCCGCCGTAGAAGGTGACGAAGTCTTCGTTCATGTTACTGGTGTTGGGCTGGCTCATCGCGTGCAAGCGGCCTCCCTGAAGGGTGAGGTCGTCCAGCGAGTTGTTCACAACGGTGACACCCTTGAAAGACTCCGGCAGCAGCCGAGAGTCGCCGAAGTGCACGACAGGTGTAGTGGGAAATACATCGCCGGCCTTGATCTCGGTGTCCAGCAAGCGTGCTTTCACCGCGCCCCCCACCCGTGTGAAGTCATCCTCAGGATCGCCAGCGCTGTCGTGGGGAAGCAGGTCGATGCTGCCGCCCACACCGGAGCGCCCCGAACCGGAGTCGAGCTTGAGGCCGAGCATGGCGAAAGCGTCGAAGCCAATCCCTACCGAGCCTTGGGTATATCCGGACTCGAAGAAGGCCATCAATCCGTGGGCCCATTCCTCGGAGTAGCCATTGCCGGCGGCACTCTCACCGTCGCGAAAATCCCGATTGAAATAGAAGTTGCGATTTATCAGCGATAGCGTGCTGCCTTCGATGAAGCCCTCGGCTGTTTCCGATTGGGCAAAGACCGGGGCGCTGCCCAATGCCAGTGAAAGGGCTGTCAGCGAAAAAACGGCCTTTTTGCTCATGATGATGCTCCTTATGTACGGCAGGTCAGTGCTCGAATGACGCCTTTCGCCTTTTTGTTTTTAGCGCTTGGCCATGTTCTTCCCCTAGAGATGACGGCAGGATTAGCGGCAAATGACTATTTTGTAATCTGAGGAAGCCCAATCGCGCACTCCTTCGATTACAGATTTGTAATGTTGCGGTCACCAGGTCGTTATCCACACTTATTTAAAGTCACCACCCCATAGCCATCAGCTATCTCGCCGGCTTGGCAAGGCTGATAAAAACGCTTTCGTGTATTTGTCTACTAAATTCAGGGCGAATCACTATCGCAGTAGAGGCGCATGTGTTTCGCGTCTTGGCGGGGGTAGTTCTTATGATTGGATTCGACATCTAAACCAGGAAGTCATCGTTTTGCCTTGGATGAGAAAAATAGTTTTGCTGATGTTGCTAGCCTTGTTCCCATTGCAATCATCATGGGCAGTTGTTAGCACGAGCTGCAGTCATGAGGATGGTTCGGCAGCAAATCATCTTGGACATCACGAACATCCGCACGAGTCTCTGGGTACTGACGAGGAAGGATCGTCAAAAGCCGCAAAAAAAATCAGTCTGGATGGAGACTGTGTCTTTCATGGCGACCATATCAAGCCGCTTATAACGAAAGGGATCTGTCCTGGTTCGGTATTATCAATGAGCTTGAAACCGTTTCCTTCTGCTAGCTACGCATCGGCTGAAGCGGGGCGTCCTGAGAAACCTAATTGGCGCATCGGTGCAAAACCGGTGGGACGCCAAAGTAACCAGTAAGCGCCATTTATCTGTATCTGACGTCTCACCGAACCTTCCCTTTTTTTAGGAGATTTCGGTGCGAAAAGCTCTTTTCTCGCTGGGGTTGACGACGTTGTCGTGCAATCTCGCCTTTGCGCAACCCTTAGAGTTGCCGACCTTCACACAGACCTTACCTGTCGGTGTGTCAAATACATTCCCCGTTGAGTCTGTCGAATCCATAAGCTTTCTACGCGCCTTGGAACTCGCTAGCTCTGCAAGCCCTGAACTGGCTGTTGCAAGACGTGAGCTGGCTGCTTCTCGCGCATTAATTAGCCAAGCCGGAGCACGTCCGAATCCAATATTGTCCGCTAGCCAGGAGGGAATCCGGGGCGATGCCCCGGAGACCACGCTTGAACTGAGCCAAGAAATAGAGCTGGGTGGTAAACGTTCGGCTCGTATTGAGGCGGCGCAACGAGCCTTGGACGTAGCAGCTGCTGACCTACAGGACGCCCAAGCTCGACTGAGGGGGGCAGTGATGGGCGCGTACTACGATGTGCTTACTGCTCAAGAACGGCTGGACCTCGCTCAGGCTGCTTCAAAGCTTGCGAAGCAAGCAGTGAACGTGGCCAATCGACGTGTGAGGGCCGGCATGGTTTCTCCCGTAGAGGAAACCCGGGCGCGGGTTGCGGCTACTGGAGTGCAAGTAGAGCTTGCCCAGGCCACAGCTGAACTCGAAGCTGCGCGCACTCGGCTGGCGGCCAACTGGGGAAATCCACAGCCACGCTTTGAGCGAGTAAAAGAGCCGGCAGAGGCAGTGCCTCCTCTTCCCGAGCTAGCTGAGCTTTATAGCCGTTTGAACGATTCCGCCCAACTAACCCGCGCGCGTCGGGAGGCTGAAAGACGTCGGGCTGCGTTAAAGCTGGAAAGGACGAATCGCTTTTCTAACGTGACGGTTAGCGTAGGTGCCCAACGCTCAGATGAATATAACGGCACGCTGGGATTGGTGAGTATCTCGATGCCCCTGCCGTTGTTTGATCGAAACCAAGGCAACATCGGAGCAGCGCAGGAACGGGCCTACCAGGCGCAGGACGAGCTCAACGCCGTCCATATACGCCTGAAAAGCGAACTTTCCCAAGCGCACATGCGGCTGCGCACTGCTCGCCAGCAGTTTGAACTGTTGCGCAACGATATGCTCCCCAGTGCCCAAAGCGCTTATGAAGCTGCCAGCAAGGGGTTCGAACTTGGAAAATTCACGTTCCTTGACGTACTGGATGCTCAACGCACGCTTTTCCAAGCCCGATCTCAGTATCTGTCTGCGCTATCACAAGCTAACCAGGCGGCGGCAGAAATCTCGCGAATTGTCGGAGATGGGTCGGCCGTTATCACCTCGGCCACTCAGCCATAGGAATCCATATGAAAAGTAAATCGAATACATCTTCCTTGGCTGGTCACAAGAAGCAGATTTTTTGGATCGTCGTCATATTAAGCGTGGCACTTATGCTTGGCGGATTGCTTCTTCGCAGTAGTCCAGCTGTGCCCGATGCGGGCGACGCACATAGCGAGCATGGTGACGAATCGGAGCATGAGGATGAAGGGCATTCGGATGAGGATGCAGAAGCCGAAGGAGATCATGGCCATGATGAAGGAGGCGCCGATAGCGATCACGAGGTCGGTGCGGCAGAGAAAGATGAGCATGAAGATGAGCCCGAGGGAGCGGAGCATACTGAAACAGCAGAGGTAGAACTCTCAGAGACACAAATCCTAGCCGCCGGCATCTCACTGGCAACTGCTCAGCCCGCAAAGATAAAAAGCGCAATTGAGCTGCCTGGCGAAATTACATTCAACCAAGACCGCACAGCGCAAGTTGTGCCTCGTCTCTCAGGTGTCGTTGAAGCGGTCAAAGTCGATTTGGGCGAACAGGTGAAACAGGGGCAAGTACTTGCTGTGATCGCGAGTACAGACCTGTCGGAACGTAGAAGCGAGTTCTACGCGGCGCAAAAACGTCTTGCATTGGCTCAAAAAACCTATCGACGCGAAAAGGAGCTATGGGAAGAGCGTATTTCTGCGGAACAGGATTATTTACAGGCACAACAGGCTTTACGGGAAGCAGAGCTGACTGTTGCGAATGCAAACGCACAGCTACAAGCGCTTGGCAGTGATGCTGGCAAGCCAGACGCATTGAGCCGCTACGAACTCAGGGCGCCGTTCGATGGGATGATCGTTGAGAAGGACATCACGCTCGGTGAGTCAGTCAATACCGATGACCAGATATTCATCATTTCCGATCTCTCCACCGTGTGGGCAGATATCAGCGTTCCTGCCAATGCACTCAGCGCGGTACGAGTAGGCAGCAATGCCGTTATCGAGGCCACAGCATTCGAGTCCAGTGCCAATGGAACCGTTTCTTATGTCGGCTCACTTGTTGGTCAGCAAAGCCGCGCCGCTACCGCCCGGGTCACACTTCCCAACCCTGAAGGGGTTTGGCGCCCCGGCCTGTTCGTCAAAGTGCAGGTAGGCGCTGGCGAAGCATCCGTGCCAGTCGCAGTAAGTCCTGATGCGATCCACACATTGGAAGAAAAGCCGGTGGTGTTTGTACGGACCGACCATGGCTTTGCTGCTCAGCCAATCGTGAGTGGCCGCAGCGATAGTGACGCGGTCGAAATCAAGGAAGGCCTCCAGCCCGGAGCGCGCTATGCCTTGGATAACAGCTTCATCATCAAGTCCGAGCTTGGCAAAGCCAGCGCCTCGCATGCTCACTGATACGGAGTTATAGAATCGTGTTCGAACGTATCATTCGTTTTTCTATCGAGCATCGCTGGTTGGTTATGCTAGCCGTGCTTGGCATGGCAGCGTTAGGAGCTTACAGCTACCAAAAGCTGCCTATCGATGCTGTCCCGGATATCACCAACGTACAGGTGCAAATCAACACTGCGGCGCCAGGTTATTCCCCGCTGGAAGTGGAGCAGCGTATTACCTACCCGCTCGAGACGGTAATGGCTGGGCTGCCCAAGCTCGAGCAGACACGATCCTTGTCTCGATATGGACTTTCTCAGATCACAGTTATTTTTGAGGAAGGCACTGACATCTATTTTGCCCGCCAACTTGTGAACGAGCGCCTGGGAGGGGCCAAAGATCAGCTCCCAGATGGCGTCACTCCAACACTTGGCCCTATTTCCACTGGGCTTGGCGAAATCTATTTTTGGACGGTTGAAGCTGAGGAAGGTGCCACCAAATCGGACGGTACGCCGTATACCCCTGCTGACTTGCGTGAGATTCAAGATTGGATCATCAAACCGCAAGTCCGAAATGTACCTGGTGTTACTGAGATCAATACGATCGGAGGATATGCAAAGGAATATCAGATCGCCCCCAACCCAGACACTTTGCGGTCGTTTGGACTAACACTACAAGATTTGATCGAGGCGGTTGAGCAAAACAATAACAATCTAGGTGCCGGATATATTGAAAAGCGCGGCGAGCAGTATCTTGTTCGCGCTCCAGGGCAAATGCAGTCTGTGGAGGACATCCGCGATACCCTTATTAGCAACGTTGACGGTACCCCAGTGCGTATCCGCGACGTTGCGACGGTCGAGGTTGGAAAGGAGCTCCGCACTGGCGCAGCCACCGAGAATGGCCGCGAAGTGGTACTAGGTACGGCCTTCATGCTTATCGGTGAAAATAGCCGAGTAGTTTCAAGGGCTGTCGACGACAAGATGAAAGAGATAAACCTTTCGCTTCCGGAAGGCGTAAAGGCAATTACTGTCTACGATCGAACTGTACTCGTAGACAAAGCTATATCCACCGTTAAGAAGAACCTCACTGAGGGTGCCATTCTTGTTGTGGTTATACTTTTTCTCTTCTTAGGCAATATCCGGGCGGCGATCCTAACCGCGCTTGTGATACCGCTTTCTATGCTCTTCACGTTCACCGGCATGGTAGCCAATCAGGTCAGCGCCAACCTGATGAGCCTAGGCGCATTGGATTTCGGCATCATTATCGATGGAGCCGTGGTGATTGTTGAGAACTGCGTGCGTCGACTTGCACACGCTCAGTCCCATCACGGACGGGCATTAACACTGTCCGAACGGCTTCATGAAGTATTCGCTGCGGCAAAGGAAGTGCGTCGGCCTCTATTGTATGGGCAGCTGATCATTATGATCGTGTATCTGCCGATATTCGCCCTTACAGGGGTAGAAGGTAAGATGTTCACGCCCATGGCGTTTACCGTAGTGACAGCGCTATTCGGGGCGATAATCCTTTCGGTGACGTTCGTCCCGGCGGCCGTTGCGCTCTTTATCGGTAAGCGGGTTACGGAAAAGGAAAACTTTCTAATCCGCAATGCTAAACGGGCCTACGCACCTGCGCTCGATGCGGTAATGGCCAACAAGCCAGCAGTGCTCACCTTTGCGGTAGTTGTAGTCATACTTTCTGGCCTCGTAGGGTCACGTATGGGCAGTGAATTCGTGCCTAGCCTCAACGAGGGAGACTTCGCTATCCAAGCCCTTCGTGTACCAGCTACCAGTCTTAGTCAGTCTGTAGAGATGCAGCAGCAGCTGGAGCGAAAGCTTATGGATGAGTTTCCGGAGATTGAACGCATATTTGCGCGAACTGGCACTGCGGAAGTGGCATCGGATGCTATGCCTCCAAATATCTCTGACGGGTACGTCATGCTGAAGCCACAAGAACAGTGGCCGGATCCAGGCAAGTCGCGTAATCAGCTCTTAAGCGAGGTGCAAGCATCCGCCGCTGAGTTGCCGGGCAATAACTACGAGTTTTCCCAGCCGATTCAGCTGCGTTTCAACGAGCTGATTTCCGGAGTTCGTGCCGCGGTAGCCGTGAAAATCTATGGTGATGACATGGACGTTCTTAACAGCACGGCGGCGGAAGTATCCGAGGTGCTAGGACAAGTACCAGGCGCTTCAGAGGTTACGGTCGAGCAGACGACTGGCCTTCCCATGCTCACGATTGATATCGATCGCGATCAGATCGCACGATACGGCCTGAGTCTAGATACCGTCCAGCAAGCGGTTGCAGTAGCTATCGGTGGCCGAGAGGCAGGCACCTTGTTTCAAGGAGATCGGCGTTTCGATATCGTGGTTCGTTTACCGGACGAGATACGCAGCGATCTCGCCGCAATTGAGCGGCTTCCAATTGCCCTTCCAAGGGAATTAAACAGCACCATAAGTTATATCCCCCTCGGCGAGGTGGCCACCCTGGATTTGGCCCCCGGTCCGAATCAGATCAGTAGAGAAGAAGGGAAACGGCGAATTGTCGTCAGTGCAAACGTCCGTGGTCGTGACATTGGATCATTCGTATCTGAGGCAGAACAGAAAATCCAGGCCCAGGTAGATATCCCGGCAGGTTATTGGATCGACTGGGGCGGTACCTTTGAGCAGCTTGAATCGGCAACGAAGCGGCTGCAGATTGTCGTCCCCGTGGCGCTGCTCCTGGTCTTCATTCTGCTTTTCATGATGTTCAACAATGTCAAAGACGGTTTGTTGGTCTTTACAGGGATTCCATTTGCGCTCACCGGAGGCATTGTTGCGCTGTGGCTCAGAGATATCCCATTGTCCATTTCAGCAGGTGTTGGCTTTATTGCTCTGTCAGGCGTCGCCGTTCTAAATGGCCTGGTAATGATCTCCTTCATCCGTAGCCTACGGGAGCAAGGTTTACCTCTGGACACTGCGATCCGCGAAGGTGCCCTTACCCGGCTACGACCGGTATTGATGACAGCCTTAGTGGCTTCACTCGGGTTCGTTCCAATGGCCTTGAATGTGGGTACCGGTGCAGAGGTACAACGTCCCCTTGCGACGGTGGTGATCGGGGGGATTCTCTCCTCAACGGTGCTAACGCTATTAGTTTTGCCGTTGCTCTACCAGATGGCTCATCGACGCGAAGACGAATTGGAGGAGCAAGAAATCGCGTTGGCCGCTGACAGAACAAGCTAGAGATTGGATGGCGGCACACAACGCCCCGTTCTTGCTAGCTAGCGAGAACGGGGCGCGTTAATTATCGGAGCGCAGTTTCATTAGCGGCGCAGCGGACAGCACAGCCTTTGTGGCGCAGTCTGATGCATCTAAGCGGTAAATAAAAAATTGCTCAGCGCTTAGTGCGTATGACTTTCGCTACATACGCGTCCTTGACCTGATGGCTTTCACCCACGGTGAGCTGACGAAGGATTATGCAAACAGCGACTGACCTGCCCCGGTCGGCAGCAAAGGGCGATAGCTACGACAAAGCCCTGGCTGGAACG
Source organism: Stutzerimonas stutzeri (assembly GCF_024448715.1). Classification (GTDB taxonomy): domain Bacteria; phylum Pseudomonadota; class Gammaproteobacteria; order Pseudomonadales; family Pseudomonadaceae; genus Stutzerimonas; species Stutzerimonas stutzeri_AR. The sequence continues at coordinate 223,063 of NZ_JAMOHZ010000002.1, forward strand.
ATCAGCGGGCTGTGCAAGGCCGAGCTGACACCGTCAATCATGGGCGAACCGTGAGGCCTTTGAGATAGCGACCCAGACATGGGTGCGCTGTACGCCACAGCGTCTGTTCAGCTCACTCGGACATGATCCTTGCGAAGGCTAATAACAACAGATCAGGCAATGGCGGCCTGACTTAAACGAAACGGCTTATATAAATTCCGGGCGATTCGCTGGTAGCGATGTTGCGGGCAAGTTATGGAAACAAAAAAGCGCCCCGAAGGGCGCTTAGAGTGCAACTGCTTCCAAAGGAGATTGGAAGCTGCCGGAGGCGAATATCGTTCAGATATGAAGCGGTTAGTCAGCTTTGGTTTCTTTCTTGCTTTCCGTATTGTTCTGATCTTGGCGGGTATCCTTAATCTGTAATTCGTCTATTTTTCGTTTGGCGGATTCGGTTCCGTGAATTCGTTTTTGATCTGCTCGGAATTTTTCATTAAATTTAATTGAGCGGTCGTAACCATCTTCTGCATAAGACAATGCGGAGCCGCAGATTACCAAACCAACAACAATAGCTTTCAACAGATTCATAGGGCAGTCCTCGCTAAATTCAAAGGTGGCTTGCTGAGCTTTCTCGCTGAGCCCTGCAGGTTCGAATGAATTTTGCGTGATTGAAGTTAACAGCAGCATGAGCCAAGCATTACATTATTGAAATGTAATGCTTCCATTGCGCGGTGACATGAGCGCCTTGCTTCGTCATGTCAGCACCGAGGCGCACCAATCTGCAAGGGCCTATCCTACGAAAAGAATGATTGGAAGATTACAATTTTGTCATCTTCGGATTGACGCCGCATCATCTATCATTAGCGAGCAACGTCGTTTAACGTTTGAGAGGGATCGGCCAGTTATCGGCAAGTTTCAGACGATAATGCACGAACTCGCTTGAGAGTGGTCGCATTTCTGTCAGTGTGGCTTGGAAGGCCAGATGGTATTGGTGCTAGTATTATCTATTACTTTTTTGGGCTCCCTATCCTTGTCTTATGTTATTTAAGGACGGTTAAAAACCAATGGCTCACGAACATAACCATAACACCGAAGCCATAGGCGATAAGCGTTTAATCGCTGCCATTGGCGTTAATACTGTGCTAACTCTGGCACAAGTTGTTGGAGGAATACTTTCTGGCAGTTTATCGCTCATAGCTGACGCGCTACATAACTTGAGCGATGCCGCATCACTGGTTATTGCGCTCATCGCACGTAAAATCGGTCGCAAACCGCCAGATGCTTTTAAAACCTTCGGCTACCGACGCAGTGAAACCATAGCGGCTTTGATTAATTTGGTCACGCTGATTATCGTTGGTCTCTACCTCATCTACGAAGCTATAGGTCGGTTTTTTGCCCCACAGCCCATTGAAGGATGGACAGTGGTCGTGGTGGCGGGAATAGCCTTGATTGTAGATGTCGTCACGGCCTTGCTCACCTACACAATGTCTAAGAATAGCATGAATATAAAGGCGGCATTCTTGCACAATGTGTCGGATGCGCTGGCCTCCGTCGGTGTTATTATTGCCGGAACATTAATCCTTCTGTATGACTGGTATTGGACAGATACTGTACTGACGCTGATGATTGCTGGTTACGTGCTATGGCAGGGCTTTAGCATGCTACCTAAAACCATTCACTTGTTAATGGAGGGCGCACCAGAAGGAGTTTCCATCACTGATATAATCAATGTCATGGAGCAAGTGGACGACGTTGTGAGTGTTCACCACGTACATGTCTGGGAAATTGCCGAACATTCAACTGCATTGGAAGCTCACGTTGTCATCAAGAAGGCTAGCCTGCCCGAAATTGAACGAGTGAAGACTGATTTAAAACGTGTACTTCATGAGCGATTCAAAGTCAGCCACTCGACACTTGAAATGGAGCTAGACGGCAGTGTTTGTATCGACACCAGGCAGGCCGACAGTCATCGCAGCGAAGCATAAGCCTGCTTTGCGCTCACCGCTGTTGCTAGACAGTTATCTCGATATCAACGGAGTGAACTTGCGACATCACTCGTTGGCGCTATGTCTTCGACCAGAGACATGCTAGCGGCATGTGGCCAAAGCAGCTCGTCACGAGGAGATCAGGCTAGGTCGTGGCACCTTCGGCAGGCTGCCGCGACGAGCAAGCCCCGCCAGTCGCTACCGCCGCGGACGCTCAGAGCCAGCGGCGGACTCGTGCGCGGTAGCGAGCGAATGATTCGCCGAACAGCGCTTCCAGCGCCGACTCTTCGGGTTCGATTTGGAAACGATTCATGTAAAGCACGAAGGCAACCACGCCCAGCAGGGTAAAAGGCGAGGCCAGGGCCAGCGCGCAGGCCGTCAGGCTGATGGCGAAGCCCAAATACATGGGGTTGCGGCTGTACTGATAGATGCCAGCCTCCACCAACACCGAAGCCTGCTGCGGCTGCAATGGATTGACAGTAGTACGTGCGCGGCGAAACGACAGTACGCCGGCGAAACACACGCCGAGCCCCAGGAACAGTACCGGCAAAGCGAAGGTCAGCCGCGCGGTCCATGCCAGTTCGATGCTCGGTAATCTGGGCCCCGACAAACCCATCAGCAGAGCGATCAGGCCAGCTACGAGCAGCGGTGGCACGCGGTTCTCCAGCGCGCTCATAGTGTCATTCCCGTGCCTTGGCCACTTCGCTGCTCACTAATCGGCGCAGCGGCTCCGGGCCGAACTCGCTGAGCGCTCGACCATTGACAAAAAAGGTCGGGGTGCCACGAATCCCAACGGCCTTGACGTCCTGCATGTCCGTTTCAAGCACGGCGTTGACGCTAGGCGTATGCATGTCCTGGCGGGCCTGCTCCAAGTTCAAACCGACGCGCTCGGCAGCAGCCCATGCCTGCGTTACCTTGGGGTCGTCGTGCCAACCGGGCTGGGTCTCCAGCACAGCCTCCAGCACTTGTTCATGGAGATTTTGCTTGCGCGCCGCCTCAAGCATCCGCGCCACTTCTTCCGAACCTTGATGAAACAGTACATAGCGCAGCACCAGACGTACATCTTCCGGGTTCTCGGCGAGGATCTGCTTCACAAAGGGATGGAAGGCGCGGCATGCCTCGCATGAAGGATCGAAGAACTCGACAATGGTTACTGGCGCTTGCGCCGGGCCGAACACCGGCGAGTGGAAGCGAACCAGTTGGCCTCCGTTCTGTTTGGGTTGTGTCGCGGTCTCTTGGGCTGTCGAACTGGGAGCCTGGGCCTGTTGAGGCGACTGCGAGGGGGAATAGAAGAATGCGGCGGCGGCAAAAACGGCCAGGATCACGGCACTGATGATCAGGACCACGGAACGGCGATTCATGGAGTTGTTCTCCGACGGATGAGAATGAGCAGGATGGCGATCAGGATAAAGGCGAACAAGGCGAGTGCCGGCAGGGGCACCACGCCGAAGAGGGTCATTCCGGCGCCTGAGCAGGATGGACCGGTGGCCGTGCAGGGCTGGATCGGCTGTGGAATCAGCCCTGCATAGAGCAGCGTGTGAACAAATGCCAGCGCCGCACCGATAGCGGTCAGCGGTAGGGCGTAACGCCAGACTGTGAAATCCGAGCGGTAGCAGGCGATGGCCAGGATCACCGCCAGCGGAAACATAAAGGCGCGCTGGAACCAGCACAAAACACAGGGTGCCTGGCCCATCACCTCGCCAATGAACAGCGCGGATAGGGTCGATACCAGTGCGACCAGCCAGGTTAGCAGCAGCAGGTTCCAGGTCATGCCTGAACGTTGAGGATTCATTGCGGTTAGGGGGCACCTCAGAAAACGGAAAATAAAGCACGCTAAGGCATAGCTGACCTTGCCAGGCCTGCTTCGCCCTGTAGTGACGCGATCAACGGGCAGGAAACATTCCCCTTTCGTGCATGGCAGGCGCACACGAGTTCAGACAGCACGGTTTCCATGCGCGCCAAGTCGGCCATCTTCTCGCGCACGTCCTTGAGCTTGTGTTCGGCCAGGCTGCTGGCCTCCTCGCAGTGGGTGCCATCGTCGAGCCGCAACAGCTCGGCAATCTCGTCCAGACTGAACCCCAGCCGCTGTGCCGATTTCACGAATTTCACCCGAACCACGTCCGCCTCCCCATAGCGGCGGATGCTGCCGTAAGGCTTGTCCGGTTCCGGCAACAGGCCCTTGCGCTGATAGAAGCGGATTGTCTCCACGTTGACCCCGGCCGCCTTGGCAAAAACGCCAATGGTCAGGTTTTCCAAATTATTTTCCATATCGCTTGACTCCGTACATGAGTACGGAAGTAAGGTTACGCTATCCAATCCAAATTCAAAAGGGCCAACGTATGTCTGAACCACAAAACGGGCGCGGTGCGCTCTTCGCCGGCGGGCTGGCCGCCATTCTTGCATCGACCTGCTGCCTGGGGCCGCTAGTACTGGTCGCCCTGGGCTTCTCCGGTGCTTGGATCGGCAACCTGACGGTGCTGGAACCCTATCGACCGTTGTTCATCGGCGCGGCGCTAGTGGCGCTGTTCTTCGCCTGGAAGCGGATTTACCGGCCCGTGCAGGCATGCAAGCCAGGTGAGGTCTGCGCGATTCCGCAGGTGCGCGCCACCTACAAGCTGATTTTCTGGATCGTGGCCGTGCTGGTCCTGGTCGCGCTTGGATTTCCCTATGTCGTTCCATTTTTCTATTAACCAGGAGTTCATCATGAAGAAACTGTTTGCCTCCCTTGCCCTCGCCGCCGCTGTTGCCCCGGTGTGGGCCGCTACCCAGACCGTCACGCTAGCGGTTCCCGGCATGACTTGCGCCGCCTGCCCGATCACAGTCAAGAAAGCGCTCTCCAAGGTCGAAGGCGTGAGCAAGGTCGATGTGGGCTTCGAGAAGCGCGAGGCCGTCGTCACTTTTGACGACACCAAGGCCAGCGTACAGAAGCTGACCAAGGCCACCGCAGACGCCGGCTATCCGTCCAGCGTCAAGCAGTGAGCCAGCAAGCCAACGACAACAGCGAGAGCCGCTTCATGGGACTGATGACACGCATTGCCGATAAAACCGGCGCGCTCGGCAGCGTCGTTTCCGCGATGGGCTGCGCCGCCTGCTTTCCAGCCCTCGCCAGCTTCGGCGCGGCCATCGGGCTGGGCTTCTTGAGCCAGTACGAGGGACTGTTCATCAGCCGCCTGCTGCCGCTGTTTGCCGCGCTGGCCTTCCTGGCGAACGCGCTGGGTTGGTTCAGTCATCGGCAATGGCTGCGCAGTCTGCTCGGCATGATCGGCCCGGCCATCTGTTTGCGGCCACGGTCTGGCTGCTCGGCAACTGGTGGACGGCGAACCTGATGTACGTCGGCCTGGCCTTGATGATTGGGGTGTCGATCTGGGACTTCGTGTCGCCGGCGCATCGCCGTTGCGGACCGGACGGCTGCGAACTCCCCGCCAAGCGCTTGTGAAAGACGGCTGACCGTGCGACACGGCGGCCCACACGAATAAGGAACGATGGTATGAGCACTCTCAAAATCACCGGCATGACTTGCGACTCGTGCGCAGTGCATGTCAAGGACGCCCTGGAGAAAGTGCCCGGCGTGCAATCAGCGGATGTCTCCTACGCCAAGGGCAGCGCCAAGCTCGCCATTGAGCTCGGCACGTCACCCGACGCGCTGACGGCCGCTGTAGCTGGACTCGGTTATCGGGCCACGCTGGCCGATGCCCCCTCAGTTTCGACGCCGGGCGGATTGCTCGACAAGATGCGCGATCTGCTGGGCAGAAACGACAAGACGGGTAGCAGCGGCGCATTGCATATCGCCGTCATCGGCAGCGGCGGGGCCGCGATGGCAGCGGCGCTGAAGGCCGTCGAGCAAGGCGCACGTGTCACGCTGATCGAGCGCGGCACCATCGGCGGCACCTGCGTCAATGTCGGTTGTGTGCCGTCCAAGATCATGATCCGCGCCGCCCATATCGCCCATCTGCGCCGGGAAAGCCCGTTCGATGGCGGCATCGCCGCTACCACGCCGACCATCCAGCGCACGGCGCTGCTGGCCCAGCAGCAGGCCCGCGTCGATGAACTGCGCCACGCCAAGTACGAAGGCATCTTGGAGGGCAATCCGGCGATCACTGTGCTGCACGGCTCCGCCCGCTTTAAGGACAATCGCAACCTGATCGTGCAACTCAACGACGGCGGCGAGCGCGTGGTGGCATTCGACCGCTGCCTGATCGCCACCGGCGCGAGCCCGGCCGTGCCGCCGATTCCCGGCCTGAAAGACACTCCGTACTGGACTTCCACTGAAGCGCTGGTCAGCGAGACGATTCCTAAGCGCCTGGCCGTGATTGGCTCATCAGTGGTGGCGCTGGAGCTGGCGCAGGCGTTCGCCCGACTCGGAGCGAAGGTGACGATCCTGGCTCGCAGCACGCTGTTCTTCCGCGAAGACCCAGCTATAGGCGAAGCCGTCACGGCCGCATTCCGCATGGAGGGCATCGAGGTGAGGGAACACACCCAGGCCAGCCAGGTCGCGTATATCAATGGTGAAGGGGACGGCGAATTCGTGCTCACCACGGCGCACGGCGAACTGCGCGCCGACAAGCTGCTGGTCGCCACCGGCCGCGCGCCCAACACACGCAAGCTGGCACTGGATGCGACGGGCGTCACGCTCACCCCGCAAGGCGCTATCGTCATCGACCCCGGCATGCGTACAAGCGTGGAACACATCTACGCCGCAGGCGACTGCACCGACCAGCCGCAGTTCGTCTATGTGGCGGCAGCGGCCGGCACTCGCGCCGCGATCAACATGACCGGCGGTGACGCGGCCCTGAACCTGACCGCGATGCCGGCCGTGGTGTTCACCGACCCGCAAGTGGCGACCGTAGGCTACAGCGAGGCGGAAGCGCACCATGACGGCATCAAAACTGATAGTCGCACGCTAACGCTGGACAACGTGCCGCGCGCGCTCGCCAACTTCGACACGCGCGGCTTCATCAAACTGGTGGTTGAAGAAGGCAGCGGACGACTGATCGGCGTGCAGGCAGTGGCCCCGGAAGCGGGCGAACTGATCCAGACGGCCGCACTGGCGATTCGCAACCGGATGACGGTGCAGGAACTGGCCGACCAGTTGTTCCCCTACCTGACGATGGTCGAAGGGTTGAAGCTCGCGGCGCAGACCTTCAACAAGGATGTGAAGCAGCTTTCCTGCTGCGCCGGGTGAGGACAAGGAGGTGTGCGATGAGCGCCTACACGGTATCGCAACTGGCCCATAACGCTGGGGTGAGCGTACATATCGTGCGCGACTACCTGGTGCGCGGCTTGTTACGGCCGGTGGCCTGCACCACGGGCGGCTACGGCGTGTTCGACGATGCGGCCTTGCAACGGCTGTGCTTCGTGCGCGCGGCCTTCGAGGCGGGTATCGGCCTGGATGCCCTGGCGCGGCTGTGCCGTGCGCTCGACGCAGCGGACGGCGCACAAGCCGCAGCGCAGCTTGCCGTGCTGCGCCAGTTGGTCGAGCGGCGGCGCGCGGCGTTGGCCCATCTGGACGCGCAACTGGCCTCCATGCCAGCCGAGCGGGCGCACGAGGAGGCATTGCCGTGAACGCCCCTGACAAACTGCCGCCCGAGACGCGCCAACCCGTTTCCGGCTACCTGTGGGGTGCGCTGGCCGTGTTGACCTGCCCCTGCCATCTGCCGATTCTCGCCGCCGTGCTGGCCGGGACGACCGCCGGTGCCTTCCTTGGCGAGCATTGGGGTGTTGCCGCGCTCGCGCTGACCGGCTTGTTCGTTCTGGCCGTAACGCGGCTGCTGCGCGCCTTCCGGGGCGGATCATGACGAGTTCGCAGCCCGCCGGATGGACGGCGGCCGAGTTGGCGCAGGCGGCGGCGCGCGGACAGCTTGACCTGCATTACCAGCCGCTGGTCGATCTGCGCGATCACCGGATCGCTGGCGCGGAAGCGTTGATGCGCTGGCGGCATCCGAGGCTTGGCCTGTTGCCGCCCGGCCAGTTCCTGCCGCTGGCCGAGTCGTTCGGCCTGATGCCGGAAATAGGCGCGTGGGTGCTGGGCGAGGCCTGTCGCCAGATGCACAAGTGGCAAGGACCGGCATGGCAACCGTTCCGTCTTGCCGTCAATGTGTCCGCCAGCCAGGTTGGGCCAACGTTCGACGACGAGGTAAAGCGGGTGCTGGCCGATATGGCCCTGCCCGCCGAGCTTCTGGAGATCGAACTGACCGAATCGGTCGCATTCGGCAATCCAGCCCTGTTCGCCAGTTTCGACGCCTTGCGCGCCATCGGCGTGCGCTTCGCCGCCGACGACTTCGGCACCGGCTATTCCTGCCTGCAACATCTGAAATGCTGCCCCATCACCACATTGAAAATCGACCAATCCTTTGTCGCCAGGCTCCCGGATGATGCCCGTGACCAAACTATCGTGCGGGCGGTGATCCAGCTCGCGCACGGGCTGGGCATGGAGGTGGTAGCCGAGGGTGTGGAAACACCCGACTGCCTTGCGTGGTTGCGGCAGGCGGGTTGCGACACGGTGCAGGGTTTCCTGTTCGCCAGGCCGATGCCGGCGGCGGCCTTCGTCGGCTTCGTCAACCAATGGAGGAACACCACCATGAACGCCAATGAACCGAGCACCAGTTGCTGCGTGTGCTGCAAGGAAATCCCGCTCGATGCCGCCTTCACGCCGGAAGGGGCCGAGTACGTGGAGCATTTCTGCGGGCTGGAGTGCTATCAGCGCTTCCAGGCGCGGGCCAGCACTGCGACCGAAACCAGCGTCAAACCGGACGCTTGTGATTCGCCGCCGTCAGGTTGAGGCATACCCTAACCTGATGTCAGATGCCATGTGTAAATTGCGTCAGGATAGGATTGAATTTTGAATTTATTGACATATCTCGTTGAAGGTCATAGAGTCTTCCCTGACATTTTGCAGGGAATTCCATGACTGGACAGCGCATTGGGTATATCAGGGTCAGCACCTTCGACCAGAACCCGGAACGGCAACTGGAAGGCGTCAAGGTTGATCGCGCTTTTAGCGACAAGGCATCCGGCAAGGATGTCAAGCGTCCGCAACTGGAAGCGCTGATAAGCTTCGCCCGCACCGGCGACACCGTGGTGGTGCATAGCATGGATCGCCTGGCGCGCAATCTCGATGATTTGCGCCGGATCGTGCAAACGCTGACACAACGCGGCGTGCATATCGAATTCGTCAAGGAACACCTCAGTTTTACTGGCGAAGACTCTCCGATGGCGAACCTGATGCTCTCGGTGATGGGCGCGTTCGCCGAGTTCGAGCGCGCCCTGATCCGCGAGCGTCAGCGCGAGGGTATTGCGCTCGCCAAGCAACGCGGGGCTTACCGTGGCAGGAAGAAATCCCTGTCGTCTGAGCGTATTGCCGAACTGCGCCAACGTGTCGAGGCTGGCGAGCAAAAGACCAAGCTTGCTCGTGAATTCGGAATCAGTCGCGAAACCCTGTATCAATACTTGAGAACGGATCAGTAAATATGCCACGTCGTTCCATCCTGTCCGCCGCCGAGCGGGAAAGCCTGCTGGCGTTGCCGGACTCCAAGGACGACCTGATCCGACATTACACATTCAACGATACCGACCTCTCGATCATCCGACAGCGGCGCGGGCCAGCCAATCGGCTGGGCTTCGCGGTGCAGCTCTGTTACCTGCGCTTTCCCGGCGTCATCCTGGGCGTCGATGAACTACCGTTCCCGCCCTTGTTGAAGCTGGTCGCCGACCAGCTCAAGGTCGGCGTCGAAAGCTGGAACGAGTACGGCCAGCGGGAGCAGACCCGGCGCGAGCACCTGAGCGAGCTGCAAACCGTGTTCGGTTTCCGGCCCTTCACCATGAGCCATTACCGGCAGGCCGTCCAGATGCTGACCGAGCTGGCGATGCAAACCGACAAAGGCATCGTGCTGGCCAGCGCCTTGATCGGGCACCTGCGGCGGCAGTCGGTCATTCTGCCCGCCCTCAACGCCGTCGAGCGGGCGAGTGCCGAGGCGATCACCCGTGCTAACCGGCGCATCTACGACGCCTTGGCCGAACCACTGGCGGACGCGCATCGCCGCCGCCTCGACGATCTGCTCAAGCGCCGGGACAACGGCAAGACGACCTGGTTGGCTTGGTTGCGCCAGTCTCCGGCCAAGCCAAATTCGCGGCATATGCTGGAACACATCGAACGCCTCAAGGCATGGCAGGCACTCGATCTGCCTACCGGCATCGAGCGGCTGGTTCACCAGAACCGCCTGCTCAAGATTGCCCGCGAGGGCGGCCAGATGACACCCGCCGACCTGGCCAAATTCGAGCCGCAACGGCGCTACGCCACTCTCGTGGCGCTGGCCACCGAGGGCATGGCCACCGTCACCGACGAAATCATCGACCTGCACGACCGCATCCTGGGTAAGCTGTTTAACGCTGCCAAGAATAAGCATCAGCAGCAGTTCCAGGCGTCAGGCAAGGCCATCAACGCCAAGGTACGTCTGTACGGGCGCATCGGTCAGGCGCTGATCGACGCCAAGCAATCAGGCCGCGATGCGTTTGCCGCCATCGAGGCCGTCATGTCCTGGGATTCCTTTGCCGAGAGCGTCACCGAGGCGCAGAAGCTCGCGCAACCCGATGACTTCGATTTCCTGCATCGCATCGGCGAGAGCTACGCCACCCTGCGCCGCTATGCACCGGAATTCCTTGCCGTGCTCAAGCTGCGGGCCGCGCCTGCCGCCAAAAACGTGCTTGATGCCATTGAGGTGCTGCGCGGCATGAACACCGACAACGCCCGCAAGCTGCCAGCCGATGCACCGACCGGCTTCATCAAGCCGCGCTGGCAGAAACTGGTGATGACCGACGCCGGCATCGACCGGCGCTACTACGAACTGTGCGCGCTGTCCGAGTTGAAGAACTCCCTGCGCTCGGGCGACATCTGGGTGCAGGGTTCACGCCAGTTCAAGGACTTCGAGGACTACCTGGTACCGCCCGAGAAGTTCACCAGCCTCAAGCAGTCCAGCGAATTGCCGCTGGCCGTGGCCACCGACTGCGAACAATATCTGCATGAGCGGCTGACGCTGCTGGAAGCACAACTTGCCACCGTCAACCGCATGGCGGCAGCCAACGACCTGCCGGATGCCATCATCACCGAGTCGGGCTTGAAGATCACGCCGCTGGATGCGGCGGTGCCCGACACCGCGCAGGCGCTGATAGACCAGACAGCCATGGTCCTGCCGCACGTCAAGATCACCGAACTGCTGCTCGAAGTCGATGAGTGGACGGGCTTCACCCGGCACTTCACGCACTTGAAATCGGGCGATCTGGCCAAGGACAAGAACCTGTTGTTGACCACGATCCTGGCCGACGCGATCAACCTGGGCCTGACCAAGATGGCCGAGTCCTGCCCCGGCACGACCTACGCGAAGCTCGCTTGGCTGCAAGCCTGGCATACCCGCGACGAAACGTACTCGACAGCGTTGGCTGAACTGGTCAACGCTCAGTTTCGGCATCCCTTTGCCGGGCACTGGGGCGATGGCACCACATCATCATCGGACGGACAGAATTTCCGAACCGCTAGCAAGGCAAAGAGCACGGGGCACATCAACCCAAAATATGGCAGCAGCCCAGGACGGACTTTCTACACCCACATCTCCGACCAATACGCGCCATTCCACACCAAGGTGGTCAATGTCGGCCTGCGCGACTCAACCTACGTGCTCGACGGCCTGCTGTACCACGAATCCGACCTGCGGATCGAGGAGCACTACACCGACACGGCGGGCTTCACCGATCACGTCTTCGCCCTGATGCACCTCTTGGGCTTCCGCTTCGCGCCGCGCATCCGCGACCTGGGCGACACCAAGCTCTACATCCCGAAGGGCGATGCCGCCTATGACGCGCTCAAGCCGATGATCGGCGGCACGCTCAACATCAAGCACGTCCGCGCCCATTGGGACGAAATCCTGCGGCTGGCCACCTCGATCAAGCAGGGCACGGTGACGGCCTCGCTGATGCTCAGGAAACTCGGCAGCTACCCGCGCCAGAACGGCTTGGCCGTCGCGCTGCGCGAGTTGGGCCGCATCGAGCGCACGCTGTTCATCCTCGACTGGCTGCAAAGCGTCGAGCTACGCCGCCGCGTGCATGCCGGGCTGAACAAGGGCGAGGCGCGCAATGCGCTGGCCCGTGCCGTGTTCTTCAACCGCCTTGGTGAAATCCGTGACCGCAGTTTCGAGCAGCAGCGCTACCGGGCCAGCGGCCTCAACCTGGTGACGGCGGCCATCGTGCTGTGGAACACGGTCTACCTGGAGCGTGCGGCGCATGCGTTGCGCGGCAATGGTCATGCCGTCGATGACTCGCTATTGCAGTACCTGTCGCCACTCGGCTGGGAGCACATCAACCTGACCGGTGATTACCTATGGCGCAGCAGCGCCAAGATCGGCGCGGGGAAGTTCAGGCCGCTACGGCCTCTGCAACCGGCTTAGCGTGCTTTATTTTCCGTTTTCTGAGACGACCCCCTCCAGGCGCCGCCAGGCTTCTCGCCCGCATCAAGGATGACAAAGGAGAGCTTGGCACGGCGCAGGAAGTAGGCCGTGGCCAGCGCCGACTGCCCACCGCCAATGATGATTACGTCGAGATCCCCTGTACCTGCCTGCATCTCGCCACTCCTGTCACTTTTGCCTTGCTACAGGCTCACGAGCGAGCCACGACATGCCTGGGTAGCGACATGGAAATCAAGGCAGCCAGCAGAACAAACCCGCTCGATACCCACAGACATGCCTCTAACCCATACGCCTGGAACACCCAGCCGGACAGCAGCGTGCCGATCAAGCGCCCCATGGCGTTCGACATGTAATAGAACCCCACGTCCAGCGAGACGCCATCCTCCTTGGCGTAGCTGATAATCAGGTAGCTGTGCAGTGAGGAATTGACGGCAAACAGCACGCCGAACAGCATCAGGCCGCCTAGCAGGACTGTTGGAGCCGACCAGTTCGCGGAAAGGCCCAGCGCAATCAAGGCAGGCAACCCTGCCAGGGCAAGCGCCCACGCGAACGCCGCACGCCCATCCGGCACATGACCTCGCTTCTTGCCAGTGATGCTGGGAGCGAAGGACTGCACGATGCCGTAGCCGATGACCCACGCCGCGAGAAAGCCTCCAACCAACCAAAAGTCCCATCCAAACACCGTGCTCAGGTAGACCGGCAAGGCGATCACAAACCACACATCGCGCGCGGCGAACAGAAACAGTCGTGCGGCGGAGAGCACATTGATTGCCCGGCTCTTGGAGAGCATGTCGCGGAACTTGGGTTTGGCCTTGGCCTTACCCAGATCCTTCTTCAGGAATACCAGACTGCCAACGAAGATAAAGGCCAGCACAGCCGCCATGGCCAGGACCGCGCCTGCAAAGCCGAGCAACGCAAGCAGCGCACCGCCGAGGAAAAAGCCCACGCCCTTAAGGGCGTTCTTCGAGCCGGTCAGGATCGCTACCCACTTGTATAGCGTGCCCTGCTGGTTATCGGGTACCAGGAGCTTGATCGAGCTCTTGGCACTCATTTTGTTCAGATCCTTGGCGATGCCAGAAAGCGCTTGGGCTCCCATTACCCACGGCACGGTCAGCCACGCTGCCGGAACCGTGAGCATCAACAGTGCCAGAACCTGCAAGCCCAGGCCGATGTTCATGGTGCGATTGAGACCCAGGCGAGCGCCGAGGTAGCCACCCACTAGATTAGTGATAACACCGAAGATCTCGTAGAACAGGAACAGCGCGGCGATCTGCAGCGGCGTATAGCCCAGCGAGTGGAAGTGCAACACCACCAACATGCGCAGTGCGCCATCGGTGAGGGTGAAGGCCCAGTAATTGCCGGTCACCACCAGATACTGGCGCACTTCAATGGACAGGCTCGACAGCGCTTTCATAGGGGCTCCCGTTTAGTCGGCGGCGCCGACCAGCCGAGCCAGTTCGACGGCACGATTGGCATACCCCCACTCATTGTCATACCAGGCGTAAATCTTCACTTGGGTACCGTTAACTACCATCGTGGACAAGGCATCTATGATCGAAGAGCGTGGATCGGTGCGGTAGTCAATGGAGACCAGGGGGCGCTCCTCGTAACCAAGGATATTCTTAAGCGGTCCCTCGGCAGCGTCCTTGAGCAGCGCATTGACTTCCTCCGCTGTCGTTTCTCGCTCGACTTCAAATACGCAATCGGTCAGCGAGGCATTTGCCAGCGGAACTCGTACCGCATGGCCGTTCAGCTTGCCGCGCAGCTCCGGAAATATCTCGGCGATGGCTGTAGCCGACCCGGTAGTGGTTGGGATTAGGCTCATCCCCGACGCACGGGCACGACGGAGATCCTTATGCGGCGTATCGAGGATGCTCTGAGTATTGGTCAGGTCATGGATGGTGGTGATCGATCCGTGGCGGATGCCCAAGTTCTCGTGAATGACTTTGACCACTGGGGCTAGACAGTTCGTAGTGCAAGAAGCCGCTGTGACGATGCGGTGCTGAGAAGGATCGAACAGATGCTGATTGACACCCATAACGACGTTCAGAGCGCCCTTCTCCTTGACCGGCGCGCACACTACAACCCGCTTCACGCCTTGGTCCAGATAGGCCTGCAACACGGCCACGGTTTTCATCTTGCCGCTCGCCTCGATCACGAGATCGCAATCGCTCCAGTCGGTATCGGCGATCGTCTTGTTTGCCGTAACCTGGATGCGTTTACCGGCAATCATCATGCTATCCCCGTCGCTGCCTGCTTCGTGACCCCAGCGCCCATGCACCGAGTCGAAGTTGAGCAGGTGCGCATGGGTAGTGGCATCTCCCGCCGGGTCGTTGATCCGGATGAACTCTATCTCGGGCCAATCCCACGCCGCCCGCAGTGCCAGTCGACCGATACGGCCAAAACCATTGATGCCAACTTTGATTGTCATGGTGGTACCTCGCAGCTGATGGATCCTGGGCTCAGTCGAACTGATTGATCCAGTTGACGTGGGCGGGATGCTGAATGGCTTTCGGGCGCAGCGTCTGTACTTGAGCGACAGCCGCCTCTCGGGCGATGCCGGTTTCGATCAAGATGCGGGCGGCGATCAAGCCTGTACGACCAGAGCCGCCTTTGCAGTGAATGGCGAGATTATCGCCAGCTTTCAACTGCTCCAGTATGGGGGTCCTGGCCTCCCTCCATTGACGGTCGAAGTCTTCGAGTGGGACCTGCTCATCCGCAACCGGCAAGTGATACCAAGCGAGCCCCAGCGCTTTGCATTGCTCGGAGATCTGGCTTGCGTCATTTACGTCCAGCTCGGCCTGGGGCATCAGTGATATCACCCCAGCAGCGCCGGCTTGCTTGAGCGCTGCCAGCGCGTCGACCGATGAAGTGCCTTTGGTGCCTGGGCATGGAGTGAAGATCAGCTTCCCGCGCACTTCGGAAATGCTGAGCACATCGTAAGGGTGACTCATCTGCGTGTTTCCTTTATTAGATAGCTCGCTGATTGACTCGGCGGGAAAGCTCCTCGGCCGACTCCTTGCGTTCGGAATAGCGATCGACCAGGTAGTCAGATCGATCACGCAGCAGCAGGGTGAACTTCACCAGTTCTTCCATCACGTCGACCAGCCGGTCATAGAACGCAGATGGCTTCATGCGACCATCCGCATCGAATTCCATAAAGGCCTTGGGCACCGAGGACTGGTTGGGGATGGTGAACATGCGCATCCAGCGACCGAGTACCCGCAGCTGGTTGACTACGTTGAACGACTGCGATCCTCCACAGACCTGCATAACCGCAAGTGTCTTGCCCTGAGTAGGACGAACCGCGCCCATGGCCAGCGGTACCCAGTCGATCTGTGCCTTAAATACAGCGCTCATCGAGCCGTGACGCTCAGGCGAGCACCAAACCTGCCCTTCGGACCATTTCATCAGTTCGCGAAGTTCATGCACCTTAGGATGGGTATCTGGAACGTCATCCGGTAAGGGCAGGCCGGACGGGTCGAAGATGCGGGTCTCGGCTCCGAATCGTTGGAGCAGCCGTGCAGCTTCCTCGACCATCAATCGACTGAACGAGCGCTCCCGATTCGAACCGTAAAGAAGCAAGATGCGTGGCGGGTGAGTTGCTTTGCCCTCAATGCCGAGCTCCTCCAGACTCGGAGGGATGGCCAGATCGAAGTCGAGATTCGGGAGCAAATCGTCTTTCATGGTCATTCCTGTTGTACGGGGGTGGCAGCGTTATCGAACCAGCGACGCTTGAGCCACAGGGCAACGCCAACTAGCGAGATCAAGACCGGCACCTCGACCAGCGGACCGATCACCGTGGCGAAGGCCACCGGAGACGCCAGACCAAAGGTGGCAATGGCTACCGCGATGGCCAGCTCGAAGTTATTGCTCGCTGAGGTAAACGCCAGAGCAGTAGTACGGGGGTAATCGGCCTTCAGAACCTTGCCCATCCAGAAGCTGACAAAAAACATCACGATGAAGTAAATGGTCAGCGGGATGGCGATTCGAACCACGTCGAGCGGTAGTTGCAGCACCATGTCGCCTTTGAGACTGAACATCGCGACGATGGTGAGCAGCAGGGCCACCAAGGTCAGAGGGCTGATTCGCGGAATGAAATGCTCGGAGTACCACGCTTCTCCCTTCTGCCCGATCAGCACTTTGCGGGTCAGGAATCCGGCCAGAAACGGGATACCGAGGTAGATCAGCACCGACTCGGCTATGTCAAAGAAACTGGTCTCGATGACGCTACTCTGCAGGCCAAACAGCGGCGGCAGCAGCCCCAGAAAAATCCACGCGTACACGCTGAAGAACAGGATCTGGAAGATGCTGTTGAAGGCCACCAGGCCCGCCACGTACTGGTTGTTGCCACCGGCGATCTGGTTCCACACCAACACCATGGCTATGCAGCGAGCGAGGCCGATTAGGATCAGCCCTGTCATGTATTCCGGATAGTCGCGCAGAAAGATGACAGCCAGGGCGAACATCAGCACCGGCCCGATGATCCAGTTCTGAACGAGCGACAGCACCAGGATGCGCTTGTCCTTGAACACTTGGGGCAGCTCTTCGTATTTCACCTTGGCAAGGGGCGGATACATCATCACGATCAAGCCGATGGCAATCGGGATATTGGTGGAGCCTACGGACAGGCTGTTCAACCAGGCTGGCAGCCCCTCGAACACACTTCCCAGTCCTACGCCCAGCGCCATCGCAAGGAAGATCCAGAACGTCAGGTAACGATCCAGAAAGGAGAGTCGACTTTTGCTCATGCAGGCACCTCAAGTGCAGCGATGCGTGCTAGCTCGACTTTCAGCTGGTCAGGGCTGAGATGCTGCAGCGGCAATCCGAGGAATGCCTGCACCCGAGCGCGAATGATTGCGAGCGTACGATCAAAAGCAGCGTCGACTTCCGCCGCGGTGCCTTGCAGCTCTGAGGGATCAGCCAGCCCCCAATGAGCCTTCACCGCCGGCCCGAAAAACACCGGGCAGGTGTCGCCAGCTGCTTTGTCGCATACGGTGATCACGAAGTCAGGATTTAGCGACTCATGCGAGTCGATCGACTTGCTCGACAGGCCTTGGGTCGAGATGCCAGCCTTATGCAGCGCCTTCAGGCTGAGCGGGTGAACGGTGCCCTTGGGGTGGCTTCCGGCGCTATAGGCTTTCATGCCGGCCGGGGCCATGGCGTTGAACGCGGCCTCTGAAAGGATGCTTCGGCAGCTGTTGGCGGTGCAGAGAAACAGAATCTTCATCAGGTAACCCTTGGGTTGGATCAGCCCAGGTGAGCTTCAGCAGCAGGAGGCGGTACGCGCAGGACGGTCGCCCATTTGGCTCAAGCGCTTCAAATCCGGGCTAAGCCAGTGGCGGTTTGAGGAAAGGGTGTTCTCGATGAGCCGGACCACCCAATCCGGCAGGTTCGGGTGCAACCGGTAGTACACCCATTGTCCCTGCCGGCGGTCTTCCAGCAACCCACAGGTGCGCAGCTGCGCGAGATGTCGGGAAACCTTTGGCTGGCTTTCGTCGAGCGCGCAGGTGAGTTCGCATACACACAGCTCGCCTTCGTCGGCAATAAGCAGCATGGCCCGGGCGCGGGTTTCGTCAGCCAGGCATTTGAATACGGTGGTAGGAGTCAGGTGGTCGGCCATGGAAGTTTAGCGCTTGGTTTTAACTAGAACGAACATCTTGATGCGTTCATGGATCTCGTGGAGTGAGTGGCGGAAGGCCTCCGGTTGGTCACTGCTAACTGGGTCTTCGAAATTCCATGCCAGAGCCTCAGCGGAGCCAGGCAGCGCCTGGCATTCCAATGCTGATTTGTCGCACAGGGTGATGACGTAATCGAATTGCTGACCGGCGAACTCATCAACGGATTTGCTGCGCAAGCCATCGGCATTTACGCCCAGGTTCTGGAGCGCGGCGACAGTGCGCGGATCAACGCCTGTCGGGGCAGTACCAGCACTGAACGCTTCGAAGTGTGTCGCGTCGGTGTGCCGCAGAAGTGCTTCGGCCAGCTGGGAGCGGGCGGCGTTGGCGACGCAAACAAAGAGCACGCGAGACTTGTGAGCCATGGGAAAGGTCTCTGACAAATTCGGGAGCCCGAATATATGGCCTTTCATATGAAAGGTAAACCTACGCTTGCCTTAGTCACCCGCCAGCGCTGTAACTCGGCGCAAAGCAGCACGATTCAACGGTTTTTCTCAACCGCCGAGCCTTGAAACGTTTTATTACATCTGCAAATCCGCATATATGGGATTTGTAATGAAAGTGTCATCGGTACGGATTTAGGTTGCGTCCACCTCAACCCTATGCAGGAATCTGCGATGAAAAACCTGACCCTGTCCGCCCTGATGCTGGCCGCCCTCTTTGCCGGTACCGCCGTAGCCAGCGAGTTCGACAAACCTGGTTTCGTCACTGAAGTTGAAGACGGCCGTCTTTGGGTCTTCCGCGAAGGATCGCCAGAGCTTAAGGACTTTAAAGAAACCGGTGAGCCTGCCAAACAGTTCACAGACATCGGCAGCGGCCCGAAAGGCATGACAGTCAAGGCGGCTGACGAAAAAACACTTCAGGATTACCTGGCAACGCTGAAAAAGTAAGCGGTAACTGGGCCGTCTTTGGGCGGCTCGTTCCCATCGCTGATGCAAGCTGCACCGGATACATGTTCTCCATCCCACTACAACCCGCACATGGAGCATGGTTCAATCGTAACGTGCCTTCGACGCCCAAAGGGAGAGCGACATACCCGCGCGGCAGTCGAGCATTTCTTACTCCCACCGACTGCTTTTGGCCGGAAGCGGATGTCCATGATTCGCAGCTATCGGCCAGAAGTGACGTCCAAGCGCGTCTATCGAAACGCAGACAATTCAGAGTGATAGCCAGCTTCGCAAACAAGGGTTAACTTTCATCTGATCCAGTTACCCTCTACCCTTTCGCCTATAAATATAAGCCGACACGGTGAAACATACACGCTGAGGGCCGGAACGGACGCCATTGCGGCGCTCAACCGTGCGGGACGGATCCGGAGGTTGAGAGGTAGCAGAGCATCACCCGGCCCGGCGGCGGGTCGTCGGGCTTCCGCTTTTATTTCTCCGGGCCTTCATCCACAACTTATATATGCAATTAATTACCAAGAACAAAGCACCGGCGCAAATCCCATAAACGATCGCGATCTCGTAGTTATCACGGAGCTCAGCGGTTGAGTAAACGAAATTTGCAGCGCTCGCAAATACCGCTAGCGCTATGATGCCGCTTACTATCCCTAGGAATAGCTTCTGACGGCCGTATCTCTTCTCAAGATCCTCATAATGAATCTGTAACTTTTCAGTGGTGAGCACATGCTTCTGCTTTATTTCATCCCACTGATTCATCATCTCGATTCTTATTGAATCCAAAGAATGTCGCTGATTACGAAGCAGTAGAGACATAAGGGCAGCGAATACAAGCATGCTAAAAAAAATGAATATATTATGAAGCGATATGCTTTCCGTCGGCGCTGTCTGGCTTCCAATAAGTATTAAAGCTACCGGTATGGCGAGAAGTTGATTCTGTATCTCAGAAAAAACCTTATTCAGCTTAAGCATAAAGTCAAGCTTTTCTTTCTCGACTTGATCTCTTATTTTTTCAAAAGAAAACTCAGAGACGTATAACTGATAATTCGCATTGACGCGTTCTACAAATTCCGAAAACCGTTTAAGCAGACAGGGAAGTGTTAGTCTGTCGAGCTCATTTGTCTTCAACATTTCAATCAGAACTGATTTTATGATTGAGGACTTTTGTTCTTTATGAATCTGAGCATTAACGAATTCGGCATAAAAATCTTGGCAGCCATCGAGGGGACGGAGATCATTAACGGTGTAGCCTAGAGATAACTCGATTTTCTGGCCATGTAAGAAAATGGCTTTTAACTTTCCTTTCAATACCGAATGATCCGCGACTTTAGCGATTTCTTGGATAAAACGAGCAGTATCTAGATAATACTGTACAACCCGGTCGGGTGCGTTTTCTCCACCCTTGTAGTGGTAGTCAATATCAGATAAATAAAACTCTTTCGGCACGCGTGCTTGGCGAGACGGAGCCGAAATCAAATCTTCCAAACAGCTGGCAAAGATTAAATCATCTTGGGACGGCAACTTAAAAGATAGTTGCTCAATCCTTTGATCGTACTGAGCCTCCAATCCGCTTTTTTCGAGGTCTGAGTGAATACTCGCATATTCTGCCTGCGGAAGGCGACCAGACAGCACCCGGCCAGAAGAAACGGGCCCTGCTATTTTCTTGCTTAAATGAATAGCGAGCTCTAAATCGTTCATCTCATTCTTCGTTGTCTTCTGGATCTATACCTTTCTCTTTTTTTATTCTTGCTATCAGATCGACTGGGGGATTTCTGATGATAATGCTTTCTTCGTCGTCGTCTAGATATACTCTTTCGTTGAATATATCCTCAACATCAAACCCAAGACTTATAGTGCCAAACTTTGTTGTATAGCGCTGCAGTTTCTTAATGCTGCTACTGTGCGGAGAGAAAGTTTCGTGAATCTCAACGTTATTGTCTTTGACATACTCGATAAACGAAGCGGGCTCTTCTGGGTTAATGAACGCTGAAAGTGCTACCAAATGAACTGGTTTGTCATCGTCCTTCATTTCTTTACAGTGTTCGTAAACCTTGGCGCGAATGGATTGGCGCTCCGCCGCGGCGAACTCATTTTCTTCGCAATATGAATCTATCGTTTCGATAAGCTTTTGCGTGTTGTATTTGGAGTCCGTGTAATCAATGCATGCGAGTGCCTGCCTGAAGTATGCGGATGAGTCGCCTTCAGCGCCTGTTCCTTTTTTAATGAAGGAAAGGTAAGGTTGTTCATCGTTTTGCCACTTCTCAATATCGATCCGCGCCGCCTCGCGCAGATTGCTAACATCAAAGAAAAGCGAGTCGTTTAAGTCGAGCGTCGTACTATCTATCCCTACTCCCTCTTTAAGCTTCAGCATCGCAATCAGTAGCCAGTCCCGCCCCTGATTCTCATACCGGATGAACACAGGATAGCTTGTGGTAGTCAACCTGCTGTTCGCCATTTCTGTCGAAATAACTTCGGTGCAAAGTTTACTCATTGCCACCAGATCAGTTTTCCCGGCATGGTAGTCGGTCAGGATCTTAGGGAAGATATGGATCATATGGTTGGCGCCTAGAGTCCCGTAGCCGTTACTGAGTCTCCCATACAGCTTCAGCACATCATCCCCCAGATTCTGAAGTCGATCGTCTAGCGGCAACGGAGTCAGTCGGGGGACCACAGTGGCGCTACCTGGGCCTGACGTGTCTCGGGCTTTCTCAATCCCGTGGATGATGGACTCTGTAATATTCACTGGATTCCCTTCTCTCAGGTGGGGTCGGCTTTCACGCTTTGTTTAGCGGAATGCAAGCTGCTTCTGTGCAGGCCACAGTTAACTACACAACAGTTACGGGTGCTACTCCCAACCTAATTGCCCGCATTTAAGGCTGCAGCCTCTGACAAATCGATCAGGGAATGGCATCAACAGAAGCTGAAATCGTTTCGTGGGCTGCCCCGTTGTGATTGGCCCACCTGTACGTCTCCTTTTGGCCCAGAGTGTGTAAAAACGCTGCTAGCCAGGGCTCTATGAGCAATGATGTTGCCGCTGACCGAAAACTGACCCAGTAGAGGCTGTTCTGCCGACTGAAAACTGACCCAGGTGTTCAACTGCTTCTGCTCAATTTTTGAGCAGGAGAACACAGGGTGATCAGTATGGAAATGATGGGCAAAATCCGCCGGATGTATTTCCGCGACAAGCTGTCGCTGCATGAGATAGCCAAGCGCACCGGGTTGGCGCGCAACACGATTCGCAAGTGGGTCAGAGCACCTGAGGCCAAGCCGCCGGTCTACCAACGCCGCGCGATCTTCAACAAACTCAGCCCTTTTCACGCCACGCTGGAGCAGGCGCTAAAAGCCGATTCGCTACGGCCCAAGCAACAGCGGCGCAGTGCCAAGGCGCTGTTGGCGCAAATCAAAGCCGAAGGTTATGACGGTGGCTACAGCCAGCTCACCGCGTTTATCCGTGCCTGGCGAGGGGGACAGGGCAAGGCGTCGCAGGCCTTTGTGCCGCTGACCTTTGCTCTTGGCGAGGCGTTTCAGTTTGACTGGAGCGAGGAAGGCTTGCTGGTCGGCGGCATTTACCGGCGTATGCAGGTGGCACATCTGAAGCTGTGTGCCAGCCGTGCGTTCTGGCTTGTGGCGTATCCGAGCCAGGGCCATGAGATGTTATTTGACGCCCATACACGCTCGTTCGGCTCCTTGGGCGGCGTGCCGCGCCGGGGCATCTACGACAACATGAAGACCGCCGTCGACAAGGTCAATAAGGGCAAAGGCCGGGCGGTGAATGCGCGCTTTGCGGTGATGTGCGCGCATTACCTGTTCGATCCGGACTTCTGCAACGTCGCCGCTGGTTGGGAAAAGGGCATCGTTGAAAAGAACGTGCAAGACAGCCGCAGGCGTATCTGGCTAGACGCCCAGGACTGTCAGTTTCACTCCTTCGAGGAACTCAATGCCTGGCTGGGCCAGCGCTGCCGCGCGCTTTGGAACGAGCTGACGCACCCTCAATACAGCGGGCTGAGTGTGGCCGAAGTGCTGGAGTTGGAGCGCGCTGAACTGATGCCTGTGCCAGCGCCATTCGACGGTTACGTCGAGCGGCCTGCGCGGGTCTCCAGCACCTGCCTGGTCAGCGTCGGGCGCAACCGCTACTCGGTGCCGTGTGAGTACGCGGGTAAGTGGGTCAGCAGCCGTTTGTATCCGACGCGAATCGAGGTGGTGGCTGACGACGCGCTGATCGCCAGCCATGTCCGCTTGCTGGATCGCGACCAGGTCAGCTATGACTGGCAGCACTACCTCCCGCTGATCGAACGCAAGCCCGGTGCGCTGCGCAACGGCGCGCCCTTTGCTGATCTGCCGGCGCCGCTGCGTCAGCTTAAGCACGGTCTGGGGCGTCATGCCGGCGGTGACCGGATCATGGCGCAAGTTCTGGCTGCCG
Organism: Stutzerimonas stutzeri; assembly: GCF_024448715.1. Lineage (GTDB taxonomy): Bacteria > Pseudomonadota > Gammaproteobacteria > Pseudomonadales > Pseudomonadaceae > Stutzerimonas > Stutzerimonas stutzeri_AR. Next base: position 246,475 of record NZ_JAMOHZ010000002.1, read on the forward strand.
TACCGGTCGCCGGGCTCGATGCGGTGCTGGTGGCTGTTGAGCTGGTACTGGAAAGCGGCAGCCTGAGCGCCGAACACATCCTCAATGTCGTGGCGCGCCTGGCCGCGACCGAACCACCACCCAGCGTCGAAACCCACTTGTCGCTCAAGGAAGCCCCCGTCGCTAACACGGCGCGCTACGACCGCCTGCGTGGCCAGACCGAGGAGATCGGTCATGCGTGATTTGATGGCGGAACTCAAGGAGCTGCGCCTGCACGGCATGGCCACGGCCTGGGCGGAGTTAACTGCACAGGGTGAGTCGAACACAGCCTCGTCCAAGTGGCTGCTCGAACACCTGCTGGAACAAGAGCACACAGATCGCGCCATGCGCTCGGTGAGCCACCAGATGAACATGGCCAAGCTGCCGATGCACCGCGATCTGGCCGGCTTCGACTTCAGCGCCTCCAGCGCCGACGCTCGCTTGACCAGCGAGCTGGCCAATCTGAGCTTTACCGACACCGCGCAGAACGTGGGTGCTGATCGGTGGGCCAGGCACCGGTAAAACCCACCTAGCCACCGCGCTGGCCGTGTCCGGCATCACCCGGCACGGTAAGCGCGTGCGCTTCTACTCCACGGTCGATCTGGTCAATCTGCTGGAGCGCGAAAAACACGACGGCAAAGCCGGGCGGATCGCCCAGGCACTGCTGCGCATGGATCTGGTCATCCTCGACGAACTGGGTTATCTGCCGTTCAGCCAGGCTGGCGGTGCGTTGCTGTTTCACCTGCTGTCCAAGCTGTACGAACACACCAGCGTGGTGATCACCACCAACCTGAGCTTCGCCGAATGGTCGAGCGTGTTCGGCGACGCCAAGATGACCACCGCCCTGCTGGATCGGCTGACCCACCACTGCCACATCGTCGAAACCGGTAACGAGTCCTATCGCCTGCAACACAGTAGCTTGGCGGCCCAGGCCAAGATCAAATCACGGGAGCGAAAGCGTAAGGGCGGCCAAGAACCGGAGGACGATGAGCCGTTCTGATTTCATGGCGACGACGGCCTGCTACATGGCTGCGTGTGGCAGGTCTTAAACAACTGAACTGGGCTAGCGAAGGAGTGGGGGCAACAGCAGCTGCGCTGGTAGACTTATCCACAGTTGCTGGTAACAAAATCAGCAATCCGCCCTGGGTCAAATTTCAATCGGCAGGGTGGGTCAATTTTCCATCAGCGCCAACATAGTGCTGCACAACGAGCCCTGGCCACGCAGTTTCTCGGCCGCTCTGCTCACATAGGTTGCTAACCAGCGCACTTGAAGCTTCGTCGACCATGGCTGCACCACGATGAGTGATATGCCCCCAGGCCTGGCCGCACCGTTACTCTGCCACCTTCGAATGCTGTTTTGCGGGCAATAGCGGTGCGGAGCGGATCACAGGAGACTGATGATTGAGGCTCCACCCTTTTTGGCAGATCAAGCTTCATACAGTAAAATGCCCCCACGGGCCGTGGGACATGTTGACGGGAAGCCGTCTCCCCCTGCGGACATTTCAGGAGCAATGCCATGACGATGGCCCATGAGCGCACCCGTAGCGTTGTGCAAACACGGGACTTCCTACAGGAACTGGCCAGGGACACGAGCCTTCCTGAAAGCGTACGGTACCAAGCAAAAAATCTACTACGGCATTACCCGACAGCGGAGACCATCTCGTTGGCTGGGCGAGCGGAAGAGCGATCCAAGCAGGAACTTTCCCTATTGGCCGACAAGCATGGACCTCTACATCCGGTGTTAGTCAGCTGGCTGTTAAATGATCCGATGTTTTCTGATCACGGAACTAGCTGAGCCAGACCAGGTGGGTGCACTGGTACAACACTGGTACAACACTGGTACAACAATGAGCGCCTGCTGAGTTCAATCGGGTATATCCCGCCTGCGGAGGCTGAGGCAAACTTCTACCGGCAACAAGCTGGTGTGGCCATTGCGGCCTGACTTAAACGAAACGGCCTCCACAAAAGCCGGGACGATTCAGCACTCCGCTGGAGGATGCCTTTCATTCCCGCTCCATACTTCGCACGTCAACACTAATAGCCTCTAAAACTCCCTTTAAATCGGCTCCCAGCTCGGGCCGCACGAGCCGTATGTAGGCTGCTATTGCCTCGTTCATTAGTAACCGGGATACGTACCCTTTCACGACCACCAAGCGAATCATCACGCCACTGGCTCTCGTGCAGTTGCTTTACGTTGACCGTGGTGAGCTTGTGAGGGCTAGCGGCGCTCACCTGCCCATATAAACAACGTGATGAAGCTCTCGTTTTTGACAAGAATTATGAATTTTAGTGCATTTAGTAATTAATGGAACTCATCGAAGATTACGAGCTGCGGATAGGCGGCCTGATTCTCTTCGGTGTCCGCCAAGGTAACCGTGACCCCGTCGACCAGGCGCACCCGCCGACCCCGCCAATGCCACCAGGAGGCAGCACCTTCGGCGATGATCCCCCCGGTTTGGCGTGCCAGCGCCGAGATCATTGACTGCGGCAGACGCGAGCGCGCCTTGCAGTACCCACCGGAATCCGTACTGCCCGGCTTGAGCCCACCGATCACCCGCTTGACCATGGCGTCGTTGACCGCCGCTTGGCAGCTGCCGTCAGCCGACAACACCTGGGCGAGAAACATCGACAAGGTTTCCGCCGGCGGAAACAACCGCTCGCGGTGCTCCGGTAGCAACGCCCCAACACGGTCGAACAGCTTTGGGCTGGTCAGCAGATTGAACAGGAAATAGCTGTCCGCGTTGCTTGCATAGTGGCGTACACGCTGTTGTTGCCCCGTTGTTGGGCGGTGGCTAGGATGCATGTGGGCTGGCTCCTCGGGTGGTTGCTGTGGATTTCGCAACCTCCAGCCTACTATCCGGGGCGGCCAGCCCTCTACTTTCCCATAAAAATCAATGGCTTGGGTTTAATTCAGTGCCATTCGGCTATACGACGTTTTCTTAGTCCGCGGTCTCGTCGCTCAGATCGAGGTTCCAGTCGCCAACCGTGATCACGCCAGCAATTAGCATCGGGTCATACTGATTAGGGCCGAGATGGATCTGATAGCCATGCTTCTTTAGCAAGGTCACCGAGCGCGAGTTGATCGCACCATCAATGTGGCAGCAGTACTCGCGCACGTAACGCCAGGCGAGATCAACAGCCTGTTGAGTGTGAGTAGGCAGATCGGCGTATACGTCAGGATGATTAATCGCATCCCCTTCGTTGTCGCCGTAGGGACGCTGTACGTGGCGTAGCGCCTCTAGCGCGTTGACGACGTCTCGAATGGTCAGCGGGTGGTAGTAGTTGAACATGTGATTTTTCCTTCTGAAATTCCGAACCCTGTCAGGGGCTATCGCGATGCGATGGGAAGCAGGCTATGGTGACTCTGCATTTTCTAGGTACCGGAAAGGGCGAGAATCGATGAAGGACGCAACAGGCCTCGGCTGGGCAAGGATTCCAACCTACGCAGAAACCATAGACGCACTAGCAAGTGGATTCGGCCTGATAGAAGCGAACGAGCAAAAATTGACGTTCCAGCGCTCGTGGCATGGAAGACAGTCTCGTTTTGGTCCCAATGCAACCAAACCGTGGCGAAGTGCCAACCAAGGTCGAATCGGCGAGTTGCTAATGCTCTTGTCTGGCGACGATCAAAATATTGCCGACGAGCTTTCTGAGTTCCTGGACACTGCAGAGACTCTCCTGTCATTTATTCGCTCAAGGGCTGTTTTCACCAGAACGTCATACCGAACTGGTTTGGGAGCATTTTTATCAATAATTGCATTCCCCCAACTGGCACTATTTTTATGCCATATCCGTGCGCGCCTTCCAGAATCAACACCTCTATATTACCTCTTCGACCTACTTCCCGATATTCATATGACGGAATATGACTGCGCAAAAAACACCCGCAACGCAGTGAGACAACAGCTTGACAAAATAACCGAGGCAAACACTGCGGACTTCAGGAGTTCGCTAAATAAGATCACAACAAAATCTGACATCAAGTTAAAAACAATAGAAGATAAAATTGGTAAACTGAACCAAAATTTCAGCAGTCGCGATTGCAAAGAAGAACTACCTGATAAAGTCAAAAATGTTCGCGCCGCCTATATAGCCGGGACCGCAATTCAAAGATTCATTGGCCATTTATCCAACGGCACACCAGACATTCACTCTGCCAGCCTCCTTGGAATCCTTAAGTATTACATTAACGAGTTCACCAACCAAGCCCAGAAAAAAACTCAAGACAATTTCCATCAGTCTCACATAATCTTGCATCATGACATGATAGGAAGTTCAAACTGTTTCCCCGAGCCAGATCTCGACACATCGATTATGGAAATCTTTAATTGTTATGAGAGATTTGTAGCCACCAGGACTATTGAAGAGTGCGCACCTCTAGCATATGCACTAGAGATTATCGACAGAGCGGCCTCGGATACCACCCCAGTCAGAGAAGCTATCGCCCTTCTTGAGCAAGACGAAGATTTCGAGATTTTCAAGCCAGTACACCATTATCTAAAGGCACGCCTTCAGATAATTGAGGGCGACAATACGAGTGCGCTGCTGAATCTTAAGGACATACTGAACTGCAGCAAGAAGCAACAGCTAGGTGAAATTGCAGTTATTGCAGCAAGTTATGCCATTACCTTGGAATTGAAGAAACCCGGGAGATGGATAAATAACAGCCTAGATCCATTTATAATTTGTTTAGCTCAAAATAAACAGCAAAACGTATCAATTGAAATCCCCATGCCAACCCCATTTTGGACATTCTCTAAGAACCCGCAGGTGACAGATTCGACCAAGCTTGTTTTTGAAGCCATCTCGCTAATCAACTCAATAACACTGCAAAACGCCACCAGCACCACTGACGAACTTTGCAACCCCTTATCAAAACTTGAAAAGCACCTCTCCAAGCTTCTTAAAATACACAGAAAACTTTGCCAGAGCGTAGCCTTTGACGAAGAATCAATAAAAACAGCCACCTCGACAACCTTTAACAATAGCCTTAAATCAAAATCAATTCTACGGACCCATCACGCAAAACCATACGAAGTTATTAGAGATCTATATTTCTATATCAATGAATTCTTTGGTCAAGCGGAGATAGAAATTCATGAAAAACTGAATCCCGCAATACTTGAATACCTCAATCTTCCACCTCAACTCCAGCTAACCATTCTAAAGACTTTAGACGAGGACGCTTTTCGCTCAGACTCAAACAAGGCAGGCAATAATCAAATCTGATAGATAAGACTTTGGCTCGCCCGATCTACGCGCGAACCCAGGCCAAAGGAATATTCGCGGTTCAAGAAGCCCAGAGCCCAGAGCCCTGGTCACTTACTGAGCAAGTTGAGAAGCTCACGTCGGACGGGAAGCTTCTGATCACCCTGATCAACCTCGTGTAGCAGCCGGACTGGACTGTTTGTAGAGGACACTGTGCTTGTCGTGTCGCTGGTAGGTATTGCGCCGGGCTGAGATATTCAAGATCACCTGGCACCTCGCATGTTCGTTGCGCTTCTAGACCCCGATGTAGGTGGCATCTGTACACACTACGGTTTCCTCGCCATACAGAAGTTTGCCGGCCTGGGTGTCATTGGCCACGCTGGCCGCCGTAAGCGTCCAGAGGCGGGAGAGAGCCCAGGGAGGAAGGGCAGGATGATTTTGACAAGAAATGCCACTATTTCGGTGCAAATGGCAAAACATGGAACTCATCGAAAATTACCAGGCCGACGCCTTCAAGCGCTGGATCGTCCTGCAATCGGCGCGCGAGAACGCCTTCGGTGACCACCTCGATACGGGTGTTCGGCCCGATCTTGCTGTCGAGGCGGATGCGATAGCCGACGGTTTCGCCGACCTTCTCACCCAACTCGCTGGCCAGGCGCTCGGCCGCCGCGCGGGCCGCCAGACGCCGCGGTTCGAGCATCAGAATCTTTTGCCCGTCCAGCCACGCCTCGCCCAGCAGCGCCAGCGGAACGCGGGTGGTCTTGCCCGCGCCGGGCGGTGCTTCGAGCACCGCTTCGTCACGTTCGCACAGCGCTTGGCGCAGGGCTGGCAGGGCTTGGTCGATAGGCAGGGCGATCATGGAGACTCCGCTTTCAGGGCGGCGATTATAACGGCCCGAGGCATGGCTGAGCGGCGCCTACACCTTGTTATCTGGCAAGGCCGAACAGAGCGCCCGGCCTGGCTGTCTGATGTCGAGAAAACATCATGCAGCCCTTGTATAGTTGCGCCACTTTTTCCTGGAGGTCCTTATGCGAACTCGTTCCCGTGTCATCGGCGGCGTGCTGGCCGTCTCCCTGTTCACCCAATTGACTGCCTGCGGCACGCTGTTCTATCCCGATCGCCGCGGCCAGATCGACGGCAAAATCGATCCGGCCATCGCGGTAGCCAATGCCGTGGGCCTGCTGTTCTATGTGATCCCCGGTTTGATCGCCTTCGGCATCGACTTCGCTACTGGCGCCATCTATCTACCCGACGATGAATATTCCATGGCCCCGGAAAAGCTTCAGGAAGCCATCGGTGCCGACGGCGTGATCGATCAGGCCAAGCTCAAGGCGATTATCGAGCAGGAAACCGGCCGCAGCCTGCCGCTGAATGATCCGCGTCTGATCCAGCACGACGGCAGCATCGAGCAACTCGCCGCGTTCGGATTGCGCCCGGCCGCCTGATGCAGAAGACGAGCGAGCGGCGCAAGGGCGTCAGCCCCGAACATGCGCGGCTGATGCGTCGCGCTACGCGGCTCGCACTGGCTGTCGCTCTGACGCTGGCGGTCAGCAAGGCCCTGGCTTGGTGGCTCAGCGGTTCGGTCAGCCTACTGGCCGGTCTCACCGATTCGCTGCTGGACGGTGCGGCTTCGCTGCTCAACCTGCTGGCGGTGCACTACTCGCTGCGCCCCGCCGATGAGGATCATCGCTACGGTCACGGCAAGGCTGAAGCCTTGGCCGGCCTCGGCCAGGGCGCTTTCATCTCGGTCAGTGCAATCCTGGTCTGCGTCCAGGGCGTCGACCGTATGCTGCATCCCCAGCCGCTGGGCGCACCGGCGCTGGGCATTGCGGTCATGCTGCTGTCGCTGGCCCTGACCGTGGCGCTGCTGATGTATCAGCGCCATGTGGTGCGCGAAACCGGCTCCACAGCGATCCGCGCCGACTCGCTGCATTACCGCTCCGACCTGCTGCTTAACACCAGCATTCTCGTCGCGCTAATACTTGCCGGCTACGGCTGGGATCGCCTGGACGCGGTCTTCGGCATCGTTATCGCGGTGTATATCTTCTGGAGCGCGCTGAGCATCGTTCGCGAAGCCGGTGCGGTGCTGATGGATACCGAGTTGCCACCGGAAATCAGCGAGCACATGCACCAGCTGGCCTGCGATGTGCCGGGCGTGGTCGGCTGCCATGATTTACGTACCCGCGTCTCGGGCACCCGCTGGTTCGTGCAGCTGCATCTGGAACTGCCCGGCGAGCTGCCGTTGATCAAGGCTCATGCCCTGTGTGATGAAGTCGAGGCGGCAATTCACAAGCGCTACCCGCGTGCCGAGGTACTGGTACATGCCGACCCGCTTGAAGTGGTGAGACCACATCGGACACCAGCCGGCAATGCATAAAAAAAGACCACGTGGCGAGACGTGGTCTTTTTCAATACTGCTCTGAATGCGCTGCCGCTTGTGGCGGATTCTTCGGCAGCGCCTTGTGAGCGGTGCTGGCCCGGCCGATGACCTCGATAAGGTCGGCGGTTGGCGCGGCGGGATAAATACCGCGCCAATTCTGCCGGGGGCTGAAGTTGAATAAAGCTTACGCCCCGCCTGACGACAGATGTTTGCGAAGATTGCTCATATTCGCCCCGATTGCGCAATCCATGCGCACCTAGGCATAGTTCCTCGCAACCAAACGACGCAAGGTATCCAAAATGAGCAAACTAGATCGCTACGATCTTCGCATCCTGCACGAACTGCAACACGACGCTCGCATCTCCAATCAGGAACTGGCCGAACGCATCGGGTTATCGCCCTCGCCCTGCTCGCGACGGGTCAAACAGCTTGAGGACGACGGCTACATCGCCCGCCAGGTCGCCCTGCTGGATCGCAAGAAACTCGGCCTGACCCTGACCGCCTACGTGCTGATCGGCATGGACCGCCACACGCCGGAACGCTTCGAACATTTCGAAGGGGTGATCGGCAAATGCCCCGAAGTGCTCGAATGCAGTCTGGTCACCGGCATGGACGCGGATTACCAGCTCAAGGTCGTGGTGCCGGACATGGAGCACTATCAAGCCTTCCTGCTCGGCACCCTGACCCGCATCGAGGGCGTCTCCAGCGTGCGGTCGAGCTTCGTTCTGCGTCAGGTCTCGTCCAGCACCGAGTTGCCCCTGGAGCACCTGCGTACCTGAGGCCCATTGCCGCTGCCAGACATCACCAGGCCGCGGTTGGCGTATACTCGCCGCCGCTTTGCTATGCCCCGCGCGTCATAAAACGAGCCTCGCTCACCCATAAACGCTCGCCCGTTGTCATAGCTGTTGTCGTTAAACCAGACTTGCACGCGGAGCGTTCAATGGAACCCGAAGTATTCGAAAAGTGGATGATGATCGTCCTGGTCGGCAGCCTGATGGTGTTCATGGCCTTTATCATCTGGGATCTTGCCAAGAAGTCGAAGGCTGGACGTCTCGGCACCACCATTCTGTTTCTGGGTCTCGGTCTGTGCCTGTTCGCGTTTCTTGCCAAGCCGATCATTGGCTACATCATTGAAGTCTCGCAGGGCATTCCGCACTGATCCAGTGAAGCGGCCGGCGCCTCACAAATGCGCCGGCACATCCCGCCATTCGCCTGGCTGCAGTCCGTCCAGCGTCCAGGGTCCGATCCTGACCCGCACCAACCGTAACGTCGGCAGCCCGACCGCCGCGGTCATCCGCCGTACCTGACGGTTGCGCCCCTCCCGAATCACCAGCTCTAGCCAACTGGTCGGCACGCTCTTGCGGAATCGCACCGGCGGGTTGCGCGGCCACAGCGCCGGTTCGTCGAGCAAGCGGGCTTCGGCCGGCAGCGTCATGCCATCGTTGAGCTCGACACCATCGCGCAGACGCTGCAGCTGCTCGGCCGTGATCTCACCTTCCACCTGCACCCAGTAGGTCTTCGCCAGCTTGTGCTTGGGATCGGCGATGCGCGCTTGCAGTTGCCCATCGTTGGTCAGCAGCAATAGGCCCTCGCTGTCGCGGTCCAGACGACCGGCCGGGTATACGCCCGGCACCGGCAGGAAGTCCTTGAGCGTGGCGCGGCCATCGGCATCGTTGAACTGGGTGAGCACGTCGAAGGGCTTGTTCAACAGCAGCAGACGCGGCTCGGCAGGCGGCGCCTTGGCCACACGCCGGGGCTGCATGCGGCCATTAGCGGGGCGCGGTGGACGGGGATGAGAAATGCGAGGCATGGCGGAGCCTTCGATAGCAGGCCGGCCATGCTAGGACGGGCGTTGCCGGCCAGCAAGAGCCAGAGTTATCGAGCGATTGGATAGGCAGCAAAACCGACCTGTTCACCGCTGGGGCCGATCAGCACCACAAAAGCGCATGGCGTGCGCCATGACGTCGCCAGGCGCACCGTTTTCGGACAACGCCCCGTCCACGCCCCGATAAGTCGCATCTCCAGAATTGGCCGTAAAGCACCGTAACAGAGGGCTTAAAGGGGAATTGGCACGGATGCTGCGATAGCGCTCCCTGTCCCAAAGGACCAACCCACAGTTGCGCATGGACAGCCAAGGAGCCGCCCACAATGAAACGCCGTCCCCTACTGAAGTCCACCCTCGCCGCCAGTGCCCTGATGCTCAGCGGTCTGTTCCCGTTCACCGTGCAGGCTGCCGAAACCATCAAAGTCGGCATCCTGCATTCGCTGTCCGGCACCATGGCCATATCGGAAACATCCCTGAAAGACATGGCGCTGATGACCATCGACGAGATCAACGCCAAGGGTGGCGTGCTCGGCAAGCAGCTCGAGCCGGTGGTGGTCGACCCTGCATCCAACTGGCCGCTGTTCGCGGAAAAGGGCCGTCAGCTGCTGACCCAGGACAAAGTGGCAGTGACCTTCGGTTGCTGGACCTCGGTTTCGCGCAAATCCGTGCTGCCGGTCTATGAGGAACTCGACGGCCTGCTGTTTTACCCCGTCCAGTACGAAGGCGAAGAGCTGTCGCCCAACGTTTATTACACCGGCGCGGCACCGAACCAGCAGGCCATCCCAGCCGTCGAGTACCTGATGAGCGAAGACGGCGGCAGCGCCGAACGCTTCTTCCTGCTCGGCACCGACTACGTCTACCCGCGCACCACCAACAAGATTCTGCGTGCGTTCCTGATCAGCAAGGGCGTTCCGGAATCCAACATCGAAGAGGTTTACACCCCCTTCGGCCACAGCGATTACCAGACTATCGTCGCCAACATCAAGAAGTTCTCCGCGGGCGGCAAGACAGCCGTAGTCTCGACCATCAACGGCGACTCCAACGTGCCCTTCTACAAGGAACTGGCCAACCAGGGCCTGGAAGCCACCGACGTCCCGGTCGTGGCCTTCTCCGTGGGAGAGGAAGAATTGCGCGGCATCGACACCAAGCCCCTTGTCGGTCACCTGGCCGCCTGGAACTACTTCCAGTCGGTGGAAAATCCGGTCAACGAAGCGTTCGTCAGCAAGTGGAAGGCTTATGCGAAGGAAAAAGGCCTGCCGGGCGCTGATAAAGCCGTGACCAACGACCCGATGGAAGCCACCTATGTGGGCATCAATATGTGGGCGCAGGCGGTCGAGAAAGCCGGTACCACGGACGTAGGCAAAGTGCGCGATGCCCTCGCCGGACAGACCTTCGAGGCGCCGAGCGGCTACACCCTGACCATGGACGAGAAGAACCATCACCTGCACAAGCCGGTGATGATCGGCGAAGTCCAGGACGACGGGCAGTTCTCGGTGGTCTGGGAAACCGAAAGCCCGGTCCGCGCGCAGCCGTGGAGCCCCTACATCCCGGGCAACGACAAGAAGCCGGATTACGCGGTGAAGTCGAACTGATCGGCGTGACAGCAACGCCGTACGGCTTTTGTAGTGGGCCGGGCGGCGCTCCGCTTCAGCCCACCAGCAGATGTCGCATAGTCCGTAGGGTGGGCTTCAGCCCACCAGTAATGTCATCGGTGGGCTGAAGCCCACCCTACAACACACCTACGACAGCCGCCAGCTCCGCCAAGAGAGCACGCAGCGCCCTGGGAAATGCAAAGATGAACACTGCCCTGCACCGATTATTGCTGCTGCTCCTGCTGGCCCTGCCCTGGGCCGCCCACGCCGGAGACGCAGCCGACTACGCCAAGGCGAGCCCGGCCAAACAGGCCAAGCTGCTGGAGGACTGGGCCATTGCGCCGGTTCCCGAGCGGTTGCCGCTGATCGAAGCGCTGCGTGCCAGCCGCGTGGTCATCGACAAGAACAAAACCCCCTTTATCGAAGAAAACGACAGCTACCGCGCCCTCGAAGGCGACGCCGAACCCGTCGGCACGCCGAAGAAGCTGCGCCTGAACAACCGTTTGCGCGGCTTGCTCAACACCGCACTCGCCAGCCACAAGCTGTTTTCCGACGATCCCTCGCAACGCCTCAGCGCTGCCAAGCGCCTACAGCGCAGCGGCCAGCCGGAACAGCTACCGCTCCTGCAACAGCGGCTCGAAGCCGAAGACGATCCGGCCGTGCGCGAAGCTCTCACCCTGACCCTGGCCAACCTGCAACTGAGCGCCGCGGACCCCGCCGTACGCCTGGCTGCCGTCCGCCTACTTGGCGAAACCGGCGCGCCGCTGGCGCGGGTCCGCCTGGAAAACCTTCTGGCCGATGAAGCCGAAACCGACCCCGGCGTGCGCAAAGCCGCCGAGACCAGCCTCGCTCAGGTCAAGCGCAAGCTGCTGATCGGCGAGCTGCTCGGCCAGGCCTTCAGCGGTCTGTCGCTGGGTTCGATCCTGCTGCTCGCCGCGCTTGGCTTGGCTATCACCTTTGGCTTGCTGGGCGTGATCAACATGGCCCACGGCGAGATGTTGATGCTCGGCGCCTACGCAACCTATATGGTCCAGGTGCTGATGGCGCGGCTCTTCCCAGAAGCGCTGGCCTTTTATCCGCTGGTGGCACTGCCGGTGGCCTTCTTCGTCACCGCGGCAATCGGCATGGCGCTGGAACGCACCGTGATCCGCCACCTCTATGGCCGCCCGCTGGAAACCCTGCTGGCGACCTGGGGCATCAGCCTGATTCTGATTCAGCTGGTTCGCGTGCTGTTCGGCGCGCAAAACGTGGAAGTCGCCAACCCCGGCTGGCTGTCCGGCGGGTTGCAAGTGCTGCCCAACCTGGTACTGCCCTATAACCGCATGGTGATCATCGGCTTTGCGCTGTTCGTGGTGCTCTTGACCTGGCTGTTGCTGAACAAGACCCGCCTCGGTCTGAACGTGCGCGCCGTGACGCAGAACCGCAACATGGCCGCCTGCTGCGGCGTGCCCACCGGGCGCATCGACATGATGGCCTTCGGGCTGGGCTCCGGCATCGCCGGGCTGGGTGGCGTGGCGCTGTCGCAGATCGGCAACGTTGGCCCTGATCTTGGCCAGGGCTACATCATCGACTCCTTCCTTGTCGTGGTTCTCGGCGGCGTGGGTCAACTCGCCGGCAGCATCTTCGCCGCCTTCGGATTGGGTATCGCCAATAAGATTCTCGAGCCGCAAATCGGCGCCGTGCTGGGCAAGATCCTCATCCTCGCGCTGATCATCCTGTTTATCCAGAAGCGCCCGCAGGGCCTGTTTGCGCTGAAAGGGAGGGTGATCGATTGAAGACAATCAACCACCTCACTCTCCCTCGTAGGAGCGAGCTTGCTCGTGAACCAGACCAACGCCTCTTTTCGCGAGCAAGCTCGCTCCTACAGGAGAGCCGCGCATGAATCAGCCGCTCACCCTCACGGCCGCGCAGAAAGCCGGCCCGAAACTCACCGCCGTCGCCTTGGGCCTTGTGCTCGCCATACTGCTGGTCATGCCGCTGCTGCACCTGCTGCCGGCCGACAACGCCTTCCATGTCTCGGCCTACACCCTGACGCTGGTGGGCAAGATCCTCTGCTACGCCATCGTCGCCCTGGCGCTGGATCTGGTCTGGGGCTACGCCGGGCTGCTGTCGCTCGGCCACGGCCTGTTCTTCGCCCTTGGCGGTTACGCCATGGGCATGTACCTGATGCGCGAAAGCGCTGGCGACGGGCTGCCCGCGTTCATGAGCTTTCTCGCCTGGACCGAGCTGCCCTGGTACTGGTACGGCACCTCCAGCTTCCTTTGGGCGATGTGCCTGGTGGTGCTGGCGCCGGGGCTACTCGCATTCGTGTTCGGCTTTTTCGCCTTCCGCTCGCGGATCAAGGGCGTGTACTTCTCGATCATGACCCAGGCGCTGACCTTCGCCGGGATGCTGTTGTTCTTCCGCAACGAGACTGGATTCGGCGGCAACAACGGCTTCACGGACTTCAAGACCATTCTCGGCTTCTCGATCTCGGCCCCCGCCACCCGCGCCACGCTGTTCTTCGCCACCGTCGCGCTGCTCGCCGGCAGCCTGTTCCTCGGCTGGCGCCTGGCACGCAGCAAGTTCGGCCGCGTGCTGACCGCGCTGCGTGATGCCGAGAACCGCCTGATGTTCTGCGGCTACGATCCGCGCGGCTACAAGCTGTTTATCTGGACGCTATCGGCGGTGCTCTGCGGGCTCGCCGGCGCGCTTTACGTGCCGCAGGTGGGCATCATCAATCCCAGCGAAATGGCGCCGACGCAATCCATCGAGGCCGCAGTCTGGGTCGCCCTGGGCGGACGCGGCACGCTGATCGGCCCGTTGCTGGGCGCTGGTATCGTCAATGGCATGAAGAGCTGGTTCACCGTGGCCTTCCCCGAGTACTGGCTGTTCGCCCTGGGTGCCCTGTTCATCGTCGTCACCCTGTACCTGCCGAAAGGCGTCATCGGTTTGCTGCGCCGGAGGGGCGAACAATGAAAACCGCACCCGTCCCCGAACTGATCGAACCGCTAGACGCTCAAGGCAGCGGCCGCGATGCCATTGGCCTCGGCCGCGTCAAAGGCGCAGGTCTCGATGCCCGCCACGGCACCATCCTCAGCCTGGAAGACATCAACGTCAGCTTCGATGGCTTCAAGGCGCTGACCAATCTCAGCCTTTACATCGGCGTGGGCGAGCTACGCTGCATCATCGGCCCCAACGGCGCCGGCAAGACCACCATGATGGACGTCATCACCGGCAAGACCCGCCCGGACAGCGGCACGGCCTTCTTTGGCGACACACTCGACCTGACGCGCATGAGCGAAGTGGAAATTGCCCAGTCCGGCATCGGTCGCAAGTTTCAGAAACCCACGGTGTTCGAAGCGCTCAGCGTGTTCGAGAACCTGGAGCTGGCGCAGAAAACCGACAAGTCCGTGTGGGCCAGCCTGAAAGCCAAACTCAACGGCCAGCAGAAGGACCGCATCGATGAAGTGCTGGCAACCATCCGCTTGGAGTCCTCACGCAATCGCCCGGCCGGTCTGTTGTCCCACGGCCAGAAACAATTCCTGGAGATCGGCATGTTGTTGATGCAGGACCCGCAACTGCTGCTGCTCGACGAACCCGTCGCCGGCATGACCGACGCCGAAACCGAGTTCACCGCCGAGCTGTTCAAGAGCCTGGCGCGCAAGCATTCGCTGATGGTGGTCGAGCACGACATGGGCTTCGTCGACACCATCGCCGATCACGTCACCGTGCTGCATCAGGGCCAGGTGTTGGCCGAGGGGTCGCTCGAGACTGTGCAGAACGATGAGCGAGTGATCGAGGTGTATCTCGGACGTTAACCCCGCTTCGCGAGCAAGCTCGCTCCTACAAGGCGCCTCTGAATCTGTAGGAGCGAGCTTGCTCGCGAACACGGCCCACCATTCCAAAAGATCGAGTGCCTGAAAATGCTCCAAGTCCAGCAACTGCATCAGTACTACGGCGGCAGCCACATCCTCCGCGGCCTGTCGTTCGATGCCAAAATCGGCGAAGTCACCTGCCTGCTCGGGCGTAACGGCGTCGGCAAGACCACGCTGCTCAAATGCCTGATGGGCCTGATTCCGGCCAAGGAAGGCGCGGTAAATTGGGAAGGCAAGCCGATCACCGGCTTCAAGCCGCACCAGCGCGTGCACGCTGGCATCGCCTATGTGCCCCAGGGGCGTGAGATTTTCGGCCGGCTCACCGTCGAGGAGAATCTGCTGATGGGGCTTTCACGCTTCGGCGCGAAGGAAGCCAAGGAAGTGCCAGACTTCATCTATGAACTGTTCCCGGTGCTCAAGGAGATGAAGCATCGCCGCGGTGGCGACCTGTCGGGCGGTCAGCAGCAACAGCTGGCCATCGGCCGCGCGCTGGCGAGCAAGCCGCGCCTGTTAATCCTCGATGAGCCTACCGAAGGCATCCAGCCTTCGGTCATCAAGGAAATCGGCGCCGTGATCAAGAAGCTCGCTGCCCGTGGCGACATGGCGATCCTGCTGGTGGAACAGTTCTACGACTTCGCCGCCGAGCTGGCCGACCAGTACCTGGTGATGAGCCGCGGCGAAATCATCCAGCAAGGTCGTGGCGAGGCCATGGAAGCCGATGGGGTGCGCGGGCTGGTGGCGATCTGACGAGACGGGAGCCTATCCGCCATGCCGCTTTATGTAGGAGCCAGGGGACGCCCAGTCCTTGCTGGCGAAGCTTTTCAACGCGGTTCGCGAGCAAGCTCGCTCCCACGGTGCGGCTGCCGAACCCTCAGTCACCGATCTCCTTGTTAACGATCTTGCCGTCCTCCACCACCGCCATGGTGGTCGGGGTAATGAAGCCACCGTTTTCGGTCATGCCCTGCACCGAGTAGAGATTGAACTTCGGGTCCATGGTCTTAAGCGCCTCTCCCATCTTTGCTCGCACCAGCTGCGGCTCGATGCTACCGGCCAGTTCCATGGCCTTGGCCAGCGCATGGAAGGCTAGGTAGTTGTAAGCAGCCTCGGAGCCCGGCACTTTGCCGTGCGCCTTCTGATACCGATCAACGAAGACCTTGGCGACCTCGCTGTCGTACTCCGAAAGCGGCACGACGCCGACGGAGCCTTCGAGCATTTCCAGGCCGCCCGTGACCACGGCGATCTCGTCGAGCTTGGCCTGATCCATGACGATAAAGCCGCCTTGAAAGCCCATCTGACGCGCCTGCTGCATCACCAGCCCGGTGGGTTCCGAAGCACCGCCGACGAACATCACGTCCGGGTTCGAGGCGATCACGCGGCTCACGCCGGTATAGAAATCGGTCGACTTGTTGTAATCCATGGGATTGCTTTCGACGATTTCCCCGCCCTTCTGCTCCCAGGCCTTGGTCATCATATCGGTCCAGATCTTGGCGTACTCGTGGGTTGCGCCAGCGATGCCGAGTTTCTTGCCGTAGTGCTTGAGCGCGTAATCGGAGAAGGCGTCCACATAGCCGGTGAATTCCGGCGGGATACGCACGGTCAGCGGATTACCCTGCTGGGTGACCGAGGGCACGCTGGTGTAGGCCATGATCAGGAAGTCGTCGGCGACGTTGAAATCCTGCAGGGCGAATACACCGCCGGTATGCGGAACGAAGACGGCCGCGGCGTTCGATTCCTTCACAAGGCGCTTGGCGTTGGTGGCCGCCTGGCTCGGTGAATACTTGTCGTCCAGGCTGATGAGATTGACCTTGTAGGTCTCATCTCCAATCTTGATGCCACCCGCCTCGTTGGTGTCGTCCACCGCCATGCGCAGGCCCGACAGGGTGTTCTCGCCATACAACGCAGCACCGCCGCTGAGCGGGCCGGTAAAGCCGATGTTGAGCGTCTGCTCGGCATACACGCCGCTGGCCTGGGCCGCGGTCAGGGTGGCAATCGCCAATCCAAGCGCTTTGAGCGTTTTCATTGTTGTCTCCTTGGTCATGACTGATCAGGCGCCGATATAGGCTTTGCGCACGGCTTCGTTACCCAGCATGGCCTGCTGGTCGCCTTCCATCACCAGGCTACCGCCCTCGATGACGTAGGCGCGGTGGGCGATCTTCAATGCCGCGAAGGCATTCTGCTCGGCCAGCAACACGCTGGTTCCGGATTTATTGATGCGCGAGATCACCTCGAACATCTGGTTGACCACCAGCGGCGCCAGCCCGAGCGATGGCTCGTCGAGCATCAGCAGGCGCGGTCGGCTCATCAGTGCCCTACCGATCGCCACCATCTGCTGCTGACCACCGCTCAGTGAGCCGGCCGGCTGGTGGCGCTTGTCGTGAAGAATGGGAAACAGGTCGAGCACTTCCTGCAGATTGCGCTTGTTTCCCTCACCGTCACGCCGATGCAGGTAGGCGCCAAGCGCGAGGTTTTGCGAGACCGACATTTGCGGGAACAGCTTGCGCCCCTCCGGACAATGCACCACGCCAGCAGCGACCAGCCCCGAAGGTTTGAGCCCGTCGATGCGCTTGCCCTCCAGCGTGATGGTGCCGGTGGTTGGTTTAAGCAGCCCGCTGATGGTGTTGAACAAGGTGGTTTTGCCCGCGCCATTGGCGCCGAGCAATACCACCAGCTCGCCAGCACCAACCGTCATGGAGACCTGGGTGAGCGCCTTGAAACTGCCATAGCAGACATCGACCCGATCAAGCTGCAGCATCGTAGTCACTCCCCAGGTAGGCCTCGATGACAGCCGGGTTCGCCTTGATCTCGGCGGGTGTGCCTTCCGCGATTTTCTCACCGTAGTTGAGCACCATGATCTTGTCCGCCAGCCCCATGATCATGTCCATCTTGTGTTCGATCAGGCACACCGTCAGCCCGTGCTCGGGCATCTTGCGGATCAGTTGTGCCAAGCCTTCGGTTTCCTCCGGGTTGACGCCCGCGGCCGGCTCGTCGAGCAGCACCAGCTTCGGTTCGGTGGCCAGCGCCAGGGCAAAGGCGACGCGCTTGCGTTCTTCCTGTGAAATATCCAGCACCACGCGATTTTCCAGGTGCGCCAGCCCGACGAAGTCCAGCGCGGCGCGGGCCTTTTCGCGGCACTCGCGCTCTTCGCGTTGCAGTCGTTTGGAGTTGATCAGCACGTCCCACAGCCCCGAATGGGTGCGCAAGCGATGGCCGACGATAAGGTTGTCCAGCACCGTCGCCTGCTCGAACAGATGCGTGGTCTGGAAGGTGCGGCCGACGCCGAGCCGGGCCACGCGGTCACAGCGCATCCGCGAGACGTCCTGACCGTCGATCAGGATACGACCGGAGCTGGGCTTGTGAACGCCGGAGATCAGGTTGAAAAAGGTGCTCTTGCCAGCGCCGTTGGGACCGATGATGGCGTTGATCTTGCGCGCCTCGAACTCGACGCTGACGTCGTGCACCGCCGCCAGCCCGCCGAACATCTTGGTCAGGTTTTCGACCTTAAGCATTGTTGTTCACCTCGCTGCCTGGACTGACTTTGGTACCGGCGCGCGGGTCCTTGGCTCGCGCCGCTGCGGTGTCCTTGCGCAGCTTCCAGCCGAGGAAGGTGCCAACAACGCCGCGCGGCATGAAGATCACCAGCACCACGATCAGCGGGCCGAAGATGATCATCCGGTAGTCCTCGAGGAACTGCAGCGACTGGGTGATCCAGACGACGCCCACAGTGCCGGCCAGCGGCCCGAACAGCGTGCCGAAGCCGCCCACCAGCAGGTAGGTGATCATGTCGAAGGTGTGGTTCGGGTTGGCCTCCTCCGGACCGATAAAGCGAATCATCGAGGCATAAAGCGCCCCGGCGATACCGGCATAGGTAGTCGACAGGACGAAGGCCAGCAGCTTGTTGCGCATCAGGTCGATGCCCAGCGATTGGGCCAGCGCATCGCCATTGCGGATCGCCATGAAGGTACGCCCCAACAGCGAGGAGGCCAGACGCCCGGCGAACCAGATCGCCAACACCAGAAACAGCAACGCCAGGTAGTAGAACGGCACCGTCTGGCTGAAATCCACCAGCCCGAACCCGTCCGGTGCCGCGATGCTGCGAATACCGATGGCGCCGTGGGTCAGCTCCTCCCACTTGTCGATCAACAGGTAAATGATGAAGCCGACGCAGAGCGTGAAGATGGCAAAGAAGTGTTCCTTCAGCCTCAGCGAGACGATACCGACCAGCGCGCCGACTGCCGCTGAAACCAGCGCAGCCGCCACAAACGCCGGCCAGAAATTCCAGCCATGATCGGCGGTGAGAATCGCCAGCGTGTAGGCACCGATGGCGAAGAAGCCACCGTGGGCCAGGTTCAGCTGGCCGCAGTAGCCGGTAATGATGTTCAGGCCGTAGACCGCGATGGCCCAGATGAAGGCACTGGCCATCACGTAAACCTGATATTCGCTCTTGGCGAACAGCGGGAATGCCAGGGCGAACGCCAGCAGCGCCAGCTTGCAGCCGCGACCGGTCAGTAAGGATGCGAAGCGATGCATCAGTGAGCTCCCTTGGCGAACAGTCCGGTTGGGCGCAGCGACAGGATCACCACCAGCAGCGAGAAGGCGATGATGTCCTTATAGTCCGACGACAGGTAGAAGCCACCGAAGCTTTCGGCGAAGCCAAGAATCATCGCGCCGAGGATGGCACCGGGGATGCTGCCCATGCCGCCGAGCACGATGATGACGAAGGCTTTCATGATCACCAGGTGCCCCATCGCCGGGTACACCAGGTTGATCGGTGCATAGAGCGTCGCGGCAAAGGCGGCGAGCATGCCGGAAATGGCGAAGGTCAGCATGGCTACGCGGTTGGCATCGATGCCGACGAGGAACGCGCCCTCGCGGCTCTGCGCCATGGCGATGATGGTCGAGCCGAGCATCGTCTTGCGCAGGAACAGGTGCAGCGCCAGCATCAGGGTAAAGGCGCCGACGATGATCAACAGGCGCTGCTCGGGGATGATCAAGCCGTCGAAGTTGAGGATGCCGCCGTAGGGCGAGGCCATGCGGCGGAAGTCCGAACCCCAGAGCATCTGCACCACCGCTTCGAGAAACAGCAGGATGCCGATCGCAGCAATCTTGTCGTGGATCGGCGGCGCATTGCGTAGCGGGTGAAACACCAACCGCTCGGACAGCACCGCCAGTACGGCCACTACTACGCCGGACGCCAGCATGGCGATCCAATAATGCAGCCCGATATCGGTCATGAAGAAGTACGACGCGAACGCCCCAACCATATACAGCGCGCCATGGGCGAAGTTGGGAATGTGCAGGATGCCGTAGACCAGTGTCAGGCCGAGGGCGACAAGGCCGTAGATGCTGCCCAGGGTCAGACCGTTGAGCACTTGCTGAAACAATAGATTCAAAGCAGCGTCTCCGTGGATCTTGTTGTTATGGGTGCCACCATCGAGCGATTGCCGGCCGGCCCGGAGCAACGAGCACGACCGAATGTCCGGCCGGTACCTGTAACCGCTCAAGGCCGAGCGGGCTGTTCGCCTGATTGACATTGGCATCCACTGACAGGCCCGTCAAACGAGCAGATACGAGCTCATAAAAATGAGTGATGCTGGCGCCTTGCCACAAGCGTGACGACTCGCTTCGCCTGCCCGCCCAAGACCGACCGCCCAACCCAGCCGGTGGTCGCCCCGTCCCACGCCGTTTTCTTCAGCTTCTACGCTGAATCGCAGGCAGACAACCAAGCCAGACCTCGCGTGCATTCGGCTGTTTCGGTGCAGTGACGCCCGTAGCATCCCTTTGGCAAGACAGAGGAAAAACTCCGATGAAAACAACAAAAAGCGGAAATATCCGGCGCATGCGCCGTGGTGTTCGGTGTGGGCTGGTATCCCTTTCACTGCTCATGCTGGCCGGCGAGGTAGGGGCCGCATCCCGCCTGACCCTGGAAAGCCTGTCCAACCGACCCGACAAACTGAGCGGTGGCGATGTGCTGATCCGCATCGGCCTGCCGACACCAGCCGCCGCCAAACGCCTGCGCGTCACGCTTAACGATACCGACGTGAGCGCGGCGTTCCGGCCGAGTTCGGACGGGCGTGCGCTGATCGGTCTCGTCGAGGGCTTGCGGGACGGACGCAACCGGCTCGTCGCGCATGCCAGAGGAACAATCCCGGCCAGATTGGAACTGGTATCGCATCCGCTTTCAGGCCCCGTCTTCGCCGGGCCGAAGCAGGAGCCCTTCGTCTGCGAAACCGCTGAGTTTCAGGTCTACCCCGGCGGCGGTACGCTCGGCGCACCGCTGGATGAAAACTGCACGGTTCAGCGCCGCGTCGATTACCTGTACCGCACGACCTCCGGCGCGTTCCGTCCGTACAATCCGGCAGTGCCACCTGGCGACCTCGCCGTGACCACTACTCTCAACGGCGCCACCGTGCCCTACGTGGTGCGACTGGAAACCGGCACGATCAACCGCGCCATCTACCAGACCGCCGTGCTGGACAACCCGGGCGTGCCTGGGCCGTCGATATTCAAGCGCGACGGTGCCTGGAACGGCCGGCTGGTCTACAACTTCGGAGGCGGCTGTCGCTCCGGCTGGTACCGCCAGGGCAACGGCACCGGCGGCGTGCTGGATCATCGCGAGCTATCGCGCGGCTTCGCTACTGCGTCGGCCTCGCTCAACGTGTTCGGCAACAACTGCGACGACCTGCTGGCCGCAGAGACCATGATGATGGTCAAAGAGCGCTTCATCGAAACCTACGGCCGGCCGCGCTACACCATCGGCTGGGGCTGCTCGGGCGGTTCGTACCAGCAGCATCAGATCGGCGACAACTATCCAGGACTGCTCGACGGCATCATCCCGTCCTGCAGCTTCCCGGAAGTCGCCTTCGGCACCGCCCATACGCTCGCCGACTCGCGTCTGCTCTGGCACTACTACCAGAACGCCGGCGTGGACTGGACCGAGGAACAATTACGAGCAGCCTCAGGCTTCGGCGTATTCGCCACCATTCCCAACCTGGACAACGGCGCCGCGCGCCTGGACCCGGTGCCTGGCCGTCCCGATCGAGCTTCAGCCGAGTTCGACGCCTCGGTCGATCCTTCGCTGCGCTACCACCCAACCGACAACCCACGCGGCGCCCGGGCAACCATCTACGACCACGCGGTGAACAGTTACGGCATCGACCGCGAGACCGGCTTCGCCCGCCGGCCGCTGGACAACGTCGGCATCCAGTACGGGCTCGAGGCGCTGAATACCGGGCAGATCAGCAAGGCGCAATTCCTCGACCTGAACGAGAAAATTGGCGGCATGGACATCGACGCCAACTTCATATCGCAGCGCATGACCGCAGATCTGCGCGCCACGTTCGCGGCCTACCGGACCGGGCGCATGCTTAATGGCGGCGGCGGGCTGGCTTCGATGCCAATCCTGGATTACGACCAGCTCTACACCGACCTGCAGCCCGGCGGTGACATCCACCTCAAGTTCCACCATTTCTCCACCCGCGAACGGTTGCGCAAGGCGAACGGTCACGTCTACAACCATGTGATGTGGAGCGGTGGCAGCAACGCAGCGGATGACGCGGCATACCCTGGCCGCGTCGCCTATATCCAGGACCGTGCGCTGGAGGCGATGGATCGCTGGCTGGCCGCTATTGTCGCGGATCGGAGCAACAGGTCTCGCGCTGAAAAGGTGGTGCGCAACAAGCCTGCCAACTTGCAGGACGGCTGCTGGACCCGCGAGTCCAGGCCCGACTTCATTCCAGAGCCGCAGCGCTTCGGCGGGCCCGGCACCTCCGCCTGCAACGACCTTTACCCGGCTTTCCCCTCGCCGCGCATGGTCGCTGGCGGCCCGCTGGCCTCGGACATCATCAAATGCGAGCTCAAGGCCATCGACCACCGGGACTACAGCGTGGCGTTCAGCGGGAATGAATATGCACGGCTGACCGGCATTTTCCCGAACGGCGTATGCAACTGGGACGCTCCTGGCGTGGGTCAAACCCGCCTGCTCGGCACCTGGCTGGAATACACCGGCGTCGGTCGCTACCACCGGGACAGGCGGCCCCACCGCCGTTGAGCCGGCTCGGCGGCTTTGGTCGCACGGATGTCCTGCGTAAGTGCAGGTTCGGCGTCGTTGGATGATTCCCACGCTCCGCGTCCCAACGGCGCGGAGCGTGGTTGCGCTGATGCATTCCCGAGCGCACCAACATAAGCCATTTGCTCGCTTATTCCGCGCAGCCGCACCGCAACGGTGCAGCGATCAAACACGCCGAGAACCTCTCTTGGCCGCCTGGACCCGACAAGAAGCCGAGGAATGCCCGCAGCGCACCGCAATAGCGCAAGAGGCACGACAATTGCTCAAGCAGGTCTATCAACCACAGACCCGCGCAAGCAGATGACCGCACTGACTCCCGTCTTCACCCCTCACTGGCAGGCCGAGCTCGAACTCGGCTATGCCCGCCTGGGCGATGCGACGCGGCCCGTGCTTCGTCGTCACAAAGGCCCACTGCGGGTACAGAAGCACCTGTATGCGGAAGGCCCGGAGGTTTGCCAGCACATCATCGTCCACCCACCCGGCGGCATTGCTGGCGGCGACCGGCTGGATATCAGAGCCAACGTGGGTGCCAACGCTTGGGCTCAACTGACCAGCCCCGGTGCAGCCAAGTGGTATCGCGCAACCGGTCCGGCCTTTCAAACCCTGACATTGCACGTCGAAGCCGGTGCCACCCTCGAATGGCTGCCGCAGGAAAGCATCGTCTACGCCGCGGCACAGGCCGAATTGAACACGCTTATCGAACTGGAAGGCGATGCGCGGCTGTTCTACTGGGACATGGTGGCGCTGGGTCGACCGGCCAGCGACGAGCGCTTCGATGCCGGTCATTTCCAGGCGCAGCTGGATATCCGCCGAGACGGTGAGTTGCTCTGGCACGAACGCCAGCGTGTGAACGGTGGTGATGGATTACTCGACTCGCCGATTGGCCTCGACGGCAACCCGGTGTTCGCCACGCTTATTCTCACCGGCGAGATCGATGCCGAGCTGATGGAACGTTGCCGCGAAATCCCAAGCAAAGTGCGCGGTGATCTGACGCAACTGCCCGGCCTTGTCATCGGCCGCTGCCTGGCCAGCGAAGCCTTGCATGCACGGGCGTGGCTGATCGATCTGTGGCGCCTGCTGCGTCCGGCGTTGTTGGGGCGCGAGGCGCTGCCACCGCGAATCTGGAGTACGTAGGGTGGAAAAACGCAACGCGTTTTCCACCACAAGCCGGTGGATGTGAAAAGCGACATCCACCCTACGAATGGAGCCGTTATGGATTTGTCACCGAGAGAAAAGGACAAAATGCTGATCTTCACCGCCGGACTGGTCGCCGAGCGGCGCCTGGCGCGCGGACTGAAGCTCAACTACCCGGAGGCCATGGCCTACATTTCCGCCGCATTGCTCGAAGGTGCCCGCGACGGGCAAACAGTGGCCGAGCTAATGCATTTCGGCACCACCCTGCTCAGTCGCGAGCAGGTCATGGAAGGGGTGCCGGAGATGATTCCGGAAATTCAGGTCGAGGCGACCTTCCCCGACGGCACCAAGCTGGTCACGGTGCATCAACCAATCGCCTGAGATACGGGTCAATGTTGGTTGCGGCCCGTGCCGCAATACCTCGAACCGCTTTGAAGGATTTCAACGTGCAGATACGTGACGCCCAGGACGCCGATCTCGAAGGCATCCTGCAGATCTATAACGACGCGGTGCAGAACAGCACGGCGATCTGGAACGACCAGGTTGTCGATCTCGACAACCGCCGCGCCTGGCTGGCTGAACGCCACGAACAGGGCTACCCGGTATTGGTCGCCATCGACGACGAGCAACAAGTAGCCGGCTACGCCTCGTTCGGCCCCTGGCGACCCCATGATGGCTTTCGCCACACCGTGGAGAACTCGGTTTACGTCGGCCCCAGCCATCGCGGCAGCGGCGTTGGCCGCCGCCTGATGCAGGCACTGATAGAACGCGCTCGACAGCTTGGAAAGCACGTGATGGTCGCCTTCATCGAAAGCGAGAACCGTGCATCGATCCACATGCACCAGCAGCTCGGCTTCATCCATGTCGGGCAGATGCGCCAGGTTGGCTGCAAGTTCGGCCGCTGGCTGGACCTGACGATGATGCAACTGACCCTGAACAGGACGCCCAAACCATGATTCCCGGTGAATACCAGATCCAGGCTGGCGAAATCGAACTCAACGCCGGCCGCCGCACGCTGACCTTGAATGTGGCCAACAGCGGCGACCGGCCGATTCAGGTCGGCTCGCATTTTCACTTCTTCGAAACTAACGATGCGCTGACCTTCGACCGCGCCGCCGCGCGCGGCATGCGCCTGAACATTCCGGCCGGAACGGCGGTGCGCTTCGAGCCGGGGCAGAGCCGCGAGGTCGAGCTGGTCGAACTGGCGGGCAATCGCCGCGTGTTCGGTTTCGCCGGCCGGGTGATGGGCGCGCTCTGAGAGCCCCTCACCCCGGCCCTCTCCCATAGGGAGAGGGAGAAAAGCAGCCCGCCGCGACGGGACAGACCAGCGCCAATCAGCCCCCTCTCCCTCCGGGAGAGGGTTGGGGTGAGGGCAAATCAAATGCAGGGACCGGCCAAGGAGCCCCGATGAAGATCAGCAAACAAGCCTATGCCGACATGTTCGGCCCCACCGTCGGCGATAAGGTGCGCCTGGCCGATACCGATCTCTGGGTCGAGGTCGAGCAGGACTTCACCACCTATGGCGACGAGGTGAAGTTCGGCGGTGGCAAAGTCATTCGCGACGGCATGGGCCAGAGCCAGCTGTGCGCGGCAGATGTAGTCGACACAGTGATCACCAATGCGCTGATCGTCGATCACTGGGGCATCGTCAAGGCTGACGTCGGGCTCAAGGACGGCCGTATCGCTGCCATCGGCAAGGCCGGCAACCCGGATATTCAGCCAGACGTGACCATCGCCATCGGTGGCGCCACCGAAGTGATCGCTGGCGAGGGCATGATTCTCACTGCGGGCGGCATCGACAGCCACATCCACTTCATCTGCCCGCAGCAGATCGAAGAAGCGCTGATGAGCGGAACCACCACCATGATCGGCGGCGGCACCGGACCCGCCACTGGCACCTACGCCACCACCGTGACGCCCGGCCCTTGGCATATGGCGCGCATGCTCCAGGCCGCCGAGGCCTTCCCGATGAACATCGGCTTCACCGGCAAGGGCAACGTCTCGCTGCCCGAGCCGTTGATCGAACAGGTCAAGGCCGGCGCCATCGGCCTCAAGCTGCACGAAGACTGGGGCACCACCCCGGCGGCCATCGATAATTGCCTGTCGGTGGCTGACCAGTACGACATTCAGGTGGCGATCCACACTGACACGCTGAACGAATCCGGTTTCGTCGAGACCACCCTTGGCGCCTTCAAGGGCCGCACCATTCACACCTACCACACCGAGGGCGCCGGGGGCGGTCATGCGCCGGACATCATCAAGGCTTGCGGCTTCCCGAACGTGCTGCCCAGCTCGACCAATCCAACCCGGCCGTTCACGCGCAACACCATCGACGAGCATCTGGACATGCTCATGGTCTGCCATCACCTGGACCCGAGCATCGCCGAGGACGTGGCGTTCGCCGAAAGCCGCATCCGTCGCGAGACCATCGCCGCCGAAGACATCCTCCACGACCTCGGCGCCTTTTCCATGATCAGTTCCGACAGCCAGGCCATGGGCCGTGTCGGCGAAGTCATCACCCGCACCTGGCAAACCGCCGACAAGATGAAAAAGCAGCGCGGCGCCCTGCCCGGCGACGGCCCGGGCAACGACAACTTCCGTGTCAAACGCTACATCGCCAAGTACACCATTAACCCGGCAATCACCCACGGAATCAGCCATGAAGTCGGCTCCATCGAAGTCGGCAAGTGGGCTGACCTGATCCTCTGGCGCCCTGCGTTCTTCGGCGTGAAGCCAACGCTGATCCTCAAGGGTGGCACTATCGCGGCGAGCCTGATGGGTGATGCCAATGCCTCGATCCCGACGCCGCAGCCGGTTCACTACCGGCCGATGTTCGGCAGCTACGGCGGCTCACTGCACGCATCGAGCTTCACCTTTATCAGCCAGGCCGCAGCCGAGGCCGGAGTGCCGGAGCAATTGGGGCTGAAAAAGAAAATCGGTGTGGTGAAAGGCTGCCGGACGGTGCAGAAAAAGGATTTGATCCATAACGACTACACACCGCAGATCGACGTCGACCCGCAGAATTACCAAGTGAAGGCGGACGGCCAACTGCTCTGGTGCGAGCCGGCCGAGGTGCTGCCGATGGCGCAGCGGTATTTTTTGTTCTGACAGCGATCGCTGCTCAGGCTGCCCTTTTGATGGTGGGCTGAAGCCCACCCTACGCTCGTCTGGGCGCAGCGGTAAGACGGCGCTCCGCTTCAGCTGTAGGGTGGGCTTCAGCCCACCGCCGCAGAGTGACGTTGGATAACGTATTTGTGGTGGGTTGAAACCCACCCTGCAAAGAGACGAAGAGCAAGCCCACCTCACCACAGATCGAGCCAGGCACCTCGGGGCATCGCGGGCGCTCGCGCTGCATGACAGGGCGAAGCTGTTACAACACGCTCACATAATTTTTCAACAGCTGGCGGGCCGTCTAGGCTTCTAGTCAGGAAGACGATCCGAGCCTGTAATCGTCATACCCTCTCCACGGGCTGTGCCGTACGCGGAACAAGAACTGCATACATAAATGCCACCTTGTCTTGCATACAAAGGGCACATCCATGAACCACGACGACTTTCAGATCAAGCAGATCGACCCCAGTCTGCACAACGCCGATCTGGCGCCGCTTCACCCGGCGAAGCGCAAATGGGGCTGGTTCGAAATATTCAACGTCTGGTCCAACGATATCCAAAGCCTGTTCGGCTACACCCTCGCCGCCACCCTGTTTATCAGCTACGGCCTGAACGGCTGGGCGGTGCTGGCTGGTATCGTGCTGGCCGGCTTCATCGTCATGGGTTTGGTGCAGCTGACCGGCAAGCCCAGCGTTAAATATGGCATCCCGTTCCCGGTCATGGCACGCGCCAGTATGGGCGTTCGTGGGGCGAACTTCCCTGCAGTGGTACGCGGCATCGTGGCGATCTTCTGGTATGGCGTGCAGACCTACTTCGCCTCGACGGCGGTAGCATTGTTGATCCGCACGCTGATCGGACCTGGCTCGGACGCGACGCTGCTGGGCCTGACTGCCATCGACTGGCTCGCTTACGTGATCGTTTGCGTATTTCAGGTAGCGCTCTTCGTGCGTGGCGTGGAATGGATCACGCGGTTCCTTAACTGGGCCGGCCCGCTGGTCTATCTGGTTATGATCGCGATGATGATCGCCATCTGTTACCAGGCCGGGCCGGGCCTTGCGGGCGCGCTTGGCACCATTTTCGGCGGCACCGGCAATTACGACGGTGGCCCGCTCGTCGCGTTCGCTACGGTGGTGGGCACCATGGTCGCCTACTTCGCGGCGGTGGTGATCAATTACGGCGATTTCGCCCGCTTCGTGAAGAGCGAACGGCAGATGGGCATCGGCAACCTTCTCGGACTTCCGGTGAGCCTGGCGATCTTCTCGCTGATCGCTTTGGTGATCACGGCCGGCACTGTGGTGGTGTTTGGCGAGACGCTGACCAACCCAACCGATATCGTCGCGCGCATCGACAATGTCGGCCTGACCCTGATCGCCGCGGTTACCTTCTTCGCCGCCACCGTGGGCATTAACCTGGTCGCTAACTTCATCCCACCGGCTTACGACATCGCCAACCTGGCGCCGGCTCGTATCAGTGCGCGCACCGGCGGCTTCATCACCGCGGCTATCGCGTTCTTCATCGGCGCATTGTGGGTATCGTTCATTAGCGCGGTCGGCATTGCCGCCTTCGTCGATACGCTCGGCGCCGTGCTAGCGCCTCTATACGGCATCATCGTGGCCGACTATTACCTGGTTCGCCGGCAGCGGCTGGACGTTCAACAGCTGTTCTCGGCCGAGCCGGGCTCGACCTACTATTTCAGTGCTGGCTGGAATCGTAAGGCGATCATAGCCTTCGGCGTCAGCTCGCTGTTTTCAGTCGCTTCGGTATGGACGCCCGGCCTGGAAAGCCTCTCGGGCTTCGCCTGGTTGCTCGGTGCGCTGCTTGGTGGCGTGGTCCATTACTTATTGATGCGCAAGCAGCCATTACCGTCGAGCGCGGCACCCACCCTGACGCCACATGGCTAACGCAGCTGGCTGTCCTTGCTGCCACGGCGGTTGTAGCCGCTGAACTTCGCTTCGTGCTTGTCCTGCTCGGTCTGGCACGCCACGCAGAGTCGCACGCCTGGAACCGCCTGCCGGCGTGCCTCTGGGATCTTCGCGCCACATTCTTCGCAGTGCGTCAGGCTTTCTCCTCGGCCCAATCGGCTACGTGCACGCTGAACGGCATCTTCAATGGTGCTGTCGATCTGCTCCTGCACAGCACCTTCGTTTGCCCAACCAGTGGCCATTGCAACCTCCTACCTGCCTCGGGCAGTTCATCAATGTTTCAGTGGATTGGAACTGCAGCGGCGGCAGCCGTTCAGTACCAATCCAGGCCATCGGCACTATTGCGAGTCGCCAACTAATCGGCACCGCCTGTCGTTTACTTGGCGTCAAAACGACGAGCGGAGCTCGACAGGCGAGCGCATGAACTACCCTTCCAGCCGATTGATAAGCAAACCGATCCCAACACCGCGTTCAGATGCTCTGAATCGGGGCTTGCCTTGGTAGTCGCCACTGATCGCCTGATAACAATATCCGCCAGTGAAACGGTGTATGAACAAGAAACTCCTGATGGCGTTGATGCTCGGCCTGGGCGGATGCGCCAGTCAATCGGAAGTCCTCGAGCGCGAGGTCGGACAGTTCGATCTTAAACTCGGCACGGCTCCGACCCGAAGCATGGCGCAGGGCCTGGTCAGTCCGACCGCCGCGAGCACCTTCCGCGGCGGCCTGGATCTCACCCATGCCAGTGGCTGGTATGTCGGACAATGGGCACCGAGCATGGGCATCCTCGAAGGCAACCAGCTGGAGCTGGACAACTACATCGGCTACGCCCAGCAGCGCTTCGACGACGCACCGGGATTCGAGCTGGGCGTGATTCGCTACAGCTTCCCGGAACTCGAAGACTGGGATCGCCACGAATACTATGCGGGGGTCAATCTGGCCGGCAGCCGTCTGGGCGGTGCGCTGAGCAGCTCGCCGGGGCGCACCGACAGCACGCTGTTCCTGGAATTGGGACCGGTTCGGCCATTCGATGTCGGGGTGCGCCTGAAATACGCTAGCCATTCGATGGATAGCCCGATGTATCACATCGGCGGCAGCGTGGAGGTATTCAACGACTGGTCGCTGAATCTGTCCCGCCCGTTGCTGGGCATGCAACTGGATCTGTCCTACAGCGATTCCAGCCTGAGCGGACCGCAATGCGGCGTCTACTCCGGGCAGAACGCCTACTGCGAGGGCTTCGTGATGTTCAAGGCCGAGCGTTCGCTGTTCTGAAGCTGATGCGCCGTTAGCGAAGCCGCATCCGCGCGTGGAGCACGGCCAGCAGGAACGCCGCGGCGGCAAAGCCGTAGAGCAGACTGAGATTGCCGCCCTGGTATAGCCAGGACCCCAGCACCGGGCCGGTGGCCATTCCCATGAAGCGGAAGAAGTTGTAGCTGCCTACGGCGGTGGCACGATTGTGCTGGTACAGATCCATCAGCAGGCTGGTCTGCACCGGCAGCGACAGCCCGAGGAACAGGCCGAACGCGCTGACCGCCACCACTAATGCGGCAAGCGACCACTGCGCGACACCGAGAAACAGCAACAGACTGAGCGCGTTCAACGCAGCCGTCGTCACCAGCATCGGCTGCGGTCGCCAGCGCCCCAGCAGCCGACCGCCGAGGAAGCTGCCGACCACTACGGCGATCGACAATGGCAGAAATACCAGCCCCTTCTCACTGGCACTCAGGCCATAGGTGGTATCGAGGACGCGCGGCATAAACACCAAGTAGTTGTAGAAGGCGTAGTACTGCACGAAGCTCAGCAGCATGATCGCCAGGCCTGGGCGGTTACGTAGCACGTCCAGATATTCGACGGGATGAAAGGCTCTGACCACACCGCCCGCAGGACGCGTTTCCTGCAGCCAGATCGCATTCGCCAGCAACGCAACACCACCCACCACGGCCAGCAGCAAAAAGACGTAGTGGAAATCCACGTGCTCGCCAATGAAGCCGCCGACCACCGGGCCGACCACCGGCCCGAGCGCCACCATCATCTGGAACGAGCCCATCGCCCTGCCCCGAGCCGCACCTTCGAAGCGGTCGCCGATGACCGTGACCGCTACCACCGCCCCCGCCGCGATGCCCACCGCCTGCAACGCCCGAAACACCAGCAGTGTCTCGATGTTCGGCGCCAGAAAGCAGCCCAGCGAGGCGATGATGTAGATCACCAATCCGATCAGCAGAATGCGCTTGCGCCCGCTGCGATCGACCAGCGGCCCATAGACGATCTGCATGATCGCCAGCACCAGCGTGAAAATGGAGATGCTGAGGTTGATCAGAAACGGCGTGGTCTGCAGCGCCGCTCCCAACTCCGGCAGGATCGGCGCGTAAACCGTCTGGGTGAAAGGTCCGAGAAACGCGGCGAAAGCCACCATGAAGGTCAGCAGGCGTGGACTCATCGGATCTCCATTAACGGTGGCGGCAGTGCGGTAGCCCGAGCGCAGGGGTGGTTATTCCTTGACCTGCATGTAGTCCTCGGCCCAGCCCATATATTCGTCGGCGGTCGAATACTTGACCGACAGCTGCGAGGCATTGAGGTCCGACGCGTCGATCTGGCGTTGCTCGCGCAAGCAATCGTAGGTCGCCTTGATCGCGGCGAAATAGGCGGCGTGGCCGTTGACCACGATGCGCACGCCGAGGGCGGCCAGCCGCTCATTGTCACGCAGGCTCGGGTTGCCATAGGTGACCAGCATCAGCGGCACGCTAAGTTTTTCGGCGACCTGCTCGAGCTGCTCGAAATCTTCGATGCCGACCAGGCAGATGCCGTCGGCACCGGCTGCCTCGTAGGCCTGCACGCGCGCGATCACTTCTTCCAGGCCGATCACGCCGGCGTTGGTGCGAGCGATGATGCTCAGCTCCGGATCGATGCGCGCCTCGAGCGCCGCACGGATCTTGCCGACCGCCTCGAACATGCCGATCAGGTCGGTGGATTTGCGGCCGAATTTGGCCGGCAACAGGGTGTCTTCGATGGTCAGCGCGGCGATCCCGGCGCGCTCCAGCTCAACCACGGTGCGCATTACGTTGAGCGCATTGCCGTAGCCGTGATCGGCGTCAGCGATGATCGGCAGACGTGATACGCGACCGATACGGGTGGCCTGCTCGACGAATTCGCTGAGGGTGATAAGCGCGAAGTCCGGTGCAGCCAGTACCTGCAGCGAAGCGACCGAGCCGCCAAGAATACCGACTTCGAATTCGAGGTCAGCAGCGATACGCGCCGACATCGGATCGAATACCGAAGCGGTGTGGTAGCAGCGATCCGAGGCCAGGAGCCGACGGAATTCGCTGCGCAGGGTGTGATGAGAAATTCGTTGCATGGTTTTTCTACCTGATAAAGCGCACGCAAGGGCCAGTCGCCCTTGTTCGGTCAAGTGTTGGAAGCCGCGCGGATGGCCCAACGGCACATCCGCGGTATTCATATCGGTGGTCGCGGTTGGCGACCCTGCACATAAGCCATGACCAACCCGCTGGCGATAATGATCCCCATACCGACAATCGCGCCGAGATCCGGCACGTGGCCAAAGGCAATCAAACCCACCACTCCAGCGAAGATAATCTGCGCATAGGTGAACGGCGCCAAGGCTGCCGCGCTAGCAAAGCGGAACGCATTGGTCAGCAATAGATGGCCGCTCATGGCCATGGCGCCCAGTGCCGCCATCATCAGCGCGTCATGCAGCGTCGGCGTCTGCCAGTTGAAAATCACCAGCACACTCATCACCAGGCTACCCACCAGGCTGGTGAGGAAGTTGCTGGTCACCGGGTGATCGGTGGCGCTGAGACGGCGCGTGATCAACTGATAAACGGTAAAACTCACTGCCGCACCAAACGGCAGCAGGATCGCCGGGGTGAATAGCGCACCGCCGGGCCGCACGATGATCATCACACCGAGCAAACCGCAACCCACCGCGAACCACTGACTGCGGCTGACGCGTTCGCCCAACAATGCCGAGGCGATGGTCACTAGCAACGGCGTCAGGAAGATGACCGCGGTGGCCTCGGCCAGCGGGATGTAATGCAAACCGCTGATGAACAGCATGCTCACGCAGACCAGGCTCAGCCCGCGACACAGCTGCAGCTTTGGGCGCAGCGTATGGAACACACGACGCCCCATGCGCGGCGTGAAAAGCGTGAACATCAGAATCGTCTGCGCCATGTAGCGCGCCCAGATCACCAGAAAGACCGGGTAGAGCTGCGTCAGGTACTTGGACAGCCCATCGTGCGTGGCGAGGACCATGCATGAAAAGAGGATGAGCAGAACGCCAAGCAACGGCTGGTGTGAGTTGTTCAAAGAGAGAACCGCGACGATAGGTAGCAACCTAACCATTATGCCTACAAATCGGCATCACGTCAGTCGTCACGTTCAATGAACCAACCAGGCGTCGAATGGGAAAAGCGTTAGCGCTGCGCTATATGCGCCGGGGGAATCTTCACGACATCGTCAGGTTCGAGCTCATCGAATATCTGCCTGCTCCGCACCGCGAATTGGCGGCCCTCCGTCGGCTGGCTCACCGTTTGGCAACCAATCGCGTATGATCGCCGGCCCTTCGCGGGTCGCTCTGCCGGCCCGAGTCCGTCCGAGTGTTTTCAGATGTTCAAGTTGAGAGCGATGCAGGTACGCGATATTCCTGCCGTGATGTCGATTCAGGAAGAATCCTACGCCGCCGAAGTCCTCGAAGACGAAGCGGTGATCCGCGCCCGCCTCGCCGCCTGCCCTCAGCTGGCCTGGGTGGCCGAAGATGCCCTTGGCGTCTGTGCCTATCTCTTCGCCTATCACTCGCGCGTAGGCAAGGTGACCCCGCTGGATGGCGAATTCAAGCGTCACGATGAAGCCGACTGCCTGTATCTGCACGACCTCGCCGTCTCCCGTCGCGCCAGCGGTCGTGGCATCGGCCCGGCGCTGGTGCAGAAAAACCTTGAGCAAGCCAAGACCCAGCAGTTGCGTTATTCGGCGCTGGTTTCCGTGCAAAATTCGGAAGCTTTCTGGTCCCGCCTCGGCTATGCCGCGCACACCGAACTGGAGCAACCGCAGGCGAGCAACCTCGCTAGTTATCAAATCCCCGCGGTTTACATGGTGCGAGCGCTGCACTGATTCGCACCCATATGGTGCGCTACGGCGCCACGCGCACCATGGCGAAACAGCACGAGCCCCATTTTTACGCATTCCGTACTGCCGGAACCCGCATGACGCATCCGTCACACAAGGTTGGCAAGGGCCTTGCTCTGCTTGTACCCATTGGTACAACCGGAACCGCCCATGCTGGTCATTCATCAACGCACTGCCCCACAAGCCCACTTCGACGCCGAACTGGAATTGACCTACGAGGCGCGCAGCAAGTCACGCCTGCGCTGCTTCACCACTCAAGGTGAAGACGTCGGCCTTTTTCTCGAACGCGGCCAGCCGCCGCTGTGCGACGGCGAGCTCCTGCTGGCCGTAGACGGCCGCGTCGTTGCAGTGCGCGCGCGGCCCGAGCAGTTGCTACATGTCACCTGCGCCAGTGCCTTCGAGCTGACCCGCGCCGCCTATCATCTGGGCAATCGCCACGTCGCGCTGCAAGTCGGTGACGGCTGGCTGCGCCTGCTCGACGACTACGTGCTCAAGGACATGCTGCTGCAGCTCGGCGCCAGCGTCGAAGCGCTCGAAGCGCCCTTCCAGCCGGAGCACGGCGCCTACGGTGGTGGCCATCACCATTCCCATGCCGGCGAAGCCGAATTCAGTTACGCGCCGCGCTTGCACCAGTTTGGTGTGCGCACGTGAATCCGGCTGCGTTCGCATTGCTGCGACTTGCAAGCCCGCAGCTGCCGATTGGCGGCTACAGCTACTCCCAGGGCTTGGAAATCGCCGTGGAACGTGCCTTGGTGCATGACGAGCCCAGCGCCCGCCGATGGCTCGCCGACCAGTTGCTGCTCAACCTGGCTCGCTTCGAAGCACCGCTGTTGCTGGCCCATTGCGAAGCCGCCGCAGCCGAAGACTGGCGCAAGCTGGAACACCTGACAGCGCGCCATCGCGCCAGTCGTGAAACCTGTGAGCTGCGCCTGGAAAGCCGGCAGATGGGTTACTCGTTGAAGCAGTTGCTGAACAACCTGCCGGAACTGGACGACACGGCGCGGACGCTATTCGAACGCATCGAAGAACCCGGACTGGCGCTGGGCTGGGCGCTCGCCGCTCGCGCCTGGGGCATCGCCCCGCAAGATGCGCTCGGCGCCTGGCTCTGGGGCTGGCTGGAGAATCAGTTGGCGGTGCTGATGAAAACGCTGCCGCTGGGACAGCAAGCGGCCCAACGGCTGACGTCCGAATTGCTGCCTACGCTGCAGCGGGCACAGCGCGAGACGAGCGATATCGCGCCGGAACATTGGGGCAGCGCCGCCTTCGGGTTCGCGCTGGCGAGCATGGCGCATGAGCGTCAATACAGCCGGCTGTTCAGGTCGTGATTACACCGATTGTAGGAGCGAGCTTGCTCGCGAATGGGCAAGAGCAGGCCCCCCTTCTGCGTCTGACCCGACGCAATCTGATACGCCTGCCATGGTTGTTGCGGCGCCCCGAACATCCGTCGCGCGCAAACCCGGTTCGCGAGCAAGCTCGCTCCTACCAAAACCTAATTGCGAGAAAACCGCACACCGACGCGCCCCCGCTGAGTGCAGCTTTCAAAAGAGGAAACAGACCATGAACACCCAACCCCTGCGTGTCGGCATCGGCGGCCCGGTCGGATCCGGCAAGACCGCGCTGACCCTCGCTCTGTGTCTGGCCCTACGCGAGCGTTACAACCTCGCAGTAGTAACCAACGACATCTACACCCAGGAAGACGCCCAGTTTCTGGTGCGCAACGAGGCCCTGGCACCGGAACGAATCATCGGCGTTGAAACCGGCGGTTGCCCTCACACGGCAATCCGCGAAGACGCCTCGATCAACCTGGAAGCCGTCGACCAGCTCAACCGGCGCTTCCCTGGCCTCGACCTGATCATCGTCGAATCCGGCGGTGACAATCTGTCAGCTACCTTCAGCCCCGAACTGTCCGACCTGACAATCTATGTAATCGACGTCTCGGCTGGCGACAAGCTGCCGCGCAAGGGCGGGCCGGGCATCTGCAAGTCCGATCTATTGGTGATCAACAAGATTGATCTGGCGCCAATGGTCGGCGCCTCGCTGGAGGTTATGGACCGCGATACCCGCAAGATGCGCGGTGACAAGCCCTTCGTGTTCAGCAACCAGAAGGTCGGCCAGGGGCTCGACGAGATCATCGCTTTCATCGAGAAACAGGGAATGCTCAGCGCCGCCTGACCCATTTGATCTGCTCGCAAAGTGGCCGAGATCCGCTCGAAGAGCTTCGCCAGCAAGCTGCTCCTACAACAACCACTACTGGCCTGTAGAGGCGAGCTGGCTCGAAGCGGGTGTGCCGGCTTCGCAATAACAGCTTGGCGTTCCCTAGCCCCTTCCATGCAAAACCAGAGGAAAACCGCATGAACCTGCAAAGAATTATTGTCATGTCCGCCCTGCTGCTCAGCCCGGCATTGGCTTTCGCCCATCCCGGTCACGATCACGCAGGTCTGATTTCCGGTATCGCCCACCCGATCTTCGGTCTCGATCATTTACTGGCAATGATTGCTGTCGGCCTCTGGGCGGCCCAGCAACAAGGCAAGGCGCGCTGGGCGCTGCCGTTGACCTTCGTCGCTACCATGCTGCTCGGTGGTCTGTTCGGTTTTGCAGGGATCAAAATGCCGCTTATGGAAACCGGCATTGCCGGCTCGGTATTGGCGCTCGGGCTGCTGGTGGCGCTGGCGGTACGTCCGCCGCTGACGGTTGCAGCGGGACTGACCGCACTGTTCGCACTCAGCCATGGCGTGGCTCATGGCCTGGAACTGCCGGCACTGTCCAGCCCCTGGGGCTATGCGGCCGGCTTCGTTGCAGCCACCGCC
Organism: Stutzerimonas stutzeri; assembly: GCF_024448715.1. Taxonomy (GTDB): domain Bacteria; phylum Pseudomonadota; class Gammaproteobacteria; order Pseudomonadales; family Pseudomonadaceae; genus Stutzerimonas; species Stutzerimonas stutzeri_AR. The sequence continues at coordinate 283,530 of NZ_JAMOHZ010000002.1, forward strand.
GCGCTGCATACCGCCGGCTACGCCATCGCGCGCAACCTGCCGCAAGCGGCCGCGCCATTAGTGCGAATCGCCGGCGCCGCCTCGGCATTGACCGGCGTCTGGATGTTGGCCGCCTGAAGATTAGCGACAACAAAAGAAAAGCCCGAGCAAACCAGGCCGTGTGAAAACGTAGCGAGCAAAGGTTAGGCAAGGCGCAACGACCATCAGGAGTAACAGCCGAAGGCTGGCCCGAAGGGCGAGCGCAGCGAGTCAAAACAGGCGAGGAAGCGGACTGGGCTCGCATCCGAGCCTGTTTTTAACGCGGCATAACCGAGCGCAGTAGTTTTCACACAGCCTGGAACCTCGGGCTTTTTTTATAGGTTGCAGCTGCTTCACCGGAACGGCGGCTCGTCGAAGCTGCGCAGCTTGCGCGAATGCAACGAGTTGAGCTGGTTGCGCAGCAGATCGAGCGCGGCGATGCCAATCTTCAGATGCTGGGTGACGGCGCGTTCGTAGAATGCGTTGGCTGAGCCCGGCAGCTTGATTTCGCTGTGCAGTGGCTTGTCCGAGACGCAGAGCAGCGTGCCGTAGGGCACCCGCAGGCGATAGCCCTGGGCAGCAATGGTGCCGCTTTCCATATCCACCGCCACGGCACGCGAAAGGTTGATCAGCGGTCGCTCCTGTGCCCAACGCAATTCCCAGTTGCGGTCGTCATAAGTCAGCACGGTGCCGGTGCGCAGGCGCTTCTTCAACGCCTCGCCCTTGTCACCAGTAACCTGCGCGGCGGCTTCCTGCAGCGCTTGTTGCACTTCGGCCAGCGCCGGCAGCGGAATGTGCGGCGGCAGCACGCGGTCGAGAATGCCGTCGCGGCGCATATAGGCGTGGGCCAGCACGTAATCACCTATCGATTGCGACTGCCGCAGCCCGCCGCAATGGCCAATCATCAGCCAACAGTGTGGGCGCAGCACGGCCAGGTGGTCGGTGATGTTCTTGGCGTTAGAAGGGCCGACACCGATATTGACCAGGGTGACGCCGTCGCCATCGTCTGCATGCAAGTGATAGGCCGGCATCTGGTAGCGATGCCAGACCACGCTACCGATGATCGCCTGGGCTTCGCCCTCTTCCATACCTCGCTCGATGACCACATTGCCCGGCAATACCATGCGTACGAAGCGGGTATCGTCGCGCAGCATGTCGAGGCCGTGGCGGATGAACTGGTCGACATAGCGGTGGTAGTTGGTCAGCAGAATCCATGGCTGCACGTGGCGCCAGTCGCTACCGGTGTAATGCACCAGCCGGCGCAGGGAGAAATCCACCCGCGCGCCGTCGAACAAGGCCAGCGGGTAAGGGTCGGCGTGCTCCCAATCGTACAGCCCATCGGCGATGTCATCGGTGGCGGCGGACAGATCGGTGCTGGGGAATACCCGCGCCAGCTCCGCGGCGGTCACACCAGTGCCGGCGAGCTCGTCGCCCTGCTCGATGACATAGGGATAGGGAATGTTGCGGGCGCTGATGCCGACCTCCACCTTCACGCCAAAGTCCTGCATCAACGGTCGCAACTGGTCGAGCAGATAGCTGCGAAACGCCGCCGGATGAGTCACGGTAACGCTATAAACGCCGGGCGCCTGGACTTTGGCGTAGGCGCGCGTGGACGCTGGTACTTCGCCATGGCATTCGTAGGTCAGGCGCAGTTCTGGATAGCGGAACTGCGCTCGCTCGGCCGCATCGGGCTCCTGGCGTGTCTTGACGTAGCGCTTGAGCGCCTGGTTCAGCGAACGAGTGGCATGCTGATGCAGCTCGGCAAGATGATCCACGGCTTCTTCAGCGCTAATGGCAATGCGAAAGGTATCGCCGGCTAGATTCATGGTGGGCTTCCTTGTTCAGTCGTTGAAGCCATCTTGCCTGCTCATCGATGACAGCGGTAGCGACAACAGCCGACTGTTTATCGGCGAGCGTGGAGGTGGCACTCCCTCGACCTAAGCATCGCACCCATCAATATCGACACGGTGCGTCCGCATCTTTGCCAAGGACGCCGTGTCGCTGCGGTCCAGTCACTCGATAAACGGCGCACTTCGTGCCAATAACGCGCTGATATTCACTCCGCGCGGCAATGTTCCGTACGCCCTCCCATGCCCCTCCAGGCGACTGGCGATGAAGGCATCAGATACCGCGCTGTTTCCCGCTTCGAGCAGCAGTTTGGCCTGCAGCGCGACGGCTATGTCTTCGGTGAGCTGACGGGCGCGGTATTGGATGTCGCCGGTATCGGCGAAGGCAGTTTGCAACCGGCCGATATGTGCCTGCAGCCGCGCATCGCCGTGGCCAACACCGAGTTCGGCGAACAGCACGTCGAGCACACCGGTTTCCTTCGATAGAGCGCGCAGCACGTCCAGGCACTGCACGTTGCCGGAACCCTCCCAGATGGAGTTCACCGGCGCCTCGCGATACAGCCGCGGCATGATGGTGTCTTCGACGTAGCCAGCGCCGCCCAGGCATTCACTGGCCTCGGCGATCATTTCTGGCGCGCGCTTGCAGATCCAGTATTTGCCGATCGCCGTAACCAGCCGGGCGAACTTTTCTTCTTGTTCGTCGAGGGAATTATCCAGCGCGCGGCCCATACGCATGGTCAGCGCCAACGCGGCCTCGCTTTCCAGGGCCAGATCAGCCAACACGTTTTGCATCAGCGGTTGCTCGGTCAGCACGCGACCGCCCACCTGACGATGCGCACAATGGTGCATGGCTTGGGTCAGTGCCTGCCGCATCAACGAACTGGAACCGATCATGCAGTCGAAACGGGTCGAGGAAACCATCTCGATGATGGTCGGCACGCCGCGCCCTTCCTCGCCGATCATCCAGGCTAGGGCACCGCGATACTCGACCTCGCTGGACGCATTCGACCAGTTGCCCAGCTTGTTTTTCAGCCGCTGGATGTAGAACTGGTTGCGGGTACCATCAGGGCGGTGCCGCGGCAGCAGGAAGCAGGACAGGCCCTTGTCGGTCTGCGCCAGTGTGAGGAAGGCATCGCACATCGGTGCCGAGCAAAACCACTTGTGCCCGATCAGTTCGTAGAGTTGCCCCGGGCCTCCAGCACCGACCGCGTGGGCACGCGTGGTGTTGGCGCGCACGTCGGTGCCGCCCTGTTTCTCGGTCATGGCCATGCCGATGGTCACGCCGGCCTTCTGCTCCATGGGCAGGTTGCGTGGGTCGTATTCACGGCTGAGTATTTTCGGCAACCAGAGATCGCCGATACCGGCTTGCAGGCGCAGCGCGGGCACGCTGGCGTAGGTCATGGTCAGCGGGCAGCTGCTGCCGGATTCGGCCTGGTTGTGCAGATACATCAACGCTGCACGCGCCACTTGGGCGCCGGGCTGTGGGTCGGTCCAAGGCAGCGAGGGGATGCCATGGGCGATCGCCGTGCGCATCAACTCGTGGTAGGCCGGATGAAATTCCACCAGGTCGATGCGATGACCGTAGCGGTCATGGCTTTTGAATACCGGCTTGTTTTCGTTGGCGAGAAAGCCCGCCGTCATCAAGGGGCCGCCTGCCAGCGCGCCATAGGTGTCGAGCCGCGATTCGGCCCAGCCGCCCTTGTAACGCCGCGCCCATTCCTGCAACGGCAGATCAAGGCGATACAGGTTTGCGCCGTCCAGTGGCGGCACCTGATTCAGCACCTCGTGGGTTTCGGCGTATTGATGCAAGCTCATGGCGGTCTCCTCGGCAGGCGGAAGCGACAAATCGGCCTGGCTGAAGACGCGCTGCGGTGTTATCGGGAATTGCTCCGCTCACCGTTTGATCATTGCCGGGCCGATGCGGACCAGCTCTCGCGACGATCCACGAGAAGAAGTGAAGCACGCATGATCGCGTTGAAAAAGCGCGGTTTCGGCCAACCTGCGAAGCGAATTCGCCTCAGCGGTTACCCCCAATCCTTGCGACTCTTGATCGGGCGAGCCTTCAGGACAGCTGGAACGGCAGGCGCACCTGAAAGTGACTGCCGCGGCCCGGCTCGGAATGGTACGCAATGCTTCCGCCCTGCAACTCGATAAGCTGCCGACACAGCGAAAGGCCGATACCGAGGCCACCGTATTGTCGGGTCATGCTGCCGTCCAGCTGGCGGAAGTATTGGTAAAGCGAGTCGTCGGTGGGCGCTTCGAAACCGACACCGGTATCGATCACCTCCACCTCCAGAACGAACCGGGACTGATCTTCTTCATGCCCATTCATCGCCAACGTCACGCCACCCTGCAGGGTAAATTTGATGGCGTTGTCGAGCAGGTAACCGAGGCTCTGCTTCAGTTTGGCAACATCGCCCACCAGGGCATCGGGCAGCTGATTGCTCATCTGAAGATCGAAGTTCAACCCGCGCGCAGCCGCACGGGCCCCGTAGAGCATGTACAGTTCGTCGACCATCGTCCGCAGCCCGAACGGCTCCTTGCGCACCTGGAGCTTTCCTGCCTGCAGTTCAGTCAGCGCGAGTATGTCGTTGACCAGCCGCATCATATCGCGCGCCGAGCCGGTCGCGATGCGCTGGTATTGCTCCAGTTCGCTGTTCAGCTCCAGCGTTCGCATCAGGTCGAGACTGCCAATAATTCCATGCATCGGGGTGCGCAATTCATGGGTTACGTTGGCCAGGAATTGATCCTTGAGGCGGTTGCTTTCGGCCAGTTCACGGTTCATCTCTTCCAGTTGGCGGCCCGTCTCCTCCAGCATCAGGGCGCGCTCTTCCTTCATCGCGTTGATCCGGTCGGCCAGCGCCAGCGACAACAGAGCCACTTCGATGGCGGAGCCGATCTGCCCCGCGTACATAGTGAAAAAGTTATGCGGCAGATAGCCCAGGACCATCAGGGTGTTGATTTGTCCACCGATCAGAAAGGTCGTCCAAGCGATCAGGAAATAGCGCGCGACGCGCATTCCCCGATACCAGGCAACGATGCCCGCAACGAATATCGCCAGGATGAACCACAGTGCCAAGAAGGTCGCCAGACGCAGCGCCAGCGCGTAGCTGGAGGTCAGCGACAGCACCATCGTCAGCACACCGAGGCCCATCAGCGCTATCAGCGTCCCGTCTATCCATGGGCTGTGCGTGCGGGTGTGCAGAAAACTGCGGGCGAACTGACAACCGAAGACGCCAGCCGCACCGATCAGAAACGGTGTGGATGCATTGGCCCACCACGGTGAGTCCGGCCAGAAATACTGCACGCCCAAGCCGTTGACCGACACCTGGTAAAGGCCGAACGAGCCGATATAAAGAATGTAATAAAGGTAGCTGCGGTCGCGGACGCTGAGGTAGATGAACAGGTTGTAAACCAGCATCACCAGCAGCACACCGTAGATGACCGCCAGCACATAGATATGCGCCGACTGCTCTTCCAGGTAGGCCAACGGCGCCCATAATGTCAGCGGCACCTGGATCGAACCCTGGCTTTCCAACCTCAGGTAGATGCGCTGCGGTTGATCGGGCGGCAGCTCCAATTCGAATAGATGATTGCGCTGTTTGATCTGCCGTTCGCTGAACGGCAGCGCGTCGCCACTCTGCTGGGCAAGGTGGTAACCACCTTGCCCATCCGGCAGATACAGGTCCAGATGATCCAGCGGCGGGTAAGCCAGTTCCAGCCACCAGCGACTGCGCTCGCTGGATTGATCGACGCGGTATTGCAGATCGACACGCAACCAGAAGGCCGAACGCGAATAACCCGCGTTGAGCACGTCCTCGTGATGGTCGACGAAGCGCCCGAACGCATCGAGCGCAAGCACATCCTCGATGCTGGCGTCCCGAGTGGGATCTTCCAGCACCGCCATTACCTGCCCTAGCGGCAAGCGCCGGGTGTTTTCGTCGAGCTCGACTGCGCTCGCCAGTGTCGGCAGCAGGCCGAGAATGAATATAAGGAAGTGGCGCATGGCAATGAAAAACCTGTCGAGCCGCGTCAGGAGAATCCGGCTCCCCTGAAGACACGAGGCCCTAAAAACTGGTGGCACTTTAGCATGACCTTTTAACCAACGAACCAGCAGCAAGCTTTGTCCTGCCTAGCGGTCGAATTTGGCAACATCGCCAATCGTCTGCCCAAGCCGGCCAGGATGATTGGTGATAAGCTCGCACGCCACGAAAATCTGGCTGTGCCTCGCCCCGGCCAATCCCACTACGCACATATCGGGGAACCCATTCGATGACCGGCCCTTGCTCCCGCCCTGTCGTTCTCTGCCTTTCCGGCCACGACCCGAGTGGCGGTGCCGGACTACAGGCAGACATCGAAGCCCTGATCGCTCAGGGTTGTCATGCCGCCCCGGCCGTCACTGCATTGACCGTGCAGGATACCGTCGATGTGAGCGATTTCCGCGTTCTCGATCGCGACTGGGTGCTGGCCCAGACCAATGCCGTCATCGCAGACCTGCCGGTTGCCGCGGTCAAGTTGGGAATGCTCGGCTCGGTAGAAATGGTCGAGACGGTACTTGAAATCATGCAGAAGCTACCCGGCGTGCCGCTGATTTGCGACCCGGTGCTGCGCGCCGGTGGCGGCGGCGCCCTGGGCAAAGACGAAGTCGGCTATGCCATGCGCGAGCAATTGTTCCCAGTGGCCACCATCGCTACCCCGAACTTGCCCGAAGCGCGAATCCTCGCCGAGTTGCCTGAAGGCAGCGCCGATGAATGCGCCGAAAAGCTGCTGCCCTTCATCCGTCACCTGCTGATTACCGGCGGACATGGCGACGAGACCGAGGTGCACAACCGCCTCTATTCTCGCGACGGTAGTCAGCACGACTTCAGCTGCCAACGCCTCCCGGGTAGTTACCACGGCTCCGGCTGCACCCTGGCGAGCGCTCTCGCCGGCCGCCTGGCCCTTGGCGAAGGGCTTGCCAGCGCAGTGAAGTCCGCCCTCGATTACACCTGGCGCACCTTGCGTGACGCCGAAGCACCGGGCCGCGGACAGTACATTCCGCGCCGGCTGCCGCTGGACTTGAGTTGAGTTGAGGCTGAAATGAAAGACAACACCAAGCTGCGCGGCCTCTACGCCATTACCGACAGCACGTTGCTAGCCGATGGACGTCTGCTGCCGTACGCCGAAGCGGCCTTGAAAGGCGGCGCTTGCCTGCTGCAATACCGCGACAAATCCAGCGATGACGCCCGTCGCCTGCGCGAGGCCGAGGCGCTTCGCGAATTGTGCGACCGCCACGGCGCGCAACTGATCATCAACGATGACGCCGAGCTGGCCGCGCGTTTGGGCGCAGGGCTGCACTTGGGACAGGGAGACGGATCGCTTTCCGCTGCACGTGCCTTGCTCGGGCGTAAGGCGATCATCGGCGCGACTTGCCATGCGCAACTGGAGCTGGCCGAACAGGCCGTTGCCGAAGGCGCCAGCTATATCGCGTTCGGCAGATTCTTCGACTCCAACACCAAGCCCGGCGCTCCGGCAGCCACGCTGGAACTGCTCGGGCAGGCGCGCCAGCGTTTCAACCTGCCGATCACCGCGATCGGCGGCGTGAAACTGGAAAACGCGCCGAATCTGATTGCCCACGGCGCTAGTCTGATCGCTGTGGTGCACGCACTGTTTGCAGCCGAGTCGGCGAGCGAAGTCGAACGCCGCGCACGCGCGTTCAGTGAGCTGTTCGCCGGCAACTAACCGGCGTCATGACAGCGCTCTGTGCGCCAACCATCCCTGTTTTCTTTTCATGAGAGGCCCCGCATGTCCCGTTCCGAAACTCTCTTCGCTAATGCCCAGAACTACATTCCGGGCGGCGTCAATTCGCCGGTACGCGCATTCAAGAGCGTCGGCGGCACACCGCTGTTTCTCAAACACGCCGAAGGCGCCTACATCACGGACGAGGACGACAAACGCTATGTCGATTACGTGGGCTCCTGGGGCCCGATGATTCTTGGCCACAGCCATCCCGAGGTGCTCGATGCGGTGCGCCGCCAACTCGAGCACGGCTTGTCTTATGGCGCGCCGACCGCCATGGAAACCGAAATGGCCGAGCTGGTCTGCAGCCTGGTTCCGTCGATGGACATGATGCGTATGGTCAGCTCCGGTACCGAAGCGACCATGAGCGCGATCCGTCTGGCCCGCGGCTATACCGGCCGCGACAGCATCATCAAGTTCGAAGGTTGCTATCACGGTCACTCCGACAGCCTGCTGGTCAAGGCCGGTTCCGGTGCCCTGACCCAAGGCGTGCCCAGTTCCGCTGGCGTGCCGGCCGCGTTCGCCAAACACACCCTGACGCTGCCGTATAACGATCTTGCGGCAGTCGAGCAAATGCTTGCCGAGGTTGGCAGCGATGTGGCGTGCATCATTGTCGAGCCAGTCGCCGGCAATATGAACTGCGTGCCGCCGGCGCCTGGCTTTTTGCAGGGGCTGCGCGCGCAATGTGACAAGCACGGCGTGGTGCTGATCTTCGACGAAGTTATGACAGGTTTCCGCGTCGCCCTCGGTGGCGCTCAGGCCTACTACGGCGTGACCCCGGACCTGACCACTTTCGGCAAGATCATCGGCGGCGGCATGCCGGTCGGCTGCTTCGGCGGCAAGCGCGCAATCATGGAATGCATCGCTCCGCTCGGCCCGGTCTACCAGGCCGGCACCCTGTCCGGTAACCCGCTGGCGATGGCCGCTGGCCTGACCACGCTCAAGCTGATCAATCGCCCCGGCTTTCACGACGAACTCACCGACTACACCACCCGCATGCTGCAAGGCCTCAAGGAGCGTGCGATGGCAGCAGGTATCCCATTCGTTACCACCCAGGTCGGCGGCATGTTCGGCCTGTATTTCAGCGAGGCGGACGACATCGTTACCTTCGACGACGTGATGACCAGCGATGCCGGGCGCTTCAAGCGATTCTTCCATCTGATGCTCGAGGGCGGCGTCTATCTGGCACCGAGTGCATTCGAGGCCGGCTTCACTTCTATCGCGCATGGCGACACGGAGCTTCAGCTGACCCTCGATGCCGCCGAGCGCGCCTTTGCCAAACTGAAATCAGCTTGATGCCCGAGCTGTTGCAAGCCTCGTTGCTGTCATTGGCCGCGCTGGTCAGTGCAATTTGGATCGGTAGTGCGCGACGCGGCTACGGCGAACCTGACCAGCCCGCACTGTTCTGCGCTCTGCTCGCTTTTAGCCTGGCGGCCGGAACCGGAGCCTGTGCCGTCGCAAGGCTAGCGTTAGGCCTCGACACCCTCGAAGCAGAGCGCTGGCTGTTGCAGGCAACCCTGCTGCTCGGCTTGCCACTGGTCGGTGTGGTCGCATTGACCCTGGGCCGCAAATGGATCTGGAGCCGGCCGACCTGGGGCCGCGTAGTAATCGGCCTGTGCGCTTTTTTCGAACTCGCCCGGCAGTTCGGCTGGAGCGCACCGTACGCCTTTTCGTTAGGCCTGCTCAGTGCGCTGTTGGTGATTTATGCAGGCCTGCTGCAATGGCCGGCGCGCCTGCAAGCCGTCGCTGGCGTGGCGGGCGGCGCTCTGATGTTGGCGCTGTTGCCTTGGACCGGACTATCGATCGACAACAACCCGCTCGGCGGTTATCAGCAGTTCTGTCTGGCGCTGGCGAGCCCCATCATCGCCTGGCTGTTGCTACACCTGCCTGGCAATCTTCGCGAGGAACCCCCCACACCCGCATAAAAAGCTGGGCGCGACCATCAAAGCCTTTGTAAGCCGGCGATAGCTTATCCATAATGTGACGGTCGGCTCGTTTTGTGCCGGACTTTCAGTCACCGCCCTGATCTTCGAGGCGCCTTGATTCATGACTCGCACCGGCCGCAGCCTGGCCCTTGGCTGCCTGCTGCTTCTCTCGCCCCCGCTGGCCATGGCGGGTGGCAATTCGTTGCTGATCCCGGCGACTTCCCGCTGCGCTCTCAACACCGTCCCGGAAGAGATGCATGAAGCCCTGCGCGCCTGTGAGCAGGCCGCCAGCGAAGGCGATCTACAGGCTGCCTACGAGCTCGGCGAGTACCATTACGACGGTCGCCGCACGCCTCGCGACCTGACCAAAGCGTTGCACTGGTTCGAGCAGGCCTCGTTACAGGGCCACGCTCTCGCCCAACACCGCCTCGGCGTGATGTTCTTTCGCGGCGAAGGCGTGCCGGCAAATAACGTACAAGCTTACGTGGTGCTGAAAATGTCGGCGGTCAACGGCGAAGAGGAAGCACTGGACACCGCTGATCGCGTATCGGCGCAGATGCGCCGCGACGAGCTGGAAATCGCCACTCAGGTGCTAGGACAGATCTTCCGCGACTACCTGACGGACCTGCAAACCGCTGGCGAGAACAAACCTTTCGAGCAGTAACGGGCTTGAGGCTTGACCGCACCAGAGCTTTCCATGTGTTCGAGCCTCTTTACTCGTTTCAGCTTTCAGCCTCCTGCGCTTTCGCTTTTATCGTCCACGTCCTGGCCGTATAATCGTCGGTCATTTTTTGCACAACGCCGGCCCGTAACATGACCCGCAAGCTCTATATCGAAACCCACGGCTGCCAGATGAACGAGTATGACAGCTCGCGCATGGTGGATCTGCTGGGCGAGCAGCAACCCCTCGAGATCACTACAAATCCGGCAGAAGCCGACGTGATCCTGCTCAACACCTGCTCGATTCGCGAAAAAGCACAGGAGAAAGTCTTCTCCCAGCTGGGGCGCTGGCGTGAACTGAAATTGGACAATCCGCAGCTGGTCATCGGTGTCGGCGGCTGCGTGGCGAGCCAGGAAGGCGCGGCGATCCGCGACCGTGCGCCCTACGTAGATGTGGTGTTCGGCCCGCAAACCTTGCACCGCCTGCCGGAAATGATCGACGCGGCACGCACCACGAAAAAACCGCAGGTGGACATTTCCTTCCCAGAAATCGAAAAATTCGACCGTCTGCCGGAGCCACGTGTCGACGGCCCAACAGCCTTCGTCTCGGTCATGGAAGGCTGCAGCAAGTACTGCACCTTTTGCGTTGTGCCCTACACCCGCGGCGAGGAAGTCAGCCGCCCCTTCGACGACGTGCTTGCCGAGGTGATTCACCTGGCCGAAAACGGTGTCCGTGAAGTCACGCTGCTCGGTCAGAACGTCAACGGCTACCGTGGCGCTACCCATGACGGGCGAGTCGCCGACCTCGCCGAACTGATCCGCGTGGTAGCAGCCGTCGATGGCATCGACCGCATCCGCTACACCACCAGCCACCCGCTGGAATTTTCGGACGCGTTGATCCAGGCCCATGCCGAGGTGCCGGAACTGGTGAAATATCTGCATCTTCCGGTACAGGCCGGCTCTGACCGTATTCTCGCAGCGATGAAGCGCAACCACACGGCGCTGGAATACAAATCTCGCATTCGCAAACTCAAGGCGGCGGTGCCGGACATTCTGATCAGTTCGGATTTCATTGTCGGCTTCCCCGGCGAGACGGAGAAAGACTTCGAGCAGACCATGAAGCTGATCGAAGACGTCGGCTTCGACTTCTCCTACTCCTTTGTCTACAGCTCGCGACCCGGCACACCGGCAGCGGATCTGACAGACGAGACGCCGGACGAAGTCAAGAAGCAGCGCTTGGCGATCCTGCAGCAGCGGATCAATCAACAAGGCTTCGAAAACAGCCGACGGATGGTGGGTACCCGCCAGCGCATTCTGGTCACGGATTACTCTAAGAAAGACCCCGGCATGCTTCAGGGCCGTACCGAGCACAACCGTATTGTTAATTTCCGTTGTGACAATCCGCGGTTGATCGGTCAGTTCGTCGATGTGCATATCGACGACGCTCTGCCACATTCCTTGCGCGGCACGCTGCATGAGCAGGCGGTGGGCTGAAAGCAGGCCGGCGCTGCAGCTGACGTTCGAGTGAGCGTCAGCCGCCTGTTTACCCTAGATTGTCATGGCCGGTACGCCGATGCTTTTTTCGCCACGCGGCGCTATTCTCACCAAACCCTTATGCAGAGCAGGTCAATCAAAAGCCCTTGAACGCCCCCATAGAACCCCACCGTTTCACTCTTGAACCTTTTGAAGCCAACCGCTTCGCCAATCTTTGCGGTCAGTTCGACGAGCATCTGCGCCTGATCGAACAGCGCCTGGAGCTGGAAATCCGCAACCGCGGCAACCAGTTCGAACTGATCGGCCCGACCGATGTGGCCAAATCCGCGGAAAACCTCCTGCGCCGCCTGTATCGCGAAACCAAGAGCACCGAGCTGTCGCCGGATATGGTCCACCTGTTTTTGCAGGAATCAGGCATGGAAGAGATGGTCAATCCGTCCACCACGCCGAACATTTCGCTGCGCACGCGCAAGGGCAATATCCGCCCGCGCGGCGCCAATCAGCAGCGCTACGTGCAAGCCATCCTCGATAACGACATCAACTTCGGCATCGGCCCGGCCGGTACCGGCAAGACCTTTCTGGCTGTTGCCTGCGCCGTCGACGCACTGGAACGCGAGCAGATTCGCCGCATTCTGCTGGTACGCCCGGCCGTCGAGGCCGGCGAAAAGCTCGGCTTTCTGCCCGGCGATCTGGCGCAAAAGATTGATCCCTATTTGCGCCCACTGTACGACGCGCTGTACGAAATGCTTGGTTTCGAACATGTAGCGCGATTGATCGAGAAGCAGATCATTGAGATCGCGCCTTTGGCCTACATGCGCGGCCGCACACTTAACAACAGCTTCATCATTCTTGACGAAAGCCAGAACACTACGCTGGAACAGATGAAGATGTTCCTTACTCGTATCGGCTTCGGCTCCACGGCGGTGATCACAGGCGACATTACCCAGGTCGACCTGCCACGGGGCACCAAGAGCGGCTTGACCCATGTGATCGATGTGCTCAAGGACGTCAACGGCATAAGCTTCACTCACTTCAAGCCCAAGGACGTCGTGCGTCACCCACTGGTACAGCGCATCGTTGAAGCCTATGAGGCGTTCGAAGGTAACCAGGACCAAGTCAGAAGGCGCGCAGCGCAGGAAAGCACTGGTGATTGAGCTCGATCTGCAATGCGCCAGCAATGGTGCGGTGCCTGACGAAGCGGAACTGCGCCGCTGGTGCGAGTTAGCCTTGCACCAGCGCACCGCGGATTCCGAACTGACCATTCGCCTGGTAGACGAAGCGGAAGGGCGTGAGCTGAACCGCGACTATCGCGACAAGGACTACGCCACCAACGTGCTGTCCTTTCCCGCCGATGTGCCAGACGGGCCGGGCGGCGTTCCGATGCTGGATATCCCGCTGCTTGGCGATCTGGTGATCTGCGTGCCGGTGGTCGAGCGCGAAGCGACCGAACAAGGCAAGGCGCTGCAGGCGCACTGGGCACACCTGGTCATTCATGGCTGCCTGCATCTGCTCGGCTACGATCACCTCGAAGACGACGAAGCCGAAGAAATGGAAAGCCTCGAACGTCAACTACTGGCAGAGCTGGGTCACCCCGACCCCTACGCCGACGAATAGCCCGCACGGGCAATTGCAAGGACCACTGAGTCAAAGACATGAGCGAAGACCGATCGAGCAACGGGCAAAAGTCCTGGTTTGGAAAAATCACCCAGGCTTTTGCCCATGAGCCGAAAACCCGTGAGGAGCTGCTGGACGTATTGCGCAGCGCCCACCAGAACAAATTGCTGGATAACGAAGCCCTGGCGATCGTCGAGGGCGCCATACAGGTCGCAGACCTGCAGGTCCGCGACATCATGGTGCCGCGCTCGCAGGTGATGAGCATCAAGGCCGACCAGTCGCCTAAGGAGTTCCTCCCAGCAATCATTTCCGCCGCACACTCGCGCTATCCGGTTGTTGGCGACAGCCTCGACGAAGTGATTGGCGTGCTGCTGGCCAAGGATTTGCTGCCGCTGATTCTGCAGGACGATCAGCACACCTTCGACATCAAGGATCTGCTGCGTCCAGCCACTTTCGTGCCCGAATCCAAGCGCCTCAACGTGCTGCTGCGCGAGTTCCGCGCCAACCACAGCCACATGGCGATCGTCATCGATGAGTACGGCGGAGTGGCCGGCCTGGTGACCATCGAAGACGTTCTCGAACAGATCGTCGGCGATATCGAAGACGAGCACGACATTGAGGAAGACAGCTATATTCGCCCGCTGCCCAGCGGCGACTTCCTGGTCAAGGCGCTGACGCCGATCGACAGCTTCAACGAATTCTTCCAAAGCGAATTCCCCGATGAAGAATTCGATACGGTGGCCGGCCTGGTCATGAACAGTTTCGGCCATTTGCCCAAGCGCAACGAAGTGGTGGAGATCGGTGACTTCCGCTTCCGGGTCCTCAACGCCGATAGCCGACGGGTGCACATGCTGAGGCTCACACGCACGACAGGCGAAAATCGATAAAAGCTGCAAGCGATCACTGTGTGGGCTGGCGCCAAAGGGCTTGTGAAGCTTCTGCTTTAACTTGCAGCTGAGGCTTGAGGCTTGCCGCTGTTTTCAGGAGTCTCGATGCACTGGATCACCCGCCCCGGCTGGCCGGGCAATCTGCTGGCGCTCGCCGCAGGGGCTTTGATTACGCTGTCACTTGCGCCTTTCGACATCTGGCCGCTGGCCTTGCTGTCGATCGGACTGATCTACCTCGGGCTACGCGAACTGGCTCCGAAGCAGGCCGCTGGTCGCGGCTGGTGCTACGGCTTCGGCCTGTTCGCTTCGGGCGTCAGCTGGGTCTACGTCAGCATTCACGACTTCGGCGCCGCGCCGCCTCTTCTGGCCGGGGCGCTGACTTTAGGCTTCGTCGCCGGCTTGGCACTGTTCTTCGCACTGCTCGGCTGGATCTGGTCACGTTGCTTGAGACAGACAGCAGCGCCGTGGCTCAACGCCCTGGTGTTCGCCGCGCTGTGGCTCGCACTGGATGCCCTGCGCGGGTGGATACTGACAGGCTTCCCCTGGTTGTATGCCGGCTACAGCCAACTTGACGGGCCACTGGCCGGGCTCGCGCCCCTTGGCGGCGTCTGGTTGCTCAGCTTTGCGGTTGTGCTGACCGCAACGCTACTGATCGAATTGCCTCGATTGGTGGAGCACAGAACATCGCTAATCGGCGCGCTGGCACTGTTGATTGTGTTCTGGGGTGGGGCACTCGGCGTTGGCAAACACGCCTGGACGACAGCCAAGGCGGAGCCGATCACGGTCGCCGCGATGCAGGGCAACGTCGCCCAGAGCATCAAGTGGGACCCGAAAAAGCTCGAGATGCAATTGCTGCTCTATCGCGACATGACCTTCCGTAGCCGCCCTGCCGATCTCATTGTCTGGCCAGAAACCGCCGTGCCGATCCTCAAGGAGCACGCCGCCGGCTACCTGACGATGATGAGCCGCTTCGCACAGGAGCGGCAGTCGGCATTGATTACTGGCGTGCCGGTACGCCAACCCAACGCTGACGGCGAGTTGCGTTATTACAACGGTCTGACAACCGCAGGCGATGCGCAGGGCGCCTATCTCAAGCAGAAGCTGGTGCCATTCGGTGAGTACGTGCCGTTACAGGATCTGCTTCGAGGCCTGATCGCCTTCTTCGATCTACCGATGTCCGATTTCGCACGCGGCGAGCCAGAGCAGGCACTGTTACAGGCGAAGGGCTACGCGATAGCGCCTTTCATCTGTTACGAAGTGGTTTATCCAGAATTCGCAGCCGGCCTTGCGGCGCAGAGCGACATTCTGCTCACGGTCAGTAATGATGCCTGGTTCGGCCACTCGATCGGGCCGCTGCAGCATCTGCAGATGGCGCAGATGCGTGCGCTGGAAGCGGGGCGCTGGATGATCCGCGCCACCAATAATGGCGTCACCGTGCTGATCGACCCGCATGGCCGCATCGTTGAGCGGATCCCGGCATTCGAAGAAGCCGTGCTCTACGGCGAAGTCACGCCCATGCAGGGACTGACGCCATTCCTGCAGTGGCGCTCATGGCCACTGATCGCGATCTGTGTATTTTTGCTTGGCTGGGGCCTGGTCCGTCGACGGCTTGCCTGAAGTACGCATGCTATCCCTGACCGGATGATGACTGGCCATCATCCGGCTTTGTCGCGACCGCTATAGACCAGCGGGTAGATCAGCATTCCCACGGCTTCGTTGAGCAACATGCCGTTCTGCCAGACGGCTTTCGACTCGGGTAGCCAGCCGCCGAAAGGGCGCCCGTTGGGCACGCCCAGAAAGCCCATGGGCGCGGCGATCACTTGCAGTCCCACCTGCTCGAAACACCAGCGCGACCGTGGCATGTGCGAGGCCGAAGTCACCAGCACGATCCGCTCGACCCCCGCAGTCTTGAGCATCTCGGCGCTATACAGCGCGTTTTCCCATGTGGTGCGGCTACGTTCTTCTAGCCAGCGCGTCGGAGTGGAGAAGTCGCGCTGCAGCGCCTCGGCTGCGAGCAAGGCTTCGCTCGGCGGTTCGCCATAGTGCAGCCCGCCGCTGGCAAGGATCGGCAGGCCTGAGGCCTTGGCCAGCCGCGATGCGTAACGCAGCCGTTCGAGGGCGATATGACTGGGCTGATCCGATCCCCAGCCCGGATCGGCCTGCTCGCGACCGGCACCAAGCACCACGATGGCCTGCGCTGTCCGGTCCAGATTGCGCCAATCTGCCGGATCCAATGCCACCTCGCTTTCCAGCATCCGCGCCGCCCACTCCACGGTCGCCGGCAAGCTCATCAGCCACAGTCCGCCGAACCCCAGCACAAAGCAAAGCGCTGCCAACCGTGGCGCGCGTCGCCGTAGCCACCAGGCAGCGAGCAACAGCAACAGCAGGCCACCCGGCGGCAGCAGCAAATGTTTAAAGAAATAGCGAATTGGCATGTGCAGCTCCCGCGTGTCGGTCGCTACAACTTTACCTGCCGAGGCGTCCGCTTGTCGGCAACACGGACGCCATTAATGCTTTGGGTAGGTATGCAACCGCTGCCGCGCGCGTAGCAATTGCGAGCCGCAGGCCGAACAGGCGACCGCACCGGCACCTTCTGGCCAGTGCACGCTGGCGCCACAAAGCGCACAACTCATGGATTGCTGCAGCGCAGGCGGCGTCTGTTTGCAACGCTTGCCCGGATGATGCCGCAGGACATTGCGCAAGGCCGGCCGCGTCGCCTGACGTACCAACTGCGCCTGCTCTTCGGCAGCCGCGTGCCAGCCTGAAAGCCACTGCGAATCCTGCTGCAAATAGGCGCGGATCAGCTCGAACTCGGCGGGCGTCAATCCACCAACCTCCAGTTCGGTCGTCGCACCAGCATCTGCGTCGGTTGTTCGCTCTGCCTCTTCCAGGGCCAGCGTCAGCCGCTGCAGCACGCGTCCGTACAGATTGCCCTCGTTCGCTTGACGCTCTCTACCCATGACTCACCTCTTGTTCGTCCCACCCCCAGTACAAGCGTAGCTCAGACTCGAACATCCACGCCGCCCGCGACCAACGGGGCCGCGTAGCCGTGGCAAATCAGGTTTCCCTCGGTTGCGGGGGGTCATGTATGCTACGGCGCTTCCATGCTTTCGCATCCAGCCCGTTGTGCCGCCGTCTTAGCCAGGTTTCGACTGGGCATTACCGCAGCCCCATCGCTGCTCCGCGAACAGCCAGCCTCTTTTCAATGCCAGTAGCCATGCACGAACAGTATCAGCCCCGCGAAATCGAAGCCGCCGCGCAGTCCCACTGGGATGCGCAGAAATCCTTTGAAGTAAGCGAACAGCCAGGCAAGGACACCTTTTATTGCCTGTCGATGTTCCCTTACCCCAGCGGCAAGCTGCACATGGGCCACGTGCGCAACTACACCATCGGTGACGTGATCGCCCGTTACCAGCGCATGCAGGGCAAGAACGTGCTACAGCCGATGGGCTGGGACGCGTTCGGCATGCCGGCCGAAAACGCCGCGATGAAGAACAAGGTCGCGCCGGCCAAGTGGACCTACGAGAACATCGACTACATGCGCACCCAGCTGAAAAGCCTGGGCCTCGCTGTCGACTGGACGCGTGAAGTCACCACCTGCAAGCCCGACTACTACCGTTGGGAACAGTGGTTGTTCACCCGTCTGTATGAAAAGGGCGTGATCTACCGCAAGAACGGCACCGTCAACTGGGACCCGGTGGACCAGACGGTACTCGCCAACGAGCAGGTCATCGACGGCCGTGGCTGGCGTTCCGGCGCGCTGATCGAAAAGCGCGAAATCCCGATGTACTACTTCAAGATCACCGCTTACGCGGATGAGTTGCTGGAAAGCCTGGACGAGCTGGACGGCTGGCCGGAACAGGTCAAGACCATGCAGCGCAACTGGATCGGCAAGTCACGCGGGATGGAAATCAGCTTCCCTTATGACATCGCCAGCATCGGCAGCGAAGGGGTGATGAAGGTCTTCACCACCCGCCCCGATACGCTGATGGGCGCTACTTATGTTGCCGTCGCCGCGGAACACCCGCTGGCCACCCTCGCCGCGCAGGGCAATGCCGAGCTGCAGGCCTTCATCGACGAATGCAAGCGCGGCGGCGTGGCTGAAGCCGATATCGCCACCCAGGAAAAGAAAGGCCTCGCCACGTCCCTGAAGGTACAGCACCCGCTGACTGGCGAACTGCTGCCGGTGTGGGTCGCCAACTACGTGCTGATGAACTACGGCGAAGGCGCTGTGATGGCTGTGCCGGCTCATGACGAGCGCGACTTCGCCTTCGCAACCAAATACGACCTGCCGATCAAACCGGTGGTGCGCACCAGTGCCGGTGACGAGACGCCCGCACCGTGGAACGACGCCTATGGCGAGCACGGTGAGCTGATCAATTCAGGCGAATTCGATGGCCTGGATTTCGACGGTGCGTTCGACGCGATGGAAGTCGCCTTGCAGAAAAAAGGCCTCGGCCAGGCCCGCACCCAATTCCGCCTGCGTGACTGGGGCATCAGCCGTCAGCGCTATTGGGGCTGCCCGATCCCGATTATTCATTGCCCGACCTGTGGCGACGTACCGGTGCCGGAAGAGCAGCTACCGGTGGTGCTACCCGAGAACGTGGTTCCGGACGGTGCCGGCTCGCCGTTGGCACGCATGCCGGAATTCTATGATTGCAGTTGCCCTAAGTGTGGCGGCGCAGCCAAGCGCGAAACCGACACCATGGACACCTTCGTCGAGTCGTCCTGGTACTTCGCTCGCTACGCATCCCCCCATTACGACCAGGGCATGGTCGATCCGGCCGCGGCCAACCATTGGCTCCCGGTGGACCAATACATCGGCGGTATCGAACACGCGATTCTGCACCTGCTCTACGCGCGCTTCTTTCACAAGCTGATGCGCGACGAGGGGCTGGTCAGCTCCAATGAGCCGTTCAAGAATTTGCTCACCCAGGGCATGGTCATCGCTGATACCTACTACCGCACCCTGGAAAATGGCGGCAAGGACTGGTTCAACCCGGCCGATGTCATCGTCGAACGCGATGCCAAGGCCAAGGTCATCGGCGCCAAGCTCGCCAGCGATGGCCTGCCGGTGGAAATCGGCGGCACCGAGAAGATGTCCAAGTCGAAGAACAATGGCGTCGACCCGCAAGCAATGATCGACAGCTACGGCGCCGATACCTGCCGCCTGTTCATGATGTTCGCCTCGCCGCCGGACATGAGCCTGGAATGGTCCGATTCCGGCGTCGAAGGCGCGAGCCGCTTTCTACGCCGCGTCTGGCGCCTGGCACATGCCCATGTCAGCGCCGGCGCGGTCGGCAAGCTGGACGTCGCCAGTCTCGATGACGAGCAGAAGGCCGTACGCCGTGCCATTCATCTGGCGATCAAGCAGGCCAGCCAGGATGTTGGTCAGCACCACAAGTTCAACACCGCTATCGCCCAGGTGATGACGCTGATGAACGTATTGGAGAAAGCCGCTACCGCCAGCGAGCAGGATCGTGCCTTGATGCAGGAAGGACTGGAAACCGTCGCCCTGCTGCTGGCACCGATCACGCCGCACATCTGCCATGAGCTCTGGCGCAACCTCGGCCACAATGACGCCGTCATCGACGCTCGCTGGCCGGTGGTCGACGAGGCGGCACTGGTGCAGGACAACCTGACGCTGGTGGTGCAGGTAAACGGAAAGTTGCGCGGACAAATCGAGGTTCCAGCCAGCGCCTCACGCGAAGAGGTCGAGACCAGTGCCCGAGCCAACGAAAACGTGGTGCGCTTCACCGAAGGCCTGACGATCCGCAAGGTCATCGTGGTGCCGGGCAAACTGGTCAATATCGTCGCTAACTGATTTTGCTCTGGCGCGCTGCGCCGAGGCTGGCAAGGAGATAACAATATGAAACGCAATCTCGTGGTAGTCGGCATGGCCCTATTGTTGAGTGCCTGTGGCTTCCAGCTACGCGGAACCGGCGACACCAGCTTCGCGCTCGAGGAGCTCGATCTGCAAGCACGCAACAGCTATGGGGAAACCGCCAAGCAGCTCGAGGAACTGCTCAAGGATAACGGCGTACGGGTCTACCCGGGCGCGCGTTACACCCTGGACCTGATCCGCGAGCAGAATCGTCAGCGTACTGCCAGTTACACCAGCTCGGCGCGCAGTGCCGAGTACGAACTGACCAGCGTGCTCGATTATGAATTCCGCGGCCCGCAGAACACCGTTTTGCTGCAAGACAGCGTCGAGGTACAGAAGGTTTACGTACACGACAGCAGCAACCTGATCGGCTCCGACCAGGAGGCCAATCAGTTGCGCCAGGAAATGCGTCGCGAGCTCTTGCAACAGTTGAGCATGCGTATCCGCGGCATTACACCTGCGCAGCTCGACCAACTGCAGCAGACAGCCGAGGCAAAAAAACGCGCCGAAGCCGAGGCCATCGAGGCGCAGATACGCGAGCAGAGCTCGCAACCGCAGCAATCTCCGATCGAATTGCCAATTCAGTGATGAACCGAGAGCCACCTTCGGTGGCTCTCGGTCTCCCGATACCATGAAGCTCTCCCCCGCCCAACTCGCCAAGCATCTGCAAGGTCCGCTCGCATCTGTCTATGTGGTCACTGGCGATGAGCATCTGCTCTGCCAGGAAGCCTGTGATGCCATTCGCAGCGCCTGTCGGCAGCAGGAGTTCAGCGAGCGTCAGGTGCTCAACGTCGAGACCAGTTTCGATTGGGGACAGCTCATCGAAGCCGGCGCCAGCCTTTCGTTGTTTGCAGAGAAGCGCCTGCTGGAGCTGCGCATCCCCAATGGCAAGCCCGGCGACAAGGGCGCTGCTGCAATCATCGATTACCTCGCGCGCCCCGCCGAAGACACCGTGCTGCTGATCAGTCTGCCCAAGCTCGACGGCAATGCGCAGAAGACCAAGTGGGCCAAGGCGCTGATCGACGGCAAGCAGGTGCAGTTTCTGCAGATATGGCCGGTGGACGCCCAGCAGCTCCCGCAGTGGATTCGCCAACGCCTTTCCCAAGCCGGGCTGGCTGCCGACCAGGAAGCCGTGGAGCTGATTGCCGCTCGCGTCGAGGGCAACCTGCTGGCCGCGGCACAGGAAGTCGAAAAGCTTAAGCTCCTTGCCGACGGTGGCCAGGTAACGGCCGAGACCGTACAGGCCGCCGTCGCTGACAGCGCCCGCTACGACGTCTTCGGCCTGATCGACGCAGCACTGCTGGGCCACCCCGAACACATTCTACGAATGCTCACCGGTTTGCGCGGCGAAGGTGTCGAAGCGCCTGTGATTCTCTGGGCCATGGCTCGAGAGGTCCGCCAACTGGCCAATATTGCCCAACAGTACGGCCAAGGCGTCCCACTCGACCGCGCCTTTAGCCAGGCCCGCCCGCCTGTCTGGGACAAGCGCAAGCCGCTGGTGAGCAAGGCGTTGCAGCGCCACGACGCGGCTGGCTGGCAGCGCTTGCTGATGGATGCGCAACGCATCGACGAGCAGATCAAAGGGCAGGCCGAGGGAGATCCCTGGATCGGCTTGACCAAGCTCTGCCTGCAGCTGAGCGGTCAGCGCATCGGTGTTTAATTAGTTGCGAGCGGCAAGCCAGCCTGTTCAGGAACCTAAGTCGCTGTGAGTCTGCTGGACATTTTTTGAACAACACCTATGATGCGCCGTGCTGATCCATAGGCATGAGGGCGACAACATGGCAAAGAACCGTAAGCGGCCGAACAAGGCCAAGTCCCTGGTGGCACAACCATTATTCCGCAGCCGCCAGGAACAGCCGAAAAAAGGCAAAGGCAGCTATCGCCGTGAAGCCTCCCAGTCCAACAACTGGGAGGCTTCGGTCCTTCTGGCGGCTTGAAAAGCCAAGCAATTCAAAGCGTGTTAAGGTCACGTGCCAATGATTTGCCGAGTGTGGTACATGCTTTACACCTTCGTTCCCGTACTGCTGCTGCGTACCCTGATTGCCGGATCAGCCATGAGCATCTTGGTCGCCTGCGCCGCCGAGCGCCCAGCCCAAGCCACACCGAGCATGCCACAGCAACAGGAAGCATCAACCGGCACAGTGCTCGCTGTATCCAACGAGCCGGATATTGCTGTTCCACAGCAAAGTTTCGACGAGTGGCGCGACAGTTTCAGGCTCGAAGCGCTGCAGGCTGGTATACCGGCGGAACTGTTCGATCGCGCGTTTGCCGGCGTTACCCCTGACCCAAGCATCATCTCGGCCGATCGCAGCCAGCCGGAGTTCACTCGGCCCGTTTGGCAATATTTGGAGGGGGCCCTCTCGGAGCAGCGCGTCAGTGGCGGCAAGCGATTGCTGAACCAACATTCAGCGACACTGGACGGTATAGAAACGCACTACGGGGTCGACCGTAATACGCTGGTAGCGATATGGGGGTTGGAAAGCAGCTTCGGGCAGATAATGGGCGACAAGTCAGTCATTCGCTCATTGGCGACATTGGCTCATGAAGGCCGGCGCCCAGGCTTCGCCAAAAGCCAGTTGCTGGCGGCATTGGAAATTCTTCACCGCGGCGACATCTCCATCGATCAGCTGCGCGGGTCCTGGGCCGGCGCCATGGGGCAGACTCAGTTCATCCCGACCACCTATAACACCCACGCCGTGGACTTCGACGGTGACGGCCGCCGGGACATTTGGAACAGCTCAGCCGATGCCCTGGCGTCAGCTGCCCATTACTTGCAGGCGTCCGGATGGAAAGCTGGACAGCCGTGGGGCTTCGAGGTCGCGCTGCCGACAGAATTCGACTATGCCCTGGCCGACAGCAGCATACGCAAGCCGTTGGCGGAGTGGCGTCGCCTCGGCCTGGCAAACCTGCCGGCCGGCAATGATGACGCGACCGCCAGTCTGCTACTTCCCGCTGGTTATCGCGGTCCGGCGTTTCTGATCCTGGATAATTTCCGCGCAATATTGCGCTATAACAATTCGTCATCTTATGCGCTCGCGATCGGTCTGCTGTCCGAGCGCTTCGATGGCGCAGGCAAGGTGCGCGCAAGCTGGCCACAGGGTGAACAGCCCCTGAGTCGCTCCGAGCGTCTTGAGCTGCAGGAACGCCTGTCGAACCAAGGCTTCGATCCAGGCGCTGCAGACGGCATCATCGGCGGCAACACCCGCAGTGCCATCCGTGGTTTCCAGCAACAGCTGGGCTGGCCTGCCGACGGCCATCCGACGCAGGAGTTGCTCGGCCGGCTGCGCGCAGAGCCTTAGCGAGCATGGCCGAACTGTTCGGCCATGCTCTGCCCCGAGCCGCCCATCTCCGCAGGCAGGTCACGCGGCGTCGAAGCCCATCCTGGTCGGCAGTATCTCCTTCCGATAATGCACGTGAAACGCCGGCCGGTAGCTCAGCCGCGGGACAACTCGGGCAAGCCGCGGTGGCTCCGGCAACGGCTGCACGCCTCGCTAGACGGACTGTGCGGTCAGTGCCTGTGATAAACTGCGCGGCGGCCACGAGCCGCCCCGTCCCCGGAGCCTCTAGCGGAGCCCAGAAAGCCGATGTCCGATACCTCCCAGTCCAAAACCGTTGCCAGCGGCGAAAAATTCCGCACCACTCAGGGCATTACCGCGATCAAGGACGGGCAGAAGCGCCGCGCCTCAAGCGAACCCCAAGTGTTCGAACCCAAGCCCAAGTGGTTGCGGGTCAAGGCACCCAGCGGCAGCCGCTTCGAAGCGGTCAAGCGCAATGTCGGCGAACACCGTCTGAGCACCGTATGCCAGGAATCCCACTGCCCGAACATGGGCGAATGCTGGTCCAACGGTACCGCCACTATCATGCTGATGGGCTCGGTGTGCACCCGCGCGTGCCGCTTCTGCGCGGTGGATACCGGCAATCCCAACGGCTGGCTGGATCAGGAGGAGCCGCAGAACACAGCCAAGTCGGTAGAGCTGATGGCGCTGCGCTATATCGTGTTGACCTCGGTGGACCGCGATGACCTGGACGACGGCGGTGCAGCACACTATGCCGCCTGTGTCCGTGCCATCAAGGAACGCACGCCGCAGGTGGTAGTGGAGGCCTTGACCCCGGACTTCGACGGCGACCTGCAAGCCATCGAACGCGTAGCTGACTCCGGCCTGGAAGTCTTCGCGCAGAACGTCGAGACGGTCAAGCGCCTGACCCATGAAGTTCGCGACCCCCGCGCCGGCTACGAGAAGACCCTGCGCGTGCTGGAGCATGCCAAGCGCCATCGCCCGGAGATGCTGACCAAGACCAGCCTGATGCTGGGCTTGGGCGAAAGCGACGAGGAAGTGCTGCAGACCATGGATGACCTGCGCGCCATCGGCGTGGACATCCTCACCCTCGGCCAGTACTTGCAGCCGACCCGCCACCACCTGCCGGTCAAACGTTGGGTCAGCCCGGAAGAATTCAACCGTTTGCGCGACATCGGTCTAGGAAAGGGCTTCATGGAAGTCGCTGCCGGCCCGCTGGTGCGCTCCAGCTATCGAGCCGACCGGGTGTTCGAGAAGAACAACCTGGGCCTGGCCGCCCCGGTGCCAGTGCCGGGCCAGCCGTTTGACAGCAGCCTGATTCCGACCCTCAATCTGAACTGATCGGGTCGATCAACGCCTGCCCCTAGGCTTCGCCTGGGGCAGCGTTTTATATCCGCCATGCCCAGCTCACACCCGATAAGCAAGCGCCCGGCTTAGCCGTCTATTGCGCCCATCAGCGTCTGCTGCTGCGCGTAGCCGAGGTGCTTGACCAGCTGTTCACGCAGGCGGGCACTGACCTCGGAAAACGCTATAGGCCCAGCAACCAGATCGGCCAACTGGGTCATGGTCATGCCGGCGTAGCCGCAAGGATTGATTCGCCTGAAGGGCTCCAGATCCATATCCACATTGAACGCCAGACCGTGGAACGAGCGCCCGTTGCGGATACGCAGACCGAGCGATGCGATCTTTGCCCCCCCGACATAGACACCTGGCGCGTCGGGCTTGGCGATGGCCTGCACATCGTAGCTGGCAAGCAAATCGATCAGGCTCTGTTCGATACGGCTGACCAATTCCCGTACGCCGATTCCCAGCCGCCGGACGTCCAGCATCAGATAACACACCAGCTGCCCGGGGCCATGGTAGGTAACCTGTCCGCCCCGATCGGCCTGTACCACCGGAATATCACCGGGCAGCAGCAGATGCTCGGCCTTGCCCGCCTGCCCTTGAGTAAACACCGGCGGGTGCTGCAGCAACCAGATTTCATCATCCGTGGCCGGGCCGCGACCATTGGTGAAGCGCTGCATGGCTTGCCAGGCGGGCTCGTACTCGACCAGTCCGAGGTCACGAACACCGAGCATTGCGGAAGCCATCAGCGAACACCAAATTCAGAGAAATTGAACACCGTCTTGTCGGTAACGTTGCGTGCCGATGGAGCGCTTTCCATCACAGCACCATATGCACGCGCCCGGTTGCGCGTAGATCGACGTGAATCGCCTGCAACTGCTCGACGCTGGTCGCGGTGATCAGCACCTGAACGGACAGAAAGCGCCCGTTGCGGCTGTCGCGCGTCACCAATGTGGTTTCGTCAAAGTTCGGCGCATGACGCCGGATCACTTCTGTCACCGCCTCGCTGAAGCCCTCGCCCGCGTCACCGATCACCTTGATCGGATAGCGCTCGCAGGGAAATTCGATTTTGGGTGGCTGTGTTTCGCTTTTGCTTTCGGTCATGGCGACGGACTCGTGATCCGCAAGCACGCCCGGCGGATAGCCGAGCGCGCTCAGGTGGTATCAGTTGAAGAGATTGAAGAAGAACAGACGAATGCTATCCCAGAAACGGCTGAACAGCCCGCCTTCTTCCACGGCCTGCAGGGCAATCAGGTCGGTGCTCTGTAGTACCTGGCCATCGAGACTGACTTCAACCTTGCCGATTACATCGCCCTGCTGGATCGGCGCCATCAGCTCGGGATTGAACGTCAGACCGGCCTGCAGTTTGTCCATCTGGCCCCGCGGCAGGGTCAGGGTCAGGTCATTCGCCAGCCCAGCGCTGACCTGGTCCTGCTGGCCTTTCCAGACTCGCGAAGTCGCCAGTTCGACGCCCTTTTTGTAGAAAGTGCGCGTCTCGAAGAAGCGGAAACCGTAGGTCAGCAGTTTCTGCGTCTCGGCCGCTCGCGCCTGCTCACTGTTAGTGCCGAACACGACGCTGATTAGGCGCATGTCGTCGCGCACTGCCGACGCTACCAGGCAGTAGCCAGCCTCTTCCGTATGACCGGTTTTCAAACCATCGACCGTCTTGTCACGCCACAGCAGCAGGTTGCGATTTGGCTGCTTGATATTGTTCCAGAAGAACTCCTTCTGCGCGTAAATGCCATAGTGCGCCGGATCTTCATAGATGATCGCGCGGGCCAGCTTGGCCATGTCGGCTGCTGATGAGTAATGGTCCGGGTGCGGTAGCCCGGTGGAGTTCATGAAGTGGGAGTTGGTCATGCCCAGCCGCTGAGCAGTGCTGTTCATCAGATCAGCGAAGGCTTCCTCGCTGCCGGCAATATGCTCGGCCATGGCCACGCTGGCGTCATTGCCGGACTGAATGATGATGCCGTGCAGTAGGTCGTCGACGGAAACCTGAGTGTTGACCTGAATGAACATCCGCGAACCGCCGGTACGCCAGGCCTTTTCGCTGACTGTAACCATATCGCTTTCGGAAATCTGACCTTTTTTGATCTCCAGCGTGGCGATGTAGGCGGTCATTAGTTTGGTCAGACTGGCCGGTGGCAGGCGCTCGTCCCCCGAGTTCTCGACCAGCACCTTGCCGCTTGCGGCGTCCATCAGAACGTACGATTTCGCTGCCAATTGCGGCGCTGATGGAATGATCGGCTCGGCCCAGGTTACCGGCGCTACTGCCAGCAAAGTGAGAAGAAACAGGCGGCGCACGAAGGTGGTGATAGTCATTGCTCTCTCAAAAGTTGGTGTGGGCAAAACAGTTTTGTGAATCAGCTCGCTCATCCCGAGCATGCCGCGACGTCAATCGGCACGTACTCGTCGGGGGTTTCCCAAATTGGCGAGACGCACGCTCTGTTCGAGTTGCGCGGCCTCGTCCAGGGACTCGATTGGCCCAAGGCGAACCCGGTGCAGGATCTGCTCCTGATGAACCACCGAACTGACGAATACCGGCGCAGCAGTCAAGTTGCTGAGTTTGTCACGTAGCAGCTGGGCGGCGTCCGGATTGGCAAACGCACCGACTTGCAGGAACACCCCGGCAGCGGCAACCCTGTCGGTGCTGTCGACCTGGACCGGTAATGTTGCGCCCGCATGCTGTGCTGGCGGCGGCGTGTATTGTTCGACGGGCTGTGAAAGCGAAGTACCGGCAGGCTTGCTCGCAACCTTTTGTGGCTGCGCCAGCACCATCGGCGCCGGACGGCCCCGCTCGGCCCACCACTGCTGGGGATCGATACCCTCGACTTTGACCCGTGCCGTGCCCGTTTCGGCGTAGCCCAGCTTTTTCGCCGCCGCGAATGACAGGTCGATGATTCGGTCCGAGTAGAACGGGCCGCGATCGTTGACCCGCAGTACCACTGCCTTGCCGTTGTCGAGGTTGGTCACCCGAACATAGCTGGGCAGCGGCAACGTCTTGTGTGCCGCGCTCATACCGTACAGATCGTATTTCTCGCCGTTGGCGGTAGGCTGGCCATGAAACTTGGTGCCGTACCAAGAGGCAGTGCCTGTCGCTTGGTAGTTGCGCCCATCGCCGATCGGATAGTAGGTCTTACCCAGCACCGTATAGGGGTTGGCCTTGAATGGGCCGTTATGCGGCATCGGCGTCGCGTCAGGGATACTCGATACGTCGACGTCCCACCAGGGCGCGCCATCCTTGTGCGGTCGGGAGTAATCATCGGGGCCGCTGATGCCGTTTTTGGCAGGCGCAGGCGACTGCGGCGCCGGTGATGACGAGCAACCTGCGATCAGCGCAACGGCGGCTGCCACTGCGAACAAGCGGACCGTCATTGCGTGCCTCGTGCTTCGGCAAGCTGCGCGGCAAGCTGGTGCACGGCCATGGCGTACATCACGCTGCGGTTGTAACGCGTAATGACATAGAAATTAGGCAGCCCTATCCAGTATTCATCTCCTTCGGCACCGTCCAGACGGAAGGCTGTCACTGCCGTGTCATCCGCAATTTCCGCCTCCGTCTGCCAGCCCAGCTCACGCAACTGCGCAGCATTCTTGACCGGTTCCAGGCCCTCGGTAAGGCCTTCTGCATGCTGCTCACCCTTGACGGTGGCCCGCGCGACGACCGGCTCGCCGGCTACCCAGCCATGTTGCTTGAAATAATTGGCGGCACTACCAATGGCATCGACCGGGTTTTTCCAGATGTCGATATGACCGTCGCCATCGAAATCTACCGCGTAGGCGCGGAAGCTGCTCGGCATGAACTGCGGCAGGCCCATGGCTCCGGCGTAGGAGCCGGTAAGCTTCAGCGGATCGACCTGCTCTTCGCGAGCCAGCAGCAGGAATTCCTTGAGCTGTTGACGGAAGAACGGCTGGCGCGGTGGATAATCGAAGCCCAGCGTCGACAGCGCATCGATGACCCGATAACTGCCGGTATTACGCCCGTAGAAGGTCTCGACGCCAATAATCGCAACGACCACCTCGGCTGGCACGCCATATTCTTTCTCGGCGCGCTCCAGCGCTGCCTGGTTCTCGCGCCAGAAATCGACGCCCTGCGCTACCCGCGAGTCAGTGATGAAGATCGGTCGATATTCCTTCCACGGTTTGACGCGCTCTGCCGGCCGCGAGATCGCGTCGAGGATCACCTGCTTGCGTTCTGCCTGAGCAAGCAGTTCAACCAACTGTTCACTGGCAAACCCATAATCCTGAGTCATCTCGCGAACGAACTCGGCCACCTTTTCGCCTTGGTAATCGGCAGCGAAAACCACCTGAGTACCGCTGAAAACACCGAATAGACCCGCTCCGCAGAGCGCTCGTGCCAACCAGCTATGCCGTAATGGGTTCAAGAAATTCACTCTAATCAAACCTGCGCGATCCACTTGCGATGGGTGTGGATCGACATCAAAACCCCGAACCCTGATAACAGGGTCACCAATGAAGTTCCACCAAAACTGATAAAGGGTAACGGTACCCCTACTACCGGCAGCAGCCCACTAACCATACCGATATTGATGAAAACATAAACGAAGAACGTCATCGTCAGCGCGCCGGCGAGCAGCTTGCCAAATAAGGTCTGCGCTTGAACCGTAATCACCAGACCACGTGCAATCAACAGCAGATAAATCAGCAATAGCAAACAGACGCCAACCAGGCCGAACTCCTCGGCCAAGACGGCAATGATAAAGTCCGTATGGCTTTCGGGCAAAAAATCCAGGTGCGACTGGGTGCCGAGCAACCAGCCCTTGCCGAACACGCCACCCGAGCCGATCGCAGCCTTGGACTGGATGATGTTCCAGCCAGTGCCCAGCGGATCGCTTTCGGGATCGAGAAAGGTATGCACGCGCTGTTTCTGATAGTTGTGCAGAACGAAATACCACATGGCTACTGCGATAGGTACCAGCGCCGCAACCGCACCCAGAATCCAGCGCCAGCGCAGGCCCGCAATGAAAAGCACGAAGGCACCGGAAACCAGTACCAGGAGGGAGGTGCCCAGATCCGGCTGCTTCAGAATCAGCACGAAGGGCACCAGGATCAGGCCCAGGCTGACCATGGTGTGCTTGATACCCGGCGGCAACGCACGAGCGGACAGGTACCAGGCAATCGACATCGGCATGATGATTTTCATGAATTCCGACGGTTGAAAGCGAATCACCCCTGGGATACTGATCCATCGGGTCGCGCCCATGGCGGTATAGCCGACGAATTCCACCGCCAGCAGCAATGCGACAACCGCCAGATAACCAAGCGGGACCCAGCGCGCCATGAATCTCGGCTCCAACTGTGCGATGACCAGCATGGCGCTCAGCCCGATACCATACGAGCTTGCCTGCTTGATCAACAGATCCCAGTTCTTGCCGCCAGCCGAGTAGAGAACGAACAGGCTGCCCGCAGCCAGCAGCAGCAAGAGCAGCAAAAGTACACCGTCGATATGCATGCGCTGCAGAAGCGTCGCCCGACGGCGCATTACGTCGGTAGTGGAAAGCGTGCGATCGAATGTCCCGCTCATGGCTTACGCACCTCAGCCGCTAGCGGCGGCGCATATTCGGCCTTCAGCTCGCCTTGCTCGTTCAACAACCAGGCATCCATGACTTGTTTGGCAACCGGGCCCGCGACACCGGAGCCGGATTCACCATTCTCAACCATCACCGCCACTGCGATCTGTGGGTCATGCACCGGCGCGAAGGCCACGAACAATGCGTGATCGCGATGCCGCTCGGCAAGCTTGTCGCTGTCATAACGCTCGCCCTGCTTGATTGCCACAACCTGCGCGGTGCCGCTCTTGCCGGCAATGCGATAACTCGCCGTATCGCCAACCTTCTTCGCGGTGCCGCGAGTCCCGTGCACGACCTGCTCCATGCCGTTGATGGCGGCATCCCAATAGCGAGGGTCGCGCAGTTGGATATCCGGCATCGGTTCTGGATCGACCGGTGAAACGCCCTCGATACTCTGCGCCAAGTGCGGCCGAATCCATTTACCATGAGTGGCCATCAGTGCGGTCGCCTGGGCCAGCTGTAGCGGCGTAGCCTGCATGTAACCCTGCCCGATGCCAAGGATGACCGTCTCACCCGGATACCAGGGCTGACGATAACGTGTGCGCTTCCACTCTCGCGAGGGCATCAGGCCGGCGGTTTCCTCGAACATATCCAGCGATACACGCTGACCGATGCCAAAGCGGGTCATGTATTCGTGCATCCGATCGATACCCATCTTGTGGGCCAGATCGTAAAAATAGGTGTCATTGGAGCGCATGATCGCTTTCTCCAGATCTACCCAGCCGTCGCCGCCCCGATTCCAGTTGCGGTATTTGTGTTTCACGTTCGGCAATTGGAAGAATCCAGGATCGAACACCTTACTCTCTTCAGTGACGACCCCGGCATCGAGACCGGCTACCGCCATCATCGGCTTGATGGTCGACCCTGGCGGGTACAAGCCACGCAGAACACGGTTGAACAGCGGCTGGTCGATCGAGTCTCGCAGTTCACCATAAGCCTTGAAGCTGATGCCGGTGACGAACGAATTAGGGTCGAAACTCGGCTGGCTGACCATCGCCAGCACTTCGCCGGTAGCAGGTTGCAGCGCCACCACAGCGCCTCGC
Source organism: Stutzerimonas stutzeri (assembly GCF_024448715.1). Lineage (GTDB taxonomy): Bacteria > Pseudomonadota > Gammaproteobacteria > Pseudomonadales > Pseudomonadaceae > Stutzerimonas > Stutzerimonas stutzeri_AR. The sequence goes on from NZ_JAMOHZ010000002.1 coordinate 314,908, forward strand.
CGGCCAGCCAGCGCCGCCTCGGCCGCTTGTTGCAGTTCCAGATCAAGGGTCAGAGTGATGTCCTTTCCCGGTACCGGATCGGTGCGTTTGAGTACCCGCAACACTCGGCCACGGGCGTTGGTCTCGACTTCCTCGTACCCCACCTGCCCGTGCAGCACGTCTTCGTAGAATCGCTCGATGCCAGTCTTGCCGATGTGGTGCGTGCCGCTGTAATTCACCGGATCGAGCTGCTTGAGCTCCGCCTCGTTGATCCGGCCGACATAGCCGACCGAATGCGCGAAATGCTCACCCTCCGGGTAATGCCGGACCAACTGCGCCGCGACCTCCACACCAGGCAGGCGGAACTGATCGACGGCGATGCGAGCGATCTGTTCCTCGGACAGTTCATACATGATCGGCACCGGCTCGAATGGCCGCCGCCCTTGCAATACGCGCTTCTCGAACAGCTCGCGCTCCTCGGCTGACAGATCCAGCACCTCGACAACCGTATCAAGCGTTTTGCGCCAATCCTCGGCGCGCTCGCGCGTCACCGTGAGACTAAAGCTCGGGCGATTGTCGGCGATGATCTTGCCGGTCCGATCGAAAATCAGTCCCCGATTAGGCGGAATGGGCTGAACATGGACGCGGTTGTTCTCCGAGAGCGTCGAATGGTGCTCGTACTGCACGACCTGAAGGTAGTAAAGGCGCGCAATCAACACGCCAATCAGCAACAACACAAAGGCGCCGCCCACCAGCACGCGCTGACGCACCAGACGGGCGTCCTTTTCGTGGTCTTTGAGGGGAATCGGCTGGGACATCTTGGGTTTGGCTGTACTACTTGTGGTAAGGGTGACCCGACAGCAACGTCCAGGCGCGGTAGATCTGCTCGCCGATGAGAATGCGCACCAACGGATGCGGCAGAGTCAGCGGCGACAGCGACCAGCGCTGCTCGCTACGTGCACAAACTTCAGGAGCCAGTCCTTCGGGACCGCCAACCATCAAGTTAATGTTGCGCGCGTCGAGTCGCCAACGTTCCAGCTCGGCGGCCAGTTGCTCGGTGCTCCAAGGTCGCCCCGTCACTTCCAGCGTGACGATGCGCTCGCCGGGCTGCACCTTGGCCAGCATGGCCTCGCCTTCCTGACGAATCAATCGCGCCACGTCGGCATTCTTGCCGCGAGTGTTGAGCGATATTTCATGCAGTTCCAAAGGCAGCTCGGAGGGCAGACGCTTGGCGTATTCGTGCCAACCATCCTCCACCCAACGCGGCATCTTCGAACCCACAGCGATCAGCTTGATCCGCACGGATCGACCTTATTCCTGCTCGCCCGCGTGCTGTGCACGGCTCTGTTCAGCACCCTGCCAAAGACGCTCAAGGTCATAGAACTGGCGAGTCGGGACCTGCATCACGTGGACCACTACATCACCCAGGTCGAGCAGTGCCCACTCGCCACCGTCCAGGCCTTCACTGCCCAGCGGGCGAACACCTTGCTCCTTGACCTTCTCAAGCACGTTGTCTGCCAGGGACTTCACGTGGCGACTGGAGGTACCACTGGCGATCACCATGAAATCAGTAACGCTGGTCTTGCCGCGGACATCAATGGTGGTGATGTCCGCGCCTTTCAGATCTTCCAGAGCGCTAACGGCCAGCTGGGCCAAAGAATCATTTTGCATAGCTTGAAACAACCTCAGTTCGACGCCCGGTACAGTCCGTGCGCGTTGATATAAGCCAGTACGGCGTCGGGCACCAGGAAACGGACCGACTGGCCGCTGGCCAGAAATTGACGAATTCGGGTTGCAGACACCCCCAGAGGGGCCTGCCAGACGAAGGCAATTTGCCCACCGCTGCCAGCAAGTGCCTGCGGGTCGTGCACGCTGCGTGCCGCCAACAAGTCCCGCAGAGCTTCCGGAGCCTCGCTGTCGGCATCAGGGCGCTGCATCACGAGAATGTGGCAGTAATCAAGAAGCTCATCCCAGCGATGCCAATTGGGTAGCCCGCAAAACGCGTCCCAACCCATTATTAGAAAAATCTGATCGTCATCTGCCAGTTCATCGCGCAGCGATTCCAGCGTGTCGATGGTGTATGACGGCTTGTCGCGCTCCAGCTCGCGGGCATCGACCGTCAACGACGGCAGATCCTGCACCGCCAATCGGACCATCGCCAAGCGGTCCTGCGCGGAGCTGTTGGGCGCCTCACGGTGCGGCGGGCGGAAATTGGGGACCAGGCGAACCTCAGCGAGCCCTACCATTTCTGCCACTTCCAGCGCGCCTCGCAGGTGCCCAATGTGCACCGGATCAAAGGTGCCACCGAGAATACCGATGCGCCGTGGAGTGCGAGTCGAACTCATCAAGTACGCACGTGGCCGTCGCCGAAGACCACGTATTTCTCGCTGGTCAGGCCTTCCAGGCCAACCGGTCCGCGTGCGTGCAGCTTGTCGGTGGAAATGCCGATCTCCGCGCCCAGGCCATACTCGAATCCATCGGCGAAACGGGTGGAGGCGTTGACCATCACCGACGCGGAATCGACCTCGGTGATGAAGCGGCGAGCATCGGTGAAATTCTCGGTGACGATCGCATCGGTATGTTGCGAGCCGTAGCGGTTGATGTGTTCGATCGCTTCATCCAGCGAGTCGAGCACGCGGATCGACAAAATCGGTGCGTTGTATTCGGTGGACCAATCTTCTTCGCTGGCGGCTAGCACATCGCCACCGAGCAGTTCGCACGTACGCGGGCAACCACGCAACTCGACGCTTTTGCCGCGATAGATGGCAGCCAGCGGCGGCAGTACGCGCTCCGCGATGGCCGTATGTACCAACAACGTTTCCATGGTATTGCACGGTGCATAGCGCTGGGTCTTGGCGTTGTCGGCGACGCGAATGGCCTTGTCGATATCGGCAGCCTGGTCGATGAACACATGGCAGATGCCGTCCAGGTGCTTGATCACAGGGACCTTTGCGTCGCGGCTGATGCGTTCGATCAAGCCCTTGCCGCCGCGCGGCACGATCACATCGACAAATTCCGGCATGGTGATCAGCGCACCCACCGCGGCACGGTCTGTGGTTTCCACGACCTGTACCGCAGCCGCTGGCAATCCGGCCTCCGCCAGCCCTAACTGGATGCAGCGGGCAATCGCCTGATTCGAATGGATCGCTTCGGAGCCGCCGCGCAGGATGGTGGCGTTACCGGACTTCAGGCACAGGCTGGCAGCGTCGATGGTCACGTTGGGACGCGACTCGTAAATGATCCCGACTACGCCGAGCGGCACGCGCATCCTGCCGACCTGGATACCCGATGGCAGGTAACGCATGTCGCGAATCTCGCCGATGGGGTCGGGAAGGGTTGCGACCTGTCGCAGTCCTTCGATCATGTCGTCGATTCGCGCCGGGGTCAGCGCCAGGCGGTCGAGCATGGCCTCGTCCAGACCACTGGCACGCCCGGCTGCGAGATCCTGCTGGTTGGCATCGACCAGATCGCTACGCGCTGCGTCAAGCGCTGCCGCAGCAGCCTGCAATGCTCGATTCTTCTGCGCGGTGGTAGCGCGCGCGAGCATGCGCGACGCCTCGCGCGCGGCGCGACCGAGGCGGGTCATGTAATCGAGAACGGACTCGGTCATGGGCTGGCTGGCCTAGCTGAAGGGAAAGCGGCTGATTATAGCCACCCATGAGCTTCCCGCACAGCGGCTCCCGGCGAATGGCTGGGAAAGCGCAGCGGTCGCAGATGCACACCAATGGCCGCACGACGCCTTGCGACTACCCGTCGGCGATCGCTCGCACCAACGAACCGCTGCCCCAATCAACATCCTGTCGCAAATGCATCCAGCGTTATCATGACGGCCGTTGAAACCGGCGCGGCGGTCGCCGAGTCGAAAGCCGTCTCGATTCAAGGAAAAAACCATGCCCGAATGGCTTTCTGCGCTCACCGGCTGGCTCTCTGAAAACCCGCAGTGGCTGGGCCTGAGCCTGTTTCTGGTGGCCTGCCTGGAATGCCTGGCCGTGGTCGGTTTGCTGATGCCTGGCACCGTGCTGGTGTTTGCTATCGCCGTGGTCGCCGGCAGTGGTGTGCTGAGCCTCGGCGAGACGTTGCTGCTGGGCTATGTGGGCGGCCTGCTCGGCGATCTGCTGTCCTACGGCCTTGGGCGACGTTACCACCAGAACATTCGCAGTATGCGCGGCTTGCGCGATCATCCTGAATGGCTGACACGGGCCGAGCTGTATGTCGATCGTTACGGCATCGCGAGCCTTCTCGTGGGCCGCTTTATCGGCCCCCTGCGGCCCATGCTGCCGCTTACCGCCGGCATGCTCGACATGCCGTTCGGGCGCTTTCTGTTGGTCAGCCTGGTGGCCGCAGCCGGTTGGTCGATGGCCTACCTGCTGCCGGGCTGGACTGCAGGCGCTGCCGTGCGACTGCCGCTGCCGGAGGGTTTCTGGGGCGAGGCGGGAATCGTCCTTGTTGCACTGCTGCTACTCGTCGGTGGCGTCGTGCATTGCAGCCTGCGCCAGCTGCGTTGGGTCACGCCGCTGGCGGCAGGCCTCAGCGCGGCCATTCTGCTTGGTCTGTTCTTCGGCTGGCCTTATCTGGTGGAATTCGACGAAGGGCTGATGGAATTGGTCCAGGGCGAACGCAGCCCGATCTTCGACCACTTCATGGTAGTGGTCACGCGTGCCGGCGACTTCCACACGCAGCTGTGGGCCGCGGTGCTGTTGAGCCTGCTGTTGATTGCGCTGAAGCAGATGCGCGCAGCAGTCTTCGCCATCCTCACGCTGCTGGGTACAGCGCTGGCCAATGGCGCGCTGAAAGCGACGTTCGGGCGAATCCGACCGGAGATCCTTCTCGAACCCCTTCACACTTTCAGTTTCCCCAGCGGCCATAGCTCGGCGGCGTTCGCTTTTTTTCTTACGCTCGGAGTCCTCGCTGGGCGTGGGCAACCACCTCGCCTGCGCCTGGCTTGGGTACTGCTGGCTGGATTACCGGCGACAGCCATTGCCTTGTCGCGCGTTTATCTCGGCGTGCACTGGCCGACCGATGTGATCGCTGGCGCAGTGTTGGCGAGCACGATATGCGCGGCGAGCCTGACCATCGTGCAATGGCGCAGGCCAATGCAGGCGCTGTCGCCCAGGGTGTGGTGGTTGATTCTGCCCGCAACGCTGGGACTGATTGGCGCTTTTGCGATCTGGGCGCTGCCGGGTGCCATATTGCTGTATCGCTATCAATAGTTGCGTCAAATGCGGCTGTTGCACTGCTTGTTATTCGAGCGCATCGCCCTGCAACTCCTCAAGCCAGCGCTGGATGCGCTCCAGTTGCAGCTGCGGATCGTCCAGCTGTAGCAACTCGACTTTCCGCTCCGGCTGAAATGGCAACAAATACCCCAACTGATGCGCCAGCGAGCGCTGTCCCTGCGCCACGCAGCCCATGCCCAGCGCCTGGACCATCGGGTGTTGTCCTAGCGCTTCCAGCAATAACGCCAAGTCGGCGTGCTCATCGCCGAAAGGCAGGTCTTCACCTTCGTCGCGCCAACTGACCTCGGCAACGGTCAGTTGATCGCGCTGCACTTCGGCTGAGAGCACATCGAAGCGACGACCGCCTTCGACGCGGATTCCCAGCAAGCCGTTGGGGCGCTGCTGCCAGTCCCGGATCAGCGCCTCGCAACCGGTCAGGGCATATTCGCTGGCCGCCAGTCCCACCTCGCTGCCCTCGATGAGGCGCACGACACCAAAGCCATGCCCCGCCTTCAAGCAGCCGCTGACCATATCCAGATAACGGGCCTCGAATATCTGCAGATCGAGCATGCATCCCGGAAACAACACGGTGTCGAGCGGAAACAACGGCAGCTTCATTCAGCCTCCTTAGAACAACAGCGTCACGGCCAGCGGCAGCAGTACCGCCGTCATTACACCCATCAGGCTCATCGCCAGCGCCGCAAAAGCACCGCATTCATCGCTTTCCTGCAACGCCTGCGCGGTGCCCACGGCGTGAGCGGTCAGCCCCAACGCCATGCCTCGGGCCGCAGGATGCTGAACGCCAAAGCGACGCAACAGTTCCGGACCGACGATCGCTCCAATGATTCCGGTGATCATCACGAACACTGCCGCCAAGGCCACCACTCCGCCGATTTGCTCGGCCACCAGCATGGCGATGGGCGACGTCACGGATTTCGGCGCCAGGGTCATCAGAATCATCGGATCGGAGTTAAAAGCCCACGCCAGCGCCATGCCTAGCGCCGTCGCGCCAGTGCCCGCAAACAGCAGGGTTAGCATGATCGGCCCGAACAGTTCGCGAATCCGCCGCAGATTAAGATACAGCGGTACCGCCAGCGCCACGGTGGCCGGCCCGAGAAGAACGGTGAGCATCTGTGCACTGTCGCGGTATTCGTCATAACTGAGGCCGCAGGCCACCAGAATGCCGACGACCACAACCATCGAGACCAGAACTGGCTGTAGGAAGACCCAACGGGTCTTTTCGTAGGCGGCGAAAGCAAGTTGGAATGCCGCCAGGGTAATTGCCACGCCGAACAGTGGATGGTGAATCACCGCGTCCCAAGCCGCCTGCCATTGCACCGCAATCATGCGCGGCCCGCCTTGCGCTGCTGGCGATGAATCAACATCTGCATCAGCCAGCCGGTGAACACCAGAGACACCACCAGCGAAAGCACCAGCACCCCGACAATGGCCCAGAAGTCTTCCAGAATCGCCTCGGTGTAGGCCATCACGCCCACGGCTGGCGGAACTAGCAGCAGCGGCAGATAGCGCAACAGACTCCTGGCCGCCAATTGCAACGACTCGCTGGCCTGGCCGCGCGCCAACAGCGCCACGAACAGCAGTAGCAGCCCGATGATCGGCCCCGGCATCATGGGCAGGACCATCACGTTGATCGCGGTGCCGAGCAATTGGAACAGCACCAGCCAGGTTAACCCGCGTAGCAGCATGGACGTCTCCGAAGCAAAGAAGCGCGATTATAAGCATCCCCCCGCGACGAAACCCGCTGCACGCGCTGGCCCGGCCTATATCCCACCATTCGCGACAACAATGCTTGGTTGATTCGTCTCCGGCCGCATGCTGATCTAGCCATCGCGCTTTCATTAGAAGAACAACAAATCCCCGGAGGACATATGCCGCAGGTACCCGTAGCAGAACTCAAGAACTACATTGGCAAGGAGCTCGGCCGCTCCGAATGGTTCACCGTCGATCAGCAGCGAGTCGACCAGTTCGCCGATTGCACCGGCGACCATCAATTCATCCACATCGACCCGGAAAAAGCTGCACAGACGCCGTTCGGCGGGACCATCGCGCATGGCTTCCTGTCCCTATCGTTGTTGCCAATGTTGATGGGAGACCTGATGGTCAGACCCGAAGGCACCAAGATGGGCGTCAATTACGGGCTCGACAGTCTGCGCTTCATCCAGCCGGTGCGGGTCGGATCGCGGGTGCGCCTGGCCGCGACGCTACTCGACGCGTACGAAAAAAATCCGGGCCAGTGGCTGCTCAAGTGCCGCGCGGTAATGGAGATCGAAGGCGTGGAGAAGCCCGCCTACATCGCCGAAACCCTGGCGCTCTGCATCGTCTGATCCAAAGGGGTGCGCGTTGTCGCACCTCGCTGCGTTTGCGGCATACTGCGGACATCGTATTTTTCTGGTTAGCCGCATGCGTCACATCGCCCCGATCCTGTTCGCCTGCTTCCTCACCGCTTGCGGTGATGGCGAACCGCTGATACCCGCCGATGCCGTGCTGCCGGACGGTGGCCGCTACCGAGGCGAGGTGGTCGACGGTCTATTGCAGGGCGAAGGGCGTATCGACTACCCCAACGGCAGCAGCTACCGCGGCTCGTTCAAGGACGGCCAATGGAATGGTCATGGCGTCTGGCAAGGCGCCAACGGTGATCGTTACGAGGGTGAATTCAAGCAAGGCCTGTTCGATGGTCCGGGGCTCTTCAGCTATGCCGCCGGCGGTGTCTATGAAGGGCATTTCCTACGCGGCAGCCTCAACGGTAAAGGCCGTTACACCGAGCAGGGCATGACCTACGAGGGCGACTTCAAGAACGATCTCTACCACGGCACCGGCAAGCTGCAGGGCGCAGATGGCGCGACGTACGAAGGAGATTTCGTCGCTGGCCAGCCCCATGGCGAGGGCACCCGCAGCGACGAGAGCGGCAAACTCAACGGCACCTTCGTCGAGGGCAGCCTGAACGGTGAAGGTCTGTATCGCGGCAGCAACGGCGAGCACTACCTGGGCAATTTCAAAAACGACCTGTTTCATGGCCAGGGTCGCTACGAAGATGCCATCGGCAATGTCTGGAAAGGCTCGTTCAAGCACGGCGAGCTCAGCGGCGAAGGCCGCTATGCTGGAGCCGACGGCACCCGCTACAGCGGTGAGTTCAAGCATTGGCAGTATCACGGCGAGGGCCATCTGCAGTCCCCGGACGGCAGCCAATACAGAGGTACCTTTCGCACGGGCCGCTTCGATGGGACGGGTATTCTCACGCTCGCCAACGGCACCGAGCAGGCCGGTACCTGGCGCGCCGATCGACTTACTCATGACCATACGGGCAGCCGACTGGCCGACCCACTTGAAGTCGGCCTGTTACGCCAAGGGCAACTGCTCGCCGACGCACTTGACGCGGTACCGGTGTCGACCCCGGCTGCGGAGCTCTACAGCCTGACCTTCGCTGGCGACGGGCAGCAGAGCGTGTTTCTCCGCGAAGCGGACTATGTCGGCAAGCTCCTAGCCGACCGCTTCGCCGCCTACGGCCAAATCAGCCTGGTCAACCACCGCGATCACCTGGCCGATCGACCACTGGCGACCCGCGAGAATTTGTCACGCGCCATTCAGAAACTGGCTGAACGCAGCGGACCTGAAGACCTGATCTTCATCTATCTCACCAGTCACGGCTCGGCCGACCACCAGTTAGCGCTGACCCAGCCACGGCTGGCGCTGCAAGACTTGCCGGCAGCGGACCTGGCGGCGCTGATGCAGCCGCTTGCTGGACGCAACAAGGTGATAGTGATTTCCGCTTGCTATTCCGGTGGGTTCATCGAGCCGCTGAAGAGCCCGAATACGTTGGTCATGACCGCAGCTCGCGCCGACCGGGTGTCGTTCGGCTGTTCCGAAGAAAGTGATTTTACCTACTTCGGCCGCGCGCTGTTCGCCGAGGCGCTGCAGGAAACCAACGATATTGTGCAGGCCTTCACGCTGGCGCAGGCGAGGGTTGCCGAACGAGAGCAGGCCGACCACTATCAAGCTTCGGAGCCCCAGCTCTGGGCACCGGACCAGGTTGTCGAACACTGGCGGATGCTGCATGAACAACAGCCGACGCCGACCGACTGATCGCACAGGAAGCCAAACCATGTATTTGACGCCACAGCGTATTTTGCTTGCCGGCGCCACCGGGCTGACCGGCGAGCACCTGCTCGACCGCCTGCTCAACGAACCCACCGTGGAATGCGTTCTGGCACCCAGTCGCAAGCCTCTGGCCGAGCACCCTCGGCTCGAGAACCCGGTCGGCCCGCTGCAGGCTCTGTTGCCGCAGCTCCCAGAGGGCATCGACACAGCGTTCTGTTGCCTGGGCAGCACAATCAAAGAAGCGGGAAGCCAAGAAGCCTTCCGCGCTATCGATCATGACCTGGTCGTGGACTTTGCCAAACGGGCCCGTGAACTGGGCGCGCGGCATCTGCTGGTGATCAGCGCGCTGGGCGCCAACCCGGACAGTTCGATCTTCTACTGCCGAGTCAAAGGCGAGATGGAAGAAGCCCTTCGCGCTCAGGACTGGCCGCAATTGACCATTGTGCGCCCTTCGCAGCTACTGGGCCCGCGCATGGAGGTGCGGCCGGTGGAGCGCCTGACCGCCCCGCTCTCGTACCTTTTACCTGGCAAATACCGCGGCATCTCGGCCTGCATCCTCGCCCGCGCGCTCTGGCGCCTGGCGCTGGAAGAAGACGACGGCACGCGAGTGGTCGAGTCGGACGAATTGAGAAGGCTAGGACGGTAAGCAGCTGCAAATCTGGCAAGGACTAGCCAAGCTGCTATGGCTTTCCGCCTTGCTTGCAGCTCCTAGCTTGCCGCTTGCAGCTGTTTTTAGCCTTTAATGAAATGCTCGCGGTAGTGACGCAGCTCGGCGATTGACTCACGAATGTCATCCAGCGCCAGATGCGTGCCGCCCTTCTTGAAGCTGGCGAGCACATCCGGAGCCCAGCGCGCGGCCAGCTCCTTGAGGGTGGAAACATCCAGGTTGCGGTAGTGGAAATAGGCTTCCAGGCCGGGCATGCGCCGGTAAAGGAAACGGCGATCCTGGCAGATGCTATTGCCGCAGATCGGCGATTTGCCCTTGGGCACCCATTGTTCGAGAAACGCCAGCGTCTGCGCCTCGGCCACCTCGGTGGAGATCCGGCTGTCGCGAACCCGCTGGGTAAGCCCGGAGCCGCCATGTTGGCGCGTGTTCCATTCATCCATACCGGCAAGAATCTCGTCGCTTTGATGGATCGCAATGACCGGCCCCTCAGCGAGGACGTTGAGCTGGCTATCGGTAACGATGGTCGCCATCTCAATGATGACGTCGTTATCCGGATCCAAACCGGTCATTTCCAGGTCGATCCAGATGAGATTCTGCGGGTTCTGCATGGTGAACTCCTTGACTGTGGCGCGCAGTTTAGCCGCTCGCATGATAGCCGTCAGGTGGCGCATCAGCCCCAAGCCGCCAGACCAACAGGCGCGAATGACGCCAGTCATCGACCGGAAGTATTTCCTGCGCCTCGACACCCGGCACCTCGAAACTATTACTGATCAACAACGCCCCCGACCGCATCTCGGCGCATGCCTTCTGCCACAACGCCGGCATGGGCGCCGGAGAAAGGAAGCAGTAGGCCACGTCATATTCGGCCAGCGACACGCGCCAGAGACTGCGATAACGCACCTGACAATTGCGCTGAAACAGGCAGCGCAACCAGCACAGGGCGAAGGTCAACGGTGCGGTCTCGACACCGACGAAGCGCCCCTCCGGGTAAGCCCGCGCCAACCGCAGCAACGTCCCGCCGAAACCGCTACCCAAATCAATGAAGCGAAAGCCGTCGGGCAGCCTTGCCAGCCGTTCAATCAAGCGCTGTTCAGCGGCCGTACCGGTCAGGTACAGCGGCACTCGTTCAAGTAATGCGTTCCAGTTCAACAGCAGCAGCACCATGAAGCCGGACAGCAACAGCCAGGGCGGCAGGGTGTGGTCCTGTAACAGCACCAGGCCCGGCACGAAGCCCGCATTGATCGGCAGCCACCAGCGCGAAAGGCCTAGCAACTGTCCCATCAACGCGGCGAGCAAGCCTTGCAAGCAAGCAGCGATCAGCGAGGTGACGTGCCAACCCGCCACTCGTGCCAACGCAAGCAACAGAAGCCAGGTGAGCAGCAGCGACGTCACCTGGCTGAACAGCGCCAGCAACGCCGGGAATCTTGATGCAGAAGCAGGCATGGATGCTCGCTTGTCGACGGGATACGACGCCGAGTTTAACTGTCCTCAAGTACCGCATACAGGCCGGCAGCGAGGGGTAATCGGCATGCTAGACTCGCCTACTTCTCCAGCCTGGGCACCGCATTCAAATGGCCAAACGCCAACTCAACCGCCGGCAAAGCTGGCGCATCGAGAAGATCCAGGAGGAGCGCGCCTCACGTGCAGCGCGCCGGGAGTCACGTGCGATCGAAGAGCTGGAGGGCGGCGATCTCGGCCCGGAACAGACTGGCCTGGTCATCGCCCACTTTGGCGTACAGGTCGAAGTCGAGGCGCAGGAGGGCGAGCATGAGGGCCAGATATTTCGCTGCCATCTGCGCGCCAACTTGCCGGCTCTGGTCACGGGCGATCAAGTGGTCTGGCGACCGGGCAATCAGGGCATCGGCGTCATCGTCGCGCAGCTGCCGCGCCAATCCGAGCTCTGCCGTCCGGACACTCGTGGCCAGCTCAAGCCGGTGGCGGCCAACGTCAACCTCATTGTCATCGTCTTCGCGCCCTTGCCGGAGCCACATGCCAATCTCATCGATCGTTATCTGATAGCCGCCGAGCATGCGGGCATCACGCCGTTACTGCTACTGAACAAGGCGGACCTGATCGATGCGCAGAATGAACGCGCGCTCAACGCACTGCTATCGGTCTATCGAACGCTGGGCTACCCGCTGATGGAAGTATCCGCTCATGACGGCGCCGGCATGGACGCACTGAAAGCTCGACTCGACGGCCACGTCAGCGTATTCGTCGGCCAATCCGGCGTCGGAAAATCGTCGCTGGTGAACAGTTTGCTGCCGGGTGTCGATACCCGTGTCGGCGCGCTGTCGGAAATGACCGGCAAGGGCACCCACACCACCACCACCGCGCGGCTGTTTCACTTTCCCGGCGGCGGCGAGCTGATCGACTCACCCGGCATTCGCGAGTTCGGCCTGGGCCACGTCAGCCGCGCCGATGTGGAAGCCGGATTCATCGAGTTTCAGGATCTACTGGGACATTGTCGCTTCCGCGACTGCAAGCACGATCGTGAGCCTGGCTGCGCGCTGCTGAACGCACTGGAGCAAGGGCAGATTCAACCACAACGGATGGCCAGTTACCGCCATATCATCAGCGGCCTGCCGAAATAGCAGCAGTTTTAAACTTCAAGCCAAGCATAGGCCGGGCTGCTTTTCTTATTTTAGGACTTGCAACTCTTAGCCCGGCTCATCGAACTTCAGCACGCCGTCCTCGAAGATGTTCAGTCGCTCGCGCAACTGCGTCGGTGGTAGCGGTTCGGTTGTATCGATCGCCGGTGCCTCGTCGAGACCGTCCTGCGTAGCACTTGGCGCTGGCGAATCAGCGGAGGTACCAGCCGCGCCCGCGTCCGATTGCCCCCCTTCGATATCGCGCTGTGCCTTTTTGGTCAGCACCAGGATGTCGATGCGGCGGTTGACCGGGTTAAGCGGGTCAGCGCGATCAAACAAGGCCGACGATGCATAACCCACCACACGGGCAAGCTGATCTTCTGGATACCCCCCAGCGACGAGTGCACGTCGGGCCGCATTGGCGCGCCCAGCGGACAGTTCCCAGTTACCGAACTCGCCGCGCCCAGCGTAAGGCTTGGCATCGGTGTGCCCGCTAATGCTGATCTTGTTCGGCACTGCCCGAATGGTGTCTGCCATAGCCAGCAAAATGTCTTCGAAGTAAGGCTGCAGCTGGGCGCTGCCCAAGGCGAACATCGGGCGATTCTCCGCATCCACGATCTGGATACGCAGACCATCTTGAGTGATTTCGAATAGGATCTGGTCCTTGAAGCGGGTCAGGTCCGGATCCTCGTCAACCTTGTTCTGCAACTCCTGCAACAGCAATTCCAATCGCTCGCGTTCCAGTTGCTCGGCAAAGGTTTCCGCCTGGTCGGCGTCGATCTTCGACTCGCTCTGCTCGATCACCGGATCGACTTCTTCGTTGAGCGTCCGATCCGGCGATGGCGTAGGCGTACCGCCAAGATCGATCACATGCGGACTGGCGCTCTCGGTAAAGCCGATCGGGTCCTGAAAGTAACCGGAAATTGCCCTCTTCTGCTCGGGCGTTGCCGAACTCATCAGCCACATCACCAGAAAGAACGCCATCATCGCCACCGCGAAATCGGCAAAAGCAATCTTCCAGGCGCCGCCGTGATGGCCCGCAGCGGTTTTTTTGACCCGTTTGACTATGATCGGCTGGTTGTTGTCCATGTTAGGGCTACCTAGCTACCACGCATGGCTTGTTCGAGCTCTGCGAAACTTGGCCGGTGAGCCGGTAACAGGACTTTACGACCGAACTCAACCGCCAAGGTCGGCGGCATGCCGGACGCCGAAGCGACCAGCGTCGCCTTGATGCCCTCGTAAAGATTCAGCTCTTCCTTGGCGTCATGCTCCAGCGCGGCGGCCAGCGGGCCGAAGAAGCCGTAGGACGCAAGGATCCCCAGAAACGTACCGGTCAATGCGGTGGCAACCTTTTCTCCGATCATCGCGTTGGTCGCTTCGGCGAGAATCGACATTGTGATTACAATGCCCAGCACCGCCGCCACGATACCCATGGCCGGGAGTCCGTCTGCGACCCGCGCGACTGCGTGGGAAGGATGCTCGAGTTCTTCCTTCAGGCTGTTCAATTCCATATCGAACAAGCCTTCCAATTCATGCGGCGCCATGTTGCCGGAGGACATGATGCGTAGGTAATCGCAGACGAATGCGGTCAACCGTCCGTCTTTCAGGATCGCCGGGTATTTACTGAAGATTGGGCTGGCGCTGGGCTCTTCCAGATCTGCCTCGATGGCCATCATCCCCTCGCGACGGCTCTTGTTGAGAATCTCGTAGAGCAGCCCCAGCACTTCCAGGTAGTACTTTTGGGTAAACCGCGAGCTGAACATCTGCAGCGATTTTTTGAATACGATTTTGATGGTGCTGCCCGGATTCGCCTGTAGAAAACCACCGAGGGCCGCACCGCCAATGATCATGAGCTCAAATGGATGGAGGAGCGCGCCGATTTTGCCGCCGGACAGTACGAATCCGCCCAGAACGCTGGCGAATACCACGATGATGCCAATAATTTTTGCCATAGGAAGGTACGTCTAAAACCTGATCGCAGGGCACCTGGGACAAGCCGCGCAACATCGCGCGCTCGCATGGGTTACAGGCGGGGCATATGAAAGAATTGTTCTGGTTATCGGAACTTTTGCGCCAGACTAAAGGCCATCCCGATGAAATGCTAGTTCGGCGGCATAATGACAACGACCCCTCTTCCCCGCACGCTTCCCGCCTGGATCAAGGCGCTAGACGCCGTTGTGCTGCCTGTGTTTGCCGATCCGTACGCGCGCGTCCAGCTGGCATTGCGCGACAGCAGCATGTCGATGCGGCAGATCGCCGAGCTGATCCAGGAAAGCCCGGTCATGGCGCTTAGCGTGATCCGCGAAGCCAATCGCAACGCCGCCTCGACCAACAAGCCAGCCGAGAGCCTGGAAGTTGCGCTCAGCCGCATCGGCCTGAAACGCGCCGAAGCCTTGTTTGCCGGTATTCCGGCGGCCCAGCCTCGGGACATTTCTGCACCACTGCGGCAGATGGTGCTCATCAGCCGCCATGCCAGCCAGCAGGCCAATGGGCTGTTCGCCGCTCGCCTCGCACGCCTTTGGCAGGAAATCCACTGGAGCAGCCTGCTATTCCTCTCGCCGGTCTGGGCGCTGGTCGCGGCTCACCCTGAACTGCTCGAAGCCTGGGAACAGCGTGTGCTGGTCAAGCGCGAACCAGCCCGCCAGGTCGAACAATCGCTGCTGGGCGTAGCGCTGCTGGATCTCTGCGTGGCGGTTGCTGAACATTGGGGTTTGCCTGGCTGGATCGCCCAGGGGTATCGATTGCTTAGCGACAATCGGCGAATGTTGATAAAGGCGCTACACATTGCCCGTGACAACGAGCACCCGCTGCACCAGCAGCAGATGCTCGATGCCGATCCCGATCTACGTCGCTGGCTCACCCTGCCAAGCAACACCATCGTGCTTGCCAATGGCCTGGCGCTTTCGGCGCACAACAGCTGGAGCGGCATTCATAGTCTCCGCTGGCAGCGACTCGCCGGGCTATACCTCCAGATGCCACTGGCTGAACTACAGCAGATGGTGCACCAGCACGCCGCCGCCAGTGCGCAAGCAATCGGCCATACAGACCTCTGGCACCCGGCCCAGGGCCTGCTGTGGCCATGGGAGAGTGTGTTTCAGGTAGAAAAGGCGGCGAAGTTGCCCAACACCGAAACACTGACGGAATGGCGTGCGCATTGTCGCGAACTGCTCAGCGAGCGCTGCCCGTACGACAACGTGGTGCAACTCACTGCGACCGCCGCTAAAGCCCTGAACTGCGCCGGAATGCAACGAGTCCTACTGATGCTCGTCGACCGCAAGCACAATCGCCTGGTCAGCCAACAAACCTTTGGCCTCCCACGTGAAGCAGCCAGGCTGTCGCTCGAATCGGAGCAGAGCCAAGTGCTGCGTAGATTGCTGGAAAAGCCGGCACTGCTGCGACTCAAGCCGGACAACTTTGCGCAGTTCTCTGCGCTGTTGCCAGGAGCGCTGAAGGCATTGTTCCCAAGCGAACACGTACTGCTGCGCTCCATCGGTCACGACGGCCGCGTAGTCATGCTGGTAATGGCCGATCAAGACAACACGGCGTTCAGCGAAATGGGTTTGCAAGCGTTCACCAAGACGGTGCAGTGCATCGAGCGTGCGCTGGCGACGTTCAGCAAGCGCGGGCGTTGATCTTTTTCGCTAGACTTTGCTCTTTCCGTCCGACCGAGGCTTGCCGTGTCCGCCTTTTCAACCCTGCCCCTGGTAATCGAACCGACCGATCTGGCCGAGCGCCTGAACGCCCCCGAGCTGATACTGGTCGACCTGACCAGTGCGGCCCGCTATGCCGAAGGTCATCTGCCCGGCGCACGATTCGTTGATCCCAAGCTGACCCAACTCGGCCAACCGCCGGCACCGGGACGGCTGCCCGGCAAGGCCCAGCTGGAAGCCCTTTTTGGCTCAATCGGGCATCGCTCCGACGCAGTCTATGTGGTTTACGACGATGAAGGTGGTGGCTGGGCCGGGCGTTTCATCTGGTTGCTGGATGTAATCGGCCATCATCGCTACCACTACCTGAATGGCGGCCTGCACACCTGGCTGGCTGAGCAACGACCGTTATCACACGACATTCCCGCCACAGTGTCCGAGCCGGTAACGCTGCAGCTTCACGACGCACCCAGCGCGACCCGCGAATACATCGAGAGCCGGCTCGGCGCTACGGATCTGGTCATATGGGACGCCCGATCACCTGAGGAATATCACGGCGAGAAGGCGCTTGCCGCGCGCGCCGGACATATCCCCGGCGCGATCAACTTCGAATGGACCGCGGCGATGGATCCGGCGCGCGCCATGCGTATCCGCGAAGACATCGCCGAACGGCTGCAGGCGCTCGGCATCAGTCCAGACAAAGAAATCATCACTCACTGCCAGACGCATCACCGCTCCGGCTTCACCTACCTGCTGGCCAAAGCCCTGGGCTATCCGCGAATCAAGGGATACCCCGGCTCCTGGGGCGAATGGGGCAACCTGCCCGACACTCCGATCCAGCAATCAAAAGGTCACCCATGAAAGATCGCTTGTTCGTATTCAGCCAGTACCTGCTCCCGCACCACCTGATCTCGCGTCTCGCCGGCTGCTTGGCCGAGAGCCGCTTACCTTGGGTGAAGAACACCTTCATCAAGTGGTTCGTTCGGCATTTTCAGGTAGATATGCGTGAAGCTCAAACTGAAGACCCGACCGCTTACGAGCACTTCAACGCGTTCTTCACCCGCGCGCTGAAAGACGGCGCGCGGCCGCTGGACCCGACACCCGGCGCGATCCTCAATCCCTGTGATGGCGCAATCAGTCAGCTCGGCCGGATCGAGCAGGGCCGCATCTTCCAGGCCAAGGGCCACAGCTACAGCGTGACGGAGCTGCTCGGCGGCGACCATGAGCGTGCCGCGCCCTTCATGGGCGGCGATTTCGCCACCGTATACCTGTCGCCCAAGGATTATCACCGGGTGCATATGCCGTTGGCTGGCACCCTGCGCGAGATGGTCTATGTGCCGGGCCGCATCTTCTCGGTGAATACCGTCACCGCTGAAGGCGTGCCGGAGCTGTTCGCCCGCAACGAGCGCGTGGTCTGCCTGTTCGATACCGAGCGCGGCCCGATGGCCATGGTGCTGGTCGGTGCAATGATCGTCGCCAGTATCGAAACCGTGTGGGCCGGACTGGTAACGCCACCCAAGCGCACCCTCAAGACGATGCGCTACGACGAAGCCAGCCGAGCCC
This sequence comes from Stutzerimonas stutzeri, assembly GCF_024448715.1. Lineage (GTDB taxonomy): Bacteria > Pseudomonadota > Gammaproteobacteria > Pseudomonadales > Pseudomonadaceae > Stutzerimonas > Stutzerimonas stutzeri_AR. The sequence goes on from NZ_JAMOHZ010000002.1 coordinate 332,684, forward strand.
CCATCCATCTGGAAAAAGGCGCCGAGATGGGCCGTTTCAAACTGGGTTCCACAGTGATCCTACTGTTCGGGCCGGATCAGGTCAGTTGGGCCGAACAACTGTCCCCGTTGACGCCGGTGTGCATGGGTGAGGGGCTCGGTCAGGCCACGCCGGCCCAGCACTTTGTCGCACCGGATCCTGGCCAGGCTCAGCCGTAGAACCTAAACCAGTGGTCGGTTGCCGCTAGCCAAGTCCTTCGTGTCCGTTATGATATCGTCGCCCACGATTGCAAAATGCCATCATCGAGGGCGACGAGTGCGTGGACGCACTGCCAGAGTCGTAGGCGGAGCGCCAGGGATCATGTCGCGGAGTTCGTAGTTTGGAAAACCACAGTCAGCCACTGCTGTTGCGCGTACCGACGCCGGATTGCCAGGGGCTGTCTTTCTGCGAGGCCAGCGTGCGCGGCGTCAGACGCTGGCTTGCCGGGCTGCCCAAAGCAAACCTCGGCGAAACTGCGCGCCTGCTGTATCAGGCAGTACTGGAACTCAACCAACTGCGTACGACTGCCCAAGATCGTCTGCAGTTGCTCGAATTGCTGCGACCGGAAATCCACTTCGTCTGCAGAGAACTGGAACGTTACTTCGTCAACCAGCCGATTGTTCTCAGCGAGCGCCCGCGCAAGGTGGCCAGCTTATGCCAGGCGCTGCAGAATCACCTGGCCATCGGCTACAAACTGATCTCAGTCGAACTGGCTCCGCAGGCCGGTCGTGAACGCCTGCAGTTACTCACCATCTCGCTGCAGCGAGCGATCCGCAGCCTCTGCGCGATGCTGGTTCGTTCCACCCAACTATACAGTCCGACACCCAATGGCCTATGGCTTGAGCTCCATCAGCTCTACGCCATCGCCGCCGAGCATGGCGTGCACCGCACATTGGTGCGTGACGACCTGGCTTATCAGATCAATGGCCTGAGCGCTGAGCAGAGCTATATCGTCGCATTGATGATCGGCAGCGCCCGCTGCAACCAGATGCGCCAGCAAAACATCGCGCAACTGGCGCAGGTACTCGAACCCTGGAGCGCGCTGGTTCGCCTGCAATCGGCACAGAATTCGTCCAGCCTGTTCGGCGTGTCGCCCCGGATCGACGGGCCACCGCGTTATCGATCTATGTTTACGCCCAAGGAGCTGCCAAACCTGCTCGGCATTGATCCGCATGCATTGGTTGCAGCGCTCCGGGCGCATCTGGACTCCACGCCAAATGCGCCCGGAGAGTCAGCGCTTGCGGTGCCCGAGGGGCTGAGCCTCGACCTGATGCAACACGTAAGTGCGGCCTGGGGCGACATCTCCGAGCGCAGCTTCCAGCGCACCCCCGCGCAAGGCCAGATGAACATCTGCATCGGCATGAGCGCACTGCATTACTATCTCGCTGGGCAGCGCCTGTTTGGCGAGCTGTTGAAACGACCGGAAGCCGCTCGATCCGCTGTATTCAAACTGAACAACGCTGAGCCCGACATATGGGCAATTGCGTTCGATGCGCAGGTAGTCAACGAGGACGCTCTCCTGCCGCGCGAAGATATCGAATTCGTCCGCCCCGTCATTGCAAACGCAGAGGAAGAGGAAGAGGAAGCGTCAGCGCCACCAGCCGTCGACAATCCCTATCCAACGTTCGAGGTGCAACTGGTCAACCACAGCCCTGGCGGATTCTGCCTCTCCTGGGCGGGCGAGGTCCCGGCGCAGCTCCAGGCGGGCGAACTGCTCGGCCTGCAGGATGGCACCAGCCAGAACTGGAGCATCGCGGTAGTACGCTGGATTCGCCAAGTGCGCGGCGGTGGTCCGCAGATCGGTGTGGAGCTGATCGCTCCCTATGCGCAACCTTGCGGTTTGCGCCTGTTACGCAAGGTCGATCAAGGCAGCGAATATTTGCGCGCCCTGCTGCTACCGGAAATCAGCGTGATTTCACGTCCGGCGGCGCTCATCGTTCCGAGCCTACCGTTCCAGGAAGGGCAGAAGGTACAGATCAACCAGAATGGAGAAGAACACCGCGCGCTACTTTGCCGGCGCCAGACAGGTTCCAGCAGCTATAACCAGTTTGAATACCAGCTGGTCGGGCTTGCAGCCGCCTCCCAAGAGACCCCGATCACAGCACGAGGAACCCAGGCGGCGTCAGGGATTGAAGATTTTGACTCGCTCTGGAAGTCGCTGTAGATTGCGGCTCTCCGTTTTTTTAGCCCTCCACGCTCCTATACGGCGCGTTCTAAAGCTGCTGCCATGGCCCCGCAAAAGAAAACTATCCGTCTGCTGATCCTCGAAGACTCGCAGAACGAAGCTGAGCGACTGGTCAGCCTGTTTCGCAATGCAGGCCAGGCAACGCGCGTGCATCGACTCACCTCCAGCGATGACCTGGCCGATGTGCTCCAACAGACCTGGGACCTGCTGATCAATGCGCCGAGCAGCAGCAACCTCGACCCTAGCGAAGCCATAGGTGCCATCCGCAAGCAAGCCAAGGACATCCCGGTCATTCAGTTGATCGATGGCAACGATTCCGACGCCATTACTGAATCCCTCGCACAGGGAGCGCAGGCCGCACTACCGCAAGGCGAGGACGAATGGTTGATTCTGGTCGCCAATCGGGAGCTGGAGAACCTTGAAGAGCGTCGAGCACGCCGTTCCGCCGAGCTGGCGCTGCGCGAGGCAGAGAAGCGCTGCCAACTGCTGCTGGAGAGCTCAGTTGACGCCATCGCCTATGTCCACGACGGCATGCATATCTACGCCAACCGCGCCTACCTTGAGTTATTCGGCTACGAAGATGTCGACGAGCTCGAAGGCATGCCGATGATCGACCTGATCGCGTCCTGCGACCAGGGCGATTTCAAGGGCTTCTTGAAGACCTATCAAACCCAGCAGGGCAGCGCCGAACTCATCTGTGGCGGCGTCCGCGCCGATGGTGGCAACTTTAAGGCGCGCATCAACTTCTCCCCGGCCAGCTACGATGGCGAGCCCTGTATCCAGGTGGTCATTCGCGCAGAGAACGACAATGCTGAACTGGAGAAACTGCGCGAGATCAGCAGCCAGGACCTGGTAACGGGCCTGCACAACCGCAGCCATTTTCTCGAACTGCTCGACAGTGCGGTCGAGCGCGCGGTGAACGCAGGGCAAGGCGCGAGTCTCGCCTATATTCGCGTCGACCGCTTTGCCAGCCTCCAGGCAGACCTTGGCTTGGGCGACTCTGATCGTCTACTGGCCGAGCTCTCCCAACTGCTGCGCGATCACTTTACAGATCAGGCTCAACTGGCACGCTTTGGTGACGACGCTTTCGCAGTATTGATGCCAGAGGCCAAGATACAGCAGCTTGAACAGCCTTTGACCGAACTGTTGCGCAAGGTTGAAGGGCACCTGTTTGATATCGGCGCCCGCACCGTACAAACCAGCCTGAGCATCGGTGCCGCCACGCTCGATGAACGGACCGCGAAGGCTCGAGACGTAATCGACCGTGCCCATCGCTGCGCCGAAGAACTCGCTGATGGCAATGCGCTTCGCATCTACAACCCCGCCGACGAATTAGCGGCAGCAGCCAATCGGGGCAACGTCCTCGCTATGCTGCAGCAGGCGCTGGAAAAGAACAGCTTCCGCCTGTTGTTCCAACCGATCATTAGTCTGCGCGGCGACAGCCACGAGCATTACGAGGTGCTGCTGCGCCTGCTCGATCCGCAAGGCGTCGAAGTTCCTCCTGGCGAGTTTCTCGGCGCAGCGAAAGAAGCGGGGCTGGCCACCAAGATCGATCGCTGGGTACTGCTCAATTCCATCAAGCTGCTCGCCGAGCATCGCAGTAAGGGCCACAGCACACGATTGTTCGTACACCTTTCGAGCCCCAGCCTGCAAGACGCCTCACTGCTGCCGTGGCTGGGAGTTGCGCTCAAGGCGTCGCGATTGCCACCTGACTCGCTGGTCTTCCAGTTCGATGAGAACGACGCCGTCGCGTACCTCAAGCAGGCGAAAGCGCTCACTAATGGATTGGCCGGGCTAGGCTGCCGCAGCGCCCTGAGTCAGTTCGGCTGCGTGCTGAACCCGTTCAATACGCTCAAGCACCTTAGCGCCGACTTCGTAAAAATCGACGGCTCCTATACCCAGGACCTGAGCCGTCAGGAAAATCAGGAAGCACTCAGGCAACTGCTGACAAACCTTCACGGACAGGGCAAGCAGACCATCGTGCCTTTCGTCGACAGCGCCACGGTCCTCGCCACGCTTTGGCAGGCCGGCGTCGGCTACATTCAGGGGCAATATCTGCAGGGCCCGAGCCAGTCGATGGATTACAACTTCTCCTCGGACGACGAATAGGCGCCAAGCTGCAAGCTGATTAGCCTGCGGCCTGCCCACTCGCCAGTGAAGCCTATCCTGTCACAGGGAAGAGGCTATTCGTGGAAAATGCTCAGCCCCAACCGCATCCCGGTCTGAAACTGACGCAGCTTCTATTCGTTCCCTTCACGATCCCTGAAACCAAGCAAATAAAGAATTCCATCCAGCCCCAGGGTGGAAATCGCCTGCTTGGCCGACTGCTTGACCAGCGGTTTGGCCCGAAAAGCCACGCCCAACCCGGCCAGCCCGAGCATCGGCAGATCATTGGCGCCGTCACCGACGGCAATGGTCTGCTCCAGACGTAAGCCTTCCCTCTCTGCCAGCTCGCGGAGCAGATCGGCCTTGCGCTGGGCATCGACGATGGGCTCCTGCGCGACACCGGTGAGTTTGCCGTCAACGATCTCCAGTTCGTTGGCATAGACGTAATCGATACCGAGCCTGGCCTGAAGCTGATGTGCAAAATAGGTGAAGCCACCCGACAGGATCGCGGTCTTGTAGCCCAGTCGCTTCAGCTCGGCGAACAACAGTTCAGCGCCCTCTGTGAGGCGCAAGCTGGCGCCGACTTCGACCAGCGCATGCTCTTCCAGGCCTTCGAGCAGCGCCAGGCGCTCCTTGAAGCTGGCACGGAAATCTAGCTCGCCGCGCATCGCACGCTCGGTGATTTCCGACACCTGATCGCCAACCCCGGCCGCCTTCGCAAGCTCGTCGATGACTTCAGCCTCGATCAATGTCGAATCCATATCGAATACCGCGAGCCGGCGATTGCGACGAAACACCGAGTCGCGCTGGAATGCGATGTCGACATTCAGCTCCTGCGCCACGCTGAGGAACTCGGTGCGCAACGCAGCGGTGTCGGCTGGCTCACCTCGCACCGAGAACTCAATGCAACCCTTGCCTAGATCCTCGGGCATATCCAGTGGCTGGCGCCCTGAAAGACGGTCGATGTGGTCGATGTTGAGGCCATATTTGGCAGTGATCGAGCTGACCCGCTGCAACTGCTCGGCGGTGACCTTTCGTGTCAGCAGAGTGACGATATGCCGAGGCTTGCCCTGGCCCGCGACCCATTGCTGGTAGTCCTCTTCGGCGACCGGTGTGAAGCGCACCTGCTGGTCGTGCTTGTAGCCCATGAAGAGCACGTCCTTGAGCACTGAAGAAGCGCGCTCGGTATCTGGGATTTCCACCAGGATGCCGAACGACAGCGTGTCATGGATCACCGCCTGACCGATATCCAGAATATTCACGCCACCCTGGGCGAGCACGCCGGTGATAGCCGCGGTCAGCCCGGGGCGATCTTCCCCGGTAATGTTGATCAGGACGATTTCGCGCAAGGCGTAGCTCCCATGGCAAAGAAGGCAGGCATTCTACAACAGCCGGCCAGCAGCTGAGCGCCGCCTCATGCGGCGGATCATCGGCGTCATTTAGCCGTTCCGGCGACATATCCTGCAATTCGTCAGCTTTGACCGTGAGACCTTCAGCCCCCAGTGCGCTTTCCGTATACTGCGCGGCACTTTCCCTAAGAGTAGAGCCGCGCTTTGTGAACCGGCCCGCATCCGTCAAGCCCGACAACTTCTTTCTGCTGATCTACCGCGCACTGCGCCAGCGACGTATTCCGCTGGTGCTGCGAGTGGCCAGTCATACGCTGCTGCTGGTCGCCCTGGCGCTGATCATCTATGCCTGGGTCATGGGCATGCAATTCAAGCATGCCATGGAGCAACAAGCCGATGCCCTCGGCCAGAGTCTGATCACCCAGACAGCCGCCTCGGCGACCGATTTGTTGGTGGCCAACGATATTCTCAGCCTCAACGTGTTACTGAGCAATCTGGTGAAGAACCCGCTGGTGGCTCATGCAGCAATCTATAGCGTTGATAACCGCGTGCTGGCGGAATCTGGCGCTCGTCCCCAGCGCAATCTGCTAGGCGAAGAGGAAGGCCTCTACTCCACCCCCATCAGCTTCCAGGATGTGATTGCCGGGCATCTGCGTATCAACCTCGACATGCGGCAGTTCCAGCAACCGATGACCATCAGTTTGCAGAGCATGGGGCTGTTGAGTCTGATCCTGCTGGCACTCACCCTGACGCTCAGTATGCGCCTGGGCCGTCAGCTATCGCTGCCGCTGATGCAACTGCGCCTGTGGTTGCGTGACCCGGACGATCCAGCCCCCGGTGCGGGACGGCAAGACGAAATCGGTGATCTAGCACGGCAGTTGCAGGCACGCCTGGTGCCAGAAGAGCCTGAGCCGGAGATCGAACTCGACGAAAGCATGCAGGACATTTACTCGGCGCACTTCGATGTACCTGCCGCTGCTCCCAATGTCGTCGACGACCATCCCGCCATTGATCTCAGCGATAACGCCGTAGATGAAGACGACCGCAGGGACAGCTATCACGCCGCCGCGCCGGCTGCCGCGGATGACTTCGACCCGTTCGACGACGACCCGCCACTCGAGGAGCCAAGACCGCAGCCAAAGCCACAGCCGCGCCCAGGGATTGCCGTCCCGCCACCTGCTGTGAGCGGAAAAAGCGGTGTATTGGCGATACAGCTTGGCGCTCAGGAGCAGTTACGTCGACTGCCCCGCGCTCGCCTGACCGAGCTGCTGCAGCGTTACACCGACTGCCTGCAGCAAGCCGCGACGCTGTATCAGGCGGAGCTTCACACGCTCAACGATGGCAGCAGCCTGATGCTGTTCCACAGCCAGGACGACGAGCAGAACTACCTGACCCACGGTCTGTGCTGCGGCGAGCTGATGCGTGCACTTGGGCATGCACTGCAAATCGAGGTCGCAGACAGCGGTATTACCCTACAGCTCCAGCTCGGCCTGACCCAGGGCGAAGGACTTTACGATCTCAGCCAGGGCGACCTGCTACTCAGCGAGCCGGCACAGGCAGCGCTGGCCTTGTCCCAGCACAGCCGTAATCTGTTGTTGGTCGAGCGCAGTATTGGCGAGGACAACCTGATCCGGCAACGTGCCCGCATCCGACCGATCGCCAGCCCGGAGGGTGCCTGCTGCGTCGAACGCCTGCTCGAACCCTATCCGCCACTGCTTGAACGACAGCTGGCACGCATGCACGAGTTGCGTAATCGCAGCGGCTGACCGGACGCAGGATGGATTAGCCGAAGGCGTAATCCGTCGATGGCGACAAAGCCGCCACACACGTTTGGTCAGAAGCGGAATACTTCGAGATCGGTCCTGATCGGCTCCGCCGCAGGAATTGCCGGAAGGGCTTCAGGTTTGCGTTCCTTGGTGATGTTGCGCTTGGCCGGTGTCTTGGCGATCACTATCGGCTCGATGGCTGTCGCCATCATTTCCCCCAGGCGCTGCAACAGAACGCTCTGAGCGCGCACCTGGTCGGTCGTGCTGCCCTGATGTTCTTCCTGCAACCGTACCAGGCGGCTGGCCTGACGTTTACCCTGCTTATCCAATAGGCGCCATTGAGCTTCCAGCACAGCGGGGTGCTGGGGACCGGAATCCAGCCGGGTGATTTCAAGCTCGACCTGCACCTCGGGGGTGAAGCCCTTGCTGCCTGGGCTCAGCTCAAGACTTTGGGTCTTCAAACGCGAAGCCAGTTGGCGCAGCAACAGCTGGTTGATATCGCCCTGCAGACTGCCGGCCCAGCGTGCCTGCTGCCCCTCAGCCGCCAGACTGCCATCGGGCAGGCGTTGCAGCAGTTCATCACGCTGCAGATAGTCGGCCAGCAGTACTGGCCCCAGCAGTATCGCCGCGCCGTCTGCCTGAGCGGGCACCTCGATAGTTCCGTTGTCGAGGCGATACATAGGCACCGGCTGGGTGACACAGCCAGCGAGGCTGGCACAAGCCAGCAGTAAAACAGTCGTGAAGCGCAGCACGTTGATCTCTACCTTTGCACCGGACCCTTGATGACGCTCCGCCAACGGATGTCTGCCCGCTCCGCTGTAGGCGGTCACCAATGGTCGCCGTGCCGATTATCTTCGGTTCCCGATGCGGCTGATGACTGACTGCCGCATCGCGAATCGGGATGAAATTGGAAGGCCGCTATCTTCCGTGAAACCGGCGTCGGAAGCCAGCCTCTAACGCCACCATCTCAGTTCGCAGTCTCGGCCAGCAGCGCATCCACACGCTGGAAGCCGCGTGGCAGCTTATTGCCACGCCGCCCGCGCTCGCCCTTGTAGTGCTCAAGGTCGTCAGCCTTGAGCGACAGCGTACGCTTGCCGGCCTGCAACATCAGTGTCGCACCTTCAGGCAGCACGGCGAGATCCGTCACATACTCCTCGCGGCTGGCCACACGATCGCCGGGGATACCAATGATCTTGTTGCCTTTGCCCTTGCCCAACTGCGGCAGGTCGCGGATCGGAAATACCAGCAGGCGCCCCTCGGTGGTAACTGCGGCCAGCCAGTCCTGATCGCGATTCTTCAGCGGCCGCGGCAAAATCACGCGCGCACCTGCCGGCAACGACAGCAGCGCCTTGCCCGCCTTGTTCTTGGCCTGAAGATCCTCGCCCTTGACCACGAAGCCGTAACCGGCATCGGAAGCGATCACGTACAACGCTTCGTCGTCCGGAAGCAGCACGCACTCGAAGCTGGCACCGGGCGGCGGCGCCAGGCGCCCGGTAAGTGGCTCGCCCTGCCCTCTGGCCGAAGGCAACGAGTGCGCAGCCAACGAATAGCTGCGCCCCGTCGAATCAATAAAGACTGCATATTGATTGGAACGACCTGCCGCGGCGGCCCTGAAACCATCGCCAGCCTTGTAGGACAGGCCGGTGGCATCAATATCGTGCCCTTTGGCGCAGCGCGCCCAGCCCTTCTCGGAGATCACCACGGTGACCGGCTCGGACGGCAGCAACTCGTTTTCCGAAAGTGCCCGCGCCTCAGCACGCTCAACGATCGGCGAACGCCGGTCATCGCCGTAGGTTTCGGCGTCGGCGATCAACTCCTTGCGCACCAGTTTCTTCAGCTTGGCCTCGCTGCCGAGCAGCGCAAGCAGCTTCTCTCGCTCTTTTGCCAGTTCGTCCTGTTCGCCACGGATCTTCATCTCCTCCAGCCGTGCCAGCTGGCGCAGACGGGTGTCGAGGATGTAGTCGGCCTGCAACTCGGACAGCTCGAAGCGCGCCATCAATACCGGCTTGGGCTGATCCTCGGTACGGATGATGTGAATCACCTCGTCGAGGTTGAGAAAGGCAACCAGCAGGCCTTCCAACAAGTGCAGCCGCTTTTCGACCTTATCCAGGCGGAACTGCAGGCGACGGCGCACGGTGCCGATGCGGTAGGTGAGCCATTCGCTGAGCAGCACCTTCAGGTTTTTCACCTGAGGGCGACCGTCGAGACCGATGACATTGGTATTGACCCGGTAACTGGATTCGAGCTCTGTGGTAGCGAACAGGTGCTGCATCAGCTCGTCGGCATCGACCCGGTTGGAACGCGGGATGATGACGATCCGGCAGGGGTTCTCGTGATCCGATTCGTCGCGCAGATCAGCCACCATCGGCAATTTCTTCGCCTGCATCTGCGTAGCGATCTGCTCCAGCACCTTGGAGCCGGACACCTGATGCGGCAGCGCAGTGACGACGACGTCACCGTCCTCGACGCGGTACACCGCCCGCATACGCACCGAGCCGCGTCCGGTCTCATAGATTTTCAAAAGATCGGCACGCGGCGTGACGATCTCCGCCTCGGTCGGATAATCCGGACCTTGGACATGCTCACAGAGCTGCTCGACCGTGCAGTTGGGCTCGTCCAGCAGACGCACGCACGCAGCAGCGACCTCACGAAGATTGTGTGGCGGCACATCGGTTGCCATGCCGACAGCGATGCCGGTGGTGCCATTGAGTAGCAGATTGGGCAGACGCGCCGGCAGCGTCGCCGGCTCGTCGAGGGTGCCGTCGAAGTTCGGCACCCAGTCGACGGTGCCCTGCCCCAGCTCCGACAGCAACACTTCGGAATAACGCGATAGCCGCGCCTCGGTATAGCGCATCGCCGCGAAGGACTTCGGATCGTCCGGCGCGCCCCAGTTACCCTGGCCGTCGACCAGGGTGTAGCGATAGCTGAACGGCTGAGCCATCAGCACCATGGCTTCGTAGCAGGCTGAATCGCCATGCGGGTGAAACTTGCCGAGCACGTCACCGACCGTACGTGCCGACTTCTTGTGCTTCGAATCGGCGTTCAGGCCCAGTTCGCTCATGGCGTAGACGATGCGCCGCTGGACGGGTTTTAGACCATCGCCGATATGGGGTAGCGCGCGATCCATGATCACGTACATGGAGTAGTTGAGATAGGCCTGCTCGGTAAAGTCGGCTAGAGAGCGTCGCTCCACGCCGTCCAGGCTCAGGTCAAGAATTTCGCTCATGGTCGATCCGTGGCGTGTTGGCGCAGCACCAGAGTGCCGGCGCGCTGGGTGAATTCGAGTTGTTTCAGGGCGCTCATGCCGAGCAGAATCTGTTCGCCACCAAAGCCGGGCGCGACGATGGCACGGACGTCACGAAGAACGATGTCGCCAAGGGCAAGGCTGTCGAGAACAGTGCGATAGCCGGTAGTCTGGCCATTGGCGGTCTGCAACATCACGGGGGCGCCGCGGGCAAGATCGAGGCGTTCAGCCTGCTCAGCCGGTATCGCTACATCGGTCGCGCCGGTATCGAGCAGAAAGGTCACTGGTTCACCATTGATCAGACCGTCAGCGACGAAGTGGCCTTGCACGTTACCCTCCAGCCGCACCTCGATCTGGTCGCCCTGCACCATCGATACAGGCTCACGGTTAGGATTGAAGCGGCTCTGCTCCCAGTCAGCGAAAAATCGCGTGGCCAGCAGCAATCCAGCGCCCCAGGCCAGCACCAGCATGACACGGCCGGCCCGGCGGCCGGCAGGCTGGGTCACTGCGTGGCACCCCAGCCGCCGTTGGGTGCGGCGAAGCGCCAGACGATCGGCCGCTGCTCGCCGTCAGCACGGGACATTCGATTGTTATCGACACCCATCCAGGCGCCCTCGGCATCAACCCAAAGCGCCTCGGCGTTGCCGAACGGCGTGTCGTAGCGACGCGAATCAGCCAATGCCGTAGCGGCATATGACCAGCACAGCTCCCTATCGCCACTGGACGGGTCGCGTCGACAAATCTGGTGCGCAGTGGGCTCCAGCGTGAACAGTTTGTTCTGATGAAACGCAAGCCCGGAAAAGGCTCGCGGCAACGCTTGCTCACCCAGCGCTGGCGGCGGCAGTTCGCGGCCACCTTCGGCAAGTAATACGCAGCCGCCCGTGCATTGCCAGCTGCTCTGATTGCGGTGCATGACCAACAAGCCTCGTCGGTCACGCTCAGCGGCGAGCCAGAGGCGACCGGCCTCGGGATCGACCGCGACGCCTTCGAACATGGCGTTGAACTCCAGCAGCATGCCACTTGCGCGTGCCTGGCGGACCAAACCGTCCGGGAGATTGAGCCATTCGGCGGTGCCGGCCGGACTGACCTGGAGCACCGCCGCATGCGCCTCGCTGGCCAGATAGCGATTGCCCAGGTTGTCGCAGCTGAGCCCTTCGAAATCCATCTTGCCGCCGCGCACCATGCCGCTGATGGCAGTGCGCACGCGCATGCCCCATGACAACCCGGTATCGGGCGCTGGGGGTAAATCGAAGCGTTCGCTCTCGGCCCGCCAGACGGCTTCGCTGGCATCGAGACGATACAGCTGGCTGTCCTCTCGGTCCGAGACGGCCCAGAGAGCGTCGCCGCACCAGGCCAGCCCGGACAGGTTACCTTGGGCTATTCTTTCGACAGGATGCTCGCTGATCAGTGTCAGCTCGGGCGCCATTTCGGGCGCCATCTCAGCACCCCAGGCCGGCGCCGACAGGGCAAACAGCAATGTAATCCAACGACGATTCAAATCAGTACCTCGGCGAGATTGCCCTTGGATTCGAGCCAGCTCTTGCGATCACCCGCGCGTTTCTTGGCCAGCAGCATATCCATCATTTCCCGCGTACCGTCGAAGTCACCGAGAGTCAGCTGCACCAGGCGGCGCGTGTTTGGATCCATGGTGGTTTCGCGCAACTGCGGTGGATTCATTTCACCGAGGCCCTTGAATCGGGTGACCTGAGGTTTGCCGCGACGCTTCTCGGCGAGAAGACGATCTAGAATGCCGTCGCGCTCAGCCTCGTCCAGCGCATAGAAGATATCCTTGCCCAGATCGATGCGGTACAGCGGCGGCATCGCGACGTACACATGCCCGGCATCCACCAGCGGGCGGAAATGCTGAACGAACAGCGCGCAGAGCAGCGTGGCGATGTGCAGACCGTCGGAGTCGGCGTCAGCGAGGATGCAGATCTTGCCGTAGCGCAGCTGCGATAGATCATCCGAACCTGGATCGAGCCCCACCGCCACGGCAATGTTGTGCACTTCCTGGCTGGCCAGCACCTCGCCCCCATCCACTTCCCAAGTGTTCAGGATTTTGCCGCGCAGTGGCAGGATGGCCTGGAACTCCTTGTCGCGCGCCTGCTTGGCAGAGCCACCGGCGGAGTCACCCTCGACCAGGAACAGCTCGGAGCGCGCCGGGTCCTGCCCGGCACAGTCGGCCAGTTTGCCGGGCAGCGCAGGGCCTTGAGTAATGCGCTTGCGCTCGATCTTCTTACTCGCCTTGAGCCGCCGACCAGCGTTGCTGATAGCCAGCTCAGCCAGTTGCAGACCCAATTCGGGATGCGCGTTGAGCCAAAGGCTGAAGGCATCCTTAACCACCCCCGAGACGAATGCCGCCGCCTCGCGGGAGGACAAGCGCTCCTTGGTCTGACCGGAAAACTGCGGCTCCTGCATCTTCGTCGAGAGCACGAATGCAATCCGCTCCCAGACGTCCTCAGGCGCCAGCTTGACGCCGCGCGGCAGCAACGTGCGGAACTCGCAAAACTCGCGCATGGCGTCCAGCAGCCCCTGACGCAAGCCATTGACGTGGGTGCCCCCCTGCGCGGTGGGAATCAGATTGACGTAGCTTTCCTGCACGCTGTCGCCGCCTTCTGGTAGCCACAGCAAGGCCCAGTCGACGGCCTCCTTGTTACCGGCCAGGCTGCCGCAGAAGGGTTCGTCGGGCAGACGGGCAAACTCACTGACTGCATCCACCAGGTAGGAACGCAGGCCGTCCTCGTAATGCCAATCGATCTTTTCGCCGGTGCTCTTGTCCTCGAAGCTGACATTCAGTCCCGGACAGAGCACTGCCTTGGCCTTGAGCACATGTTTGAGGCGGCTGATGGAGAATTTCGGCGAATCGAAGTATTTCGGATCGGCCCAGAAATGCACGCTAGTGCCAGTGTTGCGCTTGCCGACCGTACCGATAATGTCCAGCTCGCTGGCCTTGAAGCCATCGCTGAAGGCCATGCGATATTCACTGCCATCACGCTTGACCGTCACCTCGACCCGAGTCGACAGGGCGTTGACCACCGAAATACCAACCCCATGCAGACCACCGGAGAACTGGTAGTTCTTGTTGGAGAACTTTCCGCCCGCGTGCAGCTTGGTGAGGATCAGCTCGACGCCCGACACGCCTTCTTCCGGATGGATATCCACCGGCATACCGCGGCCGTTGTCGATCACCTGCAGCGAATTGTCCTGGTGCAAGATCACCTGCACGGAGCTGGCGTGGCCGGCCAGTGCCTCGTCGACGCTGTTGTCGATGACTTCCTGAGCCAGATGGTTGGGCCGCGAGGTGTCGGTGTACATGCCCGGACGCTTGCGCACCGGATCCAGGCCGGAAAGGACTTCAATGGCTTCTGCGGTGTAAGACATGTGCGTCTCGTGATGTCCTTATAAATCGGAAAAATCGAGTTCTGCAAAGGCAACCGGATCGAAGCCGGCAAAGGCCAGCAAGGCTGGAAGCCGCTCGGCAAACCCCTGGAAGCCATGGTCGCCGCCAGCCTGGATGCGCAATGCGCAACCTTGGTAAAAGTCTGCAGCGTGGCGGTAGTCCAGCGTTTCGTCGCCGGTCTGCAACCATATCTGATAGCGCTCCGCATCCTGCGGCGGGGACACTTCCAGTTCGGTCAGGGCAACGACGTGGTCTTCAGTCAGGTCCCAGACCTCACCAGTGTAGAGATTGGTCTGCGGCCCCAAGTAACCATCGAAGCGTCGATGAGGCGTCACTGCTGGATTGATCAGCAGGGCCTTGAGCCCGTGGCGCTCCGCAAGGTGGGTTGCATAGTATCCGCCGAGAGAGCTACCGACCAGCATGGGACGCCCCAGCTCGGCAATCGCCGCATCGAGCTGAGCAATGGCCTGACGCGGGTGATGATGTAACGCTGGCACTCGCAGCCGCTCGCTCATACCCATGCGCTTCAGCGCTGCGGTCAACTGGCTGGCCTTCTGCGATAGTGGAGAGCTGTTAAGGCCATGCATATAAACAATGGCGGGTTGGTCGCTGGTCATCTGGTTCGCTGAGCTGGCAAAAGACGGAAAAGGCTACTAGGCGAATAGCGCAAGCTGCAAGTCGCTCGACAACTGGCGGAGCGTCATTTCGCGAGCAAAGCTTTGCATAAGATGAAGCGCTTAGACGGCGACTCAATACCCCTTGATGCTGTAATCCACTTCGAAGTCCATCCCGACGACTCGCGACACGCCGGTTTCGAGCTTGCCATTGGCATGCAACCGCAGCCAGCGATAGCCTGGTGCAAGGGTATCGACCTGGAAATCCTCGCTGCCTGGTGCGAATTGCACGCCCGTCGACGGAGCGGCCAACAATCGAATACCGCCGCGCCACCCATCGAACTCCTGATGGATGTGGCCCCACAGCAGCGCCTTGACGCAGCTGAATCGGTCGAGGACTTCAAACAAAGCCTCACGGTTGTGCAGTCCGATGTTGTCCATCCAGCGGCTGCCGATGATAACCGGATGATGATGCAGGCAGATCAGGTGAGGCCGCTCCGGTGATTTTTGTAAGGTCTGCTCTAACAACTCAAGTTGCTCTGCACTGAGCATACCGAAGACCGACCCAGGCACCAGGGTATCGAGCATCACCACGCGCCAAGCACCAATATCGAGCACCGGCACCATCAATTCGCTGTCACGGGCGGCCTGCTGCATTGTCGCGAGTTCATCATGGTTACCGGGACACCAGCGCACGGGGGCATCGATTCGCTCGGAAAGCTGGCGGAAGCGTTCATAGGAGGCGAGCGAGCCGTCCTGCGAAAGATCTCCGGTGGCCAGCATCAGGTCGACGCGAGGATGCTCACGGAGGACCAGATCGACCACGCGCCGCAAGCTCTCGGCCGTATCCAAGCCCAACAACTTACCGCCCGCCTCGGCGAACAGATGGCTGTCGGTCAGCTGTACGAGCAGCACCGAATCTTTTTCAGCATTGAGGGGCGCAGCAGCCAAGACCCGTCTCCTTTGGCGAAATCGCAGAGGAATTATGGTGGCTGGCGGTTACGGGGGTAAACCGCGCGATGCGGGCATGCATCACAGAACACACGGCAAGCTGCAAGCGAATCAGTGTGAGGGCTGGCGCTGAAGGCCGTCACGCTTTTCTGCTTCTTTCCTTGAAGCTAGTGGTCCGAAGCTCGCCACTGCTTGTCAGAGCACCGGCTCCAGTTCATGACCACATGCCAGGCAATGGCCGAGCCATTCGCCGAGGAACAGATTCAGCTGATTCTTCTCGTCGGGCTGATGCATCTGCGCGTTGGGATAGCTATAAATGCCGCGGAACCGCCGAGCATTCTCTGCAGTGATGACCTCAGCCATGCGCGCGTCGTGATAAACCCTCACGTCCATTTGTGGCACCGGCAGCCAAGGCAAGCAGTCCTGCTGGCTGATCTGTACTGTCGTGGTATATGGGCAGCTCTCCACTACCTTCAGTGCCAGTACGCCAAGCAGTCGATCGCCCTGGCTCATGGCAATACGACGCGTATCCGGCTGGTTACGCATGTCAGGTAGAAGGCGCATCAGCCGCAGATAGTTCGCCTCGCAAGCCGCCTGCAGTTCCAGCAGGTCGACACGGTATCGTTCACGCGTGCGCCTCATGTCCATGTCCCCCTGATTTCGTCGCGGTTCAAGGCCAGCCACTGCAGGGCGATGATGCTCGCGGCGTTGTCGATGCTCCCCTCGCGCACTGCCTGCAGAGCCTGCTGCAGCGACCATACGTGTACACGAATGTCCTCGCCTTCCTCGTCCAGGCCGAACACGCCACCCGCGCCCGAGCTGTCGCAACGCCCCACGTAGAGATGTACTCGCTCGGTGCTGCCGCCAGGTGAAGGGAAATACGTGGTCACCGGCCACAGCTCAGCGACCTCCAGCCCCGCTTCCTCGACGGACTCGCGACGTGCGACTTCTTCGGGCTGCTCATCCTTGTCGATCAAGCCAGCGACTAGTTCGATCAACCAGGGATTATCGACCTTACCCATCGCACCCACTCGGAACTGCTCGATCAACACGACTTCATCGCGCCGCGGATCGTAAGGCAGCACGCAAACCGCATCGTGACGGACGAACAGCTCGCGCTCCAATTGCCGGCCCATGCCGCCGCTGAACAGGCGATGACGCAGCTGCAGCCGGTCCAGGCGATAGAAGCCGCTGAAGCACTGCTCTCGCTCGATAATCTCGACATCACCTGGGCCGGGCTTGAAAGTATCAATCATGAATAACTCACTATCGGTTTGTTCCGCGCTTGCCTAGCGCCGGAAAAAGCTACACCGTCACGGCGTGAGCGGTCTCTGTTACGTCATCCTAGCGCGCCGTTTCTTCAGGCGCAGCCCTTTGCAGACCACTCGCACAGGGAAAAATCACCCAGCGACTCGTTTACGAACTTCATGGCCCGCTCGCACTCGAATCCGCACCGTAATAACCACAAGAGCCACGAAACCCTTGATGCCTTTTCACAAAGCTCTCGCATTGGTGATGTTCAGCCTGCTACTTGGCGCATGCCAACACTTCGGCGGCGAGCCGCCTGTCGAGGTCCGGCAGATTCTCAGCGAGCAACGCCCCGCCGGTTGTCCGAAACAGGACGATAACTGCCCGCTGGTGAACATCGATACCCGACTGTTTGCCGATGAGCCGGCATTGAACGCTCTGATCGACAAGCGGCTGCGCGAGATGACCGTCAACAGCCCGGACGCCCGAATTCCAGCAACATTGGAAAGCTACCAAGAAGACTTTCTAGGTGACGCGCAGAGCGGCTGGAGCAGTTATTTGCAGGCCAAGCTGCGTGACCAGCATGGATCGCTGCTGGTGGTCGAGTTATCGAGCTATCTATACACCGGCGGGGCCCACGGCATGCCAGGCCGCGGTTTCATCAACTATGACCGAAAGCATGATCGTGAGCTGAAACTCGCCGATGTGCTACTTCCGGGTAAGGAAGGCAGCTTCTGGCGTGTTGCTGCAGAAGCGCACCAGCGCTGGTTGCTGGCGAACCAGCACGACGCCGCATTCAGCCGGCAATGGCCGTTCCAACAGACCGCCAACGTCGCCCTGCTGCGAGACAAGGTGCTACTCAAATACGACGTATACAGCATCGCGCCGTATTCGAGCGGCCATCCGGAGCTGGAAATCCCCTACGCCGAACTCAGTGCGATTCTGAGACCGGAATACTTGCCGTAACGCGACCGAAACGGCTCAGCACCAGCAGCAGTCCGCCGGACAGGAACAGCGCCGGCAGGCTGGCACCGATTTCCGGCCAGGCGTTAGCGAGCACGTGATAAGTGACCGCTCCGCAGCCCCAGGCCAACAGGGTTTCCCAACGTAACGCGCCAGCTGGGGCGGCCAAGCGGCCTCGACGCCGAAGAATGAAATGATCGACCAGTACGACGCCGAATAACGGCGCGAACACCGAGCCGATCAACAGCAGGAAGTTTTGGTACTCGGCGAGTGGCGCGAACCAGGCAATAAGCGTACAGACCGCGCCGATCGCCAGCGCGAGCCGTTCGACCTTGAACGGCAGCAGGACGCCGACCGAAACCGCTGCCGAATGGATATCGGCGAAGGCGTTTTCAGACTCGTCGAGCAGTATCAACAGCAGAGGGATACCCAGTCCCGCGCCCGCCAACGCCAATAGCAAAGCGTTGACCTCACCACCCTCAGCGAACGCCAGGGTATATGCCACGCCTAGGCTCATCAGCCAAAAGTTACCGACGAAGAACCCCAGCGCGGTGCCGCCGAAAACGCGTACGGCAGCCCGGCCAAAGCGGGAGTAGTCAGCTATCAGCGGCAACCAGGACAGCGGCATGGCAATGGCGATATCGAATCCCAAGGCAAAGGGCAGCGAACCGTCGCCCTGACGCGCCCAGAGCGCGGCCAAATCGGCCTTGTCGAACAGATTCCAAGTCAGCCAGGCACAGGCGCCGAGCAGCAACCAGATGCCCCATTTGCGCAAGATACGGCGCACGAAGGTTAGCGGACCGGTAACCGCCAGCAGCGTGGCGAGGCTACCGAAGAACAACGTCCACAACGCAGGACTGTTCAGCAGGCTGTCCTCACCGAATGCGCGAGTCGCCAGTAGGCTGGCCGCATCGCGCATGACGATGATCTCGAACGCACCCCACCCGATCAGCTGAACCAGATTCAGCAGTGCTGGCAGCACTGCACCGCGGCTGCCCAGCGAGAGCTTCAGCGCAGCCATCGATGACAGGCCGGTATCGGTGCCGATCACCGCAACCGCCCCCAACAGCAACACGCCGACTGCGGTTCCGCAAGCGATTGCCAGCAACGCGCCACTCATGCCCAGACCCGGCGCCAGCAAGGCACCGAGCTGCAGCACCATCAGGCCGATGCCCAGAGAGAACCACAAAGAAAACATGTCTCGACCGCCGAAGACGCGGTGTTCGAGGGCGACGCTTTGATGGGGCGAATAACGGCCAGGCGTGTTCACGGGTGGGATTCTCAAAAAATCGTTGGGTGGCCCGGCGGGTAGTTCACCCAGCCAGGCAAGCGATAAAAATCATTGCCGCGTAGGAGCGAGCTTGCTCGCAAAGCCTGATTGCGCGGAGCCTTCAAGCTGTTCGCGAGCAAGCTCGTTCCTACGGCATGCAGGTTGGAGGCAGTTCGCAAGGCACGCACAGCGCACCCTGCGCTTCCGTCCGAACTCCAACCTTCAGCGCGTTGTTACGTCCATTAAACCTGCTTGTAGATCACCGACCCTTCGTCCTTGAAGCGCGATGACTGCTCTGCAAAGCCAGCCTCAATCGCCTTCTGCTCGTCGGTTAGGCCGTTCTGCGCAGCGTACTCACGGACTTCCTGAGTGATCTTCATCGAGCAGAATTTCGGTCCGCACATGGAGCAGAAATGCGCGACCTTGGCCGAGTCCTTCGGCAGGGTTTCGTCGTGGTAGCTGCGCGCGGTGTCCGGATCCAAGCCCAGGTTGAACTGGTCTTCCCAGCGGAACTCGAAGCGCGCCTTGGACAAGGCGTTGTCGCGGATCTGCGCGCCCGGATGGCCCTTGGCGAGGTCGGCCGCGTGAGCGGCGATCTTGTAGGTGATGATTCCGGTCTTGACGTCGTCCTTGTTCGGCAGGCCGAGGTGTTCCTTGGGCGTGACGTAGCAAAGCATGGCGCAACCGAACCAGCCGATCATCGCCGCGCCGATGCCGCTGGTGATGTGATCGTAGCCGGGCGCGATGTCGGTGGTCAGCGGGCCAAGGGTGTAGAACGGCGCCTCGTCGCAGCACTCCAGCTGCTTGTCCATGTTTTCCTTGATCAGCTGCATCGGCACGTGACCGGGGCCTTCGATCATGCATTGCACGTCGTGCTTCCAGGCGATCTTGGTCAGCTCGCCGAGGGTTTCCAGCTCACCGAACTGTGCAGCGTCGTTGGCATCGGCGATCGAGCCCGGACGCAGGCCGTCGCCCAGCGAGAAGCTGACGTCGTAGGCCTTCATGATTTCGCAGATTTCATCGAAGTGGGTGTAAAGGAAGTTCTCCTTGTGATGCGCCAGACACCACTTGGCCATGATCGAGCCGCCGCGGCTGACGATGCCGGTGACGCGCTTGGCAGTCAGCGGCACGTAACGCAGCAACACGCCAGCATGGATGGTGAAGTAGTCCACGCCCTGCTCGGCCTGCTCGATCAGAGTGTCGCGGAACAGCTCCCAGGTCAGGTCTTCGGCCACTCCATTGACCTTCTCCAACGCCTGGTAGATCGGCACTGTGCCGATCGGCACCGGCGAGTTGCGGATGATCCACTCGCGGGTTTCGTGGATGTGCTTGCCGGTGGACAGGTCCATTACCGTGTCCGAGCCCCAGCGAATGCCCCAGGTCAGCTTGGCGACCTCTTCCTCGATGGAGGAACCCAGCGCCGAGTTGCCGATGTTGCCGTTGATCTTCACCAGGAAGTTGCGGCCGATGATCATCGGCTCCAGCTCGGTGTGGTTGATGTTAGCGGGAATGATGGCGCGACCGCGGGCGACTTCGTCGCGGACGAATTCGGCGGTGATTTCCTTTGGAATCGAGGCGCCGAAACTCTGCCCTGCATGCTGTTCAGTGAGCAGGCCGGCGGCGCGTGCCTCCTGCAATTTCATGTTTTCGCGGATGGCGATGTATTCCATCTCGGGCGTGATGATGCCCTGACGCGCGTAATGCATCTGACTGACGTTCTTGCCCGGCTTGGCGCGGCGCGGGTTGCGCACGTGGGCGAAGCGCATCTTGGTTAGCTCGGCATCGGCCAGGCGCTGCTGACCGAATTGCGAGGTCAGCCCATCGAGCATTTCGGTGTCGCCGCGGTCGTCGATCCAGGCCGAACGCACATCGTTCAGGCCCTTGCGTACATCGATGGTCACGGTCGGGTCCGTGTAGGGACCGGAGGTGTCATAAACCAGCACCGGCGCGTTGATCTCACCACCAAAATCGGTAGGGGTGACATCAAGACTGATTTCACGCATCGGCACGCGAATGTCCGGGCGCGAGCCCTGCACATAAATTTTCTGGGAACGCGGAAAAGGCTGGATCGACTGCTGGTCGACCTGGGCCGATTCACTCAGGTTTTGTTGTTCTACACGCATCAGACTGGCTCCTCGATAGTTGTCGGAGCGAACCTGAAAAACACGGCGGGTGAAGGGCATCGGGTGCGCCGGAACTGGCGCCGAGAGAGCTTGCCGGAGGACTGGCGAGCACATCTTGTTCCCTACGCAGGCCTTAACCTGATCAGGTTCAACGGGATCCGGAACTTTCCGATCTCAGCCTTCGCTTCAAGGCACCCCGACAAGAACGGGAGCGAGTCTAATCAAGAGTTCGAGGGAAAGCCACGTCGACCTAGAGTGACGCGACCGCCGGGTCACATTTGATACGTCTCGCCCCGTCTGTTCGAACGCCTGCGTCAAGCACCTCGACAGCGCCGCCAAGCCGCTTGACCGGTCGCATGGCGGCGCATAGCCTTGCCCATCACTTCGCTTCAGGGAAAGACGCACATGCTGCGCAGACTCACGTTGGCACTCGCCGTAACAGCCGCCTCCTCCGGGTTGAGCTGGGCCGAGACAACCCCTCCGCTTTCGGCCCGTACCGATCTGGTCAGCGTCTACCGGCAGGCGGTTGAGAACAACGCCGATCTCGCCGCGGCACGTGCGCAGTTCAAGGCGATACAGGAAGTCGTGCCGCAGGCGCGGGCCGGCCTGCTACCGAACCTCAGTGGCGGCGCGGAACTGAGCAACACCCGCACCGATGTCGACACCAATGCCGGCTCGCGCTCGCTGTCGCGCAGCGGCACCGTCTATCAAGCGACCCTGAGCCAGCCGATCTTCCGCGCCGAGCGCTGGTTCCAGTTGCAGGCGGCCGAAGCCATCAGCGAACAGGCGGCACTGGAATACTCGATCGCCGAGCAGGACCTGATTCGCCTGAGCGCTCAAGCTTATTTCGCCGTGCTACGCGCGCAGGATAACCTCGCCGCCGCCAAGGCCGAGCAATCGGCCTTCCAGCGCCAACTCGATCAGGCTGATGAGCGCTTCGAAGTGGGCCTATCGGACCGCACCGACGTGCTCGAGGCGCAGGCCGGATTCGACACCGCGCGCGCCAATCGCCTGCTTGCCCAACGCCAGGTAGACGATGCTTTCCAAGCGCTATTCACCTTGACCAACCGCGAATACCTGGCACTGGAAGGCATCGAGCACAGCCTGCCGGTGCTGCCACCGGCCCCCAACGACGCCAGCGCCTGGGTCAATACTGCCACCCAGCAGAACCTCGACCTGTTGGCCAGCAACCAGGCAGTGAACGCCGCCGAGGAAACCCTCCGCCAGCGCCGCGCCGGCCATGCGCCGACGCTCGATGCCGTGGCGCGCTACAGCAAGGGCGACAATGACAGCCTGGGCTTTACCAACACGGGCAGCGAAGCCGTTACCGGCATCCCCCGCTACACCGGTGACGTCGAGCAGCGCAGCATTGGACTGCAATTGAATATCCCGTTGTATAGCGGCGGGCTGACGAGCTCGCAGGGTCGTGAAGCCTTTTACCAGCTGACACAGACCGAACAGCAGCGCGAAAGCCTGCGCCGTCAGGTGGTCGAGTCCACCCGCAACCTGCACCGTGCGGTGAACACCGACGTGGAGCAGGTCCAGGCACGGCGGCAGTCAATCGTCTCCAGCCAGAGCGCGCTGGAAGCCACCGACATCGGCTATCAGGTGGGGACGCGCAATATCGTCGATGTGCTCGACGCCCAGCGCCGTCTGTTCGCGGCAGTACGCGACTACAACAACGCCCGCTACGACTACATTCTCGACAACCTGCGCCTGAAACAGGCCGCAGGCACGCTCAACCCGGGCGATCTGGAGAACCTGCAGCGCTACCTCAAGTCGGATTACGACCCAGACAGCGATTTCCTCCCACCGGACCTGTCGGAAAATTTCGGCCAGCCGGTGCGCGTCGAGTAGAAGGAAGTCCAGGCGGCATGGCTCGATGAAAGCCGTCAGGTCGTGGAACTCCCCCGGCTGTCAGGAAATCAAGCTGGGGCTTTAGTAGCAGAACGTGTCAGCGGCGGACTTGACCCGCCCAAACTCTCGCAGCTAATCCAACAATCGCCCCAGCCCCGCCAGCAGCCGCTCCAGCGCGCCCTGATTATTTTTCAACACGCCGTACCCCGCAACCCGCGCCCGCTCGGCTCGCTCCGGATCGCACCAGAGCGCTGTGATCTCAGCCGCCAGTTCGGGGGCGCTGGTGATTTCGCCAAGCGCACCGGCTTCTCGCAGTTGTGCGGCGATGTCGAGAAAGTTGAACAGGTGCGGCCCCGTCAATACCGGCTTGCCCAAGGCGGCAGGCTCGAGCAGGTTGTGCCCGCCGGTCGGGACCAGGCTGCCGCCGACAAAGGCGACATCCGCCAGCGCGAACAGAAACAGCAGCTCGCCCATGGTGTCGCCGAGCAGCATTTGAGTTCCGGCCTGAGGCGCCTCATCGAATGAGCGACGAACCGTAGTGAAGCCCTGTTTACGGCATAGCTCAAACACCGAGCCAAATCGCTCAGGATGGCGCGGCACCAGGATCAGTAGGGCGTCGGGGTGTTCGACGAGCAATTGTCGATGCGCAGCCAACAAAATTTCGTCTTCACCAGTGTGGGTGCTGGCGCTGATCCATATTGGCCGCGTTGCCGCACCCCAGCGCTGGCGGAGCTGCGCGGCCCGCTCGGGTAGCGTCGGGTCGACGCTGAGGTCGAACTTGATCGAGCCGGTCACCGTTACGCAGTCTTCACGCGCGCCCAGCTGCCGAAAGCGCGTAGCCTCGGCGTCGGTCTGCGCAGCAATCAAACTGAGCTCCGCGAGCATCGGCGCGGTCAGCCAAGCGAATCGCGCATAGCCCCGTGCCGAGCGCTCGGACAATCGCGCATTGGCCAGCGCCACGGGAATGCCGCGGCGCGCGCACTGATGAATATGGTTGGGCCATAGCTCGGTTTCCATCACCACGGCGAGTTTAGGCTGTAGCCGCTGCAGGAAACGAGACGCCGCCCAAGGCAGGTCATACGGCAGATAGCAGTGCTGCACCGAGTCGCCAAATAGCGCCTTGATCCGCTCCGAACCGGTCGGCGTCATGCAGGTGACGGTGATCGGCAGCTGCGGATAACGCACCTTCAGCTCGCGAATCATCGGCGCTGCGGCAATGCTCTCCCCCACCGACACGGCGTGAACCCAGATACCGCCCGGCTCGAATATTGGAAATCCGACGGCAAAACGTTCACCAACCCGCTTCGAATAGGCAGGAGCTCGGCGGGAGCGCCAAAGCAGCCGCACCAGAACGAGGGGCAAGGCGAGATGGAACAGCAAGGTATAGAGGGTGCGATTCATGGAGGGGAGTTTACGCGAAACTCGGCGGAGGCTGGACGAGCGCCGTGCCCGCTCGTGA
The DNA here is from genome assembly GCF_024448715.1 of Stutzerimonas stutzeri. GTDB lineage: Bacteria > Pseudomonadota > Gammaproteobacteria > Pseudomonadales > Pseudomonadaceae > Stutzerimonas > Stutzerimonas stutzeri_AR. Next base: position 357,234 of record NZ_JAMOHZ010000002.1, read on the forward strand.
TCGTTGGCGCTCGGGCAATGATGGTGGGCTGAAGCCCACCCTACCCGTCGACACTGGATTGCTACTGCAGGGTGGGCTTCAGCCCACCAGAAGCATCTACCCAGACGGCATTCCAGTTACGCGCTCCGCTTGTACTTGGCGCTTATGGCTCCCTCCGTACGGTTATACTCCCGGCCCGTATTCACAGCTTTACAGGCGAGATATGCCCATGTCCGAATCCCTCAGCACCGATGTCCTGATCGTAGGCGGTGGCGTCGCCGGCCTTTGGCTGAATGCGCGCCTGCGCCGGCTAGGCTATTCAACGCTGCTGATTGACAAGGGCGTACTCGGCGGCGGACAGAGTGTGAAATCGCAGGGGATCATTCATGGCGGGACAAAGTACGCCTTGAGCGGCGCGCTGACTGGCGCCTCCGAGGCCATCGCCGACATGCCACGGCGCTGGCGTGAAGCGCTGGCCGGCAGCGGCGAGTTGGATCTAACCGGCGTGCGGTTGCTATCTGATGCGCATTATCTATGGTCGCCCGGCACCCTGACTGGCAACCTCACCAGCTTTTTCGCCAGTAAGGCGGTGCGCTCGCGGGTTGGCCAGGTCAAGGGCAGCGAGTTGCCGCCCGCGTTGCAGGACCCGCATTTCAAGGGCAAGGTCTATCGGCTCAGTGAATTGGTGCTGGACGTGCCCAGTCTGATTCATCGTTTGGTGGAACTTGCTGATACCGGCCTATTGGCAGCCGACAAAATCGAGCCACTGCAAGAAAGCGGTGAGTTGGTGGGGCTGATTGTCGACGGCCGCGCCGTGCGAGCGCAGCGCATTATTTTTACCGCAGGCGCTGGCAATGCCGAATTGCTGAGCGGGCTCGGCCTCGCGCAGCCGGCGATGCAGAAGCGCCCGCTGCATATGGTGATCGTCAAGGCCGCCACGCTGAAGCCACTGTATGCACATTGCCTGGGCGGAGGCTCGAAGCCGCGGATCACCGTCACCAGCCATCCGGCAGCCGACGGCGAATGGATTTGGTACTTGGGTGGCGACCTGGCCGAGGCCAGCGGCGTTGCGCGCGACGAAGCGGCGCAGATCGCCGCGGCGAAGAAAGAGCTTGGCGAACTCGTACCCTGGATCGACCTGTCCGACGCGCAATGGGCCACGCTGCGTATCGATCGAGCCGAGCCGGCCCAGTCAGCGCAGGCACGGCCAGACAATGCCTTTCTAGCCGAGCAGAGTCGACTGCTGGTCGGCTGGCCGACCAAGCTAGCGCTGTCGCCGGATTTCGCTGACCGCGTCGAAAACGCACTGACTCGAGACGGCATCCGTCCGCAGCAGCAGCCGCCTCTTCCAGAGCTGCCACGTCCCGCCGTAACTGGCCCTTTCTGGGAAGGGCTACTGCCATGACGGCCACACTGCATGACCTGCACCGCCCGCTCGGCAGCACCGGCTTGATGGTTTCACCGCTGGGTCTTGGTACCGTCAAGTTGGGGCGCGACCAAGGTGTGAAATACCCCAACGGCTTCAGCATCCCCGATGACGCGCAAGCACGTCAGTTGCTTGGGCTGGCGCAAGACCTGGGCATCAATCTGATCGACACTGCGCCAGCTTACGGTGTCAGCGAGCAGCGACTGGGGCCTCTCTTGCACGGCCAGCGCGACCATTGGGTGATCGTCAGCAAGGTCGGCGAAGAGTTCATCGACGGCCAGTCGCACTTCGATTTTTCGCCTATGCATACCCGCCTCTCAGTCGAGCGCAGCCTCAAGCGACTGCAGACCGACCGCATCGATCTGGTTCTGGTGCACTCGGACGGACATGACCTCGACATTCTCCAGCACAGCGGTGTTTACCAGACCCTCGCCGAGCTCAAGCGCGAAGGCAAGATTCTCGGCTATGGGCTATCCGGCAAGACGGTAGAGGGAGGCTTGCTCGCGCTCGAACAGGGTGATTGCGCGATGGTGACCTATAACCTCAACGAGCAAAGCGAAAGGCCGGTGCTCGACTATGCTCATACCCACAGCAAAGGCGTCCTGGTTAAAAAAGCCCTTGCTAGCGGCCATGCCTGCCTGAAAGCAGGCGAGGATCCGGTCAGGCTCAGCTTCGAACTACTCTTCGCGCATCCGGGCGTGGCCGCAGCCATTATTGGCACCATTAACCCGCAGCACTTGTCAGAAAACGTGCATACCGCTGCAGCCGTTTTATCCCAACAACAATAACGACGGCCCTACGGCCGACCCCGACGCAAGGAGGAGCCGAATGCCGCGCGTGCTGATCCGCAAGAACCCCACCGTATTCAAGACCCTGCCGGTACTCGTCGATGCCAGCCCGGAAGGGCTGCGTTACCAGAGCCTCGGCCGGCCGCTGAACTTCAGCGAAATGCTTGAGCGCCGCCGGCCAGCCGAAGTCGACGACCCGGCCCGCTTCAGCATCGAACTGGCAAACCTCGGCGTTTCGGTACGCCTGACTCTCTGCTGGCAGGGCCAGGAATACTGGGTGCTGGTGAGACAACAAAGGCTGGACCGCGGCGATGTTGTTCTCAAACTTATTTCCGGTTATGTGCCGGCGCACGAACTCAGCCTGCCGCTGCTCACCGCAATCCAGGAAGTAGCCGAAGAATGTCTTCTGGAAACACCGGAAGGCTGGCTCGCTGGGCGTTTCGGCGACATATGGCTACCCGCGCCCTACCAGGACAGCCTGCGCTATCGCGAGGCGGTGCATTTCAATCTGACCTCGTTGTCCGGATCGGCCAAGCCAGTGCAATGCGGCCAGATGACCCTGATGGAGCGGCCGCGGGCTTATGTACACCTGCCGACCGCATCGTTGCAGCTGGTCTACGACATGCGCCTGGAACTACCGAAAGAGACGCGGGAACTGAGCCTGTTCCACGTCGATGAACGCCTCGATGACGGTAAGCTGGTTGCGCAGTTGGATCGAAGTCGTCCCGACCTTTATTTGATTCCGCTACAGCAAGGACGACCAACGGCAGCGTTGCTGACCCTGCGTAAAGGCCAACCGGTGCCCGCTAGCACACGCGGCCTATGGTTGTCGGAGAGTTTTGCTGCCCAAGATGAATGGGTCGTCAGAGACGAACGGATACGCTGGCGGGACTGGATCGGTACGACTACCGTGGTTGCATCTCGGTAAACGTATACATGATGCGCCTGACCGTCCTGGGCCAGGCGCGGAGCCAAAATCAGCGACTACGGATTTTCTCGACTATCGCGGTGGTGGAACTGTTCTCAACTAATCCCAGCACCTTGACGACGCCGCCATATGCGGTGACTAGGTCGGCGCCAACTACCTGATCGACGCCGTAGTCGCCACCTTTGACGAGTACATCCGGTTTGACCTGCGCCAGCAGGTTTTCCGGTGTATTTTCGGCAAAGCAGACAACCCAATCCACCGCGCCGAGGCCCGCCAGCACAGCCATGCGCCGATCCACAGAGTTGATCGGCCGGCCCGGCCCCTTCAAACGGCTCACCGATCCATCATCATTGACCGCAACGATTAGACGATCACCCTGAGCACGAGCCTGCTCAAGATAGGTCACGTGACCGGCGTGCAGAATGTCGAAACATCCATTGGTAAAGACGATCCTCTCGCCATCGGCGCGGGCGTCCTCAATGGCGGTAAGAAGCTGTTCGAGTGTCATCACGCCGCGCTCGGAACCCTCTTCGCGTTGCACTGCGCGGCGCAATTCAGGCGCGCTGATGCAGGCGGTGCCCAGCTTGCCAACTACGATGCCGGCGGCCAGATTGGCCAGAGCAACGGCCTGCGGCAGCTCCTCGCCTGCGGCGATGGCCGCCGCCAGGGTCGAAATCACGGTATCGCCAGCGCCGGTGACATCGAACACCTCGCGTGCGCGCGCCGGCAAATGCAACGGAGAATGCTCTGGACGTAGCAAGGTCATTCCGTGCTCGCCGCGCGTTACCAGCAGCGCCCCAAGCTCCAAGCTGTGCATCAGCTCGGCGCCCTTGGCGACCAGCTCGGCCTCGTCGGCGCAATGACCGACTATGGCTTCGAATTCGCCGAGATTCGGCGTGATCACCGAGGCGCCACGATAGATCTCGAAATCCTTGCCCTTGGGATCGGCCAGCACGGGAATGCCGCGTGCTTTTGCCGCCTGGATCAAGGCCTGATGATTGCGCAGCGCGCCCTTGCCGTAATCGGACAGAATCAATACTTTGACACCGCTCAGTAGCTGCTCGACGTCTTTCAGTAACGCCGCCGGATCGATATCGAAGGGCTCCTCGAAATCCATGCGCAGCAACTGCTGATGCCGGCTCATCACTCGTAGCTTGATGATCGTCGGCTGATGTTCGATCGACTGGAAATGCGCCTCGACACCGGCCGCCGACAGGCTATCGATCAAACTCTGCCGCGCCTCGTCGACACCGGTAACCCCGACCAACACCGCGGGTGCACCCAGCGCGGCGATGTTCAGAGCGACGTTAGCCGCACCGCCCGGCCTATCCTCCACCTGATCGACCCTGACCACCGGCACCGGCGCTTCCGGCGATATCCGAGAGGTGCCGCCATGCCAGTAACGATCGAGCATGACATCGCCAACCACCAGGATAGCGGCTTGGTCGAATCGGGGCATGGATAGCTTCATGTGGGCTCCGATGAAGAAGAAAAAGCGGCGGCGATATTAACATGTGGGGCCTGCAGCGTCAGGGCGGTCCGCCGCCCCTAGGTTCGGCAGAGAAAGGCACTTGACGAGCGCCTCAGGAATGCGCCCCGCCACTAATATCTTGGAACTGCGTGGCATGCAGCCTGGCGTAAGCACCGTTGGCTGCGAGCAGCTCGCCGTGCGTGCCGCGCTCAACGATGCGCCCTTGATCCATAACCAAAATCAGATCAGCTTTTTCAATAGTACTCAGGCGATGCGCGATAACAAGTGTAGTGCGCCCCGCCATCGCATGATCCAGCGCGCTTTGTATGTGACGCTCTGATTCGGTATCCAGCGCTGAGGTCGCCTCGTCCAGAATTAGCACCGGTGCATCTTTTAACAGCGCACGGGCAATCACCAGACGCTGGCGCTGACCGCCAGAAAGCAACACGCCATTCTCGCCGACTAGCGTATCGAAGCCCTGCGGCAACTGCTCAATAAATTCCTGCGCATAAGCCGCCTCAGCCGCATCAATAATGGCCTTACGCGGCGCACCGGCCAAATCACCGTAAGCAATATTGTTGGCCACTGTATCGTTGAAAAGCGTCACTTGCTGGGTTACTAGCGCAATATGTCGGCGCAAATTACGCAGTCGATACTTCTCGGTCGCTGTGCCATCAATTAGTATCTCGCCTTGATCCTGAAGGTAAAAGCGAGGGATTAAATTGACCAAGGTTGACTTGCCACTACCGGAACGGCCAACCAGAGCTACCATCTGCCCCGGCTCAACAGTAAAACTGATCTGCTGTAACACTGTCTTAGTCGTGCCTGGATACCGGAACGAGAGATTTTTCACCTCGACACGGCCACTCACCTGCTCACGTTCAATACTGCCAGTATCCTGTTCTGGCTCTTCATCTAGCTGATCAAAGATACTTTCAGCAGCCGCAATACCTTTTTGAATATTGGCACTAACTTCTGATAACTGGCGGATTGGTTTAGGCAGCAAACCGGCCGCAGTGATGTAAGAAACCAGATCACCAGCGGTGGCCTCGCCACGCAGAAACAACACCAGGAACATCACTCCAGCCATAGCGCCATAGGCCACCAGTTGTAACATAGGCGTGAATACCGCGCCGGTACGCACCATTTTCAGCCCACGCTGGCGGTTGCTCTCACTGGCTCGGTGGAAGCGCTCACTTTCATATGCCTCACCACCAAAACTGCGTACCACCCGATAACCGGTGATGGTTTCTGAAGTCACATGGGTTACATCTCCCATAGCCGTTTGAATCTTCTTACTCTGCTTGCGAAACTTCTTGCTGGTGCTATTAACCATCAGCCCAATCACCGGCAACACCGCCATCAGCACCATGGTCAATTTCCAGTTCATCCATAGCAGATAGGCAAACAAGAAGATTACCGTCATGCCTTCACGAAATACTACTTTGATTGCATCGGTAGCCGCACCGGTCACCATGGTCACGTTGAAAGTCACTCTGGATACCAGATGACCGGAGTTGTTATTATCAAAATAACGGTTGGGCAGGATCAGCAAATTATCAAACAAGGCGGTACGCAAATCATGAACCACACCCAGCGACACTTTGGCAATATAATAATTACCGAGAAAGGAGCCGACCCCCTGGTACATGGCAACCAGAATAATAAACAATGGAAAGCCCCAGATTAGCGGCACGCCGAAAAACAGTGCCGAACCACCCTGATTCAATCCGTCAACAAAAAACTTTAACATCCAGGCCAACGCCGGCTGACTAGAGGCGAATATTATAAAACCGGCAATACTGACCGCAAATGGCATCCAATAAGGTTTTACATAACCAAGCAGCCGCATATAAATACGTGTACTTGAGCGGGCAAAGCTTTCTTCCTGAGAGTCCGACATAAGCTCTTCACGAAATGGAATCAGGGCGAAAGTCTAACACAGCCCACCTGATCGCAGACAGGCATGTCCGCGACACATGAAACATCAGCACAGTTACGCTAAACTAGCGTTTTGCTTCAGGAATGTGGCGGTGCAAATACTCAGCAGGGAGGACTTCGCCGCCTGGCGTAACGATGCTCAGGTGCTCGAAAGGGACGGGCATGGCGATAAGGTCCTGCGCTTGGCGGATGGTACCTTTCTCAAGCTATTTCGACGCAAGAGCTGGCTTTCCAAGACTGCATTCTATTCTCCGGCCAGGCGCTTCGCCGACAACGCTGCTGCCTTGCAGCTTCTTGGCATCCCTTGCCCAAAAGTTATCCGGCTATACCGAATGAGCGCACCCTATCGCTCAGTAGTGCATTACCAGCCTCTGGCGGGTGAAACGCTGCGCCACTTGCTGCAAAAGGATGGCACCCTGGATCAGCAGAAACTGTTTATCCGCCTTGCTGAATTTATTACCCAACTGCACGCCTCCGGAGTGTATTTTCGGTCGTTGCATATGGGCAACATAGTACTGACCCCCAGCAACAATTTTGGGCTAATAGATATATCAGATATGCGCTGTCTCGGCCGGCCATTATCACGCCGCTTGCGCAACAGAAATTACCAGCACTTATTGCGCTACGACAGCGACTGGGCGCTCGCAAACCCGGAAGCTCGCCTGTTATTCACCGCCGACACCCGCCCCGCACTGTGAAAAGATCAGTACTAATGAATAAACCAAGAACCTTGTATATAGCTCTGACGCTCACCTGTCTTGTGTTCGCTTTTTTCTGGCTGCCAGTGCCGCGACTATTCGACATTGCCTGTATTTTACTAATCCTGCTGTTTTTACCTACCGTACTTTCACCAGCAAATAGCGACTTGCGAAAAGACCCATTGATCCGGCTGGGCATAGTGTTTTTTTTGTACCTGGTTTGCTCCATCATTTGGCACAGAATGACCCTTCCCGACTATTTCCCCAACACTACCAGCGACCGGCGCTTTCTCAGGGTGCTCTACTTTATCGCCATCGCCTATACCATCTCTCGCAGCCGCCTTTTAAACGCCTGGCGGCTCCTTGCCATAGCCTTCGGCGGCTTGCTGGCTTACCTGACCATCAGTTTTGATCAAGCCGAATGGATTCGAGCATGGGATGGCCAGCGGGTCGATTTCGGCATTCACAATGCCCAGCACACCGGGGTTGTTTTTGCCACATGCGCTCTAGCCTTCGGCTTGTTTACACCTCGTTTTCTTGCTTGGATAAAAGGCACTCCCCGGGCATTGGCATGCGCCAGCAGCCTGCTCTGGATTGCTGCCTTGCTGTTTTCCCTGTGGGGAGTGTTCGTTTCACAAACACGGGCGGTCTGGCTGGGCCTGAGCGTTGCGTTACTGTTGTTTCCCGGCATTTTGATCCTGGCGTATAGCCTCAGAGAAAAGCCTCGACTGTCGCTACGCAAATCCGTATTCACCAGCATCGCCGGTATACTTCTACTCGGCCTACTGGCCATAGGCCTCGACGCTCCCAACTTGGTTAGCGAGCGACTTTCCGCAGAGAAGGTTACATGGGAAAGCCTGCGATCAGCCGCCTCTCATGAGGATCGCAAACTATCAAGTATTGAAGTCAGGGTGGCATCCTGGGCAGCAGCGACAGACTGGATTATGGAAAGACCTTTTATGGGCTGGGGTGGGCGAGGCTCAAGACCACTAATACGTCAATCCGATCTTTTCAGCCACGACTTCAAGAAAAAGTTTAATCACCTACATAACTCATATCTGCAGGTATTGGTGGAGGTCGGCCTGATTGGTGCCGCATTCATTGTCGTATTAACAGCCTTACTTGGGCGCGCGTGCGTCAGAAGCTACCAACGTCACGCCATGCCACTGGACGTATTTCTTTTTGCTTGGGCCTTTTTCATATTCTGGTTAGTGGTAAACCTTTTTGAGTCCTACATCATTTATCCCAGCGGAACCTATCTGGTCGCTATCGTGACGGCTTTTTTCTATTCATTCTGCATCAACCACCCAGAGCGACTGAGCTAATGCGCTCTCTTTCTACCCTCGCTCGCCGATTTTCCTGGCAATATGCCAGATCGGCACGAAGGGACGCCAAATATACTTCCCACCTAGCCACTTGAAGCGAAACCATGGATACACAACCGTATTGCTCTGATTAAAGCCAGGACGCCAGGCAAAACATTTATGACGGCGACTAATGGTAAAAGTGGGTAATCCCATCAAAGAAGCCAAATGTCCGCCACCCGAGTCATTGCTGATCACAACCGACGCCATGGCGACATGATCAATTAGCTGCTTGATATCGGGAAAACTTTTAACGTCATAATCAGATAACGCCTCACGAATTTTTTCATGCTCGTTCGGCATACACACGAACTCAACACGCCAGCCTTTCCTTCGCAACGCATTTGCCAACCAACGGAAACCAACTAGCCAATAGTTCTTTTTCGGCTGAGGTGTGGTCGGAAAAATAAGCACCAGCCCACAATCACGACTCAGTGGTGGCCCGAACAAACCGGGCATCGGATAGGCGTCTATGGCAAACACTTCTTTAGCGTAGCTATCGACCCATTCAACCATGCTTCTTCCCGCATCGGAGTCAAGGCAAAACGCCCTGCTGGCACCGTAAAAATGCTCTGCTCCGATAACCACACCGCGCCCATCCAACCCGGAATCACGGGAGATTTTCTTGGCGGTGACAAAGGCGACATTGTCTAGCTCCGCATAGATCGGCGACCACTCTCTCTTGTAGTAATAGCTTTCAAAGCAAGCGATAACCAGCTCAAAGCGCTCCGCCAACCCAACTAGGTCATCATCATGCTCAGGTAGGATCATCAGCCAAGGGAAATACTCCCGGGCAGAATAAAAGGCATTGCTGTAGAGGGTCACCTGCGCGCCAGCACGGTAAAATAACCAACCTAAACGAAGGTAGATCGTGATATCACCCAAGGCAGGGAAAGGAATGATGGCTACCTTAAAACCGGTAAAATCGCCTGCAGACCTCTGCCTTACTTCGCTGGACTGACTAGTTCCATCTGCGTTCATGGCTTCCTCTCTAGTCGATCCATCGCTTGTCCCAGAAATGGGCGCGAATAACCGCATCCGAAAACATTTGTACCAATCTAAACTGCATGCGTTGCCGCTGAGCTGCCAGCTCTTCCTCCCCACGCCCCGCCATTTCCAGCAGACATACGGCCAGCTGTTTTTCATCACTTAGTGAGAATGCCATCCCGCAATCGCCGATAACTTCCGGCGCTCCTCCACAGTCGCTACCGACCACCGGCACGCCGGCCGCCATCGCCTCCAGCAGCACCATGCCAAAAGGCTCATGATCAGATGTCAAAGCGAAAACATCGAACGCCTTGAAATAGCGACGACCGTTCTCCACCTGCCCAAGAAAGCGCACCCGATCAACGACTCCTAACTCGAATACCAGCGACTTCAAAGCCACTTCCAGCCGACCAGCGCCCATGATGGCCAGCAAACTCTCAGCCGGAAGCTGAGACAGCGCCCGGGCGAAGCCGCGGATGAGCGTAGCCTGATCCTTGTCTGGATGCAGTCGGCCTGCATTGCCAACCACCCAAGCATTCGATGGCAGTCCAAGGCCCGCACGAGCTTCCTCTCGCGGGAGTAGTTCAGCCTGCACAGCTTTGATATCGATACGATTGTAGAGTGTCTCGATCTGCTCGGCAGGCCAGCCTGGCAAGGATATCCGGATATCGTCGCGCACGGCGTTCGATACCCCGAGCAATAGCAACCGCTTGCGAAAGAAATTGGCAAAAAACCGCCTGGAAAAGCGCTGATACACGCCGAAAGCGTGGTTTACGCCGATGACCGGAAGTCTGGTCGCCATACATGCAATGTAGGTCGGTTTGAAGCGATGGGCGACACACACGCGAAAGTCGCGCCCACGGATGATTTTCCGCAATCGACGCATGGCGCCCAGCTTGAGCCCAGCCACATCCTTGGAGCTGTAGCCGAAAAACAGCACTTCATCAGAGGCACAGGCGGCTGCCACCCGCTCATCCGGCACACCGGTCAGAAATATCGTGGTTACCTGGAAGGGCGTTCCGGTAAACAAGGCGGCGTACTGACGTGCGCAATCAAGAAAAGGGCCATCATAACCGTGGCAAAGCTGTAGGACGCGCGGCGCCTCAGACCTCTTCATCCCCATCCTTGCCTTCCTTCATGACGAGAACATCTTCCATAATCAAATACTGCAAATCCGAGCCATAAAACATATTCAACGCATCGGTCGGCGAGCAGATCATCGGCTCGCCACGACGGTTGAGCGACGTGTTCAGCGAAACGCCGTTGCCGGTCAACTTTTCCAGCTCCAGCATCATGTCGTAGTAGCGTGGGTTGTATTCACGCTTGAGTACTTGCGCACGGGAAGTACCGTCTTCATGCACGACTTCACCGACGCGCTCCTTCCAGCCTTCATTGACCTCGAAGGTGAAGGTCATGAACGGGCTCGGGTGGTCGACTTTGAGCATTTGCGGCGCGACGGTGTCGAGCATCGACGGGCAGAAGGGTCTCCAGCGCTCACGGAATTTGATCTGTTCGTTGATCCTGTTGGCGACGCCGGGCACGCTCGGGCAGCCGATAATGGAACGCCCGCCAAGCGCGCGCGGGCCGAATTCCATCCGGCCCTGAAACCACGCAACCGGATTGCCTTCGACCATGATTTGCGCGATGCGCTGCGGCATGTTGTCGATTTGCTGCCAGTCCGGCTTGTTGGGATGACGCGCGCACGCGGCGATGATGTCTTCGTTGGAATAGGCAGGCCCGAGATAGACATGCTCCATCTTTTCCACCGGCACGCCTCGCTGATGCGAGATGTAGGCGGCCGCGCCAACTGCCGTGCCAGCATCACCGGAAGCGGGCTGGACAAACAACTCTTTAACTTCCGGGCGCGCGATGATCTTCTGGTTCAGTTTCACGTTGAGCGCACAGCCACCGGCGAAGGCAATCTTGCCGGTCTCGCGAATGATGTCGCCCAGGTAGTAATCCATCATCTCCAGCGCCAGCTTTTCGAACAGGGCCTGCATGCTGGCTGCGTAGTGGATGTAGGGATCGTCGGCGATATCGCCTTCACGCTTGGGGCCCAGCCACTCGATCAGCTTGGGCGAGAAGTAGTAGCCCTTGCCCTTTTCCTTGTAGCGGCGGAAGCCGATGACGTTGGCGTAGTCGATATTGATGGTCAGCTCGCCGTTCTCGAACTTCGCCAGGCGGGAGAAATCGTACTTGGCGGCATCGCCGTAGGGCGCCATGCCCATGACCTTGAACTCGCCGTCGAGCATCTCGAAGCCGAGGTATTCGGTGACCGCACCATACAGGCCGCCCAGCGAATCCGGGTCGTAGAATTCCTTGATCTTGTGGATCTTGCCGTTCTCGCCCCAGCCGAAGAAGGTGGTGGCGTACTCGCCCTTGCCGTCGATGCCGAGGATGGCGGTCTTCTCGGTGAAGCCGGAGCAGTGGTAGGCGCTAGAGGCGTGAGCCAGGTGATGTTCGACCGGCTGCAGCTTGACCTTCTTCAGGTCGAAGCCGAGCTGCTGCAGACACCACTGGATGCGCTTCTTGTAGCGGTGGTAGCGGCGGTTGCCCATAAGAATGGCGTCCAGCGCGCGGTCCGGCGCGTACCAGTAGCGCTTGGCATAGTGCCAGCGGGCCTTCTCGAAGATGCTGATCGGCGCGAACGGAATCGCCACCAAATCGATGTCGCTCGGTTTGATCCCGGCCTGCTCCAGGCAGAACTTGGCCGACTCGTAGGGCATGCGGTTCTTGGCATGCTTGTCGCGCACGAAGCGCTCTTCTTCGACGGCGGCGATCAGTTTGCCGTCGATGTATAGAGCGGCGGAAGGATCATGACTGAGGGCGCCGGAAAGGCCGAGAATCGTCAATGCCACGGTTGGAAGCCTCTTAAAAGCAGCTTGAAGCTTGAAGCCGGAAGCTCGAAGCAACAGCGAATATGTCTAGTTCAACCCCGCAGGGCTTTTCTTCCAGCTTCAAGCTTCTGACTTCAAGCTGTCCTTCGGTAAACGTGCATCCAGTAACCGACATAAGGCCGAGTCGGCCGGCCAGTTGCGCAGAAACCGCGCACGGTCCCTGGCATAGGCGCGGGCGAAGCTGGTATCGCTACTATGTTGCTGCGCAGCGTCCAGGTCGATCAGCGCCCAGCGACCCTGCTCCCAGAACAGGTTGGTGCCTTTCATATCGCCATGGCTGATGCGCTCGCGCAGCATGGCTTCGAACAGCTGATCCAGCGCCACCAGCTCGAGCTCGGGCGGTGAGCTGGAGAGATACGGCTGGAAACGGGTGATTATATCCTCGCCCACGCTGTATTCGGTAATCAGGTAGCTGCGGCGGCGCAGGCCCAGCCAACGCAACTCCAACATCGCCAGCGGCCGGGGCGTGGCGATGCCGAGAAATGCCAGGCGATTGCCTTCTATCCAGCTGTGCCAAGCGCGGCTCGGCCGCCAGCAACGCCGTAGCCAGTGCGCCAATCCTTTGATGTTGTAGCGCTTGATTACCAATTGCCGCCCAGACTGCTCGACCGATGCCACGGTCGAACTACCGCCCAGCTTCAGCGCCCGTCCCGCCTCAACAGCCATATCCGGCGCAGCCAGCAGCTCACGCAGCGCCGGCTCATCCTCACGGCGTACGACACGCAGCTGACTGGCACTGCGGTTTACGCTAAACAAGGAACAATCACGCCCGAGCTTGCCGAGATAATCGCGCAGCCGCCAACGCCTGACGCTGGCAATTTCTTGCAACAGCGCCTCCAAGGGAAGAGCATGCTCGCCGTTGACCAGGAGGTAATGCACGAGCAGTTCTTCGATATGCGGTTCGAGGCTGGCAGGCAGCTGGGCAAAGAAGACACCAAGGTTCGCCAGCACTTTTTCACGATCGAGCGGTTGGCCCGGTGTCTGCGCCTGCACGCCGCCGCCATCGATGAGGTACAGCTGCCCCTCATGACGCAACAGATTGTCCAGATGCAGGTCGCTCTGCCACAAGCCTCTGACGTGCAACTGCGCGATGGCGCCGAGCGCCTCACTCAGCACGTCCTGCTGCGCATCGGACAGCATGGGTTGCCGCTCCACCTCGCGCCACGCCTGCTCCAGGCTTTGCGCGCCAGCCAAGTAGTCGAACAATAGCCAACCGCCTTGACCTGCCGCGACCCCCTCGACGAGCAGAGCGGGCGTGGTCATCCCCTGCTCGGCCAGTAACCGTGCGCCATGCTGCTCGCGCTCGAAATGGCGCTCGGCCTTGCCACCGACCAACAGTTTGGCCAGCACGTCGCGGCCCTGCCATTGCGCCAGGGCAACATAGCGTTGCCCTGGCAATACGCGCAGCCATCGCTGCAACGTCAGCTCGCCAGCGGGTAGCGTCACGCTCAAGGGTAAAGCCGGCGATCGCCCGGCTCGTACGAGTTCCGGCAGATTCATGCACGCGCGCCTTTGCTTTGCCGGCGACTGGCAATACGTTCCAACAAGGATTCGATGACCGGCGCACGGGAATCTTTCTCGAGATAGGCCTCGGCGGGGTTCAGCTCGGCTCTCATTCACGCCCCTCGAAGTACTTGAGCACTTGGTCGATCAACGCGCGGTCAGCCGGTACCAGACGCGGGCGTTGCTGGTATTGCAGGTAGAAACGCAGCCGCTGAGTGCGGCTCAGGTGATACTTGGCGACTTTGTCCAGGCAGGCCAGATCCTTGACGATGCGTCGGTGCAGAAGCGGCCCTCGCCAAAAGTCGCCGGACGGACAATCGATCAAGAACAGCTCACCAGCGCCGTTGACCAGCAGGTTGCGCCATTTCAGGTCGTTATGGGCGAAGCGATGGTCGTGCAGGGTACGGGTTGCAGACGCCACCTGCCGGCTGATGCGCTCGACCCAGCCCCGGTCGGTTAGGCGCGGATCGTTGCGCTTGGCCAGCGCCGCCATGTCCGATGTATCCGGTACTTCCAAAGTAATCAGCGCGCCGCGCGCAAATGCACCAGCGCGGCGTTCCATACCCCAGGCCACCAGCGGCGCCACAGGTATGCCCCAGCGCTCGAAATGTTTGAGGTTTTGCCATTCAGCCTTGACCCGCGGACGTCCCAGGTAGCGGCGTAGATTCTTGCCCGCCGCCCAGTAACGTTTGACGTAATAACGCAGGCCTTCGTACTCGACGCGGATCACCTCGGACAGCGGGTCGCGGGCAATCGGCTCGCCTTCAAGCGCAAAAACCGTATCCAGACTGGCAAACGCGTGTGCCGCGCCGGCCGTAATGTCGCCGACGACCCGCCAGCCACTCATCGAGCACCCGGCGCGTACTTGCGCTCATAACGGCTTTGAAGCCTGTCCGCCTTGCTTTCCAGCCAACGCAGCAACGGGGCCTCGTCACGCAGAGCCTCGCGCAGCGGACGCTGGAGATAGGTCTGTAGAAAACGCAGTTTGTCGCGACGGGTCAGGCCAATGCCCAGTGCCGAAAAATACAGCCCGGCCAGATCCTTGTTGCGCCAGCGCCGTGGCGTTTCGCTGCGGGTCTGGGCGCGGTGCAGGTCGATCAGCGATAAACGGAAATTCTGGGCCATTACTGGCTTGTCGGTGTGCAGCAGGAAGTGACAGATATAGAAGTCCCGATGATTGACCCCGGCGCGGTGCATGGTGCCGGCCATATGCGCGACTTCGGCGATCAGCGCGCGCTTGAGCGGTGGCTCAGGCGGATTCTGCAGCCAATCGGCGCTGTAGTCTTCGAGGCTGACCGTCGGCGCCAGCTCCTCGGTGATGATAAATGAATGCTGCGTGGCAGGATTGCTGCCGCGCTCGCCATAAGCCACGGCGGTCATGGTCGGCACGCCTGCTTGATGCAAGCGCTGAATGGCCCGCCACTCCTGCCCAGCGCCCAGCACTGGCATCTTGGCAGTGCTCAGGTTCTTGAAGATCTCGCCCCAGCCGATGCCGCGATGGATCTTGACGAAGTAACCGCGCCCATCGACTTCGATGCGCAATGTGCGCCGACCTTCCAGCTGCCGGTAGACCTGCCCCTGTAACTGCTCGACAGCCTCGAAGGCATCGCGATCAGTCCAGAGCGACTTGAAGGGCTCGGCAAGAATCAGTTTCATGGGCGCTCCGCCAGGATCACGTCGGCCGCCCGCATTGGCATGCTGTACAGATCGGCGCTATCGGCGTAGGCCAACGCGTTGCGTGCCCAGATGCTGCGCTTTACGTCGTCGGCCAGCATTTCGGCCAGCATGCGATCAAGATCGTCCTGTTCGAACGGGCTCGGCACCACTCTCCCGCAGTCGGCGTCGGCAATGTAATGAGCGTAACCGCACACTTCGGTCACCAGCACCGGCAACCCGGCTACCAACGCCTCAAGCAGCACGGTACCCGTGTTCTCGTTGTAGGCCGGGTGGATCAACAGATCGGCGCCAAGCAGAAAGCGGGGAACATCGCTACGCCCCTTGAGGTACTCGACATGAGCAGAGATGCCCAGGGTCTTTGCCTGTAGCTGGAACGGCTTGGGATCGTCCTGACCAATCACGAACAGGCGCGTACGCTTTTTCAATGCGCGCGGAAGCGACGCCAGAGCCTTTAGCGTGCGGTCCAGCCCCTTGGTCTTGAAGCCGGAGCCGATCTGCACCAGCAACAGATCGTCTTCGCTCAGCTCGAACTCGTCGCGAAAAGCGGCGCGAATCTCAGCCGCATTGGCGGGTGCGCGACGGTCCGCGGCGATGCCCGGCGGCAGCAGGTGAAAGCGTCCGGCCGGCGTGGCGTAGTGCTTGACGAACAGCGGCTGCTGCACCTCGGAGATCATCAGAATTTCCGTGCTGGAGCGCGGGTCGAACACCGCTCGCTCGTATTCGGCGAAGTGCTTGTAACGGCCCCAGCGGCGATAAATCGGATTGCGCAAGGTTTGCGCCTTGTCTTCGAAACAGGGATCGGCCGCGTAATAGACGTCGAGCCCGGGCATCTTGTTGAAGCCCACCACCCGGTCCACTGGACGCTTTGCCAGATCCGCCTCGACCCAGGCCGTGAATCGTTCATTGCGGGTATGGTTGAAGATCGCTTTGGCCGGTGCGATGAGCACTTCGAAGCCGTCGGGAATTTCACCTTCCCAGATCATCGTGTAGACACGAATGGCATGGCCTCGCCGCTGGCACTCCAGCGCGATGCGCATGAAGTCGCGCTGCAGCCCACCGAAAGGGAAGTACTTGTAAAGAATGAAGGCCAGCTGCATCAGTTTGTCTCCGATGACCGCAACAGGGCCTTGAGTTCACTGGCGACGCGCTCGGGTCGCAGCTCGTCGAAACAGGATTTGTGGCGATCGCCCTTGCCGGCGTTCGGGCCGGACGCGCACAGGTGCACCTGCGAGCGGCCATAGGCGCCGACGCGGCCCGGCAACGTGGGGCCATACAGCGAAATACTGGGTACGTCCAATGCCGCTGCAAGATGGCCGAGCCCGGTATCCACGGCCACGCAAGCATGGGCACCGGCAACCACCTTGGCAATTCCGCCCAGATTCAGCTTGGGTAATACCGCGACGTCGGGCAGCCCGTCGGCGATGCGCTCGGCACGTGCCTTTTCCTCAGCATTCCCCCATGGCAGGCGAATCGCCCAGCCGAATTCGCTCATCCGCTGAGCGAGCTCGCGCCAGTACGGCTCAGGCCAATGCTTGCTTGGCCAGGTAGTACCGTGCAAAAACAACAGATAGGGTTGCTCGTTGGACGTCGCCAGTAGCCCGCGATCCAGGCCGTAAACGGCAACCGTCTCGGGGACTGGATAACCCAACGCTTGGGCGAACAACTGACGTACGCGTTCGAGCGCATGCTGGTCGCGCGACACGGTGTAACGGCGATCATAGAAGCGCGCCGCAAGCGGCTCGCGCGCAGAATCACGATCCAGCCCGGCGACAGGTGCCTTGACGTAGCGGGTCAGCCAGGCACTTTTCAGCAAGCCTTGGGCATCGATTACCAGGTCGTAGCGCGTCTCCCAAAGGCGTGCCTTAAAGCGCCGCCACTCACCGGAACGCAACGTTTTCAATGGGTGCTTCCGCCAGCGACGAATCGCCACCGGGATCACTTGGGCCACCGCAGGATGCCAGGCGGGAATTTCGGCGAAACCCTCTTCCACCACCCAGTCGAACTGAATACCGGGCATTGCCCGCTGCGCATCGGTCAACGCCGGCAATGTATGCACCACGTCACCCAGCGAGGAGGTTTTGACCAGCAACACTCTCACTCAGCGCACCTCAACCGGCTGCGGAACCAGGCGATCAAGCGCTTCGATCACCTTCGGCGGATGCAGTTCGCGCATGCAATTGTTATGGCCGAAGCGGCAGGTGCGCTCGAAACAGGGGCTGCAATCCAACCCTAGACGCACCACCTCGACCTGTTCGGACAACGGCGGCGTGAAAGCCGGTGATGTCGAACCGTAGACAGAAACCAGAGGACGACCCAGCGCCGCGGAGACGTGCATCAAGCCCGAATCGTTGGAAACCACCGCCTCGGCGCATGACAACAGGTCGATCGCTTCGGCCAGGCTGGTTTCGCCCGCAAGATTGGTCGCTTCTTCACGCAGCCCCGGAATCAGACGCTGCAGAATTTCTTCACCCACGGGATGGTCGTTCTTCGAGCCGAACAGCCAGACCTGCCAGCCCTGACGAATCTTCGCCTCCGCCACCTTGGCGAAGTGCTCGGCCGGCCAGCGTTTGGACTCACCGAATTCCGCACCAGGGCAAAGCGCAAGCACTGGACGATCCAGCAGCAATCCGAAACGCAACAGCGCAGCGTCGCGCGTTTCGGAGTCGATCCGCAGTGACGGTTTCGGATACGGCTTGGGCAATTCGGCGCCGGGCTCGAAGGCCAGCGCCATGAAGCGCTCGATCATCAGCGGATAGCGCTGCTTGTCCAGTTTGCGCATGTCGTTGAGCAAGCCGAAGCGCATCTCGCCGCGCCAACCGGTGCGCTTCGGGATGCCGGCAAAGAACGGCACCAGCGCCGACTTCAGTGAGTTCGGTAGCAGGATCGCCTGCTGGTACTGCCCACGCAGGCTCTGCGCGATGGTGCGCCGAGTTGCCATGTCGAGCACGCCGTGCCCTACCGGAAAACTCAATGCCTGGCGCACTTCGGGCATGCGCTCGAGAATCGGGCGGCTCCACTCGGGTGCGAGCACATCGATCTGGCATTCCGGATGGCGCTGTTTCAGGCAGACGAACAGCGTCTGCGCCATCACCATGTCGCCGACCCAACTGGGACCCACAATCAGAATATTCATAAAGGCAGCTTCAGGCTTCGGGCCTCAGGCCGCAAGCGCGAGCAGCCCGAGCGGCTCGTGCTTGCAGCGGACCCCGCGCTTACTTGACCAGCGTACGCCACTCGGGATGAGCGTCGGTTTTGCCCGACACCAGATCGAAATAGGCTTTCTGCACACGCTCGGTGACCGGGCCGCGGCGCCCGATGCCGATATTGCGACCATCGACTTCGCGGATCGGCGTGACCTCAGCGGCAGTGCCGGTGAAGAAGGCTTCATCGGCGATGTAGACCTCGTCGCGAGTGATGCGCTTTTCCACGACCTTGATGCCCAGCTCGTCGGCCAGGGTCAGTACGGTGCCACGGGTGATGCCATTGAGACAGGCCGTGACTTCCGGGGTGTAGATCACACCGTCCTTGATGATGAAGATGTTCTCGCCCGAGCCCTCGGCAACATAGCCTTCCGGATCGAGCATCAACGCTTCGTCGGCACCGCCTGAAATGGCTTCCTGCAGCGCCAGCATCGAGTTGATGTAGGCGCCGTTGGACTTGGCGCGGGTCATGCTGATGTTGACGTGGTGGCGAGTAAAGGAGCTGGTGCGCACCTTGATGCCCATCTCCAGCGCCTCGTCGCCCATGTAGGCGCCCCAATGCCAGGCGGCTACGATCACGTGGACCTTCAGACCACTGGCACGCAGCCCCATGCCTTCGGATCCGTAGAAGACCATCGGGCGAATGTAGGCGCTTTCCAGATTGTTCTCGCGAACGGCGGCGCGGGTCGCCTCGTTGATTTCTTCCTTCGAGTACGGCATCTGCATGTTCATGATGTGCGCCGAATCGAACAAACGATCCGTATGCGCCTGCAGGCGGAAAATCGCGGTGCCGGCTGGAGTGTTATAGGCGCGCACACCTTCGAAAACGCCCATGCCGTAATGCAGGGTGTGAGTCAGGACATGGGTGGTCGCGTCGCGCCACTGAACCAGCTCACCGTCATACCAGATCACGCCATCACGATCGGCCATCGACATTGTTGCCACCTCGGAATTCGATAAATGCTGTGTTTGCAGACGAGATCAGCTGAGCCCCAGCTCACGCCAGATGCGCATTACCGCGCGACGCTCGTCATGAAATTGGTCCCCACTCACGACCCCGGGCAGTTTCTGCAGTGATTGCCGGTGGGCCGCGGCGCGGTATGCCTTGTAGGCATCCTGCAGCAGCCGAACCTCATCGCCGGTCATCAGCCCGGCCTGCTCCAACCCATCGAGAATGCGGATGTTATCGGTATAGCGCAGCAGTTGCGGATGCTGGTGCGACCACGCCAAAGCCGCGTATTGCACCATAAATTCGATATCCACGATACCACCGGCATCCTGCTTGAGATTGAACTCACCGTCGGCCTGGAAGGCTTTGTCTGCCGTGCCGGCCTGGGTGGTGCGGGTGCCGAGGTTGTCGCGCATCTTGGTGCGCATCTCGCTAACTTCGCGGCGCAGCTGTTCGAGATCACGCGAGCGCCCGAGCACCGCGGCGCGCACCTTCTCGAAGTTCGCAGCCAATTGTGGACAGCCAACCAGCACCCGCGCTCGTACCAGAGCCTGATGTTCCCAAGTCCAGGCTTCCTGGCCCTGATAGCGCTCGAAAGCGCTCAGCGAGCTGACCAGCAACCCGGAAACGCCCGACGGCCGTAGACGCATATCGACTTCATAGAGCTGACCGGAAGTGGTCTGGGTCGTCAGCAAATGAATAATGCGCTGCCCCAGGCGAGTGAAGAACTGAGCGCCGTCGATCGGCTTGGCGCCATCGGTTTCGGCACCCGGATCGCCGTCGTGAATGAACACCAGATCCAGGTCTGAGCCGTGACCTAGCTCGAGCCCCCCGACCTTGCCATAGCCGAGGATGATGAAAGCCGGGTCGCAAAGCGCACCATCAACCCGCCGAGGCTGACCATGGCGAGCCACCGTATGCCGCCAGGCCAGCGCCAGCACCTGCTCGAGAATCGCTTCAGCGAGCCAGGTCAGGTAATCGCTGACTTTCATCAGCGGCAAGGTTCCGGCGATTTCCGAGGCAGCCACACGCAGCCGATGCGCCAGCTTGAAATGCCGCAGCGCTTCCATCTGCTGCTCTAGGTCCTCCTCTGGAATGCGCGCCAGCCGCTCACACAATTCCGCGGCGAGTTCCGGCGCCTGTGGTGGGCTGAACAGTCGCCCGGCGTTGAGGAGCTCGTCCAGTAACAAGGGAAAACGGGCAATCTGCTCGGCAATCCAGGGGCTACCTGCACAGAGCTCCAGCAGCCGCTGCAGCGCACCGGGGTTTTCCGTCAGCAGCACCAGATAGGCCGAGCGACGCGCAACCGCCTCGACTAGCGGTAGCACTCGCTCCAGGACCAGATCGGGATCGTCCTGTTCGACAGCCTGCGCCAGAAGCCGAGGGATGAAGGCATCGAGCCGCTCGCGCCCGAGGCGCTGCATGGTTCGGACCTGATTGCCGCTGCGCAGAGTAGCGAGACGCTGACATGCCGCTTGGCCGTCTCTAAAACCTGCATCGGACAGTTGTCGACTGGCGAATTCTTCATCCCAGTCCTGCTCCCACAAGGGTAACCATTCGCCGCCGACCAACGACTCGCCTTCGGCGTTTTCGTCCTCATCGGGATCGGCAATGACCTGCCGAAAATGCCAATCGACCCGATCGCGCCAATGCAGCAGGCGCGCATGAAAGGTTTCCCAATTGTCGAAGCCGAGCATGAAGGCGACGCGGTCACGATCGATCTGGTTGTCTGGCAACATTTGCGTCTGGCGATCGTCGATGGCCTGCAAGGCGTGTTCGGTGTAACGCAGAAATTCATACCCCTCACGCAGCTCCTCAACTGCAGCAGGCGGCAGGTAGCCCTGCGCGGCGAGCGTTGCCAGGACTTTCAGCAGGGGTCGCTGCTGCAAACTCAGATCGCGCCCGCCGTGAATCAGCTGAAATGCCTGGGCGATGAATTCCACTTCGCGAATACCACCAGAGCCGAGCTTGATATTCGCCGCCACGCCCTTGCGCCGCACCTCCTGCTGGATCAGCTGCTTCATGGTCCGCAGCGCATCGATGGCAGAGAAATCCAGATAACGGCGATAGACGAACGGGCGCAGCATGTCGAGCAGCTCCTTGCCCGCATCCTGATCGCCGGCGACCACGCGCGCCTTGATCATGGCGTAGCGCTCCCAGTCGCGCCCCTGGTCCTGATAATACTGCTCCAGCGCATTGAAGCTCAGCACCAGCGAGCCGGATGAGCCATAGGGCCGCAGGCGCATGTCCACGCGGAAGACGAAGCCGTCGAGAGTCGGCGCATCGAGCGCCTTGATCAGCCGCTGGCCGAGGCGCACAAAAAATTCCTGGTTGTCCAGCGAACGCTTGGCACCGGCGGTTTCGCCACCCTCCGGGTAGCCGAAGATCAGGTCGATGTCGGAAGAAAGGTTGAGCTCGCGTGCGCCCAACTTGCCCATGCCAAGGATGACCATATGTTGCGCCCGACCACTGCGCCGGCCGGTCGGGACGCCGAACTGCTCGCAGTGCCGTGTATAAAGCCATTGATAGGCAAGATCGATGCAGGCATCGGCCATGTCGGTCAAGTCGCCGCAGGTTTCGGCGAGGTCTGCCTGGCGGGTCAGATCGCGCCAGATGATTCGAACCTGCTGGCGGTTGCGAAAACGCCTCAACATGCTCGACAGGCTGTCTTCATCGCTGCAGTCGACCAGCGCTTCAGCGAGCATTGATCGCATTTCGCCAGCCTGTAGCGAACACTCCAGCAGTCCGATTTCCGCCAGCTGCAGCAGCATCTCGGGATCTCGGCTAACCTGCTCAGTGACAAAATCACTGGCTGCACAGACACGGCTGAACGCATCGCGGCGCTCAGCCGGCCATGCGCCGAAGCACTTGGCCGCATGCTCCGACGAGTCGCGTATCGTACTGAGGAACGACTCCTCGGCACGGCTGACCAATGGCAATAATGACATCGGTAATGCAACCAGTGATGGCAAAGTCATATAAAGTTCCTTGTGCCGATGGTGGTTACGGGACAGCTGAAGACCCCGAGCTAGAGCCCACGAAGTAAAAAACAGCGAGCTAAGCCGACTCGCTGCCGCTGTAGTTTTACTACGAAAGAATGTCACAGGGGGCTGAATCAGCCGTCGTTTTGTAGTAAAACTACAGAGCCCGGTTCTACCCCCGGCAACATCCAAGAACATATAGACGCACCGGCCCACAAAGCCGGCAGCGAAGCAGGCAACCGATTCTGGAAGCCTTTCCGCCCTGGAGCAAGCCATGCAAGATCTCGATCCCGTCGAAACCCAGGAATGGCTGGACGCCCTCGAGTCAGTACTCGACCGTGAAGGTGAAGACCGCGCCCACTATCTGATGACCCGGATGGGGGAACTGGCCACCCGTAGCGGCACGCCACTTCCTTACGGCATCACCACGCCGTACCGCAACACCATTCCTGTCACCCGCGAAGCCAAGATGCCCGGCGATCTGTTCATGGAGCGCCGCATTCGCTCTCTGGTCCGCTGGAACGCGCTGGCGATGGTGATGCGCGCGAACATGAAGGACCCGGATCTAGGTGGACACATCTCCACCTTCGCCTCCAGCGCGACGCTATACGACATAGGTTTCAACTACTTTTTCCAGGCACCTACCGAGGAGCACGGCGGCGACCTGATCTACTATCAGGGACACGCCTCGCCGGGCATCTACTCGCGCGCCTTCCTTGAAGGTCGCCTGACCGAAGACCAGATGCTCAACTTCCGCCAAGAAGTCGATGGCCAGGGACTCTCGAGCTACCCGCACCCGCA
Source organism: Stutzerimonas stutzeri (assembly GCF_024448715.1). Lineage (GTDB taxonomy): Bacteria > Pseudomonadota > Gammaproteobacteria > Pseudomonadales > Pseudomonadaceae > Stutzerimonas > Stutzerimonas stutzeri_AR. Next base: position 380,824 of record NZ_JAMOHZ010000002.1, read on the forward strand.
CCTGATGCCGGACTTCTGGCAGTTCCCGACCGTTTCCATGGGCCTGGGCCCGATCACCGCGATCTACCAGGCACGCTTCATGAAGTACCTGGAAAACCGCGGCTTCATCCCCAAAGGCAAGCAGCGCGTCTGGTGCTTCATCGGCGACGGCGAGTGCGACGAGCCGGAAACCCTCGGCGCCATCTCGCTCGCCGGTCGCGAGAATCTCGACAACCTGGTCTTCGTCATCAACTGCAACCTGCAGCGTCTGGACGGCCCGGTTCGCGGCAATAGCAAGATCATCCAAGAACTGGAAGGCGTGTTCAAAGGCGCCAACTGGAATGTCAACAAGGTCATCTGGGGCCGTATGTGGGACCCGCTGTTCGCAGTCGACGATGACGGCCGCATGCAGCGCCGCATGGATGAGGCGATCGACGGCGAATACCAGAACTACAAGGCCAAAGACGGCGCCTACGTGCGCAAGCACTTCTTTGGTGCCGATCCTGAGCTGCTCAAGCGCGTCGAGAAGCTATCCGACGAGGAAGTCTGGAAGCTCAACCGCGGCGGCCACGACCCGTACAAGGTTTATGCGGCCTATCACCAGGCGGTCAATCACAAGGGCCAGCCGACGGTCATCCTTGCCAAGACCATCAAGGGCTACGGCACCGGTGCCGGTGAGGCGAAGAACATCGCTCACAACACCAAGAAAGTCGATATCGACAGCCTGAAGAAATTCCGCGATCGCTTCGATATCCCGGTCAACGATTCGCAGCTCGAAGAGCTGCCGTTCTACCGTCCGGCCGAAGACAGCGCGGAAATGAAGTACCTGCGCAAATGCCGTGAAAAGCTCGGTGGCTCGCTGCCACAGCGCCGGCCGAAGAGCTTCAGCATCCCGACACCGCCGCTGGAAACACTCAAAGCCGTACTCGACGGCTCCGGCGATCGCGAGATTTCCACCACCATGGCCTTCGGCCGGATCCTTTCGCAACTGGTTAAGGACAAGGACCTGGGCAAGCGCATCGTGCCGATCCTTGCCGACGAAGCGCGTACTTTCGGTATGGAAGGCATGTTCCGCCAGTTGGGTATCTACTCCCCGGTGGGGCAGCTGTACGAGCCGGTAGACCGCGACCAGGTGATGTACTACCGCGAAGAGAAGGACGGCCAGATTCTGCAGGAAGGCCTTAACGAGGCCGGCGCATTCTCCTCCTTCATGGCCGCGGGTACCGCCTATAGCAACTACAACCAGCCGATGCTGCCGGTCTACATCTTCTATTCGATGTTCGGCTTCCAGCGCATTGGTGACCTGGCCTGGGCCGCTGGCGATGCCCAGACTCGCGGTTTCCTGCTGGGCGGCACCGCCGGACGCACCACGCTGAACGGTGAAGGCCTGCAGCACGAGGACGGTCACAGCCACATCCTGGCCAGCACCATCCCCAACTGCCGCAGCTATGACCCCACCTACGGCTACGAGCTGGCGGTGATCATGCATCACGGCATGCACGAGATGATGGAGCAGCAGAAGAACGTCTACTACTACATCACCGTGATGAACGAGAACTACCAGCAGCCAGCGATGCCGCAGGGCGTTGAGGATGGCATCATCAAAGGCATGTATCTGCTCGAAGAAGCCAAGGGCGACTTCAAGCACCGTGTGCAGCTGTTGGGCTCCGGCACCATCCTGCGCGAAGTACGTGCCGCAGTGGAGATTCTCGCCAAGATGGGCGTGGGCGCCGACGTCTGGAGCGTCACCAGCTTCAACGAGCTGCGCCGCGATGGCCTGGCGGTAGACCACTGGAACCGCTTGCATCCGACCGAGGAGCCACGCAAGAGCTACGTCGAGCAGTGCCTGGCAGGCAGCGAAGGTCCTGTCATTGCTTCCACTGACTACATGAAGCTGTTCGCCGATCAGATCCGTCAGTGGGTGCCGTCCCGTGAGTATCAGGTACTGGGCACCGACGGCTTCGGCCGCAGCGACTCGCGCGCCAAGCTGCGTGACTTCTTCGAAGTCGACCGTCGCTGGGTCGCCGTCGCCGCGCTGCAGGCACTCGCCGATCGCGGCGCCATCGAACGCAAAGTCGTGGCCAAGGCCATCACCGAGTTCGGTATCGACCCCGAGAAGCGCAATCCGCTGGATTGCTGATGCTGCGTGCGCACAGGAGAACCTATTGTGAGTGAAACCATACGCGTACCCGACATCGGCAGCGGTGAGGGTGAAGTAATCGAGTTGTTCGTCAAGGTCGGTGACCGTATCGAAGCCGACCAGAGCATCCTGACGCTCGAGTCCGACAAGGCCAGCATGGAAATCCCTGCGCCCAAGGCGGGCGTGGTGAAGAGCCTGAAGGTCAAGCTCGGCGACCGCCTGAAAGAAGGCGACGAATTGCTCGAGTTGGAAAGCGAAGACGGACAAAGCAGCGAGGCGCCGGCGCAAGCCGCCGCCGAGCCGGCCGGCGCGAGCAGTGGCGGCCCCGCCGATGAAGCTGAAGCACCGACCCCTCCGGGCGATGAAAATCCTTCGGCTTCGGCCGATGAAGGCGAATCGCAAGAGATCAAGGTTCCGGATATCGGTTCTTCCGGTAAAGCCAGCGTCATCGAGATCTCGGTCAAGGCCGGCGATACCATCGAAGCGGAGCAACCATTGATTACGCTCGAGTCCGACAAGGCCAGCATGGAGATTCCGTCTCCCGCGGCTGGCGTAGTCGAGAGCATCTCGGTCAAAGTGGGCGACGAACTCGGTACCGGCGATCTGATCCTGATTCTCAAGGGCGCGGCAAGCAAGCCGGCAGCGGCCAACAGCGCACCGGCAAGCCAGGCGCAGAGCGCCTCCGAGGAAAAGCTGACCGAGCAGGCGGCTGAAGAACCCGTTGGCGACTCTGTGGAAGAAGTTCGCATCCCGGATATCGGCTCCAGCGGCAGCGCCAACGTCATCGAGGTGATGGTCAAGGCTGGCGACACCGTAGAAGCGGATCAGTCGCTGATTACCCTCGAGTCCGACAAGGCCAGCATGGAGATTCCTGCGCCGAAGGCTGGTGTCGTGGAATCTCTCTCGATCAAGGTGGGCGACGAAGCCAAAACCGGCGACCTGATCCTGACGCTGAAGGTGAAAGGCGCGGCCCCGGCAAAGAAAGCCGAGGCAAAGCATCAGGAAGCCGCACCGCAGCAGCAAGCGGTCGCGCCGAACAAGCAGGGCGTACCAGAAGCCAAGGCGGCCGCCACTCCAGCTCCGGCAGTGAGTGGTCCAAGCAAGGCTGGCTCCAAGGTACACGCCGGCCCGGCGGTACGCATGACTGCACGCGAGTTCGGTGTCGAACTGGCTGATGTTCAAGGCACCGGCCCGAAGGGGCGCATCCTCAAAGAAGATGTCCAGGCCTACGTCAAGAGCATGATGAACAAAGCCAAGCAATCGCCGGCTGCGGCGGGTGCTACCGGCGGCGCGGGCATCCCATCGATCCCGGAGGTGGACTTCAGCAAGTTTGGCGAAGTCGAGGAAGTCCCGATGACTCGCCTGATGCAGGTCGGCGCCGCCAACCTGCATCGGAGCTGGCTGAATGTTCCGCATGTCACCCAGTTTGACTCTTCCGACATCACTGAGCTGGAAGCTTTCCGCGTTTCGCAAAAGGCTGTCGCAGAGAAGGCCGGCGTCAAGCTGACCGTGCTGCCGCTATTGCTCAAGGCCTGTGCACACCTGCTCAAGGAACTGCCGGAGTTCAATGCCTCGCTGGCTCCGAGCGGCAAGGCGGTCATCCGCAAGAAATACGTGCACATCGGCTTTGCGGTGGATACGCCGGACGGCCTGCTGGTACCGGTAATCAAGAACGTCGATCAGAAGAGCTTGTTGCAGCTTGCAGGCGAAGCGGCGGAGCTCGCCGAAAAGGCGCGCACCAAGAAGCTTTCGCCAGATGCCATGCAGGGTGCCTGCTTCACCATCTCCAGCCTCGGTCACATTGGCGGTACTGGGTTCACGCCGATCGTCAATGCACCGGAAGTGGCGATTCTGGGTGTTTCCAAGGCAACCATGCAGCCGGTATGGGATGGCAAGGCCTTCCAGCCTCGCCTGATGCTGCCGCTGTCGCTGTCCTACGATCACCGCGTTATCAATGGCGCCGCGGCAGCGCGCTTCACCAAGCGTTTGTCTGAGCTGCTGGCAGATATCCGCACGATGCTGCTGTAGTTTGATGCTAAATAGCCCTGCCATCCGGCAGGGCTATTTACCTCAAGCCTCAAGCCTCAAGCCTCAAGCCTCAAGCCTCAAGCCTCAAGCCTCAAGCCTCAAGCCTCAAAGCTTGGGGCTTTTCGCTTTATTTGCAGATGAGACCTGCCTACCCTTTCTGCAGATTTCTAAACAGGAACGACAACGCTTTTGCCAGCGCTTCGGCGCCTTCGGGATCGCGCAGAATAGTTAACCAGGGATCACCGTCTGTCGGGCTGGTGAAGACGCAGACGACGCCATCAGACGGACATTGATACTGAAGATAGGGATCCATACCGAAAACCGAAAGACTGCGGTTGCGCACGGCGATATTGCCGTGCGCGTCGCGCCGTTCTTCGCGGATACGCAGTTCGCCGGGCGCACCCACGCTCAGGCGATAATCGAGATCCTGCGGATTGGCCTGACCGACCTGGTAGGCCGCTCGCAGCCCATAGGATTCAAGCAGAGCGTTACTGTGGGCAAGCAGGGCTTTTCGCTCATCCGAGGTAAGATAAAGCGCCTTGAGTTCGGCCAGATATCTCGCCGGTTCGTCGGAGCCCAAGGTGTTCGATTCATCAGCTTGCAGCGGCAAGCTGGCAATTAGAAAAACCGAGATCAACAGTAACTTCGAAAGCCGACTTGTCAGTCCCTGCTGCATGATGCACCCTTGCCATGATTAATATTATTTAGCCATCGCTTCGCCATCAAAGGCGCCTAAACTGGGCTAACGAAGCGATTCACGCAGCATACTGGAAGCAAACCGCTCGATGAAAATACATACCGATGCCGCCAGCCGTTTGGCGACCGAGGTTGTGACGCAGTTGCCAGTGCCTTCAAGGCTCGGGATGCTGCGTTTCGAGCGTTTGAATGAGTCCAGCTGGGCATTGCTTTACCTGGACCCCGTTTGTGAACGATACCTGGGCCAACCGGCTCATGAGCTCTGCTCGTTGATCGATTCGCCCTATGCCAGCTTGATGGAACCGCAGGTGCGCCTGCAGATGCACGATGTCATTCAGGCGCAACTGGCCATTCAGGGTCATTATTCTGTCCGTTATTGCCTGCACGCGATCGATGGCCCGCTGGATTTGCTGGAGATTGGGGAAACGTGTCAGCAGTATGGGCGAGAATTGGTCCGCGGCTACCTGGTCGTCGAGCCGTATTCGATTGGAACAACCGCGGCACCGGAATTACCGGACTCAATGCTCAAGCCGTCAGCGGATTTATATCAGCAAGCCCAAGACGTACATCTCGAACACTTGATTCGTTCACGAGCTCAGCAGAGCTTGATCGTACGCCTAGCCAGGCACCGCTACAGCTCGGCCAACCCCCAGCTTGAAGCAGCCAAGCTGATCACCCAGGCCGCCAGCGAAGCCTACGGAATTTCACGAGCCGCTATCTGGCACCTGAACGGCAACCAGCTGGAAGCCGTTGCTGCGTACCGGCGCGACAACGATAGCCACGAATACCCGTCGGCATTGGACATATCGACCTGCCCCCGTTACATGGACGCGCTGCACAGCGGCCGTGCCATTGACGCGTCGAACGTTCTGGAAGACCCACGCACCCAAGAGCTAGCCGATAGTTTCTTCAAGCCGCGCGGAATCACCTCGATCCTGGATGCGACCATTCGCGTCGGCGGTGAGGTAATCGGCGTACTCTGTCTGGAGCATTCCGGTTGCGCACGTACTTGGCATGTCGACGAAGTGGCATTCGTGGGCGAACTCGCCGACCAGTACGCGCAGGTGTTGGCCAACCAGCAGAGACTCAGCGCCACACATACGTTGCACCTGTTCCAGCGTGCGGTCGAGCAGAGCGCGAGCGCCTTCATTCTGGTCGACAGGAACGGCGTGGTCGATTACGTCAACCCGAGCTTCACCGCCATCACTCAGTATTCCGCCGACGAAGTACGTGGGCGTCGCCTCACCGAATTGACGACGCTGGAGAATCTCAGCGACCTTCTTTTCGATACGTCATCCAACCTGGCGCAGAACAACAGCTGGCAGGGCGAGTTTCGTAGTCGGCGCAAGAACATGGAGCCGTACTGGGGACAGCTGTCGATATCCAAGGTGTTCGGCGAAAACGGTGAGCTAACGCATTACATCGGCATTTACGAAGACGTAACGCACAGCAAGCTGGCGCAGCAGCATATCGAGCGCCTTGCCTACACGGACAACCTGACCAACCTCGGCAATCGCCCGTTCTTCATCCGCAGCATCGAAGAGCGTTTCGCCCACAACAAGGATCCGCAGCTGTGCCTGTTGCTGGTTGATATTGATAATTTCAAGCGCATCAACGACAGCCTGGGTCATCAGACCGGCGACAAGTTGCTGACCAGCCTCGCACGACGTCTGCGTAACAGTTTGAACCGTGACAGCGTATTGGCCCGCTTCGCCAGTAATGAATTCGCCCTGCTGCTTGATGACATGGACCTCGAAGAAGGCCTGCGTTTGGCGAATCAGGTGCTGCGCATCCTCGACAAACCGCTGTTCGTCGACAAGCAGCTGATCAGCGTAAGCGGGTCCCTGGGCTTGGCCTGCGCACCACTGCACGGCCGCGACCCGGAGACGCTGATGAAGCACGCCGGCCAGGCGCTGCACAAAGCCAAGGCCAACGGCAAGAATCAGGTCCAGGTCTTCACCGAAGCGCTGCACGCCGAGGCCAACTACAAGCTGTTCGTGGAGAACAACCTGCGCCGTGCGCTGGTGCAGAACGAGCTCGAAGTGTTCTATCAGCCAAAGCTCTGCCTGCGCACCGGCCGATTGCAGGGGCTAGAGGCACTCCTGCGTTGGAATCATCCGGAAAAGGGCATGATCTGCCCGGACCAGTTCATCAGCGTTGCCGAAGAAACCGGATTAATCATTCCTATCGGTAAGTGGGTTGCACGTGAGGCCTGCCGGATGGGCATGCAGCTTGCTGCACTAGGCATCGGCACACCGCAAATGGCAATAAACCTGTCGCCCAAGCAGTTTTCCGATCCGGACCTCGTCGGCTCCATCGCCGCGATTCTTTTCGAAGAGCGGTTGCCATCAGGCTTTCTGGAATTGGAGCTGACTGAGAGCCTGCTGCTCGATGCGACCGAGGAGACGCGTCAACAGCTGATCGGCCTCAAGGCGCTCGGTGTGACGCTGGCGATGGACGATTTCGGCACTGGCTATTCGTCGCTGAGTTATCTGAAGAAATTCCCCATCGACGTGATCAAGATCGACCGGAGCTTCATCAAGGACATTCCGGGCAACCAAGACGATATCGAAATCACCTCGGCCGTTATCGCCATGGCTCGCAACCTCCGCCTGAAGGTTGTAGCAGAAGGCATCGAAACAACCGAGCAACTGACCTTTCTGCGTCATCAGCGCTGCGATATCGGCCAGGGCTATCTGTTCGACAAGCCCATCCCCAGCAACCTGCTGGTCAATTCGCTCCGACGTTACCCGCACTGGAGCTGATCCTTTCGTCAGCCCACCGCTTACGCAAAGGCGCTTTGGTTTTGCCTCTTGGTAGCCTAGGCTTCCAGTAGCCCTTACGACTATCAGGCTCGAGGACCATCATGACCCTGCGCTCGCAAATTCTCGTTCACAAACAGGCTCTTCCCGATGCGGGCCAAGCCCTGCCCGGTCGCGCCGCGGCGGTACCTGTTCCGGCGGCCCACTTCGTCAATGGCAATCCCCTGCAACCACCGTTCCCTGCTCATCTGCAGCAGGCGCTGTTCGCCATGGGGTGTTTCTGGGGAGCGGAGCGGCGTTTCTGGGAGCAGCCTGGCGTCTGGACAACAGCAGTGGGCTACGCCGGAGGCCACACACCGAATCCCACCTATGAAGAAGTCTGCTCTGGCCTTACCGGACATACCGAAGCGGTACTGGTTGTGTTCGATCCGCAGGGAATAACTTATGACGGGCTGCTGAAGCTGTTCTGGGAGGCGCACAACCCGACCCAAGGCATGCGTCAGGGCAACGATATCGGTACCCAGTACCGCTCGGCGATCTATTGCTTCGATGCTGCTCAGCTAGATCAGGCGCGAGCGAGCGAAGAGCGCTTCCAGGCAGAACTGGAAAGACAGGGATTCGGCAACATTACGACGGAAATCGCCGAGGCGCCGTTGTTCTATTATGCCGAGACCTACCATCAGCAGTACTTGGCGAAGAATCCCGGCGGTTATTGCGGGCTTGGCGGCACTGGTGTGTGCATGCCGGCCTGACGATCGCTCATGAGCGCGCGATGAGCGACGCAGCACAAAGGAACATCAATCCACGAACCATGGTTTGGGCAATAAAAAGAAACCCCGCCGAAGCGGGGCCTTTGCAGACTGAATCCTGACATCCGTGACCTGCGCCATCCTGGCGTCGTTCCTCTACGCTTCCGTATTCTTGTGTGCGCTTCCATACGCGGCGTCTGTAATGCGAAAGACTACCGAGCGGTCGAACGAAGCTGTAGTAGCCATCTGCCCCACGATCTGTAAGTAATTGCTTACAAGGAACCATCCATTGGCTCAAGCTTGTAAGTGATTAACTACAAACGGTGCAGAGCTATGACTGGTGTAGTGGCGCAGCGTTCCCATACATGGCTAATTAATTTCATTGTGCCTGTACGAATTAATCAACTTAAAAATGCGCGGCGTCGAGCAAGTACAGCGAATCACTGCCCGCCCTGACTGATGCGCTCAGCGAGTGGATACGTGGTAGCAATCGCGCAAAGTAGAAGCGTGCCGTCCCGAGTTTGCTGGCGTAAAAATCATCCTTACCTTCCTTGCCCAACGCAGCAGCCGCCATCCGCGCCCACATATAGGCGTAAGCCGTATAGCCGAACACATGCAGATATTCCACCGAGGCGGCGCCGATCTCGTTGGGATTGTTCTTCGCGCTATCGAGTACGAACGCGGTCAGCTCATCAAGATTCTCTAGGGCGGACTCAAGCGGTGTGACGAACTCTGAAAGCTCCGAACCTGCCGCGGCACAAAAGCTGCGAATCTCGTCAGCGAAGACGTTGTAAAGCTCGCCGCCGCTGCCCACCACTTTGCGACCCAGCAAATCCAACGCCTGGATACCGTTGGTGCCTTCATAGATTTGAGTGATGCGGCAATCGCGCACCAGTTGCTCCTGGCCCCATTCGCGGATAAAACCGTGACCTCCGAAAATCTGCTGCCCGTGTAGCGTTGTTTCCAGGCCCATATCCGTGAGGAAAGCTTTGGCTACCGGTGTCAGCAGCGCCACCTGCGCTTCCGCACGCTGCCGTGCCTCACCATCTTCGCTGAACTTGGCTATGTCCAGCTGCAGCGCGACATAGCTGGAGAATGCTCGCCCGCCTTCGTTCAGCGCTTTCATAGTCAGCAGCATACGGCGAACATCAGGGTGCACGATAATCGGATCGGCCGCTTTATCCTGCTCGACCGGGCCGGTCGGTGCGCGGCTCTGGATACGCTCGCGCGCGTATTCGATGGCGCTCTGGTACGAGCGCTCGCCCGTGGAAAGCCCCTGAATGCCAACGCCCAGGCGCTCGTAATTCATCATTGTGAACATCGCCGCCAGGCCCTTGTTCGGCTCGCCAACCATCCAGCCAGTGGCACCATCGAAGTTCATCACACAGGTAGCCGACGCCTGAATGCCCATCTTGTGCTCAATAGAGCCGCAGCTCAGGCTGTTGCGCTCACCGAGGCTGCCGTCCTCGCCGACCATCAGCTTGGGCACCAGGAACAGCGAGATACCGCGCGAGCCTGCAGGCGCGTCCGGTAATTTTGCCAGGACCAAGTGGATGATGTTCTCGGTCAGGTCGTGCTCACCCCCAGTAATAAAGATCTTGGTACCACTGATCTTGTAGGAACCATCTGCCTGGGGCTCGGCCTTGGTCCGAATGATGCCCAGATCAGTGCCCGCATGCGGTTCGGTCAGGCACATCGAGCCCGCCCAGACGCCGCCATACATATTTGGCAAGTACTTTTGCTTCAGCTCTTCGCTGGCATGTGCATAGATCGAGAGGCAAGCGCCGGACGTCAACATCGGATAGAGACCGAACGCCAGGCTTGCGGAGTTCATCATCTCTTCGACCTGAGCCGAGATCGCCTTGGGCATGCCCATGCCGCCGTATGCCGGGTCGCCACCGACACCCACCCAGCCACCTTCGGCATATAGACGATAAGCCTCTGGATAGCCAGCAGGTGTACTGACCGCGCCTTCGGTCCAGTGGCATCCCTCTTCGTCACCGCTGCGATTGAGCGGTGCGATGGTGTTGGCGGTGATCTTACCCGCTTCCGCAAGAATGGCATCGGCGGTTTCTGCGTCGACGACCTCGGCCAGTGCAGGCAACGTCTGCCAAAGCGCTGGTGCATCGAAGACTTCATTCAGGATGAAACGCATATCACGCAGCGGCGCTTTGTAGTCAGCCATGGAAAAGGACCTCGCAGAAAACTCATCACCGGCCGGTTTGGCCGCAGCAGTTCGGCGAGTCTAACTGAAGACCAACCATTGGCCGAAGCGTCCCAATCTGACCAATTAATTCTCACCATGACCGCGCAGTCAGCATTAGTTTCGCATTCAAACTCTCAGAATGCGATTTGCCGAGCCGCCAACCAGATATAAAAAAGCCCGCACATGGCGGGCTCAAACAGAGCGAACGGACTAGAAGGCGAACTGGTCCGCCGACAACTTCATCAGGCTCGAGCTTCCCGCCTCAATTGCGGCCTTATGCGCGGCTGTGCGTGGCAACAGTCGGGCAAAGTAGAATTCGGCGGTGGTCAGCTTCGATTGATAGAACGCCGTATCACCGTCCGCTGCGTCCAGCTTGCCCTGGGCCACCACCGCCATGCGCAGCCAGAAATAGCCGAGGATCAGATAGCCGCAGTACATCAGATAATCCACAGACGCCGCGCCCACTTCGTCCGGGTTCTTCATCGCGGCCATTCCGATTCGAGTGGTGATTTCGCCCAGCTCGCGGTTGAGCCCCGCCAGCTGCGCCACGTAGGTCTGCAGCTGAGGATGCTGCGCATTGGCTTCGCAAAATTTATGCACCAACTTGGTAAAACCAAGCATCAGCTTGCCTTGGCTGCCGAGCACCTTGCGCCCCAGCAGATCCAGTGCCTGGATGCCATTGGTGCCCTCGTAAATCGGCGCGATGCGGCAGTCGCGCATCAGCTGCTCCATGCCCCATTCACGGATATAGCCGTGGCCACCAAATACCTGCATGCCGAGGTTAGTCACCTCCAGTCCGGTGTCGGTCATGAAGGCTTTGCAGATCGGCGTGAGGAAGGCGAGTAGACCTTCAGCCTCCTTGCGCTTGTCTTCTTCCGGGCTGTGCAACTGATCGAGCAACTGCGCGGTGAAATAGGCGAGCGCACGGTTGCCCTCGTTGAATGCCTTCATGGTCAGTAGCATGCGGCGCACATCGGGATGCACGATGATCGGGTCTGCCGGCTTTTCCGGGAATTTCGCCCCGGTCAGGGCGCGCATTTGAAGGCGCTCGTTGGCATACAGGATCGCGCCCTGGAAACTCGCCTCGCCGTTGCACAAACCCTGCATGCCAGTGCCCAGGCGCGCATGATTCATCATGGTGAACATGCAGTTCAGCCCCTTGTTCGGCTCGCCGATGAGAAAGCCGGTAGCGCCATCGAAGTTGATCACGCACGTGGCCGAGGCCTTGATGCCCATCTTGTGTTCGATAGAGCCACAAACAACGCCGTTACGCTCGCCCGCTTCGCCGTCGCCGTTCGGCAAGCACTTCGGCACGATGAACAGTGAGATCCCCTTGGTACCGGCTGGCGCATCGGGCAGTTTGGCAAGCACTAGATGCACGATGTTCTCGCTCATATCGTGCTCGCCCGCCGAGATAAATATCTTGGTGCCGCTGATCGCGTAGCTGCCGTCAGCCTGGGGAACCGCGCGGGTCTTGATGAGGCCCAGATCCGTGCCGCAATGGGATTCGGTCAGGCACATGGTGCCGGTCCAGCGGCCCTCCGTCATGCGGCTCAGATAGGTCTGCTTCTGCTCGTCAGTACCATGGGCAGCAATCGCGGCCATCGCGCCGTGGGTTAGTCCGGGATACATGCCGAAAGAGGTATTGGCCGAGCCGATCATTTCACCGATGACCAGCCCCAGCGAATGCGGCAGGCCCTGGCCGCCAAATTGAGGGGCCGAAGCCAGCCCCATCCAGCCGCCTTCTGCGTACTGGGCAAAGGCTTCCTTGAAGCCCTTGGGCGTGGTCACCACACCGTTGTCGAAATGACAGCCCTCCTCGTCACCGCTGCGATTGAGCGGTGCAAGTACCTGCTCACAGAACCTGGCGCCTTCCTCGAGAATGGCGTTGACCATGTCCGGCGTGGCGTCCTCCGCCCCGTTAGCGGCATAGCTACTGTGGAAATCGAACACTTCATCGATCAGAAAGCGCATGTCGCGCAGGGGAGCCTTGTAGGCGGGCATATTGTTCTCCAGAAGACGACGCGGTGCGTAGTTATCACCGGCACGCTACTGGCAGATCATCCGATCCAACAATCACATTGCGGACGATGAATACGCCGTCATAACCGCTAAGCGTCAGCAGTGTGCTGTTTCGCTGTGCGTACGGCACCACGGCGGTTTTCGCCATGGGCACGTACGCAGTTACGCCCTGCCCCCTTGGCGTTGTAGAGCGCCTGATCCGCGGCTTTGATGACTTCATCCGGGCTGCGCTGTGGGGCCAGCCGCTCGGCAACACCGATGCTGATGGTCACCGAAACCGCCTCGGCGGCACCGCCACCGCGGCGCTGGCGACCCTGTTCGGTCGCCTTCGGTCTACTGACCTTGTCGCGCAGCTGCAGCGGATAGTTTTCCACTGCCTGCCGTACGGCTTCTAGATGCGGCAGGCAATGCTGCAGGTCGCGGCCGGGGAATACCAACGCGAACTCTTCCCCGCCGTAACGGTACGCCCGCCCGCCGCCACCGACCTTGCGCAGCCGGCTCGCCACCAGCCGCAGTACCTGATCGCCTACATCGTGGCCGTGGGTATCATTGAACGCCTTGAAGCGATCCACGTCCGCCATGGCAATGACATATTGCCGGCCCAGCCGCTGCAGGCGCTCGTTCAGGGCCCGGCGCCCAGGCAAACCTGTCAGTTCGTCACGGAACGCCATCTGGTAGGCCTCCTGGGCGATGGCCAGTACCAGTATCAGCATCATCAGACTGCTCATGACATTGAGCGCGCCCGGTTGGCTGAATACTTGCGGCAGCATCAGCAACAATCCGACCAAGGCGACGAACTGGGCAGCATGAACAGGCCGCGGTCGCCGTAGGTATTGCACCAGCAATCCCACCAGCGCCAGCAGAAACACTGGATAGGCGAGCTGTATCAGTTGCAGCCAGTCCGACTGCAGCGACGGCCAACGAATTTCTACCAGCCAGTCGTGCATCGTGTCAGGAAAACGCCGCGTCAAAGCCAGTGCAACCGCAGCCACGGCAAACAGGACAGCAATTCGCGCCAGGCCGTCCTGTAGCAGATGTGTCCGTTCCTGCCACAACCCGTACAGGCCGTAAAGCAGCGGCAGCAGCAGGCTGCAAAGATGAAAGGTCAGTGCCGCCTCAGGCAGCAAAGCCCCACTGGCACGATAATGGTCCGCCTGGGTATCCAACAGAAAATAAACGATATAGACCACCAGCAGCAGGCAGGTCTCACGAACCCGCCCATAGGCGATGCAGAACGCGCCGCCAAGCAACAGCAGGACGGTGGGCAGCACGTTGAACAATGACGTGAAGAATTCGTTGAGGCTCGGTTGCCGCGCAGTCACCAGCCCGCCGACCAGCAATGCCAGCGGGGCATAGAAATGGCTGAAGCGCGCGACATCCAGACGAGGCACAAAGGCTCCGACGATTGATCGTGGAAAGCAGGCATTGTGCCTGTATTCGATCAGGCAATCACCCAACCAGATAGCACATCGGGTGCGTCAGAATTCCGAAGCGAAAAAAACCGCTGCCGGGGCAGCGGTTCCTTTATATCGCGGAGCCTCAGTAGGCCAGCTCGAAGTGAGCCTCGTCCATGTCCATCAGGTTGTCGGCGCCGGACAGCATGGCTTCGATATGAGTGCGGGTGCGCGGCAGAATGCGCTGGAAATAGAAGCGCGCGGTCTGCACCTTGGCGGTATAGAAGCCGTCGGCATCTTCGCCGGCTGCGATCTTTTCGGACGCCAGACGCGCCATGTCGGCCCAGAAATAGGCCAGGCAGGCGTAACCGCAGTACATCAGGTAATCCACCGAGGCGGCGCCGACTTCTTCGCGGTTCTTCATCGCGGCCATACCGACCTTCATGGTCAGATCGCCCCACTCCTTGTTCAGTTTGGCCAGCGGCTCGACGAATTGTTTGACCGACTCGTTACCTTCGTTGGCCTGGCAGAACTTATGCACCACCTTGGTAAAGCCCTTCAGCGCTTCGCCTTGGCTCATTAGCACTTTGCGGCCCAAGAGATCGAGCGCCTGGATGCCGGTGGTGCCTTCGTACAGGCAGGAGATACGGCTGTCGCGTACGTTCTGCTCCATGCCCCATTCGGCAATGAAGCCGTGACCACCATAGATTTGCACGCCGTGGTTGGCCGACTCGAAACCAACTTCGGTCATGAACGCCTTGGCGATCGGCGTCAGGAAAGCCAGCATCGCATCAGCGGCCTTGCGCTGCTCTTCGTCCTGGCTGCGCTGAACGATGTCGACCTGCTTGGCGGCGAAGTAGAGCATCGCGCGGTTGCCTTCGGCGAACGCCTTCATGGTCAGCAGCATGCGGCGCACGTCCGGGTGGACAATGATCGGATCAGCAGCCTTTTCGGGCGCCTTCGGGCCGGTAAGGGAACGCATTTGCAGACGCTCGCGAGCGTACTTGATGCCGCCCTGGAAGCCGATCTCGGCATGGGCCAGGCCCTGCAGAGCGGTACCCAGACGCGCGGTATTCATGAAGGTGAACATGCAGTTCAGGCCCTTGTTCGGCGGGCCGATCAGGAAGCCGGTGGCAGCATCGAAGTTCATCACGCAGGTAGCATTGCCATGGATGCCCATCTTGTGCTCGAGCGAGCCGCAGGACACGCCGTTGCGCTCACCCACACCGCCTTCAGCGTTCGGCAGGAACTTTGGCACGATGAACAGCGAAATACCCTTGGTGCCTTGTGGCGCATCGGGCAGGCGAGCCAGAACGATATGGACAATGTTGCCGGCCATGTCGTGTTCGCCAGCGGAAATGAAGATCTTGGTGCCGGAAACCTTGTAGCTGCCATCGGCCTGAGGCTCGGCCTTGGTGCGCAACATGCCCAGGTCGGTGCCGCAATGTGGCTCGGTCAGGCACATGGTGCCGGTCCACTCGCCTGAGACCAGCTTGGTCAGGTAGGTCTTCTGCTGCTCGGGCGTGCCGTGCTCGTGCAGGGTATTCATCGCACCATGGGACAGGCCGGGGTACATGCCCCAGGACCAATTGGCTTCACCAACCATTTCGCTGATGGCCATGCCCAGCGACTCCGGCAGACCCTGGCCGCCGTGCTCGACGTCATGCGCCAAGCTCGGCCAGCCGCCTTCGACGAACTGCTGGTAGGCCTCCTTGAAGCCGGTCGGCGTTTTCACACCGCTTTCGCTCCAGGTACAACCCTCGATGTCACCTATGCGGTTGAGGGGGGCAATCACCTGCTCACAGAACTTTGCGCCCTCGTCGAGGATGGCATTGACCATATCCGGAGTGGCGTCTTCACAACCCGGAAGGTTCTGATAATGCGCCTCGTAGCCGAGCAATTCGTCACGTACGAAGCGGATATCGCGCAAGGGGGCCTTGTAGTCAGGCATAGCGTAAACCTCAGCGGTGGGTTCTTTGGTTCAGGTGACCGATCGACAGTCACGCGTGATTTGGGTTGTGACTGCCGAGGAGTTGCACGACAGATCAAACAAGTGTTTGAAACATACGTTTAGCCCTGAGCGATGTCAAGCAGGGACCATGACGCCATTCGTCGGCGCCGCATCGGATATAGGTAAGGCCTGATGAAGTGAAGCAAGCTCGCCGGGGACGAACCCTGTCTTGCGGACGCGCAGCAACGCGGCTCGCAGAGAAACGAGAACAGACTTTGTAATATTCGTGTCCGCAGATGGGGCGAGATAAAGCCGGCCGCGCAGGCCGGCTGCCGTCAGGCTTTGGTGTTGACCAGAGTGCCGAGCACTTCATCGGCGGTTTGCAGCATGCGCGCACCCGCCTTGGCTTCGTGCTCGCCGACCTTCATTTGCACGAGCTGCTCGGTGAGCTCGACCGTATCGGCCAACGCTTGGGAGTTGCCGGCTGCCGGCAATGTTTGTCCAGCGATTTCGGCGCCGGCCTGGTCGATACGCTGCTGCCCGGCCTGGTAGGCGCCAAGGCCGGCAGAGAGGAGGCTGTTATTGATCTGCATGGTGCTACTCCGCGCAATCAGGTAGCCATCATTGAAGCAGAGCCATCCTTCTGGCGCCAGTTCCACATCGCTATAACCACCCGTATTTCATTACCAAACATGGCATGACGGACAGCGAGCCTACGCGTGCACAAGCAGCACTCACTGTGCCTCAAGCGGCCGAAGATCGAGATATGGCGCCACCTCGCTGGGTCCCGCCGCTGCAAGGCGCGGCACCCGCCCAAGACAAGGCGCCGCTAGACGCTCGGCAAGTGTCGCAAGGTTTTCCTCCAGCCGCGACGTTTCAGGTTCTACGATATTGGCGACCCAACCCGCTAGGCGCAGCCCGTCGCGCTCAATGGCTTCCGCACTGAGCACCGCATGATTAATGCAACCAAGGCGCACCCCAACCACCAGAATGACCGGTAGGCCTAACTGCACAGCGAGATCGGAAAGATTCTCGCGACCGGCCAACGGCACGCGCCAACCTCCCGCCCCCTCGACCAGCGAGAAGTCCGCCTGCAGTGCCAGCATCTGCCGGACAGGTTCGGCCAAGTGCCCGACGCTCAGATCGATACCCGCTTCTCGTGCAGCCAGATGCGGTGCGATGGCCGGCTCGAAGGCGAACGGATTGACCTCCTCGTAGCGCATCGGCAACGTGCATTCGCCGAGCAGCGCCAGTGCATCGACATTGCGCAGCCCTTCAGCCGTCACTTCACAGCCCGACGCCACCGGTTTCGCCGCAGCCGTGCTGAGCCCCGCCAGACGAGCCGCATGCAACAGGCCGGCCGCAATGGTGGTCTTGCCGACTTCGGTATCGGTGCCGGTCACGAAAAAAGCAGCAGTCATGAAGATTCCTTGCGCAACACGCCGTAAACCACCTGATAGGTCGCCGGCAACCCGCTGGGCGTGCGGAACCGCTCGTAGGCATCGATCAATGCGCGGATCCGCGCCCGACCGGTGAGCCCTCCGGGACGGCCGGGGTTGAGATTGTGCGCACCCAGCGCTTTGAGTTCACCGGACAGCTGACGCAGTTCGGGGAAATGCAGCACCTGCGGCTGCACATCCAAACCAACCAGGCCCAAGCCACTGGATGCGCAGAGCTGCTGATACGTCTCGAAGGAGCGGAAACGATTGACGTGGGCGAAGCCGTCCACCGTCTGCCAGCTATCGCGCAGCTCCTGCAGCGTGCCGTTGCACAGGCTGCTGAAGGCGAAGATACCGCCAGGACGCAACACACGCGCCGCCTCGCGCAGCACCGCGGCAAAGTCTTCGCACCACTGCAACGCCAGGCTGGAAAAGATCAATCCCACCGACTCGCCGCGTAGCGGTAGATATTCAGCGTCACCGGCCACGAAAGCAGCGGCACCGCCCAGCGGCCGCGCGTGTCGCAACATGCCTTCGGCTATATCCAGCGCAAGGCCCTCACTGGCCGGGAAGCGGCTCGCCAGCGTCCGGGAGAAGTAGCCAGTGCCGCTGCCCAGGTCGAGCCAGCACGATGGCTGCAGCCCAGTGGGTAGTCGCTCGATCAACGCGTTGCCAACCGCCCGCTGCAATTCAGCCACGGCGTCATAGCTGGCGGCCGCACGGGAGAATGAAGCGGCGACCTGGCGCTTGTCGGGCAGCCCCGACTCGACGCTTGCCGGGATTGGAGTGGCCGGATCGCTCATGCGCCGGTTCCATTCATGAAAGCTACCATCGCAGCAGCGACGTCGTCGGCGCGCTCCAGCGGCAAGGCATGGCTGGCATCGTTCATTACTTCGGTTGTCACACCGGGCATCCAGGTGCGCAGCGCGGCGGCAGCAGCGACTGGCACCAACGCATCCCGTTCCGCAAAAATGTGCAGCTGCGGCCCGAAATAGCCGTGCAAGGCACCGCGTCCATCCAATTGCGCCAGCAGTTGCAGGCCCGCATCCAATACTTCGGGGGGCAATTGCGATTGACTGACCTGTAGCTGCCGCGCAAGGGTTCGCGGATCGAAGCCACCACGACTGCAGAGCGAGCGGAAGCGCTTTAAGGTTTCCTCGGGATCGAGCTGGAACGCCTCATGAAACGCGTCGAAAATGTCTGGCGTCATGGCCTCAGGCCACTGCGGGCGGGCACGGAAACAGGGATTGCTGGCGATGGTGATCAGTCCACGGCAGGTATCGATACGCCGCGCCGCCAGTTGGGTCGCCAACATGCCACCCAGCGACCAGCCGGCCAGCCAGCTGTCATGTGCCAGGCGCTGGCCAAGCTCATCGAGCCAGGCGTCCGCCGCGGCCGTTTGCGGCAAGGGCTCGATGACGACGTCGAGCGTCGGCGCCAATTCGGTCAAGGCGTCGCACAACGGCTGCAAGGCCGCCGGGCCGAATGCCCATCCGGGTAGCAAAATCAGCTGATTACGCATCCGCTTCAGGCTCCTCGGCCAATCGATTCCAGCATTCGGCCAGGATATCGAGCAGTCGTTCAACCTGCTCTTCGCTATGCGACGCACTGAAAGTGACGCGCAGCCTGGCGCTGCCAGCCGGCACCGTTGGCGGACGGATGGCGCCAACCAGAATCCCGCGCTCGCGCAGTGCGCCAGAGAGTCTGAGGGCGCGCTCGCTGCTGCCGACCAGGATTGGCTGGATCGGTGTCGGGCTGTCCATCAGAGTCATGCCGATTTCGGCAGCACCCTGGCGAAACCGGGCAATCAGCCGGTTCAGATGCTCACGACGCCAGCTTTCGCTGCGCAACAGCTCAAGGCTCCTGAGTGTTGCGCAGGCAACGGCCGGCGGCTGGCTGGTGGTGTAGATGTAGGGACGTGCGAACTGGATCAACGTTTCGATCAGCTCCTCGCTACCGGCGACGAAAGCTCCGGCAGTGCCGAAAGCCTTGCCAAGCGTGCCGACCAGCACCGGCACGTCATTCATGCCCAGCCCAAAATGCTCGACGATGCCGCCACCGGTTTTGCCCAGCGGGCCGAAGCCATGAGCATCGTCGACCATCACCCAGGCGTTGCGGGCTTTCGCGGTGGCACAGATGGCTGGCAGGTCGGCCAGATCACCATCCATGCTGAACACGCCGTCGGTGACCACCAAGGTATTGCCAGTCGCCTTATCCAGGCGCTTGGCCAGGCTGTCCGCATCGTTGTGTAGGTAGCGCGAAAAGCGCGCCCCGCTGAGCAGGCCGGCATCCAGGAGCGAAGCGTGATTGATGCGGTCTTCAAGTACCGTATCGCCCTGCCCTACCAGCGCCGTGACGGCGGCCAGATTGGCCATGTATCCGGTGGAGAACAGCAAGACCCGGGGGCGACCGGTGAATTCGGCCAATGCCTCTTCGAGCTGATGATGCGGCGTGCTATGACCCATCACCAGATGCGAAGCACCACCGCCCACGCCCCACCGCTCGGCGCCCTGCTGCATGGCGCGAATCACCGCTGGATGAGAGGCAAGGCCGAGATAATCATTGGAACAGAACGCCAGCAGCGGCTCGCCATCGACCGTCACCTCCGGCTGCTGCGGGGTTTCCAGCAACGGACGTTGACGGTAGAGATGTGCAGCGCGGCGCTCGGCGAGACGGGAAGCGAGATCGAAAGGCAAAATTCAGTACCGTAGGAGCGAGCTTGCTCGCGAATGGGAGAGAGCGAAAGCTCCGCGAGCAAGCTCGCTCCTACCAAAGCGGGTCAAGCAGTGGCGTCATAGAACAGCTTGGAATCGCGCTGTTCGACCAGCGCCTGCTCGATGGCGGCCTGATGCACTTCATCGTCGTGCTCCTCGCGGGCTTCGGGCTGGATGCCCAGACGCTTGAACAGCAGCATGTCCTTGTCGGCCTGCGGGTTGCCGGTGGTCAGCAGCTTCTCGCCGTAGAAGATCGAGTTGGCCCCCGCGAGGAAGGCCAGGGCCTGCATCTGCTCATTCATCTGCTCGCGACCGGCAGACAGCCGCACGTGGGATTTGGGCATCATGATCCGCGCCACGGCGAGCATACGGATGAAGTCGAAGGGGTCGACGTCCTGCTCTTCGGCCAGCGGCGTGCCCTTCACTTTCACCAGCATGTTGATCGGCACCGACTCGGGGTGCTCGGGCAGGTTGGCCAGCTGGATCAGCAGGCCTGCGCGGTCATTCAGCGATTCGCCCATGCCGAGGATGCCGCCGGAGCAAATCTTCATGCCCGACTCGCGCACATAGCTCAGCGTCTCCAGACGATCGGCGTAGGTGCGCGTGGTGATGATGTTGCCGTAGAACTCAGGCGAAGTGTCGAGGTTGTGGTTGTAGTAATCGAGACCGGCTTCGGCCAGCGCCTTGGTCTGCTCCTGGTCGAGCTTGCCGAGAGTCATGCAGGTTTCCAACCCCAGCGCTTTCACCCCTTCGACCATCTTTAGCACGTAGGGCATGTCTTTGGCGGACGGATGCTTCCAGGCCGCGCCCATGCAAAATCGCGTAGAACCGATGGCCTTGGCTTCGGCCGCTGCTTCCAGCACCTTCTGCACTTCCATCAGTTTTTCTTTATCGAGGCCGGTATTGTAGTGGCCCGATTGCGGGCAATACTTGCAGTCTTCAGGGCAGGCGCCGGTCTTGATCGACAGCAGCGTGGACACCTGAACGCGGTTGGCATCGAAGTGTTGGCGGTGCACGGCCTGGGCCTGAAACAACAGGTCATTGAAAGGCTGTTCGAAGAGCGCCTTGACTTCGGCGAGGCTCCAGTCGTGGCGAGTAACGGAAGCAGCAGTGGCGCTCATGGGGCATTCCTTGTACATAGGGGCTTGGCACGGATGCGAAATGGTTAGCCAAGCCGATGAAGCTGTCAACCTGGAAAGGAATCATGGTTTACAACTGGTTAAAAATCGAACACAACTGCCAGCTTTGCGACGAGCGCTGCGAAACAGGCCAATCACTGTGTAGCCCCTGCGAGACCGAGCTGCCCTGGCTCGGCGGGCAGTGCTCGATCTGCGCGCTACCGTTGCCTGCGACCGGACTGACCTGCGGTCAATGCCTCAAACAGCCACCAACGTTCGATCATGTTGCCGTGCCCTGGCGCTTCGACTTTCCGGTGGACAGTCTGATCACCCGTTTCAAGCATCAATCGCGCTGGCCACTTGGACGGTTGCTGGCCGAACACTTGGGCCGCCATCTGCAGCACGCTTTCGATGAAGGTCTGCCGCGCCCGGATACTCTCTTGCCCGTGCCGCTGGCGCGCAAGCGGCTGCGCCAGCGCGGCTTCAACCAGGCGCAGATGCTTGCCCACTGGTTGAGTCCCGTTCTAAAGATTCCGGTTCGAAACGAGCTACTGCAGCGCATCCAGGATACCCAATCGCAACAGCAACTGGATGCTGCCAGCCGACGCCGCAACCTGCGCCAAGCCTTCGCGCTCACTGACGAGCGGCAACTTGTCGGCCGACACGTCGCGATCATCGATGACGTGCTCACCACCGGCGCCACTGCAGAGGCACTGGCCCGCCTGCTGAAACGCGCCGGGGCCGCGCGAGTCGATGTCTACTGCCTGGCGCGCACGCCGAAACCTGGCGAGTAGCCGGGCCGAGGCGCAGTTGTGTTAACCCACCAGTGCAATACACTGGCCGCCCCAGTTGCGGAGCCGACCATGAGCCACCCCTTCGACACACTCACGCCTGACCTTGTGCTCGATGCGGTGGAAAGCGCCGGCTTCATCAGCGATGCCCGTGTGTTGGCGTTGAACAGCTACGAAAACCGCGTCTATCAGGTCGGTATCGAGGATGAGACGCCGATCGTGGCGAAGTTCTATCGCCCCGGTCGCTGGAGCAATGAGTCCATATTGGAGGAGCATCAGTTCTCCAAGGAATTGGCCGATCGTGAGATTCCGGTTGTGGCGCCATTCGAGCGCGATAGCAGGACGCTGTTCGAGCATGCCGGCTTTCGCTTCGCACTCTTCCCCCGTCGCGGAGGGCGCGCGCCAGAGCCGGGCAACCTCGATCAGCTCTACCGCCTCGGCCAGTTGCTGGGGCGCATGCATGCGGTGAGTGCCAGCCGCCCCTTCGAGCATCGCGAAACGCTCGGCGCGCAGAACTTCGGTCACGACTCGCTGGCAACCTTGCTCGACGGCGGCTTTATCCCGAAAAGCCTGCTACCGGCCTATGAATCAGTCGCGCGCGACCTGCTCAAACGGGTCGATGACGTTTTTGCCCGCACGGAATTTCAGCCGATTCGCCTGCATGGCGACTGCCACCCCGGCAACATCCTTGCGCGTGACGACGCCTTCCATCTGGTCGATCTGGACGATTGCCGCATGGGACCGTCGGTGCAGGACATCTGGATGATGCTTGCGGGCGAACGTCATGAGCGGCTCGGGCAGCTGTCGGAGCTGGTCGACGGTTACAACGAATTCCACGATTTTGCCCCACGTGAACTGCCGCTGATCGAAGCCCTGCGTGCCCTGCGCCTGATGCACTACAGCGCCTGGCTGGCTCGCCGCTGGGACGATCCGGCCTTTCCGATGAGCTTCCCCTGGTTCGGTACCGAGCGCTACTGGGGCGACCAGATCCTTATTTTGCGCGAACAGATGTCAGCACTGCAGGAAGAGCCGTTGAAGTTGTTCTAGACGAGGTCGAAACGATCCTCGGTGGGCTGAAGCCCACCCTACCGACTGAGTGACTCCGTAGGGTGGGCTTCAGCCCACCGAGACGGCACCAGCCTCCAGCGCTTTTACCGGCGGCTCAGGCCTCTTCGATCAACCAATCCAGCCGCCAGCCACCTTCGCTCTGCCCGAGCAGCTTGGCCAGCCAAGGCAGCAACTCGCGCAACTCTTCCCCCAGCCCCCACGGCGGATTACTGATGGCCAGGCCTGAGCCATTCAGCCGCAGCGCCTCATCGGTGGGGTGAACGAACAGCTCGGCGCGCAGCAGTTTCGGCGCGCCGCTACGCGACAGGTCTTGGTAGAACCGCTTGAGCTGACGCTCATCCTTGATCGGATACCAGATCACGCCGATGGTCTGGCGCATGCGCCCCAGCGCTTCGGTCAGTGCTTGAACACAGCGGCTCAGCTCGTCGGCCTTCTCGAACGGCGGATCGACCAGTAGCACGACGCGTTTCTCAACGGTCGGCATCAACGCTCGCGGCACGTGCCAGCCTTCGCCCAGATGCACCGCCACGCGGCGGTCGCCGGCCAAGTTATCTTTCAGCAGACGGCCGTCTTCCGGGTGTTTCTCGTTGAGCTGCAAGCGATCCTGCGGCCGCGTCAACTGTCGCGCCAGTTCCGGCGAGCCAGGGTAATAACGCAGCGCGCCGTCGGGGTTGAGCGCGCGGATTACATTCAGATAATTCTCCGCCATTGCCGGCACATCACCGACCTGCCACAGGCGCGCGATACCTTGCAGCCACTCGCCGGTACGACTGGCCTGGTCGCCGGCCAGGTCATACAGACCGACACCGGCATGGCTGTCGAGATAGGCGAGCGGCGCTTCCTTGCGGGCGAGCAGGGCAAACAGCCGGGACAAGACGAGATGTTTGAACACGTCGGCGTGGTTGCCGGCATGGAAAGCGTGGCGGTAATTCATCGATCACTCCTGAAGAGCGCACAGTCTAACCGCGCGGCGGCGCGAATCAGAGGGGTAACGCGCAACCGGTTTGCAGCCGCCCGATACGGCGCTCAGTTGCTGCTAAAGTGGCTACGCCCGCTCAAGCAGCAGACAAGGACACCAGCATGGACATACGCGACCTCTTCGACATCTCATTGCCGATCATCCAGGCGCCAATGGCTGGCGCGCAGAATCATCAGCTGGCAGCGGCGGTGTCCACCGCGGGCGGGCTCGGCTCGGTCCCCGCCGGCATGCTCGCAGCCGAGGTACTGGACGCCGAGCTCACCGCGATGGCGGCGCTGACCGACAAGCCTTACAACGTCAATTTCTTCTGCCACCGAACACCTGTAGCTGACCCTCGACGCGACGAAGCCTGGTTGGCGATGCTGATGCCTTTTCTGCAGGAGCTGCAGATCGACCCGGCGAGCATACCCAGCGGCGCGACGCGCAAGCCTTTCGACGCCGCCATGGCCGATGTGATCGAGCGTCATCGCCCGGCCGTGGTCAGCTTTCACTTCGGCCTACCTGCGCCGGACCTGCTGCAACGCGTGCGCGCGACCGGTGCGAAGATTCTTTCCAGCGCCACGACCCTCGAAGAAGGCCTCTGGCTACAGGCGCAGGGCGTCGACGCGGTGATTGCCCAGGGGCTCGAAGCCGGTGGTCACCGCGGCATGTTTCTCAGCGACGACATCGATAGCCAAGTCGGTATCCTGGCGCTACTGCCACAACTGGTCGCCGCGCTGGACATACCCGTGATCGCTGCCGGATGCATCGCCGACGCCCGCGGCGTCGCAGCGGCGCAGGCACTCGGGGCCGCGGGCGTGCAGGTCGGCACCGCCTATCTGTTGTGTGATGAGAGTCGCATCAGCCAATTGCACCGTCAGGCGCTGCAGAGCCCCGCGGCGCGCAACACCGTGCTGACCACCCTGTTCTCCGGTCGCCCTGCTCGCGGCATCGTCAACCGTCTGATTCAAGAGCTCGGCCCTCGGCCCGACGCGGTTCCGACATTCCCCCTGGCTGGTAACGCAATCAGTGTTTTGCGCGCCAAGGCAGAAAGCCAGGGACTCGACCATTATTCGCCGCTCTGGGCTGGTCAGAATGTCAGCGGGTGCCGATCAATCCCCGCCGCAGAGTTGACCGCTGCGCTGACGGTCGGTTGGCGCGCTTGAGCGGAGCCCACGCCGGCACCGCCAGGTGTCGGAGCCGGGTCGACGGGAGTCGTCCTACGAGTAGACTGGTGTTGTCTTCGTTGCGAACGGACCGGTTATGACCGTGCTGATCAACGCTCTGGTATTTCTCGCCACCCTGGCCGGGATGGAGCTGTTTGCCTGGTGGGCGCACAAGTACGTCATGCACGGCTGGGGCTGGGGCTGGCACCGCTCGCACCATGAGCCGCGTGACGGTTGGTTCGAGAAGAATGATCTGTATGCAGTGGTCTTCGCCGGGGTCGCTATCGCCCTGATCGCGCTGGGTACTGCCGGCTATGGCCCGCTGGAGTGGATCGGTGCCGGCATGACCGCCTATGGTTTTCTGTATTTCGTCGCCCATGACGGGTTGGTGCATCACCGCTGGCCGCTGCGCTACGTGCCGCGCAACGGATATCTCAAGCGGCTTTACCAGGCTCACCGCCTGCACCACGCGGTAGAAGGCAAAGAACGTTGCGTGTCCTTTGGCTTTCTCTACGCGCCGCCGCTGCCCGTTCTCAAACAGCAATTGCGCGAGCTGCACGACGGTCCGTTGCGCAAGGCTAGCGTGGACGCTTCCACAGCGAATCGGGACGCGGCCTGAGCTGCATTCCTCGCGAAAACAACGCCAGCACGCCACCGCCGAACAGGAATTGCAGCTTCTGCACCTTGCTGGTCGAGACCCGCGCGTCCCAAGCCGCCGCACCGCGTGCCTTCACCTCGATGCCGATCTGGCGGTAAACGCCGTGTGCCGTGGCGATCGACCAGGCCGAGCGCAATGGCAGATCGCGTAGCCCCTGCGACGCGGACTGGTAATAAGGCTCGGCCAGATCGATCAGCCGTGCCGCTAATATCGCCAGTGCAGCTCTGTGCTGCGGCAGACTGACTTCATCGGCTGGAATCCCAGCTTCGGCCAGCCACTCCGTTGGTAAGTAGACGCGCCCGACTTCGGCATCCTCGACGATATCGCGCGCAATATTGGTCAGCTGAAAGGCCAGTCCCAGATCGCAGGCGCGATCCAGCGTCGCTTCCCCTTCGGCGCCCATCACTCGGGCCATCATCAAACCGACCACGCCGGCCACGCGATAGCAGTACAGCAGCGTGTCGTCGAGGGTCTGGTAGCGGTACTCCTGCACATCCATGCGAAAGCCGGCCAGGTGCTCCAGCGGGTAATCCCTGGGAATTCGGTGTCGCTGGATCACCTGCTGGAAGGCTGCAAAGGCAGGATCGCTCATAGGCTCGCCGGCATAGGTGCGCTCGGTGAGACTCACCAGTTCCGCCAGCCGCGCCTCGCCGGCCGAGCGATCACCCTCGACCTGACCGTGGCCCAGCGTCTGCCCATCGATCACATCGTCGCAATGACGGCACCAGGCGTAGAGCATCACCGCACTTTGGCGAGTACGCTCGTCGAATAGTTTCGCCGCGGCGGCGAAGCTCTTAGAGCCAACGTTGATTGCTTGGGTCGAATGGTCGATGACCTGGTCGTTCATCGCGTCAGATCCTCCAGCATCAGCCCGGCAGTGGCCTTGGCCGAGCCCACCACGCCAGGTACACCCGCGCCGGGATGGGTGCCGGCGCCGACGATATAGAGGTTGGGAATCACGTCATCACGGTTGTGCGGGCGGAACCAGGCGCTCTGGGTAAGGATCGGCTCCAGCGAAAACGCCGAACCGAGATGCGCATTGAGCTCATCACGGAAATCGTGCGGGGTGAATATTCGGTGGGTCACCAGATCTTCCCGTAGGCCCGGAATGTAGTGGCGCTCCAAGTATTCAAAAATGCGGTCGCGGTACTTCGGCCCTTCCACTGACCAGTCGATATTTGCCGTGCCCAGATGTGGCACTGGCGCCAGCACGTAGTGGCTGGCGCAACCTTCTGGAGCCAAGGAAGGGTCAGTGACGCAAGGCGCATGCAGATAGAGGGAAAAGTCATCGGCCAGGGTTTCGCGCTTGAAGATTTCATCGATCAGCTCCCGGTAGCGCGGGCCGAAGCAGACGGTGTGATGTTGAAGATGCTCGTGACGACGCTTGAGGCCGAAGTGGATGACAAACAGTGACATGGAGAAGCGCTTGCCGCTCAGCCGCTTGGCCTCGTCACGACCGCGCGGCTCATGGCCGAGCAGCTGCTTGTAGGTATTCACCACATCTGCGTTGGAGGCCACCGCATCGGTATCGAAGCGGCGGCCGTCCTGCGTGATCACCGTATCCGCCCGTCCCCCGGACAACTCGATGCGAGCGACTTCGGCGTTCAGCTCCATCCTGCCGCCAAGGTCCTCGAACAGCTCGACCATGCCCTGCACCAGCGCACCGGTGCCACCACGGGGAAACCAGACGCCGCCCTGGCGTTCCAGCGCATGGATCAACGCATAGATCGAGGAGGTCTCGAACGGGTTGCCACCCACCAGCAGCGAATGGAAGGACAACGCCTGACGCAACCGCTCGTTCTCCACGAAGCGCGCCACCATGCTGTACACGTTGCGCCAGGCCTGCAGTTTGGCCAACTGCGGAGCGACGCCAATCATGCTGCGAAACGACAGGAAGGGCACGGTGCCGAGCTTGACGTAGCCCTCCTCATACACCGCGCGGGAATAGGCAAGAAAGCGCTGGTAGCCGGCCACGTCCTTCGGATTGAGCGCATGGATCTGCCGATCCAACGCGGCCTGGTCGTTGACGTAATCGAAGCTATAGCCGTCCTCCCAGCACAGCCGGTAGAAAGGGCTGACCGGCAGCAGCTCGACGTAATCGGCCATGCGCTTGCCAGCACCGGTGAAGAGCTCCTCTAGGGCCGGCGGATCGGTGATCACCGTCGGCCCGGCGTCGAAGGTAAAGCCCTGATCGTGATAGACGTATGCGCGGCCGCCCGGCTTGTCGCGTTTCTCCAGCAGCGTGGTTTGCACGCCGCTGCGCTGCAGGCGGATCGCCAACGCCAAGCCGCCAAATCCGGCGCCGATCACTACGGCCCGCTTGGGCGCAACGTCTGTTGCCTCGTTCATCGCTTGTCCTTGTGGTGCAGATTACAGGCGGCCAGCGCGCGCAGCGCCTCACCCACCGGCACGGGAGGTTTGCCCGAGACGATGCGCAAGCGGTCCCAGATAGTCAGGTTCGCGGCGTAGAAACGCTGGATGAGCGGTTCGCGCAGGCGGTAGAAGCGCTGCATCACCGCCCAGCGGCGATCGGCCGGGCCAGCCAGAAACAGCATGCGATTGAGCAGGCGGAAGAAGCCACGTTGGCGCCACTGCAACAGCGAATATTCGCGTATCGCCGAGAACAGCTCGGGGGCGCTCCAGCGATCCAGCGCTATTAGGTGGTCGACAAGGCGTACGGCATCAGGCAATGAATAGCCTGTAGTGGGATGAAACAGTGCAGCGGCCAAGCCGATCTGCGGCACGCCGTGGGCTTCATCCCAGAACGCGGGTAAGTCACCGGACAGCACGATAGGCAGCACGCCTTGTTCTTCACGCAGCAACTCGGCAATCGCCCAGCCGCGCCCGCGCGCATAGTCGGCAATATTGCGCCGCAGCGTATCGAGTGCCACCGCGTCGCCGTCGGCGTAATAGGTGTCCTCGATCAATAACCTGTCGGGGCCGAGCGGCAGCACATAGATGAAGCGATAACCGTCCTGCTGCGCCACGCTGGCGTCCATGATGATTGGCATCTGCAGCCCGTGCGGCTGGCTCAGCTGCAATTCCTGACCGAGAAACTTCTGGAAGCCCAGCGCAAGGTGATGGCTTCGTCGCGCGCCGCGGCCGTCGATCACCGCGCCGGCCTGCAAGGTTTCGCCTGAGGCCAAACGCACCTGCTGCGGGCCAACCTCTGCAACCTCGACGTTCAACCAGACGCTGTCGCCCAGATCGGCCATCAGGCGTTGATGAAAGCGCTCCGAAAAGATGCTCGCGTAGCCGCTGTCGAGACACCGCTTAAACGCCGGAAAGATCACTTCGTAGCCCGGCCAGCGGTTGCCTACCAACGGCTCCAGCCAGGCAAGCTGCGCCGATGCCAGGTCATGCTGATGGAAGGACCATGTGTGGTTGCCACCCAGGGTCGCGCCTCGCTCGAGGACCAACACGCGCAGGTCCGGACGCCGTTGACGCAGACGCCAGGCCAGCAAACCGTTGGCCAAGCCGCCACCGACCAGAATCAGGTCCGGATCAGCCATGGTTCGCCCTCTCGGTCCGTGGCTGGTCGATTCCTAGCGCCTCTTCGATAAGTTGCGCTGCACGGGGCGCACCGCCGCCGGCGCGGACTTCGGCACCGAGGGTCTGTGCGCGCTGGCCGAAGCTCGGCTCGCGTAACAGCCGGCGCAACGCTTGCACGATGCGTCGACGGCTCGCCCATTTCCGATCGAGACGCAGACCGACCCCCGCGTGTACAACGCGTGCCGCGACACCAGGCTGATCGAAGGCAATCGGCAGCGCCAGGCTCGGCACGCCCGCTTCAAGTGCATCGAGCACGGTATTGAGCCCGGCATGGGTAATCAGCGCATCGGCCCGCGCCAACACGGCACGTTGCGGCGCGAAATCGGTAACCCAGCTGGCACCGGCCCGCAGCAATCGCGACTCTTGCGAGGTATCCAGGCGCCCGCAGTGGGCAATCAGAAGCTGTACATCCAACTCGTGACACGCCTCGGCGATCCGCTGGAACAAACCGAAGCGATCTCCCTGCAGTGTACCCAGCGAGGCGAAGACGAACGGCCTGCCGGTCGCCACCGGAATATCCAGTACCAGCTCGGTGGCCAGCACCGAACGCAGCGGGCCGACCGCGTGGAAACACGCTGGCAGGGATTGGCGAGGAAAGTCGAAGCCGGCGGTGGTCTGACTCAGTTGCAGCAAGGGCGACAGGCATTCATCGAGGCGCTCTCGCGGTGGCAAACCAAACGCTGCCGCATGACGGGCGATCACCTTTGCATGCGACTGCATCGCTCGATCGTAAACGCGGCTGCTATAGTGGTTCAGCTGCTCACCCCAGGCCGTGGCTCGATAACGCCAGGGCATCACCGGCAGCGGCACTTGCGCTTCACGGTTGACCGGCAGCGCACAGGCCACCGAGACGAGCGGCAGCCGGAGATGCTCGGCGACCAGTCCGCCCGCCGGCTCCATCTGATCGGCAATAAGCGCTTCGGCACCTATCGAACGCAGCACCGCCGGCGCGTCGCGACAGAGCATGTCGGTCGCAGCTGCCATATCGGCTATGACTCGGCGAATCCCCCAGGGCCCACCGGGACGTGCGGCGCGATCGATCGCTGATTTAAGCGATCCCGTCGGATGCGAACCGAGGCCGACCGCAGCAAAACCCAGCTGCGAATGGCGCAACGCAGCCCCGACGTCCGCTTGCTGCACGAAAGTGACACGGTGACCGCGCGCGAGCAGCTCGGCAGCGATCGCTTCCATGGCGCACAGGTGGCTGTGAAACGGCAGCGCAATCACCGCGAAATGGGTCATCGAACCGCACCCCGCCAGCGGCGAACTAAGCGCACCCGTGAGCGCATCAGAGCGCGGACGGATCGAAGGGCGGTAGCAGCGGCGCCCGCCTCAGGGCTACAAGATCAGCCGAGCCGGTACAGAAGCAGGCGATACGCAGTTGCTCGATCAGCACCTGAAAATGCTCGATGACCGCCTGCGGACCGAGCAGCGCCGCTTCAAGCACACCCGCGGCTTGGCCGACGACATTAGCGCCCAGGCGTATCGCCTTCGCCGCTTCGATCCCATCGCGAATGCCGCCGGATGCAATCAGCCGCGCATCGGGACAGGCCCGACGCACCGCCGCAATCGCCTGGGCGGTGGGGATGCCCCAGCCAACGAATGCCTGAGCAACGGCGCGCTGCTGCGGATCCGCAGTACGCTCGGCCTCGACGGCCGCCCAGCTGGTGCCACCGGCGCCCGCCACGTCGATGACCGAAACGCCGGCATCGAGCAGACGCCGCGCCACGTCTGCCGAAATGCCCGCCCCCACTTCCTTGGCCACCAGCGGTACAGGCAACTGCGAGGCGAGCGCTTCGATGGCATTCAACACGCCGCGCCAATCGCGGTCGCCACCAATCTGCACGGCTTCCTGCAGCGGATTGAGATGAATGATCAGCGCATCGGCCTGGATCATTTCCACGGCACGCTGCGCCTCGTCCAGGCCATAGCCCGCCGCCAACTGCGCGGCGCCGAAATTGGCCAACAACGGAATACTCGGCGCCAGCTGGCGCAACTGATGGGTCAACCCCTGATCCGCCCCGGTTTCCAGCGCGATGCGCTGCGAGCCCACGGCCAGAGCGATACCCAGCACCTCGGCGGCTTCGGCCAGGTGTCGGTTGATCTGCGTCGCCCGCGCCGCACCGCCCGTCATCGAACTGATCAGCAGAGGCGCGGCCAGCGTTCTGCCAAACAAGGAGGTCCGAATATCCACCTGATCCAGGCGCAACTCCGGTAGCGCGCAGTGCTCGAAGGTCAGTGCAGCGAAACCCGTTTCCGCTCGTGAACAGGCGCGGCGAGGATCAAGAACGATATCCAGATGATCGTTCTTGCGTGCCGCGAGAAGCTCTTTGCTCATACAGCGCCTCGTTCGAATGACCTTATGTGGACGGATGCGGTCAGTAAAAGTGCCCATTACTTATACATACTGTATAAGTTTTGTCACAGTTTCCAAACCACACGGGAGGCGCCATGGCCACCGCTATGTCGAGCATGCAACCTCATTTCGAGCAGATGCTCAGCGCGTTGCGTACGCGGGTCGACGACAGACTGGATCAAAGGCTGCCTCCATGCCCCGCGCATGACCTTATCGGACTTGCCATGCGCGATGGCACGCTGGCACCTGGCAAGCGCATCCGCCCATTGCTGCTGTTGTTGGCGCTCCAGGATCTGCAGCAGGAGCAAACCGTCGATGCCGCACTCGATCTCGCCTGCGCACTGGAAATGGTGCACGCCGCCTCGCTTTTTCTCGATGACATGCCCTGTATGGACAATGCCGAGCTGCGCCGCGGCCGGCCGACCATTCACCTGCAGTTCGGCGAGGACATCGCAGTGCTCAGCTCGGTCGCGCTGCTCAGCCATGCCTTCAGCATAGCGGCATCGGCCGAGGGCATCGGCGATTCGCTGCGCAACCACCTGGTGCGGCTGCTCGCTCAGGCCACCGGCGCGCAGGGGCTGGTTCGCGGCCAATACCACGATCTACGCGAAGGCCATCGAGTAAGACCGCTGGAGGCCATCGCCCACACCAATCGGCTTAAGACGTGCCCATTGTTCACAGCCGCACTTGGTTTCGCCGCCCTACTGGGAGCCGCCGACGTCAGCCGCACGTGTCATCTGAACGGCTTCGCCACCGAGTTGGGGCTGGCCTTCCAGCTGCTCGACGATCTGGCCGACGGTCTCACGCCGCAACAGACCGGCAAGGATACCGGCAAGGACCGTGGCAAAAGCACCGTCGTCGCCCTGCTCGGCCCAGAGGCGGCGCACCAGCATCTTGAGGAGCATTTGGCCCGTGCGGAACAGCACTTGATCGATACCGGGCTCGGTGGCGGATACCTGGCCCAGCTGCTTGAATATTGCTGCGCACGGCCATACTGAAGCGGGCCAGGCAAGCGCCAAGAAACGCTGCTGTGTCGCTCCATCACTCGAATGTATGGTGCTAGGCAGCCATCTTGCCGCCTCCTTAGACTCCGGCGCATGAACACGGAGGAATTTCCATGCCCGAGACTCTGCTTTGCCCGCGCAACCTGGCGTTCGAACTCTATGAAGTGCTCGACGCCGAGAGCCTGACCCAACGCGAACGCTTCAGCGATCACAGCCGCGAAACCTTCGATGCGGCGCTGGACACTGCCCGCAGCATCGCCGAAAACCTCTTCGCCCCGCACAACCGCAAGGCCGATGAGAACGAGCCGATCTATAAGAATGGCGAAGCGGTGCTGATCCCCGAGGTAAAACCCGCCGTCGACGCCTTTATCGAAGCCGGCTTCCATAACGCCTCGCGCAGCTTCGACGATGGCGGCATGCAGCTGCCGAACCTGCTTTCACGCGCCTGCTTTGCGCATTTCCAGTCCGCCAATATCGGCACTTCGTCGTACCCGATGCTGACCATGGGCGCCTCGCACCTGATCGAAGTGTTCGGTAACGATGAGCAGAAGAAGCGCTTCTTGAAACCGATGCTCGAAGGTCGTTTCTTCGGCACCATGGCGCTGACCGAGCCGCATGCCGGCTCGTCCTTGTCGGATTTACGCACCCGCGCCGAGCCGGCCGGCGACGGTACCTACCGCCTGAAGGGCAACAAGATTTTCATTTCCGGCGGCGACCATCCGCTGTCGGAAAACATCGTTCATATGGTTCTGGCCAAGCTGCCGGATGCGCCGCCGGGCGTGAAGGGCATCAGCCTGTTCATCGTGCCCAAGTTTCTGGTCAACGATGACGGCTCGCTGGGCAAGCGCAACGATGTGATTCTTGCCGGACTGTTCCACAAGATGGGCTGGCGCGGCACCACCTCCACCGCGCTGAACTTTGGTGATAAAGGCGAGTGCGTTGGATACCTGGTCGGCGAGCCGCACAAGGGCCTGTCGTACATGTTCCAGATGATGAACGACGCGCGCATCGGCGTCGGCATGGGCGCGATCATGCTCGGCTACGCCGGTTATCTGTATTCGCTCAACTACGCCCGAGAACGCCCTCAGGGCCGTCTGCCGGATGGCAAGAACCCGGCTTCAGCGCAGGTACCGATCATCGAGCACACCGATATCAAGCGCATGTTGCTGACGCAGAAAGCCTATGTCGAAGGCGCCTTCGATCTCGGGCTGTATGCCGCGCGCCTCGTCGACGAGCAACACACCGCGCAGACCGAGGAAGAACGCAAGAACGCCCACGAATTACTGGATCTGCTCACGCCAATCGTCAAATCCTGGCCCTCGGAGTTCTGCCTCAAGGCCAACGAACTAGCGATCCAGATTCTCGGAGGCCACGGCTATACCCGCGAATATCCGGTCGAACAGTACTACCGCGATAACCGCTTGAACCCAATCCACGAAGGCACCCACGGCATCCAGTCGCTGGACTTGCTGGGCCGTAAACTCATGCAGAATGGCGGCGCCGGCCTGCGTCAGTTGCTCGGTTTGATTCAGGGCACCTGCAAGCGAGCCGGCGAGTACAGCTCGCTCGACGCCCTGCGTGAGCCGTTGGAACGGCTAATAGCACGCCTGACCGAGGTTACCCAGGCACTGCTGGGCGATCTGATGGCTGGCAAGATCAACCAGGCGCTGGCGAACTCGGCGCTGTATCTGAAAGTGTTCGGCCATACCGTGATCGGCTGGCGCTGGCTGGAACAGGCGATTCGTGCCGAACAGGGTCTGGCGGAAGGCAACTCGGCGGATGCGGACTTCTACCGCGGCAAGCTGCAAGCGGCACGTTACTTCCTGACCTGGGAAGTGCCGAACTGTCATCACGAGCTGGATCTGCTCGCCAGCCGTGACGACACCTGCCTGTCGATGAACGACAGCTGGTTCTAGCAAGCTTTAAAACTGCCTGCGTGCTTCGCGAAGCACTCAATGAATGCCTCTTTGTACAAGAGGCATTTTTTTTGACAGCCCGTTAAATCATCAGGTTAGAATCCCTGGCATGTCCCGTGCATACCCTGCCGGATAACCCCCTTTTCTGGAGATCGCCTTGGACGTCGGCAGCATCAACCAACTCTTCCTCATCGGTGCCCTGTTGGTTGCTGCCAGTATCCTGATGAGCTCGATTTCCTCGCGTCTGGGCGTGCCAATTCTGGTCATCTTCCTCGGCGTCGGCATGCTAGCCGGGGTCGATGGCATCGGCGGTATCGTCTTCGAGGATTACCGGCTCGCCTTTGTCATCAGTAACCTCGCATTGGCGGTAATTCTGCTCGACGGCGGCATGCGCACGCGCAAGGCCACCTTCCGCGTCGCGCTTTGGCCATCGATGTCTCTGGCTACCTTCGGCGTGGCGATTACCGCTGGCCTCACAGGCATCGCCGCAGCCTGGCTGTTCGACCTGCGCCTGATCGAGGGCATGCTGATTGGTGCCATCGTCGGTTCTACCGATGCCGCCGTGGTGTTCAACCTGCTTAACGGCAAGGGTCTGAACGAGCGGGTCGGGGCGACACTGGAAATCGAGTCAGGCAGCAACGACCCGATGGCGATGTTCCTCACCGTCACCCTGATCGGCATGATCGCTTCAGGGGAGACCTCGTTCACCTGGACCGTACTGGTCAGCCTGGTCCTGCAGTTTGGTATCGGCATCCTGCTCGGCTTGGCCGGTGGCTGGCTACTGCTTCAGCTGATCAACCGCCTCTCCGTAGCCGACGGCCTATATCCATTGCTGGCGGTCAGCGGCGGCATCATGATCTACGCCTTTTCCGGGGCGGTGGGCGGTAGCGGGATCATCGCCGTGTATGTCTGCGGGCTGCTGCTAGGTAACCGGCCGATCCGCAACCGCCACGGCATTCTGCATATGTTCGATGGCCTGGCGTGGCTCAGTCAGATCGGCATGTTCCTCGTACTCGGCTTGCTGCTGACACCCAGCGAATTGCTGCCGATCGCCGTCCCGGCGCTGCTGCTGTCGCTATGGATGATCCTCTTTGCGCGGCCGTTGTCGGTATTCATTGGCCTGCTGCCGTTCAGGAGCTTCAACCTGCGCGAGCGGCTGTTCATTTCTTGGATCGGGCTACGCGGCGCGGTGCCGGTGATCCTCGCGGTATTCCCGTTGGTTGCCGGGCTGGACAATGCGCAGCTGTTCTTCAACGTCGCGTTTTTCATTGTGCTGGTCTCGCTGTTACTGCAAGGCACCACGCTGACCTGGGCGGCGAAGAAGGCCAAGGTGGAAGTGCCACCATCACCGGTGCCCAGTTCCCGTACTGGTTTGCAGATTCATACCACCAGCCAGTGGGAACTGTTCATCTATCACCTAAACGCTAAAAAGTGGTGCGTAGGCGCCGCTCTGCGCGAACTTAAGATGCCAGAAGGCACACGCATCGCCGCCCTCTTCCGCGGCAAGGCGCTGCTGCACCCCTCCGGTAGTACACGCCTGCAAGTGGATGACATTCTTTGCGTGATCGGCCACGAAGAGGACCTCCCAGCGCTCGGAAAACTGTTCAGCGAAGCACCGCAGCGCGGCCGCGACATGCGCTTCTTCGGTGATTTCATCCTCGAAAGCGAAGCCGAGATGAACGCCCTCGCTGCGCTGTACGGCTTGAAGCTGGGCGATGTGGATGGCAACCAGCAGATAGGCCAGTTCATCACCGAGCGTGTCGGTGGCAAACCGGTCATCGGCGATCATATCGAGTGGAGCGGCCTGACCTGGACCATCGCCGCGATGGAGCACGGCGAAGTGCGCAAGGTTGGATTGAAATTCCCCGAGGGCAACAAACCCGGCCCCGCGCTGCACTTCTAAAAAAGATGGCCCTGGGCCCCCTGCAACATGGTTGAGACGTTCCGATCTATGGACTCGCCTCGGCCATCGGCAGCCCTTAGACTCCGCACTCTTTTCGACACTTCGACAGGACCCATGGCCTCCTTTCGCACCTTGTTATTGGCGACGCTGCTCGCCATTGCTCCTGTTTACGCATTAGCCCAGTCCGTGCCCGGCCTGAGCGCTGGCCAACCCGCTGAAGACGCAGCTGCGAAACCGGCGCAACCCAGTACTGACGATCGCGCCAAGCTGCTCGCTGAGCAGGCCGGAGAGGCACAGCAACGCCTGACCGAGCTCAAGACCGAGCTGGCCGGCGCGCCGAAGGAGATCGCTGCGGCGCAGCGTGAACTGAGCAAACTCAAAGGCAGCGATACCAGCAATCTGGCGGCGAAGCTGGCCAAGCTGACGGTCCCCGCGCTCGAGCAGCGGCTGGCCGAGCGCGTCGATGAGCTGTCGACCTGGCAAACGGCACTGACCGCCGCTAACAGCATGATCATCAGTTCACAGACACGTCCGGAGCGTGCCCAGGCCGATATCAGCAAATCCCAGACACGCATCGACGAAATCAACAACCTGCTCAAGACGGGCCGCGAAGCTGGAAAACCGCTGACTGACGAGCGTCGCGAACTGCTCACTGCGGAGAAATCTGCCCTAAACGCTCAGATCGAGCTACGCCGCAATGAGCTGGCTGGGAACAGCTTGCTACAGGATCTGGGCGTCGCGCGTCGCGATCTGCTGTCCGAGCGCATCGCTCGTGCCGAGCAGGAAACCATGGCGCTGCAGACGGCAATCAACAACAAGCGCCGGGAAGAATCAGAGCAGACCGTCGCCGAAATTACGCTGAAGGCCGAAAAGACCGGCTCCGGCAAGCTTCTCCCTGCCGAAAGCGCCGAGAACCGCAAACTTTCCGGTTATCTGCTCCGAGCCACCGAGCGCCTCAATGACCTGACTCAGGAAAATCTGCAGACGCGCCAGCAGCTCGACACACTGAATCAGGCCGACCAGGCATTGGAAGAGCAGATCGCCGTGCTCGAGGGCAGCCTGCTGCTGTCGAAAGTGCTCTACCAGCAGAAGCAGGCCCTGCCACAGCTGAGTCTGGATAAGGATCTGGCCGATGAAATCGCCGACATCCGCCTCTATCAATTCGAGCTGAACCAGCGCCGCGAGGCCAGCGGAAATATCGAAGATTATGTCGACCAACTGCTCGCCAGTCAGTCATCGGAAGAGGTCAATCCGGAGGTGCGTAGTGCGCTGCTGGAGCTGATGCGCACCCGCAGCGAGCTGCTCGACCGGCTCAATCACGAGCTCAACGCACTGCTAAGCGAATCGATCACCCTGCAGTTGAACCAACGCCAGCTCCAGACCAAGGCCGAAGCCCTGCGCGAAACGCTAGACGAGCAGATGTTCTGGATCCCGAGCAACAGACCGCTGGATCTGGACTGGTTCAAGAACGTCCCGACACTACTGGATCGTCAGTTGCGGGCGATGCCATGGGGCTCCGTTTTCGAGGCGCTCGGCGCCGGGTTGCTGGAACGGCCGCTGTTCTTCGTGCCGCTGCTTCTGGTGATCGGTTTACTGCTCTGGCGTCGCAACGCGATCAATGCCAAGCTCGATTCGCTCAGCGGCGACATCGGCCATTTTCGCCATGACAGCCAATTGCATACGCCGCTGGCCCTGCTGCTGAACCTGCTGCTGGCGCTCCCTGGCGCGCTGTTCCTGGCGCTCTGTGGTTACGTCCTGCAGATGGATGGGCGCGGTCAGAACATCAGCCTCGGCGCCGCCTTTTACCAGATGGCGCAGGCCTGGCTGGTGTTCTACAGCGCCTATCGCATGCTCTCTCCCAACCGGGTTGCCGAGGCGCATTTCGGCTGGTTCCGCCCACAGGTGGCCTTCCTGCGCAACGAGATTCGCCGGCTGGGGCTTGTGGTCATGGCATTGGTGGCGGTCGTGGCGATTGCCGAACATCAGCCAGGCAGTTTGGTCGACGACGTGATCGGCATTGTCGTCGTACTCACCTGCTACGCACTGATGAGCTGGCGCCTGACGCGCCTGTTGTTAAAAGGCCCATCGAGCCAGAACGCACCGCCGGTGCGGCGCATCATCGGCCTGTTGTTCAGCGTGCTTCCATTGGCGCTGATCGTAGTCGTGGGACTCGGTTACTACTACACGGCGCTGAAGCTGACCGGCCGACTGATCGATACCCTGTATCTGCTGCTGGCCTGGGTGGTTATCGAGGCTGCTCTGATCCGGGGCCTGACGGTGGCTGCGCGGCGCCTGGCATACAAGCGAGCGATCGCCAGACGAGAGGCGGGTCCTGATGAAGCGACCACCTCGAACGAAGACGCGGCCGAGCCCGGCCTGGCCATCGAACAGGTCAATCAACAATCCCTGCGCTTGACCCGACTGGCGATGTTCGGCCTGTTCTTCGTCGTCCTGTACTGGGTCTGGGCCGACCTTATCAGCGTGGTGTCGTACCTTGATAACGTCACCCTGTATGAGTTCACCAGCGGCAGCGGCGAGACTGCCAGCACCTCCGCCATAACACTCAACAATCTGCTCGGTGCGCTGGCCACGGTTGTCATAACCTTCGCGCTGGCGCGAAATCTGCCGGGACTCCTTGAAGTGCTCGTGCTGTCCAGAATGCGCCTGGCGCAGGGCAGTGCGTATGCGACCGGCACGTTACTCTCGTACACCTTGGTCGGCATCGGTATTGTCACGACGTTGTCGACGCTTGGCGTTAGCTGGGACAAGTTGCAGTGGTTGGTCGCTGCGTTGTCGGTGGGATTGGGCTTCGGCCTGCAGGAGATCTTCGCCAATTTCGTCTCCGGACTGATCATTCTTTTCGAAAAACCGGTACGCATCGGCGACGTGGTGACCATTGGCAATCTGTCGGGGACAGTCAGCCGCATTCGCATTCGGGCGACGACCATCACCGATTTCGACAACAAGGAAATCATCGTCCCGAACAAGACCTTCGTGACCGACCAGCTCGTCAACTGGTCGCTCAACGACACCATCACTCGGGTCACCATCCGCATCGGCGTGCAGTTCGGTTCCGACCTGGACGAGGTGCGTAGCCTGCTATTCCAGGCCGCCCGCGAAAACCCCCGCGTACTCAAGGAACCCGAACCGCAGGTCTTCTTCCTCAACTTCGGCGAGAGCCGCTTGGACCATGAGCTGCGCCTGCATGTGCGCGACCTCGCCGACCGCAACCCGGTGATCGATGAGATAAACCGGTGGCTCGACCAGGAATTCCGTGCACGCGGCATCGTCATCGCGTTCCGTCAGCTGGACGTGCATCTGAAAAATCCGCCGCCCGCTCTGCAAATCCAGCAAGCCAATAAAGACGAAGTCGTTATCGGGACACCTGCCAACGGTCAGTCCTGAGGAACGCCACGACAGGCGCGACCTCCAAATTCAAGTGCGCTCGCCCCGTGGGCGCTACATTTCAGGACAGCGCCGGAGACCCCGTGAAGACTCTCACCGAGCTGAATTTCGATAACCGCTTCGCCCGCCTCGGCGATGTGTTTTCCACCGAGGTGATGCCTCAACCGCTGGACGAGCCGCGCCTGGTGGTAGCCAGCGAGGCGGCCATGGCGCTACTCGATCTCGGCCCGGCGGTGGCTGACGATCCGCTGTTCGCCGAATTGTTCTCCGGTCACAAGCTCTGGAGCACCGCCGAGCCACGCGCGATGGTTTATTCCGGCCATCAGTTCGGCAGCTATAACCCGCGCCTGGGCGACGGTCGCGGCCTTCTGCTGGGTGAAGTCGTCAACGACGCTGGCGAGCATTGGGACTTGCACCTCAAGGGCGCCGGCAAGACGCCTTATTCGCGTATGGGCGATGGCCGCGCCGTGCTGCGCTCTTCAATTCGCGAATTTCTCGCCAGCGAACATCTGCATGCGCTGGGCATCCCGAGCTCGCGGGCGCTGTGCGTCACCGGTTCGGACACGCCGGTCTATCGCGAACGTCAGGAGCGCGGCGCTATGCTGCTGCGTCTCGCCCCCAGCCATGTGCGCTTCGGCAATTTCGAATTCTTTTACTACACCAAGCAGCATGACGAGTTGAAGCAGCTGATCGATCACGTCGTCGAATGCCATTTCGCCGACTGCCTGGAACATCCGGAGCCCTACCACTCCTTCTTCCACGAGGTGCTGGAGCGCACCGCCAAGATGGTTGCTCGTTGGCAGGCCTATGGCTTCTGCCACGGTGTGATGAACACCGACAACATGTCCATTCTGGGCATCACGTTCGACTTCGGCCCGTACGCCTTCCTCGACGACTTCGACGCGCGCTTTATCTGCAACCACTCCGACGATGCCGGGCGCTACTCGTACGAGAACCAAGTGCCTATAGCGCATTGGAACCTGGCCGCACTGGCTCAAGCTCTGACACCCTTCGTCGCGGTGGAGCAGTTGCGCGAGACGATGGATCTGTTTCTGCCGATCTATGAAGCCGCCTGGCTCGACCTGATGCGCCGGCGCCTGGGCTTCTGGACAGCGGAAGAAGACGACAAAGAGCTGGTGCAACGCCTGCTGCAACTGATGCAGAGCAGCGCTATCGACTACACGCGGTTCTTCCGCGAACTCGGCGACAGCGCACCGGAGCAGTCCCTGACTCGTCTGCGCGAAGATTTCATCGACATCAAGGCCTTCGACGATTGGGCCGCAACCTATCGCCAGCGTACCGAGCGCGAGAACAGCGACCAGAGCGACCGCCGGGCACGCATGCATGCGGTCAATCCGAAGTACATCCTGCGCAACTACCTTGCCCAGCAAGCAATCGAAGCAGCCGAAGCGGGAGACTACGGCCCGGTTCGCGAACTGCACGCGGTGCTCAGCCACCCGTTCGACGAACAACCAGGCATGGAACGCTACGCCGAGCGGCCGCCGGAATGGGGCAAGCATCTGGAGATCAGCTGCTCATCCTGAGCGGTGGTTCTGCGCAAGATGCTGCGCAGAGTTAAGCCGACCTGGGCGCTTCTGCCGGTCGCATAGCGCGTAACCACTGGGCTGGCACGCACATGCGCCAAACCTTGCGCAGGCGCCGGCAAAATATTGCCCAATTAAATGTGCACCGTTCCGCAGCGCCGTTCAGGCGCCCCCACTAAAACATCTCAACTGACTGATATAAAAGACATTTATTTTTTTGGCACGCGCCTTGTAATTGTTTATCTGCCATTCCGGCATTTAACAAAGCAAGGAGAGCACTCATGCCAACACCCGCGTATCTGTCCCTCGAAGGCACCAAGCAAGGCCTGATCACCGCAGGCACTTTCACCGAGGACTCGGTCGGCAATATTTTCCAGGAAGGACATGAGGACCAGATTCTGGTGCAGGCCTTCCAGCACCAGGTAATCATCCCGCGTGATCCGCAGTCCGGTCAGCCCACCGGCCAGCGTGTACACAAGCCGCTGATGATTACCAAGGTATTCGACAAATCGTCGCCGCTGATCTTCAACTCGCTGACCTCTGGCGAGCGTCTGAGCAAATGCCGCCTGGAGTGGTACCGCACCTCCTCTACCGGCACCCAGGAGCACTACTACACCATCGAACTGGAAGACGCGGTGATCGTCGACGTGCAGTCGCGCATGCCCAACTGCCAAGATCCGAACATGTCCCACTTCACCCACCTGGAAGACGTCTACTTCACCTACCGCAAGATTGTCTGGACCCACGAAGTTTCCGGCACTTCCGGTTCCGACGACTGGCGTACTCCGATCGCCAGCTAAGGTGATCACGGCATGAGAGGCTTCGGCCGGGCATAGCCTGACCGAAGCTTTTCTGCGAAACAGTAGCGGAAATTTATCTCGCGACGCTGCAATGCGAGACCTAGCACGTAGTCGCGTCGCCGGCCTGTGATACATCGAGCCCCCGCGTGCGCCCTGGCGCAAACCATGGACGGATCCAGGAGGAACAAGGATGTTCGCCCCCGCCAACCAAGCCCATTTTTCCCTGCATATCGAAGGCATCGAGCATGATCTTCAAGTGCTCGAATTCCGCGGTCGCGAAGCCATCAGCCAGCCCTATCGCTTCGAGCTGGAACTGGTCAGCGAACGCCCGGACATGGATCTGGAACGCCTGCTACAGCAGCCTGCGTTCCTGACATTTACCGGCGATGGCTCTGGTATTCATGGCCAGATCTATCGAGCCGCGCAAGGCGAGTCCGGCAAACGCCAGACTCGCTATCAATTGGTCATCGTCCCGAGACTCGCCTATCTGGCACACCGGACCAACCAGCGCATTTTCCAGAACCTCTCGGTGCCGCAAATCATCGCCCAAGTGCTCGAGGAACGCGGCATTCTCGCCGATGACGGCCACCGATTCGACCTCGGCCCGGTGATTTACCCGGAACGGGATTATTGCGTTCAGTACGATGAAACCGACCTGCACTTCATCCAGCGACTCTGCGAAGAAGAAGGCATTCACTACCATTTCCAGCACAGTGAGTCCGGCCACGTACTGGTGTTCGGCGACGACCAGACGGTTTTTTCCAAACTTGCACCTGTCGCCTATCAGCAGGACTCTGGCCTGGTAGCCGATGAGCCGGTAATCAAGCGCTTCGGCGTACGTGTCGAGACCCGCACCAGCCGCGTTACCCGTCGCGATTACAATTTTGAAAAGCCACGCCTGACCATGGAAGCGGCCGTTCGGAGCGACGCCCAGCCTGACCTTGAGGATTACGACTACCCCGGCCGCTTCGCCGATCGTGAGCGTGGCAATCACCTGTCCCAGCGAGCGCTGGAACGGCACCGCCATGACTTCGAGCTGGCCGAAGGCGAAAGCGATCAGCCGCTGCTGGTCAGCGGTCACTTCCTTCCCTTCACCGAGCATCCGCGGAGCGACTGGAATCAATTGTGGCTGCTCAACGAGATTTACCACGAGGGCAAGCAGCCGCAGGTGTTGGAAGAATCGGTCACTGATTTTTCAAACGCGCACGAACAAGCCCCCGCTCCCCGCTGGGGTGAGGGGAGTATTGCCCAACATTTCGGAGCCGGCGCCTTCACCCAAGGCTACCGCAACCACTTTACCGCCACACCTTGGGCCGTGCCCTTCCGCCCCGCGCTCAACCACCCCAAGCCCCGCATCCTCGGCAGCCAGAGCGCTGTAGTCACCGGCCCCGCCGGCGAAGAGATCCACTGCGACGAATACGGTCGA
This sequence comes from Stutzerimonas stutzeri, assembly GCF_024448715.1. Classification (GTDB taxonomy): domain Bacteria; phylum Pseudomonadota; class Gammaproteobacteria; order Pseudomonadales; family Pseudomonadaceae; genus Stutzerimonas; species Stutzerimonas stutzeri_AR. Next base: position 424,569 of record NZ_JAMOHZ010000002.1, read on the forward strand.
GTGAAAGTACAGTTCTTCTGGGATCGCGACGGCCAAGCCAACGACAAGACCAGCTGCTGGCTGCGCGTCTCCAGCAACTGGTCCGGCGACCGCTACGGCGGCATCGCCATCCCTCGTGTCGGCATGGAAGTGTTGATTACATTTCTAGAAGGCGACCCCGACCAGCCGCTGATCACCGGCTGCCTATACCACAAGGGAAACGCCGTCCCCTACGACTTGCCGGCGAACAAGACCCGCAGCGTATTCAAGACGCTGAGCACTCCAGGCGGGAGCGGCTACAACGAACTACGTATCGAAGATCGCAAGGGCGCCGAACAGATCTACCTCCACGCTCAGCGCGACTGGGACGAAAACATCGAGCACGACCAGAAGATCCGCGTCGGCCACGAACGCCACGACACCGTCGAAGCCAACAGCTACAGCGAATTCCGAGCCGAAGAACACCGCACCACCCATGGTGATCGCCGCAGTGAGGTCAAAGCCAACGACCACCTCACCGTGGGCAACAACCAGCACGTGAGGGTCGGCACAGGCCAGTTCATCGAAGCCGGCCAGGAAATCCACCTCTCCAGCGGGCTCAAGGTCGTCCTCGAAGCCGGCAGCGAACTCACGTTCAAAGCCGCCGGCAGCTTCATCAAACTCGATGCGGGCGGCATCACAATGGTCGGGCCGGTGATCAAGATGAACTCTGGCGGGAGTCCGGGGAAGGGATCGGGCGCCGCGCCAGTTCTGCCGGGGGAGGTTGAGCCGGCGGATGGGGATAAGGCAGGCGTACCTCTGGAAGCTCTGGTGAAACAGAACCTGTTGTTTCGCAGCACCCGGGCAGGTGTGTGCGAGGTCTGCGAAGCTGCCAAGGCAACGCCTGGAGACAATGCATGAGCGCGTCCACGATCAGCTGCAGCGGCAACGGTGCGCTTTTGCTGGATGGTGCTCGCTATGAAAGCGCGACGGCGTGGCTCTATCAATCGTTTCCAAGCCACCAGCCACTGCCACTGCTAGTCGGTACTGCTTACGAACCCATAGCAGACGCGGGCCCCATTCTGTTGAATGCCCCCGTGGGCAGCCCGGCTTACGAAGCATGGAAGCACGGCGACAGTATTGAGGACGGCGTCTGGCTGGAAAGCGACGCCCCGATAGACGCCTTACAGCGCATCCTGCAAAACCGTTTGCGCATCTTTACCCCCGAGCATCGCGAGTTCTGGCTGCGTCTCGGCGATGCCCGTCCGCTGTATTCGGCCTGGCAGAGCGGGGCGAAGTGGCCGGACGGCTTCTGGCATCGTATCCAACGCATCTGGCTTCGCCACGAACACAGCACTTTTTGCGCCTGGCATAACGAACACCCAGAAAAGAACAATGTGCAGGCTGACTTGGGCGTCGCCGCCCAGTTGACGCTCGACTGGCCACTGTTAAAAGCGCTCGCCAGCCAGGACGACACGGCACAGGAGGCTGCCACATGACCGCTCAAGCTCCACATCCATCCAGTTCGATAGTGGCCGCGTGCCCGTTGCTCAGCGCTGTATTGCCTCTACGCTATGCGATCGGCCCTACCCTGCCGGTTGACACTAGCGCCTATGGGCTACCCCCGCTGCAAGGTATGTTCCCCAATATCGGCGTTTATTTCGAGTCTTTGCAGGGCCGCTCGCTAAATTACACTACCCGCCTGTTACGCGACGGCTGGCTGTATGTCTGGCAGAGCGGGCTGAAACAAATGATTGAATACCGCGTCAACCGGGCCACGTTTACCCAAACGCCGCGTGCCGGAAAAGTCATCGACGGACGCACGTTGTCCTATCTGCTACTTCCTTCCGGCGAGTCGGCCATGCTGGCCTGGTCTCCCAGCCAGTGGAGCGACAGTCAGTTCGCTGCCGCCAAGACCAAGGCCGACGTGCGCCAACGAGTAATGCGCACATTTACGCCTGGTGCAGCTCCATTCAGCGGCCAGGCCCGTACTATCCACGAGCGTATCGGCGACTACATGGACGCCACCTGGTATGGCTGGAGCTGCGAACCCTCTACTTCGCACCGTCCGGACTGGCCACAACTACTGAGCGACATGCAGCGCTGTGAACAGCAGTCCTATGCCTTGATCGATGATCCCTGGGGCGTACTGCTGGATCTGGCCGAATTGCTCCGCGCCCGCCAGCAGGCGTTTAGGGCCACTCGCGAAATACATGGCGAGGATTGGGCCATGGCCGGCGTAATCAAGTCTCTGGCTGAGAGCGACCCGCAAATCGATCGCCAGCTGCGCAGCATGACCAATTGCCGAAAATTACAAACCGCCTGGCAGGAACAAACGCAGGAAGAACATGAATACAGTGTCGATGTGCGTCGTCTCAGTGAGCTCTGGGCAGCCTGGTTCAACACTCTGGCACAACGTGGCCCCGCAAGCCTGGACACCGCGTGTGGCCACTTCGACATCACCCAGTCGGCGCCGCGGGAGGAGCTAGAGCTGCACTTCGCCGCCGCCTGCCTTGGTCCAGCGACAACCGGCCCTGGTGCGCAAGCCATCGCCAACGCCTTGATGCTCCAACAAAAAGCAGGCAAACCCTGGTTGGTCTGGTCACTGTTGGGGCTGGGCAAACGGCTAGGCATTGGCGAAATTAACACCATCGTCGGGCTGGCAGACGGCGCCAGGGACAACGGTGCCAGCGCACTGACCGAATCCCGCAAGCTGGCGGAACTGCTCAACCAGGCCGCCGAAAAACTGGCCCACCATATTAAGGGATCGACGCTGGAGGCGCTGTTCATCGCCCTAGCCCCAATCGCTGGGCTGGGCCTGCAACAAGCCAATGACGGTGCAAAGGCAGCCGGACGCCTTTACCTGGCCGCCGCGCTGGCGCGCAGCCAGCAGCGCCTGGCTATCGAGGCAGTCACTCAGCGCCAACTCGGCGAATGGATGAGCGACTTGATGGGCACACGGCCCCAATTGCCCGCAAACCTCAGGTTCACACCTCTAAGCGCCGCGGTCAGTGATGCCTTGCCCTTCTTTCACCTGGTACCGGTCAAGGATCTGCCCGCCTTGACGGGGCAATTGGCCGCCGATGTCAGCCTCAAGGGGATGCTCGATCTTGGCAAAGAAGCGATGGAAAAGGCGCCGGTCAAATGTTTGGTAGCGCTAGTCGCGGGGGTGAACTTTGTTTGGGGTGGGGCACAGCTGACCGAAAAACAGTCAGGTAAAAGCTGGCTGAGTTTTGCGGGTGGGGCTTTTGGTGTAGCTTCTGCTATATCCGCAATAGCAGAAAAAGTTGCCGAAGTAGACTGGGAAGCCACCACTAAGATTGCAGGTTCACGTTCTCTTTCGTCCCAGGCCGCTCTGGCCAAAGCATTGGGCGTCGGCGCCGGCACTGCCTTCCTGCAATCGGTCACATCAGGTTTCGACGTGTTGGTCTTTGGTATCGAAGCCATGGAGTCCTACCAGGTTGGCGATATCGATACCGCGAGCATCAACGCAGGGCTTACCCTGACCTCCGCCGCCAATCTGCGCCTGTACGTGAAAAGCTTTCGCGCCATTCGTGCCGCCCGTGCCGCAGTGATTGCCGGCGAGGCTGCTGCAATAGGGCGAGGTATCAGCGTGGCACCGCACCTGGCTGGCCGCGCACTAGGCTGGACCATCCTGATCGTCGGAGGCGTTATTGCCCGGCAGTACACCCAGGACACGCCATTGGAAGCCTGGATCAAACATACTCGCTTCGGCACCCGCCCGGCGGAGTGGGCCGATAGCTATGAGAAGTCGATGACCGAGTTGTACAAGATCGTTTTCCCCATCAGCCTCCAGGCTTACCGGCTCAACGAGCTGAACCCCTATCACGGTATGCAGACCATTACCTATGTACTGCTGCGCCTACCGGGCAGGGATATCCTGAGCGAAGATATGATCCACTTCAAAGGACACGAAACCTGGGGCAGCTTTTTCGGCCTTGGCGGCACCCGCAGGGCAGTGGAATGGTCGGGCAAGGACTTTGATCATCACAGCGGCACCCGGGTGACAATCGAGCCTGGCGTTGCTGTCTACCGCCGCGTTTACCATGAAGAAAACAGCGCCGAGCTCGATGCCATTAGCGGCGAATTGAGCTACTCCCCCGTCGAAGGACTGACCCTGCCGCCCATTGAAATCAAGGAACTAGCATGGCTGTAAGCGACCTGATCCAGCAAGCTCGCACCCGCTTCGGCCAAGCGCCTAGCGAGCTCTTGCGTGCCGACCAACCCACGGGTGAAAAGCCTTGGGAAATGTTCGTTACCGACGAACATACCGAGCATTACTTGGCGCTAAAGGCAGGAGGCGATACTGATAGGGGGATGCTTACTGGAGTGATGGGCGGCATTGGAGGAGTAGCTACAATTCTTATGAGTGCCTTTCTAATCCTGACTGGGAAAATAGATGGCATTTGGATGGGGCTAGCACTGACCGTCATTTTCTTCATTGTCCCTTTTCTCTGGGAAACTCGCAGCCCACTCCCCTTGCCGATCCTCTTCAATCGCCGTACCCGCGAGGTTTATTTCGACCATAACGGCGAGCTTTACCACAGCCCTTGGGATGGTATTCAGGCGTTGGCCGGTGAATATGTGATGGTTGGCCCGCAAACCGGCGGCATGCGTAATGCCTCGCTGGAGATTCTTGTGCGCCGTCTGGGTGAGCCCGACAACGCCCTGCTGGTAAGCCTCGGCCTACCCATGGGCAAGACGCTGCAGATGCAAAAAGGCTTCTGGGAGTGGCTGCGCGCCTATATGGACAACGGCCCCTGGTTCGATGAGCACGGTCAACGCAGCGATTCAGACGCCTACGTCAAAGAGATGCTAAAAGCTAGCAACATCAAACGCACCGACTGGCACAGGCTAACCTTGGCTAAGATCGCCGATAAAAAGGCGGCAAATGGCGGCAAGAACTACCTCGAGTGGACCGATGCCTTCATGCTGGCGTGGGAAGTTTGGTCCTATCCGATGAACTGGCTGCAGGAGTTCACCTACAACGTCGCTAAGCGCCGCTCCCGTAATCGCTGGCCTCAGATAGTTACTGAGCGTTTGCAAGCCGTTGGCCCAACGACGCGTTTGATTGATCTGGAGCGTGAGCGCGGGCTGGACGTGTAACCAAACTGATGACGTGCTCGTTCAAGGGCTCGGACGTCTGGCGCGGTTTCTCGCCTGTTTTTGGCTATTCCCAAATCGCACCGCAGATATATGAACCCCACTAATCCTTTGCTTTCCGGGCGAGCGTAAATCGTTACGAACATCATGTCATATTGCTATTAGCCTAATTGATTGGCATAAAGGCCAACCGCCTTGGCTACATGGAAGTTCACCATGCGACTGCTCCGCCGTGCCCTGTTGGGGCTTGTCCTGTTAGTTGCGTTGCTCGCAGGGATTGGCGCGTATTTCGTGGCCTTCCCCAACTTGCCCGCTTACCAACAGCCCGAGAAACTTCACTATCTGAACCAGTGGAGCGAAGAAGATCGGCAAACCTTTTATTACACGCCGCAGGGCACCCAGGTTAAGGGCTTGAGGTACGAATGGTTCCAGGCGCTGGAAAAACCATTTGGCCGGGAAAAGCTCGCAGCGCCAAATTATTTGGCCAGGTTCGGCTTTCTTGTTGATCCACAGCAGCAGCCGTCCGCACGCAATCCAGCCAATCTGCCGGTTGGCTTCGCGCGGCACGAAGACGGCGAAACCGGCTTTGCCTACCTCGATATAAGTTGCGCCGCATGTCATACGGGTGAGCTACGCCACCGTGGCCAGGCCATACGCATCGATGGCGGGGCGGCATTGCACTCGCTAGCCTCGACGGTGCCCACATTGAGAGGCGGAGCATTCGGCCAGGCCCTGGGAATGAGCATGGCCGCAACCTACTACAACCCGATCAAATTCAAACGGTTCGCGCTGGAAGTCCTAGGCGACAATTACGCACGCGACCGAGAGCAGCTGCGGGTCGATTTCAAGCGGGTACTGGATCGGTTGCTCAGCACAGCCTTCAACGATTGGCACCGAGGCCTCTATCCCACGGAAGAAGGTTTCGGCCGTACCGATGCATTCGGGCGGATCGCCAATACTGTGTTTGGCGATGCCATCAATGCGGATAACTATCGGGTCGCCAACGCACCGGTCAGCTATCCGCAGGTATGGGATATATGGAAGTTCGACTGGGTTCAGTGGAACGGTTCAGCCATGCAGCCAATGGCGCGCAATATTGGCGAGGCATTAGGCGTGGGCGCGCCACTGCGCCTGCTCCACGAAGATGGCAGCCCCATACCGCTCGCCGAACGCTACCCATCGAGCGTTCGCGTGCGCGACCTCGATAGGCTGGAGCAGACGCTTAAACGCCTGGAGCCGCCGCGCTGGCCTGAAGAGGTGTTGGGCAAGGTTGATATCGAAAACGCCAGTCTCGGCCGGGCACTGTTCGAGGAAAATTGCGCCTATTGCCACGCAGCCGCTCCCAAGCCCGTGGGCGAGCGCTTTGCTGCAAGCAGGGACCCTGAATGGCGGATGCGAATCGTCCCGACCGAGATCATCGGCACCGATCCCACAACCGCAGACAATATTGCCGATCACCGTTTCGATGTCAGCCGGTTAGGCTGGACGCAGGACGAACTGAAACAACTGGATGTCCGACTCTTTGGCGCCTCGCCAGCGGAGCTAGACCTGCAAAGGATATCCAGCGCAAAAGGGCTGGCTTACATCACGGCCTATGTCGAACAGCGCGCCTACCGTGACGCCGGTATTCACCCGGACGAGCGCGCGAGCCTGGACGGGTTCGGACTACCTATCGGCGTCCAGGAGATACGCGGTTATAAAGCCCGCCCCCTCGATGGTATCTGGGCCACACCGCCTTTTCTGCATAACGGTTCGGTCGCGAACCTGTTTGAGTTATTGTCGCCAGTGGCCGAACGGCAGGACCAGTTTTGGGTGGGTACCTTCGAATACGACACCAAGCGCCTCGGTTTTGAAACCGGCGCCTTTCCCGGCGGCTTTCTGCTCGACACCTCCATTACCGGCAATAGCAACCGGGGCCATGAGTTTCGCGCGGGCTGTCGCGAGCAGGGCGTTATAGGGCGCGCCCTGCTACCTCACGAGCGCTGGGCTCTGATCGAGTATTTGAAAGTGCTGGGCGACGATCGGTTCGAGCCGCGACTGCAAGATTTGCCAGCCAAACCATGGAAACCGGGCCCCAACTGCGGGTAACGCCACGGATCGCAGCGCTGCTACTCCCATAATGGAAAGGTCAAAAGGGACTTCACCATGCTCAAGAAATTCTGGCTCTGTTTGGGTAGCTGGATCGGCAAAATCCTCTTGCTGGCTCTGGCCTTAGGCCTCGGCGGCTGGCTGATCGGCAGCCTGTTCTATAGCTGGAAATTTTCCGGCCCGGTGTCACGCGAGGAACAGATTCCTGTCACCGAAAAAGCGGACACGCAGACCATTATTGCTGACGCAATCCGGGTCGTCGAACAACACCGGGACAACACCCGGGTGCTACGCGACGCGCACGCCAAAGCGCATGGTTGCCTCAGGGCGGAGGTTTCCGTCCGCGGGGACATCGACAGCGACCTACAGCATGGCGTCTTCAGCCAACCTGGACATAGCTGGCAGGCCTGGGTAAGGCTTTCGAACGGCAATGCTTATCCTCAGTTCGATCGCGTCCGTGATGCTCGAGGCATGGCGATAAAGCTGCTCGACGTACCGGGACAGAAGTTGACAGCGAACCCGGCTCACGCCGCTGAGCAGGATTTCGTCATGTTCAATCACCCCGCATTCTTCGTCCGCGACGTAGCCGAATACCGGAGCAATTTCGCTGCCCAGGCCGAGGGCAAGAAAGTGCTGGCATTCTTCCCAGGCTGGGATCCCCGTCACTGGGAAATCCGCCATCTGGCGATTGCGCTGAAAACCCTATCGCCAGCGCCCGACAGCCCAGTGGCGACCACCTACAACTCGGTAGCGCCGTTCAAGCTTGGTCCGCTGAATATCAAATACCGCGTGATACCTGCACCGGAGAACTGCCCGGCTTATCAATTACCCGAACAGAACCGCGACCTACCCAACTTCTTGCGCAGCGCGCTCTACCAGCAGCTTTCGCTCGACCAGACGCCCGCTTGTTTCACCTTGCAGGTACAACGGCAAAACGCCGATTTCTACATGCCTATCGAGGACCCCAGCGTTGAGTGGGACGAGTCGATCTCCGCTTTTGAGTCCGTCGCGGATATCCGCCTTCTCGCTCAGGATTTCGACAGTCCGGCGCAGAATATCGACTGTGACAATCTCTCCTTCAACCCTTGGCATTCACTTCCTGAGCATCGACCAATCGGCGGCATCAACCGCTTGAGAAAAGCAGTGTACGAAGCCATCAGTGCTTACCGTCTGGACCGCAACGGCGCCTTCCAAACTGACCACTAGTACTGCAACTCTTGGAGGTTGATGGCCTCGGGCCGGCTTTAGGCCTCAACACCCAACGGCAGCAGGACCCGGAATAGCGCGCCCTGACCCTCTTCGCTTTCCACCTGAATATGACCACTGTGGGCTTTGACTATCTGCTCAGCGATGAACAGACCAAGCCCCAGTCCGGCGCTGCTTTCGCTGCCTTCGGCGCGCTCGAACTGGCAAAAGATCCGTTCCAGACTCTTCTGACTGATTCCAATGCCTTGGTCACTCACTTCGATGCAGGCCTCAGTCGATGTGGCGCTGATATTGACTTGCACGGGCTTGCCTGCGCCGTAGCGCATCGCATTGGTCAGCAGATTGGCCAGCACCTGCTCGATGCGAAACTCGTCCCAGACGCCGAATATCGGCTCCGGTCGCTGGAACAACAGCGTGCAACCGCTGGCTTGCATCTGCGGCGCAAAGTTTTCCACCACGCTGGCCACCAGCTTGCCCAGATCAACGCGGATGGGCCTGATCGATAGCTTGCCGGTGCGAATGCGTGACACGTCGAGCATATCGTCGATCAGGCGGATCAGGCTCTGGACCTGCCGCTCGTCCTTGTCGACCATCTGTCTCAGCTTGTCTTCACTGAAAGCGGCGAAGTTGTTCCGTCCGAGCTGCAACTTGCGCAGCTGCACTTCAAGGATGAGGGTGTTGAGTGGCGTTTTCAGCTCATGGGAGACGATCGACATGAAGTCATCGCGCATACGCACCGCACCTTCCAGCTCGGCCTTGGTGCTACGCAGCTCGTCGAGCAGGACCTCTTGCTCGCGACGGCTGCTTTCGAGCGCCTCGAGCTGGCGCGCCATGCGCTTGCGGTTGCGATACAGATCAACGAACACGCTGACCTTGCTGCGCACCGCATGGGTATCCAGCGGTTTGTGCATGAAGTCCACGGCACCGCTTTCGTAGCCTTTGAACGCGTAGTTGAGCTCGCGGCCCGCGGCGCTGACGAAGACGATGGGAATCTGCTTGGTGCGCTCGGTGCCGCGCATCAGCTCAGCCAGCTGAAAGCCATCCATGCCGGGCATTTGCACGTCGAGGATGGCCAGCGCGAACTCATGCTGCAGCAACAACTCGAGCGCCTGCTCCGCTGATTCGGCCTGATGCACATGGATGCCCGGCGCCTTGAGAATGGCATCCAGCGCCAACAGATTCTCCGGCAGATCATCGACGATCAGCAGATTCGCTTCATCGGTTTGGTTGGGCATGGGTCACTCCAGTTCGCGCAACAGTCGATGAATATCGCGCAAGGGCAAAATGTAATCCGGCGCAAAGCGCTGGAGTGCGGCCAAGGGCATGGTCTGAACCTCGGCTTCGCTGGGCTCCTGGACGATAGCGATGCCGCCGCCCCGTTTGATCGCTTCGAGGCCGGCCGCGCCGTCCTCGTTGGCACCAGTCAACAGGATGCCGGCGACGCGCTCGCCCCAGGCATCGGCCGCCGACTCGAACAGCACATCGATCGAGGGGCGGGAGAAATGCATCGCATCATCCTGGCTGAGCGACAGGGTCAGGTCCGCCTCTACCAGCAGGTGATAACCAGGCGCGGCGAAATACAGAGTCGCACCGCACACCGGCTCTTTGTCGGCCGCTTCCTTGACCTTCAGTTTGGTCTTGCGCCGGAATATTTCGGCAAGCTGCGTCGGCCCGCTGGGCGGAACATGTTGCACCATCAGCAGCGGCAATCGGAAGCTAGCCGGCAATCCGCTGACCAGAACGCTCAGCGCGGCCAGCCCACCCGCCGAAGCGCCGATAACCACGGCATCGATCGGCCGAGTAGGCGAATAGGAAAAGGCACTGGTAGTCGCATGGCTCATAGCTTGCGGAAAATCCTTTCCTGCTTGTCGAATGCCTCGTAACGATCGGCATAGCCGGAGAATTCAACGGTTTCCTTGCTACCCAAGCCGAGAAAGCCACGATGGCAGAGGGAATCATGAAATAGCCCAAAGGCTCGGTTCTGCAGCGGCTTGTTGAAATAGATCAGCACATTGCGACAGGAAATCAATTGAGTCTCGGCGAAAACGCTATCGGTCGCCAGACTATGGTCGGCAAAGGTCACCTGTTCTTTCAAAGACTTATCCATGATCGCCGAGTCATAAGCGGCCGTGTAGTAATCGCTGAGGCTGTGCCTGCCGCCGGCGCGCTGGTAGTTGGTCGTGTACTGCTGTATGTCGCCAATATGGAAAATGCCCTGGCGCGCCTGTTCCAGCGAGCGTGGATTGATGTCGGTGGCGTAGAGAATGGTGCGCTCCAGCAGGCCCTCTTCCTTGAGCAGGATCGCCATCGAGTAAACCTCTTCGCCCGTGCTGCAACCGGCTATCCATATTTTCAGCGACGGATAGGTACGCAGCACCGGAACCACCTGCTCACGCAACGCCAGGTAATAACTGGGGTCACGGAACATCTCGCTCACCGGGATAGTGAGAAACTGCAGCAGCTCCATGAACGCCTGCGGATGGTAAAGAATCTTACGCTGCAGCTCCGAGATGTTCTCGCATTGCATCTGTCGCAGCGCCAGCAACACCCGGCGCTTGAGCGAGGCACCGGAATAGTCACGGAAATCGTAGCTGTAGCGCAGGTAGATCGCCTCAATCAGCAGCTTCAGCTCGATGGCTTGGTTGCGATCCGGCATGTCACAGCAGCTCCACTTTCGGCAGCCAGACACGGATCAGCGAGAACAGGCGGTCCAGATCGATGGGCTTGGCCAAATAATCATTGGCGCCGGCGCGCAGGCAACGGTCCTGATCGTCCTTCATGGCTTTCGCAGTGACTGCGATGATCGGCAGCTTGGCGAAGCGCGAATCCTTGCGAATTTCCTGCATCGCGGTGAAACCGTCCATCTCCGGCATCATGATGTCCATCAACACCAGATCGATATCCTCGACGTTTTGCAGCTGAGCGATAGCCTCGTGGCCATTGCGGGCGATTTCGATCAGCGCGCCCTTCTGTTCCAGCGCACTGGTCAAGGCGAAGACATTACGCACATCGTCGTCGACCACGAGAACCTTGCGGCCCTCGAAGGCCTTTTCGCGGCTGCGCACGCTTTTCAACATCTTCTGCCGCTCCGGCGCCATGGCCGATTCGACCTTGTGCAGGAACAGCGTGACCTCGTCGAGCAGCCGCTCCGGCGACCGCGCCCCCTTGATGATGATCGAGCGCGAGTATTTCATCAGCGCCGCTTCTTCATCGCGAGTCAGATTGCGCCCGGTATAGACGATGACCGGTGGGAAGGAACAAATGTCCTCGCGTGCCATGCGCTCAAGCAGCTCGTGACCGTCCATGTCCGGCAGCTTGAGGTCGATGATCATGCAGTCGAAGAGAGTCGAGCGCAGCAGTTCGAGGGCCTGCTCGCCGAATTCCACCGCAGTGATTTCGACGTCGATGTCTTCGATCAGCCGCGACACGCTTTCGCGCTGTCGAGCGTCGTCCTCGACCAGCAGGATGCGTTTGACCTTCTGCGCCAACTTCGCTTCCAGTCTGCCGAAGACCTCTTTGAGCTCGTCGCGAGTGGTCGGTTTGGTGGCATAGCCGATGGCCCCCATTTGCAGGGCAGTTTCCTTACGATCTTCGACCGATACGATATGCACCGGAATATGTCGAGTGATCGGGTTCTCCTTGAGCCGTTCGAGCACGGTCAGGCCGGAATGATCGGGCAGGCGCATATCCAGCAAAATGGCGTCGGGACGGTACTGCACCGCGGTATCGAATCCGTGATCGGCATTCTGTGCGATCAGGCAGCTGTACTTCAGCTCGTGCGCAAGGTCGCGAAGGATGCAGGCGAACTGCGGCTCGTCTTCGATCACCAGCACCGAGCGTTCGCTGAACGGAAACTCATCGCGGTCGTCGGCCAGAGGCTGCACGGCTTGCTCCTCGGTCCGTTGCGGAGCGGCCACAGCCGGCATCTGGGGCTCCGGTACGCCCCGCGTCGCCCGCTCGGCTGTCATCGGGGCGGGAAGCGACTCCGGCTGCTCAGTTACCTCCAGTTCGCTGTAATTTTCCGGCACGATCAGCGTGAACACGCTACCGGCGCCCGGCTCGCTGCTCACCTCAATGGTCCCACCCAACAGTTGTGCCAGCTCGCGGGAGATCGACAGCCCGAGGCCAGTACCGCCATAACGCCGGTTGGTGGTGCCGTCGGCCTGGCGGAACGCCTCAAAGATCACCGCCTGCTGATCCTCGGGAATGCCGATACCCGAGTCGCGCACGGCAAAAGCGAGCCGCTGCTCGTCATGGCGCGTCACGCGCAGGACCACCGAGCCCTTCTCGGTAAATTTGAAGGCGTTCGACAGGAGGTTCTTGAGTATCTGCTCAAGACGCTGGCGATCGGTATAGAGGCTCGAAGGCAGCCCTTCGTCCAGCTCAACGTTGAACTGCAGCGACTTTTCCAGCGACTGAGCCAGGAACAGGCTTTTCAACCCCTCCACCATTCGCGCCAGAGTCAGCAGCTCGGGATGAACATCGAGCTTGCCCGCCTCGACTTTGGAGATGTCTAGAATGTCATTGATCAGGTTGAGCAGATCGTTGCCGGCCGAATAGATGGAACGTGCGAACTGCACCTGATCGTCGTGGAGATTGCCGTCGGGATTGTCCGCCAGCAGCTTGGCGAGAATCAGCGAGCTGTTCAGCGGCGTGCGCAGCTCGTGGGACATATTGGCGAGGAATTCGGACTTGTAGCGGCTGGCACGCTGCAGTTCGTCGGCGCGATCCTCGAGCATCAGCTGCACTTCGTGCAGACGATTGTTCTTTATATCCATTTCGTCGCGCTGACGAGCCAGTTCCTGCGTGTGCTCGGCGAGTTGCTCGTTGGTCTGTTCTAGTTCGGCCTGCTGCTCTTCCATGTGCGCCTGCGATTCGCGCAACGCACTGGATTGTTCTTCGAGCTCTTCGTTGGCTGCGCGCAATTCTTCCTGCTGCACCTGGAGCTCTTCGTTGAGCTGCTGGGTTTCGGCCAGTACTCGCTGCAGACGCTGGCGGTAGCGCGCGGCCTCGATGGCCGAACCGACGCCCTCGCTGATGCGGCGCAACAACTCACTGTCTTCTTCGCGCAACGGCCGCAGGAAACCAATCTCCAGCACCGCATTGAGTATGCCGCTGTCCTCCACCGGTGTGATCAACACGGACTTTGCATCGGTGCTGCCGAGGGCGGAGCTGATCTTCAGGTAACCGGGCGGCAGGCTGTCGAGCATCATTGCCCTGCGCTCCAGAGCAACCTGCCCGACAAGCCCTTCACCGAGTTCCAAGGTTTGGCCGCTGTGCAGTTTGTCCTTGTCCCAACCGAATTCTGCAACCCGCTGCAGTTTGCCGTCCTGGGCAACATAAAGCGCACCGACGGCGACCTCAAGGTAGCGCGAGAGGAAGCTGAGCACGTTTTGACCCAGCGTCGGCAACGCCTGCTCGCCGATGATCGACTCGCTGAGCTGGGTCTGCCCGGTGCGATACCAGGCCTGTTTTTCCAGCGCCGCCGCATGGGCCTGTTGTCGCTCCAGCGACTGGGCATAGCTGTCGGACAGGTTGAGCAGGTCGCGCCGACCGAAATACACCAGCAGCCCACTGAAGATCAGGCTGAACAGCAGGAAGCCGCCGATCAGGGCGGTAGTTATCATTTCTGACGTTTCAGTACGCTCGGCGCGCAGCTGCCGCTCGCTAGCGATGAATTCGCCGAGCAACTTGCGTTGCTCGTCCTTCAGCTCCATGCCGCTCTTGCTGCGCACATACTCATCGATCGGCAGGTTCTGGACTCGACGGGCAATGGCCGTTTCGGCGTAATCGATCCATTGCCGATGCAATCTCTCGGCACGCTCGACACGGCTCAGCTGAACCGGGTTATCGCCAGCGTAGCCCTTGAGCAGCTCCAGCTGGTCTTCCAGCATCGGCAGTTCTCGCCGATAGGGTTCGAGAAAAATGTCCTCGCCGGCGATGAGGTAGCCGCGCAACGAGGCTTCCATATCCCCCATGAGCTTCAGCGTTTCGTGCGCATAGGAAACCCCAACGACCGAGCGCTCGACCCAATGGCTGACGTTCAGCAAAAAGTAGACGATGGCACTGAAGAAAAACGCGCTGAGAAAGCCGAAACCGAGGGGAACCGCCACGTTGCGGTTGAGGATGCGCCTGAAATTGTTCTGCTCGATGAAAGAGTCGCCCATCTGGTTTCCTTTCCGGGTGCTGCTCGATGGCGGTTACCCACCGCGGCGCGCACTGCGTGCTCCGATCCCGGCATATTTGAGATATTTCGCGTGAATTGAATTCACGCATGCAAGTCGACCGGGGACTTTACCACCGGCTCGCTTGCGAGCACAAAAAGCCCGGCCGAACGGCCGGGCGCGCTATCTCGTTCCGCCTACTGTCAGCGTCTGGCGATGATCCAAACTGCGTGGATGATGCCTGGGATATAGCCCAGCAGCGTCAGCAGAATATTCAGCCAAAAGGCGCCACCGAAGCCGACTTGTAGGAACACCCCCAGCGGAGGCAGAAGTATTGCGATGATTATTCGGATCAGGTCCATCGTTGGTATTCCCCTCGGGTCTGGTTCTGGCTGGAAGCCTACTGTGAATCGACCCGATCACGTCTTGCGGGTTCCTTGGCTGCCGCCGGAAACAAGCGCTTCGCCTGCACTCCGGCGTGTCTAGCGCTCCACCGGGCCTTGTTCACCGCGCTTGCGACGGATATTGATCCACGACAGCACGGCCAGCGCCAGCATAAACCCGGCCATGTTGAGGTTGCCCACCAGAATGTAGCCCAGACCCGCGAGCAAGCACGCCACCAGCCCGATCCAGCGAACATACTTCATCATGGCGCGTACCGGCCGGCCTATGTGCTCGTCATTTTGCGGCGACATCAACCCTGCCTCGCGCGCATGCGCTCGAGTTCCTTGGCGTCGTGGCTGCAGAACAACGTCACCTCACTTTTGTGCTCCAGCGACAAGGTCCAGAGCCGATGTTGGTTGGACAGGCGCGCCGGACGATCGACTTCCATCAAGCGCTGGTAAAGGCGCAGCCCCGGCGTGCAATGGCGCTCGGTCTGTCCCACTTCGTCGCGGTAGAAATAAGCATCACCGGCGTGCAGCAACCAGCCGTTGCCGGTCTGCAGCGCGACGCCCGCATGGCCATGGGTGTGACCGGTCAGCGGGATCAGCAGAAGCTCTGGCGGCAAGCCGCGCAACGCTTTGACAGCCTGGAAGCCGAACCAGGTGTCGCCACCCGGCTCGTAGAACTGCCAGTTGCGCACATCGTCC
The DNA here is from genome assembly GCF_024448715.1 of Stutzerimonas stutzeri. GTDB lineage: Bacteria > Pseudomonadota > Gammaproteobacteria > Pseudomonadales > Pseudomonadaceae > Stutzerimonas > Stutzerimonas stutzeri_AR. The sequence goes on from NZ_JAMOHZ010000002.1 coordinate 440,200, forward strand.
CACTGCCGATGACGGTAGCGTCGATGACCAATGAAGCTATGAGTCGAGCGCGCCGCGTCCATTTCTCGCTGCAGCACGTGAACCTGGGCCTCGGGGAAATCATCGAGGCCACCGGCATGGTCGAAATCCAGATGAGTCAGCAGGATGTGCCGGACGTCTTCAGGCTTGAAACCAAGCTGACGCACCTGCTCCAGCGCCGTGAAGCGACGCTCGAATTTGATGTTGTTGAAGGCGATGAAGAACTGGCTGAGGCGCTTGCGTGGCTCCAGCACATCGCAGCTACCGAATCCGGTATCGACCAGCACCAGCCCGTGCTGCTCGGTCTCGATCAACAGGCAGTGGCAGACCAGACTGGCTGTCAGTCCGTCGCTGAAACCATCGAACAGCTTGCCGCCCACCGGGCACATGCAGCCGCAGTTGAGATGATGAATACGCATGAACGACTCCTCATGGAGCGGGCCGGCGAGACAACCCCGCGCGGATATCAGCCTCGTCTGATGTGTGAGGCCCGATTGCGCAGCAGAGTTCAGGCGCGCATATCAGCGGCGGCTGATACGACGTCGCGACAGGTACCTCGCGTCAGCTGAACTATCCTCTCTGCTACTGCCGCGATTAACCGTCGCGCCATTTCGCAAAGCCGGGAGGACCACGCCAATGCGCCGCCGCCCCATTGATCGACTGGTCTGGCTGCTAACGCTCTTGCTGGCCTCATGGCTGGGCTTCGCGGGATCGGTTCTGGCTGCGGCTCCCGTGACCGTGCTGCGGGTCAACGGAGCGATCGGGCCGGCCAGCGCCGACTACATCATCGGCGGCATACGGCGAGCGACCGAAACCAATGCGCAGCTGCTGGTGTTGCAGCTCGACACACCCGGCGGGCTGGACAGCTCGATGCGCGCCATTATCAAGGAAATCCTGGCCAGCCCCGTGCCGATTGCCACCTATGTCACACCCAGCGGGGCGCGTGCCGCCAGCGCAGGGACCTACATGCTCTACGCCAGTCACATCGCAGCGATGACTCTGGGCACCAATCTCGGCGCCGCGACGCCGGTGCAAATCGGCGGCGCTCCGGGCGGGCCGCCCGAAGAACAGCCCAATGCGCAGAAGCCGGACGGCGAGCAGGACGGCGACGCTATGAGTCGCAAACAGGTTAACGACGCCGCCGCCTACATCCGCGGCCTGGCGCAGTTACGCGGACGCAACGCCGAATGGGCGGAGCAGGCGGTGCGCGAGGCGGTCAGTCTGTCGGCCAGCGAGGCACTGGCACTTAAAGTGGTCGATTACGTTGCCACCGATGTCGATGATCTGCTCGGCCAGCTCAATGGCAAGAGCATCGAGACCAGCACCGGCGAGCAAACGTTGCAGACTGCCAACGCCACGCTCGATCATCACGAGCCGGATTGGCGGGTGCGCTTGCTGGCAGTAATCACCAACCCCAGCGTGGCGCTGATTCTGATGATGATTGGCATCTACGGGCTGATATTCGAATTCGCCAACCCAGGCACCGGCGGCGGCGGTGTGATCGGCGGTATCTGCCTGCTGCTGGCGTTGTATTCGCTGCAGCTGTTGCCGGTCAATTACGCCGGAGTGGCGCTGATTTTGTTGGGCCTGGGTTTCATGATCGCCGAGGCGTTCATGCCCAGTTTCGGCGTGCTCGGCCTGGGTGGAGTCGCTGCATTCGTCACCGGCTCGGTGATCCTGATCGACACCGAAGTGCCAGGCTACGGCATCCCCCTGGCTTTGATCGGCACGCTGGGAGTGGTCAGCGCCCTGCTGGTGTTCGTCATAGTCAGCATGGCGCTCAAGGCTCGCCGACAACGCGTAGTCAGTGGTGATGCCGAACTGATCGGCAGCCTGGCGCCAGTCACCCGCATTCAGGCAAACGACCCGACTTGCGGCTGGGTGCAGTTGCAGGGCGAACACTGGCAGGTCCGTAGCCCGGCGCCCTTGCACCTGGGTCAACACATCCGCGTCATGGCGAGACACGGGCTGCAACTGGACGTCACTGCGGCTGACGAGCCGCCAATCGAGAAGAGGTGAACCATGGACTTTGGTTTTGAAATGAGCTTTATCGTGGTGCTGGTGCTGCTAATCGCGCTGCTCGCATCGACCTTCCGCATCCTGCGCGAATACGAACGCGGCGTGGTATTTCAGTTGGGACGTTTCTGGAAGGTTAAGGGGCCGGGACTGATCATGGTCATTCCCGGCATCCAGCAGATGGTCCGGGTCGACCTACGCACCTTGGTGCTGGACGTGCCGACGCAAGACGTGATTTCCCGGGACAACGTCTCGGTCAAGGTCAACGCAGTGGTCTACTACCGCGTGCTGGATGCCGAGAAGGCGATCATTCAGGTCGAGGATTACCATTCGGCGACCAGTCAGCTGGCCCAGACCACACTGCGCGCCGTACTCGGCAAACATGATCTGGACGACATGCTGGCCGAGCGCGAGCAGCTGAATAACGATATCCAGCAGGTGCTGGATGCGCAGACCGACGCCTGGGGCATCAAAGTGGCTAACGTCGAGATCAAGCATGTGGATCTCGACGAATCGATGATTCGTGCCATCGCCCGTCAGGCCGAAGCGGAACGCGAGCGGCGGGCTAAGGTCATTCATGCTGAGGGCGAGTTGCAAGCGTCGGAGAAACTGATGCAGGCGGCCGAGATGCTCGGTCGTCAGTCCGGAGCGATGCAGCTGCGTTACATGCAGACGCTGAGCAACATCGCTGGCGACAAGAACTCGACCATCGTCTTCCCGCTGCCCATGGAGCTGTTACAGGGCTTGGGCAATCTCACCAAGAAATCCGAGTAGAGCCTTTATGCGCATGCGCCCAGCTGTATCTGTTGCACGTCTGCTGTCGGTCATTCTGCTGGCGTTGAGCCTGGCCAGCTGTGCGATTTTCAACCAGCGCGACCCGCTCAATGTGCAAGTCGCCGGTATTCAGCCGCTGTCCGGCGAAGGCTTGGAGCTGCGCATGGCGGTCAAGCTACGCGTACAGAACCCCAACGACATGGCCCTCGAATACAACGGCGTGGCGCTTGATCTGGAAATCAATGGCCGGCGTCTGGCCAGTGGCGTCAGCGACGAGCGCGGCAGCGTGCCGCGCTTCGGCGAAACCGTGCTCACCGTTCCAATGACCATTTCGGCGTTTTCTGCCGCGCGACAGGCGCTGGGTCTGGCCGAAAACATCGGCATGGACGAGGTGCCCTATGTCCTGCGCGGCAAACTCGCCGGCGGCCTGTTCGGTACTCAGCGCTTCGTGGAGAAGGGCACGCTGGATATGTCCGGCGCGCTGGCTAATCCCTATCGACGGGAGCCCTGACACCCAAGTCAAAAGCATCGCGCCGAGGTCGGCCCTCCCACAAAACAAAGTTCACACCGCGCCTTTTTTTCGAGAGGTGCGCCCTCGCGGCGAAGCTTTTGCCATGACCGATTCGCGAGCAAGCTCCTACAGAGACGGGGGTGATCGCGGTGCTTTTGTGCTTCGGCAGTGGGTGAAAGGTGTCAGGGACAAGACCGAGCCTCGACAAAACGCTCATCCTGCTCATTGCGGCATGCATCGTCCAGCACGACACCGGTGCGCCTCATGGGCAGGGTCTTCCTGCATGAGCTTGCGGGTCACGCCGTTGGTCCAGCCGAAGCCATCTTGCAGCGGATACTCTCCGCCAGTGGCGTGCTCGACGCAGGGTCGCAACACGTACTTCTCCACCAATTTGCTTTCTTGCTCGAACAAGTGCGAGACGATGCTCAGCCAGCGCTCTTCGATCAGCAGCGCCAACGCATCGTGACCGTAGCCCTGTAACCCGCGAATGCCTATCCATTGCAGGGGTGCCCAACCGTTGGGTCGGTCCCATTGTTCGCCGCTGCCGCTGATTTCGGTCGTCGAAAGCCCGCCGGGGGCGAGCAGGCGTTCACGGACAATGTCGGCGACCCGCCTCGCCTGATCTTCGCTGGCCAGGTGCACGAACAGCGGCGTCAGGGTCGCTGCGGTGAGGTTGTCGCGCGGTGATTGCAGGGTCCAGTCGTAGTCGAAATAGGCGCCTTGCCGGTCGCTCCACAGATACAGATCAATCGCCGCCAGACGCGCTTCGGCACGCTGGCGGAACTCTTCGGCACACCCATGCCAGCCTTTCACATCGCTCAGACGGGCGATTTGGCGTTCGAGCTTGTAGAGAAAGCTGTTCAGGTCCACCGGGATGATATTGGTGGTGCGAATGCTGGACAGCCGCTGCGGGTCGCCCAGCCAGCGCGAGCTGAAATCCCATCCCGATTCGGCGCCGGCACGTAGGTCGCGATAGACCTCGTGCGCCGGCCGGCTCGATGAGCGCGCGGTTTCGACGTCTTCGAGATAGGACTCCTCACGGGGCGTGTCACGTTCGTCCCAGTACCGGTTGAGCACGCTGCCATCAGGCAGGCAGACGCAACGCCGATGCGCCTCACCGGGGCGCAACTTATCGCCGCCCTCGGTCCAGAAGGCGTATTCCTTGCGTAGTTGCGGCAGGTAATCGCTGGCGCGATGCACGCCGGTGTCCTCGAACAGATCGATCATCAGCGCGAACACCGGCGGCTGCGAGCGGCTCAGGTAGTAGGAGCGGTTGCCGTTGGGCACATGACCGTAGGTATCGATCAGGTAGGCGAAGTTATCGGCCATCGAACGTAGCAGCTCGCAGTGCCCGCTCTCGTCCAGACCGAGCATGGTGAAGTACGAATCCCAGTAATACATCTCGGTGAAACGCCCACCGGGTACGACGTAGTCATGGGGCAAGGGCAACAGCGAGGAAAACTTTGGATGCTGCCGCGGATGGCGGGTCAGCACTGGCCAAAGCCGATCGATATGTTCGCTCAGGCTATCGTCGGGGTTGGCGACGAACTCCGTCGGCGCCATTTCGTAGACTTGGAAATGCTCCAGCACGAAGGCTTTCAGATCGAAACCGGACTCGCCGCTATGCGCCCGATAGCTATCGAGGATTCGTTCCGGATGCTGGCGCGGCGCGCAGTCGACGAAAGTCTTGCTGTCGGGGAATACGCGTTGCGTCTGTACCGCGACGAAGAGTTCCTGGTAACGGTCCGCCGGGGTCAGGGTGTCGGCAGAGGAGACAGCACGCGTGTCGTAATCGAAGGGTCTTGTATCGGTATCGGTCATTGCTCGCTGTAATTCCATAGCAGTCCGCCATCGATGACCAGTGTAGTACCGGTGATGTAGTCGGCTTCGTCGGAGGCGAGAAAGGCCACCGCGCCAGCCACGTCGCGCGGCTGGCCGAGGCGGCCGGCGGGAATATTGCCCAGCAGGCCGGCAAGCTTCTCCGGCTGGTTCATCAACGAGCGGTTGATGGGCGTCTCGATGGCGCCCGGCGCGACGTTGTTGACGGTGATGCCCATCGGCGCCAGTTCGATCGCCAGGTTGCGCATGAGCATCTTCATCCCGCCCTTGCTGGCGCAGTAGCTGCTGAAATTGGGAAACGGCAGCTCTTCATGAACCGAGCTGTTGTTGATAATGCGCCCGCCTCGCCCGTTGTCGCGCAGATACCGCGCGAAAGCCTGGGCGGTGAAGAATGGCCCTCTCAAGTTTACGTTCAGCACCTGGTCGTAATCCGCTTCGCTGGCGTCGAGAAAGGCGCTGTGCCTTTGCACGCCGGCATTGTTCACCAGAATGTCGAGACGGCCCATCTGCTCGATCGCCTGCTCGACCAACCGCTGGCATTCGGCGACTACGCCAACATCGGCTGCGATGAAACAGGCACGACGACCAAGCGCACGAACTTGCTCGAGGGTTTCCCGGACGTCGTCGTCATCGTGCCGCCCGTTAATGACCAGATCGGCCCCCTCCTCGGCCAGGCGCACGGCGATGCCACGGCCGATGCCCTGGGAGCTGCCCGTAACCAACGCGACCTTGTTCTGCAATTTCATCGATTACCTCATCCCAGTTCCCGTTTCGCATGTTTTGTCCAAACGGCAAATCTTCACGATTGAAGGCGCTCCCTATAACCCCAGGCAGCCTTCGCCGTGGGAGCGGCTTCAGCCGCGAATATCTGGAGCCGCATAAGTTGCCCCGCACTCAACGCCATGCAGTTATGACGGACAGGCGCCGGGCGCGTTCATTTCGGCCGGTTCCGGCGCTACCGACGTTGCCGCAACGGCAGACAAGAGCCCTCGCACAGGCGCAAAATGACCGGCTCTCCGTTGCTTCGTTTTCGGGACATTCATGGCCACTGCCGATTTGCGTAAAGGGTATCTCCTGGGTCTGACGACCTTCTCCATCTGGGGCCTGTTCCCGCTGTATTTCAAATCCATCGAGCAATATGCGGCGCTGGAGATCGTCACCCAACGCGCGATCTGGTCGGCCCTGTTCGGAACGCTGGTGCTGATGTTGTGGCGCCATCCAGGCTGGTGGCAGGAGCTGCTTGCGCATCCGCGGCGGATCGGCGTGCTGGCGATTTCCAGCGTGCTGATCGCGACCAACTGGCTGATCTACGTCTGGGCGGTGAATCACGGCCATATGCTCGAGGCGAGCCTGGGCTACTACATCAATCCGCTGGTCAACGTGCTGCTCGGTCTGATCGTGCTGCGCGAACGCCTGCGCCCGCTGCAGTGGCTCGCGGTCGCGATGGCGGCGGTCGGCGTGCTGCTGCAGCTGATCACCCTTGGCGATTTCCCCTGGGTGTCGATCGTGCTGGCGTTGAGCTTCGGCAGCTATGGCCTGTTGCGCAAACAGGCGCCCGTCGCGGCCCTGCCTGGTCTGGTAGTGGAAACCTGGCTGTTATTGCCTATTGCCTTGGGCTGGCTGTTCTTCTTTGGTAGCGGACCCACCACCGAGTGGTCGTTCTGGACCGATCCGCAGGCACTTTGGCTGGTGGCAGCCGGGCCGGTGACGCTGCTGCCGCTGCTGTGTTTCAACGCGGCGGCACGCCACTTGCCCTATTCGACTCTGGGATTCCTGCAATACATCACGCCTACGCTGCTGCTGGTGCTGGCGGTGTGGGTGTTCAACGAGCCCTTCCCTGCTGACCGCCAGCTGGCATTCATCTTCATTTGGGCAGGCCTGGCGGTATACAGCTACGATGCCTGGCGGCTGATGCGCAAAACGGCTGCGAGCTGAGCAAGGCTGCAGGCCGGTCAGTTGGCCGGTTGCAGTTTCAGTTCCACCATCAGATCGTCGGCCAAGGTTTCCAGATGCTGCTGCAGCTCCTCTAACGACAGCTCGGTCGGCACCGCCAGGCGCGCATCGGCATGAAACAGCAACTCATTGGTCATCGGGGCGGGCAGCACATCGGTGTCCAGGCTTTCCAGGTTGATGCCATGTCCCGCCAGTAGCCGGGTAATGTCGCGAACGATACCGGGGCGATCGTTGCCCACCAATTGCAGCTGAATCATCCGCCAGCTGCGCTCGGGCTCCTCGCCGCTGTGGGCGAACAATACGCGAATGCCCTCGCGCTCCAGCTGCTGCAATGCATCGATTAGCCCGGCATGAGCATCGGCCGGCACCGCGACCCGCAGAATCCCGGCGAACTGACCGGCCATGCGTGACATGCGGCTTTCCAACCAGTTGCCGCCATGTTCGGCGATGCACTTGGCCACGCGCTCGACCAGCCCCGGCTGATCCTCGGCAATGACGGTTAGGACGAGATGATCCATCTGTGGCTCCTCTTTCTGTGGTTTGTGCGCTACCGGCGAGAGCCGCGCGCGCCTGAGCGTGAGTCGTGCGCCAATGGAGCCGGCTCAAAAGGTATAGAACAAAGTACCGGTTTCGCCGACCTGACGCGCCCCCAAATATGCGCGCTGTTGACCTGGAGGATGGCTAAGCGGGACGGACTGATTTTCCGAACGGCTTCATGTAGTATCCGCCGACCCGGACTACAAGAATCCAATTGTCCGCGTCGGATTGAAAGAACCAAGTGAGGCGAGTAATGACTGAGCGCGTTGAAGTCGGTGGCCTGCAGGTCGCCAAAGTCCTGTACGACTTCGTGAACAACGAAGCGATTCCTGGTACCGGTGTTGAGGCCGATGCCTTCTGGGCCGGCGCTTCCAGCGTCATCCACGACCTGGCGCCGAAGAACCGCGCGCTGTTGGCCAAACGCGACGACTTGCAGGCGCAGATCGATGCCTGGCACCAGGCCCGCGCCGGTCAGGCCCACGATGCTGTGGCGTACAAAACCTTCCTGCAGGAGATCGGTTACCTGCTGCCGGAAGCCGAAAATTTCCAGGCCACTACACAGAACGTCGACGAAGAAATCGCCCGCATGGCCGGTCCGCAGCTGGTGGTGCCGATCATGAACGCGCGTTTTGCTCTGAACGCCGCCAATGCGCGTTGGGGTTCGCTGTACGACGCGCTCTACGGCACCGATGCAATCAGTGAAGAAAACGGCGCACAAAAGGGGCCGGGCTACAACGAAGTCCGCGGCGCCAAAGTCATCGCATACGCCCGCGCCTTCCTCGATGAAGCCGCACCGCTGGAAAACGGCTCCCATGCCGATTCCACCGGCTATCGCATCGACGGCGGCAAGCTGGTCGTCTCGCTGAACAACGGCAGCAGCGCCGGCCTGAAGGACCCGGCTCAGTTGCTCGGCTTCCAGGGCGAAGCCAGCGCGCCGATCGCCGTGCTGCTCAAGCACAACGGTATCCACTTCGAAATCCAGATCGACCCATCCAGCCCCATCGGCCAGACCGATGCCGCTGGCGTGAAAGACGTGCTGATGGAATCAGCGCTGACCACCATCATGGATTGCGAAGACTCCATCGCCGCGGTCGATGCCGATGACAAGACCGTCGTCTATCGCAACTGGCTCGGCCTGATGAAGGGCGATCTGGTCGAAGAGTTGGAAAAGGGTGGCAAGCGCATCACCCGCGCCATGAACCCGGACCGCGTTTACATCAAAGTGGATGGCGGCGAACTGACTCTCCACGGGCGTTCACTGCTGTTCATCCGCAACGTTGGCCATCTGATGACCAACGACGCCATCCTCGACAAGGACGGCAACGAAGTGCCGGAAGGCATCATGGACGGCCTGTTCACCAGCCTGGCGGCGATGCACAACCTAAACGGCAACACCACCCGCGCCAACAGCCGCACCGGCTCGATGTATATCGTCAAGCCGAAGATGCATGGCCCGGAAGAAGTCGCCTTCGCTACCGAACTGTTCGGCCGCGTCGAGGATGTCCTCGGTCTGCCACGCAACACGCTCAAGGTCGGCATCATGGACGAAGAGCGTCGCACTACCGTCAACCTCAAGGCCTGCATCAAGGAAGCACGCGAGCGCGTGGTGTTCATCAACACCGGCTTCCTCGACCGCACCGGCGACGAAATCCACACCTCCATGGAAGCCGGCCCGGTCGTTCGCAAAGCGGCGATGAAGGCTGAGAAGTGGATCGGCTCTTACGAGAACAACAACGTCGACGTTGGCCTGGCCTGCGGTCTGCAGGGCAAGGCGCAGATCGGCAAGGGTATGTGGGCCATGCCCGACCTGATGGCTGCGATGCTCGAGCAGAAGATCAGCCACCCCATGGCTGGCGCCAACACTGCCTGGGTTCCGTCGCCGACCGCTGCCACGTTGCACGCCATGCACTACCACAAAGTCGACGTGTTCGCCCGTCAGGCCGAACTGGCCAAGCGTGAGAAGGCGTCGGTAGACGACATCCTCACCATTCCGCTGGCACCGAACACCAACTGGAGTGAGGACGACAAGCGCAACGAGCTGGACAACAACGCCCAGGGCATCCTCGGCTATGTGGTGCGCTGGATCGACGCCGGCGTCGGCTGCTCGAAAGTGCCGGACATCAACGACATCGCGCTGATGGAAGACCGCGCCACCCTGCGCATCTCTAGCCAACACATGGCCAACTGGCTGCGTCACGGCGTGGTGACCCAGGAACAGGTGGTCGAGAGCCTCAAGCGCATGGCACCCGTAGTGGACCGTCAGAACGCTGGTGACCCGACCTACCGCCCGCTCGCACCGGACTTCGACAGCAATGTCGCCTTTCAGGCCGCGCTGGAGCTGGTCCTCGAAGGCACTAAACAGCCGAACGGCTACACCGAGCCGGTCCTGCACCGTCGCCGCCGCGAGTTCAAGGCCAAAAACGGCCTGTAACACGCGAGGCACTGCAGAAAAAGAACCGCCCTCCTGGGCGGTTTTTTTTTGCGCGCAACGCCATGCGACATCCTTTTCGCCCAGCCCGACCTTCATCACCCGACCACTCCGGCTCGCGACTAGACTTACGTCCAATGTGCCCCACAGGACCCACAGCCCACCATTGGGCGAAAATTGGAAGCGACCCATGACCAAAGCCGATGCGTTCGCCGAAGCTGGCAAGACCGCCGTGCTGCAGAACATCCACGGGACCATGGAGTTTCTGCGCAAATACCCGCCTTTCAACCAGATGGAACCGGGACATCTGGCCTATCTGGTAGAAAATTGCCAACTGCGTTTCTACAGCGAAGGCGATTGCATCATTTCGCCCGATGACGGCGTCGTCGATCACTTCTATATCGTCAAGCAGGGCCGCGTTCACGGCCAGCGGCCGCACACCAGCAAGCGCGGCACCGAGACGACTTTCGAGGTGATTGTCGGCGAATGCTTCCCGATGGCCGCATTGATGGGCGAGCGCGCCACCCGTACCGGGCATTTCGCAGCGGAAGATACCTTCTGCTTTCTGCTGAACAAGCCGGCCTTCGTCAAACTGGTGTCTAAATCCGCCGCGTTCCGCGACTTCGCCATGCGCGGCGTGAGCAGCCTGCTCGATCTGGTTAACCAGCAGGCGCAGATGCGCGCCGTGGAAAGCCTCGGCGCGCAGTATTCGCTGGAGACCCGGATCGGCGAGCTGGCGCTGCATCATCCGGTGTCCTGCCTGCCGTCGATGCCTTTGACCGAGGCGGTGCGCCTAATGCATGAGAACAATGTAGGCAGCATCGTGATTACCGATGCCGCATTGCGCCCCCAAGGCATCTTTACGCTACGCGACCTACGCCGTGTTATTTGCACCGGCACCGCCGAACTGACCGGGCCAATCGCACAGTTCATGACTCACGACCCGTTCCATCTGCCACCGGACGCCACCGCGTTCGACGCGGCGATCGCCATGACCGAGCGGCATATCGCGCATATCTGTGTGGTCGAGGACGGCCTGCTGCGCGGGGTGATCTCCGAACGCGATCTGTTCTCCCTGCAACGCGTCGATCTGGTTCATCTGGCGCAGGCGATTTCCCATGCCGACAGCGTCGAGACGCTGGTGATCATTCGCAGCCGCATCCTGCAACTGGTGGACAACATGCTGGCGCATGGCGCGTCCTCGACGCAGATTACCCACATCATCACCCTGCTCAACGATCATTCGGTCTGCCGTGTGATCGAGCTGGCCATCGAAGCGCTCGGCGATCCCGGCATTCCCTTCACCTGGCTGTGCTTCGGTAGCGAGGGCAGGCGCGAGCAGACGCTGCACACCGATCAGGACAACGGCATCCTGTTCGAGGCCGCCGACGCCGCCGACGCCGCGCATATCCGCGGACGCCTGCTGCCGCTCGCCGAGCGCATCAACCGCGACCTCGATACCTGCGGCTTTACCCTGTGCAAGGGCAACATCATGGCCAGCAATCCGCAGCTGTGCCTGTCACGGCAGGAATGGCGGCGGCGCTTCAGTTCGTTCGTCCGCGAGTCGACACCGGAGAATCTGCTCAGCAGCACCATCTATTTCGATTTACGCGCCATCTGGGGGCCTTGCGAAGGCTACCAGCAGCTACGCAACGAACTGCTCGATGAGATCGGCGAGAATCGTTTATTCCAACGTATGCTGGCCGAAAATGCCCTGCGCCAGCGACCGCCTGTGGGCCGCTTCCGCGACTTCGTCGTGACTCGCAAGGGAGACGGCAAAGCGACTCTGGACCTCAAGGTGCAGGGGCTGACGCCCTTCGTCGACGGGGCGCGGCTGCTCGCTTTAGGCCACGGCATCGCCGCTTGCAACACGCTGGACCGGTTGCGGCAGCTTGTCGAGAGAAACGTAATCGATGATAAGGATGGCGCGGCCTACGAGGAGGCCTACCATTTCATCCAGCAGACGCGCATGCAGCAGCATCAAGAACAGGCCCGCCGAGGTCAGCCCTATTCCAATCGTCTCGATCCGGACACCCTCAACCATCTGGATCGGCGCATCTTGCGGGAGTCTTTCCGTCAGGCCCAGCGCCTGCAGAGCAGCCTGGCCCTGCACTATCAGTTATGAATATGCCTTGGTTCAAAACACGCGGTCCCCTCCTCAACCTGGATCAGTTGCAACGTCGCGATCGACTACCAACACCCAAGACAACGGAAGCCTGCCCACTTCAGGAGCAGCGCCTGGTGGTGCTCGATCTGGAAACCAGCGGCCTGGATATGCGTCGGGATATCGTGCTCTCCATCGGCGCGGTGGTGATCGAGAATGGCGGCATCGCGTTGGGCGATCAGTTCGAGTCGACCCTGCTGCGACCTGCGCAAAAAGTCAGCGAGAGCGTACTGATCCACGGTATCGCTCCGAGCGAACTGGAGGCCGGCGAGGAGCCAGCCGAGGCCCTGCTGGACCTTCTGGAATTCATCGGCGACAGTCCGATCCTGGCTTTTCACGCCGGTTTCGATCAGCGCATGCTGACCCGCGCCGTAAAGCAGACCCTCGGCTACAAGCTCCGTCACCCCTTTATAGACGTGGCCGAACTGGCACCGATGCTCTGCCCTGACAATCGACCGCGGCATAATGGTCTGGATGAGTGGTGTGCACACTTCGGCTTACAAGTCCTGCAGCGCCATCACGCCAGCGCCGATGCGCTGGTGACTGCCGAAATCGCGCTGATTCTTTTCAGCAAGGCGCGTCGGCAGGGCCTCGATAGCCTTATGGCGTTGAACCAGCGCCTGACCAATTGGCGCCAGCGACAGCGGGCGCGCATCTGATGTAAGCGCCACCTGTCATCGAAACTTTTCTTAGCTCCGATTAATCATGCTCAGCCGATGATCTGCCGTTGCACCGATGGCGGCAACTTGAGATCATGCTGCGAATAGTTCTCGTTAACGGCCAATTCCCGGCCTTGGAGCGTTAGCCTTGTCGGCTAGTGAGTCGTCCAACCAACTTTACGTAGGTACGCTGTATCGCGATCATCGCGATTGGCTGCTCAACTGGCTGAGGCGCTACCAGGCATGCCCCCATCGGGCCGAGGACCTGAGCCAGGATACCTTCCTGCGTCTGCTCAAACGCAACGACCTGAGCGGCGTGCGCGAGCCCCGCGCACTGCTGGCGACTATCGCGCGCGGACTGCTGATCGACCACTTCCGCCGCAACGCACTGGAACGCGCCTACCTCGATGAACTGGCTTTGCAACCGGAAGGGACGCAACCCAGCGCCGAGGAGCAATTACAGATCATCGAAGCATTGCGCGAGGTGAACGAGCTGCTGGGCCGACTGTCCGCAAATGCACGAGCGGCATTCTTCTACAACCGTCTGGATGGCATGACCCACGCTGAGATTGCCCAGCGTCTGGGCGTCTCGGTCCCGCGCGTACGGCAGTATCTGGCTCAAGCGCTGCGTCAGTGTTACATCGCTGCCTACGGCGAGCCGACATGAGCGACGAACGCCGCCCCGTATCGGCACGGGTACTCAACGAGGCTATTGCCTGGCAGCTGCGCCTTGGTGATGGGGCCGAGAGCTCGCTTCATCTCAGCGAGTTGCAACGCTGGCTAGCCATGAGCCCCGAACACGCAAAAGCCTGGGCGCAGCTCGGCGGTATCGACCGGCGACTGGGTGCTATCGACTCGCCAAGCGCTCGGCGCGCCTTGCAGCTCAGCGCCACCGCCAAAAACCGAAACACTTCCGGACGCACCTTTCTCGGGCTTGCCCTGCTCTGTACTTTCGGCATCGGTCTGGTATTGCAGGTCCGGCCATTGCCGGTCTGGCTGGCAGACGAGAGCACGAGCGCAGGGGAACAACGCAGCATTACCCTTGCCGACAATAGCCACATTCAGCTGAATAGCCGCAGCGCGCTGGATGTGCGCTTCGATGAACGCCAGCGCAAATTGTTCCTGCATCAAGGAGAGGTGCTGGTGGAAACGGCTCCGGGAAGCGACCCACGGCCGTTCATTGTGGAAACCGACCAAGGTGACCTGCGAGCGCTGGGCACCCGCTTTATCGTCCGCCGCGAGGACGATGCCACCCGGCTGATAGTGCTTCGCTCGGCGGTCGCCGCGCTTCCGAGCAATCTCCAAACAGGCCGCACGGTGCGTGCCGGCGAGCAAGTACTGATGCACCGTGACCATCTCGGCGACAATCGGAATGCACCAATAGCGGCGGACGCCTGGAGCCGCGGCATGTTGGTCGTTGATGACCTGCCGCTGGGTGAATTGCTGGCGAAGCTAGGCGAGTATCGGCACGGCTATCTCGGCCTGGATCCGAGCCTGGAATCCCTACGCATCAGCGGCAGTTTTCCACTGCATGACACCGACCGCGCGCTGGCGGCCCTGCCGCCCAGCCTCCCGGTAAAAATCGAGCGCCACACCGACTGGTGGGTAATGGTGGTTCCAGCCGAGCCGGTAGCGAACCCGAGCAAATGAACCGCGGCGCCCATCGCTCGCGGCGGTTGTAGTCCCGCCCAATTTGAAAAATATTTTGCGTACCCCTATCACTTTTCATTCCTGCTTCGGCCTCGTGAATAACTGAGATACATTCCTATTCGGGAGCTATTCACAAATGCCATCGTTTGCCCTGTTTCGTCCCAGTCTTCTTGCCGTTGCCATTGCAGTCGCGCCCATGCCGCTGCTGGCGCAGTCCGCCAGTGGCGAGACAATTGATGGCGGGGTTCGCGAATACTCCCTACCGGCTGCTCCACTGAGCTCGACGCTCAATCGCATTGCAGCAGAAGCTGGGCTAGTACTTAGCATCGACCCTGCGTTGACCCAAGATCGTATGGCCGAACCGGTTCAAGGCCGCTTCGATGGCCAGGGCGCGCTGCAGGAAGCGCTGCGGGGCACCGGTCTCGAGCTGCGCCAAACTGCTTCGGGTAGCTACAGTCTGCAGCCAGCGGCAACCGACGCAATGGCACTGCCGGATGTCATCGTGACGGCAAGCGAAGCGCTAGCCGACGGCAGCGAAGAAAGCGGCTATCGCGCCAGCGCCGTGCGAAACGTCGGCGCGCTGGGTGGGATGGCACTTCAGGATGCACCCTATTCGGTGACGGTGATTTCCTCGGAGCTGATGGACAACATCCAGGCCACCTCCAGCGACGACATCTTCAAGCTCAGCCCGACCACGCAGTTCACTTCCCCGACCAGCGCCGGCTACGCCAGCGCGGTGGCGATTCGCGGCTTCAGCGGCGTCGGCAACCTGAGCATTGCCAATGACGGCCTGCGCTTCAGCAACGGCTACGACGGCGGCAACTACATCGAGGAAATGGAGCGGCTGGAAATCCTCAGCGGCCTGTCGGGCTTTCTCTACGGCCCGGCCAGCCCCGGAGGGCTGGTCAATTATGTGCTCAAGCGCCCGACCTACGAGCGCTACAACAGCGTGACCTACGGCACTCCGGGCGGCGAGAACCAGTACCTGCACGGTGATTTCGGCGGCCCGATCGACAGCGAAGGTCGCTTCGCCTATCGCGTCAACCTGCTCGCCCAAGATGGTGAAACCGCCATCGACGGCCAGGTCGAGCGCCGCCACATGGCCAGCGTCGCGCTGGATTGGAACGTCAGCGACGACCTGCTCATCCAGTTCGACGCCTCGCACAAGCAGAGCGAGACGCGCGGTCTGACCAGCTATTGGTACTTCGCCAACCAAGCATTCCGGCCAGATGCCGACGACCTGGAGAACGACAAGCTTTATAGCCAGCGCTGGGCCTACAACGACAGCCGCCACGACCGCGTTGGTAGCCGCTTCCAGTGGCGCCTGAACGATGTGTTCAGCTTGCGCGGCGCACTGGGTTATAGCCAATACACCTCCGAATATGCCTACACCGGACCGACCGTCTACTCGGCCGGCCTGTACACACAGCCGCTTTATGCCTTCGCCCCGGTAGAGACCGAAGAGACCTCGGGCAACCTGTTCCTCGATGCAGCCTTCGACACCGCCGGCATCGGCCACGAGATGACCTTCGGCTACCAGGGCAATGTCGCCCGGGTGCGCTACAACAGCGACTACATCCCCTTCCCAGGTCCGCAATATGTGTCGGTCACGCCTGAAGTGCCCTTCAGCGAGCGCCCACAAGTCGCCAAGCCGAATTACGACCTGGGCGATGGCGACTTCCACCTGGCCAGCCGCACCCAGTCCGACAGTGTGCTGATCGGCGATGTCATCACCTTCAACGAGCAATGGTCGACGATCCTCGGTGTGACGCACTCGCGCATCAAGACATTCAGCGACAACTTCGTCTGGGTCGAGGCGTTCGGCAGCGCCCCGACCATCGAGGATTACAGCGAGACAAAAACCTCGCCCAACGTCTCGCTCGTCTACAAACCGGTCGAATGGCTGACCACTTACGCGACCTACATCGAGGGCCTTCAGACCGGCGGCGTCGCGCCGAGCGGCACGAACAACGCTGGCCAGGCGCTGGCGCCGATCATTAGCGAACAGTACGAGATAGGCGCGAAAGCCGAGCTCGGCGGTGCCCTGTTCACCGTCGCGCTGTTCGAAATCGACAAGCCAAATACCTTCACCAATGCTGCTAATGTCTTCGTCCAGGACGGCATGCAGAACAACAAGGGCTTGGAATTCAGCGTGACTGGCAACGTCACTCCGGCGCTCACGCTGGTCGGCGGCATCACCCTGTTAGACCCGGTCGTCGAGGACTCGGCCATTGCCGCTAACGAGGGCAACCGTCCGACCGACGTCGCGCGACGCCTGGCCAAGCTATACGGCGAATATTCGATTTTCGCCGTGCCCGGCCTGACGCTCACCGGCGGCGCCTTCTATACCGGCGAGCAATACACCGACGAAGCCAACGACAACACCATTCCATCGTTCACCACCTTCGACCTGGGCGGTCGTTACCGCATGGCGCTGGCGGACGACCACGCGCTGACCCTGCGTGCCAACCTGAGCAACCTGACCGACGAGCACTACTGGCTGAGCAGCCATTACCTCGGCGCTCCACGCACGCTCGAGCTGTCGGCGCAACTGGAGTTCTAATGCAGGCCACCACCATCCGCCGCTGGTCCTTCGTCCACACCTGGACCAGCTTGATCTGCACGCTCTTTCTGCTGATGCTTGCCATCACCGGGTTGCCGCTGATCTTTCATCACGAGCTGGAGCATCTGCTCGGCGAGGCGCCGGAGCTGCGCGAGATGCCGGCCGAAACGCCGCACCTCGACCTGCAACAACTGGTCAGCGCAGCCGAGCGGCATCGACCGGACGAGGTGGTCCAGTACCTCGGCTGGGAAGAGGACGAGCCGTCCGGCGTGGTCGCCATCATGGCTGCGACGGCCGGCACAGAACCCAATTCTTCCCATACCTTTATGCTCGATGCGCGCACTGGCGAAGCCGTGGAAATGCCGGCGGCCAATGGTGGGCTGATGATGTTCTTCCTGCGCATGCACGTCGACATGTTCGCCGGGCTGCCTGGCAAGCTGCTACTGGCGTTCATGGGCATTCTTTTCGTCGTCGCGATCGTATCCGGCGTGGTGCTTTATGCGCCGTTCATGCGGCGTCTCGAGTTTGCCAAGGTGCGCCATGAACGCTCCAGCCGCACGCGCTGGCTCGATCTGCACAACCTGATTGGCGTCGTCACGCTCAGCTGGGCGTTGGTGGTAGGCATCACGGGCGTCATCAGCGCCTGCGCCGATTTGCTGATCGAGGCGTGGCGCGCCGAATCACTTGCCGCTCTGGTCGAGCCTTATCGGAACGCTCCGCCCCTGGTCGACGCCGCCCCGGTTAGCAATCTGGTACAGATCGCGACAAACGCGACTCCCGGTATGCAGCCCGACTTCATCGCTTTTCCCGGGACGCGGTTTTCCAGCGAGCACCACTATTCGATCTTCATGAAAGGCAGCAGCCATCTAACGTCACACCTGTGGACACCGGTACTGGTCGACGCCAGAACGCTGGAGGTGACCGCCATCGGCGAACGACCTTGGTATATGGACGCTTTGTCGTTGTCTTCACCGTTGCATTTCGGCGACTACGGCGGCCGACCAATGCAGATTCTCTGGGCGGCACTGGATGTGCTGACCATCGTCGTGCTCGGTAGCGGATTGTATCTGTGGTGGGTTCGACGTCGCGGCGCAACATCGGCACGCGAGGTGATGGCATGAGCTGGCGGCAATCGACCTTCATGCTGCCTGGCCTGATCGCCCTGCTGGGTGTGACCGGATTGTTCGCCGCGCTGCTCGGCGATGGCTGGTGGGACGTGCTCGCTTGGCTCGGACTGGGCGCTCAGGCGGCACTAGGCCTGTGGCCTTTGCTGCCCGGCCGAAGAAGTCGAGTAGGCAGCGAAAGGATCCGCCAGCACCAGCTGTGACGTGACCCGCCAGGAAGGCGCATCACTGCACTGGAGCGAGTTACGAGCGGTCGGATAAGCAAACGGCCCGGTAAAGCGGCGCGTCCGCCTCCAGTTCGGTCATGGTTTCAAACTTCGCCTGACCTGCCTCGTTCAACCTAAACATCACCTTTTCGTCGCAGAGCAACTGATAAGGCGCGCTTATCACCGTAGACATCAGGTGGTGCTTTTCAAAGCGATACAGAGCGAAACGGGCGATTCGTCCCTTGGAAGTTTCCTCGATTTGCGCATTGGCACTATCAAGTACCGTATAAACCAGCGGCATGGGAAACAGCATGGTCCAGGGCCGCCATAACATATGGCCTTCTTCACTCGATACGATCACTGACCCTTCAGGCAAGCGCGCCTCCTTGGTCTCGAACCAGGTGTACTCGTAATGAACGGTATAGGCGAGCATGCCCAAGCCGGCGAATGCCGGGACGATCCATTTCGGCAGCCGCTTGCGAGTGAGATTGCGCAGCAACAGCGCGATCCCCACACCCGCCAGGGCAGCAACAATTGCAGCGATTAAATGCCAGATCATATACAGCTTCCTCAAAAAAATCGGGCTTCCAAATGGAAGCCCGACTCCTACCTCAACCTCGTGTCAGACCAAGTCTGACGTCTGGTTGCATTGTCATTAATGATCAAGCGCAGCGCCAGCACCCTTCGGGGTACGAACGCTTTCGACCAGATCCTGAATTGCCTGCGGAGGCGCTTCAGTTGACAGCGATACAGCATAAGCTACTGCGAAGTTGATCACCGCACCCACTGCACCGAAGGCCAGCGGAGAGATGCCGAACAACCAGTTGTCAGGCGTATTGGCGAAGGACGCCGTGCCCGGGATGAAGAACCAGCCGAGATACAGGAAGATGTAGACCAGGGTAGTAACCAGACCCACAACCATACCTGCGACCGCGCCCTTGCTGTTCACACGCTTGGAGAAGATACCCATCATCAGCGCCGGGAACAGCGAAGCTGCGGCAATACCGAACGCTAACGCCACTACTTGCGCGGCGAAGCCCGGAGGATTCAGCCCCAGCCAGGTTGCCAGGAGAATCGCACCCGTCATGGAAAGACGGGCAGCGAGCATCTCGTTCTTCTCACTGATCTTCGGATTGATGATGTTCTTGATCAAGTCGTGACTGATCGCGGCGGAGATCGCTAGCAACAGGCCTGCCGCAGTCGAAAGCGCAGCGGCAATACCACCCGCAGCGATCAGACCGATGACCCAACCTGGCAGATTGGCGATTTCCGGGTTTGCCAGCACGATGATGTCGTTGTTGACGACCAGCTCGTTACCACTCCAGCCACGCTCTTGCGCAGTGGGAGCGAAGCTGGCATTGGCATCGTTGTATAGCTGGATACGCCCATCACTGTTCTTGTCTTCCCAAGTGATCAGGCCAGTCTCTTCCCAGGTCTTCATCCAGTCTGGACGCTCGTCAAACCGAATCGCTTCGGCCTGCGGGCCCTCTGGATAAATGGTGTCGAGCAGGTTCAGGCGCGCCATGGAGCCAACGGCCGGAGCAGTTAGGTACAACAGCGCGATGAAGATCAGAGTCCAGCCTGCGGACCAGCGAGCATCCGCCACTTTCGGCACGGTGAAGAAACGGATGATGACGTGAGGCAGACCAGCAGTACCGATCATCAGCGACAGGGTAAACAGAGCCATGTTCCATTTATTGTCGACTTCAGCGGTAAAGTCTTGGAAACCTAAATCACGCACGACACTGTCTAGCTTGTCCAGCAAAGGAAGGCCGGACTCTACGTGAGTACCGAACATGCCCAAACTGGGAATCGGATTGCCAGTCAGTTGCATGGCGATGAACACGGCAGGGATGGTGTAGGCAATGATCAGTACGATGTACTGAGCCACCTGGGTGTAGGTGATGCCCTTCATGCCACCAAATACCGCATAGACGAACACGACCCCCGCCGCAATCCAGATACCAGCGCTATTGCTCACTTCGAGGAAGCGAGAAAACGCCACACCGGCACCGGACATCTGACCGATCACATATGTCACACAGATGAGAATCAGGCAGATAACTGCAACCAGACGCGCGCCCCGGCTATAAAAACGATCACCGATGAAATCCGGCACGGTGAACTTGCCGAATTTGCGCAAGTACGGCGCGAGCAGCATAGCCAGCAGCACGTAGCCGCCCGTCCAGCCCATCAGGTACGCCGAAGTGGCATAACCACCGGACGCAATGATACCGGCCATGGAAATGAAGGATGCTGCAGACATCCAGTCTGCCGCAGTCGCCATACCGTTGGTCACGGGATGAACGCCACCACCGGCGACGTAGAACTCCTTGGTCGATCCAGCTCGAGCCCAGTATGCAATACCGAAATACAGTGCGAAGGATGCACCCACGAACAACATGTTTATCCAGAATTGACTCATGTTGTTATTCCTCCACACCAAATTCTTTGTCCAGCTTGTTCATCCTCCACGCGTAGAAGAAGATGATCGCAAGGAACGTAAGAATGGATCCCTGAGTACCGAACCAGAAGCCCAGATCCGCCCCCCCCACCGGTATGCCGGAAAGCATGGGACGCAAGAATATGGCGAAGCCATATGAGACGAGAGCCCAGACCACCAGGCTCCATGTTATGAGGCGAACGTTCGCCTTCCAGTACGCAGCAGCATTTTCTTTATCGGCGTCGGCCATGACGTTCTCCGTCTTATTTTTATTACGAGAAAGGGGAACCACATCGTGAATTTAACAAGGAAGCGTGCTGAAAAGTAAGCCCCGACTTTAGTCTGACGGGGGCTGAATTGCCCGGCTGAGACGCCGTTTCTCTATTTCCTACGGACGGGAGGAAGGCCCCATTCATATTTCGTGAACTACGGCACAGGCAGCGCATACTTGCAGCGGGCGGGGCGCACATGACAGGGATGAGCCCTCACGATGTTCCTTCAAAAGCAAAGAACCACACCAGACTCACGCGAACCGTATGACCGTTCGGTTCAATCAACCCGCCAGACACAGCAAAACCGAGATCAACATCTTTTATTCCGCTATCGATCAATTACTTGCTTTCATCCAATAACGAGTCGCTTCTTAACGATTTCACAAGCAACACAAGAAAAACAACCGGCAGCACATTTAGTATTTAAATCCGCACGGCGATTAAATCTCGTTAAGACATAGTGTTTTATCTACACGGGCGGCATGCAAGCCGCACACACTTTCTTCATGCGAGCCGATGCGTTGTATTACTTCGGTTCTCTTCACGTACAGGCCCACGCATAGGATAGGAAGCAAACGAAACGCTGAAGTAGTGATAGGGCAGCGGATGTGCCTGAGCGACGTCAAGGACACGGCCGCTTGAAGTTACGGCCGATCAGCCCTTTCCAGGCATCGCTCGGAGCGAGCCACACGCCAGCGTTATAAATCTACCGACCGCCAATCGCCTGTTAGCAGCCTGACAGCTGCCTCAGCAGGTCGGACGACCTGCCGTGTACTTCTGCGCGGGATCGATGGCCGCTTCGAGATCGCTGATAGCCGTGGCGCCGATCAACAGCGGATAACTGAAATGACTGCGATCGGTAAGGTTCACTTCCGTTTCGCGCAACTGATCACCGATGCACAACTGCATTTCGACTACTGGGCGCTCGGCGACACCGGGGCCGCGCTCGGCATCGTTATTGGAGTTCGCGGCTTCTTCTGCGCGGGTCTTGATCTCAGCAATGCGCGCCAAGGGACGCTCATAAAACGTATCGCCAGCCCCCTCCACAGCCAGGCGGAACCGTACCCAGTCCTCGCCGTCACGCTCGAAATATTCGATGTCTCGAGCCGACAGCGACGCAGTCATGGCGCCGGTGTCCATTTTGGCTTTGAGGGTCTTGCCGAGGTCTTCGATCTTGATCTGTTCATAGCGGCCGAAGAGCGTTGGCTCTGCGGCGATGGCGGGAAGTGATAACGCGCTCAACAGCAACAACAAACGGGACAAAACAGCCTCCAAGATGTCCATTGACCTACTTGGGACCCGCCTGCACCTGCAACCGTTCCACCCGCAACGTTCCGCTTTGCCAGTAGCCACGCGACGTCGCATGGGCCTGTTAGACTGCGCACCACTTCCCCTTGCAGATGACTACCGTGCCCAGTTCAGCCTTCGCTACCCTGCCCCTCAGCCCCGCGACGCTAGCCAATCTCGACGCACTCGGCTACACCGAGATGACGCCGATTCAGGCCCAGAGTCTGCCCGTGATGCTCAAGGGCATGGACCTTATCGCGCAGGCCAAGACCGGCAGCGGCAAGACCGCCGCGTTCGGTATCGCATTGCTCGAACCGCTCAATCCGCGCTATTTCGGCTGCCAGGCATTAGTGCTGTGTCCAACCCGAGAACTGGCCGATCAGGTCGCCAAGGAGCTGCGCCGGCTGGCGCGCTCGGCCGACAACATCAAGATCCTCACGCTGTGCGGCGGCGTCTCCATCGGCCCGCAAATCGGCTCGCTGGAACACGGCGCGCACGTCATCGTTGGCACGCCCGGGCGCATTCAGGAGCACCTGAAAAAAGGCACACTGAAACTCGACGGGCTCAACACGCTTGTACTCGACGAAGCGGACCGCATGCTCGACATGGGCTTTTACGATGCCATCGCCGAAATCATTGGGCAGACCCCGAGCAAGCGTCAGACCCTGCTTTTTTCAGCCACTTACCCCAGCAGCATCAAGCAGCTCTCGGCCACGTTCATGCGCGACCCGCAGCAGGTCAAGGCCGAGGCGCTGCATGACGATTCGCAAATCGAGCAGCGCTTCTACGAGATCGACCCGGAAAACCGAATGGATGCCGTGGTGCGCATTCTCGCCAGTTTCCGTCCGGAAACCTGCGTCGCCTTCTGCTTCACCAAACAGCAATGCCAGGAACTGGTCGATCAGCTGACTGCCAAGGGCATCTCAGCCATGGCGCTCAATGGTGATCTGGAACAGCGCGACCGCGATCAAGTGCTGGCGATGTTCGCCAACCGCAGCCTGTCAGTGCTGGTCGCCACCGACGTCGCCGCCCGCGGTCTGGATATCGATGCACTAGACATGGTGATCAACGTCGAGCTGGCGCGCGATTCGGAGATTCACATCCATCGCGTCGGACGTACTGGACGCGCCGGCAAGAAGGGCATCGCCATCAGCCTGGTCGCCCCTGCCGAAGCCCATCGCGCGCGGGCCATCGAAGACCGCCAGGAGGCGCCGCTCAACTGGCAACCGCTGAGCGATCTGAAAGCGCAGCCCGGCGAGCCGCTGCAGCCGCCGATGATCACCTTGTGCATCGGTGCTGGCCGCAAGGACAAGTTGCGCCCTGGCGACATTCTTGGCGCACTAACCGGCGATGCTGGCATCCCAGGCACTCAGGTTGGCAAGATCGCAATCTTCGATTTCCAGGCCTTTGTCGCCGTCGAGCGCAGCGTCGCCAAGCCGGCGCTGAACCGCCTCAACGCAGGGAAGATCAAGGGACGGTCGTTGAAGGTACGGCAGCTATAGGCTGGAAGCTGGTAGCTGGAAGCTGGAAGCTGGAAGCTGGAAGCTGGACAGACCGTAGGGTGGATCACGATCCACCGATCCACCGAACCAAAGCAAGGTGGATGTAAAAAGCGACATCCACCCTACGTCAGGCCGGACGCTCTCAGCGTCCCGCCTCCGCCGCTCCCGTTACAACGACCCGCGCGCCCAAGGGCCCCAGATGGCGAATGTGATGCCCGGAGTTTGCGCATTCACAAAAAGAAAATGACCGCTGGGGTCGAAGCAGGCGCCGCAGAATTCCTTGTTCCGGTAATCGCCGCCGGAAACCCGCTTACCGGCAGCGGCAGCCTGAACGTCATCGAAGACTATGTTGTTCTTGGCGAAGATGTAGGCTTCGCCCGTGGTAGTCAGGCCGAGCAGCCGCTCACCAAAGCCGTACACATCCTGTGCGCCGCCGCCGTCTTCGCAAAGCAACAAGCCGCCCCGAGGGCTGACGGTGATGTTGTCCGGATTGTTGGCGATTTCTGCGTCGGTGGAAGCGAAGATGCAGGTCAGGCGGTCCTTGGTCAGGTCGTGCATCCATACCGCGCCGCGGCCATAACCGGCACGCCCTTGACTGTCGGTACCTGCACTGGTGTCGACAATGAACAGCTTTCCTTCGCTGTGCCAGATGCCCTCGCCGCGGCTCATGCTCAGCCCACCGGCTCGCCGCGCCTGGGCAAAGGGGCCGCTGCCTTCGGGCTGCGGCTCGAGATTTGGATTAGGTACTTCGACCCACTCGAGTTGATAGCTGTCGCCCTGCTTCGGCGCGAGCAGATCGGCCTGAGCGCTATTGCGCACCCGCGCTGCCTGCAGAATTCCGCCAGCCGCAAGGGAGCCGGGCTGCTGGCTCGCGTCGGTGGGAATGTAACGGTAGTAGCCGGCCTGGTTGCGTGCGTCTTCAGTCAGGTACACGTAGCTGTTGCGCGGATCCACCGCCACCGCCTCATGGGCGAAGCGGCCCATCTGGACGATTGGTTGGCCAGTCGTCAACGCCGGATCGGCGGTCACTTCGAAGACGTAGCCATGCGGGCGACCGCCGGCAGTGCTGTTATCGGCCGTGGTTTCCTCACAGGACAACCAGGTACCCCACGGCGTCACGCCGCCGGCGCAGTTGGTTCGGGTGCCACCCAGACTCGGCACGGTGCGTACCTCATGTTCGATACCACGTGAAAAGTACAGGTTGGTGGTACCGCCTGCCAGGCGCTGGCCGTTGGCGAGCGTGACGCCATCGTAAATACCGTTGGCCTCGATCAGCGCACCAGTGCCGGCTTCATGGTTGCGCACCAGCACGATTTCCGGGCCATGCTGCCCCCGGCGCACCTCAATTACGCCCATACCGTCATGGGAACCGGGCACCGGCTGGCCGTTTTCCATCATGTCCCCGGTCCAGGAAAAGCTCTTGTACTGAAAACCGTCGGGTAGCTGGAGCAACTCCAGGCCCGTGCTCAGATCTTTGGTCGGGCGCAACGGGCCGTAGCTGCTACGGGCCAGTCCGCGGCCTTGTGCGTTGCGCGCGGCAAAAGCCTGCAGCGTGCCGAGTAACGGCGTGGTGGCGACAACGGCGGCAATGGCGCTGCCCTTGAGCAGGTTTCGGCGGCTGGCATCATGTTCACGGTTCATGCGGTGTCCTCTTTTATCGAAGTGGGGAGGGGCGACATGAATCAAGCCAGCCGAATACGGCGAAACGATGACCAAGCGATTGCGTTCCGGTGATGCGGGACGGATGGTCGGTATAAGCTTTGCAGAGCTAGCCGTGACGTCCGCGCGAGATAGGCGTCCAACTCCCTTTACAGCCAGGCCGACTGCCGTATGCGTTCACCATCGATCAGCCAATCCCTGCGCCGTCTTTGGGCACTGGAGAAGTTCGGCTACAGCCTGCGCGTGTTGATCGCGCTGGCCGGCAGCATGGGCCTGAGCTGGTCTCTTGAGCAGCCTTCGATGGCGATCCCGCTGTTTCTCGGTGTGATTGCCAGCGCCCTGGCGGAGACCGACGACAGCTGGCTCGGCCGGCTTTCGGCGTTGCTGGTCACCCTTTTGTGTTTCAGCGTCGCAGCCGCCTCGGTGCAACTGCTGTTTCCCTACCCGCTGCTGTTCGCCTTCGGCCTGGCCGGCGCCGCGTTCGCCCTGGTGATGCTCGGTGCGTTAGGCGAACGCTATGCCACCATCGCCCAGGCCACGCTGATTCTCTCTATCTACAGCATGATCGCTGCCGACCAACGCGGCGGTGCGGCACTCTACCCGTGGCGTGACCCCTTGCTGCTGCTCGCTGGCGCGACCTGGTACGGGCTGCTTTCGGTGCTGTGGAATGCACTGTTCGCGCACCAGCCGGTGCAGCAGAGTCTGGCCCGCCTGTATCGCGAACTGGGTCAGTACTTCAAGCTCAAGGCGGCTTTGTTCGAGCCGTTGCGCCAGCTCGACGTGGAAGAGCGCCGGCTGCAGTTGGCGCAGCAGAACTGCCAGGTGGTCAGCGCACTGAACGCTACCAAAGAAACGCTTCTGCACCGCCTCGGCAATGGACGTCCGGGCGTGAAAATCAGCCATTACCTCAAGCTCTATTTCCTCGCCCAAGACCTGCACGAGCGCGTCAGCTCCTCGCATTACCCCTATCAAGCGCTAGCCGAAGCGTTCTTCCACAGCGATGTGCTGTTCCGCTGCGGGCGGCTGCTGCGGCTGCAGGGCGTGGCCTGTGCCGAGCTGGCCAACGCGATTCAACTGCGCCAGCCCTTCCGCTACAGCGAAGCCAATGCCCAGGCGCTGGCGGACCTGGAAGCCTCGCTCGACCACTTGCGCCTGCAGAGCAACCCCGCCTGGCGCGGCCTGTTGCGGTCGTTGCGTGCCTTGTCGGGCAATTTATCGACGATGCAACGCCAGCTCGCCAGTGCCAGCAACCCCGATGCGCTGGAAGGCGAGCAAGACAGCAGTTTGTTGGATCGCCAGCCGCAATCGCTGCGCGACGCCGTAAACCGTATCCGCCTGCAGCTGACGCCGACCTCGCTGCTGTTTCGCCACGCCCTGCGCATGAGTCTGGCGCTGATCTGCGGTTATGCCGTACTGCACGCGATCCACCCGGAACAGGGCTATTGGGTACTGCTGACGACCGTCTTCGTCTGCCAGCCGAATTACGGCGCGACGCGGATCAAGCTGGTGCAGCGAGTGACTGGTACCGCGCTCGGCCTGATAGCGGGCTGGGCGCTGTTCGACCTGTTCCCGAGCCAGCAGATGCAGGCGTTGTTCGCCGTGGTCGCCGGCGTGGTGTTCTTCGCCACCCGCAGCAGCCGCTACACCTTGGCGACCGCGGCGATCACGCTGTTGGTGCTGTTCTGTTTCAATCAGGTTGGTGACGGATATGGGCTGATATGGCCGCGCTTGGTCGATACCCTGCTGGGTAGCCTGATCGCCGCTGCCGCGGTTTTTCTGATCCTTCCCGACTGGCAGGGCCGCCGCCTCAATCAAATGGTTGCCAACACCCTCAGCCGCAGCGCCGACTACCTGCGTCAGATCATGCATCAGTACGAGAGCGGCAAACGCGACGACCTGGCTTACCGGCTGGCCCGACGCAACGCCCACAATGCCGATGCGGCGCTTTCCACCACATTGTCGAACATGCTTCTGGAGCCGGGACATTTCCGCAAGGATGCCGAGACCGGCTTTCGCTTCCTGATTCTTTCTCACACCCTGCTCAACTACCTCTCGGGCCTGGGCGCGCATCGCGAAAGCCTGCCGCACGACGCCCGCGACGAGATGCTCGAAACCGCCGCACAAAAACTGGCGATCAGCCTCGACGAACTGGCGACGGCGCTGAAGAACAATCAATCCGTGGCCGTTTACAGCGAAGAGGAAGAAGCCCTCGCGCAGCAGCTCGAGCAGGCGTCCGAAGACCTGGATGACAGCCACCGCTTGTTGCAGACGCAGCTGGGCTTGATCTGCCGCCAGTTGGCACCGCTGCGCAGCATGGTCAGCCACTTGATTCGCCAGGTACAGCCTCAGGGCTGAGGCAGCGACTCGGGCGCTGGTAGCCCGTGGCGGCGAAATATCTCGGCATAGGTGCCGTCCTTGAACATCGCGGCGATCTCGCGATCGAACGCGGCGATGATCGCAGCCTGTTGCGGATGGTCATTGCGTACCACGAGCGAGAGATTACTCAGGCTGAATTCTCCCGGCACGAATCGATAGGCATCGTGCCGATCCTTGAGCTCCCTGGCGAAATGAAACTGCGCCGTGCGCTCATCTTCCCGCGTCAGGTCGATTCGTCCGGCAACGAGCATTCTGGCAGCCTGAACGAAGTTGGAGGCGTAGCCCTTGTTGAGCCGAGCATCATTTTGCAGCGCTTCGCTATAGGCGTAACCACGAATAAGGGCAATTCGATAAGGAGCAAGGCTTTCCAAACCACGATAAACGATACCGCTATCGCGCCGCTGAACCCAACGCATGCGGTTGCTCAGAAACGGCCGCGTGTAACGGGCATAGGCCGCATGATGAGCGTTGGGCCAACCATTGATCATGTCGTAATGACCGAGTTTTAAGCCCAGCACAGCTCGCGCCCAAGGCACCTCGACATAGGACACTTGGTAACCCGCTCGACCAAGTGCCGTGCTGATTAGTTCTACTGACAACCCACCCGCGGGCAAGCGCTGATCCGTATAGGGCGGCCATGCGTTGCCAGCCAGGCGCAGCACCTGCGCGCCTGACGGGATGCTGATCAAAAGAGGCGTCAGCAGTAGGAAAAAACGTATCCATCTCACAAGGTTTTGTTCCGCTCCGATCCATGGCTAAGCGCCAGTTAGATTCAGAAAAGCACAAAACGGGCCGAGTCACGGTGCCCATATCTATGTTTGCTATCAGCCAACCCTGCACGCGTTTGGCCGGCGGAGTAACATGCCGCGTTTTCAGAACGAGGTGCGCGGTGGTGCGGACAGATGTAGTGGTGATAGGCGCAGGTGCAGCCGGCTTGATGTGCGCCTTCACGGCCGCAGCGAGAGGTCGCCGGGTTCTGCTGCTCGACCATGCCAACAAGGCCGGCAAGAAGATCCTCATGTCTGGCGGCGGGCGCTGCAACTTCACCAACATGTACACCGAGCCCGGAAATTTCCTTTCCGCCAATCCGCATTTCTGCAAATCCGCACTGGCCCGCTATACCCAGTGGGATTTCATCGAGATGGTCACCCGCCACGGCGTTCCGTATCACGAAAAAAAACTCGGCCAGCTATTTTGCGACAACAAGGCCAGCGACATCCTCGGCATGCTGCTGGATGAATGCCAGCAGGCCGGTGTCGACCTGCGCCTGAACACCGTGATGCAATCGGTCGAACGATCCGAAGACGGTTATTTGCTGCTTGCCAGCACTGGCGAAATCATCTGTCAGTCATTGGTGGTCGCAACGGGCGGTTTATCGATCCCAACCCTTGGGGCCAGCGGTTTCGGCTACCAGATTGCGCGCCAGTTCGGCCACACGGTGCTGCCGACGCGTGCCGGCCTGGTGCCCTTTACCATCACCGAGCCGCAGCTCAAGGGGATGTGCGAGGAGCTATCCGGCACGTCGGTGGAGGACTGCCTGGTGAGCTGCAACGGCCAGAGCTTCCGCGAAAACATCCTGTTTACCCATCGCGGGCTCTCTGGTCCAGCGATCCTCCAGGTTTCCTCGTACTGGCAGCCTGGTGATGCCATCGAGATCAATTTGTTGCCGCACCTGAGCCTCGTTGAATGGCTGAATGAGCAACGACACGAACGGCCCAATACCGAGCTGAAGACGCTCCTCGGTGAGCTGTTCACACGCAAGATGGCAGGGCTGCTTGCCGAACACTGGTTCACGTCCAGACCGCTTAAGCAATACAGCCCGGATGAACTTGAAGAGGTGGCGCAAAAGCTAGGTAATTGGCGGCTGGTCCCGGCGGGAACCGAAGGCTATCGCACCGCGGAAGTGACGCTGGGCGGGGTGGACACGCGTGAGGTGTCGTCGAAGACCATGGAATCGCAGAAGGCGCCGGGATTGTATTTTGTCGGCGAAGTGCTGGATGTCACCGGACACCTAGGCGGTTTCAATTTCCAGTGGGCCTGGGCGTCCGGCTACGCCGCGGCGCAATACGTCTAGCAGCCTCTATCGGTTGCACGCAGGTAAGGCCGGCTTAGCCATATTCAAGCTCTATTCGTTGGTACGATTCGACGGTGGCGAAATCTCGCGAGGTCCAGCCGGGTCGGTCGCAGTGTTCTGGTACTCCTGCTGATTTTCACTGGTGTTATCCAGCGCTGACGGCTCGTCGTCGGGCGAGCAAGCAGCTAGCAACAGTGAAAGGGGCAGCGCGGCGACGGCTATAAAAACTGATTTCATGCTGTTCTCCTGCGAGGGCGCTTCGTGAATTGCGTGAGGCGCCCAGCGTGCCAGTAAATTACTGCGAGGCACCCGTGCCGCTGCCCGTGGTGTTGGGCGCGGTGCCGGCACCCGATTCGGTGCCCATGCCGCTGCCGTTGTCAGCCGGCGCTGTGTTCATGTCGCCTGTAGCACCCGTGCCCATTCCGGTGCCGCTGCCTGACTCGACACCCGCGCCAGTACCGGTGCCCGTGGTGCCTGGGCCTGCGCCTGTACCGGCGCCTGTACCGGCGCCAGTGCCAGTGCCAGTGCCAGTGCCAGTGCCAGTGCCAGTGCCAGTGCCAGTGCCAGTATCGGACGGCGGCATACCGGTCGATGGTGCTGCAGGCTGTTCGGTGGTGGGCTGCGGTGGTGTTACCTCTCGTTCAGGGTCTTCATCCGGGCCGCAACCGACCAGCAGCAGACCGAGGACAGGGGCGGATAGATAAGCAAGACGCATGGGTAAACCTCCAGTAGTGGAGCCGACGGTGACATCGGCAAAAGCGGATATTGAAATCCTCTCGAAATTGACCCTGTCCTGCGCAGAGAGTGCCCAGGAGGTTGGGACCGAACCCTGCCGACCGCTCAACGGTGCCGAGCCCGGCACGGCGATGCCTCGGCGCTGCGCTCTGTGGAAACCTTTGGAGTTAAGCGGATCGAAACTGATGCCAGGCGAACGAACGTCGATCAATTTGCAGGAAAAAAACGGAGGGATTGCGGAACGTGGACTTAGCGTTTCGTGCCAGCGATGCCGGGGCGTTGCGCCCCGGCTCGGATGATCAGGCAGCCTGACGGGTGGTGAACTCTTTCTTCAGTCGATCCCTCAGCTCTACCATCTGCTGGCCCATTTCTTCCAGCCGCGCCTGATCGAACAGCTCGCGTGCCTTGGGGAACATTTCCGACTCCTCCTCCTCGATGTGATGCTCGAGCAGCTCCTTGCACACCTTCGCGCGACCGGAAAATTCCAGGCTCGCAGGGTCAGTGGCTTTGAGGTCGGGCAATACCAGGGAGTCCACCGCACGGTGTTCTTCCTTGGCCTCGTGGTACATCTTCACCTCTTCCTTACCACCCGCTTCTTTATAAGCGGGATAAAGAATCTGCTCCTCGAGCTGGGTGTGGATAGTGACTTCCATTTCCAGCTTCTGCAGCAATTCGGTACGGGTCTTGACAGCGCGCTCGGTGCTTTCAGTCAGGCGCGTCAGTATGTCCTTCACTTTCTCGTGATCGTCAATCAACAGGTCAATAGCGTTCATGCGGATTCCTCACGGCTTTTCATCAGGTTTTGCGAAGCATCCAGGCTCTTTTGGCCCGGTCGGATCGTCTGTGCCATCGCGCAGCGTCTGGAGGTCGACAGGTTTGCAGCAGCACACCTGCCGTTCGACCTCAGGCGTACTGATACGTCGGCAGTCCGGTGCGGCTCTGGCTCTGCAACCGCGCAATAGCGGGCGACATGCCGGCCTCTAAGGCCAGGTCGCGGCGGACCGAGCTGATAACCCATTCCAGCTGAACGTTGGTCTGGGTTTGTCCTTTGGATAAGGCACGCTTGATGATGTCCCGATCATCGTTGCGCAGGGTCAACAGAAGCCCGCCATCCGGACGAGCAGTGGTGACTACTTCAAACTCAGGAAACGCGGCAGCGAGAATTTTTTCAGCAACGATCATTATTGTGTACTCCGGTTATGTTCCAGCACTCAGGGGTAGAGCACCCTTCATGCCAACCGAAGCAACAAATTAAAATCCTAAAAAACAGTGACTTGCGTCACATAATAGCGTTTTGTACACATGCAAAACGCATGACGGTGCCGCTTTCGGCTTGCATTCTGCTCTGCCTGACGAAACAACCGCTGCCTACTGTTGTCCTGTAGCTCACGTCTTTCGCCAGACACTGGCGAGCCAGGGTTGCTGCTCGCGGGGCAAACCTGTCGGCCTGTAATAATGCTCGAGTTCAGCGAACCCGACCGACTGTAGCAACCCGCACCAAGTCGGCCAGTCATACCAGGTACCGTAGCGTGCACCGCTCCAGCCTTCCTGATTGTTGCCACGAGGATTGGAGCTGAACAGCACACCACCAGGGCGAAGCGCGGCATGCAGCTTCAGCAGCACCGCAGCGATTTCACGACTGGGAAGATGGAACAGCACTGCGTTGGCGAAGATACCGTCGAACGCTTCGGCTGGCAGATCCAACTGCAGAAAATCCTGATGCAGCACCTCGCAGCCGGTCTCGGCGCTCGCCATGCGCACGAAAGGCTCTGCACCATCCAGTCCAACGGCGATATGGCCGCGCGCGGTGAATGCCTTGAGATCGCGCCCGGGACCACAGCCCAGATCGAGAACCCGGAATGGAGGCTCGCCGCGAATGTGCCGCAGCAATGCATCGATATTCTGGCTGACATCATGATCGCGAGTGCCGTCGCGGAACGCCTCGGCATTGTTGCGGTAGTCGTCCAGGGTCAGGTCGGCGATGGCGCGGGCGTTTTCGTCAGGCATGGTTGGCTCCCGGATTTAACAGCCCGAGCCTAGCCGGACTGGACACAATTGCCAACGCGGGTGCGAGCCGCTAAGACAGCTAATACCAATAAGCGATTGACGGATGGCCGCGCTTCCCTGAACTTGCAAAGCGCCACAACGCTCCAAGTGCTGTCCCTGAGCCAAGTATTGCCGGACCGACGCAATACGTTCACAAAAAACATCGAGAATCGCTCCGATGAGCCAAGCACCTGCCAAAGTCGTTCTGCTCGTTGAGGACGAGCCCCATATTCTCTGCCTCTTATCTGACTATCTGGCCGGCGAAGGCTATAAAGTTCTGGAAGCGTCGGGCTCCGCTCAGGCTTTTGAAATATTGGCGACCAAGCCGCAGCTCGATTTGCTGGTGACCGACTTCAGATTGCCCGGTGGCGTTTCCGGGGTGATGATCGCCGAGCCGGCGCTGAGGTTGCGGCCAGAGCTGAAAGTTATCTTCATCAGCGGATACCCGATCGAGATCCAAGAGTCCGGAAGCGCCATTGCTCGCTCCGCCCCGATCCTCGCCAAACCTTTTTCACTGGATACCCTACGCTGCCAGATTCAGCAGCTGCTGGCCTGAGTCTCGCTATTAATCACAGCAAGACCGGAAGTTTCTAATCCCAACTAACCCCCAATAACGCAACGAGCCCGCACAGGGCGGGCTCGTTGTTCAGGGTGGGGCTCAGTTGACCTTGGGGTCCAACTCGCCGCGCGCATAGCGTTCGAACATAGCCTCCAGCGAGATCGGCTTGATCTTCGAGGCATTGCCGGCAGTGCCGAAGGCTTCGTAACGCGCAATGCAGATGTCGCGCATGGCGGTTACGGTCTTGGCCAAGTACTTGCGCGGGTCGAACTCGCTGGGGTTCTTCGCCATGAACTCGCGAATCGCACCGGTGGACGCCAGGCGCAGGTCCGTGTCGATGTTGACCTTGCGCACGCCGTACTTGATGCCCTCGACAATTTCCTCGACCGGCACACCGTAGGTTTCCTTGATGTCACCACCGTACTCGTTGATGATTTTCAGCCACTCCTGCGGGACCGAGGAAGAGCCGTGCATCACCAGATGGGTGTCGGGAATGCGCTTATGGATTTCCTTGATGCGCTGGATCGACAAGGTGTCGCCGGTTGGCGGCTTCGTGAATTTGTAGGCACCGTGGCTGGTGCCGATAGCGATCGCTAGCGCGTCGACCTTGGTCTTGGCGACGAAGTCGGCTGCCTCTTCAGGATCGGTCAGTAGCTGACTGTGATCCAGCGTGCCTTCGGCGCCGACGCCGTCTTCTTCACCGGCCATGCCGGTTTCCAGGCTACCCAGGCAACCCAGCTCACCTTCCACCGATACGCCACAGGCGTGGGCGAAGGCAACGGTCTGCTGGGTGACACGAACGTTGTATTCGTAATCGGACGGCGTCTTGCCGTCTTCCTTAAGCGAGCCGTCCATCATCACGGAGCTGAAGCCCAGCTGGATCGAGCGCTGGCAAATGTCCGGGCTGGTGCCGTGATCCTGATGCATGACCACAGGGATGTGTGGAAATTCTTCCACCGCGGCGAGGATCAGATGGCGCAGGAACGGCGCGCCGGCATATTTGCGAGCTCCGGCCGAAGCCTGGACGATCACCGGGGAGTCGGTCTTGTCGGCCGCTTCCATGATGGCTCGCATCTGCTCGAGGTTGTTCACGTTGAAGGCCGGCACGCCGTAGCCGAATTCGGCGGCGTGGTCGAGCATCTGGCGCATGCTGATGAGTGCCATGTTTTCCTTTCTCCCGGTTAGGGTCGATTAATCATGTAGAGCCTGCCGCAGGGGCTGGCGGTGTTCAAGCACCGCGCGATATGGCGTGGCATTGTAGAGGCGGACGGGCCAAAAGCCATCAGCTCTGGCAAAAACGCTGCAAATTCGCCAAGTACCGATCCGCAGGCATGGACCGCCGAGTCATTAAATGGTGATCAACGAAGCGCTGCAGCCATGGGCCAGCAACTTATCGTCGGCCACCTGGAAGACCAGCGCCCCACTACCCTTGTTGTGAAAAGCCACAACGCCGTCGCTATAGAAAGCACCACGGGTGGCAGGTTCCTTACGCAACGTATGTACCTGTTCGCTATTGCCGATTTTCAGGTCCACCGCCTGGCGACTTTCATCAGCATAGCGCCAGGCGATGTCCTGCTGGCTTTGGCATTTCCAACGTACAAAGGGTGCATCGGGACCGGATTGCCAATGACCGCAGCCGCTGAGCAGCAGCGCGGCAAACAGGATGGACAGGCCTTTCATCGCTTCTCCTTGCTTGGCTGCGTCGGGTCAGGGGCATTCCTGAGCGTCAGCGGCGGTTCCAGCGGTTGGGTCGCCAGTGCTTTGCATTTCAATGCGCTGGTCGTTCTGCGCGGTCGGGCTTTCAGCTGGCGGCGGGTCGATCACTTCGCAGAGCGAGTCCGGCGCGCCCCCGGCACAACCGGCCAGTCCAATACAGCAAACAGCTATAGCTGCGTAACGCATGGTGAGTCTCCATTCCTTATTGGGACAGAACAGAGACAGCACCAAACCCCAGGGGTTGCCTTAACCGTTGCGCTTGTTGCGCAAGAACAACCGAGCCCGCCCGGTGCAGACAATTACTGCGCCGCGCGCTGCTCTAAGACTTCTACCGCCGGAAGCACCTTCCCCTCGACGAATTCGAGAAAGGCGCCACCACCGGTAGAAATATAGGAGATCTGCTCGCCGACACCATACTTGTCGATAGCAGCCAAGGTGTCGCCACCACCGGCAATGGAGAACGCAGGGCTTTCTGCGATCGCCTGGGCCAGTACCTTGGTGCCGTTGCCGAACTGATCGAATTCGAACACGCCGACCGGACCGTTCCAGAGGATGGTCTTCGAGGACTTCAGCAGATCGGCAAAATTGGCAGCGGTCTGCGGGCCGATGTCGAGAATCATGTCGTCGTCGGACACATCGGCAACGGCTTTTACCGTGGCCTCGGCGTCCTCGGCAAAGGCCTTGGCCACCACCACGTCAACCGGCAGAGGCACGCTAACCTTGGCGGCGATGGCCTTGGCGGTATCGACAAGATCAGCTTCATACAGCGACTTGCCGACCGGAAAACCGGCGGCGGCGAGGAAGGTATTGGCGATGCCCCCGCCTACGATCAACTGATCGCAAACCTGGCTCAGGCTGTTCAGCACGTCCAGCTTGGTCGATACCTTGGAGCCGGCGACGATAGCCGCCATCGGCTTGGCCGGGCTCTTCAGCGCCTTGCCCAGCGCATCGAGCTCGGCGGCCAACAGCGGGCCGGCACAGGCAATCTTGGCGAACTTGGCCACACCATGGGTCGAACCCTGGGCGCGATGCGCGGTACCGAAGGCGTCCATGACGAAGACGTCGCACAGCGCGGCATATTTCTGCGCCAGTTCGTCGGTGTTCTTCTTTTCGCCCTTGTTGAATCGCACGTTCTCCAGCAGCACCAGCTCACCAGCCTGCACCGGCACTCCTTCGAGGTAATCCTTGACCAGCGGAACCTCGCGATTCAGCGCCTTGGACAGGTAATCGGCGACCGGCTTGAGACTGTCTTCCTCGCTGTAGACGCCCTCTTCCGGACGCCCAAGGTGCGAGCAGACAAGCACCGCGGCGCCCTTCTCCAGCGCCAGTTTGATGGTTGGCAGGGACGCCAGGATGCGTGCATCGCTTTTTACTGCGCCATCCTTTACCGGCACGTTGAGATCCTCGCGAATCAACACGCGCTTCCCCTGGAGGTCGAGGTCGGTCATCTTCAAAACGGTCATGTGATCTTCCTTAAGTTCAAGAACGGCGATTCGTTGGTGCGTCCGGCTAAGCGCGGTGGGCAACTCGCAGATAGTGTTCGGCCACGTCGAGCATGCGGTTGGCGAAGCCCCATTCGTTATCGAACCAAGCCAGCAGATTCACCAGCCGCGGCCCAGAAACTCGCGTAAGGCTGCCATCGACGATCGCTGAATGCGGATCGTGGTTGAAATCGCAGCTGGCATGGGGCAGCTCGGTATACGCGAGCAAACCCTTCAGAGGCCCGCCTTCAGCGGCTTCACGCAGTATCCGGTTGATTGTCTGCGCATCGGTATCGCGGGATGTCTGCAGCGTGATATCCAGGCAAGACACGTTCACCGTAGGCACCCGCACCGCTTTGGCCTGAATCCGCCCCGAGAGTTCCGGCAGCAGCCGTTCGATGCCGCGCGCCAGGCCGGTCGACACTGGAATCACTGACTGGAAGGCCGAGCGCGTGCGGCGCAGATCGTCGTGGTGGTAGGCGTCGATCACCGGCTGATCGTTCATCGCCGAGTGAATGGTGGTGATGGATACGTAGTCGAGGCCAACCGCGTCATTGAGCAGCTTGAGC
Source organism: Stutzerimonas stutzeri (assembly GCF_024448715.1). GTDB lineage: Bacteria > Pseudomonadota > Gammaproteobacteria > Pseudomonadales > Pseudomonadaceae > Stutzerimonas > Stutzerimonas stutzeri_AR. Next base: position 477,361 of record NZ_JAMOHZ010000002.1, read on the forward strand.
AATGGCACACCGCAGTTGGTGGTGCAGGAAGCGTTGGAAACCAGCTGCTCGGCACCGCTTAGCTGGCCATGGTTGATACCCATCACCACGGTCGCATCGACATCCGCAGCGCCGGACATCGGCTGCGAGAACAGTACCCGCGGCGCGCCGGCGTCAATGAAGCGCTGACCACCGGCACGGGTGTTGTAGACGCCGGAACACTCCAGCACCAGGTCCACACCCAGCGCGCGCCAGTCGATGCCCTCCGGTGTCGATTCGCGCAGCACCTTCACGCAATGACCGTTGAGGTGCAGACAATCGCCCTCGACCCTGACTTCGCCAGGGAAACGGCCATGAGTGGAGTCGAAGCGGGTGAGGTATTCGAGGCTGGCCATGTCGGCCAAATCGTTGAGGGCAACGATTTCGAAGTCGAACGCCGCGTTACGCTCGTAAAAGGCGCGCAATACGCAGCGACCGATACGGCCGTAGCCGTTGAGGGCGATGCGATAGGATCGATTGGGCATGGTGCGTCCTGGTTATGTAGGAGCGAGGGGGACGCCTCGTCCTTCCGCGAACGGCTGGGCGCGTGTTCGCGAGCAAGCTCGCTCCTACATTCGGCAGCTACGTAGGGTGGATGACCGAAGCCATCCACCGAATCGTCGCGATCAGTCCTCAAGCAGCTCCTCAGCCACCGCAAGGATGTTGTCGACGGTGAAGCCGAAATGCTCGAACAGCTGGCCCGCCGGGGCCGACTCGCCGTAGGTGGTCATGCCGATGATCCGGCCGTCGAGACCGACGTACTTGTACCAATAATCAGCATGCGCCGCTTCGACGGCAATCCGCGCGCCGACTTCAACCGGCAGCACGGCCTGTTTGTACGCGGCATCCTGGGCGTCGAACACACTGGTGCAAGGCATGGAAACCACACGCACGTTGCGGCCCTGCGCGGTCAACTTGTCATAGGCCTGCACGGCCAGACTGACTTCCGAACCGGTAGCGATAAGGATCAGTTCCGGCTCACCCACGCAGTTCTTGAGGACATAGCCGCCTTTGGAAATCGAGGCTTCGGTCTCGTTGTCGCGGATGTGATACGGCAGGTTTTGCCGCGAGAAGATCAGCGCACTCGGACCGTCCTTGCGCTCGACGGCATGCTTCCAGGCCACGGCCGACTCGACGGTATCGGCCGGACGCCAAGTATCCAGATTCGGCGTACTGCGCAGGGCAGTCAGTTGCTCGATCGGCTGGTGCGTCGGACCGTCTTCACCGAGGCCGATGGAATCGTGGGTGAAGACGTAGAGCACGCGCTGCTTCATCAACGCGGACATCCGCACCGCGTTGCGTGCGTATTCCATGAACATCAGGAAGGTCGCGCCGTAGGGGATCAGGCCGCCGTGCAGGGCAACGCCGTTCATGATCGCGCTCATGCCGAACTCGCGCACGCCGTAGTACATGTAGTTGCCCGAAGCATCCTCGGCGACCACCGGCTTGCAGCCCTTCCATAGCGTCAGGTTGGACCCGGCCAGATCAGCGGAGCCGCCGAGCAGTTCCGGCAACAGCGGACCGAAGGCATTCAGGCAATTCTGGCTGGCTTTGCGGCTGGCTATGGTTTCGCCCTTGGTCGCCACTTCGCGGATGAAGTCAGAGGCTTTCTCGGCGAAATCTTCTGGCAGTTCACCCGCCATGCGGCGCTTGAACTCGGAAGCCAGTGCCGGGAATTCGGCCTCGTACGCAGAGAAGCGCTTGTTCCACTCGTTTTCGGCGTCAGCACCCTTCTGCTTGGCGTCCCACTCGGCGTAGATGTCGGCCGGGATTTCAAACGGGCCATGAGCCCAGCCCAGCGCTTCACGAGTCAGCGCGATTTCAGCGTCACCGAGGGCGGCACCGTGGGATTCTTCCTTGCCCTGCTTGTTCGGCGAGCCAAAGCCGATGATGGTTTTGCAGCAGATCAGTGTCGGCTGATCGCTCTTGCGCGCAGTGTCGAGGGCGATCTGGATTTCATCCGCGTCGTGGCCGTTGACATTGCGGATCACCTGCCAGCCATAGGCCTCGAAGCGACGCGGGGTGTCATCGGTAAACCAGCCGTGCACTTCGCCATCGATCGAAATCCCGTTGTCGTCGTAAAACGCGATCAGCTTGTTCAAGCCCAGAGTGCCGGCAAGCGAGCAAACTTCGTGGGAAATACCTTCCATCAGGCAGCCATCACCCATGAACACATAGGTGTTGTGGTTGACGATCTCATGGCCCGGACGATTGAACTGCGCCGCCATGATCTTTTCCGCCAGTGCGAAGCCAACGGCATTGGCCAGCCCTTGTCCCAGCGGGCCGGTAGTGGTTTCGACGCCTGCGGTATAACCGAACTCCGGATGGCCCGGGGTCTTGCTGTGCAGCTGGCGGAAGTTTTTCAGATCGTCAATGGACAGGTCATAGCCGGTCAGATGCAGCAGCGAGTAGATCAACATCGAGCCGTGGCCGTTGGACAGCACGAAGCGGTCACGGTCGGCCCACAGCGGGTTGGTCGGGCTGTGCTTGAGGTGGTCGCGCCAGAGTACTTCGGCGATGTCCGCCATGCCCATCGGGGCACCCGGGTGGCCGCTGTTGGCTTTCTGCACGGCATCCATGCTGAGGGCGCGGATGGCATTGGCTCGCTCACGACGGCTGGGCATCGCTGATCTCCTGCGGGGGTGTACGAAGAAAAAGGCCGCCATTTTCCCCTACCACGGGTGGCGGGGCAATGACTGAATAACGTGGCGATCTGCCGCTCCGACCCGCTTAGTCGAGCAGGCTTACGCCACGGCTGCCGATATCCGGTAGACGCTGCAGCAGGTAATCCTTCATCCGAGTGAGCGTACTCGGGGTTTCGCCGGACGCCGGCCAGACCAGGTAGTAGCTGTCGCCGGAGCGCACCGCCTGTTCAAATGGCAGCACCAGCGTGCCCTTGTGCAGCTCGGTGCCGACCAATGCCAGATCACCGATGGAAACGCCATGGCCCTGGGCCGCAGCGGAAATGCCAAGTTCCAGTGTGTCGAACAGCTTGCCCTGCTGCCAGGCAATCGCATCGATGAGTCCGACCCGCTGCAGCCAGCGCCGCCAATCGCGGCAATCGCGGGATGGGTGGATAAGCTCGGCGCTGGCCAAATGCTCCGGGGTCCAACGCCCGTCACCGAAAATATCTGGTGAACACACGGGCACCAGCCACTCGTCGAACAGCTTCACGCGGTTCCAATCGGCTGGAAATCCGCCGTGCCCGAGCAGAATCGCGCAATCGAACGGCTCGTTGTGAAAGTCCACCGCATCCAGATCCATCCAGGCGCTGGTGAGCTGCACCCGGTTTTGCGGGTGGGCCAGCTGGAAATTTTCCAGCTGGCCCAGCAACCAGCGCATGGTCAACGTCGAAGGTGCTTTCAGCCTAAGTGCGTTCTGCTGGCGATTGACCGAGATGCAGGCATTCTCGATGGTTCGAAAGCCCACCTTGAGCTCCTGCGCCAGCATACGTCCTGTGTCGGTCAGCGCCAGCTTGGAGCCGCGCCGCTCGAAGAGCTGGCAGCCAAGGTTTTCTTCCAGGGTTTTCACGTGCCGGCTGATTGCACTCTGGGTAATGCAGAGGCTCTCGGCAGCCTGAGTGAACGAGCCGAAACGTGCGGCGACCTCGAAGGCACGCAGCGCGTACAGCGGTGGCATCCGCAGCGTCATGCTACCTCGCTCCAGCATGAGTAAAACTCATCAAAGACGGCCGTTTTTTCCATTTTGCAACCCTCCGAACCCCACCAATACTGCGCCAGCAACCGAGCCAGCACTGCGATGGCATCGACACAAGAAAGAGGCATGTGCCTCTAAAAAAATGCTCAGGGAAGGATGACATGTCCAATCGCGACTTTGACCAGCTTTTGTCCGCCAGCGTCAGCAATGGAGGTCTGAGTCAGGAACAGATGGCGCAGATCCTGAACTTCAAACTGTTCGGCAACAAGCAGGGTTTTCTGTTGCTGGAAGACGCCTCGATAGGTGAAATACCGCCAACCCCCGCCTCGCGCGCCGACATGCACAAGCCTGACGACAGCAGCGAACGGCTGCTGCTGCAAGCGACCGCTCTGCTTGGGGAGCCGATCGGCTATGTACAGGAATCCAGCGGCTGTATCGTCAACAACTGCTTCCCGCAACAGACACAATCTCGCGCTGCCACGTCCGACAGCTTCGATACCGAGCTGGACCTGCACACCGAGAACGCCTTTCATTCGATCCAGCCAGACTATTTACTGTTGCTCTGCCTGCGCCAGGATCCTGCGGCGGAGGCGATCACCTATATCGCCTCGGTCGATCGCATCCTCGACTGCCTGGACCATGAGCAGCAGGCATTCTTCCTCAACGAACCGTACAACTTTCTCTCCGATTACGGCGCGACCGAAAAGAACCAGCGCATCGATATCAACAAGCACCAAACCGTGCTGTACGGGGACCCCGACGCACCCTTCTTTCGTTTCGATCCGCAGTTCATGATCGCCTACAGCGACCGCGCGCAAAGCGCACTGGACAAGCTGCGAGCCATCGCCTGGGAAGCGGTTGAACCGGTCAGGCTCACCCGTGGCGACCTGCTGATCATCGACAACCGCCGTACTGCGCACGCGCGCAGTCCCTTCACCGCCCGCTTCGATGGCAGCGACCGCTGGATGCAGCGCACCTTCGCCAGCTGCAACCTGCGTTATTACACCGAAAAACTGGGCAAACAGTCGCGCATATTCGAACTGGTAACCGAACTATGAATGCTACCTACCTCGCCTTTGCCGCCGCGGTCGCCTTACTGATCGCCTCCCCCGGTCCGGTCGTCGCACTGGTCATTGCCGATGCTCGGCGCAGCTGGCCTGCCTGGACCATTCTCGGCGGCGTAATCTCCGCACAGCTCCTGCTGGTCGCCGCGCTGGTACTGATCTACCTGGCACTCGACCTGGAGCCGGTCATTCTCGAATGGGGCCAAGTGCTCGGTGGGCTCTACCTGATCTGGCTCGGTGCCGACGGCCTGTGTGGCGGAGGAGAAGGAAATACGAACCTGCCTCGGTCAGAAGCCCACTATTTCTGGCGCGCCATGGCGGTGGGCCTGTCCAACCCCAAGGACATCCTGTTCTTCCTCGCGTTTCTACCGGGCTTTATCCTTCCGGCGCAGCCCTTCGCTCCACAGGCTTTGGCATTGATTGCCATCTGGGCGCTGGTCGATGTATCGATCCTGATCGCCTACAGCTTGTTATCGCGGCACCTGTCCAGCCACGAGAGGCTGCAGCGAGTACTCGATCTGTTGCCAAGCTTTTTCCTGCTGGGCCTCGGACTGGTCTCCTGTGGAATGGGGGTTACCAGCCTGGTGAATTGACTTCCCCCGGCCCGAGCCAATATCAAAACTTTTTGATACAGCCATTGCTGGACGAAAAACCACCGACTAGACTGCGCGGCCTATGAGCTTGCGCATCCCCCAGATTTCATTCGACGACAGCGACCAGCTCGCCGCCCTGTGCAAGGCCGGCGGCGACGCGCTGCGCCTGAACGTATTGCGGGCGTTGGCCAGCGATTCGTTCGGCGTGCTCGAACTGGCGCAAATCTTCGCCACCGGCCAATCCGGCATCAGTCACCACCTCAAGGTGCTGACCCAGGCTGGGCTACTGGCGACTCGGCGCGAGGGCAATGCAATCTTTTATCGCCGCGCTCTACCGCAAGGCGACAGCCTCGGCGGTACGCTGCACGCCGCGCTACTCGAAGAACTCGACCAACTTGCGCTGCCGGTCGATGTTCAGGCGCGGATCGCCGCGGTGCATGCCCAACGCAGTGCCGCCAGCGAGGGTTTCTTCGCGCGCATGGCCGACAGCTTCCAGGCACGTCAGGACCTGATTGCCGGTCTGCCGCACTACCGCGATAGCGTGGTGGCGTTACTCGATGCGCTGAGCTTCGCGCCCGGCGCGACGGCGCTCGAAGTCGGCCCGGGTGATGGCAGCTTTCTGCCCGAGCTGGCGCGTCGCTTCGCGCGAGTGGTGGCCATCGACAACAGCCCGGCGATGTTGGAGTTGGCTCGCGCGCGTTGCGAACAGGAGGCACTGGACAACGTCGAGTTGAAACTTGCCGATGCGCTACAGGACGAATGCCCTGTAGCAGATTGCGTGGTTCTGAACATGGTTCTGCATCATCTGGCAGCGCCGGGTGAAGCGATGAAGCAACTGGCGCGGCTGGTGAACGCGGGCGGCAGCCTGCTGATCACCGAGCTGTGCAGCCACAACCAGGGGTGGGCCAAGGAGGCCTGCGGCGACCTATGGTTGGGCTTCGAACAGGAAGATCTGGCCCGTTGGGCCGATGCCGCGGGGCTCACGCCCGGCGAGAGCCTCTACATTGGCTTGAAGAACGGTTTTCAGATCCAGGCCAGGTACTTTTCCCGGCCATCCGCTGATAGCCGACTCACCCACCGGTAATAGGAAACCGTTAGATGAGCGAATATTCTGTTTTCACCTCCGAGTCCGTGTCCGAAGGGCACCCGGACAAGATCGCCGACCAGATTTCCGATGCGGTGCTGGACGCCATCATTGCCGAGGACAAACACGCCCGTGTGGCCTGCGAAACCCTGGTCAAGACCGGCGTGGCGATCATCGCCGGCGAAGTCACTACCACTGCATGGGTCGATCTTGAAGAACTGGTCCGCAAGGTCATCCTCGATATCGGCTACGACAGCTCGGACGTTGGCTTCGACGGCGCCACTTGCGGCGTATTGAACATCATCGGCAAGCAGTCCCCCGACATCAACCAGGGCGTCGACCGCGCCAAGCCGGAAGACCAGGGCGCAGGCGACCAGGGCTTGATGTTCGGCTACGCCAGCAACGAGACCGACGTGCTGATGCCCGCGCCGATCCGCTTCTCTCACGCACTGGTCGAGCGCCAGGCCGAAGCGCGCAAATCCGGCCTGCTGCCGTGGCTGCGCCCTGACGCGAAATCACAGGTCACCTGCCGTTACGAAGGCGGCAAGGTAGTCGGCATCGACGCCATCGTGCTCTCCACCCAGCACAGCCCGGACGTGAAATACGCCGACCTGCGTGAAGGCGTGATGGAGCTGATCGTCAAGCATGTGATCCCGGCCGAACTGCTGCATAAGGACACCCAGTTCCACATCAACCCGACCGGCCAGTTCATTATCGGCGGCCCGGTGGGCGACTGCGGCCTGACCGGACGCAAGATCATCGTCGACACCTACGGCGGCATGGCCCGCCATGGCGGCGGCGCGTTCTCCGGCAAGGATCCGTCCAAGGTCGATCGTTCGGCGGCCTACGCCGGTCGCTACGTGGCCAAGAACATCGTTGCCGCAGGCCTGGCCGAGCGTTGCGAAATCCAGGTCTCCTACGCCATTGGCGTGGCGCAGCCGACTTCGATCTCGATCAACACCTTCGGCACCGGCAAGCTCAGCGACGAGAAGATCGTCGCGCTGGTCCGCGAGCATTTCGATCTGCGCCCATACGCGATCACTACCATGCTCGACCTGTTGCACCCGATGTACCAGGCGACCGCAGCTTACGGCCACTTCGGTCGCGATCCCTATGAAATGACGGTCGGTAACGACACCTTCACCGCCTTCACCTGGGAAAAGACCGACAAGGCCGACGCCTTGCGCGCGGCTGCCGGGCTGTAAAAACTCAGCGGCAAGCTGAGAGCTGCAAGAAAGCCCCGCCAGTCATGTGCTGCGCGGGGCTTTTTTGTGCTGTGCAAGTTCTCGCGTAACTGCTCAGAGCCTGCGAACCAGCCCATAAAAAACGGAGCGCCGTTTGCGCTCGCTATTGCCTTGCGGCAAGGTGCCGGCTCGCATACCGATAAGGAGATTGGTCATGTCTGGCAAACCCGCCGCACGCCTCAGCGATCCGACTGCCTGTCCGAAGACCGGGCACGGCAACAACCCCATCGCTACCGGATCACCCGATGTGCTCTTCGATGGCCTGTCCGCTGCTCGCCAGGGCGACTCGACCGGTTGCGGCAGCATGTTGGCGAGCAACCTCATCGCCAACGTGCTGATCAATGGCAAACCCGCCGCCACGCTTGGCAGCCTCGGCGATCATGGCAACGTGATCATCGGCGGTTCGGGGAGTGTTGTTATCGGCAGCACATCGACTCCGGCACCCTTTACGCCACCTGCGTCCCTTAGCCTCCAACCAGCGGTGCAAGCCCAGGCCTTCGATACGTCCACCTCGCCGCACTCGCCACTTCCGCAGCAACCGGCCCCCAGCCAGGCCCGAGCACTGGAGCAAGCAGACAATGATGCCCTGCATGGCCTGGAGGAAGAGGAGGAAGAGGAAGAACTCGACAGCCGCCAGGCCGTCACCCTGCGCATCGGCGTGTTCTTCGACGGCACCGGCAACAACGCCAGCAATAGTGCTATCGGCGCCCAATGCCGTGCTTCAACGCTCGGTATTGGTGAAGAGGAGGCGCAGGCCATCGTGCAGCGCTGCGAGGTCCACCATCTCGATCCGGACAGCAGCTACGGGAACGATGTCAGCAATATATGGCGACTATATGACCTGTATCGGGACGATTCCGGTCAGCCATTAGCCGCAGGGGCAAATCAGGCAGCCCTCCGTGCCTATGTGACTGGGATCGGCACAACGACCGGCGAGACGGACACGCCGTTTCCCGGACTAATGCTTGGCCGGGGTGACACGGGCGTGTTGGCCAAGGTCAACGAAGGTTTCTCGCTCATTTCACAGGCGCTGGATACATTCCAGCAGGCGAACCCGGGCTCGGTGATCGGAGCCTTGGAAATGGACATCTTCGGCTTCAGTCGGGGCGCGGCGGCCGCTCGGCATTTCGCCAATCAGGTATTGCAGCGCACCCAGGGTCCATTAGGTGCGCTGCACCGTCAGGGGAGATTAGCTTCTGGACCAAGATTCGATTGGCGCCGCGACGTCACCATTAACTTCATCGGCCTGTTCGATACCGTCGCGGCAATCGGCGGCTGGGATGACTGGGCCGACCCAAGCGATGCCATAAACGGTGGCATCGACCTTTATCTGGCGCCCGATGCGGCCCGCCAGGTCGTGCATCTGGTGGCTCGTGACGAGCATCGCCAAAACTTCTCTCTCAACAGGGTTTCCCCACCGCATCGCGAAATCGTCCTGCCCGGCGCCCACTCCGATCTGGGTGGCGGATACCTCCCCCAAGCCGTGGAACGACTCTATCTCTCTCGGCCTCGCCGTAACTGGGTCAGCCGGGAGACCAACCCGCTGCACACTGTCGCCTATCAGCAGGCACAGCAGGACACCGCCCTTGCCCACCAGGCCGACCTGATTGATCCGCAGGACCGCGCCGCCCGCCTGGAAGCCGATGTCTGGGAACATTTCCCGGCATTCAGCCAAAGCCGCACCGATGCGATGAAGTTCGTGATGGCTGCACCCTATTTGGAACGGACGATGTATGGGCATCTGTCTCGTGTGCATCTGCGAGTGATGCACGCACTGGCCATAGAGGCTGGCACACCCTTTAATCCCATTCAGGAAAAAGATCCTTCCTTAGCGCTTCCTGAGGAGCTTTGGTCCATCAATGACAAGCTACTGGCATGGGCGACAAGTGGCAGCGGGTCGCTGAATGAGGAAGAGGAACGCCTGCTGCGCCATCGCTATATCCACCTCTCGTCCAATTGGAACGCCGCAATCGGACCGGGCGGTAGCCAATGGGATGTGGTTTTCATCAATGCCCCGGCCGAGAATGGCCGGGCACACCACGACGATAGCTTAGGAGCGAAGCGATGAAATCGGTACTGCTCGGTCTGCTGTTTTTCCTGCTCTCCGGATGCGCCAATCCCGAACAGTACGCCGGCAACCTGCCCTACCCCTACTGGCGCCTTGGCTTTCTCGCTCCAGACTATATGGAGGTCTGGGTAGAAACGGCTAACGTGGAGGACACCCGCGGACAATACTTTCACCATGTCGGCAGCGGCATTGTTGCGGTACGAACCCCGCCAGAGGGCAAGGGCGATGCCGCAGGCTGGGGCGAGCGCTTCGGATGGGGCGCAGGCCGCCACGTCCCCGGCGCTGGTCTACCCAGGCGCATCTACGTCCGCTGGCAGTCGCTCGCTGAGCCACAAACCTACCGGGTAACGCTGGAAATCCCCGAGCGTGCCCGACGGCTAATGATGGAAAGACTCGACCCACCCTGCCGCACCAGCGAATACCGTCATGCCCTGACGCTGGGACTCGCCCCTGGTGGCGTGGTCAGGGGCTGGGTCATGAGCACCTGCGGCGGCCCCATCGAGGTTCTGCGCGGCCAGGCCGAAATCGAGCCAAAAGGGCCATATGGCGGGCAATCCGACGGCGCGTATTACTTCCTCTCAGACACCTCCAAAGCCTATATCGAAAAACACGGCATCCCGTACGGCTCTTGGTGATCCTTAGCAACCCGCTCGTGCGATAGCGAGACGCCCATCTGGAAGGCGTCTCGATTGGCAAGGCTCAGTTCTTAAGCCGATAGCCCGTCTTGAATATCCACCAGATAAGGCCCAGGCACAGCACCAAAAAGCCCAGCGTCATCGCCAGGCTGATCCCGACATTGACGTCAGAGACGCCATAGAAGCTCCAGCGGAAGCCGCTGATCAAATACACAACCGGGTTGAACAGGGTGACCTTCTGCCACAGCGGCGGCAGCATTTCGATGGAGTAGAAGCTGCCGCCGAGAAAGGCCAGCGGCATGACGATCAGCGACGGCACGATCTGCAACTTCTCCCAACCATCGGCCCAGATGCCAATGATGAAACCGAACAAACAGAAGGTCACCGCGGTGAGCACCAGGAACAGCGTCATCATCAGCGGATGTTGAATCTCATAGTCAACAAACAACCGCGCCGTCAGCAGAATCACAACGCCGAGGACCAGTGACTTGGTCGCCGCCGCGCCGACATAGCCAATAACGATCTCTAGATAGGAAACTGGCGCTGACAGCACCTCGTAGATGGTGCCAGAGTAGCGCGGCATATAGATGCCGAACGAGGCGTTGGAAATACTCTCGGTGAGCAGCGCCATCATGATCAGACCGGGAATGATGAAGGCGCCATACGGAATGCCATGCATGGCCTCCATACGCGAACCAATGGCCGAGCCGAACACCACGAAGTACAGCGATGTGGAAATAACCGGAGTAGCGATGCTTTGCAGCAGTGTGCGCCAGGTGCGCGCCAGTTCGAACAGGTAGATAGCTCGGATTGCATGGAGATTCATGTGCGGCTGCCTTTTACCAAGCTGACGAAAATTTCCTCCAGTGAACTCTGACTCGATTGCAAGTCCTTGAAATCGATGCCGTGCTCAGCCAGTCGTTTGAGCAGGTCGGCGATGCCGGTGTCCTCGTGCTGAGCATCGAACGTGAAGATCAGTTGATTGCCACCATCGCCTAGTTCCAGCGGATAACCGGCCAGTTCTGCTGGAATTTCCACCAACGGCCGCTGCAGATGCAAGGTCAGCTGCTTCTTGCCGAGCTTGTGCATCAGCGCTTTCTTGTCCTCTACCAGGATGATTTCGCCCTTGCTGATCACCCCAATACGGTCAGCCATTTCCTCGGCCTCTTCGATGTAGTGGGTGGTAAGGATGATGGTTACGCCGCGCTCGCGCAGGCCGCGCACCATTTCCCACATGTCGCGGCGCAGTTCGACGTCGACGCCGGCCGTGGGCTCGTCGAGAAACAGAATCGACGGCTCGTGAGACAGGGCCTTGGCGATCATTACCCGGCGCTTCATGCCCCCCGATAGCTCGATGATGCGCGCGCTCTTCTTGTCCCAAAGAGAGAGATCGCGCAGCAATTTCTCCAGGTAGGCATCGTTCGGCGCCTTGCCGAACAGTCCGCGAGAGAAGCGCACCGTTGCCCAGACGCTTTCGAAGCCTTCGTTAAATAGCTCCTGCGGCACCAGGCCGATCTTCGAGCGGGCCTCGCGGTAGTCGCCGATGATGTCGAAGCCGTCAACCAGAACCCGTCCGCTGCCTGGGTTGACGATGCCACAAACGATACTGATCAGCGTGGTCTTGCCAGCACCGTTGGGCCCAAGCAGGGCGAAGATTTCGCCCTTGCGGATCTGCAGGTCGATCTGTTTGAGCGCCGGATGCCCGGACGCGTAGGTCTTGCTCAGCTGTTCGATGGAGATCACAGATTGCACGGGGAGGTCTCTCCGGACTATGGATGCGCGATTGTAGTTGCTTGGTCGAGATGAGGCCCGTCATGTTGCGCTACTGGCCATGGTTGTAGGCATTTTTGCAAGCTGACTAGCCTTGCGCTGGGACGTGCTGCTGAACGCTATCGCTTCTGGCCGTTACGCGCCGTCATGGTTCATTCCGTGGCACTGCCGGCTGAAATACTCAACGGAAACGGCTCAACATGCGCTAGCGCACGGCCGTCACCTGTACAGCGAGTCAGAATGCAGCGTCTCCAACGAGCAAGGATGCTCTCATGCAACGTTTGATCGCGTTAGTTTTCTGTGTCATTTCCTCCGCCAGCCTGGCCGACTGCCCTGAGTGGCCCGACAATCGAGCCACCGAAGAAATAGCCGGACTCGAGCGGCAACTGGCCGGCTGGGACGACGCCTACCACCGCGGTGGCGTCTCGCTGGTCGACGATGAAATCTATGACCAGTCGCGACAACGACTCCGGCAATGGCAAGCGTGCTTCCCGACAGTCGTCTCGAACGCTGCGGATCCGCTGGCCGGCACCGCCGGGCCTGTTGCACATCCGATCGCACAGACCGGGCTCGCCAAACTTGCCGATGCGACGGCGGTGCGCGCCTGGATCGAGCCCCGCGAAGATCTGTGGATCCAGCCAAAAGTCGATGGCGTCGCAGTGACGTTGCACTACCGGAACGGACATCTGCTCCAGGCTGTCAGCCGCGGCGATGGTAATCACGGTCAGGACTGGACCGAGCGGGCCAGACAACTGCCGGCGATACCGCAGCAACTGGCGAGCGGCGATGAACTAGTCCTGCAGGGTGAGCTTTACTGGCGTCTGGACGCACATGTTCAGGCGGAAGCGGGTGGTGTCGGCGCGCGCGGCAAGGTCGCCGGGGCCATGGCACGCCAAGCGTTGGATGACATAACCGCGGCGCAGATCGGTCTGTTCGTTTGGGATTGGCCCAATGGCCCGGCGGGCATGCAGGCGCGCCTAAATGGCCTGGCCGCACTGGGCTTCGACGCAAGCGTTGAGCTGACCCAGCCTATTGCCAGCATTCAACAAGCCGAACACTGGCGCGACCACTGGTATCGCCATCCTCTGCCCTTCGCCAGTGATGGCGTGGTACTGCGCCAGGGCCGGCGCCCGGACGGCACGCGCTGGCAAGCCCAGCCGCCACACTGGGCGGCCGCCTGGAAATATCCGCTGCGCACCGCCTTGGCGCAGGTTCGCCAGGTGCAATTCAACATCGGCCGAAGCGGCCGGATTACGCCAATCCTCCAGCTTGACCCGGTGCAACTAGACGACCGCCGCATCGCCCGCGTTAGTCTCGGATCACTTGAAACATGGAAGGCACAGGATATCCGGCCTGGCGATCAGGTCGCGATCACTCTCGCCGGCCTGACGATTCCGCGATTGGATACCGTCGTCTGGCGCGCTCAGCAGCGCCTGAATATTAAGGTCCCAAACCCCGCCAACTACCATTCGCAGAGCTGCTGGCATCCTGATAACGGCTGCAACCAGCAGTTTATTGCGCGGCTCACTTGGTTGAGCAGCAAGCACGGGCTGGACCTGCCGAACCTCGGCCCCGGCACCTGGCGGGAATTGGTCGAAGCGGGAGCAGTAACAGGATTGCTCGACTGGCTGCACCTCGACGAAGCCCGCCTGCAGCAAATCCCAGGCTTCGGCCAGACCAGCGCCGAGACCCTGGTAACCAGCTATCGGCTGGCTCACGAGCGCCCATTTGGCGCCTGGCTGCGAGCAATCGGACTGCCGCCGAGCGGCGATGCGGAAATCGACGCGAATTGGGACACCCTGGCTGCAAGAAGCGTGGCGCAATGGCAGGCCGAACCGGGTATCGGCGCCACGCGTGCGCGACAACTGCGGGCGTTCTTTTCGGCGCCAGAAGTGCTGAAGCTGCGCCAGCAGCTGCGCACCGCACGGATCGCCGGGTTCTGAGGGCACTTAGGCGATTCAGTCCAGTCTTAAACCTAAGAATAAAAAGGAGTGCGCATGTCCGCCCGGCGAACCATCCTCACCTTGCTGCTTCTCAGCTTTAGCGGTGCCCAGGCATCCATTGCAGCCCCGAACCCCGTCGAGGCATGCCGCGATGCGCGTAAAACGATCGGAGAACAGATTCAGGATGCCCGCCTGAAGGGTGACGACAGCCAGCGCGTAGCGCTCGAAGAGCGTCTGCAGAGTCTTAACGAGCGCTGCCGCGGCATGGTCCCGTTACAGTCCAATCATGTGGCGGTAGAAAAGGCGACTCGCCTGACCAGCGAGCGCGAGGCGCAATTACGCGAAGCATTGGGCACGGGCGATGCGCAAATGATCGAGCTGCATAAGCGGCGCCTGGATCAAGCCCGTAAACAACTGGAAGCCGCCAAGCGTTAAACGGCCGCGATCCGCAAGCAAGCGTCAGTACGCGCGAAATTTCTGATGGCAGGCTTCACAGGCATCTTCTACACGCTGAAAGGCCGGCGCGACACTTTCGGCAGTCACAGGCACCTTAGCCGCCGCGGCCACCAGCGCAGCAGTGTGCGCCTCGAGCTCGCGAGCCATCTGGTTGAAACGTTCCTGCTGCTGCCAGACATCGTCGCGGGCATCGCTTTGATCCTCCTTGACCTCCGGGTAGTACTGCCAGGGCTGCCGCGATAACTCGTCCAGCTTCGCCGCGCCGCTGACGAAGCCCTGCGGATCAAAAGCCAAACGGCCACGCAGCATGCCACCGAGGTCTTCCTTGGTATCGAGCATTTGTTGGTAGATGGCCTTGCGCTTGCCGAGTGGAGAATTGGGATCGATGCGGTCACAGCCCGCGAGCGCAAAAACGGCGATCAGCGACAAACTCAACGGCATCAGCTTCATGATTCAATCACTCGGGCATTGAACGGCCGGCGATTATCCCTGCTGCCGGCCATTTCACCAAACGCCACGAGGCTACCGCGACCATTCACCGCCGGCGCTTTCGCAATCGATTTTTGCCTGGGCACGATCGGTCGTTTGATAGTTGTATGTGACGATACGTGCGTTTTCAGGCACGGTTGTCGGCGCTGGGGTGTCCGTTGCCTGGGTGCCAGTGGCGCGCTCGTTGGCGAGGGTTTCTGGTGTCAGCGCGGCGGTACAGACACCAAAATGGCCAGACGGGCAGTTCTCGACAATCTTCCGACGCGAGTTCTTGACCGCCTCGTTATCACGGCAGACCCAGTCAATATCGTTATCGTCCATGCCCTCATAGCGAAAACATTTTTCGGTGACCACCGGTGGCGGCACTGCACCGGACGTCTCGGCGGAGACATAGCAGGAATTGGCGGCAACTGGCAGGCTAAACGCGACGGCAATGGTAAGCAGAACAGAACGGAACAAGAGGTTCATGTTGGCAGCTCCTGAGGGTCATTCGCCCGGCGAGGTTCACCGAACCTCTTCGTGTGACCGCCCTGGCGCAAGTTGAGTTCGGCGCTGGTGAAAGGCACCAATGGCGCGCGGCCGGGTCCACCCCGCAGTCGATCTTGAAACCGCTGAATCGGGGTTCGCATGCTTGAGCTCTCGACAATATTCATCAGCCCCTCCGCGCTACTCGCCTACCTCAACTACCGCTTCATAGGCCTGCCGCCGACCATTGGCGTCATGGCCACGGCGATGGTTATCTCGCTCGATTCGGGTATAGGGCTTGAGCACCGGCCGCATGGTGCGCCATATCTGTACTCGCGACAGCGTAGACGGTCGTTGAGCAAGGGGCGCTGCAACGGACTTGGGATTGCTCGCAGTCACGGCTATAATCGCCGGGCTTTACACCGCCGACACCGTTCGGCCGTGCCCGCCACCTGTCCGAGGGGCGCTGCAGCAGGTATGAAGACCTGTCAGGCTCGGATGGGGCGTTAACCATACGCATCAACGGCGCCCATTCGCACAAAACGAATGGAGAACTCTTCAATGAGCGCTGTCATGACGCCTGCAGGTTTTAACGATTTCAAGGTCGCCGACATTTCCCTGGCCGACTGGGGCCGTCGCGAGATCATCATCGCCGAATCGGAAATGCCTGCCCTGATGGGTCTGCGCCATAAGTACGCCGGCGAGCAGCCGCTCAAAGGCGCAAAGATCCTTGGCTGCATCCACATGACCATCCAGACTGCCGTGCTCATCGAAACGCTGACCGCACTCGGCGCCGAAGTACGCTGGTCCAGTTGCAACATCTTCTCGACTCAGGATCAGGCCGCCGCCGCCATCGCTGCCGCCGGCATCCCGGTGTTCGCCTGGAAGGGTGAAACCGAAGAGGAGTACGAGTGGTGCATCGAGCAGACCATTCTCAAGGACGGCCAGCCATGGGCCGCCAACATGATCCTCGACGACGGCGGCGACCTGACCCAGATCCTGCATGACAAATATCCGCAGGTGCTCGAGCGCGTGCACGGTGTGACCGAGGAAACCACCACCGGCGTGCATCGCCTGCAGGACATGCTGAAGAAAGGCACCCTGAAGATCCCGGCCATCAACGTCAACGACTCGGTTACCAAGAGCAAGAACGACAACAAGTACGGCTGCCGTCACAGCCTCAACGACGCCATCAAACGCGCCACCGACCACCTGCTATCCGGTAAGCAGGCGCTGGTCATCGGTTACGGTGACGTGGGCAAGGGCTCGGCACAGTCGCTGCGCCAGGAAGGCATGATCGTCAAGGTGTCGGAAGTAGACCCGATCTGCGCCATGCAGGCCTGCATGGACGGCTTCGAGCTGGTCTCCCCTTACAAAGACGGCTTGAATGACGGGACCGATGCGTGCATCGACACTGCACTGCTGGGCAAGATCGACCTGATCGTCACCACCACCGGCAACGCCAACGTCTGTGACGCCGGCATGCTCAAGGCGCTGAAAAAGCGTGCTGTCGTGTGCAACATCGGTCACTTCGACAATGAGATCGACACCGCCTTCACGCGCAAGAACTGGGCATGGGAAGAGGTCAAGCCGCAGGTGCACAAGATTCACCGCACCGGCCCGGGCAGCTTCGATGCGAACAACGACGACTACCTGATCCTGCTGGCCGAAGGCCGTCTCGTGAATCTGGGCAATGCCACCGGCCACCCGAGCCGGATCATGGACGGCTCTTTCGCCAACCAGGTACTGGCGCAGATCCACCTGTTCAACGAAAAGTTTGCTGACCTGCCGGTTACCGAGAAGACCAAAAACGTCACCGTCATGGTGCTGCCGAAAAAGCTCGACGAGGAAGTCGCAGCCGAAATGGTCAAGGGCTTCGGTGGCGTCATCACCCGCCTGACACCGACGCAGGCCGAGTACATCGGCGTGGAAGTCGAAGGTCCGTTCAAACCGGATAGCTACCGCTACTAATCGAGGCCGAGCCGGTGATCAGGAGCAGACTCGCCTGCTCCTGACTGGCGCTTGCCGCAGAAAGGAATGTTCATGTCACAACCACGTAGCCACAGCTTCAGCTTCGAGTTCTTTCCCACCAAGACCGACGCTGGGCACGAAAAACTGATGGTGACCGCCAGGCGTCTAGCCGAATACAAGCCGGACTTTTTCTCCTGCACCTATGGCGCAGGGGGATCGACTCGCGGCCGCACGTTAAACACCGTGTTGCAGCTCGACGGCGAAGTGAAGGTGCCGACCGCGCCGCACCTGTCCTGCGTCGGCGACAGCAAGGCCGAGCTGCGTGAGCTGCTCAAGTTGTACAGGGAGGCTGGTATCAAGCGGATCGTCGCGCTGCGCGGCGACTTGCCGTCCGGTATGGGCATGGCCAGCGGTGAGCTACGCTACGCCAACGAACTGGTCGAGTTCATTCGCGCCGAAACGGGCGATCACTTTCATATTGAAATCGCCGCCTATCCGGAGATGCATCCGCAGGCGCGCAATTTCGAGGATGACCTGGCCAACTTCGTGCGCAAGGCCAAGGCCGGTGCCGACAGTGCCATCACCCAATACTTCTTCAACGCCGACTGTTACTTCTACTTTGTCGAGCGCGTGCGCCAACTGGGCGTGGAAACGCCGATCGTGCCCGGCATCATGCCGATCACCAACTACAGCAAGCTGGCGCGTTTCTCCGATGCCTGCGGTGCCGAGATCCCGCGCTGGGTGCGTAAGCAGCTTGAGTCCTATGGCGATGACATGGACAGCATCCAGGCCTTCGGCGAGCAGGTGATCACCGAGATGTGCGAGAAGCTGCTCGCCGGCGGCGCACCGGGATTGCACTTCTATACGTTGAACCAGGCCGAACCGAGCCTGGCGATCTGGGACAATCTCAAGCTGGTGCGTTGATTCATCGATTCAGCTCCCTGCAAAACAGGGAGCTGGTCAATGAACCTGCGAACTGCCACACTGTCCTAGCAATGCGGCGTTAACAGGCTCTGTTATACTCCGCGCTTCCGCCAGGCTTACGCCCGGATGTCAGCATCTTCCGATGCGACAGGACCGGACGGGATCGCACGCCAGTCGCGATTCGAGCCAGGCATGACCATCCCAGGGCCTCGCCCTATACAGACAGGATTACTCATGTCCTTTGCTTCCCTCGGTCTCTCCGAGGCTTTGGCCGGTGCCGTCGAGGCCGCCGGTTATACCCAGCCTACACCAGTGCAACAGCGGGCCATTCCCGCCGTGTTGCAGGGACGCGACCTGATGGTCGCCGCACAGACGGGAACCGGTAAGACCGGTGGCTTTGCCCTCCCCGTGCTGGAAATTCTTTTCCCGGGCGGCCACCCCGACCGTGAGCATCGCCATGGCCCTCGCCAGCCGCGTGTCCTGGTGCTGACGCCGACTCGTGAGCTCGCCGCCCAGGTCCACGACAGCTTCAAGGTCTATGCCCGCGATCTGCCGCTCAAAAGCGCGGTGATCTTCGGTGGTGTGGGCATGAACCCACAGGTCCAGGCCATCGCCAAGGGTCTCGACATACTCGTCGCCTGCCCTGGCCGCCTGCTTGATCTGGCCAACCAGAAGGCCGTCGATCTGTCCCACGTGGAAATTCTGGTCCTCGACGAAGCCGACCGCATGCTCGACATGGGCTTCATCCATGACGTCAAGAAGGTCCTCGCCAAGCTGCCGACCAAGCGCCAGAACCTGCTGTTCTCGGCGACCTTCTCCAAGGACATCACCGATCTCGCCAGCAAGCTGCTACACGAGCCGGAGAAGATTCAGGTCACGCCGCCAAACACCACGGTCGAGCGCATCGAGCAACGCGTATTTCGCTTGGCTGCCTCACATAAGCGCGCTCTACTGGCTCACCTGATCACTCAGGGCGCCTGGGAACAGGTGCTGGTTTTCACCCGCACCAAGCATGGCGCCAACCGCCTCGCCGAGTATCTCGACAAGCACGGCCTGCCGGCTGTCGCGATTCACGGCAACAAAAGCCAGAACGCTCGCACCAAGGCGTTGGCCGACTTCAAGGCGAACGCCGTACGTATCCTGGTTGCCACCGACATTGCTGCCCGCGGCTTGGATATTGATCAGCTGCCGCATGTGGTCAACTTCGAGCTACCGAATGTCGAGGAAGATTACGTCCACCGCATCGGCCGTACCGGCCGTGCCGGACGCAGCGGCGAAGCGATTTCGCTGGTGGCGCCCGACGAGGAGAAGCTGCTAAAGGGCATCGAGCGGATGACCAAGCAGAAAATTCCGGACGGCGATCTGATGGGCTTCGACGCCAGCACCATTGAGGCGGAGAAGCCCGAAGTGCGCGAGCCACGGCAGCCGCGCCCTGCTCGCAACGGCGAGCGTAAGCCACGCGCCGAACGCGCCGCGAAAACGACTGAATCGAGCAGTGAACCCAAAGAGCGCGATCGTAACCGCCGCAGCCGCAACAAGCCGCGCAGTGCAAATGCCAGCCAGGGTTCGACGACACAAGGAGCGGCGGCTGCACCGGTCAGCCGCCCGCCTCGCCTGCCCAGCGACCGGGACCCGGAAGTGTTCCTCGATGACGATCTGGACAACTTCGGTAATCGGGTTGATTACGTCAGTCCATACCAGAACAAGCAGGGCCGTGGTCGTCGTCCCGGAGCCCCCGCTCAGCCTGGATCCACTCAGCCGCGCGGCGCAGGCCAGCGCGGGGGCGGCGCCGCCTCGACAAGCGGCGCTGCTCAGGGCAAAGGCAAACGTCAAGGCCAAGGCCAGTCAACTCGCGGCGGCCAGTCACGGCGCAAGAACGAAGGCCGTCGGATCGATAATGAGGGCGGGGCTCGTCAGGACATTGCTGCCAAGCCGAAGGAAAAGCAGCCATTGATCATCCACAAGGAATCGAAGATCGATCGGCTGCCCAGCGCTGAGCAACTGGATCAGCTGCCAACAAAACCACGCGGCGAAAAGCCAGCATTGCTAACCCGCAATCGCTGATTCGAGACGCAAACAAAAAACGCCGCCTTCAAGGGCGGCGTTTTTGTTGGTGCTGCTGATCGAGAAAGTTGGATTACAGCCAGCGACGACCAATCCTAGCCTTCGCTAGGCACCGGATCGGCCTCCGCATCCCAACCGCCACCCAAGGCCTTGAACAGATTGACTTCGCTAACCATCTGCGCCAACCGGTCGCTAATGAACTGCTGCTGCACGTCGAACAGCTGCCGCTGGGCATCGAGCAGCACCAGATAGCTGTCGACACCGGTCCGGTAACGCCGCTCAGCGAGACGGTAATAGTCTTCACTGGTTTCCAGCAGGTCACGCTGCGCTTGAACTTGACGGATGTAGGTCGCCTGTGCGGCCAGACCATCGGCCACTTCGCGGAATGCGGTCTGGATAGTTGACTCGTACTGCGCAACCTGAATATTGCGGCTGATTTCGGCATAGTCGAGATTGGCTCGCAGTTGGCCGGCATTGAAGATCGGCACACTGATGCTCGGCGAGAAGTTCCAATAGCTGGAACCACCATCGAACAGGCCGGACAATTCGCTGCTCGCCGTACCCACCGCGCCGGTCAGACTGATACGCGGAAAAAATGCCGCTCTGGCCGCACCAATGTTCGCGTTGGCAGCGCGCAGCTGGTATTCGGCCTGAATGATGTCGGGGCGCTTGTAGAGCAAGTCGGAAGGCAGGCCGACCGGCAATGTCGCCAGCAGATCACGCTTCAACCGGTCGTCGGTCGGCATGGAGACCGGAATGTTCTGTCCGAGCAGCAGCGTCAACGCGTTGCGATCCTGCGCCACCTGACGGGTATAACGCTCGATGCCCACCCGGGCGGTATCGGTCGCGCTGCGCGCCTGGCTCAACTCCAGAGCCGAGGCGACACCTACGTCGAAGCTGCGCTGGGTGAGTTCGAGGCTTTCCTCGAACGCCTTCAGCGTGTCGCGACTGACCTGTAGCAGCGCCTGGTCGGCCTGCAAGGTCAACCAGGCATTAGCGACACTGGCGATCAGGCTGATGCGCGTGCTGCGCTGCGCTGCCTCGGTGGCAAAATATTCCTGCAGCGCCTGCTCGCGAAGGCTACCCAGCCGGCCGAACAGGTCCAGTTCCCATGCCACCCCGAGCGTCGCACTGTACTGGCTGCTGATACCGTCCTGCCCGGTCTGGTTGAGATCGCCAGGAGTACGAGTGCGGCTGCCGGAGCCGTCGGCGCTCACTGCAGGTAATAGGTCGGCGCGCTGGACGCGATACAACGCCCGATAAGCATCGACATTAAGCGCCGCTGCGCGCAGGTCTCGGTTGTTTTCCAGCGCCACACCGATCAGCTGGCGCAGCGCGGGGTCGCGGAAGAACTCCTCCCACGCCAGATCCATCTGCTGCCCTTGAGCCCCGTTGACGGCGCTGGTGTAGGCTTCGCCTTCGGGCCAGCTCGTAGCGGTCGGCGCATCCGGGCGCTGGTATTCGGGAATCAGGGAGCAGCCGCTCAGCGCTGCCATCAGCGCCAGGCTCAATACGGACTTGTTCATTGTGCATCTCCCTTTGGCTCTTCGACAGCCGTCTTCCTGCGATCGCCAAGCGAAGACACCAGAACATAGAACAACGGTACCCAAAAGATCACTAGCACGGTTGCCGTCAGCATGCCGCCGATTACGCCGGTTCCGATAGCATGCGAGCTGCCTGCACCAGCGCCGCTCGCGAGGGCCAGCGGAACCACGCCGAGGGTAAAGGCCAGCGATGTCATGACGATCGGCCGCAAGCGCATACGGCACGCCTGTACCGCCGCATCGAAGCGACTCACGCCCTGTTCGTGCAAATCCTTGGCGAACTCGACGATAAGAATAGCGTTCTTCGCGGTCAAACCGATGGTGGTCAACAAGCCGACCTGGAAGAACACATCATTGGACAGCCCCCGTCCCATGGTCGCCAGCAGCGCACCAATGACGCCCAACGGCACCACCAGCATTACCGCAAACGGGATGGACCAGCTTTCATACAGTGCGGCCAAGCAAAGGAATACCACCAGAAGCGATAGCGCATAGAGTGCTGGCGCCTGGTCACCTGATAGACGTTCCTCGTAGGACAGGCCAGTCCAGGAGATGCCAACCCCTTCCGGTAGTTGCTGGGCAATCTCTTCAACTGCCGCCATGGCATCGCCGGAACTGTAACCCGGTGCGGCCTGACCCATGATTTCCATCGCGGACACCCCATCGTAGCGAGACAGCTTGGGAGATCCATAAACCCATTCGCCACTGGCGAAGGCGCTAAATGGCACCATTTCGCCTTCGTCGTTGCGTACGAACCATTTATCCAGGTCTTCGGGATTCATCCGTGCGCTGGCCTCGCCTTGCACATATACCTTCTTCACCCGCCCGCGGTCGATAAAGTCATTGATATAACTTGAACCCCAGCCAATCGATAGCGTGTCGTTGATCGCACCGAGCGATACGCCCAGCACCCGAGCCTTTTCATCATCGATCAACAACTGATATTGAGGTTCGTCGTTCAAACCGTTGGGTCGTACAGCTGTCAACGCCGGATTCTGCGCAGCCAGGCCCAGGAACTGATTGCGCGCCTCCATGAGCACGTCATGACCAACGCCAGCACGGTCTTGCAGATAAAAGTTAAAGCCGGTCGCGTTGCCCAACTCCATGACCGCCGGCGGTGCAAAGGCGAACACCATGGCGTCACGAAGAGTATTGAAATGCGCCTGCGCCCGCTTAGCTACCGCGGATACGCTCAGTTCAGGGTCAGCGCGCTCATCCCACGGACGCAGCCCGATGAATGCCATACCCGAATTCTGCCCACGGCCAGCGAAATTGAAACCCGTAACGGTGAACACGGATTGCACCGCTTCTGATTCTTCGCGCAACAGATATTCACGCATTGCGTCGACGGTCTGCTGAGTCCGCTCGGCTGTGGACCCGGCTGGAGTCTGCACCTGAGCAAAGAGCACGCCTTGGTCTTCTTCCGGCAGGAACGAGCTGGGAATCCGGGTGAAAAGAACAGCCATTATCACGACGATAATGACATAGAGCAGCAAAAAGGGGATTTTTCGACGCAGTATCGTTATCACGCCTCGCTCATAACCACCGACGCCGCGATCAAAGGTGCGATTGAACCAGCCAAAGAAGCCCCGTTTCTCTTCGTGATGACCTTTAGGAATAGGCTTTAGCAAGGTGACACAAAGCGCAGGCGTGAAGACCAGCGCCACCAGCACCGATAGCGCCATCGCGGAGGCGATAGTGATTGAAAATTGTCGGTAGATGACGCCGGTGGATCCGCCGAAGAACGCCATCGGCAAAAATACAGCTGACAGCACGAGGCCAATGCCAACTAATGCGCCTTGGATTTGCGTCATGGATTTGCGCGTGGCCTCGAGCGGGGAAAGGCCTTCTTCGGCCATTACCCGCTCGACGTTTTCGACCACCACGATGGCATCATCCACCAGCAATCCGATAGCCAGAACCATCGCAAACATTGTCAGCGTGTTTATGCTGAAGCCAAACGCCGCGAGAATGCCAAACGTACCCAGCAACACCACAGGCACCGCCAATGTCGGAATTAGCGTGGCGCGAAAGTTCTGAAGAAACAGGTACATCACCAGGAAGACCAGAACGATGGCCTCAAGCAGCGTATGCACTACGCCGGTAATCGAAGCTGATACCACTGGTGAAGTATCGTAGGGATAGACCACCTCCATCCCCTCGGGGAAGAAGGGCTCCAATTCGGAAATCGTCGCGCGAATTGCCTTCGCCGTATCCAGTGCGTTGGCACCGGTGGCCAGCTTGAGCGCGATGCCTGAAGCCGGCTTGCCGTTATAAAGCACACTAATGGCGGCGTTCTGCTCGCCCAGCTCAACGCGGGCGACATCGCCCAGGCGGACCTGCGAGCCGTCGCCATTGACCTTAAGCAGGATTTCACGGAACTGCTCAGGCGTTTGCAGGCGAGTCTTACCTATTATGGTGGCGCTCAGCTGTTGCCCAGGCACCGCTGGCAAGCCACCGAATTGTCCGGCCGAAACCTGGACGTTCTGCTCGCGAATCGCATTGCCCACGTCAACCGGGGTAAGACTGAAATTATTCAACTTGGCTGGGTCAAGCCAGATGCGCATGGCATATTGCGACCCGAACACTTGGAAATCGCCAACGCCAGGCGTTCTTGAGATCGGGTCTTGAATGTTGGACACGATGTAGTCCGATAGGTCGGCCCGATTCATGCTGCCATCGGTCGATACCAGACCGACAACCATCAGAAAGTTCCTGACTGCCTTCGTTACCCGAATGCCCTGCTGCTGGACTTCCTGCGGCAATAGCGGCGTGGCTAGCTGCAGCTTGTTTTGCACCTGAACCTGTGCGATGTCCGGATTGGTGCCCTGCTCGAAGGTCACGGTGATGCTCATACTGCCGTCGGAGTTGCTTTCCGAAGACATGTAGCGCAAACCGTCGATACCGTTGAGCTGTTGCTCGATGACCTGGACTACGGTGTCTTGCACGGTCTGGGCGGAAGCGCCCGGATAGGCGACCTGAATACCCACTGCAGGCGGTGCGATACTCGGGTATTGGTTGACTGGCAGCCCGAGAATGGACAGCCCGCCGGCAAGCATGATCACTAGAGCGATCACCCAGGCGAAAATTGGCCGATCGATAAAAAATCTAGACATTAGGTGATTATCCTTGGCTCAGCCTTTACTGGACCTGTGGCTGGGCAGCGGCAACGTTGGTAGCAGGCACGGGCTCGACTTCGACGCCTGGGCGAATGAACTGTAGGCCTTCGGTGATCAAGCGGTCGCCGGCATTGAGCCCCTCGCTGACCAGCCACCGATTGCCAACGGCGCGCGATGCAGTAATCTGACGCACCTCGACTTTGTTGTCGGCATTGACCACCAATGCAGTCGCCTGACCGCTCGGCGTCCGGGTGACGCCCTGCTGCGGTGCGAGAATAGCTTCGCTCTTGACTCCTGCGACCAGTTGCGCATGGACGAACATGCCTGGCATCAATATCTTGTCCGGATTCGGGAAAACCGCACGCAGCACAACCGAGCCCGTTCCGGCGTCTACTGACACCTCGGAAAATTCGAGCTTGCCCTCATGCGCGTATGTGCTTCCGTCCTCAAGCATCAGGGTCGCTTTTGCAGCGTTTTCACCGGCTTTTTGTAGCCGCCCTTCGGCCAGATCGCGACGCAGATTGAGTAGGTCCCGTGCTGGCTGGGTGACATCGACGTAGATCGGGTCGAGCTGTTGAATGATTGCCAGCTCTTGGGCCTGGCCTGCGGTGACCAGCGCGCCCTCGGTAACGGCCGAGCGGCCGATACGTCCGGAAATGGGCGCGAGCACCTTGGTATAACGCACATTAATTTTCGCGCGCTCCAGATCCGCCTCGGCCTGCAAGTTGGCAGCGCGAGCCTCGTCATAAGCCTGTTTGCTTACCGCCTGCTCTTCAACCAGCAATGCGTAGCGATCAGCGAGGGACTTGGTCGATGCGAGGCTGGCCTGAGCACTCTTATACGTGGCCTGATAGATCGCATCGTCGATTTGATAGAGCTGCTGGCCAGCCTTGACCTCGCTGCCCTCGGTAAACAGACGCTTCTGAATGATGCCATCGACCTGCGGGCGCACCTCGGCGATACGAAACGGCTGTGCCCGCCCCGGAAGTTCCGTGGTAAGCGCAAACGGCTCGGCTTCAAGTGCTACGAAGCCGACTTTGGGAATTTGCTGGGCGGCGGGCGCAGCGGCCTCTTCCTGACAACCGACGAGCAGAGAAGCAGCAGCGAAGATGGTGATCAGAGCAGCACTGGCTGGCTTGATTGACATGGAGAGAGACCTCGTTGAACAGACAGAGCCGGAGCAGAACAGCCCTGGCAGACTCGAATGGCAGAATGCGATTAATATACTTACATTCATGAATGTCTGTAAACAAGCGATCACAATGTAAATGCCGTGAATCAAGCGATTCCAGAGCCATCCGCCAGCATTATGGGCGTGACCGCATGATCGTATAAAGCAGAACGCCGGCGTCAGAGCCGGCGTTCCACAGTGCAATGCCCGTCGTGCTTACTGACGAACACCTTCTACCGAGATGATCAGATCCACGGTCTGCGAAGCTGGGCCGAGGTCCATCTTGATGTCAAAATCTTTCAATTTTAGCGTTGTGGTGCCTTCGAAGCCGGCGCGGTAGCCGCCCCACGGGTCCTTGCCTTCGCCGATGAATTTAGCCGCAATCACGACTGGTTTGGTCACGCCGTTGAGCGTCAGGTCCCCGGTAATATCAGCCGTACCCTCACCGGTGGATTTTACCGAGGTGGATTCAAAGGTAGCGGTTGGGTGCTCGGAGACGTTGAGAAAGTCATCACTGCGCAGATGCTTGTCACGCTCGGCATGGTTCGAATCGATGCTGGCGGTCTGCAGCGTGACGTTGACTTTGCTCGCTTCCGGCTGCTCGGCATCGAAACTGAAGTTACCGTCGAACTCCTTGAATGTGCCCCACAGCCAGCTGTAGCCAAGATGACTGATCTTGAAATTGACGAAGGCGTGTTGGCCCTTCGTATCGATCGCATAATCGGCGGCAACGGCCTGCCCTGCGAGAATCATCGAACCAAGAGCAAGTGCAGCGAAGGTTTTCTTCATGGAGTTCTCCTTTGAGTGCTATCAGGCATCGGCGCGGCCGAACATCCGTTTAAGGGTCGGATCGCGATCGATGAAGTGGTGCTTCAGTGCCGCGAGGGCATGCAAGCCGGAGAAAATCACCAGCCCCCAGGCGAGGTATTCGTGGATCAGGCCGGCGATGTCCTCCTGGTTCGGGATCGATGTGATCAATGCAGGCACCTCGAACCAGTCGAACACGCTGATTGCACGCCCATCAGCGGTGGAAATCAGGTAACCGGAAATCATCAGGACAAACAGGCCAAGATAAAGAATCCCGTGCCCTGCCTTGGTTGCAAGGCGCGTAGTACGTCCATGGCTAGCCAGCGGAGCTGGGCCGCTACTGAAAAATCGCCAGATGACCCGTATCACCATCAGCCCGAGGAGAAGCAGCCCGACGCTCTTGTGAATATCCGGCGCAGTGCGATACCAGCTGCTGTAATAGGTTAGGCCCACCATCCAGTAACCCAGCGCGAAAAGCCCAATCACAGCAATCGCCACCAACCAGTGCATGACGATGCTGACCAAGCCGTAGTTGCTGGATGAGTTTCGCCATTGCATCGGTAAGCCCCGGATTTGAGATGCGATAAGCCTAACGACTAACCGATCGAAATGAATCTCATTTTTCGTTTCAAAATATCGAGCATGCAGATAGATCAATTGAATGGCCAGGCCGATAGACCGCTTTCTGCTAGGCTGCGCCGATTTCACCCGCGTAAGGAGCGACGATGAGCCTGAACGACAGCTGGATGCAGCGCGACCTATCCGTACTCTGGCATCCCTGCACCCAGATGAAAGATCACGAGCAGCTTCCGCTGATTCCGATTCGTCGTGGCGAGGGTGTCTGGCTCGAAGATTTCGACGGCAAACGCTACCTCGACGCGGTCAGCTCCTGGTGGGTGAACGTATTCGGCCATGCGAATCCGCGAATCAATCAGCGCATCAAGGATCAGCTCGACCAGCTCGAACACGTGATGCTCGCCGGCTTCAGCCATCAGCCGGTGGTCGAGCTCTCCGAGCGGCTGGTAAAGATTACGCCGCCCGGCCTCGACCGGGTGTTCTACACCGACAACGGCTCGACCGGCATCGAGGTCGCGCTGAAGATGAGCTTCCACTACTGGCGCAACAGTGATCAGCCGAACAAGCAGCGCTTCGTCACCCTTACCAACAGCTACCACGGCGAAACCGTCGCGGCGATGTCGGTTGGCGACGTGGCTTTATTTACCGACACCTATAAGCCGTTGCTGTTGGACACCCTCAAGGTGCCCAGCCCGGATTGCTTCATGCGCCCCGACGGTATGAGCTGGGAAGACCATTCGCGCAACATGTTCGCTCATATGGAGCAGACCTTGGCTGAGCATCACGCGGAGATTGCGGCGGTGATCGTCGAGCCGCTGATCCAAGGCGCCGGCGGCATGCGCATGTACCATCCGGTTTACCTCTCGTTGCTGCGTGACGCTTGCGATCGCTACCAGGTGCACCTGATCCTCGACGAGATCGCCGTTGGCTTCGGCCGCACCGGAACCATGTTTGCCTGCGAGCAGGCGAACGTTACGCCCGACTTCCTCTGCCTGTCGAAGGCACTAACCGGGGGCTATCTACCGATGGCTGCGGTCCTGACGACCGACAAGGTGT
The DNA here is from genome assembly GCF_024448715.1 of Stutzerimonas stutzeri. GTDB lineage: Bacteria > Pseudomonadota > Gammaproteobacteria > Pseudomonadales > Pseudomonadaceae > Stutzerimonas > Stutzerimonas stutzeri_AR. The sequence continues at coordinate 506,079 of NZ_JAMOHZ010000002.1, forward strand.
ATCAGACGTTCTACGCTGACTACTCGACGCTGCGCGCATTCCTGCACTCTCACACCTATACCGGCAACCCGCTGGCCTGTGCCGCCGCTCTGGCGACGCTCGACATTTTCGAGCAAGACCATGTGATCGAAGCCAACAAGGCACTCGCCGCGCGCATGAACAAGGCCACCGCTCATTTGCGCGACCATCCGCAGGTCGGCGAAGTACGGCAGACCGGCATGGCGGTGGCCATCGAAATGGTTCAAGACAAGATTAGCAAGACCTCATATCCCTGGCAGGAACGGCGCGGGCTCAAGGTTTACCAGCATGCGCTGCAGCGCGGCGCCCTGCTACGCCCCCTTGGCAGCGTTGTGTACTTTTTGCCGCCTTATACCATCACAGAAGAGCAGATCGACTTTCTTGCAGAGGTCGCTACCGAAGGCATCGATATCGCGACGCGAGCAACTGTAAGCGTCTCGGTGGTGCCGGGCGCGCCCAGCGAGTTTCGCGACCCGGGCTGATAGCGGCGGCAAGCTTCAAGCAGCCAAGAACTGCAAGCCGGACGGTCGATGCTTTAAACTTGCCGATTCCAACTTGCCGTTTGCAGCTGCTCTTATGCGCCTTTCCCGCTTCTTTATCGATGCCCCGCTTTCTCTCGGTATTCATGCGCTTCCCGAAGCCTCTGCACACTATATAAGTCGCGTGCTGCGGCTATCGGCAGGTGCGGCCGTGCAGCTATTCGATGGCAGCGGCGACGAATACCGCGGCGAGTTGGCAGAAGTAGGCAAAAAGCACGTCAATGTCGAACTTCGCGAGCAGCTTCGCGGATTGCCGGAGCCAATGCTACGGATTCACCTTGGCCAAGGTTTATCTCGTGGAGAGCGGATGGATTGGGCGATCCAGAAAGCGACGGAACTGGGCGCCACAGAGATTACGCCGGTCGTCAGTGAACGCTGTGAGGTACGTTTGAAGGATGAAAGGGCTGACAAGCGCCTTGCCCATTGGCGTCAGATCGCCATAAGCGCATGCGAGCAATGCGGTCGCTCCATCATTCCGATTATCCATCCACCGACGCCACTGCATGAGTGGCTGGCCATCGAAGCGGAGCTGAAGCTGGTCCTGCATCCGGTGGCCGAACCGCTGTCAGCTCACCAACCGCCAGCCACACTGGCGTTTCTGATCGGCCCCGAAGGCGGACTGACTGACGCGGAAGTCGAACAAGCACGACTCTCTGGATTCCGGCCTGCTCGCCTTGGCCCGCGTGTCTTGCGTACAGAAACCGCACCGGTGGTGGCGTTGAGCCTGGCCCAGCAACTCTGGGGCGATTTTTAACCTGCAAGCAAATCAGGGCAGTGGCTGGCGCCGAAAGCCGGTCAGGCCTTTCGCTTGCATTTGAGTCCTGCGGCTGCCTTTATCATCGTCAGATCAGCCCGGCGTCTGCCAGCTTCTGCTCCAGCGCGACCATATCCGGAATTCGCGCCTCGACGTCGCCTAGATTGACCGCTTCCAGCTCCAGCGGCGCCAGCGCGACATCTGACCGAGCCAGGCTTGGATCGACCTTGATTGAGCGGGGAATGCCCTGAACCAACAACGCGATGAATTTCACATGATCGCGGCCGCCCAAGGCGTTCAGAACCGCCACTCGTGCTCCCGGACCCGTTTCGGGATGACCATCGGACGCCGCCTCGAATGACAGCAGCGGCAACGTGAGGTCTCGCCACGGTACCTGGCCAAGAAACCAGGACGGCGTTCCCTGAGCAGGCTGCGGCGCGCGGTAGGGGATCAGCTCCGCAACGGCGACGTTGGGTAGCAGCAGCGTGCGATCGGCTAATGGAACCAGCAGGCCGGTAATGCTCGCTGGGGCTTCCTGAGTAACAACAGATTGGCTCATGGGGTATCCAGTTGCAGAGCCGCAGCGGGCTGGCAAGCCTGTTGCGTTAGGTGATTGACCAGGGCTTGGGCCAGTTCGCGCGGGTCCCCACTGAGGGAGCTATAACCGCCTTCGCGAAGGCTATCCGGCATACTCGAGCAGACACAGGACTCAGCACGCTGGGTCCAGACTTTGCCACCCTGGCGCAACACGTAAGCGGCTGCAGCATTTCCGTCGCTGCCCATGCCGCTGAAGGCAATGACACCACAACGGCTGCCAAACTGCTGAGCCAGATTGAGCATCATCTGATCGATAGATGGGCTGTAGGGCTCGGGCCAGCTACGTCCGCTAAGCAGCATGGTGCCATCCTTGCCGAACCCCATCTCTTGGCCGATGGGCGCGATCACGACTTCCCCACAGCGAATCGCGTCGTTCTCGCGGCTCTGATTGACGCTCCATTGGCTGTGACGACCCACCACTTGCGATAACGCCGACTCGAAGCTTGCCTCGATATGCTGTGCATATACGAAGCCAAGCGGCAGTCCGCTTGGCAACGCATCGAGAAATGCTTTCACTGCCTCGGGACCACCCAGAGATGCGGCCAGCAACCAGACCTCACGAGCCGGTTCGCCAACTACCGAACTGGCGTTTACTAGGCTGCTCGGCAGCTCCAGGCGCGCGGGGCGGTGCTCTTCGTCTCGCAGAACCTCGAGGCGTGGACCAACGACCCGGGAGGGATCACCTACAAGTCGCTTCAGTTTGCCGAACAAACGCCGCTCCCAGCGCGGATAATGCTCGGAGTGACGCTCCGGGGCATGCCCCTCGCCGAACAGCACCGGGCAGTGGTCGCGTTCGAGCAGCGCGTTGACCAGTGGCGAATCCTCAGTCTGCGCCAGATCGACGAGCCACAGGTCGGCTTCGAGCGCTTCCAAGTCCGCTTCCTGCAGCCGTGCAGGATCGCTGTTGAGAACTACCTGATAGCCATTGGCGCTCAATGCCTGCTGCAGGACATGTCGTTGCAGCGAGGTGTCGGCGATAACGCCGATGCGTGCCGCAGCCATCTCACTCATGGCTCTTGACCAATTGTTGAATGGTCTCGAGCAGCAGGGATTCCTGATACGGCTTGCCGAGATATTCGTTCACACCGATAGCCATTGCTCTATCCCTGTGCTTTTCGCCGGTTCGCGATGTGATCATGATGATCGGCAGATCTTTGAGATGCTCATCGTGACGCACCAGTGTTGCCACCTCAAAACCGTCCATACGTGGCATCTCGATATCCAGCAGCATGACGTCCGGCTTACGCTCTTGCAGCTGGGTGATGGCGTCGACACCATCCTTGGCGGTCAGCACGTTCATGCCGTTCCGCTCGAGAAGACGGCTGGTTACCTTACGCACGGTAACGGAATCGTCCACCACCATGACCAGCATAGGCCGATCGACCTCCACCTCGCCCGGTTCGTCTTCACCAAGCAGGCGCAGCGGTTGCTGCTGCGTGAGCAGATGTGCATGCAGCACACGAATTGTCGCGAGCAGATCCAGAATCACCACCACGCGACCGTCGCCCAGGATAGTTGCACCGGAGATGCCCGGTACAGTAGCGAACTGCGGACCCAAGCCCTTAACCACGATTTCGCGCGAGCCGGCGAGGCTGTCGACCTGCACCGCCACGCTGTGCTCGTTCGAACGCACCAGAATCACCGGTAGGGGCAGACTCTGGCCGACCAGTTTCGGCCGTTGACCGTTGTTCAGCAGCTCTCCCAGATAACGCAACTCGTAAGTCTGCCCAGCGTATTCGAAGCGGGAGGCGCCCGGCTGGTAGTAAGCTTCCAACTCATAAGGCGACACACGCACGATACCTTCGATGGTATTCAGCGGAATCGCGTAGAGGTCTTCACCTGAATACACCATCAGCGCACGGTTGACCGATACGGTAAATGGCAGACGGATCAGGAAGCGCGTGCCACTGCCGAGCTTCGACTCGATGCTCATCGAACCGCCGAGCTGTTTTACCTCCGAGTGCACCACATCCATACCGACGCCGCGGCCTGATATCTGGGTTACTTGTTCGGCGGTGGAGAAACCTGCCTCAAGAATGAATTGCAAAACCTCATGGTCCGACAGGTCTCCGCCGGGAACCGTCAGGCCGCGTTCAATTGCCTTGCGACGCACTGCGTCAAGATTGATGCCCGCTCCATCGTCGCTTAGTGCAAGGACGATGTCCCCACCTTCGCGCGTCAGATCCAAGCGGATGTTGCCCTGCTCAGGTTTACCTGCGGCGGCACGCTTGGCAACGGCTTCGATACCGTGATCCACGGCATTGCGAAGCATGTGCTCGAGCGGCGCGACGATACGCTCAAGTACGCTGCGATCCATTTCGCCCGTTGCGTTGCCAACATGGAATTCGACCTGTTTGCCCAGCTCGCCGGCAACCTGACGGACAATGCGGCGCAACCGCGGCACCAGCCGATCGAAGGGCACCATGCGCGTGCGCATGAGACCTTCCTGAAGCTCCGTATTGACCCTAGCCTGCTGCAACAGCAAGGTTTCAGCATCGCGGTTGCGCGCGGCCAGGGTTTCTTTCAAATCAAGCAGGTCGGAGGCCGACTCGAACAGAGCGCGGGACAACTGTTGGAGTTGCGAGTGGCGGTCCATTTCCAGCGGATCGAAGTCATCGTATCCAGCACGCTCGGCTTCGGCCTGATAGCGGCTGAGAATCTGCGCCTGGGTTTCGGTGTCCAGTCGTCGCAACTGATCACGAACCCGCTCGATGGTGGCTTCCATCTCGCCCAGCGTGAAACCGACATCACTGACCTGCTGCTCGACCCGACCGCGGAAAATCGAGGTTTCACCCGCCAGGTTAACCAATCCTTCCAACAGATCGGCAGGTACCTTGACCAGCTCCTGCGGCGCACGACGTGACGCGGCGTCCAGCGCAGCCTGCTCGGCGCGACGTATGAAAGGCAACACCTTAGCCGAAGCGTTGGCCGTTGGCGCCTGGGCGCTGGCGGCAACGATCGGGGTTTCGAGAATGATTATCGGCGAGTCGGATTGCGGCTCCGGGAGACTCATTGGCGAATGCCCGGCTGAGCTCGCATCAGATTCGCTCGCCAACCGGGAGCGCATCGATTCGACTTCCTTAAGCAACGCGTCATAACCGCGTTGTACATCCACAAACAAACTGTCCGTCCAGGGTGCGCCCTGCTGCTGGGCATCGCTAAGGCGCTGCTCGAGGTCATGCGCCATATCGCCCAGGCAGCCTTGAGCCGCCAGGCGTGCACCGCCCTTGAGCGTATGCAAAATGCGCATCATGTCGACCAGTGGAGCGGCGCTGTCACGCGAGGCCTCCCAGCGACCCAGCGCGGATTCCATTTCCTCCAGAAGGTCATCCGCTTCTTCTACGAAAATGTCCAGAATCTCGACTTCAGCGGCGTCCTGAGCAGCATCTTGCGCCGCCCTCAGCGCGACGCTACTCGGCATGCTCAACTGCTCTTCGGGATTCGCCCGAAAGCGCCGAATGGTTTCGATCAGGTCCAGACCGCTCGGCAGCTCGCGATAGGAGCGCACCGCATCGAGCATCGCCGCCAACCGGTCGTGACAAGTCTGCAACAGGGTGAAAAGCGTCGGGCTCGCCCGGTAATTGCCGGCACACAATCCCTCGTACAGATACTCCAATTCATGCGCAAGATCGCCAATCTCACGAATGTCCGCCATCCGCGCACCGCCTTTAAGGGTGTGCAGATCACGCTGCAGTGCTTCGACTTCAAAGGTATTGTCAACATCATCCATCCAGCGCTGCAACGACATACCGGCACGCTCGACGATGTCGAAGCCTTCTTCGAGAAATATCTCTACCAGTTCGGGATCACGATCCTCCCAGCTTCCGGCACCCACGTTGGCTGACTCCGCTACCGCTGGCGGCGCCTGGATATCGAAATGCTCAGACTCCTCTGCCTCAGCGCCGCACTCTTCAACCGGCTCCGCGCCCTCTTCCGAAATTTCTGGTTCGGAGATCAAGGCATCGCCTAATCGCTGTTCGGCTTCAGCCTGATCGGCATCGGCATCGGCATCGGCTGAATTTGCATCGACTTGACCAGCCATCCCTTCGGTCACGAGCCCGTCATGATCGGTCGAGCCTGGCAATTCCGATGCGCCGGGTTCACCGGCGAACGGTTCGACGCCCTGCGCTACGACGCCGGCAGTTATTGTTTCATCGGGCATCGAAACATCACTTTCGAAAGGCGGAGTGACGCCTTGACGATAGGCACGAATGCGCTCGGTGAGCTCGGCCGCGCCATCCATTGGCTTGTGTGCCTGAAGTTGCTCCAGCTGCACCGCAAGCTGATCGTGGCTGCGAAGCAGCAGCGTGGCGAGATCGCTGGTATGAACGTAACGACCGTCTGAAAGACCTTCATAGAGCGTTTCGAGCTCATGCGCCAAATCGCCGATCGGACGGATTTCAGCCATCCGTGCACCACCCTTGAGGGTGTGCAGATCACGTAGCAGTGCAGAGAGAGCCAGCTGGTTGGCAGGGTCGCCCAGCCAGCGTTCTAGCGCGCCACTGGCGCTTTCAAGCAGGTCAACGGCTTCGTCGAGGAAAATCTCGACCATTTCCTCGTCCTGCTCGTCGTGCTCCGGCTCGGACGCGGCAGGCCAGGCTTCGGCTTCGGCTTCGGCTTCGGCTTCGAGAGCACCTTGCGAAAACTCATCAACCGCAGCAACGGTAGGATCTTCCTGATATGCGTCGGTGCCCGGTAGCTCGTATGTCAGGGGGTTGATTGCCTGGGCAAGCAGATCCTCGAGGCGAGCGACCAGCTCAGGCTGGCCAGTGACCTGCAGCCCAGCGGCGACCTGATCCATCATGCCAACCAGCGCTTCATGACCTTGCTCGACGTCATCGAAGAAACGTGCGCTGACCGCAAGGCGGCCGTCCTGTACTACGGCATACAAATCGAGCAACACCTGGCAGAGCGCGTCGATCTGCGGCAGATCGGCCATTTGCGCACCGAGTCCGAGAGTCGTCAGCTCCTCCAGCAATGCAGTCAACTCCTGGCGCTCGGCCGGGTGCTCACGCCAGCTGCGCAAAAGATCTTCAGCGTCCAGCAGGATGTTCATGCCTTCCGACAGAAACAGTGCGATCATGCCAGGGTCGCGTGGCTCGCCGTGTTCGTTCTCGCCACGCTCGCCCGCCAGGCGAGTCTGATGCAGTGCATGCACTTGCGCGATGAAGTCATCGGCGCCCTCGATGGGTGCCAGCGCTTCACGTTCGAGGTTCTCCAGTCCTCGACGCAGCAGTTGTTCTGCAGCATGCAGAAGTTCCGCCTCGGCCAGATTCATTGGAATCAGATTGGCCTTGAACTCCTTGACCATCTTTTCGAGCGGTGTGGCAATTTCTGCGACCGGCAGAATTCCGGCCATATGTGCGCTTCCCTTGAGGGTATGCAGAGCACGCTGCAATGCATCGGTCACCGGCTGTGGAAGGCGCTGCGTGCAGTCGGCTAGAAAGTCGACCAAAGTGGTGAGATGGGACTCCGCCTCGTTGCGGAAAATTTCTAGCAGCTGTGGATCCAGCACATCATCGGCAGGGGGGTGCTCCTGCATCGCCAGCGAATTGACTTTGACGCCGCCCTGCGGATCAGGATCTATAGGTTGCCCTTTGGCCAGTGCATGGGCGTCGGCCGCCAACCGATCGACGTCGTCGCGCTGACGCTGTGCCTTGGCAGCAAATTCCTCAACCAATGCCGGCATGAGCGCGACGACGTCGGCGATTAGTTTCTTTACCGGCTCGCTTGCATCAATGCTGCGGTCGAGGACGCGGTTGAGCAAGTTTTCAACAGACCAGGCCAGCTCGCCGATAATCAGCGCACGCACCATGCGGCCGCTGCCCTTGAGCGTGTGGAAAGCTCGCCGTACTTCGCCTAGCGCATCCTTGTCAGAAGTGTCGGCGCACCATCGGGGCAGGTATTCGCCGATGGTTTCGAGTACCTCGGCGGCTTCCTCAATGAAGACTTCGAGCAGGTCGTCATCGACCGGCTCCTCCCCCTCAGGAGGTGGCAACAAACTCGGCGGAACATTCTGCGCGGGCGGATTGATCGCGACGATCGGGGCAGCCATGACGTCGTCCAAGCTCATCGCGGGTTCGGCGGCAGCTGGCTGCTCCGCCAGCTCCGGCAGCACGACCTCAGGCATATTCAGCTCGGCCATTTCAGCCTCGCTCCACTCCACCGAGTAGCCGAGCGATTCATCGGCACCCTGGTCGTCGGATACCACCGTCAGGTCATTAATTTCGGTGGCGGTCGTTTGCGAAAACGATGCCTCGGATAGCTCGAACACATCGTCCGGCGAGGCGGATCGTTCGTGATGTTGTTCGTCGGTACCGCCGTCTTGCTCGACACTCCAATCCACACCCAATCCCGAGTCGGTCGACGGCTCTGCATCGGATGGAACGCTCGACTCGAGCTCAAGATTGTCCTGATCCAAGCGCTTAGTGCCCAGAGAGTCCAACGCTGGCTCCGGCAACAGAACCTCTATCTCATTCAGCGGATCGGACAGCTCGACGTCCGCAGCGGAACCGACCTCTTCGCTACCGACAGTCGATGGTTGCTCACGTAGTGGGTAGCCCAGCGCCTGCAGGCTCTCTTCGGCCACATCGAGAATCAGATCACCCTGCGAGCCGCAGTCTTCGCTTAGGCGCTCAAGATAATATTCAACACTGGTTATCGCATCGGCGAGCGTATCTAGGCTTTGCCAATCAGGGATCGCCTGTTGCGCGAGCAGTTGCTCCTGAATATAGCGGTTGCAAGCGTCCAGTAACGCCGCGGCCCGCGCGAGCGGTATCATCGCAAGCCCGCCACGCGATTGAGTCAGCAGCTCGGGCACGCGCGCCAGATGCTGATGATTCCATTGCGAGGCAATGAACTCGATAATGGCGTCCTTAGCCTGCTCAAGGCCCGTTCGCGCTTCACGAATGACCAGTTGATGGATCTGCGCAACATCAGTAGTCGGAAGGTGGCTCTCTTCGCCTTGCTCGTCAGACGTGCCACCAACCATGCCGGCCAGTGTCGCCTCGACATACAACAGTGCACCTGCCACATCCATCAGAGCAGCATCATCGGGCTGCTGTTGCCCTTGCGCCAGAGCTTCGACCACACCAATCTGATCGAGAACGATCCTGCGGGGCTGGCCGAAGCCCAAAACTGCAAGCGTATCGGCGATCTGCTTGAGCGGTGCCCGTAGCGCACTCAGGTCGGCCAATCCCTTTCGATCGCTGCGTACAAACAGATCCAGGCTGTCCTTTACCCGAACCAGTTCTTCACACAATGCAGCTACAACCGAGCGCATGGCCCCGCGATCCGGGCCCGCCAGCTGGGCTCGCTCCTCGTCGACCACGGTGCTGTCGGGTAGTGCGTCGTCCAGGCTGTACTTGGCCTTCAAGGCCTGGATCCGCGAAGATTGTGCGGGCGCCTTGGCGATGTAAAACAGAAGGTTCTTGATCAACTCGTCAGGCGCAGCCTGGTTGATACCGTCCGCACCCTGCGCGACGAGACGCTTGAGCTCCTTATCCACCTGGCGCAACAAGGTACGGACCGAGGGGCTGTTAACGACGCCACCGCTGGCTAATCCCTCGATTATGCCCGACGCAATCTGCCACAACGCGCCTAATGGCGCGTCTTTGCAGAGCATTTCCAGGCGAGCGAAAACTCGCGCCATGTAGCCCAGGTTGGTTGGCATATCCTGATTGCGGATAACCCCGACCAACGCAACTTGCAGCATCTGTCGTAACTTGCGTAACAAGCTTGGAAGATCAGCCGTTTGCCGCTGAGCCAGAAATTCGGTCGAAAGTGCCGGAAGACGAGCGGACATGTTAGGCGAGAACAGACTGGTCTCCGAGAGCAGCTTCTCGCCACGCGCGGCACGTAGGTCATTGAGCAACGGCAGCACGACCATAGGCAGATCGCGGCGAGCACTCTGGATGCGATCCAGATACACCGGCATTTGCAGAATCGCCTGCATGAGCACTTCAAGCGCTTCTGCCTGGCTGGCGACACGCTCGTCCAGCAGAGCACGGGCAAGCTGCTCCATTTCTTCGGCAAGCAGTGCGGCGCCGTAGAATTCAACCATCTGCAAGGTGCCATGCACCTGATGCACGTAGGTCAGGCAGAAGCGCATCCGCGTCGAGTCTTGCGGGTTTTCGACGAACGCTTCCAAAGCCTGCCGCGCCTGCTTTAGCGTTTCGGCAATCTCGCCTTTCACCCACTCCAGGGCGACATAATCGTGCCGATCACCCATAGCGACTCCGCTCATAAACTTTTCCGGGTAAAGGCCAAAACCTGACTATCAGCTACCGGCACCAAGTCCGGATGCTGCCAGCCGACCACCTCGCCTGCACCAATAACCAACAATCCTCCAGGAGCCAGGCGCTCGACAAGGCGACTGAGGATTTCGCGGCGACGCCAGCGACGGAAGTAGATCAACAGGTTTTGACAAAAAATGACGTCCATATCGGACATTGGCGCGCCGGCCAGCTCCAGCACATTGAGTCTGGCAAAGCACACACGCGCTGCCAGGCTGGGTATCACTTGAAATCGATCATCCGGCAGCGGCTGAAAATACCGCCTTTGCAGTTCAGGCTCCACCTGTTCGAGCCGGCGTTGGCTATAGATGCCCTCCCGCGACTTGCCCAGCGCACTTAGGCTGATATCGGTACCGATCACACCGTAACGCGCGCCGCCACCGTTATATGTCAGTGCCTCGGCAGCGCAAATCGCCAACGAATAGGTTTCTTCACCGCTTGAACACCCCACGCTCCATAGCGACCATGGAAGCGCATCATCACGCAACTGGCGACGCCGCTGCATATAGGCTGAAAGGAGTGCGAACGAAGGGGGATGCCGAAAGAAGCGAGTCTCCTGCACCGTTAACCGATCCATCAAAGTCGACCATTCCACCGCGCCTCGAGGGCCGGCTGTGACCTGGCGATAGTAGCTGGTGTAATCAGCCACACCGACCTCACGCATGCGGGTACTCAGGTTCGCCTGCAGAAATGACCGCCGTTGCTCGGACACGACCATGCCGGAACGCTCTTCGAGCAATGCCTGCCAGTCATGGAACTCCGCGGACGACATATCGGCCAAGGGTCTCAGTGACCATTCAACGCTTGGCTGCATGTCCTGCCCCTTACTCATGAACTTTCACAGCAGCCGTTGCCGGCCGCCGTGCTCTCAGTCAGGCCTGATCCTGAGTTTCCGGCAATGTGAAGCCGGATACCGAATGGCGCATCTCGTTAGCCATCTTCGCGAGGTTACCGATGCTCTTCGCGGTAGCAGTGGTGCCCGAAGATGTCTGCGAGGTAATTTCCTGAATGACGTTCATGGTGTTGGAGATATGACCGGCCGACGAAGCCTGCTGGCGTGCAGCGTTGGAGATATTCTGGATTAGCGCCGCGAGGCTCTTGGATACCTTCTCGATCTCTTCGAGTGCGACACCCGCGTCCTGGGCCAGGCGAGCACCTCGCACTACCTCGGAGGTGGTCTGTTCCATGGAGATAACGGCTTCGTTTGTATCGGTCTGAATAGTCTTGACCAACGCTTCGATCTGCTTCGTAGCAGCTGAGGAACGCTCCGCAAGGCGTTGTACTTCGTCCGCAACAACCGCAAAGCCTCGACCTGCGTCGCCGGCCATGGAGGCTTGAATGGCTGCGTTCAACGCGAGGATGTTGGTCTGGTCAGCAATGTCGTTAATCAGGCTTACGATGTCACCGATCTCCTGAGACGACTCACCGAGGCGCTTGATCCGCTTGGAGGTGTCCTGGATCTGCTCACGGATGTTATCCATGCCAGTGATGGTGTTGTGCACCACCTCGTTACCTTTGTTGGCGATGGCTACGGAGCGCTCCGCTACAGCCGATGATTCGGCGGCGTTCGCCGATACTTGGTCAATCGATACCGCCATTTCGTTGATCGCCGCCGACGCGCCGGCAATCTCCTGAGCTTGATGCTCGGAAGCCTCAGCCAGATGCATCGCGGTTGCCTGTGTCTCTTGGGCCGCGCCTGACACCTGAACCGCCGTCTGGTTGATCGTTTCGACTAGGTCGCGCAACTGGTCGATGGAATAGTTGATCGAGTCAGCGATGGCACCGGTGAAATCCTCAGTAACTGTCGCAGCCACCGTCAGGTCACCGTCGGCAAGATCGCCGATCTCGTCCAGCAGACGCAGAATTGCCGTCTGGTTACGCTCATTCTTTTCGGCGGTTTCACTCAAGCGGCGACGCGTTTCCTGAACCATGACCAGACCGATCAACATGATCGAGGCCAGGGCCAGGGCACCGAGTACGTACCCCGCGAAAGTATTGACGTAACGAGCATCGGCACGACCCTGGAGTCCTTGGGTCAAGGTCGAAGTCTTGTCGAGTAGGGTCTGCGAAACCTCGAAGATGCTGTTGGATGACTCACGCACCTGGAACAGTTCCGGTGAAGTTTCAAGAATCTCGTCCACAGAGCCGGAAACGAACTGGAAAAGTTCCGAAATTGCCGCCAGACGATCCAGCGCTTCGACATCGCTGACGCGGGTAATGCCCATGGCCTCATTGCCCTCAAGCATCGCGCTGAGTACCCGACCAAAAAGGCTTGCATCACGACCGAACATGTCAGCGGCCTGAACTGAGTCCTGGTCACCGGAAAGCACCTTGTTCACCGAGCCAAGAATACGTTCAGCGAGCAAGGACTGGCGCTGAGCCACAGAAACCTGAGCGGCCGGCGCGCCACTTTCGAGAAGAATGTCGACGACCTCTTCGTACTCGACCTGCAACTGCGGAATGGTTTCGGCGAGCGTTGCAGCTACCTGATGCAGGGAAAGAACGGTCTGTTCGCTGGAGAGAATCGCGTCAGTGTTCTGCCGCAGCGTATCCCAGTCTTGTTGTACCGCAGCGACCTCAGCTTGCAGCGACTGCGGGACGGCAGGCAGACCGATTCGCTCGTCACCCTCGGACAAATACCCCCAACGCTGGCTGAAGTCATTTCGTGCATCTTTCAACGAGCCGAACGCTTCCGGAGTACCGGCTGCCGCTTCCACCGCGTTTTTTGCGATGCGCTGGGAGAGAACTCGCAGCTCACCTGCGTGTCCAATATATTCATTGTCATAGTCGGCCTGAGTATTGATGTACGCGAAATTCACGAACAACAACACCATCGACACGATAAGAAGGATAAACAGCCCGGCGATCAACGTATTGCTACGTATCCCTGCCAGCAATGCATTTGCGTTCATTTTTTTCATTTTTCCGGCCCCCGCCTGGACCACCCGTACGTTTCCTTCCAAGAACCAAAAGGCCGGCATCAGCCGACCCACCTAAATCAATACGCCACGTCCAGGAATGTCTGATGCGCGGCAAGCGCATGCGGACTAAATACCAACCAGGGCTGCTCGCGCTGAAAGACGCCATGAATGAAAGGTTGAATCGATGCCTCGACCGGCGGCAGCTGCTCGGAAAAAGCATCTACCGGGAAATGTTGCATGCCGAACACCTCATCGACGGTAAGCCCCGCAAACACTTCTTTATGATCGACTATCAGTACTCGCCGCTGCTTGCGCAGCGGCGAGAGTTCAAGACCGAAATAGCCGCAGAGATCCATGACCGGCAGCAACCTGCCACGAACGTTGGCTACCCCCTTGACCCAGGGCTTTACGCCCGGCAAAAGCGTATAGCGCGGCTCATGCAGTATCTCGCCGACCTCTCCCATCGGTGCGACAAACAGGCGCCCTCCCATCCGAAAACCAATACCGGCCCAGGTCTGGATAGCTTCCTGCTGAGATGGCAGACCAGCAGCCAGCATTCGACACCGAACATCAATTTCCAGGAGTCGCTGAAACGGCGTTGGCAAATCCGACATGCTGGCAACATCCCTTTGTCCGAATTACGAATCCGCCGAAATCAACCGGCAAGTACGGCGTTCAGGGTCTTAAGCAGTGTCGCTTCATCCACTGGTTTGGTCAGGTAATCCTTAGCACCCTGACGCTTGCCCCAGACCTTATCGGTTTCCTGATCCTTGGTGGTCACAATGATCACAGGAATGTGACTGGTTTCAGCATCTTTGGTCAGCTGGCGAGTAGCCTGAAAACCATTCAGGCCCGGCATGACGATATCCATCAAGACGGCGTCAGGTTTCTCCTGGCGGGCAAGCGCTACGCCATCCGCGCCATTTTCGGCTTTGAGAACGACATGCCCATGCTTTTCCAGCATGGCTGTCAGCTTGTACATCTCGGTCGGCGAGTCATCAACAATCAGAACGCGAGCCATGATTTCTCCGTGGGAAAGGCTTCAGCGGCACACAGGGCCGAACTTCAGGATACTTGCTCTACCGGTGCAAAATCAGGCACGTGCGCCTTGATTGCACCAAGCAACTCTTCTTTGCTGAAAGGCTTGGTGAGGTACTGGTCCGACCCCACGATCCGCCCCTTGGCCTTGTCGAACAGGCCATCCTTGGAGGACAGCATGATTACAGGGGTGGACTTGAAAGAACTGTTGTTCTTGATCAGCGCACAGGTCTGATAACCATCAAGTCGGGGCATCATGATATCGACGAAAATTATGCGCGGGTGTGTATCCGCTATTTTGGCGAGCGCATCGAAGCCATCCACCGCCGTGATCACATCACAACCTACCTTCTTCAGCAGCGTTTCGGCGGTGCGACGAATCGTTTTCGAATCGTCGATCACCATGACCTTCAAGCCCTCGGAGTGCTGTTCCATTTCGCCCTACCATCGCCTCGGTGAGTCGTAGTTTATCGTTATGTCAGTGCACCGGAGGCCCTGCCATCGATGGGCTGCACCCAATCGCCGGACCTTTTTAGCACACTCCTCATGCGCAAGCCATCTACTGCCAGGGCAGCGGGATTTTCCTTGACCCAACGCACAACCGCCGCCAATCTGCGTCGACATTTCAGGCCACGGCAGCTTCGTTCTGCCCCCTCGTTGGAGATCATCACATGACTGTTCGCGTCGGGATCATCATGGACCCAATCGCGCAGATCGCCTTCAAGAAGGACAGCTCTCTCGCCATGCTGCTGGCAGCCCAGGCTCGCAGCTGGACGATCTATTACATGGAGCAGCGCGATCTCTATCAGCTCGGCGGCGAAGCGCGGGCCCGCATGCGCTCGATACAAGTCTTCAACGACCCCCTGCGTTGGTACGAGGCAGGAGAAGAGATCGACAGCGCATTATCCGAGCTCGACGTCATCCTGATGCGCAAGGACCCGCCTTTCAACAGCGAGTATGTGTACGCAACCTATCTACTTGAGCTTGCCGAACAGGCCGGTACGCTGGTGGTAAACCGTCCGCAAAGCCTGCGCGATTGCAACGAGAAGTTCTTCGCCACTCAATTTCCACAGTGCACGCCACCGACGCTTGTCAGCCGACGGTCCGACATTTTGCGGGAGTTCGCCCGCGAGCAGCGTGACATTATTCTCAAACCGCTGGATGAAATGGGTGGCGCCTCGATTTTTCGTCATCGCGAAGGAGATCCGAATCTTTCGGTGATTCTTGAGGTGCTGACCGAACATGGCAGCCGACAAATCATGGCGCAGCGCTATATCCCGGCCATCAAGGACGGTGACAAGCGAATTCTGATGATTGATGGCGAGCCAGTGCCTTACTGCCTGGCTCGCATTCCTGCTGCTGGGGAAACCCGCGGAAACCTCGCCGCTGGCGGGCGCGGCGTTGCGCAACCACTTTCCGATCGCGACAGAGAGATTGCCGCCATCGTAGGGCCTGAGTTGCGCAAGCGTGGGCTGTTGTTCGTTGGGCTGGATGTAATCGGTGATTACCTCACCGAAATTAACATCACCAGCCCGACCTGCATTCGCGAGATCGATAATGCCTTCGACACGCATATTGGCGAACGACTAATGGACGCGATTGTCGGGAAGCTGAAGCGCTAGAAGCCGCAAGCTAATAAAAGAGGTGGCTGACGCGGAAAGCCTTTCCGCTCTCGCACCTAGCTTGTGCTTGTGTCTCGCAACCGCTTTTATGACCGACCTAACAGCTTTGAACTTGAAGCTTGCGGCTTCACGTTCAAAGTCTGCAGACTGCGCGCACTTCGAGCCGACTGAAATGCGATGAACGCCGCTACACGCCAACCTATTCCTGCCAGCTCCGGCGTCCGCCCGGCGGACCGCCTCGGTTTTACGATATTTCTTGCCGCCGCGCTGCATGCCGCCCTGATCCTGGGTCTCGGCTTTACCCTGGCCGAACCGAATCAGATCAGCAAGACGCTCGAAATCACGCTGTCCACCTTCAAGAGCGAAGACAAGCCCAAAGAGGCCGACTTCCTAGCCCAGGACAACCAACAGGGCAGCGGTACGCTGGAGCACAAGGCATCGCCGAAAACGACCGAGCAGGCGCCCTTTCAAGATACCCAGGTACGCAAGGTGACTCCGGCTTCCTCGCCGCCACCTAGCAGCCGCAGCGAGGCGCCTAAAACCGCCGTCGCGACCCGCGCGCCACAGCCGGACAAGACACCGGAAAAGTCCCAGAAGAACAAGCCACAACCACAGACGCAACCGGCACCTGTTTATGACAGCTCGCAGCTGAGCGCAGAAATTGCCAGCCTCGAAGCGGAACTTGCGCAAGAGCGACAGGAATACGCCAAGCGTCCGCGCGTCAGCCGTCAGAACAGCGCCGCCACCATGCGCGACGTCAGTGCCTGGTACCGTGACGAGTGGCGCAAGAAGGTCGAGCGCATTGGCAATCTCAATTACCCCGGCGAAGCCCGCCGCCAACAGATCTACGGCAGCCTGCGAATGCTGGTGGTTATAGACCGCAACGGCACCGTGCGGGAGCTTCGGGTACTCGAATCCTCCGGCCAACCAGTGCTCGACGAGGCCGCCATGCGCATCGTTAGACTCGCGGCCCCTTTCGCCCCGTTCTCGGGCGAGCTGGCGCAAAAGTTCGACCAGGTAGAGATCATCAGAACCTGGCGCTTCGAGCGCGGCGATCGGCTATCGAGCCAATAAAGCCGCCGTCTTGCACCGGAATGCCGCCAAGCTGTTTCGCTTTTCCTTTTACGCTTGTGGCTTGCAGCTTGCCGCCGCTTTTTGAAGCTTGAAGCCGCCACGCCGAAGCCCGAAACTAGCCGCATGAAAATCGCCACGACGTCCTATCTCAAGCATCACTTCCTGATTGCCATGCCGCATATGGCAGACCCCAATTTTGCCCAGGCCCTGATTTACCTGGTGGAGCACAACAGGGATGGCGCAATGGGCCTCATCGTCAATCGCCCAAATGGGCTGAATCTGACCGACATACTTGAACAACTGCGCCCAGACGAACCCGTTACTCTCGCTAGCCAATATCTGCCGATTCTCTCCGGCGGGCCGGTACAGACCGACAGAGGGTTCGTGCTGCACCCTGCCGACATCCATTTTCAGGCGACTCTCGACTTGGGTCAGTTGGGCATGACCACCTCACAGGATGTGCTTTTTGCTATTGCCGACGGTTACGGCCCCAAACGACACCTTATTGCCCTGGGCTATGCAGGTTGGGAGCCGGGTCAGCTTGAGGCGGAGCTGATCGACAATGTCTGGCTGAGTTGCCCGGCACAGCCAGACATACTCTTCGACGTTCCGCACGATCAACGCATCAATGCCGCCGCCGCATCCCTGGGGGTCGATCTTAGGCTGCTCAGCAGCCAGGTCGGGCACGCATGAGCGCTTTGCGTCTGTTACTCGGCTTTGACTACGGCACCAAGCAGATCGGCGTCGCCGTCGGCCAGATGATTACCGGCCAAGCCCGCGAGCTTTGCGTACTGAAAGCACAGAATGGCGTGCCCGACTGGTCACAAATCGAGGCATTGCTGCGTGAATGGCAGCCGGACGCACTGGTGGTAGGTTTGCCGCTGAACATGGACGGCAGTCCCAGCGAGATGAGCGCACGGGCAGAAAAGTTTGCCCGTCGTCTTAATGGCCGCTTCAACCTTCCGGTACATACCCACGACGAGCGACTGACCACGTACGA
This sequence comes from Stutzerimonas stutzeri, assembly GCF_024448715.1. GTDB lineage: Bacteria > Pseudomonadota > Gammaproteobacteria > Pseudomonadales > Pseudomonadaceae > Stutzerimonas > Stutzerimonas stutzeri_AR. Next base: position 523,936 of record NZ_JAMOHZ010000002.1, read on the forward strand.
AGCAAAGGGTGAGCGCCTTCGCGGCGGCCAGCAAGGCGGCTATCGCGAGCGACCGGTGGACGCGCTTGCAGCGGCCCTTTTGCTCGAAGGCTGGCTGGCTGCACGACTGTCTGATGACGTGGCCTTCAAGGAGAAATGATGACCCTGCCCAACCCCGAACAGCTGCTTCCAGAAATGGCCGCCGCACTGGACCAGCACCTGAGCAGCCACGGCGTCGCCGAGCCGAAATTCATTGGCATCCGCACCGGTGGCGTGTGGGTGGCCCAGGCGTTGCTGACATTGCGCGACAAAGACGAATCGCTGGGCGTGCTGGACGTCTCTTTCTACCGCGACGACTTCACCCAGAACGGCTTGCATCCGCAGGTTCGCCCGTCAGAATTACCGTTCGAGATTGAAGGCCAGCATCTGGTTGTGATCGATGACGTCCTGATGAGCGGCCGCACCATCCGTGCCGCTCTCAACGAACTGTTCGACTATGGCCGTCCCGCCAGTGTCAGTTTGGTCTGCCTGCTCGACCTCAACGCTCGCGAACTGCCAATCAGGCCGGACGTGGTCGGTGCAACGCTTTCGCTTGCACCTGAGCAGCGCGTCAAGCTGATCGGCCCGGCACCGCTCGCGCTCGAGTATCAGACCCTCGCTTCCGCCAATTGAGATCCTTGCGATGACGCCCACCGACGCCAAGCGCCCGCTGCAGTTGAACGACAACGGTCAGCTGCGCCATTTCCTATCATTGGATGGCCTGCCCCGCGAACTGCTTACCGAAATCCTCGACACCGCCGACTCCTTTCTCGAGGTCGGGGCCAGGGCGGTTAAGAAGGTCCCGCTATTGCGCGGCAAAACTGTCTGCAACGTGTTTTTCGAGAACTCCACGCGCACGCGCACCACCTTCGAACTGGCAGCCAAGCGGTTGTCGGCGGACGTGATCACGCTGAACGTCTCGACTTCGTCTACCAGCAAGGGCGAAACGCTTACCGACACGCTTCGCAACCTCGAAGCCATGGCTGCAGACATGTTCGTCGTGCGCCACGCCGATTCGGGTGCGGCGCATTTCATTGCCGAACACGTCTGCCCCGACGTGGCAGTAATCAACGGCGGAGACGGACGCCATGCGCACCCAACCCAGGGCATGCTCGATATGCTCACCATCCGCCGACACAAAGGTGATTTCACAAAATTATCGGTCGCCATCGTTGGCGATATCCTGCACTCGCGCGTAGCGCGTTCCAACATGCTTGCGCTAAAGACACTAGGCTGTCCGGATATTCGCCTTATTGGCCCAAAGACCCTGCTACCGGTAGGCCTGGAGCAATATGGCGTCAGCATCTACAACGACATGGATGAAGGCCTGCGCGATGTAGACGTGGTCATCATGCTGCGCCTGCAACGCGAGCGCATGCAGGGTGGGCTACTGCCCAGCGAGGGCGAGTTCTACCGCCTCTATGGTCTGACCACTCAGCGCATGGCGCTGGCCAAGCCGGACGCCATCGTTATGCATCCGGGACCGATCAACCGCGGCGTAGAAATAGAATCGGCCGTGGCAGATGGTATCCAGTCCGTCATTCTCAATCAGGTGACCTACGGTATTGCGGTTCGCATGGCTGTGCTTTCCATGGCCATGAGCGGCCAAACCGCACAACGACAAATAGAAAACGAAAACGCCGCCGAGGAGCAGAACTGATGCCAACCCAGATCCTCGGTGCTCGCCTGATTGATCCTTCCACCGGCCGCGATGAAGTCACCGATCTTTATTGTCAGGACGGCAAGATATCCGCCATTGGTCAGGCACCTGCTGGCTTCAGCGCAGTACATACCATAGATGCCCAAGGCTTGGTTGCAGCGCCGGGCCTGGTCGACCTTGCGGTCGCGCTACGCGAGCCGGGTTACAGCCGCAAGGGCACTATCGCCAGCGAGACACTGGCCGCCACCGCTGGCGGCATCACCAGCCTGTGCTGCCCGCCGCAAACCAAACCGGTGCTGGATACCGCCGCGGTCGCAGAACTGATTCTCGACCGAGCACGCGAATCCGGCCACGCCAAGGTCTTTCCGATCGGCGCGCTGACGCGCAATCTGGCTGGCGAACAACTGTCGGAACTAGTCGCGCTACGCGATGCGGGTTGCGTAGCCTTCGGCAATGGCCTGGCCAATTTCACCAGCAATCGCAACCTGGGCCGCGCGTTGGAATACGCAGCGACTTTCAACCTCACTGTTGTGATCCATTCCCAAGACAGCGACCTTGCCGAAGGCGGTCTCGCCCACGAAGGCCCGTCGGCAGCCTTCCTCGGCCTCGCCGGAATTCCCGAGACCGCAGAAACTGTTGCACTCGCCCGCAACCTGTTGCTGGTGGAGCAAGCAGGCGTGCGAGCACATTTCAGCCAGCTCACCACCGCCCGCGGTGCGCAGATGATCGCCGACGCCCAGGCACGCGGCCTGCCGGTCACAGCTGACGTCGCGATGTATCAACTGATTCTGACCGACGAAGCACTGCACGGATTTTCCAGTCTCTACCACGTACAACCGCCGCTACGCAGCGCTGCGGACCGTGACGGCCTGCGCGAAGCGGTCAGGACCGGGGTCATTTCGGCGATTTCCAGTCATCATCAGCCTCACGAGGCGGATGCCAAGTTGGCGCCTTTCGGGGAAACCGAGCCCGGCATCAGTAGTGCGGAAATCTTGCTGCCGCTGGCTCTGACGCTAGTGGAGGATGGTCTTCTGGATCTACCGGCCCTGCTTGCACGCCTGAGCAGCGGTCCGGCTGCGGCGCTGCAGTTACCGGTCGGGCGCCTGGCGGTCGGCGAAGCCGCGGACCTGGTTCTGTTCGACCCGCGCAGTTCGACCCTGGCTGGCGAAGCCTGGCATTCGAAAGGCCGCAATTGTCCCTTCATTGGTCACTGCCTGCCAGGCGCGGTGCGCTATACGCTTGTCGACGGCCGAGTCGCTTTTCAGAGCTGAGCATTAATCAGCGGCCCAGACCGACCAGAACCACGCTGGTCGAATCTGCGCCGCTTACGTCAACGCTTTTCTAGGTTGCGCATCGACACTTGGCTGTTCAGTGTCCAGAAGTCATACAAGACGCCTATAAAAAACAGCCCGCCCGTGCAGAGATAAATCAGTCCGGTGATCCACTTGCCCTGGTACATCCGGTGCACGCCAAAAATCCCTAGAAAGGTCAGCAGAATCCAGGCGACTGTGTAATCAATCGGGCCAGGTTGAAAGCGCAGGTCGGCCTCGCGATCCATGGAGGGGATTAGAAACAGATCGATGATCCAGCCAATAAAAAACAGGCCGAGCGTAAAGAACCAGATGGTGCCGGTGATCGGCTTGCCGTAGTAGAAGCGGTGCGAACCGAGGAATCCAAAAATCCACAGGAGATATCCGATCAACTTGCTATGGGTGTTCTGCCGCATCTGAGCCTCTCTATCTGTTTTGGCGTTGCGTCGTTCAGCTTATCTGAATTCCTGCGGCTCAGACCTTCTGCCGAGTGGACGTTGCTCCATGAAACAGTCGTGATACTGTATGCACAAACAGTATCACGACAGCCGATATGCAACTAATCGATAAACTTAGCGTACTCGCCGATGCTGCTAAATACGACGTGTCCTGCGCTAGCAGCGGCGCGCCAAAGCGCAGTTCAAAAGGCCGGAGCGGATTGGGCGCCACGGATGGCATGGGCATCTGCCACAGCTTTACACCTGACGGCCGCTGCGTGGCGCTGCTGAAAATTCTACTGACCAACTTCTGCCTGTACGACTGCCAGTACTGCGTGAACCGACGATCGAGCGACGTGCCTCGCGCCCGTTTCACGCCCGAAGAAGTAGTCACGCTGACCCTGGACTTCTACCGCCGCAACTGCATCAGCGGCCTGTTTCTCAGTTCCGGGATCATTCGCTCGGCGGACTACACCATGGAGCAGCTGATCCGCGTGGCCAAGCTGTTGCGCGAGGAGCACGAGTTTCGGGGCTACATCCATCTGAAGACCATTCCCGACGCTGATCCGCAGCTTATTGCAGAAGCCGGCCGTTACGCCGACCGCCTCAGCGTCAATATCGAACTACCTACCGAAAGCAGCCTGATCCGCCTGGCGCCGGAAAAGCAGGTCGTGACCATCAAGCAGGCCATGCAGTCGATCCACCAGGGCGAGACCGAAGCCAATGCAGAAAAAAGCGCGCCGCGTTTCGCTCCTGCCGGGCAAAGCACGCAGATGATCATCGGTGCCGACGCTACCGACGACAGCACCATCCTGCATACCGCACAGGCGTTATATGGTGATTTCCGCCTGCGCCGCGTCTATTACTCGGCGTTCAGCCCCATCCCACACAGTCCCAAGACCGTTCCCTTCGAGGCGCCGCCACTGTTGCGTGAGCATCGGTTGTATCAGGCCGACTTTCTCATGCGCGGCTACGGCTTCAAGGCCGGCGAACTGCTCACAGGGCCAGGGAATCTGGCGCTCGATATAGACCCGAAACTCGCCTGGGCGCTTTTCAACCGCGAGCATTTTCCTGTCGACCTGAACCGGGCCGAGCCGGCGCTGATTGCGCGCATCCCCGGAATTGGAATACTCAGCGCCAAACGCCTAGTCGCCCTGCGCCGGCAAAAGCGCATCCGCTTCGAAGACCTGACACGCCTTCGCTGCTCGCTGGAAAAAGCCAAACCTTTCGTCATCACCCAAGACTACCGACCGAGCCTGGCGAACCTGGAATCCGCCGCCTTACGCCATCAGTTCAGCGAAGGTCCTGTGCAGATGGGGCTATGGTGATGCGTCAGATAAGCTTCGACGGCAGCTTCGCTGGCTGGCGCGACGCCGCGCGTGATCTGCTCCGCTGCGGGGTCGCGCCCCACCAGGCAGAGTGGCTTGGCGGTAGCGATGCCGGCGGCCTGTTCGACGAGCCCGATGCGCTCGAACCGATCGAGCCGGCGCCACCGGTACGCATCCCGCGGCAATTGGTCGTCGAGCTGGAAAACGCGGCGCGCTTCCGCATCGATGACCGCTGGAGCTTGCTGTATCGCATCCTCTGGCGGGTCGCCAAAGGCGATCAAACGGCTCGGCTAGTCGGCGATATCGATGGCAGCGAACTGCATTCGCGAATCAAGGCGGTACGCCGCGAAGCGCATCATATGCATGCCTTTCTACGCTTCAGCCCGGCAAGCTCCGAGAGCGCTCCGGACTATGTGGCCTGGTTCGAGCCTGCGCACGACATTCTGTGCAGTGCGGCACCGCACTTCGCCGAACGGATGGGGCTACATTCCTGGCTGATTGCAACGCCGAATGATGCAGTGCTATGGGATGGACAGGACATGCATTACGCCAATCCTTGTCCGCCCGCTTGGCGACAGCTGGCGCAGACAGCAAAAGATCCTGGCGTAGAACTGTGGAAGACCTACTACGAAAGCACCTTTAATCCGGCTCGACTCAATCGCGGCGTGATGCAGAGCAATCTGCCAGTGCGCTTCTGGAAGAATCTGCCGGAAGGAATGCTGATTCCTCAACTCATGAGTCGCGCGCGAGCCGGGGCACAATGTGACGGCCAAGCTGACAGCGTGACCAATAAGGCCGGCAAGCGTATCGGCCGGCCTCGTTAGCGCAACGACTAGCGAAAGCTGCGCCCCGGATCGTCATTGCTGACCTCCAGCGTCAGCCCCTGGGAGACGCTACTCAGGTGCTCACCGTCGGTTTCCGAGCCCAGCTTGATCATCAGGCGCAGGTCGTTGGACGAGTCAGCGTGCAGCAAGGCGTCTTCGTAGGTGATTTCACCTTGCACGTAGAGGTTGTATAGCGCCTGGTCGAAAGTCTGCATGCCAAGGTCGGTCGAGCGTTTCATCAGCGACTTGAGTTCATGGACTTCGCCCTTGCGGATGAGGTCGGCTGCCAGCGGGGTATTGATCAGCACCTCGATGACCGCGCGACGTCCCTTGCCGTCGGGCGTTGGAATCAGTTGCTGGGCAACGATAGCCTTGAGGTTCAGCGACAGGTCCATCCAGACCTGCTGATGCCGGTCGGCGGGGAAGAAGTTGATGATCCGGTCCAGCGCCTGGTTGGCGTTGTTCGCGTGCAAGGTCGCCAGGCAAAGATGCCCGGTCTCGGCGAACGCGACCGCGTAGTCCATGGTCTCGCGGGTCCGCACCTCACCGATGAGAATCACGTCGGGCGCCTGTCGCAGGGTGTTCTTCAGCGCTACATCGAAGGAATCGGTGTCAATGCCAACTTCGCGTTGGGTGACGATACAGCTTTGGTGCTGATGGATGAACTCGATAGGGTCTTCGATGGAGATGATGTGCCCGCTGGAATTCTTGTTGCGGTAACCGATCATCGCCGCCAACGAGGTCGACTTGCCGGTACCGGTCGCACCGACGAACAGCACCAGCCCGCGTTTGGTCATGGCGAGCTTCTTCAGTACGTCCGGCAGTTTGAGATCTTCGAGCGTCGGGATATTGGTCTCGATGCGCCGCAGCACCATGCCGGCGAGATTGCGCTGGTAAAACGCACTGACACGAAAACGGCCGATGCCCCGCGCGCTGATGGCGAAGTTGCATTCGTGGTTTTCAGCGAACTCCCGGCGCTGTTGCTCGTTCATGACCGCGTGCACGGTTTCGCGAGTCATCTCCGGCGACATCGGCGTTTTGTTCACCGGCATGATCTTGCCGTTGACCTTCATCGACGGCGGCACACCAGCGGTAATGAACAGATCGGAGCCGCCCTTTTCCACCATCAGGCGCAACAGTTTCTCGAATTCCATCATCGTTCTCGTAGTCTGGCAAAGCCGCGTTGAAGCGAAACGGAGGCGCTGGCGATCGCGCAGCCAGGCTTCCTGCTGAGGTTAGAAGTTTTCCGGCTGCTTGGCTTTTTCCTTGGCGCTATCTCGAGAGACAAGACCCTTGGCAAGTAAACCCTTGAGGCATGAATCGAGCGTCTGCATGCCCAGCGAACCACCGGTCTGAATCGCCGAATACATCTGCGCCACCTTGTCCTCGCGGATCAGGTTACGGATCGCCGGAGTACCGATCATGATTTCGTGGGCCGCCACCCGGCCGCCGCCGACCTTCTTCAGCAAGGTCTGGGAAATCACCGCCTGCAGCGACTCGGAAAGCATCGAGCGGACCATGGATTTTTCTTCCGCTGGGAACACGTCGACTACACGGTCGATGGTCTTGGCAGCCGAGGTGGTGTGCAGGGTACCGAACACTAGGTGCCCGGTTTCCGCCGCGGTGAGCGCCAGGCGGATGGTTTCCAGGTCGCGCATCTCACCGACGAGGATGATGTCCGGGTCTTCCCGCAGCGCCGAGCGCAGCGCTTCGGAAAAGCCCAGGGTGTCGCGATGCACCTCGCGCTGGTTAACCAGGCACTTCTTCGACTCATGAACGAATTCGATCGGGTCTTCGATAGTGAGAATGTGGTGATATTTGGTGTTGTTCAGGTAGTCGAGCATCGCCGCCAGGGTGGTCGACTTGCCCGAACCGGTAGGGCCGGTCACCAGCACCAGGCCGCGCGGCACATCGGTAATCTTGCGGAAAACCTCACCCATGCCGAGATCCTCCATGGTCAGGACCTTGGACGGAATGGTCCGGAACACCGCGCCGGCACCGCGGTTCTGGTTGAACGCGTTGACCCGGAAACGCGCCACGCCAGGCACTTCAAAGGAAAAGTCGGTCTCGAGGAACTCTTCGAAATCCTTGCGCTGCTTGTCGTTCATGATGTCGTAGATCAGCGCGTGTACCTGCTTGTGATCCATCGCCGGAAGGTTGATCCGGCGAACATCGCCGTCAACGCGGATCATTGGCGGCAAGCCGGACGAAAGGTGCAGGTCAGACGCACCCTGCTTGGCACTGAAGGCCAGCAGCTCTGTGATATCCATGGGACTCCCCAATTACAAGCAAGCAGGTAGAATGCCGCGCAGACCCTAAGGTGGCAGGCGCAGGTAATGTCCACGATAGAGAGCAATATTGCAAAGGTCACAGCGCGCATCCGTGAGGCGGCGCAAGCTGTAGCGCGCGATCCCGACGAGGTGCGCCTGTTGGCGGTAAGCAAGACGCAATCGGCCGACGCCATTCGCCAGGCTTGCGACGCCGGCGTGCACGATTTCGGCGAGAACTACTTGCAGGAAGCGCTCGAAAAACAGGCCGATCTCTCCAACCTCCCTCTTGTCTGGCATTTCATTGGCCCCATTCAGTCGAACAAGACCAAGTCGATCGCCGAGCACTTCGACTGGGTTCACTCAGTTGATCGCCTGAAGATCGCCCAGCGCCTATCCGATCAGCGGCCTGCCGAATTGCCGGCACTCAACATCTGTCTACAGGTCAACGTCAGCGGCGAGGCCAGCAAGTCGGGCTGCGAGCCGCAGGACGTGCCCGTGCTAGCCCGCGCAATTGCCACGCTGCCTCGTCTGCGGCTGCGCGGGCTGATGGCAATTCCCGAACCGACCGAAGACCTCGCCGAGCAACGCGCCGCGTTCGCCCGCTTGCGTCAGTTGCAAAGCGAACTCGGCCTCGGTCTCGATACACTTTCCATGGGCATGAGCCAGGACCTGGAGGCCGCCATCGCCGAAGGTGCCACCTGGGTCCGCATCGGCACTGCCCTGTTCGGCGCCCGCGCTTATCCGTCGCAGACAGATACGGTCGCCCCTCCGCATGATTAAAGGAACTCACGCATGAGCACTCCCCGTATCGCCTTCATTGGCGGCGGCAATATGGCCGCGAGCCTGATCGGCGGGCTGCGAGCCCAAGGCATTCCAGCCAGGTCCATCTGCGCCAGCGATCCCGGTGCAGACAAGCGCGCCGAGCTTGAAACCACCCACGGAATCGAGACCTTTGACAACAACGGCCAGGCGATAGCCAACGCCGACGTTGTGGTGCTGGCGATAAAACCGCAGGTAATGCAAACGGTCTGCCGGGACCTGGCTGGTCACCTGCAGTCGAATCAGCTGATCGTTTCGATCGCTGCCGGCATCAACTGCGCGAGCCTTCAGTACTGGCTGGGCGAGCAAGCGCCGCGGGCAATCGTGCGCTGCATGCCGAACACGCCTTCACTGCTGCGTCAGGGTGTCAGCGGGCTCTACGCCAACGCCCAGGTCAGCGACACGCAAAAGCAGCAGGCTGAGCAGTTGCTGTCGGCGGTCGGCGTGGCGCTGTGGCTCGATGAGGAAAGCCTGATCGACGCCGTTACCGCCGTATCCGGCAGTGGACCGGCGTATTTCTTTTTGATGATCGAAGCCATGACGGCGGCTGGCGAACAGCTCGGTTTGCCGCGCGCCACTGCCGCTCAACTGACGTTGCAGACCGCGCTGGGCGCGGCGCGGATGGCCTGTGAGAATGATCTAGAAGCAGCGGAACTACGGCGCCGGGTTACGTCACCGAACGGAACCACCGAAGCGGCGATCAAAGCCTTTCAGGCAGGCGGCTTCGAGACCCTGGTACAACAGGCGGTAAACGCAGCCGCGCAACGCTCGGCCGAACTCGCCGAACAATTGGGCAAATAAGGAATCTTCATGTCGCAACTCTCGCAAGCCCTGATCCTGATCATCCAGACGCTCGGCAGCCTTTACCTGCTGATCGTGCTGCTGCGCTTCATCCTGCAATTGGTCCGTGCCGACTTCTACAACCCGCTGAGTCAGTTCATCGTGCGTGCCACTCACCCATTGCTACGGCCGTTGCGCCGGGTGATTCCCAGCATCGGCGGGCTCGACCTGTCGTCATTGGTACTGGCAATCATTGTGCAGATACTGCTGATGGCGGCGATCCTGATGATCGCTTACGGCACTATCGGCAATCCGCTACAGCTGCTGGTCTGGGCCATGATTGGTGTCACCGGCCTGTTCCTCAACATTTTCTTCTACGCGCTGATCATCAGTGTGATTCTGTCTTGGGTTGCGCCCGGCAGCCACAATCCTGGCGCCCAGTTGGTCAGCCAAATATGCGAGCCGGCGCTAGCGCCCTTTCGCCGCCTGCTGCCTAATCTTGGCGGGCTGGATATATCACCGATCTTCGCGTTCCTCGCGATAAAGCTGTTGGATATGTTGGTAATCAACAACCTGGCCATGATGAGCCACATGCCCAACATCCTGCGCTCGCTGATTTAAAAGTTGCTACCGCCCATTCGCCTCATGCAGCGTTTGGGCGGTAGTTCACAGCAGCTTGATTGACCCACACAAGGCGACTGGGATAATCGCCCGATTACGCCTATCAGGAACATCACGATCATGGAACGACTCGACCGGCAGGTGGATGCCTATGTCGCCTGGAAACGCGACCTGATTCGTGAAATCACCCGCTACCGCAGCTGGCTAGCGCATAACCGCCTGACCTCCGACGCGGTCGATGCAAGACTGGAACGCGCGCTGAAGTTGCTGCGCACCGATCACATTACCCTGGCGTTCGTCGGCGAGTTTTCACGCGGCAAGACCGAGCTGATCAACAGCCTATTCTTTTCTAGCTACGGCCAGCGCATTCTGCCCTCGCGGGCGGGTCGCACCACCATGTGCCCCACCGAACTATTCTTCGATCCGCGCGCGGAACGCTCTTATATTCGCCTGCTACCCATCGAATCGCGTCTGGAAGACACCAGCATCGCTCAGCTCAAACGCACTCCACATTTCTGGCGGAACATTTCGCTGGAGCCGGGCAATCCGGACAACATGGTCGAAGCCTTCACTCAGGTTGCCGCCACCAAGTCGATGCCGGCGGAGCAAGCCATTCAGCTCGGCTTTCACCCCGACTCACTGGAGAGCTCGGATATCGGCGGCGAAGTGCTGGTGCCGGCCTGGCGGCATGCCATGGTCAACTTCGATCACCCACTGTTGCGTCAGGGCCTGCGCATCCTCGATACACCCGGTCTCAACGCGCTGGGTAGCGAGCCGGAACTCACCCTTTCGATGCTGCCGAATGCCCAGGCGATAATTTTTCTACTGTCGGCCGATGCCGGCGTTAGCGCCAGCGACATGGATATTTGGCAACAACACATCCGCCAGCTCGACGATGGCAACCGGAACCGTCTGTTCGCCGTGCTGAACAAGATCGACGTGCTCTGGGATGACGTCTCAGGCGATGCATTCGTCCAGGCCGCGATTCAACAGATGCAGACCAGCACAGCACAGCAGCTTGGCATCGCTGTTGAAGACGTGCTTCCCCTGTCGGCCAAACAGGCGCTGCTGGCCAAGATCCGCGGCGACCAGGCGCTGCTGGAACGCAGCCAACTGGCAGCACTGGAGCAGCTGCTTTGTGATCGCATCCTGGCGCAGAAAGAGCGTCTTCTGGAACAACAAGTGGTGCGTCAGGTAATCGCGCTCTTGCAGAACAGTCAGCACATCCTGAACCAGCGCCTGAACAAGGTGCGCGAGCAAAGCGAGCTGCTCGACAGCCATCGTCAGGATAGCGGCCAAATGCTGGTGGAGCTTACCGCCCGCACCCGCCACGATCACAATCAGCACCACAAGCGCCTGCTGCAGCTGAAAACCAACCAGCGCCTGCTGCAACGCCAGGGCGAACTATTACGTGGGACGGTGCGTGCCGAACGCCTGGATGAGCACCTGACACGCCTGCGTCGCAGCCTGACTGGCAGCCTGACGACACTGGGCATCAATCTCAGCATTCTGCACTTCTTCCGCTCGGTCGAGCAGGATCTGGGCGCGCTCGAGAATGAAGCGGCACTGGCGAACAAGATAGTGTCGGCGATTTACCGGCGCCACAACGAAGAGAACCCCTTGCACGGCGTGGACTCGCCGCTGTTCCGCCTTGCGCCCTACCAGAAGGAGTTGAAGGGCTTGCAGAACAAGGCCGATCAGTTCCGTCTGCAGCTCAAGACCTTGCTCACAGAGCAGCGCACCCTGACCCGACGTTTCTTCGCCACCTTGGTGCAGGAAGTGATCGGAATGCACCAGCGTCTGCGTCAGGAAGCCGAACAGTGGGCCGGCGAAGCCCTGATGCCACTAATGCAGCATTCGCTGGAGCACAAACAGCAGCTCGAAGCGCACATGCTGCGCCTCAAGAGCCTGGCGCAGAACAGCCAGCAAAGCAGTCAGCGCGGCCGCCTGCTGGCGCGCTACAGCCTTGAGCTGGAAGAGCAACTGGCGCAGGCCGGCGAAATGCTACGGCTGCTGCGCCGCCCGGCACCGATCCGACGCCAAGGCAAAGTCGTCAGCCTCACCAGCGCCAGCGTAGGCTGACTGGCTTGCGATTTAAGGATGAATTGGCGCGCGCTAACCTTTAGACTTTGCCGCCTTCTTCCAGCACGAGCTCAGGGTCGATGCCCACTGCTATTCCAGCCGATTCCGTTGGTCTGGTGAGTCCGAAGGTCGCGCATTTCGCCGAGCCGCTGGCACTCGCCTGCGGCCGCACGCTCAACGACTACCAGTTGATCTATGAAACCTACGGTGAACTGAACGCCGCGCGCAGCAACGCCGTGCTGATCTGCCATGCCCTGTCCGGCCATCACCATGCCGCCGGTTTCCATGACCTGGACGAGCGTAAACCCGGCTGGTGGGACAGCTGCATCGGGCCGGGCAAAGCGATCGACACCAACCGCTTCTTCGTTGTTAGCCTGAACAACCTCGGCGGCTGCAACGGCTCGACCGGCCCCAGCAGTATCAATCCAGCGACAGACAAGCCTTACGGCGCGGACTTCCCGGTGGTCACGGTGGAAGACTGGGTCAACAGCCAGGCGCGACTAGCCGATGTGCTAGGAATCGAGCAATGGGCGGCGGTGGTCGGCGGCAGCCTGGGCGGCATGCAGGCGATGCAATGGACCATGAGCCACCCTGAGCGCGTCCGCCACTGCGTGGCCATCGCCTCGGCGCCCAAATTGTCGGCGCAGAACATTGCCTTCAACGAAGTGGCACGTCAGGCGATCTTGTCCGACCCGGAGTTTCATGGCGGTCACTTTCAGGAGCAGAACGTGATTCCCAAGCGTGGGCTGATGCTGGCACGGATGGTCGGGCACATCACCTATCTTTCCGATGACGCCATGGGTACCAAGTTCGGCCGAGGCCTGAAGAGCGAGAAGCTCAATTACGACTTCAACAGTGTCGAATTCCAGGTTGAGAGCTATCTGCGTTATCAGGGCGAAGAATTTTCAAGTCGCTTCGATGCGAATACTTATCTGCTGATGACCAAGGCACTGGATTATTTCGACCCGGCCGCGGCCTATGACGACGATCTGGCCAGAGCCTTGTCGACTGCCAAGGCGGATTTCTGCGTGATCTCTTTCACCACTGATTGGCGTTTCTCGCCGGAGCGCTCGCGTGAGATCGTCGACGCGCTGATGGCGGCACGCAAGAACGTCTGCTATCTGGAAGTCGACGCGCCCCAGGGCCACGATGCGTTCCTGATCCCGATCCCCCGCTATCTACAAGCCTTTCGCGGTTACATGAACCGCATCGCCGTATAAGGAACCCACATGCGCGCCGATCTGGAAATCATCCAAGACTGGATACCGGCGGGTAGCCGTGTGCTCGACCTCGGTTGCGGCAACGGCGATTTGCTGGCCTGGCTGCGAGACAACAAGCAGGTCAGTGGCTACGGCCTGGAAATCGATCCTGACAACATCGCGGCCTGTATCGAAAAGGGCGTCAACGTCATCGAGCAGGACCTCGACAAGGGCCTGGGCAACTTCGCCAGCGACAGCTTCGACATGGTGGTCATGACCCAGGCCCTGCAGGCGGTTCATTACCCCGATGAGTTGCTCAAGGAAATGCTCCGAGTCGGCCGCGAATGCATTATTACTTTTCCTAACTTCGGTCACTGGCGTTGCCGCTGGTACCTGGCCAGCAAGGGCCGCATGCCGGTGTCAGAGTTTCTCCCCTACACGTGGTACAACACGCCAAATATTCACTTCTGTACCTTCGAGGATTTCGAAAGGCTGTGCCGGGAGCGCGGTGCCCGCGTACTCGAACGCCTCGCCGTTGACCGGCATCACAAGCATGGTTTGGCGAGCCGCATATGGCCCAACCTGATTGGGGAAATCGGCATCTATCGCGTCACCGGGCCCGCCCGCTGACCTGCTTCATATGGAGGACTATTCTTGAAACGCAGCCTGATCTACCTGCTCACCCTACTGTTCGCCTTGCCTGCGCTGGCCGAACGCAAACACAGCGTCGGTCAACACGACGTGCATTACATCGCCTTCAATTCGAGCTTCTTGCAGCCCGACATCGCCGCTGCCGCCGGACTGGTGCGCAGCAAGGCCCAGGGCGTGGTCAACGTCTCGGTGCTCAAGGCTGGCAAGCCAGTGGCTGCGCAGGTCAGCGGCACGGTGAAGAACCTGCTGGGCCAGGATTACCCACTGACCTTCAAGCAGCTCAAGGAAGGCGACGAAGCCATCTACTACCTCGCTCAGTTCCCGTTCGAATCGCGCGAGACGCTGCGCTTCAACCTGAACGTTCAGCCGACGGGCGCCGCCCCGATCAACTTCGACTTCACCCAAGAATTCTTCCCGGACGAATGATGCCTTTTAAAGAACTGGTGCTGGCCAGTCATAACGCCGGCAAGCTCAAGGAACTACAGGCCATGCTGGGCGACGCGGTGCACGTGCGCTCGATTGGCGAATTCAGTGATGTAGAGCCGGAAGAAACCGGTCTGTCCTTCGTCGAGAACGCCATTCTCAAGGCGCGAAACGCGACGCGAATATCCGGATTGCCGGCGCTCGCCGACGATTCGGGACTAGCCGTGGACCACCTCGGCGGCGCGCCGGGCATTTACTCGGCGCGCTACGCAAACGGCCAGGGCGATGCGGCGAACAACGCCAAGCTGCTGGATGCACTGAAAAACGTGCCGGATGCAGAGCGTGGCGCTCAGTTCGTCTGTGCACTCGCGCTGCTCCGACATGCCGACGACCCGTTGCCGATCATCTGCGAAGGCCTGTGGCATGGCCGTATTCTCCATGCGGCCCAGGGTGAACATGGCTTCGGCTACGACCCGCTGTTCTGGGTACCGGAGCGCGACTGCTCCAGCGCCGAGATGGTTCCGTCGGACAAAAACCAGCTCAGCCACCGCGCCCGGGCCATGAGGTTGCTGAAAGCGCGGTTGGGGATCGCTTGAAAACCGCTAAAGACCCAAGGCTGAATGCTGGACGAAAAAGCGACACCCTCGTTCAGCCTCTAGCGTCCAGCGAAGACCAGGCACAAGCGATCGAGCTGCCGCCTCTAGCGGCCTACATCCATATCCCCTGGTGCGTGCGCAAGTGCCCGTACTGCGACTTCAACTCACACGCCGCTGGCCCGGAGCTGCCTGAAGACGCCTATATCGCTGCGCTGCTCGCCGATCTTGAATGCGAACTGGATCAGGTGCAGGGCCGCAGGCTTACCTCGATCTTCTTCGGCGGCGGCACCCCGAGCCTGTTTTCCGCCGAGGTACTGGGCCGGATTCTCGATGGGCTGGAGCAGCGGGTAGGATTTGCCGACGGAATCGAGATTACCCTGGAGGCCAACCCAGGCACCTTCGAACAGACGAAATTCCGCGACTACCGCAGCCTCGGAATCAATCGTCTGTCGATTGGCGTCCAAAGCTTTCAAGCCGCCAAGCTAAAAGCGCTGGGCCGCATCCACGACGGCGACGAAGCCATTCGTGCCGCGGATATGGCGCGCGCAGCCGGCTTCGATAATTTCAACCTCGACCTGATGCACGGGCTGCCTGAGCAGAGCCTGGACGATGCGCTGAGCGATTTGCGCATTGCCATTGCACAGCAACCGACGCACCTGTCCTGGTACCAGCTCACCGTCGAGCCGAACACCGAGTTCTGGAGCAAACCACCCAAGCTGCCAGAAGACGAAACGCTATGGGATATTCAGGAAGCCGGCCAGGCATTACTGGCGGGGCACGGCTACGGTCAGTATGAGACGTCCGCCTACGCACAACCCGGACGCCAGGCGCGGCACAACCTGAACTACTGGACCTTCGGCGATTTCCTCGGCCTCGGCGCTGGGGCGCACGGCAAGTCGACCCGGCCCGACGGGCAGATTCGGCGCAACTGGAAGACTCGCCTGCCCCGGGATTATCTCGATCCGGCAAAGCGCTTTCGTGCTGGCGACAAACGCCTCCAGCAGAACGAATTACCGTTCGAATTCCTGATGAATGTGCTGCGCCTCACTGACGGTGTCCCTACGCTGTTGTTCACTCAGCGCACCGGTCTGCCGCTGGATTTGCTAGCCGAAGCCCGGCGCAAAGCCGAAGCCCGAGGCCTGTTGGCAAGCGATCCGGAACGACTGGTCGCCACAGCCAAAGGCCAGTTGTTTCTGAACGACCTGCTGCAACTTTTCCTGCCCTAAGGACCCTGCATGGATCTTGTACTCGACCTCATCGCCACCCTGTCGCGCTGGAGCCGTCACCACCTGTTCGACATTTCCCTGGCAATCATGGCCACGCTCTTCGTGCTATTCGGCCCGGCGCTGAACGCCTGGGTACAGAAGAACATTGGCGGACTGAACTTCGTTCTGCGCACGCTGGCCTTCGTGGTGTTCTGCGCACTGGTCTACGGCCTCGGGATCATCTATCTCAGCCCTTGGCTAGCCAAAGGCCTGGCTCAGTTCAACAACTACACCCTTGCACCGGTGCTGCTGTTGGTGCTGTTTATCATTGGCGTGGTCGCCGACCGCAACTGACCGCACCCCTGACATAAAAAAACCGCCTGAACAGTCTGTGAACAGGCGGTTTTCTTTTGGCATGCACCAATCGCTTAGTTGGCGCCCCGACGTAGCGCTGCCGGCGAGAAGTCTCGTGGCCCCATTTTGGCGTTGAAGTCGTACATCGGCTCGTTGTTGTCGAGTCCGTCGACGAAATAGTTGTCATCCTTCAGGTGGTACAGCGTCTCTAGCGTGCTGCCAAACATTGGCACCTCGTAATAGCTGATCGGATGGCTTTCCTGCAGGCCGATCAGCTCGTTGTTCTCGTCGTACAGATCGACCGCCAGAATCTGCCAGCTGTCTTCGTCAATGTAGAACCGGCGCATGTCGTAAGGATGGCTGAAGCCCTTGCGCAGCGTAGCCTCGACGATCCAGACGCGATGCTGTTCATAGCGCAGCAGTTCGGGGTTCAGCGTGCGTGGGCCGACGATCGATTCGTAAGGGATGCCCTGCTGATGAACCGCGTAGCTGTTGTAGGGCACCAGCATTTCGCGCTTGCCGACCAGCTTCCATTCATAGCGATCCGGGGCGCCATTGAAGGAGTCGACCACGTCAGCCGTGGCCAGCCCGCTGGTGTCCGGCTGCAGCGAGTCGTAGGCCAGCGAAGGCAAACGCCTCACACGTCGGTCGCTCGGGCTGTAGCGCCAAGCCTTGCGGATCGCCAGCACCTGATCCATGGGGTCCTGCACGACCAGCGAGGTGCCGGAGAGCTTCGCCGGTGCGGTGACCCGGTACTTGTAATAAAGAAGGGTGTTGTCCAGCTGCGCTTTGTCCATTCCCTCACGGTTGTAGACGTAATAGATATGCCGGTCCCGCTTGATCAGGTTGGCCCTGCCGTTGATCACCACGGCCTGGTTGTTGATCATGTGGGTCTGCTCACCCTTGTAATGAAGGATGTGGTTCCAGATCACTTCCATGCCGTCTTGCGGTAGCGGAAACGGAATGCCGGCGACAGCGCCCTTGATTCCGTTGCCGTTGGCAATCAGTTCGGCAGACACGGCGTTGGTGCGCGTCTCGTCATAGATGCGCTGTGGGGCCGCGGCGCTGCGGCGTGACGGAAATACGCGTAGATGAAAGTCCGAATGCCGCTCGATCAGCGCCCGCAGGCCTTCGGGCAGGAGCGCGGCGTATTGCGCGACATTGCTGCTGTCGACCCGATAAAGCACCGGATCGGCCGCGTACGGGTCCGGATGATGCATTCCGACCGAGTAGCTGGCCGGCGGCTGTACCCCACCAGTCCAGGCCGGGATGCTACCGCTGGCGTTGGCCGACCGCTCGGCCCCCAGCGGGGTCAGGTCCTGCCCCAGGCGCGCAGCCTGGGTTTCATCCACCTTGGCCTGTGCCTGACTGGCGCAGGCCGCCAGTAGCAGAATTCCAAACTTTCTAAACATTTTTGCTCCTTTGCAGCGCAACGGGCACGCCGCACGTAACGACCGCTGCCAGCAGGCAGGGCTCTCTTGAGGCGTTGGGGAGGTTGTGCCGTCCTGGCATTCGTTGTTTTCAGATCTTCCTTGGGCCGCGTGAAACGGCTCTAGCGGGCGCAGCTATGGCACCCACGCTTGCTAGTCAGTCGATGCGTTCGAACTTCAGATCCCAGACCCCGTGGCCCAGGCGCTCACCGCGGCGCTCGAACTTGGTCGTCGGGCGCTCCTGCGGACGTTCAATGTACTGCCCGCTTGCAGCCTGGTTGCGATAACCAGGCGCGACGCTCATGACGTCGAGCATGTACTCGGCATAGGGCTCCCAATCGGTCGCCATATGCAGCACACCACCAATTTTCAGTTTCTGTCGCACCAGTTCGGCGAATGCCGGCTGGACGATGCGCCGCTTGTGGTGGCGACTTTTGTGCCAGGGGTCGGGGAAAAACAGCAAGACCCGGTCCAGGCTGGCGTCGGGGACGCATTCACGCAGCACTTCAAGCGCATCGCAACTGTAGACCCGCACGTTATCGAGATTTTGTGACAGAAGTCCGCTCAGCAGCGCACCCACTCCTGGCGAATGCACTTCCACGCCGATGAAATCCTGCTCAGGCGCTGCCGCGGCCATTTCCAATGTGGAATGACCCATACCGAAGCCGATTTCGAATGTCCGCGGCGCCTGCCGGCCAAACACCTGGTCGAAGTCGCGCAGGCCATCACTCAATTCGAGGCCGAACCGCGGCCAGCCTTGATCCAGGCCGCGCTGCTGACCTTCGGTCATGCGTCCTACACGCATCACGAAACTTTTGATGGTGCGCATGCGCCGTTGGCCATCGGCCGGGATGGAAGTGTCACTCATGAACGAACCTGCAAAATAACAATGACCAGCCGCGCGATTGGATGAGCGCGCGGCTAGGAAGGGAGAAATTAGCGGATCAGGCCTTCCAGAGGCGAAGAGGCGCTGGCATAGAGTTTCTTCGGCATACGCCCCGCCAGATAGGCTAGACGTCCAGCATCGATGGCGTACTTCATGGCCTCGGCCATCAACACCGGATTCTGCGCGTGGGCGATGGCGCTGTTCATCAGCACCGCCTCACAGCCCAGCTCCATCGCGATGGTCGCGTCGGACGCCGTGCCCACACCCGCGTCGACGAGCACTGGCACCTTGGCTTCTTCAAGGATGATGCGCAGGTTGTAAGGATTACAGATGCCCAAGCCGGTGCCGATCAAACCGGCCAGCGGCATCACCGCGATACAACCCATGTCGGCCAGCTGGCGCGCGATGATCGGATCATCGCTGGTGTAGACCATCACATCGAAACCGTCCTTGACCAGCACTTCAGCGGCCTTGAGGGTTTCGATCACGTTGGGAAATAGGGTTTTCTGGTCGGCCAGCACTTCCAGCTTGACCAACTTGTGCCCGTCGAGCAGCTCGCGGGCGAGACGACAGGTACGGACGGCCTCGTCGGCGTCATAGCAGCCGGCGGTATTAGGGAGAATGGTGTAGCGGTCCGGCGAGATGACGTCGAGCAGATTCGGCTCGCCCGGATTTTGACCGATATTGGTGCGGCGCACGGCTACGGTGACGATCTCGGCGCCCGAGGCTTCGATCGCCGTGCGGGTTTCTTCGAGATCCTTGTACTTGCCAGTGCCCACCAGCAGACGCGACTGATAAGTGCGGCCAGCGAGTGTAAAGGGTTTGTCGTGCGGAACTGGGCTCATGGGACCATCCTGTTCAGACGTTATAAAGCGAGAAGTACGCCGCCGCACGGAGCGGCATCCGGAAAAAATATGCGATGCGGCGTAGACCGCTAACCACCACCAATGGCATGCACGACTTCGATCTGGTCGCCTTCGACCAGCACGGTCAAGGCATGTTGGCTGCGTGGAACGATGTCGCGGTTAAGTTCGACCGCCAGCCGGCGCCCAGTCAGTTCCAGGCGTTGCAGCAGATCGGCCACCGACTGACCGTCAGGGAGCTCATAGCGCTCGCCGTTCAACTGAATGTGCATAGTGATCGCCACCATTGCGAAGGGGTCAGCATTCTAGCCCGATCAACCCGGACCACCAAGGCGGCGAGCGTCGCCATTCATCCGTGTATCGCCGGCGTCGCTGTGGTCAGCCTCGAAGATTCCACGCCGCTAACATCAGACAGATCCAGCCCGCCAGAAAAGCCGTGCCGCCGATTGGGGTGATGATGCCGAGCTTGCCCACACCCGTCAGGGTGAGCAGGTAAAGACTGCCAGAGAACAGCAGGACGCCCAGCGCGAATAGGCAACCTGCCGCAACCAGCAGACGGCTCGGCGCGTGCAGTGCGAGCAGGGCCACACCAAACAGCGCCAGCGCATGGATCAACTGATACTGCACGCCCGTTTGAAACACCGCGAGATAGTCGGCGCCGAGGCGGCTTTTCAGGCCATGGGCGGCGAAGGCGCCCAGAGCAACGCCGGTCAGCCCGAAAAATGCGGCAAGCAGAAGAAAGGAACGAATCATTCGGTAGTGTCCGGTCAGGGAGTTTGAGCGCCGTTATAATGCCCGTTCTCCCTGGCTGCGACCACGACCCATGTTCCGAGCCCTGCTGCGTCGCCTTTCTAAATTGCTGCTATGGCTGGCCGCGCTTTCCGTGCTGCTGGTATTGGTGCTGCGCTGGGTTCCGCCGCCCTTCACCGCACTTATGGTCGAGCGCAAATTGGAATCCTGGAGCAGCGGCGAAAGCATCGACCTTCAGCGCACCTGGCGACCATGGAAGGAATTGCCAGACAACCTGAAAATGTCGGTCATTGCCGCCGAAGATCAAAAATTTGCCGACCATTGGGGCTTCGATATCGCTGCCATTCGCGCCGCGTTAGCCCATAACGAACGCGGTGGCTCGCTGCGGGGCGCCAGTACCCTGAGCCAACAAGTGGCGAAGAACCTGTTTCTCTGGTCCGGGCGCAGTTGGGTGCGAAAAGGGCTCGAGGTCTGGTTCACTGGCTGGATCGAGCTCCTGTGGCCGAAACAACGCATCCTTGAGGTCTACCTGAACAGTGTCGAATGGGGCAGCGGAATTTTCGGCGCAGAGGCGGCGGCGCGGCATCATTTCAGTGTCGGCGCGCCCTATCTTTCAGCCGCTCAGGCCAGCCAGCTAGCCGCCGTGCTGCCCAATCCGCGCGAGTGGAATGCCGGCCGGCCTGGCCCGCATGTTCGCCACCGCGCCGCCTGGATTCGCCAGCAGGTACGGCAGCTGGGCGGTAGCCATTATCTGAACAGCATGCGGAAATCCACAGCCAGACGAAACTGAGCGACGCCAGCGATACCGGCGCGGCCTGACGGAGCGTTATGGCAGTAAGCCATCTCAACGAGTAAGCTGAAACTCACATGTTGCGAGATGCGCGGCACTTCCCCCGCACGCAGAAAGGCCGCCGGGGCAGACGGACCAATGCCGTAATTTCTCGCCCATTCGCCACTGAACGCATGGCAGCGAAAGCATGAGCGAAACCGTGACCGAACACAGCGCACCCCTAAACAAGGTGCGGCAACTCTTCAACTGGCGTAACAGCATCGCCTGGCTCGTCCTGGCTTTCACATTGCTGGTGCAGTTGATCATCCTTAAGCAACTGGAGCTGAAGGAAGATCGCGCCGCAGGCCAGCAATTCGAGTTTCTGGTAGAAAAAACCACCGAAGCCATCGGCAAGCGCATGATCAACCATGAGCAGGTTTTACTTGGCGCAACAGGATTGTTCGACGTCAGCGGTGAGGTCTCGCGTGAACAGTGGCGCGCCTATAACGAGCGTCTGCAACTGGCCGAGCGCTACCCCGGAATTCAGGGAGTCGGATTCGCCAAGGCCGTACGCCCCGAAGGTCTTGCGGCCCACATCCAGAGCGTCCGCGGCGAAGGATTCGCAGATTACGACGTTCATCCACTCGATAGGGATCGCGCGCTCTATACGCCCATCGTCTACCTTGAGCCGTTCCGTGAACGCAACCTCGCCGCTTTCGGCTATGACATGTTCGCCGAACCGGTGCGCCGGAAAGCCATGCTGCAAGCAGCCGAGTCAGGGCAGACCCGCATTACCGGCAAGGTCACGCTCCGACAGGAAACCCACGGAACGGTGCAGGCCGGCGTACTGATGTATGTGCCGCTGTACCAACCTGGCGCGCCGACCGACTCGCCACAACAGCGTCTGCAGGCGCTCCGAGGCTTCGTCTATAGCCCCTATCGGATGGACGATCTAATGCGTGGAATTCTCGGAGCCACCGACCCGAACCTCAGCTTGCACATTTATGCCGGCGACCAGGAACGGCCAGAGCATCTCATCTTCGCCAGTCGTGAGCTGCCACGTGCCGAATCTGCCCGGCACAGCGAAGTCGCACGGCTCGACCTCTACGGGCAGATATGGACCCTGCGGCTGGAGAGCCTGCCGGAGTATGATCGCTTCTTTCATGTCAACAACGAGCTGGTCATCGGCCTTGGTATTGGCCTGAGCCTGCTGCTGTTCTTCCTGACCTCATCGCTCTCGCTAAGGCGTAGCCGCGCCGAGGCGCTGGCGCAGCAGATGACCGAGCATATCCGGGAGAACAAACGCGCCCTTCAGCTCAGTGAGGAGCGTTTGAGTCTTGCGCTGAAAGGCAGTAACGACGGCCTTTGGGATCTGAACCTCGACGCCGCAACCTTCTACGCATCGCCGCGCGCCTGGCACATGCTCGGCTACCGCCCCGGCGAGCTGCAGTCGGATCTGAAACTATGGGAACAGGTTCTGGTGCCCGACGACCTGCCTCAGGCCAAAAGGCAGTTGGCGCATACCATGCTCTCGACGGTCGATCATTTCACCACCGAACTACGCTTCCAGCATAAAAGCGGAAAGGTGATACCAGCTCTGATCCGCGGCTACATCCAGCGCGATCGGAATGGTCAGCCGCTGCGCATCAGCGGCACCAGCATGGACCTGACCGAGCACAAGCGCATCGAGCAGATGAAAGACGAATTCGTCTCAACCGTTAGCCATGAATTGCGCACGCCGCTGACCTCGATCAGTGGTGCCCTGGGCCTGGTTACCGGTGGCGCGCTGGGCGAGGTGCCACCACCCATGCGGCAGATGCTGGAAATTGCTCATCGCAACAGCCTGCGCCTGGGTTATCTGATCAATGACCTGCTGGACATGGAAAAAATCGCGGCGGGCAAGATGTCCTTCGATATGCGCGAACATTCGCTCAGCCGACTGCTGGACGAGGCGCTGGCAAGCAACCAAGCCTTCGCCAGCCATCTCGGCGTGAACTGCCTACTGCGTAACTCTGCCGCAGTCAGCGTTTGGGTCGATGGTCTGCGCCTGCAGCAGGTGCTGAGCAATTTCCTCTCCAATGCCATCAAGTACACCCCGGAAGGTGGTGAAGTAACATTGCACTGCAGTCTGCCCGATGCAGGCCATGTGCGCATCAACGTTACCGACCAAGGCCCAGGTATTCCCCAAGGCTTCCAGGCGCGGGTATTCGAAAAATTCGCTCAGGCAGATGCCTCGGACAGCCGTCAGAAAGGCGGTACCGGCCTGGGATTGGCGATCACCAAGGAGTTCATCGAGCGAATGGGCGGGCGGGTCGGCTTCGATACAGCAGAGGGTCAAGGCACGACGTTCTGGTGCGAACTGCCGATAATTGAATCATCCGGCTCTGCGACCGACCAGGGCCAGCTACGGCTACTGGTTGTCGAAGACGAGCCGGATACTGGCCGCTTGCTGCACCTGATGCTGCGCGATGCCGGCTACTCGGTCGATCGCGCGCAGAGCCTGCATGCCGCGCGGGGCAAGCTCGCCAGCGTCCGCTACGAGGCGATGACACTCGATCTGCATTTGCCCGACGGCAGCGGGCAAGAGCTGATCGACGAGGTACGCCGCAATCCCGACACGCAAGCATTACCGATTATCGTGATATCAGCCGCTAGCCAGTTCGAGCAGAACGACAGCGATACCAGCATCACCTGGCTACATAAACCCATCAGCGCGGCGCAGCTGCTGATCGCACTCACCGATACCCTGGAAAACTCCCGGTCCATTCCTTGAACCGCCGGAACGCGGGCTGCCGACAAGGGCGTGACCTGACAGGTATAAAAAAGGCGCTACAGGCAAAACCTGTAGCGCCCTCTTAGGCTCTGGAAAATCAGGCCTGAATCGAGCCCTTGAGCTTGTTCATGGCATTCTTTTCCAACTGGCGAATACGCTCTGCAGAGACCCCATATTTGGCGGCGAGGTCATGCAGAGTCGCCTTGTTGTCACTCAGCCAACGCTGTTGAAGGATATCCCGGCTACGCTCGTCCAGCGTTTCCAGCGCCTCGTGCAGGCTGGAATTGGAATTGTCGCTCCAGTCGGCATCCTCGAGTTGCCGCGCCGGATCGTAGCGATGATCCTCCAGATAATGCGCAGGCGACTGGAAGGCACTGTCGTCATCGGCGTCGGCCGACGGATCGAACGCCATGTCGTGCCCCGTCAGACGGCTCTCCATCTCGCGCACTTCACGGGCTTCAACGCCGAGGCTGTCGGCAACCCGCTCGACTTCGTCGTTGTTCAGCCAGGCCAGGCGTTTCTTCTGGCTGCGCAGATTGAAGAACAGCTTGCGCTGCGCCTTGGTCGTGGCGACCTTGACGATGCGCCAGTTGCGAAGAATGAATTCGTGGATTTCGGCTTTGATCCAGTGCACCGCAAAAGACACCAGGCGCACACCCATCTCGGGGTTGAAGCGCTTGACAGCCTTCATCAGGCCGACGTTACCTTCCTGGATCAGGTCGGACTGGGCCAGACCATAACCGGAATAGCTGCGGGCGATGTGTACGACGAAACGCAGGTGGGCAAGCACCATCTGGCGAGCGGCCTCGAGATCCTGTTTGTAGAACAGGCGCTCAGCCAGCTCGCGTTCCTGCTCGACCGTCAGCAGCGGAATGCTGTTGACCGTCTGCACGTAGGCCTCGAGATTGCCTCCCGGGACCAGGGCTTGAACAGGTTGCAGAGAAGTTGTCATGCAGGTCCTCCGATAATGAAGCTGCAGCAGTTTAGCATTGCCGGGTGAGACTGCAAGCTTGGGGTAAAATTCCCTTACACCTATTAAATTACTTAAATATCAATGAGTTATCATCGCGGCGCAAGCTCACTCAAATGCCGCGCAACAGCCAGCCAGGCGCCGATATAGCCCAGCAGCAAGGCACCGAGAACCAGCGATAGGCCATCTCCGACCGGCACCCCGGCCAGACCGAAGTCACTGCCATACAGGCCGGCCAAGCCAGTCACCGCCTCGTTCAACCAGCCCAGCCCGTAAGCCAGCAGCGACCAGGCGATCAGTCCGGCACCCAGACCGTACAGGGCTCCCATATAAAGAAACGGTCGCCGTACGTAGCCATCGGTTCCACCGACCAGCTTGACCACTTCGATCTCGGTACGGCGGTTCTCAATGTGCAGACGAATGGTGTTGCCGATCACCAGCAATAACGTCGCGATAAGCAGCAGGCTGAGGCCGAAGACGAAGCGATCGCCGAGTTTCAGAATCGCCGTCAGCCGCTCGACCCACAGCAGGTCGAGCTGCGCCTGCTCCACGCCGGGCAACTCGGCCAGGCGCTGGCGCAAGGCTTCGAGGTTGTCTCGGTCGACCTCGCTGGGCGTCACCAAGATCACTCCGGGCAAGGGGTTTTCTGGCAGCTCGCGCAGCGCCTCGCCCAGTCCCGATAGCTGTTGAAACTCTTCCAGCGCCTCCTCGCGACTGATCCAGTCAGCTTCCGACACATCCGGCATCGCCAGGATCTGCTCGCGAAGCGCCTGGCCCTCCTGCGCATCCACATCCAACTGCATGAACAGTGAAATCTGCGCCGCACGCTGCCAGGACCCACCGAGCCGCTCGACGTTGTCCAGCAGCAGCGCCAGGCCCATCGGCAAACTCAGCGCGACGGCCATGACCAGACAGGTGAAGAAGCTGCCGATCGGTTGTTTGATCAGCCTGCCAACACTATCGACCATGCTGGCACGGTGGCTTTCCAGCCAGGCGTGAAACAGCGTCTTGAAATCCGGCTCGTCGCTTCTGGGCTGCTCAGGCTTGTTCCGCACGCCACCCGCGCGCTCGGCCGGGTTCGGATTATTCTCGGGTGCGCTCATCGTGCCGCCTCCCCGTCGCCAATCAGGCGACCACGCTGCAGGGTGAGCATGCGATGACGCATGCGGGCGATCAGCGCCAGGTCGTGACTGGCGATCAGCACGGTGGTACCGAGGCGATTGATATCTTCGAAAACACCCATGATTTCAGCGGCCAGTCGCGGATCGAGGTTGCCAGTTGGTTCGTCGGCGAGCAGCAGAGCCGGCCGATGCACCACTGCGCGGGCGATGCCGACGCGCTGCTGCTGGCCAGTGGAAAGATCCGAGGGGTACTGCAACGCCTTGTCCTTGAGGCTCACCCGCTCCAGCGCGGTCATGACTCGCTGACCGATCTCGCGCTTGTTCAGCCCCAGTATCTGCAAAGGCAGCGCGGCATTGTCGAATACGGTGCGATCGAACAGCAGCTGATGATTCTGGAATACCACGCCGATCTGCCGGCGCAGGAACGGGATCTGCGCATTGCTAATCCGCGACAGGTCCTGCCCGGCCAGTAGCAGCTTGCCGCTGGTGGGGCGCTCCATCGCCAGCAGCAGACGCAGCAGGGTGCTCTTGCCTGCGCCGGAGTGGCCGGTAACGAAGAGAAACTCTCCGCGCTGCACATGGAACGACAGCTCGTGCAATCCGGTGTGACCGTTGGGATAACGCTTGCCGACCTGTTCGAATCGAATCATGACGAGACGTTACCCCCGCTCACCCCTTTCTCGGCAAATAGCGCATTGACGAAAGAGTCCGCTTCGAAAGTACGTAAATCATCGATGCCTTCGCCAACACCGATATAGCGGATCGGCGTGCCGAACTGCTTGGCCAGCGCGAAGATCACCCCGCCCTTCGCCGTACCGTCTAGCTTGGTCAGTGCCAGGCCGGTGAGCTCCACGGCCTGATTGAACTGGCGGGTCTGGTTGATGGCGTTCTGGCCAGTGCCGGCGTCGAGCACCAGCAGCACTTCATGCGGAGCCGTCTCGTCCAGCTTACCGATGACCCGACGGACCTTCTTCAGCTCTTCCATCAAGTTGTCCTTGGTATGCAGACGACCGGCGGTATCGGCAATCAGCACATCGATGCCGCGGGCTTTGGCGGCCTGCACGGCGTCGAAGATCACCGAAGCGGAATCCGCGCCGGTGTGCTGGGCGATCACGGCGATCTTGTTGCGCTCGCCCCAGACCTGTAGTTGCTCCACGGCGGCCGCCCGGAAGGTGTCGCCGGCAGCGAGCATGACTTTTTTGCCCTCGAGCTGCAGCTTCTTTGCCAGCTTGCCGATGGTGGTGGTCTTGCCGACGCCGTTGACACCGACCACCAGAATCACGAAAGGCTTTTTGCCGGCTTCGATCACCAGCGGCTGCTCGACCGGCTTGAGCAGGCTGGCCAACTCTTCCTGCAGCGCCTTGTACAGCGCGCCGCTGTCGGCCAGTTCCTTGCGCGACACCCGGCGCGCGAGGTTCTGCATGATTGCCGTGGTTGCCTCGACGCCGACATCGGCTGTCAGCAAGCGGGTCTCCAACTCATCCAGCAGATCGTCGTCGATGGCCTTCTTGCCGAGAAACAGGCTGGCCATGCCCTCGCCGATACTGGCGCTGGTTTTCGACAAGCCCTGCTTAAGCCGCGCAAAGAAACCGATTTTGGCAGCCGGCTCGGCAGTGGTAACAGGTGCCGGCTCGACGGCGATCTCGGCGAGCGCCGGTGCCTCGGGAATTTCCTTGGTCTGAACGACTTCTGGGATGGGCTCAGGTTCGGGCTCAGCCTGGAGCACTGCTTCCGGTTTGAGCTCCGGTTCGGTTTCCGGCTCGGGCTGAGCATCTGTCGGGCGCGGCTCAGCGGCCGGGATCGCATCGACCTCGTCGGCGAACGGCTGGCTGTCTTCCAGCGGCTCGGCAGCGGGCGGCTCAGCCGCCGGGGTCTGCGGCTTCTTGCGCAACCAGCCGAACAAGCCTTTCTTTTCGCCAGCCTCGGCCGGCGCCTTCTTATCGTCGTTGGAACCAAACATGGAGAAGATTTTCTCAAGAGGGCGAACGCCGGCGGCCACGCCACCGGCCAGACGGGGGCTATCCTAGCACTGCGCAACCGCCTGCGCTAAGCGCGGGCAGCCACCCGCCACGCGGCGCGATGCATATCCAACGTTCCGCCGCTTTGCCCTGACACCGACGCCCCAGTACCATGCCCTGTGTGCTCCCGCCTGCCGACGTCACTCGGCGGGATTTATCCCTGAACGAGCCCCTGAATATGCCCTTGATGCTACGCCGCGCCGCAGCCCTGTTACTCGGCGCTCTGTACCTGCCATTGGTCGTCGCAGCCGACACCCAACCCACCCACGAATTCTTTCTGGATAACGGCCTCAAGGTGATCGTGCGCGAGGATCATCGCGCCCCGGTGGTGGTATCCCAGCTCTGGTACAAGGTCGGGTCCAGCTACGAGTCGCCCGGAAAGACCGGGCTTTCCCATGCGCTCGAACACATGATGTTCAAGGGCAGCCGCAAGCTTGAAGCAGGCGAGGCGTCGCGCATCCTGCGTGAACTGGGTGCCGAGGAAAATGCCTTCACCAGCGACGACTACACCGCTTATTACCAGGTGCTCGCACGTGATCGTCTGGCCGTTGCCTTCGAATTGGAGGCCGATCGCCTGGCGAGCCTCAAGCTGCCGGCCGACGAATTCGCTCGTGAGATCGAAGTGATCAAAGAAGAACGGCGGCTGCGCACCGACGACAAACCCAGCGCCCTGGCCTTCGAGCGTTTCAAGGCCATGGCCTACCCCGCCAGCGGTTACCACACGCCTACGATTGGCTGGATGGCGGATCTTGAGCGCATGACCGTGGAGGAACTGCGCGCCTGGTACAAAGCCTGGTATGCACCCAACAACGCTACGCTGGTGGTGGTCGGTGATGTCACGCCGGACGAAGTCCGTAGCCTGGCCGAGCGCTATTTCGGACCTATCGACAAGCAGCCGGTGCCCATTGCCAAGCGCCCGCTGGAGCTGGATGAGCCAGGCGAGCGCCGCCTGCAGTTACATGTGCAGACGCAGGTGCCCAGCCTGATCATGGCCTTCAATACCCCCGGCCTCGCCACGAGCGAGAATCCGACGCAAATCCACGCCCTGCGCCTGATCAGCGCGCTGCTCGATGGTGGCTACAGCGCGCGCCTGCCGCAGCAACTCGAGCGCGGCCAGGAGCTGGTGACCAGCGCCTCGGCCTGGTACAACGCCTACGCTCGCGGCGACAGCCTGTTCGTTCTCAGCGCGGCGCCCAACATACAGAAGGGCCGAACCCTTGAAGAAGTAGAGGACGGTCTCTGGCAGCAACTCAACCTGCTCAAGCAGACTGCTCCCTCGGCAGAAGAA
The DNA here is from genome assembly GCF_024448715.1 of Stutzerimonas stutzeri. Lineage (GTDB taxonomy): Bacteria > Pseudomonadota > Gammaproteobacteria > Pseudomonadales > Pseudomonadaceae > Stutzerimonas > Stutzerimonas stutzeri_AR. Next base: position 553,381 of record NZ_JAMOHZ010000002.1, read on the forward strand.
CTCGAACGGGTCCGCGCTCAGGTTATCGCTGGCCTGGTTTACGAACGTGACTCGATCACACAACAGGCCACCACCATCGGCCAGCTGGAAACCGTGGGACTGTCCTGGCGACTGATGGACGATGAACTCAGCGCCCTGGAGGCGGTGACTCCAGAAGACATCCAGCAAGCCGCCCGCACTTATTTCACCCGCTCGCGCCTGAGCGTTGCCCATGTTCTGCCCGAGGAGACCGGCGATGATTGATCGCAACTTGGTGCGTCGCAGCCTGCTTGGCCTGGCGCTGGTGTCCTGCCTGGGGCTGGCCGCCTGCGATGGAAAAACCGGCGAAACCGCTGCATCGATTCCCGTACCGACCGAAGAAACAGTTGCCACGCCGGCAGAATCCGGACAAGCCATCGCCAAGGCAGCCGAAGAGGATAAGTCTCGGCTGGAATCGCTGGACGAGCTTGGCGACCAACCTCTGCCGCGACGTGAGCTGGATATTCAGAGCTGGCAAACCGAAGGCGGCGCCAAGGTGCTGTTCGTCGAGGCCCATCAGCTCCCGATGTTCGACCTGCGCCTGACCTTTGCCGCCGGCAGCAGCCAGGACGGCGGTGTGCCGGGACTGGCCATGCTCACCAACGCCATGCTCAACGAAGGAATCGAAGGCAAGGACGTCACCGCCATCGCCGAGGGTTTCGAAGGGCTCGGCGCCGACTTCGGCAATGGTTCTTACCGCGACATGGCGATCGCCAGCCTGCGCAGTCTCAGCACGGCGGACAAACGAGAGCCGGCGTTGCAACTGTTCAGCCAGGTGCTGGGCCAACCGACTTTCCCGGCGGAATCGCTGCAGCGGATCAAGAACCAGGTACTCGCCGGCTTCGAATTCCAGAAGCAAAACCCCGGCAAGCTGGCAAGCCTCGAACTGTTCGAGCAACTCTACCAGGACCATCCCTACGCACACCCCAGCGAAGGCACACCGGAATCGATCCCCGGCATCACTGCCGAGCAGCTGCGCGGATTTCATGCCAAGGCCTACACCGCTGGCAATGCCGTGATTGCCCTGGTCGGCGATCTCAGCCGCGAGGAAGCCGAAGCCATCGCCGCTCAGGTTTCCAGTGCGCTGCCGCAAGGGCCGGCACTGCCACCACCACCCGTGCCGAACGAGCCCACTGCCGGCAAGCACCACATCGACTTTCCTTCCAACCAGACCCACCTGCTACTCGCGCAACTGGGCATCCCCCGCGGGCACCCGGACTACGCCGCGCTCTACCTGGGCAACCAGATCCTGGGCGGTGGCGGCTTCGGCACCCGCTTGATGGAAGAAGTCCGGGAGAAGCGCGGGCTGACCTATGGCGTGTATTCGGGCTTCAGTCCGATGCAGACCAAGGGCCCGTTCATGATCAATCTGCAGACCCGCGCCGAACTCTCCGAAGCGACTCTCGGGCTGGTGCAACGCCTGGTCGCCGAGTTCCTTGAACAAGGCCCGACGAAGGCCGAACTCGAACGCAGCAAGCGCGAAACCGCTGGTAGCTTTCCCCTATCCACCGCCAGCAATGCCGATATCGTTGGCCAGCTGGGCAGCATCGGCTTCTATGATTTGCCGCTGACCTACCTCGAAGATTTCATGCAACAGGTCCAGGCACTGTCGGTCGAAGATGTCAGGACCGCGATGAGCAAGCACCTCAGCGCGGACGGCTTCGTGATCGTCACTGCGGGCCCGCAAGTCGAGCAAAAGCCGCTGCCGGCACCGAGCGAAAAACCCATTGAGCAACCCAGCAGCGTTCCGGAGCATTGATGGCCAACCCACCCATTCGTCCTTCCGCTCATGGTGGTCAGGGGCAGCTACGCATTATCGGGGGCGAATGGCGCAGCCGGCGCTTCAGTTTTCCCGACGCCGAAGGGTTGCGACCGACACCTGACCGGGTACGCGAAACACTATTCAACTGGCTCGCGCCTTATATGTCCGGTGCGCGCGTGCTCGATCCTTTCACCGGTAGCGGTGCGCTGTACCTGGAGGCGCTCTCCCGCGGCGCCAGCATGGCCCTGGCGTTGGATGTGAACGCCAACGCCATCGCCAGCCTGCGCAAGCATCTGGACACGCTCAAGTGTGGGCAGGGCCAATTGCTGCAAAGCGATGCCCTGCGCTACCTGGAAACCCAGACACCAACGCCTTTCGATCTGGTCTTTCTCGACCCCCCATTCAACAAGAACCTGCTGCAACCCGCCTGCCAATTGCTGGAAACCAACGGCTGGCTGGCCAAACACGCCTGGGTCTATACCGAAAGCGAAGCTGTGCCTTCGAGCCTCGGCCTGCCCGGCAACTGGCGGCTGCACCGGGAGAAGCAGGCCGGCAAAGTGCACTACGCGCTGTGGGAGCGCAGCGGCGAGTCGTAGCCATTCGCCTGCTTGATGACATCAAGGTGATGAGCACAGCAACCAGACGTGAACCAACCAGAACCGCGGTACCGACCCGTACCGTAACCAGCAACGGGGCCATTCAGTGTCCGTGACCTTTCCTGACATCGCCGCCGAACCTGAAACGAGCCCGGCCTTCGCACCGGCCTGCTGGCTACCTGGCGGGCACCTGCAGACCCTCTGGAATCCCTTCTGCCGGCGCTCGCCTGCGCTGCCGCGCCGCCGCGAGCGCCTGTGGCTCACCGACGGGGATTTCATCGATCTCGATTGGCACGGCCCGCACGATCCGGCGACTCCACTGGTACTGGTTCTACATGGGCTGACCGGCTCTTCGAGTTCGCACTACGTGCTCGGCCTGCAACAACGACTGGCCGCCACAAACTGGGCCAGCGTGGCGATCAACTGGCGCGGCTGCTCGGGCGAACCGAACCTGCTACCGCGCGCCTACCATTCCGGTGCCAGCGATGATCTTGCCGAAGTCATCTCGCATCTGCGCGCCAGCCATCCGCTGGCGCCTCTGTACGCGGTGGGCTACTCGCTGGGTGGCAACGTGCTGCTCAAATATCTCGGCGAGACGGGCAACAGCGCACCCTTGCAGAAGGCCGTGGCGGTCTCCGTACCGTTCCGGCTGGATCAGTGCGCCGACCGCATCGGTCTGGGCTTTTCGCGCGTATACCAGGCGCACTTCATGCGCGAGATGGTGGGCTATGTGAAGGACAAGCAACGCTTATTCACCCAGCTGGGTGCCGCGGATCATCTGTCCGCCCTGGAACGGCTCGGCTCGCTGAAAGGCCTGCGCACCTTTTGGGATTTCGACGGCCGCTTCACCGCCCCGCTGCATGGCTACACCGATGCCAGCGACTACTACCGCCGTGCGTCGAGCCGCTATTTTTTGCCGGATATCCGCATCCCGACGCTACTGATCCAGGCGGAAGACGACCCCTTCGTGTTTCGCCACAGCGTGCCCGAACCGGCTGAACTTTCATCGACCACAACGCTGGAGCTGCACCGCAGCGGCGGACATGTCGGCTTCGTCGAAGGCTCACCGACCAAGCCGCGCTACTACCTGGAGCGGCGGATACCGGAGTGGCTGGCCGCAGGCAGCGACTGAGTAACCAAAACCCAGCTCAGCGGCCAAGCATGAAGGTTTCGTACTCAAGATCATCCAGCGAACTGGATAGACGAACCAGCCCAAGCAGCACGCAAGCCAGTACTGAGAGAGTGAAGCCGTAGCCGAAGAAACTCGGTCCCAGCTGCTGGCTGGCCATGGTCAGCGCGGCATTGAGCAGAACGAAGATCAGGCACAACTCCAGGACGATGCTGCGCTTGTCGAGATAGAAGAAGACGTTCAACAACGCCATGAACACGACCTGGATGCTGACGCCGATCAGGTCAACGTAAAACAGCGGCAGGTAATAGGCGGACATACCCAACCATGCCAGCAACTGCGGGGCGATCAGGAACAGCAACACGACAGTCAGCCCCTGAACCTTGCAGATTTCCAGCAACCCTTGGCGCACGGAAAGGATCATCTGGTGTTTGAGCTGGCCGATATGCTGCAAGGTCTCGCCACCGCGAATGGCCGAATAGACGCGGTCATACCACTCGGCAAAGTCCGTTTCGATGCGCACCAGAAATACCGCCATGCCAGGGATAATCGCCAGATAGGCCAGGAAGATCGGCAGGTCATAAAGCATCGAAGCCCGCAGTGGCCCGATGACTTGATTGGAAGTGCTGGGATTGAACCAGAACAGAATCTTGTCGATCCAGATACCGAGGTTGTAGCAAAGACCGGTCAGCAACAGGCTGATAAATACCTGCTTGCGTTTCAGAAAATCGAAAGCCACCAATTGTTTGGCCGGGTATTCCCGCAATATGTCGAACAGGAACATGAAGAACAGGCTGGCGTGCCCTATCAGCAAGCCCATCAGCAATCCTTCGAGCTTGAGGAACCGTAGCAGGAACGAACACAGCACCATCAGCGAATAGCCTGCCACCATCACTAGCAAGATGCGGTTGTAGGCCTTCATTCCAGACAGGAAAACGATCGTCAGCCACAGGTTGCAGAGCACCACGAAGTTGGCCAGCATCAGCAACCGGTAGAGGAACGGTTGGTCGAACAGCACGCTCAGCAGGGCGAAGCCTAGTACTCCCGACGACACGGTAACGACCAGCAGGATGCCCACCAGGTTCGGCAGGATGCGCTCCTCCTGCTTCTCGAACAGCCGGTCGGAGATGAAACGGGTGAAGAACAGCTGGGCGCCCCCGGTAATGATCAGCGAGGCCGCCATCAGATAAGTCACGCTGACCAGAAACTGGCGAATCAGCAGTTCGGGGATTACTACACCCAAGCTCATAACGCCGATCACCATGACGCTGATGATGGACAACACCCAGGGGCCAGAACTGATCAGCCCTGCGTAGAGATAGGCTCTAAGCGTTGCGGTGTAGGAATCGCGAGAAAGAATTTTGCGCAGCTCGAATCCGATACCGGCCATGTCAGACGGCTCCCATGGCGTTGCGATAGAGGGTGCGATAACGCTCGAGCATCAGTGCGTCGGTGTAATAGCGGTTGACGCGTTCCAACCCCACCGCCTGCGCCGCCCGCCAGCGCTCGGAATCGCTCAGCAGGTCGACGATGGCGCGCGCGGTGGCCTGCGGATCGGCAATGGGTACTACCTCACCGGCGCGCCCCAGTGCGGGTTGTTCGTCCGGCGCTCCTTCGATCAACTCTCGGCATGAGCCCACGTCGCTGCTGACCACCGGCGTGCCTGCAGCCCAGGCCTCGAGAATGACCAGCGGTTGCGCCTCGCTGATAGATGTCAGCACCATCAGCCCCAGGCTTGGCAGCAGCTCGTGTATCTGACGAAAGCCGAGAAACTTAACGCGGCCTTCCAGCCCCAAACTGATCACCAGGCTGCGACATTCGGCAGCGTATTCCCGATCTTCTTCATCAGGTCCGACTATCCAACCCTCTGCTTCAGGAATGGCGCTGATCACGCCGCGCATGGCGCGGATGAAGGTTTTCACGTCCTTGATCGGCACCACTCGGCCGACCAGCCCGACAATCGGAGGGATGCCTGGCGGCCGACGTTCCAGCGCATCGACCCAGCCGGACATGGCGATACCGTTGGGGATGACACGGGTGCGCGCTGGTTCCGCGCCATCGGCGATTTGCCGTTGGCGGTTGCCGTCGTACAGGGCGATGATCGGATCGGCCGAGCGATAAGTCAGCAAGCCGATCCGCTCGAAAAATCGGATCCAGAGCCGGCGAACATAGCTGAATTCGGCATCCAGGCCCATGCGCAAAGCTTCGTCCGGGCTGTCGGATATCCAGCTGGCCTGGGCCAGGTCGATCTTGCGCTCCTTGGTATAGATCCCATGCTCGCTAAGCAGATAGGCGCATTGCCAGCGGCGCTGAAGAACACTCCCTACCAAACCCGCATAGCCAGTGGAAATGGCATGCAGTGCACGCGCTCGCGGCAGCCGTGTGATCGCCTGCGCCAGCATCACCAACGGCGCTTGCATGGTGCGCAGCGTCCAAAAGTAATTGATGAACGATGGGTCGCTGCAATGCCGCGTATAACCTTCGGTGATCGCATCCCAGCTCGCCCGGCTGTGCAGTACGTCGTCCAGCGTTAGCCGGCACGAGGCCAGCATCTCGAGAATCGCTTCGCCCTGCTCCGCATCCGGCGGGTCCGGGTGATGGAAAAACTGGTGCATCTGGTGCATCGGCTCGCGTGAACCCTCGCGCTTGGCGGCGGCGACCGCATCCCCCGGCCGCCATGCGCTTTCCAGAAAATGTTCCTCGATATGCACCACATTCGGCGGGATCTTGTACTGGCGCTTGGGATAGGCCTCTCGCTGTCCGCCAATGAAAAACACCGAAAAGGTGAACTCCGGCAGGCCAAGGATCAACTGATTTACCCAGCTGGATACACCGCCACGCACATAGGGCCAGGTGCCCTCGAGCAGCAGGCAGATATCAGCGACAGGGGCTTCGGGTAGATTCTTGGTCACAACCAGTATTTCCCTAAGGCGGCAAATGGTGGGCGGTTCAACACATCCTCCGGCAGCTTTGCCAACTGCTCCGGGACCTCCGCATAGCGCCTCTCGATAAATGCGATCTCTGCGCGAAAAGGCGCCAGTTGCTGCGCGCCGACGCCCGCGGCCTCGGCATTCGCCAGGTGTGTCTTGGCGGCATCCAGGCGCTTGTGCTCCAGTGCGATGCGTCCTGCCAGGACGTGCGCGTAGGGATTGTCAGCATCAGCGAGGGTTTGCTCGACATGTTCTCGGGCCTGGCCAAGCACATGGTCGAGCACGCTTCCCTGGGCCAGCCCCAAGTAGGCCAACTCCCAGTACCAGCGCGCCAGGGCGTCGTGCAGCGCAGCCTTGTGCCGGGTATCGGCGGTAGCCAACTGCTGGAGTGCCATTTCGATACGATGGTTGATCTCGCTCTCCTGCTTGTCGAGCATGGAATAAGCCAGCAGCCGTACGTCATCGGCTGGATCGCGCAGCGCCAATTTGAGCATCGGAATCGCCTCGCGGCCCGGCATGCGCCGCGTGGCGAAGAGCGCCGCCAATCGCTTCTCCGTGTCCGGTGCATGGCGCAAGACATCCTTCAGGCCGCCATCGCTGAACATCAGCTCACGGCCGCGTTCCTGCGGGCGAAACGGCAGCTCGGGCACAGCCATTGAGTCCCAACTCTGCTCCTGTCGACGACGCGGCAAATACAAAGCCGGGAACAGCGCAGCCGCGACGCCCACGGCCCCCAGCAGCGGCACGAAAAAGGCCAGACTGAAGATGAATAAGGGACTCCAGGGCAACGGAAACTTGTAACGCCGCGGCAATACCAGCCAGATGCCACCGCTGAGCATGGCACTGCTGAGTGCGTGCGCAACTATGTATAGGAGCGTCGCCTGAACAAGCCCGAGGGACTGGCGGAAGGCGGCCCAGCTGCCCACCTCGAACAGCAGCGCGCCGCTAAATAGCCACTTGCTGATCATTCAGGTCGCACTCACGGAAAAGAAAATTACGCAGCGCATCGCGGCCATTTGCCGTGCCGAGGTCATGGTCGAGCACGCGCACGTCCAGGCTCTCGAGCGATTCGCTGGTGCCGAAGCGTTCACCGAGCAGGGTGTTCAGACGGAACAGATAGCCTTGAGCGCCTTCGGCAGAAGTCAGCGGCAACAACACCAGCACACAGGTATTGCCGCGCTGGTTGCTCAGCCTGAGCTGCAGATCCAGGCCGCGCCGGCTGTCTTCGATCAGACGCAGCACCTCGGCGCCGCGCGGCGAGGCGCTTATCTCGAACGAGAACAGACAGGCGTCCAGCCCGTGCCGCTGCGCATCGGTCAGCGAGCGCTTGAGATTCTGGCTGAACAGCTGGCTGTCCATGTCCTGCAGATGACGCGTTTGCGGGTCGCTGAGCATCAAGTCGGCGATATGCCCGGCGAGAATCGCCAGTAGTCCGAAGATCCGCTCGTTGAACGAGAAGAACGGCATCTGCTCCACCGCCAGCAGCGCCACGACGAGCCCTTCGGTATCGACCAGCGGCACACATAGCTGGTATTGCGAGTGCTGGCGGTGTTCGCCACGCTCGAGTAGTTGCTCGCGAATGCTCACCAGTTCACCGCGTTGCACGCACATGCGCACCAGCAGATCATCGGTGTTCATAGGCGCCGCTTCACCGATCAGACTCAAGGGCTCCGGCACGACGCTGCCACCGTGCACGCGATACAGACCGGCGGCCCGGAACGAGCCGTACTGCGCGAGTAGATTCATTACCGGCTCGGCCAATGCGGCAAGCGTATCGTCACCGCGTGGCAGGTTGCGCAGTTGGTTGCGCAGCCCGTACAGGGAACTGCGCAGGCTCTGGTCATTGCCGGCAACGCGCTGTTCGAGACGGTCATGCGAAATGCGCAGGATGTAGTGCGCGCGGGTGAACTCGTCGAGTCGCAGCTGCCGATAATCGTTGGCCAGGTCGAGCCGTTCCAGCCGGCGTTCCCAGATATCACGAAACTCACCCACCAACATGCCGCTCACCAATACTCCGACGATGAATGAGGCGGGCATTTCTGGATAAATCCCGTCACCGAAACGGTGATAGGCGATCAAGGCGAGGATCAGCAGCACGGCACTGACCAGGCCGCGCATGAAGCCATAGCGCATACCCAGCAGCAGCGGCGCCATCACCGGCCAGGGGAAAGTGCCGTGGACCATCAGCGGATCGTCAGGCGAAATCCAGTAGCCGAGCGCGATCGCCATCCCGCTGAGCAACCAGGTCTCCAGCCAGGAGACAGCACCGCTGGCACGTGGCGCCAGGCTGAAGTCCTTGTGTGCCGATCCGATCGCCATTATTCGAGACGCAACGCGCCGGCCAGCTCACGCAGCACCTTCTGCGCCGTGCCTGCGAGGCTTTCGCGGGACCAGCCGGCACGCGCACCACTGTTGCTCCACACTACGCGACCGCTAGCCACCTCGATCACTTGCAGGCTCATGCCCACTGCGGGCTCACCGTCGAGCCCACTCTTGTATTGCCATTCCTCGACGCTGCCGCTGATGACGTAATCGAGCCGCTCGGCTTGAGCCCAGGCCATCGCATGGTTGAACCGTTCACGATCATCGATCAGTGGCGCCACACCCTGAGCCACGAAAGGATAGTGGCGCGGCTGCAGACCGCGCTCGGCAAGTACGCTGAGCAGGATCTGTTCGGCTCGCTCACCGGCCTGGGGCGCCTGGGAGTAGTTGACGATCGGCACCAGCCCCCAAGCCGCATCGCGCGGCAACGCCGAAGCGCTCTGGTCGGTGAAGCTGGAGCAGCCGCTGAGGAAAAACGCCACAGCCAGCAAGGCCAGGCAGCGAATGGATGACATGGTTGATTCTCCTTGTAGATCGCGCATCAGCGTCCGAAACGGGCGCTATAAGTCATGCCCAGTGTTCCACCCGGTTCGCCGTCACCGCTGCGCGGTGCGGACTGGAAGCCAAAGGTGAAGGCCAGTTCATCGTCGCCGAGCACTCGCATGCCGACGCCAGTGGTGATCGCGTAATTGGGCTGCTGCTCCGTCCACTGCCAGCCCGCCAGCAGATCGAGCAGCCAACTGTATTGAGCTGTTCCTTGGTTCAAAGCGCCTGGAAAACCACGCCGCCAGGTACTACCGACATACAGCTGGCCGAAGCGGTCTTGAAGCAGGTCGGCTGCCAATGCTGGCTCCGGCCCGTTCGTCTGTATCGAACTCAACTCGCCCGCCTGGCTGTACCTCGAGTAGCTGAGCCCGCTACGCAGGGTCCAGCTCGGCCCCTCGAAAAAAACCGCATGGCTCAGTTCGAGATTGAACTGATGACCGTTACCCACGGCTTCGCCATCCAAAGTGCTGAAGCGCTGATGAGCCAGCGACCAGCTGAGCTGATCGCGCGCGCTGATCCCATGGCGACCATTGATGCTCAGCGCGTCGCGCCTGCCCAAGGCCCGCAGCAGTCCGCTTTCTTCGGCCTGGCGGTGCCAGTCGAACTGCAATTCAAGCGCGTCGGAATCGCCCAACTGCAAGCTGCGCGAAACGCTCGCCCCGCGACGCTCGCCCTCATCGTGCTGGCTGCGGTCCAGCGCAACGCCCAATGCACCGTTGGCCAGCGTACGGGTCAGTTCCAGCTCGGTTGTCTGCTCGACTCCGGGTCGCGTACCTAACAACCCTGTACCGGAATAGTCGAGCCGCGCCAGGGACAGCTGCGCATGCCAATCTGCATCCACTTGCCTGGCGATTCGTGCCGTCTCGCCCTGAAACCGAATGGTGCCGAAATCCTGCTGGCGCATACCGAACTGGAAGCCCTGCGGTCTGCTCTCCTGCAACGCCAGGCTTTGTCTCAACAGCTGCTGGCGTATCGCAGCGGGTTGTTCGGCGGACAATGCCGCAAGGCTCTTTGCCAGCGGCTGACCAGTGCCGCCCAGCCGCATCAGGGCTTCGACGCGCTGCGCCGGGTCCAGCCCGTCCTGCGCCAGCAAGCGCTCGAGCAGGCCGCGGTTGTTTGCCTGCAACGCTTGCTGCAACTCGGCGTACTGATTGATCCGCAAACCGTTGCGGCGCCCCCAGGAGATCCATTCGCCCTTCGCTGCCGTTTGACCCAATGCATCGAGCTGGGCGCTGAACTGCTCGAACCACAGTTGCAGCATCGGCCGGGATCCATCGCGCCAGCGCAGCGCCTGTTCCGTAGCCAAACGGGTCGACCAGCTGTTGCTCAATAACCGCAGATACGTCTGGTACCGGGCCGGATTCGCCGCGGCCGTGTGCATTTGGCTCGTGCCTAGCAGATGGCGACGCAGGCGTAACGCGCGATCGCTATAGCCGGTACTGTCCAGGACGTCGGCATAAGCCGCCTGCACGAGCCAGTCGTTGGGGTTGGCATGCAAATACAGATCGAACCAGCGCAAAGCCTCGTCATTGCGGTTGAGCAGTAGGCTGGCACTGGCAAACGGCAGCCATAAGCGACTGCTGCCGGTTGCCAGAGGACGCCACTGAGCCAGTAACGGCACCAATGCATCGGCCTGATTGTGATCGATGTAGTGCCACAGCAGCTGCTCACGGAACCGGTTCGAGCGCGGAAACCGGATCAACGCCTGCCGGTATAGCCGCCCTGCCTCGGCAGAATTGCCCGCTCGTTCGGCCAGCAACGCACGTGCGCTCCACAGAGCCGCGACCGATCGGCTGTCTGGCATCCGCTGCCCTTCGGCAACCAGCACCTCGAGCCGCGCCATGTCATCAAGGTCCTCGGCGAGCTGTAGCGCCCGGCTGAGGTTCGCCGGTGTGCGGTTGCGCTGCCAGCTGGCGATCATCACATCCAGGGCGGTGGCCGGTGAACTGCGGCTGTACAGCCTGATCAGGCGTTCCTCGCCAGTATCGTCCAGGTCAACACCCAGGGTTTCGAGCCTGCGATAGCTGTCCAGTGCATCGGCGTTGCGTTCCAGTTCCCAGGCAAGCTCGGCGCGAAGATGCCAATAGGCTTCGTCAGTGACCGCGTCCGCATCCAGGTCATTTAGTACCTGCCAGGCGCCTTTCGGGTCGAACAGCTCCCAGTTGACCCGCGCCCAGCTCACCCGCTGGTCAACGTTCAGCCCGAAGCGGCGTTCGATCTCGGCCCAAAGCTCGGCCTGCGCGGCTAGTTGCTGGGTCTGTTCGAGAACCAGTTGCAGGCGCAGCCAGGCCAGTTGATGGTCGGGGTGCAACTGCAGGTAACCACGCAGCCAGCGCTCAGCCTCGCTTGGCGTACCACGAGCCTGGTGGCTGTAAACCAATGCCTCCAGCTCCGCGTCCGATAGCCGACGCTGCTCGGACAGCGCCGCCAGCAGCGCGACGGTGTGATCGAAGTCGAACAGCTGTGCGGCCAGGCGCCAAGTATGTTCGCGTATTGCCGGACGGTCATCGGTCTCGACCAACCGCAGCCAGAAGTCCAGCGCCTGAGCGGAGTGACCGGTCCATTCGCCGAGTTGAGCCAGTTGTTCGAGCCGCGCGGCATTCAGCGGGCCTATGGTCGCCAGACGCTGGCCGATCAACCAAGCCTCGTCGATCTCCCCGGCGGCCAAGCGCAGGTCAAACTCCACGTTGAAGGCCGCTACGTCATCCGGTGCCAGCGTGCGCCATCGCGCCACGGTTTCGCTCGCCAGATCGAAGCGCTGGCTACCGACCGCTGCCTGCGCCGCCGAGCCAAACAGCGCGCCATCGGCTTCGGTCAGTAACGTCAGGTTGCGGTGGATCAACTCGGCGGCTTGCTCAGCGCGATCGGCCGACCGCAGGGCAGAGAATGCCTGCTGCAGGTATTGGTGTTTTTCAGCTCTGGTTTGCGCGGTTGAAATCAGTCCGGTGAATATTTGCGCGGCCAACAACGGTTCACCCGCCGCCAGATGGGCACGGGCGGCCTCGCCCAGCCAGTAGGCACGTTTGGGTACGTCGCGCTTCGCCAGATCACGGTAGATCGGCGCAGCCAGTCGGGGAGCTGACAGCGCGAGCGCGTAGCCGGCCTGACGAACCAACTGGTCGATAGAAAGAGTGCCGCTCTCCACGCCACGCAGTTGATCGAGCAATCTTTTGCGCGCCTGATCCGATATGCCGTCAGGATTGGCCGTGGCCTCGAGAATCGCCAGCTCCATGAGATAGAAGCGCACGCTACCCGCCTCGCTTGCGGCCAGCTGAAACACATGCGAGCGCGCGCGTGCATAGTCGCCCAGCTCGATCAGTTGCTCGACCAGTTTCCGGCGCAGGTCGGTATCGTCCGGATGAGCTTCGAGCAACAGTTCGGCATAGTTGATGGAGACAGCATCGGGCCGCTTTTCACCGGGCATGAAGACATCTTCGCCAGCGTAGGTCCAAACCAGCACCCCGCCCACCAGTACCACTACCAGCAGCATCGTCCAGGGACTCAGCAGACGTGCGGACTCAGTGGCAGCGTAGTTGCGCATCGGCCATCCGCTTCATTGGTAGATCGAACTGCCACAGGCCATCATTGCCGGTCGCCTGATAGCGCTTGCCCTCGACATCCAGCGAACAAGCCGCCGCCGCGCGCACCGAAAAGCGCAGCGGCACTTCACCGGCGAAGGACAGCCTGATACTGCCATCGCCGAGATACTCCCACGCGAGCAATGGCAGGTTGGCTTCCTCGAGCGCGGGACGCGGATCGCGCTCGCGGCGCAGGGCCAGCACGGCATTGGCGTCGCTCAGGTGTACATAGCGCCCCTGCGGCAGGTCACGCACGCCAGCGACACCGCTCGAACGCGCAAGGTCAGGCCAGCCCAGCGCCGGATCCAGGCGTAGGGTGCGCAGGCCATCCAGGCCGCGAACTTGCCAGCGACCATCTGGCAAGCGCGCCAGACTGGCCTGATGCAAGCCGTGCATGCGGGTGATGTATTGGCTCATCCATAAGGAGATCGGTTGCTCGGCCTGCATCGAGCGGTAGATGTCCTGCATTACCTTGATCGAGGCCTGCTTGGTCCCCGAGTAGAAGTGGTAATAAAGGTGCAACCCGCGCAACCGCCGAGGGCTATCGGTCAGCGCAAACGTATCGAGCACGCCTCGAAAGCCGTAATAAGGGCCCTTCCAGAGATTGGTATAGAGGTTCTCGTTGATGACCGGCGCGTAATACTGAACGCCCCCCGCGGTGGGCCTGATCAGCGGTGACAGACCTGTCAAGGATGGGTATGCGCGGGTTAGCGCAGTGGTGCCACCATTGACGTTGGCCAGACCTGCCTCGTAAGCCAGCTTGATGGTCGCTGCGTCCGGTAAAGCATCACCCGACCAGAAAATCATTTTCACCGGTTTGTCGGCAGTGGTCAGACGCTGGTTGATATAGGCCGTGGAACCAAACACCTCACGCTTGAAATCAAGCTTGTCGTAACCCGGGATAGCCATCATCAACCCGTACTCGGCGGTGAACCCTTCACGATGTTGCGCCCGCTCCGGCTGCCAGAAGTACGGGTGACTGAATGAGTGGGTTGCGACCTCGACCTTGGGGTCGGCAAAAATCTGCCGGGCGATCGGCTCCAGTTCGCGTGCCAAGTGCGGGAAACGGCCCTTGGGCCCGATCTCGCCCTCGATCACCGAGACGGATGTCAGAAACGGATGTGGCTTGATGAAGGCATCGAACACCTCGCGCCCGGCATAGGGGGAGCCGGTGACCTCGGCGCGTGACAGGAAGCCATCCCCATCGATGTGCACCGTGGCGATCCTGCGGCCGTTCTCGGTGGTTGCATCCGGTCGTGGCAGTGGCGGCAATTGCAAGGCGCGCTGCAAAAAAGCGAAGGGATCGAGCATCCAGCGCTGGCTACCCGGACCCTCCTCGATAACATAAGGCTTCAGAGCGATGCCGCCCCAAGGCCCGGTTGCCACCGGCACGTATCTACGCTTTTCGCTATCGACCAGCACCAGCCCCGGCGTCGTCGCGCCACTTTCGTGGACCGTCAAGGCTACGAGATCGCGAACCCGGATCGTCAGCGGCGCCTCGAATTGCCCCAGTAGCGTCTCGTCCTGGCTGGCGACGACGACCTCTCCCTCCGCTGGCGCACCGACACGACGCAGGCCCATGCGGTTGAGCAGATCGTCGTTGTCCAGTGGAAGGCCACCCATGATCGCCAGCGGAACGCCTTCATCCATCCGTGCCGATAGCCACCGGTTGAACACCGCGGGTTCGTCAGGGGGGCCGCTGGTCATCCAGGTAACGACGCCAGCATAAAGCCCGCTCATCGGCCCATCGGGCAATTGGTCAGCAGGCAGATAGTCGACGCGATAACCGATGTATTCCAGCAGGCCGCCAAGAAAAAGATGGCCTCGGTTGGATTCCAGCGGGCTCTCGCGGCGGTCGTAGACCAGCGCGATGCGCCGCGGCTGTACCTCCACGCCGCTAACGCCGAGGTAATTCAGTTCGGGCATCGTCACGAAGGGTACGAAGCCCTCGCGCTGTAATCGCAGGGCTAACGCTCGCGCCTCGTCACGACGCGAGGCTGGTAAATAGTCGATCGCAATCAGGGGTACGCCCTGGGCGCGCAACGGTTCGAGATGCGTTTCCAACCAGTCGCGGTCGTCTTGGGGAACCGTTCGGTAGCGCCCGGTATTGGCATCCCAACCGGAATGAATCGACTCCACAGCCACTGCCGAGGCGACTCCAGGCAGTTCCGGCAGCACTTCGAAACCGCGATTGAAGATGAGCTCGAGGGTCGGCTGGCGGTGCTTGAGCTCGATGAGAAAGTCTCGTAATGCGACCCGCTGCGCCTCTCGCTCGTCCGCTGGAAGCAGCTGAAAACTGTCAAGGGTATCGAGAAACAGTCCTGTATAGCCCTGCTTTGCCAGCTCGCCAGCACGATTCAGCAAATAGTCACGCCAGGCCTGCGAAGTTATCAGCATGACGTGGCTGTTCCAGGCCTGGTTACGCACGCTGCTGGCGCCTTCCGCCAGAGCGCTGCTCGACCCACTGAAACTTCCATCGAACTCACCCACCGACAGGTAGGCGAACGGCTGGCTGCCTTGATCGCGCAAAAATCCGATGTCAGCAGTGTTCGCGTGAGCAGATTCGAGCACCACCCAATCGAACTGGGACAGTTCGGCGAGAGGCGGGCTATCGGCGTACCAGAACACCACGCTGCGTGGTGCTTGCGGGTTGCCCATCACTGGTCCGTCAGCCGCAAACAGAGCGGCGCAGAACAAGGCCAAAACGGTGCCGATTAGCCCCGTGAAGACGCGCGATGCCAAAGACAAACGCCGCGCATTGCCCGTTGCGTCGATTCGACAGACGAAGGCATGAAAGAACCGCATGGTTCACTCAGAGTCATTTGTGAACCGGTATTAATCCATATGCAAAACACCAATACAAGCAAAATGCCACTATTGGTGACAAGAGTTTGACCCACGCAAAGAGAAACGCCAATAAACCACTGAAACCAAAAGATAATCGCCCTTCAGTGAGACCGCCGTCTTCAATCAGAAATGCAAAGTCACCGACAGCCGCTGCTGCAGAACCTCGAAAGCCCCACGCGCTTGCGGCACGACAAACCCATCCTCAAGCATCAGCAACTGATAGATACCCCGCTGCAGCATCGTTTCGCTAAGCGCGGTCGCGCTGCTTACCGTACAAAGAAACCGCACCCAAGACGTCATGATGATCCAGGCATTAACTGACAGCGCCTCCACCTGGGCAGACGTCATGTCGAGAATGCCGGCTTCGACGAAACCCTGATAGATCCGCTGCGCGCTCATCAAATGGCGCTTGGCGAACAGGCGGTAGCGCTCCGCCAGTTGATCATCGTTGCTCAATAGATGCTCGAGATCCCGGTGCAGAAAGCGGTAGTCCCACATGACCGAGAGCAGCGCTTCGAGGTAAGCGGTCTTGTCGTCGATGGTCAGCGCGCGACCTTCGGGTAGTTGCAGGAAGCCATCGACGCCCGCCTCGTAACGGTCGAACAGCTCGGCGATGATCATCTGCTTGTTGCGAAAGTGGTAATAGAGATTGCCCGGTGAAATCGTCAGATGCGCGGCGATGTGGTTGGTGGTCACGCTCCGCTCGCCCTGAGCATTGAACAGTTCGAGGCTGGCCTGAAGGATGCGATCGCGGGTTTTCGATTTCGGAGACATTGCGGGAGAGGTTCATCCGTCGCGCTAAAACTGGAGTGCAAAGGTAACCCAGCAATCACGACAGAGCACCTCGATTGACAGGCTAGAGTCTTTACTCTAATAAAGCTCATCATTGCACATTTTTTGGAGCATCGCCCATGCTTGCCGACATCGCCTACCTGGACCAGACGCGCCTGGAAACCGAACGCCTCCAGCCGCTGTTCGAGCGCCAGCGCAGCGCCTTTCAGGCCAACCCCAGCCCGCTCGCAGAGGATCGTCTGCAATGGCTGGAGGCACTGCACGATATCCTCGCCGGCAATCAACAAGCGTTGATCGATGCTATCAGTCAGGACTTTGGCAACCGCTCGGCAGACGAAACGCGGCTTGCGGAAATCATGCCCAGCCTGCACGGCATTCGTTACGCCAAGCACCATCTCCGCAAATGGATGAAGCCATCGCGACGCCGCGTGGGAATGGCCTTTCAGCCGGCCAGTGCGCGAGTGGTTTATCAGCCGCTCGGCGTGGTGGGCGTCATCGTGCCCTGGAACTATCCGCTATACCTCGCCATCGGCCCGCTGGTCGGTGCACTGGCCGCAGGCAACCGGGTGATGCTGAAGCTGAGCGAGTCCACCCCGGCCACCGGTCTGTTGCTCAAATCGCTGCTGGCGCAGATATTTCCAGAGGATCAGGTGGCGGTAGTGCTCGGCGAGGCGGACGTGGGCATAACCTTCTCGCGACTGCCCTTCGATCATCTACTGTTTACCGGCAGTACCAGCGTCGGCCGGCATGTGATGCGCGTCGCCGCGGAGAACCTAACACCGGTCACGCTTGAGCTGGGCGGCAAGTCACCAGCCATAGTCTCGAAGGATGTACCGCTGACCAACGCCGCCGAGCGCATCGCCTTCGGCAAGACGCTGAACGCCGGGCAGACCTGCGTTGCGCCCGATTACGTGCTGGTGCCGAAGAATCGTGTCGATGGTTTCGTCGAGGCCTATCGCGGCGTAGTCCGGCGCTTCTATCCGCAACTGGCCGACAACCCCGACTACACCTCGATCATCAACCAACGCCAGCATGTGCGGCTACAGAGCTATCTCGACGATGCCCAGGCCAAAGGCGCGCGGGTTTTGCCCCTGTTCGATCAAGCCCAGGAGCGGCGCATGCCGCACTATCTGTTGCTCGACGTAAACGATGATATGCAAGTGATGCAGGACGAGATCTTCGGGCCGCTGCTGCCGATCGTGCCCTACGACGACATCGAACAGGCGCTTGCTTACGTCAATGCGCGCCCTCGCCCGCTGGCGCTGTACTACTTCGGCTACGACAAGGCCGAGCAGCGCCGCGTATTGCGCTACACCCATTCCGGTGGCGTCTGCCTCAACGACACCTTGCTGCATGTCGCCCAGGACGATCTGCCATTCGGCGGCGTCGGCCCGTCGGGCATGGGCCATTACCATGGGCACGAAGGCTTTCTGACCTTCAGCAAGGCCAAGAGCGTGTTCATCAAACAGCGTTTAAATGCAGCCCGCTTGATCTACCCGCCGTACGGCAAGCCCCTGCAGAAGCTGATCTACAAACTGTTCGTGCGCTGATCTCTGCGCGCGCTGGTGAGATAACAACGATGACTATCGCCGCCTTACCGCTTTCCCGGCGCGGCCTGCTCAAGGTTGGCCTGTTCGGCAGCGCGACCCTGACCGGTGCCGGCCTTCTCGGTAGCCTGTTCGGCTGCAGTGGTGAGCGTGCTGCGAGCGGTTTCGTCCTGCTGCGCGATAGTGATCTGCCTATGCTGCGCCGCCTGATACCGGTGGTGCTGAAGAACGCCGCAGCAGATATGCCAGCGGCGGTACAGGGAACATTGGCGAGCCTTGACCAGGGGCTCGCTCACTTGTCGCCAGCGCTCTCACATCAGGTATTGCAGTTGTTCGACCTGCTCAGCCTGCCGTTTACCCGAGGTCCTCTGAGCGGTATCTGGGGCGGCTGGGAGCAGGCACCGAGTGAAGACATCCATGCGTTCTTGCAGCGTTGGGAAAACAGCTCGCTGACGCTGCTGCGCCAAGGCCACGCCTCACTGCTGCAGATGATCGGCATGGTATGGCCGCCCGGAATCCTGGAGCCACTGCGGTTATCCCGGCCCGCCTGCCGTCTAGCCTGTTAGCGATTCGCCTGCCCTGCCGCCCACCGATACCGAGGACCCAAGATGCCCGTTGCCGACCCCTTTGCCGATGGCATCGCTCGCGGCTGGGTTTCCCACCAGCATCGGTGCCAATCCCCAATTATCGATCTACGGACTAGCCGCCAAACTCGCCAGTCAATTGGCCGAGCGATTGAAAAATGCCTGAACAGCGGCGTTGTGCCACTCCCGGCGGTGATCCGCTTTGATGCTTTACGCTGCCGATACCGAGCCGCTACCATCCACCACCCACGCATGCGTCAGGACGCCGCGATGAATCGAGTGCTGTATCCAGGAACCTTCGATCCAATCACCATGGGCCACACCGACCTGGTCGAGCGCGCCTCGCGCCTGTTCGACGAGGTGATCATCGCTGTCGCTGCCAGCCCTAACAAGAATCCCCTGTTTCCGCTCGAACAGCGCGTGGCGCTAGCCCAGGAAGTGACGGCGCATCTGCCGAACGTCAAGGTGTTGGGCTTCTCCAAGCTACTGGCTCACTTCGTCATCGAACAGAAAGCCAATGTCCTATTGCGCGGCCTGCGCGCGGTTTCCGACTTTGAATACGAGTTCCAGTTGGCCAATATGAACCGACAACTGGCTCCCGATGTGGAAAGCCTGTTTCTCACTCCGTCGGAGAAGTTTTCCTATATTTCTTCGACGCTGGTACGCGAGATCGCCCGGCTCGGCGGCGATGTCAGCAAGTTCGTCCACCCCTCGGTGATGAAAGCGCTGACCGAGCGTTACGCCTCGCGTTAAGCGCATTCAGCTACGCGGCGAATAAGCGGTCCCGACAAACTCCGATCGTTGCCGCGTGCACCGGGCGAGCTGATGCGGCAAAATTGGCGCGTCGTATTTACCTGCGCTGCGGCTCGCCCCGCAGCTGGAGTTAGCTGGATGTCCCTGATAATCACCGATGACTGCATCAACTGCGATGTGTGCGAGCCCGAGTGCCCGAACAACGCGATTTCCCAAGGCGAGGAAATCTACGTCATCGATCCCAACCTCTGCACCGAATGCGTCGGCCATTACGATGAGCCGCAGTGCCAACAGGTCTGTCCGGTGGATTGCATTCCGCTCGATGAAAGCAATGTCGAGAGCAAGGATGAATTGATGCAGAAATACCTGATCATCACCGGCAAGGCCTGATCAGCAAACCTTCGCGACCTCATCCGCTAGGTGGGGTCGGCTAGTCCCCCTCTCGCTCGATCCACAAACTAACCTTCGTCGCTCCGATAACGCGTTCCGCGTTCCGGATGCGCCTGCGCGCGCCGACGAAGACCCCGCAGCTGCGTGCCGGCATTTAGGAACGCAATCGGCGATTCAGAAACAACGCGGCTTCGCACGCAGTCAAGCGGCGAAGCCGTAGGGAAGCAGGTCGATAGCGGTTCCGACCTGATGATGCAGGCCGAGCATCAGTCCTGGCGGTTGTAGCCGACGCGGGTGCAACCCAGGCAGCGGGCAAAAGCCGCGGCGCCAGGCTCGACGACCAGCGCCTGGCCGGTTTCCTTGATTCCACCACCCATGGCGCTGAACGGCAGGCTGACAACGAACAGGCCGGCGCCGATAACAGTGGCGGCAATCAGCAGCGGACGAGCGATCAGCAGATCGCCGACGATGGAAAAGGCTTTGGGGGCTTCGACGGCGTACATGGGATCGCCGCTGGCGTTCTGCTGCACCGATTGCGCCTGGGCCGGCATCGCCAGCAGGCCAGTGGTCAGGGCCAAGACAACAGCAGTGGAGCGAAACAGTTTCATGGTGTGGTCCTTCAGCTGGGCGAAACGAGGCAGATAATTGTAGTGACGGTCACTATAGCAGTGGCCATCGGTTGTTGATCGTGAACACCGTCAATGCCTGCGCAGTCGCATGGCAGATCGTCGGCGTCATCGTTGACAACGTCCGCAATAGACGCTGGCGCGCTGACCCAGGCGAATTTCCCGCAGGGTCGAGCCGCAGCTCTTGCAGAAATCCCCGCCGCGCCCATAGACGAACAGCTCCTGCTGGAAATATCCCGGCTTGCCGTCGCCACCGACGAAATCGCGCAGCGTAGTGCCGCCGCGCTCGATGGCGTAGGCCAGGATGCGTTTGATTTCCACGGCAAGCTTCAGATAACGCGCCCGCGATACCGTCCCCGCGGCTCGGCGCGGATCGATGCCAGCAGCAAACAGCGCCTCGCTCGCATAGATATTGCCGACGCCAACCACCACCGCGTTATCCATGATGAAGGGTTTGATCGCCATGCTGCGGCCCCGCGACAGCTGGAACAAGCGCTCGCCGTCGAAGGCCTCGCTGAGCGGTTCGGGTCCGAGGCTGGCGAGCAGAACATGACTCAACGGCGCATCGCTCCAGAGCAGCGCACCAAAGCGCCGCGGATCGGTGTAGCGCAGCGCCATACCGGACTCGAGGAGGATATCGACATGCTCGTGCTTGCCCACCGGGAGGTCCCCCGGCACCAGGCGCAGGCTGCCAGACATGCCCAGGTGAGCGATCAGCGTACCGACCTCGGCCTTGATCAGCAGATATTTGGCGCGCCGCTCGACCGCCTCGATACGCTGGCCGGACAGGCGTATGTCCAGATCTTCTGGAATCGGCCAGCGCAGCCGCCGCTCGCGCACGATGACGCGGATGACACGCTGACCGACGAGATGCGGCTCGATGCCGCGGCGGGTGGTTTCGACTTCTGGAAGTTCGGGCATACGAGCAATCGACAATGGACCGGGAGGCGACCTTAGCAGCTAATGCGCCGTCGGGTCAGCCGACGCCCAACTCGCGAATGCTGTCGCGCTGGCATTCGAAGTCGTACTCCGACAAACCAACGTATTCGAGGACCAGCTGCGCCACGGCGTCCCACTCATGATCCTCTGGCTGCTCGCCCAGCACTCGATGGCAGGCGCAGATGTGCTCGGCCATTTTCAGGATCGCCAGCAGCGTCTTGATCTGCGGATCGCTCCATTCGTCGTTGAACAGCGCCAGCGCGTTGTGGTGGTTGGCGATGGCTTCGCACAGATGCTGCGGCAGCTTCCACGAACGAGCCACGAAATAGCCCACCACCGCGTGGTTGGTGTTCAGTACGCGATTCTCGACGTCGGTGATGCGCGTATCTGCCCCTACGCTGGCATAGGCCTCTTCCAGCACCGCCATGTACTCAGGAAAGCGGGTGAGCATCAGCGGGATGCCGCAGTTGTGGAACAGTCCGAGGGTGTAGGCCTCGTCGGGTGACGGGTGACCGATGCGTTTAGCCAGGGTGAGACAGGTGCTAGCCACGTCCTGCGCCGAATCCCAGAAGCGGTTGAGGGTAACGATGGCCGCATCGGTAAGCTCGCCGCGGATCGATTGCGCATTGATCAGGTTGATCACCGAGTTGCAGCCCAGCAGATTGACCGCTTGCTGAATCGAGGCGATGCGGTTGGCCAGACCGAAGAAGGGCGAGTTGACTGTCTTCAGCAGCGCACCGGAGAGCCCCGGATCCTGGCTGATGAGTCGTGCAATGGCACGCAGATCGGGGTCCGGCATGACCTGCTCCATCTGCAGATCGACCATGATCTGTGGCTGCGGGGGAACGCTGATTCCCTGCAACACGCTGCGGATCTGCTCGTCGGTGAGTTCGATGGACATGAAGGCGGTCTAACCTCGCGACTAGCACAAGGCCACTATAGAAAGAATGCGAACTTTGGCCGAGTTCATGGTCGGATTTCAAGTAGACCAATTTGCAAACCGACGAGGAGGAAACGAAATGGCCGATTCTCTGAAAGGCAAACGCGTAGCTATCCTGGTAACCGATGGCTTCGAACAGGTCGAAATGACCGGCCCGAAGGACGCACTCGAGAAAGCCGGTGCCACCGCCGAGATCATTTCTTCATCCAATGGCGAAGTGACCGGGTGGAACCACACCACACCCGCTACCAAGTTCCATGTCGACAAGACCTTCGACAGCATCCGCATGGAAGACTACGACGCCGTGCTGCTACCCGGCGGCGTAGTCAACTCCGACACCATCCGCACGGATGACATGGCTCAGGAACTGGTTCGGGATGCGGCGCGGGCGAACAAGACCATTGCCGTTATCTGCCACGGCGCCTGGCTGTTGGCCTCAGCCGAACTGGTCAAGGGCAAGCGCATGACCAGTTGGCCGTCACTGACCGACGACTTGAAAAACGCTGGCGCCGAGTGGGTGGACGAGCAAGTGGTTATCGACGGTCACCTGATCAGCAGTCGCAAGCCGGACGACATTCCTGCGTTCAGCGAAGCGCTGGTAAAGGCGCTCGCCGCGGCCTGATGGCCCATGGCCTGGCTCAGCTAGGAGTTACAAGCAAGGGGAGCGTGCTTTTCCTTGCCGCCTGAGGCTTGCAGCTTGTGGCTCCTATACAATGCCCGTCTTTTTCCGGGAGCCCACTGATGACCCTGCCCAGCCTGCGCCTCAAAGCCAACGCCGATCGCCGACTGCGCGCCGGCCATCTGTGGGTCTATAGCAACGAGGTCGACACCGCCGCCACCCCGCTGAGCGGTTTCGCCGCTGGTGATCAGGCGATCCTCGAAGCGGCTGGCGGCAAGCCGCTGGGCATCGTCGGCATCTCGCCGAACAACCTAATCTGCGCCCGCTTGCTGTCGCGTGACCTCAAACACAGCCTGGACAAGTCGCTACTGGTGCATCGCATCCAGGTCGCCCTCTCCCTGCGCGAGCGACTGTTCGATCAGTCCTGCTATCGCCTGATCTATGGTGATTCGGACCTGCTGCCAGGCCTGGTGGTGGATCGCTTCCATGATCATCTGGTGGTGCAGCTGGCCTCGGCCACCATGGAGCGCAACAAAGACGCTGTGCTCGAAGCCCTGGTTCAGGTGCTCAAGCCGCGCGGCGTGCTGTGGAAGAACGATTCCAGCGCACGCGATGCCGAGGGCCTGGAGCGCTATGTCGATACCGCCTTCGGTGTGGTGCCGGAATGGGTCGCTCTCGAAGAGAACGGCGTGAAGTTCGAAGCGCCGGTGCTGCAAGGCCAGAAGACTGGCTGGTTCTACGACCACCGTATGAACCGCGCGCGTCTGGCGCCCTACGTCAAGGGCAAGCGCGTGCTCGACCTGTTCAGCTACATCGGTGGCTGGGGCGTGCAGGCCGCGGCATTCGGCGCCAGCGAAGTGTTCTGCGTCGACTCATCGGCGTTTGCCCTCGATGGTGTCGAGCGTAACGCCGCGCTCAATGGCGTCGCCGAGAAAATGACCTGCGTGGAAGGCGATGCCTTCGAGGCGATGAAGGAACTGAAAAACGCCGAGGAGCGTTTCGACGTCGTCATCACCGACCCGCCAGCCTTCATCAAACGCAAGAAGGACATCAAGAACGGCGAAGCCGCTTATCGCCGGCTAAACGAAACCGCCATGCGCCTGCTGAACAAGGACGGCATCCTCGTCAGCGCCTCCTGCTCCATGCATCTGGAAGAAGACAACCTGCAGAACATCCTGCTCGGCAGCGCACGGCATCTGGATCGCAATATCCAGCTGCTCGAACGCGGAGGCCAGGGCCCTGACCATCCGGTGCATCCGGCGATTCCCGAGACCCGCTACATAAAAAGCATCACCTGCCGCATTCTGCCGAACGGTTAAAGGACAGCTCGGTCGATTAGCCTGTCGGGCATGCTTCAATGCGCCAATCCCATGCGCAAACCTGGTCTCGGTGGGCTGAAGCGGAACGCCGCCCGGCCTACCCTACGAAAGCCGTTCCTTGCCTTCAGCTATGTAGGGTGGGCTTCAGCCCACCGGGATTAGCGTTGCGTCCGGAATCGGTGCCCTGAGCACCCGATATTTCGTCGGCAATCTGCACGCCGCTGGCCCCGGTTACCGGCCTGGCAGACGGCTCCGGCCATCCCACAAGCCACCACGATGCCAGCACACCAGCTCCCGCCGACCATCAGCCTTTCCCCGACGCCGTTGGCGAGCGTAGAATCGAGCCCATTCCTCGCCATCATCCCCCGGCGAGCCAGTGGGCCCAGGCCGCCCGAGCGATACCCCGCCTCGATCCGGTCCCTCCGCACGCACGGTCACCTGCCGTTGCACGCGGCGCAGGTGACGCTCACCATAAGTACTATTCGACCAGCTGATTAGCCGCAGGAACCGTCATGCCCGATTACCGTTCGAAAACCTCCACGCACGGCCGCAACATGGCCGGTGCCCGCGCGCTGTGGCGTGCCACCGGCATGAAGGACGAAGACTTCAAAAAGCCGATCATCGCCATTGCCAACTCCTTCACCCAATTCGTGCCCGGCCACGTGCACCTGAAAGACTTGGGCCAGCTGGTCGCGCGCGAGATCGAGAAGCACGGCGGCGTCGCCAAGGAATTCAACACCATCGCGGTCGATGACGGCATCGCCATGGGCCACGACGGCATGCTCTATTCGCTGCCCAGCCGCGAGATCATCGCCGACTCGGTGGAATACATGGTCAACGCGCACTGCGCCGACGCCATTGTCTGCATTTCCAACTGCGACAAGATCACTCCCGGCATGCTCATGGCCGCGCTGCGCCTGAACATCCCGGTGGTGTTCGTCTCCGGCGGCCCGATGGAGGCCGGCAAGACCAAGCTGGCCAGCCATGGCCTGGACCTGGTTGACGCCATGGTCATCGCCGCGGACGAAAGCGCCAGCGATGAGAAGGTCGCGGAGTACGAGCGCAGCGCCTGCCCGACCTGCGGCAGTTGCTCCGGCATGTTCACCGCCAACTCGATGAACTGCCTGGCCGAAGCCCTGGGCCTCGCCCTGCCCGGCAACGGTTCGACCTTGGCCACCCACGCTGACCGCGAGCAGCTGTTCCTGCGCGCCGGCCGCACCGCCGTCGAGCTGTGCCAGCGCTATTACGGTGAGGGCGATGAGTCAGTGCTGCCGCGCAACATCGCCAGCCGCCGCGCCTTCGAGAACGCCATGACCCTGGACATCGCCATGGGCGGTTCCACCAACACCATCCTTCACCTCTTGGCTGCCGCTCAGGAAGCCGAGGTGGACTTCGACCTGCGCGCCATCGACGCCCTGTCACGCAAGGTGCCGCAGCTGTGCAAGGTCGCGCCGAACATCCAGAAGTACCACATGGAAGACGTGCATCGCGCCGGCGGTATCTTCTCCATCCTCGGCGAACTGGCCCGTGGCGGCCTGCTGCATACCGACGTATCCACCGTGCACAGCCGTAGCCTGGAAGAAGCCATCGCCCAGTGGGACATCACCCAGACCCAGGACGAGGCCGTGCACACCTTCTTCAAGGCAGGCCCGGCCGGCATCCCGACGCAGACGGCATTCAGCCAGTCGACCCGCTGGGACAGCCTGGATGATGACCGCGAGAACGGCTGCATCCGCAGCGTCGAGCACGCCTACTCCCAGGAAGGCGGTCTGGCCGTGCTTTACGGCAACATCGCCCTTGACGGCTGCGTGGTGAAGACCGCGGGCGTGGACGAATCCATCCACGTGTTTGAAGGTACGGCGAAGATCTTCGAAAGCCAGGACAGCGCCGTAAAGGGCATCCTCAGCGACGAAGTGAAGGCTGGCGACATCGTCATCATCCGTTACGAAGGCCCGAAAGGCGGCCCGGGCATGCAGGAAATGCTCTACCCGACCTCGTATCTGAAGTCCAAGGGCCTGGGCAAGGCCTGCGCCCTGCTCACCGACGGCCGTTTCTCCGGCGGCACCTCCGGTCTGTCCATCGGCCATGCCTCGCCGGAAGCCGCCGCAGGCGGCGCTATCGGCCTGGTGCAGGACGGCGACAAAGTGTTGATCGACATTCCCAACCGCAGCATCAACCTGCAAGTCAGCGATGAGGAGCTGGCCCACCGCCGTATCGAGCAGGACAAGAAAGGCTGGAAACCCGCTGCGCCGCGCGCGCGCAAGGTAACCACGGCGCTCAAGGCCTACGCCCTGCTCGCCACCAGCGCCGACAAGGGCGCGGTGCGCAACAAGGCGATGCTGGAAGACTGACCGGCGGCGCCTATCGTCCTTTCATGTGCGCGGCCTTCGCTGGAAGGCCGTTCACTTGACGCTTTGATACTCACGGTTGGTCTACGCCTCGCCCAGTCCGACCAAATCCCTCCACTCCCCCATCGACGCCCGCCGCGGCCGCTGAAATTGCGTCTCCGTCGCAACCAGTCGTCGGTTTGTTGTCCCCCTTTTTCGCGCAAAAAATCGCTCGGAAGGCCTTGATCCGCGTGCTGGCGCAACTGGCTGCCATTGGAGCCACACTCGCATAAGTCGAAATGTATACAAATTGGTAGTCAATTCGACAATCAATTGTCTACATTAGGCCAACAAGAACAACAGCGAGAAAGGGATCACCATGACACTCTCATCCGCAAAAACATCTCCCGAGAAGCGCCCGGAAGATGAAAATCTCGGTATCGGTGCCAACCTGGCCTACGGCCTGCAGCATGTCCTGACCATGTATGGAGGCATTGTCGCGGTACCGTTGATCATCGGCCAGGCGGCCGGCTTGTCACCAGCCGACATCGGCCTGCTGATTGCCGCCTCGCTGTTCGCCGGCGGGCTCGCAACCCTGCTGCAAACCCTTGGCCTGCCATTCTTCGGTTGTCAATTGCCACTGGTGCAGGGCGTATCCTTTGCCGGCGTGGCGACCATGATCGCGATCATCGGCAGCGATGGCGCCGGAGGCATTCCCGCAGTGCTTGGAGCGGTGATCGCCGCCTCACTGATCGGTTTGTTGATCACGCCCATATTCTCGCGAATTACCAAATTCTTCCCACCGCTGGTCACTGGCATCGTCATCACCATCATCGGTTTGACCCTGATGCCGGTTGCGGCGCGCTGGGCAATGGGCGGAAACAGCCAGTCGCCGGAATTTGGCAGCATGGCCAACATCGGCCTGGCTGCCTTTACGCTGGCTGCCGTGCTACTGCTCAGCAAGCTCGGTAGCGCCAGCATCTCGCGGCTTTCGATTCTCCTGGCCATGGTGATCGGTACCGTGGCAGCGGCGTTCTGCGGCATGGCCGATTTTTCCGGCGTGCTCGACGGCCCTCTGGTAGCGTTGCCTACACCGCTGCACTTCGGCATGCCGGAGTTCCACGTGGCGGCGATCCTGTCGATGCTGATCGTGATCATCGTCACCCTTGTGGAGACCTCGGCAGACATCCTCGCGGTCGGTGAAATCATCGATACCAAAGTCGACTCCAAGCGTCTGGGCAACGGTCTGCGTGCCGACATGATTTCCAGCAGCCTGGCGCCTATCTTCGGCTCCTTCACCCAGAGCGCTTTCGCCCAGAACGTCGGCCTGGTAGCCGTGACTGGCGTGAAAAGCCGCTACGTGGTGGCTACCGCCGGCCTCATCCTGGTCACACTCGGCCTGCTTCCGGTCATGGGCCGGCTGATCGCCGCGGTGCCCACCGCGGTGCTCGGCGGTGCCGGCATAGTGCTGTTTGGTACCGTAGCGGCGGCCGGTATCCGGACCCTGGCCCAGGTGGAATACCGCAACAACATGAACCTGATCATCGTCGCAACATCGATCGGCTTCGGCATGATCCCGATCGCCGCGCCAACTTTCTATCACCACTTCCCGGCCTGGTTCGAGACTATCTTCCACTCCGGCATCAGCTCGGCGGCGATCATGGCGATCCTGCTGAATCTGGTGTTCAACCACCTGAAGGCCGGCAACTCGGACCAGCAGTCGGTGTTCGCCGCCGCCAGCGAGCGCACCCTGCGCTATCGGGACATCGCCGCGCTGCACGACGGCGACCACTTCCACGACGGCAAGCTGTTTGACGTGGACGGCAACGAGGTGCCAGTGATCAGTCCCGACGACCATGGCGCACCTTCGCAGGCACCACAAGCCAAGGTGACAGCCGCAGTCCCGACTCACGGATAAGGCGCGGCACTACAACCCCGGCTGACGACAATGCCCGCCTCATCGAGACGGGCATTGTTTTTTGTACCGCGTGCAGCATCGGTACTGTTACGCCAGGTTCTCAACGTTAGTCTTTCAATATCTCGCGCAACTCTTCTCTGGATTCGTCCAGCTTATGCTTGCGCGCTTTGATTTTCTTCGGATCGCCATCACGCAACGCCTTCTGCAGATCGGCCTCACGCTCGCTGATTTCCTCCTGCGCCTCGTCGATATCCTTCTGCCGGTCGGCCCGCAGTCCCGCCTCGGTACAGTTAGTTCGGGCCTTGCTCAGCGCTGTTTCCAGGCCGCGAATATGCCCGGTGTTGCCCTGATCACGGGCATTCTCCAGCTGGCGGCGAATCTCTGCTTCCTTTTCGGCACAGCTTTCCTGCGCATGCGCCAGCCCAATAGTGAGCAACAGTATTGTCATTGCGACGGCGGTTTTCATTCGGAGATCCTCCTCGATTGGCCCTAATGATAGTAGTGGGCATGTGGCCAACCGATTGGGTCACGCTCGGTGCTGCAGTTCTGGAAAATCCAAGACGACGATTCAACAGGCCTGTGGCGAGCAGCTGCAACGTCGTTTGGACCTTGCTTACCGTACTGTCCGGACAGCATACCGGTCAGTAGAATCGCGCTCTTTCGCTGGAAGGACGGCCATGAGCGCTCCCGACAATAAAACCGCCCCCGAAACACCGGATGAACTGGTCTACGGGCTCGATGACCGTCCGCGTCCGTGGATTACCGTTCTCGCCGCCCTGCAGCATCTGCTCGCGATCATCGTGCCGATCGTCACGCCCGGCCTGCTGATTTGCCAGGCCATTGGCGTATCGCCGCGGGATACCAACATCATCGTCTCCATGTCGCTGGTGATATCCGGGATTGCGACCTTTCTTCAATGCAAACGCTTTGGCCCGCTCGGTGCCGGCCTGTTGATCGTGCAGGGCACCAGCTTCAATTTCGTCGGCCCGCTGATCGCTGGCGGCGTGCTGATGGTCAAGCAAGGCACACCGGTCGAGGCCGTGATGGCGGCGATCTTCGGCGTAGTGATTGCGGGTTCCTTCATTGAAATGGGCGTCTCGCGTGTCCTGCCGTTCATCAAACGCCTGATCACACCACTGGTCACCGGCATCGTGGTGCTGATGATCGGCCTGACGCTGATCAAGGTCGGCCTGATCAGCATGGGAGGCGGCTACGCGGCCATGGGCGACGGCACTTTCGCCAACCGCGAGAACCTGCTGCTTTCCGGCGTCGTGCTGGCGGCCATCGTCGTGCTCAATCGCTTACCGGTTGTTTGGATGCGCAGCTGCGCGATCATCATCGCTCTGGCCATTGGCTATGCGTTGGCGGCGTATCTCGGTCGCCTGGACTTCACCGGCATGCGCGAAGCGGAGCTGTTCGAAGTACCGATGCCGTTGCACTTCGGCCTGGGCTTCTCCTGGAGCCTGTTCATCCCGATGGTAGTGATCTATCTGGTCACCTCGCTTGAAGCCATCGGCGACATCACGGCCACCAGCAAACTTTCGCGTCAGCCGGTCGAAGGCCCGTTGTGGATGCAGCGCATCAAAGGCGGCGTACTGGTCAATGGCGCCAACTCGCTGCTGGCGGGGGTGTTCAACACCTTCCCCAGCTCGGTGTTCGCACAAAACAACGGCATCATCCAGCTGACCGGCATCGCCAGCCGCTACATTGGCATGTGGATCGCCGTGATGCTCGTGGTGCTCGGCCTGTTCCCGGCGGTCGCCGGCGTGCTGCAGGCTGTGCCCGAGCCAGTCCTGGGCGGTGCCGCACTGGTAATGTTTGGCGCGGTGGCGGCAGCTGGCATCAACATCCTTGCCGGCATTCAGCTGGATCGCTGCGCGCTGTTGATCATCTCGGTATCGCTGGCGCTCGGCCTTGGCTTTTCCCAAGTGCCGGAGTTTCTTGCTCATCTTCCGGCCGGGCTGCGCAGCGTGCTGGAATCGGGCGTGGCCACAGGCGGCATCTGCGCACTGGTGATGAATTGGTTCCTCCCGGAATCGCCAGCCGCTACGCGCGAAGAGGCCTGATCAAACGGTGCGCCCGAGGCGCTGGCACACCTCGTCGGCAATCGCCAGGCATGCAGTCAGCCCTGGCGATTCGATGCCGAACAGGTTCACCAAGCCGGCAATGCCATGCTGCGCCGGGCCGTCGATGCGAAAATCAGCGGCCAGCTCACCGGGACCGCTGATCTTCGGTCGGATACCGGTGTAAGCCGGTTGCAGCGCGCCATCCGGCAGCGCAGGCCAGTAGCGGCGGATTGCGGCATAAAAACTATCAGCACGGCGGGCGTCCAACTGGTAGTCGAGTGATTCGACCCACTGCACGTCTGGGCCGAAACGGGCCTGACCGCCGAGATCTAGCGTCAGGTGCACACCTAGCCCGCCGGGCTCGGGTAACGGATAGACCAGATGCCGGAAAGGTGTCGGCGCCGACAGGCTGAAATAACTTCCCTTGGCGAAATAACGCGGCGGCACCGACTCGGCAGGCAGGCCGCGAGTGTGCGCAGCGATCACTGGCGCCGCGTGCCCGGCGCAATTGATCACCGTCGTAGCGAGCAGAATCATCGGCTCATCACCGCCCACATCGACACGCAGCCCCTCGTCCAACACGTCGATCGCATCCACCGGCGCGCGCAGCGCCAGCAGCGCACCTGCCGCCTCGGCGTCACCCTGCAGCGCCAGCATCAACGCATGGCTGTCGACGATTCCGGTACTTGGCGACAGCAGCCCGGCGACGGCGTTGAGCTGCGGCTCCAGCGCTTTCACCTCGTTGGCATCGAGCCGCTGCAGATCGTCGACGCCGTTGGCCGCCGCGTGCTCCTGCAATGCCAGAAGTCCCAACAGTTGTGACTCATCGGTCGCGACAATCAGCTTGCCGCAGCGCCGATAAGGCACGCCGTGGCTGTCGCAGAACGCGTACAGCGCATCCCTTCCCGCCACGCACAGGCGCGCCTTCAGCGAGCCTTGCGGATAGTAGATGCCGGCATGGATGACTTCGCTGTTGCGCGAACTGGTACCCGTGCCGATGGCAGCCTCGGCTTCCAGCACCAGCACTTCGCGCCCTGCCAGCGCCATGGCGCGCGCCACGGCCAGCCCTACGACGCCAGCTCCGATGACAACGCAATCGACCCGTTCCATACACACCCCCGCCCCAAAACGGTCGCTAGACTGCCGCAATATCGAACCGCGGCCAAGTCTCGCTTGCCCAATGCTCGATACCCAACATTCAACACTCAATTATGACTGGAGCCAGCATGCGCATCGGCGTCATCTCCGACACTCACGGGCTGTTGCGGCCAGAGGCACTCGCCGTGCTACAAGGCTGCGAGCGGATCATTCACGGGGGCGATATCGGCAAGCCGGAAGTGCTCGACGTATTGCGGGAAATCGCGCCGCTGGAGGTGATCCGCGGCAATGTCGACTCCGACGCTTGGGCTGCGATGATCCCCGAGCGGTTGGACCTGCGACTCGGCGGGCTGCGCATCCACGTGCTGCACGATCTAAAGACGCTGGACCTCGACCCGGTCGCGGAGGGCATCGACATAGTCATCGCCGGCCACTCGCACCAGCCCGTGATCGAACAGCGCGAAGGCGTGCTTTATCTCAATCCCGGCAGTGCCGGACGCCGCCGCTTCAAATTGCCGATCAGCCTGGCCCTGCTGGATATCGAGGATGGCCAGCCGCGCGCTCAGTTGGTCACGCTTGGCTGACATTTAGCATTTGCGGAGATTGATCCGGGAATACAAGCAAGGATGCTCACCTCGCCAATTCAAGAGACAGCTAGACTCAGCGCCGCTGCCAAGTCTCGAAACTGTATGCGGGCGCTTCGCCTACAGCCGCATGCGCCTGGCAATCAATGCACTGCCATTCGGATTCGTCGAAGGCAGGGAAGAAAGCATCGCCTTCGGGATTAGCATCGATGCGTGTGAGGTAAAGACGCTGGGCCCTACCCAAACCTTGCGCGTACAGCTGCGCTCCACCGATCAGCATCAGTTCGTCGACACCCTGCTCGCGCGCCCACGCCTCCGCGCGGCGTAATGCTTCGTCCAGGCTGGTGAAGGTTTCGGCACCGTCGAGCACCAGATCCGGCTGACGGCTGACTACCAGATTCAGCCGACCCGGTAGCGGGCGACCGAGCGAATCCCAGGTTTTGCGGCCCATGATGATCGGCTTGCCGAGCGTCGTGGCCTTGAAGTGTTTGAGATCGGCAGGCAGATGCCACGGCATCTGATTATCGAGCCCGATGACGCGGTTTTGCGCGAGGGCCGCGATCATTGCGAGCGGAAGAGAGGTCTGATTCATGGCGGCGAGAATATCAGAGCGTCAGGCGGTAGGTCAGCGGACGCTGGATAAACGTCGCGATCATCCAATCGTCATCTTCGCTCCACCAAAGCGTCAACCCGCCGTCATTCAAGCGCGTCAGTCTAATCGTTCCATCCCGAGGAGACGCCCCATGGCCCGCCCAACCCGCGCGACCCTGAGCCACTGGTTTACCGCTTGCGGTCTGCTGTTGCCAATCACTGCGTTCGCTGCCCCGGCTGACATGTCGAGCGAGGCGAAGCTGCATGACGGTCGCGCCGAACCCAGGCCGCTGGTCATTGCCCACCGCGGCGCCAGCGGTTACCTCCCCGAGCACACCCTCGGCGCTTATGCGCTGGCCATTCTGCAGGGCGCCGACTACATCGAGCCGGATCTGGTGATGACCCGCGACGGCGAACTGGTCGCGCGCCACGACAACGAGCTGGGGTTGACCACCGATGTATCCCAGCACCCTGAATTCGCCGATCGCAAGCGCACCCAAATGGTCGATGGCGTCAGCCTTACAGGTTGGTTCAGCGAAGATTTCACCCTGGCGGAGTTGAAGACATTACGGGCGATCGAACGCATCCCGGCGATTCGTCCCGGCAACGCTCGGCTCGACGGCAGCCTGGAAATCCCAACGCTGCAGGAAATCATCGATCTGGTAAAAACCATGCAACTGAGCGAACGCCGGCGCATCGGTCTGTATCCCGAAACCAAGCATTCAACCCACTTCCAGCAGCTCGGCCTGGCGATGGAAAAACCGCTGGTGCGTACCCTCCACCGCAACGGCTATGCGGGGCGCCACGCGCCGGTGTACATCCAGTCGTTCGAAGTGGACAACCTGAAAACACTCAGCCGCCTGACGCAGCTGCGCCTGGTGCAGCTGTTCGGCGGCGGCCAGCCCTACGACCAGCAAGTGCGCGGCAGCGACCTGACCTACGCGCAGATGGCCACAGCTGAAGGGCTCAAAGCGATCTCGCGTTACGCGGCGGGCGTCGGGCCGGACAAGAGCTACATCATTCCGCGCGACGCCAACGGCAATCTTGGCGAGCCCACCGACTTCGTCCCGAACGCCCATGCGGCGGGGCTGAAGGTGCACCCCTATACGTTCCGCGCCGAGAACGCGTTTCTGCCGACCAGCCTGCGCAACGGCAGCTCACCGGCCGACCGCGGCGACGTCGAGGCCGATATTCGTGCGTACCTGGATACCGGCATCGACGGGCTATTCATCGACCAGCCGGACATCGCTGTGAAACTGCGCGCGCAATAAAGCGCGTTCGAACAAGGCCCAGCCGGGATGGCTGGGCCTTCCGCGGTTGATCGCAGGATCTGCAGCCAAGCCAGCTCAGGCAATCACGGCGGCCTCGTGCAACTCGGTCAGCCGCATAGGGTGGGCTTCAGCCCACCGTTTGCAACCCTTGGCGGTGGGCTGAATTTCACCATTTGCAAACCTAGTCGGTGGGCTAAAGCCCACCCTACGGTGTGCCAACCGAGGCTGACGCGGAGCGGCCGTTCGGCCGCAACTTACCATCCGTTCAGCGAATCACGGCGGCCTGGCGCAGCGATGCCAGTTCGGCCTCGCTTTTGCCGAGCACCCGCTGCAACACCTCATCGGTATGTTGCCCATGCAGCGGCGGCGCCTTCATCGGCACGGTGGGCGTTCGCGATAACCGTAGCGGGCTTCGCACCATGCGCACCTCGCCGGCAACCGAATGCTCGGCGCTGATTACCATTTCGCGGTAGCGTGCCGTCTCGGTGTCGAACGCCTGAGCGACGCTCTTCACTTCCCCGACGGGAATCCCCTGGTTGCGCAGCGCGGCGATCAGCGCCTCGTTCTGCCACTCGGCAAAAGCCGTCTGAAGCAATGGCAGCAGCTCTTCGCGATGCTCGGTACGGCCCTTATTCTGAGAAAAGCGCGGATCGCCATGCAGCTCCGGCCGCTTCAACACCTCCAGGCAAAGTCGCCGATATTGCTCGTCATTACCGACTGCCAGGGCGATGGTGCCATCGGCGGTTTCGAACAGCTGATAGGGAACGATGCTGGCGTGAGCATTGCCGTAGCGCTGCGGTACCGTGCCGGTGTTGAGATATCCCGAAGCGATGTTGGCGAGAAAGTGCAGCGCGCTGTCGGACAGGGCGATATCCACCGACTGCCCCAGGCCGGACTTCTCCCGCTCATACAGAGCAGCGAGGATGCCTTGCACGGCGTTCATGCCGGTGACCAGATCGATGAAGGCCACACCGAGGCGCATCGGCTCACCGTCTTTTTCGCCGGTGATCGACATGAAGCCGCTCTCGGCCTGGATGATGAAGTCATAACCCGGACGATTTTCCAGCGGATTGCCGCGCCCGTAACCGGTTATCGAGCAATGGATCAGGCGTGGATTGATCGCCGCCAGCGTCTCGTAGTCGAGC
This sequence comes from Stutzerimonas stutzeri, assembly GCF_024448715.1. Lineage (GTDB taxonomy): Bacteria > Pseudomonadota > Gammaproteobacteria > Pseudomonadales > Pseudomonadaceae > Stutzerimonas > Stutzerimonas stutzeri_AR. Next base: position 588,618 of record NZ_JAMOHZ010000002.1, read on the forward strand.
CCGAGGCGCTTGAGGCTTGCCGGCAGAAAGTTCTCCACCACCACGTCGGCCTGAGCGGCCAGATCGAGTATCAGCTGACGCCCCTGCGGCTTGCGCATGTCTATGGCCAAGCTCTCTTTGTTGCGATTGGCACTGAGGTAGTAGGTGGAAATACCGGCCTTGGCCGGGGGCATCCAGCTGCGAGTGTCGTCGCCCTCCAGACTCTCGATTTTCCACACCTCGGCGCCAAGGTCCGCCAGTGCCATGGTCGACCAAGGGCCGGCGAGGATACGCGTCAGATCCAGTACCTTGATGCCTTGCAGAACGCTCATCGCACCTCCTTTTGGTATTTGTGAACAGACAAGGCATCGAAATTGGCTCAAGTGGGTCGAAACCACAACAGATGGCCTATGCGCATATGTGCGATTACCGAACGGAATTTTCGTTCGCTGTGCGACCGGTAGGGCTCTGCCCCTTTAAGGTGTCCGGGGCCGTCTGTTAGACCACTGGCTGCATCCTGCCGTACAACTACAAGAAGAGAATATCGCCATGCCCCTCACCCTGAAGCGCACGCTGTGCCTGCTCATGCTGGCCGCCACCTTCCCTCTCGCCTCACTGACCCAGGCCGCTGACTGGCCGACCGACACAGTTCGCCTGGTGGTGCCCTACGCCCCCGGCGGCACCACGGACGTACTGTCACGCAAGGTCGCGGACCTGCTGCAGCAACAGATCGGTACCGTTGTCGTCGAGAACCGCCCGGGCGCCGGCTCGACCACCGCCACCGGGCAACTGGCCCGCGGCGGTCGAGGCGCCGATCACACCATTCTCATGGCCTCGCCGGGGCACACCATCGGCCCGGTGATCTACAAGAAGCTGCCCTACGATCCGGTGAAGGATTTCAAATTCATCCGCAACGTCATCGAAATTCCCAACGTCATGGTCGTGCCGGCAGATAGTCCTTACGACTCGGTAGAAGCGTTCATGGAAGCTGCCAAGACGAGAGAAATGACCTTCAGCTCCGCCGGCGTCGGCAGCTCAATTCACATGTCCGGCGAGCTGTTCAAAACCATGACCGGCTCCAAGATGACCCACGTGCCCTTCCGCGGAAGCGGCGAAGCACTGCCGGCCTTGCTTAGCGGTGACGTCGACGTCTCTTTCGAGAACATGCCGACCGTGCTTTCACACATCAAGGCCGGCAAGCTCAAGGCGCTGGCGGTCACATCCGCCGAGCCTTCGCCTTATCTGCCGGGCGTCGAGCCGCTCTCGAAGATCGGTGCCGACCTGGGCCTCGGTGACTTCGTCACCACGGCATGGTTTGGGCTGATTGCCGATGACAGCATGTCGGACGAAGCCGTAAAGACGCTGCAGGACGCGCTGGACAAGGTGATGGCGGACGAAAGCTTCAAAGACTTCGTCGCGCAGATCGGCGGCGAAGTGGCACCGCAGGAAGGCGACGCCTTCCGCGACTACGTCGAGCAGGACGTTCAGCGCTGGCAGCGCGTCGCGGGCCAGGCCGAGCTGCAGTAGGGAGACGGTCATGACCCTCGCCAACGGCCGCCCTCGCTGGGCCAACCTCAACACGCTGCTGGGCGCGTTCTGGCTGGTGGCGGCGCTGGTGTTTCTGTTTTACCTGGTGCCGAACCATATCGACGAAGCACCGATGGTCGACAACGCCATGCAGTCGCCACGCTGGCTCCCCAGCGTGGCCGGCTGGCTGGTCGCCGCGCTGTCGCTGGCGCTGATCGTCGAAGGCTGCCTGCGCCCGCCGGTGCGCCCGACCGCAGACGACGACAGCGGGACCGCGCCGCCCTGGCGCTGGCTGCTGATGCTCGCCGGGCTGGGCGCTTACTGGTTGCTGTTCGAAGCACTTGGCGCCATCGCGGCCGGCATACTCGGCACCTTGCTGCTGTTTGCCGCGCACCCGGTGCGAAAACCCTGGCTCTACCTACTGGCGATCGCACTGCCGTGGCTGGTGAGCCTGCTGTTCATTCACGTGCTGAACGTCCCGCTGCCGTCCGGCACGCTGTGGGATTGACCCACCCCTCTCGCGAGTGACCGAATGGAAAATTTTTCCGAAGTCCTGAGCCTGTTCCTCAGTGTCGACAATTTCATCGCGATCGGCATCGGCGTGCTGATTGGCGTGGTGGTCGGCGCGATTCCAGGGCTGACCGCGACCATGGCCGTCGCCCTGGCACTGCCCTTCACCTTCACCCTCCAACCGGTGACCGCCATCCTGCTGCTGGTCGGGATCTATAAGGGCGGCATGTACGGCGGCTCGATCACCGCCATCCTCATCCATACGCCTGGTTCGCCGGCCGCCGCCTGCACACTACTCGACGGCTATCCGCTGACGCAGCAGGGCAAGGCGAAAAAGGCGCTACAAATGGCGCTCTATTCGTCGTGCATCGCCGACTTGCTATCGAACCTGGCGCTGATCCTGTTCGCCTCCTACCTGGCAAAGATCGCACTGAACTTCGGTCCGCCTGAGTTCTTCTGGCTGATCTGCTTCTCGCTGACGATCATCATCTCCATCGCTGGCGAATCTGCGATCAAGGGCCTGATCGCCGCGGCGCTCGGAGTAATCGTCGCCTCGATCGGCATGGACGTGGTGTACGGCAGCCAGCGCCTGACCTTCGATAACTACAACCTGATGGACCGCGTGTCCTTCGTTCCGCTGCTGATCGGCCTGTTCGCCGTGCCGGAAGTCATCGACTTCTACCTCAAGAAGGCCGCGCCGCATATCCGTGCTACCTCGGGCGGAGCCGGGCTGACGCTGAAGGAACTCAAGGCGAGCCTGAAAACCATCGTACGCGGCTCGCTCATCGGCGTGATCATCGGCGCAGTGCCTGGCACCGGAGCCACCGCCGCCTCCTTCATTTCCTACAGCGAAGCCAAGCGGCGCTCAGCCAACCGGGAGAACTTTGGCAAAGGCGAGCTCGAGGGTGTGGCCGCGGCTGAATCAGGCAACAACGGCGTGGCTGGCGCCACACTGATTCCGCTGTTGTCGCTGGGCATCCCGGGAGATGTGATCACCGCAATCATCCTTGGCGCATTCATGATCCACGGCCTGACCCCCGGCCCAGTGCTGTTCCAAGAGAACCTGACGATCGTTTACGCGCTGTTCTGCGGGATCATGCTGAGTTCAGCGGTGTTGCTCTTCGTTGGCCACGGGGTGATCAAGTACTTCTCGCTGGTGGCGGACATCCCCAAGGAGATCCTGCTGCCGATCGTGCTGATGTTCTGCGTCTACGGCGCTTTTGCGGTGAACAACAGCCTGTTCGATATCGGCCTGATGCTGCTGTTCGGGGTAGTCGGTTATATTTTCAACCGCACCGGATTCGCCACCGCCCCCTTCCTGCTCGGCTTCATTCTCGGTCCGATGTTCGAAGACAACCTGCGGCGCACACTGCTGATCGGCCGTGGCGACCCGATGATCTTCTTCCGCGGACCGATTACCTGGATTTTCATCGTGCTCACCGCGTTGTCGCTGTTCTTCGCCGTTCGACGCTACTGGCAGGAGCGCATCAGGGTTCGCGAAGCCACGGCAGATGATGCGGCGAACCCCGGAGCGATCAAATGATTGGCGGCGGTTAGCAGGAGATCCGCGCGTTGCGCGGGCGGGACGGCCATTTCACCCTTCCGGCGGCAACGGTTATTCTCGGGACCGAGTTCGTCTATTAAGAGAAACCGCGTGTCCGCATCTCTCCCGCCGCCATCCAATCCACTCGACCGCCTTTGGCTCACCGAAGCCGTGCGCCTGCGCGAAGAGCACGCCGGGCCGCTGGATGATGATGAGGCCAACCGTCAGGCTCGCGCTCAGGGCGGCGAACTGGCCGAGCTGATTGAGTTTCGCGCGCTGTGGCTGGCACGCCGTGGCGGTTTGATCGATGCATTGCGGCACTGGCGTCAAGGCGCGCGGCTGGCCGGCTTCGCGCTAGTTTTGCTGGCACTGCTCACCGGTGCCGGGCTAGCGCTAGCGGCACTGGGTGACGGCGTGCAGCCAGTCAACGTGTTCTGGGCGCTGGGCAGCCTGCTCGGGTTGAATCTGCTGACATTGCTTGGTTGGCTGCTGGGCTTCGTGCTGGCCGGTGACAGCGGCGGCGCGCTGGGCCGGTTGTGGCTCTGGCTCAGCGAGAAGCTCGCGCGCGATGCTCGTGCGATGCAGCTGGCGCCTGCGCTACTCGTAGTGCTGGAGCAGCGCCGCATCGGTCGCTGTCTGCTCGGGATGGGCGTGCACGGGCTGTGGCTGCTGGCGATGGTCAGCGCACTGTTGACCTTGCTGGCGCTGCTCGCCACGCGGCGCTACGGCTTCGTCTGGGAAACCACCATCCTTGGCGAAGGCACGTTCATCAATCTGACCCAGGCGCTCGGAATGCTGCCCTCGCTGCTGGGTTTCAGCGTGCCGGATATCGACCAGATCCGCGCCAGCGGAACCTTGAACAATGGCTTCGAAAGCGCGCGGCAGAGCTGGGCCGGCTGGTTGGTCGGCGTATCGCTGATCTACGGGCTGCTGCCGCGCTTGCTGCTGGCACTGTTCTGCCTGTGGCGCTGGCGACGCGGCCGCGCCTTGCTCCGCCTGGATCTGCAACTACCCGCCTACCGCCTGCTACGCGAGCGACTGCAACCGCCCAGCGAGCGCCTCGGCATAAGCGACGCGGCACCGGAACAGCTGTATTCGCCCAGCATCGGTACGCATCTGGACGGCAGCGAAGGCGCGGTGCTCGTCGCCATCGAGCTGGACCCGAGCCATCCCTGGCCACCGAAACTGCCGACGGGGATCGCCGACGCCGGCGTATTGGACGACCGCGAGCAGCGTCGGCGCCTACTGGAACAACTGACCCGCTTTCCGCCGCAGCGCCTGGCCATCGCCTGCGATCCGCGCCGCTCGCCGGATCGTGGAACCCTGGCGCTGATCGGAGAGCTGAGCCGTTGTGCCGCCGAAAGCCGCGTCTGGTTGCTCCAGCCGCCCGCCGGCGAAGCGCTGGACAGCCACCGCTTGCAGGACTGGAAGCAGGCGCTGGACAGCCTCGGCCTGCCCTATTACTGCAGCGCACCGCTTAACTGGCTGGAGAGTGGGCATGATTGATGGCCTCGGCTCGGTTTTGGTAGGAGCTAGCTTGCTGGCGATCAAAGCGACCTCGGCGACGGGATCGCCAGCAAGCTGGCTCCTACAAAAGCAGCAGATGGTCCTGGCGGATTTGCGGTTAACCCATGGCTACGCACATGCCATAGCAGCGGAGTCCGAGCCATGAGCGCGCCCCTGAAACTCGCCCTCGTCGGCCATACCAATGTCGGCAAGACCTCGCTACTGCGTACGCTGACCCGAGACGTCAGCTTTGGTGAGGTTTCGCACCGGCCAAGCACCACCCGTCACGTCGAAGGAGCACGACTTTCCGTCGATGGCGAGCCGTTGCTGGAGCTCTACGACACGCCTGGCCTGGAAGACGCCATCGCCCTGCTCGACCATCTCGAGCGAATCGAACGCCCCGGTGAACGCCTCGATGGTCCGGCGCGTACCGCACGGTTTCTCGACGGCAGCGAGGCGCGCCAGCGTTTCGAACAAGAAGCGAAGGTGCTGCGCCAGCTGCTCGCCAGCGACGCCGGGCTCTACGTGATCGACGCCCGCGAGCCGGTACTGGCCAAGTACAAGGACGAGCTGGCAGTGCTGGCCGGCTGCGGCAAACCGCTCTTGCCGGTGCTCAACTTCGTCGCCCAGCCCGGTCACCGGGAGGACCAGTGGCGCGAGGCACTTGCGCGGCTGGGGCTGCATGCGCTGGTGCGCTTCGACAGCGTGGCGCCGCCGATCGATGGCGAGCGCCGCCTGTATGAAAGCCTGGCGCTGCTACTGGAGCAGTCCCGCCCCAAGCTGCAACGTCTGATCGACGATCACGAAGCCCAGGCCGCTGCGCGCCTCAGCGAAGGCAACCGCCTGATCGCCGAATTGTTGGTGGATGTCGCCGCCTGCCGCCGCAGCGTCGCCGCCCAGCCCGAACTCGAGCGCGGCGCAATCCGCGAACTGCATGACGCCATCCGCGCCCGCGAGCAACGTTGTGTCGAAGCCTTGTTGCGTCTCTACGGCTTCCGCCCGCAGGACGCCGCAGCGGCCGACCTGCCATTGCTCGATGGCCGCTGGGGTGATGACTTGTTCAATCCCGAAACACTCAAGGAATTGGGTGTGAAGATCGGCGGCGGAATGGCCGCAGGCGCGGCAGCCGGGGCCGGTGTCGACCTGATGGTAGGCGGCATCACGCTCGGCGCCGCCGCGTTGCTCGGTGCCATCGCCGGCGGCGGTGCACAGACCGCGCGGCACTATGGAAATCGTCTGCTGGGCAAGCTCAAGGGTGAGCGCGAACTAACCGTCGATGATGCGGTGCTGCGCCTGCTCGCCCTGCGCCAGCGACAATTGCTGGGCGCCCTTGCCGCGCGCGGGCATGCCGCGATGGACGCGATTCGCCTCGATGCGCCGGACGATAAAGCGTGGCGCGAGGGCAAGCTGCCCGAGGCGCTGCATCGTTGCCGTGCGCATCCGCAGTGGTCGTCGCTGAACCTCGGCGCACGCCTGGAGCAGGTCGAGCGGCAACAGCAACTGGCGGAACTGGTCATTAGCTTGCAGCGCAGCTAGCAGGCTGCGGCGGGATTGGTACGGCGGCTGCAGAAACCCGTAGGGTGGGCTTTAGCAGGTAGGGTGGGCTTTAGCCCACCGAGCGCCGGTTGGCCGGCCGACACACTCCCGAGTGACTTCTGGTGGGCTGAAGCCCACCCTACAATGCTGCGATTCATCCTCCGTTCGGCAACCACAGGCTGTAGGGTGGGCTTCAGCCCACCGTTTCGCCACTCACAGCGCCTCGCCCTTCCTCGACGGGCTGAAGTCTCCATCCGTTGCGGGCCGGCACTCGCTAATGACCGCAACCGGCGCCGCCGAACGGCCGAGACGCAAGGTACCCAGCGCCGCCACCATGATCAGCAGTCCTCCTACCCAGCCCAACAGTTCCAACCGCTCGCCCAACCAGAGCCCGGCGATAATCGCGCCGAACAGCGGCTCAGACCCCATCAGCAGCGACACTCGCGTCGCGCTGGTACGGCCCAGCGCCAGGTTCTGCGCATAGAGTGCGAACAGCGTAGCGAAGAACACCAGATACAACGTCGCCGCCCAGAACGTTGGGCTCTGCGGTAACGCCGGCAAACCACCAGGTAACGTGAAACCCAGTACCAGACAGCCCGTCGCGACAACACCACTCTGCACGGCCGTTAACGCCAACGGCGGTACCTGCATGTCGGCCGTCAGGCGTCGGGTCAGGCACACCAACAGCGCACGCAGCAGCGCCGCAGCCAACATCAGCCCATCGCCGAGATTGAGCGACAGGCTCGTACCGCCTGTCAGCAGCCAGACGCCGACCAGCGACAGTGCGCAGGCCGCGAACAATCGATTGCTCGGTCGCTGGCGCAGCATCGCCCACTCCACGAAAGGCGTGAACAGCACGCACAGACTGATAAGAAAGGCAGCGTTGCTGGCACTAGTGAGCATCACGCCCCAGGTCTCGCAGAGGAAGATCCCCAGCATCACCAGCCCCAGCGGCAATCCAGGCCGAACCGCTCGTTGGCCGTCACCGCGCAGCTGCGGCAACAACAAGATGAAGGTCAGGCCAAAGCGAATCGCCAGAAACCCCAGCACCGGATAGAACCACAGCGCCTGCTTGGCCACTGCGTAACTGCTGCCCCAGATGATCGCCACCATCAGCAGCATGGCGTCGGCCAGCCAGAGCTTGCGTCGCGCTACACCACGCCAATTTTGCATCGTGCCCACCATCTCAACTGAACGAGCGGATTGTCCATTGATACGCTGAGGTCGATAATCCTGACATTCGGCAAAGGACTTGTTCGTTATGGGAATAAATGACAAAACGGCACTGCTGCCCGGCATGGCCATTTTTGTGCGCGTGGTCGAGGCTGGCAGTTTTTCCGCTGCGGCCCGGCAGCTGGGCACGACCGCCTCGGCAGTGAGCCGTCAGGTGGCGCGGCTGGAGCAGCAGCTGTCGCTGCGATTGCTGGAGCGCACCACGCGCCAACTACGGCTGAACGAAGCCGGCAGCGAGTTCTATGTGCATTGTCGGACGATGCTGGACGCCGCCGATCAGGCACTGGCCATCGGCGAACGGCTGATGAGTGGCCCGCGCGGACTGGTGCGTTTGAGCGTGCCCAAGGCCTACGGCAAGTTCGTCATCAGCCCATTGATGCCGGGCTTTCTGCGGCGTTACGCCGATGTCGACGTGCAGCTGCAAATCAGCGACCAGAGCCCGGATTTGATCGAGGACGGTTTCGACCTGTTGATTCAGGTCACTAATCAGCCCCCGGATGGGCTCGCTGGCAAACCGTTGGGGCCAGTACGCCAGGTTCTTTGTGCGAGCCCGCAATACCTGCAAGAACACGGCACACCCCAGCACCCGCAGGAACTGCTCAGGCACAGCTGCCTATATCTCGGCGAACGTGCGGGCGACAACCGCTGGCATTTCAGTAACGGCGAGCAGCAGGAGGTGGTGACGGTGCGTGGTCGCTATATCAGCAACCACAGCGAGGCGCGGCTGGAAGCGGCGTTGGCCGACCTGGGTATCACCGTTTTGCCGCACTTCACTGCGGCGCAGGGGCTGGCGAAAGGAAGATTGCGCGAGGTGCTGCCGCAGTGGCGCTATACCGGTTCTTACCAGGGCGCGGCTTGGCTGTTGTGGCGGCAGAACCAGCATCTGCCGCCGAAGCAGCGGGTATTGATCGACTATCTAAGCGAGACGTTGGCGCCGCGCTGACCGTCGTGCATAACTCAGTCATGCAGGGTGAAGCAGTTGTGGGTGGGTCGGACGGCGTTCTGCTTCAGCCCACCGATCGGCCTCGGGTGGCTTCTGGTGGGCTGAAGCCCACCCTACGGAGCTGAAGCGGAGCGCCGCCGGCCCACCCGACTAGACCGGGCTTTGGTAGGGTGGGCTTCAGCCCACCGGGTAACCGTTTGATTGGCCGCTCCGAGGCGGGTTCTGCTGCAGCGAAGGGCCTTCCGGTCGACCTATGGTTGCTGATCGCCGAACTCAGCGAGCCGCGACAGACTGCCTGAGCGGACGCCGACGCCTGACCATCAATCGCGCTTGTTGGCGACTTCCTCGGCCATGCGCGTCAGCCCCAGATGACGCACGTCGGTGCCGCGCACCAGGTAGATCACCAGTTCGGCAATGTTGCGTGCGTGATCGCCGATCCGCTCCAGCGAGCGCAACACCCAGATCACACTGAGCACGCGGGAGATCGAGCGCGGGTCTTCCATCATGTAGGTGACCAGCTCGCGCAGTGCGGTTTTGTATTCGCGGTCGACGGTCTTGTCGTATTGCGCCACCGACAATGCCAGTTCGGCATCGAAACGGGCGAAGGCATCCAGCGACTCCTGCACCATCTTGCGCACCTGATCGCCGATGTGACGAACCTCGACGTAGCCACGTGGCGACTCGCCGTCTTCGCACAGCTCGATGGCGCGGCGTGCAATTTTGGTGGCCTCGTCACCGATGCGCTCCAGATCGATCACTGATTTGGAAATGCTGATGATCAGGCGCAGATCGGACGCCGCCGGCTGACGACGCGCGAGGATGCGAATGCATTCCTCGTCGATGTTGCGCTCCATGTGGTTGATCTGGTCATCCACTTCACGAACCTGCTGCGCCAGCCCGGAATCGGCCTCGATCAGCGCGGTGACCGCATCATTGACCTGCTTCTCCACCAGTCCGCCCATGGCCAGAAGATGGCTGCGCACCTCTTCCAGCTCGGCGTTGAACTGCTGGGAAATGTGTTGGGTATGGCTGTCTTTGCTGATCATTTTTTCGCTCCGAGGAGGCTGCCGCTAGGCGGCGCTGGTGCGCAGCGCACCTGGAAATAGTCGAGTTAACGTTGAGGCCCTTGGGAAATTTTCACTGGCGCGGTGGGCGTGCGCTGACAGTACGAGTAGTACGGCAAGCGCGCCCGACAAAGCCAGAGGAGATTTCCCATGGCATCAACCGTAGCGGCCGGTGATGTAGTCCTCTGTCTGTTTTTTCGCCGGATTGGTGAACAACGTATCGGTGTCGCCGTACTCGATCAGCTTGCCCATGTACATGAACGCGGTGTAGTCGGAGACGCGCGCGGCCTGCTGCATGTTGTGGGTGACGATGACGATGGTGTACTTGGCTTTCAATTCGTAGATCAGCTCTTCGACTTTTAGCGATGAAATCGGGTCGAGCGCCGAGCTCGGTTCGTCGAGCAACAGCACTTCGGGCTGTACGGCGATGGTTCGGGCGATGACCAGACGCTGCTGCTGGCCGCCGGAGAGGCCGAGTGCGGACTCGTGCAGGCGGTCCTTGACCTCTTCCCACAGCGCCGCGCCCTTGAGCGCCCATTCGACGGTCTCGTCGAGTACGCGTTTCTGCTTGATGCCCTGGATGCGCAGGCCATAAACCACGTTCTCGTAGATGCTCTTGGGGAACGGGTTGGGCTTCTGGAAGACCATGCCGACGCGACGGCGCAGGTCGGCAACGTCTTCGCCCTTGCGGTAGATGTTATGGCCATCGAGGTTGATCGCACCTTCGATGCGGCAGCCATCGACCAGATCGTTCATCCGGTTGAAGCAGCGCAGCAGCGTGGACTTGCCGCAGCCGGACGGGCCGATGAAGGCCGTCACGCGTTGGCGCGGGATGTTCATACTGACGTTGTGCAGCGCCTGCTTCTCACCGTAAAAGAGGCTCAGATCGGGCACTTCGATGGCCACGGCCTCGTTATCCAGGCTCAGCGCGCGCTTGTCACGACCCAGCGCGGATATATCGATGGAATGCGTCTTTGCTTGTGACATGGAATGTCTCCGTATCGCTGAAGGCCAGAAGTGCGGGCGGCGAATCGTGCAGCGCCGGCCTCCAGCGTGTCTGTCGGCAGTTAATGATCAAGCGCTTTGTATTTTTCGCGCAGATGGTTACGAATGATGACCGCACTGAGGTTGAGCGTTGCGATCACCAGCACCAGCAGAAACGCCGTCGCATACACCAATGGTCGTGCAGCCTCGACGTTGGGGCTCTGGAAGCCGACGTCGTAGATGTGAAAGCCCAGGTGCATGATCTTCTGATCGAGGTGCAGATAGGGGTAGTTGCCGTTGAGCGGCAGGCTCGGTGCCAGCTTGACCACACCCACCAGCATCAGCGGCGCAACTTCACCAGCCGCGCGCGCCACGGCGAGGATCAGACCAGTCATCATCGCCGGGCTGGCCATCGGCAGCACCACCTTCCACAGCGTCTCTGATTTGGTCGCACCGAGGGCCAGCGAGCCTTCGCGCAGGATTCGCGGAATCCGCGCCAGCCCTTCCTCGGTGGCGACGATCACCACCGGCAGGGTCAGGATCGCCAAGGTCAGCGATGCCCACATCAGGCCCGGCGTACCGAACACCGGTGCCGGTGCCGCTTCTGGATAGAAGATGCGGTCGAGCGAGCCGCCCAGTACGTAGACGAAGAAGCCCAGGCCGAACACGCCGTAGACGATCGACGGCACGCCGGCGAGGTTGTTCACCGCAATGCGAATGATGCGGGTGAGCAGGCCCTGTTTGGCGTATTCACGCAGATAGACCGCTGCGATTACGCCGAACGGAGTGACGATCACCGCCATGATCAGGGTCATCAGTACAGTGCCGAAGATGGCCGGGAAGATACCGCCTTCGGTATTCGCCTCCCGCGGTTCGTCACTGACGAACTCCCAGACCTTGGCGAAGTAGAAACCTATTTTGTCGACCGCCGACATGGAATTCGGCCGGTAGGCGCGCACGATCTTGCCGAGGCTGAGCTCCTTTTCCTGGCCGTCCATGGTGCGCATGGTGATGCTGTCGCGATTGAAACCCTCGTAGAGCGAGATCAACTCGCCTTCGAGCGACTTGTACTCGGCGTCCCACTCGGCGCGCTCGGCGTCGAGCTGGGCCTGGGCGGCCGCGTCGAGCTGACCGTCGAGCTCCAGCTTGCGGGTTTTCAGGCGTAGGCGCTCGAGGCCATAGTTGATGCGCCCGATGTCGACCTGCTCCAGCCGAGCGATCTGCGCATGCAGTTCATCGATGCGCTCTATGCGCTGCTGCAGCTCGGCCCAGGCTGCGTCACCTTCGGCGACCAGTTGGCCGCTTTCCTTGACGTTCAGCAGCTCGCCATAGAAGTTGCCCCACTCGCGACGCTCCAGCGCGACCAGATCGGCAGGCTTGCGCTGGTTGCTCAGCCATTCGCCGATGACCCAGGAGAAGTCCGCGCCATAGACCTCGCGGTTGCCCACTTTCAGCAACTCGCGCGTCATGAACTCGCCGCCCTCGACATCCACCGGCAGGCCACTGGCGGCCAGACGAGCGCGGGGTACCTCTTCGGCCTGTACCACCTCACCGGCCATTACTCGCGGCTCGGCACCGGGCACCTGATAATCAGCGACCACGATGTCGGCCGGCCAGAAATGCTCCAGCCCGCGCACGGCGATCACCGCCAGCAGGCCGAGGGTCATGATCACGGCGATGGAAACGGCGCCAGCGTTCATCCAGACCCAGGGGCTGCCGCTCTTGATCCAGGTTTTCAGCGAATCCTTTTTCACGGATCGATACCTTTGTCGAAATCTTGTCGCAGCCGTCACCAGCTGCGTCCTTGCACGCCCGCAGGCGTGCCTTTGTTACAGGCTTACAGGCTGGCGTACTTGCGGCGCAGGCGCTGGCGGATCAGCTCGGCCAGGGTGTTCATCACGAAGGTGAACATCAGCAGCACCATCGCGGCGAGGAACAGCACGCGGTAGTGGGTGCTGCCCACTTCCGACTCGGGCATTTCCACCGCGACGTTGGCCGCCAGGGTGCGCATGCCTTCGAAGATGTTGGCTTCCATGATCGGCGTATTGCCGGTGGCCATCAGCACGATCATGGTTTCGCCCACCGCACGGCCCATGCCGATCATCAGCGCCGAGAAGATGCCGGGGCTGGCGGTCAGCAGCACCACGCGAGTGAGCGTCTGCCATGGCGTCGCACCGAGCGCCAGCGAACCCAGGGTGAGGCTCTTGGGCACGCTGAACACGGCGTCTTCGGCGATCGAATAGATCGTCGGGATCACTGCGAAGCCCATCGCCAGACCAATTACCAGAGCGTTGCGCTGATCGAACGGAATGCCCATGTCGTTGGACAGCCACAGGCGCATGTCACCGCCGAAGAACCAGTTCTCCAGATGACCGCTGACAGCCAGGGAGCCCCAGCCCACCGCCAATATCACCGGAATCAGCAGCACCGCTTCCCAGCCATCCGGCACGCTCAGGCGGACGTTTTCCGGCAGACGGCTCCATAACCAGCCCGCCAGCAGGATGCCGATCGGTGTGAGCAGCAACAGGCTGAAGATGCCGGGGAGGTGGTTTTCCAGATAGGGGGCGAGAAACAGCCCGGCGAAGAAACCAAGGATTACCGTCGGCAGCGCTTCCATCAGCTCGATCACCGGCTTGACCTTGCGGCGCAGCGCCGGGGCCATGAAATAGGCGGTGTAAAAGGCCGCGCAGATAGCCAGCGGCGCCGCCAGCAGCATGGCGTAGAAGGCTGCTTTGAGGGTACCGAAGGCCAGCGGTGACAGGCTCAGCTTGGGCTCGAAGTCGCCGGTGGCGGAGGTCGACTGCCACACATAGTCAGGCTCCGGATAGTTCTCGTACCAGACCTTGCCCCACAGCGCGCCCCAGGAAATTTCCGGGTGCGGGTTGTCGATCACGAAGCGCTGCAGCTGATCACCCGACTCCACCAGCAGGCGTGTGGCCCGCGGCGACAGGGCGGCAACTGCCGCGCCATCGGCGACCTGCTCTGTCAACAGAGTGCGGTGCGCGGTGCTGTGAAAAATCCCGAGGGTACCGGCGCCATCGAGGGCGAGAAAACCTTTGCGGCGCTCTTCGGGAATGATCTGGGTAATCGGCTGGCCGTCCAGTTGGAAGTTGCGCACGTTCTTCAGTTCGGACTGACCATCGTCGCCACGCACCATGAACCATTGACCGATGCCACCGGCCGAATCGCCGACCATCAGCGAGATGCCCCCGAGCAGCGATGCGACTGTGGTGATTTCGCCCTTGCCATTGAGCAGCTTGTAGCGGCCGTTGAGCTGTTTGCGGCGCAGATCGAACACATCGACACTGGCGCGGCCGCTCACAGCGAACAGCCACATATGGCGCGGATCGATGCGCAGCGCCTTGATCGGCTCGGAGAGTTGCGGCAGATCCAGACGTTCCTGCTCCAGGCTGGTTTCGCCTGTCATCAGGTTTTCAGTAGCGGATATCTTCAGCGCCTGTAGCGCTCCATCGGTAGCGCCAGCGACCATCAACGTGTCGCCATTCAAGCTGACCGCAGCGTGAGCGATCGGACGCCCCTGTGGATCAAGCTGCAGCGGCTCCTGGCCAAACGGATAGTCCAGCTGTGGCGTGATGGTTTTCTTGCCGTTCGGGTAGCTGATTTTGTAGTTGTGCTCGGCGACCAGTACCTGGCCGTTGTCCAGGCCGAGTACGAAGCGGCGGTTACCCGGGGTGTCCTGACCGATCGACACGATACGGCTGCCGGCAGGCAGTGGCAGCTCGATGTCGCGCAGAGATTCGCCGGTCTGGACGCTGAAGAAGCGCACCTGGCCATCGCTGCCGAGGCGCATCGCGACCTGATTCTGCTCTTCCATCGCCAGCAACAGCGGCTCGCCAGCATCGGCCAGCCAGGCCGGCTGCTGCGCGTCGCGCGCCTCCAGCTCAGCCCCCTGAAACATGGGCAGGACGACCTGGGCGAGGTAGAAGAAAATGAGGGTGATCGCGCCGAGCACGGCGAGGCCACCGATGGAGACATACCAACGCGCCAGGTTGTCTTTCAGCGCGCGGATACGGCGCTTGCGTTGCAGAGCCGGTGTATTGAAGTCCAGCCGTTGCACATCGGAATTCGCGCTCATGGTCTCTATATCGTTCATGCGAAGGTCCTGGCCGTTCAGGCCGCTGAAACTGCTGCGCTCAGTTGGGCGCGAGTCGTTTTCCGCTGGCTGCTGATGGCCGGTCGGGCGCCTAATCTAATCAAGCTGTGTGACAGAAAAATTACAGCAGGATGACGCGACGACGCCCACCAGCGCGAAAAGCGTGGCGGGCGTTGTATTCAGGCTCGCAGCAGGTGCGGCAAGCCTGACATCGGGTCTTAGTTTTCCAGACCCAGTTCCTTCAGCGTCTTGTCGACGACTTTCTTCGGCAGCGGGATGTAGCCGTCCTTGACCACGACTTCCTGACCCTGCTTGGAAAGCACCAGCTTGAGGAACTCGGCGTCGATCGGGCTCAGCGGCTTGTTCGGCGCCTTGTTGACGTAGACGTAGAAGAAGCGCGCCAGCGGGAACTTGCCGGCCAGGGCGTTTTCTTCGTTGGCTTCGAAGGCTTCGCCACCTTTGGACAGGGGAACGGCGCGGACGCTGGAGGTCTTGTAGCCAATACCCGAGTAGCCGATGGCGTTCAGGGTGCTGGAGATCGACTGCACCACCGAGGCCGAACCTGGCTGCTCGTTGACGTTGGGCTTGAAGTCACCTTTGCACAGAGCTTCTTCCTTGAAGTAACCGTAGGTACCGGATACCGAGTTACGACCGAACAGCTGAATAGGCTTGCTCGCCCACTCGCCGGTCAGGCCAACATCGCCCCAGGTGGTGATGTCTTTCTCGCCGCCGCACAGGCGGGTGCTGGAGAAGATCGCGTCGACCTGCTCGATATCGAGGCTCTTGATCGGGTTGTCCTTGTGCACGAACACGGCGAGGGCGTCGATGGCGACCGGTACCTCGGTCGGCTTGTAGCCGTACTTCTCTTCGAAGGCCTGGATTTCGTTGTCCTTCATCGGACGGCTCATCGGGCCGAGGTTGGCCGTGCCTTCGGTGAGTGCCGGCGGCGCGGTGGAAGAACCGGCAGCCTGGATCTGAATGTTGACGTTGGGGTAGCTGCGCTTGAAGTCTTCGGCCCACAAGGTCATCAGGTTGGCCAGGGAGTCGGAGCCGACGCTGGACAGGTTGCCGGAGACGCCGGAGGTCTTCTCATAAGTCGGCAGTGCCGGGTCAACCGCGGCAACTGCGTTTGCAGCACCTACGCCAGCGGCTACGAAAGTCAGGGCCGCCATCAAACGATTCAGTGTCATACCTTGCTCCTAGCAGGGGTGTGCTCGAGTGTGTTGGAACGGGGGCCATTGTCTGCAGGCCGTGTGAACACTCTATGAACGGAATATGACAATCTGGTGACGATCAGTAACTTGCTCCATGTGGTCGCTGCGGTCACGTACAGCCGCTATACTCGGCCCCGGCCTGCACTACCGCGGGTTTTTCGCGCCTGAACAACAATCGCGCCGCGAGTCCGACCGATGAACGAATACGAACAGGAAGACCCAATTCCGCAGGGCGATCTGGCCCTCCAGCTGACCGCCTTGCCGCGCGAAACAAACGGCTTCGGTGACATTTTCGGTGGCTGGCTGGTATCGCAAATGGATCTGGCCGGAACCGCCATGGCCAGCCGCGTTGCCGCTGGCCGCGTGGCAACGGTGTCGATCGACCGCATGGCCTTCATGGTTCCGGTCGCCGTGGGTGCGCAGCTATCGTTCTATACGCAGACGCTGGACGTCGGGCGCAGCTCGATTCGCATGCTGGTAGAAGTCTGGAGCGATGACCCACTCTCCAGCGAATGGCGCAAGGTTACCGAGGCGGTGTTCGTCTTCGTCGCCATCGACGGCAGCGGCCGCACCCGCCCGGTTTCACCGCGCCGCTAAGCACCAACGATCACGCCGCCTTCGGCTGTGCGGCATACACGGCGTAGCGATTCTTGCCAGCCTGCTTGGCCTGGTACAGCGCAGCATCGGCAGCCTGATAAAGCTGCTCGGGGGTATAGCCCGGCTGCAGCATGGCGACCCCGACGCTAGACGTGACATTTCCGCTATGCGCCGAAGCCGGATGTGGCAGCGCCCGGTCGGCGAGCATCGCCAACAGCTGACTGGCGATCGTTTGCGCCGACTCGGCGTCGCAGTGATAGAGCACCAACGCAAATTCCTCACCGCCGACCCGTGCCGCCAAGTCCAGCGGCCGCCGCGCGAAGCGCCCAAGCAGCTCGGAGAATTCTCTGATCAACGCATCGCCGGCCGGATGGCCGAGGTTGTCGTTGTAACTCTTGAAGTCATCCAAGTCGAGCAGCAGCAATGCCAGCGGTTGGCGCTCGCGCCGCGCCTGCAAAAGCGTCTGCTGCAGCGCCATGTCGAAGCTGCGGCGGTTGGCCAGCCCAGTCAGCGCGTCGTGTTGTGCAACCCAGCCCAGCAGCTTGCGCATGAGAAATTGCTCACGCTGCGAATATTCGTGGACGTAACGGCTGATCGCCCCGAGTACCAGCAAAATCAGGTAATAGCTGACCGAAATCCAATGCACTTGCATTTCGCTAGCCGAAAGAATCATGGCGGCGATCAGCACATCGAACAAGACGATCGCCGCAGCGCAGCTCAACGCGCGCCAGAACGTGATGCCGAGAAAGAAAAACGAACAGACGATCAGCAGACCGGCACCGTAGCGAAAGGCGAGCTCGGGCTGCATCGTCTCGTACTGGATATCGATCCGCGCGGCGACCAATCCAATCAGCACGATAAATAGTGGAAATAGCCGATTGGCGATGACCCGTGCGCGCCTGTAAAAAAGGGTCACTACCAGAATCGCCATTCCAGGCATCATCTGTAGCAGGCGTAGCAAGGTCAGCTCGCGCAGCCAGCCCGGGTCCGAATGGGCGAACAAATGCCGTTCGACGTACAGATAACCGCCGACCACCAGAATCAGCAGACAGGCGCCAAGCTGCTGCGCCAAGCGGGCTTGACGGTTCAGGTAGCGGCGAAACTCGCGCTCCAGTTCCGGCGCAAATGACAGGCGGCGAAAACCTTCGCGTAGCTGCGTCCCGTAGGGCGTATCCCGAAAATCTTCGGCGGACTGGTTCTCGAGAAGTTGCATCGATGGTGCTCATGTACAGGCGCGACGCATGATATCACTTAGATATCATTGCGCTCGCTTTCCCGATGAACGCACCCAGTACCGCCGACTTTGCGCTGCCCACGTCTAGGTTGCGGTCGCAGGCGCGACACTCCACTATCCACCCACCTGCACCACTGGATGTATACGCGTGACTGTCCTTCTTCTCGCTCTCTGGCCCTTGTTCGCCCTGATTATTGCCGGCTATTTTTTGCGGCTGCGTGAGTTTCCCAGCGAGGCTTTCTGGCCTGGCGCAGAGCGAATCAATTACTTCGTCCTGTTTCCTGCGCTGCTGTTCAGCAGTCTGGCCACCGCACCGCTGGACAACCCCGCGCTGCCGCGACTAGCCGGGGCGGTAATGCTGGGTCTGGGGTTGGCATGGCTCGCGCTGCTGATAATGAAGCGCGTACGTGGCTGGCCTGCCGCTCGCTTCGGGGCGTTTGCCCAAGGCGCGCTGCGCTTCAATACCTACCTCGGCCTTGCGGTGGTCGGCAGCTTTTTCGGCAAGGAAGGCCTGGCAATGGCCGCACTGATGCTGGCGTTGATGGTGCCGACGGTGAACGTCATGTCGGTCTGGGCCCTGACCGCCGAACGTGGCGTCAGCGTGCGCTCGCTCCTTCTGCCGATCGTCAAGAATCCGCTGATTCTTGCCTGTCTGACCGGTGCCCTGGTCAATTTTTCCGGCTTCGGCCTTCCTTGGGGCATTGACCGCCTGCTGAGCCTGCTGGCCGCCGCCAGTCTGCCGCTGGGCCTGCTTTGCGTAGGGGCGGCCTTGAAGCCGAAGGAGTTGGGCGGAGAAATTCCAGCGCTGGGCTGGAACAGCGCGCTGCGGCTGATGGCCGTTCCGTTGCTTGCCTACGCCGTGGCTCGCCTGCTCAGCCTGCCGGCGATGGAGACGACGATCATTGTGCTGTTCTTCGCGCTGCCCACCGCACCGACCGCCTATGTGCTGACCCGCCAATTGGACGGCGATAGTCACCTGATGGCGGGCATCATCACCCTGCAGACATTGTTAGCCGCCGCCAGCCTGCCGCTGGTACTGACACTGCTGGGCAGCTGATCCGTTGATGATCGGCCTAGCGCACCACTTGGCTACGTAAAGCGCGTAGCAGCAAAAGCGCCATACCCACACCAAAGGTAGCCAGTACCAGCAACGGGCCAAGATGGCCAACCAACTCCTGTAACCAGACCAGAAGGCGTACCAAGACACCCAAGCGCCTGCCGGCGGCATCGGGATCGGTCACGTAGGCGCCCTGTTCCCATATTTCGTAAGCCGCTTTGAGCGGTAACAGGGTCAGCGGAATCAACACCAGGCAGATCCAGTAACCCGTCCGGCGGCGCGGGCCGAGCAAGCCCCAAGGTTGATAAGCGGCGCGAATCAGTTGGAAGAAACAAACGGCGTAATAACCCACCAGCAGCAGGAAGACCCCATTGGCCAGCGATGGCGCGAGCCAGACAGCGCGTAGCGCAGCGCCCGCTAGCAGCAGGCTGAGCAAGGCCCAGGTGGCAAAGAAAAGCTTTTTCATCGGTTGTTCCGACTGTCGGGTTTTGCAAAGACGCATCGGAACAGATTTCAGCCGCGTAGATGTAAAACCGCTTCACGGAAACGGGTAGCTAGGCGCGGCGATTTGCGGGCTTCGATCACACTAGCCATCCGGTGTCAGAACAGGCTGAGCTGGTCGCCCGGTGGTGGCTCGCTGGGTAGGCGTTCGGCGAACGACTCGGCAGTTGCCTGCCGCGTTCCGTCCAACGCGAGGCGATCCGCTAGTCCCGCCGCTCGCTCGGCACGGGTTGTCACCGCCTCGGCCAGACGCGCCGGCAGCGCCCAGATTTCCACCTTCTGTTTGGCACGGGTAATCCCGGTGTAGAACAGAGAGCGCGTCAGCAGCGGGCTGGGCTGCTCCGGCAGCGCCAACAGAACTTCGGCGAACTCCGAGCCCTGGCTCTTGTGCACGGTCATCGCAAAGGCGCTGTCGTGGCTCGGCAGCCGCGCCGGGGCGAAGCCGCGATATCCCTCGTCCCCCTCGAAAAACACGCGCAGGCCGTGCTCGGTTTTCAGGCACAGGCCGATGTCACCGTTGAACAGCCCCAGCGCGTAGTCGTTCTGCCGGACCATCACCGCACGACCCGGATACCAGCGTTCGCGGGCCGGCACGCCGAGGCGTCGCTTGAAGCGCGTCTCCAGCGCCTCGTTGATGCCGGTGACGCCAAAGGCGCCCTCACGCTGAGCGGTCAGCGCACGAAAGCCGTTGAAGGCAACGAACGCGCCCGCCGGGTCCGCTTGCCGTGCGGCCTGCAGGTAAGGCGAGTAACCCTGCTCCAGCCGTTCGATCAGCGAGGTGGGGCTGGGTGCCGCGTTCCAGGCCAGATCGGCGCGATCTTCTTGCAACAACGCGACGGTGCCTGTGGCGTCACCCCCGTTGATCCGCCGCGCCAATTCGCCGATGCCGCTGTCACCGGCGAAGCGATGGCTGTGGGTCAGCAGCACCACCGCGTCGCCGAGGCGCGAGCGCGGCGTCTCGACCGGCACTTGTTGGCCGGTGATGCGCTGCAGATCCATCGCCGCCTGGGCGTCGAAACCGCGCCCCTCGCAGAGTTCGGCGAACACCGCGCCGGCCTCCACCGCCGCCAATTGATCCTTGTCGCCGAGCAGAATCAACCGCGCCTTCGGTGGCAATGCAGCGACCAGCTTGGCCATCAGCGCCAGATCAACCATCGACGCCTCGTCCACCACCAGCACGTCCAGCGGCAGCGGGTTGGCCGCGTCGTGACGCACCCGAGGGCTGTCGCCGCGGCTGCCGAGCAGCCGATGCAGCGTGCGCGCCTCGTCCGGCAGCGCGTCCTTGAGCGCATCGCTTATCGGTAAATTGGTCTTGGCATTGCGAATCGCCTCGGCCATGCGCGCCGCCGCCTTGCCAGTGGGCGCGGCCAGACCGATGGCGAGGCGCTCGCCCCCAGGCTGCTCCAGCAGCGCCGCCAGCAGCCGCACCACAGTGGTGGTCTTGCCGGTGCCGGGGCCGCCAGAAATCACTGCCAGCCGACGGCGTACCGCCTGCGCCGCAGCCAGACGCTGCCAGTCCGGGCTTTGCTGGTTGAAGGCGAACAGCCGCGCCAGGCTTTCGCTCAGCTGCTGTTCGTCGACCTCCGGCGCATCTGCCGCACGCAGGAGCAGCTGCTCGGCCAGTTGCTGTTCATAGGCTTGGTAACGGGCCAGGTAGAGGCGGTCGCCAACGAGCGTGAGCGGGACGTATTCATCGGGCCCACCGACCAGCGGGGATAGCTTCAGCTGCTCACGCCAGCCAGCAAGTGGCGGCAGGCTGACATCGTGATCCGGCCAGGGACGCTTGCCGGCCAAGCTCCCCAATAGCAAACAAACGTCGCCGTTACCAAGCGCCTCGCAACACAGCGCGGCGCCGAGCAGCACCGGCTCGGATGCCATCGGATCGAGGCGCCGCAAACTGTCAATGAAGGCACGCTCCAACGGGCCGAGCGGCAGGTCCGAGCGAAGCGTCATTGCGCGTCCCTCCACGCGGTAGGCATCGCGCCGTTCAAGCGGTGGGCTGAAGCCCACCCTACAGAAAAATTGGAGCGCGCCGGCTCCAGGCTTGCCACCCGTAGGGTGGGCTTCAGCCCACCAAAACGTGCAGCACCCCATATGCGTTGCGCTGAAGCAAACCTCCGCTCGCCCCACTTCACAGAACATGCTTCTCGCATCATCTACCCTCCTCGAACAGCCGATCCAGCGCATCGAGCAGCGCATCGTCCGGCCGTGCAAAGTACACGCCCGCCTCGGGCATGCCGCGCAGGAACAGATAGTAGGCGCCGCCCAGCTGTTCGTCGCGGAAATCCGCCAGGCGCTGGCGCAGGAAGCGGCGCAACGCTACGAGATAGATCAGGTATTGCAGGTAGTAGTGCTCGCCGGCCAAGGCGTGCAGCAGTCGCTCGCCGCCGTAGTAGCTGGCGTCCGGGCCGAGCCAGTTGGACTTGTAGTCGGCGATGTACCAGCGGCCGTCGTGCTCGAATGTCAGGTCGATAAAACCCTTGAGAAAGCCTTTGAGGCTGTCGAACTCCAGCCGCGCCGCCGCCTCGCGCAGAGGTGCGGCAAGGCCGTTGGCCGGATCAGTCAGCAGCGTGCGCAGGCGCGTCACATCGAGATCCTGAACCGGGAAGGTGAAGCCCAGTTCGGGCAGCCGCCGTGCCGATTGCAGACGGGCCAGGGTGAGGCCGGCGCCGTCCAGATCCGTCTCCAGCATCTTTTGCAAATGGGCCGTGGCGATGTCCTTCCACTCCAGCGGCAAGCCATAGGCCTGCAATGCCGGCTCGACCAGCGCCGGCAGCTCGCCCTTGCCGCGCGCCCAGTCTTCGAGGATCGCGTGCAGGCAGGTACCGGCACGGGCGCCGCGAGGGAATGCGAAGAAGCCGTTGCCCGGCTCGCCGGCATTGGGGATCGCCAGGGCGTCGCGGTCCGGCGCTTCCATATGCATACCAGCAGCCAAGCCGGAAAAACTGCCGATACGCCAGGCGCTGTGCAGGCTGCGGTTGAGCTGCGATAGTTGCTGCGGTGGCGACGCACGGCCCGGTCCCTGAGCGTTCGTATCGCGCTGTTCGAGTGGCAGGCAGGCCATGCTGCCCTCGCTTCCCTGAACCAGACGCTCGATCGCCAGACGCAGGGCGCCGCCGTCGAGATCAGCCAGATGATGGCCCAGCTCGGTCAACGGCTGATCACCTGGGAGTTCACGACCGTGCAGCAACCAAGCCAGGGCGCTGCTGTGCAGACCTTCGTCCGCTAGGCTGCCATCCTTCTTCGGCTTGCACAGACACACCGGGCCCCAGTGCAGCCAGAGCCGATCACGGGCGCGGGTCAACGCGACGTAGGCCAGGCGCAGCTGTTCGGCGAAGACTTCCTGGCGGGCACGTTCGAGGTTCTCCTCCAATTCGTCACTGCCTAGATCCAGCAGCGGTTGGCCGCTGGCATCATGGCAGCGGGCGCTGTCGCGGTTCTTGCCGAGCAGCTTGCCGTCCCAAAGGAAGGGGCAGAAAACCAGCGGATATTCCAGGCCCTTACTGGTATGGATGGTGACGATCTGCACCCGCTCGGCATCGCTTTCCAGGCGCAGCAGCGCTTCTTCACCCGCGCCTTCGCTGCTGCGCTGCATGTTGAACCACGCCAGTAGCGCTTCCAGCCCCGGGCGCAGCAGGCTTTCAGCCTGCAACAGCTCGCTTAGGTGCAGCAGGTTGGTCAACCGGCGCTCGCCATCGACCCGTGCTAGCAGCCGCTCGGCCACTGCCTGCTCGTCGAGCCACGCTCGGAAGACGCGCATGAAGCCCTGCTGTTGCCAGAGCTGGTGGTAACGCTCGGCGGCTTCACGTTCGGCGTCCCACTGCTGCTGATCGTCCTGGCAGCGGGCGAGATCGGCGGCGCTGCGCCCCAGCAGGCGTGTGGCCAATGCATAGCGCAGCAAGCCTTCGCGGCCGGGCTCGGCGTAGGCGGCGAGCACTGCGGCGAGCTCCGTGGCCTCCTCGCTGCGCCAGACGCTGTCGCGTCCGCGACGCACACTCGGCACGCCGCGCGCGGACAGTTCATCGGCGATCATCCCGGCCTGACGATGGTTGGCCACCAGCACAGCGATATCACCACCTTTCAATGGCGTAAACGCGCCCTCCTTATCGAAACCGGCACGGCCCTCGACGGCGCCCGCCAACTGAAGGGCGATGCGCCGTGCGGTGTCGCTCGCGGCCAGTTGCGCTGCCTCGCCCTTGCCCAAGGGATCGTCGCCCAACCAGACCAGCGACAGCGGTGCCGCATCGCCCTCCTCCACCAGACGCAGGCTGGCCCGCGGTTTGTCGGCGGCGCCTACCGGCGGGTAGCGCAGGCCATTTTGTGCAAACGGCTGCGGATGGTCGAACAGCTGGTTCAGCGCGTCGATCAGCTCAGGCGTCGACCGGTAGTTGGTCGGCAGGTTGAAAGGTTCGCGATCCGCCTGTTGCTTGGCGGTCATGTAAGTCGCCAGGTCCGCACCACGGAACGCGTAGATGGCCTGTTTAGGATCGCCGACGAAACACAGTGAGGCCTCGCTGGCCTTGGCATAGATGCGGTTGAAGATGGCGTACTGGATCGGATCGGTGTCCTGAAATTCGTCGATCAGCGCCAGCGGATAGGTAGCACGTAGCGAGGCCGCCAGGTCTTCGCCGACCGCTCCTTGCAGCGCCTGATCCAGGCGATTGAGCAGGTCGTCGAAAGCCAGCAGTCGCTGCGCCGCTTTACGCTCCGGCAGTTCGCGGTTGAGCCGTTCGAGTAGCGCGACCTGCAGCGCAATCAGCCGCTGCTTGCCTGCCGGCAGCGCCTCGGCCACCCGGTCGGCCAGCTCGTCCAGCGCATGGGCCAGTTCGCACACTGGCGCGTCGAAGCCCTTTTTGCAGGCCTTGCTCAAGGCGCGTACGCCAAACTTGGCGGCGCCGTCGGGCAGATCGAACATCACCGCCGGATCGGCGAAATAGGAGTCCAGTTCGGCCCGCCACGGTTCGAACTTGATGCTTTTATGGGTGCTCTGGCTCAGGCCGCCGTGATCTGACAGCTCGGCGACCCAGCCTCTTCCAGCCTCGCGCCACAACGCGGCGGCATGCTGCCAGGCCGCTTCGGCCGGCCGCAGGTCGGCTGCAACGGGCGCATCCTGCGGCTCAACGCGCAGATAAGGTTTGCCCAGATGACTGCGCAGCCGCTGGCGCAACCACAACGGGGTAATCCGGCTCTTGGCCAGAAAGCGCGCCCAGGCCGGGTCGGCTTCGGCCAGCTCGCTACGCCAGGCATCGGCGAGCAGTGCGTCGATGATCTCGCGGTCGTCGGCGGTCAGCTCGCTGTCGAAATCGCCGCCGGCCTCGAAGGCCGCGTCCTGCAGGGCACGCTGGCAGAAACCATGGATGGTGAAGATCGCGGCCTCGTCGAAGCCATGCACAGCCAGCAGCAAGCGGCGGCGCGAGGCTTCGTCCGGGTAGCGCGCATGGAGGCGGTTGAGGAAGTCGTCGCCGCTCGGCGTGCCTTCGTACACCGCCAGCAGATCGGCGAGCCGCGCGCGGATGCGCTCGCGCAGCTCGGCGGTCGCAGCGGTGGTGTAGGTGACCACGAGGATCTGCCCCACCGACAACTGCCGCTCCAGCAGGAGCCGGGCATAGAGCGCGGTGAGCGTCCAGGTCTTGCCGGTGCCGGCACTGGCCTCGATCAGCGAGCGGCCATCGAAGGGCGAATCGAGCAGGTCGAGCTTCATTCTTCTTGCTCCTCGTTGGCCAACGCATCCAGAGCCGGGCCGATCAACTGTTCGGCCAGCGTTTCGAAGCGCTCGTCGAGCGGATCGCGATCGCGGAAGGCCAAGGCATTCCATGGGTCTTCGGACTCGGCGGCGATGGGGCTGAATTCAGCACCCAACCAGGCTTCGCGGGCGCGTTTGCGTGCGGTATCGAGCGGTTCGCTGCCGCGGCTCGGGTTGCGATAACCCTTGGCGAAGGCATGGCTGCTGCGCGGCAACAACGGCAGCGGCTCACGGATCGCGCAGCGATAGGCGGCGAGCCAGGGTTCGAGCAACTGCGCCGCGTTCGCCAGCGGCCCCAGCTGCCAGTCGCCGGCCGGCGAGAGCATCAGGCTGTTGCGCTCGATGCCCGCCGTAGCGGACAGATTGAGCAGTAGATGGCGCAGCCAGAACGGCGGCAGGTCCCATTCGCCGAGACGGCCCAGCTTCCAGCCGAACAGCCCGCCGGGGGTCACACCGTCGAGCCAGCCATGCACGCGCACGCCCGCCAGGGTGATGTCCACGGCCAGCGGTTCGGGTACCGCGTCGGGACGCAGCTCGAACAGCCGCGGCGCAAAGGCGCGCACCGGTCCACGCAGCTTGCCCCACAGCGCCTGGCCCAGCTCGCCGGTGGGTAGCCAGCCCGCTGCGCAGGCCATGCGGCGCTCATCCTCGTCGCTCCAGTGATGTTCCAGCGCTTGTAATGACAGCCGCCGCAAGCCGTTCCAGGCGGGCATTTCCAGGTCGAAAGGTTCGTCGCTGGCGAGCGATTCCTGCGCATCGGCCAAGCGCAGACCCAGGCGCTGTTCGAGCAGGAAACGAGCAGGGTGACGGAAGCACTGCAACAGTTGCGACGGCTCGATGGTCAGCCAGGCCTCGTCGGGCTCGGCCAGCAGACTGGCGAAGGGCTGCGTGCTGGTCTGTGGCGGCTCGGCCAGGCGCTGGGCGGCGCGAAACCAGGGCAGCGAATAGCCAGCGCAGGGCGCGTTGGCGAAGTTGCGCGGCGAGAACGGCTGCAACGGGTGGGCGATGAGGATCTTCTCGCTGGCCTTGGGCTCCTTCGGCTGCGAAACATCGGTGTTGGCGGGTTCGCGAGCAAGCTCGCTCCTACAGAGAGCGGTCATGTCGATGGCTTCCAGCACTTCGCTGAGCAGCACCGACGGTGGCAGCACGGCGTTGTCCCGCGGGTCGCGACCGACATAGGACAGGTACAGCGCCTCGCGCGCCGAGAGCAGGGTTTCCAGCAGCAAGTAGCGGTCGTCGAGTCGCCGCGCACGATCGCCACGACGCGGGTGACGGCCGATCAGGTCGAAGCCCGACGGCGGCGTGCGCCGCGGGAAGGCGCCGTCGTCCAGACCAAGCAAGCAGACCACACGGAACGGCAGGCTGCGCATCGGCACCATGGTGCAGAAGGTCACCGCACCGGTCAGGAAGCCAGAGGCGCCGCCGCCCTGCTGCAATGCGGCGCTGAGTTGTTGATGCACCAGTTCCAGCTCGATGGGGCGTTCAAGGTCCGCCGCCTGCGCTTGGTCGCGCAGCGAAGCACAGGCCTGGGATAGCAACAGCAGGGTTTCGCCGGCCTCGCGTTCGTCGAACAGGGTATCGAGCAGCACTTGCAGATCGTCCGCCCATTCGGCCAGCGGGCGTGGCCGGGCCAGCTGATCGGCCAGTTTGCCGAGGCGCTCGACGAACTCCACCAGCCGACCCAGCAGCTGGCCCCGCGCACCTTCCAGCGCATCCAGCGGCCAATGCTCACCGAGCAGCGGCGCAGAATCGCCGGCCAGTTGTGGTGGCGCGGCGAAGCCGAGCATCAATCGATCCAGCCCTTGGCGCCACGTAAAGGCCGGTTCGTCCGGCAAGCCCAGACGCGCCCGCTGACTGCCATCGCGCCCCCAGCGCACACCCGCCTCGCGCAGCCAGTCGCGTAGCAGTGGCAGATCTTCGCTTTCGATCCCGGCGCGGCGGGCGATGGCCGGTTGCTCCAGCCAGGCGAGGATTTCTTCGGCGGCGAAGCGACTCTGCGCCAGCATCAGCAGTTCGAGAAAGGCCTCGATCAACGGCACCTCGGCGCGCAGGCTGCGGTCGGCGAGGCTGTAGGGAATGCGCGGACTGCCCTCGCGTGGCGCGAACACCGCTTCGATGAATGGGGCGTAGCGCTCGATATCGGGGGTCAGCACCACCACTTGGTCCGGGCTTAGCGCCGGGTCGGCGGCAAAGCGCGCCAGTAGTTGGTCGTGAAGAATCTCCACCTCGCGCAACGGCGAATGGGCGATATGCACTTCCAGCGAGCGATCACCTTCAGCCAGCGTCATGCGCTCGTCGGGCTGGCGGGTGCGCAGGCGCAGGATGTCGTTCTGCAGCGCGTGCAACAGGCTGTCGTCGCGCAGGTCTTCGTCTTCGGAATACAGGCCGATTTCCTGGCTGCCTTCGCTCGTCGCAAGGCTGAACAGCGAGTCGAAGAAGTCCCGGCCCTGTTTGCCCAAGCTCGCCAACAGCGGATGGCCGACATCCAGATACCAATCGTCTGCACCGCTTTCCGGCTGTCGCGCCAGCTCGCGAATATCGCGGATTTCGCCCCAGGCTTCGCGGCTCGGGTTGAGCGCGCAGACGACCACGTCGATATGCCGGGCCAGGCCATCGAGCACACGCAGGTGGTGCGGCGGCAGGCTACTGATGCCGAATACCAGGAGCCGCTCGGGCAGGCCGGGCAAGGGTTCGTCGTCATAAAGACGCTGCAGCAGATCGTCGAGCAGACGGGCGCGATGCGGATGGCCGTCCTTGGTCAGTTCACGCCAGAGCAGCGCTTGCCAGGCTTCGTCGGGGCCCAGGTCACGAGTTTCGCCGCGCTCCCAGGCGGCCAGCCAGTCGTCGCGGTAGAGCAGGTATTGATCGTAAACATCGGCGATCTTCGCCGCCAAGGACAAGCGCCGCCGCTCGTCGCCACCGTCCAGGTATTGCGACAGGCGCGGCGCTAGTTCGAGGTTGGCCGGCTCGCACAGCCAGCCATAGAGACGCCAGGTCAGGGTCGACGGGGAAAACGCCGATTGCTCCGGCAGGCTGCCCAGCACCGTGCGGCTCAGGTCCCAGACGAACTTGGCCGGCAACTGCATTTCCAGCTGCATGGCGATGCCTTGCTTGCGCGCCAGTTCCAGTGTCAGCCAGCGGCCCATGCCCTGGCTCGGCACCATCACCAGCGCTGGCGCGAAGGGGTCGCTCAGTGGCTGGGCGAGCAAGGTGGTCGCCAGTTCGCCGAGGGTTTCCAGATCGGGGGCGTGGTAAAGGCTTAGCATGGGCGGACCGCGTCGAAATGAGATAAGTAGGTTACAGGCCACCTGCGTAACGAGCGAGTGACACCGGCCAGTTTGCTCTAAGCCTGCGACAAGCTGTGTCGCGCCTGTGAATGACAGTTCCGTGAACGGGCCAACTGCCTCAGGGTCAACCGAATATCCCGCGATGTGTATCGCGCCGCTCGGCGCTATTTGGTGTCGTTGTCTTTCGCCGGAGAAACCGCCTGATGTTGACGTTGTTGCACCTGCTGTCTTCC
Source organism: Stutzerimonas stutzeri (assembly GCF_024448715.1). Classification (GTDB taxonomy): domain Bacteria; phylum Pseudomonadota; class Gammaproteobacteria; order Pseudomonadales; family Pseudomonadaceae; genus Stutzerimonas; species Stutzerimonas stutzeri_AR. Next base: position 617,423 of record NZ_JAMOHZ010000002.1, read on the forward strand.
ATCGCTCTGCTGATCTGGGGTACGCATATCGTGCGCACCGGCATCATGCGGGTCTATGGTTCGCATTTACGGCGGCTGCTGGGCCACAGCATGGCCAATTCCCCGCTGGCATTCAGCGCCGGTATCGGTGTCACCGCGTTGGTGCAAAGCAGCAATGCCACCGCGTTGCTGGCTATATCCTTTGTCGCTCAGGGGCTGATGGCGCTGCCCACTGCGTTAGCGATCATGCTCGGCGCGGATGTCGGTACGGCGCTGATGGCACGCGTACTGACGCTTGATCTGTCATGGCTGTCGCCGTTGTTTACGCTGGTCGGGGTCTGCCTGTTTCTGTCGCGTAAGCAGACCCGTGCGGGCCAGCTTGGCCGCGTGCTGATCGGGCTGGGGCTGATCATCCTCGCCTTGCAGCTGATCGTGCAAACGGCCGAGCCAATCACCGAAGCGCGCGGCATGCGTGTGCTGTTCTCGTCGCTCGCCGGGGACACTCTGCTCGCCGTGGTCGTGGGTGCGGTGTTCGCACTGCTCTCCTATTCCAGCCTGGCAGCCGTGCTGCTCACTGCGACCCTGGCCAGCGCAGGCCTGATTAGCCTGCCGGTAGCCCTCGGCGTGGTCATCGGGGCGAATGTCGGCAGCGGCGTGCTGGCCTGGCTCAACGCCAGCCCGCAACCGGTACCGGCGCGTCGGGTGGCGCTGGGCAATCTTCTTTACAAGCTCGCCGGATTGTTGGTGTTGCCGTTTCTGCCGGTACTGGTGAGCTGGATAAGCACGCTCGGGTACAGCGCCGAGACCGACGTGATCGCCTTTCATCTGGCCTACAACTCGCTGCGCTGCCTGCTATTGCTGCCGACCGTGGGCTTGATGTCACGTCTCTGCGAATGGCTACTGCCGGAGCGTGTGCTGGACAATGGCATCGCCCAACCACGCCACCTCGACCCCACCGCGCTCGATACGCCGAGCCTGGCGCTCGCCAATGCCACGCGCGAAACCCTGCGCATCGGCGATCTGGTGGAAACCATGTTGGCGCGCCTGCTGGAGGTGCTTCGTGAGGATCGGCCGGAACCAGGCGAGGAGATCCGTCGCCTGGACGATGACGTCGATGCGCTCTATAGCGGTGTAAAGCTCTATCTGGCGCGGATGCCGCGTGAGGACCTGGCCGAACAGGAAAGCCGGCGCTGGGCGGAAATCATCGAGTTGGCGATCAACCTGGAACAGGCCGGAGACATCATCGAGCACATGCTCGGCAAGGTGCAAAACATCAAGACATCCAAGCGCCGCTCTTTCTCCGACAGCGGACGGGACGAACTGGGCCAGCTGCACGCCCTGCTCAGCGCCAACCTCGCGCTGGGCCTGTCGGTATTCCTGTCCGGAGACTCGCACAGTGCGCGGCAGCTCTTGCAGCAAAAGCGCCAGTTCCGTAAGCGCGAGCGCGAGCTGGCCCACGCTCATGTGCACCGGCTGCATCAGCAGGTGGTCGAAAGTATCGAAACCAGCGCCGCCCACTTGGAGCTGATCGCCGATATGAAGCGTCTGAATTCGCTGTTCTGCAGCGCCGCCTATGCCGCGCTGGAGGGCTCGGGTGGCGGCAAGGGCCGATCCGCGGCAGAGGCAGACCGCGATTCGCTTACCGTCAAGCATCGGCTGCCCGGCAAGCCGGCCTAAGACGGAATTGGCGGCCTTCGCCGCGCTGGCCTCCCAGTGACGTCAAGCCCAGGTTTCAAAAGCAGAAACCCCGGCGATGCGTGAGCAAGGCCGGGGTCAGCTGGTTCAGCAAAACGCGCCGATCAGCGCAGCCTGCGCCGCCGCTGCATCCAAATCACCAAGCCGAAAAGCGCGAGGCCGGGTAGCCACATCCACTCTTTGGCCACTCGATCGGTGGGCGCGCGAACCGCGAGGATTTCCTGATCGAATTCCAGACCCAATTCGGCGGCTGGGCTACCGAAGGTCACATTGTCGACCAGCACCTTGCCGTCTTGCTCATAAGTCATCAGGCCGATCTTTTCCAGCTTCTCTTCTCCCGACGCTCCATCCGGAACCGCCAGTAGCAGGCTGAACTCGCGCATGTCACCTACTGCGTCCTCACCGCGGATGCGCAGGCGAAGCTGGCTGTCCTCGTCCACCACTTCCAGCGCCTGAGTCAATTGCGCCGGCGGGATGTCGCGGTAGGGGTCGTGCACCATGTCCATCCAGAATCCCGGCCGGAACAGGGTGAAGGCGACCAACAACAGCAGAACGCTTTCATACCAGCGGTTACGCACCAGGAAAAAGCCCTGAGTACCGGCGGCAAAGATCAGCATTGCGCCAGTGGCGACCATGAAAATCAGGATGCCATGCCAAAGCCCGACATCGATCAGCAACAGATCGGTGTTGAAGATGAACAGGAATGGCAGCGCTGCGGTGCGCAAACTGTAGTAGAACGCCGTAATTCCGGTCTTGATCGGATCGCCTTTGGATACCGCGGCAGCGGCGAACGAGGCCAGCCCCACCGGCGGCGTGACATCGGCCATGATGCCGAAGTAGAAGACGAACAGATGCACGGCGATCAGCGGCACGATCAGCCCGTTCTGCTGCCCCAGCGCCACCACCACCGGTGCCAGCAGACTGGACACTACGATGTAGTTGGCGGTAGTCGGCAGGCCCATACCGAGGATCAGGCTGAAGACCGCGACGAGCAGGAGCATCAGGAAGAGATTGCCCATCGACAGCATTTCGACCAGATCGGCCAGCACCAGACCGACGCCGGTCTGCGAGACCGCACCGACGATGATGCCCGCCGCCGCGGTGGCGATACCGATACCGATCATGTTGCGCGCGCCTGCGATCAGACCTTCGCGCAGGTCGACTACGCCATCCATAAAGCTACCGTGCTGATGACTGCCGTCGCGGCGCATCCAGGTGAGCAGAGGGCGCTGGGTCAGGAGGATGATCACCAGCATCACCGTGCCCCAGAACGCCGACAGGCCGGGTGACAGCCGTTCGACCATCAGGCACCAGACCAGCACCACCACGGGCAACATGAAGTGCAGCCCCGAGAGCAGCACCGCACGGGTGTTCGGCAGCTCTTCCAGCGGCTTGTCCGGATCTTCAGCTGGCAGCGGCGGATTGCTCGCCGCAATTTTCAACAGCGCCAGATAAGCCAGCGCCAGCAGCACCGATATACCCGGCAGCGCGTAATCGCCGAGGACCGGCTTGAGCCAGCCAAGACCGTAGTAGACCGCCAGCGAAAGCCCGGAAATCAAGGCAGCCCCGAAGGCAAAGCCAGTCAAGCGACGCAGCCAAGGCTTGTGCTGGTGCGTGCCGATTGGCTGCATGTTCTGCTTGAGCGCTTCCAGATGCACGATGTAGAACAGCGCGATGTAGGAAATCGTCGCCGGCAGAAAGGCGTGTTTGATGATTTCCACATAGGGAATGCCGACGTACTCGACCATTAGGAACGCCGCAGCGCCCATTACCGGCGGCATGATCTGGCCGTTGACCGAGGACGCCACCTCCACCGCACCGGCTTTTTCCTTGGAAAAGCCGACCTTCTTCATCATCGGAATCGTGAAGGTACCGGTGGTGACCACGTTGGCAATCGACGATCCCGAAATCATGCCCGTCAGCGCCGAGGACACCACCGCCGCCTTCGCCGGGCCGCCACGCATGTGGCCGAGCAGGCCGAACGCCAACTGGATGAAATAATGCCCAGCGCCGGCGCGGTCGAGCAGTGCGCCAAACAGCACGAAAAGAAAGACGAAACTGGTGGATACGCCCAGGGCGATACCGAACACGCCCTCGGTGGTGATCCACTGGTGATTCGCCATTGCGGTAAAACTCACGCCGCGATGTGCCAGCAAACCCGGCATATAGGGTCCGGCCAGGCTGTAGATGATGAATATCAGCGCGATGATCGCCAACGGTGGACCGAGCGCACGGCGAGTGGCTTCCAGCAACAACGGAATGCCAATGCAGGCCGTGACCAGATCCGCGGTCGTCAGGTTGCCCGGGCGATTTGCCAGTTGCTCGTAGAAAATAAACAGGTAGGCGGCACTGGCGGCGGCTACCAGGCCCAGTGCGATATCAGTCAGGGGTACTCGATTGCGCGGCGAGCGTTTGAAGGCCGGATAGGCCAAAAACGCCAACAGCAGTGCGAATGCCAGGTGAATCGAGCGGGTTTCGGTGTCATTCAGCACACCGAAGCGCAGCATGAACGGTAGCGGCGAGGCGATCCACAGCTGGAATAGCGACCAGAGCAGCGCCAGGCCCGCTATCAGTTTCGCCATGGCGCCTTCGGGCAGTCGCGCCCCGACGTCCTTGGCAATGAGCTCTTCAGTGGACAGTTGATTGTCTTGCATGAAATGAGGCCTGTTTTTCAAGTAGCGGAACCACGAAAACCCGTGGCACTGGGCTCACGGGTTTTCAGGCGAATGCGGCGGATAAAGGACCGCCGCACCGATGCAGCAAACCAAGGCATGCCGCAGCATTTCTCTGCGGTCTGCCGGGCCGTTACATCCAGCCTCGTTCCTTGTAGTAGCGCACAGCGCCTTCATGCAGGGGCGCAGACAGGCCAACCTTGATCATGTCTTCCGGCTTGAGATCCTTGAATGCAGGGTGCAGACGCTGGAAGCGTTCGATGTTCTCGAACACCGACTTGACCAGCTTGTAGACCACTTCGTCGTCGACCTTGGACGTAGTGGAAAGCACCGCCTTGCCGCCGATGGACTGAGTGGCGCTGTCGTTGCCCTTGTACATGCCGCCCGGGATTTCAGCCTTGGTGTAGTAACTCTTCTCAGCCAGCAACTTGTCGATTTCCGGGCCGGTAATCGGCACCAGAACCGCGTCGACAGTGGTGGTCGCTTCCTGAATCGCGCCATTGGGGTGACCAACGAAGTAGGTCATGGCATCGATGTTGTTGTCGCCCAACGCGCTGGCCAGTTCGGCCGGCTTGAGTTCTGCGGCGAGACTGAAGACCGACTGATCCCAGCCCTTCTCTTTCATGATCTCTTCCAGCGTGTCGCGCTGGCCGGAACCGGGATTGCCGATATTGACGCGCTTGCCCTTGAGATCATCCAGGCTCTTGATATTGGCGTCGCGACGCGCCAGTACGGTGAACACTTCACTCTGCAGGGAAAAGACTGCGCGGAGGTCTTCCATTGCGCCTTCCTTCTCGAAGGGCGCAAGGCCTTCCATCGCCTTGTACTGATGGTCCGACTGCATGATGCCGAAATTGAACTCGCCGCTGCGCAGGCCGTTGACGTTGGCCACACCGCCGCCACTGGCTGGGGCATTGCACTTGAGGTTTTCGGCGTTACGGTTGACGAAGCGGCAAATAGACTGACCGGCAACGTAGTAAACGCCCGTCTGCCCACCGGTACCGATGGTGACGAACTGCTCTTGCGCCTGAGCCATACCGCTCAGCCCAGCCCCCGCCAATGCGGCGGAAAATATCCATGCCAAGGATTTGCCTTTCATGGATTCACTCCTTATTGGTTGTTTTGGATTGTCCCGCTTTGCCTCGTGAGCCTTCGCGAGAAGTTCGAAGTCTAGCAGGCCATCAGCCACCGCGAGCAGCGTCTGCTGCAGATGATTGGTACACCTTGCGAATCGCCATTGCCCTGCCGCTGCGCCGGATCGATGAACCGAACTAGAGACCGATCGCGCAGCCCAGCGTTCACATAAGCTGTAAGTGCATGGCACCTGCAAAAAGACGTGCGCTTTCGCTCTCGCTGGCGTGTTTTGGCGTTTTGCCTAACGATCTAGGCATGCTGACCGCAAAGCCGTGTGCGGAATTTAGCGTGCAGCACCAGGTCTGCAGTCCGCTTATCGGCTAGCGCCGAGCGGTTACTCGGCTGAGTCAGCTGGGATCGACGGAAACCTCAGCGTGACCAACAGTCCGCCCAACGAGCCTTGACCCAGTTCGATGGTGGCGCGGTGCGCACGGCTGATTTCGCCAACGATGGCGAGCCCGAGGCCGGCGCCCTGACCTTGGTGTTGGATCCGGTAGAAGCGCGCAAAGACCTTCTCACGCTCCGCGGGCGGTATTCCCGGACCGTCGTCCTCCACTTCCAACACGCCGCCGTCCTTCACTCGCAGCACCACGTTGCCGCCATTCGGCGTATGCGCCAGAGCGTTGTCCAGCAGGTTGCTCAGCAGCTCGCTGAGCAAGGTCGGCTCGCCATGGATCCACACCGGCTGCTCAGCCTCCAGTGCCAAGGCGACGCCGCGCTTGTGCGCCAGCGCCGCCATCGCCAGTCCCAGCTCGCGAGCCAGCCGGCTCAGGTCGAGACGCTGCGCCCCGCCTTCGGCGATGGACTGCGCGCCGCTTTCGATGCGCGCCAGCGAAAGCAGCTGGTTGGCCAGGTGAATCACCCGATCGGTGTGTTCCTCAGCTTCTTCCAGGGTTTGCTGCCAGCGTTGCGGCTGCTGTTCACGCAGGCCCAGTTCGATGCGCGCCTTGAGCGCGGCCAGTGGCGTGCGCAGCTCATGGGCTGCATCGGCGATGAACTGCGCCTGACGCTCGAACTGGCCACGCAGGCGATCAGTAAAATGATTGAGCGCCACCACCAGCGGCTTGAGTTCGCGCTGCACCGCCACCAGCGGCAGCGCCCGAAGATCATCAGGCTGACGCAGCTCGACCGCCTCGCTAAGCTTGCCCAGCGGTCGCAGCGCAGCACTGACAGCGAGCCACACCAGCAGCAGCGAAGTGACGGCTAGCAGGCCGACGCGCCACAGAGTGTCGGTGAGCAAGCTGCGCGCCAGGCGTTCGCGGGCGCCGAGCGTCTCGGCTACGCGGATTTCGGCGATGCCGGTGAGCTCCGGCTCACTGACCGGTTGCAACAGACTGACCAGACGTACGCCCTCGCCCTTGAACTCGCCGTCATAAAAGCGCGCCAGCGCCGGATAGTCATCGGTACGCCGGACCTTGAGCCCCGGCGCTGGCAAATGTTCGTAGCCGCTGACCAGGCGACCTTCGGTATCCAGCACTTGGTAGTAGATGCGTCCGGCGCTGTCATAGGCGAAGGTGTCCAGCGCCACGTAGGGCACGTTGGCGCGCAGCTTGCCGTCATTGGCCACCAGCCCCTCGGCGATGGCGCGGGCAGAGGCCAGCAAGGTGCGGTCATAAGCAGTATCTGCGGCGGCCCGGCCATTCCAGTAAGCGCTCCAGCCGCTGAATAACAGCAACAAGGCCAACAGCACCGCCAACCTGCGTAGCAGCCCGGCGCGCAGGCTCCCGGCACGTGGCGGCACGGCCTCAGGCATCCACCGACTCCAGCAGATAACCCAGCCCGCGGAAGGTGACGATACGCACCGCGCTGCCCTCGAGCTTCTTACGCAGGCGGTGGACATAGATTTCGATGGCATCGGCGCTGGCCTCTTCGTCGAGGCCGAAGACCTGCGCCGCCAGCTGATCCTTGCTCATGACCCGTCCGGGCCGGGCGATCAGCGCCTCGAGCACCGCCTGCTCACGCGAGGTCAGGCTCAGCGGTTGTTTGTCGAGGCTGAACCGCCGCGCATCCAGATCGTGAACCAGCACACCGCAGCTCTGCTGGCGCTCGCCGCCGGCCACGCTGCGGCGCAGCAGCGCCTTGACCCGCGCTTCCAGCTCGGACAGCTCGAAAGGTTTGGCCAGATAGTCGTCGGCGCCGAGGTTGAGTCCATGCACGCGATCGGTGACTTCGCCACGCGCGGTGAGCATGAGTACCGGCAGAGTCTTGCCGCGTTCACGCACCCGCGCCAGAACTTGAAAACCATCGAGCCGGGGCAGACCGACGTCGAGAATCGCCAGCGTGTAATCCTCGGTGGCGAGCGCCAGATCGGCCGCCACGCCATCATTGAGCAAGTCCACCGTCCAGCCGGCTGCACGCAACGCCTGCGCCACACTTTCAGCCAGTTGGGGGTGGTCCTCGACCAGAAGAATCCGCATTGCCTGTCCTCTGCCATATACGGAACGGGACGCCAGTGTAGCGACAAGGAATGCGGCACGCTGCTTTCAGTCTTGAAAGCCTGGTGAAAGTTTCGACGCCTAGCATCGCTCTCCAGGTGGCTCGACCCACCTGAAACGGCACACCGCCGTCACAACAAAAACAAGAGTGGAGATGCAGAATGCTGACTGCTGTCAGAAACTACCCGCCCCTGCGTGTATTCGCCCCAGCCGCCATCGCCTCGCTGGCACTCCCGGCTCAGGCCGGCACCAACAAATCAGCACTCGCGAAATCATGCTCCGCTCGGATTCACCCGTGACGCCGATGAAAAAGGCCGCCTGATCGTCAGCTACAGCCTGCCGATCTGGTAAAGCCGCCCACAATAAGAATCCGAAGGAGACACTCATGAAAACTGCAATCCGCCGTTTTGCCCTGCTCTCGTCCTGCCTGGTGCTGTCCAGCCAACTGATGGCCGAGCCCAAGCGCCCTGAATGCATCGCCCCGGCCAAGCCTGGAGGCGGTTTCGACCTGACCTGCAAACTGGCCCAGAGCGGCCTGAAGAATTCCGGTCTGCTCGAAGCACCGATGCGCGTCACCTATATGCCCGGCGGTGTCGGTGCGGTCGCCTACAACGCGGTGATCGCTCAGCGTGCCGACGATCCGGCGACCATTACGGCGTTCTCCAGCGGTTCGCTGCTGAACCTGGCGCAAGGCAAGTTCGGTCGCTACGACGAAACCAATGTGCGCTGGCTGGCTGGTATCGGCACCGATTACGGCGCCATCTCGGTCCGTGCCGATGCGCCTTACCAAAACCTCGACGATCTGATCGCCGCGGTGAAGAAGGACCCCAGCAGTGTCGTCTTTGGTGCTGGCGCCACCATCGGTGGGCAGGACTGGATGCAGACCGCACTGATTGCCCGCGCCGCTGGCGTGGATCCGAAGAAGCTGCGTTATGTGGCTTTCGAGGGCGGCGGTGAGACCCTCACTGCGATGCTTGGCGGCCACGTGCAGGTCACCAGTAGCGGCCTGGGTGAGGTCGCGCCACAGCTCGAAGCCGGCAAGATTCGCATCCTCGCGGTGCTCTCCGACGAGCGCCTGCCGGGCGAGATGAGCGAAATCCCAACCGCAAAGGAACAGGGCTTCGACATCAGCTGGCCGGTGATTCGCGGCTTCTACATGGGGCCGGAAGTCAGCGACGAGGACTTCAACTGGTGGAAGACCCAGTTCGACACGCTGCTGGCCGCTGAGGATTTCGCCAAGCTGCGCGAGCAGCGCGACCTGTTCCCGCTGTCGATGACCGGTGACGAACTCAAGGCGTTCGTCGACAAGCAGGTCAAGGAGTACAAGGCGCTCGCCGGCGAGTTCGGTCTGGTCAAGTAATACCCTGCTGGCAGTGGCTTCCGGTCCTGGTCGTGTGAAAAAGTAGCGAGCGAAGGTTAGGCAAAGCGCAAAAATAGGTGGGAAGCGGGCTGGGCTCGCACGCGAGTTTACTGCTGTAAATGAGCATTCCGACCGGGCTGCGATCCAGCGTGTTTTTAACGCGGCATAACCGAGCGCAGCAGTTTTCACACGCATAAGGACGAAGCCGCTGCTGGCTCCTCTGAGGTAATCCACCATGTACGTTCGTGTCTTTGCCGCGGCCTGGCTGCTCGCCTGTGCCGGTCTCGCGCTGCTCGCCTGGAGTTTCGAGGCGCCTTTCGCCTACGACCCGGTCGGTCCGCGCGCCTATCCGCTGCTGCTGCTGTTTCTGATGGCCTGCGGTGCGCTCTGGCTGCTCTGCAAACCACATGGCGAACCGACGCCGCCGTTCGACTGGGCGATGGCCCGGCGAGCCCTTCTCTGCGTGCTGGTACTGCTGGCGTACGCGCTGCTGTTCGAAAAGCTCGGTTTCGTCATCACCACCGCGCTGGCCTGCTTCGCGCTCGGCCTGCTGTTCAATGGCCGACTCTGGCCCTGCGTGATCAGCGGAGTGCTGATGGGTGTGTTGCTCCATGGCTTGTTCGACGTGTTGCTTGATGTGCCACTGCCGCTCGGCGTGCTGCGCCTGTTGGAGAACTGAAAAATGGAAACACTGAATTTCTTGATGCAGGGCTTTGATGTCGCCACCCGCCCGACCAACCTTCTGGTGGCGCTCTTCGGCGCCTTCGTCGGCACCGTCGTCGGTCTGCTTCCCGGTCTGGGCCCGATCAATGGCGTGGCGCTGTTGCTACCGTTGGCCTTTGCCCTGGGTTTACCACCGGAAACGGCGCTGATCCTGCTCGCTGCGGTGTACCTGGGCTGCGAATATGGCGGACGTATTTCGGCGATCCTGCTCAATGTGCCGGGCGATGCCGCCGCGGTCATGACCACGCTCGATGGCTACCCGCTGGCACGTCAGGGCAAGGCTGGCATTGCGCTGTCGCTCTCCGCGGTCAGCTCGTTCATGGGGAGCATGATCGCCACCTGTGGCGTGGTGCTGTTCGCCCCGCTGCTGGCGAAGTGGGCGGTGGCTTTCGGGCCTGCGGAATACTTCGTACTGATGATCTTCGCCATCGCCTGCCTCGGCGGCATGGTCGGTGACAAGCCGGTGAAAACACTGATGGCGGCATTGATCGGCCTGGGTCTGGCAACCGTCGGGGTGGATTCGACCACCGGTGTCTACCGCTTCACCTTCGGCAGTGTCAGCCTGTCGGATGGCATCCAGTTCGTCATCGTGGTGATCGGCTTCTTCAGCGTCAGCGAAGTGCTGCTGATGCTGGAAAAGACCCACAGCGGGCAAAAGGCAGTGAAGGCCAGCGGGCGACTGCTGTTCAATTTCAAGGAGTTCTCCCTGACCTTCTGGACCATGGTGCGCAGTGCTTTGGGGGGCTTCGTCATCGGCACGCTGCCCGGTGCCGGCGCAACCATCGCCAGCGCCATGACCTACATGAGCGAAAAGCGCATGGCCGGCGCCAGCGGCAAGTTTGGCGAAGGCGATCTACGTGGTCTGGCGGCGCCGGAAGCGGCCAACAATGCCTCCGCCTGTGGCTCGCTGATTCCCATGTTGACCCTTGGCGTGCCTGGTTCGGGCACCACGGCGGTAATGATCGGTGCGCTGACCCTGTACAACATCACGCCCGGCCCGCTGCTATTCGAGCAGCAACCGGACGTGGTCTGGGGCCTGATCGCCTCGCTGTTCATCGGTAACGTAATCCTGCTGATCATGAACATTCCGCTGGTCGGGCTGTTCTCCAAGATGCTCAGCGTGCCCAACTGGGTGCTTGTACCAGCCATCACGGCAATCAGCCTGGTCGGCGTATATTCGGTACACAGCACCACATTCGACCTGGTGCTAATGGTCGGGCTCGGGGTGTTCGGCTACCTGTTGCGCAAATTGGACTTCCCGCTGTCGTCGCTGATTCTGGGTTTCGTACTCGGCGAGATGATGGAAGACAACCTGCGCCGCGCGTTGTCGATCTCGGCAGGCGACCTGGGCATCCTGTGGGGCAGCCCGATCACTCTGGCGTTGTGGGCGATGGCAGTCCTGATGCTGGCCATGCCGGGCATTCGCTGGTACCTCGGCCGTCGCCGCGCCACGCTGGCAGTCCAGAACTGATATGCACGGCTACCGGTTGCCGGTCTGGTGGGCAACACCGCTGGTGGGCACCCTCGGCGGTTGGCTGGCGAGCCTGGCGAACTGGCCGCTACCGTGGATGGTCGGCTCGCTGTTGGCGGTCATCGTTGTTCGCTGCAGCGGCTGGCTGCTAAAGGAAGTCCCGCATGGCCGACAGACCGGGCAATGGCTGATCGCCAGCGCCATCGGCTTGCACTTTACCAGCGAGGTCATGCAGCAGGTGCTGGAGCATTTCGGCGTGATTCTCGCCGGTGCACTGGGCACGCTGCTGCTGAGCCTGATCGGTCTGTTCATTCTGCTGCGCAGCGGCACTGACCGCGCCACAGCTTTCTTCGCCAGCATGCCCGGGGGCGCCAGTGAAATGGTCAATCTGGCCGGTCGTCACTCGGCACAGCCGGCGAAAGTCGCCGCGGCGCACAGCCTGCGTTTGCTGCTGGTGGTACTGATCATCCCGGCGTTGTTCACCTGGAGCCTGCCTCCCGTCGACGCACCGCCACCGGCACCCGTTAGCTGGCCATGGCTGGCGTTGCTGCTGCCAGCCGGCGCGTTGCTGGCACTTCTATGGAAAAAGCTCGACCAACCCAACCCCTGGATGCTCGGCCCGTTGACCGCCTGCGCGGTGGCGAGCGTGACATTCGACCTGAACCTGAGCCTGCCTGAAGGTGCCGGCCAGCTCGGGCAATGGCTGATCGGCTGCTCGCTGGGTTGTCACTTCGATCGACCATTTTTTCGCAGCGCTCCGCGGTTCTTGCTAAATATTCTGCTGTTCACGCTACTGGCAATGCTCGCCGCGGCGGGCCTGGCTGAAGCGCTGGGCTGGGCGGCGACCCTCAACCAGACGTCTTTGACACTGGGGATGATGCCTGGCGGGATTACCGAGTTATGCCTCACGGCGGAGGCGTTGCAGCTATCGGTGGCGTTGGTGACGGCGTTACAGGTGTTGCGATTGTTCCTGGTGATGTTCCTGGCCGAGCCGTTATTTCGGTTGTGGCAACGGGCGACGCTTTGATCCGCCGCTTGCTGGATTTTTGAGCACTATCATCAGCGTGAGCCGATACGGCGCTTGGTGGGTTACGCGACGCGCCAGCTTCGTGTGGTTATTTGCTTCGACGAGCATGCGTCGCTAACCCACCCTACATTGCTACTCGCCACAGCCTTTCCTCCGCCCTCGCAAGATCAATCATCCAAAAAACCAATAGCACACCAGAATTGCCGCGGTGATGCCGGCGAAATCCGCCACCAGTGCACACCCAACCGCATGCCGGGCGCGTTGGATGCCGACCGCACCGAAATACACCGCCAGCACATAGAAAGTGGTCTCGGTGCTGCCCTGCACCGTCGCCGCCACCAGCGCCGCGAAGCTGTCGACGCCCTGGTTCTGCATGGTTTCGATCAACATCGCCCGCGCGGCGCTGCCGGAGAAGGGCTTGACCAGTGCCGTGGGCAGCGCGTCGACGAAGCGGGTATCCCAGCCCAACACTTCAACGAGCCAGCGAATCCCGTCCAGGCCAAAGTCCAGCGCGCCGGACGCCCGCAATACGCCGATCGCGCAAAGCATGGCGATCAGATAGGGCAGCAGGCTTTTCGCCACATCGAACCCTTCCTGCGCGCCTTCGACGAAGCTTTCATAGACCGGCACCTTACGCAGCGCGCCGACGATCAAAAAGGCGATGATCAGGCCGAATAGGGTCAAATTACCGAGCAGCGATGACAGCGAAGCCAGCGCCGTGGCCGACAGCCCGGCAAGCAGCGCCATGAAGCCGCCCAGCAGCAGCGCACCGGGAATGAAATAAGCCAGCACCACCGGATCCCAGATGCGCAGCCGTTGCACCAGCGCCACCGCCAGCAATCCCGCCAGCGATGACGCGGTCGTCGCGAGCAGGATAGGCAGGAACACCAGCGTTGGATCCTCGGCACCCTGCTGCACGCGATACATGAAAATCGAGACGGGCAAAAGCGTCAGTGAGGAGGTGTTAAGCACCAGGAAGAGAATCTGTGCGTTGCTCGCCACCGTCTTGCTGGGATTAAGCTCTTGCAGGGCACGCATGGCTCGCAGGCCGATAGGTGTGGCGGCGTTGTCCAGCCCCAGACCGTTCGCGGCGAAGTTCAGCGTGATCAGCCCCAACGCCGGATGCCCGGCTGGTACTTCTGGCATCAGACGGCGGAACAGCGGACCCAGCAGACGCGCCAGCTGTTCGATCAGACCGGCTTTCTCGGCGATGCGCAAGAAGCCGAGCCAGAGCGTCAGCGTGCCGAACAGCACGATCATGATTTCTACCGCCAGTTTGGCCATGGCGAACAGGCTTTCGACCAGCGCGGCGAAGATCGCCGGATCGCCACCGACCAACCAACGAGCAAGCGCAGCAACCGTGGCGATCAGAAAAAAGCCCAGCCATAGGCCGTTGAGCATGTCGTTCTCCCGAAAGTGATTGGGCGCGATGATAACGGCGCAGACGGGCAACGACCATTGTGCTCAGCGTCGAGACAGCCAGCAGATTCGCGAATTGCCTGAGCGAACCTGATCAGCCTTAGCCTGAGACCGCGAGGGCGTTCGAATTGAGCTGGGAGCGACGCTGCGCGAGCGGCAGCATGGGACAGGAGAATGGTGACGATTCGTTTGATCGCAAGCCAGAGGCGGTCTGAGCCACCTCCGGTTGCCTTTCACTGAACCTGGTCCGTTAGCAGGAAGTACTCCATGTACCTCTAGGTCGCTCCGTTAACAGAGCATCCCGACCCCATGGTTCGCCCGCTACGCGGGCTGACGAGTGCTCGGTAGATCACTCGAAGTTACTGCGAGCCTCGCGCCGCTGGCGCGAAGAGCTAGGAATATCGGCATCCCGCCTGCGTTGCCTCCGTTAGGTTTTGCAGCCGCCCTTGCGGGCGGCATCATTGCATCAAACGCGCGGGCCCCGGCCTCGACCGAAGATCAGCGATGCTACGAATAGCACCAGGAAAACCACGAACAGGATCTTAGCGATGCCCGTTGCGGTGCCTGCGATACCACCGAAGCCCAGTACAGCAGCGATGATGGCGATGATCAGGAAAGTAATAGCCCAACTCAGCATGGTGTGACTCCTCTTCGTTCAGGAACTTCTTCAGCGGGACCGCCATTTTGATCAGCTATCGGAGCGACCACTTAGAAAACCCAGCGCTGCCCTGACCGCACCTGCATGTAATCGATCGTTTTCGGTGCCGGCCCGGTTTGCACGATCCCTACTGGTTGAGCGTCATACATGTGAATTCGTTCCGCTGATTCATGCTGTGCCTGGCTGAGCGGTTGCGACATCGGCCGCTCGGCACCCACGATGAGCATCACAACCGCAGCGGTAAGAAAACCTTTGCTGACCAGTGAGAAACGCGCTTGACGATTCATCCTCAACTCCTTCTAAGCATGCGGGGCAGTCTGTCTTTCCAGTTACATTGCAGACGTCATGCCAGCCTATAAAAATAGATTTTTCCCTTTATTTTCAAATACTTAATAAGACAAATCTTTGAGGCGTCAACTTAAATTGCACGATACCTACAATCGGCGCCGGGCGATTTGCACGACGAACTAATCCCTCCCGCTCGTCAGTGATCGTCACGGTGGTTGAGCTTGTGGATACGCTCGTGACAGGCACGAATTTTCGGCAGTTCGATAGCTAACAAGGCCCGTACATCGGGTTCGGCCGATTTCAACGCGTCTTCGAATGCCGCCAGGATGCGTTCCTCGGCTTGATCGAGCTGATCGATGTATACCGCATCGGCATGACCGAGCCGCGCCTTGGTGTCCGCATACATTTCGCGTAACTTGCCGGCCGTGGTGCCGCCTTGGGCAGGTTGTTCCTGGTTAGCCGCGACCTTCACCGACAACGCCTGGATGATGTGGGTCTTGGCCTGTGCCATGTCGCGAAACAGATGCTGCAGCTCGATGTCCTTCACCACGTCCAGCGCATGCTGGTAAAAGTGTTGGCCGTCACGAGTGATCTCGATCAGCTCGTTGAGTTGAGTCATGTTCTGATTCATGGGTCCTCCGGTTCAGGTGCGAATGCGTACCCGACTGCGGCCGCAAGCGCCGTGCCAGCAGCAAAAACAGTGTTGTGCTTTTATAATCAGGTACTTGCCGTGCCGCCTCGCTTGAGGATTGATTGCATGGTGCAGGAAAGACCCGCAAATACCGTGCAACTTGCAAGACTTTTCGTAGACTAAAGCAGGCGCCAACGCGCGCTCGGCATCTTTAGGAACACAGCACCGCGATTTCTACCCGATTTGCAGACAAAGACCGTCTTTGTCTGATTGGAGCATTCATGGAACAAACGACCGACGCCGGTGGCCGCATTCTTCTGGTAGATGACGAGGCCGCGATATTGCGTACCTTCCGCTACTGCCTCGAGGATCGCGGCTATACGGTGGTAACGGCTGCCAGCGCCTCGCAAGCTGAAGCCATCCTGCAACGCCAAGTGTTCGACCTGTGCTTTCTGGATCTGCGCCTCGGCGAAGACAACGGCCTCGATGTCCTACAGCAGATGCGCGTGCTTGCGCCCTGGATGCGCGTGGTGATCGTTACCGCACATTCGGCCGTGGACACTGCAGTAGATGCGATGCAGGCGGGGGCGGCGGACTATTTGGTCAAGCCTTGCAGCCCCGAACAGCTGCGTTTGTCGGCCGCCAAGCAACTGGAAGTCCGCCAGATGGCGGCGCGCCTGGAAGCTCTGGAAGGCGAGGTGCAGAAACGCAACGACGCGTTGGGTTCGTACAGCCCAGCGATGATGAGCGTGCTGGAAACCGCCCGGCAGGTTGCCGACACCGATGCCAACATCCTCATCCTCGGCGAATCCGGTACCGGCAAGGGCGAGCTAGCACGGGCAATTCACAATTGGAGCCGGCGGGCGAAGAAGGCGTTCATCACTATCAATTGCCCGTCGCTCTCCGCGGACCTGATGGAAAGCGAGTTGTTCGGGCACAACCGCGGCGCCTTCACCGGCGCCACCGAAAGCACCTTGGGCCGGGTCAATCAGGCCGATGGCGGCACGCTGTTTCTCGACGAGATCGGCGATTTTCCCTTGGCGTTGCAACCCAAACTGCTCCGTTTCATCCAGGACAAGGAGTACGAGCGAGTCGGTGATCCGGTCACACGGCGCGCCGACGTACGCATCCTCGCGGCGACCAATCTAAATCTCGAAGAAATGGTGCGCGAAGGCCGCTTCCGGGAAGATCTGCTCTACCGCCTGAACGTCATCACCCTCAACCTGCCACCAATGCGCGAGCGCCCGGAAGATCTGGTGACCCTGGCCGAGCGTTTCCTAGCCTTCTTCGTCAAGAGTTACGGCCGCCCGGCACGTGGCTTCAGCGACGGCGCCATCGGTGCCTTGAAAGCCTATCGCTGGCCCGGCAACGTGCGCGAGCTACGCAACGTGGTCGAGCGAGCGAGCATCATCTGCCCGCAGGAAATGATCGAAGTCAGTCATCTTGGTTTGGCCGACCAAGCGGTCAGTAATGCCCCGCGCATCGGCGAGCCGCTTAGCCTGGAGGCTCTAGAGAAAGCGCATATAGCCGGCGTGCTGAGCACCAGCGACACCCTCGAACAAGCCGCCCGGATTCTGGGCATCGACGCCTCGACGCTGTACCGAAAGCGCAAGCAATACAGCCTATGAAGCTCCAGATGAAGCTGAGAACCCGTCTATTTCTGGGCTTTTCCGCGTTGATGACTGTAGCGCTGCTGGGGCTAGTACTGGCGCTGGTCAGCGTGGTGCAGATGGCTCAGAGTCAGGAGAAGCTGATCCGCGACAACTTCGGCGTCATCGAGGTTAACCAGCAACTACGCCAGGCACTGGGTAATCATCTGCTTCTGCTGATGCGCGAGGATCGCGACAGCGCGGCGTTCAGCGAATCCCGTGGCGCGTTCCAGACTGCGCTATCGCAAGGATTGTCCGAGGCGTCCGAAGAGCATGACCGGCAGGCGTACCAGGCGATCGGCGACGCTTACGCCAGCTTTATCAACGAGCTGGAAGCCCCATCCAGCTTGAACTGGACACTGCTCGAAGACAACGCCTTGAGCCAGTCCTTCAACCGCGTGCGCGAGTTGATGGTCGATATGCAACAGAGCGCTTACGACCAGATCCGCGACACCGAGATTCGCAGCCGTGAGCGGGCCCAGCTGCTTGCCGGGCTGCTCGGCCTGACCGGCATCGCAGTGCTGTTGATCGGCTTCGTCACGGCACACAGTTTTGCCCGCCGCTTCGGTGATCCTATCGAGCAACTGTCCAGCGTCGCCGACCAGATCGGCCGCGGTGATTTCAATATCAGCCTACCCGCCTCGCCCATCGCCGAGCTGTCCTCGCTGATCCGCCGCTTCGGTCTGATGTCGCAGGCGCTGCATCAGTTCAAGCAGACCAATGTCGAGGCGCTGGTCAATGGCCAGCAGCGCCTGCAAGCCCTGCTCGACAGTATCGACGACGGTCTGCTGATCATCGACCGCCAGGGTCGGCTGGAGCACGCCAACCCCGTGGCACAGCGGCAGCTGGCGTGGGAAAGCGAACATCTCGGCTCGACGCTCAGCCAAGCGCTCGGCTATCCCGAACTGGACGAGGCGGCCCAGCAAGTTCTCGACGACAGGCCACTGTCCGGGCCGCCGGAGGATTTGGTCATCGAGGCGGACGGTGAGCGGCGTTTATTATCGTGGCGCATGAGCCCGGTTAACCACCATGACGGGCGCATCAGCGGTGCCGTGATGGTGCTTCACGATGTCACCGACCAGCGCACCTTCGAGCGCGTGCGCAACGAATTCGTCTTGCGCGCATCGCATGAACTACGTACGCCGGTGACCGGCATGCAGATGGCGTTCAGCCTGTTGCGCGAGCGCACCCATTACCCCGACAACAGCCGTGAGGCTGACCTGCTCAGCACCGTGCATGAGGAAATGCAGCGCCTGGTCACGCTGATCAATGACCTGCTGAATTTTTCGCGTTATCAGAGCGGTCAGCAGAAGCTGGAACTGGTGCCCTGCGACCCGGCCGAGCTGCTTGGGCAAGCCGGCCATCGATTTCAAGCTGTTGCCGCGCAGAACGACATTGAGATCAAGCTGGAACTGCAATCGCCACTGCCCAGCCTGCTGCTGGATCGGCAGCAGATGGAAAGGGTGCTCGACAACCTCCTCAGCAACGCACTGCGACATACGCCGGACGGCGGCGAGATCCGCCTGCTGGCCAGGCATCACGGCGAACGGGTGATTCTCAGCGTCGAGGACAACGGCGAGGGCATTCCTTACAGCCAGCAGGCGCGAATTTTCGAGCCGTTCGTGCAGATCGGCCGCCGCCGCGGTGGTGCCGGACTGGGCTTGGCCTTATGCAAGGAGATCGCCCAGCTGCATGGTGGTCGTATCGGCGTGCATTCGCGAATCGGCCACGGCACCATCTTCTACATCGCCCTGCCGATTTGAGCCAGGCAGGGCCTTGAAGAACAACAAGGAGCCGTCCATGCCCAGTCTCAACCCCAGCCCGCAGCAATTGGAGCGGTTCGCCGCGCAGATGCCAGCCGGCGAGCCGATCCTCATGCTCAACCTGCTGCGTTTCAACAGCGAGGCAGCCTACCCTGCCGGTAGCGGACAAACCCCATGCAGCGGCAAGGCGGCCTACGCTCGTTACAGCCGCACCGCGCTATACAAAGTGCGGGCCGCCGGGGGCGACGTTCAACTGATGGCCGAAGCTCAGGTTGCATTGATCGCACCGGAGCAAGAACGCTGGGACGAAATGTTGTTGGTGCGCTATCCCTCGCCGGAAGCTTTCCTGGCGATGCTAGCGGACCCGGAATACCGCGCGGCGACCATCCACCGTACCGCTGCGTTGGCCGACTCACGGTTGATCGGCTGTAGCCCTCGCGCCTGACAGCTCGCGTTAACGCTCCGCTCCCAGCACGGCGAGGAGCGCTGCGGTTTCGGCATCGGGTTCGCCATCGAAGCGTGTCGGGCGGTATTTCATCTGGAATGCCGCGATGACATTGCGGGTTTCCAGATCAAGGTGGCCGTGCTCCGGCACCTTATAGCCCTGCCTGACGAGTTGCGCCTGGAACCAAGCGACGTCTGGCAGCTCCCGCGCGAACAGCCTGCGCTGATGGGCGACCGCGCCGGCATCCGGCCAGGACATCAGGCCTGCGTCAGCCAAACGCTTCCAGGGAAACAATGGGCCGGGATCGACCTTGCGCTGCGGAGCAATATCGCTGTGGCCAACGATGGCGCCGGGTTTCAACCCGTGACGCTGCATGATGTCCTTGAGCAGCACGATCAGCGCATCGATCTGCTCCTCGGAATAGGGATACCAGAGCCGCCCCCGCTCGTCTTCGATATAGCCGCGGTTGACCAGCTCGATGCCGATGGAGCTGGAGTTGAGCCAGGTACGGCCGTTCCATTGGCTCTCGCCGGCATGCCAGGCGCGGCGATCCTCATCCACCAGACGGTAGATGGTCGCTGGCGATTCACCGATCAGGTAATGGCTGCTGACGCCGTCGCCCTTGAGGATTTCCAGCGAGCGCTGCAGGTCGCTGGAGGTGTAATGCAGAACGATGAACTGCGCCCGGCTGTCCTGACCCAACGATGTATGGCTGGTATCGATCCGCGGACCGCTGGCGCAACCCGCCAGCGACAGGGCAATCGTGAACAAAATCAAAGCTTTCATCGGCACCTCTGGTCGACAGCGAAATGACGCAGACTGGCGGCATCTTGGGACCGGTCACTGCGCGCGGAACGTAGCGGCCAGCAGAACAGCGCCGACATTGCGGGGCTGGGAGAAGAAAGAAATTATACCCAGGCGACCTGGAGGGTCCCAGACCGATTGGTCAGCCCGCTTCGATACAGTTGCGGCCGCCACCCTTGGCCCGGTAAAGCGCTCGGTCGGCGCGCTCGAACACCCGCTCGGCGTCATCGCTCTCGGCGAAGCCTGCGAGCCCACCCGAAAGGGTCACCTGAATACGCGAGCCCTTGAAGTGAAATGGACAATTTTCAATGCCCGAGCGCAGGCTTTCGATGAGCTGCTGCCCGGCATCGAGCGGCGTCTCGGGGAGCAGCAGCGCGAACTCCTCGCCACCGAAACGGGCAATGAAATCGGTCTTGCGCAGTCTTTTCCGTAGCTCGTTAGCGATGATTTTCAACACACGGTCACCGGCAAGATGGCCGAAACTGTCGTTGATTCGCTTGAAGTGGTCGACATCGAGCACCGCCAGAAGCAGCTGTCCACCGTAGCGTTGCTGGCGCGCCACTTCCATGCCCAGCCGTTCGTCCCAGGCCGCACGATTGGGGAGCTCGGTGAGCGGGTCCCGTAATGCCTTTTGTCGCTGCGCTTCGAGGTGCTCGCGCATCTCGGTGGCGGCCTGTTCAAGGCTCGCAACCCGCTCGACCAGCGTGCCCAGCCGCTCGCTCAGCTGTTTCTCATGCTCACCGCGCTGCCGTTCATAAGCGCCGACGGTCTGCAGCAGACCATCGAGTCGCGCCTGGACCGCCTGCTTCAAGCTCGGCAGATCCTCGGCTTCCAGCATACTGACCTGCAGCCCATCGACCTGCTGGCGCAGCTCGTCATCCAGCGCCTGCGCGGTTTCCTGGCTTTGCGTATGGTCTTCATGAGCCACGCAAAGGCTGTCGTGCATGGTCGCCAGACGTTCGTTGAGTAGCTTCAGGTAGCTTTCGAATTCACTCTGTCCCTGATTGGCTACCGCAATCAGTAGCTGCGCCAGATCATCCAGGACGGGCACCAGCTCATACCAGTTCAGACCATGTTGTATGCGCTCGCGCAGCGACAACGCCTGCGGCTGCTGGTGTTCCGGCAGTTGTAGATCGTCAAGCAAGTGGAACAGAGTTGACTCCACTCGCTCGGCAATGGCGCTGTAAGCCACTTCCGGCGATGCGGGCAGCAAATAGCGATTCGCTTCGTCGACACCAGCCGCAACTACCGCAGCGTCTGCCTCTTCGCTCTGTACGCTAACGGCCTCGCCATCCAACCTGCCATCTGTAACCGCTTCAGGTTGCCGGAGCGACACAGCACCGGCTGTTTCCATGATTTCTAACAAAACTGTCGGAACGGTATCGGGCACAGTCTGCGAAGCCATCTCGACGGTGTCGGGGACGCTATCTGCGCTGCGTTCACGCTGGCCGAACAACCGACCCAGCAACCCCACCGAGCTCGGAGCACCAGCCATTTGCAGGGTCAATGCTCGATCTTGAAGCTCGCCCAGCTCACCAAGCAGAACGGGCAGTTCACGCGGCTGCGCGGCGCGCTCGTTGAGCTGTCGGGCAAAAGACTTCAGAGGCTTGCGGACCTCACTGGGCAGCGGTAGCGCCAGCAACTGCGCCGCCAGCCGGTGCAGCGCCTGGGTAAGGCGTTCGAGGCGATCCTTTTTGCTTCTTTCGGTATCTAGCACCGCACGTTCAAGGCGCGGCACCAGCGCCCCGAGACGGTCGTCCAGATCGTCATCGCGCAGGACTTCGCGCAACTCGCGCATGCACTGCTCAACGGCCGGATCGGCACCGTCCACCGCGAAGCTGCTACGCACTAGGCTGCGGCGCAACAAATCCAGACGCGTACTCCAACGCGCTTCGAGCAGTTCCTGCTGTTCCAGCGAACTCAGGTACTTTTCCTTCCAGCGCTGCGCTTCATCGCTCATGTTGGCGCGCCCACCGGTACTGGCAGTGCGCCGCCATGCAGCGAGTCGGGCAAGCGAATCTCTACGGCCACCGGTAGGTGATCCGAGGTGGCCTGTGCCAACACATCGACGCGTTCGAGCGTCAGGCTGGGACTCAGCAGTATGTGATCCAGGCAACGCTGCGGACGCCAGCTCGGGAAGGTCGCCTCGATCTGTGGGGCCTGAAGACTGAGATCACGCAGCGGCGAGTGCTCCAGCAAATCGCTGGCATGGGTATTCATGTCGCCCATCAGGATCTGATGGCGATAACCGCCTATCAGCTCGCGAATATAAGCTAGCTGGCGCGTTCTTGCGCCTCCGCCGAGCGCAAGATGCATGACCACCACCACCAGCGCATCCTCGCCTTCGCCGAACCGCAACAGGATGGCGCCGCGACCGGATGGGCCGGGCAGCGGATGGTCTTCCAGCCCCTGCGGCTCGAGACGGCTGAGTACGCCGTTGCTGTGTTGGGCGAAGCGGCCAAGATTGCGATTCAATTGCTGGTACCAGTACGGGAACGACCCAAGTTGGGCGAGATGTTCCACCTGATTGATATAGCCAGAACGCATACTCCCGCCGTCGGCCTCCTGCAGGGCCACCAGGTCGTAATTACCGAGCATTTCACCAATGCGCTGCAGGTTCCCGGCTCGCCCCGGATGCGGCAACAGATGCTGCCAGCTGCGAGTGAGATAGTGATGGTAGCGCTCGGTGCTGATACCCACCTGGATGTTGAAACTGAGCAGCCGCAACCGGCCATCGCAGGGAAGTCCGCTGGCATCCAGACAAAGCGGATTGACACGGGCCTGGCCGGGTCCGGCCAGGCGTGGTGAACTCCAGCGGCGTAGCATTGGCGCTTACTGAGCTGCGCGTTCTTTTTCGATGAGGAAGTCTGCGACTTCCAGCGCCCGCTCTGGGCCACCCGCTGAACCGATGTCGAAACGGTACTTGCCGTTGACGATCATCACCGGCACGCCGGTGATCTGGTAAGCCATCGCCAGCTTCTTGGCCTGCTCGGCACGGCTCTTCACACCGAACGATTCATAGGCCTTTAGAAACGCGTCCTGGTCGACGCCCTGCCCCGCAAGGAACTCAGCCATCTTCTCCGGCGTGTCCAGCTTGTTGCCGTCGCGGTGATAGGCATTGAACACCGCGTCATGAACTTGCTGCTCGACGTTCATCGCTTCCAGCGCGAGGAACATCTGGCCGTGGACATTCCAGACACCCCCGAACATGGCGGGAATACGTTTGAAGTTAACGTCGTCAGGCAGTTGCTCGATCCAGGGGTTAATGATCGGCTCGAACTGGTAGCAATGCGGGCAGCCATACCAGAACAGTTCGACCACCTCAATCTTGCCCGGCTCAGCTACCGGTACGGGATTATTCAGCTCGACGTACTCTTTGCCCGCCTGGAATTCCGCTGCATGAGCCGACAAACCGAACAGGCTGGCGGTAACGAGAACGGCACTGAGAACGAGTTTACGCATGGTGACTCCCTTGGCTTTGAGCGGCTGACCGATAGCGCCACAGGCTGCAGTAAAACACTCATGCTCGCCAGCGCTTTTCGCCGCTTTTCAATATCTTGACAATCATTCTAGCGGTGCCAAAAACGAAAAAGGCGTCCAGGTTATGACCTGAACGCCTTTTTTCTGAGAGCCGTTGCTGTCAGTGCAGACCCTGAATGTAGCTCGACAAAGCTTCGATGTCCTTGTTACTCAACTTGGACGCGATGGTACGCATAATCATCGCATCGCCATCGTTGGTGCGATTGCCTTCGCGAAAATTGGTCAGTTGCTTGGCCGTGTAGGCTGCGTGCTGTCCGCCTAGCTGCGGGAAGCCCGCCAGGTCATTGCCGACGCCATTCGGTGCATGGCAACCAATGCATGCCGGCATGCCCAGGTCGAGCTTGCCACCGCGGAACAGTTTTTCGCCCTGAGCGACCAAAGCCGGATCGGCCATGCCGACAGTCATCTTCTGGCTGGCGAAGTAGGCGGCGATATCGGCAAGGTCCTGATCGCTGAAGGGATCGAGGATGCCGGTCATTTCAAGCACCTTTCGGCCGACGCCAGGTTCCGCGTTAGGGCTGCTACCCGCCTTGATGTCTTGCAGCTGCTTGAACAGATAGCGCTCGCCCTGACCTGCCAGTTTGGGGAAGTTCGGTGCGGCACTGTTGCCATCGGCACCGTGGCATGCGCCACAGACTGCAACCTTCTCCTGACCGGCTTCGGCATTTCCAGCGGCGTGGGCCATACCGGTGATGCCAAGGGTCAACAGCAGACTCACGAGTACTTTGTTCATCAGCTCATCCAACTACGGCTAAGGGTTTAAAGAAGAATCTTATTCGGCAAGCCGACCGCTCGGGCCGCGACAATGCTCGTTATGGTGGCATGTGGCACCGATATCGAAAAGGCGTGCAACCCGCTTATCGGCGCTCCGATCGGAGGCCGACGAGACTACTGCGCGGGGCTCGTTTCAGACCAAAGCGCACACAAAATCTGCGGCATTATATACTTGTGATCTTGAAACGGAAATGAACCATTGCCGCACCCCCGCGCACTCACCGGAACGTCCATGCTCCCCAAAAACCCGATTCTCGGCCTCTGCCAGCAAGCCACTTTCATGACCAGCGCCGCCAAGGTCGACCAATGTCCGGCAGACGAGGGCCTGGAAGTCGCCTTTGCCGGGCGCTCCAATGCGGGCAAATCCAGCGCGCTGAATACCCTGACCCACGCCAGCCTCGCCCGCACATCCAAAACGCCGGGGCGCACCCAACTGCTCAACTTTTTCCGCCTCGACGATCATCACCGCCTGGTCGATCTTCCTGGCTACGGCTATGCCAAGGTGCCGATCCCGCTGAAACAGCATTGGCAACGCCACTTGGAAGCCTACCTGAGCAGCCGTGAAAGCCTTGCCGGCGTGTTTTTGATGATGGATATCCGCCACCCGCTGACCGAGTTCGACAGGATGATGCTCGACTGGTCCAGCGCCAGCGAGATGCCGTTGCACATTCTCCTAACCAAGTCCGACAAGCTCGCTTTTGGCGCGGCGAAAAACGCCTTGCTGGCGATTCAGCGAGATATTCGCAAGGGCTGGGGAGACGGCGTCAGCGTACAGCTATTCTCGGCGCCGAAGCGGCAGGGCGTGGAAGAAGCGCAGCTCAAATTGGCCGAGCTGCTGGGCATGCTCGAAGCGGAATAGCTCACCCGCCGCACCGCACCCTACTTTTGCAGCACCGTAGGGTGGGCTTCAGCCCACCGCAGCAAAAGCAAAGCACCGACCTCGTCATTGGTGGGCTGAAGCGAAACGCCGCCCGGCCCACCCTACACTCGATCAGCACAGGAAGCTGAAGCTGCATTCGCTTTTAACCTCTCCAGCGCTTTTATCGTCTTCCCGCTTTAACTCCGATAATCCTCGACCGGGACGCAAGCGCAAAACAGGTTGCGATCACCGAAGACGTTGTCGGCCCGGTTTACCGCCGGCCAGTACTTGTGTGCCTGGGTGTGAGCGCTCGGAGTCACCGCCTCGGCGATGCTATACGGGCGATCCCACAGGTTGGTGACATCGGCCAAGGTATGCGGCGCGCGCACCAGCGGATTATCCTCGGCGGGCCAGCCTCCGTCCTGCACCTTGGAGATCTCCGCGCGGATGCTCAACATCGCCTCGACGAAGCGGTCCAGCTCAGCTTTCGACTCGCTCTCGGTGGGCTCGATCATCAGCGTGCCGGGTACCGGGAACGACATGGTCGGCGCGTGGAAACCATAGTCGATCAAGCGCTTGGCCACGTCCTCTTCGGTGATGCCGGTCTGCGCCTTTAAAGGTCGCAGATCGATGATGCATTCATGCGCCACGCGACCGTTGCGGCCGCTGTAAAGCACCGGGAATGCATCGCCCAGGCGCATGGCCAAGTAGTTGGCGCTGAGGATCGCGACCTCGGTGGCGTCGCGTAGCTGCGGCCCCATCATGGCGATATACATCCAGCTGATCGGCAGGATGCTCGCGCTGCCCCAAGGCGCCGCGCTGACCGCACCGTTCTGCGGATTCGGTCCTTGCAGCTCGATTACCGGGTGATTAGAAACGAAGGGTGCCAGGTGCGCCTTGATGCCGATCGGGCCCATGCCTGGACCACCGCCGCCATGGGGGATGCAGAAGGTCTTGTGCAGATTCATGTGCGAGACGTCGGCACCGATATCCGCCGGTCGCGCCAGGCCAACCTGAGCGTTGAGGTTGGCCCCATCCATGTAGACCTGGCCACCTTGGGCATGGATCGCTTCGCAGATCTCGCGAACACCTTCCTCGTAGACGCCATGGGTCGACGGATAAGTGATCATCAGGCAGGACAACTTGTCCCCGGCTTCTGCGGCCTTGCGCTTGAGATCTTCCAGATCGACGTTGCCAGCCTTGTCGCACTCGACGATAACCACGCGCATGCTGACCATCTGCGCCGATGCCGGGTTGGTGCCGTGGGCAGACGACGGGATCAGGCAAATGTCGCGCTGACCTTCACCGCGACTCTCGTGATACTTGCGGATTGCTACCAAGCCGGCATATTCGCCCTGGGCGCCGGAGTTCGGCTGCATCGAAATCGCATCGAAGCCGGTGATGGTACAAAGCCAGGCTTCCAGCTCCTCGATCATCAGCTTGTAGCCCTGGGCCTGCTCGCGAGGGGCGAACGGGTGCAAATTGGCGAATTCCGGCCATGTGATGGGAATCATCTCGCTAGTGGCGTTGAGCTTCATGGTGCAGGAACCGAGCGGAATCATTGCCTGGTTCAACGCCAGATCCTTGTTCTCCAGTTGCTTGAGATAACGCAGCATCTCGGTTTCGCTGTGATGAGTATTGAACACCGGATGAGTCAGGTACTCGCTGCTGCGCTGCAACCCGGCCGGGATACCGCTGGCGATTTCGCCGGCATCCAGCTTGGCCACGTCCAGCTTGTGATCGGCGCCGAGGAAAACGGCAAGCAGTTGCTCGACCGTTGTCTCACTGCAAGTCTCGTCGAGACTGACACCGAGCTTGCCGCGACCGAGGATGCGCAGGTTGATTCGCGCCGCCCGAGCACTTTCTAGAATCGCCCTCTGCGCGCCGCCCACTTCGAGAGTCAGGGTGTCGAAGAAATGCGTGTTGAGTCGCTGAACGCCGTTCTGCTCTAGAGCGCTGGCCAGAATCGAGGTCAGTCGATGGGTACGCTGGGCGATACGCTTGAGCCCTTCGGGACCGTGATATACGGCATAACAGCTGGCTATATTGGCCAGCAGCACCTGCGCGGTGCAGATGTTGGAGTTGGCCTTCTCGCGGCGGATGTGCTGCTCGCGGGTCTGCAATGCCATACGAAGCGCGGTGTTGCCGCGGGCATCCTTGGATACGCCGATGATGCGACCCGGCATGGCGCGCTTGAATTCGTCACGCGTGGCGAAATAGGCCGCATGCGGGCCGCCGTACCCCATCGGTACACCGAAGCGCTGGGTCGAACCCAGTACCACGTCGGCACCCAGCTCGCCCGGCGGGGTAAGCAACAGCAGGCTGAGCAGATCGGCAGCAACGCAGGCCAGCGCCTGCTTGGCGTGCAGTTGCTCGATGGCCGGACGCAGATCGCGAATCTCCCCGTGGGTATCGGGGTATTGCAGCAGCGCACCGAAGACGTCCTGCCCATCGATATCTTCGATCGCACCAACCACCAACTCGAAGCCAAAGGCTTCGGCACGGGTCTGCATCACCGAAAGCGTCTGTGGATGACAGTTTTCGTCGACGAAAAAGCGGTTGCTCTTGTTCTTCGCCATACGGCGCGCCAGCGTCATGGCCTCAGCTGCAGCAGTCGCCTCATCAAGCAGCGAGGCGTTGGCCAGATCGAGGCCGGTAAGGTCGATGGTCAGTTGCTGAAAGTTCAGCAGCGCCTCGAGACGCCCTTGAGCAATTTCCGGCTGATAAGGCGTGTAGGCGGTATACCAGCCCGGATTTTCCAGCACGTTGCGCAGGATTACTGGCGGGGTGATGGTGCCGTGATAGCCCATGCCGATCAGGCTGGTCCAGAGCTGGTTTTGCTCGGCGTAGCCGCGCAGGCGAGCCAGTGCGCCCTGCTCATCCAGCGCCGCCGGCAGTGCCAGCTCACTCTGCAGGCGGATCGCCGGCGGCACGGTCTGTTCGACCAACTGCTCGCGGCTGGACAGGCCTAGCGCGTCGAGCATGGCCTGCTGTTCAGCCGCATCGGGACCGAGATGACGACGCAGAAACGCGTCGGGTTGCTGGAGCTGGGAAAGGCGCGGCACTAGGGACATGACTGCTACTCTCGAAAAAGGAAAGCCCCGGCTTACAGGCCGTGTGAAAACTGTTGTGCTACGTTTTCACACGGTCTGTATAGCGGGGCTCTTTAATAGGGAACGCTTAGGCTTCGGCGTCGCAGGAGGCCTTATAGCCATCCGCGTCGAGCAGCTTGTTCAATTCCGAAACGTCGCTCGGCTGGAGGCGGAAGAACCAGCTGCCATAGGGTTCGCCGTTGACCATTTCGGGCGAGTCGGAGAGCTGCTCATTGACGGCGACCACTTCGCCGGAAATCGGTGCGTAAATATCCGAAGCGGCTTTCACCGACTCCACTACGCCCGCCTGCTGACCGGCGGTAAGCTGCTGGCCGATCTCCGGCAGTTCCACATACACCACGTCGCCCAGCGCTTCTTGGGCGTGATCGGAAATGCCGATGCTGACACTGCCGTCTGCTTCGAGGCGGGCCCACTCGTGGCTGGCGGCGTAACGCAGATCGCTGGGAATGTTGCTCATTTTAAGTCCTCAAAAAACTGTTCGGTTTGCGGGCACGAAGCAGATTCAGCACCCGCCGCAGGAAGCAGATGGCCGAATTTACACCAGTACTTTGCCGTGGCGCACGAAAGTCGGCTGCACCACACGCACCGGATACCATTTACCGCGGATCTCCACTTCCGCACGATCGCCCGTTCCAGCAGGAACACGCGCGAGCGCGATGGACTTGCCAAGGGTAGGCGAAAAACTGCCACTGGTGATCTCACCTTCGCCAGCGCCGTTAACACGCACCACCTGATGGGCGCGCAGTACACCGCGCTCCTCGAGCACCAGGCCGACCAGTTTCGGCAGATCGCCGTTGGCCTTCTGCGTTTCCAGCGCGGCGCGGCCGATAAAGCCACGGTCAGCCGGCTCCCACGCTACGGTCCAGCCCATGTTCGCCTGCAACGGCGAAACCTCTTCGGTCATGTCCTGGCCATACAGATTCAGCCCGGCTTCCAGGCGCAGGGTATCGCGCGCGCCCAGTCCGATCGGGGAAATGCCCGCACCGACCAGTTCGCTGAGAAAGTCCTGTGCCTGATCGGCCGGGAGGATGATCTCCAGCCCATCCTCGCCGGTATAGCCGGTGCGGCCAATGAACCAGTCACCGGCGGCACGACCTTGAAACGGCTTGAGTTCTTGAATCAGCGCAGCTCTGGGCTGAGTAACCAGCTCCGCAGTTCTGGCCCGTGCTTGCGGCCCTTGGATCGCGAGCATTGCCAGCTCAGACCGCTCCTTGATCTCGACGGAAAATCCTTCGGCCTGCGCCTGCATCCAGGCCAGATCCTTGTCACGGGTGCTGGCGTTGACGACCAGACGATAACCCCAGTCGGTCAGGTAGACGATGAGATCATCGATCACCCCGCCGCGCTCGTTGAGCATGGCGGTGTACAGCGCCTTACTCACCTCTCCAAGGCGACTCACATCATTGGCCAACAGGTGTTGGAGATAGGCCTTTGCATCGGTACCAGCGATGTCGACAACCGTCATGTGGGAAACGTCGAAAACTCCACAATCACGTCGCACCTGATGATGTTCTTCTACCTGGGAACCGTAATGCAGCGGCATGTCCCAGCCGCCAAAATCGACCATCTTGGCGCCGAGTGCGAGGTGCTGATCATAGAGGGGAGTACGCTGACCCATGGGTTTCTCCTTCCGGGCAGGTCGCCGAAGCGGCGTGGGTAAAGCTTATTAGAGTCGGGTACGTGGCCCCGACGATTTTTGAATGGCGCGCATTGTAGCCCCAAGGTTGTGACAGGTCACGGTGAGGCGATGGAGTGAGCGCGGTCACCCGATCCGCCGGGCCGAACGACGAATCAGCAGGATCACCGGCAGCAAGCCGACCAGCACCAGCGTCAGTGCTGGCAGCGCGGCACGCGCCCATTCGCCCTCGCTGGTCATTTCGAAGATTCGCACCGACAACGTGTCCCAGCCGAACGGCCGCATCAGCAGCGTTGCCGGCATTTCCTTCAGCACGTCGACGAACACCAGCAAGGCGGCACTCAGCGTGCCAGGCAACAACAGCGGCAGATAGACCCGAAAGAACAGCGCTGACCCGCCGACGCCCAAGCTGCGCGACGCCTGCGGCAGCGACGGGCGAATGCGTGCCAGAGCACTTTCCAGCGGCCCGAATGCCACCGCCATGAAGCGAATCAGATAGGCCAGCAGCAACGCACCGAGACTACCCAGCAGGATTGGCTTGCCGGCACCACCGATCCAGGCGGAGAACGGGATGACCAGCTCGCGATCGAGATAGCTGAACGCAAGCATGATTGACACCGCCAGCACCGACCCCGGCAAGGCATAACCAAGATTCGCCAGTCCCACAGCTGCCCGCACCGAGCGCACTGGCGCCTGCCGCCGGGCAAAGGCCAACAGCAGTGCGACCGCGACCGTAATCAGCGCAGCGATCCCGCCCAGGTAGAGCGTATGCAGGATAAGTCCGGCATAGCGCTCGTCGAGATCGAAGCGCCCGCGTTGCCAGAGCCAGACCAGCAGCTGCAGCATCGGAAGGACGAAGGCACATAGAAATACCAGGCCGCACCAGCTGGCAGCAGTGAAAGCCTTGAACCCGCGCAGTCGATAGAGTGCAGCAGATCGCGCCCGATCATTCGCGGGCCTGGCGGCGCCACGCGCACGGCGCTCGCCGTAAAGCACCAGCATTACCGCCAGCAGCAACAGGCTGGCTAGTTGAGTCGCGCTGGTGAGACTGAAGAAGCCGTACCAGGTCTTGTAGATGGCGGTGGTAAAGGTGTCGAAATTGAATACCGCGACAGCGCCGAAATCAGCCAGCGTTTCCATCAGCGCCAACGCCAGTCCGGCGCCAATGGCCGGTCTCGCCATCGGCAGCGCCACGCTCCAGAACGCCTTCCACGGCGACTGGCCGAGGACTCGCGCCGCCTCCATCAATCCCTTGCCTTGGGCAATGAATGCCGCGCGCGCAAGCAAATAGACGTAGGGGTAAAACACCAGCACCAGAACGGCAATCACGCCGCCCGTGGAGCGGACCCGAGGAAAGCGAATGCCGCTGCCGAACCACTCGCGCGCCAGCGTCTGCACCGGGCCGGCAAAATCCAGCAGACCGATAAAGACAAACGCCAGCACATACGCCGGGATCGCGAAGGGCAGCATCAACGCCCAATCCAACCAGCGCCGCCCAGGGAATTCGCACAGGGCGGTCAGCCAGGCCAAGCTGACGCCCAGTACGATCACGCCGACGCCGACACCCAGCACCAGCGTCAACGTATTGCCCAGCAAACGCGGCATCTGGGTTTCCCACAGGTGCGACCAGATATTGGTGTCGATGTCGTTCCAGCTGAACAACAGGACACTTAGCGGCAGCAATACCAACGCGGCGACTGCGAAAGTGATGGGATACCAGCGGCGCTCGACGGGGTGGGACACTCAAGCCTCGGAAGCAAAAAGACAACGCCCCCGGCATGCCGGGGGCGTTGAGTATAACGACAGCCGTAGCTGCAAGCTGCCTTAACGCCAGCCCGCCCGATCCATCAGCATGATCGCTTCGGCCTGCCGCTCGCCGGCAACCTCTACCGGAATGGTGTCAGCCTTGAAGTCACCCCAAGCGGCTACTTCGGCAGACGGTTTCACATCTGGATTTGCCGGAAACTCCATATTGGAGTCGGCGAAGATGCTCTGCGCCTCGGCAGTGGTCATCCACTCGACCAGTTTCTGCGCGGCTTCGGGGTGCGGCGCATGCTTGGTCAGACCGATACCGGAGAGATTGACATGAACGCCACGGCCTTCCTGATTCGGCCAGAACAGCTTGGCTTTCAGCTCCGGATCCTGCGCATGTAAACGGCCATAATAATAGCTATTGACGATGCCCACATCGCACTGCCCCGCATCGACTGCCTGAATCACGGCGTTGTCGTCGGCAAAGACGTCGGTAGCCAGGTTGTTCACCCAACCCTCGATGATCTCTTCGGTTTTCTCGGCACCGTGGGTTTCGATCAAAGTGGCGGTCAGCGACTGGTTGTAGACCTTCTTGCTGGTACGCAGGCACAGGCGGCCTTCCCAGTTCTTGTCGGCCAGTGCTTCGTAAGTGCTCAGCTCGCCTTCCTCGACGCGCTCGGGGGAGTAGACGATGGTTCGGGCACGCAGCGAGAGGCCGGTCCAGGCGTCGGTGGAGGAGCGGTACTGAGCGGGAATATTGTCTTTCACCACTTGGGATTTCATCGGCTGCAGGATGCCCATTTCCTCGGCCTGCCAGAGGTTGCCGCCATCCACCGTCAGTAGCAGATCCGCAGGAGTGTTTTCGCCTTCGGCCTTGATACGGGCCATTAGCGGCGCTTCCTTGTCGGTAATGAACTTCACGTTCACACCCGTCTTGGCCGTGTAGGCATCGAAAACGGGCTTGATCAGCTCGTCGATCCGAGAGGAATAGACCACCACTTCATCGGCAGCTTGTGCAGCGCTCGACAGCGCAGTGAGCGCCAGAGCAGCGAGTAAACCTTTGCTTGCCTGCATGGATCAGCCTCTTATAAATTCGTGAACGAGGCCAAATAGTAGTGAATGTCATTTAGTTTCTCAACGCGGCATTATCGCTGACCACGATGAATGTTCGCTGATCCGTTGTCAGAGCCGTGCCAGATCCGGTAGATCGCCGCTCAATCCCAACGCCTGCCGCACGAACATCGCCTTCGCCTCAGGTAGCGCCTGCACACCCTTCAGGCCGGCGTTGCGCAACCAGCGCAGCGGCAGTGGATCGGCCTGAAACAAGCGCTCGAACCCCTCCATCGCGGCCATCATCGCCAGGTTATGCGGCATCCGCCGACGCTCGAAACGTCCAAGCACACGCGGATCGCCAAGTTGGACACCGCGAGCGGACGCTGCGAGCAGGACTTCGGCGAGCACCGCAGCGTCCAACAGTCCGAGATTTACACCCTGCCCTGCCAGCGGGTGAATGGTGTGCGCGGCATCGCCGATCAAGGCCAGGCCCGGCTGTACGTAGCGCTTGGCATGGCGTTGACGCAACGGGATGCATAAACGCGGATCGGCTTCGAGCACTTCGCCCAGACGATATTCGAAGGCCCGCCCAAGCGTCTGGCGAAACGCATCATCGTCCAGTGCCATCAGGCGTTGTGCCTCGTCTTCGGTGACCGACCAGACGATCGAACACCAGTAATCATCGGCCTCGCGCCGTAACGGCAGAAACGCCAGCGGGCCGTCATCGGTAAAGCGCTGCCAGGCCGTTTGCTGATGCGGCTCGGCACAACGCACGCTGGTCACTATGGCGTGATGCAGATAGTCCCATTCGCGGGTCTCGCAGCCAGCCAGGCGGCGCACCGCCGAATTGGCGCCATCAGCGGCAATCAGCAGACCGGTGCTGAGCTGCTGCCCGTCAGCCAGCGTCAGGGTCCAACCGGCTTCATTCTGATGCAACTGTTCGAGGCGCGCGCCAGGCATCAGCTCGATCGCGTCGTTAGTTTTCAACGCATCCAGCAGAGCATCTTGGACCACACGGTTTTCGACGATGTGTCCGAGCACCTCGGCATGCACCGACGCGGCAGAGAAGTGGATCTGCCCAGTACCGGAACCGTCCCACACGTGCATGTCGGAATAAGGGCTGGCACGCCGATCGACGATGCCCGACCAGGCGCCGACGCGCTCGAGAATCCGCTGACTGGCCGCAGACAATGCGCTGACGCGCGGCTCGAACGGATCGGCGACCGCAAAGGCCTGGCTTTCCAACGGGCCCGCGTCGATCAGTTTGACGGTCAGCCCGGAATGCTGCAGCGCCAGCGCCAGCGTGCTGCCGACCATCCCGGCGCCAACGATGATGAGATCCGCTTGCATCACTTCTCTCCTGCGTGCCGGGCCTGCGGCTGCGGCTTATATAGAGGGCCTTCGTTCCCACGCGACCAGCGCGTCCCGCACATCCGGCGGCCCCGCAAATCAGAGTTTGCGTACGCCCAACCCCATCGCCTGACGTGCGAACCATTTCTTGGCGGGTGGCAAAAGGTCCAGCGCAACCAGGCCGAGATTACGACCGGCAATAGCCAGACGCCCTGACTCGCCAAACAGCTGGGTCAACTGGTCGGAAAAGCCGACCGTAAGCCGCTGATCCGAACGCTGGCGTCTGTGGTAAACCTGCAGCACGCCCAGCTCACCCAGCCGCTGCGGACTACTCAACAGCATCGAAGCAAGCGCCTCGGTATCTCGCAGCGACAGGTTGTAACCCTGCCCAGCAATAGGATGCAAACTGTGCGCAGCATTGCCGAGCACGACCAGACCGGAGCGAACCTGCTCATCGGCCTCGATCAGCATCAGTGGGTAAAGATGCCGCGCCCCGACCTGCTGGAAGCCACCGAGACGATAGCCGAACGCCTGCTGCAGCTCATCAAGAAATTCCGCTTCGGGAAGTGCGACCAGGCGCGCGGCGTCCTGCTCCGGACGCGTCCAGACCAATGCGCAGCGATTGTCCTGTAGCGGCAGCAGCGCCATCGGCCCTTCGTCGGTAAAACGCTCGAAGGCCTGGCCGCCGTGGGGTTTACCCGGCGTCACGTTGGCGATCAGCGCCGATTGATCATAGGGGGTGCGCTTGATCTCGATGCCAAGCTGCTCGCGCAACGCGGATCGCCCGCCATCGGCAAGCACCGCCAAATCGCAGTCGAGCTGTTTTCCGTCAGTCAGCGTCAGCTGATAGCCGCCTGCCGACGCTTGCATGCGTTCGACTTCGGCGGGGCAATGGCGAACCACCACCTCATCATCCAGCGCCTGCCACAGGCAATGGCCAATCCATGCGTTCTCCACCACATAGCCCAACGCTGGCACCTGCTCGGTGCTGGCATCCAGTCGAGTGGCGCCAGCGCGACCGCGATCGGAAACATGAATATGAGTGATCGGCTGGGCACGCTCGGCAATCCGCCCCCAGACGCCCAACCGTTGATAGATCAGGCGGGTGCCGTAAGACAGTGCCGTGGAGCGCGCATCGTAGCTTGGCTGATACTCGTTGCCCGGCTCGAACGGCTCGATCAGTTCAATCGTCCAGCCGTACTCCTTGGCGCCCTTCTGTAGCGCCAGCGCCAGACTGGCACCGACCAGACCGCCACCAACGATGGCCAGCGTGCCCATGGCTACGCGACCTCGGCGGCTGCCGCCATCAATGTCTCGATCTCGGCGACGCTCTTGGGCACACCGCCAGTGAGAATTTCGCAGCCGGTGCGGGTCACCACTACGTCATCCTCGATGCGTACACCGATGCCGCGCCATTTCTTCGCCACGTCCTGGTTGTCGAAAGCGATATAGATACCCGGCTCGACGGTCATCGCCATGCCGGGCTCGAGCACCCGCCATTCACCACCGATCTTGTAATCGCCGACGTCATGCACATCCATGCCCAGCCAGTGACCGGCACGATGCATATAGAACGGTTTGTAGGCTTCCGTAGCGATCAGCTCGGCGACATCGCCTTGGAGCAGCCCCAGCTCGACCAGACCGGCCGTGATGATCTGCACCGTCGCTTCGTGCGCTTCGTTCCAATGTTTGCCCGGTGCGATGTGCTTGAAGGCTTCTTCATTGGCCGCCAGCACCAGCTCGTAAATAGCTTTTTGCTCTGGCGAAAAGCGGCCATTGACCGGGAACGTTCGAGTGATGTCGCTGGCGTAGCAATCAATTTCACAGCCGGCGTCGATCAGAACCAGATCACCATCTTTGAGCGCGGCATCATTCTCCCGATAGTGCAGGATGCAGGCATTCTTCCCCGCTGCGATGATCGAGCCGTACGCCGGCATTTTCGCGCCACCCTTGCGGAACTCGTAGTCCAGCTCCGCTTCGAGATGGTATTCGTACAGCCCGGCACGGCTGGCTTGCATGGCGCGGACATGGGCGCGCGCGGAGATTTCCGCCGCATGCTTCATGACCTTCACTTCGTTCGCCGATTTGTACAAACGCAGGTCGTGCAGCAAATGATCGAGGGCGACGAACTCGTTCGGCGGCTGGGCGCCTTGGCGGGCCTTGGAGCGGATGGTGTTGATCCATTCCATCAGCCGGTGATCGAATTCCTGGTTGCTGCCGATGGCGTAGTAAACACGCGAGCGACCTTCTATCAACCCCGGCAAGATGTCGTCGATATCGCCGATGGGAAAGGCATCGTCGGCACCGTATTCATTGATGGCGCCGTCCTGCCCCGCCCGCAGCCCATCCCACAATTCGCGGGCCGGATCACGTTCACGACAGAACAGCACGTACTCGCCGTGTTCGCGGCCGGGAATCAGCGCAATCACCGCTTCAGGTTCGGGAAAACCGGAGAGGTACTGGAAATCGCTGTCTTGACGGTAGATATGCTCGACATCGCGGTTGCGGATGTACATCGGCGCCGCTGGCAGAATCGCGATGCTGTTGGGCTCCATCTCCGCCATTAGCGCCTTGCGCCGACGGGCGTAATCCGACTTCGGGATGCGGTTCATGTGCAAACTGGTCCTCAATGCAAGGAGGGCTTGGGTGTCGGCGGCACCGGCTTGGCGCATTCGGTAAACAACAACAACGGCGCGACACGCAGATATTCCATGACTTCCATGTAATCGCTTTCGCCATCCTCGGACTCGTCCAGCGCATCCTGTATCTGAGCAATCGCGGCCAGATCCTGCAGGACCTCCATCGCCTCGCTGCTCAGCGCACGATCGCCAGCGACCAGACCGAAGCCGGTAAGAAAGCTCTGACACCACTGGCCCAGCGCGAGCGCACGCTCAGCCAGCGGTGCATCGTCTGAGGGCAGCAGTAGCACAATGGCGATGTCGTCGCCGGCGAGTTCGCCTTTAACCATCTCCTGCAATCCGATAAGCGCCTGACGAACCGAGTCCTCCGGCGCGGCACCGAGCAGCTCGGTGGCGTCGACCAGCCAAGACTCGGCATCGAATCCGGCACCTGCGCAGCTGCGTCCTAGCAACAGGCCGTGCAGCTCGGCGGGTGTGACGGGTTGGGCACTGTTGGCCAGCAGTGTGGCGAAAGCAGCATACGGCGAGTTCTGAATGGGCATTGGCGGCTAGGCGCACAGAGGCGCTAATGTCTAGAATGAAGGCCTTGTATCCTAGCATCGGCGCACGAGCCAAGACCATCGAAGCCGGATCGCCCAACGCTCGCGCCACTTACCGGGAATCCCATGGAAGACGCCGACCTGCAATTACTGACCGCCAGGCTGGAACAGCTGATTCAGCGCATCGAGCAACTCAAGGCGCAAAATCACCTGCTGCTCCACAGTGAGCAGGCGTGGCGTGAGGAACGCGCTCATCTGATTGAAAAGAACGAAATGGCCCGGGTGAAGGTCGAATCAATGATTTCGCGCCTGAAAGCCCTGGAGCAGGACTCATGACCCAGCCGAACACCGTTACCGTGCACATCATGGACAAGGAATATTGCATTTCCTGCCCGCCCGAAGAACGCAGCAACCTTGAAGGTGCAGCGAGTTACCTGGATCGCAAGATGCGCGAAATTCGCAGTAGCGGGAAAGTCATCGGTGCCGACCGCGTCGCAGTGATGGCCGCGCTCAATATCACGCACGAACTACTGCACAAGCATGATCGCCTGGATGCTGAGGCTAACAGCGCCCGTGCGCACGTCCGAACCTTGTTGGAGCGGGTCGACAGCGCCCTGGCCACCGATCCAAACCCTTCTGGCAACTGATGAACGGCAGGCAGATTGCGTTATAATCCCGCCAACTCCCTGGCATGTTCGCCAGTCGGCGATGACCCTCTCCCGATAAGCAACACCATGGAGGCTACACGTAGTGCCGGTGTGCATGTCCGCCTGACGGAAAGCCTTAAGGTACTCTGTAGTCGCCACCTTGAACTCTCGGGTTCAAGGGCCTACGCGGGCAGCGGCATGCTGGGGAGCCTGATTCTATGATCGTAGCCGAAGGCCTCTCTCGCCGGGTGCTGCGACGCCAGTTGCGGCAAGCTCGCCGCCAGCTCTCCCCCGTCCAGCAGCGTCGAGCGGCGAAAGCGCTCTATCGACAGCTGGCCCAGCATCCGCTTTTTCGCCGCGCCAGCCACATTGCCCTGTACCTGCCCAACGATGGCGAAATAGATCCTCGACCGCTCTTGCTGGAAGCGCAACGACGCGGCAAGGCAACCTTTTTGCCCGTGCTCAACGCCTGGCCGCGAACACGAATGCTGTTCCAGCGGATCATGCCGAACGAACGTCTGAAGCCAAATCGCTTCGGTATCGCCGAGCCGGGCTTTCGCCCCGCGCGGCAGCGACCGATTTGGACGCTCGACCTGGTTCTGATGCCACTAGTGGGATTTGACGAGTACGGCGGCCGCCTGGGTATGGGCGGAGGCTTTTATGATCGCAGTCTGGCGTATCGCAAAAGGCGCAAAAAAGGTCACAAACCGACTCTTTTGGGACTCGCCCATGAATGCCAGAAGGTTGATCGTTTGCCGATGGAAATCTGGGATGTGAGCCTGCAGGCTACGGTGACGGATCGCGGCTGGTATGCGAAATGAGGCGGGACGATCCAAGACGGTGTCGCGGCCGCATCCATGCGGCTTAGCTGATTAGCGCTGAAGTTGTTGCGAGTGGCTGATTGGAACCATCGAAGATGCGTCAGCCGATTGCTCCCATAGCCCCTGAGTATAGCCCGTGGTTACTACGCCGAGACCAAAAATCAGCACCAAGACCCAAAGAATATCTGGCTTGCGTTTCATAGTTTTCGCCTCCCCCTGCCAGGCGAACAATCTTGCATCGAGTCAGTTCGTTTTCGTTTTGGACTCGACACTGCCAACCTCAAGCGCGGCATTCTCCGCCATGCCTCGGTACAGCGCAAACAAGCGTCGTGACCGGTTGTCGGGGAATTTGCATTCGAGAACCCTTTCCAAGCAATAGCGATGAGCAAAAAACATGCCGTACTGGCTGATGAAATCCGAACCCGATGAATTTTCCATCCAGAACCTGCAGCAACTCGGCACGGGACGCTGGGATGGCGTACGCAACTACCAGGCCCGCAACTTCTTGCGCGCGATGGCAGAAGGAGATTCTTTCTTCTTTTATCACTCCAGCTGTGCGGCGCCAGGCATTGCCGGAATCGGCAGGATCACGCGCGCCGCCTATCCTGACCCAACCGCACTCGAACCTGACAGCCCCTATTTCGACGGCAAGGCCAGCGAAACGAAAAATCCGTGGAGCGCGGTCGACGTCTGCTTCGTCGAGCGCTTCTGCTCCACGCTGACGCTACCGCAGCTGAAGATGGAATCGGCTCTGGCACAACTGGCGCTAGTGAAAAAAGGCAACCGACTCTCGGTAATGCCGGTTAGCGAAAGCGAGTGGCACGCCATCCTGGCCATGCGCTGATCCAGCCGGACTTTCCGCCGCGCCGCGGGCGCTACTGGATAATCAGATTATTGAACAACAGGTCGTCCACCAAGGGCTCGCCTTCTTCTTGAGTGAGCACTGCCTGCACCTGCTTGAGCGCTTCCTGCCTAAGCGCTTCTTTAGCCTCGACAGTACCCAGGCTGGCGTCCGTCTGCTGTGAAAACAGCGACACCAGTTGGTTGCGAATCAACGGTTCGTGGTGCTTGACCTTCGCCTCCGCCTCGCTGCCGCTGACGCGCAGCGCGATATCTGCCTTGTAGTACTTCAGCCGGCCATCCGAACCGTAATTACCGACCAATGCAGGCACCAGCGCGTAATAAATGGTTTTCGTCGCAGCCGCATCGGCTTCGGATGTTTCGGCCAGAGCCGGCAATGCCATGCCAAGAGCCAGACAAAGGAAAAGAATTCGCGTCACGGGGCAACTCCAGGGAAAACAGCGATCAGCATAACCAGTGCCAGGCGCGGACCCAAGCCCGGCCTTATGTATTGCCATCAGGACAGACCATGCTCGTTGCGCCGGATGAGCAGCCTTCTAGACTGACCGGACAAAGCGGCCACGGCCTCATTCACCTGATAACGATAAAAGGAAATCTGATGAAAGCTGTCCTGTGCAAAGAATTCGGCCCGGCCGAAAAACTCGTCATTGAAGAAGTCGATAGCCCACAAATCAAGAAGGGCGACGTGTTGCTCGATGTGCATGCCGCCGGTGTCAACTTTCCAGACACACTGATGATCGAAGGCAAGTATCAATTCAAGCCGCCCTTCCCATTCTCGCCGGGTGGCGAGGCTGCTGGAGTGGTCGCCGCGGTCGGCGAGAAGGTCACCCACCTCAAAGTTGGCGACCGGGTAATGGGGCTGACTGGCTGGGGCAGCTTCGCCGAACAGGTCATCGTTCCGGGGCATAACGTAATGCCGATTCCTCCGGAGATGAATTTTGAAACAGCCGCCGCGTTCAGCATGACGTACGGCACTTCGATGCATGCGCTGAAACAGCGCGCCAATCTGCAACCCGGCGAAACCCTGCTGGTGCTTGGCGCATCCGGAGGCGTTGGTCTGGCGGCAGTAGAAATCGGCAAGGCTATGGGCGCCAAAGTAATCGCCGCCGCCTCCAACGCTGAGAAGCTCGCGGTCGCGAAAAACGCGGGTGCTGACGAGCTGATCAATTACACCGAAACGAGCATCAAGGAGCGCCTGAAGGAGCTTACGGGCGCCCAGGGCGTGGACGTAATCTACGA
This sequence comes from Stutzerimonas stutzeri, assembly GCF_024448715.1. Classification (GTDB taxonomy): domain Bacteria; phylum Pseudomonadota; class Gammaproteobacteria; order Pseudomonadales; family Pseudomonadaceae; genus Stutzerimonas; species Stutzerimonas stutzeri_AR. The sequence goes on from NZ_JAMOHZ010000002.1 coordinate 658,399, forward strand.
TCCGGTGGGCGGTCAGCTGTTCGAAGAGGCGTTCCGCAGCATCGCCTGGAACGGTCGCATGCTGGTAGTCGGTTTCGCTGCTGGCGACATCCCGTCGCTGCCGGCAAATTTACCGCTGCTCAAGGGCGCTTCGCTGATCGGGGTGTTCTGGGGCAGCTTTGCGCAACGCCAGCCGCACGACAACGCCGCCAACTTCAAGCAGCTATTCGCGTGGCATGCCGAAGGCAAACTCAAACCGCTGGTATCGCAGATTTTTGCCCTCGAACAGACCGCTGAAGCGATCAATACGCTGGGTCAGCGCAAGGCCGTGGGCAAGCTGGTCGTAAAGGTGCGCTAACGCAAGCTGGAAGCGAGGCAGGGTGGGCTTCAGCCCACCGTGACGGGATCGCCATCTGCTTGTGGTGGGCTGAAGCCCACCCTACGGCCGCCGGAGTTTTTATCAGTGAGCGGTAGCCGGCGCTTCGTTGCCCGGCTGCATGCGCGCCATTTCTTGGGCATACAGCGCATCGAAGTTCACCGGTGCCAGCATCAATGCCGGGAAAGAACCACGGGTGACCAAGCTATCCAAAGCCTCACGCGCATAGGGGAACAGAATATTCGGGCAGAACGCGCCAAGGGTGTGGCTCATGGCCTGTGCTTCGAGTCCTTTGATCAGGAAGATGCCGGCCTGCTGAACTTCCGCGATAAAGGCGACTTCTTCACCGGTCTTGACCGTTACAGACAACGTCAGCACCACTTCATGGAAATCGCCTTCCAGCGACTTCTGCTTGGTGTTCAGGTCCAGCGCAACGCTTGGATTCCACTCCTGGCGGAATATCTCAGGACTCTTGGGCGCCTCGAAGGAAAGGTCGCGAACATAAATCCGCTGCAGGGAAAACTGTGCACCTTGCTCTTCCTGAGCCGCGGCCGCGCCGTTGTTTGCTTGTTCAGTCATGTGAAGCCTTCTTGTTGTGCGTGTTGTATGTAAATCGCCCTGGCAGGGCCGGCTCTCACCAGCGTCTGCAGCAGGTTCCGTTAAATCGAATCAAGCCTGCAGCATCGCATCCAGCCGACCGGCCCGCTCCAGCGCATGCAGCTCGTCGCAGCCACCGATATGCTCGTCGCCGATCCATATCTGCGGAACCGAGGTACGCCCGGCCTTGCTTGCCATTTCCGAGCGCAACGCCGGCTTGCCGTCTACGGCAATTTCTTCGTAGTTGACACCCTTGCGATCGAGCAGACTCTTCGCCCGAACACAAAACGGGCACCAGGCGGTGGTATAGAGGACGACTTTAGGCATAGTTACTTGACCACTGGCAGATTCTCGCCGCGCCAGCTGGAAATCCCTCCGGACAGCTTGGCGGCAGTAAAGCCCGCCTTCTGCAGCTCGCGGCAGGCCGTTCCGGCGTGCTGGCCCATGGCATCGACGACGATGATCGTCTTGCCCTTGTGCTTTTCCAGCTCGCCTAGTCGGCTGACCAGTTTCTCGTAGGGAATGTTCAATGAATCGACGATGTGGCCGGCGTCGAACTCCTTCTTCGCCCGCACGTCCAAGACCACGCCTTCTTCGCGGTTGACCAGGCTGGTCAGCTCGCGATTGCTCAGGCTCTTGCCGCCCTTGCGCGCTTCGGTAAAGGCCAGAAGGATCAGCAGCACTAGAAAGATGCTGACCAGAACATAGTGGTTAGAGACAAATTCAATCAGGTTAGCGACCATCAACAGGGTACCCAGAGGATAAAATGCGGGCCAGTATACACAGCCCACCCCATCAGGCTGAACCCTAGCGAATCGTGACGCCAAACCGGCTAGCCAGTAGACTCGCCGCCATTTTTATGCGCCCCCCGTGCAAGGAGCCAGACACATGCCTGCCGCGCCAAAACCCTTGGTATTGATCATCCTCGACGGCTTCGGACATAGCGACAGCCCGGAATTCAATGCCATTCACGCAGCAAACAAGCCGGTCTATGACCATCTGTGCGCTACTCAGCCACACGGGCTGATCTCCGGCAGCGGCATGGACGTAGGTCTACCGGATGGCCAGATGGGCAACTCCGAAGTCGGCCACATGAACCTGGGCGCAGGCCGCGTGGTGTATCAGGATTTCACCCGCGTGACCAAATCGATCCGCGACGGCGATTTTTTCGAGAACCCGAACATTTGCGCTGCGGTCGACAAGGCTGCCAGCGCCGGCAAGGCGGTGCATATCCTTGGCCTGCTGTCAGACGGTGGCGTTCATAGCCATCAAGACCATCTGGTCGCCATGGCGGAACTGGCGGCCAAACGTGGCGCCGAGAAAATCTACCTTCACGCCTTTCTCGACGGCCGCGATACCCCGCCGAAAAGCGCGCAGCACTCCATCGAACTGTTGCAGGCCACCTTTACACGCCTGGGCAAGGGCCGCGTCGCCAGCCTGATCGGCCGCTACTTCGCCATGGATCGTGACAACCGCTGGGATCGGGTCGAGCAGGCATACCATCTGATCGTCGACGGCAAGGCCGACTACCACTCTGATTACGCGGTCGATGGTCTGATTGCCGCCTACGAGCGCGGCGAGAGCGACGAGTTCGTCAAGGCCACCACCATCGGCGAGCCGGTGCGAGTGGAAGACGGCGACGCAGTGGTATTCATGAACTTCCGCGCCGACCGCGCCCGCGAGCTGACGCGCTGCTTCGTGGAGCCTGATTTTAACGAATTCCCACGTGCCCGCATGCCGCAACTGGCCGGCTTCGTGATGCTCACGCAATACGCCGCGAGCATCCCAGCGCCCAGCGCTTTCGCACCGGAAGCGCTAACCAACGTGCTCGGCGAGTACCTGGCGAACAACGGCAAGACCCAGTTGCGCATCGCCGAGACGGAAAAATACGCTCACGTCACCTTTTTCTTTTCTGGCGGCCGCGAGGAGCCGTTCGCCGGCGAGGAGCGCATCCTGATCCCGTCGCCGCAGGTCGCCACCTACGACATGAAGCCGGAAATGAGCGCGCCGGAAGTGACCGACCGCATCGTCGACGCCATCGAGAACCAGCGGTACGACGTCATCATCGTCAACTACGCCAACGGCGACATGGTCGGCCACACGGGGGTCTTCGAGGCAGCAGTGAAAGCTGTGGAATACTTGGATATGTGCGTTGGCCGCATCGTCTCGGCACTGGAGAAGGTCGGCGGCGAAGCCTTGATCACGGCAGACCACGGCAATGTCGAGCAGATGGAAGACGTCATGACGGGGCAGGCGCACACCGCTCACACCTGCGAGCCGGTGCCGTTCATCTATGTCGGCAAGCGCAACCTGACGATCCGCGAAGGCGGGGTACTCGCCGATGTGGCGCCAACCATGCTGACCCTGCTGGGCCTGCCGGTGCCGCCGGAAATGACCGGTCGCTCGATCGTCGAGCTGAGCTGAACCACGTCGCCCCGAACTGACAGGCCATGATGCCGGTGCGTCTGCAAAGGCGTACCGGTTATCGTCGCGGCTATTTACGGCGCAAGGCTTGCAGCTTGCCGCTGGTTTTTTAGGCATACTACGGTGGTCGTTGAACTCTCGGTTACACCCTCTCATGCCTCGTATTTTTCTCGCATTCGCGCTTTTCTGCCTGCTTGGTTCGGCTATCGCCGACGAGCGCGCTGACGCCCGCAAACAGATCGAAGCGGCGCGCAAAGATGTAGCCGAGCTACAGAAACTGCTCAAGCAAATCGAGCGGGAGAAGTCCGCCGTACAGAAGCAGCTGCAGACCACCGAAAGCGAAATGGGCCAGCTGGAAAAGCAGGTCGACTCACTGCAGCAGGAGATCGATCGCAGCGAAGCGGAGCTGGAACGCCTCAATGAAGAGAAGACCACCCTCGAAGGCGCCCGCATCGAGCAGCAGCGGTTGATTGGCATCCAGGCGCGCGCCGCTTACCAAAGTGGCCGGCAAGAATATCTGAAGCTGCTGCTCAACCAGCAGAACCCGGAAAAATTCAGCCGCACCCTGACCTATTACGACTACCTCAGCAAAGCTCGCTTCGAACAGGTCGAGAGTTTTAACGAAACGTTGGCTCAACTGGCCAATGTCGAAGCCGGCATCGAGGCGCAACAGGCGACACTCGCAGAGCAGCAGGATGGATTGAAGGAGCGGCGCGCCCAGCTCGCCGAAGTCCGCGAGGAACGCCAACAGACACTGGCCAAGCTCGACCGCGACATTTCCGGTCGAGACCAGAAGCTCAAAGCCCGCAAACAGGAACAGGCGCAACTCGAGCGCGTTCTCAAAACCATCGAGCAAACCCTGGCCCGCCAGGCACGCGAAGCCGAGCAGGAACGTCAGCGAGCCTTGGCACTCGCACGCCAGGAACAGTCACGCCAGCAGCGTTCCGGTAGCACCGCTTCAGTACCTTCCGGCCCGTTGGTTTCAAGTGCAGGCGGCAATTTCGGCGGCCCTTTCTCCAGCGCCAAGGGCAAGCTGCCCTGGCCGGTGGATGGAAGATTGGTCGCTCGCTACGGCACTCCGCGCGGCGGCGACGCTCGAACCAAGTGGGACGGCGTCCTGATCGGTGCCGACATCGGCACACAGGTTCGCGCGGTGCATGGCGGTCGGGTGGTATTTGCCGACTGGCTGCGTGGCGCCGGTCTGCTGGTGATCCTCGATCACGGCAACGGTTACCTCAGCCTGTATGGCCACAACCAGAGCCTGCTTCGCGACGCAGGAGAAATAGTCAAGGCTGGCGATCCGATCGCCACCGTAGGAAACAGTGGCGGGCAGGAATCTGCCGCACTGTATTTCGCCATTCGCCAACAGGGTCGCCCGAGCGATCCGGCACAATGGTGTCGTGCGCAAGGATAAGCCGGTTCGGCTGCTAGCGCGCCCCTCACAACTGGAGTCAGACATGCTGCACCTGTGCCGTTTCGCCCGTCCATCCACCCTAGCCCTGGCCATCATGCTGGGGATGTACGGTAGTGCCTGGGCTCAGCAACCACCGGCAGAGCTGGCGCCAGAGCCGATCACGCTGGAAGCTCCGACCACCAAGGCACCGCTGCCGCTGGAAGAGCTGCGCACCTTCGCCGAGGTGCTGGACCGAATCAAGGCCGCGTATGTCGAGCCAGTCGATGACAAGACCCTGCTGGAAAACGCCATCAAGGGCATGCTCAGCAATCTCGATCCGCACTCCGCTTATCTCGAACCCGAAGCTTTCGCCGAGCTGCAGGAAAGCACCAGCGGCGAGTTTGGTGGTCTCGGGATCGAGGTCGGCATGGAGGACGGCTTCCTCAAGGTCGTATCGCCAATCGATGACACCCCGGCATCCAAAGCCGGCATCGAGGCAGGGGATCTGATCGTCAAGATCGATGGAAAGCCGACCAAGGGCATGTCGATGATGGACGCAGTCGGCATGATGCGCGGCAAGCCCGGCAGCGATATCTCGCTGGCGCTGGTGCGCGAGGGCGGCAAACCCTTCACGGTCAAGCTCACCCGGGCGATCATCAAGGTCAACAGCGTCAAGAGCCAACTGCTCGAACCCGGCTACGGCTATCTACGCGTCACGCAGTTCCAGATCAATACCGGTGAGGAGGTCGGCAAAGCGCTCGCGCAGCTGCGCAAGGAAAACGGCAAGAAGCTCAACGGACTGGTGCTCGATCTGCGCAACAATCCGGGCGGCGTGCTTCAAGCGGCTGTCGAGGTGTCCGATCATTTCCTCACCGACGGTCTGATCGTCTATACCAAGGGCCGTATCGCCAACTCCGAATTGCGCTTCAATGCCGACCCCGCAGATGCCAGTGAGGGTGTTTCGCTGGTCGTGCTGATCAATGGTGGCAGCGCCTCTGCATCTGAAATCGTCGCCGGCGCCCTGCAGGACCAGAAGCGCGGCGTAGTGATGGGCACCGACAGCTTCGGCAAAGGCTCGGTACAGACCGTGCTGCCACTGAATAACGACCGCGCGCTGAAACTCACCACAGCCCTTTATTACACGCCCAATGGCCGCTCGATCCAGGCCCAGGGCATCAAGCCGGATATCGAAGTGACCCGTGCCAAGCTCACCCGCGAACAGACGGCCGAAGGCGTTCGGGAAGCGGACCTCGCCGGCCATCTGGGCAACGGCAATGGCGGCCCGGATCGCCCGTCCAGCACCCAGATCGCCAGCGACTCTCCGCGCCCTCAGGACGAGGATTTCCAGCTCGGTCAGGCACTGAATCTGCTCAAGGGCTTGAATCTCACCCGCGGCCAGTAACGGATGTGTCGGCTTGCACTTCTGCTATTGGGTATCTTTGCGCCGTTGCTCGTAACCGGCGCTCCGGCTGGCGGCGGCAATCCCGTAGAGCCGCGACACACTGGAACGGAACATCTGGCTGCAGTATCGAGAATGCCGAAACTGGCCTTGGTGATCGACGACTTGGGCCAGAACCCCACCCGAGACGGACGGGTTCTGGCATTGCCTGGCCCGGTGGCCATGGCGATTCTGCCGGATACTCGCTACGCGACCTCATTGGCTGAACGAGCCAACGCGGCGGGCAAGACTGTCATGCTGCATCTGCCGATGGCTCCCGCCAACGGTCCCTACGCTTGGCAGCCTCAACTGCAGCCAGGGGAGCTGGCGCGCCGTCTGGACCGCGCACTATCGAAGGTCCCCCATGCAAGCGGCGTAAACAATCACATGGGCAGCCAGATGACCGATCGGCAGCTGCCCATGACATCGCTGATGGCTGAGTTACAGCAGCGCCACCTGTTCTTTCTCGACAGCCGCACCGGTACCAGGACGGTCGCGGCGGCCGTCGCGCAACGCATCGGATTGGCCAGTCTGTCCCGCGACATCTTTCTCGATGACGACCCCAGCCCCGCCGCCGTTGCCGCGCAGTTCCATGCGGCCTTGGAGCTGGCGCGCAAACAGGGCTCAGTGGTGATCATTGGGCATCCTCACACCAGCACGCTTGCGGTTCTGGAGCGCGAGCTGCCGCGTCTGCAAGATGCGGGAATCGACTGGGTGGACGTCGGTCAGATGATCGCCACGCGGGGCAATCGGGCAGTGGTCGCTCACGGCGCCGGCGGTATCTACCGCTGACGGCCCCTTCAAAGATAGCGGCGGCGCAGACGCCGGATCACCCGTTGTCCAGAGCTTGGCGCCGCTGCTCTGCAGCTTTTCTACATTGGCTGGCCGCAACGCCGGCTATCGCTACAGCCGTGCATCGTGAAAGATTTCTAAACAGCCAAAGGGGCAGGCTCAACGCATCACGATGCCGCAGCTGGCCATATAGGCCTTGGCTTCCGGCACGGTGTATTCGCCAAAATGGAAAATGCTTGCTGCTAAAACCGCATCGGCTTTGCCTTCGATAACGCCGTCGGCCAGATGCTGGAGGTTGCCGACACCGCCGGAGGCGATTACCGGGATATGCACGGCTTCACTGATGGCGCGGGTTACGCCGAGGTCGTACCCGCTTTTCACGCCATCCTGATCCATGCTGGTCAGCAGGATTTCGCCCGCACCCAATGCTTCCATCTTTTGCGCCCAGAGCACCGCGTCCAGCCCGGTGGGCTTGCGACCGCCGTGAGTGAAGATTTCCCAGCGCGGCACTTCGCCCGGCTTGGAGACTCGCTTGGCATCGATGGCGACGACGATGCACTGCGAACCGAAACGCTCGGCAGCCTCGCCGACGAATTCCGGTGTAAACACCGCGGCGGTATTGATCGATACCTTGTCAGCACCAGCATTGAGCAGGTTGCGAATGTCCTGCACGCTGCGCACGCCACCGCCGACGGTCAGCGGAATGAACACTTGGCTGGCCATGCGCTCGACTGTGTGCAACGTGGTGTCGCGGTTGTCGACGCTGGCGGTGATATCGAGAAAGGTGATCTCGTCGGCGCCCTGCTCGTCGTAGCGCCGGGCGATCTCCACCGGATCGCCTGCATCGCGGATGTTCTCGAACTGGACGCCCTTGACCACGCGACCGTTGTCCACGTCGAGGCAGGGAATGATGCGTTTTGCCAAAGCCATAGCGGATTTCCCGTAGGGTGGGTGCAACCCACCAAAGAATGCATCGATTACGGTGGGCTACGCCCACCCTACGTTTATTCGTCCTTGAACTTCAGATCACATAGCGCCTGCGCCTCGGCCACATCCAGCGTGCCTTCGTAGATCGCACGGCCGGTGATGGCGCCGATGATGCCGGGGGTATTGGTATCCAGCAGTTTCTGGATATCGCCGATGTTGTGGATACCGCCCGAGGCGATCACCGGGATTCGACTGGCTTTGGCCAGCGCCACGGTGGCCTCGACGTTGCAGCCCTGCATCATGCCGTCCTTGGCGATGTCGGTGTAAACGATCGCCGAGACGCCATCGGCCTCGAAGCGCTTAGCCAGATCGACAGCCTGCACGCTGCTGACCTCGGCCCAGCCGTCGGTAGCGACGAAGCCGTCTTTAGCATCCAGGCCAACGATGACTTTGCCCGGGAAGGCACGGCAGGCCTCGCCGACGAACTCTGGTTGCTTGACCGCCTTGGTGCCGATGATCACGTAACTGACGCCAGCGCGGACGTAATGCTCGATGGTTTCCAGCGAGCGAATGCCTCCGCCGATCTGGATCGGCAGGTTCGGGTAGCGCTTGGCGATCGCCGTGACCACCTCGCCATTGACTGGCTGGCCCTCGAAGGCGCCATTGAGGTCGACCAGGTGCAGGCGGCGGCAGCCGGCCTCGACCCACTTGGCGGCCATCGCCACCGGATCATCGGAAAACACGGTGGCGTCATCCATCAGACCCTGACGCAGACGCACGCAGGCGCCATCCTTGAGATCGATCGCGGGAATAATCAGCATGGCTTGAACCTGTTCAAATCGGTATCGGTTAAGGTCAGCTCTTTTCGAGCGCCCATAAGTCGCTTTCGATGCTTTCGAACCGCTCTTTCAGGTGCGTCTGCACATCGAAAATCGCCTTGTTGTAATACAGCGGAGCGATTTCCCGCGCGAATAGATCAAGCACTTCCTGCGCCTCGAAGGAGCCAAGCTCCAACTCGAAACGGTCTTCCAGAAAGCGCTTTATGATCTGCTGCGCAGCCTGCTCCTGAGCGGAATCCAGCGTCAGGACCGGTGCCTTGAGCTTCGCCCGGCTCATTACCAGCGGCCGTCCCAAGCGGCAAAATTCTGCAGCAGCTGCAGGCCGTGGGTGTGGCTTTTCTCGGGATGGAACTGCACGGCAAAGCGCGAGCCGTCCGCCAGCGCCGCGGCGAAGTCCTTGCCGTAATGGCCGCGACCGACCGCCTGCCGCGGATTGCCCGCCTCGATGTAATAACTGTGCACGAAGTAAAAGCGGCCATCGGCAGGAATGTTGTGCCACAGCGGGTGGCTAACCGTCTGCTCCATCTCGTTCCAACCCATGTGCGGCACTTTCAGGCGCTCGCCGCCCTCTTCCATATCCTTGCCGAAGAAGCGCACCTGGCCAGGAAACAAGCCGATGCAATCGACACCGCCGTTCTCCTCGCTGCGCTCCATCAGGGCCTGCATACCCACGCAGATGCCGAGGAAGGGACGGTCGACGCTGACTTCCCGCACCAGCTCGTCGAAGCCCAGGCGACGGATTTCGGCCATGCAATCGCGGATCGCACCGACGCCGGGAAAGACCACGCGGTCAGCCTCGCGGATGACCTGCGCATCGCTGGTGATCAGCACCCGGCCGGCGCCGACGTGCTCGAGCGCCTTGCCAACCGAGTGCAGGTTGCCCATGCCGTAATCGATGACAGCGACGGTCTGCATTACAGGCAACCCTTAGTCGACGGCATCTGCCCTGCCATGCGCTCATCCAGCGTCACCGCCATGCGCAACGCGCGGCCGAAGGCCTTGAATACCGTTTCGATCTGGTGATGGGTGTTGTGCCCGCGCAGATTGTCGATGTGCAGGGTAACCAGGGCATGGTTGACGAAGCCCTGAAAGAATTCCTGGAACAGATCGACATCGAACCCACCGACGGTGGCGCGAGTGTAGGGAACATGCATCTGCAGGCCCGGACGCCCGGAGAAATCGATCACTACGCGCGACAGCGCTTCGTCCAGAGGCACGTAGGAGTGCCCATAACGGGTCATGCCTTTCTTGTCGCCGACGGCCTTGGCGAAGGCCTGGCCGAGGGTGATGCCGACGTCTTCCACGGTGTGGTGATCATCGATATGCAAATCACCCTTGCACTCGATATCCAGATCGATCAAACCGTGGCGGGCGATCTGATCGAGCATATGCTCGAGAAAAGGCACACCAATGGCAAAGCGGGCCTTGCCACTGCCATCGAGATTAATAGTGGCCTTGACCTGGGTTTCCAGGGTATTGCGCTCTACGCATGCCGTACGTTCGGACATCGACAGCTCCGCTGATCGTGGGGCTAAAAAAGAGCGGCATTATAGGCGCAAACCCCCCAGCGGGGATACGCGCCTGGCGGCTCGATGCCTTGCAGCGGGATCGAAGCGCCGGGGTGTCGTGCGCTTGCAGGTCGGCACGGTTATGCTTGCCGGCAACCACACAGAGCACCAGGTCAGCATGCCCGTATTCGTCGAAACCCTCACCGAGCCCAGCCAGCAGGATCGCATCGATCTGGCGAAGATTTTCGCCGACGCGCCTATCTGGTTACTTGCCCCCTATGCGGATGCCGCAGCGCTGATCGAGGCAGCATTGACCGATGGCAGCCTGATCGCCGGTCGCTTCAACGACCGCCTGCTCGGCGCGGCCCTGCTGCAGCGCGGCGAGCAGCATTGGCGCCTGTCACACCTGTGCGTACGCAAGATCACACGCCGCCGTGGTGTGGGCAAACGCATCCTTGAGGAAAGCCGGCGCCTGGCAGGCGAAGCCGGCAAGATGCTGCATCTGGCGGCGCCGCCGGAACAGCTCGAAGCCCAGGCATTGGCAGCGCGGGTGCATTTGCCGTTGGATCCTCTGTAGCTATAGATCACCGCGTAGCAACGCCTGCTGGACTTTTAGAGCGCATCGGCCACTCGCAGGAACCACAGCCACAGGCGCCACTCAAACGGCAGCTGCGACGTAAGCCATGGCTCGCGGCGCTATACTCGCTGCTTTTGAACGCCAAACACAAAGGACCTGTCCATGAAAGCGCTCGGCAAGACTTTGGGCCTGGTAATCCTCGGGTTGCTGCTCCTCATCGTCGCACTAGGCTTCGCCCTGACGCATCTGTTCGACCCCAACGACTACAAGGACGAAATCCGCGCGCTTGCCCGCGACAAGGCCGGACTTGAACTGGATATTGGCGGGGACATCGGCTGGAGTCTTTTCCCCTGGCTCGGCCTGGAACTGCACGAGACCACTCTGGCCAGCGTGCGCACGCCGCAGCAGCCCTTCGCCGACCTGCGCATGCTCGGCCTCTCGGTGCGGGTGCTGCCGCTGTTCAGCCGCGAAGTGCAGATGAGCGACATTACACTCAACGGCCTCAATCTGACCCTGGCACGCGACGAAAACGGCAAAGGCAACTGGGAAGGAGTAGGCCAGCCGGCCGCCAGCGAAGAACAGCCCGGCGAGACACCACCAGCGGAGCAGACCGAGCCCCCTACCGAGGATCAAAAACCAGACAGAACCAGCCGCCCGCTGCGGCTCGACATTGACAGCTTGACCGTCAGCGATGCACGGGTGGCCTACCACGACGCGCAGAGCGGCCAGCAATTCAGCGCCGAAGGCATCGAGCTGACAACCGGCGCGATTCGCGAAGCCACATCGATTCCGGTCAAGCTCAACGCATTCTTCGGCAGCAACAAACCGGTGATGCGTGCACGGACCGAACTACAGGGCGCGCTGCGCTTCGACAACAAGCTACAGCGCTACCAGCTCGAAAACCTGCGACTGAGTGGCGAGGCCTCCGGCGAGCCACTACAGGGCAAGACGCTATCCTTCAGCGCTCAGGGACAACTGCTGGTCGACCTGGCGGCAGACATTGCGGAATGGACCAGCCTGAAGTTCACCGCCAATCAGCTGCGCGGTCTTGGCGAGCTGAAGGCACGCGACCTGCTGGACCAGCCAAAGATCGCCGGCACCCTGTCGATCGCCGAGCTCAACCTGCGCGCATTTCTCGACGGCGTCGGCCAGCAACTCCCGGCAATGGCCGACACTACTGCTCTGAGCAAAGCCGAACTGGTCACCCGTCTGGCCGGCACGTCGACCAGCCTGACGTTCGAAGAGCTCAACCTGAAGCTGGACGACAGCATCTTTACCGGCCAGATCGGCATCAGCGATTTCACCAAGCAGGCACTGCGGGTCGATCTCAAAGGCGATCGAATCAATCTCGACCGTTATCTGCCGCCGTCAAGTGCAGACGACTCGGCCGGCGCGGCACGCCAGAGCGAGGTGGACGCCACCGAAGCAGCCGTAATTGGCACTGGCACCACACCTTTGCCCGACAAGCCCACCCAGCAGGCCTGGAGCGAGGCCTCGGTGCTGCCGATCGGAGCGCTGCGCAACCTCGACACGCAAGTCAATCTGGACATCGGCAGCCTCACCGCAATGAAACTGCCGCTCGACAGCTTCGTATTCAGAGCCCGAACCGCCGATGGCCTGCTGGCGCTGGAAGAAATGCGCGGCGGTATCTACAACGGTCAGATGGAAGCCTCGGCCAGCCTCGATGTAAGGCCCGCGGTACCCCTGATAACAGCACAAACGCGCCTCGCACACGTCCCGGTCGAGCGCTTGCTTGAAAGCCAGGGCGAGGAGGTAGTGATCAAGGGCCTGCTCAACCTGGACAGCAACATCCGCACCCAGGGCAATAGTCAGAAGGCCTGGATCGACAACCTCAACGGCAAGATCGGCTTCATCATCGACAACGGCATCCTCGTCGACGCCAACCTCGAACAGCAACTCTGCCGCGCCATCGCCACGCTCAACCGCAAGCCGCTTACCAGCGAGCCGCGCAGCAAAGACACGCCTTTCCGCGAGCTGAAAGGCAACCTCACTCTGCGCAACGGCGTGGCTAGCAATCCCGACCTCAAGGCGAGCATTCCCGGTCTGACAGTGAACGGCAACGGCGATGTCGACCTACGCGTACTGGGCATGGATTACCGCATCGGCATCGTCATCGAAGGCGACAAGGGCGCGATGCCTGACCCGGCCTGCGAAGTAAATGAGCGTTATGTCGGTATCGAATGGCCGCTGCGCTGCCGCGGACCGCTGGAACTGGGCGCCAAGGCATGCCGCTTCGACAATGACGGCCTCGGCAAGATCGCCGCGAGGCTTGCCGGGGAAAAGCTCAACGAGACAATCGAAGAAAAGCTTGGCGACAAGGTCAGCCCCGAATTGAAAGACGCATTGAAAGGCCTGTTCAGCCGATGAGTCCCGAGCCAATGAGTGCCGAACAGTTCGGCGCGGCCGTTCTCGACTGGTACGACCGCCACGGCCGCAAAGACTTGCCCTGGCAGCAAGGCATTACGCCGTACCGGGTCTGGATATCGGAGATCATGCTGCAGCAGACTCAGGTCGGCACTGTGCTGGGTTATTTCGATCGTTTCATGGACGCTCTACCTACGGTCGAAGCATTGGCCAGCGCGGCCGAGGACGAAGTGCTGCACCTGTGGACCGGACTCGGCTATTACAGCCGCGCGCGCAATCTGCACAAGACAGCCAAGCTGATCGTTGCCGAGCATGGCGGTGAGTTTCCGAAGTGCGTCAATCAGTTGGCCGAGCTGCCCGGTATTGGCCGCTCCACGGCCGGTGCGATCGCCAGCCTGAGCATGGGTCTGCGCGCGCCGATACTCGACGGCAACGTCAAGCGCGTACTGGCGCGCTATGTCGCTCAGGATGGCTATCCGGGCGAGCCAAAAGTCGCCAAACAGCTCTGGGACGTGGCCGAGCGCTTTACCCCGCAAGATCGGGTCAACCACTATACCCAGGCGATGATGGATCTCGGCGCGACGCTCTGCACCCGCAGCAAACCAAGCTGCCTGCTCTGTCCGTTGAAAGCCGGCTGCCGTGCGCATCTGCTCGGCCGAGAAACCGAGTTTCCGGTACCCAAACCCCGCAAGGCGCTGCCGCAGAAGCGCACCCTGATGCCCTTGCTGGCGAACCATGAGGGTGCCATCCTGCTCTATCGCCGCCCTTCGACCGGCCTCTGGGGCGGACTTTGGAGCTTGCCGGAGCTGGACGATCTGGCCGCACTCGACCCGCTCGCCGAGCGTCACGCCCTGCAATTGCAGGAACGTCGAGCATTGCCCGGCCTGACTCATACGTTCAGCCATTTCCAATTAGCCATCGAGCCCTGGCTGATCCGGGTTCAGCCCAAGGCCGGCGCCGTGGCCGAGGCAGACTGGCTCTGGTATAACCTCGCCGCCCCGCCGCGACTGGGCCTTGCCGCCCCAGTGAAGACGCTGCTCAAGCGTGCCACCGCTGAATTGAACGCAGGAGAAATGTCATGACTCGCACCGTGAACTGCCGTAAGTACAAAGAAGAGCTCCCCGGCCTTGATCGCCCGCCGTATCCAGGTCCGAAGGGCGAGGATATCTACAACAACGTATCGAAGAAGGCCTGGGATGACTGGCAGAAGCACCAGACCATGCTGATCAATGAACGTCGACTGAACATGATGAACACCGAGGATCGCAAGTTCCTGCAGGCGGAAATGGACAAGTTCTTCTCCGGCGAGGATTACGCCCAAGCCGAAGGCTACGTACCGCCGAGCGAATGATTCGATTACAAGCGAGTACGGCCTCAACCATGCTCGCGCTGTGCTCCTTCGCCGTAGCGGCCCGCAGCAACGAAAAATCCGATCGCAAAGCTAAGCGCCCGTTCTGGCTAAATATTTTCCCGGCCGCGCTTGACAGGCAAAAGCCAAATCCGTCTAATAGCGCCCCGTTGCCCAGGTAGCTCAGTCGGTAGAGCAGGGGATTGAAAATCCCCGTGTCGGCGGTTCGATTCCGTCCCTGGGCACCACTAATACCGAAAACCCCAAGTGAAATTAATCTCCTTGGGGTTTTTTATTGCCTGCGATTTGTGCCAGTAGCCCGCTATGGTCCAGCCGGCACTTCACGGAACGAAACCCTACTAACCGCGCGCCTAGGCAACTAACTGCCAGCCAACCAACAATAGGGCGTGCAAAATCAAAACTCAGCTTCGAGCGCGCCATGCGCCGCCGGGGCTGACATCGTTCCGATCGGCTCAAGCCATCCGTTACTCGGCGTCAAGGCCGTGCCCGTCAGGTTCGTGCTTTCCCTTTCTCAAGTCGGCTGATGCGAACGCATCTTCATCGATTCCGATTACCGAGTGAGCATTCCTCGGCAAATCACCGTCTACCCTTCTGACAGCAGTTTCGCTTTCGGAGCCATAGCGCGTTTCCGTCCCTCTCTCTCCAACCAGAGCCCAGAACGACATATGGAAGCAGAAAAGAAACTCCCCAAGGCCATCATCCTCTTCCCCGTGTTCATCCCTGCAGTGGTAGTGACCCTGCTTCTGGTGATCGGCACGATTAGTAACCCAGACCTGGCAGGCGAGGTATTCAGCTCGACGCTGGCGTTCATCACCCGCTCGTTCGGCTGGTTCTACATGCTGGCGGTGGCTTTCTTTCTTGTGTTTATCGTCGGCATCGCGAGCACCAAATGGGGCAACATCAAGCTCGGCCCTGATCACGCCGAGCCGCAGTACAGCTTCCCTGCCTGGTTTGCCATGCTGTTCTCTGCAGGCTACGGCATCGCGCTGCTGTTCTTCGGCGTAGCCGAGCCGGTGCTGCACTTCTCCACGCCGCCGGCCGGCGCGCCGGAAACCGTGGATGCCGCCAAGCAAGCGATGCAGATCGCCTTTTTCCACTGGGGCTTCCATATCTGGGCGATTTACGGCCTGACCGGCCTGGTGTTGGCCTATTTTTCGTTCCGCCACGGTCTGCCGTTGTCGATGCGCTCGGCGCTGTATCCGATCATCGGCGAACGCATTCACGGTCCAATCGGGCATGTGGTGGATGTGTTCGCAATTCTCGGCACGCTGTTCGGCATCGCCACTACCCTCGGCCTTTCGGTTACTCAGATTAATGCTGGCCTCAACTACCTATGGCCGCAGATTCCCATCAGCACCATGGTGCAGGTCATTTCCATCGTGGCGATTACGGCGCTTGCGACCTGCTCGGTGGTGGCCGGGATGGACAAGGGCATCAAGAACCTGTCGCTATTGAATATGGCGCTGGCCATCACGCTGATGCTGTTCGTTTTCCTCGTGGGGCCGACTATCTTCATTCTTGAAACCTTTCTGCAGAACACCGGCAGCTATCTCAACAACATCATCGAGCGCACCTTCAACCTGCAGGCCTACAGCCGCAGCGACTGGATTGGTAACTGGACGCTGTTCATCTTCGGCTGGACCATCGCATGGTCGCCGTTCGTGGGCCTGTTCATCGCGAAGATCAGCCGCGGCCGGACCATTCGCCAGTTCGTCTTCGGCGTGATGTTCGTGCCGACGATCTTTACCTTCCTCTGGTTCTCGATCTTCGGCGACACCGCCCTGCATCTGATCATGGTCGAGGGCTACACCCAACTGATCAACGACGTGCAGAGCGACCACGCCATCGCACTGTTCAAACTCTTCGAACACCTGCCGCTGAGCTCCATCACCTCCTTCGTCGCCGTGGTTCTGATCGCCACCTTCTTCGTCACCTCAGCCGACTCCGGGGCGTTGGTAATTGACTCGCTGGCGGCGGGCGGCGTGGCGCAAACACCAATCTGGCAACGGGTGTTCTGGGCAACTTCGGCGGGCTTCGTCGCCATCGCGCTGCTGGTTGCGGGCGGCCTAAGCGCCTTGCAGACCATGGCAATCACCAGTGCGCTTCCGTTCGCCATCGTCATGATTATTGCGGCGCTGGGCATGTGGCGCGCCCTGGTGATCGAAGGTCATCACGAAGTCAGCTTGCAAAACCACATGCAGGGCAGCCGGCTGGCCAGCAATGCCGGGCCCGGACTATGGAAAAAGCGCCTGGCCGGACTGGTCAACTTCCCCAGCCGCGAGGAAGCGGAAAACTTCATCGCCACCAATGTGCTCAAGGGCATGCGCCGGGTGCAGCGCGCGCTGGCCGAACAAGGCTGGCCGGCCGAGGTGCATACCGATGAGCATAATTTGCGCGTCTACCTGGAGGTCATTAAGGAAAACCAGGTCGATTTCATCTACGAGATCCGCCTGGTCGGCTATGCCATGCCGTCCTTCGTGCTCACTGAGGATCCGGATACAAACGAGCAGTACTACCGCGCCGAAGTATTCCTACGCCGCGGCGGCCAGCACTACGACGTCTATGGTTACGACCAGCAGGACATCATCAGCGACATACTTGATCAGTTCGAGAAATACCTGCATTTCCTGCATATCTCGCCCGGCAGCCTGCCCTGGAAGATGGACGAGCACGACGAGATGCTCAGCAACGAACCCGATGCACCAAAGCCCGAGCCGTAAGACGCAAAAGAACGCAAGTTCATCTATATATAAAAGGCGATCCGCTTCGCAGCAGACAAGTCACTCGATCATGCAGTGACTGGCCGGTCAGTCTCATGGCAAACGGCGCCACGCTTGGCGCATGCCCCAGCCCATGCTAGGTTTGCGCCTCGCCAGGATGGCGAGCAGTCGGCCGGAGCGCAATTTAAACAGAAAAGGACCATGCGACGCCCTGGTCCGAGAAGAGGAAGCTCAATGGCTGAGGCCATATCCGCACTGGAAATCCGCAACCTGCACAAGCGCTACGGCGATCTGGAAGTACTCAAGGGCATCTCGCTGACAGCGCGCGACGGTGATGTGATCTCCATCCTCGGCTCGTCCGGCTCCGGAAAATCCACGTTCCTGCGCTGCATCAATCTGCTGGAAAACCCCAACGAGGGCGAGATCCTCGTCGCTGGCGAACAACTGCGCCTGAAGCGTGCAAAAGACGGCGATCTGGTTGCCGCGGACGCCAAGCAGATCAACCTGATGCGCAGCAAGCTCGGCTTCGTGTTTCAGAATTTCAATCTCTGGCCGCACATGAGCGTGCTGGACAACATTATCGAGGCGCCACGCCGCGTGCTTGGCCTGAGCAAGGCCGAAGCCACTGAAAGCGCCGAAGCGCTATTGGCCAAGGTGGGCATCGCCGACAAGCGTCATGTTTATCCCAGCCAGCTGTCCGGCGGTCAGCAGCAACGTGCAGCGATCGCGCGCACCTTGGCAATGCAGCCGCAGGTAATTCTGTTCGACGAGCCAACGTCGGCACTCGACCCGGAAATGGTACAAGAAGTGCTTGCAGTGATCCGGTCGCTAGCCGACGAAGGTCGCACCATGCTGCTCGTCACTCATGAAATGAACTTCGCCAAGCAGGTTTCCAGTGAAGTAATTTTTCTTCATCAGGGCCGGATCGAAGAGCAAGGAACGCCCGAGCAGGTGTTCGACAACCCCCAATCGGCACGCTGTAAACAGTTCATGTCCAGCCATCGCTAATGGAGCAACACCGCATGAAAAGCTATAAGAAGATTCTGCTGACCGCCGCCGCCACCCTAATGATCGGCACCAATGTCATCGCCGCCGACAAGCTGCGTATCGGTACCGAGGGCGCCTACCCGCCCTTTAACCTGATTGATGCCAGCGGCCAGGTGGTTGGCTTCGACCTGGATATCGCCCACGCCCTCTGCGCCAAGATGGAGGTGGAGTGCGAAGTGGTCACGTCCGATTGGGACGGCATCATCCCTGCGCTGAACGCCGGCAAGTTCGACTTCCTCGCCGCCTCCATGTCCGTCACCGAGGAGCGCAAGCAGGCCGTCGACTTTACCGACCATTACTACACCAACAAACTGCAGTTCGTGGCGCCGAAATCGGTCGACTTCAAGACAGACGAAGACTACCTCGATGGCAAGGTCATCGGTGCCCAGCGCGCCACCATCGCCGGCACCTGGCTAGAAGACAACATGGACGACGTCGTCGAAATCAAGCTCTACGACACCCAGGAAAATGCCTATCTGGACCTGGCCTCGGGCCGCGTCGATGGCATCCTCGCCGACTCCTTCGTACAGTGGGAATGGCTCAAGAGCGACGCCGGCAAGGACTTCGAATTCAAGGGCGAGCCGGTATTCGACAACGACAAGATTGCCATGGCCGTGCGCAAGGACAACGATGAGCTGCGTGAGAAGCTGAACAAGGCACTGGCGGAAATCATTGCCGACGGCACTTACGAGAAAATCAACGCCAAGTACTTCCCCTTCAACATTTATTGATCTGTCTGAACCAAAGCCCGGCCGCCGATAACTGGTAGGTCGGGCTTTGGTGTTTGAGCCCTTATGATTCCCGACCTTCATGGATTCGGTCCGGCGCTGGTCGCCGGCACCTGGATGACCATTCAGCTGGCCCTCGCATCCCTGGCCCTGGGCCTGGTGCTCGGTCTGCTCGGCGCACTCGCCAAGACTTCTCCGTACGCGGCCCTGCGCTGGGTCGGCGGCACCTACTCGACGATCGTCCGCGGTGTGCCCGAACTGCTCTGGGTACTGCTGATCTATTTCGGCACCATCGGCTTGGTACGCGGCATCGGTGAGATCTTTGGTATCGAAAATCTCGCCCTCAGCCCCTTCGTCGCCGGCACCATCGCCCTCGGCCTTTGCTTCGGCGCCTATGCGACCGAAGTGTTCCGTGGCGCCCTGCTCGCCATTCCCAAGGGCCACCGCGAAGCTGGCTTGGCGCTGGGTCTGGGCAAACGCCGCATCTTCCTGCGGCTGATCCTGCCGCAGATGTGGCGCCTGGCCCTGCCCGGTCTGGGCAACCTGTTCATGATTCTGATGAAGGACACCGCGCTGGTCTCGGTGATCGGCCTGGAAGAGATCATGCGCAGCTCGCAAATCGCCGTGACCGCCAGCAAAGAGCCCTTCACCTTCTTCGTCGTCGCCGCCTTCATTTATCTCGGCCTTACGGTCATCGCCATGACTGGCATGTACTTTCTCGAAAAACGCGCCGGACGCGGTTTTGTCAGGAGCGCCGCATGAGTTGGGAATTGTTCGTCAAGTGGCTACCAGACTTTCTCGAAGGCGCCTGGCTGACGTTGCAGCTGGTCGGCGTGTCGGTCATTACAGGGCTGATCCTTGCTTTGCCGCTGGGCATCGCGAGGTCTTCGCGCATTTTCGCGGTGCGCGCGTTGCCCTATGGCTACATCTTCTTCTTCCGCGGCACGCCGTTGCTGGTGCAATTGTTTCTGGTCTATTACGGCATGGCGCAGTTCGAGGTCGTGCGCGAAAGCGTGCTGTGGCCTTTTCTGCGTGATCCCTACTGGTGCGCGATCATCACCATGACATTGCACACAGCCGCCTATATCGCTGAAATCCTGCGTGGCGCGATCCAAAATGTGCCCGCGGGCGAAGTCGAAGCCGCTCGCGCGCTGGGCATGTCCCGCCGCCAGGCGCTGTGGCATATCATCCTGCCGCGCGCGGCACGTATCGGTCTGCCGGCCTACAGCAACGAGGTGATACTGATGCTCAAGGCCAGCGCCCTGGCCAGCACCATCACCCTGCTCGAACTGACCGGCATGGCGCGCAAGATCGCCGCACGCACCTATATGCACGAGGAAATGTTCCTCACCGCTGGCCTGATCTATCTGATCATCGCGTTCGTGCTGATGCAGGGCTTCAAGCTGGTGGAGCGCTGGCTGCGCGTGGATGCCTGCCAGGGGCGCTGAATCGAGAGTCTCGCTTCCGATCAACCTTGGCGCCAGCCGCGGACTGCTCGATACGTTACCGATCCGCCCCTGCCATTGACTCAAAGTCCCGCGGCGGTGGAATCCTCCGGCGTGGGCAGGGTCAGAAACAACCCGATCATATTGCCAACGAGACCGCCATGCCCGCCGACATTCAGCGCATCGAAATGGACCAACTTGCCTGCTGGCGCCTCCGTAACGGTGATGCCGAGGTGATCGTTGCCGAACAGGGCGCGCAGGTACTCAGCTATCGCCAGGGCGATGCGACGCCGGTCATCTGGCTTAGCGAAGAGGCCGCTTTCGAGAAGGGGCAGGCGGTGCGCGGCGGCGTTCCGGTGTGCTGGCCCTGGTTTGGCGATCTGGCACGCAATCCTCAAGCAGTAAAGGAAGCGTACCTGGGCAACCAACCGGCTCCGGCGCACGGTCTGGTACGTAGCATCGACTGGGTATTGCAGGACTCACGCAGCGATGCCGACAGCGCCAGCCTGGAATTTTGCTGCAATGCCGATCGCACCCTGCCCGGCTGGCCACACGCTGTCGAACTGAACCTGCAGATCCGCCTGGATCGGAAAGGCCTGCACCTGTCGCTGACCAGCCACAACCAAGGCGATGCCCCGGTCGCTCTGTCCCAGGCGTTGCACAGCTATTTCGCCATCAGCGATATCCGTCAGGTCGCGGTAGAAGGTCTCGATGGTCGCCCCTATATCGAAACCCTGGATAACTGGCAGCAGCGCCTACAGCAGAGCGACCTCCGTTTCAGCGGCGAGACCGACCGCATCTACCTGGATCTCCCCGCGACCTTGAGCCTGCGCGATCCCGGCCTCAATCGACGAATAACCCTAGAGACTCGCGGCTCTCGCTCGGCCGTGCTCTGGAATCCATGGATCGCCAAGGCGCAGCGCTTGTCGCAATTTGCCGACGATGCCTGGCAGCGAATGCTCTGCATTGAAACCGCCAATGTGCTGGGCGACATGGTCCGGCTGGGCGCTGGCGCTAGCCATACCCTGAGCGTCTCGATTGGCGTCGAGGCGTTGTAGCAGCCAAACACCAGTCTGAAACGAAGAGGCGGCAGGCATCCAGCAGCATTGAATCTATACTGCAAGCGACCATCCCGCCGCTGCCGGCATACCGCCAGGTTTCGGCTTAGGGAGCCTGCCAGCCAGTCGCAGTGCCCTGGAGGACCTGTGTCATGGAAGCCCCGCTACTTCAAGCAGACCTCAACCAATTCGCCGCCATTTGCATCAGTTTTTTTCAGCTGATGCGCCATGAATAACGATTTCGACCTGCTGCTTGCCGGCGCGGGGCACAGCCACCTCGGCGTACTGCGCCAGTGGGCCAGTCGTGAACGTCCCATGGGCCGAATCGGCCTGGTCTCGGCCGAACCCCACGCCTGGTATTCGGGCATGATGCCAGGCCTCATCGCCGAGCATTACCAGACCCGCCAGTGCCGCGTCGCGCTACCCAAGCTCTGCGCGGCGGCGGAAGTGGAGTTCATCCAGGGCACCATGGTCGCGCTGCTCCCTGAAACACCCGAATTGTTGCTGGCAACTGGCGAGACGCTGCGCAGTACCTGGATGTCACTCAACCTGGGTTCCTTGCCTTGGCTACCGGAGCAGAGCGGCGACGGCATGGAGCTGCTTTCGGTCAAGCCGTTCGCCGAATTCATTCGCCGCTGGCAACAGTGGGAGGAGATTCCCGAAGGGGTAGCGGTGCTCGGTGGAGGCGCAGCGGGCGTCGAGTTGGCATTGGCTATGGCCGCGCGAGTGCCGACACTCAGTCTGTTCACCGAGGGCGAGTTGCTTGCTGGACATCCGCCGCGCCTGCGCCGTCTCGCGCTGCACCATCTGCAACGTACCGATGTAGCGGTTCACGAACAGACGCCGATTCAGGCGGTGCATGGCAACACGCTGGTCGGCGATGGGCAGATCCGCTGGCAAGGTCGACGCCTGGTCGTCGCAACCGGCCCCAGCCCGCTGGAATGGCTACGCGAATCTGGTCTGCGCTTGGATGCACGCGGCTTCATCGATGTATCGCCGTCGCTGCAGAGCCGCTCGCATCCACACGTTTTTGCCAGCGGCGACTGTGCGAGCCTTCCCGGCGCCGCACGCAACGGCGTCCAAGCGGTGCGCCAGGCTGGCGTGCTGGCGACCAATTTGGGGCAGGCAGCGATCGGCCAACCATTGCGTCACTATCATCCACCGTCCCATAGCCTCGCCCTTCTGGCCGACGGCCACCGCGGAGCGATGCTGAGCTGGGCGGGAGTGGCAGCGGAAGGCAGGTTGTTGTGGCGTTGGAAAGATCACATCGACCGTAGCTTCATGCGTCAGCACGGTGCCGAAGATTGACCCAGTTCAATCGAGCAGCTGCTGCAGACGCGCCTCCAGCAATGCCGGAAAACGTTTGAACCAGGCCAGGTTGCGCGGCGATGGATGCGGCAAGGGGTGCAGACGAAACGCCCGCGTGGCGCCCTGCTCCGTCGCCAGTTCGATATCGAAATGCGCAGTGAAACGGTCTTCGCGCTGCCAGTACGCTTCGAGCTGTTGGCGCACCTCGCGCGGCTGCTCCATGCCGAACCAGAGAAACGCCTCTCGACCGAGCGTGACGATGTCACGACCATGCCAGTTATCGATCAGCAGGCGCCGCATGAGCGGATGAAAGCGGCGCTTGATAGTCATCGACCAGGCACGGTTGCCGAGCGGCTTGTAGGGTACGGTGTTGATCCAGAAGAAGGCTTGGCCAAGCGCACGCCCGGCCTCGAAATCGGGCATTTCTTCGCCGTGCAGATGCTGGTAGAGCACACGGCGCACCAGCTGACCACCACTGCCAATGAACGGCTCACCATATCGGACCTCTTCACGGCCAGGGTCACGACCGAAAAAGGCAAGAGGCGCGTCGGCACGGCCGAGCCCAATGATCGGCTCCAGCGGATCCTTGTCGAATTTCTGATAGACCGACACATCAACGCCTTCGATCTCGGACGCGAGCGCGCGAAATGCTTCGCGCTCTGCCTGATCGAGCGGTATCGGGTCCCGTTTCGGCTTAGAGGTCGCTTTCATCCACCAAGGACACCTTGGCTGCGGTTATTACGTACGCCGCGTCGGCCAGATCATTGCTGACCGGCTCGATCCGCAGCGTGCCGTCCACCCAGAGCGGTGCATAGATGTCATCCAGAGCGATGCCAGCCGGATAGCGGACCATCACGATCTGGTTCGGCGGCGGCGGCGGAACATGAATACAGGCGCCTGGATAGGGAACCAGGAAAAACTCGGTATTGCGTCCCTTGCTGTCGGTTTCCAGTGGCACCGGATAACCGCCGAGGCGGATCGTCTGGCCGTTCAGTGCCGGCACAGTCTTGGCCGAATACATCACTTCTGGCAAACCGGCACCCTGTTTAAGCCCACCCTGGTCGCTAAAGCCGTTGGCCTCGGGAGAGTTGTGCTCGATTTCCGGCATTTCCTCCAACGCTCTGCGGTCTTCGGCGGGCATCAATTCGAGCCAGTCGAGTTCAGCTGGCGCAGCGTGAGCGACGGAAGCAAAGCACAGCAGCGAGAAAACTATCGAGCGCATGAGAACCGAAGAATTCGAAGAAAACGGGGCCGCCAGAGGCGCGGCCCCCGACGGATCAATGTTTACGGCTAGTAACCATGCCGTAAATCACCAGCAGGATGATCGCACCGACCACCGCACCGATAAAGCCTGCAGCTTCGCCCGCTTCATAGAGACCGAGCGCCTGACCGCCATAGGTGGCCAGTAGCGAACCGCCGATACCCAGCAGGATGGTCATGATCCAGCCCATGCTGTCGTTGCCGGGCTTCAGGAAGCGTGCGATGAGGCCTACGATCAGGCCGATGATGATGGTTCCGATGATGCCCATTGGCAGTCTCCTCAGGTCCGAAAAATACGCGCTACGTATCTTCGGACCTGAGGCGGACTAGGCAGTTCGCCGCCAAATGCTGCAGGCCAGACGGCCGGTGATCAGTCGCGGGCGATCAGCGACTCGACAGCCGTAATCTGTCGGTCCAGCGTGGCGCGGTCGGGGCAGCGCAGCGTGGCGTGGCCGACCTTGCGTCCGACTTTGAACGCCTTGCCGTAGTGATGCAGGTGACAATCCTCGACGGCGATGACCTTCTCCACCTGCGGCACTTCCCCAATGAAGTTCAGCATGGCGCTTTCGCCCAGCTTCGCCGTCGAGCCTAGCGGCAGCCCGGTGACGGCGCGCAGATGATTCTCGAACTGGCTGCATTCGGCGCCTTCGATGGTCCAGTGACCGGAATTGTGCACGCGCGGCGCGATCTCGTTGGCCTTGAGCCCACCGTCAACCTCGAAAAACTCGAAGGCCAGCACGCCGACGTAGTTCAGCTGCTGGAGTACGCGGCTGGCGTAATCCTCGGCCAGCGGCTGCAGCGGATGACTGCTGCTGGCCACCGACAACCGCAGGATGCCCTCTTCGTGCGTGTTGTGCACCAGCGGATAAAAACAGGTTTCGCCATCGCGACCGCGCACGGCAATCAGTGAGACTTCGCCGGTGAACGGCACGAAGCCTTCCAGGATGCATGGCACACTTCCCAGCTCGGCAAAGGCATTGGCGACATCGGCCGGCTTGCGCAGGACTTTCTGACCCTTGCCGTCATAACCAAGCGTGCGTGTCTTGAGTACCGCCGGCAGGCCGATGCTGGATGCGGCGACGTCAAGATCTGCCTGGGACTGGATGTCGGCGAATTCCGGCGTAGGAATGCCGAGGTTCTTGAACATGGATTTCTCGAACCATCGGTCACGCGCGATGCGTAGCGCCTCGGCGCTGGGGTAAACCGGCACGAACTGCGAGAGGAAGGCCACGGTTTCGGCCGGCACACTCTCGAACTCGAAGGTCACCAGATCCACTTCATCGGCCAGCTGGCGCAGGTGATCCTGATCGCCATAGTCGGCGCGCAGATGCTCGCCGAGGGCGGCGGCACAAGCGTCCGGTGCCGGATCGAGGAAGGCGAAGTTCATGCCCAGCGGCGTCCCCGCCAGGGCGAGCATGCGGCCCAGTTGGCCGCCACCGATCACGCCAATTTTCATTTACGCGTCCCTCGGGTCCGGATTGTCGAGTACCGTCTGCGTCTGCTCGTCGCGGAATTTCTTCAGCGCCGCGTGATACTCGGGAAATTCGTGGCCGATGATGCTGGCCGAAAGCAGCGCCGCATTGACCGCGCCGGCCTTGCCGATGGCCAGGGTGGCAACCGGTACGCCAGCGGGCATCTGTACGATTGACAATAGCGAATCCACGCCGGAGAGCATCGACGATTGCACCGGCACACCGAGCACCGGCAGGTGCGTCTTGGCGGCACACATGCCCGGCAGATGAGCAGCACCGCCAGCACCGGCGATGATCACGCGCAACCCGCGCGCTTCGGCCTGTTCGGCGTATTGGAACAGCAGATCAGGGGTGCGGTGTGCGGACACCACGGTGACTTCGTGCGGAATGCCGAGTTTTTCCAGCATCTCGGCGGTGTGGCTGAGGGTGGACCAATCGGACTTGGAGCCCATGATCACGCCTACCAGTGCGGTCATCGTCGTGCCTCTTCGTGGTGCGCTGCGCAGCGCTACAAAACAACAAGCCACGCAACAGGAGCGTGGCTTGCATGTAGGGCAAACCAGCGAAAGGCGCTGGTTCGAAGGCGCGGCATTATACCGGAAAGCCGTAGATGTCGCGCAGCCTGGCGTTACGACCTGTCTGCGTACCTGCAAGGTCGATTTCATCGGATGAATGGCGCTTTTTCCCTTCACGGTTTTTCGCGCCGAAAGGAACGCCACCCGGTCCGCCCTCGCTGCCTTATCCCGCGTCACCCTCCAGCTTGCGCCAGAGCAACCGTACCGTCGCCTTGCGCACCAGGGCACAGCGATATAGTCGAATTTCCAGCGGCAGCCGCCAGGTTTCGTCGCCGCACTCCACCAGTTCGCCGCGCTGCAGTTCGGCGGCGATGCTCAGACGCGGCACCCAGGCGACGCCGAGCCCTTGTAGGGCCATGCTTTTCAAGCTGTCGGCCATGGCGGTTTCGTACACCGTGGTGTAGCGCAGGCGGCGCTGGCGCAGCAGGCCGTTGACCGAACGACCGAGAAAGGCGCCGGCGCTATATGCCAGCAGCGGCACGCTCTGCCCACCTTCGAGATCAAACAGTGCAGTGCCCTGCGCATCCACGGCGCAGACCGGCAGCATCTCGCTATGAGCCAGGTGCATGGATGGGAAAATCTGCGGGTCCATCTGCAGCGCGGCATCCGGGTCGTGAAAGGCCAGCATCAGGTCGCAAGCACCTTCGCGCAAGGCATGTACCGCATCGCCTACGTTAGTCGCCATCAGCCGCGTGCTAGGGTTCAGGCCCAGCTCGCGCAGGCCAGCAATCCACTGCGGGAAAAAACCGAGCGCCAGCGAATGCGCGGCGGATATCTGCAGCACTTCGCCCTGCTGGCCCTCCAGATGATGCAGATGACGCAGCACCTCACCGAGCTGCTCGACCAGGCTACGCGCAGTGATCAAGAATAGCTGCCCGGCCTCAGTCAGCTCCACGGGCGTGCGCGCGCGGTTCACTAGCGTCAAGCCGAGACTGTTTTCAAGGCTGCGGATGCGCCGGCTGAATGCGGGCTGGGTGACGAAGCGCCGTTCTGCCGCCTGGGAAAAGCTTCGCGTCGCCGCCAATGTGACGAAATCTTCCAGCCATTTAGTTTCGATGTTCATGCCGGCTCCTGGCTGGCTTGGTTTTTTTGCTATCGAATGCCCAGCAATAACGCTTGTCATCGAAACGGCGTCACAGCTTTATTATGCCGATCGCGCATGAGGCAGCGTTTAACGGCATTGGCCGGAAACAGGCCACGGCCCTTATGGTAGTGGCCTTCGCGGTAAATACCGCTTTCTCTCGGATGAGAATCCTCATGTCATCTGCTGCATCATTCCGGCTCGAAAAAGATCTGCTCGGCTCCCTCGAAGTACCCGCTGAAGCCTATTTCGGCATCCAGACCTTGCGCGCCGTGCACAACTTTCGCCTATCTGGTGTTCCGCTGGCGCATTACCCCAAGCTGGTGGTCGCGCTGGCCATGGTCAAGCAGGCGGCGGCGGACGCCAACCGCGAGCTCGGACACCTCAGCGAGGCCAAGCACACGGCGATCAGTCAGGCCTGCGCGCACCTGATCCGCGGCGAGTATCACGATCAGTTCGTCGTCGACATGATCCAGGGCGGTGCCGGCACCTCGACCAACATGAACGCCAACGAGGTGATCGCCAACTTGGCGCTGGAATACATGGGCCACGCCAAGGGCGAGTACCGTCATTTGCATCCAAACAACGACGTGAACATGGCGCAGTCCACCAACGACGCCTATCCCACGGCCATCCGTCTCGGCCTGCTGCTGGGTCACGACACGCTGCTGGCCAGCCTCGACAGCCTGGTACAGGCCTTCGCCGGCAAGTCGGCCGAGTTCGCGCACATCCTCAAGATGGGCCGCACTCAGCTGCAGGATGCGGTGCCGATGACCCTCGGCCAGGAATTCCGCGCCTTCGCCACCACCCTTGGCGAAGACCTCGAGCACTTGCGCTTGATCGCACCACAGCTGCTGGTCGAGGTGAATCTCGGCGGCACCGCCATCGGCACCGGCATCAACGCCGATCCCAACTATCAAGCCTTGGCCGTGCAGCGCCTGGCGACCATCAGCGGCCATCCGCTGAAGCCCGCCGCCGACCTGATCGAAGCCACCTCCGACATGGGCGCCTTCGTCACCTTCTCGAGCATGCTCAAGCGCCTGGCGGTGAAGCTGTCGAAGATCTGCAACGACCTGCGCCTGCTCTCCAGCGGCCCGCGCACCGGCATCAACGAAATAAACCTGCCGCCGCGCCAGCCGGGCAGCTCGATCATGCCGGGCAAGGTCAACCCGGTGATTCCAGAGGCGGTCAACCAGGTCGCCTTCGAGGTGATCGGCAACGACCTCGCGCTGACCATGGCCGCCGAAGCCGGCCAGCTGCAGCTCAACGTCATGGAGCCGCTGATCGCCTACAAGCTATTCGACTCCATCGGCCTGCTGCAGCGCGCCATGGACATGCTGCGCGAGCACTGCATCGTCGGCATCACCGCCAACGAAGATCACTGCCGACGCCTGATGGAAAACTCCATCGGCCTGATCACCGCACTGAACCCCTATATCGGCTACGAAAACGCTACCCGCATCGCCGGCCAGGCGCTGCTCAGCGGCCGCGGCGTGCTGGAACTGGTACGCGAAGAGCAGTTGCTGGACGATGCCACCCTCGATGACATCCTGCGTCCCGAAAACATGATTGCGCCGAGATTGGTGCCGTTAAAGGGGTGACGCCCACGCGCCACTGGGTGCGGCAATAAGGCGCCCGGTTAGCGGGCGCCGTTCATGCCGGAACTCCCGTCAAATACCCTGAACGCTGCTGAGGTCCTACCGATTGGATGATGGCGCAAGAGCGCCATCGCAGCCTGGATCGCTTTACCGTATCCGCTCATCGCCTCGCCCAGGCTCGCCTCTTAGCCAGGGGCCCCGCTTGGCCGGTTGTCGGAACCGGGCAACCCACTTTTTTATTCGATTTCGAACAGTCCGTCTCGCAGCGACGCCGACGCAAGCCGCTCACGGATTTCCGGGTCGATCCGCGGGTCATCCATGGCATAGAGCATCACCTGGCGATAAGCGTTGACCCGGTTGATCTCCTTGCCCAGGTACTCCCAAACCACGCGGGTGCAGGCCGGGGTACGACGGTCGCCGCTGGAGACGCCGGTCTTCAGGCCGTTCAGGCGATTGATGCGGCTTTTGAAGCTGGGAATCAGGATCGTCTGGCTCATCTCGTTGTCTGTCAGCGACTCATAGTCGATGAGAAACAGGCGGTCCTGCAGATAAAAGGCAGCGCCCAGGTAGCGGCAGCGCACCACCCAATCTTCGGCCTTGGGATTGTCGGCGCGCGACTGCTCCTGGCGCTCCTGCCGTTCAAAGACGAAGCTGCCGCGATCCTCACGCAGATGCACTAAAGAAAGCAGAATTTGCCCGGGAACCGACAGGCAGTTGGCGTATTCGAAATAATAGCCGCAGTAACGCGACAGGCTGCTGGCGTTGTCGCGCAGTGGCTGGAACAGCTCGAGCAAGGGATCGCTGGCAGCGATGCGCTCCTGATCGTGGCTGCGTATGCCGATCAGCTGTGCGAATTGTTCGCTCGGCAGACCCAGCTCGTAACTTTCGACACCGAAGAAATCACAGATACGTTTTAGGTTGTGCGCTGTCGGCCGGCTTTGTCCGTTGATGTATTTGTTGAACTGGGCGCGATTGATAGCCAGTTTGCGGCACACCTCAGCAATGGAGCGGTAGTGGCTGCAGAGCAGCTTCAGGTTAGTGCCAAGATGGTCGTACATGTGATTTCCAATGATGCAAGCGGCGCGATATTAGCATCAACTCGCGTCAGTTCGCCGCGATCTGCGTAATTGCCTGCAAGGCGCGCTTGACTAACCATTTCGGGGCCGCACGTACAGTGACGCGGCCTCGCCCATCCAGAACAACAAGAGACAACCTCATCATGCTCGATCTTCTCAATGACCTGCTCTGGAGCAAGGTCCTCATCGTCGCACTGGTCGGTCTCGGCCTGTATTTCTCGATTCGCTCACGCTTCGTGCAGTTTCGCTACTTCGGCGACATGTTCAGCATCTTTGCCGAAGCGTTCCAGCGTCAGCCGGGGCAGCTCAGCTCATTCCAAGCGCTGATGCTCTCCGTAGCCGGCCGTGTAGGCGCCGGCAACATCGCCGGCGTCGCCGTAGCGATCATGCTCGGCGGTCCCGGCGCAGTATTCTGGATGTGGCTGGTTGCCCTGCTCGGCATGGCCACCAGTTATTTCGAGTGTTCTCTGGCGCAGCTGTACAAGCGCCGTGAGGCCGACGGCACCTATCGTGGCGGCCCGGCGTTCTACATCCTGCATGGCCTGGGTCAACGCTGGCTGGCAGTGATCTTCTCAATTCTGCTGCTGGTTACGTTCGGTTTCGGCTTCAACGCGGTGCAGTCCTACACCGTCGCCACATCGCTGAACGATACCTTCGGCCTGCCGACATGGATCAGCGGACTGGCCCTGGTCTGCGTGATCGGCGCCATAATCTTTGGCGGCATTAAGCGCATCGCCAGCATGGCCGACGTGCTGGTACCAATCATGGCGTTCTCCTACATCGGTATGGCACTGGTGGTGATCGGCATGAACATTAGCGAGGTGCCGGAAGTCCTGGGGCTGATCGTGCGCAGCGCATTCGGCCTGGAGCCTGCATTCGCAGGCGGCATCGGCGCGGCGATCATCATGGGCGTCAAACGCGGCCTGTTCTCAAACGAAGCCGGCCTCGGCAGTGCACCGAACGTCGCCGCCGTGGCGCAGGTCAAACACCCGGCCGCGCAGGGTATCGTCCAGTCGCTCAGCGTGTTCATCGACACCCTGCTGGTGTGCACCAGCACCGCGCTGATCATCCTGCTTTCAGGCGTCTACCAGCCAGGCAGTGAAGAAGTCGCGGGCGTGGTTCTGACTCAGACCGCACTGGCCGCAGAAGTCGGCGAGTGGGGCAGGATTTTCGTCAGCACCGCGCTGCTGCTCTTCGTCTTCACGACCTTGGTATACAACTACTACCTTGGTGAAAACGCGCTCAGCTTCTTTAGCACCAAACGTTCGCTGCTGCAGGTGTACCGCGTGTTGGTGATTGCGCTGGTGTTGTGGGGCTCCATGCAGGATCTGTCCACCGTATTCGGCTTTGCCGACGTGACCATGGGGCTGCTGGCGCTGGTCAACCTCGCGGCTGTGTTTCTGCTGTTCAAGACTGGCATCCGCCTGATGCGTGACTACGACAACCAGCGCAAATCCGGCGTGAAGACACCCGTGTTCGATCCGAAGGCTTATGCTGATTTGGACCTCGATCACGCCGCCTGGCCGAACAAGCTGCCCGGCACGGTACCGACAAGTGGTACCGTCAGCCCATCCCCGGTTCGTCAGCAGTAGCCTGCGAGTGTCATGAACAGGGGGCTCGACCCCCTGTTTTATTTAGGAGTCCTCCATGCCGGCTTCCAGAAATATCCTGGTGCTGTATACCGGCGGCACCATCGGCATGCAGCAAAGCGCCGAGGGTCTGATGCCCGCCTCCGGTTTCGCCAGTCGACTGCGTGAGCAGCAGGACCAGCAACCACAGCTGCAGCTGCAGCTGCCTGACTGGCAGTTTCGCGAATTGTTACCCCCCATCGACAGCGCCAACATGAACCAGGCCAACTGGCTGGCGATAGCCGAGGCCATTCGCGCCGGCGTCGAACAGGACGGCTGCGATGGCGTGCTGGTGCTACACGGCACCGACACCCTGGCCTACAGCGCCGCGGCCTTGAGCTTCCTCCTGCTTGGGCTCGACGTCCCGGTGCTGCTGACCGGCGCCATGCTGCCAGCCGGTGCGCCCGGCAGCGATGCCTGGAGTAATTTGTTCGGCGCCATGCAGACGCTTCACACCGGCGTCGAGCCGGGTGTACATCTGTACTTCAGCGGCCAGCTGATGCATGGCGCGCGGGCCAGCAAGCGGGGCACCGCCACGCTGGATGCCTTTGCCGTCCAGCCTCGCCAGCGGCACGGCCAGCGGGCTCCGAATATTCCCGCCGCGCTCGATTATCGTCAGCCGCGCCGCCCGGTCAGCCTCGCGGTGCTGCCGCTGTATCCGGGCATCCAGGCGGCGCAGGTTCGCGCGATGCTGACCAGTGACGTGCAAGGCCTGTTGCTCGAATGCTACGGCAGCGGCACCGGCCCGGCTGACGATGCCGAGCTGTTGGCGGCATTGAAGCAAGCGCATGAGCGCGGCGTGGTGCTGGCGGCGATCAGCCAATGTCCGCAGGGTCATGTCGAATTCGGCATCTATGCGGCCGGCAGCAAACTGGCAACCACTGGCTTGGTTTCAGGCGGCGGGATGACCCGCGAAGCGGCGCTGGGCAAGTTGTTCTCGCTGCTCGGCACCGGCTTGTCGCAGAAGGAAGTGGAACACTGGTTCGCCCTCGATCTCTGCGGTGAGCGGGCCGATTGAAACCCGCACGCCATTCAGCTCGGCTTAGGACCCGGCGTCTGCAGACAAGCGCGGACCAGCCGGCGTAACTCGTCGAGGTCCAGCGGTTTGTTCAAGCGGCCCTGGCAATCGAATCCGCCGCGCGTCTCGCTGGCGGCGCTGAGTACGATGACCGGCAGCTCGCGGGTCGCTGGCGCCTGGCGCAGCAACGACAACAACTCCTCGCCATTCAGCTCGGGCAGGTTCAGGTCCAGCAGTAGCAGCTCCGGCGGGTCGGTCAGCAGATGCTCCAAGGCCAGCCGGCCGTTACCGATCACGCTGACCTCGCCCATGTCGGCCAGGGCCTTGCGCACCAGCAGCTGGCTGGCCGGATCGTCTTCGACATAGACGATGCGCGGCCGCTCATGGGCTGGCAGCACAAGTTGCGGCTCCAGCACCGACAGGGCGATCCAGAAGCGGCTGCCGACGCCGAGCTCGCTCTTCACACCGATGCTGCCGCCCATGAGCTTGGCATATTCCAGACACAGCGACAGCCCGATCCCGGCGCCCTGGATATTCGAACTTTCGCGTCCTAGCCGCTGGAAAGGTTCGAACATCCGCGTCTGCAGCGCCTCATCGATACCCAGGCCGGTGTCTTCGACCAGCAGGCGCACCTGCCCGGCCACCGTTTCGATGCTGAGCAGGATCTGCCCGGACGGCGTGTTGTAC
This sequence comes from Stutzerimonas stutzeri, assembly GCF_024448715.1. Lineage (GTDB taxonomy): Bacteria > Pseudomonadota > Gammaproteobacteria > Pseudomonadales > Pseudomonadaceae > Stutzerimonas > Stutzerimonas stutzeri_AR. The sequence continues at coordinate 691,704 of NZ_JAMOHZ010000002.1, forward strand.
TTGATCGCGTTGGACAGCAGATTGAGCAGCACCTGGCGCAGCCGCCGTGGCTCGGCCAGCACCTCGATGGGCGCATCCGGCAGATCGAATTCAAGCCGCAGACCTTGGCGCTGCACGTCGAGCGCAACCAGCTCGGCGCACTCACGCATCAGCGCGGTGACCTCGACCCGCTTCAACTCCAGCCGCGGCCGCTCCGCCTGCAGGCTCGACCAGTCGAGGATGTCACCAAGCAGCTGATTCAGATGCCGGCTGGCCAGCAGAATCTCGTCGAGGTAATCGGCTGCGTCCGGATCGGCTTCGGGCGAGCAGTCCATGCGCATCAACTGGGCGAACCCGAGGATCGCGTTGAGCGGTGTGCGTAGCTCGTGGCTAATGCTGGAGATCAGATGCGTCTTGGCCTCGTTGGCGATCTGTGCCTGCTGAGTGACCTGACGCAGGTCCTCCTCGACCCGCTTGATCGCATCGATATCCACATGAGTGCCGGCTACCAGCGTGGCTTCGCCGGTCTGCGGGTCGCGTTCGAGCACGCGGCCGCGGCTCAGCAGCCAGTGGTATTGCCCGAGCGCGTCGGCGAAGCGGAACTCGCTTTCATAATGCAGCGCATCGCCTTGATGCATGCGGGCCAGTTCAGCGCGCACTTTGGACACGTCGAACGGATGGATGCGATGCAGGAACTGCGCTTCGCTGAGCCGCGACGAGGGCAACCCGAAGCGGGCTGGCAGGCGTCCGCGGAACTGCAGCGTGGCGCTGCGCATGTCGTTTTCCCAGAGGCTTTCGGTGGCGCTTTCAAGCACCAGTTCGAGACGTTTGTGTGCTTGCCAACGCTGCGCCTCGCTGAGTTCGAGTTGCCCGCCAATAGCCTGAGTGTGCTGTGCCAAATCGTCGAGTTCGCGAATATCCGATGAGACTGGCTGCGGCCGCCATTGGCCGCGGCCGATCTGGCCCATCATTCGCGAAATGCTGGCGATCGGAATGAGCAGTGCCTGACTGAGCCGTCGCGCACGCAGCCACATATAGGCGAAGAACAACAGATAGAACAGCAACAGCCCGGCGATCAGCAGATAGCCGATCTGTCGATAGCGGCTGGCCAAAGCGTTGGTCTGACTGAACACTTCAGCCTCGTCCACCACCGCCAGCAAATGCCAGCCAGTTTGCTCCACGGTGGTCCAAGCCACCAACTGCTGCCGGCCATCGAGGTTTAGACGCTGCACACCTTCGGTCTGCGCGGCGATGGCGTGCGCCAGCGCGCGGGTTTCCGGCCGGCGGCCGAGGCGAAAGTCCTCGGGTTTGAAAATCTCCCGGCGAATCGCTTCGTCGTATGAGTGTTCGGTCAGCTCGTCGAGGCCGAACTGCCGCTCGCCCGCCTCGGGCAGCGCCATGATGTTGAGGTCGCGGCTGATCAGCACGCCATAGCCATTCCAGGGCACCCGCAGTTTGCCTATCTGCTTCAGAATGCCGCTGACGGTGATGTCGATGCCGTTGACGCCCTCGAGAAAATCACCTCGATACGCCGGCGCGATCGCCGACATCATCCAGCCGTGCCCGGCCGGGTCCAGGTACACGTCAGTCCAGACGACCTTGCGCGCCGGGTTGTGCCAGGAGCTGGCCAGGTAATAGAAGTTGTAGCTCGGAATGTTCATGTCCGACGGATACTGCTCCGCAGTGTCGAACCAGGGATAGATGTGGTTGTAGCTGTCCCAGCTGTTGAAATAGAGGCTGGCGATCAGCGGGTTGGCGGCATGCAGTTCCTTCATCAGCGGATCGAGACGGCGCAAGCGCGCCACCTTTTCCAGGTCCTGTAATTCAGGCGCGGTGACAGCGGAATAGAAGCTCGCCGCACCGCCCTCGTCGCGCGGGCTATAGCGCACGCCGCCGGAGCCAAGCGTTAAGGGCGGTTGCGGCTCGACGCGGGTGTCGTCCAGCGCACGAACGGTGATATTGCGAAACAGCGTCGTGGCGCTCGCCACCTGCTGCAGCTGCTGACTGATGATTCGCGACTCGCGATCGGCCGCAGCCTGTAATTCGGACAGCGCGGTTTCGCGCAGATGCTCGATCTGCGCATCACGGATGGCATTGTTGGTCAGCAGGTAGGCCGCGATCAGCACTACCTCGACCAGCACCAGTGGGATCAGCGCGCTCTGAACGAAGGCGCGCCAGATCCATTGTCGTATCCCGGTAGGGGTTTTCGATGACACAACGCCCTCCAGCGATCCGAATCAAGCGCTTGGCCTGGCCAACGCCGTCATAGCATCGCCGCAACGGGCTGGCTTCGGCAAGATTGGCATAACAGACAGCAATACCGGACAGCCTGAGCTTGTCCGATTCGGCGAACGCCAGCTTAGCGGCTCGCCAGTTCGATCAGTCCGGCGCGCCAATCAACACCTCGCGGCAGCGCCAGGAAAGACGGATTGAGATAGCTTTCTCGCGCCTCGTAGGTCAGGGTCGCGCCGCTGACATCCAGCACTTCGCCGCCTGCACCTTCGAGCACGCCCTGAGCCGCGGCGGTGTCCCACTGTGAGGTCGGTGCCAACCGTGGATAGCAGTCAGCGGCGCCTTCGGCCAGCAGGCATAACTTCAGCGAGCTGCCGACATTGGCCAATACCAACTCACCGATACGCTGACGCAAGCCTTCGAGCAATCGCTCTTGCGCGGGGCTGGAATGGCGGCGGCTGGCAACGACCGTGAAACCTTCCGCCGGGCTTTGACGCACCTTCAACGGCCGCGCGGCGCCATCGGCCTCGGCGCGCCATGCACCGAAATCAGCGCCGCCGTAATAGCAGCGGCCATTGGCTGGAATGCCCACCACGCCGAACAGCACCCGCCCCTGTTCGATCAGCGCGACGTTGACGGTGAATTCTTCGCTGCCGGCAATGAATTCCTTGGTGCCATCCAGCGGATCGACCAGCCACCAGCGCGTCCATCCGGCTCGCTCGACCAGGCTCAGCGCACAGTCTTCCTCGGAGAGCACCGGGATGCCAGCGTCCAGCGCGCGCAGGCCATCGGCCAGCAAATGATGCGCCGCCATGTCGGCAGCGGTGACGGGCGATGCGTCGGCCTTCTCATGCACATACACATCGTTGCGCCAGTGCGGCAGAATGGCCTCGCCGGCGGCACGGACCAGGTCGATGACCGGCGCCAGATATGGATGGCTCATTGGGCGAATTCCCCCCGCTGGGTGAGCAGATCACGCGCCAGATATAGCGCGGCGAGGGCGCGTCCTTCGCTGAACTGCGGGTTTTGGACCAGGCTCGATAGTTCGCGCAGATCGATGCGGTCGACTCGCATCGGCTCCGGCTCGTCGCCTGGCAACTGTTCGGGGTAAAGATCGCGGGCCAGCACGACCTGTATCTTCTGGCTCATGTAGCCCGGCGAGAGCGACAACTCGGTAAGCAACTCGAGGTTGCGCGCGCCGAAGCCAGCTTCCTCTTTGAGCTCGCGGTTGGCGGCGTCCAGCACGTCCTCACCCGGCTCGATCAGCCCTTTGGGCAATGACAGCTCGTAGGTGTCGGTGCCACCGCAGTATTCCTCGACCAGCAACGCTCTGCCGTCAGTATCGAGCGCGACGATCATCACCGCGCCATAGCCGGTGCCCTTGCCGACCAGCCGTTCGTAGGTGCGTTCGACGCCGTTGGAAAACCGCAGCTGCAGCTCCTCGACACGGAACAGACGGCTGGTGGCGACGATCTCACGGGCAAGCACAGTGGGTTTCTGGCGCATGGGAAGTTCCTTGAAACGCGAACCGCAATCATAACAGGCAGTGTGAAAACTACTGCGCTCGGTTAGG
>NZ_JAMOHZ010000003.1 GCF_024448715.1 Stutzerimonas stutzeri
GGCGTCAATCAGTATTTGGGGACTTATTGGAGAATAGTGCCGCAAGGCTAAGGCTCATCCACATATAGGCAGCACGTTTGATAACGGCAGTCCAATCCTTAGAGTTTCCTCTGTTACCTTCAAACTGTGTTCCACAGGCTTTACACTGGCAGCCTCCCCTGCTCAGCTTGTTGGTCCACATGTCGTATACCCTCGCCGGCCCGCTTGACCTACTTCTGCTTCCTAGCTGGCTCGTATCAGTCGAGCCGGCTGGTGTCGTTTTAGAAAACCATGCGCTGGGTATCCGCGACGGACGCATCGTATTGATCGCACCGCGCGAGGCCGCCACGAAGTACGCAACAAAGGAGACACGTGATCTTGCAGGAATGCTTTTAGCGCCCGGGCTTGTCAATGCGCATGGCCATGCGGCGATGACTTTGTTCCGCGGGCTGGCTGACGACCTACCTCTGATGACATGGTTGCGTGAGCATATTTGGCCGGCGGAAAGCAGGTGGGTCGACGAAGCGTTTGTGCATGCGGGTAGCGAGCTAGCGATAGCCGAGCAGCTACAGAGCGGCATTACCTGTTTTTCCGACATGTACTTCTTTCCAGAAGTCGTCAGTCAACTCGTTCATGACAACGGAATCAGGGCACAGATAACCATTCCGGTATTGGACTTCCCAATCCCTGGCGCGCGAGACGCCAATGAGGCGCTACGCAAGGGCGTAGCGCTGTTTGATGATCTCAAACATCATCCCAGACTGAGCATCGCCTTTGGCCCACATGCACCGTATTCAGTCGCGGACGATAAGCTAGAAAGCATCCGCACGCTCGTGGCGGAAATGGACATCGGCATTCATATGCATGTCCACGAAACTGCACACGAGGTGGAAGAGGCTCTCAGCAAGCATGGCGAGCGGCCACTCGCGCGACTGGCCCGCCTGCAGCTCCTGGGCCCGCGCTTCCAAGCGGTTCATATGACCCAGATCGATGACGGCGATATTGCCCTGCTGGTTGAAAACAACTGCAGCGTGATCCACTGCCCCGAGTCCAATCTAAAGCTGGCAAGCGGCTTCTGCCCAGTGGAGCGCTTGTGGGAGGCTGGCATCAACGTCGCAATCGGCACCGATGGTGCCGCCAGCAACAATGATCTCGATCTGCTGGGTGAAACACGCACCGCCGCGCTGTTAGCAAAAGCCGTCGCGGGCTCGGCTACAGCGCTCGACGCTCACAGAGCACTCCGCATGGCTACGCTCAATGGCGCTCGCGCGCTTGGGCTGGACGAGCATACTGGTTCGCTAGAGATCGGAAAGTTTGCCGACATGGTAGCGTTCGATTTGTCGCGCCTTGCGCAACAGCCTATTTATGATCCGGTATCCCAGCTGATCTACTCCAGCGGCCGAGACTGTGTACGCCATGTATGGGTGGGCGGCAAGCAACTATTGGATGATCGTCAGCTGACGCGCATGGACGAAGATCGTCTTATAGCAACAGCCCAAGAGTGGGGAAAGAAGATTGGTTCCAAGCGCTGAGCCCAAAGAGGACCGGCGCCCCGTGACAAATTGACGTACACAATGCACCTCACCATAGCCCCTTCGTCTGATGGAAGCTGGCAACATGAGCATTTGCAGCTCAAGCTTCTCCTTCAAGCTTTCAAACGGAATAGATCATGAGCAACGTCGACCATGCCGAAATCGCCAAATTCGAAGCCCTTGCTCACCGCTGGTGGGACCGTGAAAGTGAGTTCAAGCCACTGCACGAGATCAATCCGCTTCGGGTGAACTGGATCGACGAACATTTTCCATTGGCTGGCAAGAAGGTTCTAGACGTGGGCTGCGGTGGCGGGATTCTCAGTGAAGCCATGGCCCAGCGCGGCGCTACGGTGACCGGCATCGACATGGGCGAAGCCCCTCTATCGGTTGCCCGGCTACATCTGCTCGAATCAGGCCTCGAAATCGATTACCAGCAGATCACCGCAGAAGAGCTTGCCGAAGAGCGTCCGGAACAGTTCGATGTAGTGACATGTCTGGAGATGTTAGAGCACGTACCCGATCCAGCTTCGGTGATCCGCGCTTGCTATAAGATGGTGAAACCTGGCGGGCAAGTATTTTTCTCCACGATCAACCGCAACCCTAAGGCCTATGCTTTCGCCATCATCGGGGCAGAATATCTGCTACAACTTCTGCCGCGCGGTACCCATGATTACCGGAAGTTCATTCGCCCTTCAGAACTCGGCGTTTGGAGCCGTGAAGTCGGGCTTGCAGTCAAGAACATCATTGGCCTGACTTACAACCCGTTAACCAAACACTACAAACTCTCATCGGACGTAGATGTGAACTACATGGTCCAGACGCTACGGGAGGCCTAATGCGTCTGCACGCTGTTTTATTCGATATGGACGGAACGCTACTCGATACCGCGCCCGATTTTATTGCTGTCGCCCAGGCCATGCGATTCGCCCGCGGCCTTGATCGTATTCCAGATCAGCAGGTTCGTGACGTCGTCTCTGGAGGAGCCCGAGCGATGGTGCTCAGTGCTTTCGATATCGACCCGCTATCAGACGAGTTCGAAACCCTACGCCTGGAGTTTCTGGACCGCTATCAAGACCATTGCGCGGTTGAAAGCCAGCTCTATGACGGCATGGCGGAACTGCTGGCCGATATCGAGCGGGCGGGCCTGCTATGGGGCGTCGTGACTAACAAGCCGTTGCGCTTCGCCGAGCCAATCATGCAACACTTGGGCCTTGCATCCCGCTCCGCAGTGCTGGTCTGTCCCGATCATGTCAGCAGAAGTAAACCAGATCCGGAGCCGATGCTGCTGGCATGTAGCCAACTGGGTCTCGACCCACTGACGGTTCTGTTCGTGGGTGACGACCTGCGCGACATCGAATCGGGACGTGCAGCTGGCAGCCGAACGGCTGCGGTACGCTATGGATATATTCACCCCGAAGACAACCCGGACACCTGGGGCGCGGACGTAGTCGTCGATCACCCGCTCGAACTGCGTGCCGTGTTGGCTAATGCGCTTGGCAGCAGCTGACTGCCCATACCTCCCTTTTTTTGTTAACAACCGCTGGGTAATCGCCCTAGTTCTGAATAAATGAGGCTTTAGATGTTCGAGTACTCAGCCCGCCCCGACCTGCTAAAGGATCGGATCATCGTAGTGACCGGCGCTGGTCGCGGAATTGGCGAAGCCGTAGCAAAAGCCTACGCAGCCCATGGGGCTACCGTTCTGCTGTTGGGCAAGAATGAAGAAAACCTCAACAAGGTCTACGACGAGATCGAGGCCGCCGGCTGGCCGCAACCAGCCGTAATACCGCTCAATTTGGAAACCGCGCTGCCGCATCAATACGACGAGCTCGCAGCAATGATCGAGCGTGAATTCGGACGGCTGGACGGCCTGTTACACAATGCAGGAATTGTCGGCCCGCGCACGCCGATCGAACAACTGTCCGGCGAAAACTTCATGCGAGTGATGCAGGTGAATGTCAACGCAGCCTTTATGCTCACCAGCACACTGCTGCCTCTGCTCAAATTGTCGACTGATGCTTCGGTGATATTCACGTCGAGCAGCGTTGGACGAAAAGGCCGAGCCTACTGGGGCGGCTATGCAGTATCGAAGTTCGCCACGGAAGGGCTAATGCAAGTATTGGCGGACGAGCTCGACGGGGTAAGTTCCGTGCGTAGCAATAGCATCAACCCAGGCGCGACCCGCACGGATATGCGTGCAAAGGCCTATCCGGGCGAAAATCCGGTCTTAAATCCGCTGCCGCAGGACATCCTGCCGGCTTATCTGTATCTCATGGGAGCGGATAGTATTGGCGTAAATGGACAGGCACTAGACGCCCAGTAACCCAAACAACAACAAAACGAAAAAGGGCGAGGCCACCACCGGCCTCGCCCTTTTCTATGCATTACGCTTTGGTCATCATGGACGCTTGGAGCGATCGCCACGACCGAAGCCAGGGCGTTGTCCCTCGCTGGCCGGCGGGCCACTGCGCTTGGTCGACGATGGCTTGCCGCCTACACGCCCAGGATGTTTACCAGGGCCTGCGGCGTTCGGTCGCTCCGCCACTGGCGTGCCGCGGCTTGGCTTGTTGCGCTCGTCGGAATCACGCGGCTTGCGTGCCGGCTGATCGCCGCGGGCACCGCGGCCCTTGCCGCCATCACTGGACACATCAGCATCATGGGCCGAGCGAAGCACCCTAGGGCGACGGTCGCCGCGTCCGATGGGCTTGGCCACCTTGCGCTGCATACGATCAAGTTTGTCCTTGGCCTTTGCCTTCATCCCCGGCAGAGCCATCGGCTTGAGGCCGACCTCCTCGCTGAGAATGTCGACTTCGCTTTGGGACATCTCGCGCCAGCGCCCCATCGGTAGATCGGATGTCATGAATACCGGGCCGAACCGCACGCGTTTCAGACGGCTGACTACCAACCCCTGGGATTCCCAGAGACGGCGAACCTCACGGTTACGGCCTTCCATCACCACGCAGTGGTACCAATGGTTAAAGCCTTCCCCCCCAGGTGCTTCCTGAATATCGGTAAAGCGCGCTGGACCGTCTTCGAGCATAACGCCGGTCTTCAGACGCTCAATCATTTCGTCATCAACCTCACCACGTACCCGCACCGCATACTCCCGATCCATCTCGTACGAAGGATGCATCAGGCGATTGGCCAGCTCGCCATCCGTGGTGAACAGCAGCAGACCGGTGGTATTGATATCGAGCCGTCCGATATTGATCCAACGACCTTCCTTCGGACGAGGCAGGCGATCGAATACAGTCGGGCGGCCTTCGGGATCGTCACGGGTACAAATCTCGCCATCGGGCTTGTTGTAGATCAGCACGCGGCGGACCACTTCAGCGGCTTCTTCTCGTTTGAGTAGGCGCCCATCTACCGCGATGGCGTCATGCAAATCGACACGCTGGCCGAGAGTCGCGATGGCACCGTTGACCTTGACCCGGCCAGCGGCAATCCAATTTTCCACGTCGCGCCGCGAAGCCAGGCCGATGCGGGCAAGGACCTTCTGCAGCTTTTCGCCGTGGGCAATATGAGGGGTTGAATCTTCGTGTTCGGTCATCTGGGCACCTCCCGGTGTGGCAGTTCCGATAGAAAGGTCGCGCACTATACGCGTAACGGGTCAGTGAAGCACTAGAGAGGTTAGCAGCCCAGACAAGCCTCGCGCGGCCAGCTTCCACGCGCGGCGATGTCTGCTTTTCTCAGGCTTTGTCCAGCGCAGCCAGAGCTTCCGCTGTGGCCTGCTGAATGCTTGCCCAGTCGTTGTTCTTCAGTGCAGCGGCATCAATCATCCAGGTACCGCCAACGCACATTACGTTGGGGAGCGCCAGGTACTGCGATGCGTTAGCGGCACTGACTCCTCCGGTTGGGCAAAAGCGCACATCAGCGAAAGGTCCGCCGAGCGCCTTGATCGCAGCGACGCCACCACACACCTCGGCCGGGAACAGCTTGAAGCGGCGATAACCGAGCGCATAGCCGCGCATGATGTCCGATGCGTTGCTAATGCCGGCCAGCAGCGGCACCGAACAGTTCACCCCGGCTTGTAGCAGCTCATCCGTGGAACCGGGCGAGACGATGAACTGAGCTCCAGCCGCCTCGACCTCATCCATCATGCGCTTGTCGAGCACCGTCCCGGCGCCTACACAGAGTTCGGGTCGCTCTTGGCGCAAACGCTGGATGGCGGTGAGCCCGTGCTTCGAGCGCAGGGTAATCTCCAGCGCCTTCAGCCCGCCTGCGGCAAGGGCGTCGGCCAACGGCAGGATCTGATCCTCGCTGCCGATGGTGATTACCGGAAGGATGCGGGCTTCGGTACATATCTTCTCGATCAGCGCGTTTTTCTGGTCCATAGTCATGGAAAAGTCCTCGGGCCTTACGGGCACCAGTAGATCTCTAAGGGGGAATGCAGGAATGCGCGGATCGGCATCTGCAAGGTTTCGAGCCGCATGGCCTGACGCAACGTCTCGAGCTTGGACGACCCCTGGATCGCCAGACACTGGACCCGGGCAGACGCCAATAGCGAATAGGTCATGGTGATGCGCTGCTCCGGGCTGGTAGGCGCCAGCATTGGCAGGCAATGGTCGGTTCCGTCGACATCGAGCCCCTGCGCAAGCAGCGGGCTATTTGGAAACAACGAGGCGGTATGACCGTCGTTGCCCATGCCGAGCACCAGTACGTCGATAGGCTGCTTGAAGCTTTCCAACCGGTCACTTGCCAACTTGGCCGCCTGCTCCAGCGTATCGGCCGGCTGATAAAGGCCGAGCAGTTGCGCGTCGGCGGCCTCGTTCTGCAACAAGTGGCGCCGCAGTAAGCCTTCGTTGCTATCTGGATCGGCTACGTCGACCCAGCGCTCATCCGCGAGACTGACCTGCACCTTCGCCCAGTCCAGCTCACGGGTCGAGAGCGCCTCAAGGAACGCGGTAGGGCTGCGTCCACCCGACACCACCAGACTGGCGCTGCCATGGGAATTCACGGCGTAATCCAGCGCTTTCGCGACCCGCTCGGCCAGCGCCTGTGCCAGCTGTTCAGGACCGGCAAGGCTATGCGCGACTACATCCGACGGTAGCTCCAGCTCAGAGATCGCCATACCAGGACCTCCCATCACGCGTGATCAAGGCAATGGATGCGACGGGCCCCCAGGATCCGGCTGGGTAAGCCTTCGGCGCATCACCAATACGTGACCAGCCATCGATCAGCTGATCGCACCATTTCCAGGCGTATTCGATCTCGTCCTTACGCACGAACAGGTTCTGATTACCTTGCATGACCTCAAGCAGCAAACGCTCGTAGGCATCAGGAATGCGCGAGCTCTTATAGGTCTCGGAGAAGTTCAGTTGCAAAGGGCCGCTGCGAAGATGCATGCCTTTATCGAGCCCCTGCTCCTTCGTCATCACTTGCAGCGAGATGCCCTCGTCCGGCTGCAGACGAATAATCAGCCGGTTGCTGATCAACGAACGCTGTTCCGGCGCAAAGATATAAAACGGCGGCTCCTTGAAATGGATAACGATCTGCGAAACCTTTTCGCCCATGCGCTTGCCGGTCCGCAGATAGAAAGGCACACCAGACCAGCGCCAATTACAGATATCGGCGCGCAGCGCGACAAAGGTCTCCGTGCTGCTTTCGGCGTTGGAGTTTTCTTCCTCCAGATAACCAGGAACCGCCTTACCCGCGACCGAACCGGCGACGTACTGGCCGCGCACTACTTGCTTGCTTAGCCGCTCCGGCGTGATCGGCGCCAACGCCTTTAGTACCTTGACCTTCTCATCGCGGATACTGTCGGCCGTGAGATCGCTTGGCGGGTCCATCGCGATCAGGCACAGCAGCTGAAGCAGGTGATTCTGGATCATGTCGCGCAGCTGTCCGGCCTGGTCGAAATAGCCCCATCGCCCTTCGATGCCAACGGTCTCCGCGACGGTGATCTCCACATGGGAGATGTGATGCTGATTCCACTGCGTCTCGAACAGGCTGTTAGCAAAGCGCAGCGCGATCAGGTTCTGCACTGTTTCCTTGCCAAGATAGTGGTCGATCCGGTAAATGCGCGTCTCGGGAAAATATTGCGCCACCGCATCGTTAACTACCCGCGAAGACTCGAGGTCGTGACCGATCGGCTTTTCCAGCACGACGCGCGTCTGCTCGGCCAATCCGGCCGCTGCGAGGTGCTCACAGATCGATCCGTAAACCGACGCAGGCGTGGCGAAATAGGCGATCAGCGGCATGTCAGGGGAGACCATTTGCGCCAGCGCTGCATAATCCTCAGCGTTGCGGAAATCGATGGTCAGGTACTGCAGCCGCGCCTGAAACCGGGTGAGCGCTGTTTCGTCCAGCTGCGCAGCCGGAGCATAGCGACGCAAGGCTTGGTCGATTCGCTCGAGATGAGTCGACGGCTCACCTTGGTCGCGTGAGAGCGCCAGGATGCGTGTGTCACTATTGAGCAGTCCCGCACGCTCGAGCTGGTAAAGTGCCGGAAACAGCTTGCGCAGCGCCAGATCGCCCAAGGCGCCGAACAAAGCAAAGTTGGTCGCGTCAACAGTAATAGCAGGCATGATTTTTATATTAACCAAATTAAGCTGCGTGACAGGTTTATCTGCGCAGTTTAAGCACAAAATGTTGTTATTAAAACAACATCAAACGATTTTTTCGCACATCGAGCTCGCTATTATCAGCGGCACGGACGCGAGCCCCTGAAGGAAGAGACATGGATCGCATGAAAAATCTCTTGGAACAGATAAAAAATAGGCTCGATGAGCTGAACAAGGCGGAGCGAAAGGTTGCAGAAGTGATCCTGCGTGATCCCCAGGAAGCGACCCGCTACAGCATTGCAGCGCTGGCGCAGGCGGCAAAGGTCAGCGAACCAACGGTAAATCGTTTCTGCCGATCGTTTGGTGCTGCAGGCTATCCGGCGCTGAAGCTTCAATTGGCGCAAAGTCTGGCCAGCGGTGCCGCTTACGTCAGCCGCGCGGTCGAAGCAAATGACGGGCCTGAGGCATATACGAGAAAAATCTTCGGCAGCGCCATCGCGTCCCTCGACAGTGCCTGCCGCGCAATCGATCCACTGGTGGTGAGCCATGCGGTGGACCTGATGATTCAGGCCCGCCAGATTCATTTCTTCGGACTGGGCGCATCGGCATCCGTGGCACTGGATGCTCAGCACAAGTTTTTCCGATTCAACCTGCCAGTGACCGCGCATGTGGATGTATTGATGCAGCGAATGCTCGCATCGGTGGCCCATACCGGTGACCTGTTCGTGATCATTTCCTACACCGGTCGGACCCGAGAATTGGTGGAAGCAGCGACGATTGCCCGTGACAACGGTGCTTCCGTACTGGGGCTGACCGCAGCGGATTCACCACTCGCCAGGGTCTGCACGCTGAGCCTGGATATTCCGCTGCCGGAAGATACCGACATCTATATGCCGATGACCTCGCGAATCATCCAATTAACGGTACTCGACGCATTGGCCGCTGGCGTGACGCTGCGGCGCGGCGTCGATTTTCAACCGCATTTGCGCAAGATAAAGGAAAGTCTGATGGCGACCCGCTATCCGACCGAGGACAGCTGATCACTTCTTTTTCTTTTTTGCCTTGCCCAACGCCTTGAGCCGGCTGGCGGCCACTTCGTTGACCGCCTTGCGCTCCTTGTTCTTCATACCCTTCCAGGCTTTCATCTCGTCCCGGCTCCGACCGCAGCCGATGCAGATATCGTCTTTGAGTTTGCAAACGCTGACGCATGGATTCTTCGCCTTGTCGCCCAAAAACCACCTCCGGTTTAGCTGGGGCCCTACCGCTTACCGCTCAGTAGAGGCCCCCGCCGTCTGGAGGTTCTAACGGAATTAGGCTATCGGCTCGATCAATCCCACCAGTATTCGACCTGTACACCGAAATTGGAGCCGTGCTGGGCGTTATCGAACGCGCCGGTATCGGACAACGCGCTCCCGGCCGCCATCAGATTCGCCGCTTCCTGCGCAGCGTCGTTCCACTGAGCGTAGGTGTAGTACAGGCGGAATTCCGGGCGAGCCCAAAAATCCGGCCCCGCCGGCGACCAGGTCGGTGCAACGGTAAATTTGGTCAGTTTGCGCGTGCCCTCCGGCGCATCGATCTGATCATGACCGACCTCTGCAACCAGCTTGAATTGCTCAGTCAACGCATAAACTGGACGGACGCCAACGGAAATCCAGTCCTGATCTCCGCCATCCTGACGCTTGTCCTTCTGATAGACCGCCTGAAACTGGCCACCGAAACGCGGCGTGACCTGCCAATCAAAGTATTCCACCACTCGCCAGCTCTTGGCGCTGCTGTCTAACGTGACGTCACCGGTATAGCCAAGCCCGGTACCCGGACCCTCGCCGTATTGCAGGGCGAAAGTGTTGCTGCCACCAAGAAAGCCGATTTGTTTGTGCTGAGCAGTAACCGACCAGCCGCTGTTGGCATCATCGCGGTCCGGTTCGTCGATATAACTGACACCGAACTCAAGCTCTCCGCCAGGGTTACTGTCGAAGCCGCCAACGTTGAAGTCGTGACGATTGATGTAATTTTCTTGGAACACGTTGTCCTTGCGGGAAAAGGCATAGCTGTATTTCAAGCCGCCAATTTCCATATCTTCGATACCGGCACCGGTTGCGCTCTGGTTCCAGTAGTAAAAGTCAGAAATATGAATGTCGTTCCGCTTGTAGAAGCGCCGCCCTGCCCAAAACGAGCCGTTATTCAGCGCCGGCACCTTGCTCCACTCAGCGTAGGCCTGAACTAACCGGGCCCAGCCATGATCACCAGTGAATTTAGGCGTGTGATCGTATTCGTTGTACAGCGCAGCCATGCCCTCGACACTTAGCACCGAACCGTCGTCGAGCGTGAACAGGTCCTGCCGCAAACCCAACTCCGCATACTGTTCGCACTCGTTGCCCAGTCGGAACTTGGACGGTGCGCCTGGCAGCTGAAAACAGGCTTGCGATTCGCTAGCGCTCGATTCGCCGATACCGCTTCTTACATAGCCGTTGAAGTCCAGTGCCTGCGCAGCAAACGGCATGGCGAGACTGGCCAGCGACACCGCAAGGCCCAGGCGTGTGGTTTTTTTCATATCCGCTCCAATTAGCTCTTATTGTTGTTACTGCCGTTGGATCGAGCCGGGATAGGCTCTCCTTCCGATCCGCAAGCCCGCATCATGCGTGCTGCGGTTCGACTTTTACGGCCCCAGGGCACTCGCCTCGGGCCGCTGAAAAACCAGGACCATCAATAGCATTCAGACAGGTTCTGCGCCGGTACGCTGATATCCCGCGACCAAGCTTTTTTCCCACACCGAATCGATGACCGCATTCAGCGGGCAACCAGCCGCGTAACCGTTCCGTTGCGGCCCGTCGAGCCATTGCCGGGCGCTACGCCCAACCGCTCGCCGGTCTGGGCATCGAAGAGCAGCACCTTGTCGGGCTCGAACTGCAACGTCAGGCTTTCGCCGGGGCTTGGCGCAACGTCCGGTGCCAGGCGGCAGCAAACCTTGGTCTGATTGAGGCTGATAAAAATCATCGTATCCGGGCCGGTCGGCTCAATGACCTGCACTTCAGCTCGCAACGATGGCAAGCTGCTCTGTGCACCGGTGCTGATTTGCTCGGGCCGGATACCGAGCAGCACTTCGCGCCCTTCCAGCGAGTCGGCATCGACCAGGTTCAGCGGCAGCTCGCAGCGATCCTGACCGCTCTCAAGCAGTGCTCGCCAGCCACCGGGATCACGGCTCAGGCGCAGCGGGATGAAGTTCATCGGCGGGGACCCGATAAAGCTTGCGACGAACAAATTGGCCGGGCTGTTGTAGATCTCTTTTGGCGTGCCGAACTGCTGGACGATGCCATCCTTCATCACCGCTACCTTGTCGCCAAGCGTCATCGCCTCGATCTGGTCATGGGTGACATACACCGTGGTGGTCTTCAGGCGCTGGTGCATCAGCTTGATCTCGGTACGCATCTCCACACGCAACTTGGCATCGAGGTTCGACAGCGGTTCATCGAACAGATAGATCTTCGGGCGCCGCGCAAGGGCACGCCCCATCGCCACGCGCTGCTGCTGGCCTCCTGACAACTGCGAGGGCTTTCGTCCAAGCAGGTGTTCGATCTGCAGCAGCTTGGCCACTCTCGATACTTCTTCCTCGATCTTCACCGCCGGGACCTTGCGCATCTTCAGGCCGAAGGCGATGTTTTCATGCACGGTCATGGTCGGGTACAGCGCGTAGGACTGAAACACCATTGCGATGTCACGATCCTTCGGGCTGGCGGAACTGATGTCAGCGCCGTCGACGCGAATTTCGCCGCCGGTGATGTCCTCCAGACCGGCAATGCAGTTCATCAACGTGGATTTTCCGCAGCCGGACGGACCGACGAGGATCAGAAATTCACCGTCGTCAATTTTCAGATCAATGTCTTTCAGCGTGTCGTGGGCGCTTCCAGGATAGCTCTTGCGGACATTGCAGAGTTCAAGTGCAGCCATGGTCGTTCTCCTAACCCTTGACCGCGCCGGCCGTAAGCCCGCGCAGGAAATACTTGCCGGCGAGGATGTACACCACCAGCGTTGGCAGCCCCGCGATCATCGCGGCAGCCATATCGACGTTGTATTCCTTGGCGCCCGTGCTGGTGTTGACCAGGTTGTTCAGCGCCACGGTGATGGGCTGGGCGTCGCCGCTGGCGAACACCACGCCGAAAAGGAAGTCGTTCCAGATCTGGGTGAACTGCCAAATCAGGCAGACCATGATGATCGGTGTCGACATGGGCAGCAGGATTCGCCCGAAGATAGTGAAGAAACCTGCACCGTCCAGGCGCGCTGCACGGACCAGCGCATTTGGCACGCTCACGTAATAGTTGCGGAAGAACAACGTGGTGAAGGCGATGCCATAGACCACATGCACCAGCACCAAGCCGGCCGTGGTGTTGGCCAGACCGAACTTGCCAAGGGTGAACGAGGCTGGCAGCAGCACGGTCTGGAACGGCAGGAAGCAGCCGAACAGCAGCAGTCCGAAAAACAACTGTGAGCCACGGAAGCGCCACATCGACAACACGTAGCCATTCAGTGCGCCGATTGCCGTCGAGATCAGCACGGCAGGTACGGCGATTTTCACCGAGTTCCAGAAGAAGCCGTCGACCACGCCCCAGGCCTTGACCCAGCCGATCACGGTGAACACCTCGGGCCAGGACAACAGGTTGCCAGTGCGGATATCGTCGGGGGTCTTGAAGCTGGTCAGCAGCATCACCACCAGCGGCACCAGATACAACGCGACCGCCAGCAGCAACGTGGCATGGATAACCAGCCGGCTCGGGCTGAATGCTCTATTCATGGCGCTTGCCCCGCAGTTCCGAGTAGAGGTACGGCACCAGAATCGCCAGGATCGCGCCCAGCATCATCATCGCGCTGGCCGAGCCGATGCCCATCTGGCCACGGCTGAACGTGAAGTTATACATGAACATCGCAGGCAGGTCGGAGGCGTAACCGGGCCCTCCCCCGGTCATAGCCGCCACCAGATCGAAACTCTTGATCGCAATGTGCGCGAGGATCATCACCGCGCTGAAGAACACCGGCCGAAGGCTCGGCAGGATGATGCGCATGTAAATACTCGGCAGGCTGGCGCCGTCGATCTGCGCAGCACGCACGATGGATTGGTCGACACCGCGCAGGCCAGCGAGAAAGAGCGCCATGACGAAGCCGGAGGCTTGCCACACCGCCGCGATCACAAGGCAATAAACGACACGGTCCGGGTCGACCAGCCAGTCAAAGCGAAAACCTTCCCAGCCCCAGTCACGCAGCATCTTGTCGATACCGAGACCAGGGTTGAGCAGCCACTGCCACGCGGTCCCGGTGACGATCATAGACAGTGCCATCGGGTACAAATAGACAGTCCGGATAAAACCTTCACGGCGGATGCGCTGATCCAGCAACACCGCGAGAAACACGCCGATCACCAGACTGATGCCGATAAACAGGCCGCCAAACACCAGCAGGTTTTGGCTCGCCACCCACCAGCGGTCGTTTTCCATCAGGCGGGCGTATTGTTGCAAGCCGACCCACTTGTAGCTGGGCATAAAGCTGGAGTTGGTGAAGGACAGCACCAGCGTCCAGAGGATGTAGCCATAGAAGCCGACCAGGACCACCAACATGGTCGGCGCCACCACCAATTTAGGAAGCCAGCGCTGCAGCGCATCCAAGGGTGAGGCCTTGGGGAATACCATCGTGACACTCATCGGGCGTTACCAGTCAGAGATGTGAAATCCGGGCCGAACGCCCCCTCCGGCAGAAATGAAGTACTGCCGCGGGGCATTGCCGAAGGAGACGGGCCGGGTGCCGGCCCGCGTCAACCTATTGTGCGGATTTGATCGCTGCGTAGAGTTGAGCGCCAGCCTTGCTTGGGTCTGCGCTCTTCTCGCTCATGAAGTTGGTCACCACATCGAAGATGGCGCCCTGTACCGCCAGGTTGGTGGCCATGCTGTGCGCCATGCTCGGCTCCAGTTGACCATTCTTGTCGGCCTCCTTGAAGTCTTCCATCGACGCTTGGGCGCAGCTGTCGAACTTGCTCATGTCCAGGTCGGGGCGCACTGGAATCGAACCCTTGTTCTGGTTGAACACATACTGGAATTCGGGCTCCAGGGCGATCCTGGCCAAGGCATGCTGCGCCGCGATGTCGCCCTCGTCCTTGAGCTTGAACATGGCGATGGAATCGATGTTGTAGGTGTAGCTGCCAGCAGTTCCGGGCATCGGAACGCACTTGTAATCTTTGCCTGCCACTTTGCCGGCGGCGGTCCATTCGCTCTTCGCCCAGTCACCCATGATCTGCATTCCCGCCTTGCCGTTAATTACTTCGGCGGTGGCGAGGTTCCAGTCGCGGCCGGCACGGTTGTCGTCCATGTAGCTCTCGAGTTTCTTCAGCGCGGTAAACACTTCCGTCATCTGCGGACTGGTGAGGGTCGCCTCATCATGCTCTACGAATGCTTTGTGAAAGCCGTCAGCCCCCATGATGCCCAGCACGAGGCCTTCGAAGACGGTACTGTCCTGCCAAGGCTGACCACCATGGGCCAGCGGCACGAAGCCCGCCGCCTTGAGCTTGTCGCCAGCGGCATAGAGTTCTTCCAGGGTGGTGGGTACCTTCTCGACACCGGCCTTCTCAAATACTTTCGGGTTGATCCACAACCAGTTGACGCGGTGAATATTCACCGGCACCGCCACGTAGTGGCCATCGTATTTCATGGTGTCGGATACGGTCTTCGACAGCAGGTCATCCCAGTTGTTGGCCTCGGCCACTTCATCGAGCGGGCTCAACAGGTCCAAAGCGCCCCATTCCTGCAAGTCAGGGCCCTTGATCTGCGCCGCGCCCGGTGGATTACCGGATACCACGCGGGTCTTCAGTACGGTCATGGCCGCAGAACCCGCGCCACCAGCGACGGCGCTGTCCTTCCAGGTGAAACCGGCCTTGTCGACCAGATCGCGCAGCACGTTCACCGCGGCGGCTTCGCCACCGGACGTCCACCAGTGGACGACTTCGACAGTGCCCTTGGAGTCAGCTGCCAACGCAGAGAGAGGAAATAAAGAGGCAAGAGAAACAACAGTGGCTAGGCGAGTGATCGCGTTCATTTGAATACCTTTTCTTGTTGTTATGCATACAAGCCTAATGCTTGAGCTGCATTGGATTCTAAGTCGGGTGGATACCTGCAGACGTAACGAAGGGATGCGCATGTGTCACCGCTTCGTTACACAGCCGTCAGGGCTGTCGCCAGACTCGGTGTCAGAGGCAGGCGCGGCAAAAGCACGGCCTGGTAGGCGTGATAGAGATCGGGTTTGCCCGGCCAGATGCTGCTTGCCGGCTGGTTGTCGCTGTCGAGTTCATGGTGCCAGCTACCGCTCTGAAGATCGATGAGATGACTCGCAGAGAACTCCCAGATGCGCCGGTACCAGTCCTCATAAATCCGCTCTCCCGTTCGCCTGAGCAGTGCCGCAGCCGCTGCACTGGCTTCGGCATGCACCCAGTGCAAGCGCGCACGGACTACCGGCCGGCTCGCCCAGTCGAGGGTGTAAACCAGGCCAGGGGCTCCGTCCGCCTGCCAGGCGTCGCGGCTGGCACTGGCGAACAGCCCGCAAGCGTCTTGGAGCAACCATCCTGGCGCGGCGAGCCCGGCATGCTGCAACGCTGCTTCGAGGTGCAGCAGCAGACGCGCCCACTCGAAGCTATGGCCCGGCGTGCTGCCGTAGGGGCGAAATAGGTCGGCGCGGTTGTCGTCGTTGTAATCGGGCAACGCCTTCCAGTCGCAGTCGAAATGTTCAACCACCACATGACCGCGTGCCGCCGCATGTCCATGGATCAAACGCTCAGCGATGCGCAGAGCACGTTGCAGCCACACCGTGTCGCCGGTGGCATCGGCCAGGGCGAGAAATGCCTCAGTGCCGTGCATATTACTGTTGGCACCCCGGTACGCCTCCTCCTGCTTCCAGTCGCGGCTCAGGCTTTCACGCAAAGCGCCCTCCTCTTCGCTCCAGAAGTGCGTCTCGAGGACAGCTATCGCGTCGTCCAGCAGCGCCGGAGCCGCAGGCCGGTCCGCAACCGCCGCAGAACTGGCTGCCAAAGCGACGAACGCATGCAAGTAAGCCGTCTTTTCACCCTTGCCCGTTGCGTCGGCAAACCAGCCGCCGTATTCGGCATCGCGCAAGGCGCCTTGCAGCGCAGCGACGCCATGGTCGACCAGCTCGGCGTGTCCGGGGACACCTTGGATATGTGCCAAGGCGAAACAATGGGTCATGCGAGTGGTGTGGATCAACTCAGCGCAGGCCTGCGCCGGGAGTTGCCCGTTCGCATCGAGCGCGGCGAACCCCTGGTCCACTCGCGAAGCCCGGGCAAACGGCAGCAGGCGCATGCCTTCGCCAACCAGCCAAGCCAGATGAGCAGGCTTCTGCAGCCAGCTGTCGGGGTTCAATGCAGGTGTTGTCATTGTTCTTGTTCCATGCGGGCGGGTATCTCGTCGCCGACTCCACCAACGCCATGAGCGGGCAGCGTGGCGACAGTGAGCACCAGAATGAGTTCGGGCGGTTCAAAGGCAGAAGCGTGTTGCACAGGTGATTTGCGTGTCACTGGGCGGTTGTCATCAAGCGTACCGTTGCCGGAGTCTAGCGGCCGCCCGGATCGCGTCAGGTAACGAAAGCGCCCGCTTTTGTCACGGTCCTGTGACATTCACTCAGGCTTGCGGGGCAGGCGCAAGGTCACACGCAGCCCGCCCTCTTGCAGGTTACACAGACTGATCTCACCACCATGGCTGTGGGCGATATTGCGTGCGATCCCGAGCCCGAGGCCGTAGCCAGGTTGCTTGGCCGCCAAGCGGAAGTTCGGCTCGAACACCTGCTTCAGCCACGTTTCCGGCACGCCTGGGCCTTCATCGTCAACGTGCAGGACAAAAATGTCTTTATCGTCTTCGATCAACAGATGTGCCCGCTCGCCATATTTCAACGCGTTGTCCAGAAGATTGCCGATGCAGCGTTTGAGCGCCAGTGGCTTGCCGGCATACGGTGCGAGCGCTCTGCCTTTCACCGTGACGCGACCGTTACCAGAGGGCGCCAGATACGGTTCGGTGACGCAATCAAGCAGAAGGTTGAGATCTAGTGGCTCAATATTCTCGTGAATGTCGGTGTCTTTGACGCACTGCAGGGCTCCCTTGACCAGCAACTCCAATTCATCGAGGTCACGGCTGAATTTGCGCTGCAACGTTTCGTCCTCCAGCAGCTCCACCCGCAACCGCAGCCGTGTGATCGGCGTGCGCAAATCATGGGAGATTGCGCTGAACAACTGGCTACGCTCGGTCAAATAGCGACCGATGCGTTCACGCATGCTGTTGAATGCGCGACTGACTTCGACCACCTCGCTACCGCCCGCCTCTGGAAACAATTCCACCTCGCTACCCAGCGACATTTCTCGCGCCGCGCGCGCCAACTGCTTGAGTGGACGACTCTGCCAGTGAACGAGGATGCCGATGAACAACAACAGAAAACTGGTGGTGAGAAAGATGAACCAGAGTTGCTGATTGGGGATCCCTTGATCCTCAAGACTGACGTAGGGCGCCGGCATCAGCGAAGCAAGATAGAGCCACTCGCCTGGGGCGATCTGGATCTGCGTCACCAGCACGGGTGGATTCAGCGGTTCCAGGCTCAGCGCGTAATGCGCCCAGGAGCGCGGCAGTTCATCGAGTTTCAGCCCACCGTTGAAAATCCGCAGGTCGTCGGGACTGACGAAGCGCACCGATATATCGACATTCTTGCCAAGGCGATCACGCAGCACCTCGTCAACTTCCGCCAGCACCGCCTGCTTGCGCTCGGTTGGAGGAAGGATCTGCATTTCCAGGGGTTTGTCGTTCAGCGACACGAAAAAGCGCGTGCCACCCATGCTGCGCAGCTGATCGAGCACCAGCGGCCGATAGCCCAGCGGTAAGGATCGGAAGTAGCTGACGCTGGCGGACATCGAATGCGCCAGGCTACGAGCACTGGTCAACAGACCTTCCATCTGGCTCGCGCGCAGCTGCGACACCCAGATGAAACTCGACAAGGCCTGCGCCAGCAGCACGACCAGCAAAGTCAGAAACAACATCCGGCCGAGCAGCGAGCGCGGCACGGGTAGCCAACGGCGCTTAACCGATCGTGTCATGATGCGGCACGACTTGGGCAGCGAGCAGATAACCGCTGCCACGCACGGTACGGATCAGCCGCGGACATTTCCCTGTGTCGCGCAGCCGCTGGCGCAGGCGACTGACAGCCATGTCGACAATACGCTCGAGCGGCATAACCTCCCGACCACGGGTGGCGTTGCCAATAGTGTCGCGATCGAGGATCTGTTGCGGATGATCGAGAAACAGCTTGAGCAGGGCGAAGTCGGCGCCGGACAGCAGTACTTCCTCGCCGTCCTGGTGAAACAACCGGTGACTGACCATGTCCAGGCGCCACTCGTCGAATGCGAGCACATCGCTGCTGCGCTCCTGGCCAAAATTCACCCGGCGCAGCAGCGCCTTGATCCGCGCCAGCAATTCACGGGGACTGAACGGCTTGCCCAGGTAATCGTCCGCGCCCAGCTCGAGCCCGATGACGCGATCCGCCTCGTCCGAACTAGCGGTGAGCATGATGATTGGCATCTGCGCCAAGCGCTGATGGCCTCGCACCCAACGACAAAGACTGAAGCCATCCTCGTCAGGCAACATCACGTCAAGGATTACCAAGTCCGCCGGATCGCTGGCCATGGCCTCGCGAAACTGCGCGCCGTCGGCAACGGTGCGCACCTGAAAGCCGGATCGGCTGAGGTAGGTTTCTAGCAGTTCGCGAATTTCCTGGTCATCGTCGACCAGCAGAATCGATCTTCCAGCCTGGCTCACCTGGCGTCCTTTCTCTTGTTCTGATGTCTCGAAGCGGGTCAGTACCCGCTGGAGGTTCCCTCCAGCAATTGCTGCAGCGCAACGCCCGCGCCTTCCAGCCCAGGGTACTCGGCTGTCACCACCCAGACCGGAACCTTGTCAAAATACCGGCTCATCCCGCCCTTGTCGCGAAAACTCTGGCGAAACCCGCTGCGCATGAAGAATTCGACAAAGCGCGGCACGATCCCGCCGGCAATGTAGACCCCTCCTTGCGCGCCTGTGGTCAGTACGTTGTCGCCAGCAGTCCGACCGAGCCAAACGCAGAATTGTTCCAATACGGCCGCTGCATAGGCATCACCCGCCAGTGCCGCCGCGGTCACTTCGGCCGGCGTGGTCAGTTTCAACGGCTCGCCATCCAATGCGCAGCTGGTTCGATAGAGTTCCAACAGCCCACCGCCGCTAAGGATCGCTTCGGCATTTACATGCCCTAACTTTTCATGCAACCGAGCCCACAATGCCGCCTCGCGTGCCGTCCCGATCGGCAGGCATATATGGCCGCCCTCGCCCGGCAGGGCCCGCCAGCCGCCGTCTTGAGAAGGCAGCAGCGTAGCGACTCCCAGTCCGGTGCCAGGGCCGATGACCAAGCGCGCCCGGCCGGCGTCGGATTGCCCTTCGCAGATCTCGATTAATTCACCGTCGCGCAGACGCGTCATGCCCAGCGCCATGGCGGAGAAATCATTGATCAGCAAAAGATCGCTCAGCCCAAGGTTCTCGCAGAACGCTTTGCGGCTCAGGCGCCAGTGATTGTTAGTGAATATGAATTCATCGCCGGAAACCGGTCCGGCACAGGCGAGGCAAACTGCATGCAAGTCGTCGACGCCCTGTCCTACGCTTTGCAGATATGCACGAATGGCATCTTCCGGACGCGGATAATCGATCGTCGGCAACACCCGCACCGACTCGATTTGCTGACCGCGCCACAGCGCGAAACGTGCATTGGTCCCACCGATATCACCAACTAATGCCGTCACTTGAGTGCCCTCAGACCCTCGGTAAATACGCTCGCACCCTGCTCCGCCGGGCTGAACGCCGCGCGCATAAAGCCGAACAGCTCGCGACCGCAGCCGATGCCAAGATCACTCGGCGCCATCACCCGCTCGCGACGGTCGAACTCGGCCTGATCGACCAGAACGCGCAACTCCCCGGTTTCGCCGTCGACACGAATGATGTCGCCGTCACGCACTCGACACAGCGGGCCGCCGTCAAGCGCCTCGGGACTAACGTGAATCGCGGCCGGCACCTTGCCGGATGCGCCGGACATGCGCCCGTCGGTGACCAACGCCACCTTGTAGCCGCGATCCTGCAACACACCGAGAAATGGCGTCAGTTTGTGCAGTTCGGGCATGCCGTTGGCCTTGGGTCCCTGAAAACGCACCACGGCAACGAAATCTTTTTCCAGCTCGCCCTTCTTGAACGCCTGAGCCAGCTCGGCCTGGTCGCTGAAGACCCGCGCCGGCGCCTCGACCACGCGGTGCTCCGGTGCGACCGCGGAAATCTTGGTTACACCACGACCGAGGTTACCTTCCAGCACGCGCAGCCCGCCCTCAGGAGAAAAGGCACGCTCAACCGGTCGCAGGATCGCTTCGTCGAGGCTGTTGGCCGGACCTTCTTTCCAAACCAGCGCATCACCCTCAAGGAACGGTTCCTGGGTGTAGCGCTTCAACCCCTGCCCCATGACGGTGTAAACATCCTCATGCAACAGGCCCGCGTCGAGCAGCGTCCGTACCATGAATGGCACGCCACCACAGGCATGGAAATGGTTCACGTCAGCCTGCCCGTTGGGATAGACCTTCGCCAACGTCGGCGTCACCGCGGAAATATCGGCCATGTCCTGCCAAGTCAGCTGAATACCCGCTGCCTGGGCGAACGCCGGGATGTGCAGGGTGTGATTGGTCGACCCGCCTGTAGCGTTCAGCGCCACCACCGAATTGATGATCGCCTTCTCATCGACGATCTTGCACAGCGGCAGGTAATTGCCGGATTGCGGCGTCAGACGGGTAACCTGGCGCGCCGCCTCGCGGGTGAGTTCATCGCGCAGCGGCGTATAAGGATTGACGAACGAAGAGCCCGGTAGGTGCAGCCCCATTATTTCCATCACGACCTGGTTGGTGTTCGCCGTGCCATAGAAAGTGCACGTGCCGGGGCTGTGATAAGAAAGCATTTCCGACTCCAGCAACTCCTCGCGACTGGCCTTGCCTTCGGCGTAACGCTGACGGACCTCGGCTTTCTGCTTGTTTGGGATACCCGACGGCATTGGACCACCCGGCACGAATACCGACGGCAGATGACCGAAGCGCAAGGAGCCGATCATCAAGCCCGGAATGATCTTGTCGCAGATACCTAGATACAGCGCCCCGTCGAACATGTTGTGTGACAGCGCGACGGCGGTCGCCATGGCGATCACTTCACGACTGGCCAGGCTCAGCTCCATCCCCGCCTCGCCCTGCGTTACGCCGTCGCACATCGCCGGCACGCCACCGGCGAACTGCCCGATAGAACCGACATCACGCAACGCCTGCTTGATGATTTCCGGGAAATGCTCGTACGGCTGGTGCGCCGACAACATATCGTTGTAGGCCGAAACGATCGCCACGTTGGCCTCGTTCATCAGGCGCAGCTTCTGCTTGTCGCTGGAAGAAGCGCAACCCGCCACACCGTGAGCGAAGTTGGCACATTGCAGTTTGCCTCGCTGTGGCCCGTCGCTCGCCGCGGCGGCCATCTGTGCAAGGTAGCGCTGCCGCGTCGGCCGGCTGCGTTCGATCAAACGTTCGGTAACTTCTTGAATCCGCGGGTGCATGCCATCACTCCTGCTCTAAATCTGTAGTATTACAAACAAAACGTCGTGTATTTGGGCTTGATTTCTATTTTGACAGGAATAATCTTGTAATTCCCACAACAAATTCCGCCCAGGATCTCTTCCCTATGACTATTCGCATCGCCATCAACGGCTTCGGCCGTATCGGACGCAATGTCCTCCGTGCCCTTTACAGCCAGAGCTATCGCGAACATCTGCAGGTCGTGGCGATCAACGATCTCGGCAGCTCAGCAATGAACGCCCATCTCTTGCAGTACGACAGCGTCCACGGCCATTTCGACGCAAAGATCGAAGTCGGCGATGACCAACTGGTAGTCAATGGCGATCCGATCGCCGTGACCGCGATTCGCAACCCGGCCGACCTGCCCTGGCGCCAGCACAAGGTCGATGTGGTATTCGAGTGTACTGGCCTGTTCACTTCTCGCGATAAGGCCAGCGCTCACTTGGAAGCCGGCGCCAGCAAGGTGATCATCTCCGCTCCAGCCTCCGGCGCCGACGCCACCATCGTCTATGGCGTCAATCACGACATATTGCGCCAGTCACATCAGATCATTTCCAACGCGTCCTGCACGACCAACTGCCTGGCACCGGTCGCCCAGGTGCTGTCGCGCCAATACGGCATCGAACATGGCCTGATGACCACCATTCACGCCTACACCAACGACCAGAACCTGTCCGACGTTTATCACAGCGATCCTTACCGCGCGCGTTCGGCCACGCAATCGATGATTCCAACCAAGACCGGTGCGGCCGAGGCCGTGGGTCTGGTTCTACCCGAACTGGCCGGAAAGCTAACCGGCATGGCGGTGCGGGTCCCGGTAATCAACGTGTCGCTGGTCGATCTGACGCTGGAGCTGAGCCGTGAAACCAGCGCTGACGAGGTTAACGCGCTGATGCTGGACGCCAGCCAGGGCTCTCCCATACTGGCCTGTAACTCATTGCCGCTGGTTTCCTGCGACTTCAACCACAACCCGATGTCTTCGATATTCGACACCAACCACACCAAGGTTAGCGGACGGCTGCTGAAAGTGATGGCCTGGTATGACAACGAGTGGGGTTTCTCCAATCGCATGCTGGACACCTGCCGCGCCCTACACGAAGCGCCGTAACCAGCAATTCGGATCCAGCCCACCCACGCGAAACGCAAGGAAGACGATGAACCGCATCGATTTCGTTACCGCAACACTGCCGGCACGCAAGCGCATAGCCCTGGTCGCGCACGATCACTGCAAGGAGCGCTTGCTGGAGTGGGCGGACCGACACAAAGCACAGCTGGCGCAGCATGAACTGATCGCCACCGGCACCACCGGGCTGCTGCTTGGGCGGCGTCTGGCGCTGCCAGTGGAATGCATGATCAGTGGCCCGCTGGGTGGGGATCAGCAGATCGGCGCACGCATCGCCGAACAGCGCATAGACCTGTTGGTGTTCTTCTGGGATCCTTTCGAACCGCAGCCGCATGACCCGGACGTCAAAGCCCTGCTACGAGTCGCGGCGGTGTGGAATATTCCGCTGGCGGCCAACGAGAGCAGTGCTGACTATCTGCTTTCGAGTCCGCTACTGGACCAGGCTCACTCGCTCCGAATCCCTGACTACAGCACGTACCTGGCGGGTCGGGAGACGGACAAACCCGGCGATCAATAATCGCGGCGATCTTCGTCGGGGACGCTTTCGCTTTGCGCCTCTGCCTCGTCGCGCAAATCTTCGAAGTCGGTCTTGAGCCCGGTTTCCATGCTGTCCAACTCTGCCAAGAGACTGCGGAAACTGGTCTGCTCACGTGGCACCTCCGGCTCCAGTTCAAGATCCGCGCGGGCCTGCAACGCCTCGGGCACCGGCGCTTCTTCTACGTCCACCGGCAAGGGTTCGGGCTCCATCTCACGCAGCACTGCCAACGGCGGCAACTCGTCCAGGTTCTTCAGGTTGAAGTGATCGAGAAACTGCTTGGTGGTCGCGAACATCGCTGGCCGGCCCGGTACGTCGCGATGGCCCACCACACGCACCCACTCGCGCTCGAGCAGGGTCTTTACGATCTGACTGTTGACCGCAACGCCACGAATATCCTCGATCTCGCCGCGAGTGATCGGCTGGCGATAGGCGATCAGAACCAGGGTTTCCAATAGCGCTCGCGAATAGCGCTGCGGCCGTTCTTCCCAGAGCCTGCCTACCCAGGGTGAAAAGCGCTCGCAGACTTGCAGGCGATAGCCACTGGCGACTTCCTTCAGCTCGAACGCGCGGCCCTTGCATGACTTGCCGAGCGCCTCCAGCGCCTTGCGCAACAAGGCTGGCGTGGGCCGCTCGGTTTCATCGAACAGCTCGGCCATCCGCTCGAGCGACATCGGCTTGCCCGAGGCCAGTAAAAGGGCTTCGAGCAACGAAGCAAGATCCTTGGGATCGGAAAGATTCACGGCCTTGACTACCTCGGTTCTTCCATAGATTGCGCGGAGGACACCACCGCACGCTCGTCGATACGGGCTCGAACATGAATCGGCGCGAAGGGCTCGTTCTGCACCAGCTCGACCAACGATTCCTTTATCAGCTCCAGCACTGCCATGAACGTCACTACCACGCCGAGCCGGCCCTCTTCGAGGGTGAACAATGTCGCAAAGGGAACGAAAGCGCCGCCCTTCAGACGCTCCAGAACATCGCTCATGCGCTCGCGGGTCGACAACGTCTCGCGTGTAACCTGATGACTTTCGAACATGTCGGCTCGGCGCAGCACCTCCGCCATGGAAGTCAGCAATTCTTCCAGACTGACCTCGGGTAACAGCTTGCGCGCCCGCGCTTCCGGCGCGTCCAGCCGTGGCACCTGCAGATCGCGTCCGACCCGCGGCAGTTGGTCGAGATCCTCCGAGGCAGCCTTGAAACGTTCGTATTCCTGTAGTCGCCGAATCAGCTCGGCGCGCGGGTCGAGCTCATCCTCCTCGACCTCGGCCGAACGCGGCAGCAACATGCGCGACTTAATTTCCGCCAGCATTGCCGCCATCACCAGGTATTCGGCGGCAAGCTCTAGGCGCACGGCCTTCATCAGCTCGACGTAGCCCATGTATTGGCGAGTAATTTCCGCCACGGGAATATCGAGGATGTCGATGTTCTGCTTACGAATGAGGTAAAGCAGCAAATCCAGCGGACCCTCGAATGCCTCGAGAAATACCTCCAGCGCGTCCGGCGGGATGTAGAGATCCTGCGGCAGACTGTTGAAGGCCTCGCCGTAGACCAACGCCAGCCGCAGCTGCTCGCCGGGCGGAGTGACGACCGCCTCGGTCGGGAGTTCCTGCATGCTTTCTCCACTGGAACGAATAATGGTAGCGCGACAGCTTATGCCGGCTTTCGCACGGGCTCAACGCTGCTGGTTTCTACGGCTTGCTAGCGATAATTCAAGCCCATGGCCTGACGCACCACCACAAGCGTCTCGCGGACTTCGTCGCGGGCCTGCTCGGCGCCTTCGGCAAGGATGCTGCGCACCAGATCTGGATTCTGCTCGTAGTCCTGGGCCCGCTCCTGCAGCGGCGCCAGTTCGAGCTTGATCGCCTCGATCAATGGCGCCTTGCATTCCAAGCATCCGATGCCGGCACTTCGGCAGCCCTGTTCCGCCCATTGACAGACCTCCTCGCCCGAATGGGAGAGGTGCATCTGCCAAACCGGGCAACGAGTGGGCTCGCCTGGATCGTGGCGATGCACGCGTGCGGGATCGGTGGGCATGCGCTTGATCTTCTCTTCGATTTCGCCAGGCGTGTCGCGCAAAAAGATCGAGTTGCTGCTGGATTTGGACATCTTGCCGCCATCGAGACCCGACAGTTTCGGCGAGTCGCTGAGTAACGCCTGCGGCTCAGGTAGCAGCAGCTTGCCACCGCCTTCCAAGTAGCCGAACAGACGCTCTTGGTCGCCGATGGTGATGGTCTGCTGATCCTTGAGTAGCGCACGGGCGGTATTCAGCGCCTCGAGATCGCCCTGTTCCTGATAGCTTTTGCGCAGGCTTGCATAAAGCTTTGAACTCTTCTTGCCGAGCTTGCGTATCGCCGCTTCGGCCTTCGCCTCGAAATCCTCTTCGCTGCCATAGAGATGATTGAAACGTCGAGCCACATCACGCGCGAACTCGATGTGCGGCAGCTGATCGGCTCCCACCGGCACGACGCCGGCGCGATAGGCCAGGATGTCGGCGGCTTGCAGCAGCGGATAACCGAGAAAACCATAGGTGCCGAGATCTTTTTGCTGCGAATCGAGCTGCAGCTCTTTATAGGATGGCACGCGCTCCAGCCAGGCCAACGGGCAGATCATCGATAGCAATAGGTGCAGCTCGGCGTGCTCGGGCACCTGGGACTGGATGAACAGAGTCGCCGAGCTCGGGCTGACGCCCGCAGCCAACCAGTCGACCGTCATTTCCTGCACGTTGCGCGCTATATCACCGCCCGCAACGTAGTCGGTGGTCAAGGCGTGCCAGTCGACGATGCAGAAGAAGCACTGATATTCATGCTGCAACTTGACCCAGTTCTTCAGTACGCCGTGATAGTGGCCGAGGTGAAGACGGCCATTGGGCCGCATCCCGGAGACCACACGTCGCTGCGAATCCATGGAGCTCAAAAGGGTTTCCTTCGTTGAAGTGAAAGCGACCGGATCAGGCAGCGAAAGGCGCGGGATCGCCGCAACCGACACGCACCACTTCCGGATCACCGTCCACCAGACTGATCACTGTGGAGGCTTCGACGCCACCGTAACCGCCATCGATGATCAGGTCTACCTGGTGTTCCAGCGCATTGCGCATTTCATAGGGATCACTCATCGGCTCGGTTTCGCCGGGCAGAATCAAGCTGACGCTCATCAGCGGCTCGCCCAGTTCGGCAAGCAAGGCCTGTGCGATCGGCTGCGCCGGTACCCGCAGCCCGATGGTGCGGCGCTTGGGATGCAACAGCATGCGCGGCACTTCGCGCGTAGCGCTGAGAATGATCGTGTATGGCCCCGGCAAGTGAGTCTTGAGCAGGCGGAAGGCCGCTGTATCCACTTTGGCAAACAAGCCGAGCTGGGACAGATCGCGGCAAACCAGAGTGAAGTTGTGTTTGTCATCGAGCTGGCGCAGGCGGCGGATGCGCTCGATGCCAGCCTTGTTGCCCATCGAGCAGCCAATGGCGTAGGACGAGTCGGTGGGATAGACCACCACACCGCCGTCACGAATGATCTCCACGGCCTGCTTGATCAGCCTAGCCTGAGGATTTTCCGGATGTATCTGAAAAAACTGACTCATGGAAACCCCCTGTTCAGCCGGCAACAGACTCGCCTGATTGATCATCGAAATGCCTCCACAATGGCCGCAGGTCTTCCGGTAAGGCCCGATACTGGCCCAATTCCGACCAGTCACCGGGCGCATGGAAATCACTGCCGATACTGGCCATCAGGCCAAATTCACGCGCGAGAATCGACAAACCGCCGACCTGCTCCAGCGGCTGCATGCCATTGACGACCTCCAACGCATGCCCGCCCGCCTGGGCGAACTCAATGACCAGCCGGCGGCGCTTGCTACGAGTGAAGTCGTACTGCCACGGATGCGCCAGGCTGACCCACGCACCTGCCTCGAGTAGCGTCGCCACGGTTTGCTCGAGGCTCGGCCAGTGCTGCTTGACGTCGCCGAGCTTGCCCGAGCCGAGCCACTTGCGAAACGCTTCGGCGCGGTCGCGAACATGACCGGCACGCACCAGGAATTCAGCGAAATGTGGGCGAGCCGGAGCATTACCGCTGCCACCCAGTTCCTGCTGCACCGCGCGCGCGCCTTCGAGCGCCCCCGGCATGCCCTTCGCCTCAAGGCGTTGAGCGATCAGTTCCGCCCGCCGCCATCGCCCGTCGTGCAGCTCGGCGATGGCTTTCTGCAATGCGGCCGCATCACGGCGAAAGGCATAGCCGAGGATGTGAATGGTCGCACCACTCCATACGCATGACAGCTCGATACCGTTGACCAGCCGAACGCCCAGCGAATCCGCCGCAGCGCGGGCGGCATCGAGACCTTCCAAGGTGTCGTGATCGGTCAGCGCAAGCAGCCCGACGCCACGCGCATGGGCTCGTTCCACCAGCGCCGCAGGCGCCAGCACACCGTCCGAGGCGGTGCTGTGGCAATGCAGATCAACAATCATTCGGGACATACTCTCCAGGGCTTGGCGGCACACTGTTCTGACCGCCACGGCCGGTGCTCGTGCCGTCATCAAATTCGCCAAAGCTTGCGCCGGTCGTGGAAATGGCCGGCGTACAGCGTTCCGCCAAAAGCGCGGTTTGTTATTATGCCGGCCACATACCGCTGCTGGCTCTCTCCGTGAAACAAATCGTCGATTTCATTCCGCTGCTGCTGTTCTTCATTGTCTACAAACTAGAGCCCAGAACCGTCGAAGTGGCAGACCTAAGCGTTGCT
This sequence comes from Stutzerimonas stutzeri, assembly GCF_024448715.1. Lineage (GTDB taxonomy): Bacteria > Pseudomonadota > Gammaproteobacteria > Pseudomonadales > Pseudomonadaceae > Stutzerimonas > Stutzerimonas stutzeri_AR. Next base: position 28,089 of record NZ_JAMOHZ010000003.1, read on the forward strand.
GTCGGCGGTATTTTCAGCGCCACAGCGATGCTTATCGCCAGCTCGATCATCGTTTATGCCGGCCTGTTCATTTACCAGCGCCGACTGGAAAAGAGCCAGTGGCTGACATTGGTTGCCTGCCTGTTGTTCGGCGGCCTGACCCTCGCCTTGCACAGCGAAGCCATTCTCAAATGGAAGGCGCCGGTACTGAACTGGCTGTTCGCGCTGGCGTTTATCGGTAGCCATTTCATTGGCGAAAAAACCCTTATCCAGCGCATGATGGGCCACGCTGTCCAACTGCCACCAGCACAATGGACGCAACTAAATGTCGCCTGGATCCTGTTCTTTCTTGTCTGTGGCTTCGCCAATCTGTTCGTTGCCTTCGTCTACCCTGCCATCTGGGTCGACTTCAAGGTCTTTGGTAGCCTCGGCCTGACGCTGCTGTTCATGGCGGGTCAGGCTGTGTATCTGGTCCGCCACATGCAACCCACATCTGAAGAATCATAGGAGTAAACATGCTCTACGCCATCATCGCCACCGATGTACCCGATTCGTTGCAGAACCGCCTGGCTTCGCGCCCGGCTCACCTGGCCCGTCTCGATCAACTCAAGAGCGAAGGCCGCCTGGTTCTGGCCGGCCCGCATCCGGCGGTCGACAGCAACGATCCCGGCACCGTCGGCTTTACCGGCAGCCTGGTGGTCGCCGAATTCGCATCTCTGCAGGCTGCCGAAGAATGGGCCGCGGCTGATCCGTACAAGGCTGCCGGCGTCTATGGCGAAGTGGTGGTCAAACCGTTCAAGCAAGTCTATCCCTGAGTCGATCGGCTGACGCCGTCAGGTATCTGTCAGGTCGTAGGATTTCCACGGCCCGTTGAGGAAATAGGAGTTCCGATGCGCCAAGGTTCGCTGTCCCTGCTGCTTGCCCTGAGTCTTTTCACACCATTGCTCCATGCCGAAGAAGGCGCGGCCGACCCGCTCACCGAGCGGCAGGCCGAGTTGGAGCAACCTCTGATCGAGGACGAACGGCAGCGCGAAGAGCTGAACGATAATCTCGATACCGCAGCGACCGATGCCGAACAGGCTCAGCTGGCACAGCTGATCCAGGAAAACCGCCATCTTCGCATGCAGCTGCAGCAAGAGCAGTCAAAAGCGCAACCGCAACTGCTTAATGACCAGCAACAATGGTTCGCGGTTGGCGGGGGCGTCGGCGTGCTGGGGTTTCTGCTTGGCGTCCTGACCACACGTGGCCGTCGTCGCCGGCAATGGCTGAACTGAAGCGAACGAGCGAACGCATGAGCGAACTGCTGCTGATAGATGACGACCAGGAACTCTGCGAGTTGCTGGTCAGCTGGCTGGCCCAGGAAGGCTTCGTCGCCCACGCCTGCCATGACGGCCAAAGCGCACGTGCGGCACTGACCGAACATCAGCCCGCCGCGGTGGTACTCGATGTGATGCTGCCCGACGGTAGCGGCCTTGAATTGCTCAAGCAACTGCGTAGCGAATATCCCGACTTGCCGGTGTTGATGCTCTCCGGCCGTGGCGAGCCGCTGGATCGCATCCTTGGTCTGGAGCTTGGCGCCGACGATTACCTGGCCAAACCATGCGATCCTCGCGAGCTCACCGCACGACTGCGCGCCGTGTTGCGTCGCAGTCAGCCGGCGAGCACACCGACTCAGCTTGAACTGGGCGACCTGTGCTACAGCCCGGCCCGTGGCGTCGCCAGCGTAGGTGAGCATGACGTTACCCTGACCCTTTCCGAAGGCCGCATCCTCGAAGCGCTGCTCAGCCAACCGGGCGAACCGCTGGACAAACAGGCCCTGGCGCAGCTCGCGCTGGGTCGAAAGCTGACGCTCTACGATCGCAGCCTGGACATGCACGTCAGCAACCTGCGGCGCAAACTCGGCCCGCACCCGGACGGCCGCCAGCGCATCGTCGCGCTGCGCAGCCGCGGCTACCTTTACGCATCATGACTGGCTTTACCGAGCCTTTACCCTGCCCTGACCGCCGTTGACCTTGCGCGCCCTAGACTGAGCTCATCCGATCGAAGCCAGCTGAGACGCGCAATCGACACGCGCAATTGGTGATCGGTATCCATACACAGGAGAAATCTCATGATGCGCAAGACCCTTATCGCCGTGCTTTTCGCTTCTACCCTACCGGCCATCGCCATGGCGATGCCCGACGCAGGCCAGCGCCATCATGGCGGCAAGCATGCCCCGTTCGAGCAACTCGATCTGACCAAGGAACAGAAGAGCGAAATGCGCAAGCTGATGGGCGAGCAGATGAAAAGCCGTCGCGAAATTACCCAGCGCTACCTAGACAAACTGCCCGAATCCGAGCGCAAAGCCATGCAGGACGAGCTGAAGTCCAGCAAGGAAAACACTCACAAGCAAATGCGCGAACTGCTCAAACCAGAACAGCAGAAGAAGTTCGACGAGCTGCACGAAAAAATGGAAGCCAAGCGCGCCGAACGCGCCGAGTTCGAACAGTGGAAAGCCGAGCGCGACCAGAAGAACTGATCTCCGATTGAAAGACAGCCTGCCCGGCCCACGCTCTGAAAAGAGCCGTGCGCGCCGGGCTTTGCCGTGGAGTATTTAACCAGTGCGATCACTTTTCTGGCGCATTCTCGCGACATTCTGGTTGGCCATCGCACTGGTGGCGGGCCTGGCCATGCTACTCGGCCACGCATTGAACCAGGACACCTGGATCCTCAATCGCCATCCCGGCGTAAACGGGCTGGCCGAGGTGTGGACCAAGGTCTATGAGCGCCAGGGCCCAATCACCGCACAGTTTCTGCTCGAACGGCACCGCAACCGCTTCGGTGTTGATGTGCAAGTGCTGGCGGAAAATGGACAACCCATCATTCGCGGTACCTTCCCGGCTCGCGCCGCCGCTTTCGAAGCTCGCCAGGCACGTCGCGATGGACGCTTGCCCTGGCGCCGACTGACCACCGACTACACCAGCCCCGAGAGCGGCAACACGTACCTGTTCATTTATCGCATCCCGAATCAGGAACTGCAGGCCTGGCATCGTGGCAGTCTGTTCTGGCCACTCAGTGCAATCGCCATCGCGCTGGTCGTGCTGACCGGATTCAGCCTGTTGCTCACCCTTTCGATCACCCGTCCGCTCGACCGCCTGCGTGGAGCCGTACATGACCTTGGACAAACCGCTTACCAGCAGAACTCCCTAGCCCGACTGGCAACCAGGCGCGACGAACTCGGCGTGCTGGCTAAAGACTTCAACCGCATGGGCGCCCGGCTACAAAGCCTGATTGGCAGCCAGCGGCAGCTTTTGCGTGACGTTTCCCATGAGTTGCGCTCGCCGCTCGCGCGTCTACGTATCGCCTTGGCGCTCGCCGAAAGGGCCACCCCGACGGAGCGTGAACTCATCTGGCCGCGGCTGGCCAAGGAATGCGATCGATTGGAAGCACTGATCAGCGAGATTCTGGAATTGGCAAGATTGGACGCGGAGCCAGGCGCGACGAGCGCTGTCGATCTTTCGTCGATATTCCAGCAGTTGGAAGAGAACGCACGCATCGTATCGCCCGCTCAGCGCATCGATAGCCGGGTGGAAACCGACATCGTCCTGCACGGCTGGCCGGATATGCTCGAGCGCGCGCTGGATAACCTGCTGCGTAATGCCCTTCGCTTCAATCCCGAGGGTGCGCCGATCGAGCTACGTGCCAGCACCGACGCCGAGTGGCTGACGCTGAGCATTCGCGATCATGGGCCAGGCGTGGATGAAACGCATCTCGCGCAGCTGAGCGAGCCGTTCTTCCGCGCTCCGGGACAGACCTCGGCCGGTCATGGGCTGGGCCTGGCAATTGCACGTCGCGCCGCCGAGCGGCATGGCGGTGAGCTACTGCTGGGCAATCATCCCGACGGCGGATTCATCGCCAGCCTGAAACTACCGATGGAATCACCCGCGGAAAATCTGCAGCGCCTGGACTGACTGCTACTGCACCCGGTCCCACTGACCGACGAAATGTCCAGGCTCCAGCTCCGGAGGCGTCCGCAGGTTACCCTCCGGCGTTCCAAGGTAGATAAAACCGAGCAGCTGTTCGTTAGTTGCCAGCCCCAACTCCTGAGCCACGTGCCGATCATAGGAAAACTCGCCGGTACGCCAGACTGCCCCCAGGCCCTGCGCGTGCGCCGCCAGCAACAAACCGTGCGCTGCACAGCCGACCGCGAGCACCTGCTCGGACTCTGGAATCTTCGGATGTGGCAATACGCGGGCGATAACGACCACCAACAGCGGCGCACGCAGCGGCATCTTGCGCGCTTTCTGAAGCGCCTCCTCGGCGGCCTCCGGCTGGCGCAGGCGCAACGACTCGGCTAACAACTCGCCCAACCGCTCTCGGGCCTCTCCTTGAACAGTCAGAAAGCGCCACGGGCGAAGCTGCCCATGATCTGGCGCACGCAGCGCCGCACGAAACATCACATCCAGCTGAGCCGCGGTCGGCGCGGGATCAGCAAGTCGTGTAACGGAAACACGATTGAGCAACAGATCGAGAGCGTCCATCCAACTACCTCCAAAAACGAATCGGACATTCTAGAGGTCCGACGCGTTCGTTTGGCAGCCGATTGCAGTGAGTAATGCGTGCGAGCTTGGTCAGGCAACTCGATCGGGTGACAGTTGCGGCTCCAGAGGCGGTGTCAGTGGCGGCAGGCCATGGGCTGCTCGAGCCGTATCGCAATGAGCGTTGTGTTGACCATCGGCCCAGGACGCCTCGAATTCACGGCAGGTGCTTGAGCGCTGCTCATACATGGTGCAGCGCACGCCGCAACCGACGTCACCCATCAGCCCGACGCAACGCGCCGGCTTGGACTCTGTCCCGAGCATCGCGACGTGGAACGGGCTGACTTGCACCGTCACGCTATCAGGCACGGTTCCGCCGGAAGAGGCGCATTCGCCCCAGAAGAAAGACACACGAAAATACGCACAGCAAGCGCCGCACGTGAGACAAGGATTGTCGATCGACATGAAAGGTGAACACCCAGAAACCGGGAAAGGGCCGGCGCCCGAGCGACTATTCTATTCATCGCAACGAACTTGGGAAGAGCCTCCCAGAGCGTAACGTAAAGATTTTCGACGAACCGATAGCCGGTTTACTGCCGCCGCTACACGCGTAGAATGGCGGGCCTCATTTCGAGCCGAGCACCAACGACAAATGGCCTTGCCGACCCTGCGCATCATTGGTTTTATTCTCGGCATTTTTCTGATCACGCTCGCTGTCAGCATGGTCGTTCCGATGATCGCGTTGTTGGCATTTGATCGCACCGACGATCTTCACGCCTTTATCTGGGCGAGCCTGATCACCTTCGGATGCGGTTTCGCCCTTGCTGCCCCCGGCAGACCGGCCAACACCAATCTGCGCCCCCGCGACATGTATTTGCTGACTACCGTGAGCTGGTTGACTGTCTGCTGTTTCGCCGCTCTACCGCTGATGCTGATCCAGCACATCAGCTATACCGATGCGTTCTTCGAAACCATGTCCGGCATCACCACCACAGGCGCGACCGTGCTTTCAGGTTTGGACAGTGCATCACCCGGTCTGTTGATGTGGCGTTCACTGCTTCATTGGCTCGGCGGTATCGGCTTCATCGGCATGGCCGTGGCGATCCTGCCGCTGCTGCGAGTCGGTGGCATGCGGTTGTTCCAGACCGAGTCATCAGACTGGTCGGAAAAAGTAATGCCGCGCTCGCACATGGCCGGGAAGTATCTGATCGCGATCTATCTCAGCTTCACTTTGGCCGCCTTCATCGCATTCTGGCTCGCGGGCATGACTGCCTTCGATGCCATCAACCACGCAATGTCGACCGTATCAACAGGTGGCTTTTCAACCTCAGATGCTTCGCTTGGCAAGTTCAGCCCGGCATCACACTGGGTTGCGATCTTTTTCATGGTGCTGGGCAGTTTGCCGTTCACCCTGTATGTCGCCACCGCACGAGGAAATCGCGGCGCCCTATTCCGCGATCAGCAGGTTCGGGGCTTCCTACTCATGCTGACCGTAACCAGCTTGCTATTCAGCGGCTGGTACTGGCTCAACCACAACGACAGCTTGCTCGACTCGCTGCGTATCGTGACTTTCAGTGTGGTGTCGGTAATCACAACCACCGGATACGCGGTGAGCGACTACACCCAATGGGGCGGCTTCGCAGTCATGGTGTTCTTCTACCTGACATTTCTCGGCGGTTGCTCGGGTTCCACGTCTGGCGGATTGAAAATGTTCCGCTTTCAGGTCGCCTATGCGTTGTTGCGTTCGAACCTCAAGCAACTGGTCCACCCGCGCGCGGTGATCCGTCAGCAATACAACGGACACAACCTCGACGAAGAAATCGTCCGCTCCATCCTGACGTTTTCGTTCTTTATCACCATGACAATCGGTGTACTGGCGCTGTGCCTGGCGCTGCTGGGCCTGGACCCGATCACTGCGCTCACTGGAGCGGCTTCGGCGGTCTGCAACGTCGGCCCTGGCCTAGGGCCGATCATCGGTCCGGTGGGCAATTTCTCGACCCTGCCGGATGCGGCGAAGTGGTTGCTGTCGGTCGGAATGCTGCTTGGGCGTCTGGAGATCATCACTGTGCTGGTCATGCTGACCCCGTCGTTCTGGCGTCATTGACCGACGTTACTTCTCGCCGATGTCCTCGTTCCACAGCTCGGGGCTGTTGGCGATGAAGTTGCGCATCATCTCGACACAACTCGCATCCTGCAGCACTTCGACATCGACCCCACGGCCGCGCAGCAGCAACTCCTCGCCCATGAAGGTCTGGTTTTCACCGATCACGACTTTTGGAATGCCGTAGAGCAAGATGGCCCCGCTGCACATGGAGCACGGCGACAACGTGGTATAGATCACCGACTCGGCATAGACGCTGGCCGGCTGTCGTCCGGCATTTTCGAACGCATCCATTTCCCCGTGCAGCACCGCACTGCCCGACTGAACCCGTCGGTTGTGCCCTCGGCCGATGATCCGACCGCGATGGACGATCACCGAGCCGATAGGGATGCCACCCTCGGCAAGGCCCTTCCGTGCTTCGTCGATAGCTGCCTGCATGAATTCGTCCATCCGTTTCGCTCCCGTAACGTTCAAACATGGTTGGCGCCGTGTGCGCAATCCGCTCTATGTGTCGATCAGGCGGCGTCGGAGCTGCCTTTGAATAGCCGGCCACCCAGCGTAACGGCCGCAAATACCAGACCGCCGACAAGAATGCCGAACGCCGCGTCCAGCAACGTCGGCAGCAGCCCGGCCAGTACAGAGCCGATATAAGGCAACGCAACCGTATGTTCTGCGCTGTCCACGATGAAATGATGTACCGCTTTTATGCCATGGGTAAGAATGCCGCCGCCGACCATGAACATTGCTGCAGTGCCGATCACCGATAGCGACTTCATCAGCCACGGCGCGACCGACAGAATGCCCCGCCCCAGCGCCTGCGCAGCGCCGCTGGCGCTCTTGCTCAGAGCCAGACCGGCATCGTCCAGCTTCACGATGCCAGCAACCAGCCCGTACACACCAATCGTCATGATGATTGCGATCCCGGCGAGCACCGCGACCTGCTCGGTGAAGGAAGCTGCCGCCACGGTACCAAGGGTGATGGCGATGATTTCGGCCGAGAGGATGAAATCGGTGCGCACCGCGCCGCTGATCTTGTCCCGCTCAAACGCGACCATATCGACTTGCGGATTGGCCAGCGCCTCGATCTGCTGCGCATGATGATTGTCGTCCCGATGCAAAAACCGATGCGCAAGCTTCTCGAAACCTTCGAAGCATAGGAACGCACCGCCGAGCATCAGCAGCGGTGTTATCGCCCAAGGAATGAATGCGCTGATCAGCAACGCCGCCGGCACCAGGATCAGCTTGTTGCGCATCGATCCCTTGGCAACGGCCCAGACGACGGGCAGTTCGCGGTCGGCCTTGACTCCCGTGACCTGCTGGGCGTTGAGCGCCAAATCGTCGCCAAGTACACCGGCGGTTTTCTTCGCGGCGACCTTGGTCATCAGTGAAACATCATCCAAAACCGACGCGATATCGTCGATCAGGGCAAGAAGGCTACTGGCCAATGCTGGGCGTTCCTTTAAGTAGGTGCAATCGCAAGGGATGCGAGGTGGGTACCCGCCTCATCCGATTAGAAGATAAGGCCATCGTGGCGGAGAACAAGTTCCAGCGCGGCAGCCTCAGCGCCTTGCCCGGTATTCGCCGGGAGTCATGGCGAACCAACGTCTAAAGGCCCGAAAGAAGTTGCTCGGATCAGCGAAGCCCAGCAGGTAAGCAATCTCCAGCAAAGCCAGGTCCGGCTGCGCAAGGTATTGCTCAGCCAGTGCCCGTCGGGTGTCGTCAAGTAACTGTTGAAAACTCGTACCTTCTTCACCCAGACGCCGCTGCAAGGTGCGCTCGGATAGATGTAGCATTTGAGCAACTGTCTCGCGCCGTGGCTCGCCTTGTGGCAATAGGCGACACAAGACCTGACGCGCCTGATGGGTAACCCGACTATCGGAGAACCGCACCAGGTATTCACCAGCGAAACGGTCATGCAGTTGTGCGAGCTCGGCGTTGGCTGTAGGCAGCGGAATATCCATGTCGGCGTGACGCATCAGCAGCCCATCACATTCGGCGTGGAAGCGCAGCGGCGCCTGAAAGACCGCTCGATAGGGCTCGATGTTGGTCGGAGTTGGTCCTTGCAAACATACCTCCAACGGCACCAGCGGCTTGCCGGTGAGCCAGCGACAGAACGCAAGCGTGCTCGCCAGGGAGCCTTCGGCACTTTGCCGCGCAGGTGGCAGCTGGTCACCGTGAATCGACAGAGTCAACAGGTAGCCCTGCTCGGTCGGGAAGAACCGCACATCCGCACCCTCAGCAATGATCCGCTGATAGCGCACCAGCCGTAGAAAGCTCTCCTTCAACGTGCTGCTGGACATCAATGCGTAGCCAACGACATGCATCGCACCGGGACGCATCACCTTCGCCAGATTCAGGCCTATCGCGGCATTACCCGTCATATCCACCGCGCGTTGCCAGAGCCGGGTCATGCCGTCCTGGGCAAAGCGTGCATCGGCATCGCTCAGGGCCGCGTAATCGAGGCCCAGTTCGGCAAACAGTGCTCGGCAATCGACACCGTCCAGCTCCAGTGCCTGAACGATACTCAAGGCCCAGCTTGAGGAAGTGGTGCGTTCTGTCATCAATCGATCTGCTCGGATCAGGCTTGGTTATGGCTTCCACGGACGAACTTGGCGCCATCCGGCAGTTTCAACCGCAGGCTCGCGGTACACAAGGGTACTAAACTGGCACCTGCGGCCAATGGCCGTGAAGCGCTAGGGATCTAGACTTGCACTACCGCAATGACAGGAGGTGCGACATGAGCACGCAAACCGCCGAGCGTTTCACCCGCTTTGCTGATTTCTACCCGTTCTACCTGGCTGAGCACAGCAACCCCACTTGCCGACGGCTGCATTACATCGGCAGCTTCCTGGTGCTGGGAATACTCGCCTACGCCCTGATCACTCAACAATGGTTGTGGCTGCTGGCGATGCCACTGGCCGGATACGGGTTTGCCTGGGTCGGGCATTTCATTTTCGAAAAGAACCGGCCGGCGACCTTTCAGTACCCGCTGTACAGCTTTCTCGGCGACTGGGTGATGCTCAAGGACATGCTGACCGGCAAGATTCGCTTCTGAGGAACGCGGTCGCCCCCGACCCGCAGCGGCCATCCGTCACGGATTGGACGGGTGGTTTGGCGCAATGATGGCGACTTGGTTATGATCGCCCGGAGCAGCGCCGGCCGATGCGCTGCGCACCTCCAATGGCGCATGCTAGAGCGCCGGAATCTTTCAGGGACAGTAACCATACATGTCAACCGTGATCGGTGAACGGCGTAATGGCCTTGCCACTCGCCCGCTGCGCGAGTACTACGCCCGGGTTCTCGGATACCTGACCTGCGCCGCGACGCTCGCCGCCGGCGTCTATACCCAACATTTTGCAATCGGCCTATTGTGGATGGTGCCTTACACCTTGCTCTATCCCCATTTCGCCTATCACGTGAGCTATCGCTTCAAGCGCGAACATCCGGAACGGACATCGCAGACCCTGCTCTGCCTTGACGCGTTAAATGCCGGCGCCGGCATCGTGCTGCTCGGCTGCGCTCTCGTGCCAAGCCTGATGTTCCTTTTGACGCTGGGTTTCAGCGCGTTGGTGATCGGCAGCCTGCGTCACCTGCTGATGACCCTGTTGATGGTCACGGTGGGTATCGGGCTGACTACCATGGTGGTCCCTCTGCACTTCAACGGAGCGACCCCGACCCTGGTATCGACGATCAGCATTCTGTTCACCACCCTGTACGTCTGCATCACGGCTTACTACGTGCATCAGCAGGGGATTCGCCTGGCACAGGCGCGTAGCGAAGTGGAAGCCCAGCAGGCCAAAGCCGCACGCCTAGCGCGAAATCTGGCCAAGTACCTGTCACCACAGGTCTGGGAATCGATTTTCTCCGGCAAGCGCAGCGTTCGGCTTGAAACCCAGCGCAAGAAGCTCACGGTGTTCTTCTCCGATATCAAGGGCTTCACCGAGCTCGCCGAGGAGCTGGAAGCCGAAGCCCTCACCGACCTGCTCAACAACTACCTCAACGAGATGTCGAAGATCACCCTTAAATACGGTGGCACCATCGACAAATTCGTGGGTGACTGCGTAATGGTGTTTTTCGGCGACCCCGCCAGCCAAGGCGCAAAAAAAGATGCCGTAGCCGCAGTATCCATGGCCATCGCCATGCGTAAGCACATGAAAGTACTGCGCCAGCAATGGCGCGCTCAAGGCATCACCAAGCCGATGGAAATCCGCATGGGGATCAACACCGGTTACTGCACGGTCGGCAACTTCGGCGCCGACACCCGCATGGACTACACCATCATCGGACGCGAAGTGAACCTGGCCAGTCGCCTTGAGAGCTCCGCCGAAGCCGGCGAGATTCTGATCTCTCACGAGACCTATTCGCTGGTCAAAGACGTGATCATGTGCCGCGACAAAGGCCAGATCACCGTCAAGGGCTTTACCCGTCCGGTGCAGATTTACCAAGTGGTGGATTTCAGACGCGATCTGGGCGCGACCAACAGCTTCGTCGAGCATGAACTGCCGGGCTTCTCGATGTACCTGGACACCAACGGCGTACAGAATTTCGATAAGGAGCGAGTGATCCAGGCGCTCAACCAGGCCGCCGACAAGTTGCGTGACAAGGTCATCATGTAAGCATCGGCGGCGCCGGTCGCGGTCCGGATGCTGTGAGGCCGGGCCGACCCGAATGAATAGCGCCACTCGCAGCCGGCGTCCGTCGGGATGCAGTCGAGGTCATCAATGCCGCCCATCCTTTCCCTACGCCACTACAACCACGACCAGATCGTCCACAACCACCAGCACACCCAACTGGTGTTTGGCCTTCATGGGCAGCTGGACTTCGAAATTGACGGGCGCGGTAGCCGGATTCAGCAGCAACTGCTCGCCGTGGTCCCGAGCGATACTCGTCACGCCTGTGGCAGCCCGGCTGGTAGCCAATGCCTGATTCTGGATATCCCGGACGACAACTGGCTGCGGCAACGTCTCGCTCATCATGCCGATCCGGCGCGCCGCATCCTGGAACAGCCTGCGGCGCTGCGTCTGACCCCAACGCAAAGCCAACTGGTCGGCTGGCTGGCGGCCAGCCCGATCAATGATCCGATCATTAGCGAACAGGGCGCCGCCCTCCTCTTGGCCAGTCTCTCCGCTGGCTGCGAGCCGGTCAGCCAGAACGGTCCGCTACCGCTCGCGGCGCTTTACGCCCATGTCGACCGGCATCTGGCGCACCCGCTCGCGGTTCAAGATCTTGCGCGACTGGCCGGGCTCTCGGTTCCACGATTCCATGTTCGCTTTGTCAGCGAAACCGGCCTGACACCGCTGGAGTTCGTCCGGTGCCGTCGCTTGCAGCAGGGTCGAGAATTGTTGATCAGCACGCGATTAGCCGTCGGCGAGATCGCCGCTCGGGTCGGATATGCCTCTCAAAGCGCGTTTACCGCAGCCCTCAGGCGCGAATACGGCGCCACGCCGCGGGCGCTGCGCCGCGAGTCGCTCGACAACTCGCGATACTGACGCGACAGACGGGCCGCAGCGCGGGTCGTACCATAGGCGCATCAAGCTTCTGGCAGCGCCAGTCACCGCAGCATCGCGAGGCCCCATGATCCATATCGATTGCGTATTTTTTCCCATCGAATGTTCACGCTCGATACCGAGCGTTCGACCATGACGCATCGCAATGCGCTATTGGCGATCCACTTCGGCGCGCTGATGTTTGGCCTGTCCGGCGTATTCGGCAAGCTGGCCGAAAGCACGCCACTGGTGATCACTTTTGGTCGCGCATTGTTTGCGGTCATCGCCCTGCTGTCGGCGGCGCAGTTCCTGCGTAGCGGCGGTGGAAAGCCAAGCTGGCGTCAGCGCGGCGGCTTGTTGCTCGGCGGGTTGCTGCTGGGCGGACACTGGCTCACCTTCTTCGTCGCGGTAAAGGTCGCCGGGGTCGGTATCGCTACGCTGGGCTTCGCCAGTTTTCCGGCCTTTACCGTGCTGTTCGAAGGTCTGCTGTTTCGCGAACGGACACGCCCCGTCGAGTTCGCCATGGTGGGCCTGGTTTGCGCGGGCCTGCTATTGGTCACGCCGCACTTCGATCTGGCGAGCGAAAGTACAGTGGGCCTGCTCTACGGCATTCTGTCCGGGCTGATGTTCGCGCTGCTGTCACTGCTCAATCGCGCTGTTACTCGCGGTGTCGATCCGGTACAGGCCGCTTTGTGGCAGAACGGCACCATCCTGCTCTGTCTGCTGCCGTTTACCTGGATGTCGCTCCCGGCAGTACCGGTGCTGGATTGGCTATGGCTGGCATTGCTCGGCGTGTTCTGCACGGGACTCGCGCACAGCCTGTTCGTAGCGAGCCTGAAGGTTTTGAAAGCGCGAACTACCTCGGTGATCTTCGCCCTCGAGCCGGTTTACGGCATCGCGTTCGCCTGGTGGCTTTTCAGTGAACAGCCCACCTTGCGCATGCTGCTCGGCGGCACGTTGATCATCCTCGCCACGGTCATTACCAGCCGCCTGAAAATACCAGCCGTGACGAACGCTGCCTCGCCGCTCGCGAAGGCGCCGTAGGCGCCAGGACAGCAGTGACAACATGGCCGCCGACGCCAGGCGGCCATTGCCGATCAATGCGAATGGCGCGGGACTTCGGCGCCGCGGCACCCAACCAAGAAGTCGAAGTCGCACCCCTCGTCCGCCTGCAGCACATGTTCGACGAACAGCCGGCGGTAGCCGCCATCCCATAACAAGCCCTGCGGCGCCTGCCAGGAAGCCAGACGTTCTTGCAGCTCGGCATCCGAAACGTCCAAGTGCAGGCGGCCCGCAACGCAGTCCAGTTCAATGAAATCACCGTTGCGCACTACCGCCAGCGGTCCGCCGGCAGCGGCTTCTGGGGCAACATGCAGCACCACGGTGCCGTAAGCGGTGCCGCTCATGCGCGCATCGGAGATGCGCACCATGTCGGTAATCCCTTTGGCCAGCACCTTGGGCGGTAGGCCCATGTTGCCGACCTCGGCCATGCCCGGATAACCCTTGGGGCCGCAGTTCTTCATTACCAGCACGCAGCTTTCATCGACGTCCAAGTCCGGGTCGGCGATGCGTGCCTTGTAGTCGTCGAAGTCCTCGAAGACCACCGCACGCCCTCGGTGCTTCATCAGTTCCGGTGTCGCCGCGGAGGGTTTCAACACCGCCCCGCTGGGCGCAAGGTTGCCGCGCAGGACGCAGATGCCGCCGTCATCGCGCAGCGGATTGTCCAGCGCACGAATGACCTCGTCCTGCCCATAGATGGGTGCCTGGGCGCAGTTGTCCCACAGCGACTTGCCGTTGACCGTCAGCGCATCAGGGTTTGGCAATAGCTGGTTTTCCCCTAGTCGACGGATCACGGCGGGCAGTCCTCCGGCGTAGTAGAACTCTTCCATCAGGAAGCGCCCGGAGGGTTGCAGATCGACGATGGTAGGCATGCCGCGGCCGATGCGCGTCCAGTCGTCCAGATCGAGGGCTACACCAATCCGCCCGGCGATCGCCTTGAGGTGGATTACTGCATTGGTCGAGCCGCCGATGGCAGCGTTGACCCTGATGGCATTCTCGAATGCCTGCTTGGTCAGCACCTTGGAGAGCCGCAGGTCTTCCTCGACCATGTCGACGATGCGCATGCCGGACAAATGCGCAAGCACATAGCGACGCGAATCAACGGCTGGAATCGCCGCGTTGTGCGGCAATGAAGTGCCCAACGCTTCGGCCATACAAGCCATGGTCGAGGCGGTCCCCATGGTGTTGCAGGTACCGGCCGAACGCGACATGCCGGCCTCGGCGGACAGGAACTCGTCGAGGCTGATCAGACCGCCCTTATAGGCCTCATGCATCTGCCAGACGATGGTTCCAGCGCCAATGTCGCGGCCGTTGTGCTTGCCGTTGAGCATCGGCCCACCGGTTACCACAATGGCCGGCACGTCGCAGCTGGCCGCGCCCATCAGCAGCGCCGGAGTGGTCTTATCGCAGCCGGTGAGTAGCACCACCGCATCGATGGGGTTACCGCGAATCGACTCTTCAACATCCATGCTCGCCAGGTTGCGGGTCAGCATGGCGGTCGGTCGCAGGTTCGATTCACCATTGGAAAAGACCGGAAATTCCACCGGAAACCCGCCCGCCTCCAGTACTCCCTTCTTCACATGCTCGGCGATCTTGCGGAAGTGTGCATTGCACGGCGTCAGCTCCGACCAGGTGTTGCAGATGCCGATGATCGGCTTGCCCTGAAACTCGTGGTCCGGGATGCCCTGGTTCTTCATCCAGCTGCGGTACATGAAACCGTTCTTGTCCGTGGTGCCGAACCATTGAGCAGAGCGCAGGGGGCGTTTGCCAGTCATCGTCAGTTCCTGTAGAGCGCGCGTTTGATCAGCGGCTCCAATTGTTATTCGGCATCTTCGTATCGCAATGACAGAGCCTGTACACGCAAGCCTGTCCTGCCGTTGAAAAGACTAGAGGGCGCAGCCATCATCAACAAATACAAAATCAAGCCAGACCGATACTCAAACGGATATAACTGACATGAAGCCGATCAACAGCAATTGGTTCGTTCGAGCCCGCCTGAAGAACCGCCATATCCCTCTGTTGGTGGCGCTGGGCGATACCGGCAATCTCAACCGTGCGGCCGAGGGGTTGGGGATTTCTCAACCAGCCATCTCCAAGCTGTTGAAGGATTTGGAAGACGGCCTTGGCGTGGCGCTGTTTGAAAGACATGCGCGCGGGGTGGTGCCGACCCTTTACGGCGAGACGATGATTCGTCACGCCAGACGCCTGCAGAACACTCTGGAAAGCGTCTATAGCGAGGTCGATGCGCTGCGCCAAGGGCAACAGGGCCATGTTCGCATCGGCACCATACTCACCCCATGCGCCGAGTTGTTGCCAGAAGTGATCGGCCTCACCAAGCAGCGGTTTCCAGGATTGGAGCTGAGCATTCGCACGGGTTCGAGCCGTGATTTGATGGCGATCCTCGACGACGGCGAGCTGGATTTCCTGGTAGCGCGCTTTTTTGCAGGCGGCCAGCAGCACGACCTGAACTTCGAGCCGCTGGCCGAGGAACCGCTGCGGATTTGCGCGCGTGCCGGGCTTGTTCAAGGGCCGCTGTCGCGCGCCGAATTGAACGCCGCCGACTGGGTTCTGCCGCCGGCAGGTAGCGTGCTACGTCAGGAGTTCGATGCGCTGTTCCAGCGCGTCGGTATGCGTCCGCCAACCAAGGTGGTCAACGCGGAAAACTTGCTGATGGTTACCACGCTGGTGGAAAAGAACGACGTACTCACCGTGCTGCCGCGTGACGTACTGGCGCACTATGCGCGCTACGGCATGCTTGCAGAGATCGATGTCGACCCCAGCATTGAGGCCGAACTGAATCAGGGCCTGATGGCCTACGGCATCATTACAAAAAATCAGCAGTTGCTCTCTCCCGCGGCGCGCAACGTGCTGGACCTGCTACGTGCTACCGCCCGGAAAATGTCGTTAGGCTAGACGGTTCAGTGCGTGTAGGCATGGCGCAAAACCTGTCGGGATTAGCCCGACAGGTCAAAAAGGGGGTCATCTGATACAGGTAAACCCCGAGTGATGGTTTAGGCCGGCAAGGATTGCTCATCGCTCCCTGCCAGCCTCGGCCTCAGAGCGAGGCGTGAGTGGTTTCGCCATCAACCAGGCGAGTGATGCCCAGCGGGTTGGCATTCTTCAGGGCATCCGGTAGCAGCTCGTCGGGGAAGTTCTGGTAGCACACCGGCCGCAGGAATCGGTCGATCGCCAAGGTTCCTACCGAGGTGCCGCGGGCATCGGACGTTGCCGGGTACGGCCCGCCATGCACCATCGAATCGCACACTTCGACACCCGTCGGATAGCCGTTGAGCAACAGCCGTCCGACCTTCTGTTCAAGCAGCGCCACCAGGTCGGCGGATGCCGCGAGATCGGCCCGATCGGCAATCAGCGTAGCGGTGAGCTGACCGCGCAGGCCTTGCAGCGCACGCAGCAGCTCCGCCTTGTCAGCCACTTCCACAACGACCGTAGTCGGACCGAAAACCTCCTCCTGTAGCAGCTCGTCCCCCTTGATCAGCAGGTTGGCATCAGCCTTGAACAGTTGCGGCTGGCCCTGATTGCCCTGCTGCGGCTCGCCGGCCAGATGGGTAATGCCAGGATGAGCCTGAAGATGCTGCAACCCTTTGCCGTAGCTGCTCAACGTCCCGGCGTTGAGCATGGTCTGTGCCGGCTGCTCGCTCATGAACGCAGCGAGCCGATCCACGAATGCGCTGAATTCCGGTGATCGGATACCGATCACCATGCCGGGGTTGGTACAGAACTGACCACAACCCATCACCACCGAGGCGGTAAGCTCGTTGGCGATGGCATCCCCGCGCGCTTTGAGCGCCTCGGGCAGGACCAACACCGGGTTGATGCTGGACATCTCCGCAAATACCGGTATGGGCTGCGGGCGTGCAGCCGCCATGTCACACAGAGCACGGCCACCGCGCAGCGAACCGGTAAAGCCGACCGCCTGAATCGCCGGATGTTTGACCAGCCATTCGCCAACCCCACCGCCGTAGATCATGTTGAACACGCCTTTGGGCATGCCGGTTTTCTCTGCCGCACGGATCACCGCATCGGCCACGCACTCGGCCGTCACCATGTGTCCGCTATGAGCCTTGAACACCACCGGGCAACCAGCTGCCAGCGCCGAGGCGGTATCGCCACCGGCCGTGGAGAACGCCAACGGGAAATTGCTTGCACCAAAAACCGCTACCGGTCCCAGCCCCATGCGGCACTGACGAAGATCCGGACGTGGCAGTGGTTTGCGCTCCGGCAATGCACGATCGATGCGCGCCCCATGAAAGTCGCCGCGTCGCAGTACCTTGGCGAACAGGCGCATCTGGCCGCTGGTACGCCCGCGCTCGCCTTGAATTCGCCCGGCCGGCAACGCCGTCTCGCGGCAAACCAGTTCGATGAAACCATCGCCCAGGGCGTCCAGCTCATCGGCAATGGCCTCGAGAAACTCGGCGCGCTTGCTCGCCGAAAGCGATCGGTACTCGGGATAGGCCGCAGCGGCAGCCTCGGCCGCGGCATTCACCTCGTCCTGCGTGGCCTGATGGAACTCGTACGGCAGCGCCTCCCCTGAGCTGGCATCGAGGCTCTGTACTGTGACCGAACCAGCGGCGCTGCGGCCGCCGCCGATGTAGTTGTGACCGCGAATAGTAGACATGGGTATCTCCTTGACCTGCTGGGTTCAGAACCCCGCGCGCTGCGCGGAGGTGGGCCGTCGGCCCGCGAATGAAGCAAAGCCCGCCAATTCTCGCGCAGACCTGCGGGCTGTTGCGGAACCGGGCAAAGACGGGCCGGCCATTGTTCAGAGCTGCTTGACGCCGCCTGGAGTGATCATCGGCTGACGAATGCTTATGCCGTTGCACAGCGGCTCGCCGAACGCATCCAGGCTGACTTCGAATCGATCACCCGGCTGCGCCTTGATGCCATCGGCGAAGGACAGCGTTGCCGTGCCGAAGAAATGTACATGCACATCGCCTGGACGCAAAAATTGCGTGTACTTGAAATGGTGGTATTCAAGGTTCTCCAGGCTATGACACATATTCTCCTCACCGGAAAGAAATTCTTTCTCCCATAACAGCTGCTCGCCGCGACGGATGCGGCTGATACCCGCCAGATGCGCAGGCAGCTCACCGACCCGCAGCTCGGGGCCGAACGAACAGAAACGCAGTTTCGAGTGTGCCAGGTACAGGTAGTTCTTGCGTTCGACCACATGATCGGAAAACTCATTGCCAAGAGCAAAGCCTAGACGGTAAGGCAGTCCGTCATCACCGATGACGTAGAGCCCGGTCAGTTCCGGTTCCTCACCATAATCCTCGGCGAAATCCGGCGCCTGGAAATCCGCGCCCGGGCGCACCACAATGCTGCCATCACCCTTGTAGAACCACTCAGGTTGGGCTCCGATGGTGCCCGGCTGCGGACGGCCGCCCTGCATGCCCCAGCGAAACATCTGCATGCTGTCGGTGAGCTTGCTTTCCTCTTGTTCGACCTGTTGATGCATCTTGTCGCGTGTCGAGGCGCTGCCAAGATGCGTAAGGCCGGTGCCGCTAATCAGGCAGTGCGCAGGGTCATCATGATCCAGAGGAGGCAGTACGCGTCCGTCATCGAGCAGATCGCAATAAAGCGGGCCGCTTTCTCGCGCCTGATTTTCGATCTGGGCCGCCAGACTGCGCCGCGCTCGGATCGCCGCCAACGCCAGCGCTCGGGTGCTGTGCACATCCGAAAGCACTTCGATGCGCTCGCCGTTGACAACGCCTACCTGCCGTTGGCCTTGCCTATTCTCGAATTGAATCAACCGCATGCGCGCTTCCTCTTGTTGTAATGGCGCCCGACACCCCAGGCGTTTGCTGCGATCACTTTAAAAACCACCCTGACTGGTGCCTAATGAAAGCTTCTGATTAAGCGATAACTTTCAGTCATCCCCATGATCGCCGCCCTTCCCACCATTGTTTCCCGCCTGCGGCTCAAGCAGCTGCGGTTGCTGATAGCCTTGGACGAACAGGGTTCGCTGCACCGCGCCGCCGAACAGGTATCGATCAATCAGCCCGGCGCAACCAAGGCCCTGCACGAGATCGAAAACACCTTTGGCGCCGAGTTGTTTATCCGCACCAGCCAGGGTTTGCAGCCGAACGACCTCGGCCGCTGCGTAATTCGCTACGCACGACTGATCCAGAGCGATCTGGCACACCTGCGTGAAGAGATGGTCGGGATTATCCAAGGCCAAGGCGGACGTTTGTCGGTCGGCGTGATCATGGGCGCTGTGCCACTGCTAATGCGCGCGTTGGGCCGCTTGCGGCGCAGACAGCCGGAGCTTTCCGTGGAGATCGTCGAGGACACAAGCGCCCGTCTGCTCGGACTCATCGATCAGGGTCGACTCGATCTGGCGATCTGTCGCAGCAGTGTCAGCCGTCGACCGGACGCCTATGACTGCCTGACCCTGCATCCAGAACAGTTGGCCGTTGTCGCGCACCCGGCACATCCGGCCAGCGGAGCCCAGACCCTGCAATTGGCCGACCTCAGCAATTACCGTTGGGTGGTTTACCCGGCGAACATGCCCATGCGCTTGTTACTCGAGCGCGAGTTCAGCCAGGCCGGCCTGGAATTTCCGCGCTATCCAGTAGAAACCGCCTCCACCTTCACCATGCTCAGCCTGCTGCAGGAAGATCCTGAACTGGTGGCCGTGATGCCGTTGGCGGTAGCACAGTTCAGTGAAGGCTTCGGCATGATCCGCCAATTGCCGCTGAGCCTGCAGTCGCGTAGCGAGCCCTACGGCGTTATCGTCCGTCACGGCAGCAGCCTCTCGTCCGCCGCGCGGCTCCTGCTAGAGGAAATGCAGGCCGAGCAGCTGCCAAGCTGACAGCATCCGTGCAGCGGCCGCAGGCACCGGGCGGCACCTGCAATCAATTTCTGTCGTTATGCCCTAGGTCCCGTTGCGGATCGATTTGATCACGCACCCGCTGCTTCAGCTCCTTGGCTTCAGGGAAGCCACCATCGAGCTTGCGCTCCCAAATTTGTGTCCCGTCACAGGTGATATGGAAGGTGCCGCCGAAGGCCGGTACTAACGACACCTTGCCAAGGTCATCGGCGAACGTGGACAGCAGCTCCTGCGCCAGCCAGGCCGCACGCAGCAACCACTGGCATTGAGTGCAATAGGTAATGACGATTTCCGGCTTGGTATCAGGCATGACGAGGCGCTCGGGCGGCTGGCGGGACGCCTATAATAGCCGCCATTTTCGCGTTCCTCCGCCGGTGTTGCCATGTCTCGTCTATTGCTCATGCTGATCCTTCTGATGCCGCTGGCAGGATTCGCCGAATCCCAACCCAAAACCGGTCTGGTGCTTTCCGGCGGCGCGGCGCGCGGGTTGGCGCATATTGGTGTGCTGAAAGCGTTGGAAGAACATGGCGTGCAAATCGACGCGATTGCCGGCACCAGTATGGGCGCGGTAATTGGCGGGCTTTACGCAGCGGGCTATAGCGTTGAAGAACTGGAGAAGCTGGCACTCAGTCTCGATTGGCAGCAGGTGCTGTCGGACGATCCGCCGCGGCAGGACGTGCCGTTCCGACGCAAGCAGGACGATCGAGACTTTCTGGTCAAACGCAAACTCAGCTTCCGCGACGATGGCAGCCTCGGGCTACCGCTCGGCGTCATTCAGGGCCAAAACCTCGCCCTACTGCTCGAGCGTCTCTTGGTGCATACCAGCGACACCCGTGACTTCGACCGTCTGCCGATCCCCTTTCGCGCAGTGGCAACCGACATCGCCAACGACAAGAAGGTGATCTTTCGCAGCGGCCACCTGCCCCAGGCGATCCGCGCCAGCATGTCGATTCCCGCGGTCTTCGCTCCCGTCGAAATAGACGGCCGTCTGCTCGTGGATGGCGGCATGGTCGACAACATTCCGATGGACGTCGCCCGGGACATGGGTGTGGATCGGCTGATCGTGGTGGATATCGGTTCGCCATTGCAGTCGCGCGAGCAATTGCTGACGGTCGTCGATGTGCTCAATCAGTCGATCACCATGATGACGCGACGCAATTCCGAAGAGCAGTTGGCAACCCTGCGTACAGAAGATCTGCTGGTGCAGCCGATGCTGGCGGGATTCGGCTCGACCGATTTCGGTCGTGCGGAACAGCTCATCGACGCCGGATATCGCGCAGCCAGCGCACTGGATGGCCGCCTCGCGGCGATGCGCAGCGACAGCGGTGGCAATCTGGCGTTGAGCCTCGCCCGTTCAGCCGACCCACGCACGCCACTGATTACCGAAGTACGCATCGAGAACGACTCGAAAGTCGGCGATGCGGTCATTCGTCGACACATCCGCCAGCAAGTCGGCAAACGGCTGGATCTGCAGGACCTGCAGAAGGACATGGGCACCCTGTATGGACTGGACTACTTCGAGCAGGTCGAATATCGGGTCGTCCATGGCGATCCAGGCAATACGCTGGTCATCACCACCCGCGAAAAGCGCTCCGGGACCGACTATCTGCGCCTCGGTATCAATCTTTCGGATGATTTTGGTGGTGACAGCGCCTTCAACATCGGCGCGAGCTATCGCAAGAACGGCATCAATGAGCTAGGCGCCGAATGGCTGACGCGCCTACAGCTGGGTGATCACCAGGAACTCTTTAGCGAGTTCTATCAGCCGCTGGATGCCGGCTCACGCTGGTTCGTCGCACCGAACCTGTTTGCCGAGACCCAGAACGTGGAATCAATAACGGATAACGACCCCATCGCCGAGTACCGCCTGCAGCGCTACGGTTATGGGCTCAACCTTGGCCGACAGATCGCCAACAACGGCGAGATCCGTTTTGGTATTGGCCAGGCATGGGGCGAGGCGGATGTCCGAGTTGGCGATCAGCAACTGCCGGAATTCAGTTTCGAGGAAGGCTACTACCAGCTTCAGTATTCGTTCGACACGGTGGACAACGTCGACTTCCCTCGTGAAGGTGAGGATATCGGGCTGACGCTGCGCCAGTATGATCCCGGCCTGGGCTCGGATGAACGCTACAGACAATGGGAGTTCAGCTTGGATAAGGCGGTTAGCCACGGTGTGGATACGCTGGTTTTCGGTGGCCGCTATGGACGTACGCTGGACGATGCGGAGGTCGTTACGTCGAGCTTCTTGCTCGGTGGAGCGAGGCAATTATCGGGCTTTCGCCAGGACGCTCTTTCTGGGCAGAACATCAGCTTGGCGCGCGTGATTTATTTCCGGCGAATGACGCCGCGCTCATTCTTGCCGCTGGATTTTCCACTGTACCTGGGTGCATCACTGGAACGTGGCCGGGCGTGGAACAACGATAACGAGTTCGATAGCGGGTACATCAATGCGGGCAGTGTCTTTATCGGCTACGAAACGCCGCTGGGGCCACTGAATTTCAGCTACGGCCTCAACGATGAAGCCGAGCGCGCCCTGTACATGAACCTTGGGCGCAGTTTCTGATCCGGTGTGCCAGAGGTTGAGGCCCAGAGGCGCTAGCCCGCCGAGGTGATGTTTCAGGCGATCTGAGCGAGCAGCTCGTTGACCTGTCGTCGCTGTTGCTCGTCGCCCTCGGTAGCGAGACTCTCCAGGATCGTGCAAGCACTCTCCATGTCTCCCTGCTTTATATAGGCCACTGCTTGATTGAGGCGAACCAGATGTTCGGGGTTCGGCTCCAGCTGGCGGATTTCCTCCGTTAAAGGCATCGACGCGAACGAGTCAGCGCCTTCCAGCAATGCTGGCAACTCACCCAGCGTCAGCACCTCGTCGAAGTCGTTCAGCCAAAGCTGCGAGGCTGTAGATGATTCGACACTGTCCTCAGACCGGTCGTCCATCACGGAACGATCCTCCGCCGAAACGGACGGCGCCGCCATGGGCTCGTTCAGCGTAAGAGTGAACTCCGCTTCGGCAGCTATCGTCTCCGCAGGGCCCTGCGACGATGCTATCGGTGCCACGGCCGCGGCCAGTGCCGGATGCAACGCCACCAACTGATTCAATTGTGCCAAATCGCCACCTGCCTCTAGGTAGGCAGCTGCGGCACCGTTGTACGCTTCTACGTCGCCTGACTCCGCCACCAATCCGAGCAGGCGCAGACGAAGATCCAGCTGGTCCGGTGCCCGCTCGATGCCCCGCTGCAGCACGTCAAATGCCTCAGCGCGGCGGCCATAGGTGAGATAGATATCGGCGGCTTCTAACACGTCGGTTTCGCTTACCGAGGCATGTGCCGGCTGGCGTGGCATGTCCAAGCCTGCCGTGAGCGTCGACGGCGGCAGCCGCTTCGACAGAATTGGACTATTTGGTACGGCCTCGAGTGCCTTGGTCGCGGACTTGTTACGACGGTTGAACCACAAGCCCCCGAACAACAGCGAAACCAGCACACCTGCGCCAGGCATCGTCCAATCACGCCACCCGTCGTCGCGTGCCGTGCTCATCACGGCTGGCTGCGCAATCGACGGGGCGCTATCAGGCCGCTCTGTCGCGCTTTGCGGCTCAACGATTGACGGCGTTGTGGCAACGGGCGCTGACGGCTCTATTGTCGACGGCTGCTCAATAGCCGCCTCCGGTAGGCTGCGCTGGTTCTGAAGTTGGGCATTGACGCGTTCGAGCTGAAGCTGCAGTTCAACCAGCATCTGTTTCAGCTGCTGATTTTCGTCGCGGCTGGCAGCCAATTCGTCGAACAGCTGCCGGCGCAAAACAGCGACCTGGTCTTCGGCCGCGGTCATCTCGGTTAACTGAGGCATGGGAGTCAACGCGTCGATCGACACTGGCTCAACGGCTTGTTTCACCTGCGCAATGGCAGGCTGCACAGCAACGTCTGGCAGCAGCAGATGTGCACCCGCATTGAGTCGACTCGGGTCGCCATCGGCAAAAGCGTTTGGATTCAGTACCTGGATGTCGTGCATGAATTGCGACAACGAGCTCTGACTGCCTTCTGCCATATACGCATTGGCAACCGTCCACAGATTCTCTCCGCCCGCTACGAGATGACGCTTGCCTAGGGACGCCTGCGGCAAAGCGGCCGGCGGCACGAAACTCGACGACGCGGTATGCACTGGCGAAACCACAGCTTGCGGGACGCTGATAATCGCACGGGTCTCTAACTGCGGCGCGCTAGGCATCGGGTCGAGCAGTACCGTGTATTCGCGCAACAGTCGGCTTTTGGCACGCGTGATTTGTACCAGAAAATTCAGGTAGGGCTCGCGGACCGGCTTGTTGGAAGCGACACGAATACGGCTGCGATTCCCTTCGATCACTGGTGTAAAGGTCAAGTTCTGCAAGAATGCCAGGCGTTCGACACCGATGCGTTCGAAGTCACTGCTGGAGGCCAGCACCACGCGAATGTCCTCTGCCGAGAGTTCGCCCACATCCAGCAAATCAATTTCAGCACTCAGCGGCTGGTTCAACGCCGAATGAAGCGTGATATCGCCCATTCCCAGCGCCGACACCACGCTGGAATAGAGCAGCGAACCGGAGGCTACCAACAATAAAACTCGACGACCAAGGGCCATGTGACCTCCGCGATAAAGGCATCGCTCGGCGCGATTGATCGCCGGCTCGCCTGTTTGAACGCTCAACCTGTGACACGGTTATCGACGGAAACAAGAAAAGATGTATGCAGCCCGTCGGCTATGCGCTAAAGGCATTGTGCCATCATTGACGAATTTGAGCCTAACGTCAAAAGACAGACGGCTACGCTTCGCCGTCTCTCACCTAAGGCGCTAGATATGGTCGCTTGGATACTGAATTACTTGGATACGGACGCGATGCAGCGCAGAGCGGGACTTAACGCCGAGTGCTCGGAGTGGCATGTGAGTTCACGCGCCAAGATAGGGCCGGGCGGGAAGATGCGTCGGGGCGCCCCTGAACGCCCGGCTGAGGCGTGTTTTATCGCTTGATCAAGTTGGCCAGGATGCGTGCATGCACCTGCTGACACTTGCGCAAGTCGTCCTCGTCGATGCCATCGAAGAGTTCTTGCCGGACCTGGTTCGAGATCGCTTCGATCTTTTGAATAAGAGGACGGGCCGGAGCGCCGAGGGTGATCAGCTTCGCCCGGCGGTCTTCGGGCGCAGGCTTGCGGTGCACGAGCCCCTGCGCTTCGAGGCCGTCCAGTAACCGCGCCAATGTCGGCCCCTCGACTGCAACGCTCTGTGCAAGCTCGCGCTGGGTAGGATCGTGATCGAAACGGGCCAGATGAAGCAGAACCAGCCACCGTGCCTGTGAGAGGCCGAGATCCGCCAACCGGCGATCCAGCTCGGCGCGCCAGCTACGCGAAAGTTGCGCCAGCTGCATGGCGAAGCGATGTTGGTCGGGGTACATGGCGCGGGTTTCCTGGAAAAACTAATTATTAGTGAGCTAACCACAGCCCCAAAATACTGGCAAGGCTACCATCAGCCGAGAACGTAACCGTGGATTGCACGAGGCCCGCTCCAGACCTTGTGACCAACAAGCGCAGCGGCAATACGCCGCACTAAAGAAGGTACTGCGCTAGAGCTCGAACTCGGCTTGGAGAGAGGCTCGCACGCAGAACAAAACGGCCTCGGGTACCCGCCCGGCAAACAGCTCGGCTATCGCCGCAACGGGCGGTAGTTCACCCTCGCCATCGAGAAAGGCCTCCTGGATCTCACCGAGCAACTCTTCAGGCAGGTCGAGGGCCTGCTCCAGGCTGAGCTGCTGCTGGCCGATCGCCTCAGCGAGCATGGCGTAGACGTTCTTCTCGCTGCAATCGAGCTGGCGAGCGATCTGTGCCGGGGTCATGCCCGCGCGAGCCAGTGTAATCAGCTCGTGACGAACATCGGCCGGCGATCTGACCACGCTTGCTGTGCCTTGCAGCACCTCAAGAAAAGCCTGGCCATACCGCTCCAACTTGCGCGCGCCGACGCCGCTGATGCGCGCCATGTCACTGAGAGCGCCTGGCTGGCTGCGGAGCATCTCCAGCAAGGTCGCATCCGGGAAGATCACGTAAGGCGGCACGCCATGCTCTTCGGCCAGTTTGCGACGCAAGGTGCGCAACGCCTCCCAGGTTTCGCGCTCTTCGCTGCGCACCAGCTGACTCGCCGCGCTGGTAGCTGACTTCGGCGTCTTGGTAGCCAACTCGCGACGCAGCTCCAACGTGACTTCCCCACGCAGCAATGCGCGGCAGCTGTCACTGAGCCGCAGTCCGCCGAAACCGTCCAGGTCCACATCGGCCAAACCGCGCGCGACCAGCTGGCGGAACAGCGAGCGCCATTCCCCTTCCGACAACGCCTTACCGACACCGAACACCGATAAGTGCTGATGGCCAAGGCTGCGAATTTTTTCATTGTCGCGACCGAGCAGGATATCGACCAGATGCCCGACACCGTAACGCTGACCGCTGCGGTAGATCGCAGACAGCGCCTGACGCGCGGGCTCGGTGGCATTCCAGGTCTGCACGCCATCGACACAGTTGTCGCAATGGCCGCAAGGCTCCGGCATCTGCTCGTCGAAATACGCCAGCAACACCTGACGGCGACAGCGGGTTTCCTCGCACAGCGCCAGCATGGCGTCGAGTTTGTGCTGCTCGATGCGCTTGTGTCGCTCGTCGCCTTCGGAATTGTTGAGCATCTGCTTGAGGAAGATGACGTCCTGCAGGCCGTACGCCATCCAGGCATCGGCAGGTAGGCCATCACGACCCGCACGACCGGTTTCCTGATAGTAAGCCTCCAACGACTTGGGCAAGTCCAGATGCGCGACGAAGCGCACGTTGGGCTTGTCGATGCCCATGCCGAAAGCGATGGTCGCAACCATGATCAGACCTTCCTCATTGAGGAAGCGCTTCTGGTGAAAAGCTCGAAGATCGTTTGGCAACCCGGCGTGATAAGGCAACGCGGGAAAGCCCTGTTCGCTCAGAAACGCCGCGGTTTCATCGACCTTCTTGCGCGACAGGCAATAGACGATGCCTGCATCTCCACGGCGCTCGCTGAGAAAGGCCATCAACTGCTTGCGCGGCTGCTCCTTCGGCACGATGCGATAGAAGATGTTCGGTCGATCGAAACTGGATAGATAGCGTTCTGCGTTTTCCAAATGCAGCCGCTGGACGATCTCTTCCCGTGTTCGCTTGTCCGCTGTCGCCGTCAGGGCAAGCCGCGGCACGCTGGGGAAGAACTCGGCAAGCTGTCCGAGCTGAAGATACTCGGGGCGGAAATCATGGCCCCATTGCGAGACGCAATGGGCCTCGTCGATGGCAAACAAACCGATCTGCAAGCGCTGCAGAAAAGCCAGCATACGCGGCTGGACCAGCCGTTCGGGCGCGAGATAGAGCATCTTGATTTCGTTGCGTCGCAAGCGATCGGCGATCTCGCGCTGCTGCTCCGGGCTCTGTGTGGAATTGAGCGCCACGGCCGCGACGCCAAGCTCCTCGAGCGTAGCCACTTGATCGTCCATCAACGCAATCAACGGCGACACCACTACGGCCAGGCCATCACGAAGCAACGCCGGCACCTGAAAGCAAAGCGACTTACCACCACCGGTCGGCATCAACACCAGGGCGTCGCCGCCATTGGCCACGCGCTCGATGATCGCACCCTGGTTGCCACGAAACGCGTCGTAGCCGAAAACATCTTTGAGAATGCGCTGTGCCTGATCGAGCATGCCGGTCTCCGAAACAAGACGCGCGAGTATACGCGACACCAGCGCGGCGTTCAGGCGGAACACCCTCACGACGCGATGGTCGGACGTGCAAGACTGTTAGGTCCGTTGCGGCGGAACTCCGGAACGATATTTCCATCTGTCGAAGGCGTAGGGCTGAAAAAAACTGACGAGGCCGCTACGGCGCGGATAGCCCGCGGTAGCCGGAGGTCCACGGCTCGTCTAGAATCACCGCTGTTTCCAATCCAAGGTAGTCATCGATGTCATTCGCCGAGCAACTCGCCCGCCTGCAAGTGTTTCTAGATGCAGATGACCTGCATGAAGAGGCGCTGGACTACATCGCCGCGCACGGCTACCTGACCGCCCTGTGCATCTGCTCGGAGCAGGTGCCCGAGCGTGAATGGATCGACGCGCTGTTCGCCGAGCCACCGAAGTACGCTGACGACACCGAGCGCGAAGCCATCGAGGCGACACTCATCCAACTCAAGGCGCATATCGCCCGGCAGTTGGCCAGCGATGAAGACATGGAGCTGCCCTGCGAACTGGAAATGGGTGACGAGCCGGACGAATCCGATATGCGCGGCTGGTGCATCGGCTTCATGGAAGGCGTGTTCATGCGTGAAGCAGTGTGGTTCGAAGAGTCCGAGGAAGAAGTCAGCGAGCTGCTGTTGCCGATCATGGTCGGCTCCGGGCTGTTCGATGAGCAACCCGAGTTCAGCGACATCGCCGCAGACCCGGACTTGGTCGATGAGATGGTCTCGCAGATTCCCGAGATCCTCACAGCGCTTTATCTGATCTGCCACGCCCCCGAAGAAAAGCCAGCGCTACTCAAGCCGCGCCGGCACTGATACGCGGATAGCCTCTTGGCCCACCGCGATATCCCGACGTATCGCAACCCGGTAGCGCGTTACGCGCTACTGGTAGTCGGCTGGCTGAGCGTCGCCCTCGGCGTCATCGGTATTTTCCTGCCGGTCCTACCCACCACGCCGTTTCTCCTGCTCGCGGCTGCCTGTTTCGTACGCAGCTCGCGGCGTTTCTACGAATGGCTGGTGATGCATCCACGGCTCGGGCCCTGGTTCCGGGATTACCTGGAGGGCAACGGCATTCCGCTGAAGGCGAAAATTTACACGATCTCGACGATGTGGTTCAGCATCGGCTTGTCCTGCGGGCTGGTGCCGCTGTTCTGGGCGCGGCTCGGCATGCTTATCAGTGCAACATTGGTGACGCTGTATGTCCTCCGTCTGAAAACCCTTCCACCACGCTGAGCGCTCAGCTTTGCTGGCGGTTCCCATGATGACGCTGATAGATCTCTGCCCCCATAGCGTCGATCTGCGCCTCGATCAAGGCCTCGAATGGCCGCAGCAAGGGATCAAAGCGTCCGGCTCCTTCCAGCGTATTCAATGCCGTCACTATCGCTTCGAGCGTCGACAGCGCACCGGACATCGGCGCCTTGCGCAGTCGATAGCGAGACACCAGCCCCGCCGGCAACGCGACGCGTGGCAGAGCGGCGAGACTTGGATTGAGGTGCAACAATTTGCGGGCCTTGCGCCAGGTGCCGTCTGGCACGATCAATCGCAACGGCTCGACCCTCTTCGCCAGTTGCTCGAGCGGCACGGCATCAACGCCAGGAAATAACAGGAAGCTGTCCGTGCCATCATCGACAGGCAGATCCTCGAACGATTCCCCCACGCGCAACTCGGCATTGGTCAGGCCAAGCGCCGCCAGACGAGCTGTATTCAACGCATGTCCGGTTTCGCTCGGGTGCTGCAAGATCAGTACTTGCGTTCTGCTGGCAAGCGAAGGGATCAGCAAGCACAGACAGTGGCTCAGCGGACGCTGACAGCGCGGGCATTGCGGACGGGACATGACGGCTCCTGCAGGGAGGCAAAGTCTGCCACATCGAGTGAAAACGTGGCGGCAGGCTATGCTGGTCGCTTCATGATAACGAGAAGGCACGTACCGATGATTACGCTGCACCATCTGGAAAATTCCCGCTCGCAACGCGTGCTCTGGCTTTTGGAAGAGTTGCAGCTGCCTTACGAGATCAAACGCTACGCGCGGGACCCGAAAACAATGCTGGCGCCAGCTGAATTGAAAAAAGTGCACCCGCTGGGCAAGTCACCCGTTATCACCGACGGTGAACTGACGTTGGCCGAGTCAGCTGCGATTCTCGAATACCTTGTAGAGCGCTACGGCGACGGCCGACTGACCCCACCAAAAGGCTCTCCGGAATATCTCCGCTTTCGCTACTGGATGCATTATGCGGAGGGCTCGGCCATGCCGCCGCTATTGCTCAAACTTGTATTCGACCGCGTCGCCAAGGGGCCGATGCCATTTTTTATCCGCCCTGTAGCGCGGGCAATCGCCAAGGGTGCCGACAGGGCATTCATCGGCCCGCAACTAAAGCTGCATCTGGACTATATGGAAAGCGAGCTGGAGCAAAATCAATGGTTCGCGGGAGAGGAATTCAGCGTTGCGGATATTCAGATGAGCTTTCCGCTGGAAGCCGCCCGAGCCCGCGCCGGACTGGATGCAAGCCGTCCTCGGCTGACGGCGTTCTTACAACAAATACATGACCGCCCCGCTTATCAACGAGCCGTAGAACGAGGTGGTTCAGTTATGCCAGGGCGCTGAAGAATTCAGCCCCCCGGGTCGATCGGTCATCGAATCAGCGGCGCGGCGTCGCTGATTTGCTTCGCTGGGCGCGAACCGGAATGGGTTGCAGGCGAGGCGGTTCGATAAAGCCAAGCGCCACTGCCAGATTCCAGCACTCACTACTGAGCCATGCTTTCATGGTCTAACCCTCCTGCTTGTAACGGGTCTTGGTGGAGCCTTGGGGCTTCGATATGAGCATAACCCAAGAACTGCATAGCCGCCTGCGGCAGATGTTGCAGTTTATTCATGCGGAGTACCTTCACCCGGCTCTATAAATTGCGACCGGAACAAAAGCTGAGCGTTCAGCGTTTATCACCTGGCGGTCGCTTATTAAGCAGGTTCCTCTTTTCGCCGGTACGGAAAAACATCGATGACCTTGCCATCGGTTATCGCTTGCTGCAGACCTTTCCAGTAGTCGGCGTCATACAGTTCGCCATGCAGCTTGGCGAATAACCGGCGCTGCTTGATATCGGCAAATAGAAAGCGCGGAAATTCTTCCGGGAAGACATCATTCGGACCGACCGAATACCAGGGCTCGGAAGACATTTCATCCTCCGGATAGCGGGGCTCGGGGATGTAGCGGAAATTCACCTCGGTGAGAAAGCAGATCTCGTCGTAGTCGTAGAACACCACCCGACCATGACGAGTCACGCCGAAATTCTTCAGCAGCATATCGCCGGGAAAGATATTGGCAGCAGCGAGTTGCTTGATCGCCAAGCCATAATCTTCCAATGCCTCCTGGACCTGCTGCTCGCTGGCGTTTTCCACGTAAATATTCAACGGCGTCATGCGCCGCTCGGTCCAGCAGTGACGCACCAGCACCGTATCGCCCTGCACCTCGACCGTTGACGGCGCAACTTCTAACAGCTCGGCCAGGCAGTCAGGGGCGAACTTCGACAGAGGAAAACGGAAATCAGCGAACTCCTGGGTATCGGCCATGCGCCCTACCCGGTCGACTCTTTTTACCAGCCGATACTTTTCAATGACGGTTGCGCGGTTGACGTTCTTGGTTGGCGAGAACCGGTCCTTGATGATCTTGAATACCGTATTGAAACCCGGCAGCGTGAACACGCTCATCACCATTCCACGCACGCCCGGCGCCATGATGAAGCGATCATCGGTGGTTGCCAGATGATTGATCAGCGCGCGGTAGAACTCCGATTTGCCATGTTTGTAAAAACCGATGGAGGTATAGAGTTCGGCAATGTGCTTGCCCGGCATGATGCGTTGGAGAAAGCCGATGAATTCTGCCGGAATCGGCACCTCGACCATGAAGTACGAACGGGTGAAGGAAAAGATAATCGAGACTTCCGCCTCATCCGTGATCAGCGCATCGGCGACGATGCCCATGCCCTCGCGGTGCAGCAATGGTATTACCAGCGGCCACTGCTCATCGCGCGTAAAAATTCGTCCGAGCAGATAGGCGCCCTTGTTGCGGTAGAGCACCGAGGAAAAGAGCTCGACGGTAAGTTCAGAGTCTTTGCATACCCAGTCTGGCAAAGACATTTGCAGCTGCGCATCGAGGCGCCGTAGGTCGCCGCTCAGGTCGCCATAGGGCACAGCGAAGGCGAAGTCATCGAGGATTTGCACGAGCGCACTATGAAGGTCACCTTCAGGCCTGTACCGACGCGTCTGTGCCATCCGCTCATGGATACGGCTCGATGGCCGGGTGGTATGGATGAACATGGTGCCGTCGCTGATGCAATCGTGGCTGAACAGCGCACAGAAGATCGAGTTGTACCAGGTCTCGGATAACTCATCATCGAAGCGCGGGTTGATCTGGTCGATATAAGCGCTTTTGATTTGTGGCCAGCGCTGCACTTCCAGCAGAACCTCACGCTGGAATGCCGCACGCAGGGCCGCAGCGGTTTCACCGACTTTTTGCTCGTACAGATTGATACGTGCCGCCGAGGCACGCTGGGCGTCCTGCCACTGCGCCTGCTCGAAGCGAGACCTTGCGCCCGCGGTGATCCGCCTGAAGTGCTCACGATAATCATCGAAGCCCAGCAGGATCTGCCGCGCAATCTCGGCGTCGGACGATGTCTGCACCATGTCGGCTATCTCTGCAGCAACGAAAACCCGAGCTTATCCAGCGGCCGATGGCAATGAAAGCGCCGCAACGAGATCGGAAAAGTTTGAAAGCGTGTTTCGAGTTGCGAGATGAGCAAGTCTCACCAACACTTTGTCGTCCCCTCACCGGAGCCAGTCATGCGCCCTTTAGACTTTCTGCGTCTGCTCAGCCTCGCTGCAATCTGGGGCGCCAGCTTCCTGTTCATGCGCATCATCGCGCCGGAACTCGGAACCTTTCCCACCGCATTTCTCCGTGTACTGTTCGCCTGTATCGGCTTGCTGGGGATACTGGCGATGATGCGGATTCGCTGGGACTTTCACGGCAAACTGAAGCTGTGTTTTATCCTAGGGATGATCAATTCCGGCGTTCCTTTCGCGCTTTATGCGCTGGCCGCGCAGTTTTTGCCGACGGGCTACTCAGCCATATTCAACGCCACCACTCCAATGATGGGTGTGATCATCGGCGCCTTGTTTTTCGCCGAGGAGCTGACAACGACGAAGGTGATCGGCGTGATCTGCGGCCTGAGCGGCGTAGCGCTATTGACGCGTACCGGCCCCGTGGCATTCGACGCGAGCCTGCTGATTGGTGCGCTTGCATGCCTGGGTGCAACCGCCTGCTACGGTTTCGGCGGTTTCCTGACACGCCGCTGGATCAACCAGCACGGCGGGCTGAAAAGCGAGCTAGTAGCCTTTGGTAGCCAGATGGGCGCGGCATTGTGCCTGTTACCGCTGTTCCTGATATCGCTGCTGGCGGCCCCGCCAATATCCTGGGGCGGCGGTACGGTCTGGCTCAGCCTTGTCGGGCTCGGTGTCGTCTGCACCGCCTTCGCCTATATCCTTTATTTCCGGCTGTTGGCTGATATCGGCCCAGTCCGCACGCTGACGGTGACCTTCATCATTCCGCCCTTTGGCGTACTCTGGGGCGCCCTACTGCTCAACGAGCCGCTGTCCTGGGCCTACCTCTATGGTGGTGCGCTGATTGCGGTGGCGCTCTGGCTGGTGCTGAAACAGGCGCCGACCACAACCGTGGCAGCGCCAGAAATCCAGCGCAGCTAGCGCTGGCCGGACGAATGCCGAAACACAAGAACGAGCCCGAGTACGATCAACAGCATGCCTGGCTATAGCCGGGCGGCGCCGAATCGAGCGAACGATCCGGCGTAGCAACCTCTTACTGTTGCAGTTCCTGTTCGCCGAACATATCGGCAAACAGCATGGTGGACAGATAACGCTCGCCGGAATCAGGGAGAATCACCACGATATTCTTGCCCTGCATTTCAGGACGCTCGGCCAGACGCACCGCCGCAGCCATGGCAGCGCCGCAGGAAATACCGC
Source organism: Stutzerimonas stutzeri (assembly GCF_024448715.1). GTDB lineage: Bacteria > Pseudomonadota > Gammaproteobacteria > Pseudomonadales > Pseudomonadaceae > Stutzerimonas > Stutzerimonas stutzeri_AR. Next base: position 61,843 of record NZ_JAMOHZ010000003.1, read on the forward strand.
AAAGGATGCCCTCTCCACGCATCAATCGCAGCGCCATCGCCTTGGACTCTTCGTCATCAACGAGCTCGACTTGGTCGACCATTGTCAAATCGAGATTTTTCGGCACGAAACCGGCACCGATTCCCTGAATCTTGTGAGGGCTGGGTTTGACCTCTTGGCCGGCGAGGGTCTGGCTGATCACCGGAGAGCTGGTTGGTTCGACCGCCACGCTAAGAATCTTCTTGCCTTTGGTGTTCTTGATATAGCGTGAAACCCCGGTGATGGTTCCTCCGGTGCCAACACCTGCAACCAGCACATCGATATTGCCTTCGGTGTCGTTCCAGATTTCCGGCCCGGTGGTTTTTTCATGGATCGCCGGGTTCGATGGGTTCTCGAACTGCTGCGGGAGGTAATAGCGCTCGGGATCCGACGCGGCGATTACAGTTGCTTTCTCGATAGCGCCCTTCATGCCCTTCGCCGGTTCGGTGAGCACCAGTTCCGCACCGAGCGCCTTCAGCACCTTGCGCCGCTCCAGGCTCATCGACGCCGGCATGGTCAACATCAATTTGTAGCCGCGCGCCGCCGCGACGAAAGCCAGACCGATTCCGGTATTTCCGGAAGTCGGCTCGATGAGCGTCATGCCCGGCTTGAGGCGGCCACTTTCCTCGGCATCCCAGATCATCGCCGCGCCGATCCGGCATTTGACCGAGTGGGCCGGGTTGCGGCCTTCGATCTTGGCCATGATGCTGACGCCCTTGGGCCCCAGCCGATTGATCATGACCAGCGGTGTGTTACCGATGGCCTGTGCATTGTCAGCAAAGATGCGGCTCATGACTGTGTCCTGCGAGAAGAAAAACAGACTGGTGAGCCTAAGCGCAGTCTCAGGGCTCGTCCAGCCGAACTCACCGATGCGTGCCGGGGTCCACCAACAGGTAAGCAGTTCCATGATGAATCCTCGACCAAACCAGGCCTGTCATGAAAAAACGCTACCAACTTCCGTTGTGGATATTCCTGTCGCTTGCCCTGCTATTGCTGATCGCTCACCTCGCGCTGCCTCATCTGGTGCTCAACTTCCTGAACGACAAGCTCGCCGACATGGGCGAATACAAGGGTCATGTCGAAGATGTCGACTTGGCCTGGTGGCGCGGCGCTTACAAAGTCGATGGGCTCGTTATCGAGAAAAAGAACGAGCAGGTCCAAGCTCCGCTATTCACGGCTCCCTCGATCGATATCGGCGTGAGCTGGCGCGCGCTCTGGCAGGATCAGGCGCTGGTTGGTGAGGTAATTCTGGAACAACCGCAGCTGAATTTCGTCGATGGCGAAGAAGCCGAGGACTCACAAACAGGTGAAGGCGTCGATTGGCGTGAGCGCGTCGAAGCGTTGATACCATTCACTCTGAATGAGCTACGTGTGGTCGACGGCCAGCTGTCGTTTCGTAATTTCGAGGCCGACCCGCCGGTACATGTCTATGCCAACGCGATCAACGCGAGCCTGTACAACCTGACCAATACGGCCAACCGTGAGCAAGGACGTGTCGCCACCTTCGAGGGCACGGCGAAGTTCTTCAATCAGGCTCCCATGGAAGCCACCGCGCACTTCGACCCTTTCACCAACTGGGAAGATTTCGATCTGGACTTACGGATGACCGGCCTGAATCTGACCAAGCTGAACGACTTCAGCAATGCCTATGGCAACTTCGATTTCGCTAGTGGCACTGGCGACTTGGTCATGGAAGTCGAAGCCAACAACGGTCAGTTGGACGGCTATATCAAACCGCTGCTGCACAATGTGGAAGTCTTCAACTTCGAGCAGGACGTCGAAAGTGAGGACAAAGGCTTCTTTCGTGGTATTTGGGAAGCCGTGGTCGGTGCCGGTGAGGAAGTGTTGCAGAACCAGCGCAAGGATCAGTTCGCGACACGCGTAGAGCTTTCCGGCAGCACAAAAAACACCGACGTCAGTCCGTTCCAAGCATTTGTCGCGATCCTGCGAAACGCCTTCGTCGAAGCCTTCTCGGCGCGCTTCGAGCGCTCGCTGAGCGAAGAGGACGAGTAAAACCGAACAGTAGATGCGGCCGCGCACATTCAGTGACTGAATGATCCACTCGCGTTCACAGTGAAGCGCCCATCACTTATAGTCGGTCATCTCACCAAAACATGAAGCGCCTGCGTGCCAGGCCCGATCAAGGAAATCCCGATGAAGTTCGAAGGCACCCAGTCCTACGTCGCCACCGACGACTTGAAACTTGCCGTCAATGCCGCCATCACGCTGGAGCGCCCTCTGCTGGTCAAGGGTGAGCCGGGCACCGGCAAGACCATGCTTGCCGAGCAATTGGCCGAGTCCTTCGGCGCAAAATTGATCACCTGGCACATCAAGTCCACCACCAAGGCGCATCAAGGGCTATATGAATACGATGCGGTGAGCCGGCTGCGAGATTCGCAGCTGGATTCGGACCGCGTACATGACGTGCGCAACTACATCAAGAAAGGCAAGTTGTGGGAGGCCTTCGAATCCGAGCAGCGCGTCATCCTGCTGATCGATGAAATCGATAAGGCCGACATCGAGTTCCCTAACGACCTGCTTCAGGAACTCGACAAGATGGAGTTCTATGTCTACGAGACCAACGAAACCATCAAGGCCAAGCAGCGGCCGATCATCATCATCACCTCGAACAACGAGAAGGAACTGCCTGACGCTTTCCTGCGCCGTTGCTTCTTCCACTACATCGCATTCCCGGATCGTGAAACGCTGCAGAAGATCGTCGACGTGCATTACCCGAACATCAAGAAGGATTTGGTGGCCGAAGCCCTCGATGTGTTCTTCGATGTCCGCAAGGTGCCGGGCTTGAAGAAGAAGCCATCCACCAGTGAGCTGGTCGACTGGCTGAAGCTGCTGATGGCCGACAATATCGGCGAAGCCGTACTGCGCGAACGCGATCCGACCAAGGCCATCCCGCCGCTGGCCGGAGCATTGGTGAAGAACGAGCAGGACGTGCAATTGCTTGAACGTCTGGCGTTCATGAGTCGTCGCGCCAGTCGCTGAACGGCGGCGGCTTCAGACGGAGCCGCTGCGTCACATTACTGGAGAAGAGCCATGCAAACGCATACCGGTAGTTGCCTCTGCGGTGTCGTGCGGTATCGCATCGATGCCCCGATAGACGAATTGACTCACTGCCACTGCAAGATGTGCCGCAAGGCACACGGCGCAGCATTCGCCACCTATGCAAGCGTGCCGCTGGATGCGTTTCACTTTCTCTCAGGCAAGGACCAGTTGGGCGTCTATCACTCTTCTGAACATGTGACGCGGACGTTCTGTATTCGCTGCGGCTCCAATCTGCAGTTCGTCGACAATCGCGAGCACGAGGTCGGCGTCGCGGCCGGTACGCTCGACTCGCCGCTGCCGGTTCCGCCGCAGGAACATATCTTCGTCGGCTCCAAGGCTGACTGGTATGAGATCCGCGATGGGCTCGCCGAACACGACGAAGACCGCTGATTATCAAACGTAATGGTGCTGCCACGACGGCACCTCCTGAGGTTTTGCCATGCTGCTTGGGCTGTTCAATGAGATGCGCGCTGCAAAGGTGCCGGTGTCGGTACGCGAGTTGCTCGATCTGATCAACGCGTTGAAACACAACGTGATTTTTGCCGACATGGACGAGTTCTACTATTTGTCGAGGGCTATCCTGGTCAAGGATGAGCGCCACTTCGATAAGTTCGACCGGGCATTCGGCGCCTACTTCAAAGGGCTGGAAAACCTCAATCAGCACATTGAGGCGCTGATTCCGGAGGAGTGGCTGCGCAAGGAATTTGAGCGTTCGTTGAGCGACGAGGAGCGCGCCAAGATCGAGTCCCTCGGCGGGCTCGACAAGCTGATCGAGGAGTTCAAGAAGCGCCTGGAAGAACAGAAGGAAAAGCATGCCGGTGGCAACAAGTGGATCGGCACCGGCGGCACCAGCCCCTTCGGCTCGGGCGGTTACAATCCCGAAGGTATCCGCATCGGTGACGCCGGCAAGCGCCAGGGCAAGGCGGTGAAGGTCTGGGACCAGCGCGAGTACAAGAACCTCGACGATCAGGTCGAACTGGGCACACGCAATATCAAGGTCGCCCTACGCCGCCTACGCAAGTTCGCCCGCCAGGGCGCGCAGGACGAGCTGGACCTTGACGGCACCATCGACCACACCGCCCGCGACGGCGGCTTGCTGAATATTCAGATGCGCCCAGAGCGGCGCAACGCGGTGAAGCTGCTGATCCTGTTCGATATCGGCGGCTCCATGGACGCTCACGTCAAGGTATGCGAAGAGCTGTTCTCGGCCTGCAAGACCGAGTTCAAGCATCTGGAGTATTTCTATTTCCATAATTTCATCTACGAGTCGGTCTGGAAGAACAACTTCCGCCGTACCTCCGAGCGCACCTCAACGCTCGACCTACTGCACAAGTACGGCGCCGACTACAAGGTGGTGTTCGTAGGCGACGCCGCGATGGCCCCATACGAAGTTACCCAGCCCGGCGGCAGTGTCGAACACTGGAATGAGGAAGCAGGCTACGTCTGGATGCAGCGCTTTATGGAAAAGTACAAAAAGCTCATCTGGATCAACCCTTACCCGAAAGACACTTGGGGCTACACCTCATCCACCGGAATCATCCGTGAGCTGGTTGAGGACCGCATGTATCCCCTGACATTGAGCGGGCTGGAAGAAGGGATGAAGTTTCTAGCTAAATAGCTGCAAGCCCGACTGAACCGCTGGGCGCTTCTACGACTTACCCCTCGGCCGTGGTTACAGCTTGCCGAGAGGTATTCGGTGGCTGGCTGCCAGTCAGATCACCTGGGCTGGATTGATCTTATGGGCGTACTGCAGCAGATCGCCGACCTGCCCGAACAGAGACCTACTCGGGTCGCTTGCTGGACGAAACTACCTGAGCGGTGCGCCGCTGGCGTCGGCGGCGCTGCGGAAACAACGTCCGGCGAGTCAGTACGAAGATACTTTCGGCAATCCAGGCCAGAAGAAGAGCGCAGCTCAGGCCCCAGGTGATCGCCTCCGGCGCCAACATCACCTGGAAGCGATAGCTGCTCCAGACCTGCCCTCTCAAGCTTTGATCGGCACCAATCAGCACATGCCAGGCGCGCGCATACCAAGGTCCTTGCATGATCCGCCATTCGCGATCGAGTAACCGTGCTCGCTCGACGAGCGCCGCAACACTGCGCGCATCACTTTGTATAACCGGATCGTCACTGCCGCGATAGTGCTCCACCAACGCATTCAAATTGCCCTCGAAGAAACGCCCGGCGGTGTCCTGGAAACCTACCAGACCTTGCTGAGCCTCGAGCCGACGAGCCTCAACGTGGTTCCCGTATGCATCGATGAACCCCGGCACCTGGATACCGACCAGCAAGCCAAGGGCAAACAGGGTCAATCGCAGATAGCTTCTCAGCATCACTGCACCTGCCCGCGCGCGACGCATTCGCCAAGTCGCCAGAGCGTCCATTCGCCTGGCTGATGGACGTCCCACTGCTCGTTATCGGTCAAAGGCTCGGTAGCCAGTACGGTCACCACGTCGTTCGGCGTGGTCTCGGCGGTGAAATCAACGGTCAACTCGGCGTCCTTCAGCTGCGCTGGGCCGAAAGGCGCACGGCGTGTTATTTGTGCGAGTTTGGTGGTGCAGAAGCTGAATAACCATTCCCCGTTGCTCAGCAGACAATTGAAAACCCCTTTCGCACGATAGCCGGAGCAGGCATCGAGCAAACGAGGCAGCAGGTCTTCGGCGCTGACACGCTCGGGGAAATCGGTGCGTACACGGTTGAGCAGATCACAGAACGCCGCTTCGCTGTCCGTGTCGCCGACCGGTCGGTAAAACCCAAGCGCCGGGTTGAAATCTGCGAGCTGACCGTTGTGCGCGAAGCACCAGTGCTGCCCCCACAGTTCGCGTACGAATGGATGGGTATTGACCAGCGCAACCTTGCCGACGTTGGCATGACGGATATGACCGATCACGACCTGGCTCTTGATCAGATAATGCTGGACCATCTTCGCCACTTCCGATTCGCAACTGGCTACAGGGTCCTGAAACAAGCGCAAACCGCGGCCTTCGTAGAACGCGATACCCCAGCCATCCTTATGCGGCCCGGTGCGACCGCCGCGCTGCATCAGTCCGGTGAAGCTGAAATGGATATCAGTGGGTACGTTGGCGCTCATGCCGAGCAGTTCACACATGCGCGATCTCCGCAGCGTCTTATGGCATTCAGACCATGGTTTCACATCACAGCCTGGGTTCGGTCCGCGTCTGGTAGCGGCCTACGGGACGGTAATCGTCGTCCTCGTCGTCCTCCAGTCGCTCGCGTAGGGTACGCGGATCCTTACCGGACGCCGACTCCGCACGTCGCTGTTTGCGCCGCCGCTCGATTGGCCAGCGCACTGCCACCAGCGCTGCGTATAGTGCGAATGCGATCAGACCATAGAGCGCCAGATCAGCCACCGCGCGCCAAGCGTTATTGCCGACATTGAACAGCACATCAAGTGCGGTAACTGCCACTGCCGGGGCGAACAGCTCTTTCGCAGGGTCGACGATAGTCGGCGTCAACAGCAGCACGGCAACAAGCAATCGCAGCGGCTCGCGCAGCCACCGCCACATGGGTCGGGTAATGCGGAACCACACCAGCAAACAACCCAGCGCGGCAACCCCATAGGCTGTCCAGGCGAGCAGGTATTCATTAGCGAGTAGGAACATGACGATCTCTTGTATAGGCCGGACGCGCACACCGGCGCTTGACGCCGCGCATGATAACAGCCACGAGCCTGCTGACTGCCAGCAAGCGATGTGATGACACGCTGGTCATGATGCATTCAACGCCGTATAAACGCTGAAAACAAAAAGGGCCATCAGCCCCCAATTGCGCGTCAAGAAGCCATACTTGTCGCATCTGACACATTTAGGAGAGCAATCATGACCTACCAGCATATTCTGGTCGCCACTGACTTGAACGACGAATGCCATCCGGTCGTAGCGCGCGCTCAGGCGCTGGCGACAGCCAGCGGTGCGAAACTGGCGCTGGTCCATGTCATCGAACCCATGGCCATGGCGTTTGGCGGCGATGTTCCGATGGATCTGTCGATGCTCCAGCAACAGCAATTCGATCAAGCCCGGGAGCGCTTGACTGATTTCGCCGATCGCTATCCCAGCCTGACCGCAGAACAACGGCACCTCGCATATGGCCAACCGCGTCAGGAAATTCACCGCCTGGCCAAGGAGCAGGGTTGCGATCTGGTCGTGGTCGGCAGCCACGGCCGCCACGGGTTGTCATTGCTGCTCGGCTCCACCGCCAACGACATTCTCCACGGAGCGCCATGTGACGTTCTCGCGGTACGCTTGAAGAAACCCGAATAGCCCGATACGAGCGCCTGAGCCTGAGCGGCTCAGGCCATTTCCGCGCCCTCGCCAGCGCTCATCACCAATGGCCTGATTTTTTGCAGCTGGGTTTCCAGCGAATAGGTCAGGCTCGATGCCATGGAGAAGAAGGTCAGAAAGGCCTTCAGATTCGAGTCGCCATGGCAAGTATCGTGAATACGCTGCCAGAACGCCTGATTAACCAGTTGCAGTTGCTGGAACGAACGTACCAATCCGCGCAGCTCCCAATCGGCATGCCGTCCTTCGCGCAGGTTGAAGTACTGCCGGGCCAGGTAAAGCGATACCGCCCGCAGCACGAATTCCTGATTGCTGGCGAACGGCAGATGCTGATGCGCCATTGGCTTGAGCTTGCCCAGGACCGGACAGGCACTGGTAGCCATGATTACGCCGAGCAACGCTCGTAACCCTTCCTCCAGCCCCACCAGCTTGTTGTACTCGCGCTCCGGCGTGCGTACACGCACCTGCGCTTTCTTAACGGCTGGCAGACCTTGGAAATCCTCGATTACACGGTGTAGATCTACCGCAGCGGGGCAATGGGTGAAGTTGTCCCGGCTCAGCGGACAGTTGTTGCACTGCTGGTGATCGAGGCGCGTCCATCTGGGCGCCTGCATGGCTGCCTCGTGATCGTAGGCGCGGTCCAGCTCGATCCGGTAGCTGAACTCGTGCTCGTCGTCGAGGACGATGCGGTAATCAATTGCCATCTATGCTCCATCGTAGAGTGCTGACAGATGTAGTTGGGGTTTTCGTGACGGTCCCGCGTCACGCTGCGTAGATGCTGCGGAGTTACTTTACGCGCTGCACCAAGAGGCAGGTGCGGCGCTGAACCGTGGCGAGCCAGGCCACGGTTGCTCGTTCATTCTTCCAGCTCGGCCCAGCGCTCTAGAAATTCGTCGAGCTCCTTCTGCAGTGCTTCAAGGCGAGCTACCGTTTCGCCAGTACGCTCGGCAGTCTGCTGATAGAACGTCGGTTGCGCAATTTCCGCTTGCAAGGCGGCAATGTTTTTTTCGACTGCGTCTATTTTTCCTGGGAGCGCCTCCAATTCGCGCTGCACTTTGTAGCTGAGCTTCTTCTTTGCCGGTGCGGGTTCGGCGATCGCTTGCGTCGCCGGTTTGCTTTTCGGCGTTTCGGCTTTCGCTTCCTTCGTCTCCGCTACGCCGAGCAGCTTTGCCGTACCGCCCTGGCGCAGCCAGTCCTGATACCCGCCCACATACTCACGGACAAGCCCGCCACCTTCGAACACCAAGGTGCTGGTGACCACGTTATCGAGGAATGCCCGGTCGTGACTGACCATCAACACCGTACCCTGGAAACCGAGCAGTACCTCTTCCAGAAGTTCGAGGGTTTCCACGTCGAGATCGTTGGTCGGTTCGTCGAGCACCAGCAGGTTGGCAGGCTTGCTGAACAGCTTGGCGAGCAAGAGCCGTGCCCGTTCGCCGCCAGACAGCGCCTTGACTGGGGTGCGCGCACGTTGCGGGCTGAACAGGAAGTCACCGAGATAACTGAGAACATGGCGATTCTGACCATCGATGGTGATGAAGTCGCGGCCCTCGGCAACGTTATCGATGACGGTCTTTTCCAGCTCCAGTTGGTGACGCAATTGGTCGAAATACGCCACTTCAAGCTTGGTGCCGGCCTCGACTGTACCGCTGGTAGGCTGCAGATCGCCGAGCAATAGTTTGAGCAACGTTGTCTTGCCGGTTCCGTTGGCACCAAGCAAACCGATACGGTCGCCGCGCTGCAGCACCATTGAGAAGTCCCGGATGAGCAGCTCCCCACCGGGATGACCGAAGCTCGCATGCTCGACGACGATTACCTGTTTGCCGGACTTCTCCGCCGCATCGATCTGGATATTGGCCTTGCCCTGATGTTCACGGCGCTCGCTACGCTCAGCACGCAATGCTTTCAGCGCGCGGACGCGTCCTTCGTTGCGGGTGCGGCGGGCCTTGATGCCCTGGCGAATCCACACTTCCTCCTGGGCAAGCTTCTTGTCAAATAGCGCATTGGCGGTCTCTTCGGCCGCCATCTGCTGCTCCTTGTGCACCAGGAAGCTGGCGTAATCGCCATTCCAGTCGATCATGTGGCCACGATCCAGCTCAAGAATGCGGGTCGCCAGATTCTGCAAGAACGCGCGATCGTGAGTAATGAACAGTACAGCGCCATTGAAGCCGGTCAGCGCCTCTTCCAGCCAGGCGATGGCGCCGATATCCAGATGGTTGGTCGGCTCGTCCAGCAACAGCAGATCGGGCTCGGATACCAGCGCCTGAGCGAGCAGGACGCGTCGGCGCCATCCGCCGGAAAGCTCGGCCAGGGTTTTATCGGCCGGTAGCTGCAAGCGGCTCAGGGTACTGTCGACTAACTGCTGCAGGCGCCAACCGTCCTTCGCTTCGAGTTCCTGTTGGACATGCATGAGCTTGTCCAGATCGGCTTCGTTCTGGATGTTCTGGCTCAGGTGATGGTAATCAGCAAGCAATTGTCCGACCCCAGACAGCCCTTCGGCCACCACGTCGAATACGGTGCGCGCGTCGGCAAGTGGGAGCTCCTGGGGTAGCTCGCCGATCTTCAGACCCGGCGCGCGCCAGATCTCGCCATCGTCCGGCAACTGGCTACCCTTGACCAGGCTCAGCATGCTGGATTTACCGGTCCCGTTGCGGCCGATGATGCAAACCCGCTCACCCCGCGCAATCTGCCAGGACACTCCATCGAGCAATGGATTGTTGCCATAGGCGAGGGACACATCGGTCAACTTGAGCAGGGTCATGATTACCTCCGGAAAACAGGGCGCGCAGTCTAGCAGAAGGCGCCTATCAGCCGGGCGCTACCGAACGCCTGAGGCCGGCCAGTTTGTACGTTTCGAACACGACCGTTCGTCGCTGTTCAGGGCGCCATCCAGAGCTGTTGCGCCTGTTCTGATGTACGTTCGTCGGAAGTCTCCCTTTGTTTGGCTCAAGAGCTTAATCCGCATTTTAACTGCCCGATGGGCCGCGCTAAGCTAGCCGAAATCCCCCTGTCCCCGTCTTCGGAAGTCTCATGCGCGGTCGACTCTCCTGTATTTGTTTTTACCTGCTGTTCACTGCTCTCACTCTCGAAACCACTCAAGCCGCCAGCCTCCAACAGCAACGTCAATACTACGACGAGGCCAAGCGGGCCTTGGCCAAGGGCGACAGTGGGCCGTACCGTCGCTACGCCAGCGCGCTTCGGGATTATCCGCTCGAACCTTACCTGGCTTACGACGAGTTGACGGCACGTCTCAAGACCGCCAGCAATGACGAAGTCGAGAAATTTCTCGCCGAACATGGCGACCTGCCTCAGGCCAGCTGGATGAAGCTGCGCTGGCTGCGACTACTGGCTGCTCGCGGTGATTGGCGTCCATTCGTCGCGCATTACGATCCGAAAATGAATTTCGCTGAGCTCGATTGCCTGTTCGGCCAGTACCAACTAAGCAGCGGCCAAACACAGCAGGGCTATGAGACGGCCGAGCGGCTCTGGCTGGTCGGCAAGTCGCAGCACAACGCCTGCGATGCTCTATTCGAACGCTGGGCGGACGCGGGACAGCTCACCGAGGAATTGCGCTGGAAACGCGCCAAGCTTGCGGTCGAGAGCGGTAATTACGGCCTGGCCAACTTCCTGGTGAAAAACCTGCCGACACTGAAAAAGCAGGGCGAATTGCTCATCGGTGTCGCGCAGAAGCCGCAAATGCTCAGTCACCCGGATCGTTTCACGCCGGCCACCCCAGCCATGGGCGATATCGTCTCGATTGGTCTGCGCCGGCTGGCGCGCAAGGATCCGGAACAGGCGCTCGAACTGCTCGACAGTTATGCCAGACGCATGTCGTTTTCGGCGGACGAGAAAGTCGCGATCGCCCGACAGATCGGCCTCACCCTGGCCAAACGCTTCGACGCGCGCGCGCTGAAAGTAATGGCTGAGTATGACCCGGAGCTACGCGACAACACCGTCAGTGAATGGCGTGCTCGCCTGCTGTTACGTTTGGGACGCTGGGATGATGTCTACGCGCTGACTCAGCGATTCCCCGAAGAACTCGCCAGCAGCAACCGTTGGCGCTACTGGAAGGCGCGAAGCCTGGAGCTGGCGCAGCCCAACAGCAAGCAGGCTGCCCAGCTATACCAGCCGGTTGCCAGCGAGCGGGACTTTTACGGATTCCTTGCTGCGGACCGCATTCAGGCACCCTACAAGCTTAACCACCAGCCACTGGCGCTCGGTCCGAAGCTGGTGCAGAAGGTCCGCAATACCGCGGGCATTCGTCGCGCCATGGAATTTCATGCCCGCGGGCAAATCGTCGACGGTCGTCGCGAGTGGTATCACGTCAGCCGTTTGTTCAGCCGCGACGAACTGGTCGCCCAGGCGCGCCTGGCCTATGAGATGGAGTGGTTCTTCCCGGCAATCCGTACCATCAGCCAGGCGAAATACTGGGACGATCTGGATATCCGCTTTCCCATGGCCCATCGCAGCAGCATAGTAAATGCCGCAAAAGCGCGGGAGATTCATCCGAGCTGGGTATTTGCCATCACCCGTCAGGAAAGCGGGTTCATGGCTGATGCACGATCCCCTGTCGGCGCCACAGGGCTGATGCAATTAATGCCGGCCACTGCAAAGGAGACCGCCAAGCGCTTCGACATCCCGCTGTCATCACCGCGGCAGGTGCTCAATCCTAACGTCAACATCCAGTTGGGTGCGGCCTACCTCAGCCAAATTTACGGTCAGTTCAATGGCAATCGGGTGTTGGCCTCGGCTGCCTATAACGCCGGGCCTGGCCGCGTCCGGCAATGGTTGAAAAACGCCGAGCATTTGCCCTTCGACGTCTGGGTCGAAAACATCCCGTTCGATGAAACCCGCCAGTACGTGCAGAACGTACTGACCTATGCGGTCATTTACGGGCAGAAGCTCAACGCACCACAGTCATTGGTCGAGTGGCACGAGCGCTACTTCGATGGTCAATGATGCGTCGAACCCCTGCACCGCCCGCCCCGTTCCATGAATTGATCGGATGGCTGGCCCAGGCCTAACGCTTTACGGGGCGGAAGCTAGCAGCTCCGCCGTCGGGTCACGCTTGGTACAGTCAGTTCTGCTGAGCGACCGGCGCTATTCGAGCACCTCTACCGGCATACCGACCTTCAACTCGCCGATGCCCTCGGCGATCAGGTTCTGGCCAAAGAACACACCGCCCTCACCCTTGCGGTAGCTCATCAACGTGGCCAGCGGCTCACGGTCCGGACTGCGCTCTGCATTGAGCGGATCGATGGTCGGGATGATGCAGCGCGAGCAAGGCTTGACCACCCGAAATTCAATCTCGCCTATGCGGATACGACGCCAGCCATCCTCCGCGTATGGCGCAGCATCGGAGATCACTAGATTTGGCCGAAACCGGCGCATGTCGAACAACCGCCCTACCCGGGCGGAAAGATCATCGAGCGATGCCTGACCGATCAGTAGAAATGGGAAGCCATCACTGAACGTCGTCCGCTCGCCAAGACGAGCATAGTCCTGATCGACTTGAATACCCTGGTTAGCCGGTAGGTATACCAGCCGACACGGGCGGTCGAGCATGCGAGTCAGCCAAGCGGCCGCCGCGTCGCCAGCATCAGGAACCTGCAGGCTTTCACGCCAGACCAGCACCCCACGAGCAATGCTCGCCGAGTCGGGAACCGGGACCAGCAGATCGTCCATGCCGGACGCACTCAACAACAATGCCGTTTCTCCCTGCCAGCGGGCATGCAGCAGCGTCATCTGCGGCAATGCCCGCTGCGTCAGAAATTTTCCGGTTGCAGCTTCCACCACCATCCAGCGGCGGTCGCCACTCAGACCGAGCTCGTCGCACCTTCCCTCATCAAGCAATTCAGCGGAACCGGATTTGAGTGGAAAACGATACAACGAGGAAAGGTGCATGCAGGTGCCTCGATCGGATGGGCTGGGTCAGCGAGTTTCGTCCAGCAACAGACGCTCGCGAATGACGTCCACCAGTTTCTCTGGCTGAAACTTAGAAAGAAAGTTATCGCAGCCGACTTTTTGCACCATTGCCAGATTGAAGCTACCGGAAAGAGAGGTATGCAACACCACATAAAGATCACGCAGACGCGGGTCGTTACGGATTTCGGTGGTGAGCCGGTAGCCGTCCATTTCCGGCATTTCGGCATCGGTGAATACCATCAGCAGGCGGTCGGTGACCACCTCACCGGCATCGGCCCAGGCCTTGAGCTTGTTCAAGCCCTTCATGCCGTCGCTGGCTGAATGCACTGCGATGCCGAGTTGGCTCAGGGTCTCGCGCAGTTGTGCCAACGCGACCGTTGAATCGTCGACACAGAGCACTTCGCGACCTCTGGCGCGTTCGAGCACCGGGTCCGTCAAGCGTTCTGGCGCGATACTGGTGTTGTATGGAACGATCTCAGCGAGCACTTTTTCCACGTCGATGACTTCGACCAGTTGATTGTCAACCTTGGTGATCGCCGTCAAGTAATGCTGGCGTCCCGCTGTCACTGGCGGAGGCAATACCTCTTCCCAGTTGAGGTTGAGGATGCGGTCGACGCCGCCGACCAGAAAAGCCTGAATCGATCGGTTGTACTCGGTCACGATGATGGTGCTGCGCTCATCCGGAACCAACGGACGCAGCCCGATGGCACGCGACAAGTCGATAACCGGCAGCGTCTGCCCACGCAGATTGATCACACCGCAGACCGAACCGTGGCGGTGCGGCATTAACGTCATCTTTGGCAGCTGCACCACCTCCTGCACCTTGAAGACGTTGATTGCGAATTGCTGACGGCCGGAGAGCCTGAACATGAGGATTTCCAGGCGATTCTGCCCCACCAATCGGGTGCGTTGATCGACTGATTCTAGAATGCCGGCCATTGCGGGCTCCTTGGTGATTACGGGACTACGGGTCTAAACGACTAAGGTGGCTATCGGCCGCAAGGCCCTACGCTTTATCCGGCAGCACAATTATTTATGGGACCAAGCAACCCGGTCGATCAGCGGTGCGACACAATCCCGGCCGGCCCTGCGTCTTACCGGGTTGTCGCATCATTTTGCAATCAGTGGCTCGCCACGCAGCAACGGACTGTCTGGGGGAAGATGCAGCCGTAGCGCCTTGGGCCGCACCGAAAAACGCATGCGCTTCGCTGCAGTGGGCTCACCGTCAAGATTGATGTCGATCTCACGCGGCGCCTCGACTTCGAGCCATGGCACACGCGCCTTGACCGAAACGGTGTCGATCCCCAGAAGGCCGCCGCTCAGCAAAGTCCCCAAGGTTCCCACGGTATCGGCCGGTGCCGGGACGATGCATAAATCGAGCAGTCCGTCATCGACCGAAGCTTGTGGGCACAGTAGCTGCCCGCCGCCCGACTGACGCCCATTGCCGATACCCAATGCAAGGAAATCGCCCTCCCAGGCGAAGTCAGGCCCGACAAAGCGTCCCCAAGCAGCGTGCAATTCGCTGAACCGGGACAAGCCGGTCAGCAGGTAAGCGCCCCCCCCCAGAACCTTTTTCAACTCCTCCGATGTGGTGGCCGTCACTTTAGAGCCAAAGCCACCGGTCGCCATGTTGAGAAAAGGCTCACCGTTCATTTCGCCGACATCGACCAGCACAGGGTCCCGATCGAGCAGCGTCAGAGCATCGAAGGGTTCCAGCGGGATCTCGGCGGCATGCGCGAAGTCATTGGCGGTACCAAGCGGCAGCAATGCCAGGCTCGCATCGACGCCGCTCTCCAGTAGCGCCAACGCGACTTCGCGCAGCGTGCCGTCGCCACCGCCGGCAACCAGCGTCCGATATCCAGCCGCTAATGCCTCCTGTACCAGACGCCCGGCGTCGCCAGGTTCCCATGTCACCCGCACGGCCAGCTCTTTTCCAATCCGGCGCCATTCGCTGACAGCCGAACGCACTTCATCGTTGAGCGCCTGCTTCCCGTGAAGGACCAGCAACGCTTTGGATTCTTTCATGCCAATCGCTTCCATTTCGGTATCCGGCAATAGACCTGCCTATGCCCAGGAAAGTTGTGGGCCAGACGCCAAGACGGCTTAAGCCAAAGCCATAGGCGTATCGACCACCTGTCAGAGGCGCGCAGCCAAAAAGGCCCGATCCAATGTTTACGAATAGTTTTTATTTAGCTAAATCAGCAGGTTATCCAGTCAATTTAATCCTTGTCGGCTAGTTGCCACTTTGCTTCCTATCGATGAACTCATTCCTTGGCAGGCGGTCGGAGCAGTTGTCCAGTTGAAGGTTGCGATAGCGGCCTGCCATCAGAACCGCGGATCGCGGCGACAAAACGAGTATGAGCTAGCAATAGCCGAAGGAAGGAGCCTTGTATGCGCTTACAGTCCGTTGGAACCCTTGAATACGCCCACCCCAGTTTCGTTGATTATTTTCTTGCCAGTGTTCGCCTGATTCATGGGCTGACTGCGGTATTGCCAGGGGTTTTACTGTTGCTGTTTTTGCCGCTCGGCCTGCCTGTTGGAGGTGGGACATTCAGCACGTTCCTAATGTTCTTTGGCGTCATCAGCGTAGTCATTTTCCAATCGGTCGGTATCTATAGCGAGGAAGTGTTCAGCACGCTGCTGCGCTTTCGCACCATGCTGGTGGCCTGGGCCGCGGCGTTCAGCCTGCTGATTTTCATGCATCAGGGCTTGGGGATGTTCAGCTATCTGGAAGCCAAGCATCTGACCTTCTGGTTCGTCACTAGCATCGTCCTGTTCGGCGCCGAGCGCCTGATGATGCTTGCCCTGTTTCGCCGCCTGATGGCGAAAGGCGTGTATTTGCAGAACGCCGTCATACTTGGTGGCACTGATAATGGCGTGCGTGTCGCCGAGTACCTGGCCCATCACCGCGACATTCGCACGGGCGTGCTCGGCTTCATCGATGATCGCCTGGAGCGCCTGCCAAAGACGCTCGCCGACCTGCCGCTGCTTGGCAATACACGCGACCTGGAACAGATGATCCGTGAAGAAAAGGTCACTCAGGTGCTGGTCGCCCTGCCCTGGTTCGCCGACAGCCGTATCGGCCAGGTGATCAATGAGCTGCGCAAGCTGCCAGTCAACGTACTGCTGGTTCCGGACATGGTCGCCTTCCGTCATGCCAACAAGCGCATCACTGAAGTTGGCGGCCTGCCTACGCTCATCGCTTCCGACCTGCCCTTGCGTGGCTGGTCGCCGATGTTCCAGCGTATCGAAGACATCATTCTTTCCAGCTTGGCCTTGCTCGCCGCCGCTCCGGTGATGCTTCTATTGGCACTGGCGATCAAGCTCGACTCGCCCGGCCCTGTGCTGTTCAAGCAGAAGCGCTACGGCTACAACAACAGGCTGATCGAGGTCTTCAAGTTCCGTTCGATGTATCACGCCAAGTCCGACGCCAATGCCGAACGCCAGACAACCCGAGGCGACGATCGCATCACCCGTGTTGGCCGTTTCATCCGCAAAACCAGCCTCGACGAGTTGCCACAATTGTTAAACGTGTTCCTCGGCAGCATGTCGATGGTCGGCCCGCGCCCCCATGCGACCGCCACCAAAGCCGCTGGCGTGCTGTTCGAAGATGCCGTTTCAGAATACTCCGCGCGCCATCGCGTCAAGCCGGGCATCACCGGCTGGGCACAGATCAATGGTTACCGCGGCGAGACCGACACTCTCGAAAAGATCGAGAAGCGCGTCGAGTTCGATCTGGACTACATCGAGCGCTGGTCGGTCTGGTTCGACATTTACATCCTCGCTCGGACCATCCCCGCTCTGCTGTTCAACAGGGACGTCTACTGACTGCCGCACGCATTGACCAGCCCCATCACAGCGACAAACAAACTCATGCGTGAGCGCAGCAGGAAGATTGAACTAATGAAGCGAGCCAATATCAGATTTGCGTTCTGCGTTAAGCACGCCAACCCGCCCACGCATTCCGTGCTGCGAGGCTGAGCGACATGTTCCAGAACATATTGATCGTCTGTGTCGGCAACGTCTGCAGAAGCCCAGCGGCCGAAGCATTGTTGATCCACAGACTTCAGGGAAAAGGCTTGGCGATCAGTTCGGCAGGCATAGGTGCATTAGTAGGCAATCCAATGGATAAGAACGCACATGAGGTGCTACAGGACCACGGGTTGGCACACACGGCCCATCGTGCCCGGCAGGTCGATAGCGACATGCTGCACCGGGCGGATCTGATTCTCGCCATGGAGCAGAGCCATATCCAGCACATCCGCCAGATAGCGCCCGAAGTACACGGCAAGACCTTTCTGATGGGCAAATGGCTGGACGACATGGAAATACCCGATCCGTTTCGTCAATCCAAGCCCGCATTCGAACACGTTCACAGCCTTCTGACACAGTCCGTCGAAAGCTGGCTTCCTTACCTGAAATAAGAAGAAGGAACTTCAATGACAACCATGCCCCGACCCATCTATGAAACCAAAGAGGATAAGGACATTGATCTGGCCCACCTCTTTGACACATTCCTCAATAATCGGGCCCTGATTCTCACCATAACCGGTTTCTTCGCGGCGTTGGGCGTTGCCTATGCACTCCTCGCCACCCCGGTGTATCTGGCCAGCGCAATGATCCAGATCGAGCCCAAAAACGGTCTGCCGAGCCTTACCGATGTGGTGGGCGCTGCTCCGGCAGTTTCCCCGGCGCAAACAGAAATTGCGCTGCTCAAATCGCGCTCCGTTGTCGGCGGCGCGGTGGAAGCACTGAATCTCGACATCATCATTGAGCCTCACCACTTCCCATTGATAGGTGGCTATGTCTATCGCCGCTTCGAACCAACAGAGGAAGGTGAGCTGGGCTGGTTCCCGGACGGTTTCGAATCTTACGCCTGGGGCGGCGAGTCCCTGCGCGTCACTCAACTGATCGTGCCGGACCAGATGCATGGCGAAGAACTTACGCTGGAAGCCGCGGAGAACAATGGCTTCATCCTGCGTGATCCCGACGGTGAGGTGGTTGCTCAGGGCGTGGTTGGCGAGCCGGTTGAAACACCGGAATACGGCATCACCGTCGCCGAGCTCAATGCCCGTCCGGGTACAACGTTCAGCGTGACTAAGAACCGCACCTACGCCACTACCGAAAGTTATCAGGAGCGCCTCGCAGCGGGTGAACGAGGTAAGCAGTCCGGTATTGTCAACGTGACGCTGGAGGATGCCGATCCAGAAAAGGCCATTCTGGTACTGGAAGAAGTAGCCCAGCGCTATGTTGACCAGAACGTCGCACGCAATGCCGCGGAAGCGACCCAGAGCCTGGAATTCCTCAGCGAGCAAGTACCGGAAGTTCGCAGAAAGCTCGATGCCGCACAGACGGCGCTGAACAAATACCAGACCGGCAATCGTTCCGTGGACATTTCAGCCGAGACCCAGTCGGTACTTGATCGGATTGTCGATCTGGAAAAGCAAATTTCCGAGCAGAACCTCAAGCGCACAGAGATGGAGCGACGCTTCACCCGGCAGCATCCGAACTTCCAGGCGTTGATGAACCAGATCAATCAACTGCAGACGCAGAAGGCTGAACTGGAGAAGCAGATCGGCACCCTGCCCTCGACCCAGCAGGAGCTGCTGCGCCTGAACCGTGACGTCGAGGTGTCGTCCGAAACCTATGCCATGTTGCTGAATAAGACTCAGGAACTGGACATCATCCGTGCCGGCACCGTGGGCAACGTCCATATCGTCGACCACGCGGCTGCGGACATCGACGATCCAGTGAAGCCGAACAAGCCGTTGATCGTGATCGTCGCCACCCTGCTCGGCGGGATACTTGCGGTAGCGTTCGTCTACATCCGCGAAGCGCTCAAGCGCGGCGTGGAGAACCCGGAAGAAATCGAGCGCGTCGGCATCCCCGTTTACGCGGCAATCCCCTTCAGCGAGAAACAGGGCCTGCTGGAAAAGCGACTGGCCAACTTCAAGCGTGACAAGAGCAACGCCTCGTATTTGCTGTCGATCAATGATCCGGCTGATCTGGCGACTGAAGCCATGCGCAGCCTGCGCACCAGCCTGCACTTCGCCATGATCGAGGCGAAGAACAACATCCTAATGATCACCGGACCCAGCCCGGCAGTGGGTAAGTCATTCGTGACTAGCAACCTCGCTGCGGTGATTGCGCAGTCCGGCAAGAAGGTTCTTCTGGTAGACGCCGACATGCGTAAGGGTTACCTGCACAAGGTCATGCGCTGCCAAGGTGAAAAAGGGCTTTCGGATATCCTGTCGGGCCGCATCACTCTGTTCGACGCCATCCAGAAAACTCAATTGAACAACCTGCACGTGATTGCTCACGGCCAGGTGCCGCCAAACCCGTCAGAGCTGTTGATGCACGAGAATTTCTCTCGCTTCGTCAAGGAAATCAGCAGCATGTATGACCTGGTGATTTTCGACACCCCACCGATCCTCGCCGTTACCGATGCCGCCCTCGTCGGCAGCCAGGCAGGGACCACGTTAATGGTGACTCGCTACGGCCTGAACGGGGTCAAGGAAATCGAGTTTGCAAAGCGCCGTCTCGAGCAGAACGGCCTGCTGGTCAAGGGCGTGATCTTCAACGCCGTGATTCGCAAGGCGTCGAACTATAGCGAATACGGTTACTACCAGTACGAATATCAAAGCAAGTGATGCGTGGGCCCGGCATGCTCTGCATGTCGGGCAACAGCATGTCTGCTGTCATTGATCCGTAACGACCATTCATTCAGACGCTTTCGTCGCAGGAATTGCTTGCGTCGGTTTTTTATTTGCACAATCCGAGTGCTAGCCGAGCCGCTACGAATTCATTGGAGATCAAGGTAAGTATGGAACGTAACTTTCTTTCCCCTTTGTTCAGTGCAATACGACTCGTTACTGGCCTGACACTGATTAGCTGTGCGGTATGCGCGCAGGCTCAACCCAGCGGAGAAAAAAAGGGGATCGATCTGGTCGGCATCAATATGTCGGGCGCCAACTTTGCGCCACATATAACGCCAGGAAAACTCGGCACCAACTACTTCTATCCAGAAAAAAAGTATTTCAAGTATTACGCAGACAAGAATATTCGCCTGATCCGCTTTCCTTTCATTTGGGAACGGTTGCAGCACGACCTGGACAAGGGTGTTAACTTCGATCAGATCCGCCTGTTAAAAAGAACGCTTGATTTTGCAGCACAGCATGATCAGAAAATCATTCTGGATATGCATAACTATGCTCGATACAAAGGCGAGTTGATTGGCTCTCCCGACGTACCTTACAAGGCCTACGCCAATGTATGGCGCACGCTCGCCGAGACGTTCAAGGACCATCCAGCGTTGCTGGGCTACGACATAATGAATGAGCCACATTCCACCAAGGGACTATGGCCCGCCGCCGCGCAGGCTGCGGTCGACGCGATCCGCGAGGTGGACATGGAAACGCTGATATTTGTCGAAGGCGACCGATGGGCCAGTACTTTTCACTGGCGAAACGTAAATGAAGACTTTCTGATCGACGACCCGGCGAACAAGATCGTCTATGAGGGTCATTTGTACTTCGACAAGGATTTTTCCGGTCGCTATGCAGCCGACGAAACCATCGATCCAATGCTAGGCGTGGAACGTGCCCGACCTTTCGTAGAGTGGCTGAAAGAACATGATTTGAAAGGCTTCCTAGGCGAATACGGTGTACCCGGACATTCCGAATCGATGCTTGCTGCCATGGACAACCTGCTCGCCTACCTCAACGAAAACTGTATTCCCAGTGCCTATTGGGCTGGCGGCCCCGGCTGGGGCAAATATGTGCTGGCGGTCGAGCCCATCGGTGGCAAGGACCGACCGCAGATGGAGATTCTATTGAAGAATATTCCCAACAAGTGTTCGGAATTCGGGCCGACACCGCGTTCGTGACATGTACCTGAACGCAGGATTCCTCGATACGCGATATGCCGGCTCGGCGCTAGCATCCAATGCCGTTTCGCATCTTCCAGTCAATAACCTTTGGTTAGGACAACGATGCGAAACCAGTCAAAAAACTTGGGAAAAGCCTAAAAATCCTGAACATTCTACGCAACCCAACCATGAGGCTGGTTGTCCAACATTGCGAACGAGCCATAGCGGGGTTAATCCGAGCGGAATTCGAACCCGGCGGCTATGAACGCTTCGCTCACAAGCGCACGCAGGAGTCGGGGATTTATTGACCCACCCGCACGACTCGTAGTGACCGACGCATCGAAGGCATCAGCATGGCAATGTTAAAAAAGCTTTAGTTTGTTGCGGTGAAGTTAGTTTGGATCATGGAAAAGCACCTAAGGACTCAGGTGATGACAAACATCAGCTCAAAACTCTTTTACTTGCCATTGATGGTTCTCGTAGTCGTTCTGCATTTCTCTGTGTTTGGCGACAGCACGCACAACCCTATCGGTATCAAATTTCTCAACGAAGCTTATCTAGCCGTTTGCTTAGGGGCATCGCTGCTGTTAATTCTTGCCAGCACCGAGGACGCCTCCAGAGAATTCCGCGTCCTGATGTATTACGCCTTCTACAGTGTTCTGGTGTTTACCGTGTTGCCGGCGATATTTTCTTTTTATACCTACGGCCAACCGATAACCTATGGTCTGATCGAGGAACGGCGAATCTTGTTCGCCTTTGGTTTCGTGCCTTTGTTATTGCTTGCAAAGCACTTGAGTACTCTACAGTTCGAGCGCTCAATCCTTTATGCCGCACTCATCGCCGTATTCCTTTCGTGGTGTTTCAAGTTTGGCCTGTTACCTGATTGGCGTGAAGAACAAACATCGTGGGATCGTCCCGATCGCTCGTCAATCGGTCCTTTCTTAATTTGCTTTTCCTATTTCTATTGCATTCAGGTGTGGTCAAAAGGCGTATCGCCCATAAACGGCGAACAACGGCAAAAAAACTTTTATCTATTAATGGCAGTGATTTTACTATTGACGCTGGTTTTCGCGACACAGACTCGCCAGCTCATCGTACTCTGCCTGGCCTTTACGCTTTTCTGTCTTAG
This sequence comes from Stutzerimonas stutzeri, assembly GCF_024448715.1. Taxonomy (GTDB): domain Bacteria; phylum Pseudomonadota; class Gammaproteobacteria; order Pseudomonadales; family Pseudomonadaceae; genus Stutzerimonas; species Stutzerimonas stutzeri_AR. The sequence continues at coordinate 84,137 of NZ_JAMOHZ010000003.1, forward strand.
GGCCAAAGCCATTGTGTGGGCTGCATCCCTCTGCTTGTTATTATCGCCGGTTTTTTTCTATCCCGAATTGTTAGAACATTTTGGTTTGAATCTCGATTTCTACGAAAGCAGTCTAGATGGCGATATCGAAGACAGCGTGCGCTCCAATACGATCGCATCGATATTTAGCCATTTGGATCTCGTCAACTGGCTTCCTAGTGGATCGCTTTCGCTGATGTGGCAGGACGGCTTCATTCCCTACTTTGGCGAACATTTTTTCCTGTCAGATGTTGGGATATTAGGCACACTGTTTCGCTTCGGGCTATTGACCTTCCTGGTGGTGCCGCTGACTCTCTATATTTACCAGCGTATCGCTCGCAACATACATCCTGATATGAGTTTCAGCTATTCCGTGATGCTCGCTTTCTTTGTTATTTGGCCACTCAACGGACTATTTGAATACCTGCAACCGGTCATTGTCATGCTTTTCGTGATACACGCTCTAAGAGCACGCCATCTTCGCAGCAAGGAACGAGTACATGAACGTCGCACTTATTCTCAACTACAAAGCTGCTACTGAAACCATCAGCTGCGCTGAAAGCCTGCTCGCTCATTGTTCGACAGTCGACCACATTGTCATTGTCGACAACGACTCACAGGACGGATCCGCCCTCGCCTTTCAGCAATGGCTGGATGAAAAGAAGTACCGGAAGGTAACGCTGCTAAGCAATCCAGAAAATAGCGGCTATGCAGGGGGCAACAACTACGGCCTGCGCTGGGCGATGGAAAATTTGCAGCCCACATATTTTTGGGTCGTCAATAACGACACTTATGTCGATAGCGACGCATTCTCGCCGCTACTTGAGGCATTACAGCGAGACGATAGGCAATTCGTCGGCTCGGTAGTGCTGAGTGCCGACACCGGGCGCCTGGAATGCTATGGCGGCGGAAAATTATATCCAATCCTGGGCAAAGCCCGCCTGCTCGGAAAGGACCAGAGCATCGAAGCGGTGCAGCTCCAGGACACTAAGCACAACCCAGATTATTTAATGGGTTGCAGCCTTGCGTTTTCAGCTGCACTGACCGAAGAAATCGGCCTGATGGACGAAACGTATTTCATGTATTTCGAAGAAGTTGATTGGCAATATCGCGCTAGGCGTTTTGGCGTTTCGATAAAAGTAATCCCTGAAAGCCGTCTGTTTCATTATGGCTCACTCAGCCTGGGTAGCCGCTCAGCGTTTTATCATTACTATCGCAACCGCGCAGCCACTCGTTTTAACAAACGTTTCTACGGACCGGTCTTCGCCCTTACTTCCGCATTTCTCCTCTCGGCAGTTACGACGATAAAGGAATTCAGAAACCCAACCCTCGTCTGGTCGGGCATCAAAGGCGCCTTCAAGGGAGTAGCAATGAGTGTCAAGTGATACTACAGCGTTCGGAATCGACTTTTATTCCGGCAATAAGAAAGCTTTATTGACCTGCATTCGGGAGGGCATCAAGCAGCCTTACTCGTTTGTGGTAACGCCCAACGTTGACCACCTCGTTCAACTGGAAAGCGACGAAGAATTGCGTAATGCCTATGCAAAAGCGCGCTGGAGGCTTTGCGACAGTCGCATCTTGCTATCGCTGGTAAGTCGTCTGGGCGTACATATAGACGAAGCTATTCCTGGCAGTGACCTGACCCTTGATCTGCTTAAGTGGGCCGACCAGGATCGCTTGCGCGTCGTGCTCATCGGCTCTGCGACAGCAGAAGCCGACAGGCTTCGGGAAATCTATCCTGGCATCGATCTTTATCACTACAACCCACCGATGGGCTTCATCAAAAAGCCGGAAGAAGTGCAACGTTGCTTGCAGTTCGTTCGAAATAATCCATCCGACTTGGTGCTTTATGCAGTTGGAACGCCCCGCGGAGAAGTTCTGGCGGGATTGACCCAACCCCAAGAACGATCAGGAATGGGTTTTTGCATTGGCGCCTCGATTTCCTTTGCTACCGGCACCATCAAACGCGCTCCGCGTTGGATGCGCGAGTACAGACTCGAATGGCTTCATCGGATGTGTCTCGAACCGCGCAGGCTGGCCAAGCGGTACTTCATCGACGCGATATACATTTTGCCCGCTTATTTGCGTGAAAGAAGCTCTAAGCAAAAGGCCAGCCCCGCCAAGCAGGAGTCTTGATCAGCTACGAACACAATATTTTTAAAATAGCTTGATCGATTGCAGTTGCAATGGCGAAGCCAAGTAGCCGCTGCAAGCTTTTCGATCATTGCGTCCGACTCTTCCAGCGCAAACGCGCCGGCATTAGAGCGGTGCGACACCACTTTGAAAGTCATCTAATAGCAGGGAAGAAAATGAAAGCAATCATCACGGGCATTACAGGACAAGACGGTGCTTACCTCGCAGAGCTTCTGCTGGAAAAAGGTTACACCGTATACGGCACATTTCGTCGTACCAGCTCGGTTAACTTCTGGCGAATCGAAGAGTTGGGTATCGACAAGCATCCCAGCCTGCATCTCATCGAATACGATCTTACCGACCTTTCGTCCAGTATCCGTCTGCTACAAACCACAGGCGCAACCGAGGTATACAACCTCGCCGCACAAAGCTTCGTTGGTGTTTCGTTCGAGCAGCCGTTGACGACGCTGGATATTACCGGTGCAGGCGCGGTGAACCTTCTGGAAGCCATTCGTATCGTCAATCCCAAGATTCGCTTTTACCAGGCGTCCACCTCGGAAATGTTCGGCAAGGTCCAGGCAATTCCGCAAGCGGAAACCACCCCGTTTTACCCTCGTAGTCCCTATGGCGTCGCCAAGCTTTATGCGCATTGGATGACCATCAATTACCGGGAGTCTTACGGAATCTTCGGTTGCAGCGGCATCTTGTTCAATCACGAATCGCCTCTTCGCGGCCGTGAATTCGTGACCCGCAAAATCACCGATTCGGTAGCCAAGATCAAACTGGGTCAGCTGGATGTGCTCGAACTGGGCAACATCGACGCAAAGCGCGATTGGGGCTTTGCCAAGGAGTATGTCGAAGGGATGTGGCGCATGCTGCAAGCCGATGAGCCCGATGTGTTCGTGCTGGCAACCAACCGTACCGAAACCGTACGCGACTTCGTGACCTTGGCCTTCAAGGCAGTCGATATCGAATTGCAATGGGAAGGCTCCGGCGAACAGGAGCTGGCGATCGACATGGCGACCGGCAAAGTCGTTGTGCGAGTAAATCCGAAATTCTATCGTCCTGCAGAAGTCGATCTGCTGATTGGCGATCCCCAGAAGGCCAAGGATGTGCTGGGCTGGGAACCTAAAACCTCGCTGGAACAATTGTGCCGCATGATGGTAGATGCCGACCTACGTCGCAATCAGCAAGGCTTTTCGTTTTGATAGCGAGCGACCTGAACGACTAACGTCGTCATAGGCGAATACAGCTGGTGCGCTGAAGTTTTTGACAGCGAACAGCACAGAGCAACCGGCACCTTTGCCCTGTGCATTCGCTTCACTTCAGCCCAGTACCAGATGCTCCGTTACGCCTATCTTCAGCTTGCTCGATCAGCTGAATACCCAGGCGGAGCTGGTATTAGGTGAAAAATATGCCGCTTGGACAAGCCAGTATCGTCATCCTAGCCGACCCTAACCGGGCGCAACATTCCATGCATAGACCGGGAATAACCACTCCGTTGGGGCGGATTTCATCCTATCGAGAAAATCATGCGTAAAGTGCTGATTACGGGCATCACCGGTTTCACTGGCCGCTATATGGCAGAAGAACTCGCGGCACGGGGCTACGAGGTTCATGGCCTCAGCTATCGGCAACCCAAAGGCGAATTGCCTGCGTGTATTTCAGCCATCCACTGCTGCTCGCTGAACGACTCACAAGCGCTGCGAAACCTACTGACGGAAATCCGGCCAACCTATGTCGTGCATCTGGCTGCAGTGTCCTTCGTTGCGCATAGCGATGCTGACGCGATATACAACGCCAACTTGCTCGGCACTCGCCATCTACTTGAAGCATTACGCACAATTGCGACAGATCTGGAAGGAGTTCTCCTGGCCAGTAGCGCGAACGTCTACGGAAACGCCACCGAGGGCGTGTTGGACGAATCAGCTGTGCTGGCTCCGGCCAATGATTACGCAGTCAGCAAAGCTGCAATGGAATTCATGGCGAGGCTGTATTACGGGCACTTGCCGTTGATCATTAGCAGACCGTTTAACTACACCGGTATTGGCCAGGCCGAACAATTCCTAATTCCGAAAATCGTCGCGCACATACGTCACCGCGCGGAAGTTATCGAGTTGGGAAATTTGGATATCGCACGAGACTTCTGTGATGTGCGCCAGGTGGTAAAAGCCTATCGGCAACTTCTTGAGACTCCCGCTTCGATTGGCGAAACCGTCAATATCTGCTCTGGCTCGGCATACACGCTGCAGTACGTTCTCGAGCAGGCTGGCATCATATCCGGTCACCATCTTGAAGTCCGGGTCAATCCAGCCTTCGTTCGCAGTGCCGATGTCAAGAAGTTATCCGGCTGCAAAGCCAAGCTGAACTCGCTTATTGGTGAGCTTCCTCAGATCGAGCTGCGCGACACGCTGCGCTGGATGATAGAAGCGACTTCATCTAATTAAGCCTCGTCAGTTTTCCAAGTATGACAACGGAAGCGGGCCAGACCGATCTTGGCAAGGCGTCCCGGCACCGAATGGCGACTGGCATGGAATGCGCAACTCAATGCGCAATTAACTCTCGCCGCTAAACACAGCTTAATCCTTTATCTCTTCTCGATACTCGAGTCTTTCTTGTGTTAGCGCCACGACGCACCGGCCATTCATTTGTGCTGTCGTCTTGAACCCAAGAGAGACGCAGCGGTCTATGGCTACTGTGAGCAGTACGCACTTGTTTCTGTCGTTCGTGAAAGGCGTTACGCAAGGGTGAGCAGAAAAATACCAGTAGCTTGCCCGAAACAGGTCTCACCCTTAGTGAGCCGAGGATAGCTCCTCGACAAGCTTGCGGTAGCGACACAGGAGAAGCAGATATTGAGTTCGTTTTTATACGCTTTCACAGATGTCATTGTCGGTTGGCGATAGACGTTCAATTTCCGCTCATTCCTTCAGTAAAAGTGATCCAGCCGTTTCACTTTGTAAAAACAACTATTCCGTCAAGGATGAAGATCATGAAACCATTATTTGCTCTCGCTTTTTCTTCTGCACTGGCGCTCCAGGGATGTGTGTTTTCGCCTGGTCAATATCTTGATCCGGATGAATTCAAGAATGGCGCGGAAGCGGAGAACGGTACCGTACAGCTGATCCGCATCACCCCCGATATGCTCCAGGGCGAGTTGTCTTCCGACATGGGCACTTCCAGCAAGCAGGAATTGCTTGATTACAAGCCCGAGGCGTATCGCATTGGTGCCAACGATCTACTCTTTATCACCGTCTGGGATCACCCTGAACTGACCGCGCCGTCCGGAGCGCAGCAACAGCTCGATGCCAATGGCCGTCTGGTCCGCCCGGATGGCACTCTCTTCTACCCCTATATCGGCAATGTCAACGCCGCGGGTCGCACCATCGAAGAGTTGCGCGCCGAAATCTCGCGCCGCCTCGCCAACTACATCGACAGTCCGCAAGTAGACGTCAGCCTGCTTCGCTACGGTAGCCAGCGCGTCGTGTTATCAGGCGCATTCAATACCGCGGGCGAGGTACCCGTGACCACCGCACCGATGACTATCGTCCAGGCCATCGGTCAGGCAGGCGTCGATACCGAAACCGCTGACCTTTCCAGCCTGATGCTCAAGCGGGACGGTCGTGAATACATGCTGAACCTCGACGATCTGAACCGCCCGGATTCCTGGCTGCATCAGGTTTACCTGAAGGACGGCGACCAGCTGCACCTGCCGTACAACGATCAGAAGAAGATCTACGTGCTGGGCGAAGTCACGCAGCCGCAGGCGCTCAGCTTCAAGGCATCGAACTTCAACCTGATGGACGCGATCGGTACTGCTGGCGGTATTCGCCAGGAAACGGCGGATGGCGAAGCGGTCTATGTGATCCGCGGTGCCGAAAGCATCGCGACCGAGCAGGCCAAGGTTTTCCAGCTTGATGCCAAATCCCCAACCGCCTTCGCCCTGGCCAAGAGCTTTCCGCTCCAACCGCAGGACGTAGTGTTCGTTGGTCCAGCCGGCATCACTCGCTGGAACCGCTTCATCAGCCAGCTGCTGCCGTCCGCTTCGGTTGTCGGCACAGGTGCAGCTTTCAGCCGTTAATGACGCTATAGAGATCAGGACGAACGGCCTGGTCTCGCTAAACCGCGGTCAGCCTTCGGGCGGCTGCGGTTTTTTTTGCATATAACAATCATCGAGCCTGGAAGCGAATGATAAGCCTGCCAAACCGCGTGGGCCGCTACATATTCCGGCTTCGGTCTCAGCCACCCGCGCTGTAAACAAGCCCCGTTTAACCTCGGGGCTTTTAGCTGGCTACTCGGTTGGAATAGTCGGGTCGTCTTCGAACATGTCGATGTCCTCATCCGTGACTTCCGTCTCATCGGGATCGGACATCGGAGCATCGTTGATGCTTGCACCATCAGGATCCCCAGGCAGAGGCGCATCCGCGCCAGAATCGTTTGCCGCCTGCAGCCGAGCTGGAAAATCCATGGTTTCACCTCGCATGCTTCACCTCGCAGTGAGGCCCCCAATGGCCTCTTCAGGTTCGAGCTACAAAGCCTCGATTGGTGCAAAGCCGCCAGTCGGAACAGCAAAGCACAGCGGCAGGAATGAGGTTCTCCTTCTTCTGCACGGCTGGTGGAGCGTAATCAGATAACCGGGTTTATCTGAATTCATAGTTACAAATACAACGTATTCGCATTAATATCCGCATCCCTAACAATAAATGGACTTGGAGATACCCATGTTCCGCCCCCTGGCGACAATTCCAGAAGACATGGTCTCGCTCTGGTCGCAGCATCGCTTCGAACTGTTCGGTATCCCGGGCTTCAGTGCGGGCGCAGGCGTGCGCTACGTCGGCGCAAGCTGGGGCGGTACCGACACGCTTAAAACACCCTCAACTACTCTCTTCGACGCCATGCTCGGCTACCGCTATCAGGACCGGACATTCATGCTCAACGCCACCAACCTGGAAGACGAGTCCTACTACACCACCTGCCTGTCGCGTGGCGATTGCTTACTCGGCAGTCGCCGCACGGTAGTCGGCACTGCAAGCTACAGCTTCTGATGGGCCGGAACGGGAGACAAGACCGATGAATATATTCGTATCTTCCCGCCGCGCCAGCCTGGCTGGGCGCATCTCGGCGGCCCTCCTGGGCGGCTATGCATTGGCCTATGGTTTCACGGCGTTCTTTTCCGTGTATCTACCGATGTCCAGGCCGGATCGAGTGGTAACCGCCAGCTTGCTGTGCTTCGCGGTCTGGGTAGCCGCGGCGATCTATGCGTTCGCGGCCCGCAGCGCCATGCGCGCCTGGGTGTTGTTTGCGGGGCTGGCCGCGGTTTTCTGCCTGGCGGCCTATCTCCCTGTCGAATGGAGGAGCCGGCCATGACCCTGCGTCAGTCGATGGCGGGACTGCATACCTGGGGCGGACTGCTGCCTAGTTGGCTGTTGTTCGTGATTATTTTCGCCGGCACGCTCGCCTGTTTCGATAAGGAGATCGAACGCTGGATGCGCCCTGCCCTGCACACCCCGACGGCGACGGCAATCACAGCCGATCACGTCAATGCCTGGGTCCAGGCGAATGTTCACGAACCGCTGCACGCCTATTGGTTGCACGGCCCGACCGAGCGTGAACCTTATTGGAAGCTAGGCTGGGAGGAAGATGCATCCGGCGCCCGCGGCCGCGTCGCATTCGATCCCCGAAGCGGCGAGCCGATGCCCGAAACAGTGGGCGGCGAATTCTTTTTTACGCTGCACTACAACCTGCAAGCCGGTTCGATCGGCATGTACATCGTTGGCTTGGCCGGCATGTTCATGCTGGTGGCATTAGTATCGGGAATTATCATTCATCGAAGAATCTTCAAGGACTTCTTTACCCTGCGCCCGCAAGCCAACGGCCAGCGCGCCTGGCTCGACGCCCATAACCTGTTCGGCGTCATTGGCCTACCGTTCCATTTGATACTTGCCTACACCGGCGTGGCGGTGTTCGTTGCGTCCTACATGCCCGCCAGCGCGCTGGTGGCGTATGGAGGTGATCCACTCGCCTTCTTCGAAGAGGTACAAGGCGGCTACCACCGTAATGAACTACACCAGCCCGCTGGGAAAATGGTTCCGTTGAACGAACTGATCACCAATGCGCGTCAGCACTGGGGAAATGGTGAGCCCGGCTGGATTATCGTCGAGCATCCGGCAGATGCGTCCGCAGTGGTCAGCATCTATCGCCGCGATCCGTCGCGCATCGGCTCGCCGCAAGATACGTTGAATTACGACGCGACCACCGGCGAGCTCCTCCACCAACAGCAGGCACCGGCCGGCTATCGAGCTCATACATGGCTGATCGGACTGCATATGGCGCAGTTCGGTGGGCAAATCGTGCGGGTGCTGTACGGGCTGTTAGGGCTGGCGGGCTGCGCCATGCTGATTGCCGGCACCGGCGTATGGCTGCGTAAGCGAGAGGGGCACCAGATTCGAGGGCTGAACGTCGTCCGGGCGCTCAACGGTGCGGTCTTCTTCGGCTTGCCAATCGCCTCGCTCACATTGCTCTGGGCGAATCGTCTATTGCCCGATGCAATGACCGCGCGTGGTTCCGCCGAGGCCTGGTGCTTCTCGCTGAGCTGGCTAGCCGTGGCTGTCGTCGCCTACCTTGGGCGCCGGCATTCGCTTAGATTGTCGCGACAGATGTTGGCTCTGCTGGCGGCACTTGCGCTGGGTTTACCGTTGCTCAATGGCCTGACCGCACCGGAGGGACATCTGCTGGCGAGCCTCGCCCGCGGCGATCTGATGCTAGCTGGTGTTGATATGGTGTTGTTGATGGTGGGTGCGCTGTGCGCTTGGAGCTCGCTTCGTCGCCGGCACGGGCGAAACCCCGCACGAATGCGCTCGGTGACTCCAGAGCAGGAGCTGACACGATGACCACGCTGGCTTTCGCCCTGGCCTATCTAGGAATGTTGATGCTCTGCCTTGCAATGACGCGGCATCACCGCGTGCTTTTCAATGCCGCCCCGACACCCAATCGGCAGAACTGGCTGCGTGTGTTGGCGATGGGACCGTTGCTCGGCTCATTCCTCCTGGATTCGAAATCGTTAGGGATATCGATCGGTCTGGTCGTCTGCTTCGGACAACTGATGTTCGCTGGGCTGGTGGTGAGCCTGACACTCGCATGGCGGGAACGCTGGGTGATGCCCCTTGGTGGCCTGTTCAGCGTTGTCGGCGTATTAGCTGCTATTAGCGGCTAGGTGCGGCATGAGCCGCTGAGCGTAATCGGCTACCGCCTTCAGCCAAAGAGGCGGTGGGCTCTCCATTCGTGCGGCTAAGCGACGCTATGAGTTGCGGCCACCGCCATGATTGTTTGGCCACCTTTTCTTGCTGGCTCGGATGCTTTTTCGCGGCCATTGGCAAAATTACCGCCGCTTTTCTGGCCTGAAAGACTCTCTAAGCTTTTAGTTTCTTATGTCTTTGGCTGACTTCTTTCGCGGATAGTGCTTGCCTCAATTCAAGCGCCATTTGCGCAACGCCTCTTATTGAAGCTAAGCGCTTAGCTTCAATGTCACTTATTGAGTATCTGGTTATATCTGAAACGTCAAATATCCTTATCGCAACCTTACCGGCCTCATCTCTTCTGCATGAACATCGCAAGGGCGCAAAGGATGCTTCGAGTATTCGGCAGGCATCTTCAAACTTCAACGCATCGCTCATAAATTCTCCATCGCTTTATAATTATCTGAATTGGTATTTCTTATATAAACGCTGTTTCATCCGAGGTTCGGTCGAAGATCCGCGGTCCTGCCCCTCAGCGACAGTGAAGCCGAACTCTATGAAAATTTCCACGTCCAGCAGCCGGCTCGTCATCAAAAACGATAGCGTCGCTCACCAATTAATATTGGGTTAGCAGAGCAATACGTAAAGGTCATGCGGGTTTTAGGCTTGGTCAGCCGTAAAGCAGCGTAACGGTAGCCAATGCTTTACGCAGCTTCCATAGGGCTGAACTTCGTCTCGTCTCACATGCTCTACCGACAATAATCAACTACCGAGCCAAACAATGATTAGCCAAAACGATGACTTGAGCAGTAGGAGCTTCCCTGTCCAGGAAGATATGCCTTTGCAGGTCAAGCTGTGGCGGGTCGAACGTATTGGCTGGTGCCTGCTCTTTCTGGTCGTGCTCGTGGCATTGCTGGGCTTGTTCGGAACAGGCCCGTTGAGCAAGACGGAAGCCGTCTCGTCCAATGGAGAGCTGAGGGTTCAATACGATCGATTCGATCGGAACGGCGCGTCCAACGAGATGGTCGTGAAAGCGAAAGCGGATGAACAAGGAAAGGTCTGGCTCATTATCGACGGCGCGCTACTTCAGCGCTTTACAGTCGAAGGCATACAACCAGAACCAGCCAATGCAGGGGGGTTCGGTGACGGAATGAGACTTGAGCTCAAACCTGATTCCGAAGGCTGGGCAACCGCCTATTTCGCGTTGCGCGCGACGGGGATAGGTCTCGTGAAAACAAACATCCGCTCTGGTGACCAGAGCGTCGAGGTTGGCCAGTTCATCTATCCATAAAGGGTCGGCAAAAATGGATTCAGTCCTTCGTGCTGCAGTGATATATCTGGCCCTTCTCGTCATTTTTCGAATCGCCGGTCGGCGTACACTTTCTGAAATCACAACATTCGATTTCGTGCTGCTTCTTGTTATTGGCGAAGCGACGCAGCAGGCGTTGCTGGGCGATGACTTCTCCGTGACCAATGCCATCGTGGTCATAGTCTCGCTGGTTGTAATGGACATAATATTATCTTTAATCAAGCGCCGTTCACCCCGGATCGCCAAAGTAATGGATGGCAATCCCATCATCATTGTTCAGGATGGCGAAGTACTGAAAAGGCGGATCGAGAAGGCGCGCCTTGATGAGTCCGATATTCTAGAGGCAGCTCGTAACTCGCATGGACTTACACGCCTCGACCAAATCAAGTTCGCGATTTTAGAGAAAAATGGTCGAATATCGATTATTCCCACGGGAGACAGCTGACTTTTAGGAGAAACGGTTTCGTAGCTTGCAAATCAATGCTGCAACAAAGCTGAGTGAACGCTTACCTACCGGATCATACGAGCGCCCTCCCTTCGCAGCAGCACCAAGAGGCCGATTGGTTAACAGTTTGCCGTATCGCTGGCGTGCAAGCGGTGACAGTGGCGTATGCCCGAAGCATCATGCTGGGCATGACTTTCCGATAGTTGTGCCGCAGGAACAAGGAACTGGCCTTCGCATGCTTCGTATCGCATCTGCCTCGTTGCTGGACTTCGCCGGGCTTACCTCGCCTGGCAGGACGCGCGACCACAATGAAGACGCCCTCCTCTGCTGCCCGGCACTTGGTCTTTGGGCGGTGGCCGACGGTATGGGAGGCCACCAGTACGGCGAAATCGCCAGCACCCTGGCTTTGCAGGTCTTGGAACAGGCAGTGGCCGGAGGTGACTCGCTGGAGGCGGCTGTTCATGTTGCCAACCGCGCCGTGCTCGAAGCCGCAGCGCAAGACGGCATGGGTACGACAATCGTCGCAGCGCACTTCAATGGCACCAGCTTTGAGCTCGCCTGGGTCGGCGACAGCCGCGCCTATCGTGTCACCGCAGACGATATCGTGCCGCTGAGCCGCGACCACAGCTGGGTGCAGGCGATGGTCGATGCCGGTGAACTGGACCCCGCCGATGCACAAAACCACCGCTGGAAAAACATCATTTTGCAGTGTCTGGGCCGCGACGAGGCCCTTGCGGTCGGCGCTGCGAACGGCATGCTATACGCCAACGAGCTGTTGCTGCTGTGCAGCGACGGCCTGACCAATGAGCTCACCGATACTCAGATCCATGCCCAGTGCACCGCCGCCGATACGCTCGAAGCCATGGTCGAGCAACTGATCGAGCAAGCGAACGCTAAAGGTGGGCGCGACAATATCTCCTGCATCGTGCTCGGACATGCGATGTCGTCGTCAGCCGAATCGCGTGGTCGGCGGCTCCTCAACAAGCTTTTTAAACCTCTTAAGTCGTAGAAGTAGAGCCGAAATTCATGACGGAACGGATGCTAGCGGTACCCGGCTATCGGCTGCACAAGCGCTTGGGCAAAGGCGGGATGGCCGAAGTCTATCTGGCGACCCAGCTATCGCTGGATCGGGAGGTAGCGCTCAAAGTGCTGCTGCACACCGAGGACGAAGCCTTCACCGAACGTTTCATCCAGGAAGGACACATTGTCGCCTCACTGCGCCACCCCGCGATCATAACCATCCACGACATCGGCCAGATCGCCGACGGTCGTCATTACCTGGCGATGGAATACCTCGGTGGCGGCGACTTGGCGCAGTACCGCGGCACCGTACTGTCGCCGTCGCGCGCACTGGACATCATCCACCAACTGGCTGGTGGCTTGGCAGTGGTACACGACAGCGGACTGGTTCACCGCGACGTGAAACCCGCCAATATCCTCTTTCGCGACGACGGCAGCGTAGTGCTCACCGATTTCGGTGTGGCCAAGGCAGTCGAGCTGGATAATGAACTCACCCACTTCGGCATTGCCGTCGGCAGCCCGGCTTACAGCAGCCCAGAGCAGGCGCGCTGCGAGCCGCTCGATGCACGTAGCGACATCTACAGCCTCGGTGTAATCCTTGCCGAGATGCTCACCGGCACCAACCCGTTTCGCGCTGCCAGCTATCCGCAGACCGTCCTCAACCATGTGCAGATGCCGCCACCGCAACTGCCGCCGGCACTGGCCTCTTATCAATCGCTGCTTGAGCGCATGCTAGCCAAGCAGTCGAATGCTCGCTTCGCCAACTGCCGTGAACTGCTGGCCGCCATAGATACCCTCACCGAGCCGGATATGGACCTGACCCGCATCGCGCCGGCCATGACGATTAACCGACCGACCAAGCGGCGCGTCCACGGTGGACATGCACGCCGCTGGGTAGCCGCAGTTGCAGTGCTGCTATTGACGGTCGCGATGGGCGTCGGTGGTTTTCAGTGGTATCGGCACAGCCAGATCAGCGACTACCTGGTCCGCGCTGAGCAGCGGCTGGCCAACGGCAAACTGCTGACGCCCGCGTTTGATAACGCCGACTACTACTTCCGCGAGGCCTTGCGCCTGGATGCTGACAATGCCCAGGCTCTCGACGGTTTGAAACGAATCCTCGAGGCACGCATCGCCGAGTACCTGGAACTGGCAGCGCAGCGCCTGGCCAATGACCAGTTGCTAGAGCCAGCCGAGGACAGCGCCACCCACTACTACCGCCAGGTGATCGGCTGGGCGCCGGACAATACATTTGCGCGTGAAGGCCTGCACCAGGTCGCCCGGCGTTATATCGACCTCAGCGAAACGGCATACAGTGCTCGCAACTATGCCCAGGCGCTCGAATATATCCAGCAGGGGCTCGAAGCCGATCCGGGCAACGACACGCTGGTCGCGCTGCGTGACGGCCATCCGCAACGGGTCGCCAAAGCGCGCGCGACTCAACTGGCGGCACGAGCTCCCGCCCCGCGTTCATCGAACAGCGCACGGGTTTCAAGTCAGCCTCCCCAGGCGCCGAACAATCCGATCAAGCGTCTGTGGAATCGAATATTCAAGCAGTGACCCAAGGCGCGGGCGTTACCCCGCGAGCCGAAGAAGCCTTTCAGTGCAAGGTAAACGTAAACATGCTCAGAATTCACTTCGTTGACAATCGTCAGGCCCCCGTCTGGCTCGCTGATGAACGCTTCACCTTCGGTGCGGCCCCTGGCAACGACCTTGTGCTCGACGACACGGGCGTCGGCGCCTTTCACGCGGAGCTATACCAAGAGAACCGCTTCTATTACTTGACCGACCTTGGCACGCCAGGCGGCACCTACGTCAACGAAGAGAAAATTGGCGAGCGCTACCAGGTCCGCTCCGGCGACCTTGTGCGCCTGGGCACACTGGAACTGCAGATCGTCGACCCGGCCAAAGCCGGTGCCAAAGCAGGTGCAGCACCGCGCTGGCTGCTGCAAGTGGTGCAGGGCGAGAACCAGGGCCACAAGTACCATGTCACCGGATCGATGACTTTTGGCCGTTCGGCCAAGTGCGAGCTCTGCTTCAGTGACCCGGAATTGTCGCGCCGGCACGCGGAGTTCTATCTCAAAGGCGACATCCTCGAGGTGAAGGATCTGGCTTCGGCCAATGGCTTGAAAGTGAATCATCAGGCGGTCGCAACCACCGTGCTGCAACCCGGCGACCAAATACAGCTGGGCAGCACCACGCTGTTAGTCATTGGGCCAAAAGTCGCCGTACCGGAAACGATCGACGAAGATGCCACTTTGTTCATACGCGCCGCCGACCTGCCTGTTGCCGTCAAAGCAAAACCTGCCACACCTCGACCGGCCACTCCAAACCCGCTACGTGCCACCGCTACGCCCGGCGCTAGCGCCAAAGCGGCGCCGCCGAGTGCCACCGAAAGGCCCTCCTTGCGCCTGGGTCTGCTCGTCGGCCTCGTAATTGCCATCCTTGCCGGCTTCGTTGTCCAACAGCTGCCGTAGCCGCAAAGTCGGCGCGTGAAAAGCAGAGGGAGGTATCAACGGGACGGCAGCCCGATTGACTTATCCAAAGGCGCTGGCCGATCTCCGTAACTGCGACAGTGTAAATCAACATCAGCGCAGATTTGAATCATTCTCAATTACAGGCGTAAACTGATCGTGTCTCCAATGATCGGCTCGGCGGCCATACGCTGCCAGTCGACGCTGTCGGGTTCGACACGATGCCCCAGAACTGTCACGACCTCATCGAACTACTACATGTCGCCGCCAGAGCGCTCCCCGGACTAACGGGCGAGGTCGGGCCGGCGAATAGTGATCAACTACAGTGCGGCAGCGCTGGCAATCAGGCGCGGGTAGCCGCTCTTCATGCCCACTGGCAACACGCCCATCCAGAGGCTGGCGCCCATTACTGGTCGGCACGCAGTTGGTCGCTGCTGGTCTGGCAACCAATCTATCTCAGCCTGCTTGCGGTTCATCTTTGTGCTCGGGCGCCGTCTCTGGCGCAGATGGGACAATCGATGCGCGATGGCTTCGTTTGCGGTTTTCGCCTGCCGGAACACCGCCCATGCCGTGGCGCCCAATCCGATCTGATCGCCTGTGCCGCCAATCATCTGCGCCGGTTCGTCGACGACCAGCTCGTTGAATTCAACGAAGTGTCCTCGATCCACCCGAAAATGGCGAAATTGCTGGTCGCCGATTGCTTGCGCGCAGCGTTGTTGCTGGTGCAGCCGCGCGCATCGGTGACCAACGAGGCCTTGCGCGAGATCGAGGCGCGCTGGCTGGAGGCCATGGCCTTGCCTGGTGGTGGCTCGCTGGTTGAGATATGCCTCAAAGATAGTCGCCAATGCCTGGCACTCGGCCGTAAGGTTTGCTGCCAGCATTTTCGACGTGCCGATGGCGAGCCCTGCAGCAATTGCCCGAAACTCAAGCCGGAGGAGCGAACACGGCGCCTGCGCGAAGAGCTGATCGTCGCATGCTGAGCCTGCACGACATTCAGGTACGCCGCGATGGCCGAATAATCCTGGCGCTGGATCACCTGCAGCTCGCCGAAGGCCAGTTCACGGTCATCCTTGGACACAACGGATCGGGCAAGTCGACGCTGATGAACCTCATCGCGCGTCAATTCACACCCGATACAGGGCGTATAGCCTTGGAAGGCAAGCCGCTCGGAGCTTACAGCCAACGTGAATTCGCCCGGCGTGTCGCCTTCCTGCCGCAACACCTGCCGGAGGTGGCCGGTTTAACCGTTCGCGAACTGGTTCGCCTGGGACGTTTTCCCTGGCGAGGGTTGCTCGGGCGCTGGCAGGCCGAGGACAGCCAGGTGATTGAACGAGCGCTGCGGCAGACTGACATCGCCCACTTTGCCGATCACCTGGCCGACAGCCTGTCCGGCGGCGAGCGGCAGCGGGCCTGGATCGCGATGCTGCTGGCTCAGGAATCACCACTCTTGCTGCTCGACGAGCCAACCTCGGCCCTGGATCTCGCGCACCAGTACCAGCTGATGGCGCTGTTGCGCGAGCTCAATCGGGAAACCGGCCGCGGCATCATCGCAATCCTGCACGACGTCAACCTGGCGACGCGCTATGCCGATCGCATCGTCGCGCTGAAAGGAGGGCGGCTGTTCTTCGACGGCACCGCCGAGCAGCTGCTGTCCGGCGAACGCCTCAGTGCGCTGTACGAGATCGATATCGAGCTGATCGATCAGCCCGGCCAGGGGCGCAAGATTGCAGTGGTGAGCTGAGTGGAAATATCACTGGCCCGCACCATTCCTGCCTGGGCGCAGCTGGGCCGGCCCCAGGCGCGCTACTTGCTGACATTGTTGGCGCTGCTGGCGGTGGGTGCATTGCACCTGAACCTCGGTATGACCCAGTGGCCGCTTCATCGCTGGACCTTGCTGCCGCCCGTTGGCGATGGTTTCGCCGCCTTGGAATTTCATCTATCGGTACTGCCGCGGTTGGTCATGGCCTTGCTGGTAGGGGCGGCCATGGGACTCGCCGGCAGTGTGCTGCAACAGTTGACGCAGAATCGCCTGGCCTCCCCGATGACTCTCGGTGCGGCCTCCGGCGCCTGGCTTGGTTTGACCGGCGCTACGCTGCTGTTTCCCGCCTTCGCTGCCAGCCATGGCGAGTGGGCGGCGCTCGTCGGTGCCCTGGGAGCGGTCGGTCTCGCACTGCTGATCGCCGGTCGTCACGGCATTGCCGGTCTGCCGGTGATCCTCGCCGGCATGGCGCTGAATCTGCTACTGGGCGCGCTCGCCACCGGCATCCTGCTGGTCCACAACCAGCAAACGCGGGGTCTGTTCATCTGGGGCGCTGGCGATCTGGGCCAGATCGACTGGCAATGGGTGGCCTGGCTATGGCCGAAACTGCTGGTCGGGCTGTTTATTGTCGCCTTCGCCCCGCGCCCGCTCACCCTGCTCCAACTCGGCAGTACAGGCGCGCAGGCGCGTGGTCTGACGTTGGGGCCGGTGATGCTGGCGCTGTTCGTCGCCTCGCTCTGGTTGACCGCCGCATCAATTACTGCGGTGGGCCTGATCGGCTTCATCGGCCTGATCACTCCTAATCTTGCTCGACTGTGCGGGGCGCGAACCTCGCGCGATGAGCTGTTCTACAGCACGCTACTGGGCATGTTGCTGTTATTGGGTGCCGATGTGCTGGCACTGCTGGTGAATCGCTGGACCGCCGAGCTGATCCCGAGCGGCGCGGCGGCGGCGCTCATCGGCGCGCCGGCCCTCCTATGGCTGTCACGCAGGCAGCTCTCGGCTGAAGACCGGCATGCCTTGGCGCTGCCGCCCGGCGCCGCGCGCCTGACCCGGCGACGCGGCTGGATATTGGGGCTGGCGGCCGTCGTGATCGTCCTGGCCAGTCTGTGCCTGAATCGTGGCCCCGACGGCTGGGCTCTGGGCTGGCCTTCCACTCTGGTCTGGTCGTTGCGCTGGCCGAGGATGCTCACGGCAGTGACAGCAGGCTGCGGGCTTGCGGTCGCCGGAATGATGCTGCAACGCCTGCTGCGCAACCCGCTGGCCAGCCCCGACATCCTTGGCCTGACGGCAGGCGCGACGCTCGCGGTCATGGTGGCGCTGATGATGTTTGGTAGCGCGCTGTTCTGGCTGATCGCGCCGCTGGCCGCCTTCGTCGGTAGCCTGCTTGTCCTCATACTGCTGTTGTTGCTCGGACGACGTCACCGTTATTCCCCGGCAGTCATGGTGCTGGTTGGGGTCTCGCTGGCGGCGTTGCTTAATACCGCCTTGCAGATCGGCCTGACTCGCGGCTCGGCGGATGCCCTAGCACTGCTCGGCTGGCTGGCCGGATCGACCTACCGGGTCTCGGCCTGGCAAGCGTTGATGATGAGCCTGGGGATCGCAATACTGGCCGGCTTGAGCCTGTTGTTCCATCGAGCACTGACGCTGATCTCGATCGGTGACGGGGTCGCACTCAGTCGCGGCCTCGACGTCTCAGTTACCCGTGTGGCGCTCTTGTTGCTAGTGTCGCTGCTATGCGCGCTTGTAACCAGCCTGCTAGGGCCGGTCGCCTTCCTCGGTCTGCTGGCGCCGCATATGGCGGCAATGCTGGGTGCGCGCCGGGTTCTGCCGCAGGTGCTGCTCTCGGCCATACTCGGCGCCATGCTGATGCTGGTCGCCGATTGGCTAGGCCGCACGCTCATGTTCCCCCTGGAAATTCCGGTGGGCATCGTCGCCTCGGTGGTGTGCGGCAGCTATTTCATCTTTCTGCTGACACGGCAGCGTTCGTCGTGAAGTTCTTTCGCCGCGCGCTAATGATGCTGATATTCCTGCTCGGCGGCCTACCTACCGCTCAGGCGGCAGAACCACGTATCGCGGCGCTGAGCTGGGAGCCGGTAGAGCACCTGCTCAAGCTCGGCGTCGAGCCGGTCGCGGTGGCCGATGCCGACGATTACCGCGCCTGGGTGGTGCGACCGAAACTGCCCGCCTCGGCGATTGACGTCGGTACGCGCACCGAGCCGAACCTGGAGCTGCTGGCGCAGCTGAATCTGGATCTGATTCTGATCACGCCGCTGCTCGAAGACTTGCGACCCAAACTTGAGCGCATCGCGCCGGTGGTGTCGTTCGGTGACTTCACCCAGGAGCGAGACAACCTCGTAATGCAGCGGGAAAACTACCTGGAGCTCGCGCATTTGCTGGGCCGCACGGCCCATGCACAGGCACAGCTGGCAGCGATGGAGACGCATATTGCCGAGATGCGTGGGCGACTGCTCGCTCACTTCGACGGCGCGCTGCCCGACCTATCGGTCGTCCGGTTTTCTTCGCCAACGACGGTCCTCATATTCGGCCCGAACTCCATGCCGCAGCATGCGATGCAAATGCTCGGCCTGCGGCCGGCCCATTCGGTGCCGGTTAGTCGCTGGGGCAGCGTGCAGTTACCCGTTATGGTGCTGGGCCAGATCGAGGACGGGGCGGTTTTGCACATAGAGCCCTTTCCCCGTCAGGATCGTCTGTTCGACAGTCGGTTGTGGCAAGCGATGCCCTTCGTCCGGCAGCAACGCTTCGCCGACATGCGGTCGACCTGGACCCACGGCGGCGTGTTCTGCGTCGAGTACCTGGCTGAGTCCATCACCGAGGCGCTGCTCAGCCTGCCCTCCTCCAGCTGAGAGGAGGCCCGTCCACACTTGCAAACGGTGGACGGGCGACCCGTCAGTACTTCCAGCTTAGCGTCACGGTCGCATTGCGCGGCGCGGCGTAATAGGACTGTTCCCAATAGAGGCTGGTCAGGTACTTCTTGTCGAACAGGTTGTTGACGTTGAGCGCGACATTGAAGTGCCGGTCGATGTCGTAGCTGGCCACGGCGTTGACCACCGCATAGGCATCCTGGCGGCTAACGATCGTCTCACCGGCAGCGGTGGTGCCCTGCTCGCGGAAAATGTCGTCCTGCCAGATCATGCTGCCGCCAACCTTCAGGCCCTGCACCTGTGGCACTTGGTAGGTGGTGCTCAGGAAAAGGAAGTTACGAGGCGTGTAAGTGCGCGCTTTGCGCCCCTCGGCGTCCTCAAGGGAGAACAAGTGCGTCAGGCCAGAACTGATCTCCCAATTGGGCGTCAGCTGTCCGGCAATGTTCAACTCGTAGCCCTTGGAGATCGTATCCACCGGGACGTAGTAGGAAACGCCTACCGAAGAATCGAAGCCCCCATATTCAGGCGTGTTCTCCTGTTCCGTTCGGAATACCGCGAAGCTTGCGTTCAAGCGTCCGTCGAACCACTCGCCCTTCACGCCGCCCTCGACGCTGTCGCCCTCGATCGGATCCAGCAGTTGCAGGGACGAGCCGACCAGATACTGCGGACTGAAGATCTGCGTATAGCTGGCATAAGTCGAGTAGTGATCGTTGAAGTCGTATGTGGCGCCGACATAGGGTGTGGTCTTCGATTCGCTGAACTCGTGCGGATCGCTGAGCTGATAGCCGTCGCTGTCCAGTCGGGTATGGCTGGCGCCAGCAATCAGCTTGAGCCGGTCGGTCACGCTGAAATGCCCGGCGCTATAAACGCTGCGGCGATAAGTGGTGTAGTCGCTTTCGCTGGTCAGGCCGTTGTCGAACGCTGGGCGTGGGAAGTCGCCGTCGAACACGCCAACTGGCGGCAGGGGAATACCGAAAGCATCGTCGTACGAAGTCCAGCGGGTGTTGCTGCGTGACCAGTTAGCGCCAACCACTACCTCATGCGTGCGCCCGAACAGTGCGAACGGACCCTTGAGATAGGCGTCGCCAAGTAGCTGGCGCTCCATGCGATCGTACTTCGAAGCGTAGGTGGTCAGGCCCAGCCCGGTCTGCGCATCGGGCACGCCGGTGGCGAGGAACTGCTCGGCGTCGCCACTGATTTCGCGGTAGTTAAGCGACACCTTGCTCTGCCAGCCGCCACCCCACCAGGTGTTCAGTTCGGCGAAGACCTGCTTGTCGTCGGTATCCCAGTAAGCCCAGTCCGGTGCGCTGCTATGCGAGCGACTGTAGTCGATCTCCCCTCCTTCGCTGTCGTACAGCGACAGCGCGCCCCACATAATTCCATCCGCCCGGTTGCGCTGCTCGGAGTAACCGATGATGGCCGTGTTGTTGGCGTTCAGGTCCGCCTCGAGCATGCCGGAAAACACCGTCTTGTTCAGCGAATAGCGGTCCAGGTAGGAATTGCCATCCTGCTTCGCCACCAGTGCCCGGCCCCGCACGTTGCCGGCATCATTCAGCGGCCCGGAGACGTCCAGCTCGGCGCGGCCGGTGTCCCACGAACCGTAGCTGAGCGACGTTTCGGCCTGGAAATCGCGTGTCGGTCGCTTGCGCACGAAGTTGATGGTCGCCGCCGGGTTGCCCGGATTGGCGGTCAGGCCATTGGCGCCCTTGAGTACCTCTACGTGGTCGTACAGAAAGGTGTCGATATCGCCCATCTGCTCTTGAGAGGTGAACGGCTGCCCCAGGCCATCGATCTGGAAGTTGGACACATCGAAGCCGCGCACCGAGTAGTACGTACGGTCGGTCTCCACACGCTGAACGTTCACCCCGCCAGCCTGTAGCAAGTCGGTGGTGCTGTTGAGGTTGAAATCATCGATTTGCTGCCGCGTTACGGTGACCGATGTTTGAGGGGTCTCGCGTGGAGACAAGTCCAGCTTGGTTGCGGTGCTGGTGGCGCCGATGGTGTAGGAGTCGCCCTGCTCGGTAACGCGAGGAACCGCTTCGCGCTCGGCGGTGATGTCCACCGGCTCGAGTACCAACTGGTCATTTTCATTGATTTGCGTGCGCTCGGCGGCCAGCGCCAGCGGCGCCGTCAGCCAGGCAACAGGCGCGAGGCAGAGGGCCAAAGTCAACGTGGAAAAAGAGGGTGATACCGGGCGCGCGTTTCGGTGGCGCACCGGCGCAATGCCGTGAGTGTCGTTCATTGGATTGACGTCTTGTTGTTAAAAAGGGGGTCGGTTGAGGTCAGCGATCGAAAAGACTCAGTTCATGGATTCCGTTCCTGTGGTTGTGGTGGGTGTTAGCGATTGGTCACGCCGGTTTCGCATCGAGCGCCGGCCCCATGACCGAGCGGTACCAGCCATGGAAGTGCTGCATGCCTTCTTCGAGGGGAATCTGGTAGGGGCCGCTGTCATCGATCCCGCGCTGATACAGCGCCCGGCGGCCGGCATCGGTGCGCTCGGCGATTTCGTCATCCTCGAGCGCGGTTTCCATGTAGGCGGCGCGGTGCGCCTCGACGAGTTCGCGGTTGGATTCGCGCAGGGCGGCGGGGTAATAGAACTCGATGACGTTGAGCGTCTCGTGCACGCCCTTGGGGTAAACCGTGGACAGCACAAGCGCGTGCGGAAATACCTCGATCATGTGGGTGGGGTAATAGCTGGCCCATATCGCACCGAAGGCCGGCGAACTACCGCCGTGATAGGCCATCAGGCCCTCGTGCCAAGTCCGATACGCATCGGTGCCGGCGCGCGCCAGATTCGAGCTCACATTGATCCGCTGCAGGCTGTACCAATCGCCGTAGCTCCAACTCAGCCCACCGCTGTTCACGTAGCGGCGTAGCCCGGGGTGGAAAGAGGCGATGTGGTAGTCGTCGTTGTAGATCTCGATGAAGGTCTTCCAATTGCATTTGCAGGAATGCATCTCGACGTGGTCGAGCTCGTAATCGCGGAAATCCATTTCCGGCCGATCGAAAAGGCCTCCGATATCGACGGCGGGATCGCGCTCGCCTTCGAAAAGAAAGCCTCCCACGTTGAAAAGCGGGTAGCGCGGCAGATTGCGGCAGGGCCGTTCGGGGAATTTCGGAGCGCCGACGATCAGCCCTTGGCTGTCGTAGGTCCAGGCGTGCAGCGGGCAGAGAATTCGGTTGCCAGTGGCGCGCAGATTGCCGCGACGGATAGCCGTTTCGGGCGTGCCGGCACTGAAGTCGCCAAGCATCAGCGCCTGACGATGACGGCAGACATTGGAAATCAGCTCCACTCCGTGCTCGTTGCGCACGAGAATGCGGGCATGGTCTTCATGAGGCAGGGCGTACCAGTCGCCTGGCTCAGGCACCATTTTCTCGTGACCGATGTAGCGGGCACTGCGACGGAAGATCAGCGCCTGCTCCCGCTCATAAATGGCTGGATCACAGTAACCGCGGATCGGTAGCTGCGGCGCGGGCGCCAGCTCGGCAGGCGAGCCCTCGTCCAGCCGACCGGTCCGATTGGGATTGGACATGCAGATGCTCCTTACGCCGGGCCGTCCGGCATCTTCGAGGCAATCCGGGACAGTCGCCGGGAGGTTTCGCAAGGCATGCGAGCCCCTTCCCCGCCTGGCGACGCCATGGGGTTCAACTGTTGGCCCCGATGGGGGCCGGTACATCAAAAGTGCTAGTGCTGAAGCACGCCCTCGCCGCTTTGCGCGGCTCGTTGGCGGGATGGCGCGAAAGGCGCCACCGGGTTTTCCAGCGGCTCGGCCATGATCAGGCTGCCTGCGGGGTTGGCCAGGTCCACCATCTGTAGGTTGTTTTTCAGCTGCAGACGGTTGAGGCACGAATGCAGGAAAGTCGGCGCGAAGAAGTCGTAGCGATCGAAGCGATGCTGCAATTCGGGGTGCGCGTGTTGGTAGTCGATGACCGACTCGGCGACGGTGCGCCAGAACTCCGTCTCGGTCATGCAACCGTTCTCATCGAGGATCTGGCTCATGTGACGGAACACTCCGTCGAACACATCGATGAAGATGCCGAGAATCTTGTAATCCTCCGGGACGTCCACCGCGAGCCGTTCGAGGCCCTGGGGCATTTGGGCATCCTTGTCGAGGATGGCCGATTCCTCGGCGATGTCCTTCATGAATACCCGCGTCGGCACGTGCCCCTCGAGTACCAGAATGAGGTTTTCGCCGTGCGGCATGAACACCAGATGATGGGCGTAAAAGCAGTGGATCAATGGCTGCAGGAATGCTTTGAGGTACTGCTGCAGCCACTGAACGGGGGCCAGCCCCGAGCGTCGCATCAGCTCGGGCAGCAGGGCGCTGCCCTCGGGATCGACATGCAGCAGCGCGGCCATGGTCATCAGCCGCTCGCCAGAACGCAGGCGACTCATTGGGCTTTCACGCCACAGCACGGACAGCATCTTCTTGTAGGGACTGTCCTGCTCCAGCGCCGCTTCGTAATAGCGGTTGCGATAACCCACCGAGGCCACTTCACGCAGGATGCCGAAGCCATAGTCACGCAGCACCGGGTCGCCGGAGATGAGTCGGTCCAGATAAGCGTTGATCGCCGGGGTGCCAGCCATGTAGTAAGGCGACAGTCCCCGCATGAAGCCCATGTTCAGTACCGACAACGACGTTTTAACGTAGCAGCGGTGCGGCTGGGACTGGTTGAAGTAGGTCCGGACCGATTGCTGCGCGACGTACTGGTCCTCACTGGTACCGAGCGCGACGATTTTCCGCATGGCGATGTCAGCGGAGAACATGATGCTGAGCTTGTTGAACCACTGCCAGGGATGGGCCGGCATGAACAGGTAGTCCGCCGGATCCAGCCCTTGTTCGGCGAGCTGACCGTGAAAGGCAATGAGCTGCCGATCACCCAGCTCCTCTCGCAAAAGCGCCTCGTGATCCAGCTCCGGGACGGAAGCGAAGTGGGCGTTATCCTTGTGTACGGCCAGCCAGACAATGGTGAACCGCGCGCCGGTTTCTGGCGCGTAGCTGTGATAGTCGATGGCATCGAAGCCCAGCCTGCCATTGTTTGCGACGAAACCGGGATGCCCTTCGATCATGGCCGCCTCGAGCGTCTGGTAATCGGCGTCCGCCAGTTCGGCGCTGCTCAGGGCCGAGCGCCCGTGCTTGTAGGCTGCGCCGAATAGTGTGCTGCTGATCTCGTCCAAGTAGACCGGCAGTTTGTCGGCCGGGATGCCAAGGGTGTGCTTGAAGTCGTTGACGAAGGTCAGCGCATCGAGGTTCTCACGCACCTGCCCCTCGCAGCGACATTCAATGCTCGCGGGATCCACATGCCAGTGACGCAACGCCAACGTGCGCGCCTCGAAACGATACAGGCAGCCCTGGGTGTCGGCCTGCAGCTCATAGCAAGCCCAGCCTGCACGTGTGGACGCCGCGACTCGACGAGGACTGAATACCTGCTCATGGGCGAACTCGGCGATGGCTTTACGCACCAGCAGGCGGTTGACCTTGCGCCACACCTGAGGATTCAGATGGGTGACGGCTGAGGCGGGGCTTTCCAGGCACGGGGTCGGAATCATGGGGTTTGTCCTTCCAGTGAGTGAGCGAAGTCTACGGGTGTACAAAACGCCAGCTGAGCGGTCTTGCCGGGCAATTCGATGAGTCCGGCGTCAACGAAGCCGACCAGATGGTTGAGGCGATGAACCTTGGTGTTGCGCACGTCCGGCTCGACCACCACGCGGTGGGCACCCAGGTCGTCGAAAAGAAACGCCATGACGGTGCGCAGCACGTCGCGGGTGAAATGTCGGACGGGTTGACGGGCGGGGCCGACGAAAAAATGCATGCCGATGTCACCGGGCTCCACCGTGTAACGTTCGCCAAGCGGATCGCGACGCGGGTCATAACATTCCATGACGAACGCCGGCGCGTCCTGATACAGGCCCATATACGCCTGCAGACCGTGGCTGGCGGCGGCCTCTATGTAGAAGTCGCGGGTCGCCGCCACGCTCATGTTCTGCATGTTCCAGTAATGCGCATAATCCATCTGATACCAGGGCTGAATCACTGCCACGTCCTCCTCGAGGCGCAGCGGGCGAATGGCGAAGTCGCGATGGGTCTGGGGACGCCTGTTTGCCGGCGCGATGAGTTCAGGTTGCATGGCAAGGCTCCTGGACTGGGGCGTGGCGCCGGTCGACACCGAACCAGCCGCGGTCGATTGCGGCAGTCAGCACCATGCCGGCCGCGGCAATGATGAAGGTCAGAGGCACGCCGACCAGGCTGACCAGATAGCCAGCGCTGAACGAGGACAGCAGCACGCCCAGGTTCTGAAAGAAGTTGGTTACCCCGAAATCTCGGGCATAGACGTCGGGTGTGCTGACTTTGAACAGGGTCACTTCGAGCTTGACGATCACCTGGTACAGAGCCCAGCCATAGAGGCAGCGGCCTATGATGATCAGCACCATCGAGGGACTGGCCTGCAACGCCAAGCCCACGGCACCGAGCAACAGGTTGAACAGCGTGTGGTCGAGCAGGCGCGGCGGGCTCTTGACCAGATACTTGATGACCAGAGCCACCAGCGCCACGATGCCAGGAATGGCGAAGACGACGCCGGTCAGCATCTGCTCCTGCAAACCGGTCCGCCCCTCCCAATAAACGGTAAAGAACGGGCGCACCAGATACGCGCTGAAGTCGAACAAAAACATCAACAGGCAGAGCTTGAGCAGGGCCGACAAGGCCTCTGGAGTTCGCCGAGGAGCCGGCGCGCTGGCGTTCTCGTCCGCAGAGAGAACCCTGACCACCTTGCCGGTTCGGATCAGGTACAGGCACAACCCCATTTGCGCAAAGTCGCCCGCCGCCATCAGCAGCACGCAAAACTGCGGTCCATAGGCTTGCAATGCCAGCCCGCCAACCGCGGCCCCGAAGATCGCACCGATATGGATGACCACCGACAGCAGCCCGATGGTGACGCTGTGGTTCTCCGGCGGTTCCAGGCGCATCAGGTAGGGGAACATCAGCAGGTAGCTGGCCTTGGTCATGAACATCAGCATGGTCAGCAGCCAGTACGTCGGGGCGTTCGGCGCCCAGGCCGCGAACACACAGAACACCGCGGCTGCGAATTGGGTGTACAGCAGCAGGTGCATGGTTTCCACACGCCGTGCCACACGCGCCCAGATCGGCAGCATGCACATCACCGCGATGGAGATGGCCGCGATATAAGCGCCGACGTGCACCTTGCTGGTTAGGCCGTAACGCAGTTCGAAGAACTGCGGATAGAAGGCGATCAGGATCGAATCGCTGATCACGCCGAACGCAGACATGATCAGAATGGTGGTACGCAGCTTCATGACCTTGCCACCTGCGACTCCAGTGGAAGGAAACCGCTGTCATCGCGTGGGATGAAGTCCTGGAAGGCGGTCTGCGGCTCGCAGGGATAAACGTCCTTGCCGGTCAGTTCCAGCAACAGACGGCTATTACGGAAACACGCTAGGCCGAGGTCTGGGTTGACGAGCCCGTGGCTGTGCAGGCCGACGTTCTGCACATAGATTTCGCGATTTTCATGATCGACCGCCCAGTGCCGTGACGGCGCGTAGCGGCCCGCCTCGTCCCAGCGAATGCGCTCGCGTATGCCCTCGACAAAACGCGGCACCTGATAACGGTAGCCGGTGGCGAACACCAGCCCGTCGGTGACGTGACGGTAACGGCGACCAAGTTGTGTATGTGTGAAGTGCAGTTCCCACTGACCATCCGGTAGCGGTGCACAGCGCTCGAGCGCCAGGTTGGTCAACAACCGCGTGGCCGGCGCCTGGCGGTGACGACGCTCATCGAGCAGGCCGTACAGGCTTTCGATCAACGACTGGTTGATGCCGTTGTAGATGGTGCGATGGTCATCGATAACCTGCGCCTTGACCTCGGACGCAAGGTCATAAAAGTAATCGCCGTAGTCGGGGGTGATGAGTTCAAGAGTTAGCTTCGCGCTTTCCATCTGGAAGAAACGTGATGCGCGAGTCACCCAGTTGAGGCTGTAGCCGTGCTGCTCGGAGGCCTGCAATAAATCGTGGTAGACCTCCGCACCGCTCTGCCCGCTTCCGACTACCGTAATGTTCCGGCAACGCTGGAGCGCAGCTTTGTTAGCGAGATAAGCGGATGTATGCACCAGCTGCCTGGCATCATCCGAGTCGCAGCACGGCGGAAGGTGAGGCACACCACCGATGCCGATGACCAGCTTTTTGCAGCGATACTGGAACGCCGCACCGTCCGCCACCCCGGAAACCACGTAGCCCGGCTGGCCCGGGTCGTAATAGACCTCCAGCACCTCATGTCCGAAGCGCAGGTTGTCCAACTGTGCGGCCGCCCATTTACAGTAACGGTCGAATTCCTGCCGCCCGAGGTACCAGTTTTCCCGAATGTAATAGCTATAGAGCCGCCCTTGCTGCTTGCAGTAGTTGAGGTAACTCAAGGGACTGGTGGGATCGGCCATCGACACCAGATCGGCAAGAAAAGGATTCTGCAGTGTCGTGCCGTCGAGCAACATGCCCTGGTGCCAGCTGAAATTTCGCTTCTTCTCAAGAAACAGGCTGCGCACGCCTTCCAGCGGAGCAGCCAAACAAGCCAGCCCCAGATTGCACGGCCCGACGCCTATGGCGATGAAATCGTATGGCGAATCGGTCATCGGCGCTGCACCCTCTTGCCTGTCTATCAAGGTTCGAAGAGGCTAGTTTCGATGAGAATGATTGTCAAATACAAATGCTTGTCATCTGCATGACTTTTCGATCGTCCTTTGGGCGTCAGGCTGCCGGCTAGCGCCTTGCGACGCTTGATAGACACGTGCGGCTTGCTTGCGATCGAAGGTCTAGCTTTCTTGATAAACTACCGTGCCTTCGCGCTTGATAATGACCTGCGCGGTATACCCAACCCCGCCACTCCGTGGCCGCGCGCTGTATCGTCTCTGCCTCCCCTCGGGGCTGAAATTTCACGTTCTACGATGTACGTAAAATGGTAAAAACAGACGAAACAGTGGTAAATCGAACAGCCAGAATGCCAGAGAATCCAGCTTTAAATCCAGCAACCATGCGCCTTTCGCCCTCTCGCCGCTTTTCCGTTGCGCCCATGATGGATTGTGCCGCTAATTCTTAAATGGCCCGAAATACGGGGCCTGTGGCGGAACGAGACGCTTCGCGTACCAATTTTGTACCACCCAGAAATCCACGCGTTCATGAGCGCTTCCTTAAAGGAACTGTTTGCGCCTACGCCGAATTTCAACTATATGTTGTACTTATTGCTATCAGTTGAATATCAAGCTGGAGGAATTGCCCATGCCATGCCCATCGCCCAAGCGGAACCGTCTTGGTGATCTGGAATGCCCCGCTTGCAGCAGAAGCTGGGAATTATGGGACGAGGCGCCGGTTTGCTCGGAGGAACCGCGAATTCAAACCCGTGCGGTAGCGGATCGCGAACTCAGCAAAATGCGTCGAATCCTGAAAGTCGACGCACGACCCTCTGCGCTTGACTATTCAACTGTTGGTTGAATAACATAGCTATCAGGTTGATATTGAATTTAGGACTTGGAGGCGAGGATGAAGCTGCAATCGCTGTACGTCAGTCGGTCCAATCTGGCCAAAGATCGGGAACCACTACGCACTTTCTGTGAGATCGCCGCGGCGTTGGGGATGAACCGCCTTCAGTTGCAGGGTCACCTCTCCGCTTCGAAAGTGGAAATACCGAAGCCAGCGCTCACGTCGGGCGCCGGCCGGAAGAACTATTACCGGTTCAGTGAGTTCCGCAGCTGGTGGTCAGCCAACCAGGAAGCAATGAGCGCCGGATCGGAGGTGGCCCGTGTGTAACCTTCGCCGCAACGAAAGCGTGAAGCGGGTCGTTGAGTTTGCCGCAACCCTGGGTTTCCAGCCGCAATGGACCGGTGCTGGTCACCTGAAGTTTTCCAAGCCAGATCGCCGACCCGTCTTCTTCGGCGGATCGCCCAGTGATCGACGCGCTCACAAGAACGCCATCTCGAACCTAAAGAAGTCAGAACGAGGTGTGCTGTGAAGGCGGGCACCTGTCCCTGGTGTAAGGGTGAAACTGATCAGGAGCATGTGTACATCGACCTTGGCCACAGCGTGCCGGTCGAGCCTGAGAACTGCTTGGAGTGCCTAAACCGGCAGGCTGATCACCGGTTTGGCATTCCGCTCGCTACGGAAGAAGAGATGGTCACCGGCTGGCACCGCCCGTTGGCTGAGGACCCCGATTACCTGGACATTAGCGACTGGGCTTACGGGCCGGCGCTGGGTCCAAGCGAAGTGTTTGACTGGACCAACAGAAAGGAACCCTGCAAATGACTGAGCTGAATGCAGCCGAGCGCGAAGACGCTGCCGAATTCATGGCCGCCACCAAGGGCGTGCCCGCGTATCGCGTGGCCTATGCACTAAACGGCCTGACCCCTGGCACCGATTGGCGCGGGTGCTCGAAATCGCACATGGCCGAAGAGTGGGCGACCCGCGACCGAGCGTTCGGGCGCAGCAGCTTGCGACCAGTGACGATTGCGCGCCTCGCCGCCGCCGCCGCCAAAGTGCAGGCCCGCTACGCGTAACGAACAGAAAGGAACCCTAGTTATGAGTGAGACGAAGCCCCGCCAGCCCTACCCGACGAGAGAGATACGCCTGTATGACGTGGAGGTAACGGTCGAAGGCATGGGCACCGAGCACATGGAGTTCCTAGCGCCCGGTGCGCGCGCTGCTGAGCGTAACGCTCGCGAAGCGATGCGGGCCGATGGCTACTTAGGTCGCGGCTTGAAGATCAGCTACAAGACCACCGTAAAAGACGAGCCAACCGAAACGGCGTAACCCCCGGCGCCTACGCATAACGGCGAGATTGGTAAATAGGCCCCCACACACGCCTGCCGCCCGGTGGGCTTTTTATTGCCCGCTGGCTACCGGGCATGTGGGGTGTGGTATGCCGGGCATCCGGGGACCGGTTTATCCCCGTACCGCAGCTTCTCTCGACAGCTTGCGGCTGAACCGACGACGACGGTCGGTGACGGCGAGCAAGGCCACCCCGGTGACCAGAAGCAGCTCAGCGTTCGTTGGAGCGCGACCCAGGTAGCCGGGAGACAGCAGCGCCGCTGCAGCCCCTACCCCGATCAGAATGAACGCCGCACGGATCACCAGCGGCGTCTTTTTGCTCATGTGGTTGGTGGCGCAGATGGACGACCAGAGCGCCACGATAGCTGCGACAGAATTCATCACGACGACTACGGTGGCCCAGCTCATAGTTGCGGCTCCCCCAGAGTTTCGGCTTTCTTCTGCGCTCGCTTGATGACCACTGGAATGACGAATTGGGTAACTACGCCCAGGCAAAACGCCGAGAAGACCAGCAACGCGAGCATGTCCACATCAGACAGCAACGAGGACAGATAATGCGCTGCGATTGGAGCGGTATAGCCTGCGGTGAGCGTTGCGGTGACAGGCGTCCAGATGCGGCGCCAGATGCCCATGGGCGGAAGGAACGAGAGGGAGACCAGGCCGCCGGCAAACCCCGCTAGCAGCACCTCATAGCTGAGGCCGGTGGCAATCCCCCAGAGGGTGATGGAGGTGGCCACCACGGCGTTAGTGACTTGGGTGGTTCGCTCCATAGGGTGATCTCTCGCGGCTCACGCTTCAGTTGCCCGAAGATTACCGGAGCCGCGAAGATGATTCATCCTATTATTGCTTTGTCAACTCTTGGTTGAATTAAAAGGCAGCGAAATACCCGTCTAGTTAGCTGTACTCACCGTATACAACGTGCGCAGCGGTCCGCCCAATTTGCACCGCTGCGCCTGACGCGACCCTTGCCGAGATGGACATGCCGCTTTGACCCGAATAGCCGCTCGTTGAAAGCGGCACTTCCACCTGGCTGCCGTCGAGGTTGATAAGCGCAGTTTCCGGGTAGCCGCTGCCGTTCAATGCACCGGCCTGCACGTTGAACGACGACAGATACTCAGGCTGCACTTCGATGTCGGTCCCGTTAACTGACCACATGCGGGTGACGGGGTCCATGGATAGCGAAATAGTGTTGTGACCTGCAATCTTGAACTCAATGGTCAGGCTATCTCCTGTCGCCATCGTTGGGGCAAGAATCTCCAAGTCGAAGCGGAAACCCGCGGCAGGGATCTCGTTGTACATCTCACCGAACGACTCGGCGTCGAGATTCAGGCTGCCGAACTGACCTGCTGGCGGAGCGATGCCGAGGATCGCGTCCTTACCGGTTTCGGTGACGGTGTATACGTGGTTGCACGTTGCAATGCCGAGCGACCAGTTTTGATATTCACCGAACGAAATAAGCGGCCCGGTACCAACCTGGTATACCGGTGCTACGGCCAGGTAATTGCTTAGAGACCCGTAAAATAGGCAACCAATGTCCTTGCGATTGAAAAGCTGCAGGCCACCTTTGTCCGAGTTCGCCGCGTTTCCGAGATATCCTTTTGGAACTAGCTCTACGAAATTCTCCTTCGTCAGCCCATCCCCTCCACCTGAGCTAGCGCCTGTTGGAATTTGAACCCAGTCATCTGAGCTGGCCGTCCCTTTGGCTCGATATTCGGTTTCAGTGTCCAGATCTAGGTAATGCGCGCATAGGCTTGGTGGTGCCTCCGAGGGTGCCCCGTAGCCAGTAACGATGTGTTGAACGCTCATGCAGTTGCTCCTGTTGTGAGTACGGTGTTTTCAGCGTCGACCAGCAGATTTCCATCCGCGTCAGTCAGTGCGTTGGGGTCCACGGCCTGCTCCTCCAAACGGACCACCCGTGCTAGCAGCTCTTCGTAGTCCTGGCGAGGCACGAAGTTAGCCAGCAGCTCGGCCAGGTCCACCTGATCGCCGATCGAGCCGCCGATCGAGCCCCAAGCTGTCGAGCCGGTGCCGCCACTGCTGCGAAGCGCGTCCAGGGTGCCCGCGGTGATCCGCATGTAAACCGGAGTGCCGGCTGGCCAGCTACGCGCAACGGTGTCTTCCTGCGCACGTTGAACCGTCAAAGCCCCAGCCGACTGAGCAGTCACCTTCACGATTTCCGTCTGCCCTTCGGCTTCCAGCGTAAGGACGTAGTGGTCCCCCGAGCTGAGGCTCACAAGTCGATCTGCAACAAGCGGCTCGACGTTGATGATGCCGTCAGCCGCCTGCGCAACCCCCGTGAGAACGGTTGACCAGTTGTTGATGAACTTCTGCATCGGGTTTCCTCAGACGTAACAGATGGGTTCGATATCGCGCGTCACTTGTTGGGTAACGGGGCAATAGCTGGCGTAGGCGTGTTTTTCGAAGTAGAAGTTGGCGTTACCCTGGTCGACGTCCAAGGTCGGGAGCGTTGCTGCGCCAGCGGGGGTTGCCACCTCCGCCTCATAGCGGACGCGGTAGTTGGCACCCTCGTCCGGGAGCTCCCACAACAAGAAACCGAAAATCTGATTGCTGTGCCGCACCGGGTACATGCTCAGCCGACCCTCTACGTTGTCTTCGCTGAACCAGAGCGGACTGGTCCCGGCGCGCGACGGCGTGTAACGGGGCTCGGGCGGCACTGTCGAGTCGAACCATGGGAGCCAGAATGACCCGCCAATGTTTGCGCTGGTCGGTACCGAGGAGTACGACTGGTTGAACTCACCGCCTGGCGTGAACGCACTGCTCACGGCTGTTTCATTGATCCTTTCTGTTCCGCCTCCATCCTTGAGACGCCTTATCAACGACTCGGTGATGGCTTCGGTCACGCTGTACTCATAGCTGCAGAGCGCGACCCCATCAAGCTTGTAGGTCACGGTGAGGGTTGAAGTTGCAGTGCGGTTAGAAGTCCACGTGCCTGTTACCGGCTCATTTACTCCGAATGAAGTTGGACCGGTGTGCACCAGAGGCGGGTCGTTGTAATCAGTCACCCCGTGGCCGTTCAGCGTTAATTCGTGAAGAGCTCCCGCCTCGTCGTAGAGCATCGCAACCACATAGTCCGAATAGCTGCCTTCATAGACGAAAACTGACGTGTTGTGGATTGCAAGGGCCCCGTAGTTGTTGCCTGACGTGGGCACCTCGCGCACCACCCGCGATGTTCCGTCCGGAAGATTCTCAAGGTAGTAGTTGTCCGCCACACCGTCTTGGTCGACATAGCTGGTCGAGCCGAGCGTTTGCGCCCTTGTTTTGCGTACCACGACCTCAGCAGTGCAGTCAGCGCCTTGGCCGCTCAGTGTCACCTCGACCCAGCCGACCGGCCGCCATGTCCAGTAGCGGTCATAGTCTTCACGAAACTCAACTGAGACCTCGAACATCGCACCATTTCCGGTGGGGCTCGTATGAAATCGCAACACGCGGATATCGTTGCCGCCGGTGATGGTAGGCGTGCTCTGCCCCATGCTCGGGACAATGACGTCGTAGCTGTAGGAATCAGGCTCCTTGGGCACAGTGCCGAACCGTGT
The DNA here is from genome assembly GCF_024448715.1 of Stutzerimonas stutzeri. GTDB lineage: Bacteria > Pseudomonadota > Gammaproteobacteria > Pseudomonadales > Pseudomonadaceae > Stutzerimonas > Stutzerimonas stutzeri_AR. The sequence goes on from NZ_JAMOHZ010000003.1 coordinate 117,788, forward strand.
CAGCGTAACCGTGCAAGTACCTCCGTTCAGATGGGCTGTCGAAAGCGAGGTGCGGACATTCCAGCAGTCCCCTACCGGGTCGATATAAATCCAACCCTCCATGTTCTTGCCGTAAAGCTGAATTCCAGAAAGGATGGCGCGATCCCACCACTGCCAACCGTTCGCAGCATCCATTGCCTGCTCGTCATCGTTGCGTACGATCTCGGGCGCGAATGGGTGCTTAATCAGGGCCGTACTGCCGCATTGCCAAGGCTCACCTGATGGTTGCGGGTGGGACATGACTTGCTCGTTCGGCAGGGTGAGTTGGCCGCCTTTGACCAGCCCGTGCCACGGGCAGCCCCATACCGGCGTCATTGGACAGGCTCAGCATAGTTGAAGACCACCTCGGCCCCGTTGCCGTCAGTCATTAGCACTTTCTTCTCGGCGGGGAATACCAGCAAGCCGTCGCTACTCGGCAGACCCGACGCCCACCATTCACGCTTGGTGTAATCCTCCTCGGTGAATGGGCCAGCAGCGCCGCCCGACTGTTGAGCACCGCCGCCCTTGAAAGTCCCGACTCCCACCGAGGTCGGTAGCCCTCCCCTTGAAGGCACACTCGGCAGCAGCTTCGGCGCCGACTCAGACTTGGTGATGGCATTAACGTCATCCACCAGCTTTTTACCGGTTCGACGCTCGACCATAGCGTCCCCACCGGCTCGGCGTTGGGCCTGGGCCTGTGAACCCGTACCGCGACTTTTGACCATCCCGTCATGGATCGCCCGACGCTGTTGCTGGAGTGTCAATTGTTCTGACATGACTACAATTCCAATATGTCGTCAGGGATTGCGATCTCGTAGAGAACCGCCTGGTCATCTACTGTTTGCGCGGGATCGTACTGTGCTTCAACAACTTGCTCGTCTCGCTTTTCAGCTGAGATTTCGTTCGTGGCCAAGCGGACATCCCTAGAATACATTTCGCTATCCGCGACCGCATCGGCATAATTCAGGGTCACGCCGATCCAGCTTTCGTCGAACGGAGGACTGTCTGCGCCACCCCCGATGTAGGTCGGCAACTGCGATCTGAATAACCTCGCGACACCCGATAAATCTGGGCCTTCCTCACCTTCGACCGGCTCAGGCAACGGCGCCGCATTCAACGTAGGAAGGGTGAGCGGAGTTTGATTGACTACCTGCGAGCCGCCCGCTCGGGATATCGCTAGGCTGATCTGGGTCGTCGGAATTCCGCTGTCCATGTCGAAAGTGTCGACGATGCGCTGCACCTTCCCACGCGCGCGTGAGCCGCGAACGTCCAGCTCGACGGTGTGGACAAGGTCGACCTCATCGCACATGGGTGTCAGCCCTGAGAACTTGACGGTCGACCGCCGATGGGTAGCCAGGATTTCCACCTTCCCCCGATTGAGCAAGCACACGCCCGCTTCCTGACGACGGGTTGCGTCGACCTTGTCAGTGAATCCTGGCGTGCCGTCATCGCTGCTTCCAATCACCCGATCTTCGGTTCGCTCGGACCCAGTCGCTTCGTCTTCGTCCTGCCCGAAGTAAATCCCGTCGGCTTTGGCTTTAACCGCGTCGACACCGTATGGCGTTGATTCCCAGGCATCGGCATCCTCCGACTCAACAGAGAAGCCGAGGGCGGTCCGGGTGACCTGCCGGCCGGTCTGCGAGATGCTGCTGGTCGCCTCCAGCCTGAGCTTGTATTTCTCGGTGATCGGCTGAGCCCAGCGCTGAGAACCAACGGCATTGAATCCCATCAGAATGCTGGGGTAGTAGTCGTTCTTCCAAAAGAAAGGGGGGTCGCAATAAACACCGGAACCGCTTGGCGGAACCGGATAAAACACCGATTTGGATAGCATCGTTTGCCCGGCAGACGAAATGGCGCTCTGAACCATGTCCCGATCAGGCAACTCAGTGCTCGGCTGCTGCGAGAGCACGCACCAGCCTTGAACGCCTCCGAGACCACCCATATCCGGGTGCTGCCAGTTGTAGCTCTGATCGGCCTGCCAAAGGCGGGAATAGCGGAAGCTGTACTCGATCTCGTAGACGTTCACCAGCGAAGAGAGATCGGCAATGTCGACCGACAACGAATCATCGATGATCGAACCCTCGCCGAACACGAAGTCGGGGGCGCCCGCCTGCCAGCGAGTCACACGCGGCACGCCCATAGCATCACAGTCGATGCTCGCCGGGACGGTGGAAAGACGCTCCAGCGCATAGTCCCAGTGGCTGCGGCCGAGCACGGGTGAGAACACGTCTTCGCACCAGTAGCTGGGTATCAGCCTGTTGATTTGCTCGACGCCCATCCCCTCGACTACCTGCTGCAGCTGATCGGTGCACTCACAGGTCAGGATGCGTCGCCGCGGCTCCCAGGTGGGCCGCACGACCCGACCGGTGAATCGCGGGCGGATTGCCGCACCCACCTGAAAGTCGAGGGTGACGGTCTTACCTGTCCAACTGGCGGGGTCGGTCGCTTCGGGGATGTGCAGTCGGAACTTGGCAATGCCGGCCGCGCCTTCTTCGCGGTCCACTTCCACCACCCCAACCAGCCGACCGGTCAGGTCCTCGCCACCCACCAGCAGCGAGAGCCACCAGACGTACGACCGCGCGGCCTGCTCGTACACAACGAGCCCGGTAGGGTCTGGGTCAGGCAATTCGCTGTCCGGGCCAAGGAGGACGACCCGTGGAGGCTTCCCGGCGTCACCCGAACCGTTGATGAGGCCGGAGTTGATCGTTGAACCATTGATCATCAGGCTTCCTCCGCCACGAAGGACCAGCCCACCGCGCCCGTACTGGCGTCACGGCTGTGCTGCGGAGGTTCGGCAAATACCTGATAGGTCGGATACCACAGCACCTGGTACTGCTCGGCACCCTCGACTGGCGTGAGATGCGCGAAGCCGTCGGTCACCGTGCAAGAGGTCTTACGCCAGCCTGTGCCGATACGATATAGGCCCCACGGGGCGAAGTCCGGCCGTGCCTTGCCGCGCATCTCGATTACGGTCTCGGTGCCGACCGAACTGGCCGCCATCGGCGATGAGCAATGCAGCGTCATTACGCTGTCGTAGTCCAAGTGATCGATGCCTGGGTTCAGCGAGCCACTGCCGCTGATCGAGATGAGTGTTTTGCGCCAGTGCTTCACCTTCACACCGGCACCGCCGTGCATCCGGACCGTGCTGGCACCGCCCAGAGGCGAGTAGTTGTGCACCGGGGAGCCTGCCGCAGCAGCGATTGAAACGCCATTCAGAGTTACGCGGGGGATAGCCATGTGTTGCTCCTTTAGGACCGGTGTGGGCGGCTGTATTTCAGCGCTGCCCGGCTAAGTTCGTCCCAGTTTCCACCTGATGTCTGTAGCGAGAAGGACTCGCCACCCGGTAGGTGGAAACTGAGGGTCCCGCGATCGACTGGTGTGGCCCACGCCGGAGACGCCGGAGCGAGTGGGCTGAGACCGGCCGGCTTAGGCTGGGCAACCACTCCGCCCATGGCGTAGCCGCGCATTCGCCGCTGCATGTCCTGCATGGTTTCCTGAAAGCCGTCTCGCCGGATGCGCTCAAGGAATTCCAGCGCGCCGGGCTCCCGAACGACCTCTTGCGGCTGTACGTGCTCCCCGGCGTGAACCACACCAGCAGGCTTCCACTTGCCACCAGGTCCGGTGTAACCGCCATAAGCGAATCCCGTTGCAGCGCTCGCGTCGGCTGTCGGGAACTGGCTGAAGCTGTCGCCGCCGGCAGATTTGAAAATCACCGGCACCGTGATCGGCTGAGCAATCGCTACCCGTGCCTCGTTGATCAGGGAGGCGTCCGGATTGAACTGAACAGGTGCGGCAGTGACTTGCGATGAGTAGCGCTGCACGGTCGCATCGATTTCCGTCGTCTCGGCCTCGAACTGGCTGGTAACGACGAAGCTGTCCTGGGCGATCTCGCGCTGCATCTCACCGGTCAGCGACTGGTATTCCGCATAGGTTTTCGCGCTATCGAAGGCCAACTGCATCTTCGGCAGGTCGCCCTGGATGATTTCTCGCGCACGGGCAATCGCGGTCTGCAGATCAGGACCGGACATTTCGACGTGAGCGGTGGCCACAATCGTGTCGTCCAGAATCTCGTTGACCTTGAGCTTGTAGGCACCGTCCTCAAGGAAAACGCCGACCGTGATCTGGGTGCCATCTTCCGACAGCACGTTCGATTTGAATTGGGCCACGTATTCGCGGGTGTCAGCGATAACCGGAACCCCGATCTTCTCCTTCAGAGCGGACGCCTTCATAGCGGCGGCAGCGCGCTCCATCTCAGCCTTGGCTCGGGCCTCGTCGATGGTCAGGGGAATGTCGATTTCCTTGGCACCGCTGAGCTGAGCCAGCGTCTTGTTCAACTTCTCCAGCGCCGTGGTCAGTGACTCGTAGAGCTTGCGCTGCTGCTCGGCTGTAGCATGTTCGAGGTCCTTGCGCTGCTGCAGCACCTTGATCAGATTTTCGTTAGCTAGCTTGGTGGCCTGCACTGCGTTGGCGGACGCACGCTCCTTGCTGACCACGACGCGTTCGCCATCCTTAACTTCCTCGTTGAGAGACTGAGCCAAGCTCATCTGCCGTTGCGCCAAGGCTTCGGCCGCCTCGTAGTTACCCTTGGCCGCCTCCTGAGCGATGCGGCTGTTCAGCTGGGTGATCTCGCGCTGGCGGTTCTGATACGACTCGACGTCGGTCATCGCGCTGCGGCGAATATCGGCGATCTGGAACTCACCCTGCATGCGGAGATCGGCGATCCGGCGATCGAGGTCTGCCACCTTCTGCAGCGACGACATATAGCGGTTCAGCGCTTGGTCGCGCGCCGAGGAAACGGCCTGGACTTCCTGCTGGACGATCTCGATACGGGCTTTCGATGCCTCCTGCTCGATCGAGCGCAACTCCTTTGCCCGAGCCTCATCGGTCAGCTTCTGGCGATCGAGGATTTGCCGGCGTTTCTCGGTGTCCTGCTCGACCAGATCCAGTTGCGTCTGGGCGAACTTGCGCACGATGGCCAGCCGCTCGCTTTCGTACTGGGTCGTGGCGGTGAGCAACGCTTGCTCGTCCGCTCCGCTGAGCACCAGCGCGGCCATCTTCGCGTCGTGCACCTTCTCCAGCGCGAGTACCGTGTTGTCGAAGTTCATCTTCGCAACGGCGTCGAACCGGCGCTTCAGATCATCGGCCTTCTGGGTCGCCTGCTCAGTGGTTTCCGCCACCTCGGCCATGGCACCGGCCGTCTCGCCCAAAGCAGCCTTACGCTCCTTCTCCACCGCTACGGTTTCGTGCAGGACGACTCGCAGCTTGTGCCATTCCTTCTCCGCCTTGGCAGCCATGTCCACGGCGTCCTCGTCGTCCGGGTTCAGGATTCCCTGCTGCTGCACCGCGGTAAGCACCTTCATGCGCGCGAGCAGCACTTCCTGGTAGGCATCCACCTGCTCGTCGGTCATCTTGATCAACTCTTCCGAGGATCGGATGTATCCGTTCTGAGCGGTCGTCCCAGCCTTGTATGCGGCTGCTGCCTGGCGCGTCTTGTCGGCGATCGACTCGGCACCCAGTGCAATCTTCTCCTGCGTAACGATCAGGCTGCCTTTACCCTCCTGCTGCAGCCGGTTCAGCTTCGCCTCGGCCTCAGACAATTCCTTCGCAGCGGTAACCTGCGCCGCCCGGGCTTTTTCGGTCTGGCGGTTCAGCTGCTCGTTGGCCTTGTAAGCCTCATAGGCAGCATCAGCGATCAGGTAGATCTCGGCGGCGATCAGTCCGTACAGACCTGCCTTGGCGGCTCCAGCGGCCAGCACAGCGGCCATCCCAGACACACCGCCAGTGGCAGCAATGGATGCTGCGCGCATAACGCCGAGCTGCACGGAGACGAGCTTGAGCGCCCCATATAGGGTGGTGGCTGCCTTCCCCATTCCGATCAGGCTGGATGCGAGAGTCCCGGCAATTTTCAGCGCCAGCAGCGTGCCGAGCACGGCCACAACGGCGTCGATGTTTTCAACCAGTACGACACCCAGCTTGATCAGCTCACCGAGGTAATAGCCGAGCTTCTTGAAGCCTTCCTGCACCGCCGGATCATTCAGCGAATCCGTCAGGTACTCGACACCTTCAGTCAACTCATCCAGAAAGCCCGATTTGGCGATGGCCAACTGAGTTTCGAACACTGCGTTCTGCAGGCGAGCGATCTTCGCCGAAGCGGATTCCATGGCCTCCGCGAGTGCCGGGGCAACCCGCTTGGCCATCTCCTGCGAGAATTCGTAGAGCTTGTCGCTGGTCAGCTGACCCTGCTCCATCATCTTCGCCAGCTCGGCCGTGCCGACGCCCAGCGCCTTGGCCATGATCTGCACGGCACCCGGGAATCGATCGCCCAGCTGACCCTTGAGTTCTTCAGCCTGAATCGTGCCCTTGGACATGATGTCGGTCATGGCCTTGAACGAGCCGGCAACCTCATCGTCCGTCAGGCGCAGCACCCGAGCCGCCTCAGCCATCGAGCGGAAGATCGCCTCTGTTTTCTCGCCTTCGAGATTGGTGCCGAGCGATGCGGCCGCCAGCTTGGAATACTGCAGCGACAGAGTGCGGAACGAGAGCCCCAGTTCGTCAGCGGTCTGTTCGGTAAACTTCAGGGCGCGCTGGACTTTCGCCTGATCACCTTCGAAGGCGACCGACAGCCGAGACTGAACTGCGTCCATTTCCAGCTGCGCCCGGACCACGCCACCGAGTGCATCCTGAATGCCGTATAGACCACCAGTCGCAGCCGCCATCGAGAGCATCTGCCCGCGAAGACGCTGCATCAGCGACAGGGTGGTCCGACCGCTGCTGTTCACCTCGCCGAGCGACTTGACCAGGTCACGCAGGGACGTAGCCGCTCCGGCAGCTGGAGTCTTGATCTGACCGATGCCGTTGGCAGCCTGCTTGGCGCCGGTCCCCGCACGCTTGCTGGCCCCCTCGAATCCGATCAGCGCGGCACGACCACGCAGCAGGATTCCGTTGTTATCGGCGATGCGGCTCTTGAGGCGACCTTGCGCGTCGGCCAACCCGTCGTTTTGCAGACCAGCCCGGCGCAAGCTGTCGCCCAGCTGAGTGGCGGCCGAGCTTTCCTGAATGAACGCATCCTTCGCAGCCCGGGCCTGACCCTGCGCACGGCCGAGGGCCGAGGCCAGTTGCTCCGAAGGCTGAGCGGCTGAACGAACAGCCCCCGCTAGACGCTTCACCTCAGCCTGAGCCGCAGCCCATTCCTGACGTGCACCGGTTACCGCCGCTTCCTGTTTCTGGACGGCACGGAGCAACCCGTCGAGCTGCTGACCGGAGCGCGATACCTGATCGACCGCATTGCCGAGTTCACGCAAGCTCACCGATCCGCGAGTCGCCTCGTTGGTCGCCGTGCGAATGGTGGTCATCGCATCGCGCAGACCGATGTTGGCCTCACGCAGGGCCACAGGGTCGATCAGGGGCTTGGCCTGAGTTTGGGTGCGCTGGCTGGCCTGCAGCTCCTGCATACGGGCGCGGAGCACCGTCAGCTGGGTGGCGACCTCTTGCGACGATTTGCCCAGTACACCTTGAGCCGCAGCCGCGCCGCGGAAGGTCTGCTCAGCCCGCTCGACAACGTTTTCCAGCGCTGCGTATTCACCCTTGGCCTCGGAGATTTCGGCCGTCTGCTGGGCGATAGCGTTCTCGGTTTTACGAACTTCGGACGCCAGCTTGGTCTCAGCGCGTTCCATTTCCGACAGCGATTTGGTCAGAACGGAATGTGCCTGCCGGTTGCTCTGCAGGGCAGCGTTCTGCGTGCGATAGGCAGCGGTCAGCTGGGCTTCGGCAAGTGCCGCTTCCTGAGCCGCTTTCTTCGTCTGTTGGGTGCGCAGGGAAGCATCGACCAGTTTCGTCTCCCGAGCTGGGGTCGGCTTCTCCTGATAATTGTTGCGGGCCTTGGCCAGAGCCGCTTCTGCTGCGATCGACGCCTTGGTTGCCTTGCGCTGGGCAGCGGCGTATTCGTTCAGTTGAGCCTTGGTGGCAGCGGCAGCCTGAGCCTCCTTGGCCAACGCAGCAGCGGACTGCTCGACTTCTTTCTGCAGGCTATCGCCGGCACGGGCGACCATCTGCTGGGTGCGGGTCAAATCGGCATAGCTGTCGCGGGACTTGGCCAATTCTGCGGACTGACGGGCGAATGCCTCACCGGCGCGCTCAGCGGTCTGTTGCAGCTTGGTCAGGGCCTGAACGCTACCGCTGACGGCCTTCAGTTTGTCGAATTCGGACGCCAGCTCACCGAGCAACCCGTCGGTCTTCTTCGCGCTGACGCCGAGCGTGTTTTGCCGCTCTTCCAGTTCAGCGAGGGACTTGGACACTGCGTCGACGGTGCTGGACGCCTCGTTCTTCGCCCGGATGATCAGCTCAACGTCGCGCTTGGCCATTGGTCAGCTCTTTGATCTTTGCGTTAAGGGTCTTGGCAGCGTCCTTGTCGATCACCGCCGATACGGCCAATTGCGTGTGTTCCAGTAACCGCGCGCTTTCGTCATTCATGCGCTGGCGAACCAGCCCCACCTCATCCATCAACATCCCTAGCGGATAGCGCCTGGCGTCCGGGTGTCCGTTGGCCAGCAGCAGGCTCACGCCGGGTCGAAAAGACCAGAGCCAGCTTCGGACATCGGCAGGGATTGCGAGGCGGTCAGCAGGGCTTGCGTCAGGGCTTTCACCTGAGCGATCACCAGCGCCAGCATCTTTTTTACGTCTTCCTCCGAGCGGAAGGTCAGCCGGCCAATGGCCTGCAGTGCCTCTGCCTGAACGAGGGGTGACAATTGACGAGCCATGGCCAACCCGGCGGGGCTGTCCTCGTTGGCGGCCTTGGCGATCACACGCGCAGCGAGGATCGGGGCCTGATGCAGCAACTTGGCGCAGAAGCCTTCCAAGGGAGGTAGCTCATCCCCTTCGGTCGATGCCCAGGTGCGGAATTGGTCGAACACGCCACCGAATTCATCGGTGTGCTCGTTGTGCAGGTTGACGAAGTCCTCAAGAGAGAGCCCACGGACGGCAAAGTTGCCGCCCTGGGTCTCAACCTGGGTCGTCGGGATTTTGATATCCAGAAGTCCCATCAGGTCGGCTCCTTACGCAGCCGGGGTGTAGGGGCGACCGTCTACGTAGATGGCCTCCAGGTCACCCTTCTTGAGGATTTCCAGCGTGTACGGCAGGGTCTGCCACTCATCGCTCTTGAGCGCGAAGTCGCCGTTTGGCGTGATCTTCACCCAAGGCATGTAGTAGTCGCGCTGATCACCGGCAGGGTTCTTCGCGATGAAGCGGAGCGCGCCTTCGACGGTGGTCGCCTTACTCACCACGCGGTCGCGCGTGCTGCCCTCGACATCGTAGGTGCCAGCCAGAGTCGTGCCATTGGTAAGCACTTCACTGCCTTCGAGCACAGTGATGCGGCCCAGCTCCAGGTCAACGGTGTAGTCCACGCCCGCTTCAGCAGTCGCGCCGGTTCCGGTGAAGGTGACGTTAGCTACCTTGCGCACACCGCTCGGCGTAGCGTCCGAAGTGCCCAGCTGGTAGCTCAGGCCCTGCTCGATTTCGTCGAAGCTGAACTCCACAGCGGTGGCTGCCACGGTGGTGACCTTGGAGGCTTCACCGAGGAAGAAGATCGCCATGTTCTCCGGCGAAATGTGGTCGGTGGTAAGGCTGCCGGTGTAGTCCAGCTGCAGCAGCACGGACTCGTCCTTCTTGCGCACGCCTTCGTCACTGGAATAGTGGTCGAGGTTTTCCTGCTCGGCGGAAATACCGAACTCGGGCGTGTTGCCGAAGTAGCGCTCGCCGCGTGGGATCTGCGTTCCCGGCTTGAACTGGCCGAACTGAATCTGGCCCCGGCCGAGGGTGTAATTCTGCTTCATCTGTTTTCACCTCTTTGTTGAACAGGCAACGTTTAGTTGAAACCCCGCTCAGACGTAGGGGTCCTCCAGATTCTCCACTACCACCGGGGTCACTCTCAACCAGAAATAGGCTTTACCCGAAATATCGTCAGGCGGGCGAACCACGCCGTGACTCATCCGCAGCTCTGTCACCAGCCCATCCATGCCGAAAATGTCCTCGCCGCGGTCACGGGTGCGCTCCTTGATCAGACGCTTCTTCACCTCAGCCATCAGCCGGTGCGCCGGGTCGGTCGGGTTATTGAAGTCATCCTCAACGAAACCCTGCAGCAGGAGCTCCCATGGACCCGTCGAGTGCTTACCGGCCTGCGGTGACGACAGCTGCGGCTGCTCCTCGATCGCCTCCAGAATGCTGACCAGAGGTAGCGGCTCACTCTCGCCGAAGGTGTCCCTGCCGCGGAACACCTTACCGGTCAGATCGAACTCGTAACCGTTGTCCGGCGTGATCTCTTCCAGCACGGCAGTCAGGGCTTTCAGCAGCCTCAAGCGAAACGGGTCAGCCATATCACAACTCCATCAGACGAATGAATTCACGCTCAAGGTAATCAGCAGCCTCCGGGGCCGCATGCTCATCGGCGACCGAGCGGAACACCTGATCGACCGATGGGCCATACAGCAGATAGAGCCCCTTACCCACTCGGGTCATCTTCCGCTTGTTGCGCATCGACTCCCCTTCCTTCAGGCGGATAGCGAGACCGAGGTTGCCGCCGCGCAATTGCATCAGGAACGCACCGGACATGAAGCGCGTTTGCCCTGGGCCGACTGACACTGACACGCCGCCTTTCCGGCGAGCGGCTCCGATATCCTTGTTCTTGGCGAACCGGGCCAGCGATGTTGGTCGATCACGACCGGTGATCACTGCCTCCAGGCTCCGGCCCGACGCCTTCTTGCTGACCGTCAGCCGGCTGCTGAGATAGCGCGCGGGAAAGGCAACCTGCTTGCGTATCTCACGGTCGCTACGGGTACGGGTACGGTCAGTGGTCCGGTTGATCGCCTGCCGGGCACGTAGCAGGATTTTCTCGTCCAGGTTCTGGATGTCGCTGAGCGAGGACAGCCCTTCAACCGCGACGACGTAATTGTTCATGCGACCGCCGGGACCAGCAGGGTTCTCATGGCGTTCAGGTATACGATCATCTGATGCAAAGAGGCTGGGCTGTAGCTGGCCGGGCTGGGCAGGTACAGAGCGGCTGCACACCATTCAGAGCAGAACTGAGCACCGTTCACCGGTCGGTTCAGGTTGAGCAGCTGTGAGGTGATCAGCGATGGCCAGCCATAAAGGTGGTGATCGGTGGCTTCGAAATATTCGACAATCGCCTGACCGTCTGCCCAGGGGATCGGCACCAGATCCCATTTCTCGGGGTCCAGCTCGATGGCCTTGCAACGCACGCCTTTGTCCATCACCGAGCTTGAATAGCACAGACCGTCGACCACCAGCTCACAGTGGCTGTACGGGCTGTTGGTCCACCATTGAATAGCCTCTGCTGATATCCGGGTATCGTTCTTGCGTAGCGCGAGAATTACCGTCATATCGTTGCATCCTTCAACTGGCTGGCTGGAGTATCTGAGTAATACGCCTGCACGGCCTGCAATTCGGCAATGACATCGGGCGTCAGGGTGAAATCGATTACCGGAGCAACGCCGGACTTGATCTGGTCTTCATACTTCTGGCGACGACCTGTCAAGAACGACGACATGATCACGAACTGCTTAGCTTTGATCAGCGTGCGCCGAATGTATTCTTCACGCCCGATACCTCGCTCCGAGGCGGCACGATTAAGGAACGGGGTGATTGCACCCTCGGGGTCGGCCACCCACGCCGTGCTCTCCTTGTCTTGCGTCGGCCACGTGTCTTTCTCCAGCTGTGGGTAATCGGCTGTGAGGGCTCGCGTAGCAGTGCTGTAAGCGTCGTTGTTCAGCGTCATCCGGCCGTTTTTCAGCGCCTCGCTGTCTGGCCCACCGGTCTCTACCCAGGTCCCACCCGTAACTTCCCCAGTTACTTCATCGGCCGTACCGCCTTCGTACACCGCTGCATACAGGCCGTGCGGGCATAAGTCGCTCGTCCAGCGCACCCCGGTGGGCGTTGCTTCAGCGAACAGGTCCTCAGCGAACACGTTGCCCTCGGTCAGTCGTATGAATTTGCCCATGTCAGCCCGCCGCGAACGCAAAATGGATTGGGAAGTAGACGTTGCTACCGGCGTAGGCAATGACCTCCCCTTCAGGGGTGATGTCAATCCGTGAAACCGTGCCGTTGGAGTAGCCTGCGCAGATCAGACGCTGGCTTGGGCGAAAACTCGAAGGTAGGGTGAATGCTACGGAACCGATGCCACCACCCTTTATGAGGCCCTCAACCACTACCAATCCATCGTTGTGCTTGCGGAACCGTGCACTACGGTAGGTGAAGCCAGCAGCGACACCGTAGTTTATCCAGCCGTTAAGCAAGGTCGGGTATTGCCAGGGGCCAGGGGCCGTCACGCCCGTGGGGGTGAGATTGCCGCTGTGCCAAAAGCTATCCCAGTCCTCCCACTCGCCCGTGGCGGTGTTCTGCTGGCGCCACGATAGCTGCTTGTTCTGTGAGTCAAAGAACAGCTGGTTTAGCGTGTTGAGATTGGGGGCAGGCTGGGTGAATAAAATCCCCGAGGATGAGCCGAGAGGCTTATCGGTGGCTCCCGTGTTCAGCCATACCCAACCAGACGTTTTGAGGTCGTTGGCAGAGGCACTGGAAGTGGGTAACACTCCAGTGGTGCCCAGCCCAAACAACGCCATCGCCGCCCGCACAGCCGCCATGTTCGCAATCGACATGTCGTTGGCGTCAGCATCAGCCGTCGGCGCCGTCGGGTTACCGGTGAAAGCGGGGCTATCGAGCGAGATATAGTTGCTCGGGTACGGCACGATGGTCCCGCTGCCGTTGGTAACGTAGATCTCGAAGCCAGCGCCAACTCGAACGAAGTAGACGGAATCCGCCTCAAGCTCAGCGGGCAGGCTGCTGACGACCTTGTGGATTAGCAGCTTTGCCATTCAGATCACCAGGTGTTTGTGGACCAGCGGGTGCTGACCGGTAAACCGTCAAACAGCAGTCCGTCTGCATCCGAGCCGATCTTGTCCAAGTCGGCCTTGTTGGAATGGTTGTGCGAGGCTGTAACGGCACCGTCGATTTGGGCTGGAGATGAGGCGGGGCCGCCCTGAATCGACGACCATTGAACGATCACGTCCATCGACTCGTATTCGGCGACCTTGTAGAGCGTCGAGCTGCCGCCATCCCAGGCGTAGAGTGCAGAGCCGCTGGCGACTGTGGCGTCACCGGAAGCATCGACAACTAGGATCATTGCGGTGCCAGCTGTCGATGCGGTCAGGCTGTCGCGGGCTGCGATGTCCGGGACGATCTCCAGCGCATTGCCCTCGGCTGAAAAGTTGGCCAGAGCTGCCTGGATAAGCGAATTGATCATCGCGCTATTGCCGACTGAACGAGCCTCCCCGCTACTGTCGGTAATGTAGGACTCAGCAAACGTGCCGTTCTCGACGAAGTAGAACGTATCCGCGTCGAGAGTGCCCGGCAGAGTGGTGACCTTGTTAAATTTGACCAGTGCCATTTCGATTCCCCTGTTTTACCAGCCCTTCTCGCCCCACGAAGTGGAGCTGCCACTGCCGAGCGATTCGATGAATTCGTCTTCTGTTTTGTCTTCGTTGCCGGGCTGCTCGCGCCATAGCTCGAATGCCGATTTGCCAGGCTCCCCTTTGGTGACGATGACGGTTGTAGGCAGGAAGCCCGGGTTGCTGCCCGGCTGCTCAGCGGCGAGCCCCATGAACTGGAGGTCCGGGTCCCAGCCGAAGCTGATGGTCTGGTTGCGGCTGAGCTTGCTGACTTCAGCCGTGATGGTGATGTCATCCGGCGGCAGGTCGTTATCGACCAGATAGGCACCCAGGTCCTTCGTCACCACGATGCCGCGGTGCAAGGGTTGAACCTGGCTGCCCATGAAAATAATGCGAGGTGTCATTTCCTGCCGGTCAGCGAAGCCTCCGCGCAGCAGCTCCCCTAGCTCGTTGAACGAGAGGTGTAGGCGAACCGTGACCCCAACAGGCACAGCGGTAGGCTCCGCGAGATAAAGAGCTGGCTCAGCGGCCAAGGCATGCAACTGCATGCGCGCCTTACGCTTGATCTCGCGGAGACTGGCCATCAGATCATCGACTCGTCTTCTTCGGCCGCTTCTTCAGCCTCGATGGCTTCGCGCAGCTGAGCAACGGTCATGGCCTCGTAGCCTTCGATTTCCAGCCCCTTGGCGATTTCCTGCAGCTCGGGCTTGAGCAGCTTGGTCAGGTCTCGCTTGGGGTCCGTATCGTCGGTGGAGCCGGATGCAGGCACGGCAATTGCCGGCTCTTCCGTTACCGCAGCGCCCATCCGGGCGGCACCCACGCGCACCAGGTACTCGGCGTCCTTCTCGGTTGCCGTGAATGATTTCTTAGGAGCGATGACTTCCCGGGTCTTATCAGCACCCATCCGGACGACTTCGTGAATTGCGATCAACTGTTTCATGTTTTATCACCTTCTAGTTGAAAGAAAAGGCGGCCTTAGCCGCCTTCCCTATGGCTCTGGCTTAGGCCAGCACGGTCGCGAACAGGGTGCAGTTCGGGTTGACCGGCACCTCGATCGGCGAGGACTGAGTCATCACGTAGGTGACGGCCGGGTCCTGGTTGGTCCACTGTTTCGGGAACACCGGCAGCGCGTTGAAGTTGGCCTTGTCATCCAGGATCGCGCCGTAGGCTTCGACCATGTTGATGTTCGGGCCGGACAACAGCACGCCCTTCGCCGGCATGAACTCCTTGGTGCCGCCTTCCGGTAGCTCGTAGAAGTCACTGGTGGTCCAGATTTCCAGGTTCCCGATCTTACCCAGGCGCTCGCTGTACTCACCGGAGCGGATGCCGATGTTCAGCTCAGCATTGGTGCCGCGGATCTGCGTGTCCAGGTGCTCGCGGACGCTGGCGTTCTTGAGGAACGGGCCAACAACATCCTTGCCGAGGGTTACGCGGTTGACCGGACCGCCGAACTCGGCGCGACGGACACGCTCGACCCAGGTGTTCAGGTCGGCGACGATGTCGGCGTCTTCGTTGTCCCAGGTGGCCAGACCGGTCAGCACAACGGTGTGCTCAGGGGCACGGCCGAAGTCGACGATGGTTGTCGGATAGTCTGGACCTTCGAGGGTCACCTTGCCGTAGATCGCGGCTTCAGCACACATCCACTCCAGACGACGCTCGATGCCGCTGCGGTGGCATCGCAGGATGTCGCCGATGATCGCCAGGAAGCGACCCTGCGGGGACAGCGAGTTGGGGCTGAACATGCTTTCGCCCGGACGACGCTTAATGGCGCGACCTGGGCTGACCGGGTCCTTCGGCTTCAGGTAGGCGGGCTTGACGCGTGACATGCGAGATGCCTCGCTGTACATCGCACGACCCTGGGATGTCGGCACCACCAGCGGCGCGAGTTTGCGGCCTTCCACCAGCTTCTCGAAGTCGATAAATTCATCGTCCGAGTTGATGACCGAGGACACCAGCAGGTTGCGGAAGTAGTTGCTCGGCGCGGGGACTTCTCGGTAGAAGCCCAGCAGCGTCGAGGTGTCCAGCGGACTGATTTGGATAGTCATGGTTCCTATCGCTCCTTAGGCGTAGTACGGCTTCTTGACGTAAATCTGGCAGGCCGCCAGATCGAACGCCGCGAGCTTGGCAGCCTCGGTGGCGAATGTAGCTGGCCACTTCGGAGCGTTGATGTTGAACATACCGGCCTTGTAAACCGGGACGCTGGTGGTGGCCGGGCTGCCTGCGGCAACGGGCGCGACGGTGATCGCGTTGGCCTTGGTGACGGTGGTGCCGTCGACCAGCGCAATGGTGTCGGTTTCGAAGTCCACCGAGACGGGCGTCCAGGCGGGAATACCGGCCGTGGCGAGATCCGCAGGCACCTTGGCCGATACGGTCACGGGCGCGGGCGTGTCGCCTGCAAACAGCTCGACGGCGCCGGCAACGGAGTCATTCTGGAAGCCGGCAATACCGGCGTTGGTGTAATCGGGTGTGTACATGCTTATTTGCTCCCAAAGCCGTTGGCTGCGCGGAAGTCCTTCAGCAGGGCCTCACCGGTTGCCAGTTCATCGTTGCCGCCGCCGTCAGCGCCAAGCTCGGGGTTACCCTTATCCATGGCCTGCTCGAAAGCGTTTGGTTTGTCAGCAGCCTCGACCTTCTCAGGCTTGGCGGCCTGCTCGGGGGATGCAGCCAAAATGCCCTTTGCTGATTCAACCGATTGGTCGGTATTCATCGAAAGGTGGAAAGCGAGGTCGCGACGATTTGCAGCTTCGTCGCAACCGAGGATGCTCTGAATACGTTCGCGCTCGGCCGTAGCACCTTCTTTCCGGCCCTCGGCGCGAGCCGCATCCAGATCAGCCTGTGCGGGTGCAGCGGCTTGTTCCGGTGTGCTCATTGTCTCTTCTCCTGCGGTTGGTGACAGTCCGCCAGAGAAGGCGGCCAGCGCTTCATCGAAGGCCCGGATCTCATGTGCGAAGCCCAGGCTGACCGCTTCCTCGGCACTGTAAGTCAGTGCTTGGGTGTCGCGGACAACCTGCTCATCGAGCGCGAGATTCCGTGCCGTTGTCGATACGAAAATATTGTATAGGCCGTCGATCCGGGCCTGCATCCGGTTTTTGACTGCCTCGGGTAGCGGCTCATGCGGGTTGCCGTCGACCTTGTGCTCTCCGGCGTGGATGAAGGTGATCTTGACCCCCATCTTCTCGTTCCAGCCGGACACGTCCATATGGGACGTCACGACACCCACGCTACCGACGCCGCCAGTTCGGGTGATGCTGATCTTGTCGGCCACTGACGCCCAAGCGTAAGCGGCCGAATAGGCGTGCTCATTGACGAAGGCGTGGATGGGCTTCTGCCCGCGCATGGCGAAGACGCGATCAACCGCGTCAAAGCAGCCTGCGACTTCACCGCCGCCGGAGCTGACGATCATGGCGATGCGCTGGACGCTGCCGTCGGCCAAGCCACGTTCGAATGCCTTCTGGATGTAAACGTAGCCGGTGGCCCAGTCGTACAGCTGGTAACCGAAGTCGTGCAGCAGCATCCCCTTGATGGGGATCAGCAGTGTGCCGTCCTGGACAACGTACGGCCGGTAGCGCGCCATCCAGCTGTCAGCGGCTGGCCAGAAGTCGTCATAGGCCATCGCCACTGGTTCGGCGGAAGCGCGGGACTCGATCGTCTTCAGCTCGGCCGACACGGACGCCAGGCAGTTGCTCATCCAATCGGCCCGGTCACCGCAGACCATCACAGGCGTGTTGGCGAAGCGTGCAGCCAGCAGGTTACTCATCAGTGTCTTCCTCTTTATCTGCGCTGCGTGGTCCGTCACCCGTGCTGCTCGGGGTGCCGCTGGCGGCGTTCATCTGATTCTGGCTGGACTTGTCAGCGCCGAATTCAAGCTCATGCTTCTCGGCAGCCTTCTTCTCGCGAGACAGCTGCTGGAACACCACGCGCCAGTCCTTGCCGAGCTTCGCAAGCTCGTCCTCGCGGGTGCTGAGACCATTGTTGACCCGTAGCACGGCAGCCTGGGTTTCCTTCAGCTCATCGATCTGGCCGGTGCTGGCGCCGATCCACTCGGCAACGCAGTACGCCTCCTGATTGAGACCGTCGTACCAGTTCGGCGCCTTGCGCGGCATGGCGGTGATGTCGCCCTTGTTCAGCGCCTCTTCCAGCCACAGCCGATAGAAGGTGCTGGCGAAGCGATCCGCCACCTGGCGCTTCTGGACCCGCATGCGCTTGCCGACTTCGGCAAGGTCAGCACGCAGGCTCGAATAGTTCGCCGCGCTGTAGTCTTTCGAAAGCTGGGAGTAGCTGACGCCCAGGGACGCCGAGATATAGCGCAGCATCGACGCTTCGAAGTCCGAGCCGACGCCACCAGGGGTGCCTGCGCTCTGCAGCTTCATCTTGGTGCCGGGGTAGAACACCGGGATCTTCACGCCGTCGAGGTGGATGTTGCGCGAGCCGCCGACGTACTTGGCCACCTCACCCAGGTAGGTGCTGGCGTAATCGGCCAGCGCAGCACGGTCGCCGCCGCCAGCTTGAGCAAGGGCCACATCGCTGGGTAGATCGGATTCAATGCTGGCCGCGTAGCTGGCGTTCAGCACGGCCGACTGCAACACCACGTCGCGGAACTTCTTGGTCATCCGCATTTCTTTCAGGGCGGAGACCATGGCGGCGATGCCGCGGCTCTGGTCAGGCCGCCACTGATCGACGATGTGGATCATCTGCGGACGATCCCAACCGGCGTTACCTGTGACCTGACCGCGCGTGGCTGGCACGTACTTCCAGGTGTAACCGTCGGGGTTCATCCAGTCGCCAGGATGTGCCTCGCGAATCCAGTAGCCTAGCGGTGCGCCAAAGCGGTCACGCTGCACACCTCCGCGAAGGATGGGGCTGTCCATCTCGCCGTTTGGATTACCCAGACGATCAACGTCGAGCATCTGCAGAGCGGTGCGGTACGGGCGGTAACCGTTGCGCATCCACTCGACGGAAGCCAGAACTTCGCCGGCCATAGCGTGCACACCGACTGCCAGGCGAACCATGCCGGTGAGGGTCAGCTTGCGCGCGGCATCGGGGAAGTTCCGGATCGACTCGGCGTAAAGGGTGAACTTGGCTTCGACCTCTTCCTGAAACTCCTCGGCCCAGACCTCGTCCAGCCCGAGCACCTTGTGATTCGGCTTGGCGTTGAGCAAGAACAGCTCGCCAACGATGGAATCTTTCTGGATGGTGGCGCCGTTCTGCACATAGGAATCGTTGCGCAGCGTGTCGCGAACCCGGGAATCCATCACCAGTTTGTCTGGCAGGATGTCCATATCAGCCGACTGTAGCGGGGACGTCCATAGGGACATTTCCCGCATGCTTTGACTGGAGGCGTCGTAGGCTCCACGCATGGCCAGGTCCCGCGTCGGCATCTCGCCGATCAGCGGGTCATACTGGGCTTCGGTGACCGAGATTTGCATCAGAACCAGACCCTCGCAGGGCCGACCGGGCAACCGCCTAGTTGCATCTTCAGCGAGGTGATGTAGGCGAGCAGCCTGGTGGCGTTAGCGGGTGTGTACCGAACCAGCTCACCGTTTTGATCGCGAAACTCAGCCACAGACTGGCCGACCATCAGGTTGTGGTACGCCTGCTCGGCTTCTTGCAGTTGAGTTTGCAGGTCTACGGCCATTCGACACCCGGTGGCGGAAACAGTATTGTTCGGCGGAATCCTACCAACCAACTGTTGCAAGAGAAACCGAAAGTTGAATCGCTAAGCAAGCAATGCTGCGAGTTCTTCGAGACTCTGCGTTTTAGGCTTGACCGGTTGCCCAGACTTTCGCGACTCCGGACGGAACACCAGATCGTTCTCATCCCATTCGGCCGCCCACCCCGGTGGGTCGTTCCAGTTCAGCTGCTCAATCTTGATCGGCCGATACAGCGACAGCGCGATGCAGTAAACCAGCAGGTCCCACGCCTCGTTGCGAGGTGACTGCTTTACCCAGCCGTCGGTGCCGCGGACCTCAGCGACCATTTCAGCGAACCACCAGTCGGGCAACCAGTCAGGCATGTTGATCCTGCCGCCGCCGGGGATCGAACGATCGAGCATAACGTTCAGCTGATCCTTGAGGGTCAGCGTGTTGATCATCAGCACTGGGATTTCGCCGCGCGCACCGGCACTCCGGTCTTTACGCTCGGAATCCGGATAGCTGATCTGCACTCTCGGCGCGGTCTTGTTCGAGCCGCCCTTGAGCAGTCGGAACCTGTTGTGTAGGCCAGCCGGGAATTCTTCGCCTTCAGAGTCACGCAGCATGCGCCAGAAGCCGTAGGCGTTCTTGGTGGTCGAGCTGTCGTGCTTCTTGTCACCCTTACCGCCCGAGTCACAACCGGTGACCTTGATCGACATGACACGCCCCGAGCCATCGGCCAGGGGGTAGGTCTTGAGGATCACCTGATCGATCAGCAGCTTCCAGTCTTCCAGGTAGGAGGCTGGGTTCAGCCGCTCGCGCTCACCGTCCTCGTCCAGGCGCGTCGATTTTTTGATGGCGAAGCGGTCGATCACCGTGATGTCGCCGCCCTCCCCCATGCCCATCACCTGAACCTGAAAGCTGGCACCCTGTACGTCAACCGTAGCCAAGAGGAAGCGGACGCCTTCGGGAACGACCTTCTCACCGAGGTCGCGAGCCATGGCCTTCACGTCTTCCCACAGGCGACCCTCGTCGACACCGCGTGGCCGGAACGGCAAACCTTGGTCAGTGTTAACTGTCGTCTTTAGGGCTTCCTGGCTTCCCGTGCGCTCGTATTCTTCCTCGGCCTTGAGGTGCTTAAGCGCCAGGTCGCGCCAAGTGGTGAATGCAGCCGCAGGCCCCTTCATCCAGAAACTGGCGATGTCCGAGCGGAACGGTACACCTTCGACCCTGTTCTCGCGCGGCAGCCAAATCTCACCGTCGCGTACCCATCTTGCGTTGCCCTCGGTAACCTGGTTCAGCTCATTCTTACCGGGCACACCGTCCCGTCCGTCGTGCCAGATCACGCCCGCGCAGTGTGGGCAGCGCATCACAGTCGCCTCGGCGGCCTCGACGTGATCCTTGCTGTTCGGGATCACCAGCAGCTTAAAGTCGGGCTCGAAAGCGTTCCGGCAATGCGGGCATTTCCAATTCCAGCGACGACGATCACCCCGGTTGTACAGCGCCAAGATGCCCTTGGTCGGCGGGGCTTCGTGGGGACTCTTCGGCACCCACTTGGGGTCCTCGATTTCATAGCCCGGGCTCGATTCCGCCACGGTCATGGCGTTGCGCCGGAAGGTCTGTCCACGCTTGGCCGTCAGATCGTAAGCATTACCTTCGCCGTCCACAGATTGCGGCATGCGGTCATAGTCCGACAGCCAGTTGCGCCCGACTGTCTTACCCGACAGCTCGGTAATGGTCGGCCACTTGACGAGCAGGTGCATGCCGCTGAGGAAGCGAATCGAGTGAGTCGAACGGGCATCGCGACCCGGGGCAACGGTCGCACCCAGTTTCTTGGAATGACGGAACGCCCGGCGCAGATCCTTCTGACTCCAGTCGCGAGCCGTGGCCTGGGTCATCAGGACGTGCATCATGTCCGCCGGATCGTAGATCGCGGTGTGCCCGAGCCAGTTGAAGAACATATCGGACTTACCGGTACGCGCGGGACCGGCGAAGATCATCCCGAGGTAGTCCAGGCTGGTCAGCACCTCCATGGGTTCGACCAAATACGGAGCAATGCTGTTGTCCCAGTAGCCGACGTAGCTGCCCGGGTTGTTCAAGTAGCGCGACTTCTCAGCCGCCTCCGCTACTGTCAGCCGTTCCGGTGGGCGTATGCCTCCGGCCGAGGCTGCGATCATCTGCTCAAGGGAGGTGAAGATCAATCCGTTGCCCCTTGAGCATCCTCGGGTTCCGCGCCGTCATCCTCGGGTTCCGCGCCGTCATCCATCAGCGACGAAAGGGTGTTTCCGTTCTTGGGCGCCTCGACCATCAGCTGGTAGACGTTTTCCAGCAGCCGGTCAGTGAGCTGCGTGATCAGCACGCGCTGCTCGGGGGTCAGACCCTCGATCCGCTCGACCTCCTCAACCCAGAGATTTGCCGTCGTCTTGAACGAGATGGCCAGATTGCCGAACACCTTCAGCACGCTCTCCGTGCGCCACAGATCACGGGCGTTCTCCTCAAACTTCTGCCGCTTGAGCATCGCGCCCCAGTAGGCATCGTTGAGCATTGGCGGCAGATCGTTCGGGCGCAGCGTCTTGATGTACGAGACGAGGTCGACCTTGGGCTTGACCAGATAGGCTGCGGCATCAGGAATGCGGTACAGCGGTCCACCGTTGCGGCGACCGACTACTTCACAGCCGGCCGAGGCCAGCTTCTTTGCGATAGTGTTTTTGTCGTGACCAAAGACCTGGGCAAGCCAGCTGGCGCTAACGCCGCCGTACACATCGGCCAACGCGGTGACGACCGGGTCTAGCGGTTCGTCGGTGTCGCCGATCAGGTCATCGATCTCTTCAGCTGCAACCGGCGGCTTGGCCTTCGGCGGGCGGCCACGTTTCTTGGGCGCCTCTTTCGGGGCCATGGGTTACTCCGGAACTGGCGGCATTGGGGATTGATTTGCGCCGTTTGAGTTGCTGCCGCGGCCTGGTCGCGAAAACCTTCCCGGTGGTCACTTGGCTCTAGTTAGCTTCCGGTTACTGTCCAGCCGTGCACAGCCTTTCGTATTCACCGTCAAATCAATCCCCGATGCAGCCTCTTACGAGGTGGATCGGCCGCTCTCTCGCCATCGGCGCGGATACCGACTGCAACACGACCCCGGCCTTTCGACAGGGCGCATTCGGCCGATCGCTTCACTTGGTCGCGCCCTGCTGGGGCCGATGGCCTTCAAGAGCAAACTTCCAAGCGTTTCTGCAGCGTGCCTCACAGGAGCATTCAAGCCCTACCCAACGCGTTACGTGGGGTTATGCCGGACCTTATGGCCGGCAGAGGGGATTGTTGTTCACCTTAGGATGTATTGTCAACTGTTGGTTGAATCCAAGATCGCAACCCGAGCGCGAACCCAGCCGTAGAGGAATGTCCGCTGGGAGAGATTATTCTCGGTGATTTCCAGGTAGCGGTTGCCCTGGGTACAGTTGAGCGCACGAAGCATTACGCTCTCCCCCTCCACGCCGCGCTTGCGCAAGAATCGAGACAAGGCCTCAATCGAGACAGGGCCGATCCGGCCGTCGACGAATAGATCGTCGTACCCGCTATCGGCGGAATTGAAACCGTTCAGCCAACGCTGCAGGAATTCGCCAGCACGGTGCGGTCCCATATTCACGCCGGTATCAACCAACTCCTCAGCGATCCGTTCGGACAATGCCAGAACGAGGTGGAAGTTGGGCTCGGTGTAGTAGCGCTTGCGGTAAATGAACTCCGCGAGCGATCTTGGTAGATCGGCCATAGGACCGAGATAGCCGTTGGCGCGAGCTACTGCTGCAGTGATGCCATACATAGTCTCGCCGCCGCGATCCTTCTTGTTGTTCGAGTAGCCGCCTTCGGCCTTTATTATCGCGGCAATAATGGCGTTAATCGTGTTTTCTTGGGCTGATTCCGGCATGGCATGACACTATTTGGCGACTCGTTTTTACCAAAGTATCGTTGCCAGTTTCAGCTGTCGACGCGATTTTCAACTTTTGTTAGTTGAATTTTTCGATGTCCGGCCAGCGGTCTTCCTTGGTGCCGTAGCCTCCGCTCCCACCGTGATCCACCAAATCGATGACGACGTATCCGCCTTTCCGGTCCGCGTATTTATCGATCAGATCATGGGGCATGCGAATGAAATCTACATCGACTGGCGAGGTTTGGATCGCGCCAACAACTGCACATCGTTCGTATGATTTTGGAAGAATGATGCGAAGGCCACCCTCCTCGATCGGCTGAGCCAGGGCGACGAGATAGGAGGTCTGGGTGCCCTCGCGAATGGCATGGAAGCTAACCGCTTCGGCCGAAGCATCGTCCTCGGCAGGGAATGCACAGTGTCCACCGCTGAGTTGCAGCAGACCCATAAACACGTTTACAGCCCCACCCGCTCGGGCGTTCTGCGCCTTTCGCTGCTTCGGCGCCATTTCAGGCGTAATGCCCAGGGAAAGCCAGGGTTCATCCACCAGCAGTAGCGTAGCCAGTTCGCTCATCTTCGCTGGACGCGGGCGAGACTCGCCCGCAAACCACTTACGCACAGCCTCATGGCTGACTTTCATCTTTTCCTTGACCCATGTCTGGCGGCCCTTTCCATAGGCAGGGATGTCGGGATGACCATCGCAGGCTATCTCCAACCGGTTCGCAAATCCTTTGTCTGCCATTTTCTATCTCGTCCTCGCTATCTAACTATAATTAGACACCAGGTGGTGCATACCACCCTCTTGGTACGCCCTCAGCAGCCGGGCCACATAATTCAACTATCTGTTGACATGATGTTGAACGATTCAACGGCAGAGTCAATTCTTTTTTGCATATATTGACAGATATTCAACAGATAGGTGAGTGACTGGTCGGTCAGATAGGATTTTTCGCGATATTATTGGTATTCCCGATATTTGGTCGCCTCAACCAAGGCGTTTTGGGTGGCATCTTTTTCGGGAATGACCGCCATTACGCGCTCGTCGACAGTCCCGTCAGCAACGATATGGTGAAAAACTACCGTCTCCTTCTGGCCGGGTCGGTGGAGTCGCTTATTCAGCTGCTGGTAATATTCCAGACTCCAGCACAGGCCGTACCAGACTGTGATGCTGCCGCCATATTGGAGATTGAGTCCGTGACCTGCTGACTGCGGATGGGCCAGTAGGATCGAGATTTCCCCAGCGTTCCAGCGCTTCTGCAGATTCGGCGCTTCGCCGACCACCTCAGCCTTCGGGTATCGCTTGCGCAGCTTCACCAGATCGAATTGGTAGGAATACGCGACGAGCACTGGCGCCCCGTTGGCCTCCTCAATAACGCTGTCCAGGGCATCGAGCTTCAGGGAATGGATCTCGATGACGTTGCCGTCTTCGTCATAGACCGAGCCGTTCGCCAGCTGCAGCAGCTTGCCTGTCAAAACGCCATTATTCACCGCTTCAATGTCATGCTCTTCGAGCAGCATGGTTTTCTCGAACTTGCGGTACTGATCCATTACCTTTTTCGGCAGCCGCACGCGAATGGTGTTGTGGATGACCGGCGGCATGTCGACGTAATCCTCGGTCTTCATGCTGAGCGTGATGTCCTGGATGCGCTCGACGATCTGTTCGAAAGCGCCCGGCCGCAGGGTGTACTTGAAGCCCATGTAATCGCTGTCGAACCAGCGCGTGCGGTACTGGTTGTAGCTGGAGAACAGCCGCTCGCCCATGTCCAGCAGGTAATACTGGCTCCAGATATCTTCCATGCCGTTCGGTGCCATGGTTCCGGTCAGGCCCACAACCCGATCGATCCGCTTGCGCACGCTACACAGGGCACCGAAGCGGGTGAGATTACCCTTGAGGCGCTTCACGGCTTTCTTCACCGCGGCTTCGATCTGCTCTGGCGTGAGTCCCTTCGGCAATTCCTTCATCGTGGCGTCAATGACCTTCTGGATGGCCACCTTAGTCGGCTTGGTTTTCTTCGATGGGTTCTTGAAGCGCGATATCTCGTCGATGATCACCATGTCGTACGGCCAGTCATCCCCCCAGAGCGCCACCAGCCAGCCGATGTTCTCCGTGTTGATGATGGTGACCTCGGGCAACAGGCGTGCGCGGTTTTCTCGCCGCTCGGCAGGTCCCGTCAGAACCTCGTAGTCGAGTACGTTGGTTTGCTTCCAGGCATCGATTTCCTCGGGCCACGTTTCCTCGGCCACCAGCAGCGGTGCAATGATTAGCACGCGGGTGACGATAAAGCTGTCGAGCAGTTGGCGAATTGCGGTCAGGCAGATCGCGGTCTTACCGAAGCCCATCCCCAGGCCCAGCATCGCTGCTGGATGATCGCAGATGAACTTGACGCCCACCTTCTGGATGCGGCGCATATCCTCATAGTCACGCATATTCGATCCCCAACACGCGCAGCCCGGCTAGAGGGTTATCGATGACGTGCACTTCGGCACCTGCCTCGCGGAACAGGTCGATCTCACGCTGCTGAGTGGCACGCGGCTTGCCGTCTGGGCGCTTGAACTCGATCAGCACGATACGTCCGGCCTTGAGAAAGAAGCGGTCCATCCCGTTGCGCCGGCCCGCCCACTTCAATTTGCGCACGATCCAGCCGTCGGCTTCAGCCTTCTCGCATACCCAGTCTTCAATCGGGCTTTCGATCATCAGTTGATCCCTCCTCAAGCAGTTGAAATATCAGTTAAATCAGATGGTCGAGCTTGGCGTCCCACTGGTACGCGGGGTGCCCTACGTCACGCAGGATCGACACGGCTTCGCGGGCGTACCAGGTGAGGTCCACGTCATTGGGAAATTCTTCAGGGAGGTCCATTAGCGGAACCGCGCCGCGGGAGCGAGAGACCGTGTTGCTGTTGGTTTTGTAGCGGATGTCACGGGTTTCACCGACGCCGTAGTACCAGCGCACCGCCTTGCCCAGATAACGCGCGTGCTTCAGCTGAGCCTGAGTGACGTGCTTGTAGGCTTCGTCGCGGCTCATCGAGAGGGTGTAGTCCTCGTTGGTCCAGACGCCAGGCTCTGGCCACTCGCACCATCCCTCACGCTCCAGCAACGCCTTCTTTTCACCCACTCTGGCCTTGGGGTCGAACTCGCAATGGCCGTAAACCGCCCCGCCGTTGACCTGACGCACCGTGACGAATTTGGTGATGTCCTTGCATGCCGCCAGCGTTTCTTCAACCGGCACACCCTTCGTGAGCGCATCCACGGCTGCCGCAATGGCGATCTGGTTGGCGGGGTTCTTCTGCAGCCCGGGCTCAGCGAAGGCGCCCTTCAGCTTGACTGAACCGTCGGTCTTCACGGCGATGTAGTTGTTCACGTCACGGCTAAAGAGGGCGCTGTACTGAGTTTCCTCGGTCTCGAAGTTGGTACGAGCCTCCCAGTCGGCGACGATCGCGTTGAGGTCGTCCTGGCGGGCCTTAGGGCACTTGATGACCACGCCGTCGGTGTTGGCACTCACAACGGGAATGCCAGCGACTTCCAGCATCTCGATCAGCATCAGCAGCGCGAGCTGGCCGGTGATCGTCACCTGGATCATCAGGTGGGGCGAATACAGGCAGGACCACTTGGAGCCGAACTTGCCGAACGACCCGTTGATGGTGATCTTCAGCGAGTCCGCCGTGACCTTGTCACCGGCATCCTTAGCCTTCAAGCGGCGCTCAACGATCGTCCGATATACTTTCAGGAACACGGGACCGAGGTGTTTGGGAAAAAGGCTCTGACCTAGAATTATTTCGGGGTAGTAGCTACGAACGTCGCGATCGATCAGCAGGGTGTCGTCATCTGCAATGTGGGTGACCGAACTCTCGCTGGAGTGCAGGCCGCCGATACCCATGCGGTAGATCGAATTGCCAATCGACACGTCGGCGCCGGTCAGCTCATCTGGCATCGCCACGCTGCCGTTGCTTTCAACCACGAAGCGGGCCTCGCGCACCATCTCCAGGACGTCGAGCATCACGGGCGTGGTGTAGCGAATGAAGTCCGGAATCTGGTAATTGAACGCGGTGCCGGCCGGGAACTTTGGTCGCTCCGGTCTGAAACCGGTTAGCGCCTCTATCTGTGCCTTGATCACCGCCTCTGCAATCTGAGCATCAGACTTCGATCGAAGGTCCATGCCGTACTCTGCGGACATCCGCTCGCGCAGCTCAAGTTGCTTAATCAGTTTCGCGCGTAAGTCGCTGGTGGCGTTTAGATCATTACCGTTATACGAGACCAGCTGAGGGCGCAGCTCCGGTGTAATCGAGGCGTCCGGCTCCACTGGAAGATCCTGCATGCGTTGCGTGTGGACGCGGCCACCGTAGATTTTCAGGCTGGCCTGCCCGGGCGCCACTTCGATCAGGTCGATGTGGTCGATCTTGGGGATGCGAATGGAGAAAGCCCGCTCGAATTCCCAAGGTTTCAGATTCTGTTGGATGATGGCGTCACTGGCGCGCTTGAGCTGGATGTTGCTCGCGCCGGTCAGTGCGTAGTACACCATCGGGATGTCGTAGCTGTTGCCATTGAACGTGAATATCTGGCAAACCCTCATCACCCTGCCGAGCAATTCGCGATCTAGCGGGTGACCCTCGTACAGCTCGATGACCAGCGTGTTGCCGGTATCGATGTTCCGGACGCCGACCTCGAAGTAATCCTTGTAGCACTCAACGTCCAGGACGACCCGTTTCTTCTCTCTCATCAGTTGCATGCTCATCCGTTAGTGGAAAAAAAGGGCGCCTCGGCGCCCTTTCTGCAGGGGTTGGGTCAGATCATGTCGTCGTCTTCGTCGTCCAGATCGTCGAGGTAATCGTCGGCATCGATCGGGCCGGCGCCGAATGGCTCGCCGTCCTTACGGAAGCGGACCAGCTCGATGGAAGCGAACACGCCGTTGCCACCCTTGTCCTTGTCGGCGATCGGGTAAACGCTGACCACGGCATCGACGTAGCAGCCGCCATAGATCACGTTGTCTTCTTCAACCAGCGGACGCTTGTCGCGGTTCAACACCTGCGGACGGCGTTTCTCTGGGGAGCTGGCTTGGACGAACATCATGTCCTCGTAGCCCTTGTAGATATCGCCCTCATCATTGGTCGCTTTGTCGCCCTGGCGCAGCGGCTTACGGTCCCAGTCGATGTTGTCGAAAATTTTGTCAGCCTTATCGCCCCATTGCTTGGTTTTGGCGTGCTCGATTGCCGAGTTCATGGCCTTGATGTTGGCCTTACCTTCAGCGGTCGATGGGTCGATCAGGAAAGCTGCGCTGAACTTCGGTGCAGACGTATCCGTGGACTTCTCCGCCTTGAACAGCTTCGGGAAGGACAGGCGGACATTCTTGAGTACAGCGATATCAGGACGTGCAGATGCCATGTTGTAGTTCCTCGGTCAGATCAGGTCGTCGAGTTCATCGACTTCGGTTTCAATTTCGGCCCCGGCGATCAGGTCATCCAGATCGTCATCGAGGTCATCCAGTAGGTTGATTATCGGAATCAGCGCCTCTCGGCGGTCGCTCTCCGGCACCAGGGCAGGCTTGCCGTCGGGGCGGTGAATCAGATCCTGAGCAGCCTTCCAGTTGCGCGTACCGGCCCCCTTCTCCATCTGCGCTGGGCTCTTCAGCTTCTGCGTGTAAATGGCGCGAGCCGGCATTTTGCTTTTCCAGAACTCCTCGGCCTGCTCCTCGCTGACCCAGCTGCGGTCACCCTGGGTCGCCACTGCCTTGAAGCCTGGAGTCGGCAATCCCTTCAGCGCATCGTCGAGCGCTGCGGCATGGAGGTTATTGATCCAGCTGGTGATGAGCGACTTGTGCTCGATAACGTAGCTGCGGCGCTCCGGTGTCAAGGTCGCGTGGGCGGTCAATTCAGGTTTACTCCTGCGGTCGGCGTCCAGGCTCTCCAGGTCGATACCCAGCAGGTCCAGAACGAATTGGTCCAGGGCGGAACAGGCCGTATTCCTGGCTGCCCGGCAGAATCTGCATCCTTTCGGGCTGGGGTTCAGCGGCGCGTCCGGGTCCAGCGTTGCGATAGCCGCAGCGGCAACCTCCTCGGCGAACACCAGCAGTTCATCGAGCGTGGTGTACCACTCGCTACCACCACCGGAGACGCGGGGCTGATCGACCCGCAACAGGAAGCGCGTGGCCTTCGTCCGGTGTCTGGCGTAATTCATCCAGAAGCCGAGCGCGTAGATCATCATCTGCTTGTTGCGCTCAGCATCGACGGTCACGCCACGGCCAAACTTCAGATCGTCGATGATGATCAGGTCGTCCGAGATGCCCCCGGCATCCAGCGTCCCGAAACCACCTTCAATCCACGGGTCCATCTCAACCCGGTATTCGAACACCCACTCAGCCTTGGCTTCGCGGATACGGTCGATGCCCGGCTGCAGCCAGCGGGACCACTCGTCTGTCACCTCGAAGAGCCGGTCGTCCGCCTTGATCCTTTCCCCTACCAGGTCGGCAACATCCTTCCCCTCGTTCAGGCAGCGCTCGCGAACCTCATGGGCCGCGGTGCCTTCACTGGAGAATTCGCTGGTTTCCTCGGGAAATCGCTCTTCCATCCGGGGCTTACCCGGGCAAACCATCCACCCTTCAGCATCGGACGGGCTCAGCCGGTGATGCTGGGCGACAGCCTCGGCGATCGGGGTGCGATCTATGGGTTGATGTACAGTCACCTAGCTCTCCAAAGGAGGCCCGAAGGCCCCCTCACCGGTTGGTTCAGACCAGATCGTCTTCGGACTCGGCAGCAATCTCAGCGAATTCGCCGCTTTCGGGATCGATGTCTTCGCCGGCGATCTTGCGCTCGACCAGGTTCATCGCCAGGGCGCGGTGCTCAGGCAGCAGCTCGGTGGCTTTGGCGGCACCGAAGCGCTGGAGCAGAGGCTTCACGAAAGCGTGACGCTCAGCGCGCTCTTCCTTCGGGAGGTCCTTTGGCAGATAGCTTGCGAACACCGCAACCAGTTCTTCCAGGGACGGATGCTCGGTGGCAGTTTTCTTGCTTTCAGTCGGCTTTTTCTCGGCAGCCTTGGCTTCTTTTTCAGCCTTGGCATCAGCGGCGTCTTTGGCCTTCAGCGCCGCCAGTTTCTCTTCGTAGATTGACTCGGTGGTCTTGTAGACGCCGTCTGCCTCAGCCTTCTTGGCTGCGTATTCAGCTTCAGAGTCGACTTTTCCGAAGAAGCCAGTGGAATTGTCAGCCCAGAAGATTGGGCCGGTGGCGGCTTTCGATTCGGATTTGCTGGTCGACTTGGTGTCGGCCTTGCTGCCTTTCGGAGTTTTATCAGCAGCCTTCTCGACCGGGGCCGATGCTGCCGCCGGCAGATCCGCTTGAGCACCGCTGATAGCGCGGATGGCTTCAGAAAGGCCGTTGATGGCGGCTGCAAACTTTTCGCTGATATCGAGGGTGACCTGCATGTTCATCTCTTGCTCCCGGATGTTGAGTCGGCTTCGGCGTTGTCGCTTCAGTGGGACGAATTACACACCATCAATTTCAAGCTTGTCAACTGTCAGTTGAATATTCATCCATGTGGATCGGTTACCGCTTAGGCAATATCGCCTTGCACTGGTCTCCGAGCGCTACCTAGAATGGTGAGAATTCCACAATCTGATGAATGGTGAGCGTGAGCATGGGCCGGGGTGAAGAGCGGGGCGACGTGAGTCGTTATAAGAATCTTGGCGAGCTGCAAGACCTACTCCTGCGGGCCTGCCCCCCAGACAGCACGGGTAAGCGCAGCATCCCGGTTTTGGCCAAACACCTGGGCGTCAGCAACCAGTACGTTTACCGCTGGATTGAGGAAAAGTCCGTTCCGCCCAAGTATGTGACCAAGCTGGTTGAAATTTCCGACGAACAGGTCAGCTTCAGCGATTTCCACAAGTTCGTATTCTGATCGTTTATTTCTCAACTTATAGTTGAATCCTCACCTACGCAGCCGTATCCTGTCCTAAAACTAGGACAACCGAGGTGTGCGCGTGACGCTCAATCCGAAGACTCAGCGCCTCATAAACCTGATGGCGCAGCACAATGTTGGAATTCCCGACGTGTCCGCGCTCGTCAACCGCAGCGAAAAGACCGTTCGCATGTGGCGCAGCAAGAACGAACCCTCCATCCCAGACGAATTGCTTGAGCTACTAGAGCTGAAGCTGAGCCAACGCGCTGGGGAGAAAGTCGCATGAGCACCACAAAACGCTTGCTCAGCTATGGCCGCACTACGGCAGCTGAACGCGGCGAGATGATCACCCAGGAAGCCCGCTGGGAAGAGGTGGCAGAACTCTTCCGCGAGCCGGTTCGCCGCAGGATCAGCACGTCCCAATATCACGCGATGAGTCCGAAGGATCGCGCGCGAAGCAAAAACACGGGGTTGTTCTTCGGCGGCTTATGCAACAACGGTAAGCGCAGTGACAGCAGCCTGGTGTCGCGTTCAGTGGTCAATCTGGACCTTGACGACCATTGCGATGCAATTTGGGAAGAGTTCAGTCTTATCGGCAGCCTCTCAGCGCTCGACGGAATAGCTCACCTCGTCCACACCACCCGGTCGCACTCAGACGCCGCGCCCAAGTTGCGCATCCTCATCCCGCTCAGTCGCGATGTGACGCCTGCCGAATACGAGCCGGTTTCTCGCGCACTTGCGCAGATGCTGGATGTGAAGATGGAGGCGGTGGCGCGCGAGAGCTATACACCGGCTCAGGGTATGTATTTCCCATCCGTCAGTAGCGACCAGGAATATCATTTTTCCCTAGCGGAGGGCGCTTTCTTCGATCCGGACAAGGCTCTGGCGAAGTTCCCTGCGGATGACGCCGCCAGCTGGCCGAAGAAGATTAAGGAAAAGGTCAGCGAATACGTAGCCGGCCGGCGCATGACGCACCCGGAAGAAAAGAAGGCCCAGGCGCCGATCATCGCAGCGGTCCACCGCGCATTCGATCCGTGGACATTCATCGCCGAATTCCTGCCGGACAAGTACATCCCCAGCGGGGATCGCTATTCCTACGTCGGTGCCACAGGTGCGCCGAGCGTTCGCATCTACGACGACGCCTTCATTCAGTCCGACCACGGGTCCGACCCTGCGGTTGGCCAGCACAATACCTTCGACCTTGGGCGAATCCACCTCTTCCGCGAGCTGGATGATGATTACGACACGGTCAACCTGTCGCCCGTTGATTGGCCGTCCTACAAGCGGATGGCTGAGTTCATGCTGGAGCAGCCGGCCGTGCGCGATGCGCTGGTGAAAATCGAGGCGGAAGTCGAAGTGGCACGCAACGCCGGCATGCTGGATCTGCTCGGCGAGCTGGATGATGACGAGGACGATGAGCCTTCAGCTGAGCCGGATGAGGACTTCGACGATCTGATCGGGGCACCGCCTGTCGAGAAGAAGGTTGCCACGATCGAGGACGTGCTTCGCAAGGTTCGTCGCAGCATCGAGAAAGCCAAAAGCCTGGACGACCTTGAGCGCCGACTAGAGATCATCCGCGCGTTCCCGACCACCGATTTCAGGGACCTGCATCGGGACCTAGTCGCACCGGACATTCAGCGCAAGTTCGCCGAGCTGGCGGATCAGAACATCACCAAGTCCACCGCTCGGAAGATGCTGACGCCGACGGTCGAGAACCTGCGCGATCAGATGGCGGACGCACCGCTGCCAGATTGGCTGAAGGACTGGGTTTACGTGACCAGCGAGAACAAGTTTCTCAACCTGGACACCAAGGAATACCTCAGCAAAGAGGGCTTCAACGGACGGTTCAACAAGGAAACCGGCGATCAGTTCGGCTCCAGCGACATGGGCCTGGCGAAGCTCACCGCGTTCGATGCTGCCACTCAGATTTTTTGCGTACCGATGCCCTACTGCACCAAGTTCCACCCGGGTAAGCCCGAGGTGTTCGTCGACGAGGGCGTGTTCTACGCCAACACCTACCGTTCAGCCATCGTCGACAGCGGCGGCTACAAGGGTCACCTGGGTGTGAAGTTGCTCAAGCGCCTGATCGCCGACCTGTTTCCAGATCCGGAGCACCAGTCGATGGTGTTGGACTTCTTTGCACACTGCGTTCGTCACCCGGAGAAGAAATTGCGCTACGCCCTGTTGATCAAGGGCTCGGAGAACGAGGGTAAGTCGTTGCTGGCTCACCTGATGCGCAAGCTGCTGGGGCGCCAGAACTTCGGCATCGTCGGCCCGGAGCAGTTGAAGGAAAAATTCAACGGCTGGGCCTACGAAAAACTGTTCTGCGTGGTCGAGGAAATCAAGATCAGCGGGCGCGAGGCCCATGAGGTGCTGAACAAGATCAAGAACATGATCTCGAACGAGGAAGTCAACATTCGCCGTATGCAGAAGGATGCCACCACCGAGGACAACTTCTGCAATGTTTACCTGACGACCAACTACGAGGACTGCCTGCCGTTGGATGAGGACAACAGTCGCTATTGCGTGCTGTTCACCCAGTTCCGCACCAACCAGGAGGTCAAAGATTGGCGAGCCAAGCGAATCGCCGAGGAAGGTGATGATTATGTGAGCGTGCTCTATGACCACATCAACGAGCGCCCCCACCAGTTCCTCAGCTTTTTCCACGACTACGAGTTCAGCAAGCACTACTACACGGCCGGCGGACGCGCGCCGGACACCTGCTTCAAAGCGGTGATGGCCGAGGACTCCAAGTCTGATGAGCGCCTGCTGTTGGAGCAGATGCTGAGCGACGCCAACGACCCGTCCATTAGCGACGACACCCTGGTTTGGTCGAGTTTCCGCACCGAGCTGGATCGCCGCGGCATGGGCGCATCGCTGAAGGGGCGCGGTATCAGCAGCTTCCTCAAGCCGATGGGCTTCGTGAAGGCGCGGGAGACCTGCCTGAGCTTCGATGGGGAGCGTCGTACGCTAACCGTGTGGACGAGGAACACTCAGCTGCTGGGAAAGGAGGACCGACTGACTCAGGAGGGCATGGAGTTGGTGCGTAAGGCCGTCATTGCCCACGAAGAGTTGGATGATCTCGAATCGCTCGCGGACAACGTGGTACGAATGCGCGGCAGAAGGTGACAATGATTCTCGATTAACAGGCCGCCTCCGGGCGGCTTTTTTGTGCCGCCTCGAAATCGGAAAAATCCGGATTCGGCTGAAATCGGAAAAATCGGAATTCACATACCAGGTGTTCACCTCGAATCGCCGAAAATCGGAAGTCCGAAAAATCGGAATTCGTACCCGTATCGGAGATTCACCCCCTTGTATCGGCATTAATTTTTAGCCTGCCGGGAATGGCGGATAAGCTGGAACCTTAGTGCCACGCGGCCTTCAGGATTTCAGTCAGGTGTTAATGACTTATCGGGGTTTTTCTTACTTTCTTATATGTGCGTAACACACATCATGCGTCATCACCTCACCGTGACATCATCATCACCCTCTCATCATCCCTTACATATAAGACTTTATTTAATACAGATAAGTCAGATAAGTCCGATAAGGGGAGCTGTAGGCCCCGGTTTTGCTGGATGCTCACTTATCGGACTTTCTTATCGGGGTTAATTTTTGTCCGATAACGGCACCGTACCGGCTCTAACCCCGGTCTGGTACTGCCGCCCGCTCTCCAGCTGCAGGTTGCAGTTCTCCAGGGCAGCCTTGATCCGCTCCGCATGGGCGCCGACCTCTCGGAAATCCCCGCCAGTCCATTGCGGCACTGGACAGCTCCGCAGAAAGCGCCCCGGCAGGTATGTGTACCGATACTCGGTCTTGGTGACGACGGGCTGGTCAGCGCAGGATGCTGTCAAGCTGAGCAGGCACAGGCACGCCCAGGCACGCAATACTTTCATCGCTATCTCCTTCGGTCTTGGTGATGTTCTCGATACCTGTCAGGGCATCGTCCAGCTTGCGATCGTTCGCCTCGGTCCGGTCAGCCAGTTGCCCGAGAGTGCCGTCCAGCGATTCCAGGCGGCTCAGGATTAGCGCGGCCTGCTGCCGTTGTTCCCCAGCGACCTGAGCCGCGGCGATCGCTTCACCCCGTGCCACTGTCGCGTCCTGCCACGCCTCTTTCAGCTGCCAGGACAGCGCGAGCACTGCAATCCCCAACGCTCCCAACACCCCATAAAACCAACCCATTTCACACCTCCAATCAACCTTCCTACCACTCATCAAGGAATATTCAACTGTTTGTTGACAACGTAGGCGAGACGCCATCAGAATCCTCAAACAGTCACCTGGGCACGATAACCGCGCACTGGGTGTTGAAACGAGGGGAGTTTCAAATGCAGCTGCAGGATGTTCGTGTTGGGAAAGCGACTGTGGTCGAACACGCCGATGGCGGCTGGGCTCTTCCTGGGGGAGGACGGACCGACGACCGGCTTGCAGCAATGGGGGTTGCTGCCGAAATAGATCGTTTGATGCCGCGTTCGCAGCCCGCAGAGGCGGCTGTTTTCGTACCAACCGTTGTGGTTCGTCGTCCGGCGAAGAATGCAAGCCTGGTTCTAAGTCGTACGTAAAGCGGCGCACACGTAAGCGCTTTGTTGACAGTTGTGGATTAAGCCGTACCTACGTCAAGGTTGTATGGCGATCGTTGAATCTACGCTGGATGTTCGAGCTTGGCGCGCTATCAGGAAGCGACCTCCGAGCTGACCAAATCAGAAACCTGAGAGAGCCGATCGATGAAAGCCCTATCCGTCTCCAACAGCCGATGCCAGTGCACGGGATGCAACGAGTTCTTCAACTCGCTTGCGGCCTTCGACAAGCACCGGATTGGAGACTTTGGGGCAAACCGTCGATGCAGAACGGCTGAAGAAATGAGAACGGCAGGCATGGACCATAACGCTGCCGGCTATTGGGTCACCGCCCCTTCTACGGGCGGATTCTGGGGCAAGCAGGACGCCCCGGATGACCTTGACGAATTGATCTGACCAACACCGAGGGATTAGGGGCATGTGCAATTGCAAGGCTGAGATGGAAGAGATGCTTGCCGGACAAATAATGGGCTCACTGCCAGTAGGCGCTGAAGGTTTGAATGTGCAGCTAGGTGGCTTCGGCCTGCTGGTTGGCGCTGACCGTCAGTTGGAGCACAAGAACCAGGCGGAGATCACCATCTCGTACCAGGTGCCTGCTAAGTCCGGCGTAGCGGAGATGAAGACCAAGAAGCAGAAAATGATGCTGACCGGCAATTTCTGCATGTTCTGCGGTGAGCGATACAGCCGTGAACACGCGCCGAAGGTCGACTGAGAGCGACCTGCATGGGTGAATGGGTACTGTTCTGGCACGCTACATCCGACTGCTACTTTTGGGTGGAAAACCCGACCGATGATGATTATCAGGGGGACGGCGAAGTCTCTCCAGTAACCGGAATCGAGGGGCATGAGATGCGAGCGTTCGAGGATGGTGTCCACCGACCGGAAGGCTGGCTAGACCCGCTGATCTAACGAATTACCAACGACAAGGAGCTTCACAATGCGGATCGCTGATGGGAAACGCTTCTCCGGTATCGCGAAGATGATGGCAACACTGCTGACCGGTACGATGTCCGCACCCAAGGTGCCGAGCCTATACAGCCGTTATAGCTATGGTCGTCCGTCCGGAAAGGCGCTGCGCAACCCGAAAGATCCGATTCAGCAGGCTCGCATTCAGGCCGCGGCGGGGAAACGGGACCGTAAAGAGTGGTTACGTGACCGATATCTTTACATATCTCATCGCAAAAACGCCGCTCACCAAATGGCCAGCAACACGTTCAGCCTCGATCCGCTTTTTATTGCCCGTTGATTCAACTTTTCGTTGTATTTACAACAACTTACCAACCACAGAAACGTAAAGGAGCTACACCATGTCCAAGCAAAACCTGATCGATACCATCGCCTTAGAGACCAACACCAGCAAAGCCGAAGCTGGCCGCATGGTTGACGCGGTCCTCCATGGCCTGAAGTCCGAGCTGGCCGCTGGCAACGAAGTCCGTATTGTCGGCTTTGGCTCGTTCACCCCGGTCACCCGCCCCGCCCGTCAGGTGCGCAGCCCGCAGACCGGGGGTCAGATCAACGTCCCCGCCAAGGTGGTCGTGAAGTTCAAGGCCGGCAGCAAGCTACTCGAAGCGGTGAACTGATGGATAACCAGCATCGCAAGATCAAGGGTTACCGCGAGCTAAGTCAGGAAGAAGTCGACCTGATGAACGCGATCAAGACCAAGGGTGCCGAGCTGCTGGAGCTGCAGGCGAAGCTAGTGGAATCGCTGTCCAAGCAACAGAGTGATAAGAAATGGGCGGCCGACCTAGTCGAGAACGGTAGCCATCACGACAGCGGTCAGGTCGAGGAACTTGCGCGCTTCGAAGCAGCCGAGCCCCAGCGTTGGGCCGCAATCGGCAAAACCGATATCCAGACCGGCATCATGGCTCTGGTTCGCGCAGTAGCTCAGCCCGCTGGCGTCTGATCCAACCGCAACACAAGAGACCCGCTCCGGCGGGTTTTCTTTTGCCCGGGATTCCTTCAACGCGAATCTGGAAAAATCGGATTTCGTGACGAGAGGTGCCTAATGGCGAATTCCCGAAAAACCGAACTCGCTGAAACCCTTTGCAGATCAACAATTTGCTCCCGAGACGTCTATTGAAGGGTCTCAAAGTTCTCGAATTCCGGGCTCGGCGCCGCCCCCGGTACACCGTTTCGCCCAGATGGGACCCAGAGCGACCCCCGGGTGCCGTCCGTACCTGCAGGCCAGGAAGTCGGGAAACGGCGGATTCACGGATTCAGCAATTCCCGGATTCGCTGATTCACCACAAACAACTGATTCACGAATTCCCATAAACACGGATTCGCCCCCTTCCCCATCGTTGCCCACTAATCCCCGGATATAGACTCCCCATGCTTCCCAGGTTGGTGCATGCCGGGTTGCTGTGGTGGTGACCTTCCCAGGTGGGTGCATGCCGGGTCGCTGTGGTGGTGACGGTTTGTCCCGTTCAACTATTTTTGTTTTCTTTTCAACTAATGGTTGAATACGCAACATCAAGGCGATATTATCCCGCCCATGGTTAGACGAACTGAAACGGAGTAACCCGAATGTTCAAGTCACTAGTAGTTGCCGCAACCGTCGCTTTCCTGGCTTGGAATAGCGCCGCACCGATGGCCGGCCAGATCGAAGGTCGCCACGCTCAAATTGAAGCCGCCACCCGCTGAAAAGGAGTCGCTGCAATGCTGAATAAAACCGCCCTTAAAAACCCGTCGTTCCTGGCAAAGGTTGGCTACGCCATGCGCGGCGCGGTGAACGCCTCGGTTAACCGCTTGAACATCGGCCTGGCCACAGCAACCAATCGCCACGGCGCCCCGGCTGTTCGTGTTGTGTACCGGCGCGGACTGTCCGCCCCGTTCGAATTCTTCGATTCCTCGGACCGTGACGTTACGGACGAAGTTATTCAAGCGCTGCGCCAGTACGGCAGTCCAGAGGCCGCGCAATGAACTCCGCCCAGTTCGCTTTCTCGTTCGCGTATCAACAGGCAAAGGCGGGGCGAATTGTCCGCCTGCAGAAGTCCGACGGCCTCTGGTGCGTAACCGTTCGTCCTTCGTTTCAACTGATAGTTTTGAATTCAGCTCAAAGGAATGTCGCAGCATGAATTATTTCAGACTGGCAAAAGACGCGAAGCCGTCCGAGCAAGAAACCGCCTTTAACGCTTACCTGGCGTCGGCTGGCGTGGAATATGCCGCCGTATGCCTTGGGGAGACGAAGCGCGACGACTGGACCGCCGATGCTTGGCGCGTAGTTTTCCACCGTCCCGGCCGTGATGACCTAGTGCTCGACTACTTCACCGGCATCGGTCACCGCGTAGCCAGTCAACCCGCGCCGGATTTCGTACGAATCAACCCGCGAAGCATCGCAACCGCCGATTGGATGAAGCAGCACGTTAAGCCGCACAAGCCAGAGGCAGCGGGCGTTATCCATTCCGTGATTCTCGACAGTTCAGCGGCTGATGAGTCGTTTGCCGATTGGTGCGCAAACCTCGGTTACGACACGGATAGCCGCAAGGCCCTTGCCAACTATCTGGCGTGCCAAGAGGAAGCCGGCAAGCTTTCCAAATTCTTCACGGTAGACGAACGCGAACAGCTGGCCGAATTGCTGGAGGATTACTAATCATGGAACACATTCGAATCAATATCGAAACCGGCAATTCCGCCTTTGAGGATGAACCTGCCACGGAAGTGGCGCGCATTCTCCGCAAGCTAGCCGATCAGTTCGAAAACGGCGATTTTCCGCAAACCGTCCGCGATATCAACGGCAACTTGTGCGGCGAAGTAATCGTCAGCCTCGACTGCGAATAACGGAGTCCGACCAATGAAAAAGCCCGTTAACGCGCATATTCACCGGTTCGGCGATTCGGTCGCCCTGGCATTCATCGGCGCCGATGGTGAAACCGTTTATCTCGACGCGGACCAAGCCGAACAACTGGCCGGCGCTATCGCCGAATGTGTCGAGAGTATCCGCACCGTTAAATATTCGGCTTCGAACTTCGGAAGTCGCAGTTTCACGCCAAGCGCTACAGACGCGAAATAACTGCGCCCGTTTATTCAACTTTCAGAGGAATTTGCAACCATGAACCGCATAGAACTGAACATTGGCGGGCGTGACTTCGTTTTCGCTGTGGAATTTATCGATGACCAAGACGCGGGCGCCCCTTGGGACAACAGCGATTGCCATGGCGTGGTCACCGGCTGGGAACGTCGGGACCATTACAAAGGCGGCAAGCATCCTGGCGAGTTGATTCTAGCCAAGTCCGACCGCTGCAACCGTGACGGCCGATATAGGTTCTACGACTTCGCCGCATCGTGCCGCCTGGCATTGCGCGACGGTTGGGACGCGCACCCGTACAACGAAGGCGACGAAACCAAGCGCCAGCAAGCCGCCAAGGCCGCCCGCTCTGACTTCGAATATCTGAGGGGATGGTGTAACGACGAATGGCGCTATGTGGGTGTAGTCGTCACGCTGCTAGACGATGGGGGCGAGAAAACCGAGGTTTCGGATTCGCTGTGGTGCGTCGAAACGTTTGGCGACTACCACGAAGTTCAAGCGCGCACTCTGGCCGATGAACTGTTAGGCGGCTATGGCGTTTCGTGGGACCAAGTATCGAAAACATCCTACGGCTACACCCAAATGAGTGTCGCGTGATGACCATCGCCCAACAAATACGGCGCGGCATGGCGATCGCGTTCTTTTCTTCAGCCTATGCCGACCAAGCCGACGAATGCGGCCAGCCGTTACGCGGTGAAATTACCGAACAGCTGCCAGCCGATATCGATCCAGCCGCAACCCATGCCGCCGATACCCTGGCTATGGGGATGATTTCTAGCAACTGGCGCCCGGAAATAGCCAGCCGCCCGGAACTGACCGTAGACCGTGGCCTAGAACTGATTTACCGGAAGGCCGAAAGCCTATCGGCAGACGGCGCGGACCGTGAATTGACGCCAGAGCTGTTCGGGCATTATTGCGCAACGCAGGCGATGGGCACGGGCGTCGGGCTTGAGTCGTTCGGTTATGCCGTGCGAGATTTCTTCAAAGTCCCGTATTGCGAATTTGGTTCGTACTCGCTGGAAAAGGATTATTTCGAAGATTGCAGCGAGCCGGAAAAGCTACGCGCCCTTATGTACGAATGGCACGGCGGCCAAGATTCCGTTCTTTACGCTGCCGCGTCGTCAGGTCTGGTCTCAGACGTCGAAGCCCTGGCGCACGAATTGCGCAACTGTGCGGACAATGCCACGAATCCCGATACGACCCCCTTTGAAGATGCCAGCGGAACCGAGGCGACCGAGGAAGCCGCCACGCTTCGAAAGTTTGCCGATGATTTGCCGACCATGGTTGGCGCGGCTTTTCTTCACCCTGTCGGACGCGTTCGCTATTGGCCGCTGCCATGGGCAACCGTACCGGCCGGCGCTGAGCCTTTCCAATCGGTTACGGAGCGCGACCAATGATCAAGCGAGCGCAAAAGGTTCCAGTCTTGGACCGCCGTTATAGCGTGGAACTGGAATTCATCGGCCAGCCGACCGCCGTCTATGTGGCGCGGTTTTGTGGTGAATTCATCGGCTCAGATGCCGGCCCTAGTCACGCCTGGCAGCTTGTGGAAGACCATGCCGCGAAGCGCTTGGCCGATATCAATGCTGAACTGAACGGAGCGGTGACCCAATGAAACTACTTCCGATACCCCAGCACGACGGCGTTGAACGGCCACGCGGCGCAGTCGATGACCGAGAAGTGGTTTTCGGCTCCTACTCCGGGACCGGGTCCAGACGCTTCAACCCAGTGGAGTACGCAGCTCAGACCGTGGCATTGGAAGAAGAACTGGAGGCGGCTATCGAGGCTGCGCGTGAAGCCACCGCGGCCAAGTTCCTTGCCTTCTACCGCGAGCTGTTGAAGCCGTACCGGATATCGACTCACCGCGTGGTCGTTTGTGCCGGCATGGGTATGTCCACCATCGACGTGACCAACCTACGGACTGGCAAAACCGAGGGTGTTGAGTTCCTGCCGTCCCACTGGGACCGGGGCGTATATGCCTTGTTAAGGGAGATCAGTCAGGCGCTGAACTGGGACTGGGCTGCTTACCTAGATGGTGAAGTCATCGCAGGTCCGGCCGATAGTTTTGAGGTGACCCAATGACAGACGACAACGAAAAAGAACCCGTATGGCCGATAGCGTACGTTTACGCCGGCTTTAATTTGATCGTACAAACGGCGCGCGTGGTCATCTTCCTGGCCGCTGCATGGGTTGCGCTGAAGCCGGGCGGAAGCGTGCTCGCTGCAATCCTGATGCTAATAATCGGCAGCGCGATAAGAACGAAAAGCTACGCGGAAGACTTCGAACGGCACGGCTAGTCGGAAACGATCAAAATCGCCACCAATTGAGCTACCATTGCCGGCAACGGCGCGAACAAACGCGAGAACGAAACAATGGCCACACAAGACCAAGCAATTTTTAGCCACGCGGAGCTTGAACGTATTCACGTCGAGATATCCAAGCTTATGGCGGAAACGCGGAAGCTAAACGCGGAAGCGGGGAAGATGGGACGCGAAACCTTTTGGTATCCGGTCCTGATATCGACCGGGCTGATTACCGCTGTCTCCGCTGCAACCGTCGCAGCCATCAAGATGCTAGGCGGCTTTGCGTAGTCGCAACCGATCCAAACCAAGCCCGGCTACTACCGGGCTTTTTTGTGCC
This sequence comes from Stutzerimonas stutzeri, assembly GCF_024448715.1. Lineage (GTDB taxonomy): Bacteria > Pseudomonadota > Gammaproteobacteria > Pseudomonadales > Pseudomonadaceae > Stutzerimonas > Stutzerimonas stutzeri_AR. The sequence continues at coordinate 159,923 of NZ_JAMOHZ010000003.1, forward strand.
TGTTATTCCGGGCGTGGGATATCTGGAGACGGCGCCAGCGGTCCCATGGTCCGCCCGGACGGCAGCCACACCAGATATGCGCGCCAGTCATCAGCAGCAGCGCCCGGACAATAGGCGAGATATTCGCCACGCTCTGAGCCTTCCCGGTAGTGGTATTTACATTCACCAGCGCCGGCCGCCGATAACGCCCGTTGCAGGTCCGCGCGGTAGTCGCTCCGCCATGGCCCCGGGAATCGTTCGGCAACGACAGCCGCTGCAGCCGGCACGGGCTCCGCATTATCACGCCCGGTCAGGTTCCACCATAGCGCCAGCCCTCCTAAAACAAGCGCACCGCAAAGCACGGCAACCGGTCGCCACGGGTTCGCACCTGCAGGCGCTGGCGTCCCGGTAACTGCAGCGCCTCCCCTATTCCCGGCTTGCGCGCGGCTAGCCTTCCTGGCTTCCGATACGTGCCGCCACACCATATAGCCCAGCACAGCAGCCAGCCCGGCGCCCGTGAATATGAACATTCCAAGCAAGTTGCCCGGCATGGTTAAGCCCTCCCCCAATGATGGCCGCACGATAGCCCCGGCACCGGCTACGGTCAAACGGAGCACGGCGTTGACATCGCAAGCTGTGAACCACTCACCGCGGCGCTCTGTACAGCTGGGACGCTGTACCGATCTGGACCTTACTTTGCCACCCTGGCGAGACCTACTTTGCCGGCCCAGCGAGACCTCTGGCGGCACCGACCGAGCCAGCAACGAAACGCGCTCGACCTAAAGCGAAGTTTGCCGGGCGACGGCTCGATCAACCTTCCGGCCATTCGCAGCAGCTTAATCCGCGTCAGGCTTTCTCACCGGTACTTTGCCGGGCCAGCGAGACCTCAGCTCAACCCACTACTTTGCCGAGCCAGCGAGACCTCACGCCAACTTTCACCGCAACTTATCTATTGATATTCAACTGTTGGTTGAATTAGTATCACGTCGAAATCAGTTTGCTAACCACCAGGGGGTGTTCCATGTCGATGAAGCTGTTCAACCAGGTGCTGAGCTACCGGCTCACACAACCCATTCCACTCCGCGACATCCAGGTGTTGTCCGATGCACTGGAAACCAAGGCTGCCCGGCAGATAGGCAGTCAGGAACTCTCGACCATGGGCTTCGTCGAGCCGTTGGGCGTTGAGGGTGAGTTCGCTGAGCGTATCGGCGCCGGCTCCGTCTTCATCAGCGCGCGCAAGTCCGAGCGCCTGCTGCCCGGGATCGTGGTCAAGCAGAGCGTGGAAGCCAAGGTCAACGAGATCGAGAAGGAACAAGATCGTAAGGTCTATGCGAAAGAGAAGGCACGGATCAAAGACGAAGTCGTCCAGGCCATGCTGCCCCACGCCTTCGTGACTCACAGCCGAATCAACGCGCTGATCACCCCCACCTACATTTTCGTCGAGACCAGCAGCGCGAAGAAGGCGGATGAACTGCTGTCCCTGCTGCGCCATGCCATCGGTAGCTTACCGGTCCGCCCGGTCATCGCCAAAGTCTCACCCATCGCAACCTTCACCCATTGGGTGCAGAACGGAAAGCTGAGCGTCCCGGACGGCTTCTCCCTGGGTGAATCGTTCCAATCCCGAGGTGCTTCCGAGGAATCCTCGACCCTGAGCGGAAAGAACGTCGACCTGAGCGAAGACGACATCGTGCAGCTGATCGAAGCCGGCCGCCGTATCAACCAGCTCGAACTGATCTGGCACACCGAATCTGGTGGCGAGCGGATCGATGTCACCTACACCGTCAACGAGATGCTGGGCATCAAGGGTATTCAGTGGCCCGAAGACCTGCACCAGCAGATCAAGGACGACATGGGTGAAGACGACGACAAGGTGACCGAAGCGCGCGCCAGCCTGCTGCTGATCTCCAGCCTGTTCAACGGCCTGCTGAGCAGCCTGCTACACGCGCTGGGTGGTGAAGAAGTGCCGGGCGAACATCCGCTGGCCGCATACCTCGAAGAGCATAACGCCACGCTCGTTGATGACGAAGAAGAAGAGGAGGACCTGGTATGAACCACGACATCACCAAGTTCGTAGCCCGCCTGCCCGATGATCTGCACGAAGAGATTAAGGAAACCGCGCGCCAAAACAACCGCTCGATGAACGGCGAGATCATCCACCGCCTGCGGCAGCCAGCCGAAGCTGCTGTTAGCCAGATAACCCTGCACGTCGACACCAAGGAGGCTTCGCTGAATCTGGAGAAGCTGCTGGCTGACCTGAAGGCGGTGAACTTTAACGGGCAAGTTCAGCCCGGTAGAGCCTGAGCGAGGGTATGAAGTGATCAAGGGTTCAGAGATATCCAAGGGTCAGGTCGACGGCAAGCACTACAGCCAGATGCCCATCCAGCCGGTTCATTTCGGCATGGTCAACCGGCTCGATGCCTGTGCGTATTCGATCCTCAAGTATGTGTCGCGGCACCGCCAGAAGAACGGGCGCGTAGATGTGCAGAAGGCGCTCCATTTCATCGAGCTGCGGTCCATGCTCGGGGGCGTCGGGCACCAAGTGACGGACTGGCCCATCACGCCAGAGGAATATTGCCGGGAGAACCGGATGTCGGTGATGGAAACGGCGGTGATTATCGGACTCGGCCTCTGGCTGCAGACCGGGCAGCAGCACTACGCGGCGGAGATGAAAAGCGTCCTCGCTGAAATTCTTACGACCTATGATTCAACTGGAGCATGAATATGCAACTCAAGGTAAAGCGTCTTAACGAAGCTGCCCAGCTACCGACTTATGGGACCGATGGCGCGGCCTGTTTCGACATCCGCGCCTGCATCCCGGGCGAGGCGGCCTTCTCCACAATGCACCATCCATCCGTGACAGTCCCGACGGGCCTGGCGTTCGAGGTTCCAGCCGATCACGTAATGCTGGTCTTCAGCCGCTCGGGACACGGATTCAAGAACAACACCCGTCTCGCCAATTGCGTGGGAGTCATCGACTCGGACTACCGCGGCGAGCTAATGGTCAAGCTGACCCGTGACGACTCCGACAGCCTCTGGGTCGACCACAACGAGCGTATCGCTCAGGGCATGATCATCCCGGTTCAGCAGGTGGAGCTGATCGAAGCCGATGAGCTAAGCGATAGCGCTCGGGGTACTGGTGGGCTCGGCTCCACGGGGGTGCTGTGATGCTCCGGATCGCGGTGTTGGCCGCCAGCCTGCTCGCAATCTCCGGTTGTGATACCGACGCTTCTGTGGCTTCGCGCAATCTGTCGAAGGCCGCCGACATGTTCGAGATTGACCGACGCATCGTGTTCTACAACGGCATCACGGGCGACTACATGTTGACGAACGAGGGGCGCTGCTCCATCACGCCCAACGGCGGGAAGCTCGATGTCACCTGCAAGACGGGTCCGAGCGAATATAAGAAGCACTTCCTTGGCCTCAGTGACAACGTCACCTACTTCGCCGAACAGCTCGGGGCTGCCGATGTGAGCGTCTATCGCTATCGGGTGATCTTCAAGCCAGAAGCCCTACTGCCGGATGTCGACCTACGGACCAGCGCATCGACCGAGGCTGCTGGCCAATGAGCCTCGCCAAGCGGATTGCCGGCGACATAGCTGCTCTCTGCACGGCATTCCTGACCTGGGCGCTTCTGGCGCCCGTGGTTGCCGGCCCGATCAAGCCTCCCGTCATACAGCACACCTGCCCTGCGCCCCATACCCTCCACGGCGTCGGAGCCAACCTCAAATCCTATGCACGCCGTGTCGACGGCTGCTCCATCGCATCGAGGGATCGAACGTGAGCCGAGAATGCTACGTCGAGAAGAAATTCAATCGGCAGAACGATCTGCTGATCCAGTTCATGAACCATCTTATTGCTGACTATCAAAAACAGGGCTACGTGCTCACGGTTCGCCAGCTTTATTACCAGCTGGTGGCCCAAGCTGTGGTCGAGAACACGCTGCAGTCATATAAGCGCGTTGCCGGCCTGATCAACGACGCCAAGCTGGCAGGGCTAATTGACTGGGACGCGATTGAAGACCGCACCCGTGAGTTCTTAGTGAACCCGCACTGGTCGAGCGGCGGCGAAATCATCCGTACTGCAGCAAATTCCTACGGCGAAGATATGTGGGATAACCAAGAGTCGCGGGTTTTCGTCATCATCGAAAAGGAAGCACTGGTTGGGGTACTGCAGCGCGCTTGCCGGAAATTTGATGTACCCATGCTCGCCGCCCGCGGCTACCCCAGCGGTACGGTTCTGCGCGACTTCGCCGAGAGCCATTTGCTGCCAGCGATCAAGAATGGGCAGTTCGTCAGGGTTCTTCACCTGGGTGACCATGACCCCAGCGGAATCGACATGACCCGCGACCTCGTCGACCGGATCTCGATGTTCACCTACGGGATGGTTACCGACTCGGACATCGACCGGATCGCTCTCACCATGGACCAAGTCGATGAGGTGAAGCCGCCGGAGAACCCGGCCAAGTCGACCGATTCCCGCTTCGCCAGCTACCGGCGCGAGTACGGAACGTCCAGTTGGGAGCTGGATGCGCTGACGCCTCAGTACCTCAATAATTTGGTTGAGATGCATATCGAGAGTCACATCGACCCCGACTCTTGGCAGGTGAAGGAGCAGCGCGTGCTCACGATCAAGCAGCAAATCTCCGCCAGGGCAGATGAGCAAGAGCGCTACGAAGCCTCACTCGAAAGCTAATCAAAAGGAAACATCATGGATATCGGGCTTCTTCTGATCCGCATCATCGGCATCCTGCTGCTCACAGTCGTGGCGATGGCCTGCTTCTCCAATATTGGCAAGACGACTCGAGGTTCCGTCTGGACCAGGCGGAAGGCTATTCGCGGTCTCGTTCTGTTCTGGTCGTTGTACCTGCTGGGGTTCCTCAGTCATGGGTGACGTGCCGGCCGTGAACCACCGAGTCGACGATCGCAAGGACCTATGCGCGCTGGCGCCGTACGAGTTCAAGAACGGCGAGACGATCAAGGTGGACCTGACCAAGGTTGCCGGCTATCAGGCTTCGCTGAAATACGTTGAGGCGCTAATGGATGACGGCAGTCTGCACATCCTGGCGACCTCTTTGGCGAAGCTCCAGAAAGCGCATCCGCAGCTGGTACGGGTGCGCCGCGACACCCTGGTCGTACCCGAAAAGGTGCAATCGATCGCGCGCCTGGCCGCTGACCGTCGACGCGAAATAACGCTTGCCGGAGGCTGGATCGTAACCACTGGACGCGACTCATCCGACTGGCGAAAACTCGATGCGAAGGGGGTTTCGTTGCACTAGACAATTCAACTCTTTGTTGAATATACTACTGGCACACCAACATTAGCGGGCCAGTCAGATGAGCAAGCAAGAGCCGAAGGAAGCGACACCCACCCTTCTCGACCTGACAGTAACAGGTCTTCTCTTGCTGCTGTTCTGGCTGGCCTCGCTGCCGTTTCAGTCCGGGGGAACCCTGTGAAAACGAAAGCCAAAACCGCGCCCTCCCAGCTCTCGGAAGCGCATCTGACCAAGTGGCGTGCGCTGCTCACCGCCTCAGCCGAACAGATCGAGGCGCTGCAGACCAAGCTCGAAATGTACGAGCAGCGGCAGGAAGCAACCGTCGAGAAGGAGCTGTTCCTGCTGGAAAAGCTGATCGCCGCGGAAGAGCGGGTCGAGGAGTTGAACAGCCTGCTGGCGGAACTGGCCGACCCAGATAACCAGCTGGTCGTCGTCGACCCGGTCCACCTGAACCCCGCTGATCAATTGCCTCCGGTTGCCTGCCCTCTTCTGATCCACGTAGAGGGTGAGCTGATCCGGGCTGAGCGCACCGCATTCATCGCCAGCCGTGAGCGCGCGATGGTTTACCAACTGGAGGACGGCCGGCGGATCGAGGGTCGCTTCCCCTGGACTTACCCATGAAGGATCAGAGCATGAGCAAGATTGTTGTGGATCGCGATATGCTGGAACGGGTGTATGCCGGCTGGCACAAATCGACCGATGTTGCAGGCCCGATGTTTGAGCTGCGCGCCGTGTTAGATGCCGAGCCAACGTGCAGCGAATGCGAGGGATACGGCTCGCGAATGACCACCAACTTCGATGGTTTCCCAGTTATCGAGCCGTGCCCGTGCCGCAACGCAAAGGTTGAGCCAGCCCCGGCGCAGGATGAGCAGGAGGCAGAGGTTCCGCGCAAGGCGCTTGCCGACTTCATCGAATACAGCGTTCACGGTCCTTACGGCTGCAACGCAAAGTGGCTTTCGGACAAGCACGCCTTGGTCGCAGCACTCACTCGCCCCGCGCAGACCGGGCAGCGGCCTGTGGCGTGGGTCTATGTGAAAGATCGCCACGAAGGCCCGTATGAGTTCCACGGGCTTGAGCTGCTTGATTCAGGCAAGCACAACTTGTACGCCGCCCCCATCGCGCAGGCCGAGCAACCATCAATGCAGCAGATCAGCGACTACCTGCACAGGTTAGATGCTATACAGAGAGAGCTAATCGAGCGCGAGGCTCGCTTAGTCGCGCCTACCATTCAGACCGCCCCGCAGCCGGAGCAGCTACCGCACTGGGAGCCATGCAATCCGGGCTGCGATCCAGAGTTCAACGGTCAGCGAAGCAGGTATTGCGCAGAGCTATGCCACGGTGCCCGCGCCGCCCTGTCCGCCACCCCCAGCCCCGCCAAACGAGGTGATGCATGAGCAAGGTATTGGTTGATCGGGAGCTGCTGGAGAAGTGGGCCGATAAGTTGGAGGGCGCTGATTCAGCTGGATATGGCTGGGAGGATCTGCTGGCGGCAGAGGTTCGTGGAGCTATCGCCCAGCCCGCAGAGGCGGAAGGGGTTTCCGTGGAACGATGGCTACATGAGCAAGGCGAGTATCACCTGCACCCCGACGGTGAGTGGGTGCTTTATGACGACCACCTCGCCGCCCTGTCTGCCGTCCCCGGCCTGCGTGAGTACATCACCAAGGGCTTGGCTGAAGGCACCCTGTCGATCGGCGGCGCGATCTCGGCTACTGGAGAGCGGACGGAATGAGCAACGAATTCAAAGAAGGTCAGGTGCTGATTTTCGACCCGTCCGACGGTCGACGCGAACCCCGCGAAATCACCATCGGCAAGACGGGTCGCAGGTGGGTTCAGATCAAGAGCGCAGGGTGGATCGATGCCCGCTTTGACAAGGAAACATTGGTCATTGACGGTCGGGGATATGCCTCACCGGGGCGGGTCTGGCTCAGCTGGGATTCGTATCACGGTGAGAAGAGACGCCTAGCACTTCACGCTCGCTTGCGCCGAATGCTGGACGACTATTCCAAGCCGTACACGACAGAGCAGGTCGCGGCAGCACTTGCTGCGCTGGGCTACACGGAGCAATCGGAATGAGTGAAGAAAACGTAAAGCTGGTCCACCCCTGCACATACTTCGATCGAGGGCTGTACGACGATCTGAAGGTCGCAGGGCTCGATACGTTCGAGGCAAAGCGTCAGGCAACCGTGGTCAGTCGTGGAATCAGTCTTCGGGAGCACCTGGCTGGACAAGCGCTGCCAGCCGTGATTTCGGAATTCTGCCACGGCAAGCGCGAAGGAGACTGTAAGGTGGACGACAACTGGCCCGACGCTATCGCTCGCGACTGCTACAGGATTGCCGACGCCCTCATCGAGCGAGGATCAAAACGATGAGTGCAGCAAAGCGATACGGCGACCCGGTCTTCGGCAACACACTGGCGGACCTGAAGGTGTTGACCACGATGACCCAGGCCATGGACGGCCTCAAGTTCGAAGGTCCCGCCCGGAAGGTTGGAGCATTCCTGACTCTGGCAGCGGCCACCGGAGAGCTGATCGGCGAAATCGAGGATCTGGAACTCGCGCTGCAGGATGCCGAGGGTCGCGCTGACAACGCCGGCCGCAACGCATCGGCTTTCGAAGATCGGATGGGTGACCTGCAGGTTGAGAACGGGAAACTGCGCGACCAGATCACCGAACTGAAGACGGATGCTCAGCGCCAGCATGAGGCTAACCGGACAACCTGGACGCAGCTTGAACATGCGAAGTCATTAGTGCGGGAGGCTGTAGTCATCTGCCGCACTAATGACTTGCACATTAGTGCGAATTATCTCGAAACCGCCCTGCCTCAGCATGCCGAGTCGGGACAACGGATTGACCCGGCCAAGGAGCGCGCCGCAACCGAAGTGGCAGAACAGTCCGAGCTGCGAGCCAAGCCATCCCCGGCGCAGAAATCGCAGCAGGCTGGTCACCCAATGCAACCCATCGAGTTCGACGGGAAAGGCGTTATTCGCTTTCGGGAGAACCGGATGGTGAGGCACCTGCTCGACTTCGCCGCACCACGCGGATGCGGCTTGAACGAGCTGGCCCGCATGGACTTCAGCCAAGATGACCGGATGCAGCTAGCACAGCTGATCGGCTATAGCGTCAGCGGTTACGGCGATCTAGGCTACGCAAGTGACGAATCCGTTGAAGCCGCGGATCAGATTGCAGCCGACCTGCATGCTGCCCAGAAGGAGGTCGACCGTGGCTGAACCAAAACAGGTGAACGTCGGCACCATTGGTCACATCGACCATGGGAAGGTCACGCTCACGGCAGCGTTGGTGAAGGTGCTTGGTCCTGAAATGGCAGACAAGGTGGTGATACTGGACGACGAGAGTGTTGCCAAACTCCGAGATCAGAATCGGATATTCGACGAGTTGGATTTCCCAGCCCAAGGGCTCGGTCGCCAGCGTAGCGTAAACCGGAAAGCACTGAGGAAGGCGCGAATGCTAGACCTTCAGCGCCGAGCGTTTTCGAAGGAGTTGTCGCCAAACAAGGGTATCCCCGGATGAAAAAGCTGAAGGAGGCGGACGTGCGCAACTGCACGTACTGCCACGCCAATGGGGTCACAGCTCGCGCCACCTGGAGATCCAACCGCCTGACACTCTCGAAGCGTGCCTGCCAGGGGCACCTCCCGGAGTTGCAGCGCGAGGAAGCCCGTGCGTCCGCGCTCGACAGCCACATGTCCGAAGCCGATCACCAAACCTGGGGTCGGCTGGATCGAAGGTATGCTACCCACGACACTTGAGAGATTTAGCAATGGAAGAAAACAGTGCTGTTCAACAGGCCAGCGAAGACATAGCCGAATTTATCAATGACCGGCTGCGTCGCCTTCAGAAGGAAACGGGTCGGTGGCCGTCTACGATTGGTTTAGACATCGTATTACACACCGAGGCGGGAAAGGTGAACGGGTTCATACTCACAGACTTATCCATAGAGTTGGCTGACGACGCTGAAGTCCATCCTGAGGGTTGCTTCGGGAGCAGCTGGGTTTCCTCGAAACGGTGAATGACTGCCATGACCATAACTACCCGCGGCATAGCCGACGTACTTTTCATCTGCGGCGATCAGGAAACCGCTCTGACAGGCATTGAGGTCCTGCTGTCCGAGACGATGCCAGGTACGTTCGAAATGATGTTCGGATCAGTCAACGCGAAGGCAGCGGAAGGGGCGGATCGCGTCTGTGTCGAGCTGCCGGATCGCTATCTCTGCGGCCCCATCACTTTTAACAAAAGCGGTAGCGTTGTGTTCAGCGACGAAGGTCTAGAGTGAGCTGAACTGGTCGGCGGAACGGCCACCATCAAGTTGATATCGCGTTGGCAATTCAACTTATAGTTGAATATACTGCGAGACATCAAGAAAGCTGCCTTGGAGTTCCGCAGTCGATGAATACGCTATTTTTGCTGATGGCCCAGTACAACGGGCTCGCTGTCATCCCGCTCGATCGAGTGTGCCAGGACTATTTCCGCCACCTCACTATCGACCAGTTTCAGCGCAAGGCCAACGCCGGCATTATCCAGATCCCAATCACCCGAATGGAAGCCGGCACCCAGAAGAGCGCCAAGGGCATCTTCCTCACCGACCTGGCCAAGTATATCGACGACCGCCATGCCGCCGCAGTGAAAGAGGAAGCCCAGCTCAACGGTCGACGCTTAGGTTAACTTGGCCTTTTTCCGCCCCACCCACTCGCCGTACTGCACCTTCACAGCAAGGACTTTAGGTAGCCATTCCCAATCGCCGTACCGATCACCTTGAGCGTGCAGGTGGGTATAGCGGCGAAGCGAATTCCAATTCCGGTGCCCGGATACTGACGACACGCGCGGAATATCCCAGCCCATTTCAAACAGGCGACTGATGCCTTCGTGGCGAAGATCATGGAAGTGCAGGTCCACCACTTGCTCGGCCTCCACTGCCCGCGCCCACGCCCCCTGAATAGCATCGACGGTGTAGGGGAAAATCTCTTCGTAGACCCGCGGCATGCTCTGGATGATTCCCCAGGCTTCGTCCGGTAGATTGCACCAAACGTCGTTACCCCACTTGTCACCAGGGTTCTTCATATCCCGCACCAGCACCGCCCGCCGCTTCTCGTCCAGATCGGCCCAGCGGATTCGCACAATCTCCTCCTGCCGGCGCGTGCTGAACAGAGCGAACGCGGCGATCTTGGCCATCGGCATGGATGTGGGACGTGAAGAATGGCTGCGGAAGAACGCTCCAAGCAGCCTGTCTAACTCTTCCATGGTGGGCCGACGATCGCGCTCGCGACTCTTCATCTTGTAGCCGAGCTTCTTGAGTACCAGCCGTGCCCGCATCATGGCGACAGGGTCGATCTCGTAGCCCCAGGCGGCATTGGCCACCGACATGACGGCTCCCAGGTGGGCCAGATCATTTCCTGCCGTCTGAGGCTTCACGCCGCCCCCTTCAGGTCCCATCCGCCAGAGTGCGAAGTCGACTAAGGTTTGGCTGGTGACCTGCTTGTCCGTCAGCTGACCGAGATAGCTCCGGCGGATCGCATTCAGGGTCGCCTCCTTGGTCTTACCGAGAGGCTGAGCTTTTCCGACTTCCTGCAAATAGCGGTCGATTATATCGGCCAGAATGTGACCAGATCGCGCTGAGCGCTCGATTGCACCTGGCTCATTCAGCTCCGTCTCGCGGCGCTTCGCCCAGACCTCGGCGGCCTTCTTCCGTTCGAACGTCTGACTCTCCTGATAAACTTGTTCACCGTCCTTTTTGATGCGTATCTGCACGGTGTAACTTACCGTTCCGTCCGCTCTCTTTCGCGGTCTGATAGTGGCCACGGCGGTATGCCCTCCTAGCGAGTGGTACAAATCTGGGGTTGAGTGGTACAGCGTACCACCGAAATTAAAAAACCCACTTGATTCCACCAAAAACCTCGCAAATTCAACCGATTTTCAACCAGTATAATATTTATGAAATACCTTTCAAACCCAGCAACGGCGCGGCCTGCGGTAGATAGGAGGTTTTCTGTCGCACCGATGATGGACTGGACTGACAGGCACTGCCGTTTCTTTCTCAGGCAGCTATCCCGGCATGCCTTGCTCTATACCGAGATGGTTACGACTGGCGCGCTGATCAATGGCGATGCCGAGCGTTTTCTGCGTCATGACGAGACGGAATATCCCCTCGCCTTGCAGCTCGGTGGCAGCGTGCCGGCGGATCTCGCAGCGTGTGCGAAGATGGCCGAAGACGCCGGCTACGACGAGGTTAACCTCAACGTCGGCTGTCCCAGCGACCGGGTGCAGAACAACCTGATCGGCGCGTGCCTCATGGGTCATCCGGCACTGGTTGCCGACTGCGTGAAAGCGATGCGCGATGCTGTAGAGGTCGATGTAACAGTCAAACACCGTATCGGCATCAACGGGCGCGACAGTTATGCCGAGCTGTGCGATTTCGTCGGCCAGGTGCGTGAAGCGGGCTGTCGGAGCTTTACCGTGCATGCACGCATCGCCATTCTCGAAGGATTGTCGCCGAAGGAAAACCGTGAGGTTCCACCGCTGCGTTATGACGTCGCTGCCAAGCTCAAGGAGGATTTTCCGGATCTGGAGATCATTCTCAACGGCGGCATCAAAACCCTGGATGAATGCGAAACGCACTTGGAGCACTTTGATGGTGTGATGCTCGGACGCGAGGCGTATCACAACCCCTACCTCCTCGCGCAGGTGGATGCCAGACTGTTCGGCAACAACGAGCCGGTCATCAGCCGCGCCGATGCGTTAAGACGGATGCGTCCGTATATTCAACGGCATCTGGATGCCGGCGGTTCGATGCATCACATCACTCGCCACGTATTGGGGCTGGGGCAAGGCTTTCCCGGTGCGCGACGTTTTCGCCAATTGCTTTCCGTCGACATTCACAAGACCAAGGATCCTCTGGCGCTTCTAGACCAGGCGACTAGCTTGCTCGAAGGCCGCTGATAACTTGCAACCAAGGAACACTCGGGATCATTTTCAATCCAACTGCTGTCCCGCCCGGCCGCCCGCTCGTTGAGCGGTTCGGTCGCCTAGGGTTAAGGTCATGCCAACTCAGAGGATGAAGCGCACCCATGACGTCTAAACTGGAACAACTCAAGCAATTCACCACCGTCGTCGCCGATACTGGCGACCTCGATGCCATCGCCCGTCTGCAGCCGGTCGACGCCACCACCAATCCGTCGCTACTGCTCAAGGCCGCTGCCCTGCCCCGTTACGCCGAACATCTGCAAGCAGCGATGTCTCGTTGTGCTGGCGACATCGGCCTAGGTTGCGACCTGTTTGCCGTCGCGGTCGGCCAGGAGGTGCTCAAGCTGATTCCTGGACGAATTTCTACTGAAGTCGACGCACGACTTTCGTTCGATTCCCAGGCGATGGTGCAGCGCGGCGAACGCCTGATCGGCCTATATGAGCAGGCTGGCGTATCCCGAGATCGGGTTTTGATCAAACTGGCTTCAACCTGGGAGGGTATTCGTGCCGCCGAGCAGCTGGAAAAGTCAGGCATCCAGACCAACCTGACGCTGCTGTTCTCCTTCACCCAGGCAGTAGCCTGCGCCGAAGCTGGCGTGTTCCTCATCTCGCCGTTCGTAGGTCGTATTTACGATTGGTACAAGAAACATGAAGGCCGCGATTACATCGGCGATGAAGATCCGGGCGTACAGTCGGTCAGCCGCATCTATGACTATTACAAGGCGCACGGTTACAAAACGGTGGTGATGGGCGCGAGTTTCCGCAATTCGGGGCAGATCGAAGCGCTGGCAGGCTGCGATCGTCTGACGATCAGTCCCGAATTACTCGGGCAGTTAGCGCAGGAAGAAGGCCCTCTGGAACGTAAGCTGTCGCCAGGCCGTCCATCCGAGGCGCGCATTGCAATGGATGAAGGCAGCTTCCGCTGGGGGCTGAATGAAGATCCAATGGCGACCGAGAAACTGGCCGAGGGTATCCGTCAGTTCGCTCGTGATCAGGAAAAGCTCGAGGCTCTGCTCGAGGCCAAACGCTAAATCAGGAGCGTTCCAGCGCAGTCACGAGGTCGCGAAAAGCCTCGCGGTTGGATTCATTGAGGCTCATCAGGATACGGTGAGCCTCAAGCACCTTGTTTTTTACAATCTCTTCCGACTGATCCTGGCTGGGCAGGTCCGCCAATTGCTCGGGCGACGGTAACGGCTGGTCGACGATATTGAAGACCTGATCGAAACCCATCGACTGCAGCAAGCGGGTGATGTCCGCGTGGGTGGTGACCAGGGTCGGTAGCAGGCCGACCTTCTGCCGAGAGAGAATCGATAGCTTGGCTAGCAGGCCGAGTGTCGTGCTGTCGATGCTACGGCTTTCGGTGAGGTCGATAACGATTGATGAGAAATTCAGCGATGAGAAAATTTTCTCGATTGTCGCGTCCAACGCCGAGCAAAGCGTCAGCCTGATTTCGCCGACGAACTTGAGAACGAAAGTGCCGTCCTGCTCGGCGAACTGGATTTTACCTGTGCTCATGCAAGGTTCCTGCTCAATACCAGCAACGCGATGTCATCGGGCATATCCTCCAGATCGGCCAAGCCAAACACCCGCCGAAGTCCATCCAACGTACCGCCTGCTTCAAGAATCAGCCCAGGCAGCCCTGCCTCCTTATCTTTGAGCGCCTCCCCCGGCAAAAGGTCCAAAATGCCATCCGATAGCAGGGTCAGGCTGAAACAACCCGGTAGCTCGATCTCATAGTTATCGTAGGTCGCTTCAACGAACAGGCCAACCGGCAATCCCCGTCCTTCCAGATAGCTCGCGGTATCACCGGTGTACAGCACCGGCATCGGCAGATGGCCACCGATGCTGTAATGCAGCACGTTGCGCTCCTGATCGATCACCCCGCCAAGCATGGTGACGTGCTTGCCAAGCTTGCAGTTGATCAACCCGCGATTGATGTGATCGAGCACCTCGGACGGTTTGAATTCACGTAGCGTCCTGCCCCGACGAGACTCGTACAGAAGCCTCGTGGTCATGAATTTCAGCAGGACCGTAACGAATGCCGACGAGGCGCCGTGGCCCGAAACATCGGCCAGATAGAAGCCAATGCGATGCTCGTCCACCCGAAAATAATCGACGAAATCGCCGGAGAGATAGAGAGATGGAATGATCTGGTGGGCGAACTGGAAATCATCGAGGCTGCAAGGAGTGACCGGCAACATGTTCATTTGAACCTGCCGACCGGCATCCTGATCTTCCTGCAATAAATGCAGGCTGGCTTGAAGATCGCGGTTGGCCGTTTCTAGTTGCTCGCGATAGCGTCGGTTTTCCAGACGCAGCCGTGAACGATCCAGCGCGCGACGAACCGCATGTTCGAGCATCGCCAGATCTTCGAGGGGTTTGATCAGGTAGTCGGCCGCGCCGAGTCGCAGCGCTTCGACAGCATCGCTCATGACGCCGGCGCCGGACACTACAATGACGGGAAGGTCGGCCTGACGTTCACTAATCAGCCGGATCAGCTCCAGGCCATCCATCTGCGGCATGCGCAGATCGCAAATCACCAGATCCGGGTGCTCGGCGTCAAACAGCTCCATGCCCAGCGGCCCGTTGGGTGCTTGCAAAACTTTGAAACCACTGTCATCCAGATAGGCGGCCAGACTGGCTCGTACCACATCGTCGTCATCTATGATCAGTAGCGTCGCGCTTGGGTTGTGCATGTTCCTACCAGGCGGTATCGCCAGGATGATTGGCGAAAGCATCGGCCCCGCGCGAGCGCTGGGCATGGGATCTTTTCAAGGCGCAGACGGTACTCCCATACGACATCTGTTTCAAGCCAGGCGCCGCCGCTCCGCCTGTGCTTTACAGGCTCAATCAACGGGCGTTATAAGAACTGGCGAAACCAAAACGTGAAGGACAAAAATAATGACCCAGGGTGATCGGGACTACAGCGAAAAACGCGACTTCATCCGTATGCAGATCGAGACGGCAATTAGCCTTATGCAGGGCGATCAGAGCTACGATGCGGTCTGTCTGGACCTCTCAAGCACAGGCATGCAGGTGATCGCCGCGACCAGCTTGCAGATGGGGGACAAGGTCCGAGTATATATCCCTTCCGAGCACAACGAACTGAAGGGACTGAACGCTGAAACCGAAGTCGTGCGGGTCGGCTCGCATGACGATGGCCGGCAAAGTCTCGGCCTGGCGATCCTGTCGATGAGCTAATGAACACTCCGCGCCGAGGCGTTTTTGAGTCGTGCCCCGCCCCCAAAGCGCTGGTGAACCAGTCGTTTGGGGGCGGCGTGTCGATCAGAAGTCGTCTTCGACCTGACCGTCCTGCGTGCGGAACTCGCGGTTTTGCAGATAGGCGTTGCGGACAAAGATGTACTTGTCTCCAGTAATCATCTTCTCGGCCGAGAGTAGGCCTGCTCGCAAATCGACCACGTTCACCGCTCGCGTCACGTTGCGGGTCGGCACGTGATCTATGTAGGGGTAAGGCTGCAGGAACGAATCAGGCACACGTCCCGTCGCGTCGCGTACGGTGCTAGGCCCTAGCAGCGGTAACACGACGTAGGGGCCGCTGCCCAGCCCCCAGGCGCCAAGCGTCTGGCCGAAGTCCTCGTCGTTTTTTTGCAGGCCCATACGGGTGGCTACGTCGAAGAAGCCCAGCACGCCAAAGGTGCTGTTGAACAAGATGCGACTGGTGTCGATGCCAGCGTCGCGGATCTTGCCCTGCAGCAGGTCGTTGGTCAGCACCACGACGTCACCCAGATTGCTGAATACGTTGCCGATGCCGTCTTCGACGAAGTTCGGGGTTACTTTCTGGTAACCCTGAGCCAGCGGCTTGAGGGTGTAGGTGTCTAGCTTGTCGTTGAAACGAAACACCACGCGGTTGACGCCTTCCCACGGATCTTCCTCGGCAGCCTGCAACGACGATGCACCAAGCACCGCCAGCGCTGCAACGAGCGTGACCTTGAAATATCCGATCCAATCCTTGCTGATCACTTGCATCGCTGCCTTCCCCTTATTCGAATGGTGGCGTCTGCCCATCAAAGCGCAGCAGTATAAATCCATTCCGAAGGTTTCCGGCAGCCGGCAGATACGCGGACCGACCGTCGACGAACTTCATTGCCCCTCGCCCCCTCAAAGAAAAGACAGGCCCCAACCGCTGGTCTACCCTTCTTCCATCAAAAGCTGGGGAATAATCGCCCCGAAACCACCAGAGGGAAGCAATATGCCGGAACATGATTTGCAGTCGCAGCTTCTAGAGTTGCGTAGTCAACTGGCCCAGGACGCACCACTGACAGAAGAGGAACGTGCGTCGCTGCAAGCGATTGCCCAGGACATTGAGCTGCGCCTGGCGAACCAGGGCGTAGTAGACCAGAACGATTCGCTGGTCGATGGCGTCAACCTGGCGGTAGAGCGCTTCGAGGTCAGCCACCCCAATACCGCCATGACGCTGCGCAACATCATGCAAACACTGGCGAATATGGGGATATAAGCACGAAAGCCGGACGGGAATGGCGCAAGGCCTATTGCGATCGTCTCGCCTCCCGTTTGATTACTGCCTCACGAGCCGCCCATTGCTTGGCGACATAGCCTCGCTGCTACGGTAAGGGTTGATGTCCAGTCCGCCGCGTCGTACATAACGCGCGTAAACGCTCAACCGCTCCGGCTTCAGCAGACGCTGAAGATCAAGAAAGATGCGCTCCACGCACTGCTCATGGAAATCCGCGTGCTGACGGAAACTCACCAGATAAGCAAGCAGACTCGCCGGTTCTAGCGCTGCGCCGCGATAATCGACCACAACTGTGCCCCAATCCGGTTGCCCGGTGACTGGGCAATTGGATTTGAGCAGATGGCTATGCAGACACTCCTCAATCTGACGCTCGGCATCGCAGCGCAACAGATCGGTTCTTGGCGAGTCGTAGTGATCCATCGCTACATCCAGCTCATCGATGCACCGTCCAGGTAGCCGCGCAATCCCTTCTTCCGCAACTTCATCCAGCGTGCGCAGCCGTACCTCGACGGGCTTTCCAGCCGCCGCGGAGAGATCGTTCGTCATCACCGCAACCAAGGCCTCGCGGCTCTCGAATACTGACTGATTCAGCGAATTGAGATAGAGCTTGAACGACTTGGATTCGATGATATTCGGCGAGTCGGCCGGAATTGCGAATTCACCGATGGCAACGACCGGCTTGCCTGATGGCAGCAGCCAGGACAGCTCGTAGCAATTCCAGATATCCACGCCGCGGTATGGCAGCGTGTCGGCTGTCAGTCCTAGTTCGGCCCATTTGGGCGCGCGCGGTATGGGGAACAGTTGCTCGGGGCTGTAGTTCGCGACATAGGCGCTGGATTTACCCAGCGGCGAGAGTTCGGCGGGGTGCTGCATGACAGGAACCTGTACGAAAAACGATCGCAAGTGTAGCGGTTCTCGCCAGGTTTATCACCGCGAAGCCAGTCGAAAGGCTGCACATAGCTGTGAGGCGAAGCAACGATTGCATCGCCCCTTAGCAACTAAACATGACATTAGCCAACGTTGCTATTGGCGCATTCCACGGCCACTCTGGAGCAGCCGGATACACCACAGATACATCAGCACCGTGGCAACCACCATGAAGGTGATGGCAATACCGATACGGATATCCGACACGCCCAGAATGCCGTAACGGAACGCATTGACCATGTGCAGGATCGGGTTGGCCAGTGACAACGTCTGCCAGAAAGGTGATAGCAGATTGATCGAATAGAACACGCCGCCCAGATAGGTCAGCGGCGTCAATACGAAGGTCGGAATGATGGAGATGTCATCGAAATTTTGTGCAAACACTGCATTGATGAAGCCGCCCAGAGCGAAGATTGTCGATGTCAGCATAATCACTAGAAGTGTGACGCCGAGATGATGGACCTGCAGATCGGTAAAGAACATCGACAGTAAGGTCACAATCAGCGCAACCGCCAGGCCGCGGGTGATACCGCCCAGCGCGAAGCCGATCAGAATCACATGCGGCGAGACCGGCGAGACCAGCAATTCCTCGATGGAACGCTGGAACTTGCTGCTGAAAAAGCTGGAGACCACGTTGCTATATGAGTTGGTGATCACTGACATCATGATCAGCCCGGGCACGATGTACTCCATGTAAGTGAAGCCGCCCATCTCGCCGATTCGCTCGCCGATCAGATTCCCGAAGATCACGAAGTACAGCACCATGGTGATGGCCGGGGGCAGCAGGGTTTGCGGCCAGATGCGCGTGTAACGACGGATCTCGCGATGAACGATGGTTTGCAGGGCAACCAGGTTGGGCCGAAATTCAGCGTTCATTTGGCCACCTTGGGCAAATTGTTTTCCACCATCGACACGAATAGTTCCTCCAGCCGATTGGTCTTGTTACGCAGGCTCAGTACCTCGATGCCTTGCGCCGCCAACAGGCGAAACAGGTCGGTCACGCCCTGGCTCTTGTCTACCTGCACCTCGAGCGTGTGATGGTCGACCAGCCTCGCCGGATAATTGCCCAGCTCCGGCGGCACCAGCTGCGACTCCTTCAGATCGAGCAGGAAGGTCTCGACATGCAGCTGCTTAAGAAGCTCGCGCATGCTGGTGTTCTTGACGATCTGGCCGTGGTCGATGATGCCTATGTTGCGACACAACTGCTCGGCCTCCTCCAGGTAGTGCGTCGTGAGAATGATGGTGATGCCTTCGCGATTAAGTTCGGTGAGGAACGACCACATCGAGCGGCGCAGCTCGATATCCACACCAGCGGTGGGCTCGTCGAGGATCAGCAGGCGCGGACGATGAATCAGCGCGCGCGCGATCATCAAGCGCCGCTTCATACCGCCGGAGAGCATCCGCGAAGATACGTCGCGCTTGTCCCACAGGCCCAGCTGGTTGAGGTATTGCTCGGCGCGCTCCTTGGCGACCTTCGACGGAATGCCGTAGTACCCCGCTTGCGTGACGAGAATATCGAAGGCCTTCTCGAACTGGTTGAAGTTGAATTCCTGCGGCACCACACCCAGGCAACGCTTGAGCTTGCCGGGGTCACGATCAAGGTCATGCCCGAAGACATTCACTGTGCCACCCGACTTGTTTACCAGGGTAGAAAGGATGCCGATGGTGGTGGACTTGCCAGCGCCGTTAGGCCCGAGCAACGCAAAGAAGTCGCCTTCGGCCACATCAAGATCGATACCCTTGAGGGCCTCGAAGCCATTTCCGTAAATCTTGGTCAACTGCCGAATGGACAGAGCAGTACTCATAGAAAAATACACACAACGCGGAGAGATTCAGAATAGATAAGGGCTGCAGCGATCGATTGCAACCACGATGCCCCTTCGACAATACCCAGCCATGCCAAACCTTCCACCGAGATTGGATTTCCCACAGCCACTTGCTGATTCTCGGAATAAGCCGAGATGCTCTGCGTCGCTGAATGCAATGGAAAATCCGTTTCGCCGCAACTCCTCTCGCTTCTGATCCGCTCGCTTCTGTAGTTATCGTCCCACCCCTCGGGTCATTTCAGAACTCATCTTGGCCGGTCCGGTCATTACTTGAAATCAATCGCATCAACCGTTCTTATCCGATTTACCCCGAAAGCCTATGCTCAAGTAGGACGCCATTCGCTCACAAGGAAATCTTATGACCCTGCTCTGGCTGCTCGTATTACTGCTCGGCATCGCCCTGATCGCTCATTTTCGAGTGTCGCCCGTACCCGCGCTGGCCATGGTGGCGGCGTATCTGGTGCTTATGGGCGCAGCCGACGAACCCCCAGCCTGGCTGATGGTGATCCTTTGGCTAGCACTGATCGCCGTCGCGGTGCCGCTGCTGCTCACCGACCTGCGCATCAAATATTTCAGCGGGCCGATGTTCGACTGGTTCAAGAAAGTCCTGCCACCCATCTCCGATACCGAACGCGACGCCATCGATGCAGGCAGCGTCTGGTGGGATGGCGAGTTGTTCAGCGGCCGACCGAACTGGGACACCCTCCTCGGCTACCCGAAAGCAACACTTACCGAAGAAGAACAGGCATTCATCGATGGCCCGACCGAGACGCTTTGCGCCATGGTCAACGACTGGGACGTCGGCCAGCGCCTGGACCTTCCGCAGGAAGCTTGGGATTACATCAAGGCCGAAGGCTTCTTCGCGCTGATCATTCCCAAGGAATACGGCGGCAGAGGTTTCTCAGCCTATGCGCACTCGCAGATCGTGATGAAGCTGGCCACACGCAGCGGTGATCTCGCCAGCACCGTGATGGTGCCCAACTCGCTCGGCCCGGCCGAATTGCTGATGCACTACGGCACCGATGAACAACGCAACCATTACTTGCCACGCCTGGCCAACGGCACGGACATCCCCTGTTTCGCCCTGACTGGCCCCTATGCCGGCTCCGACGCCGGCGCCATGAATGACAGCGGCGTGATTTGCAAAGGCCAATGGCAAGGCGAGGAAGTCATCGGCCTGCGTTTGAACTGGGAAAAACGCTATATCACGCTCGGCCCGGTCGCGACCTTGCTGGGCGTCGCCTTCAAGACCTACGATCCCGAACATCTGCTCGGTGATGAAGAAGAGCTCGGCATCAGCCTTGCGTTGATTCCGACCGATACCGTTGGCGTCGAAATCGGACGTCGACACCTGCCGTTGGGTGCCGCCTTCATGAACGGGCCGAACTGGGGCAAGGACGTATTCGTACCGCTGGAAGCCATCATTGGCGGCCGCGATATGATTGGCAAAGGCTGGATGATGTTGATGAACTGCCTGTCCGTTGGCCGCTCCATCTCGCTGCCGGCAACAGGCGTCAGCGCCGCCAAGGCATGCAGCTATGTCAGCGGCCGCTATGCGCAGATCCGTGAGCAATTCAACGTGCCGCTGGCCGCGTTCGAAGGTATCCAGGAACCGCTGGCTCGCATCGGCGGCAACGCCTGGCTGATGGACAGCGCTCGAATCCTGACGGCCAACGCGGTCGATCTGGGCGAGAAACCCTCGGTCCTCTCGGCCATCCTCAAATATCACCTCACCGAACGTGGCCGCGAATGCGTCACCGACGCCATGGACATTCATGGCGGCAAGGGAATCATCCTGGGCCCGAACAACTACCTTGGCCGCCTGTGGTTGTCTGCGCCGATCTCCATCACTGTCGAGGGCGCGAACATTCTCTCGCGCAACCTGATGATTTTCGGCCAGGGTGCGATTCGCTGCCATCCGTTCGTGCTGCGCGAAATGGAGCTGGTTCACGAGCCCGACCGCGATGCTGCGGTGGCGAAATTCGACGAGTTATTGATGCAGCATATCGGTTTCGCTGTCAGCAACACCGCCAGCACTCTGGTGCTCGGGCTGACCTTCGGTCTGTTCGGCAAAGCGCCGGGGACTGAGCTGACCCGCCCCTACTTCCGCGCGCTAGATCGGATTGCAGCGGCGTTCGCCATGCTGGCGGATCTTTCCATGATGCTCCTGGGCGGTGACCTGAAGCGCCGCGAACGCCTGTCGGCCCGTCTCGGTGATGTACTCAGCCACCTGTATCTGGCATCCGCGGCACTCAAGCGCTACCACGATCTTGGCCATCCTATGGAGCAAGCGCCGCTGCTGCGCTGGGCTATGGAAGATTGCCTGTGCAAAGCCGAGGAAGCGCTGGCCGGCACGCTGGCCAACTTCCCTAACCGGTTGCTTGGTGGCGTATTACACGTGCTGGTGTTCCCCTTCGGTGCACGACACAAGGGGCCGTCCGATGAGCTCGATGCCGAAGTTGCCGCCATCCTCGGACGCCCGGAAGGAGATTCAGCATTGGAGCAAATTCTTGACGGCGTATACCGCCCGCAAGGCAACGATGAGGCTTTCGGAGCGTTGCGAAACGCGTTCGACACGCTAGCCGCCACACAGCCAATACAGAAAAAGCTGCACAAAGCGCTCAAGGATGGAAATTTCAAACCGACTGCGGCGCAAGACCCGGTCGCTGCAGCTGTGGCGGCCGGCGTACTCAACGATGACGAAGCTGCACAATTGCGCAGCGCCGAAGCCGCCAGACGCAGAGTCATCGACGTAGACGATTTCAGCAAGGAGGAGCTTGAACTACCAGCCGGCCGGATTCGATAGCTGTTCGGCTTGCCTCGGAAAGCAAAGCCTCGCCCCGAGGTGATGCCGCGCTCTTGCCTGATTGTGCCCACGCCCGTGGGCATGCAAGCCAGGCACCTCGGTCGTCCATCGGTCACACCGCGACTACAACGCCCCACGCGCACCGAACCCCGCGCCCTGCTCGCGGGTCAATTAAAGACATCCAACCAAACGCGCCGAGCCTCTATAATCGCGCGCCCAACCGACACAGGTGAACCATGGCCAACCCCTATCACGATCACAACCTGGCATTACTGGCCCATCTGCGCGGCATCCTGCTTGCCATGGGTGAAACAGAACAGGTATCCGAAGAGAGCCATGCGCTGTTTCTCGAACGCTTCGACGAACTGATCATGAATCTCAAAGATGTGCCAGAGGAAAGGCATATGGGCCAGGACATGATCTGCCAGGTTTTCCATCGTTACCCTCAAATCGCTCACCTCGTCCCGCGCGACCTGCTGTGGTTCTTTGGGGGTGACTGCCTGCATTTCATGCCAGATGAAGAAATCGAAGTATTCCAAAGGCTGGAAGAGCGCCGCTACGAAGCCGAGCAGAACGAAGAGCCGTTCGACTGGAATATGGAAAAGCAACTGCTGACCATGCCCGAAGAAAGCCCCCGGCACTAAGCCATAGCCATAAGCCATGCCGCGTCGCGTGTTCTAATGGCGCGGTCCAAGCCGCTCCGAGAGCTCTGAAGGCTCTGCTGGAAATGATGACGGGAATATCAAAACCCACCGCAGGAATCCGCAAGTGCGAAAGCGGTGACGATTTTCTGAGAGCGCTGGGTGTTACGCGGCAACGGCGGTCAAACCACGATCAACGGCTAGGCCAAGCCCTTCGCTACATCGGATCGACCGCCGGTTCCGCGTCGAGCGGACGAATTTTTTATCGGAGTTCCGACATCCAGAGCCGCAGTGCAACGGTATGCACCGCGGCTCCTTCTTCGCCTTACGGCTTGTTAGCCGCTTGCGCCGCCTTGATCAGATCGGCACCGATCTCGCCTTCGAACTTCTTCCACACCGGCTGCATCGCTTCGCGCCACTTGGCGCGCTGTTCGGGGGTCAGTTCGATGATTTCGCTGGTGCCTGCCTTCGCGATCGCATCACGCGCTTCGCGGTTCAGGTCGTCCGCCTGGCGGTTCACCTCGACGGTGACCTCTTCCATGATCGCTTTCAGCTCGCTACGAACGTCATCTGGTAGCCCTTTCCAGAACTTGGTATTGGTGATCACCATGTAGTCGATCACACCATGCTCGGAGTGGGTGAAGTACGGCTGCACTTCATGCACCTTCTGGCTGAAATAGTTCGACCAGGTGTTTTCGGTACCGTTAACCACACCGGTCTGCAGTCCCTGGTAAACCTCGGCGAAGCTCATCTTGCGCGGGTTAGCGCGCAGTGCCTTAAACTGCTCGTCGAGCACGTTGGAGGCTTGCACACGGAATTTCAAACCGCGCGCATCCTTGGGCTCGTACATTGGCTTGTTGGATGACAACTGCTTCATACCGTTGTGCCAGTAAGCCAGGCCGGTGATGCCCTTGTCCTCCATGCTGCTCAGCAGCCCCTGACCATGCGGGCTTGCCTGAAAGCGGTCAACCGCTGCGATATCGTCGAACAGGAACGGCAGGTCGAAGATCTGAATGGGCTTGGAGTAATGCTCGAACTTGGCCAGAGAAGGCGCCAGCAGCTGTACATCACCGAGCAGCAGTGCCTCCATCTCCTTGCCATCGCCGAATAATGAGGAATTAGGATAGACCTCGACCTTGACCCGATCCCCCAAACGCTCCTCGGCAAGCTTTTTGAACAGTAACGCCCCTTGCCCTTTCGGCGTGTTATCCGCCACCACGTGAGCGAACTTGATAACAATGGGAGCGGACGCCGTCTCGGCGGCCTGAGCGAGGCCGGTTATGGTCAGGGAAAGCGCGCAGGCGAGCGCCTTGAGATTCATTTTTAACATTTGGTAGCACCCCTTTTGTTTTTGTCGGTTGGTACGCTTTTATGAGCGATGGCAGCGATCAGGAAACCGCTTGCCCGGCACGTTGCAACAGGTGGCGGGCACGGCCTAGCACTGGGGCATCGACCATCTGTCCGTCCACCACGAAGACCCCATCGCCGGAAGCTCCGGCAGCGAGGACGCGTTCCGCCCAGGCCAGTTCATCGGCGCTGGGCATCAACGTTTCGTGCACCACAGCCACTTGGCTGGGGTGAATGCACAGCAGCCCACCGAAGCCCATGTCGCGGGCATCGGCCACCATCTGGGCTAGGCCATGCAGGTTCTTGATATCAGGAAATACGCTATCGAGCGGCGGCGCCAGATTCGCCAGCCGTGAGTGCAGCAAAAGTGCATAGCGCGCTTGATCGAGTATGCGCTCAGCCGCCGCGCTGCCGCTGGTCAAGCCTAAATCGAGGCCCAGATCCAGCGCACCGAAGGACAGCCGCTCGACACCCTCGGCCGCCGCAATTTCAGCCAGCGCAACCAGGCCTCGCGCGCTCTCGATGATCGGCCATACCGGCTTGCCGCATGCAGCCGCGACCGCCACCTGAGCCGCACTTTCGACCTTAGGCAGCAGCACACCGATAACACCAGGATGGGCAGCGCACACTTTGAGGTCTTCGGCTTGCTCCGCATGCCCCGGCGCGTTGATGCGTACCAACACGCGGGCAGCCGAATCGCCAGTGAGAAAGGCGTCGAGATGGTCACGCGCGTCCCGCTTCAGATTTTCGGCGACAGCATCCTCAAGATCGACGATCACCGCGTCGGCCCCGGTGGCCAATGCCTTGGGGATCCGTTCCGGACGAGTGGCCGGAACGAACAATGCGGAGCGGACAATACCTGGAATCATGGCTATCTCTTTTTCTTAATGGTGAGCCGGACAACGCTTGCTTCGGCTTCACAATTGGATTTCATCGGCCTGTTCAGGTGAGCCGCGTCCACCCTATCGGATTAAATGTAGCGCAGCGGCCTAAACCGCGCCCTGCTCGTGCAATCGCTGGATATCGGCCGATGCGTAGCCCAACTCCGCCAGGAGCATATCGGTGTGCTGACCGAGCGCCGGGATCGGGTCCATGCGCGGCGTGAAGGCTGCGTTGCGGCCCGGCGGCAGCAAGGCCGGCAGGCGACCCGATGGGCTATCCACTTCGCTCCAGCGCTGGCGTGCCTTGAGCTGCGGATGCGCCCAGACGCCCGCCATATCATTGACGTGGGCGTTGGCGATCGGGGCGTCGTCCAAGCGAGCGATGACTTCTTCAGCACTCAATTTGGCGAAGGTCTCGACAATGATCGCGCGCAACGCGTCGCGGTTCTCTGAACGCTTGAAATTGGCCGAGAAGCGTTCATCGCTGGCCAGCTCTGGCTGACGCAACACCTTCTCGCAGAACAGCAGCCACTCACGCTCGTTCTGCAGGCCGAGCATCACGGTGCCGCCATCGCCAGTGGGAAACGGCCCGTACGGATAGATGGTGGCGTGCGCGGCGCCAGCACGCGGCGGCGGCGGCGCACCGTTGTAGGCGTAATACAGCGGGTAGCCCATCCACTCCACCAGGCTTTCCAGCATGGAGACGTCGACTCGGCTGCCCTCGCCGGTTTTGTCACGCAGCATCAGTGCCGAAAGCACGCCGGTGTAGGCGTACATGCCGGCGGCGATGTCGGCAATGGAGCAGCCGGCTTTAGCCATCTCGGTCTCGCCGGGCCCGCCGGTAACCGAAAGAAAGCCGCCCTCGCTCTGAATCAGCAAGTCGTAGGCCTTCTTCTGCTCGTACGGCCCGCCTTCGCCATAGCCGGAGATGTCGCAGACGATCAGCCGCGGGAAGCGTTCATGCAGCGTCTCGAACGACAGTCCCATGCGCGCCGCCGCGCCCGGTGCGAGGTTCTGCACCAGCACGTCCGCCTTGGCCAGCAATTGGTCGAGCACCTCGGTGGCGGAATCCTGCTTTACATCCAGGGTCAGGCTTTCCTTGGAGCGGTTGGTCCAGACGAAATGCGAGGCCAGGCCATCGACGCGTTCGTCATAGCCGCGGGCGAAATCGCCGGAACCGGGCCGCTCGATCTTGATCACGCGTGCGCCAAGATCGGCCAACTGACGAGTGCAGAACGGCGCGGCGATGGCGTGTTCGAGACTGACCACTGTAATGCCGTCTAGCGGGCGGGGTTGCTGGGTTGTATTCATATCGTTTCCTGCTAATTCGGTTCAGGCCAGACGGTGCTTCACGCACCGGGCTTTTTGTAGGAGCCAGGGGGACGCCGAGTCCTTGTTCGCAAACGCTTCAGCTCCCATTCGCGACCAAGGTCGCTCCTACGGGTTGTTTTCTTTTGTTCGTCTATCGCCGTCTTGGTGGGCTGAAGCCCACCGGGCGGCGCTCCGCTTCAGCCCACCGCTTTCCGCGCTTAGCTCCGTAGGGTGGGCTTCAGCCCACCGAGTCACTGCAATGCCGTCAAGCCAATTGGTCTAGTCGATCCATCTTGCGCAAACGCCAAACCTTGTCGATCAACTCGCCCGCCTCATGCGCGCTGCGTGCACTGGAGAAAGCCACCAGCCGGCGGAACTTGTCCTCCAGCTCATCGCGGCTCAGCGTATTGCCCGGATCGCCCTTAGGTTCGTCGATGGCAGCGCTCAGTTGGCGGCCATCGACCGTGTTCACCTCGACCCGGCCGAGCCAGCGCGCCGGATAGGCGCTGTCCACTTCTGGATCGAGCTGCATGCATACCTTGTCGCGGAAAGCCGAGACGTCCGGATCCGTCAACGCCACACCATGGAACTCAGTCAGCTGCGCCTTGCCATGCACAGCAATCAACCCGAGTACGGTGCCCATGGAGAACTTCGCCTGGTGCACGGTCTGCGGGACTGTCACGCGGCCGAGCACGTCGATGGCGCCTTGGTGCACACGAGCGGTGACGCTGGCGATGTCGTTGGCCTTGAGCCCCTCACGCTGCATCAGATCGAGCAGCGCATCGGCCGCCGGATGCGTATGGCGGCAGGAGGCGTGGAACTTGAACGAGGTTTCCGCCAGCGCCCAGCGCGTGCCGAGCCGGTCGGAAAGCTTCGTCGGATCAGCATCGCTGGACATGCCAGCAGCCATGCCCTGCTCGCCTTCGAGGATGTTCTTCGCGCCAGTCAGACCATCCGCAGTCAGGTAGGCAGCGAGCAGGCCATCGGCGGCCGCCTTGGCGGTATGCAGCTGCTTGGAGTCAGCGGCGTCGCGCAGGAACTCCCAGAGCCCGGCAGCCTGAGTCCCGGCGCTGCCCAGCAAGTCGGTGAATTGCGCCTGGTTGAAGTCGAGCAGCTTGCCCACTGCGACCGCAGCGGCCAGAGTGCCGACCGTCGCCGTGGTATGGAAAATGCGGTAATGAGAACGGCCGAGGAATTCGCCTATGCGAATCCCCGCCTCGTAGCCGGCAACCGAAGCCAACAGCAGCTCGCGACCGGATTTGCCCAGATCTTGCGCGGCCGCCAGCGCGGCCGGAAACACCACCGTAGCCGGATGCAGTACGGAGCTGTTGTGCAAGTCATCCTGCTCAACCAGGTGCGAACTCGCCCCGTTCACCAACGCGGCGAAATAAGCCGAGCTACCCGTGCGGTTGACGAAGACACGCGCCGGCCCATCGGCTGGCCCCATTTTCTGCGCGTAGCGCTCGAACAGCGGGATCGGATGCGAACCGGTACTGGCCAAAGCCGAGCCCAGCCAGTCGAGAAAAAGGTCTTCGGTGCGGGCGAGCACCGGCTCGGGGATCTGCTCATAGCGCAGTCCGGCAAGAAACTCTGTAAGGGCCTGGGTGTGCTGACTCATACGGTGGTCTCCAGCGGGTTGGACAGTTCAATTAGATTGAGGTCGGGGTCACGCACATAGACGGAACGAATCGCCCCGGTGGCGCCAGTGCGTTTCACCGGCCCTTCGATAATGGCAACGCCCTGCGTTTCGAGGTGAGCAATCACCTCATCCAGAGGCGTGGCGACGATAAAGCAGAGGTCCGCCGATCCGGGCATTGGCCGCTCGGCCTTGGGCTCGAATTCGCGACCTGCCTGGTGCAGGTTGATTTTCTGCAGCCCGAAGACGAGCGCCTTTCGCCCTTCGCCGAAGGTCACCGCCTGCATGCCAAGCACGCGACGGTAGAAATCAATCGTGACGTCGATATCGGCGACGGTCAGGACGAGATGGTCAAGGTGGTTGATCTGCATGGCGTTTCGCCCGTTTTGGTGGGCTGAAGCCCACCCTACGAATGTCGAATTTGTAGGGTGGGTCGGACGGCGTTCCGTTTCAGCCCACAGCTTCTGACCCATTAGAACGAGCGCGGCAGCTCCAATAGATGCTCTGCCACGTACGACAGGATCAGGTTGGTCGAGATCGGCGCTACCTGATACAGACGCGTCTCACGGAATTTGCGCTCGACGTCGTATTCGTTGGCGAAGCCGAAGCCGCCATGGGTCTGCAGGCAGGCATTGGCCGCTTCCCAGCTGGCCTTGGCCGCGAGGTACTTGGCCATGTTGGCCGCCGCGCCGGCGTTGCGGCCGCTGTCGTATTCCTCGCAGGCGCGCCAGCGCATCAGGTCCGCCGCCTCGATCTCGATATGCGCCTCGGCAATCGGGAACTGCACGCCCTGGTTCTGCCCGATCGGGCGGCCGAACACCACGCGGTCGCGGGCGTACTGTGCGGACTTTTCGATAAACCAACGACCGTCACCGATGCATTCGGCGGCGATCAATGTGCGCTCAGCGTTGAGGCCGTCGAGGATGTAGCGGAACCCCTTACCTTCTTCGCCGATCAGGCTGCTGGCGGGAATTTCCAGGTTGTCGAAGAACAGCTCGTTGGTTTCGTGGTTGACCATGTTGGCGATCGGCTGGACGGTCAGACCGTTGCCGATGGCTTCGCGCAGATCGACCAGGAAGATCGACATGCCTTCCGATTTCTTCTTTACCTCGGCCAGCGGCGTGGTGCGGGCCAGGAGGATCATCAGGTCGGAATGCTGGATACGCGAGATCCACACCTTCTGCCCGTTGATGACGTACTTGTCGCCCTGCTTCACTGCGGTTGTCTTGATCTTGGTGGTGTCGGTGCCGGTAGTCGGCTCGGTCACGCCCATGGACTGCAGGCGCAGCTCGCCGCTGGCAAGCTTGGGCAGGTAATAGCGCTTCTGCTCCTCGCTGCCGTTTCGGAGCAGGGTGAACATGTTGTACATCTGCCCGTGTACGGTGCCGGAGTTACCGCCGCAGCGGTTCACTTCCTCGAGGATCACCGAGGCCTCCGCCAGACCCAGGCCGGAGCCGCCGTACTCTTCCGGAATCATAGCCGACAGCCAGCCGGCTTCGGTCAGCGCCTTGACGAAGGCTTCAGGAAAGCCCTTTTCCTCGTCAATCTTGCGCCAGTATTCGGCGGGGAATTCGGCGCAGAGGGCGCGCACGCCTTCGCGGATGAAATTCAGTTCTTCAATCTTGCTCGGGTTCATCTCGGTTCCTCGGATTCATGCGCGTGTAGGAGCAAGCTTGTTCGCGAATCACGTTCGCCTGGTTAGCGAGCAAGCTCGCTCCTACGCTGTAAGACTTGGTATTACTCGAATTCCACTTCGGCCTTCTGCGCCAAACCGTTGTGATCGCCGGCCCACAGTTCTGCCTTGCCGGGAGCGACGATGCGCCCACCCACTTCGAAAGGCTCCGGCGCGGCCAGAGGCCGCAGCCCGCGATAGGCGAAGCGCTTGACCCGCGCCTCGGGATTACCGCGACAGAAGGCGCGCAGATTTAGCGTGGCGATCAGCGGGCCGTGTACTACCAACCCGGAATAGCCTTCGGTTTCAGTGACGTAGGGCCAGTCGTAATGAATGCGATGGCCATTGAAGGTGACTGCCGAATAGCGGAACAGCAGCGTCGGAGTCGGCGTTACCGCCTCGCGCCAATGACCGGCGACCATCGGCTCGCCGCTGCTGGCTTTCGGTGGGCTAGGCTCGCGATAGACGATGTCCTGCTCTTCGCGAATGGCCAGGCGGCCGTCCTGTAGATAGTCGTGCTGCACGGTGACGAACAGCAGCGCGCCGGTGCGCCCGTGCTTTTCCTCGATGTGCTTGATGGTCGATACACGCGTCGCTTCGGCACCTGCGGTGAGCGGCTCGAAAAACTCGACACGCCCGCCTGCCCACATGCGATTGCGATTATCGGCCGGCGGCAGGAAGCCGCCGCGGGCCGGGTGGCCATCTTCACCAAGACCGCTTTCGGCGATCGGCTCCTGGAAGAAGCACCACTGCCACAGCGGAGGCAGTGCCTCGCCATCGGCCGGAACTGCCTCGCCCAGCGTCGCGGCGACGCGTATCAGCAAATTGCGGCTGAGCTGATCGTGAACTTCTTCGGTGCGGCCTATCCAGGCAGATACGTCGGTCATGGCGGATTTCCGGCTGTTTTGTTTCGCCACAGCATGCAACGACGCAAGCGTTCTGAGAATTTGTATTTACCTACACCAGTGTTCGGATATTCTGAACACTCACTCACCTCGCACCCATCTGTAGGAGTGAGCTTGCTCGCGAATCGCAGCCACGCAAAAGCTTCGCCAGCAAGGACTCAACGTCTCCCTGACGCCTACAAAAACCTATGGAACCTGCCATGCATTTCGATCTGCCCGATCTGCGCCTGTTTATTCATATCGCCGAATCTCCCAGCCTGACCCAGGGCGCACGCCGTGCGCATTTGTCACCGGCATCCGCGAGCGCACGAATCAAGGCGCTGGAAACGCAGCTGGACAGCCGCCTGCTATACCGCGACAGCCGTGGCGTAGAACTGACGCCGGCTGGGCACAAACTGCTGCAACACGCGCGGCTGATCATGCGCCAAGTGGACTACTTGAAAAGCGAGTTCACCGAATACGGTACCGATTCGACCGGGCATATCCGCATCTTCGCCAACACCACGGCGGTGACCGAATTCCTTCCCGAAGTGTTGGCAGGCTTTCTCGCAAAGCGCCCTGGTGTGACGGTCGATCTGCAGGAGCGTCTGAGCCGTGACATCGTTCGCGGCGTGCTGGATGGCAGCACGGACATGGGCATCATCGCCGGGCCAGTACAGGCCGAAGGACTGCAAGTCCTCCATTTCAGCACCGATCGCCTGTTGCTGGCGGTGCCCGTCGGCCATCCGCTGGCCGCGGAAAAACGCGTGACGTTGCGCCAGACGCTGAACTACCAACATATCGGTCTGCACGAAGGCAGCACACTGCTGACCTTTCTGCGCGATCAGGTGGAGAAACTCGGCGGCAGTCTTTCCCTGCGTATCCAGCTATCGAGTTTCGAAGCCGTGTGCCGGATGATCGAGGCCGATGTCGGTATCGGCATCATCCCCGAATCCGCCGCCTGCCGGCATAGCCGCACCATGCGCCTGGCCATGGTCGAGCTGGATGAGCCCTGGGCTGTGCGTGAACGCAGCATTCTGGTCCGCGAACTGAACGCTCTGCCTGGCAGTGTCAGGGCGTTGATCGCAACGCTCATGCCGGGACAAACATGAAAGCCTGAGCCAAGCTGAACGCATGAGCAGTGATATTCGTCAGGCGTGACCGGTAAGGACCGCAGCACGAATGGCGCGCGAAATCGTCCAGCACGCTTCGCTGGAAATTATCCAGGGTTTTGAATCCTCAGCGGAAAATGCTGCCCAAGCTGCATGTGCTGAGCGCAACAACTAAGAATAACTTAGTAAATTCAGTTGCTTACATGCTTTAACGGCGAGCATCCCTGATAAGTCAGCTCGCCATTTCAGATTTACTTGCTTAAGGTTGTTTGCCATGACGTCCTTACTAGCCCCCATCAGTTCGCTGCTGGGCGGAGTTGCATTACTACTGCTCGGCCACGGCCTGCTGAACACTCTGCTGACGCTCCGCGGCATCGCGGAGAGCTACTCCACCGGAATGATCGGCCTGCTAATGTCGGGTTATTTCGCCGGATTTCTCGTCGGCACCTGGCTCGCTCCGTCGCTTATCCGGCGCGTTGGTCACATCCGTACCTTTGCCTTCTATGCGGCTCTCGCCGCAGTTGCGGTGCTGCTGCATGTGCTCATCGTCAATCCCTGGGTATGGTTGGTTTTGCGAGTGCTCTATGGCGTTGCACTGGTGACGCTGTACATGGTCATCGAGAGCTGGCTCAACGCCCAGGTCAGCGGCGAAAAACGCGGCCAGGTGTTCGCGCTGTACATGGCGGTCAACCTCGGCGCGCTGGCGGCGGCCCAGCAATTGCTGAGTCTGGACAACCCGATGAATTTCACGCTCTTCGCGCTCGCTGCCATCCTTATTTGCGCCGCACTGATGCCCATCACTCTGACCCGCCAGGCACAGCCGGCACAGCCGGACATGCCGGCCACCGACCTGCTGCAACTGGCTCGCATCGCGCCGCTACCCTTGATGGCCGCCGGTGTATCGGGTCTGACGCTGGGCGGTTTCTGGGGACTGGCGCCGGTCTACGCCTCGCAGAGTGGCTTCGATGCGTCTGGCGTCGGTCTGCTGATGAGTATCACCATCTTGGGCGGTGCCGTTTTGCAATGGCCGATCGGGCTGTTTTCCGACAAGCATGACCGCCGCCTGGTAATGCTCTGGGTCGTCGCGATCGCAGCGGTGCTCGGCGGCCTGATTACACCGTTGACCTCCGGCCCGCTCCTGCTCGGAATGATGTTTCTCTGGGGCGGACTGGCTTTTTCGATCTACTCGATCGCCGTGGCGCAGATGGTCGACCAGTTGCACCCGGACGAAATCCTTTCCGGCTCCAGCGGCCTGTTGCTGGCTAACGGCTTCGGTGCCGCCTTCGGCCCGGTGGTCGCCGGCGGCCTGATGAGCTTTTTCGGGCCCAAGGCCCTGCCGGTGTTCTTCGCCGTTACGCTGGCATTTCTGGCCATTTATTCCTACTTTCGCTCTCGTCGGGTATTCGATCTGGTCACCGAGCCCCACGGCCATTTCACGCCGATGCTGCGTACCAGCCATACCGTGCTGGAGTTGATGCCCGATACGCCGGAAGGCGAAACCACCGAATCAGAGAGCGTCGACGACACGCTCGACGATGACATCGTCGAACAGCGCACG
The DNA here is from genome assembly GCF_024448715.1 of Stutzerimonas stutzeri. Lineage (GTDB taxonomy): Bacteria > Pseudomonadota > Gammaproteobacteria > Pseudomonadales > Pseudomonadaceae > Stutzerimonas > Stutzerimonas stutzeri_AR. The sequence continues at coordinate 193,241 of NZ_JAMOHZ010000003.1, forward strand.
GGAACGCACTGAGCGAAGTGACATGAGTCCATCTGCTGAGTCCACACCTGCTCCAGCGCGCTGGCTCAAAACGGCCATACAGAGCTAACGCAGGATGGCGGGCGCCCGGCCCGGGCCCACGTCACCCTGGCCCAGGCACTAGAATTCCACCTTGCCGCGCCCGGCCTTGATCGCGCCGCGTTTGCTTTTGCCTTCCAGGCGGCGCTTCTTCGAACCCAGCGTCGGTCGGGTCGGGCGTCGCGCCTTTTCGACTTTCGCCACACTGCGAATCAGCTCGGCCAGCCGCTCGAGCGCATCGGCTCGGTTCTGCTCCTGAGTACGATACTGCTGCGCCTTGATGACGATTACGCCGTCGCTGGTAATGCGGCTGTCACGCAGCGTCAGCAGGCGCTCCTTGTGGAACGGCGGCAAAGAGGAGGCATTGATATCGAAGCGCAGATGCAGCGCACTGGACACCTTGTTGACGTTCTGGCCGCCGGCACCCTGGGCGCGGATGGCGGTCAGCTCGATCTCGCTGTCGGGTAGCTGCACGCTGTTGGATATGTCGAGCATCGGCCCTTCATGAATCAAAAATGAACAGGCATTGTCCACGAGCAGGGCAGCGCGGACACGTTTTTATATGATTTCGAGCCGCTACAGGCGAGTCGGTTCGGCTACTGTAGCCCGCTCGCAACAGGCGGATTCCTGCATGGACTCGATAACCCAGGCCCTACTCGGCGCCACCGTTCAAGCCTCGCTGCTTGGCCGCTGGCAAGGCCGCAAGGCGCTGCTTTATGGCGCGGTGCTCGGCACCCTCCCCGACCTCGACGTCGTGATCGATTACGGCGATGCGGTCGCCGACATGACTTATCACCGGGGCTTCAGTCACTCGTTATTCGTTCTCAGCGTGCTTGCCGTTGCGCTGGCATGGCTGGCCAGGCGAATACGCCCGGATCCGAATTACACCGGCATGCGCCTGTTTCTCACGATCTGGCTGGTGCTGGTGACGCACGTCGTGCTGGACGCCTTCACCAGTTACGGCACTCAATTGTTCTGGCCGCTGACGACGCCGCCAGTGGCTTGGTCCAGCGTATTCATCATCGACCCGTTGTACAGCGTGCCGCTGCTGCTGGCGGTATTGGCGGGTGCAATCTTCGGCCTGCAGGGACGCAACGTCCGCTGGCCCTCCGTCGCGCTGGTGGTGTCGTCGCTATACCTGGGCTTCACCCTGACAGGTAAGCAGATGGCCGAGAAACGGGTGGAAGACGCTATGGCCCACAGCGGTATTGAGCACGCCCGCATCTTCAGCACACCGACGCCCTTCAACAGTTTTCTGTGGCGAGTGATTCTGGTGGACGGCGACGTCTACTACGAAGCGTTGGTGAGCTGGTTCGATGATACGCCACCGCAGCTGGTGCGCATCCCGCGTGGCGAGCGACTCGCCTCCATTATCGCTGACTCACCGCAGCATGCCCGTCTGCAGTGGTTCACCGGCGATGTACTGCGCTACGACGAAGTCGACGATCAGATTTTGGTTACGGATCTGCGACTTGGCATGACCGGCTTCCACCCCTTTCGTTTTGCCCTTGCCGAGCGCGATGGGGAGAACTGGCGGCTGATTCCGTATGTCGAGCGGTTGCCCGCCGAACGCGGCGACATGAGCCGCTTGAAGCTCATCTGGCGACGCATCTGGCAACAACAACCCGACCTGCCGCTCGCCGAGTGGGCGGCAGATCTCAACGCGCGCTAGACCGTCGGCGCTTCTGCCAGCGGCCTAGCGCGTATAGAACGGCGCCCAGTGCCATCAGCAAACCGGCACGCAGCCAGGTGCCGCCGCTCTGCTGGGAGAGCAGCAACAGGCAGGACCCGATCGCCAGAACCGGCAGAAAAGTCGGCGTACGAAAGTGCGGTTCGGCGACCCGATCCTTGCGCAGCACCAACACCGCGACGTTAGTGCTCATGAACACGAACAGCAGTAGGAGAACCACAGTTTCGGCGAGCGCGGTCAAGGTCCCCGTGACGGTGAGAATCATCGCCAGCAACGTGGTGATCAGGATCGCCATCCAAGGGGTACGCCGCTCCGGCAAGACCCGCGTCAGGGACGTGGGCAACAGGCCCTCGTCTGCCATGCCGTAGGCAAGACGGCTGGACATGATCATGGTGAGAAGTGCGCCGTTGGCCACGGCAACCAGCGCCACGGCAGCAAACAACCAGTCCGGTACTGCGTAACCAGTTGCGCGAACGACATCCAGCAGCGGTGCCGAGGATTGAGCCAACACCTCCGGTGATAGCACCGCTGTAGCGGCGACTCCCACGCCCATGTAAACCAGCCCCGCCACCAGCAAAGCGCCGAACAGCGCGCGCGGATAGTTGCGCCGGACATTCTTGACCTCCTCGGCCACATTGGCCGATACCTCGAAGCCAACGAATGAATAGAAGGCGATCAATGCCGCACCGAGCACCGCGACTGCCGGAGAAACACCCGGCGTGAATTGCACAACTCGCGACGGTTCACCGTTGCCATCCATGACGAACCATGCAGCCAGCAACACCACCAGCAACAGACCGGACACTTCGATCACGGTCATCACCCCATTGGCACCCAGCGATTCCTTGATGCCTCGTGCGTTGAGCAGAGCAATCACTGCCAGAAACACCAATGCCGTCGGCACCGCCGGTGTGTCGAGGAACGCACCGAGATAGTCGCCGGCGAATGCCAGCGACAATCCGGCCGCGCTGGTGACCCCCGCTGCAAGCATGCAGAAGCCGACCAGAAAAGACACCAGCGGCATGCCGAATGCCCGCTCGGCAAACACGGCCGCACCGCCCGCCTTGGGATACTTGGTTACCAGCTCCGCGTAAGACGCTGCGGTAAGCATGGCGAAACCCAGGGCGATCAGCAGCGGTACCCAGACTGCGCCACCCGCCTCACCGGCCATCTTGCCCACCAGGGCGTAGACACCAGCGCCCAACACATCGCCGAGAATGAAGAGAAACAGTGCGGGACCTGTGATTGCCTGCCGAAGACGAGATTCGCCGGCAACGAATGCCGTAGTTTTCATGAATGACCCTCCCCCGCCTCGGCGAAAGAGGTTGCGATCAACGATTGCAATGGAAGAACTCCCGGGCGCACGGCGACAGCCGCATTCCTGTTCTAGATTGGCCCGGTCCGAGGGAGTTCAGCCTTTGAAACGCAAAAGCCCCGGCGCGGGCCAGGGCTTTTGGTTGCACGCAGCGAATCAGGTGCGGAAACGGGCGACCAGTCCCTGCAACTCGACGCCGAGTCGTGCAAGCTCAGCACTCGCACCCGCGGTCTGCTCGCTGCCGCTGGCGCTTTGTTCGCCGATGTCACGCACGCGCGTCACGCTCTCGGAAATATTTTCCGCCACTGCACTCTGCTCTTCCGCAGCTGCCGCGATCTGCTGGTTCATCTGCTCAATGGTGGACACCGAATCGGTGATGCGGCCAAGCGCGGCACCCGCTTCGCTAGCCAGATCGACCGTGCGCTGGGTCAGATCGCGGCTGGTCTGCATCTGCTCGACGGCTTTCTGTGCAACCCGCTGCAGATTGCTGATCAACCCTTCGATTTCTTCGGTGGAATCATGAGTACGGCGAGCCAGTGCGCGGACCTCGTCAGCCACCACGGCAAAGCCGCGGCCTTGTTCGCCGGCGCGGGCAGCTTCGATCGCAGCGTTGAGCGCTAGCAGGTTGGTCTGCTCGGCAACCGCACGAATCACTTCGAGAACGCTGCCGATGCGGCCGCTCTCGGTGTTCAACTCTTCGATGGCATGGGCCGACTGTTCCACTTCGCCGGACAGGCTGTCGATCTGGCCGATGGCTTCCTTGACGACCAAGTCACCTTGACGGGCCTGTTGGTCAGCCTGTCGGGCCGCGAGCGATGCCTGCTCGGCGTTCTGCGCGACTTCCTGCACCGTTGCGGCCATTTCATGCATAGCGGTGGCGACCTGGTCGGTCTCCTCACGCTGCTTTTGCACCCCAGCGCTAGTCTGCGCGGTGACCGCCGACAGCTGCTCGGCCGCCGTGGCGATTTGCCCGACGCCGCCACCGATACGGCCAATCAAGGTACGCAGGCTCTGGGTCATGTCGCCCATGGCTTGTTGTAACTGCCCCAGTTCATCACGCCGGGTGGTCTTTTGCGACTGAGTCAGATCGCCTTCGGCAACCCGCTGCGCCAGTTGCACGGTGTAGCGCAGGGGAACGACGATCATGCGGGAGATCATGGTGGCCGCCGCTAGGCCAACGATGATAGCCAGGGCAGTGATGGCTGCGAGCAACAAGTACGCATTGCTGCGCTGGCTTTCGGTCGCCTCGTTGGCATCGGCCAAGGCTTGGTTGGCGGTATCGAGGATACGTTGTGCCTGGCCGATCATGGTCTGTTCCGATGTGATCCGTTCAGTCCGGTTGTGGCGAAACTCGGCGAACGCCTTCTCATAGTTGGCAAGAGCAGATAGAGCGCCGTCCATCGTGGTCTTCTGCTCGTCGTTGAGCCAGGTTTTCAAGCTATTGCCGATGGTGGTCACGTCACCGTAGACCTCGTTCCAGCTGTCTACCGCCGCCTGGGTGTTGTCGCCGAGGAAAATATTTTCGAACGTGCGCAGATCGAGAATGCGCTTGGTCAGACCAGACGCGGCTTCGGCGATCGTCAGCGGATCACTGCCCTTGAGATGGTCACCTTCCAGCCGCAATACCCGCACCGCGTCGTACATATCCAATTCGATGTATTCAAATTCCTCGCGACTGGCCTGCGCCGCATCGGCCATGCGCTTACGCAATTCCGCACCTCTGCCGATCAGCAGGCCATATTCGGTGAACTCTCCGGCATATACGGCCGCATCACTGCGGATCTGCTGCAGGAGCTCCTGCTCCTCGGCGGAAGAATTGTCAGCGAGCTCGTCCAGTTTCTTATTGAGCTTGTCGAGCGTATCGCGCAACGCCGTTGCAGAGTCTTCGCTACGGGTCAGGGCGTAATCGCGTTCCTGACCGCGCGCCCTGAGGATCTCGGCGTTGATACTGGACAGCTGGTTCGTCTGATACGAGCGGCTCACGATCGAATCCACGGCGTAGAAGCCGGTTCCGGCGACTCCCAGGGTCAGCAACAGCACCATGGCAAAGCCGAGCAGCAGCTTCTTGCCCACGGAAAGGTTGGCGAATATATCGACGGACTGCATCAGAGAATTCCTAGAAAAAAGTAAGCACGCTTATGGAGTCGGCAGGTCGCGACCAAAGTTGAGTGCGAAAAGCGGAACAAATTAAACAGGGCATGATGGCCGTTCGCCAGCGATCAATCTACAGAGTTGGAGGGGGCGCACATCAAGAGCGAAAAAGGCCGCGTCAATATTGCTGTAAATGCCCGTAAAGCTTGGCGTAGAGCCCGCCGTCGGCAATCAGCTGCTGATGATCACCTTGTTCGGCGATGCGTCCATCGTCGAATACCAATACCCGATCGGCCTGCTTAACCGCAGACAGACGGTGGGCGATGATCAAGGTCGTGCGGCCCTGAAGGAAACGGTTCAAACCCTGATGCAGGGCATATTCGGTGGCGGCATCCAGGGCGGATGTTGCCTCGTCGAGAATTACTACCTTGGGCTCGGCCAATACCATCCGCGCAACCGCCAAGCGTTGTCGCTGGCCGCCCGACAGGCGCACTCCCGAACGTCCGACGATACTGTCCAGCCCGGCCGGCAATTGCCGAATCGTGTCGGCCAACTGGGCGATCTCCAACGCCTGCCAGCAGGCTTTATCGTCCCGCTCCCGCCCCATCAACAGGTTGGCGCGCACCGTGTCGTTGAACAATGCGGGGTGTTGCAGCACCACCGCGACATTGTCGCGAACCGTGCCCAAACCGATATCCTGCACATCGATCCCTGCAAAGCGAATCTGCCCCGCCTGCGGTTGGTACAGGCCCAGCAGCAACTGGATCAACGTACTCTTGCCGCCACCGCTGGCGCCAACGATGGCAACTTTTTCACCCGCCGCGATCGACAGATCCAGGCCTTCCAACACGGGTTCATCCTGATAGGAGAATCGCAGTCCGCGAACGTCGATATCTACCGTCTCCCGCCCCACGAACGGGTCCTGCCCGCCGGCGTACTGCGGCTCGTCGGCACGCGCCAGCAACTGATTGATGCGGCTGAGCGCGCCGCCGGCAGCATAGAAGGCGTACTGTAGATTCAGCAGCTGCTCCACCGGCCCGATCATGAACCACAGGTAGCTGAACACCGCCAGCATCTGGCCGATCGACAGATCGGATAACAGCACCGTGAGCATTGCCGCCGCCCGGAAAATATCGATGCCGAACTGAAACAGCAGTCCACTGGCGCGGTTGGAGGCATCGGTCTTCCACTGCGAGGCCACGGCATAGTCACGTACCTCGCGGGCGCGCAGGCCGAGGCGCCCCAGAAAGAACCCTTGGCGATTGCCGGCACGCACTTCCTGGATCGCATCCAGGGTCTCGGTCAGCGCCTGGGTAAACAGCGAAGTGCTGTCATTTTCCAACTTCTTCAGATGCTTGACGCGTTTGCCCAGCTGCACCGTGGCGTAGATCACCAGCGGGTTGAACAACAGGATCAGCAGCGCCAGCTGCCAGTGCATCCAGAGCAGAATCGCCGCCGTGCCGGCGATTGAAAGCAGCGCCACCAAGAAACGACTAAGCGTCTCGCCGATGAATTTATCGATGGTTTCCAGATCGGTGACCAGGTGCGCGGCGACCGTACCGCCGCCGAGGCTTTCATATTCGCTGAGGGCGATACGCTTGAGCCGCTCGATCAGCCTTATACGGATGCGATAGACCAGATCCTTCGACAGCCGAGCGAACAAGCGCGCCTGCAGGACGTTGAAAATCAACGCCGAAGCCCGCAGGAGCAGCGTTGCGCAGAGCATCAGCCCGATATAGCCAATTGCCGTCTGCCAGCCCGTCGGCAGAAATCTGTCCATGATCTGCAGCGCCGTATCGCCCTGCCCCAACAATACCTCGTCGACCAGCAGCGGCAACAGCAAGGGAATCGGCACGCTGCACAGCGTTGCTAATACGGCGACCAGATTGGCGAGGATCAGCGCCTTGCGATGATGCAGCGCAAGACGGCGGATCTCCGCCCAGCTGAGCTGATCAGGCATGGGCGTTGTGGTCCAACCAGCGTGCCAGCAAGGGCGACAGCACGTCGAGCGGCTGAAAGCCGTTGGTCAACAGCGCCAGCTGACCGTTGTGCTCGGCGAGCAAGGTGGGGAAGCCAGCGATGCCGAGATTGCGCGCCCAGTTGAAATCGGCTGCGGTGGTGTCGCGCACCGGTTGAGAATCGAAACGGTCGGAGAATTCGATACGCGGGATGCCCGCCGCCTCCGCCAAGTCGACCAGTTCCGGCGGCAGCGTGACGTTGCGGCTTTCGACATAAAACGCGTGCTGGATCAGCCCGGCCAATGTCCAGGCCAATTTCGCATCGAGACTGCGTGCGGCTACGAGCGCCCGGCAGGCAGGCTCGGTGTCGTAGACCAGGCCCTCCGGCAGCCCGCCATCGAAGTTGAATGGCTGACCACTCGCCTCATGCACCGCGCGCCAGTACGATGCGGTGCGCTCCCGGCCGGCCTGATCCATCGCGGTTCGCTCCTGGCGCAGGCCGCCGACTACCAGGTCAGCGCCGACTCCCTGCTCCTGTGCCTGAGCGACCAGCGATTGCACCACCGGAGCGAAGCCCCAGCACCAGGAGCACATCGGGTCCATCACGTAGATCAGTCGAGTGCTCATCGAGGCTCCGGTTCTATCGGGTGGAGCGCACGTTGCGCACCGTAATTCAGCAATGCAGGTGCTGCTACGCGCCCTGCTTGCGGTAGTTGTGACCGATCGGGTGCGGCTGATTGCGCTTGAGCGCCAATTCGATCTGCTTTTGCCGTTCACGCGCGCTGGTGCGGGTCTTCTCGCTAAGGGTGTTCCAGCAATGCGGGCAGCTGATACCTGGAGCGTAGTGCTCCGACTGCCGATCCTCCAGCGAGATCGGCGTACGGCAGGCATGACACTGGTCGAAATCGCCTTTACTGAGGTCGTGGCGCACGGTCACGCGGTTGTCGAAGACGAAGCAGTCACCGCGCCAGCGAGTATCTTCCTGCGGGACTTCTTCGAGGTATTTGAGAATGCCGCCTTTGAGGTGATAAACCTCCTCGAACCCTTCGCCGAGCATGTAGCTCGAAGCCTTTTCGCAGCGGATGCCGCCGGTGCAGAACATCGCGACTTTTTTGTGCTTGGCCGGATCGTAGTGCGCTTTGATGTACTCGGGAAACTCGCGGAACGACTTGGTTTGCGGGTCGATCGCACCGTCGAAAGTGCCGATGGACACTTCGTAATCGTTGCGGGTGTCGATCAGCAGCACTTCCGGATCGTCGATCAGCGCGTTCCAGTCACGCGGCTCGACATAGGTGCCGACGCGCTGATTAGGATCGACGCCCGGTACGCCGAGCGTGACGATTTCCTTCTTCAGCTTGACCTTGGTGCGGTAGAACGGCTGCTCCTCACAATACGACTCCTTATGGTCGATGTCGGCCAGCCGCGCGTCAGTCCCGAACCAGGCGAGCAGCGCATCAATGCCTTCGCGGCTGCTGGATACCGTGCCGTTGATGCCTTCTTCGGCAAGTAGCAACGTGCCTTTGATGCCATTGGCATTGAGAGTTTCGAGCAGGGGCTCACGCAGGGCGACGTAGTCCGGCAGGGAGACGAATTTGTACAGCGCCGCGACGACGATGTTCTGGGTCATGCGGTACTTCCTCCAGTGGTCGCCCACGTAAAGGGCGGACCGGGAATGCGAAAACGACAACGCCGGCGTGAGCCGGCGCGGCGCGCATTCTATCAATAAACCAGCGGCAGGCTTCAAGCCATCGGGCGGTGGTTACTTGTGCCCGCCGGCGCACACTGGCGAGGCCGGCGCGCTGCCCTTCTGAACCCATTCCTCCGGCGTATAGGTATGCACCGCGAGGGCATGCACCTGCTGCATCAGCTCGCCCATCGCGGCATATACCTTCTGGTGGCGCTTGACCGCATTCAGTCCAGCGAACTGCTCGCTGACGACGACGGCCTTGTAGTGAGTTTCCTGCCCGCGGCTGTGCATATGGCTTTCATCCAGCACTTGCAGATGCACAGGTTGCAGGGCGGCCTGCAGCGCGGTTTCAATCGCGAATAGTTTGGTCATGCCTAGCAGACTCCGTCAGGGCTTCTTCTGAGTGTCGAGTTCAGCCGTCATGTCGGCCAGTAAGTTGTTCACCTGCGGCACAGCGCTTTCCAGCTTGGCCTGGGTCACCTGCGCCGAGCGGGCGTTGAGTTTCGGCAGCTTTGTGAGCATCTTCTTGCCTAATTCAGACTCGTAGAACTCATTCAATTGACCGAGCTCCTGCTCGGTGAATTCCTCGATGTATAGCGCGACCAGGTCAGGCTTGACCTTTTCCCAGCCGATCGCCTTGTCGAGCGCGGCATCCGCCTTGGACTGATAGCTTTCCAGCAGCGCCCGCTTGCTCTCCGGAGCCTGGGTCTGCGCGAAGCGCTCGGCAAACATTTGCTGCACCTGGGCATACACCGGCACGGCCAGGCGGTCAGCGTTGACCAATTCAAGGAAGCGTTCAGCCTGGGTCGCATGGCTGGCGCTGTCGGCGCTGGCCTGACCACTGAGCAGAGCTATCGACAAGGCACCACAAAGCCCGAATGTGCGAAGCCCATTTATCCCGAGAGTGTGCATTGGATAATCCTTGTCGAATGATAGGTGAGCCTCAATGGACACATTCTGCGCGCGGAGTTCCAATCGCTCAAGGAACAGCAGGCCGGCAGATTGAACCAGTATCGTCAGCCGGCGACCTAACAGGGAGACCTCATCGATGGAGCACGGCATGACACGTACCGAAACCGATAGCCTGGGCCCAGTGGAAGTACCAGAGCAGGCCTACTGGGGCGCGCAGACCCAACGCTCGCTGAGCAACTTCGCCATTGGCGATCAACGCATGCCGCTCGCCGTTTGCCACGCGCTGGCGCTGATCAAGAAAGCCGCCGCCCGGGTCAACGACCGCATCGGCGATCTGCCTCCAGACATTGCCCGTCTAATCGAACAAGCCGCCGACGAGATCCTTCATGGCCAACATGACGACCAGTTTCCGCTGGTGGTCTGGCAGACCGGCAGCGGCACCCAGAGCAACATGAACGTCAACGAAGTGATTGCAGGGCGGGCCAACGAGCTGGCCGGTGGCACTCGCGGCGGCAAGAACCCGGTGCACCCCAACGATCACGTCAACCGCGCGCAGAGTTCCAACGACTGCTTTCCAACAGCCATGCACATTGCCATCGCGCGAGCGATCCACGACGACCTGCTGCCGGCGATTGCCGAGCTGTCCGGTGGTGTCGCCGAGCAAGCCGCGCGGCACGGGCAACTGGTCAAAACCGGGCGGACGCACATGATGGACGCCACGCCAGTGACCTTCGGCCAGGAGCTATCAGCATTCGTCGCACAACTCGACATCGCCGAACAGGCGATCCGTCATGCCCTGCCCGCGGTCTTTGAACTGGCGCAGGGCGGCACCGCGGTCGGTACCGGCCTCAACGCGCCGCACGGCTTTGCCGAAGCGATTGCCGCCGAGCTCGCCGCACTGTCCGGCCTGCCCTTCGTCTCCGCGCCAAACAAATTCGCGGCGCTGTCAGGGCATGAACCGCTGGTCGCCCTCTCCGGCGCACTGAAAACCCTGGCCACGGCGCTGATGAAAATTGCCAACGACCTGCGTCTGCTGGGCTCGGGGCCACGTGGCGGCTTCGCCGAAGTACGGCTACCGGCCAATGAGCCAGGCAGTTCGATCATGCCGGGCAAGGTCAATCCGACCCAATGCGAGGCGCTGTCGATGCTAGCCTGCCAGGTGATGGGTAACGACGTGACGATCGGTTTCGCCGCCAGTCAGGGGCATCTGCAGCTCAACGTATTCAAACCGGTGATCGTGCACAACATGCTGCAATCGATCCGGCTGCTGGCCGATGGCTGCCGTAATTTCAATACGCACTGCATCGTCGGCATGGAGCCGGACGCCGCGCGCATGGCCGAGCATCTGGAACGTGGGTTGATGCTGGTGACCGCGCTGAATCCGCATATCGGTTATGACAAAGCTGCGGAGATTGCCAAGAAGGCCTACGCCGAAAACCGTACCTTGCGTGAAGCGGCGCTGGAGCTTGGCTACCTCACCGATGAAGAGTTCGACCAGTGGGTGCGGCCGGAAACCATGCTGGAATCCAGCCGCAGCTAAGTAGACGGTGGGCTGAAGCGGAACGCCGCCCGGCCCACCTTACGGCGCCGTAGTTTTGTAGGGTGGGCTTCAGCCCACCAATACGCCACCGTCCAGCACGAACGACGGCTCAACTACGCACATCCACTTGAAGCTTGCATCTTGCGACTTCCCGCTGCCTTCAACGCACCGCCTCAAACAACCCCGAGGCGCCCATGCCGCCGCCAACGCACATGGTCACCACGCCGTAACGCAGATTGCGGCGCTGCAACTCACGGATGAGGTGGCCGGCGGTGCGCGAGCCGGTCATGCCGAACGGGTGGCCGATGGAAATCGAACCGCCGTTGACATTGAATTTCTCGTTGTCGATTTCCAGCGTGTCGCGGCAATAAAGACACTGCGAGGCGAAGGCCTCGTTGAGTTCCCACAGGTCGATGTCGCTGACCTGTAATCCCTTGGCCTTGAGCAGACGCGGCACCGAGAACACCGGGCCGATGCCCATTTCTTCCGGCTCGCAACCGGCCACGGTGAAGCCACGGAAGAAGGCGCGCGGCTTGAGGCCCAGTTCGATGGCCTTGTCCAGGCTCATCACCAGCGTCATGGAGGCGCCGTCGGAAAGTTGCGAGGCGTTGCCAGCGGTCACCGAACCGTCGTCAGCAAACACCGGCTTGAGGCCCGAAAGGCTTTCCAGAGTTGTGTCGGGACGGTTGCAATCGTCACGGTCGACCACGCCCTCGTGCTCGGTGCGCTCGCCGGTGGCCTTGTCTTCGGTGAAGTAACGGACGTTCATCGGCACAATTTCGTCCTGGAACAGCCCTTCGGCCTGCGCGCGCGCGGTGCGCTGCTGGCTCTGCAGCGAGTAGATGTCCTGCTGCTCGCGGGTCACGTTGTAGCGACGCGCGACCATTTCGGCGGTCTGGCCCATGCTGTGATATAGGCCTGGTACCCGCTCTTGCAAAACAGGATTGAACAGATTGTCTGTGTTCTTGCTCTTGGCCGTCAGGGTGATGGATTCAACCCCACCGGCGACGATGACATCACTGCAGCCGGAGGCGATCTGATTCGCCGCAATAGCGATCGCTTGCAGGCCGGACGAGCAGAAGCGATTGAGCGTCATGCCCGCGCACTGAATACCGAGATTCGACAGCACCGCCACGTTGCGGCCGATGTTGTAACCCTGCGCACCTTCGTTGGAGCCGGCCCCGACGATGCAATCCTCGACCAACCGGGGATCCAGATCGTTGCGCGACAGCAGCGCGTTGACGCAATGGGCCGCCATGTCATCAGGGCGGGTCATGTTGAACTTGCCGCGGAAGGACTTGGCCAGGCCGGTCCGTACGCTGTCGACGATCACTACTTCACGCATGGCATACCTCGAATTGTTGGGCAGACCGCAACGCCACCGCGCTCGCTACTCAGCGATCTGCCTGTTGGTGATGGCCTGAGCATAGTTCCAGCTATTCGCCAAAGGCGACGACCATTCAGCGGGGATATGGTCAACCATCGCTCCGTCATTTTTCTCCGATGGCAGCCGCCAGCGCATCGTTGAGGGCGCAAGCGTTTGTCGTTGGCCTCAACCAACGCCCAAGGGGCGATCTTGGTGCTGGTCCGGTCGACCATGCTAAACCTAGCAGGCATGCTGATGGACAAAGCTTGCCCGCGGCAGGTTTCGCGCGGCTGTTAGAATCGCGACTTTTCGTTCGGATGCGCACGATGCCCGCCCACTCCACCACCGGTTTCCAGCATGCCGAGCTTGAATGGGACGCGAACGGTCAGCCGCAATCGCGTCAGTACGGTGACGTGTACTTTTCCCGCACCTCGGGCATTGCAGAAACCCATCACGTCTTCCTGCAACCGAACGCACTTTCCGAGCGCTTCACGGCTCTGGCGGCGGGAGCGCGATTGGTCATCGGCGAGACGGGATTCGGCACCGGGTTGAATTTTCTCTGCGCCTGGCAGCTGTTCGAACGTACCGCGCCGCCAGACGCCGCACTGCATTTCGTCAGCGTCGAAAAGCATCCGCTGAAGCGCGAAGATCTGCAGCGCGCTCTAGCGCTATGGCCCGAACTGCAAGACCAGGCACAGCAGTTGCTCAAGCAGTACGTCGCGGTAAATCCTGGCTTCCAGCAATTTCGTTTCGGACGCGTGGTGCTGACGCTACTCGTAGGCGATGCACTCGACTGTCTTAGCAGCCTGGACGCGCAAATCGATGCCTGGTTCCTAGATGGCTTCGCCCCGGCGAAGAACCCGGAGATGTGGCAACCGGAGCTATTCGCTCAACTGGCGCGGCTGTCCGCACTCGCAGCGACGCTGGCCACTTTCAGCAGCGCCGGAGACGTGCGCCGCGGGCTTAAGGAGGTCGGGTTCGTCGTCAAGCGTATCCCCGGCTTCGGCCATAAATGGGAAAGTCTGCAAGGACGATTTGCCGGCGAACCGATTCAATCTGCCAAGCCTTGGTATGCCCGTCCCACCTTCAAGCCGGCGCAGCGCAAGGCTCTAGTGATTGGCGCCGGCCTCGCCGGCTGCGCCAGTGCCGCGAGTCTGGCGGCGCGCGGCTGGCACGTAACGGTGCTGGAGCGGCACGGCGATGTTGCCCAAGAGGCTTCCGGAAATGCCCAGGGCGTGCTTTATCTGAAACTATCGGCGCACGGCACGGCGCTTTCGCAACTGGTGATCAGCGGCTTCGGTTATACCCGCCGACTGCTGAGCAACCTGCAACAAGGTCGCGACTGGGACGCCTGCGGCGTACTGCAAATTGCATTTGACTACAAAGAGGCCGCGCGCCAGGAAGAGGTAGCCAGTGCCTTTCCTCCCAGTTTGCTGCATACGGTGGATCGCACTCAGGCCGAGCAGTTGGCTGGTGTCGCCCTGGCCGAAGGAGGCCTGTTCTACCCCGACGCCGGCTGGGTGCATCCGCCGGCGCTGTGCCGGTGGATGGTTGAGCATCCCGGCATAGAACTGATTCGGCACAAACAGACCGTCGAGTTGCGCCGCGATGGTGACAACTGGCTGGCATTGGATGGCGACGAGGTTCTGGGCGAAGCGCCCGTGGTGATTCTGGCAGGCGCAGCGGATGCTTCGCGCTTCAGTCAAAGCGCCTGGCTGCCACTCAAACGCATTCGCGGCCAGATCACGGGGCTTTCTGCTACCGAACAAAGCGCCGCGTTGCGCACCGTAGTGTGCGCCAAGGGCTATGTCGCGCCGGCGCGCGACGGCCTGCATACGCTTGGCGCGAGCTTTAATTTTGCCACTAACGACCCGGCGCCTAGCGAAGCAGAACACCGCTCCAACTTAGACATGCTCGAGGAAATTTCGGCTGATCTGTATCAACGCTTGCGAGCCGATACGCGACCGACTGACGACCTGCACGGCCGCGTCGCCTTCCGCTGCACCAGCCCGGACTATCTACCGATCGTCGGACCGCTGGCCGAAGCCGCACAATTTGCCAGGGATTACGCGGCGTTGGGCAAAGACGCGCGTCAAGTGCCCGACACGCCCTGCCCTTGGCTCGATGGGCTTTACGTCAATACAGCTCATGGCTCGCGCGGTGTGATTACCACGCCGCTTGCCGGCGAGCTGCTGGCCGCCTGGCTCGACGGCGAACCGCTGCCGCTGCCGCGGGCTATCGCCGAGGCCTGCCACCCGAATCGATTCCTGCTGCGCAAGGTCATCCGCCGAACCAATTGAGCCGACGTTACTGCCCACCACGAACCGCGGTCCGGGTGGGCAGCGACAGCTCGGCAAATATCAGCCGCGGCGCAATGGATCATCCCAGAACGGGCGGTTCGATTCCGTTTCGATATCGGCTCGGCTCAGACCGATATCCTTGAGCATGCCGTCACTCAGCGAGGCAAGCTGCTGCCTCTGGCGATATAGGGCCTGCCAGCGACGTACCTGTTGCCAGGACGCGTGCAAAAGTGTGGCAAGCGAGACGCCATCGGCGTAACGCAGGTGGCGAACTTTCAAAACCTCAGCATGGCTTTTCATCTGATGCACCTCCTTCTGGATGGCGCCAGTTTCCTGCTGAGTTTAAGATCAATCCAACGAATGTTTCTGATGGCATACATCTCGGAGATTGATCAATGGCCAACTATCCTAGTATCGATGCCGAACTGCTGCGCAGCTTCGTTGCCATTGCCGATTACGGCGGTTTCACCCGCGCGGCCGATGCCGTCAATCGCACGCAGTCCGCGATCAGTATGCAGATGAAGCGTTTGGAAGAAGATGTGCTGCAGCGGGCCGTGTTCGAGCGTGACGGTCGTCAGGTTCGCCTCACGGCAGAGGGGCAAATACTGCTCGGATATGCGCGACGGATTCTCAAGCTGCACGGCGAAGTGCTCACCACGCTGCGCGAGCCGCATATGGTCGGCTCGGTGCGCATTGGCACGCCGGACGACTACGTGATGCGGTTTCTGCCCGGGATTCTTTCGCGCTTCGCCCAGGCCTATCCGCTGGTACAAGTGGAGGTGCACTGCGAGCCGTCCTACCAACTGCTCCAACGCCGCGATCTGGATTTGACCATCGTCACTCGTGAACCAGGCACGGAGATCGGCCAATTGCTGCGTCGTGAGCGCTTCGTCTGGGCCGAAGCTCCGGGTTTCAATACCCATGAGCAACGGCCGATGCCGCTGGCGATGTTCAATACCACCTGCTTTTGCCGAGCCTGGGCATGCAATGCTCTGGACGGCCTGGATATTTCTTATCGAGTTGCCTATACGAGCCCGAGCCTGTCGGCGCTGATGGCAGTGGTCAATGCGGGGCTGGCGGTGACCGCGCAACTGCAAAGCCTGGTGTCGTCGGATATGCGCCAATTGGGCGAAGCCGAGGGAATGCCGGAGCTGCCGCTGAGCAGCATCGTCCTGCTACGCAGCGAACATAACCAATCGCAGGTGAGCGAAACCCTGGCCGAGCATATCGTCGAAGGGTTTCGTATCTAGGCCTAGTGCGATGGGCTGAGGCTCACCCTATTTGGCTGCGGCATCACCTGTAGGGTGGGCCGGGCGGCGCTCCGCTTTAGCCCACCACGCCGGCTGTCATTTGCCGGACTGATCGTTGCGGCTTGGTGGGCTGAAGCCCACCCTACGAACTGAAGCCCACCCTACCCTGAGCGCCGCCCGGCCCACCCTAGGAGCGATCTGGTTTGACCTGAGCGCGCTTGTCTGTTTTGGTGTAAAGCCCGACTGACACCGCAGGACGCGATCCGCGCGGCGCGGATCGCACCGGCGAGCAGCGCTCCAGAGCGGCGCACGCTGGTCCGAAAACCTGAACTTCGCAATCCGCGCGTCAGTCACACTCCCCAACGGCAATACCGGTAAGGATCTTATGTGTGGCATAGCTGGAGAACTTCGTTTCGATAACCGTCCCGCTGATTTAGCGGCGATTGAACGCATCACCCAACACCTCACCGCCCGCGGTCCCGATGCGAGCGGGTTCCATAGCGCCGGCCCAATGGCCATGGGGCATCGGCGGCTGAAAATCATGGATCTTTGCGAGGCCTCCGGCCAACCAATGATCGATTCGGCGCTGGGCCTTTCGATGGTCTTCAACGGCGCCATCTACAACTACCCCGAACTGCGCGCCGAGCTCGAGGCGCTGGGCTACAGCTTCTTCTCAGGTGGCGACACCGAAGTTTTGCTCAAGGGTTTTCATGCCTGGGGGGAAGCTCTGCTGCCCCGGCTGAATGGCATGTTCGCCTTCGTCATCTGGCAGCGCGACGTGCAGGAGCTATTCATTGCGCGTGATCGCCTGGGTATCAAGCCGCTGTATCTGTCGCGAAACGGCGAGCGCCTGCGCTTCGCCTCGACATTGCCCGCACTGCTCAAGGGCGGCGATATTGCTGGCGTGCTGAACCCCGTGGCGCTCAATCACTACATGAGCTTCCATGCCGTGGTGCCAGCACCGGACACATTGATCGCTGGCATTGAAAAATTGCCGCCGGGCACCTTCATGCGCGTCGACGCCAATGGTAAGGCCAGCCAACACCGCTGGTGGACACTGAAGTTCGGCGCTTCAGAAGAAGAACAGCAGTACAGCTTCGAGGACTGGCAGGAACGTACCTTGACGACGTTGCGCGAGTCCGTGGCGCTTCGTCAGCGGGCAGCGGTCGACGTCGGCGTGCTGCTATCGGGCGGCGTCGATTCCAGCCTGCTGGTCGGCCTGCTGCGTGAAGCCGGGGCGGCGGATAATCTGCTGACCTTCTCAATTGGCTTCGAGGATGCCGGGGGTGAACGCGGTGACGAGTTCAAATATTCCGACCTGATCGCCGAGCATTACCAGACGCGCCACCACCAGCTGCGCATTCAAGAGAAGGAAATTCTCGAGCAGTTGCCGGCCGCATTCCGCGCCATGAGCGAGCCGATGGTCAGCCATGACTGTATTGCTTTCTACCTGCTGTCCCGCGAAGTTTCGAAGCACTGCAAAGTGGTGCAGAGCGGTCAGGGTGCCGACGAGCTGTTCGCCGGCTATCACTGGTATCCGCAGGTCGACGGTGCCGAGGATCCGGTCGCGGCCTATCTAGCGGCGTTCCGCGATCGCAGCTATGAGGAATACACCGAGACCATGCAGCAGCAGTGGGCCAAGGGTGATTTCTCCGGCGACTTCGTTCGCCAGCACTTCGCCCAACCGGGGGCCGACGCGTCGGTCGACAAAGCCCTGCGGATCGATAGCACGGTGATGTTGGTGGATGACCCGGTCAAGCGCGTCGACAACATGACCATGGCCTGGGGCCTGGAAGCGCGGGTGCCGTTCCTCGACCACAACGTGGCTGAGCTCTCTGCGCGCATTCCGGCCAAGTACAAACTGCCCGACGGTGGCAAGTACGTGCTCAAGGAAGCGGCACGCAAGGTAATACCCGCGGAAGTGATCGATCGGCCGAAAGGGTACTTCCCGGTGCCGGGGCTCAAACATTTGCAGGGCGACACCCTGAATTGGGTACGCGAACTGCTGACAGACCCGAGCCAGGATCGTGGTTTGTACAACCCAGCGATGCTCGACAAGCTGCTCAACGATCCAGAGGGTCAGCTGACGCCGTTGCGCGGCTCGAAACTGTGGCAGTTGGCGGCAGTCAACCTATGGTTGAGCGAACAAGGCCTATAAGAACCTGATGGCGCGGTTCCGTGCGCAGGCTGGCATTCCGCCTGCCATCCGCCGCGCCATGAAAAGCCCCAAGGAAAGCACCATGCAGAAGTCCCAAGCTTACGGACAGCGATTGTTGCGCGGCCAGACACCGACTTACGAACGGCTGCAGGCGCGCCTCGCCGAGGACGGGCAGGAAGAGTCCCGAGGTCCGGTAACGCTGCATTGTGGGTGGGGCCGGATTCTGGTCGGCCACACCTATTCTGATCCAGCCGATCTGGCCGCCGACCTGCTCGACGAGCAGGCTGGTGAGCGCGATATCGCCCTTTATGTCGCCGCCCCTCACCAAGTGCTTGCGTATGCACCGCAACAGCTATTTCTCGATCCGTCCGATACCTTGCGTATCTGGTTCACCGACTACCGTCCGGCGCACCGCAGCTTTCGCGGCTTCGGCATTCGCCGAGCGCAGAGCGAGGCGGACTGGAAAGCGATCAATTGCCTGTACCAGTCACGCGGCATGTTACCGGTCAATCCGGAGCTGTGCACACCACGCGATGAAGGCGGGCCGGTCTACTGGCTGGCCGAGGATGACGACGCGGGACAGATCATCGGCAGCGTCATGGGCGTCAACCATCACAAGGCTTTCAACGATCCCGAGAACGGCTCCAGCTTATGGTGTCTGGCGGTGGCACCGAGCTGTACCCGCCCCGGTGTCGGCGAAGCGCTGGTCCGCCATTTGATCGAGCAGTACATGGGTCGTGGTCTGGCCTATCTCGACTTGTCGGTACTGCACGACAACAAGCAGGCCAAGGCGCTCTACGCCAAGCTCGGTTTCCGCGATCTACAAACGTTCACGGTCAAGCGAAAGAACACCATCAACCAGTCGCTGTTTCTCGGCCCAGGCCCGGAAGCGGAACTGAATCCCTACGCCAAAATCATCGTCGACGAGGCTCGGCGACGCGGCATCGAGATCACTATCGACGATGCCGAGGCCGGTCTGTTCACGCTTACCCAAGGCGGTCGCCGTGTGCGCTGCCGTGAGTCGTTGTCGGATTTGACTTCGGCCGTAAGCATGACCCTGTGCCAGGATAAATGCCTGACCCACCGCACCCTTGCGCGCGCCGGCCTCAAGCTACCCGCCCAGCAACTGGCGGGACCCGCCGAAGATAACGAGGCGTTTCTTGCGAAGCATGGCAGCGTGGTGGTCAAACCGGTCGATGGCGAACAGGGCCATGGCGTATCGGTGGATTTGCGTAGCATCGAAGACGTCGAACAGGCCATTACCCGCGCACGGCAGTTCGACCAGCGTGTCTTGATCGAAAGCTACCATCCCGGGCTCGATCTGCGCATCGTGGTGATCGGCTATGAAGTCGTCGCCGCTGCTATCCGTCGCCCGGCTGAAGTCGCCGGTGACGGCAATCACAGCATTCGCCAATTGATCGAAACCCAAAGCCGTCGGCGCCAGGCCGCCACTAGCGGCGAGAGCCGAATTCCGATGGATGAAGAAACCCAGCGCTGCATCGAAGATGCCGGCTTCGATTACGACAGTATTCTGCCGCGCGGCCAGCATCTGGCGGTTAGACGTACCGCTAATCTGCATACCGGCGGGACGCTCGATGACGTGACCGATCAATTGCATCCGGAGCTGATCGACGCGGCCGTCCGCGCAGCCCGTGCGCTGGATATTCCGGTGGTCGGGCTGGACCTTCTTGTGCCTGCGGCAGACCAGCCGGAGTACGTGTTCATCGAGGCTAACGAGCGCGTCGGCCTCGCCAACCATCATCCGCAACCCACCGCGGAGCGCTTCATCGACCTGCTGTTCCCGCTAAGCCATAACACCAATTAGGCAGAACGCATCACGGAGGCGGCCCTGCGTCGCCTCATGTTGCGCCAGCCCGCTTGCGGCATCACAGCTCGCATTCATTGAACGCACGGCGGCAGCCATCACCTGTCCCAAGGAGTGACCATGTCTGCAAAGCTCCCCGAACCCGATCTCAACTATCTGCAACGCGTGCTGCTGGAAACGCTCGCGATCCCCAGCCCCACCGGCTTCACCGATACCATCGTTCGTTACGTTGCCGAGCGCCTGAAAGAACTGGGCATTCCTTTCGAACTCACCCGCCGCGGTACCATTCGAGCCACGTTGAAAGGGCGCCAAGACAGCCCGGATCGCGCGATCGCAGCACACTTGGACACCATCGGCGCCAGCGTGCGCGAAATTCATGAAACGGGTCGTCTTGGACTGTCACCGGTCGGTTGCTGGTCGAGCCGCTTTGCCGAAGGCAGCCGTGTCAGCGTCTTTACCGATACCGGCGTAATTCGCGGCAGCGTGTTACCGCTGCTCGCCTCGGGGCACGCATTCAATACGGCAGTCGACGAGATGCCAATCAGCTGGGACCACGTTGAACTGCGTCTGGATGCCTATACCAAATGCCGCGCCGATACGGTTGCATTAGGGATCAATGTCGGTGATGTCGTCGCCTTCGACCCCATGCCGGAATTCACCGATAGCGGCTATATCAGCGCGCGCCACCTGGATGACAAAGCCGGCGTTGCCGCGCTGTTGGCCGCACTGAAAGCCGTAGTCGAGAGCGGCCATGAGCTACCGATCGACTGCCACCCATTGTTCACCATTACCGAAGAGACCGGCTCCGGCGCGGCGGGCGCGCTGCCATGGGATGTCAGCGAATTCGTCGGCATCGATATCGCACCGACCGCTAAAGGCCAGGAATCCAGCGAGCATGCGGTCACGGTCGCGATGCAGGACTCCGGTGGCCCCTACGATTTCCATCTGTCGCGACATCTGATCAAGCTGGCCGATAATCACGAGATACCGGTGCGCCGCGACCTGTTCCGCTACTACCACAGCGACGCGCAATCGGCGATCGCCGCCGGCCACGATATTCGCACTGCATTATTGGCGTTCGGCTGCGATGCCACTCATGGCTATGAGCGGACTCACATCGACAGCCTCGCGGCAATGAGCCGCCTGGTTTGCGCCTACCTGCTCAGCCCTCCGGTGTTTGCCAGCGATGCTCACGCAGGCAAGGGTTCACTCGAGAGCTTCAGCCACCAACTCGAACACGAGACGCAGATGGAAAATGACACCCGTGTGCCGCCAGTCGATTCGATTCTTCATAAGCAGGCCGACGATTCGACCAGTTGAGCTTTGAGTTTCATGATGTGCCGCCAAGTTGACGCATTTGCCGATTGCGAGGCGGCTTCGATCAAGGCAAAGTCGCAAGTATCTGAAATCTATGGATTGCCTGGCCACGCTAGGCATCAGGCGAACCTGGCTTGCCATTTCGCGTAACTGAAAACCGCGCATCGTCCGTGATTAGCGCTGTTCCGCTTGATCCGCCTGCGACTTTGCACGATCCGGGTTCTAACATGCTGCCGCGTCTTTGCCTGGCCATTTTCCTGTACTGCTTTTCCACGCAAGTTTGGGCGTTCGACCCCGTACCGGTGAAGTCGGAGGATTTTCGCCAATCGCTTGGCAACTGGACCTATTTCCTCCGCGATCCTGCCGCCGAGCTGAGCGTTGCGGAGGTGTTCGGTCTGCCGGAAAAGACCTTCGAGCCGGTCACCGGCGTGCATGCCAACAAAGGCAAGAACAACGCCGTCTGGTGGTTTCGAGTAGACCTGGATAATCAGCTGAGCAAACCCGTCGGCGGCTTTATCGAAATCAACTATCCGCTGCTGGACCAGATCGAGCTGTACCTACAGCACCCAGACGGCCGTCTCATCCGGCAGCAAGCCGGCGACAGCCATCCATTCGATGAACGCGCGGTCAAGGTGAGCAATTTCTGGTTTCCCGTCGACCTGGAACCCGGCACCTCGACGCTCCTATTGCGGGTGAAGAGCACCAGCACTCTGTATGTCCCGTTGTACTTCAGCAGCTACGGGGCGAACGCTGCCGCCATGGAAGACTCGATGGGTCTCGCGGGTGCCTTCTACGGCGTCCTCTTCGCGATGTTCTGTTACAACCTGTTCCTGTTCCTGTCGCTTCGTGAACCGGCTTATTTCTGGTATCTGATCTACAACCTCAATGTCGGGCTATTCGCGCTCAGCTTTGACGGCATGCTCGTCAAGTGGCTCACCGATGTCGGCGGCGTGGTGGCTGTGGGCATCTATGCGCTGATGCTGAGCCACTGCCTGGTCTCTATACAGTTCAGCCGCCACTTCCTGCACACCCGCGAATATTTTCCACGCCTTGATTTCGCGCTGCGTGTGGCGCTGCTGACATCTTTCGGCGCCTTGCTGTCCGGGCTGGTCCTGGAGCTGCAGGTTTGGAGCATTCTGGCCAGCGTCATGGTAATCAGCACCTCCATCGGGCTATTGCTGACGGGCGCTTTCGTCTGGCGGCGCGGCGTTCGTTACGGGCTCTATTACACACTGGCATGGGGCGTACTGCTGGCAACCTTCGCCATCGTCACGGCCGGCTCCCTGGGCGTCAATCTGCTTGGCTTGTATGGCGCTTCGATCGTGAAGATTGGTATCGCCTTCGAGCTGATCACTCTGTCCATCGGCCTTGCCGACCGTATCAACCTGCTCAAGGAAGAAGGCTTTCGATCGCGCCAGGCAGCCGAGCGGGCGGAAAGTGAAAATCAGGCAAAAAGCCGCTTCCTGGCGAAGATGAGTCACGAGATCCGCACACCGCTCAACGGCGTTCTGGGCATGCTGCAACTGCTGCGCGAAACACCGCTGGATCGCAATCAACGCTTTTACCTCGACACCATTTCCAGCTCCAGCTCCTCACTGATGTCGGTCATCAACGACATCCTCGACTACGCACGAATCGGTGCCGGCAAGCTGGTGTTGGAAGATATCGAGTTCGATCTCGAAGCGCTGGTTTCCGAGGCGGTCAGCCTGTTCACAGCCCAGGCACTGGAAAAGCAACTCAGATTGCATGTCAGCTTTGCGGCGGGCGTGCCGCGGCGGGTACGTGGCGATCCGACCCGGCTCAAGCAGGTCGTGCTGAACCTGCTGAGCAACGCGCTGAAGTTCACCGAGAACGGCGGCGTCATGCTGGAGATCAATCGCCAAGGGCCGGCCGATGCACGACGTCTGGTGTTCTCCATTATCGATAGCGGCATCGGCATGCGTGCCGAGGTGCTCGCTCAGCTGTTCGTATCCTTCGCTCAGGGCGATTCCAGCACCACGCGGCGCTATGGTGGCAGCGGTCTCGGGCTGGTGATCAGCAAGGAACTGGTGGAAATGATGGGCGGACAAATCGACGTGCAGAGCACGGCTGGTCAAGGCAGCCGCTTCAGCTTCGATATTCCGCTGCGCGGTGCGGGCGGCAACCATGACCCGCTCACGGCGCTGCTCGAAGGTCGCACCGCCGTGATCGCCTCTCAGGATGTCCACGCGCTGGATGCCATGAGCAATTTGCTGACACGCTGGGGCATGCGGGTCGTGCGCTGCGAAGAGCCGCAACGACTGCCGCACTACCTCGACGACCACGCCACAGCTCCGCTGCTAGTCGTCATGGCGCCATGGCGCGGCAAGCCGCAGGACTGGCTGACCGCGCTGAGCAACCAGCTCGAACCGAACCAACGCGTGATGCTTCTCTATCCACCGCAGAGCGAGTATCCGGTGTTGGCGCCGACCTTGCGCCTGGCCAGCCTGCCGTTGCCATTGCTGCTCGGCCCGCTGCGCGATGCGCTGCATCGGCTCTATCAACCCCCGCGCACTGCACAATCCGATTCGATTGCGTTCGAAGGCAACGAGATGGCGTCCTGCCCAAGAATCCTTACCGCCGAGGACAACCCGGTCAGCCAGATGGTGGTTTCGAGCTTGCTGCGCAAGCGAGGCTATGACGTCGTGGTCGCAGAAAACGGTCGTCAGGCCGTCGCGGCCTACAGTGAGAATCCTGCAGCCGTTCAGCTGATCCTGATGGACTGCGAAATGCCGGAGCTCGACGGTTTCGAGGCTAGCCGACAGATTCGCCGCCTCGAAGCTGAGCAGGGGCTCATGCCAGTGCCGATCGTCGCTCTCACCGCGCATGTCCTGGAAGATCACCGCCAGCAAGGTAGCGATGCAGGGATGAATGAGTTCATCGGCAAGCCCCTGGATAGCGAGCAGCTGTATGCTTGCCTGGATCGTTTTCTCGGCGCTCCGATCACTGAACCCGACTTGCGCCATCCCACCTGATGTGAATTCATGCTCATTCCTCACGACCAGCTCGAACCCGACACACTCACCCGTCTCATCGAAGACTTCGTTACGCGCGACGGCACCGACAACGGTGACGAGACGCCGCTGGAGACTCGTGTCGAACGGGTACGCCAGGCGTTGAGCAAGGGTACAGCCGTGATCGTCTTCGATGCGGATTACCAGCAATGTCAACTGGCGCTCAGGCGCGACGTGCCGAAGGAGTGGCTCGAAGACTAAGTCTCTGAAAACCGAGCCTCAGCCCAGCACGCCACCGTCGCGCTCCCACGCGCAACGCATGCGCAGATCGCGCTGGTGGGGGCTGTGCGAGCCGCTTTCGGTTTCCCAGCGGAAGGTATGGATGCCGTTGAGTTCGGTCTCGAGATGCACCACTGCGCTGGTCCAGTAGAGTTCATCGAGCAACGCCTCGAAATTGCGTACCCACAGCGCCCACTCGTATTCCACGGCGCGATAGCTGGCGCCGAAATGGATCACCTGCGTCTGATACACGCCCTCGTCCGCGCAGCAGGAAAACATTTCCCGGCCGATGAAGGGCCAGCCCTCCCCTTGCGGCAGGCCGTCCAGTGCACGGCGGTTGACCGCGCGGCGCAGCCGGCACTGCTCTGCGTCGGTTGATGGCCAGTCACGGATGCTGCCGTAGACAATGGATTCCGGCTCCACAGGGTCACTCACTCCAGGCGAAAGCCCAACATGTTCAAACAATTACGCGCTGCGTTCCAGCACCCGGTGCCGACATGGCCACCTTCGTGCTGCGCAGTAGTGACGCAGGCCACACCGCGCAACTGTAGTCAGTCTCTTCAGGCGGCAGTAGCGGCAGCCAGATCGTGCCGCGGAGCCAGGCGCAAGGCAAGGATCGACATTACCGCCGACATGATCGCCAACACCAGGAAGGGCCAGCGGTAATCACCAGCTATGTCCCGCCCCAGCCCGGTCAGCACCGGCGTGAAGCAGGCCAGGCAATAGCCGGTACAGAGCATCATGGCGGTCAGGCGACTCACCGCCAGCGGCGTGCTTGCTTCATACATCGGCAGCACCAGCGACATGGAAAAAGTGCCGTTCAGGGCCACGCCCAACAGCATGCAGACCACTAGTGGTTGGAGCTGCGGAACCCAGGCGATCACCAACAAGCAAACCGTCGCCAATACGCCACAACAGGCCATCAACAGATGCCGCTTGCCGAAGCGCTGGGCCAACCAGGGCATAGCGAAAGCGCTCGGCAAACCGATCAACATGAAGCCACTGAAAAATGCATTGCTTTGCAGCAAGCTGAAACCGGCCTCGTGGTAGCGCGCCACCAACCAGGTGGCCAGGGCGTAGAACAAACCGGCCTGCAGCGCGAAGTAGATACTGACCAGCCAGGCGCGCGGCTCGCCCCAAGGCAATCCGGCGCGATGCTCGACGGCCGCTTCCGGCTGATTCGGCAACCGCCACCAGATTGCCAGCGCCAGCACGGCCGGGATGGCCCAGAGCGCCAACCCCCAGGTCCAGCGTTGGTCCAGCAACTCCGTCGCCGGTGCGGTCAGCACCACGCCGATGGTGCCGCCCACCGCCATGCTCAGCGAATAGAACGCGGCGGTCTTGCCCATACGCTCCAGGAAGTGGCGCTTGATGAAGCCCGACAGCAGCGGCCCGGCGATGGCGATACCGGCACCGACCATGGCCGCGGTACCAATTAACACCACAGCATTATCGCCAAACAGGCGCAGGGTCAGCGCCACGCCGATCAAACCGAGGCACATCGCGATGGTCCGTTCCAGGCCGAACCGCACTGCCAGGCGAGGCGCCAGCGGTGCCAGCAAGCCCATCAGCAGCACTGGCAAGGCCGTGGTCAGGCTGATCAGTCCGCGGCTGAGGTCGAGCGCTTCGGCGATGCGCTCGATCAGGGGCGCAAAGGACGTGATGCCGGGACGAAGATTGATGGCGGCAAGCACCAAGGCCAGCATGAGCAGCCAGCGGGATGGGTTTTTCACTGTTAATCCATGAGGTTAGGAGCGGAGCGGACTGGCAACCCTACTCCCGCCCCCCTGCTCGGGCAAGCCTAGGGTCTGTTGCCGTTTCGTCGCTAGCCGCGTTGCTGCGTTTCTCGTCGCTTATTTGGAACGACCAAACTTCGCTTCTTGTGCGATCTCCATGGATGGAGTGAATGCCGCAAGCCCGCCGGGAGCGGGCGCGGCCTTGCCTCGCGAAAAAACAGGCTCCGGCGCGGCCGCGAACGAAACGGCAACAGACCCTAATCGACTCACCAGTCAGGTTTTGCTCTTGCTGCGCTTCTTCTGCGCCAGCGCGGCCATCTCATCGTAGATTGCCTGCGGGTTTTGCTGTTTGATTTTCCAGGCCATGCGCCCCTCTTCGTGAGGCAGGATCATGAACACACCTTCGGCAACCTGACGGTACATGTAGTCAGCGATGTCGGCGGCGGTAATCGGTGACGCTTCGAGCAACTTGCTGATCTGCGCCTTCATGTTCGGCGTCGGGCCCCGGTAGGAGTCCATCAGGTTGGTCTGGAAGAATGAGGGACAGACCACGTGGACGCCGACGTCCTGCTGCTTCAACTCAACCAGCAAACTCTCGGACAGCGCCACCACACCGGCCTTGGCCACGTTGTAGTTGCTCATCCCCGGCGCCTGCATCAGCGCCGCCATGGACGCGATATTGATGATTTTGCCCTGACTCTTCTGAACCAGTGGCAGGAAGGCCTTGCATCCCTTGACCACGCCCATCAGGTTGATTGCAATCTGCCAATCCCAGTCTTCCAGCGACAGCTCTTCGAAGAAGCCTCCAGATGCGACACCGGCGTTGTTCACCACCACGTCGATACCGCCGAGCTTGGTCTCGCAGGCTTGAGCCAACGCCGTCAGTTGGCTGTAGTCGCGCACGTCGCAGCGCTGGGTAAAGCCATCGCCACCCGCTTCACGAACCATTTTCAAGGTTTCGGCCAGGCCGGCCTCATTTACATCGGAAAGCGCCAGTTGCCAACCTTCACGCGCCCAGCGCAAGGCAATCTCGCGACCCAGACCGGAACCGGCGCCAGTGACCATCATGCGGTTTTGCATCGTTTGTAACCTTTTGTTCGTTGGGTTGCACCGAGTCTAGCGAAAGCGGACGCCGGCTCCGGCCTCTATCGAAATGCTGAATGACAGGCATGTTCCGCACCCGATTGACGCTACCGACATTCAGCCCAGAGCGTCTTCGCCAGTGCCGAAAACGACGAAAGGCAGCCCGCAGGCTGCCTTTCGTTCGATGCTCGACCCGCTATCAGTGGGCTACTGCGCCACTGGAACCCAGGCCGGTTTGGGAGCGGACGAACTGCGCGAAGAAACGCTCGCGTTCGAGACCCGCCGCCTTGGACTTGTCGGTGACCGAGAAGAACCAGATCCCCACGAACGCGACGATCATCGAGAACAGCGCTGGATACTTATAGGGGAAGATCGCCTCGGCATAACCGAACACGTCGACCCATACGGTCGGGCTGATGATGGTCAGGATCAGCGCAGTAGCCAAGCCCAGCGAGCCACCGATCAGCGCACCGCGAGTGCTCAGGCCTTTCCAGTACATGGAAAGGAACAGCACCGGGAAGTTGCAGCTGGCCGCGATGGAGAACGCCAGGCCCACCATGAACGCGATGTTCTGCTTCTCGAAGATGATGCCCAGCAGGATCGCGACGACGCCCAGAGTCAGCGTGGTGATCTTGGTGACGCGCATCTCTTCCGCTTCCTTGGCCTTGCCCTTCTTGATCACGCAGGCGTAAAGGTCATGGGAAACCGCCGAGGCGCCCGCCAGGGTCAGGCCAGCCACCACCGCTAGGATGGTTGCGAAGGCCACCGCGGAGATGAAGCCGAGGAACAGGTTGCCGCCAACGGCGTTGGCCAGGTGGATGGCAACCATATTGGTGCCGCCAACGATGGCGCCCGCTGCGTCCTTGAATTCCGGATTGGTGCTGACCAGCAGGATCGCGCCGAAGCCGATGATGAACGTCAGGATGTAGAAGTAGCCGATGAAGCCGGTGGCGTAGAACACGCTTTTGCGCGCTTCCTTGGCATCGGCAACGGTAAAGAAGCGCATCAGGATGTGCGGCAGACCCGCGGTGCCGAACATCAACGCCAGACCGAGAGAGATTGCGGAGATCGGGTCGGAAACCAGGCCGCCAGGGCTCATGATCGCAGCGCCTTTCTCATGGATGTTCACCGCTTCGGCGAACAGGCTGCCGAAGTCGAAGTTGACCGCCTTCATCACCATGATTGCCATGAAACTGGCACCGGACAGCAGCAGAACCGCTTTGATGATCTGCACCCAGGTCGTTGCCAGCATGCCGCCGAACAGCACGTACATGACCATCAGCACGCCAACCAGAACCACCGCGACGTAGTAGTCGAGGCCGAACAGCAACTGAATCAGCTTGCCGGCGCCAACCATCTGCGCGATCAGGTAGAAGGCCACCACGATCAGGGAGCCGAATGCAGACAGAATGCGAATCTGGGTCTGGCCGAGGCGATAGGACGCCACGTCCGAGAAGGTGAACTTGCCCAGGTTACGCAGGCGTTCGGCCATCAGAAACAGGATGATCGGCCAGCCGACCAGGAATCCGATTGAGTAGATCAAACCATCGTAGCCACTGGTGTAAACCAGCGCAGAAATACCCAAGAAGGACGCCGCGGACATGAAGTCGCCGGCAATCGCCAGACCGTTCTGAAAACCTGTGATGCTGCCACCAGCGGTGTAGTAGTCGGAGGTGGACGTGTTGCGCTTGGCCGCCCACTTGGTGATACCCATGGTGAACACGATGAACGCAACGAACATGGCGATCGCCGTGTAGTTGATCGCCTGCTTCTGCACGTCGCCGGTCAGGGCGTCGGCGAACAACACGGGCGAGGCAGCCAGCAGAGCGGCTGCCATCAATAGACGCACAATCATTATTGCTGAGCCTCGTTGAGGATTTCCTGGTTGATACGATCGAACTCGCCATTGGCGCGCTGGACGTAAACGCCCGTGAGAATGAACGCCATGAAGATCACACCGACGCCCACCGGGATGCCCCAGGTGGTGACTGTATTGGCGGCAAGCGGAACACCGAGAATCGCGGGTTCGAACGCGATCACAAGAATGAAGGCGAGGTAGACACCGAGCATGACGGCCGACAGCAGCCATGCGAAACGGTTGCGCTTTGTGACCAGTTCCTGGAAGCGCGGATTGGCATAGATCTGCCGGTAGATATTTTCGTTATTCAATTGACTGTCTCCACACGATCTCCGCCCACTGATGAGGGCAGGTGGCTACTTTAGAGCCCGACAGAGCGAACACCACTCGACCATAGTCTGGTTTTTCTTTTGCGAAACAGCCGGAATAGACGCATCTAGCAGCATTGCGAGTCGGCATAGAACACGCCTATGCCGGCCATCAAACGCGACGATTTCTCACCGCAGCATGGCGGGGCCAGACTTCACAACAACAGAGAACAATTCTCGATTACTGCTCGGAGCCGCCCATGACCAAGACCATAACCTTCACCTTGATGCACTTCTGCATCGCCTTTTCGGTGACCTATGCCTTGACTGGAAGCCTCGCTGCGGGTGGTCTGGTAGCAGCGATCGAACCGCTCTGCAATTCGGTGGGCTTCTATTTTCACGAGAAGATCTGGCAGCGCCTGGATAAGCGTCAGCGCGCGCGCGGCGCAATTCCCGCCCATGCCTGGCTGCATCATCAGGCCTGATTCGGTTCGCAGCGGCGGCAAATAGGACGCGGCTTGGGTAGATGCGCCCTAGCCTTCCAGCTTCGTTAATCGCTACGGTCTCAGTCGTAGCGCACCGTGAACAGGCTTTTTGCCATCTCGGCTGGCACTCAGCGCAACCAGACGGCTTAATTGTGG
Source organism: Stutzerimonas stutzeri (assembly GCF_024448715.1). Classification (GTDB taxonomy): domain Bacteria; phylum Pseudomonadota; class Gammaproteobacteria; order Pseudomonadales; family Pseudomonadaceae; genus Stutzerimonas; species Stutzerimonas stutzeri_AR. The sequence continues at coordinate 223,584 of NZ_JAMOHZ010000003.1, forward strand.
TCAATGATGGGCGCGCTTGCGCCGAGCGTGCTATCGCAAGGGCTCAATGACCAGAACGCTGATGGCGTCGCCCGAAGCCTGCCACGCCAAGATTCGGCGACGACTACAACCCGTACAATCAGCGGCTGAACCCGAAGCATCCCGAGCTTTTCGACCACTCAAAGCCGTCACCGGAGAAACCCTTCATGCGATTGCTGATGTGCCTGACCGCGTTGCTCACGCTGGTCGTAATGCCTGCCCACGCTGCGGATATCAGCATCGAGGAGTATGGCTACCCGTTGAGCAACCCATTCGAAGCGACGATCGCCACGACTCCCACCGCGTTGCGCGCCGACGTACCCAGCGATGACGACATCGATCAGGCGGACTACAGCCTGCGGTTGCGCCCCGAACGCGAATTCATCCTGCCGGAAAACTTCTGGGCAGTTACGCGGCTGACCTACCGCTTGGCTCGGCAACCCGGCCCTGCCCCGCTGATGTTCATCATTTCCGGCACTGGTGCGAGCTACGCGTCGGCAAAAACCGAGTCGCTGAAGCGATTGTTTTACGGGGCTGGCTACCACGTGGTACAGCTGTCCTCGCCGACCAGCTTCGACTTCATCGCCGCCGCCTCGCGCTACGCCACCCCAGGCTACAGCCCTGGCGATGCCAAGGACCTGTATCGAGTAATGCAGGCGGTCCGGGCGCAGCAGCATGACCTGCCGGTAACCGAATTCAATCTCACCGGCTACAGCCTCGGCGCGCTCAATGCAGCTTTCGTCAGCAAACTCGACGAGACCCGACAGAGCTTCAACTTCAAGCGGGTGCTGATGCTCAACCCGCCGGTGAACCTCTACACCTCCATCAACAATCTCGACAAGCTGGTGCAGACCCAGGTCGAGGCGATCGACAGCACAACCACCTTTTATGAGGTCATTCTGGAAAAGCTCACGCGCTACTACCGTGAGAAAGGTGCGATCAACCTCGATGAGGCCATGCTATTCGACTTCCAGCAATCGGCCCTGCGACTGACCGACGAGCAAATGGCGATGCTGATCGGCTCGGTGTTCCGCTTTTCCGCTGCCGACATTGTCTTCACTTCCGATCTGATCAACCGACGCGGACTGATCGTGCCACCCGAGTACCCGATCGACGAGGGCACCAGCCTCGAGCCGTTCTTTCGCAGTGCGCTGCTCTGTGACTTCGATTGCTACATCACCGAACAGCTCATCCCCATGTGGCGCGCTCAGCAGGACGGCGGGAGCCTGGCACAGCTAATAGACCAGGTCAGCCTTTACGCACTGGAAGATTACCTGCGTACGAGCCCGAAGATCGCTGTCATGCACAACGCTGACGACATCATCCTCGGCGCCGGCGATCTCGGCTTCCTGCGACGGACATTCGGCGACCGCATGACGCTCTACCCACGAGGAGGCCATTGCGGCAACCTCAATTACCGGGTCAACGCCCAAGACATGCTGGAGTTCTTCCGTGGTTAGACGTCAACTGCTTGCACTGCTGTTACTGGCTAGCGGCATCGCCCATGCCCAGACGCCAATTGCCGATGAGGACGGTTTCACCCATCCGCTGCGCAATTTGGAGTTCAACCCGGGGCTGGACCAGCACGAGTTCGAGCGCGCCACCTTCGACGCCCTGAACATCTATGATCCCTGGGAGTCGCTGAACCGGCGCATGTATTACTTCAACTATCGCCTGGATCAGTGGGTGATGCTGCCGGTGGTCCGCGGCTACCGTTATGTCACCCCGCGTATCGTGCGCACCGGCGTGAGCAACTTTTTCGACAACCTCGGCGAGATACCGACGCTGTTCAACAGCGTTGCGCAACTCAAGGGCGAGCGAGCGATGAGTACCACGGCGCGGTTGCTGTTCAACACGATCCTCGGCGTAGGCGGCATCTGGGACCCGGCCACGTTGATGGGGCTCCCACGTTACAACGAGGACTTCGGCCAGACATTAGGCTTTTATGGCGTCCCGCACGGGCCCTATCTGATTCTTCCGGCGCTTGGCCCGTCGAATCTGCGGGACACCGCCGGGCAGGTAGCAGATTTCGGAATCGAGCAGCAGGTCGACTATTTCAACTACGCCGAGGCCAGCGGCGGCGAGTTCGGCCTTACCGCGCTGCGGCTGATCGACATCCGTCACACCACGAATCTTCGCTATGGCCAGCTCAACTCGCCCTTCGAGTACGAAAAAGTCCGCTACGTCTACACTCGGGCGCGGGAGCTGCAAATCGAGGAGTAATCGAATGCTTCGATTGGAAGCACAGGAATTTCGCATCTTTCGATCGGCTAGTGAGAGGTAATCTTCGCTCAATCAGCAGCGGAGTGACCTGTCATGCCCATACGTGAAATTCTCGCCATCAGCACCGGCCGCGCCACCTCTGACGGCGCCGGTGTAAGCCTGACCCGCCTGTTCGGCGGCGCCACGCCGGAGCGGTTCGATCCCTTTCTGATGCTCGACGAGTTCGGCTCGGACAACCCGGATGAGTACATCGCTGGCTTCCCGCCGCACCCGCACCGCGGCTTCGAAACGATCACCTACATGATCGAGGGCCGCATGCGCCACGAAGACCACCTGGGCAATGTCGGCTTGCTCGAAAGCGGCGGCGTGCAATGGATGACTGCGGCGCGCGGGGTGGTTCACAGTGAAATGCCGCAGCAGGAACGCGGCGTGATGCGTGGCTTTCAGCTGTGGCTGAACCTACCGGCGAAAAGCAAGATGAGCGACCCGGACTACCGGGACTTCGCGCCTGCGGAAATACCTCATGTCAGGCTGTCGAGCGGCGTCGAAGCGGTGATCATCGCTGGGCGATTCCAGGCCGAAGGCATCGAGCAGCCAGGCGCAGTGCAACGACCAGACACCGACCCGCAGCTGTTCGATTTGCACATGCCTGCCGGCGCTCGCATAAGCCCGAGAATTGCCGATGGGCATCGGCTGATGCTTTATGTGTTCGAGGGCGAAATTTCGGTTGCTGGGCAAAGCATTGCCAGGAATCAGCTGGCCAGGCTGTCCGAGCAGGGCGAGCTGGAGCTGACAACCGGCCAGGGGGCTCGTGTGCTGCTTCTGGCAGGCCATCCCATAGGCGAGCCGATCGTCCAGTACGGTCCCTTCGTGATGAACAGCCGGGAGGAGATCGAACAGGCCTTGCGCGATTTCCGCGACGGCATTCTTACGGAGTGATGGGCTTTTTCGGCAGCTTACGGTAAAGACTCGGCTCACCCACCGGGCGCGTCTTGAAGCGGCGGTGAGCCCAAAGGTATTGTTCAGGACGTTGCCGAACCGCGTCTTCGACCCACTCGTTGATGCGTCGGCAGTCGGCTTCCTCGCTTTCACCGGGGAAATCAGCCAGCGGCGGATGAATCACCAATCTGTAGCCGGAGCCATCGCCAAGGCGCTCCTGCGTATACGGAACGACACGCGCCTTGCCGAGGCGGGCAAACTTGGTAGTAGCCGTCACGGTTGCTGCATTAATGCCGAACCAGGGGACGAAAAGGCTTTGCTTGCGTCCGTAATCCTGATCCGGCGCATACCAGATAGCCCGACCGGCACGCAGTACCTTGAGCATCGCCCGTACGTCTTCACGTTCGATGGCGCTGGCATCTAGATTGTGCCGCTCGCGCCCGCGTCGCTGGACGAAGTCGAACACCGCATTGTTGTGCTCGCGATACATGCCGTCGATGGTGTGACGCTGACTCAACAAGGCTGCGCCGATTTCCAGCGTGGTGAAATGCAGCGCCATAAGGATTACGCCCTGCCCCTCGGCCTGCGCCTGCTGCAGATGCTCCAGACCCTCGATTTGCGCCAATCGCTGCAAGCGCGCCTTTGGCCACCACCAGCTCATGGCCATTTCAAAAAAGGCGATACCGGTCGAGGCGAAGTTCTCGCGCAACAGCCGCTCGCGCTCTTTCTCGTTCATCTCGGGGAAACACAATTGCAGGTTGCGCCGCGCAATATGTCGACGCGAACGGGCAACACGATACATCAGCGCACCGAGGCCGCGCCCAAGTAGCAGCAATGCCCGATAAGGCAGCTGGACCACCAGCCACAACAAACCCAGGCCCAGCCAAAGCAGCCAGAAACGTGGATGAAGAAAGGATGTGTGAAAACGAGGACGATCCATCAGCAAGCTCGAACCGGTAAAAGCGCGCATTCTAGCGATAAATCGCCTACGCATGCGGCTGCGTCTCGATGCACGGCATCCGTCCGATCAGGCTGACGGCACTTGCAGGCCGCGGCTTGCCCCGCTATAAGTCCTCGCCATTTACCGCAGCAGGCAGACCATGAGCCAAGCCGATCTTTCCGACCAAGCCCCCGTATTCCAGCTCAAGGGCAGCATGCTGGCCATCACCATACTGGAACTGGCACAGAACGACCTGGAGCGTCTCGATCGGCAGCTCGCCGTGAAGGTCGAACAAGCACCGGACTTTTTCAACAACACGCCGTTGGTGCTCGCGCTGGACAAGCTTCCGGCCAACTGCGATCTCGATCTTCCCGCGCTCATCGCTCTCTGCCGCAAGCACGGCCTGCGTACTCTGGCGCTACGTGCCGGCGACCCGCAGATCATCGCAGCAGCAGGCGCGCTTGATCTACCCGTATTACCGCCGTCTGGAGCCAAGGAACGCAAGCTGGACATCTCCAGCAAGGCCGCTGCGCAACCGGCCAAGCCCGCCGAACCGGCCTACCGGCCTACTCGCGTCGTCACCACGCCGATCCGCGGCGGCCAACAGGTCTATGCCCAGGGCGGCGATCTGGTCGTACTTGCCGCTGTCAGCCCAGGCGCGGAACTTCTCGCCGATGGAAACATCCATGTCTACGGTCCGTTGCGCGGGCGCGCCCTCGCCGGCATCAAGGGCGACACCAACGCGCGAATATTCTGCCAGCAGCTCGCCGCCGAGATGGTCTCCATCGCCGGTCAGTACAAGGTCGCAGAAGACCTGCGGCGCGATCCTTTATGGACCGAAGCAGTACAGATGAAGCTATCTGGCGACGTGTTGAACATCACCCGCCTTTAACGGATACTTCCGCGAATTTTCAAGCACCAAAACGGGCTTACCGTGAGCCGAATCGGCTACGGTCCCGATTTCCATATTTAGGGTGAATCACCTTGGCCAAGATCCTCGTAGTCACTTCCGGCAAAGGTGGCGTCGGTAAAACCACTACCAGCGCCGCCATCGGTACCGGCCTCGCCCTGCGCGGCCACAAGACCGTCATCGTCGACTTCGACGTTGGCCTGCGTAACCTGGACCTGATCATGGGTTGCGAGCGCCGTGTGGTGTATGACTTCGTCAACGTCATTCAGGGCGACGCCACCCTCACCCAGGCCCTGATCAAAGACAAGCGTCTCGAGAACCTTTATGTACTGGCCGCCAGCCAGACTCGTGACAAGGACGCTCTGACACTCGAAGGCGTCGGCAAGGTAATCGACGAGCTGGCCAAAACCTTCGAGTTCGTCATTTGCGACTCCCCTGCCGGTATCGAGAAAGGTGCACACCTGGCGATGTATTTCGCCGATGAAGCCATCGTCGTGACCAACCCCGAAGTGTCCTCGGTTCGCGATTCGGATCGTATGCTCGGTCTGCTGGCGAGCAAGTCCCGCCGCGCTGAAAACGGTGAAGATTCGATCAAGGAACATCTGCTACTGACCCGCTACAACCCTGAACGGGTAGTCAAAGGCGAAATGCTCGGCGTCGAGGATGTCGAAGAAATCCTGTCTATCCGCCTGCTGGGCGTTATCCCTGAGTCCCAAGCTGTACTCAAGGCATCCAACCAGGGTGTACCGGTCATCCTCGATGACCAGAGCGACGCCGGCCAGGCCTATAGCGACGCCGTCGACCGACTGCTGGGCAAGGATGTGGATCATCGCTTCCTTGACGTGAAGAAGCAGGGCTTCCTGCAACGCCTGTTTGGAGGCCGCGAATGAACCTCCTCGACTTCTTTCGTGAACGCAAGAAGAAGGAAACGCCTGCCAACATCGCCAAGGAACGCCTGCAGATCATCGTCGCCCATGAGCGCGGCCAGCGTACACAGCCGGATTACCTACCAGCCCTGCAGAAGGAACTGGTCGAGGTGATTCGCAAGTACGTCAACATCGACAGCGATCAGGTTCAGGTCGCCCTGGAAGATCAGGGCAGCTGTTCGATCCTCGAGCTGAACATTACGCTGCCGGATCGTTAAAAATCTGTCTGTATCTGCTGCGCGTCGGCCCTGCTGCGTTAAAAACAGGCTCGGAATGCTCATTTACAACAGTAAACTCCGCTTCCTCGCCTGTTTTTGCCTTGCAGGGCTCTAGCTCGCGAGATCCAAAACAGATTTTCAGTAACACTTCTGGCGGAAGGCGACCCACGGGTCGCCGTCTTTGTTAATCGGAAATGCAGATGCCGCTGAGCAACATCCAGATCGTCTATCAGGACGTCGCCCTGCTGGTGATCAACAAGCCCACCCTGCTCCTCTCCGTCCCCGGCCGCGCCGATGACAACAAGGATTGCCTGGTTACCCGATTGCAGGAGAACGGCTACCCGGAAGCTCGTACCGTCCATCGTCTGGACTGGGAAACCTCCGGCCTGATCGTACTAGCGCGCGACGCGGACACTCATCGCGAGCTGTCACGACAGTTCCATGATCGCGAGACGGAAAAGGCCTACACCGCGCTGTGCTGGGGCGAGCCGGAACAGGACACTGGAAGCATCGACCTGCCGCTGCGCTACGATCCGCCGACCAAACCGCGGCACGTCGTAGACCATGAGCTGGGTAGGCACGCACTGACTTACTGGCGCGTACTCGAACGCTGCGGTCATTACAGTCAAGTCGAATTGACACCGATCACCGGACGCTCGCATCAGCTGCGCGTGCATATGCTATCGATCGGTCATCCGCTGCTCGGCGACCGCCTCTATGCACACGAACAAGCGTTGGCCGCACATGATCGGTTATGCCTGCACGCCAGCATGCTCGCTCTGACCCACCCGCAAACGGGCGTGCGTTTACGCTTCGATTGCCCGGCACCCTTCTAGGAAGCCGCTGAGGCTGGAGGCTGAACAAAAGGCAGCCCACATCTTCGTTGCCTGATGCGTTCTGCGCAGTCCCTAGCCTCCTGAGGCTTCCCAATACGATAAACTCCGAGACATTGCCGTCTGGAGCCAATCATGCGCGAAGAACTCAACCAGGGTCTGATCGATTACCTCAAGGCCTCTCCCACACCGTTTCATGCCACTCGTAGTCTCGCCCGCAATTTGCAGGCAGCCGGGTACGAGGCGCTGGACGAAAGCGAGACGTGGCACACCGAGCCTGGCGGTCGTTATTACGTCACCCGTAACGACTCCGCGATCATTGCTTTCCAGCTTGGCAGCAAGTCGGTTATCGAGCATGGGATGCGCCTGGTTGGCGCCCACACGGACAGTCCCTGCTTGCGGGTCAAGCCGCAGCCGGAACTGCAGCGCCAAGGGTTTTGGCAGCTGGGCGTGGAAGTCTATGGCGGCGCGCTACTGGCGCCCTGGTTCGACCGCGATCTGTCATTGGCCGGGCGCGTCACCTACAGTCGCGACGGTCGGATCGAAAGCCAGCTGATCGATTTCAAGCTACCGATCGCCGTAATCCCGAGTCTCGCCATTCACCTCAACCGCGAAGCCAACCAGGGCTGGGCGATCAATCCGCAGAACGAGCTACCGCCTATATTGGCGCAGATCGCCAGCGAGGAAAGCCCGGATTTCCGGGCGTTACTGGCCGACCAGCTCAGCCGCGAACACGGCCTGGTCGCCGACGTGGTGCTGGATTTCGAGTTGAGTTTCTACGACACCCAGTCCGCCGCGGTCATCGGCCTCAACGGTGAGTTTATTGCCGGTGCCCGACTGGACAACCTATTGTCATGCTTCGCTGGGCTGCAAGCGCTGTTGCGAGCTAGCTCGGAGGAAACCTGCGTACTGGTCTGCACCGATCACGAGGAAGTGGGTTCCTCCTCGATGTGCGGTGCGGACGGGCCTTTCCTGGAGCAGGTGCTACGTCGCGTGTTGCCCGAAGGCGAAGCATTTCAGCGCAGCATCAACCGCTCACTGCTGATTTCAGCCGATAACGCGCATGCGGTGCACCCCAACTACATCGACAAGCATGACGGCAACCACGGGCCAAAACTCAACGCCGGTCCAGTGATCAAGGTCAACAGCAATCAGCGTTACGCCACCAGCAGCGAAACCGCCGGTTTCTTCCGCCATCTCTGCCTGGAGAACGAGGTATCGGTACAAAGCTTCGTCACCCGTAGCGACATGGGTTGCGGCTCAACCATCGGCCCCATTACGGCCAGCCAGCTTGGCGTGCGGACCGTGGATATTGGCCTGCCGACCTTTGGCATGCATTCCATTCGTGAGCTAGCTGGCAGTCAGGACCTGGCGCACTTGGTGAAGGTACTCAGCGCATTCTATTCGAGCGCAGAGCTCCCTTGATCGCAGCACATCCAGGCGCGTAATACGCGCCTGAGTCGCTTATTGCAGGCTATCGTCAATTACCAACGCGACCTTGCCAGAGACTTGGTTACTGGCTAGGGCAGCAAATGCGGCCTCGGCATCGCGAATCGGAAAACTGAGCTCCAACCGGGGCGATAACGTCTTGTCAGCAAACAGCGGCCACAACTTCTCATACATTTCCGCCAGCAAGCCGGCTTTGTAATCGGCGTTGCGGCTGCGCAGCGTCGAGCCAATCAGCTGGATGCGCTTGGCCAGAAGACCAGCCAGATCCATCTCCGCTTTGCGCCCACCCATCAGACCGATGATTACCCAACGCCCGTCCGTTGCGAGCAGCTGTGTATTGATTGCCGCGTACTTGGCGCCGACCGGATCTAGGATCATGTCAAACGGTCCGAAATCGCGAAGCGCTTCCAGCGACTCCTCTCGCAGCACGCCGCCACGCGCACCCAGCGATTCGCAATAGGCCAGACGTTCAGCCGAACCGACACTGACCCAGCACGGATTATCGAACGCTTTGCAGAGCTGAATCGCGGCCGAACCGACGCCACTGGCACCAGCATGCAACAGGACCTTTTCGCCAGGCTGTAGCGCGCCCAGGCGAAACAGATTCAGCCAGGCGGTGGAATAGACCTCTGGGATCACCGCAGCCTCCGTCAGGGATAGTCCCTGCGGAACCGGAAGCACGTGACGGCCGTCGACCACGACCTCCTCCGCCATGCCGCCACCTGCCAGCAATGTGCAAACCCGGTCGCCAATCTTGTGCGAAACGTTGGCACCTACTTCGCTGATCACCCCGGCGCATTCCAAGCCAAGAATATCGGTCACGCCCGGTGGTGGTGGATAATGACCGGCGCGCTGCAACAGATCCGCCCGGTTCAGGCCCGCCGCCGCCACCCGAATCCTCACCTGCCCTTCACCGCACGCCGGAGCCGCGCGCTCTGCCCACTCGACCTGTCCTTCAACGCCTTGCAATGCCTTCATGCTGCCTCCATAGTGGTTCGTACCTGCGCCCGCTCAACCGTTACTCGTCGGCAGTGCAGGCCGTTGATGAATGCTGCGTCAGGCTACATAGCGCTACACCCGTCTAAAACCATCGTTTACCGATCCGGTAAAGGTCTTGGCCGGGGTTCGCCCTGTCAGCCTGGCGCGATCTCCATCACGGCGTGCTAGCCGCCAGGTACCATCGGGCTGCTGTTTTTTCCGCTGGGCGGCCCCCGTCCGGCGCCTGATTGATGGCCTAATATGCGTTATTACCCAGCCTTGCGTCGCCCCTTGGAAATGAAACGATCATTGACTGCTGGTTTTCTAGCCCTGCTGCTAGGTCTTCAGGCCAGCTCTATCCTGGCCAAACCAGCCGACGGACATGACTGGGATTATCTGCAACCCGACCGTGACCAGGTCATTGCCAGCCTCAACGTGGTCGAGCTGCTCAAGCGCCATCATTACAACAAGCCGCCGCTCAGCGACGCCCGCTCGGCAAAGATCTTCGACAGCTATATCGAAATGCTCGATCCATCGCGCAGCTATTTCACAGCCGGCGACTTGGCGGAGTTCGAGGCCTGGCGCAGCGAATTCGACAATTTCCTGAAGAACGGCAACCTCGAACCCGGCTTTGCAATTTACAAAGTCCATCTGGAGCGCTTGCAAGGCCGACTTCAATACGCTTTGAGCCTGCTTGAAAAAGGCGTGGACAGCTTCGATTTCAGCATTGACGAAGAATTGCTCGTCGATCGCGAGAATGCCGCCTGGCCCAAAGACGCTGCGGAACTCGATGAGCTCTGGCGCAAACGCGTCAAGGATGAGGTGCTGCGATTGAAGATCGCTGGCAAGGAACCCAAGGCCATCGAGGAGCTACTCACTAAGCGCTACAAGAACCAGCTATCGCGCCTGGAGCAGACCCGTGGCGAAGATGTATTTCAAACTTACATCAACGCGTTCGCGCAATCCTACGATCCGCACACCCAATATCTTTCGCCCGACAATGCGGAAAACTTCGACATCAATATGAGCCTATCGCTGGAAGGCATTGGCGCCGTGCTGCAGAGCGATAACGAGCACGTCAAGGTGGTGCGCCTGGTTCCAGCCGGACCTGCCGAGAAGAGCAAGCAAATTGCGCCCGCCGACAAGATCATCGGCGTTGGCCAAAATAACGAAGAGATAGTCGACGTTATCGGCTGGCGCCTTGATGAGGTAGTAAAACTGATCCGTGGACCCAAGGGTTCGGTTGTTCGCCTCGAAGTCATTCCGGCAAGCAACGCGCCTAACGATCAAAGCAGCAAGGTCGTGGCCATTACCCGCGAGGCCGTCAAGCTCGAAGAACAAGCGGCGAAGAAATCGGTGCTCCACCTCGAGCACGACGGCCGAGAGTACAAACTTGGCATCATCGAGATTCCGGCGTTTTATCTCGACTTCAAAGCACTTCGCGCCGGAGACGAGAATTACAAGAGCACTACCCGGGACGTAAAAAAACTGTTGACCGAGCTGGAGGAGGAAAAGGTCGACGGCGTCGTCATTGACCTGCGAAACAATGGCGGCGGCTCGCTTCAAGAAGCTACCGAGCTGACCGGCCTGTTCATCGATCAGGGTCCGACCGTGCTGGTTCGTAATAGTGATGGTCGTGTCGATGTCCTTGCGGACGAGCAGGTCGGAGCCTTCTACAAGGGGCCGCTGGCCGTGCTGGTGAACCGGCTGTCTGCATCAGCCTCGGAGATTTTCGCTGGCGCCATGCAGGACTACCATCGAGCACTGATTGTCGGTGGCCAGACCTTCGGCAAGGGCACCGTGCAAACCGTGCAGCCACTCAATCATGGTGAATTGAAGCTCACGCTCGCCAAGTTCTATCGAGTATCGGGGCAAAGCACCCAGCACCAGGGCGTGATTCCGGACATCTCCTATCCGGCCGAAGTCGACACCAAGGAAATCGGCGAAAGCGCGCTACCCGAGGCGCTGCCATGGGACAGCATTCGCGCCGCAGTCAACCCGGACATAAATCCATTCAAACCATTTCTTGCTGAGCTCAAGGCGCGCCACGAAGCACGCACCGGTGAAAATCCCGACTTCGTATTCACCCGTGATCGTCTCGCCCTGACTCAGGAACTCATGCACGAGACCAGCGTGAGCCTCAACGAAGAGAAACGACGGGCGCAGCAGCAGCGCATCGAGAAGCGCCAGCTTGCGCTCGAAAACGCGCTGCGCAAGGCCAAAGGCGAGGAACCGCTGGCCAAGCTCGAACGGGAAGATGAAACAACACCGCAAATTGAAGAAAAGAAGATCAAGCCCGAGGATGACGCCTATCTCTCCGAGAGCGGGCGAATCCTGCTGGACTATCTAGGGCTTCAGGACGCGATGGCCAAGAACGGTTCTGTCGAGCGGTAGCACCGCAATGTCATCAAAATGACATCATCGCGTCGTGAAATACGAAGGGCCGCCATTTGTGCGGCCCTTTGCATTTCAACAACCCCCGACGAGACCACCATGACCGTCACCGAGCAGTTGAGCACGCTGGATAACATCCTCGCTCACGGCGACATCACCACCCTCTTCCAGCCCATTGTTTCGCTCTCCGAGCGACGTATTCTCGGCTATGAGGCGTTGACACGCGGCCCCTCAAATACGCCGCTTCACTCGCCAATCAATCTGCTCGCCGCAGCTCGCCACGCGGGTCGGCTCAACGACCTGGAAATGACTTGCCGCGAAAATGCCTGCCGCCGCTACAGCCAGCAACAGCTGCAGGGAAAATTGTTCCTCAATGCGTCGCCGGAAACCTTGCTCGACGCCACTCATAAACCGGGCCGCACCCTGGAGCTTCTGCAGAAATATGGCATCCCTGCAGCCAAGGTAGTGATTGAGCTGACCGAGCAGACACCTACCGACGATTTCGGACTGCTTGACGCGGCGCTGCATCACTATCGCGACATGGGATTCTCCATCGCGCTGGATGACCTGGGCGCCGGCTACTCCAGCCTGCGCATGTGGTCGGAGCTGCGCCCGGATTACGTCAAAATCGATCGCTACTTCATTGACGGTATTCACCGGGACGCCGTCAAACGCGAGTTCGTCGAATCAATCATGAAGATTGCGAGAGCGTCGCGAGCACAGGTAATTGCCGAAGGTATCGAGCTGAGCGAAGAGCTCAGGATCTTGTCGGACATGGGCATCGATCTGGTGCAGGGTTATCTGCTGGGTCGACCCGTAGAAGAACCAGGCACCGATGTAGCCGTTCTCCTTCCGAACACCGACAACAACGGCGGGGAGCTCGACGAGGACAGTCCAGACCTGTCCGCGCTGGTACTGAAACAATCTTCGGTTGCCGCCTCGCACCCGATAGCCGATGTGCTGGAGCTGTTCCGTCTGCAGGCGAATCTGAACTCCGTCGCGGTGGTCGACGCGATGAACACTCCAGTCGGCATCGTCCATCGAAGCCTGCTCTCCGACGCCCTGCTCAAGCCCTTCGCAACCGACCTGCTGGCGCGCAAACCCATCAGCAGACTGATGAGCGATGACTTTCTCGCGGTAGAACTAGGCCAATCCCTGCAACAAGTCAGTCGGCTGCTGACCAGCCGAGCCCGGCAGCGCATCGATGAAGACTTCGTGATTACCTGCAACGGTTGTTATCACGGATTGGGGCGGGTAATCGACGTGCTCAAGCTGATCACTGAAATGAAGATCCAACAGGCGCGCCATGCCAATCCACTAACTCTGCTACCCGGAAACGTGCCGATTCAGCAGTGCCTGATGCGCCTGTTACGACAAGGCCATGAAGCAGTGATCTGCTACGTGGACATCGATCACTTCAAGCCTTTCAACGATCTCTACGGTTACGCCAAGGGTGATGAAATCCTGTTGTGTCTTGCTCACTGCCTCGATGAGCAGGTTGATTCGAGCTGTGACTTCGTCGGCCACATTGGTGGCGATGACTTCATGCTGGTAATGAATTCAAAGGACTGGCCAGTAAGAATCCGCGGGCTGTTCGAGGCGTTCGAGCGGCGTTGCCGGCCGTTCTACCGCAACGAACATCTCGCACAAGGTTGCTTCATTGCCGAGGGACGGCAAGGCGGCCAGCAGCGCTATCCTTTGCTTTCACTTTCGGTTGGTGCTGTGCATCTCAGGCCAAACCCCGTTGCCGAACTCGACGCCGCATGCCTCGCCGCGCTGGCCTCCGAAGCCAAGCGCCAGGCCAAACAGAAGCCCGGCTTTAGTCTTCACACTATCGATGCGGAGCAGCGCCAGCCTGGCGATCAAAGTCCGAGTTTCGCGGCGCTGACCTTGTAGCGTTCCGCCTGTTGTTTATCAGCCGTAAGCCCGTGACCGCCAACTGCGTACAGCTGAGCCAGACGGGTCGCGGCCAAAGGATGTCCAGCCTTGACGGCAAGTGACCACCAATGCGCCGCTTGAACGCCATCCGGGCCATGCGTAGCGTCCTCACTGAGACTGACCACGCCCATTTGATAAGCCGCTTTGGCGTCACCACCCTCGGCAGCCAGGCGAAGCAAACGGATGCCTTCTTTCCTGGCCCCGTATCCCTGCCCGCGAAAAAGCAGGATGTGGCCATAAAAACTTTGTGCTTTCGTATTTCCGATCGCTGCCATACGAGAAAACTGGCCTTCCATCCAGCGCCACAGCGTTGGCTGCTGCACAGCCCAGCGCGCGCCCATCAGTTTGCGTGCGATCACGTAACCGGCTTGGGCCCGAATTTTCTGCAGCATCACGGCACCTCCGGGTAATCGAACTCAAATACCCGTGCGACTTCTCCGGCATGCCAAGAGGCAGCAGCCGGCCCATCCGAAGAACCTGAAAATCGCCCGAGGCGAGCGGCGCATTCAAAAAAGCCTGTCCGAGGTAGCCTGCTGGCGCCTTGACTGATCACCAGCGCGCTGCGCAACGGGCGATCAGCGCGCGCATCAAGCGCCGCCAAGTGTTCTAGTGCAGCCGTCAATGTCTGCATGGCGGGCACCGGAAGCTCAAGTCGCTCGACCAGAGCACGATAGGTAACCAGATGACGTTGCCGCCGCGCGCCAGCCAGCTCATCCAGCAAGGCCTGCCAATGCGGTCGACTGATGCGAATCGACGCCGCAGCGTCTCTCAGGCTTCCTGCTCCCATCCCGTAATCTCCATCGCGCGGGCCAGTGCGCGGCGTATGGCCTCATCGGGGTCACGATCACCGCTTTCGATAAGTGCCAGGTAGGCAGGGCTGATGCCGACGGAACGAGCCAAATCCCCCTGGCTTATCCCCTTGGCCTCCCGCATGGCGGATAGTTCACTGAAACGTGGCAGAGCGACTGGAGCCCCAGTGTCGGCCAACGCCGCAGCAGGTCTGCCAACGGCCTTCAGAAGAGACTGATATTCATCCCAAGGCAGTACGGCATACTCCGGCATACCGTCACGCATGATGACCTGAAGGTTCATTTCCTACTTCGCTCACTGCTCAATCCAAAAACGGATATTAACAGCCTGTGCGTGTATTTTTAGCCAAAGAGACCGCACTAAAGAGTGAAAGGGACGTGCGCATTTAAGCGCACTAAAGAATTAATTCTCGTCGTATCGCTTCACGTTCGGCCGCTGCTCGCGCCTGCTGACCTCCTTAGCCAGGGGCTCGTCCGACGCTGGCAGGCGATCAATCTCTGCCTGTACCTCAGCCGATTGGCTATCTCGCCAAATGCGGAACGCCTGCAACTCATCAGACCACTTACGCATCACCCATCCAAGGACAGCCAAGTCATCAATGAATCCAAGCCCTGGAAGCCAGTCTGGTATCGCATCCAAGGGCGAAAGGAAGTACAGCAGTCCGGCGACTGCAGCTACCAAGGCCGGCCTGCTAATCGCTCGGTACTCGCCTTTCCACCAGGCTACGCATAGCGCCTGGAGCAAACCTAAGTCTTCCTTGAGTCCTTTGACGAACCCACCACGAGACGAACTCTTACGTGCTACAGCAATGAGCACCGCCGGTAGTCGTCCATGGGCGAGAACACGCTGTGCGACCGGCAGATATTTCATAAATTTCCAAGGTGCTTTCATCTGCTACCTCTCTCAAAGGCCCGCCATATTTGGGCCTAGCGGCTTATCCACAAAAGCTGTGGATAACCTTGTGAACAGATTCTGGATGATTGCCTCAAACGCCCGCCTGATGCGGGTTTCAATCAGATCGATGGGTTTTTGCTCACCCCAGTAAAATCTTTAAAAAACAATAACTTAAGAATTCATCGGCTAACAAACTTAGCGATAGTGAAAGTTTGCAACGAGCCGGCCTCAGAATGTGCATAACCGTAACATGTCAATATTTTTCTAAGGCGATTTGGCGTCAAAGAGCCCGCACAGAACCCTCTTAGCGTTCTAATAAGGACAACGCCAGAACTGGCTATGTTCGCAGCTACGTAATGTTTCAGGCTTTCGCGGCGGTTGAGTAGCCAAGAATTATCAGCCTTGGGATTAATGCTTAAATAAAAAAAACCGGTCGAAAGACCGGTTTTTTGTCGCTGGCTCTACCTGATCAGTTGATGCTCAGCTTGGCTCGGTTCTTTTCCAGAGTCGCCGCGCCGATGCCTTTGACTTCCAGCAGTTCATCGACCGAACTGAATGGGCCATGTGCTTCACGATATTCAACGATGGCTTTGGCCTTGGTCGCACCGATCCCTTTGAGCTCACGGGTCAGAGTCTCGGCGTCGGCCGAGTTGAGGTTAACTGCCGCAGCTTCGGCTACCGCAACCTTTACTGGTTCGACGGCAGGCTGAGCTTTAGCAGCGTAGCTGCCGATGGAAACGCTGGCGAGCAGTGCGAAGACCGCTGCAGAGAGAAAAGACTTGGTCATTGGTTCACGTCCCTTTGAGTGTCGGAATTATCCGGCGCGGTACTCCATGCGCCGCATCGACACTTTAAGCCGCAACACTGGCAAGTCAAATCGGGGCATCGGTTCTGTGATCCACGCCCCGCTGGACGGCCTATCGCATAGCGTTGAACAGGCTCAAACCGGCGATCTTCACGTAGCTCTGCTGCGCTGCCTCGAGCACGACAGTCTGCATGGATAACCGGGACAATGCCTCGGCGTAGTCCACTTCGCGCAGCTCGGCCTGGACGCCTTTGTTGACCAGCGTGACATCCTCGTTATCCGTTTGCGTGGTCTCGATCGTATTCAGCCGCGCCCCGATATTGCCGCGCGCCGCGTCGACACTGACCATGCCGTGGTCGAGGTTGGTGAGGGAAACGGCGACAGCGTCGCGCACCCCGCCATCATCTGTATCCGGCTCCTCCAGTGCTTTTCTCAGCCCTGCGATAGTGTTGAGCAATCCCTGCTTGTTCGAATCTGGTGTGAGCGTGACGTCAATGACCTCACCACCTACGGCGGCCCCATCGAGTTGCAAGGCGACACCTCGAAACACTAGCTTATCGGTCCGATCCGAGTCACCGTCCAGCTTTCCGGACCCAAGAATCAATGGATCAGACAGATCAGACGGATCGGCTGGCGGGGCATCCAAATCGTAAATCACATACTCCGTCTCAGAGGTGAACCGAATGCCAATACCTGCAGCCGGGAATGACGGATTACCTGCAAAAGCCACCTCGTCCTGTATCAGTGGAGCAGAGACATCAAGCGATGAACCAGGTGTAAGCGTGTTATCGAAACCAGCCTGCAAACGACCTGCGTTGGTTACGCTTTCGAAGATCGATTTGCCATTATCGCTAATGGGAATGTTCAACGAGCTGGCAATCTGCAATGTTCGCTGGCCTTCATCGCCAGCGTAGCTGTAGCTTCCATCCGCGCTCCGCACGAAAGGCTGCGTCTTGCCTTGAAAACCAGAGAAAAGATATTCGCCGCGAGCATTGCGAGTATTCATCAAAGAGAAAAGCTCGTCCTCACGCTCACCCAATTCGGCAGCAATGGCCTTGCGATCTTGTGGATCGAGCGAACCGTTACCGGCCTGCACGGCCAACTCGCGCACACGCTGAAGCACGGTATTGACTGAGTTCAGCGTCACCTCCTCCTGGGTCAGACTGTTCTTAGCAGCCGTCAGGTTGGCGTCATACTGGCTCAGCACACTCTGTTGCTGCTCCAACTGCAGCAGGCGTACCGAAGCAACCGGGTCATCTGCTGGCGTGAGAATGCGGTTCCCAGTGCTGATCTGTTCTTGGGTACGCGTTGCGTTGGCATAGTTTCGCTGTATGCCGTTAACGCCATTGTTGAATGCTTGCAAGGTCGAGATGCGCATGGGCGGGCCTGTTACCTGAAGGTGCTGATCAGTGTATCGAACAAGGTGCGGGCAACTTGAATGATCTGGGCGGACGCGTTGTAGTACTGCTCGAACTTGATCAAATTCGCCGCCTCTTCGTCTAGATTGACTGCAGACAACGAGTCCCGATTATCGGTGGCTTGCTTAAGGATTGCGCCCGTCGCTTCGCTGTCCATTCTTGCCTGGGCGGTCAGCGTCCCCACGCGCTCTACCAGCTCGCCGTATCCATCGGTAAAACTCTTTCCAGAACCGGGTACGTTCGCGTCGGCGCCGATTGTTTGGCGGGTCTGCAGGTCAACCATCTTCAGAGCGTTGCGGTTATCCGAAACGCCATGCTGATTAAAACCGATGGTGAACGTGTCACCCTCCTGAGGGCGGCCACTGACTGTGAAAGTGAAGCTATGGCCATCTATGGTGATGGCTAGCTCGTTGGTTTGCCCTGGGGTAAACACGGCAGGGCTTACCTGGGTTACACCAGCACCACTAATGGTTGGGGGAGCGCCATCGTTATAGGTCAAGGTAATGTCAGCCGGAAGCGCTGCCTTCAACGCTGCCATATCAACTGACTCAGAAGTTTCCGGCTGGCTGATAACGCCAGTGCCAGCGTTCTGCAGATCGCTTTGTGCTCGTACAGGCGCGGCGAATGCAAGCTGATCAGCTTGGTCCAGCACCGATGTGATATCGGTCGCGCCGCGCCTTGTGGGTTGCAATGAGAACTTGTCACCCGCTTGCGGCGTGCCGCTGATTGCGACGGTAAAGCCCTGATCGTTGCCAGCACTGTCGGCAAAGCTCAAATAAGCCGGCGGCCCGGCGTTGGGGGTAACCGTGATGCTAGCGGAATCACTCAAGCGTCTCGCAGAGTAATTGGTGCCGTCGAACTCCAGACGATAATCGCTGATGGTAAGGCTGCCGGTGTCGGTAATCTGGAGAGATGCATCGGCTGCTGAGGTATTTCCACTGAATGGTGTCGCGCGCAGGTCCATCAACGAAGCGGCATTAAAATCACCAAACAGCGCTGCACCTACCTCCCCCTTCAGATCCAGACCCTGAGTTTGCTGAGCGTTGATCTGATCGCTTACCGCAAGCGCTAGCCTGCCGAGCGAGTTCATCGTCGAGTCCAGGACCTCTTCGCGGTAGCGAATCAGACCGCCCAGCTCGCCTCCGGTGATCTGCGAGGTGATGCCCTGACGCGAACCGCCACTGACGAACTGTATCTCGTGACGATTAGGGTCGCTCTGCCCAGGCACCACTTCCAATCGACTAACGCTGTTGCCAACAACTAACGGCTGTCCGGTGCCGACCGAGATATTGAAACTGTTATCGTCTTGCGGCGTTACGGTGACACCGATATAGGTGGAAAGCTGACGCACCGCTTCATCCCGAGCGTCCAGCAAATCATTGGGTTGCTTGCCATTAGCGGAAGCGGTCGCGATAGCTTGGTTGAGGCTACCTATAGTTCCCGCCAGACGGTTGACTTGATCAGTCACCGCCGCCATCTGCTTGTTGGTGAAGTTGTTTTGTTCGGTCAGCCGGTCGGAAACGGTATTGAATCGACGCGCAAGCCCTTCAGCTTCCGCTAGTACCAGCTGGCGTGCCGGGATGTTGGCGGGGTCTTCCGCTGCGGTCTGTAGCGCCGAAAAGAACTTTTGCAGCGATGGGGTAATACCGGTCGTACTGCCGGCGAGCAGGGAATCCAATTGGTCGATCTGGCTTTTATAGGATTCGACGTCGCTGCTCAGCGACGTACTGCTGCGCAGCTGGCTGGTCAGGAACTCGCTGTAGGTACGGCGGATTTCCACCAGCGTCGTGCCCGAGCCTATATAACCGGCGCCGCTGAATTGCGGTGTGCGGGTTGCCTGGGACGCATCCTGACGGCTATAGCCAGGGGTGTTGACGTTGCTGATGTTGTGGCCGGTGATGGATAGTTGAGTCTTGCTCGCGCTCAGGCCCGACAGGCCGATATTCAGTAGGTCAGCCATGATTAGCCTCTAGTCCGCATGGCGGGTGCCGAACTGGCGTCGGCGATTGTCTGATAGGTCTGCACTTTGCGGGCGATCTGATTGATCTTGTTCGCATACTGCGGGTCGGTTGCGTAACCAGCCCGTTGCAATTCGTTGACGAAGCGCTTTGAGTCGCCGGACGTGCTCGCGACCTGAATCGCCGACTGGTATCGGTCGTTATTTTCGAGCAAACGGACGTAATCGTTGAAGCTCTGCTCGAACGAGTCGTACGCGCGGAAGCCCGCCATCTGCTTGGTTGCCTTGCCGTTGATGTATTCGGTTGTTTTCACCTGGGCGGATTCTCCGTCCCAGCCGTTGGCCTTGATGCCGAACAGGTTGTGGCTGTTGCTGCCGTCCCTCTGGCGAATCATCGATTTGCCCCAACCGGTTTCCAACGCAGCCTGAGCCACGAGATAACGTGGCTCCACACCGAGCCGCTTGGCTGCCTTTTCGGCCATGGGCAGCATGGTCGCGATGAATTCTTCCGGCGAGTTGAAACGCGTCTTGCTCGGTGCGCTCGGCACCGTCGCCTCGACGCCGTTGACGATTAGCGGTGCATCCTGGGGCGCAGCGAAGGCCGTCGCAGGTTTCCAGTCGAGATTTACCAGCGGCTGTGGCTTACCCGCCTGTTCGGCGTCGGAGTTATTTGTTGCGGCTTCGGCAGATGAACGCTCCGCGAGCCTGCCAGGCAGCGCAAGCCGCCGCTGATTGAGCAACTGCGAGTCATTTCGCGCTGGGTCTACCGGCGCCACGGCGGCGTTAGGATTACTCGACCATTTTGCGCCTTCGGTCTGCGCTACCTGAGCAAACGAATTCGGCTTCTCGCTGGGCTCCTGCAGCTTGCTCAGCTGACGAACCAGAACGTCGGCCAGACCAATGCCGCCGCCTTCTTTAGATAGGGTGACCGAGAGTTGCTGATCGTGCATGTCCTGGTACTGCTTGCTGGCCTGACTGTTAAACGGATTGTCCTTGGACATCACCTCAGTGGCCGAGCGCATCGACTTGAGCATCTCGTTCATGAACAGGGATTCGAACTCCTGCGCGACCTTGCGCACATTCTCCGCGCCGTCACGGTCCTTGCCCACCTTGAGCTGATTCAGGCGATTCAGGTCGGAATAGCTACCGCTGTCAGGCGTGCGCCGGCCAAGTCCCAGTCGATTTTCCATCTGGTCGTCCTCAGATCACAATCAGATCGGCTTGCAACGCGCCGGCTTGCTTGAGCGCCTCGAGAATGGCCATCAGGTCGCTGGGCGCTGCGCCCACCTGATTCACTGCCCGAACGATCTCATCAAGCGTGGTACCAGGACCGAACTTGAACATCGGCTTGGCTTCCTGCTCCGCTTTCACGGTGGAATTGGGAACGACCACCGTCTGCCCGTCCGACAGCGGGTTTGGCTGGCTGACCTGCGGGTCTTCGGAAATGGTCACGGTCAAACTGCCATGGGTCACTGCCGCAGGCTGCACACGCACGTTTTGTCCGATGACAATGGTGCCGGTACGCGAATTGATGATCACCTTGGCGACCGCTTGACCGACGTCGACTTCCAGGTTTTCCAGGATCGACAGATAGTCAACGCGCTGGCTCGGATCCAGTGGCGCGCTGACGCTCACCGAACCGCCGTCAAGCGCCTGTGCGACTCCTGGGCCAAGCAGCTCGTTGATATGGTCAACGATATTCTTGGCGGTGGTGAAGTCTGGACGGTTGAGGTTCAGCGTCAGCGTGTTGCCCTGATTGAAAGCGCTCGGCACCGGCCGCTCGACCGTCGCGCCGTTCGGTATACGGCCCGCGGACGGAATGTTCACGGTAATGCGCGAACCGTCCGCGCCGCCGGCGTCAAAGCCGCCGACCACCAAATTACCCTGAGCGATCGCATAGACGTTCCCGTCGATCCCCTTCAGTGGCGCCATCAACAGACTGCCGCCGCGCAAGCTCTTGGCGTTACCGATCGACGAAACGGTGATGTCGATGGTCTGGCCAGGCTTGGCGAAGGGCGGCAGATCAGCATGAATCGACACAGCCGCGACGTTTTTCAACTGAACGTTGCCGCCCGCAGGCACCTTGATGCCGAACTGCGCCATCATATTATTGAACGTCTGTACGGTGAATGGCGTCTGCGTGGTCTGGTCACCAGTGCCACTGAGGCCGACTACCAAGCCATAACCGATCAACTGGTTGCTACGGACGCCCTGAATGGTCGCTATGTCCTTGAGCCGCTCGGCATGAGCCGGGATTGCCATCAGGTACAGTAAGGCAACCATAATCGAGCTGAACAGTTTCATTGCCTGCACCTGCTTAGAACGGCCACAACGGGCTTATGAAGAAACGGTCCAGCCAACCGGGTTGGCTAGCATCGGCGAAGGCGCCGGTCCCCGAATAAGTGATGCGAGCATCGGCTATACGCGTCGACGGCACGGTGTTATCGGTGGCGATATCGTCCGAACGCACCAGGCCTGCAATGCGCACCAACTCGTCGCCAGTGTTGAGCGTCATCCACTTCTCGCCGCGAATAGCGAGAATCCCATTCGGCAGCACATCCGACACGGTGACGGTAATCGAGCCGGACAGACTGTTGCTCTGTCCTGCCTGGCCGGAGCCAGAGGTATCACGTGCTGCCTCATATTCGGCACCCAGGGTCATGCTGTTGCCAGTCAGCGGGTTGGCCATCGAAACGGCACCGCCGAACAGCGACCCAAGTCCGATATTGGCGCTGCTGTCTTTGGAGAGCTGCGAGCTGGCGTTCTTGCTTGCCTGAGTCCTTTCATTGAGTGTGATCGTGATGATGTCGCCGACTCGATAGGCCTTTCGATCGTCGTAGAGATTGGTCTCGAAACCCGCTTGATAGATTGCGCCATTATTCTGCGCGGCCGGTAGCGGCGTGCGCGGCAGCACCGGCGCGTAGTAGGGGTCATTCGCCTTCGGCGCAGGCGCCATGCATCCCGAAAGGATCACAGCGGACATCAACGGAAGGACAGTCAACAAGCGGCGCATATTCACCTCAATCCAGCGGCTGATCGGCTATTACAGCTGCTGGGTAACAAAGGACAGCATCTGGTCGGCGGTAGAGATGACCTTGGAGTTCATCTCGTAGGCGCGCTGCGTGGTGATCATGTTCACCAGCTCCTCGACGACGCTGACGTTGGAGTTTTCCAGGGTGTTCTGCAGCACCGTGCCCAATCCGTTGAGGCCTGGGGTGCTGACCTGTGGCGCACCGCTGGCGGCGGTTTCCAGGAACAGGTTGCTGCCCATGGCCTGCAGACCGGCCGGGTTGACGAAGTCGGCGGTCTGCAGGTTGCCGATGATCTGAGGCGCCGGGTTACCGAGCGTGGTTACGGAAACGGTTCCATCCTCACCTACGGTGAACGTCTGGGTTTCCGGCGGTACGACAATCGCAGGCTCCAACGCGTATCCATTAGAGGTCACGATCTGGCCATCGGCGTTCAGATGAAAGCTACCGTCACGTGAGTAGGAAACGGTGCCATCAGGCAGCAAGACCTGAAAGAAGCCACGGCCATTGATTGCCATATCGAGCGGTTGCTCGGTGGTCTGCAAGCTGCCGGCGGTGAACTGCTTTTGCGTACCGACGATGCGCACACCCGTACCCAGCTGAAGACCGGAGGGAAGCTCGCTGTCCTGGGTCGACTGGCCGCCCGGCTGCCGGCGAATCTGATAAAGCAGATCCTGAAATTCGGCACGATCTTTCTTGAAACCCGTGGTTGAGACGTTGGCCAAGTTGTTGGAAATGGTGGTCAGGTTCATGTCCTGGGCGGACAAACCGGTCTTACTCACCCAAAGTGCTGGAAGCATATTCTTCTCCTCGTGCGCCGATATTCGGGCGCAGCGCGTTGTTTACTTAGCTGATCTGCAAGACTCGAGCCGCAGCGGCACCATCTTCTTCGGCGGTACGCATCATCTTCACGTGAAGCTCAAACTGTCGGGACAGCGCCAGCATCGAAGTCATCTCCGCCACCGCGTTGACGTTGCTCGCCTCGAGAAAGCCAGAGACCACGCGAACTGCGGCGTCCGCCTCGACGGGCTGGCCATCTTTCATGCGAATAAGGCCATCAGTGCCCTTCTCCAACTGCTTCGGGTCCGGGTTGACCAACTTGAGTCGATCAACCGTCACCACCACATTCGGATCTTCGCCTAGCGCGCGGATGCTGATGGAGCCATCAGCGCCGATCTCAACTTTTTCTTCCGGCGGCACGGCAATCGGCCCGGCATTGCCGAGCACCGGCAAACCATCGCCGGTCCGCAGCATGCCCAGAGTGTCTATATTGAGACTGCCGGTTCGGGCGTAGGCTTCGCTGCCATCAGGCGCCTGCACCGCTATCCAGCCATCGCCTTCCACGGCCACGTCCAAATCCCGCCCGGTTTCCTGAAGCGCACCGGCACTGAAATCCGTGCCTGGACGCTCAGTCATGGCATATACGCGTGCCGGAAAACTGTCGCCGAAAACCTGCATCGACCGCGCTTGCTCAAAGTCACGACGGAAGCCGGTGGTCGAGATATTCGCCAGGTTGTTGGCATGGGCCTGCTGCGCGCGAGCGTTCTGGCTCGCACCCGTCATTGCCACATAGAGCATCTTGTCCATCGAACCTCCGAGACGCAGGAATTGACGCTTGCTGTTCTACGGATGTTTAGGAAGCAATGCACATGCCAACGCCCAGACAATCGGCTAAGCAGATGATTTATAAAGGAATATTCATAACAAAAAAGGCCCCGAAGGGCCTTCAAAAAGCGAAGCGGCAGAATCCCGCCATGCGACGATTGCCGTCGCGAATAACGATCAGCGTAGGTTGATGATCGTCTGAGTGATCGCGCTTTCGGTTTCGATGGTTTTAGCGTTCGCCTGGTAGTTGCGCTGAGCGACGATCAGATTGACCAACTGGTCCGATAACTCGACGTTGGAGTCTTCCAACGCTCCGGCTTGCAATGCACCGAGCGTGCCGCTACCCGGCGGGTTGCGAACCGGCTCACCCGATTCGAAGGACTGTACCCACTGGGTCTTACCTACCGGAGTCAAACCTTGAACATTGGCGAAGTTGGCCAAAGTAATCTGCCCTTGAACCTTGGATTGCCCGTTGGTGTAGCGGGCAAAAATTTCACCGGTTTCGCTAATTTCCAGTCCTGCCAGCTCGCCCGTGGTATAGCCATCCTGGCTGACTTGGTTGACGGCGAATGAGCTGGCGTACTGCGTTGACCCACGCATATCCAGAGTCATGTTCAACCCTCCCGCTGGCGCCGCGTTGTTCAACGACCAAGTACCATCGCTGTTTTCCACGGCGGGTTGCCACCCTGATATCGCCATGCTGCCGCTGGCCGGCGTGATCAAGCTGCCAGACGGACTGAATTCAAGGGTAATCGAGCTCGGTGTGGTCCCGCTTACCGGGTCCGTAGGCGTCTGCGGGTTACGCCCGTCGATTAACACATTCATCTGCCAAGTATTAGCCGTCGGGCTTTTAACAAAATACTGGGTCATGACATGCGCGTTACCCTGCTCGTCATAGATGTTGGTTGAAGTCGACGAGTTGTAGCTCAACGGATCCGCAGGATCAAAGGGCGTATTGGCAGGTAGGTTATTCGTCGAGTTGAGATTGAAGCCCTGCGTGATTTGCGTTGTCGCCTTTGGCTCCTGACTGGCGGTCTGAATCTTCAGATCACTCACCTGGCCGGTTTGAATATTGCCGTTGCCATCAACCGAATATCCTTGAAGGTTATAACCGAAGTTATCGACCAGATTACCTTCCTTATCCGTACCGAAATAACCTGCACGGGTATAACTCAGCGCGCCGTTATTGCTGACCTGGAAGAAGCCGTTGCCATTGATCGCCAAGTCCAGCGCGTTCTGAGTGTAGTTGATATTGCCCTGGTTGAACTGCTGAGACACGTTGGCCAACAGAACGCCGCTTCCCTGCGGGTTCTTGCCAGTTCCGAGAACGGAAGAGGCGTATACATCTGCAAACTCCGCACGTGACTGCTTGAAGCCAACAGTCCCGGCGTTGGCGATGTTGTTACCTGTCACATTGAGATCTTTGCTGGCGGCACGCATGCCGCTGAGGCCGATATTGAACGACATGATTTGCTCCTGTTACCGGATGTGCCGGCAGTTACTGACCGATGACCTGAACTTGCGACAGCCCAATGCTGCCAACACCGGCCAGGTTGAGCATCAGCTCCCCGCCGTTTTGCCCGAGGGTAACGCTGTCTACGTTGGCAGGGAGCAAGGTATATAGGCCCTTGGTCTCGCCTTGGTAAGTGGCTTGTGCTTCGAATCGATAGGTCCCCGGCGGCAATGTATTGCCGCTCGAGTCCTTGCCATCCCACATGAACGAAACGTTGCCGGCTTCCTGCTGACCCATGTTGATCCGGTTAACGACCGTACCGGCACTGTCATACACGTTGACGGATACGTTGCTGCTGGTAGTGGGCAATACCAAGCTGGCCTTGAAGGTTTCGCTAGTGTCGACGACAGCCTTTTCGGTGGGCACGATGACTTTGCGACCAACCAATGAAGACGCCTGCAAGGCCTGCGAAGACTGATAACCCGACAGCATGGTTTCCATGCTGGAGTTCAGCTTCTCGACACCTTCCACTGTGCTGAACTGCGCCAACTGTGCGATGAACTCGCCGTTTTCCTGAGGCTCCAGCGGGTTCTGGTTGTTTAACTGAGTCACCAGCAGCTCGAGAAACTCGTTCTTGCCGAGATCGTTGCTTTTAACTTCGCGATCTTTGATTTGGTATTGGTCGAGTACCGAACCGGTACCGCTGACGCCGCCTGTTGTGCTCATGGCAATCTCTCGTAAAGGGTTACTGGCCCAGGGTCAGCACTTTCTGCAGCATGGTCTTGGCTGTGTTCATAAGCTCGGCATTGGTCTGGAAAGAACGGCTAGCCGAAATCATGTCGGCCATTTCTTCCACTACGTTGACGTTCGGGTAGTAGACATAGCCTTCTTCGTTCGCGGCCGGATGGTTGGGCTCATAACGAGCCTGCAGCTCACTCTGATCCTCGACCACGCCGAGCACCTGAACTCCGGCACCGGCCTGATTCTGCTCGGCGAAGAGAGACTGGTCCGGTTGCCCGTTTGCCTGCTGCAACATGGTGGCGAAAACCGGATGCCGAGCACGATAGGTCTGATCAACGCTAGACGAAACGGTCTCGGCGTTGGCGATGTTGCTGGAAATGGTGTTTAGGCGAGTGCTCTGGGCACTCATGCCGCTGCCGGCAATGTTGAATACGCTGCTAAGGGACATGGGCTTCGCTCCTTTTATTCGCCGCGCAGGGCGCTCATCAGCCCCCTGAACTTACTGTTGAGCAAGGTAAAGCTTGCCTGGAAGTCAATGGCATTCTCGGCATAGGCCGCTTGTTCAACTTGAGCATCGACGGTGTTCTGATCCAACGAGGCATGTGCTGGCGTACGGAAGCGCAGGCCCGGATCGGCAATTTCCATCCCCTCGGCGGCGATGTGCTTGCTACTCGTGACGCTAAGACCGAATCCGCCCTGGCTCTTGCTGCTCTGCGCAGCGAGAACGGCGCTGAATTCTAGATCGCGCGCCTTGTAGTTAGGCGTGTCGGCGTTGGTGATGTTGTTGGCGAGCACTTCGGCACGCTGAGCGCGGAAGCCGAGCGCCTTTTCGTGAATGCCAAGTGCCTTGTCGAAACTGATGCTCATGATCTGGCCCTCTGCCGGATACAAGTCTGCCTTAGCAAACCAGCAGCAAAGGCCGTGCCATTTAATTAAGTTACTGAAAATAAGGGAATTTATGAGGAAAGAATCAATTTCGCGTCAAAAGCGGCAAAGCTTTTCCATGTTTTTGCCGCCCGATTCGCCGGTTCCGACAGATTTCTGCCGCCGCCTCGCTGTAAACAGCAGATCACGAAATTATGAGCGAAGGCTTATTTGGCCTTGTAAATGATACCCGGACTGCACTGAACCATCTGATACAGCTCAGGCAAGCCGTTGAGCGCCTCGGAGGCACCCAGGAATAGATAACCGCCAGGCTTGAGCGTGGCATGGATGCGTTTGAGAATGTCTTTTTTCACATCTGCGGAAAAATAGATAAGTACATTCCGGCAGAAGACCACATCGAATTTACCCAACACGGCATAGCTGTCGAGAAGATTCTGCACGCGGAACTCCACCCGAGTCCGTATCGGCGGCTTGACTGCCCAGCGACCCGGCGTCTTGACGTCGAAATAGCGCTGTAAGCGCTCACTCGACAATCCCCGCGCAATCGCAAGGCTGTCGTATTCGGCCGCCTTGCTGGCCGCAAGCATGGCACCGGAAAGCTCAGTCGCTACGATTTGAACCGCAGGTTTTGGTTGATTAGAGTTGCTGCGCTCGTATTCGTCGATCGTCATTGATAGCGAATACGGTTCCTGCCCTGACGAACATGCGGCCGACCATATACGCAAGCGTTGACCCGCCGCACTTCTCAATAGCTCCGGCAAGACACGGCTCTTGAGCACTTCGAACGGATAGCTATCGCGGAACCAGAGCGTTTCGTTAGTCGTCATCGCATCGACGACCTGCTCGCGCAGACCGCTGCGTGGCTGAGCTTGAATTTTCCTGACCAGATCCCCCAGACTCTTGAGCCCTTGTTGCTCCATCAGTTTGTTAAGCCGGCTGGCCACAAGGTACTGCTTGTTACCACCCAGAAGGATGCCGCAAGTTTTCTCTAGGAATATTCGGAACTGATCGAAATCCGGATCACCTGACACTAATAATGCCCCACCAGTCAATTGAGAGGACAACGCCTCAGTTTCCGTCCGCAGCTCGGATCCGTTCTATTACTCGATTAGCCAGATCGTCTGGACGGAACTTGGCGAGAAAATCATCCGCTCCGACGCGCTTGACCATGCTCTGGTTGAACACACCAGAAAGCGAGGTATGTAGCAGAATATGCATATCACGCATAACCGGATCCTGACGAACCTCGGTCGTAAGCGTATAGCCATCCATCTCCGGCATCTCGATGTCGGAAATCATCATCACGAACTCCTCGGACGGCTTCTTGCCGTCAGCAATGAGTCCCTTCAGATAGTTCAGCGCCTGGCGACCATCGTTCTGTGCGACTGTTTCGATGCCCAGATTCTGTAGACAACGGATTATCTGCTTTCGCGCAACGGAAGAATCATCAACGACTAGGACGCGACTGAACGACGCCTTGGTGTGCGTTTCCTCGTCCGCGATGCTGACAGACAATAGCTCCGAAACAGGAGCCACCTCGGCCAGCACTTTTTCCACATCGATGATTTCGACCATCTGATCATCGACGTGCGCCACAGCCGTCAAATAATGATCACTCCCAACGCCTTTAGGAGGCGGAAGGATATCCTCCCAGTTCATGTTGACGATCCGCTCTACGGAGCGCACCAGAAAACCGAGCACCTTGGTGTTGTATTCGACAATAACGGCAAAGCTGTTATTGAGATCCAGCAGCGCAGGTTTTCCAGTCGCCAGAGAGAGATCAAGGATGGAAAGCGTGCTGCCTCGTATATTCGCAACTCCGCGAACAACCGGACTCGACCGGGGCATGATAGTCAGCCGGGGGCACTGCAGCACCTCCTTGACCTTGAATACATTGATGCCATAGAGCTGCTTGTCATCCAAACGGAACAACAACAACTCCAGGCGGTTTTGCCCGACCAGTTGGGTACGCTGGTTAACCGAATCCAATACACCGGCCATGCCAGTTTTCCTCTTGCTTGCGAGATAGGCATTCAGACGTTGTGGCAACGGGGGACATAACGGCACGCCCCTTGCTTCTTGTCTGCCATGAGCGAACAGATGACTTTTTTCCGGCGACCTTGTAAAGCCCTTTGCCGCGCAATCCTTTTACCGGCTTTATGCGGGCTGAGCCAGTATGCTGATTCAACAACCGTTACACGGCCCGAACAGCTTATCGACGCGACCCGTGGGTTTCTTGAGCGCGAAGTGAGCGACTACTTGCAGCGTAGCCAAATCCAGGCTCGCCACCAGATCGAAGTCAACAGACTCGATCCGCGCTTGCGTCTGGCGGCATGCGATCAGCCTTTGACGACCGAACTCGAAAGCCCGGCACAGCCGGTCGGACGCACCACTGTGCGGGTCAGCTGCCGGGGCTCCTCGCCCTGGTCCGTTTTCGTCCCCGGACAGGTCCATTTGTTCCGTGAGGTAATAGTCGCAAGACGGCCACTAAAACGTGAAAGTATTCTTGAGCAAGCCGACGTCATGCTTGCCGAACGGGACGTTAGCCTACTGACCCAAGGCTACCTGACGGCATTCGATCAAGTACTGGGCAACAAACTCACCCGTAGCGCCCTTCCCGACCAAGTGCTTCCACCAAGCTATGTTTCACTTGCGGAGGTGGTGCATAAAGGCGACCAGGTGGTAATCAGCGCGCAAAACTCGACGATAAATGTGAGAATGCCGGGCGAAGCTTTATCCGACGGTGCACTTGGAAGCCAGATCCGGGTCAAAAACCAACGATCCGGGAGAGTGATCAAAGCGCGAGTAACCGGCCCCGGCCAGGTAAAAGTGGCGATGTAGGGCGACGCATGCTATGCCGCATCCGCTCACCAAAAAAAAGCTAAAGTTTCTAGCAGCTTTGCCGAAAAGCAGGCAAGCGTCCTGACTTATTCGAGGTTTCGATCATGGTTATCGATTTCAACCGGCCAAATAGCGCCGCCAATCCACCGAGCAGCGGACGCAACAGTAGCGTCCAGAACGCTGAGCGATCGACAGTCCAGCAGAACCCAACGACTGAAGCGACCAAAAGCACGCCTGACAGCGCACCGGTATCCGGCGAGAGCGTTCAACTGAGCCCTGAAGCGCAGCGTCTGCAACAAGCAACGGAAAAGCTGAATCAGCAGCCCTCCGTCGATCAGGAGCGTGTAGCTCAAATCAAGCAAGCCATCGCCGATGGAAGCTACCAGATAGATAATCAGCGAGTAGCGTCGAAGCTGCTAGCGTTCGAAAGCCAGCGTTGAAGCCTTGGCGATAAGTGGTAACCAAGCGTCAACGCGTCAGAGGCCACTATGCAAGATACCGAATTGCTTCAGCAGCTCATTGAGGATATCGACACTGCCAGAAAACTTCTGGAGCTCACCAATGCGGAGTATCAGGCACTCGCCGAGCGCGATCTCTCGGGCCTGGAACAATTACTCACGCAAAAGCAGGCGCTACTGGCACTGCTGGGGCAACACGGCACCCTCCGCAGCCAGGCGCTTACAAAGGCACAGCTCAGCGCTGATCGGAGCGGCTTGATAGCATTTGTCAAAGAATCCAAGGCAGCTCAGGAAATCATGGTCCAGGCAGAACAGCTCGATGCCATCCTTGAAGCCTGCAGAAGCTCCAATGAGCGCAACGGCAAACTCATCCGCGCTAACCAGAGCGCAGTTGGCAGCATGCTGCAGCTATTGCAGGGCAGTAACCAGACGCCAGACTTGTACGATCGCCGAGGCGCTGCCGCAAAAAGCGCGCATCATCGCCCACTTAGCCAGGCTTAAAGCACAAACACGCAGCCCAATAGAGGCAAAATGCTACTATGCGGCTAGTGTTCGTTATGTGCCGGAGAGCAACGCAAAGTGTCTAACCCTTTTATAGAGGAAGAAGGCCCCCAGCCTCCGCAAACCCTCAAAACTGCGGTTGAGGTTCATGCCAACCTGCGGCTTCTTCTGGATAATCACATCCCGTTACTGGTCCGCTTCGCCGAACGCAGCCAGCGCTATCAGACTTATCTGGTGGAGGTAAATCGGGAGAAGGGCTGGATCGCATTCGACGAGCTAATACCGAGCGACGGTGAACGGTTGCTACTTTCCGGCGAATCGTTCCATGCCGAAGGCTTCTATGAGGGCGTGCGTATCGCCTGGGAAAACAACCATCCGATACACCTCGGTGAGCTGGACGATGCGCGTTGCTACTGGGCTCCGCTACCTGGCGAAATCCTCTATCACCAACGTCGTAACGCCTATCGCGCCCCGCTACTAGGACAGCCTATCAGCGCAGCGCTAAGTGGCAAGGCAATCAAAAAGCCATTGGAAGGCAAACTGCTGGATATGTCGGCAACCGGTTGCAAGCTGAGCTTTCAGGGAGATGTACAAAGCGGCCTGCAGACTGGGCGTGTCTATGAACAGCTTTCCGCCAAGCTGCCCTTCGGCACAATCACAACAGCAGCAGAGCTTCGGCACCTCGTCTTCGACGAGAAGCTCGACGTAACCTTCTGTGGCATGCGCTTCTACCGTATTAGCGGCCTGACGCAACGCCAGATTGAACGATTCGTCTATCAACTCCAACGCGAAGCACGTCGCGACCAGGCGGCTGATCGCTTCAGTTGATACCCCAGATAATCGAACGCGTCGTTGCAAGTTCTACAAGGAGCTAGTTGACCAGCTAGTTCCGACCGTCACCGCCGTGGACATGCCTATTCCAAGCGAACACGCATCGATTAAAGCGATTCGTATAGAGGGTATGAAAAACGTGGCGTCCCAGGCGAGGTTCGAACTCACAACCTTCCCCTTAGGAGGGGGATGCTCTATCCAATTGAGCTACTGGGACGTGCTAGGCGGGGCAGCATGTTAGCGAGCCCGCATGCTTTTGTCATGCCTAGTAAACACAGAGCCCCCCTGCAGCCGGACAGGACCATGCCAGCTGTATCGCGGCAGTCGAAGTATGACAATGCAAAATGCACGGAAAACCTAGCCAGACCATGCAAAGCGCAATTCCCAATCCAAGCTTTCTTAATCTAACTATCTGAAAATAAAGGGATTTATTCGACAAAGAAGCTGGCACATGGAATGCTTAAGTCAAGCCAACGATTACGCGAAGAGACAGTCGATGACTCGCCCCGCTTACTTGCTCGGTACCGCCGCCCTGGCTTTCACTGCAATTCAATTGCAGGGTCTAGCGCTTGGTCAGGATCACTCACAAGCCCCAACGGTACCCGCCCAAATCCGCTCCGTGAGTAATCATCCGTTGTTAACTCCGATACAGGCCGTAAGCAATAGAGAAATGAGCATACTCGTACAGCCACGGCGTTGGGTTTTTTAAGGACCAGTTTCGTTGAATGTTTTACTCAAGGAGATAAGAAAATGTCGATTTATGCTTTGGTGTTCTTTTTGCTAAGTATCGGTTGTGGGGCGTTTAGTGCTGGCGTCGAACTTCCTGACGCGTGGGAGATTGCCGCTAAAAGTGGCGCAGTGCTTTTCGGAACGCTATTTGCGGCATCCCTGCTGGTTGGTCGGCGTATCAAATTCGATCCCGTGCTGCGCTAAGAACGTCAATTGGAGCGAAAGATCAGAGCTGGGTCACAAGTAAAGGCAATTTGACACCACGGCACCTTTACTCGCCTTTTTGTCGCCGTATAATTGGCGTCATTATGTCGCCTAGTATCTTTTTAACAGGTCGTGGAACAGCAAGCGCTGTTTGGTTGTCAGACCGGTGACTAGAACGGCAATAAGCCACCATCGCCCACCTGACTAACCGGTTTAATATGCGCCCTATGAAGCAGGCAGTTTATTCCAGCCGCACGGCTGACAAATTCGTGGTTCGGCTACCAGACGGAATGCGTGAGCGTATCGCTGAGGTTGCACGCAACCATCATCGCAGCATGAACTCAGAAATTATCGCCCGTTTGGAACAAAGCCTTCTGCAAGAAGGTGCGCTCGATGATGATTTGAACATGCGTCTGGATAGCCCCGAGCTGACGCTCCACGAGCGAGAGCTGCTTCAACGTTTCCGCCAGCTTGCCCATCGCCAGCAGAACGCTCTTATCGCGCTGATTGCGCAAGATACCGAAGCCGCAAAAGAAGAGGATTGACCGTTCAGGGTGGTTAAACGGTTCGCCTAAGAATTCCAACTGCGGAATGTTGTAAGCGCCTCGATCTCGGTCGGGGCGTTTTTCGTTTGGCTCCTGAGGTTATATTTCTGCCACCCAGCGCATTCAGAAGACCTGACCACCGCTCGGGAAGTCTGTCAGGCAACTATGAATTTCGCATCCATTAATACGGAATATTTATCGTTCCGTCCGCGAGCTGCGGGCCCACCCCGCCGGGCAATCGCAGCACACGTCCGGCTACCCCCACGAAGTTAAACTGAGCAATTCGCAGAGAGTTAGGGGGACTCCATCGGAAGCTCAGGCTACCTATTATTCGCATCGGTAGCCCCGAAAGCTTCGCCGGAGCAAAACCTCTAGATAGCAGCCAGCAAAACAGATGCGAGGTAAACGCAAAGCCGCGGCAGATTGTAGTATTCAGAGGAGGAATAGTGTCGCCAGCCCTAGAAAAATGAAGAAACCGCCACTGTCGGTCACAGCTGTGATCATTACGCTGGAACCCAACGCAGGATCCCGCCCCAGGCGGGCCAGAGTCACCGGAATCAGAACGCCCATCAGGGCTGCCAGCAGCAAGTTGAGCGTCATTGCTGCCGTCATCACGACACCGAGCGACCAGCTGCCATACAGCCAATAGACCACGGTGCCGATAACCCCACCCCATATCAGACCATTCAGCATGCCGACACCCGCTTCCTTACGCAGTAGGCGAGCGCTGTTGCCGGTCCCCATTTGGTCCAGCGCCATCGCCCTGACAATCATTGTGATGGTCTGATTGCCCGAATTGCCGCCAATCCCGGCAACGATCGGCATCAACGCGGCGAGTGCCACCAATTTTTCGATCGAACCGTCGAAAAGACCAATCACGCGCGAGGCGATAAATGCCGTGATTAGATTCACCGCCAGCCACGCCCAACGGTTGCGCAACGACTTCCAGACCGAGGCGAAGATGTCTTCCTCTTCGCGCAGACCGGCCATGTTGAGCACTTCGCTTTCGCTTTCTTCGCGAATCAGATCGACCATCTCATCGATGGTCAAACGGCCAATGAGCTTGCCGCTCTTGTCCACCACAGGCGTTGAAACCAGGTCGTAGCGCTCGAATGCTTGCGCCGCCTCGTAGGCATCCTCGTCTGGATGGAAGGTCACCGGATCGCTGGCCATTATCTCGGCGACCTGCTTCTCGGGATCGTTGACCAACAGCCGCTTGATGGGAAGAACCCCCTTGAGCACACCGTCGTAATCAACTACGAACAGCTTGTCGGTATGCCCAGGCAATTCCTTCAGTCGCCGCAGGTAGCGCAAAACCACCTCAAGACTCACGTCCTCTCGGATCGTGACCATCTCGAAGTCCATCAGCGCACCAACTTGATCCTCTTCATAGGATAAGGCCGAGCGGACACGCTCACGCTGCTGCGCGTCGAGAGTTTCCATCAGCTCGTGAACAACGTCGCGAGGCAGCTCCGCCGCTAGATCCGCCAGCTCGTCGGCGTCCATTTCCTTGGCAGCGGCGAGGAGCTCGTGATCGTCCATGTCGGCGATCAGCGTTTCGCGAACCGCGTCGGAGACCTCAAGCAGAATGTCGCCGTCCCGGTCCGATTTGACCAGCTGCCATACCGTCAGACGATCATCGAGCGGCAACGCTTCGAGAATATGAGCGATGTCGGCCGGGTGTAGTGCTTCCAGCTTGCGCTGTAGTTCGACGAGGTTCTGGCGATGCACCAGATTCTCGACCAACTCCTGATGCTGCCCTTCCTGCCCCTGGCGATGAGCCAGATCTTCAACGATCTTATGGCGATGAAGCAGCTCGACGACTTGCGCCAGGCGATCCTGGAGACTTTCTTGCGGTTTTTTTGCTTCTACTTCAGTCATGGCGCACTCCACCCCCAGCGGTCGGAGCGCGCCAGGGGATCAATCATTCGATTCGTGATTGGCAAGCGAAACTTTTATACGACTACTGGGCAAATCCATGAGAGGAATCCAGAAACCCGAAAGGGCGGACCGCGCAATAATACCACCGCAACCGCCAAGCCAGACCACGAAATACAAGCAATACAATCGCTTGCACCGCAATCTCAGTAAGGATTGCTTGCTACCAGTGTCGACGCATTCACGTTGCAGGAAGGCACGACTGCAGCGACAGAAATTATTAGCTAGGCTGGCTCGGCAATCGTCAAGGAGGACAACTAATGAATAATTTACTCACAGCAAGTTGTTGCGCGCTGCTTCTCACTGCCACCCCAACGTTCGCCGCAAACATTTATCGCTGCGTCGACGAAGCAGGTCATCTGACCTTCACCCGACAAGGTTGTCCAACGAATCAGTCTGGGCAGTTACAAGAAGCATTGAATCCAACACCAAGCTCCGGCAAGGCCGTTCCCATGGCAAAGCCAAAACCGCGACGCAAGATAAGCCACGCAGAACCAGACAGATCGCTCACCGTCGTAGGCATACAGGACGACGGGTGTGGTAACCGCGTGACGGGCAGCGCAAGACGCCATGCAATGATTAGCCAGCAGGCCCTTCCCGGCATGACCCGCGCCGACATCGAAAGCACTTTCGGCACACCGGACACTGTCACCGGCCGCAACGGACAGGTGCAGTATCGCTACATCGCTGACAAAGGCCGGACAAGAACCGTCAGCTTCGATGAACATGGATGCGTTCGCGGCAAGCGCTGAAAGAAGCGCAAACGAAAAAGGGCCTGCATCGCTGCAGGCCCTTTTTCGTTTTTTGGTGCACTCAGGAGGATTCGAACCTCCGACCGCTCGGTTCGTAGCCGAGTACTCTATCCAGCTGAGCTATGAGTGCATTAGCGCTTGATAAACCAGATCACCGCTGGTTACAGCAACAAATCACATTTCTGCGACTTGTTTTAATATGGTGCACTCAGGAGGATTCGAACCTCCGACCGCTCGGTTCGTAGCCGAGTACTCTATCCAGCTGAGCTATGAGTGCACTGAGGGTGCGCATTATAAGTTCGTGGTTTTATCGGTCAAGTTCTTTGATTCAATGATTTCTCATCAAATTGCATTGCTAAACCAACTCACGATCCGACTATGCAAAATGGCGGAGAGGGGGGGATTCGAACCCCCGACACCCTTTTGAGATGTACTCCCTTAGCAGGGGAGCGCCTTCGGCCACTCGGCCACCTCTCCGCAACACGGGGCGCATAATACCCATCTTTACCCCGCTTGCAAAGCCAAAAAGCAGATAAAAATTAATGGCTTGGTTCTTGATCTTTCTCTTTTTGGATCCGTTGATAAATCTCCTCGCGATGCACCGCTACCTCTTTGGGTGCATTCACTCCTATACGCACTTGATTTCCCTTAACACCCAGTACAGTGACAGTCACATCGTCACCCACCATCAGGGTCTCTCCGACCCGGCGAGTCAGAATCAGCATTCCTTTCTCCTTAAAACGGATTCAATTCAGTAAACAGTCTGCAAAGATAAAAACGGATAATGTTCCGTGAGACATCGACCCTAGAGCCTTTCACCAGCTATTGACCAGTAGGAACGAGTCTAAAGTTCCTTTTACGCTGTTCAAATCGACGGAAGGTGCGAATTGGTCGCACCTTCTGCCAATCACTCCACTTTTCCAGCCGGAGCGTCCAACTCGAAAGCGGTGTGCAGCGCCCGCACCGCCAGCTCTAGATACTTCTCTTCGATTACCACCGACACCTTGATTTCTGAGGTGGAGATCATCTGGATGTTGATGTTTTCCTTGGCCAGCGCTTCGAACATGCGACTGGCGACGCCCGCATGTGAGCGCATGCCCACACCAACGATCGACACCTTTGCAATATCAACATCGCCGATGACCTCGCGGGCACCCATTTCTCGCGCGATGCTTTCGAGCACCTGTAGCGCGTTATGGTAGTCGTTCCGGTGCACAGTGAAGGTGAAATCGGTGGTGTTATCGTGCGCGACGTTCTGCACGATCATGTCGACCTCGACGTTCGCCGCACTGATCGGCCCGAGAATCTTGAAGGCCACTCCGGGCGTATCCGGCACACCACGAATGGTCAGCTTGGCTTCGTCACGATTGAAAGCGATGCCGGAAATAATGGGCTGTTCCATGGATTCCTCTTCATCAAGGGTAATGAGGGTTCCCGGACCCTCCTGAAAGCTGTGCAGCACGCGCAAGGGCACGCTGTATTTACCGGCAAACTCCACGGCGCGGATCTGCAGCACCTTGGAGCCGAGACTCGCCATCTCGAGCATTTCCTCAAACGTGATCTTGTCGAGGCGCTGGGCCTTTGCAACGACACGGGGATCGGTTGTGTAGACGCCATCGACATCGGTATAGATCTGACATTCGTCGGCCTTCAGCGCAGCGGCCAGCGCTACACCCGTGGTATCCGAGCCACCACGCCCGAGCGTAGTGATGTTGCCGTCTTCGTCCACGCCCTGGAAACCGGCGACCACAACGACACGGCCCGCCTTGAGCTCCTTGTGGATGCTCTGCGAATCGATCTGGAGAATGCGGGCCTTGGTGTGAGCGCTATCGGTCAGGATACGAACCTGACTGCCCGTATAAGACACCGCCGGCACGCCAATCTTGATCAGCGCCATCGCCAGCAAGGCGATAGTCACCTGCTCGCCGGTCGAAACCATCACATCCAGCTCACGAGCTACTGGCTGCTCACTGATCTGTTTGGCCAGATCGATCAAGCGATTGGTTTCACCGCTCATAGCCGAGACCACTACGACAATATCGTCGCCGTTGTCGCGGAATTTCTTGACCTTTGCCGCCACTTGCTCGATGCGCTCGACGGAGCCCACCGAGGTACCTCCAAACTTCTGTACGATCAAAGCCATTTCATAGCCGCCTAAGCCCGTCACGGGCGCTCATTAAACAATCAACCCAAGCCGCCAAGTGCACCGGACAGCGGCCTGTCCGGTGCGCAACATGTCCTCAACACGACCTTTATGCCCCAGCCCAGCCACTGTTGTGTTTGCGCCGCCCTTGTTACCGGCTTTGCTCAACGAATGCCTGAGCAAGAGCCAGCGCTTCGTCGATTCGACCCGCGTCGCTTCCGCCGCCTTGGGCCATATCCGGACGCCCACCGCCTTTACCGCCGACAACCGCCGCAGCTCGCTTCATCAAATCGCCTGCTTTCAACCGGCCGGTGAGATCCTGCGTCACCCCTGCCACCAGCACGATTTTTTCATCCTGCACACCACCGAGAAGAATCACACCACTGCCAAGCTTGTTCTTCAGTTGGTCGACCAGAGCCAGCAACGCCTTGCCGTCCAGACCATCCACCCGAGCAGCCAGGGTTTTTACTCCGTTGATATCAACAGCAGAGCCGGCAAGATCATTACCGGTAGCGCTGGCTGCCTTGGCCTTGAGCTGCTCGAGCTCCTTCTCCAGTTGGCGATTGCGCTCCAACACTGAACTCAGCTTATCCAATAGGTTGTCGCGACTGCCTTTGATCAGTGCGGCCGCTTCTTTCAACTGATCTTCGGCACCATTCAGATAGGCCAACGCCTGCTCGCCAGTGACCGCTTCGATACGACGCACACCGGCCG
The DNA here is from genome assembly GCF_024448715.1 of Stutzerimonas stutzeri. Classification (GTDB taxonomy): domain Bacteria; phylum Pseudomonadota; class Gammaproteobacteria; order Pseudomonadales; family Pseudomonadaceae; genus Stutzerimonas; species Stutzerimonas stutzeri_AR. The sequence goes on from NZ_JAMOHZ010000003.1 coordinate 262,603, forward strand.
CGACCCCGCCTTCACTGACAATCTTGAACAGGCCGATGTCGCCGGTACGCTTGACATGGGTACCGCCACAGAGCTCGACCGAAAAGCCACCACCCATAGTCAGGACCCGCACCTGATCGCCATACTTCTCGCCGAACAGCGCCATGGCACCTTTCGCCTTGGCCGTCTCGATGTCGGTTTCCTCGATTTCAACGACGGAGTTGCCGCGAATCTCAGCGTTTACCTTGTCCTCGAGCGTCTTAAGCTGTTCAGGTTTGATCGCCTCGAAATGACTGAAGTCAAAGCGTAGACGCTGACTATCCACCAGCGAGCCTTTCTGACTGACGTGCTCACCGAGAACCTGCCGCAACGCTGCATGTAGCAGATGTGTCGCCGAGTGATTCAGCGCTGTCGCCTGGCGAACCGAAGCGTCGACGGTGGCATCGACTGTCGCACCCACCGCCAAACTGCCGCTATCGAGAATGCCGTGATGGAGAAATGCGCTGCCCGCCTTGCTGGTATCGCGAACATCGAAGCGCAGCCCCTCATCTGACAGGTAACCGCAGTCGCCGATCTGGCCACCGGATTCAGCGTAAAATGGCGTCTCGTCGAGAACGACTACGCCCTCCTCGCCCGCCGAAAGGCTCTGTACGGCCATGCCTTCCTTGAACAACGCCAGCACCTTGCCGCGGCCGGCAGTGCTCAAGTAACCGGTAAAGCGGGTCTCACCTTCTACCTTGACCAGGTTGTTGTAGTCCATGCCGAAGGCGCTGGCCGAACGCGCGCGCTCGCGCTGAGCTTCCATTTCGCGTTCGAAGCCTGCTTCGTCCAGTGTCAGTTCGCGCTCACGCGCGATATCGCCCGTGAGGTCCACCGGGAAGCCATAAGTGTCATAAAGCTTGAAGATCACCTCGCCGGGAATGACGTTGCCCTTCAGTTCGGCCAGATCCTGTTCGAGAATCTTCAGGCCCTGCTCCAGGGTCTTGGCGAACTGCTCTTCCTCGGTTTTCAACACGCGCTCGATGTGCGCCTGCTGCTGTTTCAGCTCGGGGAAGGCCTCGCCCATTTCGGCGACCAGCGCCGCGACGATGCGGTAGAAGAAACTGCCCTTCGCACCGAGCTTGTTGCCATGGCGGCAGGCGCGGCGAACGATACGGCGCAGCACGTAGCCGCGGCCTTCGTTGGATGGCGTCACGCCATCGGCGATGAGGAAACCGCAAGAGCGGATATGATCGGCGACGACCTTCAGCGAAGCTTGACCGTCATTGCCGCAACCGATGGCTTGCGCGGACGCATCGAGCAAGCTCTGAAACAAATCGATTTCATAGTTCGAGTTGACGTGCTGCAGCACCGCACTGATGCGCTCCAGCCCCATGCCTGTATCCACGCTTGGCGCCGGTAACGGGTGCATGACGCCGTCCGCGGTGCGGTTGAATTGCATGAACACGTTGTTCCAGATCTCGATGTAACGGTCGCCATCTTCTTCCGGCGAGCCGGGCGGGCCACCCCAGATGTGTTCGCCGTGGTCGAAGAAAATTTCGGTACAAGGACCGCAGGGGCCGGTGTCGCCCATCGCCCAGAAGTTGTCCGACGCGTAGGGCGCGCCCTTGTTGTCACCGATGCGCACCATGCGCTCGGCCGGCACGCCGACGTTCTTGGTCCAGATGTCGTAGGCTTCATCATCGCTGGCGTAGACGGTAACCCAGAGTTTTTCCTTGGGCAGGTTCAGCCACTGCTCAGACGTCAGAAATTCCCAGGCATAGCTAATCGCGTCGCGCTTGAAATAGTCGCCAAAGCTGAAGTTGCCGAGCATCTCGAAGAAGGTGTGATGACGCGCGGTATAGCCGACGTTCTCCAGATCGTTGTGCTTACCGCCAGCTCGTACGCATTTCTGGCTGGTGGTGGCGCGGGTGTAGGCGCGCTTTTCCAGGCCGAGGAAGCAGTCCTTGAACTGGTTCATACCGGCATTGGTAAACAACAGGGTCGGGTCGTTCGCCGGAATCAGCGAACTGGAGGCCACACGGGTATGGCCCTTCTCTTCGAAGAAGCGGAGGAAGGCTTCACGGATTTCTGCGCTTTTCATAGATTTCTTCCAGAAGACTGCGGCCGAACGGCTGCAAAACGACACGGCGAGGCGGCACCGGGAGCCGGTTCGCAACTACCCCAACGGATAGCCGGCAAAGGGCCGCATTATATCGGGCCTACGCCGCGCGCATAGAGGATAAGTAAGATTGAATCAAGCTATTCGACAGCAATTCTGGCCTATGCCCTGGTAAATGCGGCGAAGCTCTCAAGAATGGGTTCGACATGCTCGGGACGCACGTCTAGGTGCGTCACCATTCGCAACCGCGGTGCTGCGGTGAGGATTATTCCGCGCTGCGCGCAGAACGCTTTAAGCGCCCCGGCCCGAGCCCCCATCTGCACATAAACCATATTCGTCTGCACCGGCTCGACGACGTACCCTAGCGCTTCAAGGCCTTTGGCTATTTCGAGGGCGCGCTGATGATCGTGCTCCAGACGCTGCACCTGATGCTCCAGTGCATAGAGCCCGGCGGCAGCCAGCACGCCAGCCTGACGCATGCCGCCACCAACCATCTTGCGCAGCCGTCTTGCCTTTGCGATGAAGGCCTCGTCGCCGCAAAGCACTGAACCGACCGGCGCACCCAAGCCTTTCGATAGACACACCGATACCGAATCGAAGTGGCGGCTGATGTCCTGTGGCGTGCATTTCAACTTGACTACGGCATTGAACATCCGAGCACCGTCGAGATGCAAGGCAAGCCCGCGTTCGCGCGTGAATGCTCTCGCCTCGGCCAGATAATTCAGTGGCAGGACCTTGCCATGCATGGTGTTTTCCAGCGCCAGCAGACGGGTGCGCGCGAAGTGGAAATCGTCCGGTTTGATCGCGGCGGCCACTCGCTCCAGATCCAGAGACCCATCAGCTTCCATCTCGACCGGCTGGGGCTGGATCGAGCCCAGCACCGCAGCGCCACCCGCCTCGTATTTGTAGGTATGGGCCAACTGGCCGGTGATGTACTCGTCTCCGCGCTCGCAGTGCGACATCAGCGCCAATAGATTGCTCATGGTGCCGCTGGGCACGAACAAACCCGCGGCCGTCCCCAATTGCGCCGCCAGGGTCTGCTCCAGCCGGCGTATCGTCGGATCTTCGCCATAGACGTCATCACCCGTCGGTGCGCTCAGCATCGCCTCGCGCATCCCCGGAGTGGGCTGGGTGACCGTATCGCTGCGAAGATCGATGAGACTCATGGCAATTCCTTATTGGATTGGAACTCATACCGCTGATGCATTGGTGCCAGGTTCGCCCAATTCAACGCAACAGGCGGGTATCCAGAACGGCCGAGCCGCTACCCAACATCGTTTCGGTGATATTGACGAAGTCGTCAGTGGTGACCTTGTCGAGGCGCATCAGCCCGCGTGCGACATCATCCAGAGAGTGACGGTTCTTGCTGCGCTGACGGATTTCGCGGTCCAGCTCCTGCAGCAGCAACACAGCTCTGGCCGTGACGGGACCACTGGAGCGTTCGGTGCGCAGACTGTCGACCTTGCGGCTCCACTTGGTCAGATGCTCACGAACCAATTGGTAACGGTCCTCGCTCATGCCGCCTGCTCGGCGCATCAACTCGATGGCGTAGTACTCGGCCAACCCTTCGCTGATCCAGTCGCTGCGATCGGCATCGGTGATTCGGCTGAACACATGCACTAATTCATGGACCAGCGAACTAGTACCATTCTCGCTGACCAACGGACGATCCGCGTGCATGAACAAGGAATTCGGGCCAGAAAGGCCGCCCCGCCACATCGGGTCGCCGGCTCCGACGACCAGCAGCTTCTTCGGATCACGGGGAAATACGTTCTGAACCTCGGGCCAGACGAACGTCAGCAGCGTGAGGATATCCATCCGACGCAGCCCTTCGTCTACCGGGCCGGCTACCGTTACGTCGGTTTCACCGAGTTTGGCCCGGCGGCTACCAAGCTTGCCGGCAAGAATCCAACCGGTCGGGCGATCGAAAAGGCGCTCGGGGTTATCGATGCGAAACCGATTTTTGCCTACCCGCGGCCAGCCAGTTTCTACACTCTTCCAGCCCTTAGGCAGTTCAATCTTCATACGCGAGATCAGCCTGACGCCGTCCTGCTGATCGACGCGACCGGCAGGTATGAGATCGTCGCCTCGCAGCAACACCCAGTCATCGGTCATCCGCGCATCGAAGCGGCCGCTTTTTCGCTGATGACTGACTTTCACCCGATAGCTCAGCCGAGCTTTGCCAGCACCTGGCCGCCAAACGCCGCGACTACCCTCTCCCTGCCAACTGCCTTCGGCGTTGGTCTCGAAACCGCTAAACAGTCCCTCGTCGCCGAGATTGAAATCGAGGTATCTGATGGCATTGCCGTCCTCGACAATCAGCTCGACCTCAGCCACGTCCTGTTCAGGGACGAACTTGACGTTGAAATCCAGATCGACGCGCTTGGCCGCTTGCGCCTGAACGGTGACCAGCAACAACAGAACGGCTAGCAACGGTAGTTGACGGAGGGACATCGAGCGGCTCCAGATAAGGTTCAGTGCTATGACGACGCGGTCAGATGTTGATTCAACCGGCCCGGAAAATCAGATGATCTTCCCAGTCATCCTCGGAGACCGCTCCCTCGGCAATCATTCGTCCGGACTGGGAAATACGCTCGACATGCACGGCATCCGGGTCGCCGCAAACCAGATGATGCCAAAGCGGGAGGTCCTTGCCTTCGGCGACGAGTCGATAGCCACAGGTGGGCGGCAGCCATTTGAATTGAGCTGCATCGGTAGCAGTCAATTGAACGCAATCGGGAACGCTGGCGCGTCGATTTGGGTAATCGCTGCAGCGACAGCTTTTCAGGTCGAGCAGCTTGCAGGCAATACGGGTGTAGTAGACGCTGCCGTCTTCCTCGTCCTCAAGCTTTTGCAGGCAGCACAATCCGCAGCCGTCGCAAAGCGACTCCCATTCGGCCGAGTCCAGCTCGGCGAGGGTTTTGCGCTTCCAGAAAGGTTCAACTTTTGCCGCCATGAAAATTGCCGTCTCATTAAAAGACGCGAGTCTAGCAGGCCGTTGGAGAACTACCTACGTTGGCAATACTGCGTTAAAACAGCCTCAAAATGCTCATTTACAGCACGTAAACTCCGCTTTTTCGGCTGTTTTTGCCTTGTCTTGCCTGCCTCGCCTACGTTTTCAACGGCCTGCTATCCATCGCCCTATGGCCGGCCAAGCTTGGCTGCGCGCAGAGCGATTCAGAGGGCCGGCGGGCGACCGGCGGCTGTGCCTGCTCGTGACATTACACAGGGTCGTTGCGGCGCAGCAGTTCCTCTGGCAAATGTTCGATGTATTCCTCCTCAGGCGGCGGCATTTGAAGGTGGTAACCCTGTTTATCCAGGTTATCGAGCACCGTCGCGATATCTTCCCGTGCCAGCTTGCGCTCCGGGGTCAATACAATATCGAAGGCGTGCTGCGGCGGACCGAAGGCGGTAAGCAACGCTTCGGGTACACGCGCCAGCGCCTCGCTGCGTTCGACGTACAGGTACATTTCGTTCTTGCGCGGGCTTCTATAAATAGAGCAGATGCGTTTCATGACTTCTTTTCCAGTACATCAAGGAGGAGTTGCCCCATTCGCTCACGGCGCCAACCCCGTAATGACTCGGGCAAGCGATAGGGGCCATCGGGATAGCCACTTTTCAACAACGCTTCGAGCACTTTCTTGCGCAGCATCAGCTCAGGAGCGATATCCAGAGTCTGAGCTTCATGCTGTCCAACAGCACGGAGCTTTTTCAACAGGCCCGATGCGTCCAGCGGCAAGGGCTCGGGTAAAGGCTCGGGCCAATCCTGCTCAGGCGTGGTGGCAGCGGTACGGACCAGTTCGAGCAACGTTTCGCCATCCTGCCTGACGGTGCGCGGATGCATGTCCTCGATGCGCGCCAGGCCGACCAGATCGGAGGGCTGGGTACGAGCCAGCGGCCACAAACTGTGCTCGCGCAGGACCCGATTCCGCGGCTGGTTGCGCTCTCGCGCCTGGCGCTCACGCCACGCAGTCAAGACGCGCAGCACCGCCAGTTGTTTCGGCTTGAGGCGCCAGGCCTGCTTGACCTCACGGTAAGCCTCGTCAGGATCGGTTTCACGCTGCAGGTTCGTCACCAGCTCAGCGCCGTCCTCCAGCACCCATGCGCGCTTGTCTTCGGATAGCTTTGGCATCAGCGCTTCGTACAGTTCGGCCAGGTGCTGCGCATCTTCGACGGCGTATTGAATCTGGGTCTCGCTGAGCGGTCGCTGCAGCCAATCGGAACGCGTCTCTCCTTTGGGTAATTCGAGACCTAACACCGCCTGTACCAGTCGCGAATAACCCATGGAAAAACCGATATTCAGGTAACCGGCGGCCAGCTGCGTATCGAACAACGGTGTCGGCAAGCTGCCAGTGAGACGCCAGAGCACTTCCAGGTCTTCGCTGCAGGCATGTAGAACCTTCACCACCGCCTGGTCTTCCAACAAACCGGCAAAGGCAGCCCAATCGGTAATCAGCAATGGATCGATCAGATAGGCACAGCGCCCGTCGCCAACCTGCAGCAAGGCAGCTATCGGGTAAAAGGTATCGACCCGCATGAACTCGGTATCCACCGCGACATATGGCAACTGGCGCCATTCGGCGCACAGGCGGGCCAGATGAGCGTTATCCAAGACCCATTGAGTTTCGATGGCCACTAGGCCCTCCTTTGTTATTCGGCTTGCGATCGGCGTCCGATCGAAGAGGCGCGCAGTATATATCGCGACCGTCTAATCGCTGCGCAAACATCGGCGAGGACCTGCGTGCTAACGTTTCGCGATTACAGAAGGAGCCCCACCATGCCCATCGCTCAACTGATCAGTCCTGAACATTTGTCCAAGCGTCTGCAACAATCAGGTCTTCGCATTCTCGATTGCCGCTTCGCCCTCGACGACGCTGGATATGGACGGCACAGCTATGCCGAGGCGCATATTCCTGGTGCCCGCTATGCCGATCTGGAAAGCGACCTGTCAGGAGAAATCATCCCAGGCGTTACCGGCCGGCATCCGCTGCCGCGGCCGCACGAGCTAGTAGAGAAGTTCAGGAATTGGGGACTGCACAACGACAGCGATATCGTGCTCTACGATGACGGCCCAGGCGCGTTCGCCGCTCGGGCGTGGTGGCTGCTGGCCTGGCTGGGCAAGCGTGACGGTGTCTATCTGCTCGATGGCGGTTTCAAGGCATGGCGCGAGGCCGGGCTGCCGCTGGATGCGAGCGTTCCTGCTGATAGAGTCGGTAGTTTTTCAGGCCACCCGGATGACAGCCTGATCATAGAAGCAGCTCAGCTGTCGAATCGGCTCGAGACGCCAGAGCTGACCCTTATCGACGCACGCGCTCTGCCGCGCTTTCTTGGCGAAGTCGAACCAATCGACCCGGTTGGGGGCCACATTCCTGGCGCAAGCTGCGTTCCATTCACCGAAAACCTGGACGCCACGGGACGCTTTCTGCAACCCGATCAGCTGCGCTCTCGCTTCGATCAGCTACTGACCGACAGGTCACCTGAATCACTGGTGGCCTATTGCGGTTCGGGCGTGACCGCGTGTCACAACCTGTTTGCGCTGTGCCTGGCTGGATATCCCTTGGCGAAACTGTATCCAGGGTCCTGGAGCGAGTGGATCACCGATTCGCAGCGGCCCGTTGCGTGAATTTCGCTCTGCCGGAAGGTGGCTTATCGGTCATATTCTGCCCAAACGGTTTTAACGAACTTCGGTAATAAATCTCTGCCAATCGTCGTGATATTTACGAAAAATTGCACTCTTCCGTTTGCGAGGAATCTGAAAACCTTGGTAGGGTCCGACCCGCTTTTTCCCAGGAGTACACAATGAAAACAACATGGTTGAAGACCGCGATAGCGGTGGCTGTAGGTGCACTTTCCACTCAGGCTCTCGCTGCCGGTTTCGCCCTCAACGAGCAGAGCGTCAGCGGCATGGGCACCTCATTCGCAGGTCGCTCCTCTTCTGCCGATGACGCTACTACGGTCTTTGGTAACCCTGCAGGTATGGCGCTGCTCAAGCGCGAGCAGGTCAGCGTCGGCATGGCTGCGATCAATGCCAAGACCGATATTAAGGATGCCAGTGGTGCACCCGGCAGCAACGACGGCGACATGGTGCCGTTCACTGCTGTGCCGATGGGCTATTACGTCAAGCCTCTGGATGAAAAGTGGGCAGTCGGCGTTGGCGTCTACGTCCCGTTCGGTCTGATCACCGATTATGAAGGGGGGTTCGCGGGTCGCTATCACGGCGACTACAGCGAAGTTCGCGTCATCACCGTCCAGCCAACAGTCAGCTATCGCTTCAATGAAAAGTTGTCGGTCGGCTTTGGCCCGACGATCAACCGTATCGATGGCCAGCTGGAAAGCGCCGTGCCGACAGGACCTTTTCCCGACAGTCGCGTGAAAATCAAGGGTGACGACACAGCTCTCGGTTTCAACGTCGGTGTGCTGTACGAGATTACCCCTCAAACGCGGACCGGCCTTACCTACCACTCCAAGGTGGACTACAAGCTTGAAGGTGACACAACTTTCTCAGGCCTGGCCTTTGGTCCACTCGCCGGCAAATATGATGCGTCATTGGACTTGGAAACGCCGGAGTCGATCGATCTATCCGTTACCCACGAGCTGAATGATCAATGGACTGTCTATGGCGGTGCCATGCTGACCCGCTGGAGCCGGCTGGAGTCCATTGTTGTTGAAAACGAGGGCGCTCCGGTGCCGGTTATTGCCGAAGAACAAGACTGGCACGACACCTGGTCCTACGCACTCGGCGCCGCCTACAAGCTGAACAAGGAATGGACTCTGCGTACTGGCGTGGCCTTGGATCAAAGCCCGACCAACAACACCCACCGCTCGCCACGTATCCCGACTGGCGACCGTACGGCGGTTAGCTTTGGTCTGGCATGGAATCCAACCGACGACATGACGGTTGACCTGGCCTATTCCTACCTTTGGGAAGAGGACACCAAGATCCGCCAGGCGTCCTACAACGCTACTTACGAAAACAGCGCCCATGGCTTCGGCGCAGCCATGACCTACCGCTTCTGATGCACCCCGCCCCGGCCGCTCGGTCGGGGCATCCCCCCGCTATTTGCCCAACGCTTTTTCCACCGCAGCGATCAGCTCAGGGTCATCTGGCTCGACCTTGCTGGAAAAGTAGTCGACCACTTGACCGTTGCGATCCACCACGTACTTGTAGAAGTTCCAGCGCGGCGCGCCTCCGGCCTGCTCGGCTAATTCCTTGAACAGCGGCGTCGCATCGCTACCGCGCACCGGTTGCGTTTGCGCCATCGGGAAGGTCACGCCGTAATTGACATAGCAGACTTCAGCCGTCTCGGCAGCATCGTCCGACTCCTGAAAGAAATCATCGGACGGCACACCTAGAACCGCCAATCCCTCGTCCTTGTATCGCTGATAAAGCGCTTCGAGGCCTTTGAACTGTGGCGCGAAGCCACAAAAGCTGGCGGTGTTGACGACCACCAGCGCCTTGCCCTGGAACTGCTGGCACAGGTCGATGGTTTCCTTCGAACGCAGTTTCGGCAGGTCATGCTGCAGCAAGGCCGGGCACTGATCCGCCGTGGCATTGCCGGCCAGCAGCGTGAGAGCGAGTGAGGCAACGATCAGTTGGATTCTCATGGCAAATCTCCGAGCAGGGTCGCCACACGCTACGCCTGAGCCATCCAACCGGCAACGCCTGCCTTTTTCAGCCAACGCAGCAAATTCCAAACAGCTTCGCCTTCGCTATATACAAATCTATATAACGCTTGTCAGAATGGCCGGCATTCACGAGGGCCAAGCATGAACGATCCACAGCATCTCGGACCATTGCGCATCGACGGCCAGCTATGGTTCAACCGCGGCGAGAAGGGTTATCTCGGCGGCAAACGCATCGAACTGCTGGAACAGATCGAGGCGACCGGCTCGATTAGCCGCGCGGCAAAGGCCATCAACCTCAGCTACAAGGCCGCCTGGGATGCGGTGGACGCGATGAACAATCTCTCGGAACGCCCCCTGGTGGTTCGGGCAGCCGGCGGGGCAAAGGGCGGCGGTACCCAGCTGACCGACTTCGGTCGCGAAATGCTGCACGTCTGGCAGCGCATGCAACAGGAATACGAACGCTTTCTCGCCCAGGTGGCACATGGCGTCGAAGGCTTCGACGACATCGACAAACTACTCCGGGCAATCGCCATGAAAACCAGTGCGCGCAACCAGTTTCGCGGACGCATCACCCAGGTTGAAAAAGGCGCAGTGAACGGCAGCCTGAGCCTCGATATCGGGGAAGGCCAGACGATTACCGCAACCCTGACCAACGACAGCATCGACGAACTCAACCTGGCGCCCGGCAAGACCGCGATGGCGCTGATCAAGGCCAGCTTCGTGCTGCTGTCGCCCGACCCGGCGGTGAAAATCAGCGCCCGCAATCGCCTGACCGGCACCATCAGCAGCCTGACGCCCGGCGCGGTGAATTGCGAAGTCAAGTTGCTGCTGCCCGGCAATCGCACACTGGGCGCGGTCGTTACTAACGAGAGCGCCGAAGAGCTGGGCTTGGCACTCGGACAATCTTGTACGGCTCTGGTCAAGGCGTCACACGTCATCATCGCGGTGGACTAAGGAGAAACGAATGAAGCGTCTTTGCAAAATTGCCGCCCTGTTTACGATTGCGCTGCTGCCTATAGCCGGCCACGCCGCCGAGGTGCAGGTCGCGGTGGCGTCGAATTTCACCAAGCCAATGCAGGTCATCGCCGAACGGTTCGAACAGGACACCGGGCACAAAGCCGTGCTCGCCTTTGGCGCGACCGGAAAGTTCTATGCGCAAATTCACAACGGCGCGCCGTTCGACGTGCTGCTGGCCGCTGACGAAGCGGTCCCAGCCAAGCTTGAAAGCGAGGATCTGGGCGTTGCCGGAAGCCGCTTCCCTTACGCCATCGGCACACTGGTGCTGTGGTCGGCACGCGGCGATTACGTCGATGACCAAACCACACTGACTCGGCAACCCTATCGCCATCTTTCCATCGCCAATCCGAAAACCGCACCGTATGGCGCCGCGGCCATGGCCACGCTGGAGAAGCTCGGCCTGACCGAATCAACGCGTGGCCGGTCGGTACAGGGCGAAAACATTGCCCAGGCGCATCAATTCGTTGCCAGCGGCAACGCCGAACTCGGCTTCGTCGCCCTCTCTCAGGTCGTGGACAATGGTGCGATCGGCGAAGGTTCCGGCTGGATCGTACCGGCGTCCTTTCATCCGCCCATTCGCCAGGACGCCCTGTTGCTTAACAAGGGCCGCGACAATCCTGCGGCGCGGGCACTGCTCGAATACCTCAAAAGCGCAAAAGCCGCCGAGGTAATCGAGGCATACGGCTACAGCCTGGAATGACGTCGCCATGATGCCGCTGGATGACGTCGGCTTGGCAGCCGTTCTGCTGACGCTCAAGCTTGCCGGCATAACCACGCTGTTGTTGCTGGTGATCGGTACGCCAATCGCCTGGTGGCTGGCGCGCACCCATTCACGCCTAAAGGGGCCGATCGGTGCCGTGGTCGCTTTGCCGCTGGTGCTGCCGCCAAGCGTGCTGGGCTTCTATCTGCTGGTCGCCATGGGCCCGAACGGTCCGGTCGGACAGCTGACGCAAAGCCTCGGGCTCGGCACTCTGCCGTTTACCTTTGCGGGTCTTGTGGTGGGCTCGGTGTTCTATTCGATGCCCTTCGTCGTGCAGCCGCTGCAGAATGCCTTCGAGGCCCTCGGCGAACGCCCCCTGGAGGCTGCCGCGACCTTGCGTGCCGGGCCGCTGGATACCTTCTTCAGCGTCGTGCTGCCGCTCGCCCGGCCTGGATTCATCACCGCCAGTATTCTCGGCTTCGCCCATACCGTCGGGGAATTTGGCGTGGTGTTGATGATCGGCGGCAACATTCCCGAGAAAACTCGCGTGCTGTCCGTGCAGATCTACGATCACGTCGAGGCCATGGAATATGCGCAAGCGCACTGGCTTGCAGGCGGCATGCTGGTGTTTTCCTTCCTGGTCTTGCTTGTGCTTTACAGCAGCCGCCTCAAACAGGGATGGCGTGGATGAACGGAGGATCAAGCAGCATTCAGGCGCAGCTGCGGATGGACCATCCCGGCTTCCGGCTGGACGTAGATCTGGAGCTACCCGGACGCGGAGTGACCGCCCTGTTCGGACCCTCGGGCTCCGGCAAGACCAGTTGCTTACGCTGCATCGCAGGTCTTGAGCGCAACGCAACCGGGCTGATCGAGATCAACGGCGAACGCTGGCAGGATTCGGCCAGCGGCTGTTTCGTACCGCCGCACCGGCGCGCGATCGGCTATGTGTTTCAGGACGCCAATCTGTTCGCCCATCTCTCGGTGAAGCGCAACCTGGAATTCGGCATGAAGCGTGTCGCGAAAAACGAGCGCCGCGTGATCTGGGAGCAGGTGGTCGAACTGCTCGGTATAGGTCATCTGCTCGACCGCATGCCCGAACGCCTGTCGGGCGGTGAGCGACAGCGTGTCGGCATTGCCCGCGCTCTGCTGACCAGCCCGCGACTGTTGCTGATGGACGAGCCGCTGGCGGCGCTGGACTTCAAACGCAAGCAGGAAATCCTGCCGTATCTGGAACGGCTGCATGACGAGCTGGAGATTCCCGTCCTTTATGTCAGTCACTCGCCGGACGAAGTGGCGCGACTCGCCGATCATGTGGTGCTGCTGGAAAATGGGCGCGCGATTGCTCAGGGCGGACTGCAGGAAACCCTTGCCCGCCTCGATTTGCCGACCGCCTTCAGCGAAGACGCAGGCATAGTCATCGAGGCGCAGGTTGCAGAACATGACCCCACCTATCACCTCACACGCCTGGTGTTTACTGGCGGCGACGTACTGGTGGGGCAGCGTGATGAAGCAATAGGCCAGCGCCTGCGCTTTCGTGTCCACGCGCGTGACGTAAGCCTGACGCTGGAGCGCGCCGAGGGCACCAGTATCAGCAACCTGCTGCCGGCACGCGTCGAACAGGTAGCCACCGCCGATACGCCCGCGCACGTTCTGGTGCGTCTGGATGCCCAAGGCACGCCGTTACTGGCGCGCATCACCCGGCGCTCGGCCGATCAGCTTGGCGTCGTGGAAGGCAAAGCGTTATGGGCGCAAATCAAAGCCGTCGCCCTGCTTGGCTGAGGTTCAGACCTTTAGCGCCAGCACGACCAATACGCCACCTTCCACCAGCTCCAACAGCGCACCGGCCGTGTCGCCGGTAGTGCCACCGATGCGCCGGCACATGGCCCGACGCGCCAGCACGCCGATGGCTAGGCTCACCATCAGCGCCAGCCAACCGCTCGTGCCCAACGCCAGACAGAAAGCCACGAGCGCAAGCAGAACGATACGAACGGACGCGCGCGGAAGGTGCTCGGCCAGTGCCTGGCCGAGGCCACCGGGACGCATATAGGATGTCGTCAGAAACAACCCGAGCAAAGCTCCGCGCCCGAGCAACGGCGCCAGCAGCAGGGCCATCCGCTCGCCCACGGCAAGCAATGTCCAGAGTGCGACGAACTTGAGAAGCAGCAGCAACACCAGAACCACCACGGCAATCGGACCGCTGCGCGGGTCTTTCATGATCGCGAGGGTGCGCTCGCGATCGCCGAAACCGCCGAGCCAGGCATCGGCGCTGTCGGCCAAGCCATCGAGGTGCAGCGCGCCGGTGAGCGCCACCCAGGCTGCCAGCAACAATGCCGCCTGCAGCGGCACCGCAGCCCCTTCGATTGCGAAGCTGCCAAGCCAGAGAATCGACCCCAGCAACAACCCCACCAACGGGTAATGAAGCAGCGATCGGCCAACGGCCTGCGGCGCGGGCATGCCGCTCAGCCGCACCGGCAGGCTGGTGAGGAACTGCAGCGCGATCAGAAAGGGCTGCATGTTTCTTCCAGCCAGAGCGTGGCGTCGGCGAAGCCGGTTTTCAGCCCGCACATTGCGCCATGGCTCACCTCGACCTGCAGCAATTGCCCGCGCGGCAAGCCACGCGCCTCGGCCAGCAACAGGCGCATCACACCGGCATGAGTGATCAGCAGGATGCGCTCGCCAGCGAAGCGGTCGGTGAGTTGCTCGATCACCGTCAGCACACGCGCCTCGAACTCGACCAACCGCTCGCCGCCTGGCGGCGTGAAACCGTAGGGATCGCTCCAGAAGCGGCCCAAGGCATCGCTTTGATCGACCATCAACTCGGCAGCCGTACGACCTTCCCAGTCGCCGAAATCAAGTTCGCGCAGGTCGGGTTCGAATTCCAGCGGCAGTTTGCGCTGCTCGGCCCACTCCACGGCGAAAGCTGCGCAGCGACGAAAAGGAGAGCTGATGATCCGATCCCAAGGTCCCGCGCCGGCGACCGCTTGGCGCATCTGTAACCAACCAAACTCCGTGAGCGCGTCGTCCAGACGCCCGCGAAAGCCGCCGCCGCAAACCGTCTCGCCGTGACGCAGCATGTCCAGATGCAGGCTCATGCGCTCTGCCCGGCGACGGCTGCTTCGGCGAAGGTCGCCATTTCCTTGTGCAGCGCGCAGGCGAGCCGCAGCAGAGGGACGACCAACGCTGCGCCGCAGCCCTCGCCCAGCCGCAGGCCGAGGTCGAGCAAGGGCCGGGCATCGAGTGCTTCCAGTACCACCAGGTGGCCGGGCTCCGCCGAGCGATGGGCGAACAGCATCCAGTCGCGACACGCGGGATTCAGACGTACCGCGCAAAGCGCCGCCACGCTGCAAATGAAGCCATCCACCAGCACCACGATGCCCTGCTGAGCACAGGCCAGATAGGCGCCGGTCAACGCCGCCAGCTCGAAGCCACCCAGGCGCTGCATCCAACCCAAGGTGTCGTGACAACCGGCATGAAGCGCCAGTGCGCGCTCGATCACGGCGCATTTGTGCGCCACGCCGGCCGCATTCAGGCCCGTCCCAGGTCCTGCCAGATCGCGGGGTTCACATTCCAACAGTGCGCAGGCCAGAGCGGCTGCGGTGGTGGTATTGCCGATGCCCATTTCCCCGCCAATGAACAATGCGGACTGTTCCACTTGTGCACGCATTACACTTTCGCGCCCGGCCTGCAGCGCCTGCAGGCAGATATCCATACTCATCGCCGGCGCCTCGACGAAGTTCGCCGTGCCCGCGCCCAGTGCCAGATGGCGCACGCCGGGCAAAGGCCCGATCGGCGAAGCGGTCCCCAGGTCGATCACTTCCAGCTTCGCGCCGAGCTGACGAGCCAGCACGCTGATCGCAGCGCCGCCATTGACGAAGTTAGCGAGCATCTGCCCGGTCACCGATTGCGGATACGCGGAAATACCTTCTGCGGCGACACCATGATCACCCGCGAAAATGCTGATCCAGACCGGGTCCACGTTCGGACGCTCGTGCCCCCGCAATGCCGCCAGTTGCGGCACCAACGCATCGATGCGACCCAAAGCACCGCCCGGCTTGGTCAGTTGCGCATCGCGCTCCAGCGCCGCCTGGCGCGCACGTTCATCCAGGGCGCGGCAAGGCGCTTGCCACCAGTGTTCGGTCACAACGGTTCTCCTTTCAAAATCATGGGCAGGCCTGCGACGGTGAACACCACGCGCTCGCAGCGTTCGGCCAGCGCCTGGTGCAGCCAACCGGCTTCGTCGACGTAACGCCGGCTCAGCTCACCCAGCGGCACCACACCCATTCCGGTTTCGTTACTGACCAGCAGCACGCGCCCTGGCAGCTTCGCCAGGCATTCGAGCAGTGCGTCGCGCTCTTCGGCCAGGCGCGACGGATCCTGCAGCATCAGCAGGTTGGTCAGCCATAGCGTCAGGCAATCCACCAGCAGGCATCGATCAGCGCCGGCGTGCTTATGCAGCACTGCGGCCAGCGACAGCGGTTCCTCCACCAGCATCCACTCATTTGGTCGTCGCACACGGTGATGGGCGATACGCTCGCTCATCTCGCCATCCAGCGGCTGGCTGGTGGCGATATAGGTGACCGGCATGCCGGATTCGCTGGCCAGACGCTCGGCCAGCCGGCTCTTGCCTGATCGGGCACCGCCGAGAATCAGTTCAGGCATTCCGGTTTTCCTCAAGCGGTCGGATTCTTTGTAGGGCGGGTGCGGCCCGCCGAACGTGGCCGAGATTCAACACGCAACGGCAGCCGTCAAACACCGCACAGCTCACGCAAGAAACGGGTATCCAGATGCGTCTCGACCAGGTCGGCCAAGCGCTCGATGTCACGTTCGCGCAACGCGTGATAATCCACCCGCTGCGCGTTCTCCAACCCGGCCCAGCGCAATAGCGCTTCGCAGGCCGCAGGCGATTCGAACAAACCATGCAGATAAGTGCCGAGCACCTGACCGTCCTCACTGAGAGCGCCATCCGTGCGGCCGTCGTCGAGTTGCACAGCGGCTCGCTCGAGTGCCGGGCCGTTGCTGACGCCCGCGTGGATTTCGTAGCCGCTCACGTCGGCATCGCCCAGACAGAATCGTCCACGCACGTTGCGCAATTGTTTCTCAGCGGCCAGCTCGGTCGACAACGCCAGCAACCCGAGTCCATTACTCTGCCCCGCCGCGCCTTCGAGCCCAAGGGGATCGGCGATGCTTTCACCGAGCATCTGCAACCCGCCGCAAATTCCGAGCACCTTGCCGCCGTAGCGCAGATGGCAACGGATCGCCGCCTCCCAGCCGTTCTCGCGCAACCAGGCAAGGTCGGCGCGAACGCTCTTGGAGCCAGGCAGGATAATCAGATCGACGCCCGGAATTGCCTGGCCGGAACCGACGAAACGCAGGTCGACCTGGGGATGCAGGCGCAACGGATCGAAGTCGGTGTGATTGCTGATGCGCGGCAGCACCGGCACCACCACCCTCAAGGTCTGCTCCGCTTTGGCGGACTGGCGCACGTCGATCGCGTCCTCAGCTTCCAGATGGAAATCCATCAGATAAGGCAACACGCCCAGCACTGGTTTGCCGGTGCGCTGTTCCAGCCAGTCCAAGCCTGGTTGCAGGAGCGCGATATCGCCGCGAAAGCGGTTGATCACAAAGCCCTTTACCCGCGCCTGCTCGCTTTGACTGAGCAGTTCCAGCGTGCCGACCAGATGGGCGAAGACCCCGCCCTTGTCGATATCGGCGATGAGAATGACCGGGCAATCCACCGCCTCGGCGAAGCCCATGTTGGCGATGTCGTTGGCGCGCAGGTTGATCTCCGCAGGCGAGCCGGCGCCTTCGACCATCACCACCCGATACTCAACACTCAGGCGGCGATGCGATGCAAGCACCGCGTCCATCGCGACACGCTTGTAGTCGTGGTACGCCACGGCATCCATGTTGCTGACGGCGCGGCCGTGAATGATCACCTGCGCGCCGATGTCGCTGTTGGGCTTGAGCAGCACCGGGTTCATATCGGTGTGCGGCGCTAGCCCGGCGGCCTGCGCCTGCACGGCCTGAGCACGGCCAATTTCGCCGCCTTGCGCCGTCACGGCGCTATTGAGCGCCATGTTCTGCGGCTTGAACGGCGCGACGGACACGCCTTGTCGGCGAAGCCAACGGCACAGCGCGGTCACCAACGTGCTCTTCCCGGCATCGGACGTAGTGCCCTGAACCATCAGCGTGCTCATGCGCGAATCTCCTGATAGCAAGCCAATGCGCGACTCAGGCGAGACCAGCCCAGCTCCTCTGCCGGCAGACCGAAACGCAGGCTCGGCGGATAGTGAAAACGGCGAACGAGAATGCCCTGACAGGCAAGAAATTCGTACAGCAGGCCCGCCTCTTCGGTTACGACCCACTGAAACAGGCCACAACTGCCTGCAGGCGGCAGGCCGCTGGTTGTCAGCAGCTGGGCCAGCCGCTCGCCTTCAGCCAGGAGCCGTTCACGCTGTCGGCGTTGTCCTGCGCAGTCGCCAAGCAGTGCCGTGCCGATGAACCGTGACGGGCCGGCGATCGGCCAGGGGCCCAATGCATTTTCCAGCGCGCCCAGCAGCTCAGACTCGGCTAGAACGAAGCCGAGCCGCGCGCCGGCCATAGCGAAGAATTTGCCAAACGAGCGCAGCACGATCAGCCCTGGCAGATGGCCGTAGGACGCCAGGCTGAGCTCGGGCGTCGGATCCATGAACGCCTCGTCGACCACCAACCAGCCGCCGCGCGCCGCCAGCCGCGCATGCCAGTCGAGTAGTTGTTCGGGCGGTAACAGGCGCCCGGTGGGATTGTTCGGATTGACCACCACCAGGACGTCGAGCTGATCAAGCGTCCGCAGTACGGCCCCTTCGCTGAACTCGCTGACGCGATGCCCTTCGCGACGCCATGCCTCGGCGTGCTCGCCATAACAGGGCGAGACGATGCCGACCTGCGAATTCCGACGCAGCCGCGGCAGCATCTGGATCGCGGCTTGCGAACCTGAAACCGGCAGCAGCGACTCGGCGCCGTAATAATCGCGGGCCGCAGCGGCCAGCTCGTCCTCGGCTTCCGGCAGCCGCATCCAGACGTCAGCGGGCACAACCGGCAGATTGAATCCATAAGGTGCGATGCCAGTGGACAGGTCGAGCCAATCCGCCAGCGGGATACCGAAATCGCGCGCCGCTGCCCGCAGCCGTCCGCCATGTTCAAGCATGCAGCCAGCCTCCCAGCAGCAATGCCAACAGCCAAAGACCGACGCCAGCCCAAACCATGTCCAACGCGCGCTCAATATCGCGCGCGCCGGGCGCTTCGCCCTCGCCCAGGGCCGGACGCTGATGCAGCACATCCTGATAGATCGCCGGCCCGCCCAGCGACACACCCAGCGCGCCGGCACCGGCGGCCATCACCGGGCCGGCGTTGGGGCTGTCCCACAAGGGCGCCTGACGTCGCCAGCAGCGCCAGGCTTTGTCCGTTTGGCCCAGCACGGCGTAGGTCAGCGCGACCAATCTGGCAGGAATGAAATTGAGCGCGTCATCGATGCGCGCGGCGGCCCAGCCGAAGCGCTCGAAGCGCTCGGTGCGATAGCCCCACATGGCATCCAGCGTGTTGCTCAGGCGATACAGGATTACACCAGGCGCGCCGGCAATCGCGAACCAGAACAGCGTGGCGAAGACCGCATCGCTACCGTTCTCCAGCGCCGATTCGGTCGCTGCGCGAGCCACGCCCTGCTCGTCCAGTGCACTGGTGTCGCGGCTGACGATGAAACCCACACGTCGCCGCGCCTCGGTCAGATCGCCACTGCGCAGCGCGAGCGCCACCGGCATCAGATGTTCGCCCAGGCTGCGCAGGCCGAGCGCGAGGTACAGCAGCAGGATTTCGATCAGCCAGCCAATGCCTGGCAACAGGCTCAACAACCAGGCGATGACGGTTAGCGGCAACACCGCGAGGCACCAAGCGGTGACGCCATGGCTGCGCCAGCCGCGACCGCCCGGACCGTTGAAATGCTGCTCCAGTCGGTCAGCCAGCCGTCCGAAGATCACCAGCGGATGGCTGCGACGAGGCTCGCCCAGCAACGCATCCAGGCCGACTCCGGCGAGGCAGCTCAGCGCCACGCTCATTGCGGTTCCTCCCAGCCGTCCTCGAACAGCAGTTCCTGCAACGGCCGAGGTTGCGTCCAGCCCTGCAGCGCCAGCATCGGCGCCGGATAGAACGCATCGACCGGGCCAAGGCAGATCACCGCCACCGGCTCGGCACCGGTGGGCATCTGTAGCAGCTCGGCCAGTGCCTGAGGATCGAACAACGACACCCAGCCCATTCCCAACCCTTCCGCTCGCGCGGCGAGCCAGAGGTTCTGGATGGCGCAGGCCGCCGAGGCCAGGTCCATCTGCGGCAGGGTGCGGCGTCCGAATATGTGAGTGTCGCGTCCTTCCATCAGCGCGACGACCAGCAGTTCGGCGCAGTCCTTGATGCCCTCCACCTTCAACTGCATGAATTCACGACCACGCTCGCCCAGCGCCTCGGCGGTCAGCACACGTTCCCGCTCGACCAGTTCGGCGATGGCCGAACGCAATTCGGCGCGCCGGATACGGATGAATCGCCAAGGCTGCATCAGTCCGACGCTGGGTGCCTGATGCGCGGCTTCCAGCAATCGTGCGAGCAGCTCGGGCGCTATTTCGCCGCCGCTGAAATGGCGCATGTCGCGTCGTTCGGCGATGGCGCGGTAGACGCCGGCGCGCTGCGCCTCGGTGAAGGCGTGCTCGCTCATGGCTTGAACAACGCCGCAGCCGCGTGGGGATTGGACGGCATATAGAAGTGGATATAAGACGCCGTCAGCCGACCCTGCCGATAAACCGCTTCGGCGGTGCGCTTGTAGTTCGGACATTCGCCTTGCGCGATGGGCTGCATGGTCGTTTCGAGCAAAGAATGATGAAAGGTGTGGCCGCGCAGACGCCCTTCCGGCAGTTCAACCTCTTGCAGCGCCAGTGCGGTCAGGCGCTTTTGCATCTGCGCCTCCCCTGAGAGCAAGCCGAGCATGTCCTCGCGTGCACCAGCCTGGTCGGTCAGCGCATCGAGCAGATAGAGCATGCCGCCGCATTCTGCGAGGATCGGTTTGCCCGCCGCGTGATGCGCCCGGATCGCCTCGCCCATGGGGCGATTGCGAGCCAATGTGGATAGATGCAACTCGGGATAGCCACCCGGCAGGTACAGGCTGTCCACCGCGGGCAGCTTGGAAAAATGCAGCGGAGAAAAGAACAGCAGCTCGGCACCAAGCGCCTGCAGCAAATCGAGATTGGCCTGATAGACGAATGCGAACGCGGCATCACGTGCAATGCCGATGCGCACGCCCTGCAGCAACGGCGGCACCGTCAAGGGCTCCGGCGGTGGGAAGCTGACCGGCGCTGGCAACTGGCTATCCGCACTCGCCGCCAGCGCATCGGCAGCCGCATCGAGCCGGGCATCCAGATCTGTCAGTTCCTGCGCCTGCACCAGCCCGAGATGCCGGCTCGGCAAGCCCGCCGACTCGCTGCGCGGCAAGGCGCCGAACCAGTCGATATGCTCCGGCAAGCAGTCCCGCAAAATCTCGCCATGCCGGCTGCTGCCGACCCGATTGGCCAGCACGCCCGCAAATGGCAGGTCCGGCTGATAGCTGGCCAGGCCGTGTGCCAGCGCGCCGAACGTCTGCGCCATGGCCGAACCATCAATAACCGCCAATATCGGAATGCCGATGTGCCGCGCC
The DNA here is from genome assembly GCF_024448715.1 of Stutzerimonas stutzeri. GTDB lineage: Bacteria > Pseudomonadota > Gammaproteobacteria > Pseudomonadales > Pseudomonadaceae > Stutzerimonas > Stutzerimonas stutzeri_AR. The sequence continues at coordinate 283,735 of NZ_JAMOHZ010000003.1, forward strand.
AGATCGGCAGCCGACGGTGTGCCGTCGAACAGACCCATCACCCCTTCGATCAAGATCAGGTCGGCCTCGCCCGCCGCTTCCCACAGCAACCGTCGGCTCTCGGCTTCGCCCACCATCCACAGATCCAGCTGATAGACGGGATGACCGCTTGCGCGCGCCAGCACCATGGGATCGAGAAAGTCCGGGCCGCATTTGAACACCCGTACGCGCTTGCCCTGACGCGTATGCAAGCGCGCCAGGCCGGCGGTGACGGTGGTCTTGCCCTGGCCGGACGCTGGCGCCGCAATAAGCAGTGCGGGGCAGCTTCTGCTATTCATCGCGGCCTCTGATCATCGTAGGGTGGATGACGCTTCACCCAGCCACCAACGCCAACGGTGGATGAAAAAAGCGTCATCCACCCTACGCATGTCTGGATCGCAGACATCAGAATTCAACGCCCTTTTGCGCCTTCACACCTGCCTTGAGGGCATGTTTGATCAGGCTCATTTCAGTCACAGTATCGGCCGCTTCGATCAGCCCGGGCGGTGCGCCGCGACCGGTCACTACCACGTGCTGCAACATTGGTCGCGACTCGATATCGGCGAGCACTGGGTCGAGTTCCAGATAGCCGTACTTGAGCGCAATGTTCAGCTCGTCCAGCACCACCAGTCCAACCTCCGGGTTAGCCAGTAGCTGCGCCGCCACTGCCCAGGCTTCGCGAGCCTTGGCGATGTCGCGTTGACGATCCTGGGTTTCCCAGGTGAAGCCTTCGCCCATCACGTGATAGCGCACTTCCTCGGGGAAACGCCGGAAGAAGTTTTCCTCCCCTGTGCTGGCCGCGCCCTTGATGAACTGCACCACGCCGACCTTGATGCCGTGGCCCAGCGCGCGGGCGACCATGCCGAAGGCCGAGCTGCTCTTGCCCTTGCCGTTACCGGTGTGCACCAGCAGCAGGCCGTACTCGTCCTGGGCCTCGGCGATCTTCGCATCGACCACCGCCTTCTTGCGCTGCATCCGTGCCTTGTGTCGTGCGTCGCGGTCGTCCATCAATGCACCTCCCGCGCGCGCATCAGGCGCAGCGCCGAGACGATACCGACATGCAGCACCAGCGCCGTGCCGACGTAGAACGCCAGGTTGCTCAGGTGACGCGGCACATACTGGGCGATGCGCGGCAGGAAGCCGGCCAGCGTCGGCTCCGGATAGCGGCCGGAGAAGAAGTAGAACGCCCCGCCGGAGATCAGGTAGGCGACGAAACCCGCGACCAGCAACGTCAGTGCCAGCACGGCCAGGCTGCGCAGATCGTCGCGCTGCCAGCCGGCGAACAACCGTCCCGCCAGCCACAGGCTGCCGTAGGCCGGCACCAGTGCCCAGTAGGCCGGCGACAAGCACCAGTCACTGATGCTGCCGCTGGCGAGAGAGCCGAAGTCCAGCGCGGACGCTTCGGCGAACAGCAGCACGAACATCCAGCGCGAACGCAGGTAGAAGCCGGCCAGGAAGAAGATCGACCAGCTGGCGCTGGGCAGATTCTCGACGCTGGCGAAATGTTGACCACGTGTCATGGCCATCAGCAGGATCAGCGCGGCGCCTATTGCCAACTGGGCGCGTGTGGACAGGACGTGCATGGGGTTCTCCTTTGGGTTGCCGGTCAGAGAGCCTGGTAGCGGACGGTGAAATACACCGCGCGACCGGGCTGTTCGTAGGTTTGGGTGGTTTCGTATTGGCGGTCGAACAGGTTCGCCAGCTTGACCTGCAGGCGCCAGGCCTCGTCGATGCGGTATTCGCTGCGCAGGTCCATCAAGGCGTAGCCGGGCATGCGGGACTCTTCAGTGTTGCTCGCCTTGTCGAAGCGCTCGCTCACCGCGTACAGCGAGGCGCCCAGGCCGATGGCGCCGAACTGGCGATCCAGGTCCAGGTTGAACTGACGCTTGGCGCGGCGTTGCAGCAGATGCCCGTGGTTGGCCTTGCTGCGGTCCTGTGGGTCCATGAAGGTCAGATTGGCGTTCACATCCCAGCCGGCCAGCACGGTGGCAACGGTGGTTTCAATGCCGCGAATGCGCGCCACGTCGACGTTTTCCGGGCGCATGGGGCTGGTCCCAGCCCAGACGATCAGATCCTCGATCTGGTTTTCATAGGCGTTGACGCTCCACTCGCCCCAGCCGTGGCTACCTCGAATGCCGATCTCGTAGCTTTCCGACTCTTCCGGTTGGACGTCCGGGTTGCCGGCGGTAAAGGCGCCGGCCGGGTAGTACAGGTCGTTGAAAGTCGGTGCGCGGTAGGCGGTGCCGTAGGCAGCGGTCAGCGTCAGCGCATCGCTCAATTCGAAGCTGTAGCCCAGGCTGCCGGTGTCGTGCGAACCGAAGAACTCATCGTCGTCTCGACGCAGGCCAGCCTGCACGCCGTGACGACCGAAGGCGGCCTGATACTGGACGAAGTAGCCCTTGTTGTATCGGCTGTCCTCGGCATAGTTATCATTGCTGTCGATTCGATCGGTCTGGTAGTCCATCCCGAGGCTCAGCACCTGCGCCTCGCCGAAACGCAGGTCGTTCTGCCAACTCAGACTGTCGCGGCGGGTGTCGAAGCGGGAATAGAAACCGCCATCCTGAAAGTTGTCGCTCAGGTCCTCGCTGTGCCCCGCCTGCAAGGTGACGTCCCAGAAAGCCAGCGGCGAGAAGCGCGCGCGGCCGCTGATCGCCTGCAGAGAGCCGTCGCTGTAGGCATCGCGACCGGTGGCGCCGCTGGTCGAACGGGTGTCGAAATCGCTGTGGTTCTCGCTCTGCAGCCAGCTGCCGTCCAGCTCCAGACCATTGTCGAAGCGATAGCCAGCGCGGAGCAGTCCGGACAGCTCGCGGTAGCCGTCGGCATCCGGCTCGTAGGCATTGGGTACAGTGCTGCGATAGGCGCGGGCGTTGATGCCGTCGGTGGACTCGCTGGCTACCCCGAGGTTGAGCCAGCCATTGCCTTGGCTACCGGCCACGCCGGCTGATCCGCTGTAGCTCGAACGCGAACCGGCGCCGGCCGAGAAGTAAGGCTTGAAGCCATCATTGCCACCACGGCGAGTGAAGATCTGGATCACCCCGCCCATGGCTTCCGAACCGTACAGACTGGAACGCGGGCCGCGCACGATCTCGATGCGCTCGATCTGTTCTACCGGGATGCTTTGCAGCGCGGCGCTGCCGGAGGTGGCCGAGCCGACCCGAACGCCGTCAATCAGCACCAGTACGTGCTTGTCGCTGGTACCGCGAATGGACACCGAGGTGCTCTTGCCGCGCCCGCCATTGCTGGTGATGCTCACCCCGGCCAGGCGCTGCAGCAGCTCCGGCACGCTGCCAGCTTGCTGGCGTTCGATCTCGTCTCGGGTGATCAGGTTACTGGAGGCGATGGATACCGGCGAATGGCCGGTCCGACTGGCAGTAATCACCTGCTGGCCCAGCAGCAAAGCATCGCCGTGATTGGCCAGGACACAGGAAGGAAGGCCCAGCAGAACTACGGCCAGGGGAAGGGATTTGCGCATTGGATGAAATTCTCCGTCGTGCCCGCCGCACGACATATGTCGATAAGGCAGACGGAGAATTCGAAAGGAGCGCAGGTGCAAGCAGCCGCACCCCGATCAGCGCCCGCCGCACTGCCGTGGAATGCGACAGGCCGGTCTCCGGGCTTACGAGCGGTTGCCTTGCAGCATCCCGAAACCGCGCCTTCCCATGCCTATGGCACAGTGGCTTTGAGCGGTTTCTTATCTCGCCTACCGTTGCGGGGGCAGCGCCGGAATCTTCGTGAGAGTGGACCGGCTTCCCTGTTTCACCCAACTGGCTTTTCGCCAGGGGTACCTGAAGCAGCGCGGAGGTTAGTCCAAGGCCCTGCGCAGCGCAACTGGAAGCAGCGCTGCATGGTGTATCGGCGCCCTTAGGTGCAATTCGCCAGCAATTCACCGGAACGCTAAGCGCTGATCGGCTTCGAATGCAACAATGCGCCACTCGCACCCGGCCATCCCTAACGAGAAGACGCCAGCCAATGACGACCATCGTGCAGATCTCCGACACCCACTTCGGCACTGAGCAACCGGCAGTGGTGCAAGCCATGGAAGACCATGTGCGCGAGCATGGCGCCGACCTGTTGATCTTTTCTGGGGACATCACACAACGCGCCAGAGCTGGGCAATTTGCGGCTGCCCAGGCATTCGTCCAACGGCTGAAAGGTCATGGCATACCAGAAACGCTGGTCATCCCAGGCAACCACGACATTCCGCTGTACAACGTTTTCGCACGCTTTTTAATGCCCTATCGCAACTACCGCCAGCACTTCGGCCATGATCTGGAACCGACCTTCGAAAACGACGAAATGCTCGTGATTGGGCTCAATACCACCCACCCGCGGCGGCACAAAGACGGACTGGTAACCGCCGAGCAGGTGCAAGCGGTGGCACGACGTTTAAAGCAAAGCGACCCCAACAAGGTGCGTATTGTGGTGGCGCATCAGCCCTTCGGGGCGATGGTGCTGAGTGATCTGAGCAACCTGCAACGCGGCGCCGATGCAGCGCTGCACTGCTGGGCAGATGAAGGTCTCGATCTGGTGATGGGCGGGCATATTCACCTGCCCTACGTGTTGCCATTGACCAAGCAGTACACCGGTCTGTCGCGAGAAATCTGGATGATCCAGGCGGGCACCACGCTGTCATCGCGGGTCCGCGGCACCTCGCCGAATTCGTTCAACCGCCTCAAGCTGCATCCCGGCGCAGACAAGAAAGCCTGCGTCGAACGCTGGGACCTGCTGGATGATCGCTTCGTGCTGGGCTCGCACTTCAACCTGCATTGGTAGAAAGGCGAAGTCTCTTAGCCGTTCTAATGCGCTACGGACATAAAGCCAACAGGACCAATTCATAGTCGCAGGCGCACCGGAAAGCTGGTGTCGAACTAGTGTCTCGGAGTAAACCCGGCTGGCTTGGTTGCCAGCCAATCGACGAACGCACACAAGCGCGAATCGGCGAGCAACGCCTCTCGGCTGTTGTAAACAAGCGCCAACTCTTTCTCCGTGAAGAGCCGATGAATCTGGTTGTGGCAGGCCCGGCATACCCACAAGGTGGCCGTGATGCGCTCATCACGGGGAAAGCGCTTGCGCACGTAGGTTTTGCCGTGCAGCGCCTTGGGGATCAGATGATGGCGGGTCAAGGGTGCCTGGCGGCGACAAAGCTCGCACGCCTCGGGTTGGTCCGGCAGGCGGAGGATTGGCATGCTCAGCTGCCTTTTGATCGTCGAAACCTGGGCGCGGCGTCGGTCATCATCAACTCCTGCCAGGCACGTTGAGCCTCACGGATTGCGGGCAAGTTGCTCGCTGTCGAGGACGCGCTTGGCGCTGAGGTAGTTCTTCTGCCAGTAGCTATTGGAGAGGCTGTCCAGCCGCACTGTTCCGCCGCTGGAGGGCGCGTGGACGAAACGCCCGTTCCCGACGTAGATAGCTGCATGACTGACGCGGCGCCCACCACTGGTCGCGAAGAACAACAGATCGCCCGCCTGTAGCGCATCGCGCCTGACTGCAGCGCCGCGCATGGTGCTCATTTCGCGCGTGGTACGAGGCAGTGCGAGATCTGCCGCGCCGCGGAAGACGTAGCCAATCAGGCCACTGCAATCGAAGCCGCTATCGGGTGTGTTGCCACCGTAGCGATAAGGTGTGCCGACCAGCCCCAGAGCAGTGAACAGGACGTCTTCTGCAGTACCTGGCAACTGCTGCGGCGCCGCAGGTGCTATCACGACCGGTTCAACGGGCTGCCGTCCGGCACAGGCTGTCAGCAGCAAAGCTGTCAGCAGAACAGTCGTGAGACGGGCCAGAAAGGGCATGGCAGAGCAGTCCAGGCAAATGAGCCATCACTCTGCCGGCATGCGCCGATGGATGCAACCCCCGGCGCAGCTCAACCTCGCCGATCAATGATGAACGGGAATAGAGCTCGAATCGTGAGCCAGAGCCAGCACGCGCTTGGCTTGCATAAAGCTGGCGCGCCAGTATTTGCTATCCAGGCTGTCGACGCGAACGCCGCCGCTGCGACTACTGGAGGAATGGATGAACTGGTCATCGCCGATGTAGATACCGGCATGGCTGACCCGGCCGCGACCGCGATTATTGAAAAAAACCACGTCGCCCGGTTGCAACTCGCTGCGTTTGATCTTCGGGGCGTCGAGGTTGATCATTTCGCGCGTAGAGCGTGGCAGCTCGATCCCGGCTTCCTTGCGGAACAGGAAGCTGACGAAGCCACTGCAATCGAAACCGGTTTTTGTCGAGGTTCCGCCATACCGGTAAGGCGTTCCAACGAGGGTAAAACCACGCTCGAGAATGCTGTCGGCAAGCGGCGGCAATTCATAGCTCTGCCCATCGGATAGGTCGCGGAGCTGTTGCTCGCTGCGTTCGGATGATTCGGCTTGGGCGGTATCCGCTTCTGGTTCGACGCTCGCAAGTTCGAATTGGAAATCGTGCAGCGCGAGAGGACTTTCGGTCTGTTCTGGCTGTCCGGCACAGGCCGTCAGCAGCAAGATGAAAGCAAATGGCAACAGGGGTGCGAGGCGTTGGCGCATGGCACAGGCATGTCGGGAAGTCGAAAGTGGCGAGACTATGCCTGCCGATGCCCCGATGAGCAAATTCAATCAGAGAAAATGTGACGGATTAGCTGCGGCAAAACGTCTGACGCGCCTGCTGCCAAATGGACATCCACCAGAAGCGACAGCTCGCTGGCGACCGGATCGATCTGTGCCGTAAACCCGCCGTTGTGGCGTGTACGCAGTATCGGTTCGACGATATAGGCGAAGCTCGCCGAGGTGCCCACCGCGACCACCGCGTCGAATCCCTCTGCCATCTCGGTCTGCAAGCGCCCCAACGCCGCCTCCGGCAACATCTCCTCGAACAGCACCACTGGCGGTCGCAGCACGCCGCCGCATGCGCAACGCGGCGGCAGCGGGCGACCAAGATTGCAACTCAACTGGTCGCTCTGCTCGCCACAGGTCATGCAGTACAGCGGTGCAATGGTTCCGTGGATTTCAATCAACCGTTGTGGCGGGCTGCCGGCCGCCAGGTGATAGCCATCGACGTTCTGCGTCAGTACCCAGCAGCCTGGCTTGTGCCGTTGCAGCTCGGCGATGGCAGTGTGACCGGCATTGGGCTCGGCGCAGAGGCAGGCACGGCCGATTTCAGCCAGGTATTTCCAACACAGCGCTGGATTACGTCTGAGCATCGGGCCGGACAACGCCACCTCGATTGGCAGGCCGTCCTCGGTGTGACCGTTGTACAGCCCGCCGACGCCACGATAGGTCGGCAGCCCGGAATCCGCGGAAAGCCCGGCGCCGGTGATGATCAGGATGCGCTCTGCCTGCCGCAGCGCCTTGGCAATTCGCTGCATGGCTCCGTCCATCTTTGTCCTCCTTCGCTGTCAGCCCTGGCTGGCTTGATGCGACATGACTTCAAATAGGACCGCGCTTGAAGCACTTCGACTCGATACGCAATGGGCTCAGTGGTTAACGGTAAACGCCAGCATCACCGACAGCTGACACATGGGGCGGCCGCTCTCGCTGTGCCACTGATTGAACATTGATTGCACGGCCGCCTGGTCGCGTTGGCTGCTGGGCACCTTGTCGACCACTTTTTGCGCCTTGAGTGCAGCGACCACGTCATTGCTAGGGATGAAGGTGTCTTTGCCGGCCATGCGCAGCAGACGCGGCGCGGACAACCCGCCTAGCTGACATCCCTGTTTGGCCAGGTAGCGCCACAGACCGACGATATCGGTTACCGGCCAATCGGCGATGAGATCGCCGAAGCAGCCGTGCTCCTTTGCCACGTCAAGTACGAACTGGGCATTGCGCGGCACACTTTTGAGCTTGCCCAAATGGCGAATGACCCGCGTGTCCTGCATCAGTCGCTCGATATGCTCGCCGCCCATCAACACCAACTTTTCCGGGTCGAAACGGAAGAACACTTCCTCGAATGCCGGCCATTTCGCATCCACCAAACTGTGCTTGAGTCCGGCACGGAATATCCGCAGGCTGATCAGCGAGAGATAGCGGTCATCCGGAACGGCCCGCAAGTCGTCAGCGCTGTTGGGGCGCGGCAGTCGGTTTTCCAGTGCCGCGGCAGAGCCGAAGCGATTCAGACAATATTCGTACAGCCATTTGTAATCGCGCATGGGGTTCTGTAGGGCGGGAAAACCAGCCGCACAGGTTGCCCGCAAGACCCTGCGAACCGCAAGCCCGGCCGTCGCAGCCGGGCTTGCTGAGTCAGCCGCGCAACCGATCAGCCGCGTCACGCAGCATCTGCTCGGTGGCGCTCCAGCCCAGGCAACCATCGGTAATGGAAACGCCGTAACGCAGGTCGTCGGAAAGCGGTTGGCAACCATCGAACAGGTGGCTTTCGATCATGACGCCACGCAGGCTCGCATCGCCGGTCAGGCGTTGGTCAATGACGTTCTGCAGCACCGCTGGCTGGCGCAGCGGGTTCTTGCCGCTGTTGGCGTGGCTGCAATCGACCATGATCCGAGCAGCGATGCCTTGCTTGAGCAACGCAGCATTAGCCATCGCAACGCTTTCGGCGTCATGGTTCGGTCCGGTATGGCCGCCGCGCAGCACCAGATGCGTGTCCGGGTTACCGAGGGTGCTCATCAGCGCCGGATGGCCGAGATCATCGATACCGAAATGCTGATGCGGATGCGCCGCCGAACGCATCGCGTCACAGGCGATCCCCACACTGCCATCGGTGCCGTTCTTGAAACCCACCGGCAGGTCCAGGCCACTGACCATTTCGCGATGAATCTGAGATTCGCTGGTGCGCGCACCAATCGCTGCCCAGCTCAGCAGATCATCGAAATAGGCCGCTGCCAGAGGCTGCAACAGCTCGGTGGCGATCGGCAGGCCGCGGTCGAGGATGTCCAGCATCAAGCGGCGCGATACGCTCAGCCCTTCGGCCATATTGCTGCTGCCGTCCAGATGCGGATCGTAGACCAGTCCCTTCCAGCCGACCGTTGTACGGGGCTTCTCGACATAAGCGCGCATCACCAGCAACAGCTGATCGCTGACCTGTGGCGCCAGTTCGGCCAGGCGTGAGGCGTAATCGAGCGCAGATTGCGGGTCGTGCAGAGAGCACGGCCCGATCACCACCAGCAGGCGCGGATCGCTGCCGTCGAGCACGGCGCGGATGGCATTGCGGTCGGTCCGGATACGCTCGGAAAGCGCGGCGTTCAACGGTAGGCGTTGGCGTAGTACGGCGGGACTGGGCAGCGGTTGAGCGCTGCGTCTGGCTGGGTTGGAGACGGGGTTGGAGTTAGCGAGCTGAGCGGAAATCGGTGCGTTCATGATCTGGCGGTCCTTTGGCCGGCGCGGCTTCTGTGCCGCGCCAGCGCTAGCGAAGTGTTCGGTCTATAGGTGTTGGAACAGCGGCATTGAAGCGGCTAAATCGCCAGTCATAACGGAAGGTGCGGTAATAGCTGCGGTAGTTGTTCATCTGTTTTGTCCTCTGCGTTGGGCCTTTCAGGCCGGAAAAAGAAAACCCCCGGTGGGATGGCCGACCGGGGGTTCGAAAACTGTCTGGTGGCGACCCTGTTTGCTAGGGCGCCTGTGGGGTATCAGGCGCGCCTATGGCTAAACCAATACCCAAAAAAGTAATAACCAGCAGCCGCGATCACTTGTCCACGCAAATGCGCGGCGCGCGCGGCACCAGCGTTTACGTGGGAAAGGGAAGCGAGGCTGAGGGACATATCAAACTCCTGAATGGCGTTTACCTTACTGCTGCGAGCTGCTTGCCGCAAGCTCGTAGGATAGACCAACAGCGTTCCGCTTCAGCGCTACCAGTCAGATCATTGAGCCCACCGGCTCACATTACGAATTCTGCCGGTGGGCTGAAGCCCACCCTACCCTGCAAAACTTTGCACGTGCGGCTGCTTTACAAGCTCATCACATCGAGAAAGCGCGGCGTGGCGTCGTTGTCGATGCGCAAACTAGTGAAATCGAACAGGTTACGGTCCGCCAGCTGCGACGGCACCACGTTCTGCAGGGCGCGGAACATGATCTCGACGCGCCCCGGCGACTTGCGCTCCCACTCTTGCAGCATCTCCTTGACCACCTGACGCTGAAGGTTTTCCTGCGAACCGCAGAGGTTGCACGGGATGATCGGAAATCCTTTCATCTGCGAATACGCTTCGATATCGGCCTCGTTGCAATAGGCCAACGGGCGAATCACTACGTTACGGCCGTCGTCTGAGAGCAGTTTGGGTGGCATGGCCTTGAGCGTGCCGCCGTAGAACATATTAAGGAAGAAGGTTTCCAGAATGTCGTCGCGATGGTGACCGAGCGCCATCTTGGTGGCGCCGATCTCGTCGGCGAATGTGTAGAGCGTGCCGCGACGCAGGCGCGAGCACAGCGAGCAAGTGGTCTTGCCTTCCGGGATCTTTTCCTTGACCACCGAATAGGTGTCCTTCTCGACGATGTGGTAATCGACGCCGATGGATTTCAGATACTCGGGCAGGACGTGTTCGGGGAAGCCGGGCTGCTTCTGATCCATATTCACCGCAACGATCTCGAACTTGATCGGCGCGACCTTCTGCAGATACAGCAGCACGTCGAGCATGGTGTAGCTGTCCTTGCCGCCGGACAGGCAGACCATGACCTTATCGCCATCCTCGATCATGTTGAAATCGGTGACGGCCTCGCCGGCGAGGCGGCGCAGGCGCTTCTGCAGTTTGTTCTGGTTGACCGAGAGGTTGCCCATGTCAGAGTCCGGTGAGATGCGAAAGGCGCGCATTTTACGCGCAAAAAGTGCTGTCGCCCCAGCCCATCCATCCAGCCTTTTGCAATGCTGGCGCTATGCTAGGCTTGCCGGCATGAACGATGATTTCGAACCCGACATGGACCTGGCCGAACAGATACTCGTGCTGCTGCGCGAACAGCCAGAAGGTTGCAGCGAATACCAGCTGATTCAGCAGCTCAAGGCCCGTCATAGCACCCATATCCCTAACCTGCCGCTACTCGACAAGTTAGTGCTGTTTCGCACCCATTTCCTTGTCTTCAACGCGCTGTACCGTCTACGCGATCAGCTGTGGGGCGAAACCAGCCACGACCTGCAAATCTCTCCCTTGTGCGTTCAGCTCCAGCCCTACACACCCGCAGTCAGCGGTGTAACTACGCAGGACCCGCTGCGCGAGTACTACCTGGACATGACCAACCTGCGCGATACCGACGAGGACGCAGTGGAACGGCTATTGGCCAGCTTCTGGTCGCGCATGCGTGGCGACTATATCGGTGAGCGGAACAGTGCAGAGGATCCGGAGCAGAAGCGTGCGGCACTTGAGCTGTTTGAACTGGATCAGGAAGGCTCGCTGAATCTGCATGCAATCAAGCGACGCTATCGCCAGCTTGTCAGCATTCACCATCCCGACCGCGGCGGCAGCACGACGCGCATCCAGTCAATCAATCTGGCGATGGAAATACTCCAGCGCTATTACCGGTGACGGCATAGCTTCCAATTGCTCTAACCATGCCTAATCCGCCGTACCGTCAACTTCCTATACTGCGACTTAAGGTCGCACGCCCGTCCACTTGACGGCACGCCAGGCGAAGCGACCCTCCAAAACTGAGGAGACGCTGGCATGATCAATCACGTTTGGGGACTGTTCGCTCATCCTGGCCAGGAATGGCAGGAAATCACTGGGGAAGAACGCGAGGTCGGACACCTGCATCTGGGTGAGGTCGCAGTGTTAGCGGCGATTCCGGCAATATCAGCGTTCATCGGAACCACTCAGGTCGGCTGGAGCATCGGCGGTGGCGAGGCGGTAAAGCTCACCGAGAGCAGCGCGCTACAGCTCACCCTCCTCTCTTACTTGGCGATGCTCGCCGGCGTCGCGGTGATGGGTGGATTCATTCACTGGATGGCACGCACCTATGATGCAAGCCCGACGCTGGTGCAATGCATCGTTTTTGCGGCCTACACCGCGACACCCTTGTTCGTCGGCGGGCTGGCTGCGATCTATCCGCACATTTGGCTGGGCATGATCGTCGGCACGGCAGCGATCTGCTACACGACGTACCTGCTCTATGTCGGCTTGCCAACTTTCATGAACATCCCATCGGACGAGGGCTTTCTGTTCTCAAGCTCGATATTGGCTGTCGGGCTGGTCGTGCTGGTGGCGATCATCGCGTTATCGGTGATCACATGGGGCATGGGGGTCGGTCCGATCTACATTCGCTGACAAGCGGCAAGCTGAAAGCTTCAAGCTCCGAACTGGCGGGGCTTGAAGCTTTTGTATGTGTCTGAACTATCCAGGCACGACAGATTGAAACCAAAGCCTGCTGAATCCCTGCGCCGCTGTGACGTCTATACGTACGACAGCGGCTCAAGCATCGGTATCAGGAGGCTCCATGACCCCAGAATTCATTAGCTTGTTCACCCGGCCGGACCGTGCCTGGGAAACGATCCGCCAGAAGGAAGACGTCCACGGCCTGCACTATCTGATGCACCTTCTGGTGCTGGCGCTGATTCCCGCCGTGTGCTTGTTCATCGGGGTTACCTTTGTCGGCTGGAGCCTGGTAGATGATGAACGCGTAAGACTCGACTTCGCCAGCGCATTGCAGCTGTGTCTGCTGCTCTACGTCACGATCATCATCGGCACCGTAATCATGGGTTTTTTCGTACGCTGGATGGCGCGTGCGTTCGATGTGCGGCCGAACCTGAACCAATGCATCGGCTTCATCGCTTACGTGATTACACCCTTTCTGCTCGCCGGGGTCACGGGCCTGTACCCGAACCGCTGGTTCGCCGCCATCGTCCTGCTGATCGCCGGAATCTACGCCACCTATCTGCTGTTCACCGGCCTCCCGGCCTTTATGCGTCAGCGCAGCTCGCAGAGCTTTCTCTATGCGAGCTCGATCTGGGGCGTCGCGTTGCTCGTGCTGGTAACCGTGCTGGTCAGCATGATCCTGTTCTGGAATCTCTCACTGGAGCCGAACTATGAGCGCACCGTGCAGGAAAACCAGAGCTATGGCACACAGCAGGAACGTCCTCAGGAGGCACCCGGCGGTCTCTGAGTAGTTGTCAGCCGAGCAGGTTGCGGCATAATTCCGGGCTCCTTTGGAGGCCCCTATGCCCGAGCAGCTTCATGCCCGCGTCGAGGCCTGTTATCAGCAGGCCGAAACCTTTTTCAATCAGCGCTTCGAACGGCCGCAGGTCAGCTTCAAACTGCGCGGACAGAAAGCAGGTGTTGCGCATCTGAACCAGAACCTGCTGCGCTTCAACCCAAAGCTTTATCAGGAAAATCGCGAGCACTTTCTCAAGCAGACCGTAGCCCATGAAGTTGCGCATCTGGTTGCCCACCAAATGTTCGGCGGACACATCCGCCCGCATGGCGAAGAGTGGCAGCTGATCATGCGCGGCGTATATGAGCTGACCCCGGACCGCTGCCACACCTACCAAATCGCCCGTCGCCAAGTCACCCGCTACATCTATCGTTGCCAGTGTGTTGAGCAGGACTTTCCCTTCACGGCGCAGCGTCATGCCCTGGTCCGCAAGGGGCGTCGCTATTTCTGCCGCAGCTGCCGCGCCACGCTGGTTTTCAGCGGCCAGCAACGCCTCGAGTGAGCACCGCGCCAATGCGCTACAGGCGCCGTGCCCACCAGGCGGCCAACACGAACAGCGCAGCGAGCACCGCCATGAGTGGTAACCAGCCGGCGTGCTCCCAGACATAACCGGCTGCATAACCCACCACGCTCGACCCTAAGTAATAAGCGCAGAGGTACAACGCCGATGCCTGGGCTTTAGCGCCCCTGGCATGCAGGCCAACCTGCCCGCTCGCGACCGCATGGGCAGCAAAGAACCCCAACGTGAACAGCGCCAGGCCGACAATGATGGCGATCAACCAGGGCGTCGAACACAGCACCACGCCTATAAGCATCAAGCCGACTCCGCCTTGGAGTACCGCTCTGACGCCGAAGCGCGGCACCAACCTTCCGGCCCAACCCGCGCTGAAGATTCCCACGAGATAAACGGTGAACAGCAGGCCAATCACCGTCGAGGATAGACCGAAAGGCGCTCCGGCCAGACGAAAACCGATGTAGTTGAACAGTGCGACGAAGCCGCCCATCAGCAGAAACGCCTGCAGAAACAACTGACGCAATATCGGGTTGCTCAGATGCTGGCCGAAGTTGCCGAGCAATCCGCGCAGTGACAGCGGCTGGGCCTTGAAATGGCGCGATGCCGGCAACAGCCAGACGAACAACCCCAGCGACAAAAGACCCAGGCCGGCGATCCCGCCGAGTGCCAATTGCCAGCCACCGATATCGCTCAACAGCCCAGACAGCAATCTGCCCAACAGACCGCCGAGTGCGGTCCCGCCAATGTACAAGCCCATCGCGGCCGGCAGCGAATCGGGATCGAACTCCTCGCCCACATAAGCCATCGCCAACGCTGGCATTCCGCTAAGCGCGAGACCCAACAAGGCCCGTAGCAGCAGCAAAAGATTCCAGGAATCCACCAACACACAGGCAAGTCCCAGCAGGCTTGCTAACGACAGTGCCGCGACCATCACCGGCTTGCGTCCCCAGCTTTCAGCAAGAGCCCCGGACACTAGCAGGCAAAGCGCCAGCGACAGGGTCGCCAACGATAACGCCAGGCTGCTGCTGGCGGCCGAGACGGAAAAATGTGCAGCCAGCAGCGGCAGCAACGGTTGCACGCAATAGAGCATGGCAAAGGTTGCGAAGCCGGCACAGAACAGCGCCAGCGTCGCGCGACGGTAGGCGGCGGTGCCGCGCTTGAAGTGAGTCGAGGAGTCGCTATCGGCATTCATCATCAATCCCCGAATTCTGCCCATCAGCCTTGGAAAAAAAGGCGCGAAGACTAGCACAGAGCGGTTTGTCATCCGCGGTCTTATACAAGTCGGCCAAGATAAGCATAGGTGCGAATCCGCCGGCAGCTTCCTCGCAGGCAAAACCAAATGACGCCGTTTCGGAACGAAGCTTCAGCCGGTGTACCCGTTGTGCCTTGGTGCAACATCATCTACAACATCCCTGCTCACCCGAAAGGACGGTATCGCAGGCGTCCTTCATCAGTGATGGTTACGACAGGCGCTGGGGCTTGAGCACCGTTCCGCCTGAACAACCTGGTTGTGCGCAAGTCGAACAACCGCTGTCTATCGACGCTGTCCATAACAAGGAGTTTTTTCCATGCGCTATTACTTGCTCGGCGCGCTGATGGCCGCCAGTGCCTTCGCTCAAGCCGAAATACAGACCCAGGAAATTCCCTACACCGCTGACGACGGCACCAAGATGATCGGCTACTACGCCTATGACGACGCTATCGAAGGCAAACGCCCCGGCGTTGTAGTGGTCCATGAATGGTGGGGCCTGAATGATTACGCAAAAAGCCGTGCCCGCGATCTTGCCGAGCTCGGCTACAGCGCGTTGGCGATCGACATGTACGGTGAAGGAAAGAACACCGAGCACCCGAAGGACGCCATGAGCTTCATGCAGGCTGCGCTGGCCGATGCCGATGCAGCCAAGGGCCGCTTCAATGCCGGCCTGGACCTACTCAAGCAACAGCAACAGACCGATGCCGCCAAACTCGCAGCGGTCGGCTACTGTTTCGGTGGCAAGGTGGTACTGGACATGGCGCGTCAGGGCGTGCCGCTCGAAGGTGTAGTCAGTTTCCATGGTGCGCTGGCCACCAACACCCGCGCCGCGCCCGGCAGCGTCAAGGCACGCGTGCTGGTTGAACATGGCAGCGAAGACAGCATGGTTAGCGCTGAAGACGTCGCCGCACTGAACGCGGAGATGGTCAAGGCCGGCGCCGACTTCCAGTTCGTCAACCTGCCCGGCGCCAAACACGGCTTCACCAACCCCGGCGCGGACAAGTTCCAGGACAAAGGCGTCGATGTGGCCTACAACAAGCGCGCGGACGAACGTTCCTGGGAAGACATGAAAGCCTTCTTCGACGAAACCTTTGCTGCTAGCCAACCATAACCGCGAGGTACTGCGCGATCTCTAACAGCGATCAATTGCCGTAGGAGCCAGGGGGACGCCGAGTTCTTACTGGCGATTCCCCGCTTGCGCCGAAGCCCCAATTCGCGAGCAAGCTCGCTCCTACAAAAAGCATCGCGGCGATTGCATCGTCCGCTGTTCTCAAACACGCCCAATATCCCGCCGTGCTAGCATTACCGCCCCACCGCAACTCCCCCTTACCCAGTCGATCGCGAGTCATGGCCGAACACGATTTCCGCTACAACCTGCTCAATCCTGCACACACACTGACCGAATGCCGCGCTCTAGCGCCGGGCCGCTACCAGGTCACCGGAAACGGCGGAAGCGTTCGCTCGGGTGATGTCCTGATCGTCACGCTCAAGGGCAGCCGCGAGCTCTCCCAACGCCTGACCGTGGACAAGGTTCGCCACCTGATCAATCCTCCGGGACAATGGATGGCCGTCGCTAGCGGTCCGGTATTCCGCGAGCTCGCGATCATTAATTGGCAAGTCGATTGCGACGGATGCGGCAAGCAGCTGGACTTCGAATTTGCCGTGGATGCAACCAAAGGCGAAGCCGCCCGCTCCCCCGCTGCTGAAGCGCGAATCGCCGAGCTCGGCTGGAAGAACCACGCGGGCCGCCACTTGTGCCCTGCATGCAAGGATGCTCAGCAATGAAAAAACTCACCCTGGCGAGTCTCGCCTTGTTGGTCAGCGGCTGTGCGGTCGAACCGCTGACCCTGCAGAACGACGTCACTTATATCGCCGAGTGGATCGGAAACAAGCCGGTCGTCGGTCGCAACCCGGTCTCGCTGACCTTCAGCGAAGACCGCGTCTATGGCAACGCTGGCTGCAACCACTGGTTCGCCAGCTACCAGCTCGACAATCAGCAAATTCGCTTCAGCGAAATCGGCAGTACGCGCAAGATGTGCGCGGAACACATCATGAAGCAAGAGCAGCACTTTCTTGAGCTGCTGTCGCAAATCGAACGATGGGATGTCTCCAAAATCGACCAGTTGCGCTTCTGGCCGGCTGAAGGCGCGCCGCTTCGGGTTTGGCCGGAACAGAACTGACTGCGCCAACCCTGAGCACGCTTGCCCGGATACGCACTGCAAGCATGCATGTTCACTTCGCTATTGAGCGCCGGGCTCCGCAACCCTATGGCTGCAGAGCCCATCACATTCAGCGTTACGTAGCTGCCCGCAGCTTTTCTTAACAAACCATCGGCAATCTTCCTGAACTGGCATGACCGATGCATTTCTTCGGTAACCAGTTTCGGGGGCCCCGGTACAGGCAGGCCGGGGAATCCCCTCTTTAATATGTCGATAGGAAGTTCAGACGCGTATCCAATTTACGTACGATGCAAAGACCCAGCGCGTATTGCGAGGCAGCAGAGCTGAAGAGCTGAAGAGAAAGCGCTATAGATAGCAGCCTCAGAACAGACGCAACTGCTCGAAGCCGCTACGCAGATCGATCAACCGGACGCCAACACCTATCAGCCGTACCGGGCGCTTGCCGCGCGCGAAGGCACCAGCAAGAAGGTCGGCGTAATCCTCCAGCTCGAGACCGGCACCGGCTTGCTCAAGGGTGGTCTGGGTGAAATCGTGGAATTTGAGTTTGACGAACGGTTTGCCGGGTCGGTAACCGCTATCGAGCCGCGCCATCCTTCCGGCGAGTTCATCGAGCAGCTCTGGCAATCGCTCAAGGCAGGCCGCGAGATCCGGTAGATCACGATCATAAGTATTCTCGACACTGACTGACTGCCGCCGGCTTTCGACCTGAACCTGGCGCTCATCGACCCCATGCGCCAGGCTCCACAGCCGCTCGCCGAACGATCCGAAATCACGTACCAAATCCAGGCGCTTCCAGGTGCGCAGATCGGCGCAGGTTTGAATGCCCATTCTTTTCAGCTTTTCGGCTGTGACCCGCCCGACCCCGTGCAGCTTGGTGACCGGCAAGGCCTGCACGAAGTCGTCGACCTGGTTCGGCGTAATCACGAACAACCCATCGGGCTTATTCCAGTCACTGGCGATCTTGGCGAGAAACTTGTTCGGAGCTACCCCCGCTGAAACCGTGATGCGCAGCTGCTGCCAGACGCGCCGGCGGATGTCCTGTGCAATACGGGTTGCGCTGCCAGCGAAGTGCTCGCAGTTGCTTACGTCGAGATAGGCCTCATCCAGCGACAGCGGTTCGATCAGGTTGGTGTAGGTGCGAAAGATGCCGTGGATTTCCCTCGACGCTTCCTTATAGGCATCCATCCGGGGCCGCAGGATTAGCAGATCGGGACAAAGTTGTAGCGCATGCCCCGATGCCATGGCCGAGCGCACGCCATAGGCGCGTGCTTCGTAATTGCAAGTCGCAATGACACCACGACGGTCGGCCAGCCCGCCTACTGCAATAGGCCGGTTGGCGAGACTGGGATCGTCACGCATCTCGATCGCGGCGTAAAAGCAATCGCAATCGACGTGAATGATTTTTCGGGTCGGATTAACGGCAGGAAACTCGTAGCGGCATCAATGACCGCTCTCCTCGCACAAAACGCTATGCCGTACGGATGGGAGCGGGACCGCAGACATTATCACCGATTGTCAGCTCAAGGCGGACAACGGATGGATCGGTGGCCCGCTTCGGCGACCGGGTAAGTAATTGCAGCGGCCCCTGAGCAGAATCATAATGCATCATCAAAGAAAGGAGGCTTCTATAGGTGCCAAACCAGGTAGATCAACGCAAATACCACGCTTTGCGCAAGCACATCGACTGCCTGCTCTCCTCGGGCGCGTCGCTGGCCGGCAGAGATCCGGTCAGGCTATCGCTCGAAGAGCGTACCCTGACCGTGAGTCACGGAATGCTGGTGAACGAAGATGGCTATCTGGATCTGATCGAGGCCATATCTGACCTGGAGCAGCTTGATCCTAACCGCCGAGGATTGGCTATCGAGATCTGCTTGCAGCAACTCAGCCAGGCGATCGAATGCGCAACGGATAACATGAAATACTGTGCTAATATCCAACGCTGACTCCAGAGATCAGCCGCTCCGTCAGCGAACTCTCATCTTGGGAGTAAACATCCTCAGAGCTCCGCAAGTGAGCGATGCCGGCGGCAGTCCGAATTGCCATGATGATTCGATTCGGAGATTGCCCCCAGTATCCCAACCGCCTCGAAGCGAACAATTACCCAAGCTCCGAGTCGGAATTAGAGAGGTAGGAATCACCATTCCGACCACCTGGAGGAATTTCCGATGAAAACAATGACTCTAGCCGCCGCAATCTTTACCAGCGCTCTAGCCACTGGAGCGATGGCCAATCAGGAGGACATGCATAACGGCGCGCACGGTACCACTGGCGACACTCAGGGCAGCGCCATGAGCGAAAACCATCAGCGCGACGATATTGCTAATGTTGGAAAGGATGGCAAGACCATGGATGAAAAGATGAAGAATGAAGTGCAGGACGACTGGCGCGAAGACGCCAAGGAACGTCGTGACGCCGACGTTAGCAAGCCAGAACAGCGCTAAAGCAACGTATCTCCTAGAGCTCGAGGGGGTAAGGCTGAACCAGTGCCTTGCCGTACCCCTCGATGAACTCTGTCGGCATCCGCTTGGGTTTGCCGTTCGACAGCTGGATGCAGACAAAGGTGGTTTGGGCACGCAACAAAGTCGTACCGTCCGCGGGCCTGATCAATTGGAAATTCCGCTTCATCTTCAATCGCTGATCGGAATCGACGATCCAGGTCGCCAGCTGCAATTGATCCCCACGATAGGCTGCCGCCAGATAATCGATTTCGTGTCGAAGTACCGCCATTGCACGATCCAGCCGTCGGTAGTCCTCCAGCCCCAACCCCAGGCTTTGAGAGTGCTGCCAGGCACAGCGCTCAAGCCAGGACACGTAGACCGCATTATTGGCATGACCGAGCTCGTCGATATGTTCGGCACTTACCTGGAAGTCAATGATGAACGCGTCGGCCTGGTCCCAAGTCATGCATAACCCTCGCTGTCATGTGCGCCGCCAAGACTGCGGCCGGATGCCTATTGGAAGCCAGGCGTACGGTGGATGTCACGTGGGTAGCGATCATCTATGACTGACCATTCAGCATTGCTACCGTTTCAGCCTGATGAAGACGAGCCGCACAGGTACAGCCGGTTAAAACGTGCCCAAAACAAAAAGGGCCACTTCGTGAGAAATGACCCTTTGATGCCCAAAACGGGCAAATAAAAATGGCGTCCCCTAGGGGACTCGAACCCCTGTTACCGCCGTGAAAGGGCGGTGTCCTAGGCCACTAGACGAAGGGGACGAAACCTTCGATGAACAGATCGCCAAACGCTACGACCTGCCGTGGATTGGTGGAGCTAGACGGGATCGAACCGTCGACCTCTTGCATGCCATGCAAGCGCTCTCCCAGCTGAGCTATAGCCCCGGATTTAGCGTCTCCCGACTCGCGCCGCTTACGCATCGCGATTTGAATAATGGCGTCCCCTAGGGGACTCGAACCCCTGTTACCGCCGTGAAAGGGCGGTGTCCTAGGCCACTAGACGAAGGGGACGCAAGCCCTTCAAAGGCAACCGATCGAACCGACCGGTGTGGCAATCGAGATTGGTGGAGCTAGACGGGATCGAACCGTCGACCTCTTGCATGCCATGCAAGCGCTCTCCCAGCTGAGCTATAGCCCCATCTCGAGGACGGGGCGCATATTAGGTGCGCCCCTGCAGAGTGTCAACGATATTTTTGCTGAGTCACGAAGAATTTCGACATCAGAACAACTACTTACGCCGACGAGTGGCTGATCGGCAATCACTGGCGGACAGTACCGAAGCGCATCCGCCGCGCGAGCTCATCGGCACAGCAGTGCCGCTGTCAGGCCATCGCCGCGAACAGCTTTTCCCACTCTTTCACTTCTTTCTTCGACGCGCCGCCCAACAACTCCAACGCCTGGCGTAGACGGAAACGGGTCAGGTCCGGCCCGATAATCTCCATCGCATCCAGCACCGAGACCGAGCTGGCCTGGCCTGTAATGGAGGCAAACATCAGCGGCATCACGTCACGCAGCTTCAGTTCGAGATGGGTGCCAACGGTCTGGATACATTCGGTGATACGCTCCTTGTCCCACTGACGCAGCGCCTCCAGCTTCCACAGCGTCAGCTGCAATACCTGGCGAACTTGGGTGGCATCGAGCTTCTTGTGCTCGAATATCGCCGGATCGAGGCTCAGCGCGCCGGAGAAGAAGAAGCCAGCCAAAGGAGCGATCTGGCTGAAAGTCTCCACCCTGCCCTGCACGTGCGGTGCGATCTTCATCAGGTATTCGGGATTCAGTGCCCACTGCTGGACCTGACTGGCGAAGGCCTCCACGCTCAGCTCACGGATCCATTGGCCGTTGAGCCAGGACAGCTTCTCGACGTCGAAGATAGGTCCACCCAGGGAAACGCGGTTGATGTCGAAGTGCTCGATCATTTCCGCCAGGGTGAATTTCTCGCGCTCGTCGGGCATCGACCAGCCCATGCGGCCCAGGTAGTTGAGCATCGCCTCCGGCATGAAGCCCATGCGCTCGTAGAACGTCACCGAGGTGGGGTTCTTGCGCTTGGACAGCTTGCTCTTATCTGGATTGCGCAACAGCGGCATGTAGCACAGCTGCGGCTGTTCCCAGCCGAAGTATTCGTAGAGCTTGATCAGCTTGGGCGCCGACGGCAGCCATTCCTCGCCGCGCAGCACGTGGGTGATGCCCATCAGGTGGTCATCGACGACGTTGGCGAGGAAATAGGTCGGTAGACCGTCGGCCTTCATCAGCACCTGCATGTCCATGCGGTCCCAGCCGATCTCGACGGTACCGCGCAGCATGTCCTGCACCTGGCAAACGCCTTCGGTCGGCACCTTCATGCGGATCACGTGGGATTCGCCGCTGGCGATGCGCCGCTGCGCCTCAATCGGGGCGATGTGCATGCAACGGCCGTCGTAGCGCGGGGTTTCCTTGTTGGCCATCTGCTCGGCGCGCACCTGATCCAGGCGCTCGGCACTGCAGAAGCAGGGGAACGCATGACCCTTGGCGACCAGTTCGTCCGAATACTTCTTGTAAATCTCGCCGCGTTCGCTCTGCCGGTACGGACCATGCGGGCCGCCGACGTCCGGGCCTTCGTCCCACTCAATGCCCAGCCAGCGCAGCGCGTCATAAATCTGCTGTTCGGATTCGCGGGTCGAGCGCAGCTGATCGGTGTCCTCGATGCGCAGGATGAACTGGCCGCCGTGCTGGCGGGCGAAGCAGAGGTTGAACAGCGCGATATAGGCAGTGCCGACGTGAGGGTCGCCGGTGGGGGATGGTGCGATGCGGGTGCGAACGGTGGTCATGATGTTCTCGAATCAAGGCACAGGGAGACACGGCAACCAGCTCGGCCGGCTGAGTCAGCGCGTGTAAAGGCGCGATGTTAGCAGGCGCGCCTCCACCGGCTCCACAAGACGGCCATCAACCACCGGCAACGACTGCATCAGGAAGTCGAGGAATGCCTTTACCTTCATCGCTTGAAATCGCCGCGACGCATACACCGCGTACACCTCGCCGGTGGGCAGCGCCACATCCGGCAGCAGCTCGACCAGCTGACCAGCACGGACTTCGTGGTCGGTGATCATGGTTGGCAACGCAGCGATCCCGGCACCGGCGAGGGCTGCCTCGCGCGCGAAGGTGATGTTGTTGCAGGTCAGCACACGGCGACAGGCGATGTTCTGTTCGAGGATCGGCCAATAGCGCACCGGATCCCGCGACAGAGTGATCGCACGGTGCCCAGCGAGATCTTCGATATGTAACGGTACGCCATGCTGACCCAGATAAGCAGGGCTCGCGCAGAGACGCCGACGGGTTTCGAACAGCTTGCGTGCGATCAAGGTGGAGTCCTGAGGCTGCCCGACCAATATGACGATATCTACACCCTCTTCCACCGGATCGACAGGTCGCGAAGCCAGCTCTACCTCGGCATTTATCTCTGGATATTGGCGCATGAAGTCGCCTAGCACGCGACCAAGAATCCACTGACCGAACTCGATCGGCGCGGTGATCCGCAGCAACCCGGCCGGCGCCTGTTGCAGTTGCATGACCGCCTGCTCGGCTTCGGCGAAATCGAGCATGATCTGTCGGCAGCGCTCGTAATAGGCCTGGCCGACTTCGGTCAGTCGCAAGCGACGTGTGGTGCGATTGATCAACCGGACGCCGAGACGCTCTTCTAGCTGAACGATCCGCCGGCTGACGGTGGACTTCTGCATCCCGAGACTGTGCGCCGCTTGGGTAAAGCTATGGCACTCGACCACCCGAGTAAAAATCAGCGCGTCATCCAGGCCCATTCGTATTGTTCCTTATCTGCAACAAAGTTTCGCAACTGTAACGACTTATTACGCAAGCGGAACACTGTTAATTTGACCGGCTCACTTCGACAACGAGCGCCCCATGCCCGCCCAGCTGAAACGCCGACTGTTCATCTTCATTGCCTTGGTACTGCTGGTGGCGGCCGCGTTCTTCGCCCACTGGTATCTTGTAGGCCGCCACTACGAACACACCGACAACGCCTACGTGCAGGGGGAGATCACCCGGATTTCCAGCCAGCTCGCCGCGCGTATCGAGCAGGTCCATGTACGCGATAACCAGCACGTCAAACCAGGTGATCTGCTGGTGACACTGGAGCCGGGCGACTTCCGCCTTGCTGTCGAACAGGCCCGCGCCAATCTTGCCATTCGAGAGGCGGAGCTCGCCCAGGCCCGCAGCCGCCTTGCGCAGCAGGGCAGTTTGATTACAGCCAGCAAAGCCTCGGTCGGCGCTGCGCAGGCCAACCTGGAGCGAACACAGGTCGATCTCTCCCGTGTCGAGGCGCTGCGCAAGCCTGGTTTCGTCTCTGAGGAACGCGTCACCACCCTCTCCGCCGATGCCCGTGTCGCCCGCTCGCAACGGCAGAAAGCCGAAGCCGACCTTGATGCGCAACGGCAGCAGATCGAAGCACTGGAGGCCGACATCAAGCGGCTACAGGCACAGATAGCCAGCGCCCGCGCGGAAATCGAGCAGGCCGAACTGAACCTCGGCCGCAGCGAAATCCGATCTCCCATCAGCGGCATCGTCGGTCAGCGTTCGGCGCGTAACGGCCAGTACGTGCCGGTTGGCGCCTATCTGATGTCGATCGTTCCGGACGAGGAGATTTGGGTCCAGGCAAACTTCAAAGAAACCCAAATTGGTCGCATGCATGCAGGCCAGAGCGCCGAGCTAACCTTCGACAGCTTTCCCGACACACCCATCGAAGGGCGGGTCGAGAGCCTGTTTCCGGCATCGGGCGCGCAATTCAGCCTGTTGCCGCCGGACAATGCCACTGGTAACTTCACCAAGGTGGTCCAACGGATCCCGGTCAAGCTGACCTTTGCCAGCGACAACCCGCTCAAGGGTCGCATCCGCCCCGGCATGTCGGTGGACGTGAAGATCGACCTCCGTGGCCGCTGATGCGCTGATCCGCCCGGTTGGCGAACCCAGCCGGCGCGACTGGATTGCGGTGATGAGCGCGATGCTCGGCGCCTTCATGGCGGTGCTGGATATTCAGATCACCAATTCCTCGTTGAAGGATATCCAGGGTGCGCTGTCCGCCACGCTGGAGGAAGGCTCGTGGATTTCCACGTCCTATCTGGTGGCGGAAATCATCATGATTCCGCTGACCGCCTGGCTGGTTCAGCTGCTGTCGGCGCGACGGCTCGCCGTCTGGGTATCGATCGGTTTTCTATTTTCCTCACTGCTGTGCTCCTTCGCCTGGAATCTGGAAAGCATGATCGTCTTCCGGGCGCTACAAGGCTTTACTGGCGGCGCACTGATTCCGCTGGCCTTCACGCTGACGCTGATCAAACTGCCGGACCACCATCGCGCCAAGGGTATGGCGCTGTTCGCCATCACGGCCACCTTCGCGCCCTCGATCGGGCCGACTCTTGGTGGCTGGCTCACTGAAAGCTGGGGCTGGGAATATATTTTCTATATCAACGTGCCGCCCGGCCTGCTGATGATTGCCGGACTGCTCTATGGCCTGGAAAAGAAGCCGCCGCACTGGGAACTGCTCAAAAGCACCGATTACGCGGGCATCGTCACGCTGGCGATGGGTCTCGGGTGCCTGCAAGTGTTTCTTGAGGAAGGGCATCGCAAGGACTGGCTGGAGTCGAGCCTGATCGTCCAGCTCGGTTCGGTGGCGGCGGTCAGCCTAATACTCTTCGTGATCCTTCAGCTATCGCGCCCTAACCCGCTGATCAATCTGGGCATTCTGCGCGAGCGAAACTTCGGCCTGACCAGCATCGCCAGCTTAGGTATGGGATTGGGATTGTACGGCTCGATTTATCTGTTACCGCTGTACCTGGCGCAGATCCAGAATTACAACTCACTGCAGATCGGCCAGGTGATCATGTGGATGGGAATCCCGCAGCTTTTTCTAATTCCGCTCGTGCCCAAGCTGATGAAAATCATCCCACCGAAACTGCTGTGCGCGGCTGGGTTCGCGTTGTTCGGTATTTCAAGCTTTGCCTCCGGCGCGCTTAACCCCGACTTCGCCGGCGATCAATTCCATCCAATCCAGATCATCCGTGCGCTGGGCCAACCGATGATCATGGTAACTGTCTCGTTGATCGCCACCGCCTATATTCAGCCCCAGGATGCCGGCTCCGCTTCTAGTCTGTTCAACATCCTGCGCAACCTCGGCGGCGCCATCGGCATCGCATTGCTGGCGACGCTGCTCGACAGCCGTGCCAAAGTTTATTTCGATTACCTACGCGAATCAGTCGCACCAAGCAATCCGGCGGTGGCCGAACGCCTCGCCTCACTTACCCAGCAGCTAGGCAGTGAGCAGGCGGCACTGGGTAAGCTCAGCGAGATCACCCACCAGCAGGCGATGATCATGGCGTACAACGACGCCTTCCATTTCGTTGGCATCGCGCTGGCGATCAGCATGGTCGCGGTGCTGCTGACGCGTCGGCTGCCGGAGAATATCAAGGATGGCGCGGCGCACTAAGCCAGGTGGTGCGCAATGTCGGCGGTTCGCACGAAGTGCCCGCCGACTCGACGAGTCAGACCTGCAACAACCGCTCACGCAGCTTGTGGATTTCGTCGCGCGTCTGAGCGGCGGCTTCGAATTCCAGATCACGCGCGAAGGCGAGCATCTTCTCTTCCAGCTGACGGATGCGTTTGGTGATCTCGCTGGGCGAACGCAGCTCGTTCTCGTAACGAGCGGCCTCCTCCGCCGCCTTCGCCTCGCCGCGACGTTTTTTGCTGCGCGAACCTGGCACCGTGGCACCTTCGAGAATGTCCTTCACATCCTTGAACACGCCCTGCGGAACGATGCCGTGAGCTTCGTTGAACGCGATCTGCTTGTTGCGCCGACGCTCGGTCTCGCCAATCGCTCGCTCCATGGAGCCGGTCATATTGTCGGCGTACAGAATCGCCCGCCCGTTGAGGTTACGCGCCGCACGGCCGATGGTCTGGATCAGCGAGCGCTCCGAACGTAGGAAGCCCTCCTTGTCCGCATCGAGAATCGCCACCAGCGAAACCTCGGGCATGTCCAGCCCCTCGCGCAACAGGTTGATCCCCACCAACACGTCGAACACGCCGAGGCGCAGATCACGGATGATCTCGACGCGCTCGACCGTATCGATGTCCGAATGCAGGTAGCGCACCCGCACGCCGTGGTCGCCGAGATAATCGGTGAGGTCCTCGGCCATTCGTTTGGTCAGCGTGGTAACCAGCACCCGCTCTTCCTTGGCGACACATTTGTTGATTTCCGAGAGCAGGTCGTCGACCTGAGTCAGGGCCGGGCGCACCTCGATTTGCGGATCGACCAGCCCAGTGGGACGTACCACTTGCTCGATCACGCGTCCCGCATGTTCTGCTTCGTAGGGGCCCGGTGTCGCCGAGACGAAGATGGTCTGCGGGCTGATCGCTTCCCACTCATCGAAGCGCATCGGCCGATTATCCAGCGCCGATGGTAGACGGAAGCCATATTCCACCAGCGTTTCCTTGCGCGAGCGGTCGCCTTTGTACATGGCGCCAACCTGCGGCACGCTGACGTGGGACTCGTCGATCACCAGTAGCGCATCCGCCGGCAGATAGTCGTAAAGCGTCGGCGGAGCCTCGCCCGACTCGCGTCCCGAGAGATAGCGCGAGTAGTTTTCGATGCCGTTGCAATAACCCAGCTCCATGATCATTTCCAGATCGAAGCGGGTTCGCTGCTCCAGCCGCTGCGCCTCCACCAGCTTGTTGTTTGCACGTAGATAGTCGAGACGATCTTTGAGCTCTGCCTTGATGTTCTCGATAGCATCCAACAACGTTTCGCGCGGGGTGACGTAATGGCTCTTGGGGTAGAAGGTGAAGCGCGGCAGCTTGCGGATCACCTCGCCGGTCAGCGGATCGAAGGCGGACAGGCTTTCCACTTCGTCGTCAAACAGCTCGATGCGCACTGCTTCCAGATCCG
This sequence comes from Stutzerimonas stutzeri, assembly GCF_024448715.1. Classification (GTDB taxonomy): domain Bacteria; phylum Pseudomonadota; class Gammaproteobacteria; order Pseudomonadales; family Pseudomonadaceae; genus Stutzerimonas; species Stutzerimonas stutzeri_AR. Next base: position 311,124 of record NZ_JAMOHZ010000003.1, read on the forward strand.
ATTCGGCCGGGAAGATATCGATCACGTCGCCGCGCACGCGGAACGTCGCGCGGGCAAAGTCCATGTCGTTGCGGGTGTACTGCAAGCCCGTAAGGCGGCGCAGCAGCTCGCGTTGATCCAGGCGGTCACCGCGATCCACATGCAGCACCATCTTCAGGTACGACTGCGGATCGCCCAGACCATAGATACACGACACCGTGGTGACGATGATCGCATCGGGCCGCTCCAGCAGCGCCTTGGTCGCAGACAAACGCATCTGCTCGATATGGTCGTTGATCGACGCATCCTTCTCGATGAATGTGTCCGACGACGGCACGTAGGCTTCCGGCTGGTAGTAGTCGTAATAGGAAACGAAATACTCCACCGCGTTGTTCGGGAAGAACGCCTTGAACTCACCATAGAGCTGCGCGGCCAGCGTCTTGTTCGGCGCCAACACCAGAGTTGGCCGCTGCACATGGGAAATAACGTTGGCGATACTGAAGGTCTTGCCAGAACCCGTCACGCCCAGCAACGTCTGGTGTGATAACCCGGCCTCTATACCTTCGATCATTTGCCGAATGGCTTCCGGCTGGTCACCGGCGGGCTTGAAACGCGTGACCAATTCGAACTGCGACATATCGACCTCTTATGATGGCGAGACGACCCGAAAGCCGAACGATTGTTGCATCCCTGGCGGCATCTCCTCACGGTACTCGAGCTGCTGACACCGCGACGGACAGCAACCACAGCCCCTGTCATGCGGTCGGTACCGGCAATATCAAGAGCAAGTTGCGACAGACAGGCGAAGCGAGATGAAATCAACGCTTCAACGGGGCCGAATCCGACAGAAAAACCGCCCTAGCATATCGCGACGAAGGGACAGGACCGCTATACTCTTGCCCCGTTTGCGCACCGCCCTCAGCGCGAAGCGAGGGTGCTGCATCAGTCACCTTCCTCTCTTCGAGCCTCCCCATCATGAGTTTGTTCTCCGCTGTCGAAATGGCGCCGCGCGATCCGATCCTCGGCCTCAATGAAGCCTTCAATGCCGACACGCGGCAGAACAAGGTCAACCTGGGGGTGGGCGTCTACTACAACGAAGAAGGTCGAATTCCCCTGCTGCGCGCCGTGGCTGCCGCCGAGATGGCGCGCCTGGAACTGAACGCACCACGCGGCTATTTGCCGATCGAAGGCATCGCCAGCTACGACATGGCCGTACAAGGCCTGTTGTTCGGTGCCGACTCAGCACTGGTTGCCGACGGCCGAGTAGTGACCACCCAGGCACTAGGTGGCACTGGCGCGTTGAAGATCGGCGCGGACTTTCTCAAGCGCATGCTGCCCGACGCGGTCGTGGCCATTACCAACCCAAGCTGGGAAAACCATCGCGCGCTGTTCGAGTCCGCCGGCTTCGCCGTGCAGAACTACAGCTACTATGATGCCGCCAGCCACGGCATTGATCGTGCCGGCATGCTCGAAGACCTGAAAAACCTTCCGCCCCGCTCGATCGTTGTACTGCACGCCTGCTGCCACAACCCGACCGGCGTCGACCTGCAGCCGGAAGACTGGAAGCAGATCCTCGAAATCCTGCGCGCCAACGACCACGTGCCGTTTATCGACATCGCTTATCAGGGCTTTGGCGATAGCATCGAAGAAGACGCTGCAGCCGTGCGCCTGTTCGCGGAATCGGGCATGAGCTTCTTCGTATCCAGTTCGTTCTCCAAGTCGTTCTCGCTCTATGGCGAGCGCGTTGGCGCCCTGTCGATGGTTACCCAGAGCCGCGAAGAGTCGGTACGGGTGCTGTCGCAGATCAAGCGTGTGATTCGCACCAACTATTCCAACCCGCCGACTCACGGCGCAACAGTGGTATCGGCCGTACTCAACAGCCAGGAACTTCGAGCGATGTGGGAAACCGAGTTGGGGGAAATGCGCACCCGCATCCAGGAGATGCGCCTGAGCATGGTTCGCCAGTTGGCCGACAAAGGCGCCAAGCAGGACTTCAGCTTCGTTGCCAAACAGCGCGGCATGTTCTCCTATTCCGGCCTCACACCGGCTCAGGTCGAGCGTCTGCGCGTTGAGTTCGGCGTATATGCCATCGGCACCGGCCGCATCTGCGCCGCAGCTCTGAACCACAACAATCTGGACCATGTCACCGACGCCATCGTCCAAGTCCTCTGATCCGCCGAGGGGTTGACTTCCCCTTTGCAAACAGTAGGATACGCACCGCTGTTCCGCGATAGCTCAGTCGGTAGAGCAAATGACTGTTAATCATTGGGTCCCTGGTTCGAGTCCAGGTCGCGGAGCCAAAAATCAAAGCCTCAGGTGAAAATCTGGGGCTTTTTGTGTCCGCCGGACTCTCACCAGGGACTCTGTCCCAGGTTATTCGGCAAGCCTCACCCCTTCGGGGCCGCGCTGAAGCGCGTTCTGCTGCGCAGTCGAGTCCAGGTCGCGGAGCCAAAAATCAAAGCCTCAGGTGAAAATCTGGGTTTTTTTGTGTCCGCCGGACTCTCACCAGGGACTCTGTCCCAGGTTATTCGGCAAGCAAATAAAAACGCCCCGCGATTGCAGGGCGTTTCGTACAGCGGAGTGCTTACTGCTCGGCAGCGGCTTCTTCACCTGCTTCCGACTCAGCTTCGGCAGCAGGAGCTACTTCAGTCGCTTGAGCTTCGTCACCCTTGATACCCAGCAATTCGAGGTCGAAGACCAGCACCGAGTTGGCGGGGATCAGCGGGCTCGGGCTCTGCTCGCCATAAGCCAGCTCGCTCGGGATGTACAACTTGTACTTCTCCCCAACATGCATCAGCTGTAGACCTTCAACCCAACCCGGAATAACACCGCTAACGGGTAGGTCGATTGGAGTGCCACGCTTGATCGAGCTATCGAAGACGGTGCCGTCGGTGAGACTACCTTCATAGTGAACGGTGACGACGTCATCAGGACCCGGCTGAGCGCCATCGGCTTCCTTGATGACCTCATATTGCAGACCGGATTCGGTGGTCTTGACGCCTTCGCGCTTGGCATTTTCTTCGAGGAATTTCTTACCAGCAGCGACCGCTTCCTTATTCATCTCAACCATGCGCTCTTCAGCGCGGGTCTGTAGATAGGAAAAGGCTTCCATCAGTTCTTCGTCGGTCAGCTTTTGCTCTTTCTTGCCGATGGCATCGTCGATACCTTGGGCGACAGCCTTGGAATCGAGATCAGCCATACCTTCCTGGACCAGACTCTTACCCATATTCAGGCCGATGCCATAAGAGGCTTTCTGTGCCGGAGTTTCCAGCTTGGCGCTGGTTTCCGAATCGCAGCCCGCCAGAACCAGGCCAACCAGGGCTATCGCAGACGCCAAACGTTGATGTCTCATTCTGTTTCCTTATTACGCTTTGAAAGGGGTACAGCAAACAATTGCCGGAGCTTAACAGTCGCTCCCGACAGTAGCTACCGAACCCACCCGGGTAATAGGTAAAGACAATGCAAAGTAAGGAAGTGCCGCACGAAACGCGCAAAGAATAAGAAGGAAATTGGGCGAAAAAAAAGCGACCCTAAGGCCGCTTTTTTTTGCTATCAAGGCGTTCAGCAGTCCTTGATGGCGAATATGGCGCAGCGGACGGGACTCGAACCCGCGACCCCCGGCGTGACAGGCCGGTATTCTAACCGACTGAACTACCGCTGCGCTAAACCTCGAGTGGTGGGTGATGACGGGATCGAACCGCCGACCCTCTGCTTGTAAGGCAGATGCTCTCCCAGCTGAGCTAATCACCCGTTTGCTCTCGAAGTGGGGCGCATTCTAGAGATGGTTCCTGACCTTGGCAAGCCCCTTTCGAAAAAAAAATTGCAGAAGTTCCAAAGACTTAGGAAAACCTCTGTTTATTGCAAATTTTGCGGTTTCCATCGGCATTGCGGCTTTGCAGGGTTGGCCTGAGTTCTTGGTAGGGGAATAATGCGCGCTTTGCTTTTACCGGAGTTTCAGATCGCCATGTGGTTTCGCAACCTGCTCGTCTACCGTCTCACCCAGAACGTCCCTTTCGATGTCGAGACACTTGAAGCTGCATTGGCCGCCAAGCCCGCCCGCCCCTGCGCCAGCCAGGAACTAAGCACCTACGGTTTCGTTGCACCCTTCGGCAAGGGCGAAGACGCGCCCCTGGTTCATGCCAGCCAGGGTTTCCTGTTGATCTCGACGCGTAAGGAAGAGCGCATCCTGCCTAGCAGCGTGGTCAAGGACGCGCTGAAGGAAAAGGTCGACGAAATCGAAAACGAGCAGATGCGCAAGGTCTACAAGAAGGAGCGCGAGCAACTTAAGGACGACATCATCCAGTCCTTCCTGCCCCGCGCATTCATTCGCAAGTCCGGCACCTTCGCTGCCATCGCGCCAGAGCAGGGCCTGATTCTGGTCGACTCATCCAGTCCCAAGCGTGCCGAAGACCTGCTGTCCACGCTGCGTGAAGCGATCGGTTCGCTGCCGGTTCGTCCATTGACCGTCAAGATTGCGCCTTCGGCAACCATGACCGATTGGGTAAAGACCCAGAAAGCCGCCGATGACTTCTTCGTTCTCGACGAATGCGAGCTGCGCGACACCCACGAAGACGGTGGTGTCGTGCGCTGCAAGCGTCAGGATCTGACCAGCGACGAAATCCAGCAGCATCTGGAAGTCGGCAAGCAGGTCACTCAGCTGTCGCTGGGCTGGCAAGAAAAGCTGTCCTTCGTGCTCGACGACAAACTGGTGATCAAGCGCCTGCGTTTCGAAGAGTTGCTGCAGGACCAGGCTGAGCAGGACGGCGGCGATGATGATCTCGGCCAGCAGGACGCCAGCTTCCTGCTGATGATGCTGACGTTTAAGGAGTTCCTGCCTGCGCTGTTCGAAGCGTTGGGTGGTGAGGAGATTCCGCAGGGCATCTAAACTGCCTTGCGCGCCGTCAGTTGACGCTGACGGCGCTCCCTCCATAACTACAAGGTAAGCCCGATGCGTGCTCTCGCCGCCCTCAGCCGCTTTGTCGGCAATACGTTCGCCCTCTGGGTCCTGCTGTTCGCCGTTCTCGCCTTCTTCCAGCCCAGCTGGTTTTTGCCTGCTACCGCCTGGATCGTCCCACTTCTGGGGTTGATCATGTTCGGCATGGGCCTGACCTTGAAAGCGGCTGATTTCGCCGAAGTCGCTCGCCGTCCACTTTGGGTAGCGCTGGGTGTCGGCGCGCAGTTCCTGATCATGCCGACCCTCGCCTGGTTGCTCTGCCAGCTGTTGGGTTTGCCGGCTGAAATCGCCGTGGGTGTGATCCTGGTGGGTTGCTGCCCAGGCGGCACCGCCTCCAACGTGATCGCCTGGTTTTCCCGTGGTGACGTCGCGCTTTCGGTTGCAATCACCGCTGTTACCACCCTGCTTGCGCCGCTGGTCACGCCAGCGCTGATCTGGTTGCTGGCCTCGGCCTGGCTGCCTGTCAACTTCGGCGCGCTGTTCATGTCCATCGTGCAGATCGTGCTGCTGCCTATCGCCCTCGGCCTGATCGCCCGTCGCCTGCTGGGCACCCGTGTGCATCAGGTGGTGGAAGTGCTACCGCTGGTCTCGGTGGTCAGCATCGTGATTATCGTTGCCGCAGTGGTCGCAGCCAGTCAGGCCAAGATTGCTGAGTCGGGATTGCTGATCATGGCGGTGGTGATTCTGCACAACAGCTTAGGTCTGGGCCTCGGTTACTTCGTTGCTCGTGCCTTCGGCCTGCCGCTCGCGCAGCGCAAAACGCTGTCGATCGAGGTCGGCATGCAGAACTCCGGCCTTGGCGCAGCATTGGCCAGCGCGCACTTTTCGCCGTTGGCAGCAGTACCCAGCGCGCTATTCAGCGTCTGGCATAACCTGTCCGGCGCGCTGCTGGCAACCTGCTTCCGCCGCATGCGCGACAAGGGCCAAGCCTGAGCTGACGCTGCGCTCCTTTGGTCCGGGCTACTTGCCCGGACCTGCTGACTGTGCAAAATAGCGCCTGCTGAGGACGACCTCAGGCTGCACAGACGCATCGGGGACGGCCCCGCCCACTTACCGTCCCATAGAGGTGCACATGTCCTGGGTCATCTTGTTTTTTGCCGGCCTGTTCGAGATCGGCTGGGCCGTTGGCCTGAAGTACACGGACGGTTTTTCCCGTCCGCTGCCCACGATACTTACGATCGCTGCGATGCTGGCCAGCCTTGGATTGCTGGGTCTGGCGATGAAAGAATTGCCGCTGGGTACCGCCTATGCCATCTGGACCGGCGTAGGCGCAGTGGGAACGGTGATCGCCGGAATCATATTGTTCGGCGAATCGCTGAGCCTGTTCCGCCTGGGCAGCGTGCTGTTGATCTGCATTGGCTTGCTCGGCTTGAAACTCAGTCATTGAAGGTACGGAGGCAGCCGGCCGAACACCGGCTACCTCCACTATCAGCCGAACAGCGCCGGCTCGCGATAGTGCCGCGCACACGCCTGACCATCAGCACGGAACAGATGGCACTTGTTGGCGAGCAGCCCCGTGGCGTAAGCCTGCCCCACCGCAACGCGGCGGTTACCATCGCTGGCGACCGCGACCATCTCGTCCACACCTTCGAAGTTCAGATGCAAGAGATTGTGATCACCGAGTCGCTCGGCCACTGCAATCTCGCCGCTGAAGACGAAATCCGCATGCCCTACATCGACGAAATGTTCAGGACGAACGCCCAAGGTCAATGCATCACCGGAACTGACCTGACTGCCATCCACCGGCACCCGCAAGGAGCTGCCGCCCGGCAACGTCACCTCGACCGACTCGGCATCGGCACGCAACACGTTTACCGGCAGAAAATTCATTTGCGGCGAGCCGATAAACCCAGCGACGAATTGGTTGCGCGGGTAGTGATACAGCTCCAGCGGTGGCCCGACCTGAGCGATACGCCCGGCATTGAGCACGACGATCTTGTCGGCCAACGTCATGGCTTCGACCTGATCGTGGGTGACGTAGATCATCGTCGCCTTGAGGCGCTGATGCAGGCGCGAGATTTCGATGCGCATCTGCACGCGGAGGAAAGCATCGAGATTTGATAGCGGCTCGTCAAACAAGAACACCTTGGGCTCGCGCACCATGGTGCGACCGATGGCGACTCGTTGGCGCTGCCCACCGGAGAGGTCCTTTGGCTTGCGGTCGAGCAGGTTGTCGAGTTGCAGAATCTTCGCCACCGACTCCACGCGGCGCTTTATTTCTGCCTTGTCGATTTTCGCCAGTTTCAGGCCGAACGCCATGTTTTCCGCGACGTTCATATGCGGATAGAGCGCGTAGGACTGGAACACCATTCCTACCGAGCGATCCATCGGCGGCAGCTCGTTGACCCGTTCACCGTCGATCTGCAGCTCGCCGTCGGTGATGTCTTCCAGACCGGCGATAAGTCGCAGCAGGGTCGACTTGCCGCACCCGGAAGGCCCGACGAACACCACGAATTCCCCGTCGGCGATATCGAGATCGATACCACAAGTGATGGGTACGTCGTCATAGCTCTTACAGATATTCCGCAGGGTTACGCTGGCCATTATTGTTGTTCTCCTTCAAACAGCCGCCGCGACGAATCGCGGCGAGCGAAGCTAATAGGCAGCAGGCCGATCAAAACGAAACGCGGATAGTCGTTTGATCGGTCGACTTACCCGAGCCGACGAGCAAACCCGAACCCATGAGCCGGCAAGTGTACGCCGTGACCGTCGAAAACAGCCGTTGCCGAGGGTACGTCCAGGCCTTCGACCGGCTCCGACAAATCAAAGTGCCGCGCGCTGTCACCCATATTGAACAAGCACACCCAGACTTCGTCATCCAGGCGGCGCTCGTACACCAGCAACGCATCGTCGTGATGCACGGTTCTCATGCTGCCCTCGATCAGCAAACGCTGATCCTGGCGCCAGGCGAGGAAGCGACGGTAGATGTTGAGCATCGAGTCAGGGTCCGGCTCCTGGGCGGCGACCGAAAGCGGCAAGTGCTTATCGGCCAGGGGCAACCAGGGTTGCTCGCGACTGAAACCGCCGTGCCGATCCTGATCGTGCCAGGGCATCGGCGTGCGGCACCCGTCTCGGCCTTTGAATTCAGGCCAGAAGCGGATGCCATAGGGATCGACCAGCTGTTCGAACTGCAGCTCGGCTTCGTCCAGTCCGAGCTCCTCGCCCTGATACAGGCAAACGCTGCCACGCATCGACAACAGCATCGCCATGAACATGCGTCCACGGGCGTGATCCGGCTGATTGGCCAGCGCCCAGCGGCTCATCACCCGTACCACATCATGGTTGCCGATAGACCAGCACGGCCAGCCGTCGACCAACTCACGCTCCACGCAATCGATGGTATGGCGCAGGAAGCTCGGGCTGCACTGCTCAGTGAGCAGATCGAAGGAATACGCCATGTGCAGCGTATCGCTACCGCCGGTGTACGCCGCCATGGTGGTCAATGAATGATCGCAACCAATTTCGGCCACGGTGGCGCTGCCTGGGTAGCGCTCGAGTAACTGCCGAATGCGGCGCAGGAAATCGAGATTTTCCGGCTGGGTCTTGTCGTGGATGTGCTTTTGAAAGGCATAGGGGTTGTCGGCACGTACGCCGATGCTGCCTTCGCGAATTTCGTAATTCGGTGGGTTATCGCGCAGTTCGCGGTCATGGAAGTAGAAGTTCGCCGCGTCCAACCGGAAGCCGTCGACGCCTAGTTTCAGCCAGAATTCCATGTCTTCGAGCAGCTGCTGCTGGACTTCTTCGCAGTGAAAATTGAGGTCTGGCTGGCTGGAAAGGAAGTTGTGCAGGTAGTACTGCTTGCGGCGGCTGTCCCATGTCCAGGCCGGACCGCCGAACACCGACAGCCAGTTGTTGGGTACGGTGCCGTCGTCTTTCGCGTCGGCCCACACGTACCAGTCGGCCTTCGAGTTGTCGCGGCTGGAACGGCTTTCCTTGAACCAGGCGTGTTGATCCGAGGAGTGGTTGAGGACCTGATCGATCAGGATGCGAATGCCGCGCGAATGGGCGACGTCTATGACCTGCTTGAAGTCTTCCAGCGTACCGAACAGCGGGTCCACGCCGCGGTAGTCGGATACGTCATAACCAAAATCCTTCATCGGCGAAGTGAAGAACGGCGACAGCCAGATGGCATCGACGTTGAGGCTGGCGATGTAGTCGATCTTCTCCACTACACCGAGCAGATCGCCGACCCCATCGCCGTTACTGTCGAAAAAGCTGCGCGGGTAAACCTGATAAATGACGCCGCCGCGCCACCAGTCATTGCGATTCATACAACCAACCTTCGATGTTTGGGGGAACACGCCGCCACTCTAGGTACGTCAACCCGCCGCAACATCCTCCTGCATATCATTTGCCAAGGCGTACAGCGCAGGCGTAGAGACCGAGCCTTAGGGGGGCGTACTGCCGTCGATCAAGCCGACTTTGCTGCACTACGAAAGGGATCGACCGATCGTCATAAAACCGTCGACAAACAAGCGGATCGACACTTATCTGTCACGAGCGACTTATAGGATTAGGGCAGTTCCAGGACTGACCCTGCAGTAGCTGCCGCGCCCACTAGGAGTGTGAGCCGCCCAGTCAGGAGCGACACGCATCCACCTTCCATGGAGAAACGACATGTTCAAGTGCAAGCCCCTCGCAGCCGCCATCATCGCGATTCTCGCTACTCAGGCCTACGCTGATGAAAACAGTGCAGAGCAGAACCAGTCCGGCGCCGACAACATTGCGGAAGTGACCCAGACCGGCGGCCAGGACAACCTGTCCTATCAATCACAGATTGGCGCGAACAATGACGGAACCGTCACCCAGGACCAGGCGACAACGTCAGATGCCATCCAGACGCAGACTGGCAATCTGAACTATGCCGACATCGTGCAGAACGCGACAGACCAGAGCGAAGCGATCCAACTGCAACAGGGCGACAACCACGACGCAAGCATCGTCCAGACCGACACCTTCGGTGCTAGCGCGCGTCAGTACCAGGAAGGCAGCTTCAACACTGCGATCACCGAGCAGACCTCCGCTAACCTGAGCTCAGCCGTGACCGAGCAGGACGGTAGCGACAACTTCGCCGAAGCCATTCAGAGCAACACCGAATCGAGCCTGTCCGAGCAGATTCAGGTCGGCAACGACAACGTCTCGCTGGTGTGGCAGGAAGGCGGCGCACGCAACGACGGCTTCGTCGATCAGCTAGGCGACGGAAACGATGCAACCGTTTACCAAGTGAATGCCTTTGATTCCGGCGCTGAGGTCGTCCAACAAGGCGACTTGCAGACCGCATCGGTGATGCAGGAAGGCTCGGAACATAGCGCCAGCATCCAATCGCAAGGACTGATGAACGAGGCTTACGTCGACCAGAGCGGCTCGCTGCAAACTGCCTCGATCTATCAGGACGGCACGTCCAACAGCGCTGATATCTTCCAGGCGGGCGAAGGCAACAACGCCAGCACCGATCAGACCGGCAATAACAACTACGTTACCGTCGACCAGCTAGACGGCAGCTTCCAAACCGCTTCGCTACAGCAAGCCGGCGAGTACAACGAGGCCTATGTCACGCAGCAAGGTACCGATCACCTGATCGACTTCGCTCAGGACGGTTCCGACAACCTGCTCACCGCTGAGCAGAGCGGCAATGGCAACGAGCTGACCGGTTCGAGCTACGGCGATAACAACCGCGTGGATGTGCTGCAGGACGGCAATCTCAACGTGGCCGACATTCAGCAGATCTACGGTTCGGATAACGAAGTCAGCCTGACGCAGACCGGCGAAGGTCATCTGGCGCAGGTGCTACAGGGCGGCACCGCCAACCAGGCGATCCTCGATCAGAGCGGCATGAACAACAGCGCAATGGTTTCGCAGATGGGCTCGGGCAACATGGCAATCGTGACCCAGCAGTAAGCGATATCGGTAGCCGGTCATATGGCCGGCTACCTCCCTCTAGCGACTGCGCGCTGGGTTACCGACCATCGTCGCTCCTGCCGCTACATCTCGAGTCACCACGCTGCCCGCCCCGATCACGGCACCATCGCCGATGGTCACGCCCGGCAGGATAATCGCGCCCCCGCCAATCCATACGTGCTCGCCAATGATCACCGGCCGACCGAACTCCAGACCGCTGCGGCGACTCTCTGCATCGCGAGGATGGTCTGCCGCGTATATCTGCACGGCCGGCCCGATCTGCGTCCCAGCGCCGATACGCACCTCGACCACATCCAGAATCACGCAGTTGAAATTCAGGAATACCCCATCGCCCAAGTGGATGTTGTAGCCGTAATCGCAGTGAAACGGTGGCCGTATCACCGCGCCTTCGCCGACGCTGCCAAACAACTCGCCCAGCATGGCCCGACGCACTGCGGCGGTTTCGCCGAGCGCGGCGTTGTAACGCACCATCCATGCTTTCGCGGCAGCCTGATCGGCCTGTAGCTGAGAGTCGCCCGGCTGGTACAGCTCACCGGCAAGCATTTTCTGTTTTTCGGTCATCGACATCGTCTGGCTCCAACTGGGCATGAAATCGCACCCGACCTTGGACCGGCCGGAGGCGCAATCGCTCGGTGCGACGCCGGCCGCTATTCGCCCTGGATCTTGCTCAACAGGCTGCGCGCCAGCTGTACGGCCTCGTTGCGATGGGTGATGTTGAGCTTCTGGTAAAGGCTGCGAATGTGCGTCTTGATGGTGGTGGGCGCCACATTGAGGTGTTCGGCGATCTGCTCGTTGGACTGCCCGGCATGGATCAGGCTGAGCACCTGCCATTCCCGGCGCGTCAGCGGCGAGTGACGGATCAGCTCGGGCACATCGGGGCGGTTGATGATGTCTTGAATCACCGCCTCATCTAGGGTGATGCGGATCGCGCGGCTGAAGTCGCGTTGCTGCTGCGCCAACAAGATCAGCCGATCGGCGCGCTGGGCTTCGAGTTCATCGAGCTGGCGTTCATGCTGCAGCGCCTTGAGCATTGCGATGATCAGCTTGCCAATGCGCAGAAAGCTGCCGATGGCGCCGGTACTGCTGGCCAGCGTCAGCGCCAGTTGCAAATGATCGAGCGCCTGCTGACGCTCCTCGCGCAGCCAGTGCAGCTGGGCCAGCAGAATATGGTTGCGGTTGAGGTCCATCACCAGACCATGCTGTTCGGCATCGATCTGCAACTGCCGCAAAATCGGCAGCGCCTTGTCCGGCTGTTTCAGCGACAGGTAGGCGCGTGCGTGGTTGCGGCCGTTGTACTGGGCGAAGTGATTGAGCCCGCGCTGCAACGCCGGTGCGGTGAGCAACCATTGCTGGATGGCGGTTTTGTCCTGGGTCGAATCCCAGTAGCTGAGCATCACCGCGTGAGCATTGGCGAGCCAGTCGACGTGGTAGTTGTCGTCGGCCAGCATGCTTTGAATCTTGCCGATGTAATCGGCACATGCGCTCTGCTGGCCGCGGGCATGGGCGACGCCGGCGAGCAGCGCATAACACTGCATGAGCCAACGATCACCGACGTCCTCCAGGATCTGGATACCCTGCAGCGCGCACTGCTCGGCAGCATCCAAGTGATGCCATTCGAGCAGTACCTGGCCGCGCACGCGGTAGATGAATTCCATGATTGGCGTGGCCTGCAGCTCGGCCTGCTCGACGTACTGGATCGCGCGTTCCTGCAGCGAATAGGCCTTTTGCAGGTAGCCCTGGGCGATGGCGATTTCCGAAAGCTGCCCAAGGTTCCACACCACCAGATGCGAGGCGCGGATCTCCCGCGCGCGGCGCTCGGCCTCCTCGTACTGCTTTTGCGCCTGAGGCAGCAGCCCTTGAACGAAGTGCGCCTCGGCCAAGCCCGACAATGCTGCAACCTTGGAGGTACGCATGATCAGCGGCTCACGCGCCAGCGCTTCACGGGCCAGGGCAATCGCCTGCTGTTCGTCGCCGCGGTTCATCGCCACCTGCGCGCGCACCGCATTGAATTCACCAACGATGCGCGCCCAATCCTCGTCCGAGCAGCTGCGTTGCAATGCGTGCTCGCCCGCCTTGAACCACCGCTCGACCTGGTCGAACTGATAGGAATTCTGCGACACCCAGGCCTGCAACAACGTGAACAATGGCGAGCCGGCGATGGCCTGTTCCGGCAATGTCTCCAGGCATTGCTGCAACAGCCCCAGCCGGCCCTGCCGATAGAATTGCCGGCCATGCCGCTCCAGCACCTCGCCAACCCGCTCGGGGCAGCCCGCTTCCACCGCGTGGCGCGCTGCCTCTTCCGGCAGGCTCTCGGCCATCAGCGCCTCGGCCGCGCGCAGATGCAGTTCCGACATGCGCTGCGGCTGGTGCGTGCGCAGTTCGCCCTGGAGGAAGGTCGCGAACAGCGGGTGATAGGCGTACCACTGGCGCAGGCTGTCGAGCGGCAGCAGGAACAGGCCGCCGCGATCCAGTTGTTCGAGCATGTCGCGGGCGTTGCTGTTCTGGGTCAGGTGATTAGCAAGCGAGGCGTTGAAGCGCTCTAGCAGGCAGGTGGCCTGAAGAAAATCGAGCGTCAACGCGCCCAGCCGGTCCATGACCTGCTCGCGCATGTAGTCGCGAATATAGGGATGCCCAAGCTGCAGATTCTCTAGAAACAGGTCCATGCCGCGTCCGGTCTGCACCTCCTGCAAGGCCAGTTGCAGCGCACAGGGCCAGCCGCCGATACGCCGGTTGAGGCGTTCGATCTGCTCGCGATTGACCGTCACTGGCAAGCCCAGCCCGAGCAATGCTTCAACCTCATCGGTCTCGAACGCCAGGTGTTGCGCATCCACCGTGAGCATCTGATGTTTGACGCGTAAATCCGCCACGCCCAGTTCGGGCAAGCCGCGACTGCACACCAACAGCGTTATCCATGCCGGCATGTTGCGCAGGAAGAAGCGCAGCGCAGCAATGACTTCCGCGTTGTGCAGCGTCTCGAAGTCGTCCAGTACCAGCAGCAGCGGTTCGTGCTCGACCGGCAGTTCCGCCAGCAGATGCGTGAGCAAGGTGTCGAAGACCTCCCTGCCCTGCTCCGCCAACAACAGGCTGCGCGGACAGCCATGCTCCAGCTGCGCATCGATCACGTGCAGCAGATAACGGCCGAGCTGAAGCGGATCGTTGTCGCCGGGGTGCAGCTGCAGCCAGGCAACCTTCCCCTCGAAGGTGAGCGCCCACTGGCAGGCCAGGGTGGTTTTGCCAAACCCGCTGGGTGCCTGCAATACCGCTAGACGCACCTCGCCCAGGCGCTGCAGCCACTCGTCCAACCGTGGCCGCGCCAGCAAGCCGCGCGGCATCGGCGGCATTCTCATCTTCGCGGGTATCAGTGGTAGCGGTGCAGGCATTGCGGCGTTCATATCGTCTCCCTCGATTCCGTTCACTGGGGCGCGCTAACCCTTCACTCCGCCCGCCGTCAGCCCGCCAACGATCCACTTCTGGCAATAAAGGAACACCGCGGTGATCGGCAGCCCGGACAGCACCGCCGCAGCGGCGAAGTCGCCCCACAAGTAATTCTGGTCATAGAGATACTGCTGGGCACCGACCGACAGCGTGAGCTTGTCCACATCCATCAACAGCACCGAGGCGATTGGGTATTCGGTGATGCTGGTGATGAAGGCAAGAATGAACACCACCGCTAGAATCGGCACGCTCATCGGCAGAAGAATGTGTACGAAGGCCTGCCAGGTGGTCGCGCCGTCAACGATGGCCGCCTCTTCCAGCGAGCCGTCGATGCTTTCGAAATAGCCCTTGATGGTCCAGATATGCAGCGCCATGCCACCCAGCGAGGCGATGATCACCGCGCCATGGGTATTCACCCCAAGCCAGCCAATATGCTGACCGAGCTGGTCGAACAGCGCGTAGATCGCCACCAGCGTCAGCACCGGTGGGAACATCTGGAATATCAGCATGCCCTTGAGGATCGGCCCCTTGCCCCGGAAGCGAAGCCGAGCGAACGCATAGGCGCTGGTGGTGGACAGCATGAGGATCAGCAGCGAACTGATCAGCGCGATCTTCACCGAGTTCCACAACCAGGTAAGCACCGGAAACGGCGGGCTGCTGACCGCGCCATTTTCATGGACGTAGGGAATGCCCAACGCCAGCGACCAATGTTCCAACGTCGGGCTTTCCGGAAACAGGCTGCCGGTGGCGAAGTTGCCTTCGCGAAAGGAGATCGACACCACCATGAGCAGTGGAAATACGATCAGGGCGACAAAGGCGAGCAGTGCGGCATGTGTCAGCCAGACGCGATATTTGACGGATTTCGGTTGAACCATGGCCATGTGCCTAATCCTTAAAGTTCGCGAAAACTGCGAGAGTGTTTTTGCAAGCGTTCATACCTTGACCTTGGAAAGCTTCAGATTCAGCCAGGCCATCGCGCCGACGACGATGAAGATCAGCGTAGCGATGGCGGCGGCCAGGGCGAAGTTCTGCCCCGAATCCTGAAAAGCGATGCGGTAGGTGTAACTGACCAGCAGGTCGGTGGTGCCGGCCGGCGTTGTGGTGCCGAGGATGTCCGGGCCGCCACGGGTGAGCAGCGTGATCAGCACGAAATTATTGAAGTTGAAGGCGAAGCTTGCGATCAGCAGCGGCGCCAGCGGCTTGATCAGTAATGGCAAGGTGACCTTCAGCAGGTTGTCCAGTGGCGTCGCACCGTCCATTGCCGAAGCTTCGTAAAGATCACGCGGAATCGCCTGCAACAGGCCCATGCACAGCAGCAGCATGTAGGGATAACCGAGCCACGTATTGACCAGCAGAATCATGCTGCGCGCCAGCGTCGGGTCGCTGAACCAGGCCGGGCGCACCTGAAACAGGCTGTCGAGCATCAGGTTGATCTCGCCGAAGCTCTGGTTGAACAGGCCCTTGAACACCAGGATCGAGATGAACGCCGGAACCGCGTAGGGCAGGATCAGCATCAGCCGGTAGAAGGCCTTGCCGCGTACCATGTCCCATTGCAACAGGCTCGCCAGCACCAGCCCCACGGCCAGGGTGAAGACCACCGTCAACGCCGCGAAACACACCGTCCAGACGAAAATTTGCAAGAACGGACCCCGAATTTTCGGATCGGTCAATACCTTGGCAAAGTTGCTCCAACCGGCGTAAACCGTATAACCCGGCGCGACCTTCTGCCCTTCGGCATCAACATAAAAGCCGATTTCATCGTTGGCGGTCAGGCGTTCGCCGGTCTGGTTGTTGAGCAGCGAGCCGTCATCCTGCAGGCGGTACAGCGGCTCCACCGCGGCAACCTCGCGCAAGCCGTACAAACGCAACAGCTGCCCCTTGTCGCCGCGCATCACCCATTGCTCCAGCTGGTTTCGCAGCCGAATCACGTCGCGCAGCGGCATTGCTCGGCCCAGATCGCCGACCTCAGCCTCGGGGCTCATTCTCAGCGGCTCACTCTCCAGCGGCTCGCCCTGCAAAGGTGCGGAAACCCAGACGCCCTGCTCGCCTTTGTCGACGCGCAGGCGCATTTCGCCGGCGTCGTTCTGGTGCAGAGTGAAACCGAAGCGCTCACCGGCCAGGTAGGTCTGACTGAGGTGATAACGCTGGGCCTGATCGAAGGTCAGCAGGTTGGTGCCGCTGTAGTTGGTGAAGCCGATGCCCACGGTGTACAGCAGCGGGAAGATGACGAATATCAGCATCCCGGCCACCGCTGGAAAGATGTAACGGTGGGCGTAGGCGCGGCGGTTGATGAAGACGAAACTGGCGATCCCCGCGACCACCAGCCCGAGCAGGGCGAACACCGTCTGCCCCTGCGCATAGAGGGCGACGATCAGGTACAGCGCAAACGCGTTGCAGATCAACCAAAGCCCCCAGCGCATCGCGGCTGGCAGCTTCGGAATGGATAATTTCGGCACGGCTCGGCCGGGCATCTCGACGGGAACATTCACGGCGGACATCGGAATCTTGGCCTCAAGGCGCGCAGCCGAAGACGCAGGCGTCTCCGGCTGCGGCTGCGGGTTGTCGTTACTTGACGATGCGCTTGGCGGCGTCATCTAGAGCGGCATCGACCGATTGACGACCGGACGTGATGTTGGTCAGCGCAGGCTCCATCGCCGACCAGAACACACCCATCTGCGGAATGTTCGGCATCGGTCGGCCTTGCTCGGCGCTGTCGAACGTCGCCTTGATCAACGGATCGTTGGCCAGCTCGGCCATGTATGCCTTGTTTGGCACCGCACCCAGCGGCACGTCGGCATTCATGGTCTTCAGCCCCTCGACCTGCAACAGGTAATTCTCAAGAAACTCGACGGCCAATGCCTGGTTCGGGCTGGCTGCGTTGAGGGTCGCGGCCATCACGCCGGAGAACGGCTTGCTCGGGCTATCGCCCACCGCCGGAATCGGCGCCACGCCGAAATCGATACCGCTTTTGCGGATGTTCGACCACGCCCAGGGCCCACTGATGAACATCGCCGAGTCGCCCTTGTTGAACGCGGCTTCGGCGGCACTGTAGTCGGCGCCCTTGGGCATGACGCCCTCATCGATCAGGCGCTTGAGCACGGTTGCGCCCTGCTTGGCGCCCTCATTGTTGACACCGGTCTTGCTGACGTCGTAACCCGCGTCACCGTTGGCGAAGGCGTAACCACCATTGGCCGCCAGCAGCGCCCAGGTGAAATAGGTGTTGTTGTAATCCCAGAGAATCGCGCGCTTGCCGTCGGCAGCGAGTTCTTTATTGAGCGTAAAGACTTCATCGAACGTCTTCGGCGGGGTCGATACCAGCGCCTTGTTGTAGATCAGCGCGGGGGCTTCTACTGCCATGGGATAGCCCCACAACTTCCCTTGGTAACTCACCGCGTCCCAGGCGAAATCAGCGATCTCGCCCTTGGTCTCGGCACTCGGCGTGATCGGGGAAAGCAGCCCGCTCTGCGCCCATTCGCCAAGTCGGTCGTGTGCCCAGATGAAAATGTCCGGCCCGTTGCCGGTGGCTGCAGCCTGCTGAAACTTGTCGGTCGCCGCATCCGGATGGGCGACTTCGACTGGAATGCCGGTTTCTTCGGTGAACTTCTTGCCGACCTCAGCCAGGCCCTTGTAGCCCTTGTCACCGTTTATCCAGACGACCAGCTTGCCTTCTTCGATGGCAGCCTGGACGGACAGCGGCAAACTCAGGGTTGCGGAGAGACCGATCGCGGCCGCTGCAAACAGCTTTTTATTCATTCGTGTATCCCTCGTGGCTTCTTATTTTTGATCCACAACGTTCTGCTTGCCGCTGGGCGGTCTTGCAGTGCATCCATACTCGCCCTGCCGGTGGGCTAAAACATCCTCCCCGGCGGGAGGATGAGGGGCGTAGAGGCAGGGCGTAGTTTTGCCTTCTGGCGGTTTTCGCAGCGCGCTTGAATCGGCCCTTCTCCGCCTGCTCGGCTCGGCGAAAACACGCTTGAATAGAGCCATCTATCCCGCCTTGCCGGAGCCGGACATGCGCCCTCTGCCGCCCCTTAGTCCTTCTATCCTAGCCCTTTGTTTCAGTCTGCTCGTGCCTGTCGTGCAAGCGGAACCGCAGGTGCCGATCAGACTCAACGGTCAACTGCTGCAGCCGGCCTGGGAAACTCTGGCTGATGATCGCTTCGACGCGGAGCTGGAGCTGCCGAATGGCGTGTTGCAGCTGGGCATCGACGAGGCTGAATCGTCATCAAAGCAGCCTCGCGACTGGCGCAACGCAATCGTCTATTTCGCCCTCACCGACCGTTTTGCCAACGGCGGACCGAGCAACGACCGCAGCTATGGTCGGAAGCCTGACGGCGCGCAAGAAATCGGCACCTTCCACGGCGGCGATCTCAAGGGCCTGACCGGCAAACTCGATTACCTGGCCGAACTCGGCATCGACGCCCTATGGATCAGCGCGCCCTATGAACAGATCCACGGCTGGGTGGGCGGCGGCGACAAGGGCGACTTTCGTCATTACGCCTATCACGGCTATTACGCGCTGGACTTCACCCAGCTGGACGCCAACATGGGCAGCGAGAACGACCTGCGCGAGCTGATTGCCCAAGCCCATGCCCGCGGTATTCGCGTGCTGTTCGATGTGGTGCTCAATCATGCCGGCTACTCGACCCTGGCCGACATGCAGCACTATGACTTCGGTGCGCTGCGCGACGGCATGGCGCAATACCTACCGGAGCAGTGGACGCAGTGGCGACCGGAGTCCTTCGAGAACCTGCACGCCTATCACAACTTGATCGATTACGAGCATCCGGCCTGGGCCAACTGGTGGGGCAAGGACTGGGTTCGCGCCGGCATCGCGGATTACCCCGCTCCGCCCAGCGTACTGGTGGATCCCGCTCAAGGGCTCGCTGGCGTTCCTGCCCGACTTCCGCACCGAGAGCGATGCGCAGGTCGGCCTGCCGCCTTTCCTTCAGAACAAGCAGCCGACCCGCGCCGTGGACCGCGACGGTTATCGCGTCCGCGATTATCTCGCCGAATGGCTGACGTACTGGGTTCGCGAGTTCGGTGTGGACGGGTTCCGCGCCGATACCGTCATGCACGTGGAGCCGGCAACCTGGGCGCATCTGCGCAAGCAGGCGGACAAGGCTCGCCGCGACTGGGGCCACACCAACCCAAGCGATCCGTTCGCTGACGAGCCGTTTTGGATGGTCGGCGAAGTTTTCGGTCACGGTCCGGAAACCAGCGACTACCAAGCCAATGGCTTCGACGCGCTGATCGATCACTGGCGCCGCATCGGTCAGTTCCGTGCGCGCCATCCTGCGATTGGCGCCGGCAGCCACAGGCGGCTATCCGAGCATCCTTACGCTTTCGCCAGGCAACAGGGCGACGACAAAATCATCGTAGTGCAGGCCCGCTAACCATCCATTCCTACCCACCGGCAGAGGACTGCGTCATGACCTTGGAACAACAACGCCACGCGGCCCAGCTGGCATTCGTCGCCAGCGGCGCGGAGCTGGAAATCGGTACGCGTGACGATTGCCCGCTGCCGCTCGAACAACTAGAGGCCACCCTAGGTAGCGAGCCCTATGTTCGCGAATGCTTCAGCGCCGGCTTGACCGCATACGTCTATCGCATCCATGCCGGCGGACGCGACTGGACGCTCAAGCGCGCCCGCGAGCGCTGCAAAGTTCAGAACGTCGATGGCCAAACCAGTTTTCTCAACGAGATTCAGCGCCGCGCCGACCTACTTGTGCTCAAGCGCGACCCACGCCTCGGTGAGCATCTGAGCGCCGTTGTCGATACCCGCTACGCCAGCTTTCGCCGCGGCGTACTGCTGTCTCCGTGGATCGACGGCGAGCGCATCCAGACCTGGAACGAGCGACAGCTGCTGCAACTCTTCGACGCGCTGGTGGCGTTGCTGCTCGGCGGGCTGTTCGAGTGGGACCTGTGCCCCGGCAACACCCTCGACGATGGGCAGGTGCGCCTGTTCGACTTCGGCTACATGTACCGTTTCGATCCGCTGCGCCAGTTCAATAGCAATGGCACCGCGGCGCCGGGTTTTCATGCGGCCGAGCGCTTCGAAACCCGGCAGTATTTTGCCCATCTGCTGCCGCTGGAGCAGCAAAGCGATCATCTGGCACTGGCCGCGTTTGCCCTCGAAAAACGCATCGCGCTCGACGCCTATCAACGCTTGCGCACGGAACTGCTGGCACGCGACGCCAGCTCGACGGTGCTCGATTGGCTGGGCGGCATCATCGCTGAATGGCGGCAAGCATTGAGCGGCGATCTCGACGCGCTGTACCTGAAGGAGGCCTGGCGCTCGCATTGGCTGGATCTGCAGGACGATCTCGGCGGCCAGACCTGCACCCCCTCGACACTGGCGCGAATCGACTGGCTGGAGCAAGCGGTACGGGAACGCCATACCGATCTTCAACGGCTGACGGCGCTGGGCTCTGCGCACGCGCTGCAAGCTGAACTGCGCGAGGCGCGTCGTAACGCCCGGCAATGGCAGGTCGGATGACAACATTGTTCGATTACCGCCCAGCTTTCCGCACGCGCATGACGATCCCGACGGGGTCTTTGATATCGTGTATTAACCAGATGGTACATTTATCGAAGAGCCGCAATGACCCAGACCATTCTTGTTTTGAACGGCCCCAACCTGAACCTGTTGGGCACTCGCGAACCCGCTACCTATGGGTACGAAACCCTGGCGGACATCGCCGGGCTGTGCGAACGCACGGCGTCTTCGCTCGGACTGGCCGTCGAGTTTTTCCAGACCAACCATGAAGGTGAATTGCTGGATCGCATCCATTCCGCACGCGGCCGCTGCGCCGGCATCCTGATCAATCCCGCCGCCTGGACCCATACCTCCGTAGCGGTACGAGATGCGTTGGCGGCGGTGGAGCTCCCAGTAATCGAGGTGCACCTGTCGAACGTGCACAAGCGCGAAGCCTTCCGTCATCACTCCTACGTCTCGCCGATTGCCGTCGGTGTAATTTGCGGGCTGGGCAGCAACGGCTACCGCCTCGGCCTGGAACATTTCGCTCAGTTGCTTGAGGCCCGAGCATGACCAATATCGAGACCCGCTCTGTACTGGCCGGCCTGATCGGTGCCGGCATCCAGGCCTCGCGCACCCCGGCCTTGCACGAGCACGAAGGCGACGCCCAGGGCATCCGTTATCTGTACCGCTTGATCGACCTCGACAAGCTCGGTCTGGATCTGGCCGCCCTGCCCGACCTGCTAACCGCAGCCGAGCGCACGGGCTTCACCGGACTGAACATCACCTTTCCAGCCAAGCAGGCGATCATCCCGCTGCTCGACGAGCTGTCTGACGAAGCGCGAGGCATCGGCGCCGTCAACACCGTAGTGCTCAAGGATGGCAAACGCGTCGGACATAACACCGATGCACTGGGGTTCGCCGAGGGCTTTCGTCGCGGGCTGCCAGGAGTCGCTCGCCGGCACGTCGTGCAAATGGGCGCTGGCGGTGCCGGTGCCGCCGTGGCCCATGCGTTGCTCGCCGAAGGCGTTGAGCGGCTGAGCATTTTCGAGGTGGAACCGGCGCGCGCTCAGGGCTTGGTGGACAACCTCAACGCCACTTTCGGTGAAGGCCGGGCCGAAGTGGGCCGCGATCTGCCGGCCCTGATGGCCGATGCCGACGGGCTGGTCAACACCACCCCGGTGGGCATGGCCAAGCTGCCAGGCACACCACTACCGGTCGAGCTGCTGCGACCTCAGCTCTGGGTGGCTGAAATCATCTACTTCCCGTTGGAAACGGAGCTGCTCAGAAACGCCCGCGCCATCGGTTGCCAAACACTGGATGGCGGGACCATGGCAGTGTTCCAGGCGGTCAAAGCGTTCGAGCTGTTCACCGGCACCAAAGCCGATGCCGCGCGGATGCAGACGCACTTTCTTTCCATGTGAGACCGACGTTCCAGGCGACACCGCGCCCGGCCGCAATGGCCGGGTTGCTCAGGCCTGCAGGTAGCGCAGGACCGACTCGCAGATCATCTCCTTATGCCGTTGCTGTACCACCGGGTCATGTAGGTCGATCTGGAAAATTTCGCCAAAGGTGTGGCGGTTGGAGTTGCGGTAGAAGCAAAACGAGCTGATCAGCAAGTGCACGTCCAGCGCTACCAGATCTTGACGGAAAAGCCCTTCGGCTTCACCGCGACGCAGAATATCGTCCAGCAAAACCAATACGCCTTTACTAAGCGAACGGATTGCGTCGGAACGTTTGACGTACTGGCCGTTATGGATGTTTTCCACACTGACGATACGGATGAAGCCAGGGTTGCAATCGTGATGATCAAAGGTGAATTCCACCAGTCGGCGGATGGCGTCGCGCGGTTCCAGCTCAGCCAGGTGCAGTGAGCTTTCGGTGTTGCGAATGTCGCCGTAAAGACGCTCGAGCACCTGCAGGTAGAGCTGCTCCTTGCTGCCGAAATAGTAGTAGATCATCCGCTTCGACGTGCGTGTACGCTCAGCGATGGCATCGACCCGAGCGCCGGATAACCCCTGCTGGACGAACTCGGCGATGGCCGCCTCGAGAATGTCCTGGCGCGTCTTCTCTGGATTATTCTTTCGTCCCTTGCGGGGCATTGCGGTATCTAGAACATCAGCTGCTTGGGTCATTTGTTATATCTATCAGGCCTTGGCTGCGGGGATTATGGCCCGCCTGCCGCCGAAATAAAGGTCTGTTCGACCCGCCCAGTTAGAGCTTTGGAGAAGTGGCCGCGCCGCTGCGCGACTTGGCCATCGCAGCCAGCCGCACCGCGACGTTAGCGGCACCGTACCCCGCGTAACCGTTTTTGCGCTGCAATATTTCGAAGAAGAACCGTCCCTCGAACGCCTCGGTATAGACGTGGAACAGCTCGCCTCCCTGCGCATCCCGATCGTAGAGCACGTTGTAGTAGGCCAGCTCGCTCAAGAACTCATCGTCGAAATCGAAACGTGCAGCCAGATCGTCGTAGTAATTCAGCGGAATATCGAGCAACGGCACGCCGGCATCCTTGGCCCGGTTGATCTCGGTGAAGATATCCTGGCAATCGAAAGCAATATGGTGCACGCCCGAACCGCGGTAGCTCGATACGGCGTGCGAAATCGCCGTGTTACGGTTTTCCGAGATATTCAGCGGCAGGCGGATGCTGCTGCAGCGGCTGCGGATAGCCCGGCTCTTGACCAAACCATAGGGGTCGGGCAGCACCACTTCGTCGTCAGCCTGGAAGTCGAAAAGCGTTTTGTAGAACAGCACCCAGGTATCCAGTACGTCGGCCGGCAAGGCCATCGCCATGTGGTCGATGCGCCCCAATTGGCCGCTCTGCTTGGCGTCAGGGTCGAGAATGAAATCGCTATCGTAGATGGTGCGCCCCGGCTCGCCGTGCTCCACCAGATAGATCAGGCTACCGTCTGGCGCCCGCACAGCGGGAATCTCCGTTTCGTTCGGGCCGACCAGGCCCCGATAGGGTTGCCCCTTGAACGCCCGCGCACGCTCCAGCGCAGAGGCTCCGCCACGCACGCGCAGAGCCGTGGCGCACAGAGACGGACCATGAGCCTCGAAGAAATTGTGGCCGAATGAATAAGGCTCGGCGTTGAGCACGATGTTGATGTCGCCCTGCCGAAGCAAGCTAACCGCCTTCGACCGATGCTTGCCCACCTGGGCAAAGCCCAGCTTCTCGAGCCAGCCGGTCAGCTTGGCTGCGCAGGGTTCATCCATGGCGAATTCGAGAAACTCCACGCCTTCGTAGCGGCTCGCCTCGGGCGGCGCGAAGAGCATGTCCAGCTGTGCGGCAGGCGCCGGGTTTTGTTCCAACAGCTTGCGCGTCTTTTCCTCAAGGTAGAGCAGCGAGCGCAACCCATCGGCGGCATTGCTCCGGGGCGGCGCCGCGCGAAAACCATCGTTGAAGATTTCCAGCGACAGCGGACCCGTGTAACCGGTACTCAGGATCGGCGCCAGGAAACCCGGCAAGTCGAATTCGCCTTGGCCGGGGAAGCAACGGAAATGGCGGCTCCACTCCAGCACATCCATGGCCAGCACCGGCGCATCGGCCATTTGCACGAAAAAGATCTTGTCCGCCGGAATCGCAGCGATAGCGGCCGGGTCGCCCTTGATCGACAAGGTATGAAAACTGTCCAGGATCATGCCCAGCGCCGGATGATCGACCTGCTGCACCAGCTTCCACACCTGCTGGTAGGTATTGACGTGCTGCCCCCAGGCCAGCGCCTCGTAGCCGATCCGCAGCTGGCGCGCGCCAGCGCGCTCGGCGAGCAAGGCCAGATCGTCCGCGAGAATGCTCTCATCGCCGAGCGAGTCCGGCTGCACGTTGCTGCAGACCAACACCAGGTCGGTACCCAGCTCCTGCATCAGATCGAACTTGCGCTCGGCGCGGTCGATGTTGCGCTGCAACCGTTCGCGACGGCAGCCTTCGAAGTCGCGAAACGGCTGGAACAGGGTTATCGCAATGCTCAAATCCTGGCACATGCGCTGTATGTCGCGCGGGCTGCCGGAATAATAGAGCAGGTCATTTTCGAAGATTTCGACCCCGTCGAAACCGGCGGCGGCAATGGCTTCGAGCTTTTCCGGAAGGGTCCCGCTCAGAGAGACAGTGGCGATCGAACGATGCATGCGAATGGCTCCTGGTCGATGAGCGGCTACGTGTAGTCGCTTCGTCGAACCTGTACGGGTGGTCCAATTTGACCTGATCTTCGCGTGCGATTTACCGGATAGGCAAACCAAATGTACTAACCGGTGAGTTTTATCGTTCGATTATCGAACTGTAATTTTTCTGAGTCTCGAATACGGAACGGTCATTCGCCGTTGCGTTTGGATTTACAACGATGCCAGCACCCGACGGCTCGCCTCTAGCGCCATTCGAGCCCGATCGAGTGCACTGACGCCCTGCTCCATCAACTGACGCGTGGGAATTTCCAGACTCAGCGGAATGTTCGGCGGCATCACCTGTAGCAACCCTTTCAGGTCGCAATCCCCTTCTCCAGGAAAGCGACGTTCATTGCGCGCCTGACGGAGGATTTCCGTCATGTCGTCCGGCCGCGGACCCGCCACGTCGCAGAGCTGCATGTAGCGCAGACGTGTCGGCGCGACCTGGGCCAGATCTTCCAGGCGCGACCCCGAGCGATCGAAATGGAACGCATCGACCAACACGCCGCCATTGTCGCGACCGGCTGCCTCGACGATGCGCGCCGCCTGGATCAGGTCGCGGGCATCGGTCCAGGGCATGAACTCTAGATGCGGATGCAGGCCGAACGGCGCGGCGAGATCGCACAGCTCTGCGAAACGCTCGGTCAGCCGTGCCTCGTCAGGATCATTGCCAGCGACAAGCACCTCGCTGGCGCCGAACTCCGCGCCGACCGCCAGCACCGCCTCGAAATCGGCAATTCGCGTATCGGGTTTGAGCCGCAAAATTTCCACATCCAGCACGCGCACGCCGGTATCGCGCAGACGGCCAAGTGTTTGCTGCTGAAGCGCATGGTCAGCGGCCAACGGGAAGTGATGCTCCTCGGGCGTGGCCGGTATCAGGCGAAGCCCCACGTGGCTGTAGCCAGCGCGAGCGGCGATTTCCACCATCTCTGGCGGAGACAGCTCAAGGACGGTCAGGGCTGCCAGGGAAACGATTCGATCGGTCATGGGATTTCTCGTTCAGAGACGTTCAGGTTCGCATGTCGCGCCGGTTTGAGCGGCGCGCTCGATCGCCTCTACCAGCGCCAGGGTCCGGCCGGCATCGGCCGCGTCGATCAAGGGTGCAGCTTCGCCGCGAACCACTGCGAGAAAGTGGTCGAACTGACGGCTCAAGGCATTGCCCGCCGGTATCGGCTCACTGTGACGCAACAAGGGCTGGTGCCAGCCGTCACCCGGTTGTGCGTATTGCCAACGCTGCAGCTGCGGCAGGCTGAGCGCGCCGTGGGTTCCGGCGAGCAAATAGCAGGGCTGGTCTAACTGGCGGGGGTAAACAGGATTTTCTCCGGAGTCGAGCTCCCAACTCCAGGGGGCCGCGACCGCATCCGAAGCGGTCAGGCTGCCCACGGCGCCGTTTTCGAAACGCAGAATCACCGCAGCGCTGTCTTCGTTGTCGAAACCGCGTACGCCGTTATCGAGAAACGCCTGCACCTGGCGCACTTCGCCACATAAGTACCGCAGCAGATCCAGATCGTGAATCAGATTGGTCAGCAGCAACCCCGCGCCCGGCCCACGTCGCCACGGCGCATCGAAATAACTGTCGGGCTTTTGTAACTGCCACATCGCAGTGACGGTCGTCAGCCGGCCCAGCGCCTGTTCATCAAGTAGTTGGCGAGCCCGCACGATCAAGGGGTTGTGCCGCCGATGATGGCCGACCAGTACCGGAACCCGGGTTCGCTCACAGGCGTCGACAAGCTGGCGTACCTGCGCCAAGTCAGTGGCCACAGGTTTCTCCAGCAGTACCGGGATGCCTCGCTCCACGCATTTCAAGGCAGTCGTCACGTGCAGCGCGTTGGGGTTAGCGACGATGACCGCATCGGGTCTGACCCGCTCAAGCAGCGCATCCGGATCGGCGAAGCAGGCCACGCCTAATCCAGCCGCCAACGCTTCGGTCTCCGGGCCGGGGTCGGCAATGGCGCAAAGTCGGGCTGCCGATGACCGTGCGATCACTTCGATGTGCTGGCGACCCATGACACCCGCGCCGACCAGCGCAATTTGCAAATTGTCCAAGCTGCATCTCCAGGCGAATTCTAATTCCGGAACAGAGTTCCATTTTAAAGCCTGTCGATATTTGAGGGTACGAGCGCACGTCGCGCAACGCGCAAGGCACCAGAATCTCGGTCAAACCGAACGAATTTGTGCGGTTATCGGACACAACCTTGCACACTTCCAAGCTCATTTAGCCATCAGCACGCGGCGGAGACGCCGCAGTGACCATGCCTGGATCTTGGCGACGTGCTGAGTAGCGCAAGCGCTGAGGAAGAAACAGACCCGCCAGCTTTTTCGTTTGAAGACTGTCTCAGCCTGATCAGAATTCTGGCCTGCCCGGGCGCCTTAGGCGAAGAATTCGGATGCCTGGCTGGCGTCGGACAGTTCCTTGCTCGCGGCGATCAGCGCCGGTGCCAGCTCGTGAATACTCGCCTCGGGTAATCGCGCGCTGGGGCCGGCAATACTCAACACACCAAGCGGATGACCCTGCTGCGGATGGACAACCACAGCGGCCAGTGCTGACATCCCTATCGCTGAACTCTCTATCACCCAGGCGTAACCCCGGGCGCGTGCCTGCACCAGGCGTTCCAGTAAGGCCTGATCGTCACGTGGCGCGTTGGGTCCGGTGACGATATCGGCGCTCTCCGCATACTGCTGCCGTACGCGCTCCAACGCATCTTCATCGCTCATGCAGGCGAGCCAGGCCTGACCTGAGGCGGTGCAGAACAATGGCGCTTCACGACCCATGTCCGGGTCGTAGCGCAGCCCCGAACGCGCGCCCTGCGATTTGGCGATCCAGGTCAACCGCCGCGGCTCCACCACGCCGAGACGCACCAGTTCACCCGAGGTTTCGGCGAGACGATCGAGGATCGGCTGAACAACATCCGCACCGATGTGGGCCAGCTGTCGAAAGCCCAGCGCGATGAGGCGGGTCGACAGCCGATAGCGGCCGGTCATGTCGTCCTGCCGGACATAGCCGAGGCGTACGAGTTCGGCGAGCATGCGATGCGTCGCGCTCTTGGGAATGTTCAGACGATCAGCGAGAGTCTGCAGCGCCAAGCCTTCCCCAGCACCGGCCAGCTGTTCCAGCACACCCAGTGCTCTTTCGATCTGATTGCCCGCCATGTGCAGTCACCTCCGCCTGAGAAGGCAGCGATTCTAGAAGACGGCAGCCGGATCGGGGAATCGACGCGTGTTGTCCAATATGTTCTAACCAGTTAGTTTTCGTGCGGTAATCGGCCAGATCAAATTGATTCGCTGTCGTGGTGCTCGCACTATTAGCCCACGACGAAGACGGGCCCGCCCTTCTCGACCACACCAACAATAAGAGTGCCCCTGCTATGAACCATCACGCATCGTTGGGTCGTGCGACGAGCCAGCCGCTGCAGCCGGACCACCTGACGGGGCCCCTGCGCAGCCTTTCTCCAGCACAGTCGAACCCCTCCCGCTACCCTTCCGGCTCCAACAGCGCTGGGGCATCCCGCCTGTCCACGCAGGAGCAAGACATGAAAGAACCCAAGATTCGACTGGTCGGCGAGCTCGTTTTCGGTGTCGGCCTACTGGTGCTGAGCCTGGTCATCGGCTACCTGGCCTACGGCATCTCCGGCTTTTCCTCGATCAATTCCGCCGGCGCCTTCCCGCTCGGCATCAGCTTCATCATGGTTGCTTCGGCCCTCTGGTGCCTGGTCGAAGCGCTGGCCAAGAAACCTGCGGCTGTCCACGGGCTGGCCGCCCTGCGCCAGTTCTGCCGCGAGCATTTTCCAATCAGGATCGTGGTGTTTGTGGCCTTGACCGTCGCCTACCTGATCGCGATGGACTGGGTCAGCTTCTACGTCAGCACCTTCGTCTTTACGTCCGCCTGCATCTTTTACCTGCGCCGCGGCGGGCTGCTGCTCTCCGTTGGGGTCAGCGCCGCGATGCTGGCAATCATCTACCTGATGTTCACGCTGGTCTTCAGCGTTTACCTGCCCTGAGGCGAATGACATGACTGAAGCCCTTTCCTTCTTCACCATGGCCTGGTTCGACCCGAGTCTGCTGATGCTGACCGCGCTCGGAACCTTCGCCGGCATTTACATCGGCGCGATTCCTGGCCTGTCGGTGACCATGGCGGTATCGATCCTCGTCTCCTTCACCTTTGGCTGGGAGGTGAATAACGCACTGTCGCTGATCGTCGGCATCTATATCGGCGGTGTCTACGGCGGCTCACGCAGCGCCATCCTGCTGAACATCCCCGGCGCACCCTCCTCCGTGGCCACTGGCTTCGACGGTTATCCGCTGGCCAAGCGTGGCGAAGCCGGTCAGGCGATCGGCCTGAGCACCGTAATGTCGGTCATCGGCGGCTTGGTCGGCACGCTGCTGCTGGCCACCGCCGCACCGGTGATTGGCGATCTCGCGCTGAAGTTCGCCCCACGTGATTATTTTCTTGTCGCTGGCATCGGCCTGTTGCTGGTCGGCAGTCTGGCCAAGGGCTCGCTGGCCAAGGGCATATTTGCCGCGGCCTTGGGCGCCATTATCGGCATGGTGGGCATGGATCCGGTCACCGCAGAAGGTCGCTTCACCCTCGGCCAGATCGAACTCATGGGTGGCATCCACTACGTGGTAGTGATGATTGGCCTGTTCGGCGTCGCCGAAGCGTTTTCCATGATGCACACGCTGGACCAGGCGCCGGTCAAACAGAAGGTCGATAAGATCATTCCTTCGCTGGCCATGGTGTTGAAGTTTCTGCCGCTGTCGATCCGTACCTCGATCATCGGTGTGATCGTTGGGGTGCTACCTGGCTGTGGCGGTGACATCGCCGCGCTGATGGCGTACGACCATGCCAAGCGTAGCGTGAAGAACCCCACTCGCCCCTTTGGCGAAGGCGCCTACGAGGGTCTGGTCGCGCCTGAGTCCGCCAACAGTGCCGCAGTGGGTGGCGCCTACGTCCCGATGCTGACACTTGGGATGCCGGGCGATGCAGTGACCGCGGTCATCATTGGTGCATTGGTGATCCACGGGCTGAACCCTGGCCCGATGCTGATGGTAGAGAACCCGCACATCTTCTGGTTTACCGTGGGCAATCTAACGCTGGCAAATGTCTTTCTGCTGATCTTCGGTCTGATGGGCATCAAGCTGTTCGCCAAGATGGTAGAGATTCCCAAAGCAATTCTGGTCCCGCTGATTCTGGTGCTCTGCACCGTCGGCACCTATTCCATCAACAGCAGCATGACCGAGGTGTACTGGATGCTCGGTTTCGGTCTGGTGGGTTATTTCCTCAAGACCTTCGGCTTCCAAATGGGTCCGGTGATTCTCGGCGTGATCCTTGGCCCGTTGATGGACACCTCGTATCGCCAGGCGATGTCCTCGGTTGGCGACAACCCAACGGTCTTCCTCACCGAGCTATTCATCAACCCGCTGTCGCTGCTGCTGACAACAGGCCTGATCCTGATTCTTCTCGGCAACACTCCCCTGAAAGACCTGCTCAAGCGCCGCAAGGCAGCCACGCCGGTCTAAGACAACCACGCAAGAACAACAACAACGGAGTCACACCAATGCTTAGAAAGCTCATCGCAAGTGTCACCCTCACCGCAGCGGCGGTCGCCATGACCTTGCCGGCGCACGCCGACTACCCAGAGCGCAATATCCAGGGCGTGGTGCCTTGGGGCGCCGGCGGCGCCACCGATATCGTCATGCGCAGCCTCACGCCGTATGTGGAAAAGGAACTGGGCGGCAAGATCATCATCAACAACCGCACCGGCGGTACCGGCGTGATCGGCAGCAACCATGTACTGCAGTCGCGCCCGGACGGCTATACCGTGCTGCTCGCAGCAGAGAACGCCCAGCTCTACCCTCTGCTGGGACTGGCGGACTTCGATTACGACGCCTTCGAAACGATCAACATCATTGGCCAGAACATCGCCGTAATCGCCGCACCGGCCGACAGCAAGTTCAACTCCATGGCCGACCTGCTCGCCGAAGCCAAGGCCAACCCGGGCACCCTGCGCATGGGTGTGACCGGTGCCGGCGGCCTGCCGGGCTCGGTCCACGCGATGATTGAGGCAGTCGATGACCTGAAGGTTCGCGAAGTGTCCTTTGCCGGTGACGGCCCAGGCATCACTGCGATGCTGGGCAACCATATCGATTTCATGCCGCTGAGTCTGATCGCCGCGCGGGAGATGATCACCTCCGGCAAGATCAAGGGCCTGGCCGTCGTCTCCACAGAGGAGCTGCCGCAGCTGCCTGGCGTCGAGCCGATCACCAAGGCGCTACCAGAAATGGAAAGCTACCTGCCGTGGGGTCCGTTCTGGGGCGCATGGGTCCGCAAGGACACCCCCGACGACATCAAGAAGAAGCTCACCGAGGCCTATTCCAAAGCCGTAGGTAATGAAGAGTTTCAGAGCTTCATGAAGGGTCTCGGCGCACAGCCGCTCAACCTGAGCGGGGACGAGGCCAAGAAATTCCTCGATCGCTGGCAGTCGGTCACCACTTGGTCGCTGTACGAAGCTGGCGCCACCGAAGTGTCACCGGAAACCCTGGACATTCCCAAGCCGTGAGTCATAACCCCGGCGTCACGCGCCGGGGTTTCCTGCTCTCGTAAAGTTCCGCGTCCAGCGATGGGGGGCGTTCCGCTCGAGGAACTGGGTGTATCCCATAACAGCGCGGCAAACCAAAGACCATACGCGTATATCAACCAAACGCCGGCTACGACGAGAACGTGCTGATCGTGCGATCCACGGTCAGTCTGCTCTAACCGCAACGCCATTCGCTTCCAGCTTGCTCGTCGTCCGACGGAGCCTTTTGCCGCTGATGACATCGCCGGCATTTTTTATGTCCGGGCTTTAACACTGGAACATCGTTCCAATCTCAGGAGTATTTTTATGCCGTTGCCCCATGATCACATTGACTGCGATCTGCTCGTGATCGGCTCAGGTGCTGCCGGGCTTTCGGCTGCGGTTACCGGTGCGTGGCACGGCCTCAAGGTCGTCGTTGTGGAGAAGGACAGCACGCTCGGTGGCGCGACCGCCTGGTCCGGCGGCTGGATGTGGGCACCGGGTAATCCGCTGGCCCGCCGCGCCGGCATACATGAAGACCCGCAACAGCCACGCACCTACTTGCGCAACGAACTTGGCGAACGTTACGACGCCGAACGGATCGACGCATTTCTCGATGCCTGCGGCCCGATGGTGGCGTTCTTCGAGACCCATACGCGACTGCAATTCACCGATGGCAACGGCATCCCCGACATTCACGGCGACGTACCCGGTGCCGCCACGCAGGGCCATCAGGTCATCGCTGCGCCTTATGACGGCCGCGAACTTGGTGCGCTGATCCACCGGCTGCGCCCGACCATGCGCGAAACCTCGTTCATGGGCATGCCGATCATGGCCGGGCCGGATCTCGCCGCGTTCCTCAATATGACCCGCTCGCCCAGCGCCGCCTGGCATGTTGCTCGACGCTTCAGCCGGCATCTGCTGGATCTGGCCCGTCACGGTCGAGCGATGCAGCTGGTCAATGGCGTAGCGCTGGTGGCGCGGCTGGTGCGTTCCGCCGATGAATTGGGCGTACGGTTGCTGACCGATGCCGCGGCCAGCCAATTGCTCTATGCGGACGGTCGCGTCACAGGTGCTCAGGTGATGACTGATAAGGGCGAGTTGCGCATCCATGCAAAGGCTGTGGTACTCGCAGCCGGCGGTTTTCCCAATGACGTTGAGCGACGCAAAGCACTGTTTCCGCGCCACCCAGGCAAGGACGATCATCTAGCGTTGCCGCCTATCAGTTGCAACGGCGACGGCATTCGTTTGGGCGAAGCGGTTGGCGGCCAGCTGGAAACCGACCTGGCGTCGCCGGTGGCCTGGGCTCCGGTGTCGCGCGTACCCCATCGTGACGGCAGCGTCGGGCATTTCCCGCACATCATCGACCGCGCCAAACCTGGCGTCATCGGCGTGCTGGCCAGCGGCAAACGCTTCGTCAACGAAGCCGATGGTTATTACGATTACGTCGCGGCCATGCTAAAGGCAGTGCCCGGCGAACAGCCGGTCGCGTCCTGGCTGATCTGCGACCATCGTACCCAGCGCCGTTACGGGCTGGGCTACGCTCGGCCATTCCCGGTGCCGCTGGGGCCGATTCTGCGCTGCGGCTATCTCAAGCGTGGACAGACTTTGGAAGCGTTGGCGAGCGCCTGCGGTATCGATCCAGCCGGGCTGGCAAGCACCGTCGAGGAGTACAACCGTCACGCGCGCAACGGCGAAGATCCCGCCTTCGGACGCGGATCGACCGCCTACAACCGCAAGATGGGCGCCCCATTGCACAACGGACCGAACCCCTGCGTGGCACCCATCGAACACGGTCCCTTCTATGCGGTGAAGGTCGAGCCGGGCAGCTTCGGCACCTTCGCCGGGTTGCGCACCAACGGGCACGCACAAGTGCTGAATACGCACGGCGAACCGATTCCGGGTCTGTATGCCGCCGGCACCGACATGGCCAGCATCATGGGCGGGCATTACCCATCCGGCGGCATTAACCTTGGCCCGGCGATGACCTTCGGCTACGTTGCCGCGCGGCATGCGGCAGGAGTTAGCGAGTACGAGTGATTGCACATCGAAAGGTGACCGACGACGAGCTGGATACGGGGACTATTCCCGCATCCGATTGGATTACTGCCCCTGCAGCGACTCCACGCCCATCTCGTCATAAACCTCTTCGGCCAGGTGGAAGGTGGCATTGGCTGCCGGAATGCCGCAGTAGATGGCGCTTTGCAGCAATACTTCCTTGATCTCGTCTCGAGTCACGCCGTTGTTCTTGGCTGCACGCAAATGCAGCTTCAGCTCTCCTTCGCGGTTCATGCCAATCAGCATGGCTATGGTCACCAGGCTACGGGTATGCCGCGGCAGGCCGGGTCGGGTCCAGATATCACCCCAGGCATGGCGGGTGATCATTTCCTGAAACTCTTCGTTGAACGGCGTGATGTTTTTTAGGCTGCGCTCTACGTGTGCATCGCCCAGTACCGCGCGACGCACCTGCATACCGGCTTCGTAGCGTTCTTTCTCATCCATCGTGTTCACTCCCGTGTTGGTGATTGTTCAGGACTGCCCGCATACAGCCGCGGGTAAAAAGCAAAATCAGATCGCCCGGTGCTCGGCCACAGCGCGCTCGACCCAGCGCCGCGCCTGGCCCAGGTAGAAAGTCGGATCGAGCAGGCGATCCAGCTCGGCGTCGTTCAGCTCGTTGCGCACCGCTACGGTCTCACCCAACACACCGCGTAGATTGCGGCCTTCGGCAACGGCGCGTTTGCAACACTGCTCGACCAGATGATGCGCAGCATCGCGACCGATACGCTGGGCCAGCGCGATGCTCACCGCCTCGGCCAGTACCAGCCCTCGGGTCTGTTCAAGATTGCCGCGCATCCGCTCGTCATCGACTTCCAGCTCGGCCATCGCAGCCAACGCCTGCTGCAGCGAGCCGGATACCAGGCAGCACAGCTCCGGCAGGGTTTCCCATTCGGCATGCCAGAGGCCAAGGCTGCGCTCATGCTCCTGCGGCATGGCGCTCAGCATGGTGGCGACCAGACCGGGCGCGCGGGTTGCAGCACTGATCATCACTGCGCTGCCCACCGGGTTGCGCTTGTGCGGCATCGTCGAGGAACCGCCCTTGCCCGGCGCCGAGGGTTCGAATACTTCGCCGACATCCGTCTGCATCAGCAGCGACAGATCGCGCCCGAGCTTGCCAAGGCTGCCGGCGATCATGCCCAGCAGCGCGGCGAACTCCACCAGCCGATCACGCTGGGTATGCCAAGGCTGCTCGGGCAGCGTCAGCGCCAGCTCGTCGGCCAGGGCCTGCGATACCGGCCAGGCCTGCTCGCCCAGCGCCGCCAGAGAACCGGAGGCGCCACCGAATTGCAGGCAGAGCAGCCGTGGCTTGATCATCCGTAGTCGCTCACGGTGGCGCGTCACCGCGCCAAGCCAGCCGGCGATCTTCATTCCCAACGTTACTGGCGTCGCATGCTGCAGCCAGGTGCGACCGGACATGGGCGTATCGGCGTGACGCTCGGCCTGCCGCGCCAATGTCGTGCCCAGGGTCGCCAGATCCCGCTCAAGCAAGCCGATGGCTTGGCGCAGTTGCAGGATCAGGCCGGTGTCCATCGCATCCTGGCTGGTGGCGCCCAGGTGCACGTATTTCTCCGCCTCGGCATCATCTTGCGCAATGCGCTTGCCCAGCGCCTTGACCAGCGGAATGGCGGAATTGCCGGCCGTGGCGATCGCCTGTGCCAACGTGTTCGGGTCATAGAGTTCAGCCTTGCAGGCAGCCTCGATGGCACCGACCGCCGCTTGCGGAATCACCCCGCAGCGCACCTCGGCTCGGGCCAGTGCGGCTTCGAAATCCAGCATGCCCTGCAGCCGGCCATCATCGGAAAACACCGCGCGCATCTCGGCGCCGGTGAAATAGGCATCGAAAAGTTGATTGCTGGGCCGATTCAAAACCTGTGCTCCTGCTCTGGTAATGGTTTCAACAGCGGCGATCGCGTGCCGCTGCCGGTCGTCAAGTTAACGCTGCCTATACGGTGGAGGGACTCATTGCAGCCCATCAGGTCATCGCCCAGATGAACAGACTGATGCTCAGGAACGACAGCACCGTCGCCGCAACCAGCGACGCCGCACAGCGCCCTTCCAGCCCGTAACGCGCACCGAGGATCGGATAGATACTCATCATTGGCGCAGCAGCCATCAGCACGCCCGCCGATGCCAGCACCGGATCGGAAACCGGTATCAGCGTGAAGCACAGCAGAATCATCAGCGGGTGCACGATCAGCTTGCCAATCGCCATCTGGCCGACGTCCAGCGCCAAACCACTGGCCTTCATTCCATAGAGGCTGGCACCGATCACGAACAGCGCCACTGGCGCGGAGGCCAGCGCCAGCATGTCAATTACCCGCATGATTACCGCGGGCGGACGCAACTCGAACACCGCCAGCAGCAACGCCAGCGTGATAGCTATCAGAATCGGATGGCGGACCAGGTTTGCCAGCGTGCCGCGCAACGCAGGCCACAAACCGCTTGCGCTCTGCCGCCCTAGCTCGGCTAGCGTCAACGCCAGCGGAATCATCAGCAGATTCTCGATCATCATTCCCAACGCCAGCGCCACCGCGGCCGGCGAGCCGAGCGCTATGGCGACGATGGGGTAGCCGACGAAGCCGCTGTTGGATACCGACATGCCCAGCCCGACCAGGGCGCTGCCGCTTGCCGTGTCCTTGCGCACCTTGCGCGCAAAGATGAAGCCCAGGCCGAACGTGAGCAATGAACCGAGGCCGTAACCCAGCAGATAATTCCAGTCGACCACTTCTGCCAGCGGCCGCTCCAGCAGCGCCTTAATCACCAGTGCCGGCAGCGCAAAGCTGATGACGAAACGCCCCATGCCCACGGTTTGGTCGCGACTGACCAGCCCGGAGCGACAGGAGAAAAAGCCGATGGCGATAAGGATGAAGATAGGCGCGGTAATGCCAAGGATTGCGAACATCTAAACGATCACCCGATCAATATGCGCTCCGTCGACGAGCCTTAGCTGCTGCAGACGACTGCGGGTCCGCGCAAAATCCACATGGGCGCCGACACTGAGCAACTGGTCGGGAGTTACCTCGGCGACCAGCAGCAGTTGCACACCGCTGTCGTAAAGAATGTCGATGACGTTGAGAAAGCGTTGCTGAGCATCGATGCCCTCGCCGTCGAGCGTCGGCACGCCGGTTATGGCCATACGCTCGAATTCATCACGCAACCAGAGAAAATCCGCACTGGAGCGCGGCGTCCGACAGAGCTCATCGAAGTCCAGCCAGGCGAGGCCGTTTTCCCTGGCGCGCAGACGCAGCGTGCGGTGATTCACCTCCAGCGAGATATTCCGCTCGGCCTCATTGGACAACCGTGCGGCGACCCACGCAGCCTGCTCGGCAGCTGGCACTTGCGCGTACTCACCCCAGACGTATCCGCTGTCGAGGCGCTGGCGGTAATCCTCGCTGCCATCCAGGTGGTACACCTCGAAACGTCGCTCGATCAGTTCGATGGCCGGTTTGAAGCGATCACGATAAAGCGGATTCGGGCATAGCCCACGGGGCGGATAGTTGGAGGTGGCGACGACCCCGACGCCCTGCTCTGCCAGTTGATGCAACAAGCGCCCAAGCAACATCGCATCGGCAATGTCATGTACGTGGAACTCGTCGAAGCAGAGCAGATGGGTATGGTCGGCGATCTCGCTGGCGATTATGGCCAGCGGATCACGCTGACCGGTGATCTCTCTCAGACGCCGCTGAACCTCATGGAGAAACCCATGGAAATGCACCCGCCGCTTGGCCGTCACGGGTGCCGCCGCGAAGAACGCATCCATGACGAAACTCTTGCCGCGCCCCACTCCGCCCCACAGATAGACACCGGTTTTTGGCGTACGCAGCCAGCCACGCCGACCACGCAGCCGGGCATCGAGCCACTGGGCGAGAAGCTCAATGGCCGCTTTTTGTGCGGGATCGGCTTGATATCCGCGCGTCGCGAGCAGGCCTTGGAAGCTCTGCGTCACCAGCCGGGCAACGGGCTCGGCTGACGGTTCGCGGGCAGCCTGAATGGCGTCAGAAATCAAAGAAAACCGTTTCCCCCTCACCTTGTAGACGCACATCGAAGCGATAGGCCGGCTTGCCGTCGACTTCGCAGCGGCGCGCAATCAAGGTGTCGCGGCGAGGAACCCATTCGATCGAGTTGAGCACCGGGTCCTGTGCATTGGCGTCCGCTTCATCGTCGAAGTAGATGCGCGTGTGCAGGTGGATGTTGATGCCGCGCGCGAACAACGAGACGTTGATATGCGGCGCCATGCTTTCACCGGTGCGATTGTTCACTGAACCCGGCTTGATGGTCTTCAGCGTCCACTCGCCCGCCTCGAAGGTGGTGGCGGTACGGCCGAAACTGTTGAACGACCGCTCCGGATCGAAGCAGGTGTGATACACGCCGGCATGGTCGGCTTGCCAGAATTCCAGAAACGAGTCGCGAACCAGATGGCCCATGCCATCGAACACACGCCCGATCAGCAGGATGTGCTCGCCAGCGGCTTCAGGCTTGGCCATCTCGTTCCAGATTTCCAATTCCCGGACGGGGTTACCGGCGGCGGCGAGGGCCAGGCCGATGTGCACGTAGGGG
Organism: Stutzerimonas stutzeri; assembly: GCF_024448715.1. Lineage (GTDB taxonomy): Bacteria > Pseudomonadota > Gammaproteobacteria > Pseudomonadales > Pseudomonadaceae > Stutzerimonas > Stutzerimonas stutzeri_AR. Next base: position 349,216 of record NZ_JAMOHZ010000003.1, read on the forward strand.
CCGGCGGTCTGGGAAGGGGTCTCCGGCAGAAGTGTTACAGGCATCGTCGTCTCCTTCTCAGCGTGTCTCGAAATGGGTTTTACGCTGACCACGCAGCACGATATCGAAGCGATAAGCCAGGCAATCCATGGGATTGGCCATGCCCATGTCGAGCTTGGCGATCAGGCTCTGTACTGCATCATCGCTGATGGTCTTGGCAATCGGGCACAGCGGGATCAGTGGATCGCCTTCGAAGTACAGCTGCGTGATCAATCGGGTGGCGATCGACGGGCCGCTGACAGAGACATGGATATGCGCCGGCCGCCATTCGTTCGGGCCATTGCGCCACGGATAAGGACCGGGCTTGATGGTGCGGAAAACGTAGTTGCCTTCGCTGTCGCTCAGCGTCCGACCGACGCCGCCGAAATTCGGGTCCAGCGGGGCGATGTAACGGTCGTTCTGGTGACGATAGCGGCCGCCGGCGTTGGCTTGCCACATCTCTACCAGCGTGTGCGGAATCGGCTTGCCGTACTGGTCCATGACTCGACCGGAAACGATAATGCGCTCACCGATCGGCAAACCACCGTTGTTGAAATTGAGCAGCAGATCGTTGTCGTGCTGGCCGAACTTGAGGTGCGAAAAATCCGGGCCCGTGGTTTCGGAAACGGACGGCACTAGGGTGATCAGCGCTTGTTGCGGGGAGCGCGCAACCGACGTCTTGTAGTCGGGCGTCAACGCCTTCGGATGCCGGGTACGATCGCGCGCGACGAACAGGCTGGTGTCCAGGTCGGACATGGCTAGCTCCCTTTCTTGAAATTGGAAGTGGAATGGCTTGAAGCCGCTGGGTACCAGTGTGCGACAGGACGCCGCAGGAGGAAAACTGAAAAGCTCGTCTTGATCCATAACCGCACGGTTATGGATCAAGGCTAACGGTATTCGGCAGCGGCTTCGCGCAACGCTTCACAGCACCACTGCATCGCCAGGCTGGCCGCCAGGGTCGGATTGGTGCAGATGCCGACCGAGCCGCCCGGCTCCTTCAAGCCAAGGTCCAGTTCCATCAGCTCGCCAGTGGACAGGTCTTCGCGCACCGCATCGAGCGGCGCCACCCAGACCGCATCGCTGACCCGCACATAATGTCGGCTAAGAGAAACGGACAGCGTCTCCAGTCGCCGTAGCGGTGGGCTGATGCCGAGCTGGATGAACAGGCCATCGGCATGACGGCGGATGGTCGTACCGCTCTGCGGCAACACCACGGGAAAGTCGCCCAGGCGACTGCGATCGCCGTCGAGTAGCTCGTGACCGGGACGCACCACCAATGTCATGGACTCGCTATAAAGGTGCTCGAAGCTGAGCCCCTCGATCTGCGGGGCATCGGTCATGCGACCGACCACCAGATCCAGCTCACCGCCGCGCAACTGGCCAAGCAGATAGGCGCTGGGGCCGGTCACGACGCTTACCACCAGTGCCGCATGCTGCGCGTGCAGCCGCCGTACCACGTCTGGCAATAACGAGCTCTCCACGGTCGACAGCGCGCCCAGGCGCACCACGCCCGCCTCGTGCTCGCCGGCTCGCAAGCTGCGCACACCTTCACGCAATGCCTGCACGCTCGGCCCGGCATAACGCAGGAAAGCCTGCCCGGCCGCGGTCAGGGTCACGCCCTGCTTGCTGCGGTCGAACAGGCTCGCCTCAAGCAGTGCTTCCAGTTCCTTGAGTGTCTTGGAAATGGCCGGCTGGCTGACCGACATGACGTCGGCTGCTCGCGCTAGGCTGCCCTGACGGGACACCTCGATAAAGCACAGCAGATGACGAAACTTGATGCGACTGTCGAGGTTCACGGTGATCGGCCTTTGGATTCTCCAAGGCCATTCTCCACAAAGCCCAGCCGAGCGCCAGAACGAAGCCGGCACTCAGCCGAACAAACTGACGAGGCCGTTGATTAGAAGCTGCCGCTAGTGGTCAAGCCGGCCGCAGTCGTGGCCGTGTTGTTGCCGCCCGGCTGCCAGCTTTTCACTTGGGTCGGATTGGCTTCGCTACGCACGATGCATTTCCACTCCAGCGCCTGCTGGGCTGGCAGGCCGATGCTGCCTTTCCAGGTCGGATAGCTGCTCACATCGGTCAATCGCACCGCTTTGGCCGGGCTCCAATTGCCGAGCTGAGCCAGGTTGCCGACTGCATAGACGCTGTCGCCAGGCTGAGTGACGCCGTTGTCGCAACGGAAATTGACGCTGACCAGGTTACCACCGCCGTCGCCGTCATCGCCCGTACTGCCGGTGGACCAGATGCGCAGCCCGCCGTTGTCCTGATTCAACGCTTGGTTGAATCTGCCACTGCTGACTTGACCGGGATTGTCCAGATTCGATCCGAGCGCTATCACCAACGTCTGCGCGGTCCCGCTGACGGTCGCCACCAAGCCGGAATAGCCGTTGTGGAAGCTGATCGCCGAGTCGGCCCTCACGCCTGCGGCGCGGCGAATCTGGATCAGTTGGCGGATCAGGTCGCCGTGCCCCCAGTCATACATATGCGACCAGTACACCACCGGCGTACCGGGGCTGGAGAGGATATAGGCGTAGGCCTGGCGTACCAGATCGTCACGCAGCGCCCAATGATGCTGACCGCCGTTCTGTCCCGGCGAATAACCGGTGTCGTGGTTGTCGACGAAGGTCACCGCGACTTCGCGCCAACGTGCATCGGGGTTGCCATTAAGGCCGTTCTTCCAGTCGGCGATCGAGCCGTTCTGCATGCGTTCCTTGAGGGCGAAATCGAACACCGGACACTTGGCACGATCAGACCAATCCTTGATCACCTGCTGCCAACTGGCGGTATTGCGCCAATCCCAGCTCGGGTATTCAGCCGGCGCTTTCCAGAGTTCGCCGACGCAAAAGGCATTGTTGTGGGCCGCGCTCATCCAGCTGTCGACTCGCTCGCCGGCGTAGCCACGGACGAAGTCGAAGCGGAAGCCGCCAGCACCGTAGTTGTTGCGCAGGTTGGCGAACTCGTCGCGAAACATGCCATAGACCTGAGGGTGGGCCGTGTTGAGATCGGCGTCGCCGCCCATGAAGCGGTCGCCGTCGTCACAATCGTTGGCGTAGTTGCCAGGATCAGTGCAGTCGTGGCGCCAGAAGCCTTGCCCGGCCGGCAGGTTGATTTCCTTGTTCGGGTAGCCGCGATTCATGTGGTTGGGCACCGCGTCGTAGAGCACCTTCACCTGGGCATTGTTCAGCGCGGCGGCGGCCTGCTTGAGCTGGGCGTCGCTGCCATACTGGCCGTTCTTGTTGAAGTCGTGCCAGAAGTAGCCTTCGCCACCGCCGGACTTGGCGCCATCGCTCCAGCTGGAGAAGTCGCGCCACGGCACCGGCATCCAGATCGCGCTGAAGCCGTCAGCCGCGATCGTTGGTGCCATGCTGCGCAGCGTGTTGTACCACTGGCTGGGCGATTCGCGGACGACGTTCCAGTGAAAGCCCTGGAGAATGATTTCGTCACCGCCGTGATAACGAACGCCGGCCGGACTCTTGCCCGCGAGGTCGGCTGCCTGAGCGGTGCCCAGGGTCAGCAGCAAAGAAGAAGAAACTGCCAGGACGAAGCGGGCAGACAATAAAGGATGTCTCATCGAAGTAGCTCCACTTTTGTAATTGTTGTGAGCACCCGACTGCGGGAATCAGCTCCCCGGATGACAGGGCGCGGACGGCGCCAACGACACCGCCTGCCAGCCCAGACTGCCGCGCCAGGCGGCCTCGCCATACCTCCCCCCTGGCTTTTTTCCGGGCTTAGTGGCCAGGCGTAATGCACACCGGCATACGCGCCCATCTCCCTCCTCCCCCGGTACGCCCCACCGCTCCGCCTCGAAAAAAAACGGTCGGGAGGATGTTGCGAACGTCGTCGATCCGCAGGCTTTCGTCACCGCCAGCCCGATCCAAATACGGAGAATGTTGGCGCCATGGCTGGCAGTACCTGATCCAACAACAAGAACAAAGGACTTTCACGATGAACCCGCAACAATCCGTACGTCTCTTGCAACCCACCCTGCTTTGCACGGCCTTGCTCGCAGCAATGCCTGCGCAGGCTGTGGACTTCCATGGCTATTTGCGCTCCGGTATCGGCGCTACCGCTGGCGGTGGTGATCAGGCCTGCTTTCAGGCAGCAGGGGCGCCGGCCAAATATCGCCTCGGCAACGAGTGCGAAACCTACGCCGAAATCGGCCTGGGTCAGGAAGTCTGGAAAGATGGCGAGAAAAGCTTCTACGTCGACAGCATGATCGCTTATGTCTCCCGCCAGGGTAACGACTATGAAGCGACCCGTACCAACGCCGACGGAGGTACGAATCACCCGTTCGATGAGGCGGGTGATGTCGCCATCCGCCAATTCAACGTAGTGGGCAACAACCTGATCGAATCACTGCCGGGCGCAGATATCTGGGCCGGTAAGCGCTACTACAAGCGCCACGATGTGCATATCAACGATTACTACTACTGGGACGTATCCGGTCCGGGCGCTGGCATTGAGGACATCGATCTGGGCTTCGCCAAGGCCAGCTTCGCCTGGATTCGTAACACTGACGGTGACTACGTCTACCAAGGCTCGGGAACCGGCACCAACCTCGCCAACGACACCCTCGACTTCCGTCTGGCCGAGATTGATGTCAACCCCAACGGCAAGCTCGAAATCGGCTACGACTACGGCAAGGCCAACCTCACCGACGAACAGGAAAGCGATCCGGGCTACACCGATCAGAAAGGCCACCTGGTTACCCTCGAACACACCCAGGCCAGCTGGTTCGGCGGCTACAACAAGCTGGCGGTTCAGTACGGCACTGACGGCATCATCGGCAGTAGCGGTCGCAACAGCACCGGCAACAGTGATGGCGACATGCTCCGTCTGGTCAACCAGGGTGTGGTTGGCATCACCGATGACATCGAAATGATGTACGTGCAGATCTACGAAGACCGCGACTTCGACAACGAATCCGGTCAGACCTGGACCTCCTTTGGCGTGCGTCCGGTGTACAAGTGGAACGACGTCATGAGCACCGCGTTCGAGTTCGGCTACGACTACGTCGACCCGCAAGCTGACGGTCTGGATTCGCGCGACCTGAAGAAATTCACCATCGCCCAACAATGGTCAGCCGGCCGCAGCTTCTGGGCACGCCCGCAAATTCGTGTGTTCGCCACTTACGCCATGTGGGACGGCGACACCTACCAGGCGGCCAGCGAGTCCATCGATGTCGGTGACGACGACGGGCTGACCTTTGGCGTCCAGGCCGAAGCCTGGTGGTAATTGCCCGGTGGTAATTGTCTGAGTGTCGGCGGCGTGCGGCGGTCTCTCTCCTCCCGCTGCGCCCGCCGGCTCTGGGCAACGCTTCTCACTTTCCGCTCCCACCGTTTTGGCGGTGTTTTACCCCGACCGTGGCTGGTCGGGGTCTTTTTCGATTGGAGTTTCACCATGAGCAATCTGCGATTCCCCCTGCTTAGCCTCGCCGTTCTGCTGATCACCGGCTGCGGTAGCGAACCATTGCGCCGTGTGGATGCCCTGGCGCATACACCCGCCCCGCTGGAGCTATCCATGACCGATGCCCGTCAGGCGTTGGCGAGCGCGCCGATCTGCTGCGACGCGATCGAAAATCTGCCCTTTCAACCGATCCCCGTGAATTTTTCCGGTGACGTGACGCTGGACGCTACGGCCCCGGCCTACCGCTTCGACAGCGGCAATAGCTTTTTCCGCGCCTTCGCACTGCCCAAGGACAGCAAGTCCTTCGAGATTCGTCTTTACAGTCAGGCCGGCAAGACTGTGCTGGCCCCTAGCGCCATGCTGCTCAACAGCCGCTTGCGCCCCACGCGCCTGCTCGATGCCGACGACTTCACCTACGCCCCCGCTTCCGGTCTCAAAGGCGACAGCCTGGACGCTCGCCTGCGCATCGACCGCACCTACCTGAACAACCCTGGCAACGAGTACTACCTCGTACTGTTCACCAGCGAACGCCAGATGCAAGGCCAGACCACCTTCGAACACCCGGCCAAGGCCTACGCCAAGGCGCTGGGCAACGAGCCGCCCAGCCTCCCCGATCCAGTGGCGCAGCATTCGCCCACCGGCGTGATCAAGATGGTGCTGATCGAAGACAAGGTCGCCGGCCAACAAGCCAATACCTATGTGCCGGCCTATAGCATCGGCCGCGAGATGGGCAACGATCTGCCTTCCGTACCTGCACCCGCTGTACTGCCGGAAACCCAGGCCTACTACCGCCAGGGTATCGATGCGGCATTGGCGGCGAAGGATCTGGAACGCGCGCTGCGCCTGGCCGACGAAGCCGCACGGGTGGGCGACCCGAGCGCCAAGGACTATCTGCTCGAACGCATCAAGATCAAATAGAGACGACGCGGCGACCTGCGCTTAGCGCCGGTCGCCGCGTAACAGGCTGACCTGCGCCTGTAGCTGCTGGCGATTGGCTTCGCTCGCGGCAACGGGCGCGCTGGCGACGAGGTCTACCCGTGACCAGATGCGGCGGAAAAACCCCTTGTTCGGATCGCGACTGAAGAAGCTTCCCCATAATCCACGTAGCGCCATAGGCACCACCGGCACCGGGTTCGCCTGTAGAACGCGCTCTACCCCCGCTTTGAATTCATTCATTTCGCCATCGGTGGTGAGCTTGCCTTCTGGGAAGATGCACACCAGTTCGCCGTTGCTCAGGTAACGGCTGATGCGCTCGAACGCCTTGGTGTAGATCGCTTCGTCCTCATGTCGCGCCGCAATGGGCACCGCGCCCGCAGTTCGAAAGATGAAGTTCAGCACCGGGATCTGGAAGATCTTGTAGTACATGACGAAGCGCACGGGCCGGCGCACCGCTCCGGCGATCAGCAGCGCATCGACAAATGACACATGGTTGCAGACCAGCACCGCTGGGCCTTCCTCGGGGATCGCGTCGAGCCCTTGCTGACGCACCCGGTACATGGAGTGGCCGAGCAGCCACACCAGAAACCGCATGCTGAATTCCGGCACGATGCTGAAGATATAGGCACTTACTGCCACGTTCATCAGCGACACGACGAGGAACAGTTGCGGAATCGACAACCCCGCGACACTCAACAGCAAGATGGCGACCAGCGCCGAGGCGACCATGAACAGCGCATTGAGAATATTGTTTGCCGCCACCACCCGCGCCCGCTCGTGCTCCGCCGTGCGCGACTGAATCAGCGCATACAGCGGCACGATGTAGAACCCGCCAAACACGCCTATGCCGAGCACCGAGGCGAGATCCACCAGGCCTGTGCGAAGCTCAGCAACTCCAGCCAATCGTGGGGCGTCGCCGCCTGCGGGAATCCACCCGAATGCCACCACAACAAGAGGCCAAACAGCGTCAGACCAAAGGAGCCGAACGGCACCAGACCAATTTCCACCTTATGTCCGGAGAGGCGTTCGCAGAGCAGCGAGCCGAGGGCGATACCCACCGAGAAGACCGTCAAAATCAGCGTGACGACGGTTTCATCGCCATGCAGCAGGTCCTTCGAATAGGCCGGGATCTGGGTCAGGTAGGTCGCACCGAGAAACCAGAACCATGAGTTACCGATCAGCGAGCGCGAAACCGAGAGGCGCTGCCCCAGCCCCATGCGCAAGATCGCGCCGGTCTGACGAAACAGATTCCAGTCCATTTGCAAGGACGGTAGAGAGGCGCCGGTTGCGGGCACACCACGGCTGGCGAGGTAGCCGGCGACTGCCACCAGCACGACACTGCCGGCAATCAACTGAGCGTAACCCTCACTGGCCATCATCACACCGGCCGTAATGGTGCCGGCGAGGATCGCCAGAAAGGTGCCCATCTCAACCAGCGCGTTGCCGCCAACCAGCTCGTGATCTTTCAGCAATTTTGGCAATACGGAATATTTGACCGGCCCGAACAGCGCCGACTGGGTGCCCATGCAGAACAGCACGACCAGCAACATCGGAAGGTTGCCTAACAGCATGCCGGCAGCTCCGGCAAGCATGATGAAGATCTCACCGGCCTTGATCGCACGAATCAGGCGCTCCTTGGCGAATTTCTCACCCAGCTGACCGCCAAGCGCGGAGAACAGGAAGAACGGCAAGATGAATAACAGCGCACACAGGTTGATCAGCAAGCTGGTGTCAGCGTTCGAGCCAATCTTGTAGAGGATCGCCAGTATCAACGCCTGCTTGAACAGGTTGTCGTTGAAGGCCCCTGCTAACTGGGTCAGGAAGAACGGCAGGAAGCGCCGCTTGCCGAACAGCGTGAACTGCGAATGAGTGGTCATCGATCCGGTTCCATGGAGAAGACGTTGTTTCTTGGAGCGTGGCAGGCCGTCGGAGGACACATCATGGTCGCTTTCGAACGGCGTCCTGGGCGCTCCGTCACAGCGGCAGCTGCCCGAACGCCCAACGCAATAGGAAGAAGCTCAACAGCCCGCCAGCAATAGTCGCCAGCAGGTTGCGGCTAACCGCGGCGATGAGGATTGCCAGCACACCGGCCAACAAGTACGCATTACGCCAATCCAGCGCCCATTCGCCCTCGGGCATCAACATGCCCGGCACTACGATGGCGGTCAGCACGGCGACCGGCACGTAGTGCAGCCCCTGTTCCACCAGACGCGGAAAGCGCAGGTTGGGCCAGGCGAAAAAGCTGTAACGGATCATGAAGGTGATCGCCAGCATTCCAAGAATCAAAAGCCAGGTCTGCATCAGAGCGCCTCCCGATTCAACTGACGCTCGGCCCGCTGTTCTAGATAGACGCCGACAACGATTCCAGCCAGTGCCGCGGCAATCAGGCCAAGCTTGTAAGGCAACTCCCAGGTCAACAACGCCACGGCACCGGCCACCAGCGCCGAAGCCACCTGTGGGCGGGTACGCATCATCGGCACGGCGATGCCGATGAAGGTCGCGATCATGGCGAAATCCAGGCCCCAGCTGGCCACGTTCGGCACGGCTTGGCCGAAGGCAATACCTGCCAACGTCGCCAGCTGCCAGCTCAGGTACATGGTCAGCGCCGCACCGAGGAAAAACCAGTGCTTGTGTGGCGAGGCATCTTCGCTGGCATAGCGATGCTGAATCACGGCGAAGGCCTCATCCGTCAGCCAGAAGGCCAACGGCACCCGCCAGCGGCTCGGCAGATGCCGCACGAACGGTTGCAGCGCCGCGCTGTAAAGCGCATGGCGCAGGTTGACCACGAAGGTAGTCAACAGCACCACGGCCGCACCCACCCCGCCGGTAATCAGGGTGATTGCAATAAATTGCGCGGAGCCGGCGAAGACCAGCGCCGACATGCCCATGGTTTGCCAGGTAGAAAGCCCGGCGCCGATAGACAACGTGCCGAAGATGATGCCAAACGGGATGGCGCCAACGATCAACGGGAGGATATCGCGGCAACCGTGCAAGAATTCTTGCGAGCGGGACATCGGTGCTCCTTAGGTATGTACCGCAAACGGCAACGAGCTACGCACCACCATCGCGGCCGGAGCATAGGGAAGCGTGAAGACGAACTGATGACCACGGGACAACCTGCCCGCGGAGACGGCAGACATTACCTTATGTCGGGGCCTGAGGGCGACGGGCCGTGCGTTACGTAGGCTTGTACGAGACCGGAGCCGCTTTCCCTCACCCCAACCCTCTCCCAAAGGGAGAGGGAGCTGAAAGCGAGTCTGTGATTGTTACAGGCAACGGGATTGGAGCCTGGCGCCGTATCTGTAGACCAACAGCCCAACCGAAATACCTCGCCATAGGATGGCGTAGAGCGAAGCGAAACCCATCACCGATGCCGACTCGATTCCAACGAATCAACCGTTCGCCCGCGCCTCCAACACATCCCTGACCGCCGGCCATTCACGGTCGGTGATGCTATAGAGCACCGTGTCATCCAGGCGTCCATCGGCTAGACGTCGATGATTGCGCAACAGGCCTTCGCGCTCGGCGCCGAGCTTTTCGATGGCGCGTTGGGAGCGCAGGTTGCTGGCGGCGGTTTTCAGTTGCAGGCGCACCAGTTGCCAGTCTTCGAAGGCGTGCTTGAGCAACAGGTATTTGATCGAAGTGTTCAGACCAGTGCCGTGCTCGGCCTTGTCCAGCCAAGTCCAGCCGAGCTCGCCAGCCGGCAGTGACGGATTGAAGTCGGCGAAGCGAGTAGTGCCGATGATGCGGTCGGCCATGCGCAGGGTGAACGCCACTGCGCGACCTTCACGCTGCTCGCTGAGGGCGAAGCGATACCAATCCGGGCGCAGCGGGCCGTTGAGGTAGATCAGCTCGTCGCGGTTCCGCTCGGCGAGATCCACCAGAGCCGGAATGTCGGCTTCTGCGAGTGGGTCCAGACGCAAGGCTCCCCTCTGCAAAGTGACCGGGCGCGGCGTAAACATCGATATTCTCCTGACGGGCGGATGGGACGCTGTTGTGATCGTTGCGCAGGCGGGAAGTGCCCCGCAAACGACGCAACCCACTCGCCATGTGCGGTTCGGGTCGGGACAGGTCGTCTCCGCGTGCCAACCAAACCGAACCAATGTCTAGGACGGTACTTTCGCCCGTTTCATCTGCGACGACCAGCCTCATGCGACCATGGTCGCAGCCGCAACACGCGGGCCTCTTTTACTGCGAAACTTTGCAAATTCATCTATCACTAAGCGGCAGCTCCGGTTATCCGATAGCTGCCGAGCATAGGCTGTCGCCCGAGCGGTATTCCGGTTCTAACAGACGCATCGCACCGGCTGACCTCGGTCAGCACAATCGGCGCGACCGCCCTGCTATACCGACATTGCTTGAGCGCCGCCAGGCTCGGCATGCCCGACCAGTCCAAGCGACCGGCCAGGGCGCAAGCCCGCACTTTATTTGCTGTCTGGAGTTCGCATGTTGTTGTCCGGTGGGCTGATCGCGCTGGTCGCCTTCACTTATATGGCTGTGCTGTTTGCCATCGCCTTTTATGGCGATCGCAACCGTGCAGAGATGTCGACGCGGGTACGCGCCTGGGTCTATAGCCTGTCGCTGGCGGTCTATTGCACCAGCTGGACTTTCTTCGGCGCCGTCGGCCAGGCGGCCGAACAGCTCTGGTCGTTCCTGCCGATTTACCTCGGGCCAATTCTGCTGATGCTGCTGGCGCCACAGGTGATCCAGAAAACGATCATGATCAGCAAGCAGGAGAACATTACCTCTATCGCCGACTTCATCGCGGCCCGCTACGGCAAGTCCCAACTGCTGGCGGTGGTCGTGACGCTGATCTGCCTGGTCGGCGTTTTGCCCTACATCGCCCTGCAGCTCAAGGGCATCGTGCTCGGTGTGAACCTGCTGATCGGCAAGCACAGCGAAGCTGTTGCCGGCTCCGGCGCGCAGGACACGGCACTGATCGTGTCCGTGGTGCTGGCGCTGTTCACGGTGCTGTTCGGTACGCGCAACCTGGATGTCACCGAGCACCACCGCGGCATGGTGTTGGCGATTGCCTTCGAGTCCCTGGTCAAGCTGTTCGCCTTCATGGCGGTCGGCGCCTTCGTCACATTCGGCCTGTATGACGGCTTCGGCGATCTGTTCAATCAGGCTTACGATTCCTCGGAGCTGACAGGATTCTGGGAGGAGACGGTGAATTGGCCGGCGATGCTGGTGCAGACCTCCGTGGCGCTGATGGCCATTGTTTGCTTGCCCCGGCAGTTTCACGTGACCGTGGTGGAAAACATCGAGCCGCGCGACTTCCGCCTGGCGCGCTGGGTATTCCCGCTATATCTGATGCTGGCCGTAGTATTCGTCATCCCGATCGCCCTGGCCGGCCAGATGCTGCTGCCGGGCGGGGTCAGTCCGGACTCCTTCGTGATCAGCTTGCCACTGGCCGAAGCGCACCCGGCGCTGGCGATGCTGGCCTTCATCGGGGGCGCATCGGCTGCCACCGGCATGGTCATCGTCGCCAGCGTGGCCCTGTCGACCATGGTATCGAACGACATGCTGCTGCCTTGGCTGTTGCGCCGCAATGAAGCCGAGCAACCCTTCGAGGAATTCCGCCACTGGATGCTGTCGGTACGCCGCATCAGCATCGTCGCGATCCTGCTGCTGGCCTACGTCAGCTATCGTCTGCTCGGCTCCAGCGCGAGCCTGGCGACCATCGGCCAGATTGCCTTCGCGGCCCTGACCCAACTAGCGCCGGCGATGGTCGGTGCCTTGTATTGGAAGCAGGCCAATCGCCGCGGTGTGTTTGCCGGCCTCGCCGCCGGCGCGATGATTTGGGTCTACACGCTGATCCTGCCGCTGCTCGGCTGGCCGCTGGAGATGTTCCCAGGTCTGCAGTGGATGTACACCGCCCAGCTGCCGTTCGACACCAGCGCGCTGACGCTCGGCGTAATGCTGTCGCTGGTGGGCAACGCGACGTTGTTCTTCTGGGTCTCGATCCTGTCGCAAACCCGCGTGGCCGAACACTGGCAGGCCAGCCGCTTCATCGGTCAGGAGATTCACCCGACAGCCAGCACGCGCCGGCTGCTGGCTGTGCAGGTCGAAGATCTGCTTTCGCTGGCGTCGCGCTTCGTCGGTGCAGAGCGCGCAGAGCTCAGTTTCCAGCGCTTCGCCCGCCGCCACGGCCATGATTATTCGCCCAAGCAGCAGGCCGATGGCCAGTGGATCGCTCATACCGAGCGTCTGCTGGCCGGTGTGCTGGGCGCCTCCTCGACCCGCGCCGTGGTCAAGGCCGCACTGGAGGGCCGCGACATGCAAGTCGATGACGTGGTGCGCATCGTCGGCGAGGCTTCCGAGGTGCTGCAGTTCAACCGTGCCCTGCTGCAAGGAGCGATTGAGAACATCACCCAGGGCATCAGTGTGGTCGACCAGTCGCTGCGGCTAGTAGCCTGGAACCATCGCTACCTGGAAATGTTCGAGTATCCGGACGAGTTGGTCTACATCGGCCGGCCGATTGCCGATGTGATTCGTTATAACGCCGAACGCGGCCTTTGTGGTCCCGGCGATCCGGACACCCATGTGGCCAAACGGCTGTACTGGATGCGCCAGGGTCGCGCGCACACCTCCGAGCGGTTGTTTCCCAACGGCCGGGTGGTCGAACTGATCGGCAATCCGATGCCGGGCGGCGGCTTCGTCATGAGTTTCAGTGACATCACCGCCTTCCGCGAAGCCGAACGTGGACTGAAAGATGCCAACGAAGGCCTGGAGCAGCGCGTTACCGAGCGGACCCTGGAACTGTCGAAACTGAACAAGGCGCTGACCGAAGCCAAGAGCACTGCCGAGGCCGCCAACCAGTCGAAGACGCGTTTTCTGGCAGCGGTCAGCCATGACCTGATGCAGCCATTGAATGCCGCACGACTATTCTCCGCTGCCTTGTCGCACCAGCAAGAGGTCCTGCCGAGCGAAGCGCAAGATCTCGTTCGCCACCTGGACAGCTCGCTGCGCTCGGCCGAGGACCTGATTTCCGATCTGCTGGATATCTCGCGCCTGGAAAACGGTCGCATCACTCCAGATCGCAATCCCTTCCCGCTCGCCACCCTGTTCGACACCCTGAGCACCGAGTTCACGGTGCTGGCCGCTGAGCAAGGCGTCGACTTCCGGGTACATGGCAGCCGATTGCGGGTCGACAGCGATATCCGCCTGCTGCGCCGGGTACTGCAGAACTTCCTCACCAATGCCTTCCGCTATGCCAAGGGGCGCGTGGTGCTGGGCGTGCGGCGTCAGGGCGCGTCGCTGCGCCTGGAAGTCTGGGACCGCGGCCCGGGCATCGCCGAAGACAAGCTGCGGGTGATCTTCGAGGAATTCAAACGCCTGGACAGCCACCAGACCCGCGCTGAGAAAGGACTGGGACTAGGCCTGGCGATTGCTGACGGCTTCTGCCAGGTCCTCGACCACCCCCTGGCGGTGCGCTCCAAGCCCGGTAAAGGCAGCGTGTTCAGCGTGACCGTGCCGATCGCCAACAATGTGAGCCGGCAGGTAAAGGCCAACGGCAAAGGCGAAGCGCAACAAACAGCGCTGACGGGCATCCAGGTGCTGTGCGTCGACAACGAGGACAGCATCCTGGTCGGCATGCATAGCCTGCTATCTCGCTGGGGCTGCCAAGTCTGGACGGCCAGCAACCGGGCCGATTGTGTGGCGTTGCTGAAGGAGGACGTAAGGCCGCAACTGGTCCTGGTCGACTATCACCTGGACCATGGCGAAACCGGTTCCGAGTTGATGGCCTGGCTGCGTACCCGCCTCGGCGAGCCGGTGCCCGGCGTGGTGATCAGCGCCGATGGCCGCCCAGAGCTGATCGCCGCGGTCCATGCAGCCGGTCTGGATTTCCTCGCCAAACCGGTCAAGCCGGCCGCGCTACGTGCCCTGATGAGCCGCCACGTGCCGTTGCACTGAGCGGCGGCGTACTAGTCCTCAGCTTCTTCAAGCGGTGTCTCGGCACCGGCACGCTCGAGCCAGTCGGCTGGCAGCCGTTTGCTTGCTCGCGCGCCTAGCAGCTTGAGCTGTTCAGCGCGGCCGACGAGGTTGCCGCGCCCATCGGTGAGCTTGTTGCGCGCACCGATATAGGCCTTGTCCAGTTGCTGCAGGCGATTGCCGATTTCGTCCAAGTCCTGAATGAACGCGGCGAATTTGTCGTAAAGCGCCCCCGCCCGTTCAGCGATTTCACGGGCGTTCTGGCTCTGCCGCTCCTGGCGCCAAAGGCTGTCGATCACCCGCAACGTCGCCAACAGAGTAGTCGGGCTGACAATCACGATGTGCTTGGCATACGCCTCTTGGAACAGCTCTGGATCGGCCTGTAGCGCTGCTGCGAAGGCAGCCTCTATAGGCACGAAGAGCAGCACGAAATCCAGGCTCTGCAGGCCTTCGAGGCGCTGGTAATCCTTCAGCGACAAACCCTTCAAGTGATTACGCAACGACAGCACATGCTGTTTGAGGGCCAGCGCGCGGCTGCCTTCGTCTTCGGCGCAGGTCAGCGCCTGGTAAGCCGTCAGGCTGACTTTCGCGTCCACGACGACCTGTTTGTCGCCCGGTAGCTGAATCAATACGTCCGGCTGAAAGCGCTCGCCATCGGCGCTCCTGAGGCTGACCTGGGTGTGGTATTCGCGGCCCTTCTCCAGCCCGGCATGTTCCAGCACCCGCTCGAGAATCAGCTCGCCCCAGTTGCCTTGGGTTTTCTGCCCCTGTAGGGCGCGGGTCAAGTTGGTCGCCTCGTCACCCAGCCGCTGGTTCAGCTGCTGCAGCCGTTCGAGCTCCTTGGCCAGCGAAAACCGCTCGCGGGCTTCGTTCTGGTAGCTCTCCTCGACGCGCTTTTCGAATGACTGGATACGCTCCTTCAGCGGATCGAGCAGCTGCCCGAGACGCTCTTGGCTGGCTTCGGCGAAACGCTGCTCGCGCTCCTCGAAGATCTTTCCGGCCAGCTCGGCGAATTGCGCGCGCAGCTCGTCGCGGGCGCCTTGGAGATCTTCCAGACGCTGATCATGAGTTTTCCGCTGTTCGTTCAGTTCGGCATTGACCGCCGCGTGAGCTGCGCTCAGCGTGCGCAGCTCGGCCTGCTGGGCATCGCGCTCGGCCTGTAGATCGTCGAGGTTTTCACGGGTTTCCAGGCGCTGAGCCTGCAGCCACTCGGTCTCCCGTCGCAAGGCGGCCAATTCGGCCTGCAGCGCGGCGCGGGTTTCCGTGAGATCAGCATGTTCCAGGCGACTGGTTTCCAACTGTGCACTGAGGCCTTCTTGGGCCATGACCGCCTGACTCAGGCGCTCGTCCAGCAGCGCCAGCTCGGCCTGCCGTTGAGAGAGCCGTCGCTGCAACAGGCCCGCCACGGTCGCCAACATCAGGCAAAGAGCGCCGAGCCCGGCAAGCAGATAGGTTGGTTCGAGAGGCATGAACTGCTCCGGCTGAATTGCCGGGCAGTATAGCCAGCGAGGCCCTTCCGGTCAGTTCAGACCCTCTGCCACGCTGATGAGGATTGTTATTTAGCGCTTGGCCTGTAACTGCTGTAGCACTCGCGAGGCTTCGGCAGAACCCTGCGCCGCAGCTTGTTCCAGCCAGTGCCTGGCCTTGCGCAGCTCGCGGTGCTTCGGCTGACAGTACAGCTGGCCAAGTTCCAGCTGCGCTTGGCAGTCACCGGCACGCGCCGCCTGACGCAGCAGCTCGAGACCGATACGACGGTCACGCTGGCTGTCGCAATCATTACAGAGCAACCGTCCCAGGCGGCTCTGCGCTTCGACCACACCTTCCAGCGCGGGCTGCTTGAGCATCCGGCCGGCGATACGTTTGACGCTCTTGGTCTGTCCTAGACGCTGGCTGTCCAGCAGCCACAACGCCATGCGCAATGGCAGGCGTGGAGAGGATGAAGCGCTATCGGCCGAAGCCGAAGCAAGAGTACGCGTTCTCATGGTCACCGAAAGCTTCGGGGGACAAGGGCGCGCACTCTACTCTTTTTTTCGGAGAGTTAAAGTCTTGCAAAATGCTGAAAAACGCGATCCGTATCACACAAAAATTTAATCCACAGAAGCTGTGGATAACTCTGTGGGCAAACAGGTTACAGATTTCCCTAGCGCTGATGGTTAGCGGCCTGCGGTTAAACTGGCGCTTTTTTCGCCAAAGAAATTTATCCTTATTTTTCAATAAGTTAATTATCGATCTATGGGCCAATGCGGTTTACGACAGTTTGTCATAAGCGCTTGACAATGCGCTCCGCAGAATGTGCACAAGTTTGGCGCAACAAGCGCAAACCGCCCGTCCAAAGCGCTTCCGCGGGCTTTGGAGCGAGCAACTCGGGAACTTTTCGAAAGATGGCCAGTCGTCGGCTGCACCGATTCGAGGCACGTCGCACGCGTGCATCGAGCAGCTTATGCTTGCACGTTGACCACAACGGGAAAGGGCTATGACGAAGCAGCGCAAAACCCTGGCCTGGGCGGTTGCAGGCGTACTTGTGCTCGTCTTAGGAACCGGCGTTTACGGCGGATTCCGCTGGCAGGAGTTCAAGCGCAAACATGGAATTGTCACGTTCGATGTCAGCGGCTTGCGCCTGACAGCTGACAGCCTCTCCCTGCGACAAATTGTCTTGATCCAGCAGCCAGTGGCCGACGAACGGCGTGAGATTACGGTCAAAGGTCTGCAACTCGAGGTCGGTACCTGGTGGCAGCCGCTACCGCTTCGGTCGCTCAGCATTGAGCACCTTGAAGCACAGTGGCAGCAAGCACCGGGTACGGACGTCGGTACTGTCAGCGAGGATGAGCCGCTCGCCTTGCCCGATCGCACGCAACTCGAACGCTGGGCCGCCTGGATTCCCCGACAGGGCCGCATCGCTTCCCTCGACTTGGCTCTGCCCTGTGCAAGCGGCACTTGCCGGGAACAGGGTCAAATGAAGTGGCAGCACGCAGGTGAGCAAATGCTGCCAGCCGAAGTGAGCATGCAGGTGCAGCGCAACACGCATCGCCTGTCGCTGCTGGCTGATATGTACGAACAAGGCGACAAAACCCATGTGGATCTACAGCTGCAGCTGGACGGCCAGCAGCGCCTGACGATGCAGAACCAGCTGACACCTGATAGCAGCGCAACACGATGGCGCGGCAGTCTGGCCATGAGTGAACTACCGGAAGCCCCATGGCTGCTGGAATGGCTAGCCGATTGGACGGCCTACGTGCCGCCGCCACTGCCCCAATTACCCGAGCAAATGCGCATCGGTGCCGGTTGGGCGCTATATATCGATCAGAATGGCCTCAAAGACGGCTGGAAAGCCATGGAAGGCGAGTTGCGGCTGTCCGCAAACCTTCCCACGCCCTGGCCTGTGGCGGAGCTCGGCCAGTTGCAGGGCCAGCTGGATCTGACCGCCAAAGCCGACCGCGGCAGCTGGATCCCGACGGCGCTAGCGGCGGATATGCAACTGCAGCCCGCCGCCGCGCTGGTCGCCAAACTGCCAGCCCAGCTAAGGCCTGCAAATATCCACTTGGTCGTTACGCCAGGTCCTGCAAGCGAGTCGGCCTCAACGCTGCCATTGAACATGCAGCTGACCGCGCGCGGTCCCTCTCCCGTCACGCTCGATGCGCAGCTCATGCTCGAAACCGCCACTGCGCCCTTTGCCGTGGCTTTCGAGCAGACTCGCCTGAGCTTTCAAAGTCCCGCGCTGTTATTGCCAGACATGGCAATGAAGGGATTGAGCGCCGATGTATTAGTCAACGGCCGCGCCTCTGAAGAGGCCGTTATCGTTCAGCTCGGCAAGGGCTCGCAGCTCAAGCTGGATAGACTGACGAGCGGGACAGAGATCACCGCAGAAAACCTGCAATTGGATGTGGCCGGTATAGGCCTCGAGGCAGGCTTCACTGAACGGAAGCTGCAACGACTGCTGATCGACGGACAGGTCGCGGTGGAAGTGGCCAAGCTACGCCAGTCCTCGCTGCGCCCGCAGGGTTGGCGCTGGAGCGGCACGCTCAAAGGCGATCGTGAACGGATTTCGCTCGATGGGCCGCTGGGCAACGATGCCGGGCTGACCCTCCCACTCACGCTCACGCACAACTGGACCAATGGCGCGATCCGCCTGAATGCCAAGCTCCCGGAGCTGTTCCTGCGTGCCGGCAATCCGCTCGCCGCTACCCTCGCCGATTGGCCGCCAGTGCTGGAGCTGAACACCGGCCGTCTGCAGGCTCAAGGGCAACTAG
This sequence comes from Stutzerimonas stutzeri, assembly GCF_024448715.1. Classification (GTDB taxonomy): domain Bacteria; phylum Pseudomonadota; class Gammaproteobacteria; order Pseudomonadales; family Pseudomonadaceae; genus Stutzerimonas; species Stutzerimonas stutzeri_AR. The sequence continues at coordinate 367,755 of NZ_JAMOHZ010000003.1, forward strand.
AAGTAACTGCTGACGGGCCGCCGACCGCCACGGCGACGCTTACGGCCAAGGGCCTCGGCGGCATTTACGATCGCACCGAGCTGAGCGGACTCGACGCCAGCCTGGGCCTTGCATTGCAGCGCAACCAATTACGGCTGGACATACAAGAGCTGACCCTGCAGCAGGCCAATCCCGGCTTCACCTTCGGCCCATTGCGCTTCAACGGGGAATACCTCGGAAGGCTCGAAAGCCTCGATCGAGGCCGCCTCGCCTGGACTATCGCTGAAGCTCAGCTGCTGGGCGGTAGGCTCTGGCTGGACCCCGGCGCTGTCGATCTGGGCGCCAGCAAACAACAGCTGACGGCTCATCTGCGCGGTTTGCAACTGCCGTTGTTGTTCGAGGCCTACCCCACCGAAGGCCTGTCCGGCACCGGCGTGGTCGACGGCGAGCTGCAATTACTACGCAGCGAGGCAGGCATAAGCATCGAACAGGGCTCGCTGCGGGCCCGTGAGCCAGGCGGCATCCTGCAGTTCCGCTCCGCGAAGATTCAGGCGCTGGGCCAGTCCAATCCGGCGATGCGCCTGGTGACCGAGGCATTGGATGACTTCCACTACGACCTGCTCGCCAGCGACGTGCACTACGCCGCCGACGGCACGCTGAACCTCGGGCTGAAGCTGCACGGCCAAAACCCTGCACTGGAAGGCGGGCGACCGATCAACTTTTCGATCAATCTGGAAGAAGACATTCCAGCGCTACTGACCAGTCTGCAATTGTCCGATCGCGTCAGCGAAACCATTCAACGACGCGTGCAGGAGCGGCTCCGATGAGGCAATGTAGCGACGACCCCGTACAGGAGAAGACCGTCATGCGGTTGTGCCATCCCATCAGCATTCTGGCGCTGGCCTTGCTGGCCAGCGCCTGTACACCACGCGTAGAACTGGCCGTGCCCAACGAGCCGATCAACATCAACCTCAACGTGAAAATCGAGCACGAGATCTATATCAAGGTCGACAAGCAGCTCGACTCGATCATCAACGAAGACAGCGGTCTGTTCTGACCCCGCCGCTCTGAAGGAATGTTATGAAAACCTATCTGAAACTCGGAACTCTGCTCATGGCGCTGTGCCTGGCCCTGCCCGCCGCCGCCATGACCCTTAACGAAGCCATGTCCGCCCTCGGCCAGGCCAAGGCCAGCGGCCAACTCGGCGAAAAGCCCGACGGTTATCTGGGCGTGGTGCAATCCGGCGGCGATGCCGAGGAGATCGCCAGCCAGATCAACCAAGCACGGCGCGCCGAATACCATCGCCTGGCGCAGAAGAACGGCATCAACGTCAGCGATGTCGAAGCGATTGCCGGCAAGAAGGCCCTCGAGAAAACCCCGTCCGGCCAGATCATCCAGCTAAACGGAACCTGGGTGAAAAAGTAAGAAGAGCCTGCGGGGTGCGGATGCGCGCCCCGCAAACCCTTTTCAGAACCAAGTCGAGACCGTCAACGAACCGAACTGGTCATGTTCATCCTGGCCGTTGAATTCGCGGGTGCGCCAGACACTGGCGAATGCGAGCTGCCAGCTGTTCCAGGTCAACGCCACCCCTGCCTTGGCATCCCCCACCCATTCGCGTGGGTCCACCGAATGGCTGCTCTTGAACGTATTGCCTTCGAGCAGCATGTTCTGCGCCATGTAGCGTCCTTCCACGTTGGCGAACAGGTTCCAGGCGAATCCGCCGCCCTGGTCGAAAAACATGCTGCCACTCTGCGCGGGCGCCACCGCCGGAATGCTGAAGCTGCGCGCCAGCCCTTGCCCGAAGCGCAACCCAAACCCGGCAGAACCATAGGTATAGAGATTGCCCAGCGCAAACCCAGCGCTCGGGCCGTATTCGAACTCCAACCCGCCGAGACGCTGCTGCAGCCACCAGCGATGTTGATAGGCAAGGTTTACGAAGGGCTCGTTGCGCAGCTGATTATCCCAACCCCGCGGTTCGTCGCTGTCAGTGACTTCGTGGACCCGGCGCTGGATTTTCTTACCACCAGCGGCAGGCCCGACGATCCCTACGTCCAGATGCAAACCGCTGGCGCCGCGCCACCCCTCGTGCTGGTCATCCGAAAAGATCGACATCCCGGCGAACAGCAAACCCGCATAAGGCCGGTCGTCTTCGATCAGCTCAGCTCGCTCGATTTCGTTTGGCGTGTAGATTTGATGGCCCAGTCGGTAAGCGACATTGTCCACCTCATCCGCGCTCCAGCCTGGCATAGCTCCGGCAAATCGCCGCGACCAGTGATCGGCATCAGGCTTGAATGAGCGCATCAACTCAAACCCGTTGGTGTAATGACCATCGCTGTCGCTGGCGATGATGTCGTTTTCGATTTTCAGCGAGTAAAGGTCCGCATGGCTTGCGAGGGGGATGCAAGCAACGAGTACGGCAAGAGAGATACGTGTGCGCAGCTGCGGAATTGCCATGGCCCAGCTCCTTGGTTACATGCAATAGGGAATGTATCTGCATGTTTAGAGCCAGGTGTTTGCCGAAACGTTCATCGACGCGCTTAGCCCGCATCTCACACAGTGGGCCGGCTCTTTTCTGAGCCTAGCCCATCGCTCCGCCGATTCGCTGTCAGGTTCCGATGACGCCCCCATCATCCTTGGTGATGAGCACCGTCGAGGCTCGCGGACGAGTCTTGCCGTCACTGGCCGGGAAGCTCAGCTCGGGGTGCTGCACGTTGATCCACATGGCGCGGTAATCCGGGCTCCAAGTGATGCCGGTGATCTCGCACCCACGGGGACCGACCAGAAAGCGTCGCACCTCGCGGGTTTTCGGATCGGCGCAGAGTAGCTGGTTGGTGCCCATGGCCTGCATCGCTGGTTCCTCATCGCCGTAGTCGGTCTCGATCCACAGCCGGCCGGCGCCATCGAACGCCACGCCGTCCGGCGAGGAGAAGATATCGCCATCGATAGTGCCAGTGAGGTTGGCCGGCACCGGCTGGCCCTCCGCATCTTTAGCGCCGGGCCGCTCGCCGGCCAATAGAAAGACCTCCCAAGTGAAGGCCGTGGCGGTTGGGTCGGCGCCCTGCTCGTTCCAGCGAAGGACCTGCCCGTGCAGGTTGTTCGGCCGCGGGTTGGCCTTGTCGGTCGGCTGCTTCACGCCGCGATTGTCATTATTGGTGAGGGTCACGTAGACCTCACGACTGCGCGGGTGGACCGCGACCCACTCCGGACGGTCCATGGGCGTCGCGCCCACCTGGTCGCCAGCGGCGCGCGCGTTGAGCAGCACCTCGGCCTGATCGGCGAATCCGTTCTCAGCAGTTAAGCCGTTCTGCCCGTGGACCAGCGCCAGCCATTCACCGCTGCCGTCGGCATTGAAACGCGCCACATAGAGAATGCCACTATCTAACAGTTGACGGTTGGCCTGATCGGCACCGGGCACGTAACGCCCGCTGGGGACGAATTTATAGACGTACTCGCCCTTGGTGTCGTCGCCGGAATAGAAAGCCATGCGGCCGTCCTCGCCCAGCGACAGCACCGAACATTCCCGGCAATAACGGCCAAAGGCGGTGCGCTTGACCGGCGTGCTTTGCGGGTCGAAAGGATCGACCTCGACCACCCAGCCGAAACGGTTCGGCTCATGCACGTGGCCGCCGTATGGTCGCGACGGGTCCGGCGTGGCGTTGAAGCGCGGGTCGGCGGTTTCCCAGCCGTAGAGCTTGCTCATGCCCTTGCCTTCGATGCCGTAGCGCTTGTGCGATACGCGCTTGGCCATGTCCTCGGCGTCGTGATTGACGAAGTAGTGGTGCCAGTTTTCCTCGCAGACGAGGTAGGTACCCCACGGCGTGAAGCCGCTGGAACAGTTGTTCAACGTACCGATGATCTCGCGCCCACTCGGGTCGGAGGCGGTCTTCAGCGCGCCGTTACCGGCCAGCGGACCACTCACTGCCATCGGCGTCATCGCCGAAATGCGGCGGTTGTGGCGCGACGGCATGACCCGCTGCCATTGGCCCTGCGCATCCTTTCTCACCTCGATGACGCTGACGCCGTGGGCCGCCTGCTCTTTGCGCACTTCGTCCAGCGGGCGCTTGCCGTCGATGAGCGTCATGCCGTTGGGATGCAGCGGCGGATTGACGTACTCATGGTTCATCACCAGCAGGCCGTGGCTGTCCGGTTTTTCCGCGAAGGGAAAGAAATGCATGCCGTCGTGGTTGTCACCGGCCTGCTTGAGCTGCGCCTGCCAGTCGTCACTGGCATCGGGGTTCCATTCGGGCGCATCGGCCAGCACGGCATCGCCCCAGGAGAAGAAGATCCGCGCGCTGTAGCCCGGCGCCACCTGCACGCTGTCGAATTTCGGATCGAGTTGGGTGGGAATTCCAGTGAAGCCGATCAGCGAATCAGACTGTCCGGCGCTGCGGCAGGCGCTCAAACTGCCGCCGAGAAAGCCCAGCGCGGCGAGGCCCATCCCACCCTTGAGCATGTTGCGACGGCTGCGATCGACCAGTTGCCCCAGCGAGGCATTCGAGCTCGGGTTAATGGCCTGATCGTCGAGGGTTGAAAGGTTGGCGTGGAAACTCTGAAAATCCTGTTTCATCAATGGCTCATCTGGCGAATGGAACTGCTGCGCATCACTGGATGCGGTAATGGAAGGTGTTCTTCACTTCGGGGACGGCCACGGCACGACCGTCGACGATACGGGGCTGATAGCGAAAGCTCTTGGCGGCGGTGAGCGAGGGCCGGATGAACAGCGGATGGCAGTCATCCAGGGCTTTCGGGTTCTCGATCCGCCCCTGCGAATTGACCGAATAACTCACGGTGCAGTTGCCCTCGATGCCCTTGTCCAGCGCACGCTGCGGATAATCCGGCGCGTCCTTGGCGATTGGCAGGTATTGACGACTGGCAGCCGCGGCCTCGGCCTGGCGCGCCCGTTCCGCGGCTGCCGCTTCGGCCTGTGCAGTCTGTTGACGCTGCTGTTCCTCACGGGCCAGTTGCTCACGACGTTGGGCTTCGCGCTGTTGGCGCTCGGCCTCGAGCCGTTCCTGCCGTTCGCGTTCAAGTTGCTGTTTTTGCTGTCGCTCTCGCTGGCGTTCCTCTTCGGCCAAACGTTCCTGCTCAGCCCGCTTGAATGCCAACTCGGCCTGTTCGAGTCGATGCTGTTCGATTCGCGGATCGACCTGCGGTTCCTCGGCCGCCTCTCGAGCCACGACCGGCTCCGGCAATGGCATCGGCTCGGGCTCGACAGGCGGCGCGACCACCGGTTGCGGAGCCGGCAAGCTGACCAACTGAGTCTTGAGCACCTGAGTCGCACTGGGTGCCGTCAGTTCGGGCGTCCAGCCATGCAGCAGCAAGCCGAACACTCCGAAATGCAGCGCCAAGGTCACCACCGCAGCACTGGCATGGCTGGGCCACTGCGGTCGGGCGACGGGAAAGCTATTGGGCAGAGGCATGCTCAAACTGCTCATGGCTCGGCCAGCCCAGGCGCCTCGGTGATCAGGCCGAGATTTACCACACCACCGCGCTGCAGTTCGGCGATCCCAGCCACCACTCGACCGTAGTCAGCCGCATCATCGGCACGCACGTAGACCTGGGTGTCGCCGCGCTCGGCGATGATCGCCGCAACCTTCTCGCGCATTTCCTCAAGGTCGATGGCGCTGTCGGTCTGGTCCTCGGCGTTCAGCTCGTTGCCCAGGTTCCAGTAGAAGCCGCCATCGGCCTGCACCGAAAGGGTAAGTATTTGCCGCTCATTCTCTGTGGGCATCGCCTCGGCGGCGACCTTGGGCAGCTCGATCTTCACGCCCTGCACCAGCATCGGCGCGGTGACCATGAAAATAACCAACAACACCAGCATCACGTCGATGTACGGCACCACATTCATTTCGGCCTTGGGGCCGTGTTTACGCTGTGGTTTGACCAGCATGGCGGGGCTCCTTCAGGCGGCTGCGGCGACGCTGGGCGCCCCGGCATGCAGGCGACGATGCAACCGCGCCTGCAGTTCATTGGCAAAGCTGTAGTAGCGAGCGCTGAGGGTCTGGCCGCGGGCGGAGAAGCGGTTGTAGGCCATCACCGCCGGGATCGCCGCAAACAGGCCGATGGCCGTGGCGATCAATGCTTCGGCGATGCCCGGAGCGACTGTGGAGAGAGTGGCCTGCTGCACCATGGACAGGCCGAGGAAGGAATTCATGATCCCCCAGACGGTGCCGAACAGGCCGATATAGGGGCTGACCGAACCGACCGTGGCGAGGAACTGCAGGCCGCTTTCAAGCCGCTCTTCCTGCTCCGCGATGGCTACATAGAGGCTGCGCTCGACACCCTCGATCACTGCGTTAGGGGCAATGCCCGGCTGGCGCTGCAGCTGGCTGAATTCCTGATAGCCCGCGAGAAAAATTCGCTGCAATGCCGCTTCTGTGGGGAGCTCCTGTTCGCTGCCCTCGCGATACAGGTGCGCCAGTTCACCACCGCTGCGAAAACGCTGTAGGAAGCTCTTGAGCAATTGTTCGCTACGACGCAGCGCAGCCCCGCGCCGGATGATCAAGTACCAGCTGAAAAGCGAGGCCAGAACCAGAATAACCATGACGGCCTGCACCACTAGGCTGGCGTCGCTGATCAGTCCCCAGACCGACATGTGTTCAAGGGTGCTCTGCATTGTGTTTCCTCCGGGCCGTGCGACGCGACGGCCTTATTGGATTGCATTCGGGTTACGTTGCGATGACAGCCATGCGCAACCAATGGGCTATCGCTTGAGGCTCAGTCCAGCCCCAACGCCTCGGCGACCGCCGTCCAAGGCACATACTTATAGTTCTGCGACCCTTCGGGCATGCGCTTGCGACCGTCCTGCACCACTATCAAGCCACGGCTCCAGATGCCGCCGAGGTTGGCCGAAGTGACCTCCAGGCCGTCGGTTTCCGAGGCGCCATCAATGCCGCGCTCGGCATTCAGGCCGACCCGGAAGGCGCCACGCACCGCATAGGGCGCCTGGGCGTCGAGCACGAGGTAGCTGTCGTTGCCCTGGCTGGAAACCACCAGGTAATCGGCTTTTTCGCCTTGATAGATCGCCAAGCCCTCGACATCGTCATGCAGCGGGCCGCCGACGCCGATGACCTTTTCCAGCGCTGCCGGCGCATCGCTGCGCAGATCTAGCGTCCACACCGCCGCGTCTTCCTCGCCGACGTAGAGCCGCTGATTACGGTCGTCCGCTACACAACCTTCGGGCTGGCTGGCCACCTTGAACTGGCGCACCTGCTCGCCGCGCGGCGTGCCGCTGGAGCCGTCAAGGCGGTATTGCAGGAAGGTGCCGTCCTTGTCGTTGGCGATGGCATGAATGGCGCCCTGACTGTCCTTGAACATGCACAGGCCATAGATATCGCTGAACGGCGTGTCGATTTGGCCGATGTCGCTCAGCTCACCGCTGCGTTGGTCAACGGCGAATAGATGAAGACTGTTGTGATCGCGATTGCTCGCCACGGCGAGGTCGACGCGCTTACCGCCGAGCGCGAAGCCGGAGCGCAGATCGACGTTGTTCAGTCGCCCCACCGGCAGGTACTGAAGCTGCTTGCCGGCCATGTCGTACACGGCCAGCCCGCCTTTCTTGTCGGTACCGAGCACGCGGCTGCTGCCTGGATCGCTAGGGTTGACCCAGATCGCCGGATCGTCCGCCGCATCGCCCAGATGAGGTACTGGATCGGTCTGCACTGTCGCTGCCAGCGTTGGGATGACAGGCATCGCGGCAGGCGCTTGCGGACGCCAATCCAGACGAGCCACGTGTGCACCACGTTCATCGGTCAGCAGCACCTCAAGGCCGCGGTCGGTGAACCGCGCGCTGACCTGCTCCGGCTCATCGAACCCGTCCAGCGGGATCACCTGATGGCTGCGCCAGTCATCGCCGTCACGCTGATAGAGGTGCAACGCGCCCGCTTCCGGGTCCAGAGCCAGCAACCCGCCCGGCACCAGCGCCATGCCGGACGCGGCTTCGGCAATGCCGCCGAACGGCTGCACGATATCCACCGGCCGGCGCAGCAGCGGCGCTTCGGCGTCAGCTGCGTAGTTCCAGAGGCCGACGCTCTCTTCGTTGACGATCAGCTCACCGGCCCGATCATCGGCCTGGCAATAACTGCTTCCCGGAGGCAGGCTCAGGCCACGTACACGGCGAGGTGTCGTCAGCAGTTTCTGGTCAGCCGCCACCAACCATTGCTCGCCGATGCCTTCCTCGCCGATCAGAAACACGTAGCCGTTGCGCGCGGCGTCTCTATACAGGCACAGCCCTTCGATGGCGAAGTCCGTCTTCGGAACATACAGCGGCTGGCTCCAGCGATGCTGGCGATCGAGCCCGAGCAGCACCGCCTGCTGGCGCTTGCGGTCGAGTGTCGCGATCAGCAGACCCTGCTCGCTGGCACGGTGATCCAGGCCCTCGAATCGACCCTCGAAAGCACTGAGTGCCGCGCCTTTCACGTCCAGTAGCTGCAAGCCGCGCGAGTCCGGGCGAACCAGCAGCTGTGAAGCGCCCGGCCAGAATGCGTCGTTGCCGATCAGCTGGGCGCTTTCCGCTTCGAGAGGTGCGTCGCTCGCCATGCTCAGCGTCGCTGCGGCCCTTTCGACAGGGGCCGGTCCGGCACCCGACTGACAAGCAGCCAGTGCAATACAAAGGCCCAGCATCAGTGGTTTTTTAAGCAAGGTTACGTCCATTGTTTTTCCGGTCAGCAGCCGCTGACCGACACCGGTCCAAAGGGGAACAGAGCGGTGCCGGCGCGGCATAAAAGTCGAAGTCGGTAGAAGAGCCAGGTCAGAAATGAGTCAGGGTCAGGCCGAGCTTGTAGGTCGGGCCGTATTCCTCGTACTGCGCGTTGTAGTTGCTGCGCCCGGTGTAGACGAAGTAGGACTCGTCGGTGAGGTTCAGCGCCTCGACCGTCAATTGCAGGTTCGGCGTGATGAAGTAGCCGGCCTTGAAGTCGAGGAACAGCTGCTCATCGGCGTAGAGGTCGTGAGCTTCGTCGTCGACGCCGGACACCTCGGCCAGGTACTCGGATTTGTAATTGGCGGCCAGGCGCATGTTGAAGACGTCGTTTTCCCAGCCGACCATCAGATTGCCGACCGTATCGGAGTGGTTCGGCAGATCGATGCTGCGCTGACTGCCCTGCCCTTCGATGTCCGCGTCGGACTTGCTGAAGGTGGCGTTGGCGCCGAGCAGTACGCCATTCCAGGGTGCAGGCAACCAGTCCAACTTCTGCGAATAAGCCAGCTCCAGGCCATATAGCTTGGCGCTGCTGCCATTCTCAAAACTCAGTGCTTCGTCGAAATCGGCCCACTGCCCGCTGCCAGCCAGGTCGGTGTTGTAGATGAAGTTATCGATGTCCTTGTAGAACAGATAAGCCGACACGGCGCCGGCTCGGCCCATGTAGTGCTCGATGCCGAGGTCGTAGTTCATCGACTCCAGCGGCTTGAGGTCGGGGTTGCCGAATTCGGCATCTTCACCGTCGATGACGAAGCCGGGCGCCAGTTGCTCGAAGGTCGGGCGCACCACCGTATTGGTCCACGCTGCGCGAAGCTGGGTGTCGCGCGTCAGCTGGTAACGGACATGCAGTCCCGGCAGCCAGTGATCGTAGCGGTTGTCGCTGGAAATGGACTCGAAAGAACCGTCGCGAATCCCGGTGCCCTTGGCGCTGAACTCGGTGCCTTCGTAGCGCAGGCCGGCGATGACGCGCCATTTGTCCAGATCCAGGGTATTCATGAAATAGGCGGCGTTGATGTCCTCGGTCATGTCGAAGTCGTTGATGCGCGACTGCTCTTCGTCGAAGAACTCACCGGCATCCAGTCCACCGATCAGCCCTTCTATCGCGCCTGCGCTGATGCCGGGACCGAAACGGTCGAGCGCGTAATCGACGTTACCGCTTTGGGCGTCGGCCAGCGTCACGCCATCGAAGTCGTCATAGAGCCAGATATCGGCATCGTTGCTCTTGTCGCGGCGGCTGAGCTTGCCACCAAACTTGAACTGCGAGGCATAACCCTGAATATCGTATTCACGGGCCAGATCGAGACGGATGTTCTTCTCACGGTCGCGGGCATCGCTTTCTTCCCATTCCACTTCGTCAAGCTCGAAGCTCGCCGGATCGTAGAAAGACGAGTCGACGCTCAAGCGCGGCTTTGTGGTGCTGGAAAAGCCCGCGTCTGCGAAGTCGCCTTCAAAGGTCGCGCCGGCTATCCCGCCGGGATTGCGTTCTCGGGCCTCGCTGTAGCCAGCCTGACCGCTGAGGGTCCAAAGGCCCACCATGCGCTCGCCGCCGAATACATAGGATTGGATGGTCTGGGTGTCTTCACGCGATTTCAGTTCGCGCCAGCCCTCGGCGTCGCCCAGCTCCCCTTCGAGCTGCGCGTCCGCAAATTCGACACCGGCACCGTTGCGCGTCTCGGTGTCCTTGAAACGGCTGTAGAGGGTGCGCAGGTAATAGTTGCTGACGTCGTCCGGCTTGTAATCGAAATTGAGGCCGACGCCAGCGCGCTCACGGGTGATCTCGTAGTCGCGCTGCTCGAATTCTTCCAGCCGGGCGCCGTCCTCAAAATCCCAGGCACCACCGGTTTCGACGTTATCGGAGCCGAAGTCCCGCTCCTGCCAACTCAGCGCCGCCGCAACACCGAAGTTGTCGACGCCATCACCCAAGCTGAAACGGTTGCTGAAAGCACCGGAGAACTTCGGGCTGGTCTTGCTGACGTTCTCATCGTAGCTGCCTTCACCGCTGATGCTGTAGAAAAGGCCGTCGTGATCGAAGGCGGACAGACTCTCCACCTCAATAGTGCCGCCGAGGGAGTTGGCGTCCATGTCCGGGGTCAGGGTCTTGACCACCGAGAGCGACTGCACCAGCTCTGAGGGCAGCACGTCCAGGGCCACGGCGCGCCGGCCGCTTTCCGGCGATGGGACCAGGGTGCCGTTGATGGTGACGCTGTTCAGATCGGGTGCGATGCCGCGCACGCTGACGAAGCGGCCTTCTCCCTGGTCGCGCTCGACAGAGATACCGGGAATGCGCTGCAACGCTTCGGCGGCGTTGTCATCCGGCAGCTGGCCGATGCCGTCGGCGTGCACCACGCTCTTGACACTGTCGGAGCTGCGCTGCTCCTTCAACGCCTCGTCGATGCTGACGGCTTGGCCAATTACCTCGACGTGCTCCATGACAAGCGGCTCCTCGGCCCAGGCCGAACCGGCACTGATGGCGAGGGCCAGCAGGCTGATACGGAATCCTGCATGGCGGATGCCGCTGCGGTATGTGTTCATGAACAATCCCCCGAACGCTGACTACCGGGTCCATCCCGGAACTGCAGCGGACGGTAGGTGGGGGATGTGGCGGTTCTGTGACAGGGTTTGGCGCTGGGCCAGATATCTGGACTTTGGCGTGTAGTTCGATTGGGTTTTGAGCTGAATTGACCTGTTTTGTTGGATAAGCGAAAGGACCGTAGGGTGGGCTTCAGCCCACCACGTGAAGATCAAACACTCCGTCACGGTGGGCTGAAGCCCACCCTACGATGCTGAAGGGGAACGATGTCCGAGCTGTCCTCAAGCCGTTTTTCTTTATCTTTCGAATTGGCTACAGCCTCACAGACGACTCCGAATGCCCCATTAGGAGGGTGAGTGGAATCGTTGCGTAAGGGGTTGAGCCGCATGGATGCGGCGAAAGGCTTAAAGGGCCATGGATGGCCCTTGTAAGCCGACCCCTAAAGCAACGATGGAGCGAACGAACCCGGAGCGAAGCGCAGGGCCGGATGCAGGGGCAAAGCGTTTTTGGTTACTTTTTCCGCGCCTGGAAAAAGTGACTCGCCCAGCAGGGCGAAACCAAGCCATAGAGCAACTCCCAATTCGACTAACTCTCAAAACACGCCCAACACAGATAAATCCCCTGAGCCAAAACAACCCCCTTCCCATTCATCCGACCGTCACATTCGTCTGTTTTCGTGCGCTCACGCATTGACGCAAACCCTCGCTTCGGAGACCCGATGAAATTCCTGAGACTCCACGCCCTTCCCCTGCTCGGCCTCGCAATAGCAGCCAACTTCGGCCTGCAGGTCTACCTCGCCACGGGGCAGATCAAGACCTGGGCCGAGATCAATTGGATGGACGTGGCAGGCGAAGGCGGCTCGGCGATGCTGGCGCTGGCCTGGTTGACCATGCTCCTGCACAGCCGCCCGGAAGGCCGGGTGACACGGCTGCTCGCGCTGGGCTTGGCGTGCGTGTTCTTTTCCTGGTGGATGGATACATTGGACGAATTCATCCAGCTACCGGAACTGGCGATCTGGGACAACTGGCTGGAGACTGCGCCGATGCCCATCGGCCTGGTGTTGCTGACATTCGGCATCTATCACCTGAACCAGGAACAACGCGCCATCAGCCAGCAGATGAGCAAGCGCGAGAAGCTGTTTCGCGAGCACCGCCTGTTCGACAAGCTGACCCCGCTGGGCGCAGCCGAATACCTGCGTCAACACGTGCAGCGAGCGCTTACCCAGGCACACGCGGAGCAGCAACCGTTGTCGTTGGTGGCGGTGGATCTTGATGATTTCAGCGCACTCAACCAGCGCTACGGCCAGGCCGAGGGCGACGCCGTTCTGCAAGCGATGGCGCAGCTGCTACTGCTTAACCTGCGTAGGCAGGACCTGCTCTGCCGCCTGGCTGGGGATCGCTTCGTCGCGGTGTTGCCGAATACGGGTGAAAGCCAGGCCCTGCACATCGCAGTTGAGTTGCAGAATGCAGTCGCCAGCCTGGCGCACAAGACCGGCCAGCATGGCGAGCGTGTCCACCTGAGCGCCTGCACCGCAACGGTGATGGCCTTCGATGAGGATGTTGAGCAACTACTCAAGCGCCTTAACCTGAGCCTCGCCAAGGCCAAACAGCAATTGCCGCGCTGCGCTTGAGGAGCGGGACCATGGCCATCGGCTACGAATGCGATACGCGTTTTATCGCCGCGCATCACCAGCCGGCGGTGCTGATCGATCTGACCCTCGCACGCGGGATCGACAGCCATCAGCTGCTCCGTGGCAGCGGGCTGTTCTATGAGGATGTTACCCGTGGCATCGCCCGCATCAGCCCGGCGCAGTTCATCACGCTGATCGGCAACGCTGGCCGCCTGCTGGATTCCGATGACAGCAGTTTCCTGTTCGGCCAGCGGCTGCTTCCCGGCCATTATGGCGATGCCAGCCACGCCTTGGCCCATGCTTGCACGTTGCACCAGGCGCTGGAGCTGCTGTTGCGATTTCGTGCGCTGCTGAGCCCGTTACTGACACCTCGTCTGCTCTTCGACGACAAACAGGTCCACTTGTATTGGGTCGACAGCTGCGGCGCCAGCGAGCAACAGCGCTTCCTCGCCGAGGCGAGCCTGACAGCCGTGGTAGCAATGAGCAAACGTCTGTCTGGAGAGCGCTTGCCCTGGCGCTTTCATTTCGATTATCCGCAACCACGGCATGTTGAGCAGTACTGGGTGCATCTGGGCGAGCAGCTGGCCTTTGGCAGTCAGCTGACGATGATGAGCCTGCCACGCGAATATCTGCACACGCCTTGGCCGAACGCCTCGAACACCGCCGGCCAGGTCGCACAACAGGCCGGCTGTGCTCAACTGGCAAGCCTCGGTTGGCACGGCAGTTTTATCGACGGGTTATATGAGCATCTACACGCCAACATCCGTAGGCCGTTGAACCTTGAGCGCGTGGCCCAGGCATTCGAAATGAGCCCGGCTTCGCTCAAACGCAAGTTGCGCAAGCACGGCACAGGCTTTCAGGATCAGCTCGACTTGGTGCGCAAGCACGTGGCGCTCTATCTGTACCAGATGAAGGGTTACAGCAACGAGGAAGTGGCGAGTTACCTCTGTTTCAACGACACCACCAATTTCCGCCGCTCTTTCAAGCGCTGGACCGGCTTGGCACCTAGCAGCCTACGCCGGTTGTTCGATAGCTAGAGCGAAATCCCGCGGCGACGTCAATGCGTCTTTGAGTAAGGCCTATCTGCCCGAAGGGGCGCGGCCCGTTTAGCTTGCTGATGATTTGAACCGCCAAGCTGCTCTTGGCTTGCTGATTTTTGCTCTATGGCGCAGAACGATTTTCCACGCGACTGTCATCCAACCTTTCGCTATCGAGCGATACCTGTAACGACCCAGCGTCGTTCTTAAACTGCTGACGGCCCAATACCGTGAATGCTCGGCGCAGCAAAAACGCTGCAACACCAGCCACAGTCAAAAACGCGATCAACACCGGTACGGCCTGTTCGTTCATTGCGCCTTGTCTCACCAGAGTGGAAAGCCTCGCGGTCGCGATGGCTAAGTGATACTACAACCTATCCATCCTGAGACCAACGGCGCGGCAGCGGTGCTGAAGAGCGCCCAGACAAGTGGCTGCAGGAAAAACCGTATTCGTGCGAGACGAATCGGTCTGTCGTTGGTCCTAGATCGTGGATTAACGAACAACGCCAGATAGCTACGGGGGCAAGATGAACCGGGACTACACCAGGCAATATCACCAGCTACGTACCCATATTGATCGCATGCTCGGCAACGGCGCGGTGATCGCGGAGAGAGCACCCCTCACGATCAGACGTGGGGATCAGCTTTTTCGGGTCTCGTGCGGGATGTTGATTGGCGAGCAGGCGCTCGCCGATCGCTAAAGGAACGAGCCAACCCAACTGCACGCCGAGGCATGAACAATGCTGCCTCTTCGCAATTGTCGAGCGCCGTCGCACAGTGTGCGTCAGCTCAGCCCGTCGAATTTCGCGTAAGGATTGCTGCAGGGCAGTCTGTAGCCGAGAAATGTCACGGTGGGATTCGCTTCGTGCTGGCGTCGCAGGTAGTCGGTTGAAACCATGAAATCCGTCAGCAACCTGCGCTCGAAGTTATCCACGCGAAGATCGGTATAGGCGCTACCGACACCAGTCTCCTGACGAATCTTGTACAACCCCATCAACGCCGTGAGCTTCTCCGAACCATAGTGTCCGGCCAACGCATCGACAAACTTTCGCTGATCTTCTGCGGCCATCTGGAAGTCACCAACGAGCTGGTGCAACAGCTCAGGGATGAACGCCTGACGGTCCTCATACACCCAGGCTGCCGAACCGACGGCAGCAAGACCAAGCGTGGCGGCGGATGACAGCAACAACGTACGACGCTTCATGGCATTCCTTAGCTATACAGTAGATCGGCAGCGCGAATGGACAAGGCCGCGGCGGTCAGGCTGGGATTCGCCGGCGAGCAGCTCGGGTAGGTTGCCGTCCCCACCACGACCAGATTCCTCATTTGATGATGCAGCATTTGGCCGTCAACCACCGAGCCGTCATCAGCCTGCCCCATACGCAGCGTGCCCTGAACGTGCGACTCGGTCAGTCGCCACTCCCTGAAATTGATCGACTCGACCGGCAGCGGCGCGAGCAGCTTTTCCAGGCTATCCAGGCCGTACTGCACCCCCTTCATGCCGTAATCGGACTCGCCTCGATAGTCGATGATCGCCTGCCCGCTCTGTGAATCGATGAGGACGCGGTTCTCGATGTTCGGCAAATCCTCGCTGACCAGCATCAGTGGCAGCGTCTGGCTCCAACGGCCGCGCTCCGGACGCAGGCCGTAGGGCCAGCGGTTCTCGAAATAGACCAGGCAGGCCGAGTGATCCTTGCGGAAATCACCGTCGTAGAGCGAATAGTTCAGCCCGGTGGTGATGGTGCTGCCATCGAAATTGCCGAGGCCGTCGAGGTAAACCTCGACGTTAGCGCCGACCTGCTCATGCAGGCCCATTCCGGTTTCGCCGAAGGCGATGTCCGAGCGCAACAGGATCGCCGGGCTCTGAATAGCGTTGGCGCCCAGCACGAACAGATCACCGAACACCTTGAACTCGGTACCGTCGGAAAGAAGCGTCGCTCCCTTGATGTTTTTGCCCTCGTATTCGAGCGTGCGCACCTCGGTCTTCAGGCACACGTCCACCTTGGGATGGCTATACAGCTCGGCCAGGCCGTTCTGCGCGGTGAATTTGGCGTTGACCGGGCACCGGTTGCAGGTGGCATTGGCGCAGCAAACCCCTCGGGTTCCCGTGGCCACGCGGGCACGCCCGGTCGGCATGATGAAGTGGTGATCAGGCATCGCCTCCTTCATCAGCATGTCGATCGAGGACCCCTTGTGGGGAGGCTGCGGAAATGGCTGGCTGCGCGGCAACACCTTGGCCATGTCCGGGTCACCAGCAATCGACATGATCTGCTCGGCTTGACAATAGTAGGGCTCGAGATCGTCGTAGCTCAGCGGCCAGTCGTTGCCGACCCCGTAACGAGTACGAGTAGCAAAGTCGCTGGGGTGCAACCGAGGGGTCTGTGAGAACCAACAATTCATGCCGCCGCCGAGCGCGATGGTGGTGTTCCAGGGCTTCTCGCCGCGATTATCGTAAGTGGATTCAGGTGCGATCGCCGAATTGCTCTGGGTCTGGATCTGCCAATCCCAGGGATGAAAATCGCCCCACTCGATGATCAGAGCGCGCCCGGTAAGGTGCTTCAACGCTTCGGTAAGAAAGAAGCTGGAACCAAAACCAGACCCGATAACAATCAACTCATAATGTGCCTTATCGACATCCCTTGCGCTTACGCGGTTGATTTCCACGAAACTACCCTTCCATATCGCAACCTTGTCCGCGGACAAGCTGCCTGATCAACAATTCGCGCAGCCGCTACTCGCTGCGCGTCGCAAGCCTTTCCTAACCGCATCTGGGCTCCGCTCGGCAGCACGTTGCCAGGTTAAGGTGACCGGCCAGCAGTACTTAAGTTCCGCTCCGGTCGTTGCGTCTTGCCAGGCCGTCAATCATCAAGCGACTCCGACAGCCAGCGGCGTACTCTTCTGCGATCACGGCGCGACGTCAGCTGATGAGTGAAGGGACTCTCTGGAACCAGCGTGCACTCTGCCTCGCCGAGATCGCGCAGGCGAAACCGACGCAAGACGCCCAGCGGGTGTCGCTCGGGGCCGTAGAACGCAACCGCGCGAATTTCCAGCGAATGAAATTGCCAATCACCAACCGGCCGGTGGCCTTCCAGCTTGATGCCATGCAGCTCCGCTACGCGTCGCAACATGTTCTGAAAGGTGCCGATGTGAGTGAACTCACCGCTACGCAGCGGGCCTTGGTGTGTGGTTTGGTGAATGATCAAGTCGGGGGATACATCGCCCTCCATGCTCTGACGAATGTCGGTGACATCGACCTCCAATGGCCCTTGGGAGGTTTCAATGGAAACCACCAATTGATTGATGAACATAGGCTCGGCGCTCATGTTGGAAATCAGACACAGCGAGCCCAGCCCCTTGCCGGCGCCACGGTTGATGATGAGACTCGGCTTGCGTTGCCGCCTGAAGTTCAATAGCAGCAGCTGTGCATAGAACACCCACACAAGAAGGGTGCTGCTGGAAATAATCAGCGAGATCAGTTGGTGATTGCTTGTTAGCCATTCGATCATCGGAAGCCTCGATGGGTTATCAGTTGCTGAGACAGCACACTGTCCACGCCGTGCCAACTTCGATCGCACGACATCGAGTAACAGCCATCTTTCGGATCGAGAACAAACGGCTATTAGAACCCGGCAGGGCTGATCCAGACGCACGCATGACCTAGCAAGTCAGCGACAACCGAACAGGATGAAGAGCGGAATGGCATAGAGAATGACGTAACGAGACAGGATCAGAGCGGAATAAAGCGGCGTCGAGCGGCCTAGAAATCGCTCTTTTCGCCCCAAGCCAGACTCCACAAAAGAAGAAGCCCCGCTGCGCGCTAGGCGGGGCGGGGCTTTCAGGTTTCGCAATATGGCGGAGAGATAGGGATTTGAACCCTAGGAACAGTTGCCTGTTCAACGGATTTCGAATCCGTCCCGTTCGGCCACTCCGGCATCTCTCCAGCGGCGCGCATCATAGCAGTTCGTAAGCAATTGTCGAACCCCCGCGAGCGTGCTTTTTTCTCGTTATTCAGCGTGTTGCGTTGGCCTAGGCCAGTTGCCTTCGGCGGTCGCTTAAGCCGGTTCTAGCCGAGACACGAGCGATCAGGCAGTCAGGCGCGTCAGGGCTTCGCGATACTTGTCGGCCGTCTTCTGGGCGACCTCGGCAGGCACCGGCGGTGCTGGTGGTTCCTTGTTCCAACCGGTGGATTCCAGCCAGTCGCGAACGAATTGCTTGTCGAAACTCGGCGGGCTGATACCTTCCTGATAGCTGTCGGCCGGCCAGAAGCGGCTGGAGTCGGGTGTCAGCACTTCATCCATGAGGGTCAAGGTGCCGTCTTCATCGAGGCCGAATTCGAATTTGGTATCGGCAATGATAATGCCGCGAGTGGCCGCATATTCGACAGCTGCGGCGTACAGCGCGATGGAAGTATCACGTACCTTCGCTGCCAATTGCTCGCCGATAACGGCTTCGCATTGTTCGAAGGAGATGTTCTCGTCATGATCGCCGACGGCGGCCTTGGTGGATGGCGTAAAGATCGGTTGCGGCAGTTTGGCCGCTTCCTTCAACCCGGCAGGCAACTGGATGCCGCAAACGGTTCCGTTCCTTTGATATTCCTTCCAGCCTGAGCCGACGATGTAGCCGCGTACGATGGCTTCAACTGCAACCGGCTTCAAGCGCTTGGCGACCACCGCACGGCCGTCCACTAAGGGCAGCTCGCCCGCCGCGACCACGTCTTCGACTTTGTCGCCGGTGAAGTGGTTGGGTACCAGGTACGCAAGCTTGTCGAACCAGAAGTTGGAAATCGCAGTGAGAATCTTGCCCTTCTCCGGTATCGGCTCGGCGAGGATCACGTCGAATGCCGAGAGCCGGTCAGTGGCGACCATAAGCATGCGCTTGTCGTCGATTTCGTACAGGTCACGGACCTTGCCCGAGTAGATTTTCTTCAAACTGAGGGCGTTTGGAGTAGTCATGGCGATTCTCGCGGTTACCGAACCATCGATACGCTGCCGAAATCAGCGAGCCGTAACAGTGGGTCTGTCATCAAACGAAACAGGCGAAACCGAATGGTTTCGCCTGGATTGGCTGGAGCTGGCTGCATCGAAGAATCAGCCCAGGTTGTCCTTGAGCATATTCAGCACGCGCCGCGCCACGTCCGCTGGGGCGATGGTATCGAGATCCTTATCGAGAGTGACTTGGATGTCGTCGTTCACATCCGTCACACGGAGCTGATAACGCTCGGCGCGGGCCTCGATCTCCTCACGGTCTGGCGCCCCGCCGAACAACCGGGAGAAGAAACCAGGCTCGTCGTCTGGATTCTCCGCGCCTTCAGCCAGGTTGATGTAATAAACGCCTAGGCTTCGATCCAGGTCTTCGACGAGGATGTCACTCGCGGCCAGTGCACGTCCGACACTCGACCAGGCGCGGTTGAAGTCGGTATCGAGTTGCAACACTGGAGTACCACTGCCGGCTTCGCTGAGAGTTACGCGGCTAGGTGCGTCGAACTCGCGCTCGGCCAGCAGGGAGGCCGAGCCGCCTTGCGCAGCGCTGTTGGTCAAGCCAGCCTGCAACTCGTCGAGCAGCACGCGATCAAGTTCAGCGTTGGCAGTGGTTTCAGGCCAGGCGACGTCGGCGCTGCTGCCTGCCGGACGCTGGACACTAAGCAAATAGATTTCGCTGGTATCGCGCTGCACGCCCGGCTCAACGCGGACACGGATGCGGGTCTCGCCGTCGCCTAGACCGAGATTGCGCACTAGCGCCGGAGCCAGTTGATCACTCGTCTGCCAGGCGGTAATAAATTCACCGGTTTGAGGGCGCTCTTCGGCGATCTGGAAACCGTTGTTGGTAAAGAATTGCCGGGCCGCAGCCCAAACCAGCGAGGGCGCGCGCATCGCAATCAGCCAGCGCGCGTCTTCTGACGTCTGCAGGCTGAATTCGCTGGTTTCCTCGGCAATCAGCAGCCGCTGCGGGCGCGGCACTTCGTAGTCACCCGTAACACGGGTATCAGACACCTGCTGGGGAATCGGTAGCAGTGGCTCGATTGGACGCAACTCGGTGCCGGCAGGGACTTGCATCGGAGCAACTTGCCGCGCTTGCAGATAATCGCTACCACGGTCGCGGAAATATCCGTCTTCGCCCCACAACCAGCCACAACCGCTGGTTCCAGAGATGATCAGGGCTAGGGTCGAGAGTCCGGCCAGTCGCTTCATGCGTGTTCCTTCATTAATAAACCAGTACACCGGATATCTTCAGGCCAGCACACCGGACTGGCGCATAGCCTGGCGCAGGGGTTCCTGGCAACGCTGGCTGAGCCAGGTCAGGGGCAGACGAATACCGTCAGGCATCAAACCCATTTCATGCAGCGCCCACTTCACCGGGATCGGGTTAGCCTCCATGAATAATGTCTGGTGCAGCGGCATTAGTAATGCATTGATCGCACGTGCCTTTTCCGCATCGCCGGCAATGGCGGCGGCGCATAGCTCGCTCATGGCGCGGGGCGCGACGTTTGCGGTGACGGAAATATTGCCTTTGCCACCCATCAGCATCAGTTCGACGGCGGTAGCGTCGTCGCCTGAATAGACGAGAAATTCCTTACTGACGCGATCGAGCACTTCCTGGCCGCGCTTGAGGTCGCCGGTCGCTTCCTTGATACCAATGATGTTGGGCACCTTGGAGAGCCGCTCGACAGTCTCTGGCAGCATGTCGCAGGCGGTACGACCGGGAACGTTATAGAGAATCTGCGGAATCGCCACGGCTTCGGCAATATGACGGAAATGCAGATACATGCCTTCCTGGGTCGGCTTGTTGTAGTACGGCGTGACCAGCAGGCAGGCATCGGCACCTGCCGCTTTGGCATTCTCGGTCAGCTCGACGGCTTCACGAGTGGAGTTGGCGCCGGTGCCGGCAATAACCGGAATGCGACCGTTGACCTGATCCACCACCCGGCGGATCACCTCGATATGTTCAGGCACCTCGAGCGTTGCCGACTCACCAGTGGTGCCGACCGCAACGATTGCATTGGTGCCTTCCTGCAAATGGAAATCCACCAGCTTGCTCAGGCTATCCCAATCAAGGCCGCCCTGCGCGTCCATGGGAGTGACCAACGCCACCATACTGCCCGCAATCATGCAATCACTCCTGCCGGAAAAAGAGAGGCGTAATGGTACAAGGCTCCTTTGCGCTTTGCGAGTACGCTGGATGCATCCCTGTAACCAGACCGGCCACTGCGATATCGATGTGCTTTTCGCACATCGCCCGTGCACGCATTCCCTCCACTGACGCTTTTCGCTACTCTTAGCCGTTTTCGGCTTGGCTGGCCGTCCGATTCACCTACGCCAGGAATGCTGCATGTCCACCCCTCCAGTACCCCGTGAACAGTTTCTCGTCATCAGCGCCATGGGCCGTAGCCCAATGGAGCTCACCAACGTGCTCTGCAGAGCCAGCAACGAGAACCGCTGCGCCGTGGTCAGCACGCGCCTGACCCGACATGGCGAGTGCTGCGCATTGGTTCTGGAAATAACCGGAACCTGGGACGCCCTCGCTCGCATGGAGACGGCGCTACCGGGTCTGGCAAAAAAACATGAGTTCACCACCAATGTGGTGCGCAGCGAAGCCCTGGAAACCCGCCCGCAGGCGCTGCCCTACGTTGCGTATGTCAGCTCGGTCTACCGTCCGGATATTCTCAACGAGCTGTGTCAGTTCTTTATTGACCACCGCGTCGAGCTCGAGAGCCTCACCTGCGATACCTATCAGGCGCCACAAACTGGCGGCACCATGCTCAACGCAACCCTGACCGTAACGCTACCGGCGGGTACGCAGATCAGCTGGTTACGTGATCAGTTCCTGGATTTTGCCGACGCGCTGAATCTGGACGCGCTGATCGAACCCTGGCGCCCGCAGAACCCTTGATAAGGACGAAACCGATGCCCGTGGAAATCGACCAACCCGTTCCATCCTTCCAAGCTCAGGCGACCGGCGAGCAACAGATCAGCCCCGAAACGCTGAAGGGCAAGCAGGTGGTGTTTTACTTTTACCCAAAGGACAACACGCCGGGCTGCACCACCGAAGGCCAGACGTTTCGCGATCTGCACGAAGCGTTCAACGCGGCCAACACGCTGGTATTCGGCATTTCGCGGGACAGCCTGAAAACTCATGAAAACTTCAAGGCCAAGCAAGCGTTTCCGTTCGAGCTCATCTGCGACAAGGATGAACAGCTCTGCCAACTTTTCGACGTGATCAAGCTGAAAAAGCTCTACGGTAAGGAATACATGGGCGTAGACCGCAGCACCTTTCTTGTCGACAGCGACGGCGTCCTGCGTCAGGAATGGCGAGGCGTGAAGGTTCCCGGGCATGTCGAAGCCGTTTTGCAGGCCGCTCAGGCGCTGCATCAGCAATAAGCAGAAGGCCGGCGAAAAAGCCGGCCTTTCTCGTTCTAGATCATATCGGTACCCGCTCGACCAGTCACCGATTGCTGGCGATCCTTGGGTAGAAGCAAAAGAGACTGCCATTCCACCAGATCCGCGGCAACTCGTTGTTAAGCACGTATTTTTTGGCTCTCAGGCCTTGCGCAGCCAGTAACGATAGAGCCCATCATCCACTTCCTCATGCAACAACGCATGGCCGGCCAGCTTGGCGAAACTGCGCAAATCCCGCTGTGAGCCCGGGTCCGTCGCAGTAATCTTCAGCACCTGACCGCTGTTTAGTCGATTAAGCTCCAGTTTCGCCTTGAGCAGCGGCATCGGACAGTCCAGCCCAATCGCGTCCAGTTCGGCGTCGCAGGCAGCGCCGGGCGCACCCTGTTCAGTCATGATCATCTCCTCAAAAAGAGGCGCAGAATACCGAGCTGCACCCAGCCCTGGCCAGCTACCCAGACACAAGGCTACAGTAGCGTTCCTGCTTTGATGAGCCAGTCTGGATGAAATTGCTGCGCCCTACTCTGCTGACGCTAGCGTGCCTAATCGGGCAACCGGCTATGGCCAATGATCTGCCCTCCCTCGGCGATTCCAGCTCTGGCATCGTCTCGCCGGAACAGGAACATCAATTGGGCCGAGCCTGGCTCAGTCTGCTGCGCGGCCAGGTCCCGCAGCTGTCGGATCCTTTACTCAAGGATTATTTGGAGCGCAGCGTATATCGCTTGGCCGAGACCAGCCAGTTGCAGGATCGGCGCCTGGAATTCGTACTGCTCGACAGCCCACAGCTGAACGCATTTGCCGCACCGGGCGGCATCATCGGCGTCAATGGTGGGTTGTTTCTCCATGCGCAGACCGAAAGCGAATACGCCTCGGTGCTGGCACACGAATTGGCGCACCTCTCCCAACGTCACTTTGCCCGTGGCTTGGAAGCGCAGCAGCGCATGCAACTGCCATTGATGGCGGCGATGCTCGCCGGGGTAGTCGCGGCAGCGGCCGGCGCGGGCGATGCGGGTATCGCCGCGATTCTTTCGACCCAGGCCGCCGCTATTCAGGCACAGCGGCGCTTCTCCCGGCAGAACGAACAGGAAGCCGACCGCATCGGCATCATAAATCTCGAACGGGCCGGCTACGACCCGCGGGCGATGCCGGAGATGTTCGGTCGCCTGATGCGGCAGTATCGCTACGATCAGAAGCCGCCGGAGTTCCTCCTCACCCACCCGGTCACCGAATCGCGCATCGCCGACACCAAGAACCGCGCCGAGCAATATCCAGAGGGCGGAGTTGAGGACAGCCTGCGTTACCAACTGATGCGCGCACGAGTGGACCTGAAATTCGAAAGCACACCAGGGCTCAGCGCCAAGCGCTTCCGGGCCATGCTCAGCGAAGATGAGACTCTCGACGCTGCCCGTTATGGGCTGGCGTTGGCGCAGATCAAGAGCGGTCAGCTCGACGAGGCTGCCGCCAGCCTGCAACCGTTGCTGAAGAAGGAGCCGGACGACATCACTTACAACCTTGCCCAGATCGAGCTGGACATCACCGCGAATCGCCTTACCGCAGCACGCGAACGAACCCAACACCTGCTCGAGCTGTACCCCAGCAGTTACCCAGTGCGCCAGACGCACATTGACCTGCTGATCAAGGAGAACAAGCTGCAGGAGGCCGAGCGAGAACTGGACAAGCTGGTCGCAACCCGCCCCACGGATCCGGACATTTGGTACCAGGTCTCAGAGATCCGTGGCCTCACCGGAAATATCATCGGCCTGCATCAAGGCCGCGCGGAATTCTTCGCGCTGGTCGGCGATTACGACAAAGCGATTGAGCAGCTGGATTTTGCCAAACGCCGCTCGAACAACTTCCAGACAGCCGCACGTATCGACGCCCGACAGAAAGAATTGATCGAGGAGAAGCGAATGGTCGAGGAGATGTTGCGCTAAGACTTAGCAGCGCCGAACAAGGCGCCGCTTTCGATCAGGCATGAACGAAGCAGGCAATACAGGCGCAAAGCTCGCGCTGTGTCACGAGGAATCAGGCGTTACCGGCCTGTTTGATACGCGCCGCCTGGGTGAAGTCCAGCATCCGCTTGAGAGGCTTGATCGCTCGCGGGACTAGTGCAGGATCAACGAAAATCTCGTTACTGCCAGTACGCAGACAATGCAGCGTCCGTTCCAGAGTGTTCATTGCCATCCACGGGCAATGGGCACAACTGCGGCAGGCGGCACCGCTACCAGCAGTGGGCGCCTCGACAAACGCCTTGTCGGGACACAGCTGCTGCATCTTGTAGAAGATGCCGCGGTCGGTGGCGACGATAAAGGTAGGATTCGCCATCGTCTGCGCCGCCTTGATCAATTGACTGGTGGAGCCAACCGCATCCGCCAGCGCGATCACCGCTTCCGGCGATTCCGGGTGAACCAGAACGGCGGCATCTGGATACAATGCCTTCATGTCTTCTAGCTGCTTAGCCTTGAATTCCTCATGGACGATACATGCGCCATCCCATAGCAGCATGTCGGCACCGGTTTCGCGCTGCACGTAGCTGCCGAGGTGCTTGTCCGGCGCCCAGATAATTTTCTCGCCGTTGTCCATCAGGCTTTCAACGATTTCTAGCGCGCAACTCGATGTAACCACCCAGTCGGCCCGCGCCTTAACCGCCGCCGATGTGTTGGCATAGACAACCACGGTGCGTTCTGGATGCTGATCACAGAACGCCGAGAATTCCGCCACGGGACAGCCGAGATCCAGCGAACAGGTTGCGTCCAGAGTGGGCATCAGCACCCGCTTTTCAGGATTGAGAATTTTCGCCGTCTCACCCATGAACTTGACGCCGGCGACAACCACCGTCTTCGCCGAATGCTCATTGCCGAACCGAGCCATCTCCAGCGAATCGGAGACACAACCTCCAGTTTCCTCGGCCAGCGCCTGGATTACCGGATCGGTGTAGTAATGCGCCACGAGCACCGCATTCTGCCTCTTCAGCTCGACAGCAATATCGCTGCGCAACTGCGCTTCCTGCTCGGACGAGAGCGGCTTGGGTTGCTTGGCCGCCAAATGAGCCTGCACAAGAATGCGTTCGGGTATCTGCGTCATGGTTCGCGGGTCCTACAAAACACGTTATTGCATGAGATGGCCGAGTATAACTCGGTCAACCGGCCATATCGGACGAGGCAAGAGAAGGATGCAGCGCGGCATGCAGACCGACATCGCCCTGCCCGTTCAAGGGGGCAGGAATACTAGCCGAAGCATCTGCAAAAGGGGAAGCGAGGTATAGGCAGGCTACGCCCTTGCGTGGCCCGAAACAAAACCATCAGCATTCAGACGATGTGAAAAGCTGCTGCGCTCGGCTATGCGGCGTTAAACACAGGCTCGATTGCGCTCAGTCAAAAATCGTCATTGCAAAAGAAACCGCCGGCAATCGCCGGCGGTTATTTCGATCATGCGTCTTTGAGCATATGACCGCGTTCTTCCAGATTGATGTGCCAGTTCATGGCCTCACGCAGCATATGTGGAGTCTGACCACCTCTATCACAGGCGCCTTCGAAGTACTGGTTCAGCGCATCACGGTAGGACGGATGCACACAATTGTCGATGATCACGCGTGCCCGCTCGCGCGGCGCCAGACCACGCAGATCCGCCAGTCCCTGCTCGGTAACCAGAATTTCCACGTCGTGCTCGGTGTGGTCCACGTGCGCGACCATTGGTACGACGCTGGAGATATTGCCGCCCTTAGCGATCGACTTGGTCACAAAGATAGCTATATGCGCGTTACGTGCGAAGTCACCGGAGCCACCGATGCCGTTCATCATCTTGGTGCCACCGACGTGCGTCGAGTTGACGTTGCCGTAGATATCGAACTCCAATGCGGTATTGATACCCACAATACCTAGACGACGCACCAGCTCCGGATGGTTGGAGATTTCCTGAGGACGCAGCACCAGCTTGTCCTTGTACTTCTCCAGGTTGCCGAACACGCGATCGTTGCAGCGCTCGGAGAGAGTAATGGAGCAGCCCGACGCAAACTTCATCTTGCCAGCGTCGATCAGCTCGAACGTGCAGTCCTGCAGCACTTCGGAGTACATCACCAGATCTTCGAACGGGGAATCAATCAGACCGCACACTACGGCGTTGGCGATGTTGCCGATACCAACCTGCATCGGACCGAGGTTCTTCGGCATACGACCAGCGGCGACTTCCTTCTTGAAAAATTCGACCAGGTGGTTGGCGATTGCTTGGGTTTCGTCATCGGCCGGAGTAACAGTGGAGTAAGAGTCCGGCTGTTCGGTAATGACGATGGCAGCGATCTTCGCAGGATCAACCGGAATGGCCGGAGTGCCGATACGATCGTCTACCTTGGTCAGCGGGATCGGTCCACGGGCCGGGCGCTCGCCTGGGAAGTAGATGTCATGCAGACCTTCCAGGTTGGGGTTGTGCGCCAGGTTCAGCTCGATGATTATCTTGTCGGCGAATACGGCCAAGTTGGCTGAGTTGCCTACCGAGGTAGTCGGGACGATATGGCCCTGTTCGGTGATGCTCACGGCCTCGATGATGGTGACATCAGGACGCTTGATCTGATGGTTACGCATCTGCTCGACGGTGTGAGAAAGATGCTGATCAATGAACATGACCTCGCCCTGGTTGATCGCCTTGCGCAGGACGGCATCCGCCTGGAACGGCCCACGACGGGCCAGCAGGCCAGCTGCAGCCATCTTTCCGTCCAGATCATTACCCAGGCTGGCGCCGGTGATCAGGCTGATCTTCAGCTTCTCGTCCTTTGCGCGGTCGATCAATGCAAGGGGCACTGCTTTAGCCTCGCCCGCACGGGTAAAGCCGCTCATGCCGACAGTCATGCCGTCGTGAATAAGAGTAGCGGCCTCATGGGCGCTCATGACCTTGCTCTGCAGGGAGGACAAGCGGATGCGATCAGAATACATTTGAGCCTCAAACCAACGGAAAATCGGGAGGTCAAAGTCTATTACGTTCTATCTCGCGCCAGTCCCAGACAAAGGTCGTAGAGAAACGGGTGTTTATAGCTGAGCGATTAAATCGTTTTGCTTTTCGGCAGAGTTCCAAGACATAAAAAAAAACCGGATGACCTTTCGGCCTCCGGTTTTGTTCTCACTAGGAGAATATGGTGGGTCGTGTGGGATTCGAACCTACGACCAATTGGTTAAAAGCCAACTGCTCTACCAACTGAGCTAACGACCCAATGCGGAGCGCATGATACTGATTTGATTGATTAAATCAACCATTTTTACATCCGCTTTAGCGATAGCGAGTCGAATCTACGATACCGGCCTCTTCAAAGCCGGCTGCGCGCAGACGGCAACTGTCGCATTTACCACAGGCACGACCATCCTCATCAGCCTGGTAGCAAGAAACCGTCATGGCGTAATCGACGCCTAGCCGAACACCGGTCTGAACGATTTCCGCCTTGCTGAGATTCTGCAACGGCGCGCGGATGGCAAAGCCTTGCCCTTGTACTCCAGCCTTGGTCGCAAGATTAGCCATGCGTTCGAACGCATCGATGAACTCCGGACGACAATCGGGATAACCGGAGTAATCGACAGCGTTCACCCCAATGAAGATATCTCGCGCACCGAGCACCTCAGCCCAACCCAGCGCCAAAGAAAGAAATACCGTGTTGCGAGCCGGTACGTAGGTTACCGGTATCCCCTCACCCATTTCTTCAGGCACCGCAATATTGCTATCGGTCAGCGCAGAACCTCCTATGCCATTGAGATTCATGCCAATCACTTTATGTTCGACCACACCCAACTGGCGCGCGACTCGCTCTGCCGCCTGGAGCTCCGCGCGGTGGCGCTGGCCATAATCGAAGCTCATGGTGTAGCAGGCGTATCCTTGCGCCTTTGCCATCGCGACCACGGTCGCAGAGTCGAGCCCGCCAGAGAGAAGGATCACGGCTTTCTTATCAGTCATTGCATTACCTATCGAATACACCGGAACATCCTGCGAGCTCCGGACTGGTATCAGTGGCCGGGCGCGTCGTTCCAGAGGATCTTGTGCAGCTGAAGCTGCAGTCGCACCGGGAGATTGTCGTTGACGATCCAGTCGGCCAACGCGCGCGCATCGATCTGTCCATGGCTAGGCGAAAATAGCACCTCGCCAGCGCGGTCATCCAGCCGGTATTCGATAAGTTTGGATACCGCCCAGTCGTAGTCGTCACGCGAGCAAATGACGAATTTCACCTGGTCGTTGCGCGTCAAGTAGCCGATATTCTCGTAGAGATTGCGACTTACCTCTGCCGAGCCCGGGGTTTTCAAATCAACCACCCGACTCACCCGCTCATCCGTCGTGGAAATATCCAGTGCACCACTGGTTTCCAACGACACCTCGTAGCCGGCGTCGCAGAGGCGCTGCAGCAACGGCACACAATTCGGTTGAGCAAGCGGCTCGCCACCGGTAACACAGACGTAGCGAGGCTTATAGGAAGCAACTCGCTCGAGAATGGCCTCGATCGAGATGATCTCGCCACCACTGAATGCGTAGGCGGTATCGCAGTATTGACAGCGCAGGGGACAGCCGGTCAGGCGGACGAATACAGTGGGCAGACCACTGGTACGCGTCTCCCCCTGCAGCGAGTAAAAAATCTCGGAAATTCGCAGGGTATGATGCATATCAGCCACGGGCGTGACGGCTAAACAGGCCATCCGCCTCCGTTGCGGGAAAAGGGGCAGCGATTCTAACGAAAAAACCCGCCGATGGGCGGGTTTTGTTCACTAAGGCCGAGTATCGGCTTATCGACTCAGTTGGCGTTGAGCCAACTGCGCTGCCGAACTGTTTGGATAGTCGGCAATGACTTGACGGAGAATCCCGTTGGCCTTGTCACGATTTCCCAGGCGTACCTCGACATCTGCAAGCTTGTACAGCGAATCCGGTACCTTGTTGTGCTGCGGATACGCTTGACTGACCTTGGCGAACGCCTGGCCTGCGCCCTGCAAATCACCCTTGGCGAGGTTCACTTCACCTAGCCAGTACTGCGCGTTGCCAGCGTAAGGACTGCTGGGGTATTTACGCAGAAATGCGGCGAAAGCCTGGCTGGCCTTATCGAAATCCTTCGCCTTGATCAGATCAAAGGCAGCGTCGTAATACAGCTTTTCCTTTTCAGGATCAGCTGATTGATTAATCGCTGCATCTTGTGCTGAAGCACCTGAAGGCGCCTGCGCTGAGCCGCCAGTGGCATTGCCACCCGCAGCTGAAGAATCCTGCCTAGCCGATCCGCCCGATACGACGTTCGACAAGCGACTGTCCAAATTCTGATAACGCTCTAGCCCTTCCTGCTTCAGGCGCTCGATCTCGTTCTGTTGCACTTCGAGCATACCGCGCAATTGCGCGATTTCTTCCTGCATCTGCTGCAACTGAACGAAGAGCATACCCTGCGCCGAAGACGGAGCTGCTGCCCCGCCCCCGGCATAGGCACCGCCAGTATCTGCTCCAGAGGAATAACCCGACTCGGGCGCACCACTTTGGGTTTGCGAGTCATAATCAACCACTGGGACCTGAGCCACCGCAAAAAGCGGCAGACCAAGCGCAATAAGCGTCAGAACATAACGATGCTTGAGCATGGCTAATTACTTACGCAGTTCAACGCGACGGTTCTGAGCCCAGGATTGCTCGTCATTGCCCATGGCAACTGGACGCTCTTCACCGTAGGAAACCAGCTCCAGCTGAGCAGGAGAGACGCCCTGCAGAACCAGGTAGCGCTGCACGGCCTTGGAGCGACGCTCGCCCAGAGCCATGTTGTACTCGCGAGTACCACGCTCGTCAGTGTGGCCTTCCAGTACGACACGGTTACCAGCGGACTGCAGGTCCTTGGCATGGACGTCCAGAGCGCGCATGGCTTCCGGCTTCAGATCGGAGCTGTCGTATTCGAAGTAGAAAGTGGTGATGGCGCGCAGAGCGGCTTCTTCGCTGCCCATGCTGCCGTCGACGGCACCACTGTCCGCACCATAGCCAGCGTTCGGATCAATAGCAGTCGAGCCTTCGCCAGAATCGTCGCCACCCTTGGACGAACAACCCACAGCTACGGCCATAGCGAGAGTCAGCGCAGCGAACTTACCGAATTTCAGCATTTCCATGTGTAACAACCCCAGTGTGTTTTTGGTTAGGTAAAGCGTTGATACCGCATCAGTTCAGGTAAGGGGACCACGATGGCTCACGGACTTCGCCTTGAGCAGTAGGAAGCGGGAGCCTAACTCGACCATTGATTGATACGAGCATCAAGACTCCCCGGCCCTGCTGGCGGGTCGCGTAGATTAGCATGGTGCCATTAGGCGCAACAGTGGGCGACTCATCTAAACTCGTTTCGGAGAGTAGCCGCAAAGTGCCACGCTGCAGGTCCTGTGCCGCCACCTTGAAATTGGTATAACCCTCTTGGCGATGGATCATCACCAGCGTCTTCTCGTCTGCAGAAAGCTTCGGATTGGCGTTGTAGTTACCAACGAACGTAACACGTTCGGCGTTATTGCCACCGAGGCGCTGCTTGTAGATCTGAGGTTTGCCAGCGCGATCCGAGGTGAAGTAAATCGTTTGACCGTCAGCACCCCAGAAAGGCTCCGTATCGATCGCATAATGATTGGTCAGCCGCTGCAGTTGGCGGGACCCTAAATCCATTACATAGATCTCCGGATTGCCATCCTTCGACAGCACGAACGCCAGGCGATTGCCGTCGGGCGAAAACGCCGGAGCACCGTTGAGCCCTTCGAAATTGGTGATCTGCTCGCGGCGACCGGTATCGATATGCTGCATGAAAATACGTGGACGTTTCTGCTCGAACGAGACGTAGGCGATACGGCGGCCATCGGGCGAATAACGCGGTGACAGAATCGGTTCACGCGACTGCAGCAACGTCACTGCACGCGCCCCATCATAGTCGGACCGCTGAAGGGTGTAGCGCGTGTTAGCACCACCGAGACGCTCGACGGTGACATAAAGTAGACGCGTGGAGAACGCACCCTTAATCCCTGTGAGCTTTTCGAAAGCCTGATCAGCTGCGTAGTGTGCCATGTCGCGCAGTTGGTCCTGGCCACCACCGACAGTGCCGCTCATTACCGACTGCTCGGTGGTCACGTTGAAGACCTCGTAACGAATCTGCAGCTTGCCACCGGATGGCTCGATATTGCCCACCATAACGTACTGAGCGCCCAGCGCCTTCCAGTCACGAAAAATGATCTCGCTGCCGCGGGTTGGCATGCTAATCATGTTTTGCTTGGGGATTGGTTGGAATAGGCCAGAATTACGCATGTCGTTGCCGATAATATCGGCCATGTCTTCCGGCAAAACGCTACCGCCCTGCCAGCCGAACGGCACCACGGCGATGGGAATCGCACGATCGGCACCACTGGTGACGACGATATTCTTCTCCTGAGCTACGGCGTTGCCCAGCACGAAGAACAGAAGGACGATAAAACCTCGAAAGTAATTGATCACAACGCAAGATCCTCAGGCGTAAATGTCATCGTGAACGAGCGGTACGGCTGGAACTCCTGAGCAGAAAGACCCTGCATTTCGGTCAGCCGACCGATATTCTTCACTGCAGCTACCGCGGAATTATCGAACGGCGCATCACCGCTCGATCGTGAAACACTCACAGCGGTGATGGTCCCGTCCGGCAGCATATTGACCCGCAGCGAGACCGACATGTTGTTCCTGGCCGACGGCGGCCGGGTCCAACCCTCTGCCGCCCGCATGCGGATCAAATCATCGAAGTTGCCGGAAGTCTGATCGCCTTGAGTATCGGCCATGGCCTGCTGCCGTTCGGTATCTTCGGATAGCAACTCGGCAAGCGCCTGCGCTTTTCTATCTTCTGCAGCCTTGCGTGCCGATTCCGCTGCCGCTTTTTTCTTCGCTTCTTCGGCAGCCTTTTTCTTAGCAGCTTCCGCCGCAGCCTTTTTCTTGGCCTCTTCCGCCGCTTTTTTCTTCGCAGCTTCGGCAGCTTTCTTCTTCGCCTCCTCTGCAGCTTTCTTCTTGGCGGCCTCGTCAGCTGCTTTCTTTTTGGCGATGTCCGCCTGTTTTTTCTGCTCGGCCGCCCTCTTCACCTCGTCCGCTTTCCTGGCTGCTTCGGCCTTCGCTGCTTCGGCCTTTCGAACCTCATCAGCCTTCTTTTGTTCCGCGACTTTGGCTGCGGCTTGCTTCTGCTGCTCGACCTTGCGCTGCTCCATCTGCTCGACTTCGTACTGCTTGGCTGCAGTTTTCTGCGCCTCGCCAGCGATTTTCTGGTTGGTCTGGGTTTTTGCTTGGCTTTGCGACTTGAGCTGATACAGCGTCGCCTGGACGAACGGCTTGGACGGCGGTAGCTCCGGCGTCATGGCAAAGCTGACGAAGAGCATCCCAAAAATGATGATATGGAGCCCAACCGCCAGAATGGTTGGCCAGTAGTAACTCTCCGAGCGCGAACGATCCAACTTTTGCATCAAGGCGCCTCGGTAATCAGACCGACGTTACCGACACCCGCTTCCTGCAGACCGCCCATGGCGGACATCACCGAACCGTAATCCACCGCCTTGTCGCCGCGCACGAATACTTGTACTTGCTTACCCTGACTGCGGTTCTGATTCATGATCGCGGTGACCGCCTTGGTCATTTCGTCCAGCGTCAACGCCTGATCCTGCACCGTCTCGGTATCCACCTCGCTGCCGATGTTCCAGTAGTAGGTTTTGTCTGCCTTGATCGAAATAGTCAGTACCTGAGCGTCGTTATCCTGAGGTAAAACTTCGCTGCTGACTTTCGGCAGATCAACCTTCACGCCCTGGTTGAGCATCGGGGCGGTCACCATGAAGATCACCAGCAGCACCAGCATCACGTCGATGTACGGCACCACGTTCATCTCGGCGACAGGTTTGCGTCTTTTGCGAATTCTTGCCATGGCCAGCGGGCCTCAATCTTCGGTGGTGTGAACTTTGCGATGAAGGATCGCCTGGAACTCATCGGCGAAGGTGTAGTAACGACCGACGAGCATTTCGCCACGCGCAGAGAAACGGTTATAGGCAATGACAGCTGGAATCGCGGCGAAAAGACCGATTGCCGTGGCAATCAGCGCTTCAGCAATGCCCGGAGCCACAGTCGCCAGGGTCGCCTGCTGAACCTGCGCCAAACCGCGAAACGAGTTCATGATGCCCCAGACCGTACCGAACAGACCGATGTAGGGACTGGTGGAACCAACAGTGGCGAGAAATGGCAGGCTCTGCTCGAGCTTCTCTTCCTCGCGAGAAATCGCTACGCGCATGGCGCGGTTGACACCATCCATGACCGCATCCGGATCGACACCCTGTTGCTGACGCAAACGAGAGAACTCCTTGAAGCCGGCACGAAAAATCTGCTCGACGCCCGAATCCGGATCAGGATTGTTGCCGGCCTGGCGGTAGAGCTTGGACAGGTCGATACCCGACCAGAAACGCTCTTCGAAGGTATCGAGCGAACGCTTGGCAGCACGTAGCATGTTGCCGCGCTGGAAAATTAGAATCCATGATGTCACCGAGGCGCCCACCAAGATCAACATGACCAACTGAACCACAAAGCTGGCGTTGCTGATCAGGCTCCACATGGACATATGATCGACGTTGGCTTCCACGCTTACTCTCCTGCTGGGGGTAGACCCGACCCGGCGAAGGCTGCACGCAGCGCTTCGGGAATGGGGCGGGGTTTCAAACTCTCGGTGCGCACACAGGCCACCACGAACTGCCCTTCGCAGAGCAGCAGATCATCCTTTACTCGCCGCACCTGCTGTTTGAAACGAAGGCTTGCGCGCTTGATTTCCACCACTTCGGCAGTCACCAGCAGCTCATCATCAAGCCGTGCCGGCGCGTGATAACGCGCTTCGCTGGAATGCACGACGAAAAGCAGATCTTCACCAACCAGCTGCGACTGGGCGAAGCCCAGGCTGCGTAACCGTTCGGTGCGAGCCCGTTCCATGAATTTGAGGTAATTGACGTAATAAACGATGCCGCCAGCATCGGTGTCTTCGTAATAGACGCGACAAGGATGAGTGAACGGTTGAGCATGTGATTCCGCGCGCATACTAGTGCCAGGCCCTGCAAATGCCAATCAGGTGTAAGAACAAAATTTTTGTCACTCTGTGTCGCCGCTGAACAGGTCGGCTACTGGCGAATCGCCCATGCGTTTCGGCAGGTTCAGACCGAAATGCAGATAGGCATGGCGAGTGACCACCCGCCCACGCGGCGTGCGCATGATGTAGCCCTGTTGGATCAGATAGGGCTCGAGTACGTCTTCGATAGTGTGGCGCTCTTCGCTTATCGCGGCAGCCAGGTTATCGACGCCGACTGGCCCACCATCGAATTTTTCGATCATTGTCAGCAACAACCGTCGGTCTTGGTGATCCAAACCGCGCTCGTCTACGTCGAGCATGTTCAGCGCGAGATCGGCTGTACTCCGGGTGATTTCGCCGTTACCACGAACCTGAGCAAAATCCCGCACCCGACGTAGCAGTCGGTTGGCGATGCGCGGCGTGCCGCGGGCACGACGAGCGATTTCGAAAGCACCTTCGGCCTCGACAGCCAGCCCAAGGATCCCTGCTGACCGGCTGACGATTGTCGCCAGGTCCGGAGTGGAGTAGAACTCCAATCGCTGCACGATACCGAAACGATCACGCAGTGGATTGGTCAGCATACCGGCCCGCGTCGTCGCGCCGACCAGAGTGAACGGCGGCAGATCGAGTTTGATTGAACGCGCAGCTGGGCCTTCGCCGATCATGATGTCTAGCTGGAAATCCTCCATCGCCGGATACAACACTTCTTCGACGATGGGAGACAACCGGTGGATCTCGTCCACGAATAGAACGTCACCCTCTTCCAGGTTGGTCAGCAACGCTGCGAGATCGCCAGGGCGCTCGAGCACCGGCCCCGACGTACTCTTGATCGAGACGCCCATTTCCTGCGCGATGATATTGGCCAACGTAGTCTTGCCGAGCCCCGGCGGACCGAAGATCAAGGTGTGATCGAGCGCTTCGCTGCGCCCACGCGCGGCGCGGATGAACAGGTCCATTTGCTCGCGAACGACCGGTTGACCAATATAGTCGGCCAGACTCAGCGGACGGATAGCACGATCGAATTGCTCTTCGCGGTCGCGACCGGTGGCGGTAATCAGGCGATCAGCTTCGATCACTAGACCATTCCCTTGAGTGCACGGCGGATCAGGTCTTCACTGCTCAAATCATCTTCCTGTACTGCGGATACGGCACGGCTGGCCTCTTGCGGCTTGAAACCGAGCGAGATCAGTGCGCTGACTGCGTCGTTCTCGGCGCTTGAGACTGCCACAGATCCGCGGGGTTCCACCACCAAGGTCGCGATGGATGGCATGGTTTCCCAGGCTTTGAAACGATCCTTGAGTTCAACCAGCAAACGCTCGGCGGTTTTCTTGCCCACACCGGGAATTTTCACCAATACCGAGGTATCCTGCGCCTGGACGCAGCGCACCAGCTCATCCACCTCAAGCCCCGACATAAGCGCCAGCGCCAGTTTCGGCCCTACGCCGTTGAGCCGAATCAACTCACGAAACAGTTCACGGTCGCGCTTTTCAGCAAAACCGTACAACAGATGTGCGTCTTCGCGCACCACGAGATGAGTGTGAAGCGTAACCGGCTCACCTATCGAAGGCAGGCGATACAAGGTGGTCATGGGCACCTCGACTTCATAGCCAACGCCATTAACATCCAGAATCAGATAAGGGGGCTGCTTTTCTGTCAGGGTGCCGCGCAAGCGTCCAATCATTGATGCGTCCTCGTTCGACCGACGACTTTTGGGCGGGTCGTATTGTTCTATACCCCGACGCAGCGCCGGGACGATGAATTACAGCCGCAGGCGCCCGCCTCTTCGCTTAGCACCGGCCAGGCCATGTGGAATCAGGCTCTGGCGGTGGTGCGCATGGCACAGCGCGATCGCCAGGGCGTCGGATGCGTCGATCTGCGGCTTCTGGGTCAATTTCAACAAGTGCATCACCATCATCTGCACCTGCTGCTTGTCGGCCCCTCCGGTTCCCGCAATCGCCTGCTTAACCTGCGTGGCGGTGTACTCGGCAATCTCCAGACCCTGCTCCGCGGCGGCTACGATCGCGGCGCCACGAGCCTGCCCCAGCTTGAGCGCGGAGTCCGCATTGCGCGCCATGAATACCTGCTCGATACCCATGGTTACCGGACCGTGCAGACGAATCACTTCGCTAACGCCAGTGAATACCGCCTGCAGGCGCTCTGAGAGTTCACCGCTGCCGGTGCGAATACAACCGGACGCTACATATTCGCAGTTGCGACCATTATCCCGCACTACGCCGTAGCCGGTAATTCGTGAACCGGGGTCGATGCCCAGGATAAGCGTCATGCAACCGCCATACTGTCTATTTATCCAGGCACCAGTATAAGGAGCCGGTTACGCGACGACCAGCGACATAACCAGACGCCATGACCAAATCAACAAAAAGTCGGAAGTACCGAGGGCAGCTTCCGGCTTCTGACCGCTGCGCAACGAATCAGTCCAGCTGCTCCATAATCTCATCTGGAATCTCGGCGTTGTGATAGACGTTCTGCACGTCGTCCAGATCTTCCAGCGCATCGATCAGACGCAGCACCTTCTGCGCGGTTTCCAAATCGGCGAGCGGTGCGGCAATCGAGGGGATCATGGCGATTTCCGCCTCCTCGCCCTTGAAGCCAGCGGCGCTCAGCGCCTCGTTGACGGCATGGAAATCGGCAAAGCTGGTGGAAACCAGCGCCGAGCCGTCCTCGCCCATTTCCACATCATCGGCACCGGCTTCCAGCGCAGCCTCCATCAGCGCATCCTCGTCCACGCCCGCGGCAAAGCTGATCTGACCTTTGCGATCGAACATGTAGGCGACCGAGCCATCGGTGCCCAGGTTGCCGCCGTGCTTGCTGAAGGCATGACGCACTTCGGCCGCGGTGCGGTTGCGGTTGTCGGTCATAGCTTCGACGATGATGGCCACGCCACTGGGCGCGTAACCTTCGTAGCTCAGTTCGACGACATTGTCAGCCTCGTTATTGCCGGCGCCGCGAGCGATGGCGCGGTCGATCACGTCACGCGACATGTTGGCGACCAGCGCCTTGTCCACCGCCAGGCGCAGGCGCGGGTTATCCGCCGGAATTGCGCCACTTTTGGCGGCGACAGTCAGCTCGCGAATGAGCTTGGTGAAAATCTTGCCGCGCTTGGCGTCCTGGCGCCCCTTGCGGTGCTTGATGTTGGCCCATTTGGAATGACCAGCCATTAACTGCCTCCCTTTCTGATCAACTTTCTTCTTGCTGTAACGCAGAAGCCCAGGTTTCCCTGGGCTCCGACTCTGCGGTTATTCGGCTTTAGGTTGCTCGCGCAGGCGAATATGTAACTCGCGCAGGGCCTTGGCATCCACCGCACCCGGCGCCTGGGTCATGACGTCCGCCGCGCTCTGGGTTTTCGGGAAGGCGATCACTTCGCGGATCGACTGCGCGCCAGTCATCAGCATCACCAAGCGGTCCAGACCAAAGGCCAGACCGCCGTGCGGCGGCGCACCATACTTCAGCGCATCGAGCAGGAAGCCGAACTTCTCGTTTTGCTCCGCCTCGTCGATACCCAAAATGCGGAAAACGGTCTGCTGCATGTCCTTGCGGTGGATACGGATAGAACCGCCGCCCAGCTCGGTGCCGTTGAGCACCATGTCGTAGGCACGCGACAGCGCCGCGCCCGGATTGGCTTCCAGCTCTTCAGGGCTGCACTTGGGTGCAGTGAAGGGATGGTGCAGCGCAGACAGCGAACCGTCGTCGTTTTCCTCGAACATCGGGAAGTCGACGACCCACATCGGCGCCCATTCGCAGGTTAACAGATTGAGGTCGTGACCCAGCTTGATACGCAGCGCGCCCAGAGCCTCGGAAACGACCTTGGCCTTGTCCGCGCCGAAGAAGACGATGTCGCCATCGACCGCACCCACGCGATCGAGGATCGCATTGAGGTTGGCTTCGGGGATGTTCTTGACGATGGGCGATTGCAGGCCTTCGACGCCCTTGGTGCGCTCGTTGACCTTGATATAGGCCAGGCCCTTGGCGCCGTAAATGCCGACGAACTTGGTGTAGTCGTCGATCTGCTTGCGCGGCATGCTCGCCCCGCCCGGCACGCGCAGCGCGGCCACGCGGCACTTGGGATCATTGGCCGGGCCGGCGAACACCTTGAATTCGACATCCTTGAGCTGGTCTTCCACGTCGACCAGCTCCAGCGGAATGCGCAGATCCGGTTTGTCCGAACCGTAGCGACGCATGGCTTCTTCGAACGGCATGTGCGGAAACTCGCCGAACTCGACGCCCAGCACTTCCTTGAATAGCTTGCGCACCATGCCTTCGGTGATGCCGATGATGTCGGATTCATCGAGGAAGCTGGTCTCGATGTCGATCTGGGTGAATTCCGGCTGACGGTCGGCCCGCAGGTCTTCGTCGCGGAAGCATTTGGCGATCTGATAGTAGCGATCGAAGCCGGCCACCATCAGCAGTTGCTTGAACAGCTGGGGCGACTGCGGCAGGGCGAAGAAACTGCCGGGATGGGTGCGACTGGGCACCAGGTAGTCGCGAGCGCCTTCGGGCGTGGCGCGGGTCAGGATCGGCGTTTCCACATCGAGAAAACCGTTCTCATCAAGATAGCGACGAATGCTGGTGGTGATGCTCGAGCGCAGCTTGAGCTTCTCGGCCATTTCCGGGCGACGCAGGTCGATGAAGCGATAGCGCAGGCGGGTTTCTTCGCCCACATCGCTGTATTCGTTGAGCGGGAACGGCGGGGTTTCTGCCTCGTTCAGCACTTCCAGCTCATAACCCAGCACTTCGATGGCGCCGGACGCCATGTTCGGATTGCGCGCGCCTTCAGGGCGCAGGCGGACCTTGCCGGTGATCTTCACGACGTACTCGCTGCGCACCCGGTCGGCGGCTGAAAACGTCTCGGCGCGGTCGGGATCGAACACCACTTGGGCCATGCCTTCACGATCACGCACGTCGAGGAAAATGACCCCGCCGTGGTCGCGGCGGCGATGGACCCAACCGCAAAGAGTGATTTCCTGGCCGTCCAGGCTTTCGTTCAACTGGCCGCAATAGTGGCTGCGCATCATGGTGGGGTTCGCTTCTCGTATCTTGGAAATTCGTTGGGTCGCTCGATTCGCGACTGGCAGACGGCGCTTAGTAACGCTCAGCCTGAAGATTGATCTCATCAGCACTGACAGGTGAGCAACCGGCATCAGAGCGCGGCTCTACCCGTACGGCAAACGAGCCGCCCGGCACAAGCGCGGGATTATATCTGCATAATTGCCTGGACGCAGCCGCTGCCGATAGGCTTGATCAATCGAATCCATAGCCAATGAAGTTGAACCCAATACTTCTCGCGGCTTCGAACGAACAGATCGTCATGAGCGATGGCGCTCCACTTACCGCTCGTGCTCATTTTCTGGCATAACTGCAATGACTCATCAAACAGGAGATAACTATGGATATCGACATTGGAATTGCCGAACAGGACCGCGCCGCTATCGCCGAAGGCTTGTCCCGCCTGCTGGCCGATACCTATACGCTGTACCTCAAGACGCACAATTTCCATTGGAACGTGACGGGGCCGATGTTCAACACCCTGCATACGATGTTTGAGACCCAATACACCGAGCTTGCCGTCGCTGTGGACGATATCGCAGAACGTATTCGCGCTCTGGGCTTTCCGGCACCCGGCACATATGCGGCCTACGCAAAACTATCCTCGATCAAGGAGCAGGACGGCATTCCGTCCGCCGACGAGATGATTAAGCTCTTGGTCGAAGGACAGGAAGCAGTCGTTCGTACTGCCCGCGGTATCTTTCCCCTGCTGGAAAAAGTGAGTGACGAACCCACCGCCGATCTCCTGACCCAGCGCATGCAGATTCATGAAAAGACCGCTTGGATGTTGCGCAGCTTGCTGGCTGCTTGATACCAAGCGTCGAATCGGCTTTATCCCAGGGCTATCGCAGGGTCGACCGCTCTGGGCATCATCAGAGTCCGTCATGACTCGGCAATGAATTTTTTATCAACCATCCCTCCTCACATCCCTTCCAACCCTACCGAGCACGCAATTTGAGCGGCGCCTTGCTTTGCTGTTAAATACGCGCGCCGTAGGCTGGGCACCATCTAATACGAGCAGTCGCTTCCACCACGCTCGCGCTTTCACATTTGCCCAACACCTACCGCTTTTCTGTCGTGCTATTTAACTGTGAGTCATGAGAATGCTTAAGATTACCCATGTATTAACGGGCGTTATTGCCCTGGTGTTGTCACTCGTACCCAGCCTCAACGGCGGATTGCCGCTTCTGTTGCAACCCGATGCCTTGTGCCTGCTCTTGCTAGGCCTTCTGAATGTTCAGTTCGCCTCATCGACACAACGGAACTTCGATGAGCGGTCCCGCCCGGTTCTGTTGGGCGTATCCATACTGCTAATTGCTGCGGTCGCGATTCAGGCGGCAATACTGCTGACTCCGATCACCGCGATTGCCAACCAGCCCGCTACGCTCGCCAGTCTGATGCTC
Source organism: Stutzerimonas stutzeri (assembly GCF_024448715.1). Lineage (GTDB taxonomy): Bacteria > Pseudomonadota > Gammaproteobacteria > Pseudomonadales > Pseudomonadaceae > Stutzerimonas > Stutzerimonas stutzeri_AR. The sequence continues at coordinate 408,541 of NZ_JAMOHZ010000003.1, forward strand.
GCCTTCATCGCCGTACTGCTGCATCTGGCTATAGCGCAGTCACGGAATGAACCCGCAGCCGGCCGTAATCCATCCTCGAACGTTCGCAAAAGTCAGAATACCCGTGCCGCAGCACCCTCCGCCGGGCGCGAGACAGGGACGGTCAAGTGGTTTAACACGTCCAAAGGTTTTGGCTTTATTTCCCGAGACAGCGGCGACGACATCTTCGTCCATTTTCGGGCAATTCGAGGCGAAGGCCACCGCGTTCTGGTGGAAGGCCAGCGAGTCGAATTCACCATCATGATGCGTGACAAGGGGTTGCAAGCCGAAGACGTAGTCGCAACCCAAGCGAGCTACTGACCGCCAGCGCAAACGGCTCTCACGCTTATCCGCTTTCGCCGCACCTATCAATAGTGCGGCGGAGGTGCTTCATCCTCCTCACCACCAATCCTGGTCTGCATGTCCTCCTGCCGCCTGGCGAGCATTCCCAACTGCGCCTGCAGCCGCTCGACAGCACGCTGTTGAGTAACCAACACATCGTTCAGTGTCTGAATCGTATCGTCCTGAAAAGCCAGACGCGCCTCAAGATCGGTGATGCGATGCTCCAACTCCATTGTGCTACTCCGCGAAACGAAAATTATCTGTGAGCACGAGCGACAGCTTTTGCCTGATTGCAGCGACCTGCGCGTCACTGTAAGGATTGGCGGGATGGCAACCCCAGACAGGAGCCGGCCAGGCTGCATCGTCTCGACGCCGCGCGATTACATGGACGTGCAGCTGACTTACTACATTGCCGAGGGTCGCGACATTCATCTTGTCGGCACCGAAGGTGTCCTTCAGCGTCTCAGCCAGTGCAGTGGCCTCTCGCCATAGTGCCTGCTGATCCGTAGAATCCAGTTGAAATAGCTCACTGACCTCTTCACGGCGCGGCACCAGAATGAACCAGGGGTAGTTGGCATCGTTCATCAATAGCAGTCGACACAGTGGAAAATCACCCAGCCGCAAGGTGTCCTGCTCAAGGCGGGAATCGAGAACGAACATAACGGCCCTCCTACTCATCATTTCAAAATCATGGCAGCACCGAGGCCGCGTCTCATCGCTCAACCAAGAATACTCCAACGCGTCTCACCCAACAGCAGGCATTGGCGCACCAAAAGGGCGCATCATCAAACCGTCGCAGCCCAGCTTCAGCGCGCAGCAGGCTCAACGAGAGCGTGAATAGCGGCAAAAAACAACTTTTCGATTATGTGCACGGTTATTGCTTAATGGCAGAAACGCCATAAAACAGGGGGAAGAAAAACCGAAATAGCTGGGTTAAGCTTGCTGTCGCTAGTTTCCCCAGCTACACAGTAATTCTCGGAAAATACTTTCCTGGTCTTGCTGCAGGTTTCGACCGGCGAGGCAAACAAGGATTGAATTGAGCTTGTATACCGAAAATAAAGATGCCTCTTTCCGGCGCACGCAGGAAAGCAAGCACCAATTTGAAACCAAAGGAGCAATCACTATGAAAGTGATGAGGTGGAGCGTAATCGCAATGGCCGTCGCGGCCGGCACGTCGCAAATGGCTCTGGCTTCCAGCCAGTCCGAATCTGAAGGTTTTGTCGAAGGCAGCAGCCTGACCATCTTCAACCGCAACCTGTATATGAATCGTGATTTCCGTGATAACGGCAACGGCGGTACAGCTACCGAGAACGGCCAAAGCTATCGCGAAGAGTGGGGCCACGGCTTTATCGGCACCTTCGAGTCCGGTTTTACCCAGGGTACTATTGGTGTAGGTGTCGATGCGATTGGCCTGCTGGGCGTGAAACTCGACACAGGCCGAGGCCGCGCTGGCAACGGGATATTCCCGACCAACGCGGAAAACCAGGCTGAAGATGACTATTCTGAAGCCGGTGCAGCAGTCAAGTTCCGCATGTCCAACACTGTCTTGAAATACGGCACGCAGTTTGTAGCGCTGCCGGTATTTTCTACCGACGACGCCCGCTTGCTACCAGAAACTGCACGTGGTGGTTTAATCACCAGCAGCGAAATCGAAGGGCTTGAACTGAACGTTGGCCGCTTCACCGCGCTTAGCGGCAAGGAAAATACGGCTCATGACTCCGTAGGCCTGAACGAGCTCAACCTCATCGGCGGTACATACGCATTCAGCGACAGTCTCAGTACTTCCCTGTATTACTCCGATGTGGAAGATGCGTTCCAGAAGTACTACGGCAACGCTAACTACAACATGGGGCTGGGTGCGGATCAGTCGCTAGCCTTTGATTTCAATATTTACCAAACCGAGTACGAGTCGGAATTTACTGGAACTGGTAGCGACGAAGACAACACTATTTGGAGCTTGGCGGGCACCTACGGAATCGGTGCGCATAAGTTCACCGCTGGCTATCAGCAGTCCCATGGTGGATTTAATGGTGTCGGCTACGCCTACGGTGTCGATGGTGGCGCTACCGTATGGCTAGGCAACTCCGTCCAGTACTCCGACTTCAACGGCGAAGACGAGAAGTCCTGGCAGGTGCGTTACGACATCGACATGTCCAGCTTCGGCGCTCCAGGCCTAAGCTTCATGACCCGCTACCTGAGCGGTTACGACATCAGCACTCCTACCGGTGAAGGCGAGGAGCGCGAATGGAACGTCGAAGCGAAGTACGTCGTTCAAGAAGGTGCAGCCAAAGACTTGTCGCTTCGCGTCCGCCACGCCATGTACTGGTCTGACACCGACTATGCACCTGTCAACGGTACTGATCTAACCGATCTGCGCCTGATCGTTGAGTACCCGCTGAGCATTCTGTAATACAGATAATCGGCTCGTAACTCATGCAAAACAGGAAGCCCGGCACTCGCCGGGCTTCTTCGTTCTAAGCATGCGTTGGCATCCGATCGATTCTGTACGGCACCGTAACGCCGCCGTACAATGCCGAGCCAAATTCTCCGCTCTGCAAGGACATAACGGCCACATGCGCACCAGTCAGTTCCTGCTCTCGACTCTCAAAGAAACGCCTTCCGATGCGGTAGTCATTAGTCACCAGTTGATGCTGCGTGCCGGAATGATTCGCAAGCTAGCATCCGGCCTCTACACCTGGATGCCGATGGGGCTTCGTGCTCTGCGCAAGGCCGAGGCAATCGTGCGCGAGGAAATGAACAAGGCCGGCGCTCTGGAAGTGTTGATGCCCGCCATTCAGCCCGCCGAACTCTGGCAGGAATCCGGCCGCTGGGTGCAATACGGCCCCGAGCTGCTGCGCCTGAAGGATCGCCACGACCGAGAGTTCTGCGTGGGCCCGACGCACGAAGAAGTCATCACCGACTTGGCACGTAACGAGCTCAATAGCTACAAACAACTGCCGATCAACTTCTACCAGATTCAAACCAAATTCCGTGACGAAATCCGCCCTCGTTTCGGCCTGATGCGTGGTCGGGAATTCCTGATGAAAGACGCTTATTCCTTTCATGCGGACCAGCAGTCATTGCAAGAGACCTATGACCGCATGCATCAGGCGTACTGCAATATTTTCAGCCGCCTTGGGCTGAATTTCCGTCCCGTGCAGGCGGACACCGGATCAATCGGTGGCACGGGCTCTCATGAGTTTCATGTTCTGGCCGAGTCCGGTGAAGACGATATCGCCTTCAGCGATAGCTCCGATTACGCCGCCAATATCGAGAAGGCCGAAGCTATCCCGCGCGAGACCGAGCGTGGCGCTGCCAGCGAAGAGCTGCGCCTCGTCGACACGCCGAAGGCCAAGACCATCGCCGAGCTCGTCGAGCAGTTCGATCTGCCGATCGAGAAAACGGTCAAGACGTTGGTGGTGCATGGCACAGAAGGTCAGTTGGTTGCGCTGGTCGTCCGTGGCGACCATGAGCTCAACGAGATCAAGGCGGCAAATCTAGCGCAGGTAGTGAGCCCATTGGAGTTCGCGACCGATGCTGAAATTCGTGCGGCGATCGGAGCGGGCCCCGGCTCGCTGGGCCCTTTGAATCTGCCGATTAGCTGCGTCATTGATCGCTCGGTTGCACTCATGAGCGATTTCGCCGCCGGCGCCAATCAGGACGACAAGCATTACTTCGGCCTCAACTGGGAGCGCGATCTGCCGCTGCCGGAGATTGCCGACCTGCGCAACGTCGTCGCTGGCGACCCCAGCCCCGACGGTGTCGGCACATTGGTGATCAAGCGTGGCATCGAGGTCGGCCACATTTTCCAGCTGGGCACCAAATACAGCGAGGCAATGAACTGCAGCGTCATGGGCGAAAACGGCAAGCCGGTAACGCTGGCCATGGGCTGCTACGGCATCGGTGTATCGCGCGTGGTTGCTGCGGCTATCGAACAGAACTATGACGATCGCGGCATCTTATGGCCGGACGCCCTGGCGCCCTTCCAGATCGCTCTGGTGCCGATGAAGTATGAGAACGAAGCAGTCCGCGAAGCGACAGACAGGCTTTATGCCGAACTTACCGCCGCCGGCTACGACGTTTTACTCGATGACCGTGACAAGAAGACCAGCCCGGGCGTCAAATTTGCTGATATGGAGTTGGTAGGCATTCCTCATCGCATCGTCGTGGGTGATCGCGGACTTGCCGATGGCACCCTGGAATACAAACATCGTCGCGATGCACAGAGCCAAGCCGTGCCCGCTGCCGACATCCTCGAGTTCATCAATTCGCGCGCCAATCGCTGACGGAAATCATGCTCAACCGAAGTATTCCAGCCTGCGCCACGTTTTGCGTGGCGCTTTTTCTAACCGGCTGCGCCAATCAGTTGCCCCAACGTAGCGAACAAGAAGCCCGCACCGAACGTAAGCTGCTTGATCACAGCCTGCGTATCGAGGTGGGCGAGCCGCTACTCGAGCTACCGCAAAGGCGCATTCGTGTGCTCGACCAGAAAACGTACGAAGTCACCGATTTCGAAGTGACTCGCCGCTACGACCGTTACACGCCTTACCAGGCATGGCGAGAGTTATACGAAATACCACTGGGCGCCGTCGCGGTGGTCGCCGGGACAGGCGCCAACGTGCTTAACGTGGTGTTGCTCGGCAACCTGCCGGAAAGCGCCACGCGCGGATGGATCAGCTACGGGTTTTCCGGCCTCAATCCCTTCATCAACGTCGAGTCCAATGGGCGCTCGCAGCAGAATCTTGCCAGCCTCGATGAGCAACGCCGGGACGAACGACTGGAGTATTCCAGCCTGCCCTGGGCTGAACGTCCTGTATTGGTCACAGCGGGCACGGAAATTCACGAACTGAGCACTGATCGAAACGGTGTGCTGCGTCTGAATCTTCTTGATGGTCCGTTCTCCGATCAGGACATCAGCCAGGTCGGCAAGCTACACCTGCAGGTCGAAGATTCACAGGATGCTACCCGCGCCGATGCCTCGCTGCTGGTCAGTCGCAGCTTGCGCGGCAAGCTTCTCGAAGCCCATGACCTGATTTTCGACGATCTCGAAGGTGACGACGTGAGCCGGTGGGTGTATCGCGTCAAGCGGCTCTCGGAATTGGGATTGGAAGAGGAAGCCAGCGAACTGGAGCAGAGTTTGGTCGAACTGACGCGCAACGATCCCGATTTGCAGCAGGAATTTCTACGCAGCCTGATGCAGGATGCCGGACGTCAAGCCAACGATCCGGGCGAAGACGGCTGATCCATCGTGGCGTCTTTGCGCTATCTGTATTTGCTGGTACTGGTCATAGCCTGGCCGGCCGCAGCGAACATGCGTCAAGCCCCCGAGCCCGAACTGCGCGAGCTGATGCAGCGCACGGTGGCAGAGGCCGGGAGCTTTCAGGACCGTTTCGAGGCCGAGGTCTGGCTGCTGGACATGTCGACTCGTCTCAAGCGCTACATGCCCGACCCGCGGGAGCGGTTGACTTTGCTGCGACTGGTCCATCAGGAAGCCAGCAAAGCGGGATTGAAGCCTGACATAGTCCTGGCGCTTATTCATGCCGAAAGTCATTTCGATCGTTTCGCCATTTCCAGCGTCGGCGCACAGGGCATGATGCAAGTGATGCCCTTCTGGAAAGCCGAGCTCGGGCGTCCGCAGGACAACCTTACCGACAACGCGACCAACCTGCGTTACGGCTGCACCATCCTCAGTTATTACCTGAAGAAAGAAAACGGCGACCTTAATCGCGCCCTTGCTCGCTATAACGGCAGCCTCGGCAAGAATCATTACCCGGCCAAGGTCATAGGTTTCTGGCAAGACTTCTGGTACGTAAAACCCTGATATCAGCAAAAGGCCGATGCATGTCGCATCGGCATTAGAACTGCGCCTAATTCTCCTGCCGCAGCTGTTCCAGACGGGCCAAAAGACCCTCAGCCGTCTGCTCGCCAACCAGACTCTGGCGCACCGTACCGGCTTCATCGACGATATAAGTCACCGGCAGCACTGCGCTACGCGGCAGCTCCAGACGATCGGCAGGATCCGTACTGAGCACTCGGAAGCGTATGCCTAGATCCTCAGCCGCTGCGTTCAATTCACTTCCCTGAAGTCCATCGAAGTTCACTCCAAGCACAGTGATGTCACTCCTCGACTCGTCCAAGGTATTGAGCTCAGGAATCTCGGTGCGGCATGGGCCGCACCACTCCGCCCAATAGTTGATTAACAGCCACTGACCCTCGAGCTGTTGCGCAGTCACCTCTGCGCCGTGTTGATCTGGCCCCCAATCTTCAGCACAGCCAGCCAGTGCGAGGCAGGCGAGCAGACTGAGAAATCCCATGGGTCGCTTAATCATCTTGGGTTCCTTGCAATAGTCCTTGTTTATACCCGCCGCGCCTGAAGCCAATCAGCGACACTGCCACCGAACAGACTCGCCTGCTCCCGCTGCAACAGCTCCAACGACTGGCGCAGCGTTGGATACCAGGGCTCATCAAGATGCTCTGGCAGCGCCTGCATTCCCGAAAGCGGCCAAGGGTTATGACGCAACAGCCGGTCGAAGCTGTAGTGATTCAGATCACGACACAACACCCAACCGGATGATCCAGTCCTGCAAACAAGTTGCTCCCGCTCGAAGAACTCAAATATCTCGTCCCACTCATCCTCTGGCAGTTGCCAGCCGCTTCGATGTGCATCACGCAGACGCACTTCGCGACCCGCCTGGTGACTTTCGTAGAGTACTCGCAGCAATCCGAGCATCACTAGCAAACGCGGAACCGATCGACGCCGCCACTGCTGCGAGGAAGACAAGCCGCACACAAGCTCCGCACCGAACAGCACGATCATCCAGGAAAGATAAACCCAGAGCAGAAACAGCGGCACAGCCGCAAAGGCCCCATAAATCAGCTGGTAGCTGGGAAAATAACTCACATACAAACCGAACAGCTGCTTGGCCGCCTCGAACAGAACCGCGGTAAAGACGCCACCAACAAACGCATGACGCAGGGGCACACGAGTGTTGGGCACTGCGGCGTAGATCAGCGTAAACGCAGCGATACTGAGCACCAGCGGCATCGCCTTGAGCACGGTGCGTACACCTAACAATGCATGAGGACCGGAAATCAGCGACAGCGAGGTGATATAGGTACTCATGGCAAAACCCGCGCCCAGCAGCAGCGGACCGAGACTGAGGATTGCCCAGTACAACAGGAAGCTCGACATGCCGCGGCGTGGCTGTCGCACCCGCCAGATAACGTTGAAGGCTTTCTCGATGGTCAGCAACATCATCAGCGCCGTTGCCATCAAAAAACCTACACCGAACCAGGTCAGCTGCCTTGCCTGATCGGTAAAGGCGACCAGATATTGCTGAATGGTTGCGCCAGTAGAGGGAATGAAGTTGCTGAAGATATACATCTGGATCTGCTCGCCAACGCCCTGAAAAGCAGGGATCGCCGAGAGCATGGCGAAAGTGACCGTCATCATCGGCACCACCGCGAACAGGGTGGTGTACGTCAATGCAGCTGCGCTGTGTGGGCCGCGGTCCGCCAGGAAGCGCTGCACCAGGAAACGGCCGAACTCCATGAAATCGTTGATCCGTTGCTGCATTCCATCCCCTCGGTGACGAATCACTTTTGCCGGCTACTCGCTGATTCGGCAGGCTTGCGCAATCGAAGCCTACCTGCTGCTGACAGCCGCTCGCGACCAGCGTTTCAGGCCTCGCTGTATTGAAGGTTAGAATGGCCACCTACACTGGCGCGAAGCAACCACAAATGACCGAATTGACCCTTTATCACAATCCACGCTGCTCGAAATCACGCAGCGCCCTGGAGCTGCTCGAAGCGCGCGGGCTCAAGCCCACCGTTGTTCGTTATCTGGAAACACCGCCTTCAGCTGTCGAGCTCAAAAAAATCCTGGCCCGCCTGGGCATCAGCCCGCGGCAGTTGCTGCGTAGCGGTGAGGACGAATACAAGACTCTCAATCTGGCCGACCCAGCCGTCACCGACGCAACCATCATCGATGCGATGGTCGCTCACCCACGGCTAATCGAGCGGCCAATCTTGGTCGTCGGCGATGTGGCGATAATAGGTCGGCCACCAGAGAAGGTGCTGGAGATACTGCCATGAGCGCTCCGTACATCCTGGTGCTGTATTACAGCCGCCACGGCGCCACTGCAGAAATGGCTCGGCAGATCGCCCGTGGTGTCGAGCAGGCCGGTTACGAAGCGCGGCTACGTACCGTCCCGGCAATCTCTACGGAATGCGAAGCCGTAGCACCGGCGATTCCGGAGCAAGGTGCGATCTATGCGACGCTCGACGACTTGAAGAACTGCTCCGGCCTAGCGCTTGGCAGCCCGACCCGCTTCGGCAACATGGCCGCTCCGCTGAAGTACTTCCTCGACGGCACCAGCGGCCTCTGGCTGACCGGAGAGTTGGTGGGCAAGCCCGCCGGCGTATTTACCTCGACAGCAAGCTTACACGGCGGCCAGGAAACCACACTGTTGTCCATGCTGTTGCCTCTGTTGCACCACGGTATGCTGGTACTCGGCCTGCCATACAGTGAGAACGCATTGCTGGAAACCCGAGGCGGCGGTACCCCCTACGGTCCCAGCCATCACGCTGGCGCAGACGGTAAGCGTCTACTGGACGAACACGAGATAAACCTCTGCCGCGCATTGGGCCTACGCCTCGCGCAAACCGCCAAGCGCTTGGAGAATGCCCGTGGCTAGAAAGCCCAAACCGTTACCGTCGCTGGAATGGCTGACACCACGTGTGAAGTTCAGCCGAGCGGTCAGTCTGGCTAGCTTCATCGGCCTGGCCGCCCTGCTGGCCATTTGGAACCTGGCGTTCGCCGATTTGCACGGTGCACGCACCTGGGTGGTGATCAGCATCCAGCTGATTCCGCTTTTGTTAGTCGCTCCAGGAATGATTTCCGGCAGTCCGCGCGCCCACGCCTGGACCTGCTTCATCGTTAATCTGTACTTCATCCAGGGCGTGCTCGCCGCAATCAACCCGACTCGGATGATTTACGGCTGGCTGGAAGCGATCATCAGCCTGACGCTGTTTATCAGCGCCCTGCTCTACACCCGCTGGGCTTATCAATACGAACGCAAAGCAATGGGTGAGAGCTGACGCAGCCAAGGAGCGCAGCAAGGCTTAGCACTGAGTTCCAGAGGCTTGGATTCGAGGAAACCGCCCCGAGCGAACGGAACCGCCTCCTCAGGTATTGGTGGGCTAAAGCCCACCCTACAAAGGTCCCTCAACACACCACCTTCAGAGTGGACTGAAGCGGAGCGCCGCCCGGCCCACCCTACAAAGCCCTTCACCATTCCGTAGGGTGGGCTTCAGCCCACCGGCTCAGCGTTCGGTTGCGCTCGGCAACCGGATCGCTACCAGCCGAGGGTTTCCTTGAGAAAGGGAATGGTCAGCTTACGCTGCGCCTGTAGCGACGCCTGGTCGAGCCTGTCGAGCAATTCGAACAGCGCGCTCATGCTGCGCGCGCCACGCGTGAGAATGAAGCGACCAACGTCATCCGGCAGGCTCAGGCCGCGTCGCGAAGCGCGAAGCTGAAGCGCACGCAGCTTGTCTTCGTCGGACAGTTCCTGTAGTTGAAAAACCAGCGAAAGGCTCAAGCGCGATTTGAGATCCGGCAACTGCACCGCAATCTCTCGCGGCGAAGCACCGGCGGCGAGCAATAGACGCCGACCACTGTCACGCAGCCGGTTGAACAAATGGAAAAGCGCCTCTTCCCACACCTGATCGCCCGCCACCGCATCCAGATCGTCCAGGCACACCAGCTCACTCTGTTCCAGGTTGTCCAGCAGCGCCGGCCCATATTCGGCGATCTCGGAGAGCGGCAGATATACCGCCAGTTCACCTCGCTGCTCGACCCGCAAACAGGCGGCTTGCAACAGGTGGCTGCGTCCGACGCCGGTATTGCCCCAGAGATAGATCAGCTCGTCTGCCCAACCAGCATCAGGCGAACATACGCGCTCGACATAGCCCAGCGCGGCAGCGTTGGCACCCGGATAGTAATTGGCGAAGGTGGCATCGTCGCGAAGACGAATGCCCAAGGGGAGCTGAACGGGTTTCATGTTTGGCTGGATGATTCGTCCACGACGATCGGGGATTCTGCGTAAAGGTCGGAGAGTTTATAGAGATCATGCACGTGACGCAGCAGAACCATGATCACGGCCGCTACCGGTAATGCCAGCAATACGCCGGTAAAACCGAACAATTGCCCACCCGCCAGCACCGCAAAAATCACCGCGACCGGATGCAGACCGATCCGATCGCCCACCAATAGCGGAGTCAGCAGCATACCCTCTAGCATCTGACCGACAGTGAACACGGCAGCGACGCCCAGCAATGGATAGAGCTCCAGGCCAAACTGAAACAGCACTGCGATAATCGCCGCAGCGATACCGACCACGAATCCCATGTAAGGCACGATGCTGGCGAGACCAGCCAACACCCCAATCAACAATCCCAGCTCGACGCCGACCAGCATCAGGCCGACGGAATAGACCACCGCCAGCGCCAGCATTACCAATAGCTGTCCGCGCAGAAACGCACCGATGACTTCATGACACTCGCGCATCAACGCCATGACGGTCTCCTCGCGCCGCCGCGGCAACAGCGCCCGCAACTTGGTCATGATCAGATCCCAATCGCGTAGTAGATAGAAGCAAACCACCGGAACCAGCAGCAGATTGGCCAGCCAGGCCAGCAAGGCGATGCTCGACGCCGTCGCCTGGCTGAGGATCACCGCTACCACATCCTTGGTGCTGCCGAGATTGGCGGAAAAAGCGCTCTTGAGCTGATCGAAGCGCCAAAAATCCTCGTCGAGACCAAACTGCATCTGCATCCAGGGCAGCGCAGTCATCTGCAGCCAGTCGATTCCCTGAGGCGCCAACTGATAAAGATGCATCAATTGCTTGCCAAGCATCGGCACCAGCACCAGTAGTAGCAACAGGCACAGCAGGATGAATAGCGCGAAAACCACAATCACGCCCCAGGTCCGGGAGAGTTTCCAGCGTTCCAGCCGATCAACCAGTGGATCGCCCAGGTAGGCCAGCAGGATGCCCACTAAAAATGGCGAAAGGATTGGCGAGAGCTGATAGATCAACCAGCCGAGCAGCAATAACGCCGCCAGCCATAGCCAGCGGTTGGTATGAGTGATGGTCATGTTCAAGACGCCTTGCTCCAGGATGATTCGCAGGCTGTAGGACGGCTGCAGGCGAAAGGGATAAGTTGAGCGCTGCGAGGTTCAAATTCAGTGCGCCGTGCACACTGGGCAAGCGCCCCCGGCTTCACCGTTACCAGCGGTAGCGCAATACCTTGCCCTTATCCGCCTGCGGTGGCTGTTCGGCAGCAGGTTGACCCGGCTGCTCAAGCGGTGCCGCAGCATCAAGCGGCTGCGCCTCGTTTTCATCGGCAGGCACCTCCTGCAGGCGTGCCAGTGCCAGCTGCGCGCGGAGTTGCTCGGGACTGGCATTGAGGCGATACACCAGCCGATCGCTTTCGACACGCTGCAGACGCGCGCCGAAAGGTTCGAGCAGGCGATCCAGCTCAGCAAACCGCTCGATATCGGCGCCCAACACCTCAAGCGTAATCTCCGATGTCTCACCAGGCGCGACGCGGTATTGCGGGGCGAGGAATTTGCTGACAGCCAGCATCACGGCATCGGCCAACGCCGCCCGGCTGTCGCCGCTCGCCTTGCCTTTCGTTTGCAGGTCGCCGAGCCAGAGCTGCCAGCTTGCTTCCCAGGTTTCACCAGATTGCCTGGCTACCACGGCCAACAACCCATCTGCATCGTAACGTTCGGACACCTCGCGGAGCGCCTGCGGATCCTTGGCCGCGACCGTCTCGGCAGTGGCCGCGAGCTGCTCGCTTAGATCGGCGAGCGGCAGACGCAACGGCAAACCCCGATGTTGGGCAGCCGCTTGCAAATCGACGGAACCTTCTTGGGCATCACCGACGAGCTGCGAGCCGTTAGGCGACTCTCCCAGCCACCAGGTCAGAATGCTCGGACGGTCCGCACCCCACAGTGACAGACCGGCGGATCGCAGAACGCGCTCGGTAGTGATCGGATCAAAATTCACCACCACTGCATTGTCTTCGTAAGAGTACCGACCTATCAGCTGTTGCGGATCCTTACGCAATTGCGCAACGGCCGCCTGATCCGTCTCGGCGTTACCCGTCAGGCGCAGTACCAGCGTGTCGAAGGCCTTGCGCAATGCCTCTTCACGCTCTGCCGGCTGCTGGCTGGTAACCGGTTCACGTACCTGATACAGATCGCTGAGAGGTGCAGCCATGCCTGGGACGGCAACGATCGCGCAGCAGAGAGCCAAAAAGTGGGGAATAAGACGCATGAAAGTACTCGCTGGCTGGCCAGTCATGGGAAGCCTTCCGGTCGCGCGGTGACGACCGGGTTGGGCCATGGTGAATCAAGCGTTATACCTTAAACAGGCGTCTGAATCGGGGCAACCGCCACACATGTGAGTTGAGCGGCGAAATCAAAGTCCACGTAGTTTTTTGCAAGCATGCCCAGCGAGATCGCGCGGGATGGCCGCTCTGCGGCAAGCCTGATAAAATCTCGCGCTTTCCAGACCGGTCCGGCGTCCTAGCCGCGTCGAGACAACAGCCTCGTTCCGACCCGGTCGCCCCGCACTCTCCTCACAGGTCCGGATTTTCTATGAGCAAGCAACCTTCCATCAGCTACAAGGACGCCGGTGTCGACATCGATGCAGGCGAAGCGTTGGTCGAACGCATCAAGGGCGTAGCCAAACGCACCGCACGTCCTGAAGTTATGGGCGGCCTGGGCGGCTTCGGCGCGCTCTGCGAAATCCCTGCTGGTTACAAACAGCCTGTATTGGTCTCCGGCACCGACGGCGTCGGCACCAAGCTGCGCCTGGCGCTGAATTTGAACCAGCATGACAGCATCGGCCAGGACCTCGTCGCCATGTGCGTCAACGATCTGGTCGTTTGCGGTGCCGAGCCGCTGTTCTTCCTCGATTACTACGCCACCGGCAAACTCAATGTCGACATCGCCGCCACTGTGGTCACCGGCATTGGCGCCGGCTGCGAACTGGCCGGCTGCTCGCTGGTCGGTGGCGAGACCGCCGAAATGCCCGGCATGTATGAGGGCGAAGATTACGATCTCGCCGGTTTCTGCGTCGGCGTGGTGGAAAAGAGCGAAATCATCGATGGCTCAAAGGTTACCGCTGGCGATGCACTGATCGCGCTGCCCTCCTCCGGCCCGCATTCCAATGGCTATTCGCTGATCCGCAAGATCATCGAAGTCGCCGGTGCCGATATTGACAACATCCAGCTCGACGGCAAGCCGCTCACCGAACTGCTGATGGCGCCGACGCGTATCTACGTCAAGCCGCTGCTCAAATTGATCAAGGACACTGGCGCGGTCAAGGCCATGGCACACATCACCGGCGGCGGCCTGCTGGACAACATCCCGCGTGTGCTCCCCGAAGGTAGCCAGGCTGTCCTTGACGCTGCCAGCTGGCAACGTCCAGCCGTATTCGACTGGCTGCAACAGCAAGGCAACGTCGATGAGCACGAGATGCACCGTGTACTCAACTGTGGCGTCGGGATGGTCATCTGCGTCGCGCAGGACCAGGTCGAGGCGGTTCTCGCAAACCTGCGCAGCTCCGGCGAGACGCCCTGGATCATCGGCGAAATCGCATCGGCTGGCGAGGGCGCCGAACGCGTCTTGCTGAACAACCTGAAAAGCCACTGATGAGCGCACCCTGCAATGTCGTGGTACTGATCTCAGGGTCCGGTAGCAACCTGCAGGCCTTGATCGACAGCCTCGGCGAAGACAACCCGGCGCGTATCTGCGCGGTGATCTCGAATCGCCCCGAAGCGCTGGGTCTGCAGCGCGCCCAAGCAGCCGGCATTGCCACCCACGTTGTACGGCACAAGGATTTCACCGACCGTGAGGCCTTCGATGCGGCGCTGATGGAAATCATCGACACGCACGAGCCGCAACTGGTGGTACTGGCCGGCTTCATGCGCATCCTTACATCGGGCTTCGTTCGCCATTACCAAAGCCGCCTGCTCAACATCCATCCGTCTCTTCTGCCGAAATACAAAGGGCTAGACACCCACCGTCGCGCCCTCGAAGCGGGTGACCGTGAGCACGGCTGCAGCGTACATTTCGTCACTGAAGAGCTCGATGGTGGCCCCGTTGCAATACAAGCCGCCTTCATCATCGAACCTGATGAAAGCATCGATGCGCTGACCGGCCGGGTTCATGCGGCCGAGCACATCATCTACCCGCTGGCTGTTCGCTGGTTTGCTGAAGGTCGCTTGCGCCTCGCCGAGCAAGGCGCGATGCTGGATGACATTCCATTGCCGGCTACCGGCCATCTGCTACGAATCTAGGAGAAATTATGCGCTGCGCCTTGCTGCTCGCTCTTGCCGTACTGGCCTTGCCGGTTCATGCCCTGGAGCTCAAGCCCTTCTCTGCCAGCTACACCGCTGACTGGAAACAGGTACCTGTCAGCGGCACCGCACAGCGCAGCCTGGAAAAACTCGGCGACGACACTTGGCGGCTGGATTTCGAAGCCTCCATGCTGGTTGCCAGTTTCAATGAGCGCAGCACCTTCAGCGTCGAAGGCGACACCTTCATGCCGCAGAGCTACCGTCTCAAGCGCAGCGGGCTTGGTAAAGGCAAGACGATCAAGCACGACTTCGACTGGGCCGCTAAACAGGTCGTGGGTGAAGATCGAGGCGACCCTGTCAAGCTGCCGCTCAACCGCGGCCTGCTGGACAAATCCACCTATCAGATCGCTCTGCAGGAAGCTGTGGCGGCTGGCGAGAAGAGCATGAGTTATCAGGTCGTCGACGGTGATGAGATCGAAACCTATGATTTCCGTGTGCTCGGCGAAGAGAAAGTCAGCACCAAAGCCGGCCAGGTCGATGCGATCAAGGTCGAGCGAGTGCGCGACCCGACGCAGAGCAAGCGCCAGACCATACTCTGGTTCGCCACCGACTGGGATTACCTGCTGGTGCGCCTGCATCAGATTGAAAAGGACGGCAAGGAGTATCAGATCATGCTCGAAGAGGGCACCGTCAACGGCAAAGCCGTTAAAGGTAATTGATCCCTGCGCCAGCTTGCTGGCGCAGACCGCCTGCCGTTACATCGAGTCCATCCATGACCTCTCCCCGTGCCCTGTTGCTTATCCTGCTACCGCTCTTTGCTGGTTGTCAGTCGCTGTCATGGAACGATGAGCCTCCGGCGCCGCCGACCGAGCGACTGCAGGGAGAAATCACACAGGCCGATGGCAAGCTACTGCTGCACACTTGCCAAGGCCGGCGAAGCCTGGAACTGCTCGATGCCGGCACGACAGGCTTGCCAGACGATGCGCAGGCGCTTCTGGCGGACGGTGGCCAGCCATTGTTCGCAGACGTACGCGGCAGTCTGATTTCGCGCCCTGACGGCACTGGCCAGTTGCAGCTGAGCCAAGTCTATCGATTGCAGGGCGAAGGACCGGGATGCAGCGCGCCCGATTTCAAACAACTGATGCTGCGGGCTGGCGGCCATGAGCCGGACTGGGATCTGCATGTCACCAGCCAGGGCATGCTGCTCGAACGCCTTGGCCAACCACCGTTGGCCGTTCCCTATCTCGAGGAGCAGCTACCCAGCGGCCAAACCAGTTTCAGCAGCGAAGCCAACAATCAGCGACTCAATCTATGGGTTGCCCCGCAACGCTGCGTTGACACCGCCACAGGCACGGTCAGCCACCTGACTGCCGAATTACGCCTTGACGACCAGACCCTGCGTGGCTGCGCCTATTACGGCGGCGCGCGCAACGACTGAACTTATCGAAGCGCGCTGCTGCGCGCCTACCGACGTTTCGAGATTCCAACGATGAATGACGCCCTGACTCTACTGCAGCCCTACCCGTTCGAGAAACTCCGCAACCTGCTCGCCGACGCGCAACCACCGACTGACAAGCGCCCTATTGCCCTTTCGATCGGCGAGCCGAAACATCGCTCGCCGGATTTCGTCGCTCAGGCGCTGGCCGAGAATCTCGACCAGCTGGCGGTGTATCCAACTACATTAGGCATCCCCGCACTGCGCGAATCGATTGCGCGCTGGTGTGAACGGCGCTTCGGCGTGGCTGAGGGCAAAATCGATCCTGCGCGGCACGTGCTTCCCGTCAACGGCACCCGCGAGGCACTCTTTGCCTTTACCCAGACCGTGGTCAATCGCGGACCGGATGCATTGGTGATCAGCCCCAACCCCTTCTACCAGATCTATGAAGGGGCGGCCCTGCTGGCCGGCGCGACGCCGCATTACCTACCGTGCACCGTCGAGAACGGTTTCAACCCAGACTTCGATGCCGTCTCGGCCCATATCTGGAAGCGCACGCAAATCCTCTTCCTCTGCTCACCTGGCAACCCCACCGGTGCCCTGGTACCGCTTGAAACTCTGAAGAAGTTGATCGCATTGGCCGACGAGCACGACTTCGTCATCGCCGCGGACGAGTGCTACAGCGAACTATATTTCGATGAAGACCAGCCGCCGGCGGGTCTGCTGACCGCATGTGCGGCGCTGGGTCGCAATGACTTCAAGCGCTGCGTGGTCTTCCACAGCCTGTCCAAACGTTCAAACCTGCCCGGACTACGCTCCGGATTCGTCGCGGGTGACGCGCAGATTCTCAAGGCCTTCCTGCTTTATCGCACCTATCACGGTTGTGCCATGCCGGTGCAGACACAACTGGCCAGCATTGCCGCATGGAACGACGAGGCGCACGTACAGGCCAATCGTCAGCTTTATCGGGAAAAGTTCGATGCAGTGTTGGACATTCTCGCTCCGGTAATGGATGTGCAACGTCCCGATGGGGGTTTCTACCTGTGGCCGAAGACGCCCGTTGACGACCAGCGCTTTACCCGCGAGCTCTTTGCGCGCGAACACGTGACCGTGGTACCGGGCTCCTACCTATCGCGCGAAGTCGACGGATTCAGCCCAGGGGCTGGCCGAGTTCGCATGGCGCTGGTCGCGCCGCTCGCGGAATGTGTCGAAGCAGCCAAGCGAATCCGCGATTTCATCGCCACACTGTAAAGCCCGGAGCCGGACGCCGCGGCGTCCGGCTCTGCAATTCATGCGACGCCCGGCGGGATCTTGTCCTTGCCATAATCCCGCAGTTTTTCCAGATTCTCTGGCTTCATGTGTTCGGGAATGTCCGCTGTGGTTGACTCATCACGCTTGTCATGCTCGTCTACGTCCGGCTTTTCTGGCTCGTTCATACTGCCCTCCGTCAGATCGCATTCTCTTCCCAGATCAGCTCACCCTCGTCACTGACCTCTCTCACCTTGGTCAGCGCCGCCTCGGCAGCGACGTCCGCCTCGGAGGCGAGATCGAAACGCCGGCCGTTGGCGACGTGAAAGACCTGAGCATCTTCATCCGTACCACGACGCTTCACGGCAATCACCGCCTCGAATGCATCATCGGCGGGAACCGCGGAGGAAATGGCCTCGTAGTTTTCGAAATGCTTGCGTGCCATACAGGACCCTCATCGTTGCGATTGTCATCAATGGACAACGCACGAAGGGAAAAAGGTCGAGCGAATTTCGAGACCCCCACAGCTGAACGAGAGCCGCTGACGCGACTCCCAATTTTATTAGCCATCACCGGGAGGCCAGCCATGCCCATGAATGAAACCTACACCGCCAGCGCGCCCTCACGCGCCGAGGTCGATGCCCTGGACGGCTTCACGCTAATCGAATTTGGCACCGCCTGGTGCGGCCATTGCCGCGTAGCGCAACCGTTACTAGCGGCGGCCATGACCGAGCGCGACATTCGCCACCTCAAAGTCGAAGATGGCCCAGGGCGAGCGCTGGGACGTTCTTTTCGCGTTAAGCTTTGGCCGACTTTGATACTGATGTACCAGGGAGAGGAGTTGGGCCGTGTTGTGCGCCCTACCAGTACCCGGGCCATCGAGGACTTGCTCAGTCATGCGGATAATCCTCGGGCTGGATAGACACCTGGCTCGCTCCGGCCTGATGCACAGACCAGTGCGGACCCGCCAGGCGGCAGGCTTCGTCTCATCGTGGCATAATCCGCGACCCAGTTTGGCCGTGGAGCGCAGAGCCCGTCATGCCTGATCAAAACAAAGGACTGTGTCTGTACGGCATCAAAGCCTGTGACACGATGAAAAAAGCCCGCACCTGGCTCGATGAGCAGGGGCTAAGCTACAACTTTCATGATTACAAGAGCGCCGGTATCGACCGCGCCCATTTGGAAGCCTGGTGCGAAGAACATGGCTGGCAGACCGTACTCAACCGTGCAGGCACCACCTTCCGCAAGCTGGACGACGCGCAGAAAGCCGACCTCGATCAGGTGAAAGCCATCGAGTTGATGCTGGCCCAACCGTCGATGATCAAGCGCCCAGTACTCGATCTGGGCAACAAGACGCTGATCGGCTTCAAGCCGGATATGTACGCTGCCGAGCTGGCAGCCAAGAACTGAGACCCGCTCACCGAGACGAGCGCGATTGATAAAAGGATTCCCTATGAGCACTACCCTATTCAGCCTGGCGTTCGGCGTCGGCACCCAGAACCGTCAGGGCAACTGGCTCGAAGTCTTCTACGCGCAGCCGCTGGTGCAGCCGGCCGGCGAACTGGTCGACGCCATCGCAGCGTTGCTCGACTACCAGGGCGGCAACCAGGCGATCACCATCAGCACCACCCAGGCCGCGCAGCTGGCCGATGCCGTCAAATCGATCGACGCTACTCAGCATGCTCTGCTCACGCGCCTCGCCGAAAGCCAGCGTCCACTGGTGGCCACGCTGCTCGCCGAAGACGCCGCGCTGACTTCCACGCCCGAGGCGTATCTCAAGCTTCACCTGATCTCACATCGTCTGGTCAAGCCGCACGGCTTGAACCTCGCCGGTATCTTCCCGCTGCTCCCCAACGTCGCCTGGACCAACCAAGGCGCGGTAGATCTGGCCGAGCTGGCCGAGCGCCAACTGGAAGCCCGCCTGAAGGGCTACCTGCTAGAGGTCGTCTCGGTCGACAAATTCCCGAAAATGACCGACTACGTGGTGCCGGCAGGCGTCCGCATCGCCGACAGCGCGCGTATCCGTCTTGGTGCTTACGTGGGTGAAGGCACCACGGTAATGCATGAAGGCTTCATCAACTTCAACGCCGGCACCGAAGGCCCAGGCATGATCGAAGGCCGCGTCTCGGCTGGCGTCTTTGTCGGCAAGGGCTCGGATCTCGGCGGCGGCTGCTCCACCATGGGCACCTTGTCCGGCGGCGGCAACATCGTCATCTCTGTCGGCGAAGGCTGCCTGATCGGTGCCAACGCCGGTATCGGCATCCCGCTGGGCGACCGCAACACCGTGGAGTCCGGGCTCTACATCACTGCTGGCACCAAGGTGAACCTGCTCGACGAACAAGGCGAGTTGGTCAAAGCGGTGAAGGCACGCGAGCTGGCCGGCCAGACCGACCTGCTGTTCCGCCGCAACTCGCTGACCGGTGCGGTCGAATGCAAGACCCACAAGTCCGCGATCGAGCTGAACGAGGCGCTGCACGCGCATAACTAAGCGCAGCGTCATGATGCAGGCGGGCTGACCAACCCCGTGACAGCCCGCCTGCATCGTTCTCTATCGGGCATCCCGTCCTGTTTTCAGGAGTCTCCATGTCGCTGATATCTCCCTGGCGTGCCGACTTCCCCGCCCTGGCTATCTTTGAAGCTCAGAGTCAGACCTACCTCGACAGCGCCGCCACCGCGCAAAAACCCCAGGCACTGATCGACGCCCTTACCGGGTACTACACCTGCGGCACCGCCAACGTCCATCGCGCCCAGCACCTGCCCGCCGAGCGAGCAACGCGTGAGTTCGAGGACGCGCGCATCAAGGTGGCGCGCTGGCTGAACGCGTCCTGCCCGACCGAGATCGTGTTCACGCGCGGTGCCACCGAGGCATTGAACCTGCTCGCCTATGGGCTTGAACACCTGATCGAAGCGGACGACGAGATTGTCATCAGCACGCTGGAGCATCACGCCAACCTGTTGCCGTGGCAGCAACTGGCGAAGCGTCGAAATGCAAAATTGCTGGTTTTGCCATTGGATGATCGCGGCGCAATTGACGTGGAAGCTGCCGCCAGGCTCATCGGCCCACGAACTCGCCTGCTCGCTGTCAGCCAGCTATCCAATGTCCTCGGCGTCTGGCAGCCGCTTGCCGAATTGTTGCCGCTGGCCAAGGCCCAAGGTGCGCTGACGGTGGTGGACGGCGCTCAAGGCGTAGTGCACGGCCGGCACGACATGCAGGCACTGGCTTGTGACTTCTATGTACTGTCCAGCCACAAGTTGTACGGCCCGGAAGGCGTCGGCGCACTCTATGGTCGCGGCGAGTCGCTGCTCGAACTGCGCCACTGGCAATTCGGGGGCGAGATGGTGCGCGTCGCTGACTTTCAAACCGCCGATTTCCATGCCGCCCCACTGGGATTCGAGGCCGGCACGCCGCCTATCGGTGGGGTGATTGGGCTTGGCGCCACGCTAGATTACCTATCGAAACTGGATGCCGCCGCGGTAACTGGTCATGAACAAGCGCTGCATATGAAACTGCTGGCAGGCCTGGCAGTACGCGACGGTGTGCTCTTGCTCGGTGATCCGCAGGTGGCGCTGGCCAGCTTTACCGTTGACGGTGTTCATCATGGTGATCTCGCTCATTTGCTCACCGAGCAAGGCATCGCCGTACGCAGCGGGACTCACTGCGCGCAGCCACTGATGAAGACCCTTGGCGTTGACGGTGCGATTCGCGTGTCGCTCGGGTTGTACAACGACGGTGTCGATCTGGAGCGTTTTTTCAGTGCATTAGACCAGGCGTTGGAGATGCTGAGATGAGCCATCTGCCGGATGCAGCGAGTGAAGCGTTGCAAAGCTTCCAGCAAGCCGGCGGCTGGGAACAGCGTGCACGATTGCTGATGCAGTGGGGCGATCGCCTCGAGCCGCTGGGCGACGACGAGCGCAACGACCGCAATCTGGTCGCCGGTTGCGACAGCAAGCTCTGGCTGGTCGGCGAGCAGCACGACGACCGCTGCCGCTTTCGCGGTACCAGCGAGGCTCGCCTGTTGCGCGGGCTGCTTGCGGTGTTGCTGGTGCGCGTCAACGGCCTGCAAACGGAAGAGCTGCGGCGGCTGGATGTGGCGGACTGGTTCGGTCAGCTCGGGCTGGCTCGGCAACTTTCACCGTCCCGCGCCAACGGCATGAATGCGGTGCTGCAGCGAATGCGCGAACTGGCATTGGCCGAGTGATCGAATTCAGCATTGTCGATGGGCTACGCCGCCTCGATCCCTAACCAGCCGAAACCATCAGCTCTGTGCGCGCTCTGCCGGCCGCCTGGCACCGGCAACCAGTTTGTCGATCGCGCGCGCCGCAGCCACCATGCCGAAACTGGCGGTGACCATCATCGCAGCGCCGAAGCCGCCGGCGCAGTCGAGCTTCACGCCTTCGCCAACGAAACTCTTGCTCTGGCATACGCCGCCATCGGGTTTGGGATAACGCAGCTGCTCGGTGGAAAACACGCAGGGCACGCTGTAGGTCCGTCCGGGCGTGCGAGAGAAGTTGTACTCGCGCCGCAACAACGAACGCACCTTCGCCGCCAGCGGATCGTTGAACGTCTTGTTCAGGTCAGCGACTTGGATCTGCGTCGGGTCTACCTGTCCACCCGCTCCTCCGGTGGCAATGATCTGGATCTTGCGGCGCTTGCACCAGGCAATCAGCGCGGCCTTGGCCGGCACACTGTCGATGCAGTCGATAACGCAATCCATCTGCTCGGTGATGTACTCGGCCATGGTCTCGCGCGTAACGAAGTCGGCAACCGCATGGACCACGCAGGCCGGGTTGATGGCGCGGATTCGCGACGCCATCTCGTCCACCTTAGGCTTGCCCACAGCCCCTTCCAACGCATGGATCTGCCGGTTGGTGTTGGTAATGCATACGTCGTCCAGATCGAACAGACTGATCTCGCCAACCCCGCTACGCGCCAGCGCCTCCGCGGCCCACGAACCGACCCCGCCGATGCCGACCACGGCGACATGCGCAGCCGCTAACCGCTCGAGCCCGGCAGAGCCGTACAGGCGGGCAATCCCACCGAACCGCTGATCGTCGATAGACATCCCGATACCCCAGAAAAACGTCCGCCGATTATAGGTCGTTCGAGGCTGTCGATCACTGCGCAGCGACCGTACCATGGAACCATCCGCCACCGGCACCACCGCGAGAATTGGCGTTTTGCTTTAATATGGCGCCCTTTCCCCGCCAGCCCGGAGCCGTGATGACCGCTGCCCTCACCCCTACTCTCGAACTCGCCTGCGAGTTGATCAATCGGCCATCGGTGACTCCTCTGGACGAGGGTTGCCAGCAGCTGATGATTGAGCGTCTCGCGGCTTGCGGTTTCGCCATCGAGCCGATGCATATCGAGGACGTCGAGAACTTCTGGGCGATACGCGGCAATGAGGGGCCAGTTCTTTGCTTCGCCGGTCATACCGACGTGGTTCCCACCGGCCCGCTGCAGGCTTGGCAGAACCCGCCCTTCGCGGCGCGCATCGATGAGCAGGGCATGCTCCACGGGCGCGGCGCAGCGGATATGAAGGGCAGTCTGGCCTCGATGATCGTCGCGGTGGAACGCTTCACCGCCGATCATCCCAACCACAAAGGTCAGATCGCATTTCTGATCACCAGTGACGAAGAAGGCCCAGCCCACCACGGCACCAAGGCTGTGGTCGAGCGTCTACGCGAGCGTAGCCAGCGACTGGACTGGTGCATCGTCGGTGAGCCGTCGAGCACCAAGTTGGTTGGTGACGTGGTCAAGAATGGTCGCCGCGGCTCGCTCGGCGGCACCCTGACGGTCCGAGGACAACAAGGTCACGTGGCGTACCCGCATCTGGCGAAGAATCCGATCCACCTCGCAGCACCAGCGCTGGCCGAGCTGGCCGCCGAGCATTGGGACGATGGCAACGCCTTCTTCCCGCCGACCAGCTTTCAAATCTCCAATCTCAATGCCGGCACCGGCGCCACCAATGTCATTCCCGGCACGCTGGAGGCGGTGTTCAACTTCCGCTTCTCCACAGAATCAACCGTCGAGGGGCTGCAACAGCGCACCGCGGCGATTCTCGACAAGCATGGGCTGGACTGGAGCGTCGACTGGGCGCTGTCCGGCCTGCCTTTCCTTACCGAGCCAGGTGATCTACTCGATGCCGTCGCTGCAGGTATCCGCAGCGTGACCGGTCGCGAAACGACGCCTTCCACCAGCGGCGGCACCTCTGATGGCCGCTTCATCGCCACGCTTGGAACCCAAGTGGTCGAGCTTGGCCCGGTCAACGCAACGATTCATCAAGTGGACGAACATATTCTGGCCAGCGATCTCGACCTGCTGACCGAGATCTACTACCAGACGCTGGTCAATCTGCTCGCATGCTGATCTGTCCTATTTGCCGCGGTGATCTGAACGCGGTCGACAATGGCGTCGCCTGCCCGGCCAATCACCGTTTCGATCGTGCCCGTCAGGGTTATCTCAATCTGCTGCCGGTGCAGCACAAGAATAGCCGCGCCCCCGGCGACAACCAGGCGATGGTCGAGGCGCGCAGACGCTTTCTCGATGGTGGGCACTATGCGCCGCTGGCCGCACGGTTGGCGCAGTTGGCGGCCGAACGTGCGCCGAATCGCTGGCTAGATATAGGCTGTGGCGAAGGCTATTACACCGCGCAGATCGCCCAGGCGCTGCCCAACGCGGACGGCTATGCGCTGGACATTTCCCGCGAGGCGGTCAAGCGCGCCTGCAAGCGTGCGCCGCAGCTTGAATGGCTGGTGGCGAGCATGGCCCGCGTACCGCTGGCCGACGCTAGCTGTGACCTGCTCGCCAGCGTGTTCAGCCCGCTGGACTGGAACGAAGCCCGGCGCCTGCTCGCACCCGGCGGCGGTCTGCTGCGCATGGGGCCGACCCGCGACCATCTGTGGGAACTGCGTGGCCTGCTGTATGACGAAGTACGTGACTACGATGACGAAAAACACCTGTCGTTGATCCCCGAAGGCATGCACCTCGCCCATAGCGAGACCCTGTCGTTCGAGCTGCAATTGGATCGCGCCCAGGCCCGTGCCGACCTGCTGGCCATGACTCCGCATGGCTGGCGAGCCAGCGCGGAGCGCCGTGCGGCGGTGATCGACGCGCCACTGCGCGTGCGGGTTGCGATACGCTACGACTGGATTCAGCGTGACCAGCACTAAACCACACACAAGGCAGCCGCCCATGCGCCAACCAGACATCGAGATCTACCTCAGGGACGCCAGCCAGGACGCCGTCACCGATTGGCTGACCAAGACGGTTGGCCCCTGCTCACCCTGGCAACCAAAGGGCCAGACGTTCAAATGCAAATCCGGTGAGATTCCGGTGACCTGGCTGCCCAAGGCCGTCGGCAAATGGCACAGTCTGCTGCTGGAAAGCGACGCCACGCCTTGGGAAGACGACATCGCTTGCGCCCGCTCCGCGTATCAGGCGCTGAAGGTAGAAATCCGCTGCGCCCCAGGTGGCTGGCAGGAAGAAGAGTCCGTGGAAGTTGCCGACCGCTGGATGAGCGTGAGCGAGCGCGGCGAAGAGGAAATTGTCTGGCGGACCGATTGAGATTAGATCTAGCGCATAACGTCGGCACATGAAAAAGCCCGTCAATCGACGGGCTTTTTCATTGTCGCGGTTGGCTGTCAGAGCCCCGCCACATCCTCGGCCTGCAGGCCTTTCTGGCCCTGGGTTACCGAGAATTCCACCTGCTGACCTTCGGCCAGAGAGCGGTGGCCTTCGCCACGAATAGCCTGATAGTGAACAAACACATCCGCACCACTACCACGCTGGATGAATCCATAACCCTTGGCATCGTTGAACCATTTAACGGTTCCGGTCTCGCGCTCAGCCATCCTACTTCTCCAACTCGATTCTTATTATTCCCCGTTCGGGGATGAACGATCGGGCCCGACCCACTGAGTCCGCCTGCCTCGAGCAATATACCGAAGCAGGCATGACAAACGCGTTTCAAACCGCTCGCCGGCCGAGTATAGAACAGGAACAATTCTCGTCTGCGAGTTTTTTCCGGGCGTTGAAGCCAATGCCGACCGCGATGGTGCCTGGCGGTGCAGATGCGCTCGGCTTGTACTAGCCTCAAGCCGGCCCGTACATAGCGAGTCCGCACATGCCAGTGGCTGAACTTAAACGTCTGGCTGCCATGAACCGATCGTTGATTCTTCCCTTTCTGGTCGCTGCTCTAGCAGGCGCTGCTATCTGGGCATTGTCTCCCTTGGTCACCGGCCACGCTGAGCCATGGGATGCAAGCGGCATTTACTACACTGCGGCCCTGGTTTTGTCTGGGTTGCTGTCAGGTCTTCTCGCCGCGAGGTCGCTCTGGGTGCTTTACGCTGGCAATATCTTCGGCCAGGTCGTTTACCTACTTCTGTTCTTACCATTTAGCCCACTGATAGTCGTTGGCCTCGTATTCCTGTTGTCATGGTCGCTGTTATTTCCTGGCGGTGCTTATATTGGCTCTTGCGTTCGAGGTCGTTTTGGCCGTCGCCCAAGCGCGGACTGACAATTCTCGTAGGTTGGATAACGCGCAGCTAATCCACCAACAGGCACGAACATTTCTCCTCACAACGCTAGCGCATCATCGCTTCGGTGGAAAATTTGGTGGTTTTTCCCAAACGTGGATTTACTCATCCGAACGCTAGGCGTTTTGCCCGTCACCTTCGCTTGCGGCACACTTGCCGCCTTCGAGGGCGTTGACCCTTTCATAGTCGAATCTGCCGTATGACCCGTTCTCCGCTCCGCCGTCTGATCTTCTCCATCGTGCGCCGTTTGCTGTATGTCTGGGTGCGCTCGGAGACCATCAACCAATCCGCCTTTACGCTCAAGCTGGACCGCAGCAAGCCGGTGTTTTACGTGCTGCAACGCGCGTCGCTGAGCGATCTGGCGGTGCTCGATCATGAATGCAGCAAGGCCGGGCTGCCGCGTCCGGTGGCTGATGTGGCGGTGGGGAATCACGTCGAACCGGCGGCCTTTATTTTTCTCAGCCCTGCCGCCAGCTGGTTTGGTCGGCGCACACCGATGGAGCCGCCTGCGCCATTGGTGCGGTTGATTGGGGCGCTGGAACAAAACGCGGTGGACAACGCACAGATCATTCCGGTGAGCGTCTTCTGGGGGCGCTCGCCGGACCGCGAGACCAGCGCCTGGAAGCTGCTGTTCGCCGATAGCTGGGCCGTCACCGGGCGGCTGCGCAAGCTGCTCAGCATCGTCATGCTCGGGCGCCAGACCCGAGTGCAGTTTTCCGCGCCTATCCAGCTCAACGAGCTAGTGGCGCAGAGCAAGGGCCACGAGCGCACCCTGCGCATGGCCCATCGAATGCTGCGGGTGCATTTCCGTAACCAGAAAACGGCGGTGATCGGTCCCGACCTGTCGCACCGCCGCAACCTGGTGAAGGGGCTGGTCCATGCGCCTCAGGTACGCCAGGCAATCAAAGACGAAGCCGAGCGCGAGAATATCCCGCTGGAGAAGGCAGAGGCCCGCGCGCTGCGCTATGGCAACGAGATCGCCTCGGATTACGCCTACACTGCCGTGCGCTTTATCGAGGTGGTGCTGTCTTGGTTCTGGAACAAAATCTACGACGGCATCCGCGTCAATCATCTGGAGCCGCTCCAAGAAGCGGTACAGGGTTACGAGGTCATTTATGTACCCTGCCACCGCAGCCATATCGACTACCTGCTGCTTTCCTATTTGCTCTTTCGCAACGGCCTGACGCCGCCGCACATCGCCGCCGGGATCAATCTCAACATGCCGGTGATCGGCAGCCTGCTGCGCCGTGGCGGCGCCTTCTTCATGCGCCGCACGTTCAAGGGCAACCCGCTCTATACCTCCGTTTTCAACGAATATTTGCACACCCTGTTCAGCCGTGGCTTCCCGGTGGAGTACTTCGTCGAGGGCGGGCGCTCGCGCACGGGACGCATGCTGCAGCCGAAGACCGGCATGCTCGCCATCACCCTGCGCAGCTACCTGCGCTCCTCGCGGCTACCGATTCTCTTCGTGCCGGTGTACATCGGTTACGAGCGAGTGCTGGAAGGCCGCACCTACCTTGGTGAGCTGCGTGGCGCGGCGAAGAAAAAAGAGTCGATCTTCGACATCTTCAAGGTCTTCGGCGCACTGAAACAGCGCTTCGGTCAGGTCTGGGTGAATTTTGGCGAGCCGCTGAAGCTCAACGAATTTCTCGAAAAGGAGCAACCCGGCTGGCGTCAGCAGAACCTGGCGCCGAACTTCCGTCCGGAGTGGCTTAACGAGACCACCAATCGGCTCTCGGAACGCATCGCCCAGCGGCTCAACGAAGCGGCGGCCGTCAACCCGGTAAACCTGGTCGCACTGGCGATGCTGTCGACCAGTCGGCAAGCGCTGGACAGACGTTCGCTTGCGCGCATCCTCGATGTTTATCAGAACCTGTTGCGCGCGGTGCCCTACTCGCCTCATACCACTCTGCCCGAAGGCGATGGCGAAACGCTGATCAGCTATGTGAAAGATCTCAACCTGCTCGCCGAGCAGAAGGATGCGCTGGGCAACATTCTTTATCTGGACGAGCAGAACGCCGTTCTGATGACCTACTACCGCAACAACGTGATGCACATCTTCGCCTTGCCGGCGCTGCTGGCGAGCTTCTTCCAAAGCAGTTCACGGATCAGCCGCGAGCAGATCCTGCGCTTCACCGAGGCGCTGTATCCGTATCTGCGCGCCGAGCTGTTCATTCGCTGGGAGCCGGAGGAGCTGGAAGCGGTGATTGATCAATGGTTAGCGGCCTTCGTCGAACAGGGTTTGCTAAAGCTCGATGGCGAGACCTATGTCCGGCCGGCGCCCAGCTCGCGTCAGTTCGTGCTGCTGACGCTGCTGGCGCGAGTCATCGTGCAGACGTTGCAACGCTTCTATATGGCGATTTCGCTGCTGCTCAACAGTGGGCAGCAAAGCCTTGACGCCGAAGAACTGGAAACCCTTTGCACGGTGATGGCCCAGCGCCTATCGATCCTGCATGGGATCAACGCACCGGAGTTCTTCGACAAGAGCCTGTTCCGTCATTTCATCAAGACGCTCTTGGATCAAGACGTGCTGCGCGAGGACGCAGCCGGCAAGCTCGGCTACCACGACAAGCTCGGCGAGCTGGCCGAAGGCGTCGCCAAGCGCGTACTGCCGGCCGAGATTCGTCTGTCGATCCGCCAGGTCGCATTGGAGCGCCACGATGAGGAACAGCTAACGGACTAATCCGGTCACGGGCGCTCAAACATGGGGGTCCGACAGCGGTGCTATCAGCGAAAACCACGCTAACGACGCTTAGGCTTAATGCCAAATCGTTCGTTCACCGACAAGCACGACGCCCATAATCAGCAGGCAACCCAACGAAATCCTTCGGACGTCTACCGAAAGGGGCCTGTATGACACGCACCAGTGTTATCGCCTTGTCTCTAATTGTTGGTCTAGGTGGTTGTGCAACACCTAGCCTGACCAATCTCACACCCTCCTCCGTTAGCCGTTCGCCGGTGCCGCTCTATCCGTTGCGGGCGCAGGTCGATGGTCGCGTCAACCGCATCGCCCAAGTCAACGCGGTCATTCACGGCATTCCCTGGGCGATGATGGCTTTGCCAAGCGATCAGCATGCGGTGGGGTATTTTGCCGATACGTGCGAAACAAACATCCCCTACCACTTCAGCGTCGGTTACCAACGGCGCAATCTGCTCGGTTCCGGCTACTCCAGCACCGTGCGGGAGAAGCGCTTCCCGGAGGCCGGGGGTTACATGATGAATGTTGTAGGCGAACCGCCGCCGGACGATTGCGCGGCATCCATCGGCCTGACCTTGCGTGTGGACAGTACGACCGACGAGGTGGATGTCGAGCCTGGCGATGGTAACTGCCGATCCATTTCCAATCGCTGCACGCTGAGGGCGGCGGTGATGGAAAGCAACGTGCACCAGGGCCACGATCTGATAGAGGTGCCGTCAGGGCACTACGCGCTTTCGTTGGCCGGTAGCGAAACCGTCGATGTGGCAAACGATGCGATTGGCGACCTGGATATCACTGATGGACTGACGCTGATGGGGCTCGGGCGCGCCATGAGGAATGAGGACCTTCAGGTTGTGATAGACGGTGGCGACATCGATCGGATTTTCGATATCTATACCGCCGCGCCGCGGGCCGTGACCCTCACCTATTTGCGTCTGGAAAATGGTCGTCCAAAGAACAGCGGCGGCGGCGCGATATGGAATCGCGGCAACCTGCGCATGGACCGGATGCTGTTGCGTGGAAACACCATCGATCACGAGCTGGAATCCTCATGTGCAGCCTTTCCAAGCCGACGCCTGTGCAACCGTGGCGCGGGCCTGTTCAACGAAGGGCAAGCACTGATTGCACGCTCAACCATCGAACAGAACTCGACCGGCTACGAGTCCGGGCACGCCGGTGGCATTTCCAATATGGGCCCGACGGCGCAGCTGTATGTACGCGACAGCCTGATCACCGGAAATGACGCGCGTTTCTGGGGCGGGCTGCTGAACTACCAGGGCACCGTAGACATTCTGAACTCCACATTCGTCGACAATCGCAGCACCACCGGCGGCGTTCGAGCCGCTGAGATCGGTAATGTCGACGGCACCGTATCGATCCGCAACACGACCTTCAGCAATCATTCGCAGCTGTTCAGCCATACGGGTACCGGCGAGTTCCGCCTGGCCAACAGCCTGGTCGAAATACGCGCCTTCAACGATCTGCCGTTCTGTAGCGGTACGTTGACCAGCGGCAGCTTCAATGCCATCGGCGGCTCCAGCGGGTCCTATGATTTTTTCAGTGGCTGCGGCTTCGTCCCCTCCACCGCGGATAAAACCGAGATACGCCTGTATCTCGGCTCACTGCAGAACAACGGCGGTCCCACCCGAACCATCGCGTTGCGCGAGCCGCTCGAAGACAGCCCCTACTTCGACCCCATCGACATGGGCGGCGTGCTCTGCCCGGACACCGATCAACGCGGCAGGCCACGTGACGATCGCAATTGCGACCCGGGGGCGTTCGAGTTCTAACCGCCATCGCCAGCTGATTTCAGGTGAGCTGTCCTGCATTGACGGCTTGCGCAGGGTGGCTGGCTCGGCTGTGTTGCGCCCTTGCGTCACTGAAACGACCGATGCAAGCTGCCAATATCTAGCGCGTCGTTCCTGCGTTTAAGCGCCTTGCCTGCCCGCTGCATCATCCCAGAGGATTTCACATGTTCCGCATCGCTACTCTCATCGCCGGTCTGATGCTGTCTGCCAGCACATATGCCCTTTCGTTAGGCGACCTCAGCCAGGGCGACGCCAGCGCAGGGCTTAAGGATGCCCTCAGCCAGGGTGCCAAAGTTGCGGTACAGCAGCTCGGCAAGCCAGGCGGTTTCAGCAATGATCCGGACGTGCGCATCGAGCTGCCGGGCAATATCGGCAAAGCCTCTCGCATGCTGAAGATGATGGGCATGGGTGCTCAGGTCGAAGAGCTGGAAACCGGCATGAACAAAGCCGCCGAAGCCGCCGTACCACAAGCCCAGGAGCTACTGCTGGAGGCGGTACGCAAGATGACTGTCGCCGATGCCAAGGCGATTCTGGCCGGCGGCAACGATTCGGCGACTCAGTACCTGAACAAAACCAGCCGCGAGCAGATCCGCACCAAATTCCTCCCCATCATCAAGCAGGCCACCGATCAGGTCGGCGTTGCTCAGCAGTACAACGCGCTGGCCGGTAAGGCGTCTGGCCTCGGTGCGGTCGATTCCAAATACGGCACTATCGAAGGCTACGTGACCGAGCAGGCACTCGACGGACTGTTTACCATCGTCGCCGAGCAGGAAGCGAGCATTCGCCAGAACCCGGCGCAGGCGGCAACCAGCGTGGCGAAGAAGGTCTTCGGCGTACTGACGGGAAATTAATGGACGAACGAGTCACGGCTGAACACCGATGTACCACGGAGAAAAATTCAACGCCTGGACGCACCTTGTCGGCGGTGTGCTGGCCCTGATCGGCGCGGTTTGGCTGCTGGTGCTGGCGGCCATGGATGGCGACCTGGCAAAGATCGTCAGCGTAGCGATCTACGGCTTCACGCTGGTGTTGCTGTACAGCACCTCGACGCTCTATCACAGCGTGCGTGGCCGGGCGAAGGCGATCATGCAGAAGCTCGATCACCTGTCCATCTATCTGCTGATCGCCGGCAGCTATACGCCGTTCTGCCTGGTCACGCTGCGTGGCGCCTGGGGCTGGTGGCTGTTCGGTATCGTCTGGTCATTGGCGGTGATCGGCATGCTGCAGGAGATCAAGCCGCGCTCGGAAGCTCGGGTGCTGTCGATCATCATCTACGCGGTGATGGGCTGGATCGTGATCGTGGCGGTCAAGCCGTTGCTCGCTGCACTCGGCACGGCCGGCTTCAGCTGGCTGGTCGCTGGCGGCGTTTTCTACACCGTCGGGATCATTTTCTTCGCTTTCGACCAGCGCTTTCGCCATTGGCACGGCATTTGGCACCTGTTCGTCATGGCCGGCAGTCTGCTGCATTTCGTGGCGATCCTGCGCTACGTCGTCTGACCCGGGTTGTGCCGTCTTTTAACGCGGACGCCAAACATCAGCCATGATGACTATTATCTGATGTGATCTGCGCAAGGGTGCTGAGCAAAGCGGCAGCATTAAGGCGAGCGTGCTGCACATTTGAATTGATCAACTCTCGGCTGGCAACTAAATACTCGGCAACCGATGCCACCTCGCTCGTTAGACAGCCCAATTCTCTGACCAAACGCATATTAAGGCGTAACTGCATAATCCAACGAACGCAAAGCAATCAAATATGCCGTTGACCAGACTACAACTTCAAATAATTAAAAAATGTGCAACTGAACTAACAACTCTTGTTCAGCTGACATTTTTGTAAGCAAACTGACAGGCAACTCCGCATACCCTCTAGCTTGCAGGGATCGAACGATCAGAAATCATTTGGGTCATCTTTATCAAGCGTAACAATTCGTCGTTAAGCCTGAACAATAAGGATCACCTCATGAATAACTATGCCCGATTCGGCGCGATGATCGCCACGTCTACTCTCATCATGTTCGTCTTGATGTATTTGAATGTATTTCAACTTGACCACATCTTCTTCAGCGAGACACGTGCTTATATGGCACTCATTATGGGCGCTACTATGGCAATCATCATGCTGGCTTACATGCTCGGCATGTACCAGAAGCGCGCCGTCAACATCGCCATCTTTGCCGGAAGCGTGCTGGTGTTCGCCGCATCGCTCTGGCTCGTTCGTAGCCAGCAAACTGTGGATCAAGTGTCTTGGATGAAGGCGATGATTCCGCACCACTCGATCGCCATCCTAACCAGCGAGCGCGCCTCCATTACAGACCCGCGCGTGCGGAAGCTGGCCGACCAGATCATCCAGGCCCAGCGCGAGGAAATCGCCGAGATGAAAAGCCTGATCGAGGAGCTCGAAAGCTCCAAATAGTGTCGATAGATCAGCGCTTTGACCGGGTCTGCTTCAAAGACGGAACACAATGTCGAAGGACGTCCAGCCGTCGTGGCTGCGACAGCGGATCTCACCTCGATGCGCTTCGATAATTGATCGGGTGATCGCCAGCCCTAACCCTGCGTTGCTCGGGCTGCCTTCGCGACGAGCCGGATCGACACGATAGAAGCGATCGAACAGGCGCGGCAGATGCTCTTCTGGGATGGTGGCGCCAGGATTGCCGATACTCAGCAGAACATCCTTCGCGCCTGCCTCGATGCTCAGACGGATCACGCCGCCGTCCGCTGTGTACCGTAGCGCGTTGGAGAGCAGATTCGACAATGCGCGGTGCAGCATCGATGGATCGCCCTCGATGCGACCGCTGCCGGACAGTTCGAAGCGAATCCCGTGTTCATCGGCGGTCAGCTGATAGAAATCCAGCAACTTGCCGCACAAGTCTTTTAGCTCGATCAGCTGCACCTGAGGAGTGACCAGCCCATTGTCGGCCTTGGCCAGAAACAGCATGTCATCGATCATCCGCGCCATCCGCCGCAGCTCTTCCAAGTTGGAATAGAGATTTTCCTGATAGTCCTCGCTGCTGCGCGCGCGGGTCAGCACGACTTCGGTGTGCGTCATCAAGTTGGACAATGGCGTGCGTAGCTCATGGGCAATGTCCGCGGAGAAATTCGACAGCCGCACGAAGGCATCTTCCAACCGCGTCAGCATGGCGTTGAAGGCTAGCACCAGCTGCTGCAGCTCGGCCGGCGTCGACTCCGTGGGAATACGCTCGGTCAGCGATTTGA
The DNA here is from genome assembly GCF_024448715.1 of Stutzerimonas stutzeri. Lineage (GTDB taxonomy): Bacteria > Pseudomonadota > Gammaproteobacteria > Pseudomonadales > Pseudomonadaceae > Stutzerimonas > Stutzerimonas stutzeri_AR. Next base: position 442,211 of record NZ_JAMOHZ010000003.1, read on the forward strand.
CCGACACCGATGCCGCCACCTGGGTTACCTCGCGCAACGGGCGCAGACCGCTACGCGCAAGCAACCAGCCGAGCACACCACTGATCAGTGCACAAAGCATCAGCGCACCCCAGAGCCAGCCCGTGAGGGTGTGGAAGAAGACCTTGTGAGTGGTGACATCAAGAGCCAGCACGACGCGCAACGACTGACCGGCCGCCGCCACCGAGCCGGTCCTGCTGCGCCAGACGCGGCCGTCGTGCTGCACCTCACCGTCGCTGTCGGCCGCCGGATACACATGAGCGCCAACCGGCGGCACAGCGCCCGCGTCGGCGAACAGCAGCCGACCCTGCGCATCGAATATCCGCACAGAGAGTTCGCTATGGCCGCCCAGCAGGGCCTGAAGTTGCGGGCGCAACTCGTCGAACTGCGCCAGACCATCGAGCTGTTGTAGCAGGCTTCGAGTGGCTTGGAATTTTTCCTCCAGCGTGTGCCGATCAAGTTCGTCGAAGTGATGCTGACTCATCTGGTTGAAGAAGTATCCAGCCGCCCCCAACACGCCGGTGACGGCGAGCATGAACATCAGACTGAGCCGCGCGGTGAGCGATAGCCGCTTCATGGCACATTCGGCTCGTCGAGCATATAGCCCATGCCGCGTGCTGTGTGGATCAGCTTGGGTTCGAAGCCGTCGTCGATTTTCGCTCTGAGCCTGCGGATCGCTACCTCGATGACGTTGGTGTCGCTATCGAAATTCATGTCCCAGACCTGCGAAGCGATCAGCGACTTGGGCAGCACCTCGCCGCGCCGACGCAGCAGCAATTCCAGCAGCGCGAACTCCTTGGCGGTGAGATCGATGCGCTCGCCGCCACGTATGGCCCTGCGCTTCATCAGGTCGACCTCGAGATCGGCAATCTTCAGCTGCGTCTGCAGAGCCGCAGCGTTGCCCCGGCGCAGCAGCGTGCGCACCCGCGCCAGCAGTTCCGAAAAGGCGAACGGCTTGACCAGATAATCGTCGGCGCCCAGCTCCAGCCCCTTGACCCGGTCTTCGACGCGATCACGTGCGGTAAGAAACAGCACCGGCACCTCGTTGCCCGAGGCGCGCACCATGCGCAGCACTTCCCAGCCATTCAGCCCAGGCATCATCACATCGAGAATCAGCAAGTCGTACGGTGCGCTCAGCACGAACTGCAGCGCATCGGTGCCGGTGGTGACACGGTCGACGGTGAAGCCCGCCTCGCTCAAGCCCTGCTGCAGATAGATGCCGGTTTTTGGCTCGTCTTCGGCGACCAGAAGTTTCATCGACTCATCCTTTCAAACCATGAAATGAGTGTGCAGCTATCGAGTGCGACGAGCCAGAAGCTGACAGAAAAGTAATGTTCCGCTCAGCTTGGCGAAAGGAGCGAACGGCTATTTTGACAGCAGAAAACGAGGCTGCGTCGGCTGCTTGACCTTGCCATTAGGGAAAGGTTGAAGATCCAACCAAGCCGGAATGACCGGCGACTAGCTGAGGACTTCTCATGACCACCATCGATCTTCAAGTACAGGGCATGACCTGCGGCTCATGCGTTCGCCATGTGAACCAGGCGCTGACACCCGTGGCCGGCGTCAATCGCGTCGAAGTGGACCTCAACACCGGTCTGGTTCGGGTCGAGGGCAACGCCGACAGCACGGCGCTGATCACTGCTCTGGACGACGCTGGTTATCCGGCGCAAGCAGCGAGCAACACAACGCCAACGACCGCGGCTAAAACCGGTTGTGGCAGCGGCTGCGGTTGTCGCTAAGTTCATTTGGGCCAATCTTCTGGAGTACGCGTATGAAACTGAAACTCGCCATCTTTGCCGCCCTGTTCATGGCCGGTAGCGCACAGGCCGCCGAGATCATCGACGTTCACCGCGACGCCAATTGCGGCTGTTGCAAGGACTGGGTCAAGTACCTCCAGGCTAATGGTTTCGAGGTACGCGACCATGTCGAAAGCAACATGAGCGCGGTCAAGCAAGGCCTCGGCGTGGCACCGCGCCTGGCCTCCTGCCACACCGGTGTGATCGGCGGCAAGTTCGTTGAAGGGCACGTGTCAGTGGCGCAGATCCATGAATTGAAGCAGCGAAACGACCTCGCCGGTGTGGCCGTGCCGGGGATGCCCGCGGGCTCTCCTGGCATGGATTACGGCCAGCCCGCGCAGGCCTATCAGGTGATCGGTCTGACAACTGGTGGCAAGGATGTGTTAATCGCGGAATATCCAGCGGACTGACTGGCACGGCTGCCATCGTAGCCGTATCAGTGGCAACCTCGCGCCGAGCGTGGGCAGGCCGTAAAAAAGGACAGCTGACCGAGCAGGGCCGTCATGCAATCCACATCTTCGCGGCGAACCTTCGTCAAAAGCCTGGCCGCCAGTGGCATCGTTGCCGGACTGGGCATCTGGCGTCAGCCTGTATGGGCCGTAGCGCGCCCCGGTCAGTCGAGCGAACAGGGTGTGCTGGCCGGCACCCAGTTCGATCTGACCATCGACTCGCTCGGTGTCAACTTCAGCGGTCGCGAACGCACCGCCATGGCCATTAACGGCAGCATTCCCGGCCCGCTGCTGCGCTGGCGTGAAGGCGATACCGTGACGCTGCGGGTACACAACCGTCTGCCACAGGACACCTCTATTCATTGGCACGGCATCCTGCTGCCGGCCAATATGGACGGCGTACCCGGCTTCAGCTTTGCCGGCATCGCACCGGACGGCATGTACGAATACCGCTTCAAGGTGAAGCAGAGCGGCACTTACTGGTACCACAGCCACTCGGCCTTTCAGGAGCAGCTCGGCGTCTACGGCCCGCTGGTGATTGATCCGCTGCAGCCGGAGCCTTTCCAATACGAGCGTGACTATGTGGTGATGCTCACCGACTGGACCGACGAAAGCCCGGCGCGGGTACTCGACAAGCTGAAAAAGCAGTCCGACTACTACAACCGCGGCCGTCGCACGGTTGGCGACTTCATCAACGACGTGGCCGAGCAGGGCTGGCGCGAGACGCTCGGCAATCGCTGGGCCTGGGCCAAGATGAAGATGACGCCCACCGATCTCGCCGATATCAGCGGTGAAACCTATACCTATCTGCTCAACGGCCAAGCGCCGGACGGCAACTGGACCGGCCTGTTCGAAGCTGGCGAGCGAATCCGCCTGCGGCTGATCAACGGCTCGGCGATGACTTATTTCGACTTCCGCATCCCCGGCCTGAAGCTCACCGTGGTGGCCGTTGACGGTCAGACCGTCGAGCCTGTGGAAGTCGACGAGCTGCGTTTGGCAGTGGCGGAAACGGTCGACGTTCTTGTCACCCCGGATGGCAGCCAGAGCGCTTATACCCTCTTCGCTCAATCCATGGACCGCAGCGGATTCGCCCGCGGCACGCTGGCAGTGCGTGACGGCCTGAGTGCACCGGTACCCGAGCTTGATCCACGGCCGGAACTGAGCATGGAAGACATGGGCCATGGCGATATGGCCGGCATGGATCACTCCGCCATGGGGCATACCGGCATGGCAGATGCCGGCGGGCAGGTGGAGATGCAGGCTCATCCCGCGAGCGAGAACGACAATCCGCTAGTGGACATGCAGACCATGATGCCGGTGCCCAAGCTGAATGATCCCGGCATCGGCCTGCGCGACAACGGTCGCCGTGTTTTGACCTACGCCGACCTGCGCAGCACATTTCCTGACCCTGACGGTCGTGAGCCAATGCACACCATCGAGTTGCACCTGACCGGCCACATGGAACGCTTCGCCTGGTCGTTCGACGGCATTCCCTTCGCCGACGCCGAGCCGGTCCGCCTCAAGTACGGTGAGCGGGTGCGCTTCGTGCTGGTCAACGACACCATGATGCATCACCCCATTCACCTGCATGGCATGTGGAGCGACCTGGAGGACGAACACGGCAACTTTCAAGTACGCAAGCACACCATCGACATGCCGCCCGGCTCGAAACGCAGCTACCGCGTAACCGCCGACGCCCTCGGGCGCTGGGCCTATCACTGCCACATGCTGATGCACATGGACCTCGGGATGTTCCGCGAAGTCCGCGTTGAGGAATCGGAGAAGCACGTGCATACGCCGCAGGCGGGCGCTGAAAAGGGGCATCAGCATGACCATTAAGATACCGCTGGCCATCGCCTTGACCCTGAGCGCTGCGCTCGGCCAGGCGCAAGAATCCATGGATCGTCCGAGCCATACGGAGCATGGCGGTCATGCACCGGTCGCGTCCGAGCCGATGGATCACTCGGGAATGAGCCATGGCAGCGCAACGCCTATTCCGAGCGATATGGATCATGGCGCCATGGACCATTCGGCCGATGAGATGCCGCATCCACCCGCAACCGGTATTCCACCAAGGCAAGCGAGCCGCCCGCCCGTACCGACAATCAGGCCCGACGACCGCACCGCCGCCTTTCCTGAACTGCCCGCGCACCAGATGCACCAAGGCGGCACGCACTTTCTGTTCGTCGCTGACGAGTTGGAATGGCAGGACGCCGACGATGGCAGCAGCCTGGCCTGGGATATCAGCGGTTGGGCCGGTGGCGATATCGATCGCCTGGCGTTTCGTTCCGAGGGTGAGCGAACCGACGACCATACCGAAGAGGCCGAACTGCAGCTGCTCTGGAGCCATGCCATTAGCCCCTGGTGGGAAACTGTTGCGGGTGTTCGTCAGGACTTCAAACCCGGCTCGCCGCAGACCTGGGCCGCCTTCGGCATACAGGGGATGCTGCTGTATGGCCTGGAAACCGAAGCCACCGCCTTCATCGGCGAAGGCGGCCAAAGCGCGCTGCGCCTGGAGGCTGAATACGACATCCTGCTGACCCAGCGCTGGGTCTTGCAGCCCATCGCGGAAATCAACCTGTACGGGCGCAACGACGATCGCCGCGGCGTCGGTTCAGGCCTGAGCGATGTCGGCGTCGGGCTGCGCCTGCGTTATGAGATCAACCGGCAGTTCGCGCCTTACGTGGGGGTCATTTGGGACCGCGCCTACGGCAATAGCGCAGACTTGCTACGCGCCGAGGGGGAAGATACGAGCGACGCCCGCCTGGTGGCGGGTATCCGACTCTGGTTCTGAGGCCCGGCACATGCTTAAAACCATCACGACGCTGCTGACGGCTGCCCCCGGCATACCTTGACATCCATCATCACGCCGATGGCAGCAAGCACGTTCATTGACGGGGCTGCCTGCGGGGTTTGGAACGGCTTCGCGAGCAAGCTCGCTCCTACGGACTTGTTCGCGTCTATCGGCAGGTCTGAGGCGGTGGGCCACCGGCCCCGAGGATGTAAACACTGAGCATGTAGGAGCGACCTCGGTCGCGAATGTCGATGCACTGGAGCGCCGGCCCGATTATGGCCCGGCGCAGCCTATGGAACGCGTCGCGAGCTAGCTCGCTTTTACGAGGAGCCCGCGATTACCGCGTTGCCTCAAGAGCGCTAACTCTGCAGGCTCTCGACTGGCGACGCTTGCGTCACCTCGCTTACGCCAAGTGGACGATAGGCATCGCGCCACGTCTGGTAACGCTGGTCCTGCCAGACGCGCTGATGCAGATGCGCCATGCCGTCCGGGTCGTTGAGCAGACGCCAGCGTGCCGCTTCGGCGGTGCCGTTGGGTCCGGCATCGAGGATCTGCAGCATGCGCTGCTCGCGCAGCACCTCGGCGCCTTTCACTACCTTGGCATGCCGCGCCCGCGCCATGCCGCACACCAGCGCGTTGTAGATCGGATCCACCGTCGCAGCGATAAAGCCATCGTGCAGCGCATTTTCCTGGTTCTGCCGAGTATAGCGATCGGTCGAAGCCAGCTCCTGCGGCGGGTTGAACTCCTCGGGAATCAGGAACAACTTGCACCGGAAGGCAGCCAGGCCGAGCCCGGTGCGACTGGTGATCACCGAGACCGGCGCCGAGAGGATCAGCGACACCACAATGGGTGCCAGCCACCACAGAAATGCCGGATCGAGCCAAGCCACCAGCGCCGTCCAGAGCACGCCCAGCAGCATCTGCGAGCCGTGGCGACGTAGCGCTTCGCCCCATGGCGTGGCGTTGTCGGCGCGCTGGGGCGAGTTCCACTGCACGGACCAGCCGAGAAACGCGGCTGTGACGAATACCGTATGAAACAGCATGCGTACCGGCGCTGCCAGCATCGAGAACAGCGTTTCCAGCAGCATCGACAACAACAAGCGAATACGTCCACCGTACTCGTGCGCGCCTTGGATCCAGATCAGCAGTACGCTGAGAAGTTTGGGCAGGAACAGCAACGTCAGCGTCGCCGAGAACAGCGCGATGGCTTCACGCGGATGCCATTGCGGCCATAGCGGATACAGCTGGTTCGGCTGCAGGAAGTATTCCGGCACCATCAGCGTGTGAATCGCCAGTAGCCCGGTCGACAAAGCCAGGAAAACAAACCAGAGCGGTGCCGATAGATACGACATGACGCCGGTAAGGAACACGAACCGATGCACGGTGTGCATGCCCTTGACCAGGAACAGTCGGAAATTCATCAGGTTGCCGTGGCACCAGCGGCGGTCGCGCTTGAGCTCGTCGAGCAGGTTCGGCGGCAACTCTTCGTAACTACCCGGCAGGTCATAGGCGATCCACACGCCCCAACCAGCCCGCCGCATCAGCGCGGCTTCGACGAAGTCATGAGAAAGGATATCGCCGGCGAACGACCCTTTGCCGGGTAGCGGCGCCAAGGCGCAATGCTCGATGAAGGGCTTGACCCGGATGATCGCGTTATGCCCCCAGTAATGGGATTCGCCCAGCTGCCAGAAATTGAGGCCGGCGGTGAACAACGGTCCGTAAACCCGCGTAGCGAATTGCTGCATCCGTGCATAAAGCGTATCCATGCCCGACGCCTTCGGTGCGGTCTGGATGATGCCGGCACCAGGATTGGCTTCCATCAGCCGCACCAGGCTCGTCAGGCATTCGCCGCTCATTACGCTGTCTGCATCGAGCACCACCATGTAGCGATAGCTGCTACCCCAGCGGCGACAAAAGTCATCGATGTTGCCGCTCTTGCGCTTCACCCTGCGCCGACGGCGGCGGTAGAAGATGTGGCCGAAGCCGTCGACCTCGCGACACAACTCCAGCCACGCCTTCTGCTCGGCAACGCAGGTGTCCGGATCGTTGCTGTCGCTGAGAACGAAAATGTCGAAATGCTTGATCTGCCCTGTCGCCTTGAGCGACTCGTAGGTGGCGCGCAGTCCAGCAAATACTCTCGGTACATCCTCGTTGGCGATGGGCATCACCAGGGCCGTGCGTGCATCGTCCGGAATCGGCTCGTCACCGAGGGTGGTGGCTGAAATGTTGTAGCGATCACGACCCTTGAGTAGCTGGAAAAAACCCATCAACGCGGTCCAGAACCCTACCGACACCCAGCAGAACAGCAATGCGAAGAGCAGCAGGATGCTCGTCTGCACCACATACGGAAGAATCTGACTCGCCGACTGCTGCAGCGGCTGCTGAAACACCTCCTGCAGATTCACCAGTGCCCAGCCCTGATAAGGCAGCACGGATTTCATATGCCAGGTTGCGATGACAGTCTGCACCAGCATCAGCAACAGCAGGATGCTGCGACGAACCCCGGCAACCTGACGCCATCCGGAACGGTTGATTTCCGGCGCTGGCGGTATGTCGACCGCGCGGTTCTTCTTACGCAGCAGGCGCCACCAGCTCAGGCGCAGCACGTTGGTATGCCAGGGCTCCGGCACCATCCGGGTGCGCACGATCGGCGGCGTTGACTGAATACAGACGCGGCCTTGGTCATCGCGCGCCAGCGCCCGACCACGCTCCAGGGTTTCGCCCCAGCCGAGCTTCAGCCGCGCGGCGACCGAGCCCAGCAAACCGCCTGCGCTCGGCTCACTAACGCCAACGGTCGGTGCGGTACGGGCCAGGACGCGATGCAGATCGTCCAGCTCGCCGCCTTCTCGCTCCGTCTCGCGAGCCAGGGCTTCGCGCTGTTCGGCACTGAGAGGCAGTTGGTCGATATAACGTCCCGTAATCGGTGGCTCCACTGGGTTATTCATGGGACGGAATCTGGTAGCTCCAGGTTTCGGAAAGTGTCTTCTCGCCTTCCACCAGGGCTGCCCGCAGCTCTACCGGCCGGGCTGGGTCGCGCACCTTCAGCCGCAAGGTCAAGCGCCAACCCTTGGTCACGGGGTTGTGCCGCAGGTTGTTTTCCACCAGCTCGGCGTTATCGCCGACACTGACCTGGGTGCTCACCAGCGCATCCGCCGGCAGCTTGGCCAGGTTTGGACCGACGAAATCGACGATTAGCGCGGTGCTGCCGTCGGGCTGACGGATCAAGTTAGATTGCTTGACGTCACCAGCGGAAAGGCGCGTCTGCATGACCCAGGCTAGCGCCGGGTCATGGAGCGCCGGCTCGTCCATGGTGAAGTGCAGGGTATAACCGAAATCCAGCGGCGTGCCCGGCTGCGGCGGCTCTTCGGGGACCCAGAAAGCAACGATGTTGTCGTTGGTTTCATCGGGTGTGGGAATCTCAATCAACTCCACTCGCCCCTTGCCCCAATCGCCACGCGGCTCGACCCATCCGCTTGGGCGCAGATCGTAGCGATCGTCCAGATCCTCGTAACGGCCAAAATCCCGAGTGCGCTGGAGCAGGCCGAAGCCACGAGGATTTTCGACGCTATAGCTACTGATCGATAGACGCTTGGGATTGTTCAGCGGTCGCCAGATCCATTCGTTGTCGCCCGTATGAATCGCCAGCCCTTCGGAGTCGTGAAGCTGCGGTCGATAGTTGAGCTGGCTGCTGGGCTGGTTGGCGCCGAACAGATACATGCTGGTCAAGGCACCGATGCCGAGCTTTTCGACCGGTTGGCGCAAGTAGACCCGCGCCTGCACGTCGACAGTGCTGTCCTTACCGGGCGTCACCACCATGCGGTAGGCGCCAGTTGCGCGAGGTGAATCCAGCAGCGCGTAGATCACCAGATTGCGACGGTCGGCCTGCGGACGCTCCACCCAAAACTCGCGGAAGCGCGGAAACTCCTCCCCACCGGGCAGCGCGGTATCGATCGCCAGGCCACGCGCCGACAAGCCATAGACCTGGCCTTTTCCAACCACGCGGAAATAGCTGGCGCCGAGCAGCGTCATCAACTCGTCCGCCTTGTCCGGCTTGTTCAGCGGATACAGCACCTTGAAACCGGCGAAGCCGAGATTTTCCAGCGCCGCGGGCTCGATCTGCACCTTGCCGAAATCGAACATTTCCGGGTCGTAGCGAATCTCTTCGACGCCCGCCGCGGTGATCTCGTTAATTTTTACCGGCACGTCGAAGTGCATGCCCTGATGGTAGAACTGCAACTCGAACGGCGTCTCCGCCTCGTGCCACAGTGCCTTGTCGCCACGAAAGCGCAGTTGCTGATAGTCACCGAACGCCATGCTGCGGAATACCGCCGGCAGATTGCTCTGTGGTGCTACGTAGCGTTCTGCAGCCAATTTCTCGGCTTTTACGGCAACGTCTTCGATACCGAAAGCCCAGCTATTACCCGTCACCAGAGCCATGGACAAGCTCAGCGCCACGCCCAGTACCCCACCTTTGCGAGCGGCTGTTATGAAATTAAAAAAACGTGACACATCGCCTCCTGAGCTACACGATTTCCTCCGGCCGTTATCCGGCCGGTTTGCTTTCGTTGGTCTGCCGCAGCGGAAAATGATTCCCCGGCCCGTGGTTAGTAATCGAAGCGGCGAGATCATCCCATGCCGGCAATTGGCCGGATAGCTACCTCTGGGACGATTTTTTCCTGCAGCCCGCCCCGGGCGGGCTGATATCGGATTGGCGCAACCATCGCAACCATCGCAATCACTCCAGCACGAAACGCTGCTGCTTCACGTGCTGCGAATCCAACCCGATCTGCACCTCGAACTCACCCGATTCGGCCACCCGTTGCAGCTGGGCATTGACGAACTTCAGGTCGTCTTCGTCGAGGCTGAAACGAATCTCTCGCTCCTCGCCCGCTTTGAGGACGACCTTGCGAAAGGCCTTGAGCTCCTTTACCGGGCGGATTACCGAGGCCACCAGATCCTGAATGTACAGCTGCACGACAGTGGCACCATCGCGCTGGCCGGTATTCTTTACCGTCACGCTTGCCTCAAGCGTGCCTTCGCGTGGCAGGGTCGGGCTCGACAAACGCACCTTGGACAGTTCGAAACCGGTGTAACTCAAGCCATAACCGAAGGGGTACAGCGGGCCGTTGGGCTCTTCGAAATACTGTGAGGTGTAGTTGCCAGGCTTGCCCTCGACATAAGGCCGACCGACGCGCAGGTGGTTGTAGTAGGTGGGAATCTGCCCCACCGAACGCGGGAACGAAATCGGCAGCTTGCCGGACGGGTTGTAATCGCCGAACAGCACGTCGGCGATGGCATGACCGCCTTCGGTGCCACTGAACCAGGTTTCCACGATTGCTTCGGCGTTCGCCTTTGCCCAGTTGAGCTCCAGCGGCCGGCCGTTCATCAGCACCAGCACCAGAGGCTTGCCGGTTTTTTTCAATGCCTTTAGCAACGCCTGCTGGCTCGGCGGGATTTGCAGACTGGTGCGGCTCGATGCCTCGTGGGACATGCCACGCGATTCACCCACCGCGGCGACGATCACATCGGCCTGCTCGGCGGCGGCTACCGCTTCGGCAATCATCTCGTCCGCTGGGCGAGGGTCCTGCACCACCTCGGGATCGTCCCAGTTGAGGAAGTTCAAGTACTCGACCATATGCTGGTCGTCGGTGATGTTGGCCCCGCGCGCATGGAGCAGGACAGCCTCGTCGCCCAGCGCGTCGAGCATCCCTTGGCGCAACGTCACCGACTGTTTAGCGACGCCCGCCGCCGACCAGCTGCCCATCATGTCCACGTACGAATCCGCCAGCGGGCCGACCAAGGCGATGGTGCCTCCCTTCTTCAACGGCAGCGTTTGGTCGTGGTTCTCCAACAGCACGATCGACTGGCGAGCAACGTCTCTCGCGGCCTCGCGGTGCAGACGGCTTTCGGCGTTAGTGTCTTTTGGGTCATCCCGGGCTACGCCAATTCTCCGGTAGGGGTCATGGAACAGGCCCATGTCGTACTTAGCGCCCAGCACCTCGCGCACAGCCGAGTCGATTTCCCCGATTTCGACATCGCCCGCCTCGACCAACGCTGGCAACTCCTGGCGATACAGCGAATCGGCCATGCTCATGTCGATGCCAGCCTTGATCGCCAGTCGAGCGGCCTCACGCCCGTCGCGTGCCACACCGTGGCGCATCAGTTCGCTGATGGCGCCGTGGTCGCTGACGGTGACGCCGTCAAAGCCCCAGTCTCGCCTTAGCAGATCCTGTAGCAGCCATGTATTGGCGCTCGCCGGCACGCCGTTGATGGAATTCAGCGCGACCATCACCCCGCCCGCCCCCGCGTCGATGGCGGCGCGATAAGGCGGCAAAAAGTCCTGGTGCATGCGCATCGGGCTCATATCCACCACGTTGTAGTCACGCCCGCCTTCAACCGCGCCATAAAGGGCGAAATGTTTGACGCTGGCGGTCACGCTGTCGGAGGCCGCAGGCGATTCGCCCTGATAGGCCTTAACCATGGTGCGGGCAATTTCCGAAACTAAATAAGGATCTTCGCCGTAACCTTCGGAGGTGCGGCCCCAGCGAGGATCGCGGGAAATATCGACCATGGGGGCGAACGTCATATCCAGCCCGTCGGCGCTGGCTTCGATGGCCGACACGCGCCCGCTCTTGGCAATTACGTCCAAGTCCCAGCTCGACGCCAACCCCAGACCGATGGGGAAGATTGTTCGGTGCCCATGCACAACGTCGTAAGCGAAGAAGATCGGGATCTTCAGCCGGCTCTGCAGCGCGGCATCTTGCATTGGCCGATTGTCTTGCCGGGTGACGGTGTTGAAGGTTCCGCCAATATGTCCCGCAGCCAGTTCCTTAAGAATGCGTGGTCGTGGCATGTCCGCGCCGATGCTGATCAAACGCAATTGTCCGATCTTTTCTTCGAGCGTCATTTGTTCTATCAAGCTGGCAATGAAGGCTGGTTTGTCATCCAGCAAATCAGGTCCGGTCTTAGCGGCGGCAGCATGAAGCGAAAGGCCGGCGATTAAGCCGAACAGATAAAGCCTTTTCATTAGAGATTCCTGGCTTACGGGGCGTTTTGGCATTCCGCGTGGCCAGCGGCGTTGTCGGCTAGCCACTTGCCGAGTATGAATGCCGCAGCCTGTTACAAGCCAGAGGCCAGCACTTTGCGGCCCGAGCGGATACTGCGGCGCGTATGCGAAAGCGGAGCACAGATAGCGTGCTTAGGTCGTTGCAGCGAAGCGCTTTACCGATTCGAGCCAGTCGGAGTCCAGCCGGTTCTGATCGGTTTCAATTCCACGCGCATCCAACGCTTCCCGGTGTCGATCGATCTCGCGAGTTGCCTCGCTCAGGGCCGCGCTGTTGCCGTCCAACTGATGCATTTGCGTCAAACCTAAATGGTAGAAACGCAACAATTTCATCGCATCCAAATCGCCAACGGACACACCGGCAGTGACGTGATGCATGACGTTGGTCACACGCATCAGGCTGCGCTTGAGGCGCCAGCCATAGGCCGCACAACTCATCCAAGGCTGCTTCCAGTACACCGAACGCACAAGCGCAATGGTCAGCAGCAGTCCGGCAGCGACGCCCGCAGCATTCCAAAGGAGGTTATCCCCGCCCGCCTCGCCGAACACTGCGACCGCCAGGGCGGCCAGCCCCATGGCCAGTACCGCGAAGGTCACGGCGACGATCAGCGTGCTGCGGCGAGTCTGTTGACGGTAGGTTTCGGGGCTAAGCTGCTTGTTGATCTCGAATATCACCATTAGTTAATCCCTGGTTGGCGATGAGCAGAATGACTGTCGCGGCATTATCACCGCAATCGCCCAACCGGTACCTGACGATGAGCATCAGAACTCCATTTGCAGCCAATGCGCACAGGACATTACGGAGAGACACATGCGCCGACTCGCGACCCCAGCCGACTTGGACCGCGTCTACGACATCTACATGCACGAAGAAGTAGTGCCCTTTCTCGGCTTCGACCCGATGCCGCGGGAGGGCTTCGGCAAGGTGTTCGATCCATTGTTCGAGAGCGGCTGCTTCTACGTGTACGAAGTCGGGGGCTGCGTACAGGGCTTTTACAAGGCGCAACGGCATTTGGGACGCGCCGCGCATGTTGCCTATCTGGGAACCCTGGCGGTAGCGCCGCAGGTGAAAGGCAGCGGGATAGCCAGAACGATGATGGGCGATGCCCTCTCCCGGCTGCGCAACGCCGGTATCACCCGAGTCGAGTTGACGGTGGAGGCAGATAATCCGCGTGCGATCGCCTTCTACGAACGCTTCGGGTTTATCCACGAAGGTACTCAACGGGCCGCCTACAAGCGTGCCTCCGATGAGAGCTGCGTTGATGAACTGATGTATGGCTTGTTGCTAAACGAGCGGTGAGTCGCGACTGATCAGGATAAGCACGCGGTGTAGACGGCCTGAACCGCCCAACACCGCGTCGACAGCTTTAGTTTTTCAACTTTGTCGTGACCTGAGCCACCAGCTCACCCTGATAGCGAGCAATGGTCAGCTCCTTGTTCGATGGTTGACGCGAGCCATCGCCACCCGCGATGGTCGATGCGCCATAAGGCGTACCGCCGTTGGTTTCGGAGATATCGAAGAACTCACCGATCCCATAGCCGGTCGGCACAATGATCATTCCGTGGTGCGCCAGAGTCGTCCAGGTGGAGGTGATGGTCATTTCCTGCCCACCGCCGGTTCCGGTGGAGGTGAACACGCTGGCAACCTTGCCGTGCAGCGCGCCCTTGGCCCAGAGGCCGCCGGTCTGATCGAGGAAGTTGCGCATCTGCCCGGACATGTTGCCGAAGCGTGTCGGCGTACCAAAAATGATCGCATCGTAATCGGCGAGCTCGGCCGGGCTGGCCACCGGCGCGGCCTGATCGACCTTTCCGCCTGCGTTCTTGAAAGCTTCCGCCGGCATGGTTTCCGGCACGCGCTTGAGGGTCACTTCGGCGCCCTGAACGCGGCGCGCGCCTTCGGCTACCGCGTTGGCCATGGTTTCGATGTGACCGTACATCGAGTGGTACAGCACGAGAATCTTCGCCATCTCTGTTTCCTCTTTCTGGGTTGTGTATTCGGTAGGACTCAACAATCGTTCGATAGCCTCTGAGTGATATCAGCCCGGCGAGGGGTTAAAGCGCTATCGGGCGATGATTGAGGTCATCTTCTATTGAAATGCTCGACCCATGGGTGGATTTTCCAGCATAAATAGATCTGAAAATTCGATAAATCAACGTTGTTGTCGTTTTTCGGTTACGCCAGAAATCCCAGCGCCTCCTCCAGCAACAGATCGGGCACCTCTTCCGGTATGTAATGACCAGCCGGCAGCGCTTTGCCCTGTACGTTCGTCGCTACCTCGCGCCACTCCTTCAGTGGATCGAAGCAACGTTCGATGACGCCTTTGGCGCCCCAGAGCACCAGCAATGGCGCTTCGATGCGCCGGCCAGCGGCGCGGTCTTCGCGGTCGTGCTGAAGATCGATACCGGCACTTGCGCGATAGTCCTCGCAAAACGCATGGATAGTGCCGGGCAGCTTCATGCAGCGCAGATACTCGGCATAGGCGGCATCGCTGAAGGGATGCACGTGGTCGGCGCGGGTGGCGACGGCAGTGCGCAGGATCAGCTCCGGGTCAGCTTCGAGCAGGGTTTCCGGGAGCGGCGCCGGGCGAATCAGGAAAAACCAGTGCCAATAGGCGCGAGCGAAGGTTTCATCGGTCTGGCTGTACATGGCCAGGGTTGGCGCGATGTCGAGCAAGACGAGGCAGCGCACAGCTGCCGGAAAGTCCATCGCCAACCGATGGCTGACTCGCGCGCCTCGGTCATGGGCGATGATGTCGAAGCGCCCGAAGCCAAGCGCCCGCATCAACTCGACTTGATCGCGCGCCATTTCCCGTTTGCTATAGGCGATGTGATCTCTGCCGCCCTCCGGCTTGCTGCTATCGCCGTAGCCGCGCAAGTCAGCCGCCACGACGGTGAAACGTTCAGCCAGCTGATCGGCAACTCTATGCCAGATGACATGGGTCTGCGGGTAGCCGTGAAGCAGTAGCAAGGGCGGCCCGGAACCCGCTTTGCGATAAGCAATTCGCACGCCGTTGACTTCACACTCGTCTCGCTGAAACTGCTCGAACATGGGATCACTCCTGGTGGTGGCTGTTAATCCTAGGCGCAGATTGTCCGAGCGCAACAACAGCCATCAGACAAGCCAGCGGGAGGTGGAAGATGAGATACATCGTCTCGTACAGCGTCCTTTTCACTGGATGCTGTAGCCAAACCCGTGCTGCCTCGGATACCGGCGGCATGACCATCAATTAAACACACGAAATTAGCAGCCCGACTGCGCAACTCATTGCGCAGTCGGGGCTATTGCTGCGAATCAGGCCATAAAACTGCGCTGTTCAATTGCATCACAGGACTGCTTTGTCGCATGGTTTGCGCGGCCAAGTGAGAGCTGAGCTTAGCCGGTTAATCGGACGGAAAAACAAGCGCGGACAATGATGTCCGCCCCATGCAGAACAAGGATCGTGGCGATGCCTGACAGCGTTATAAACTGGAGTTATCCCTTTGCCGGCAATGCCGCCAGTCCGCTCGCAAACTTGACCAGCCTGGCCAAAGCCAACGGCGGACATTATCCAATGGGGGCGAACGGCCTGTGGCATGGCGGAGTGCATTTTGACAAAGGCACCGACACGGTCTTCGATCAGTCCAGTGTTCGTTGCATCGCCGATGGTGAAGTAATCGCTTACCGTATCGACGAGCAATATCCGATCAGCGAATACACAGGCGACATCCCGCTGATCAAACGGGCGCCTTTCTCCACGGGGTTCGTCTTGGTGAGGCATCGCTTGGCGCTACCACCGCTAGGCAAAACGTCTACGTCCATCGCGCCAGCGCTGACCTTCTACAGCCTGTATATGCATTTGCAGGAATGGGCCGGTTACCAACACCGAACAACCCTGCCACGTCCGGAATTCTGGGCTGACGGGACATATCGGGTCGAAACCCAGGGCTCGAGCCTCAATGTGCGCGCCGAGGCCAGCCAGAACGCGCCCATTCTGGCCGCTTTAGCCAACGGAGCACGGGTCAAGATCGGTGCCAACGATGGCGATTTCTGCAAACTGCTGAGCATCGTCAGCGGCTCGGCGGTACCAGCGCTGGAGCCTACCGGCGGCGAGGAAAACCTGCCGGGTTACCTCGCGAACAAATTTCTCAAAGCGCAATACGAACCCCAGACCAAGGACAAGGTGGTGGTATTGGACACTCCGATATCGATCAAGGCCGGCGCCCTTATCGGCCACCTTGGCCAATATCAGAATCAAAGCGAGGGCATGCCTCAGGCGCTGCTGCACCTGGAGGTGTTCAGCTGTGAGGACGTACCCGCATTCATCGCGTCGAGCCGAGCACACGCCGCTCGCCTGCCGGACGAACAAAAAACCCTTCTGAAAATTCATAAGGGCGCCAGCAAACTTATCCCGCACCGCGCAGGTATTAGCGCCAACAACCCACCTAATATCAGCGATGAGGGCGTCACAATCGGCGTTGACCTGATCCTCCCGCAAAGCCTGCTCGACAGCCTGCCCGCCGACGCCAAGCTTGTCGTGCCGCCCAGCACCGGGGCCATGTCGGGTACCCCAGAGATCCGCTGGTGGCGGCTCGATAATCTGCTGGCTGACCAGGACGGCAAACCGATCAGCGGCTGGCTGGCTGAACAGGAGATGATCACCACTCGCCACAGCCCTTGGGAATGGGAGGGCTACGACTTCATCGAAAATAGCGAACGCTCAGCCGGGGCTTTGGCCTATCACCTCGAAGCCCTCCGCCGTTTGACTGATGATGAGCGGGCCAATTATCAAAGCATGATCGACTTGTCCGACAAAGGCCCGATCAAGCAGCGCTTGCACGCCATCCTTGACGGAAACGGCGACCGGAAAATCACCCTAGAAGAAATCCGCACCGCCATAAGTAAACCCTGGCACGCCCAGTCCATCGCCCAGCTGATTACCCGCCACGAAAGCGAATGGTTCTGGAATCCGGGTAAATGGGATGAGTTGGATGAGCTGATGGACCACAGCCCAACCGTCCCGAACTTGGATTGGGTTGAAGAGAAAAAGCGGATAGAGAAACTAGCGTGGTGGAAGGATGTGGCCGGGAAGTATGGGATAGCGGCGGATGGGGTGGCTTGGCATTTTCAGCCAATTGGGTTACTTGCATGCGTCGGAACGGCGGATGACGAAGACGATATCAAATGGCTAAACGTGCCACGTGGACAATTAACTTTTGATGTCGAAGGGAATGATGACGATAGCTCGATGTATTTTAGTAGGGTCGCCCATTGGCCACCTGTAGGGGCCTCTGGAGTCACCATTGGCAGAGGTTATGATGTTGGGCATCAGCATAACGTTAGGAGTGATCTACAAACAGCAGGAGTATCAGAACCTCTTCTATCCTGGCTGGACAGCGGAAAGGGCCTGAAGAAAGAACTTGCTAGAGATTACTTACGTAACGCAAGCGCAGAAATCAGAAGCCAGAAAATTTCAAGGAAACAGCAGCATGTGCTTTTCCTTTTCGTATACGAGTCCATGGAGAAGGACGTCAAAAGAATTTGCAACAAACGAGATGTAATCGAGGCCTTCGGGGGCACGGATTGGGAAGCGCTTCATCCAAAAATCAAAGACGTATTAGTGGACCTGCGATACCGCGGTGATTATACGCCCTCCATACGATCAGAAATTCAACAGCATGTAGCCAATAACGACTTACTAAGTTTCACTAGAGCCATCAAAAATCGAGCGATTTGGCCGACTAACCTTCCCAACGATCGTTTCATCAAAAGATCAAATTTTTTGGATGAATAATGAAAACATACAAGCCCTTTATAGCGCTCACTACTATTTTATTTTCTACGACTGGCACGTTTGCGGCAGACAATATTCCTGCTTACGCGATGGAAATGAACACCAAACGGATCAATGGTCTTTTGTTCCGATATACAAGATTTAATTCCGAATCGCCTTTCCCATGCCTGCGACTCGAGTTAATCAAACCGCAAGGCGATTGGAATATTGTCGAAAAATTGGACATATGTGAAATGAACGGCTTGTCGCTAACTGAGGGCTACACATACTCGAGCTTCGAAAACCTTCACTTCGGCAACGACGCCCTTGACTTTAAATTTAATTATTATTCCAACAGTACACCCGGCGAGTTTACTCAAGAATGTTCAGTTGCAGTGTCAGAGAAAAAGATGAACAGCATCCAATGTACCAGCCCGAAAGTAGTCGAATAAGTTATTCAAAAATCTCTAACCGGGCCGCTTTCGCCATTTTTGGGCTGTTTTTCTTCCGACCACTACATCTGAGCGTGATTAATCCAGATCATCATCGACCTAGCGCCGCAAATCACCCAAAACCCAGCGGCAGAAACAAAGCGATGAGAATCCCCAGCAGACTCATTCCCAGCGCGGCGAAGGCGCCACATTCATCGCCCTCTTCCAGCGCGCGCGCCGTGCCGATGGCGTGGGCGTTGATGCCGTAGCTCAGGCCGCGCGCCGCCGGATGTTTCACACCGGCCCAGCCCATCAGCCATGGTCCCAGCGCAGTACCGATAACGCCTGTAAGCATGACGAAAACCGCTGCCAGCGAAGCGAGACCGCCAATTTGCTCGGCCACCAGCATGGCGATTGGCATGGTTGCGGCCTTGGGTGACAGACTCATCAATACCGACAAGTCCGCACCCAGCGCGCGGGCTATTACCAGTGTCAGGAAAACGCCAAGCACGCCGCCGCTAACCAGCGTAATGAGGATTGGCCAGAACAATTGCTGGATGCGCCTGAGATGGCGATACAGCGGCACCGCCAACGCCACCGTCGCGGGGCCGACCAGCACGGCGATCATCGAAGCACCCTCGCGGTAGCTCGCATAATCGATTCCGCATAGGTAGAGCGTTCCGACAACCAACAGCATTCCTATCATCACCGGCTGCAGCACCAGCCAGCCGCTGCGCCGGTACAGCGCCAGCGCCAGTTGAAAGGCGATTAGCGTCAACGCCACGGAAAACAGCGGGTGATCCAACGTCATCGCCCAGACCTGGCTCCATTCCAGACGACTCATGCCTGCTCCTCCTGCCGCCGATCCATCCGCCGGATGAGGAGTTGCATCAGCCAGCCGCAGAACGGCACGGTCACCATAAGCGACAACACCAGGCCGGCCGCAATGGCGAGCAAGTCAGCCAGCAAGGCATCGCTGCTGGTCATGATTCCCGCCGCCGGTACGATCAGCAACAGCGGCAGGTATTGCAGCAGCAGCGCTGCGGTCTTCTCAAGTGGCTCAGGAATGCCACGGCGCAGCAACAGCAGGCCGAACAGCAGCACCATGCCGATGATCGGACCGGGTAACGCAGGGAGCAGCGAGAGATTGATGACGCTGCCAAGCAATTGCAGCACTACCAGCCAGGTCAGGCCTTTGAGAATCATGATGTTTCCTTAATCGACAGCAGAACAGAACGCAGATTGGCCAAAGCCAGACGACGGATGGCAGCACGCGCCCGCGACCGATGCAAGCGTAGGACTATCACCCGGCGCAGCGGCAGCGAAACAGGTGCAGATAGCCACGAAAAAAGCGGATCACAGATCTGTGATCTTTCCAATTTGCCTGTGGCGTAGCGCCGCAGGTCTGCCCGTGCCCTTTGCCAGATTGGAAAGCGAACCTGGCCGCGAGCCCAGACGGCGGGCGGGCCGCTCCGCCAACAGACATTCGCATTGTCATCCACAATCTATCTGATCCGTATTTTTGGCTTTTACCTGAGCCTGTTATGCATATCATCGTGGACTGATTATCCGCCCCGTCTGAATGCCTGATGGGGCGACACAATGACCGAACGAATTCCCGCCACGATCATCGACAGCGTTGATCCGAACAAACCCATACGCCTAACACCTGCCCAGACTGGCGGACCGATTCATACCCGCAGTTTCACTGGCCTGTTCCGCACTCTGCGCCTGCTGGGTGGCGGCCTTTTGTTCCTGCTCTATTTCGGCACCCAGTGGCTGAACTGGGAAGGTCGGCAAGCGGTGCTCTGGGACTTGGGCAAACAGCAGTTCCATATCTTCGGTGCCACCTTCTGGCCGCAGGACTTCATCCTGCTGTCGGCATTACTGATCATCGCGGCCTTCGGCCTGTTCTTCGTCACCGTGCTGGCCGGCCGCGTATGGTGCGGCTCCGCCTGCCCACAAAGCACCTGGACCTGGATTTTCATGTGGGCGGAGAAGGTCACCGAGGGTGACCGCGGCCAACGAATCAAGCTCGACGCTGCGCCCTGGACAGCCGCGAAACTGTTACGCCGCACGGCCAAGCACGTGCTCTGGCTGGCGGTGAGTCTCGCCACGGCACTCGCCTTTGTCGGCTACTTCACCCCGGTACGTGAGCTAGTGCGCGACCTGCTCACGCTGGATGTGGGCCCGACCGCCGGCTTCTGGCTGTTCTTCTTCACCGCTGCCACCTACATCAATGCAGGATGGCTACGGGAACAGGTCTGCCTGCACATGTGCCCTTACTCGCGCTTTCAGAGCGTAATGTTCGACGCCGACACCCTGGTAGTTTCCTACGACGCCGGGCGAGGCGAAAATCGCGGTGCACGCCGCAAGGGCAGCGATCCGAGCGCGCAGGGCCTTGGCGATTGCATCGACTGCACGCTGTGCGTGCAGGTCTGCCCAACCGGCATCGACATCCGCGACGGCCTGCAACTCGACTGCATCAGCTGCGGTGCATGCATAGACGCTTGCGACAGCGTGATGGACAAAATGGGCTACGCACGCGGATTGGTTCGCTATACATCCGAGCGAGCGCTGCAAGGTTGCAGGACGAGGTTGTTTCGACCGCGCCTAATCGGCTACGCAGCGGCACTGCTGCTGATGATCGGCGCCTTCGTCTGGGAGCTGGATGCTCGACCGATGCTGTCGCTGGATGTCACCAAGGACCGCACCCTGTATCGCGAAAACGTGCAGGGGCAGATCGAAAACATGTACAGCCTCAAGGTCATCAACAAGACCCAACAGCACCGGCAGTACGCGATATCGCTCGGCGAGGGTCCATTCGAGCTGCACGGTCGACGCGAAATAAGCCTGGCTCCCGGCGAGATCGCCGATCTGCCGGTCAGCGTGGCACTCACCGATGCCAGCCATAGCCGGGCGCTGAGCCGCAGACTGCAGTTCGAGGTTCATGATCTCGACGATCCGCACAGCGCCGTCAGTACTCACAGCACCTTCGTCGCGCCGGCCAATCCGTGAGCGCGTCATGATCCGCTTAACCCGAGACGCACCGTCCGCGCTTCGTGCAGTATCGTCACTTAGCATTGCCGCCGCTGAGCCAGACGCATGAAGCGCTACGAAAAATTCGCTGACGAGATAGCCGAACTGATCCGCACCGGCGTACTGGGGCCGGGGGAAAGAGTGCCGTCGGTGCGCCATGCCAGCCGCACCTATGGAATCAGCCCGTCGACGGTGTTCCAGGCTTACTACCTCCTTGAAGATCGTGGCCTGATTCAGGCGCGGGCACGTTCTGGCTACTTCGTTCGCGAACACGCCAAGCGGCCGCTGCACGAACCCGAGATCGGCCCACGGCTGGCCGAAACCACCGAGGTCGGCGTCAGCGAGCTGGTGTTCTCGGTGCTCGCCTCGCTACGTGACCCTGACACCGTGCCCTTCGGCTCGGCCTTTCCCAGCCCGGAGCTCTTTCCCCTACAACGCCTGGCGCGCTCCATGGCACAGTGCGTACGCGACATGCCGGCCAGCGCGGTAGTCGCCGAGATGACGGCCGGCAATCCGGACCTGCGCCGGCAGCTCGCCCTGCGCTACATGGTCAGCGGCGTGATGCTGCCGATGGACGAACTGGTGATCACGACCGGCGCCATGGAGGCGCTGAATCTGTGTCTGCAGGTCGTGACCGAGCCCGGCGATCTGGTCGCCATCGAAGCGCCCGCCTTCTACGCCACGCTGCAGGTACTGGAGCGGCTCAAGCTCAAAGCGGTGGAAATTCCGGTGCATCCGCGCGAGGGCATCGACCTGGAAACACTCGCTGACGGCCTTACCAAGCTTCCGATCAAAGCGTGCTGGTTCATGAGCAGCCTGCAGAATCCGCTGGGCGCGAGCATGGGCGAGCCGAAGAAGTTGCAGCTTTACGAGCTGCTGCGACAGCACCAGGTGCCGCTGATCGAAGACGACGTCTACGCCGAGCTCTATTTCACCCAGGAACCGCCCAAGCCCGTCAAAAGCCATGACCGCGACGGTTTGGTCATGCACTGCGGCTCATTCTCCAAAAGCCTTGCGCCGGGCTATCGCATCGGCTGGGTCGCCGGCGGTCGTTACGCCGAGCAGATCAGCCGACTCAAGTTGATGACCACCATTTCACCTTCGGTCCCGGCCCAGGCAGCCATCGCCGATTACCTGCAGCACGGCGGCTACGACCGTCACCTGCGCAAGCTGCGACACGCGCTGGAAATGCAACAAGGCGCCATGCTCGCCTCCGCCGCTCGGCATTTCCCGGCGACTACGCGGGTCACACGCCCCAGCGGGGGATACTTCCTGTGGTTCGAGTTTCCGGAGCAGGTCGACTCCCTGCAGCTGCTGCAGCTTGCTCTCGCCCAAGGCATCAGCCTCGCCCCAGGTCCGATTTTTTCGGCCACACAACGGTTCCAAAATTGCGCGCGGTTGAACTATGGCTACCCCTGGGATGCGCGCAGCGAGAAGGCGATGGAGTTGCTTGGACGAATGATCAAGTCGTTCTAGGTTGGCGCCTCACGAACGACGGCTTAGACCTCAATCGTTCCCTGCAAGTACTGCACCGCCCGCCCGGCAACGAAGACTCGCTCCCCTTCCACCCGGCAATACAGCAGCCCGCTGCGACGCGAGGCCTGCAGCGCGACCAGCGACGATTTGCCAAGACGTCCGGCCCAGTACGGTGCGAGGCCAGCATGAATCGAGCCGGTGACCGGGTCTTCATCTCCACCATTGGCGGGCCAAAAGTAACGTGAGACGAAGTCCTGCTCACGCCCCGGCGCGGTGATCACCACATCCAGAGGCGCGAGCGTTTTGAAAGCAGGCAGATCCGGCGTCAGGTCGCGTACTTGATCCTCGTCCTCGTATACGGCGAACCAGGCCTGACGGTTCTTCAGAACTGCTAGGGGAACGACTTTAAGGCCGTTGAGCAGCTCCGCCGGAGGGTTCTCCACGCGCTCCGGCTCACGATTGGGGAAGTTCATTTCCAGCAGGCCGTTGTCCTGTTGCACAACGCTGACGTCCCCCACCGCGGCGGCCCGAAAGGTCAGCGGCGCCGTCGCCATTCCCTGACTGAGCAGCACGAAGGCGCTGGCCAGGGTTGCGTGACCGCAGAAGTCAATTTCGGTCAAGGGCGAGAACCAGCGGATGTGATAGGCACCGTCCGGTTCGCGGACCAGAAAGGCCGTTTCCGACAGGTTGTTCTCGATAGCGATCGACTGCATCTGCGCATCGCTCAGCCATCGCTCCAGCGGCACCACCGCAGCGGAGTTGCCCTTGAACAGCTCATCGGTAAATGCGTCGACTTGGTAGATCGGCAGTTTCATGCTCGGCCCTCATCCCGGCGCGCGCCCGCCGTCGGGCGCGCTGATCGAGCCAGTCTCGCCGAGCGGGGGGCGCCCGGCAATCTTCCTGAGTGACAGGCGGCCGACGATGCAGAGGTCGCCGGCTGGGTCAGGAACTCGACGCCATACTCGCAGTGAGCGTGGGCTTGATCGGCTCTGCCGGCGGCTGACATTGCGTCTGCGCGCCAACCTGTAGATAGGGCTGAAGAATCGGCGCCATGCCCTTTAACACCTGCACCGGTAGCGCCGAGGTAAAGCGGAAGCTGTCTGCGCCGCGCCCCGGAACATAAGCGGTCAGGGTGCCGAAGTGGTTCGGTCCGAGATAGAAGACGAAGGTTGCGGTCCGGTTGATCGCTAGCGAGCTGATCAAGCGGCCACCCGCGCCAACGGTCTGGATACGGTTATCCCCCGTTCCGGTCTTGCCGCCGACCCGCAGTGACTCACCATCCGCTTGCAGAAAGGTGTCTCGCAGACGTCGCGCAGTTCCCCCCTCGACCACAGTGGCCAACGCTTCACGCAAGGCCGCCGCGACTTCGCTATGCAGCACCCGAACGCCTGCATCCGGCTTGATCCCCAAACGGGTCTCGTACGGCGTGTCGCTGGCGAAATGCAGACTGTCGATCCGCACGCTGGGCAGCCGTACGCCATCGTTGACGATGATGCCCATCAACTCCGCCAGCGCGGCGGGACGATCACCGGAGCTGCCCAGTGCGGTTGCCAGCGACGGCACCAAATGATCGAAGGGATAACCCAGACGCTGCCAGCGGCGATGGATATCGGTAAATGCCTCCACTTCCAGCATGATGCGAATGCGGCTGTCACGGGCGCTCTTGTGTCGGCTGCGGAACAGCCAGCCATAGACTTCCTGACGTTCGGCGGTGCTGGCGGTAATCACCTCGGAAATACCCGCGTCGGGGTTCTTGATCAGATAACCCAGCAGCCACAAGTCCAGCGGATGCACGCGCGCGATATAGCCCTGATCCGGCAGGCTGTAAGTGCCGAGGCCGTAGCGGGTGTACAGAGAATCGAGCGCCTTGTCGGTGAGCTTGGCGTCAGGCAAGCCTTTCTTGAGGAATCGGTCGAAGGCGGCGCGATCCGCCTCCGGCATCAGATAGCGATGCACGGCAGCGAGCCGGGGCGGCGTTGGACGCATGCCGTCGAGTAGCACTTCGATGCGCTCGTCGGCGGTCTTGCCTCGGTATTTTTTCCAGAACCGCTGAAGGAATACCGAGCCCTCGCGATCGGCGAAACGCCTCAGGTATTCGCGCCGCTCGGGATTGTCATCGCTTTTCAACAACTCAGCGCCGTTGGACGTCTGGTAAGTGCTGTAGCTCACCAAGTCGCGCATCAGCCGCACAAATGGCAGGTTGATCGATTCCTGCAGAGCCTCGCGCATGGTCGGCAAACGGCCGTCATCCTGGTGGCGGAAGTTGCCGAAACGGTGCATTCCGGCTCCAGTGAAGAAGCGCTCGGTCGGGCTGGCGGAATAGCGCCGTTCCAACGCCGCATCGAGCATCGCCGGCAGATTGCGGTCCTCGTTCTGGATCAGATAACCCAGAGCCCAGCGCGTCAGTGGATCGACCGCCTCGGCCTTGCGCAATTCACTGACCTCGCTCCGCGCGTAGCGGTCGTGCAGCTCGGCGATGACCTCGAGATAGGTGGTCAGCACGCGCAGCTTCGCCGTGGAGCCCAGCTCCAGCTTGCTGCCCTCGTTGATGTCGAATGGCTGGTTGGTGTTGTCGGTCTGTACCCGCACGCGGAAACCCTGCTCGCCGCGCTCGAACAGCGTGAAGCTGTAGCGGACGTCAGCGGTGCGCTCCGGTGACAACATGCGCTCGCCGAACAGCCCGACCTCACCGGCGAACTCCGGCTCTGCCAGACGCTGGAGATATTCGCTGACCTGCTTCTGCAATTCGCCATGCAGCGGCGTGGTCGCGGCCAAATCTAGGCGATCCAGTTCGTACAGCGACACGCCGAGCAGACTGCTCAGGCGCATACGCGCGGCAGTGATGCCCTTGCTGGATGGCACTTCGCGGATGCCCGGTTCAAGGCGCAGATCGCGGAAGCTGACCTTTTGCTGCAGCGCCGCGTTGCGCAACCGGGTGCCGATCACACCGCCGTTGGCCAGCAAGCGAATGTGGCTGTCGGTGAGTTCAGCCATGTCATCACGACCCGCACCCAGGTAATAGGACGGGCGGCGCTGCGCGATCAGTAGCGACAACACCTGACGAAGCGCCAGACCCTGAGCCTCCAGACTGGTGCCGGCATTGCGGCGCGAATCGAGCAGACGGTTGACCTCGGCGAAGTCGGCACCGAACCAGAGGCGCAAGCCATCGGCGATGCCATGTACCTCGCCGTGGCCGTAGGCAGCGGACAGCGGAACGCTGTTGAGATAATCGCGGACGATGCGCTTGCGGGTATCCATCGTCTGCGGGCCTTCGCGATAGGTACGCACGCTCGCCGAAACCATCTGCCGGATTTTTTCCTCGGCGCTACCGGTCCGGCCTTCAGGAGAGTGCCGGTACTTTTCCACTTGCGTGGCGAGCGTACTGCCCCCAGCCGCCTGGACCGGCAGGCCGAGCTTCTTCTCGACCTGGCTCACCGCGGCCATGGTGAAACGCGGCCAGTCCACCGCAGGGTTGGCACGGGGGCGCTCGGCATTAAGCAGGCCGCGATCCTCGATGAACAGCAGACTCATCGCGATGACAGGCGGTACATCATTGAACGTTTCGTAGTACTGATGCGGGTAACTGTTGGCGTACAGCGGCTCGCCGCGGCAGTCTTCGATCGTCAGCCCGGCCTGGGATTTCTCCGGATAAGGCACAAAAAAGCCACGACTGGCGTACCGCTGCAACGCTGGCGAAAAACGCACTTGCTGCTCAATGTCGAAGCCACGCTCGGTCAGTCGCTGCAAAAAGGTCGGCAGGTCGGCGTAGCCCAGACGACGGTCGAAAGGCCCGGCCTCGGGAAACAGGATATTGGCACTGGCACCCGGCGCGACCTGATAATCGAGATTTTCCGCGTAACGGCTCAGCCAGAGCGCCTGCAACTTTGATGTATGCATCTCATGCCAAGCGGCATAGCCACCGCCCGCAAGCAACGAAACGCCCAGCACCATGCTCATACGACGTGCCAAGCGGCTGCCGTGCGAGGGCTTCTTACCGGGTTTTTTGATGGATGGCGCTCGTTTGCTGCCACCTACCCGGGATGTATCGGTCCGCCATACTGCGCCCATCTTTTCCGGCCTGGCTTTCAAGAGAAATCACAGGCTTAAGCTTAGCTGGAGGCGCTTCGCTCAGCGTGCCAAGCAGACGAACGGAGGCGCTCAAAAACGGGCCTGACAGAGCAGTGACACGATGCAATCAAGGCTCGTGTTTATTCAATCCAGCGCGGGTAAAAACCCAACTGAGACTGCAATTGCACATCCTGTATTTGCAAGATCTCCACAGGCAGTGGCTTTGGGCTATTTTCGCTATCGGCAGCATCGCCACGAAAGAAGTAGCGCTGCCCATTATCCAGCGTAAGAAACAGCCCCAAGGCACCATGTCCGGGCAGTTTTACCAGCACCAGCCGTTCGTCGCCTAACAGGTCGAGGCTTTCCTCAAACCCATAAAAAGGTCGCCGTTCAAAGCGCAGTGGTTGCCATCTAACCCCATGGGCGAATTGCGCCGGGATTACCGCGGGCGGCGTTGCGGTGCTGGCGTAATGAATGCTTTCCGGATTGGCCAGAACTGGCAGATCGGCGAAGTCAGCCAACCCGGACGCGTATTCCCAACGGGCACACCCCAGCACGACCCGGTCGACGCTGATGCCATCGCGATTAAGCTGATCACGCACGGGCTGCACGGCCCCGTAGCGCTTTTCCCGCCAGGGAATCGCGCTGTCCAGCTGCGCATCGATCTGCCGGCCTAAGCCCGTGCCGAATAGCAGCCGACTGCCCTGATGCTCGATCAAGACGGCGATGTGGTTGATGATTGGCGGCTGTACCCAGCCACCGTCACGCCAGGCGAATTCACCACTGGACGTGGTCTGGGCGGTGCGCACCAAACTGAAACGCAGTTCCGCCGCGCTCAGGGTTCCGGCCAATAACGTCAATGACAAGCCAATAATCCTCAGGCTGCGCATGGCTCACACTCCTGCCTCGGGAAGAAACGGCGAGATCTGCGCTGCAGCGAACGCCAATGGCAGGCGTGAACGTCGCAGCGTCCAGCGCCCCGGAGTCAGAACGAGCATGCGCTCGGCGCCAGGCGGCGGCATGACGCCCAACACGGCGTATTGCTCAGGCCAGACCAGCTCGGCCCGTGCTTGCAGGTGCAGCAAATCGCCGCTGCTGAAATCGATAAACAGCAGCCCACAGCGCGGCTCGCGCAGCAAATTGCCGAACGTATTGAACAGCCGATTGCCGCTGTAGTCCGGCATCCATAAACGACCGTCCCGGCCGATTTCAATGAAACCGGCCGGTCCGCCACGATGCGAAATATCCACCCCGCCACCCTGCGGGTCCGGACTCTGGCTGGCGATAAACAGCGTGTCCGCCGTCTGCACCAGCCCCAACCATTGTTCGTCCAGGCCGTCGCCTTCGAGCATTAAGCCTGGTAGACGCGGAGTTGCCTCCCAATCGCGCGCCTGGATGTACTTCGGGCAATTGCCGAACGACTGAGCGACCGCAACGCTGAAGCCCCGCTCGTCGCTCTCTACGATTCGTCCATTCATGCGGTTGCGTCGACGAGTTGGCCACTCGAGCCCGAGCAGACCGACCGCAGCGCGCGGATGCAACAATGATGCGATTGGATCGTCGGCCTGTGGTTTGGCGTCGATACATAGCAGGGCTGGGTGCGGCGACCAGGCGAAACCAGCCGCGCCGCTAAGTACCGATGCATGAGGCTGCCCTTCGCTGTCTACTGCCGCCACCAGCAAAGCCGGCAATTGCGCGAAGAATTCCCGATGCTGCTCAGGCATGAACGGGCGGATCATGCGACTGCCTATTTGCTCGGCTTTTTCGCGGACGCCAGCGCGAGTCTGAATCAATTGCTCGCCGACGTGGAAGGGGCTGCTCATAGCGGTTACTCCTATTCCAAGCCGTCCTATTCCAGGCCAGGCATGCCGATGTAGCCCGGCAGCTCACGGATGCGCGCGCACCAGGCACGTATTGCCGGGTACGGATCGAGATCGATGTCGCCTTCACCGGCCAGCGCCGCGTAGGGGTATACCGCGAGATCGGCGATGGTTGGCACAGCGGTCTCGGCCAGCCAGGCATGTTCGGTGAGTTGCTGCTCGACTAGCTGCAAAGCGGCGAGTGCACGGCTGGCGGTCAAGGGTTCGTCTATCGGACGGCGGAACAAGCGCCCTACCCGAGCCGTAGCCGGACCGTGGTGCATCTCGTTGGCAGCGAAACTCAGCCAACCAACGATGCGCGCCTGAGCAAGCGCGTCCTGCGGATACCAGGCTTCATCGGCGTAGCGTCGCGCCAGATAGACGAGAATGGCCTGGGAGTCGGCCACTCGGGTATCGCCATCCTCCAGAACCGGCACCTGTCCGCGCGGATTGATGGCGAGAAACGGCGGTTGCTTGTGCTCGTCTTGCAGCAGGTTCACCGGCACCAGCTCAACCGGCTGGCCGATCAGGCTGAGAAACAGGCGCGCCTTGTAGCAGTTACCGGACAAGGTCAGATCGTAAAGTTTCATCGTGTCGCTCCTTCGCAAGATGGGGATTGGTAAGGCACGACTGGATAGTAGACAGACCTGTCTGTACACTGCAAGCGCAAAATGTTCATGAGGATGGCGATTGGAGGGAAAAGAATCGCTCCCGCATAATGGCCGTCCGAGGAGACCTACATGACGACGAACAAGCGCGACCTACTGCTCAGCACTGCCGAGCGGCTGTTCTACACAGAGGGTTACCACGCCACGGGCATCGACCGGATTCTCAGCGAGTCCGGTGTGGCCAAGATGACGCTGTACAAGCACTTCAAGTCGAAGGAAGAATTGATCCTGGCGGTGCTCGACGCACGTCAGCAGCCGATGCTCGAGCGCTTACGCGAAGCGCGCGACAAGCTGCCACCACGCAAGGCATTGCTCGGTGTGTTTGAAGGATTGAACAACATGATTCACAACCCGAGCGCGTTCTGTGGCTGCCTGTTCATCAACGCCGCGGCCGAATACCACGATCGCGATCATCCGATTCATCAGCGTTCGGCTACTTACAAGGCAGAGTTCCAGACGCACTTGCGCGAACTGCTCGAAGCGCTCGACGCACCGCAGCCAGAGCACCTTGCGCGGCAATTGCAGTTTCTGATCGAGGGTGCGCTGAGCATGGCGCACATCGAAGGGCCGGCCGATCAGGCGCTTCTGGCCAAGGCGGCGGCCGACCACTTGCTGCAGGCCGCCGGTATTTGAGGTGATGCCGGATAGCGCGCTCTTATGCCGGGCGCTCTTCCTTCACGCGGAACCAAGCGGCGTAAAGCGCCGGCAGGAACAGCAGCGTCAACGCGGTAGCGACGATCAAGCCACCCATGATCGCCACCGCCATAGGCCCGAAAAACACGCTGCGTGACAGCGGAATCATCGCCAACACCGAGGCCAACGCGGTCAACACGATGGGCCGGAAGCGGCGCACCGTGGCGTCGACGATGGCGTTGAAGCGGTCATGACCGGCACCGATGTCCTGCTCGATCTGGTCCACCAGAATCACTGAGTTGCGCATGATCATCCCGGACAGCGCGATGGTGCCGAGCATCGCGACAAAACCGAACGGCTTGCCGAACAACAGCAGGAACAGGGTGACGCCGATCAGCCCCAGCGGTGCAGTAAGAAACACCATCGCCGCGCGGGAGAAGCTCTTGAGCTGCAGCATCAACAAGCTGACCACGACGATAATGAACAGTGGCATACCAGCATTCACCGAAGCCTGCCCGCGACTGGAGTCCTCCACAGTGCCGCCGACTTCCAGCAGATAACCGCTGGGCAGCGTGTCGCGGATCTCGCTCAGTGTCGGCTGGATCTGCTGCACCAGCGAGGCCGGCTGCTGATCGCCGTAGATATCGGCACGCACCGTCACCGTCGGCAAGCGATCACGATGCCAGATCACGCCTTCCTCGAAGCCATATTCCAGCGTGGCGACTTGCGACAACGGCACGCTGAGACCGCTGGCGGTGGGAATCGCCAGGCTCGGCAGCATCGATAGCGTCTCGCGCTCGCGTGCGGTACCGCGCAATAGAATCTCGATTAGCTCATTGTCCTCACGAAACTGGCCGGCAGTGGCGCCGGTGAAAGTACGCTTGAGGAAACTCGACAGCTCGACCGTGCTCACCCCGAGGGCGCGTGCGCGGTCCTGATCGACATTCAGCCAGACCACCTTGCTCGGCTCCTGCCAGTCCAAATGCACGTTGGCAACGTAGGGATTCTCACGCACCTTGGCGGCGACCTGACGCGCCAACTTGCGCACCACATCGATATGCTCGCCGGTCACTCGGAACTGCACCGGGTAGCCTACCGGCGGACCGTTTTCCAGACGACTGACGCGTCCGCGCAAGGTCGGGAAATCTTCACGCAGGCGCTCGATCAGCCAGCTGCGAAGGGCTTCGCGTTCCTCGATGCTCTTCGCCAGCACCACGATCTGGGCAAAGCTAGTAGCGGGTAATTGTTGGTCGAGCGGCAGGTAAAAGCGCGGCGAGCCATTACCGACATAGGCGACGTAGTTATCGATACCAGCATGACCCTTAAGCATGTCTTCGAGGCGGCGCACCTCGGCTTCGGTGGCCTTGAGCGAAGCGCCTTCGGTCAGTTTGAGATCGACCATCAACTCCAGACGCCCAGACGCCGGGAAGAACTGCTGCGGAACGACACGGAACAGGCCGATCGCGCCGACGAAGAGCAACAGCGTCAGTACGATCACGGTTTTGCGCCGACGCACGCAGAAGTAAATGATCCGCCTCACCCGCTGATAAAACGGCGTCGAATAGGGATCGTGCCCTGCATCGCTACCGCCGTGCTTTTGCGCGTAACGCTTGGCCAGATCCGGCAGCAGCTTCGCGCCCAATAGAGGGACGAACATCACCGCGGCGATCCACGAGGCAACCAGCGCGATGGTCACCACCTGAAAGATCGAACGGGTGTATTCACCAGTACTCGACTGCGCCGTGGCAATCGGTAGAAAGCCGGCCGCGGTGATCAGGGTGCCGGTAAGCATCGGGAAGGCCGTGCTGGTCCAGGCGTAACTCGCCGCCTTGAGCCGATCGAAGCCCTGTTCCATCTTGATCGCCATCATCTCCACGGCGATGATCGCGTCGTCTACCAGCAACCCGAGCGCCAACACCAGCGCACCCAACGAAATTTTGTGTAGACCGATGTCCAGGTAGTGCATGGCCGCGAATGTCATCGCCAGCACCAGCGGAATCGACAACGCGACTACAAGCCCGGTGCGCACGCCGAGCGAGAAGAAGCTCACCAGCAGCACGATCACCAACGCCTCGATCAGCACCCGCACGAACTCGCCAACGCCGGTCTTTACCGCCGCGGGCTGGTCGGACACCTTGCGCAATTCCATGCCGGCCGGCAGCTCCTGCTGCAACCTGGCGAATTCGCCTTGCAGCGCTTCGCCGAGCATGAGGATGTCGCCACCGGCTTTCATTGAAACCGCCAGCCCGATCGCCGGCTCGCCCATGAAGCGCATACGGGGCGCCGGTGGGTCGTTGAAACCGCGGTAAACCTCGGCCACATCGCCAATACGGAAAGTGTTGCCAGCAACTCTGATAGGGAAATCGCGGATTTCCTTCACCGTCTCGAAACTGCCGGTAACACGCAACTGAATACGGTCGCTGGGCGTCTCGACGAAGCCCGCCGACATCACCGTGTTCTGCGCTTCCAAGGCTTGCTGTACTGCTTCTAGCGACACACCCAGGTTCGCCAGTTTGACGTTGGATAGCTCGATCCAGATCTTCTCGTCCTGCAGACCGATCAGCTCGACCTTGCCGACGTTCTTCACACGCTGCAGCTGCAGTTGGATACGGTCGGCGTAGTCCTTGAGCACGGCGTAGTCGAAGCCCTTGCCGGTTAGCGCATAGATGTTGCCGAAGGTGGTGCCGAACTCGTCGTTGAAGAACGGACCTTGCACCCCGGCCGGTAGCGTGTGGCGGATGTCACCGATCTTTTTGCGTATCTGGTACCAGAGGTCAGGAATTTGTTCGGAGCGCAACGAGTCACGCGCCATGAAGGTCACGTTGGATTCGCCCGGACGCGAAAAGGAGACGATGCGCTCGTATTCGCCGGTCTCCATCAGCTTTTTTTCGATGCGCTCGGTAACCTGCCGGGAGACTTCCTCAGCGGTAGCACCCGGCCATTGGGTCTGGATCACCATCGCCTTGAAGGTAAATGGGGGGTCTTCGCTCTGACCGAGCTTGCTGTACGACAGCGCCCCCACAACGGCCATCAGCAACATCAGATAAATGACGATCTGCCGGTTGCCCAGCGCCCAGGCGGAAAGATTGAAGCGCATCGCGGTTACTCCTGAGCAGCCAGTACGACCGGGCGGTTATCACGATCGACTGCCCTCACCGACTGGTTCTCGTGGAGCATCTGCACACCGGCCAGCACTATCCAGTCATCGGCTCGCAGACCCTCGAGTACCGGCACCAGCGTGTCGCCGTAGGCCCCGGTCCGCACGGCCACCCGCTCCAGCGTGGCGTCGTCTTTTATCCGCCAGACAAAGGCCTTGCCCTGCTCCGCCGTAACAGCCGAAAGCGGGACAGCCAGGGGCACGTCTCCATTAGTGCGGATCGATACCAATGCGCTCTGACCGAGTTCGGCGGGCACAGCCGCATCTGTGAATGCGACCCGCGCCGAGTAGGTACGCGACTGCTCGTCGGCCGCTGGTGACAGCTCACGAATTTTGCCGGGGTACTGCTTGCCCGGTTGCGACCAGATTTCCACCGAAACTTTCTGGCCGATCGCATAACGATCCAGCGCTTGCTCGGGGAGATTGATCGCGACCTCACGCTCACCATCGGCGGCTAGAACGAATGCCGTCTGCCCGGCCGCGACTACCTGCCCGACTTCGACCAGACGCCTGGCGATCACCCCGTCGCGCGTCGCGCGCAGAGTCGCGTAGTCGACCTGGTTGCTCGCGACGTCGAACTCGGCACGTGCCTGTTTCAGGCGTGCCTGGGCCGAACGAAAGGCATTTTCCGAAGCGTCGAATTGCGATCGGCTGACCAGTTGCCGATTCATGAGCGTCTTGTAGCGCTCGTGTTCGGCGCGGGCGACCCTCAGGTTGGCCTCGGCGGCAGCGACCTGAGCGCGGATACCTTCGAGTTGCAGCCGCACGTCTTGCGGGTCGAGCTTGGCCAACGGCTGATCCTTGCGCACCCGCTCTCCAGCCTCGACCAAGCGCTCGGTCACCTTCCCGCCGATACGGAACGCCAGCTCGGGCTCGTAACGCGCATGCACCTCGCCCGGATAGCTCTCGACCGCCTCGCTAGCCGGTTGCGGTTGAACCACCATCACCGGCCTTGCCGAGAGTTGCTCGGGCTCGCCATTGCCGCAGCCGGCAAGCAACGCGAAACCAATGACACCGAGGAAAGGCAGGGCATGTCGGAACACGGTGGATCTCTCTCTG
The DNA here is from genome assembly GCF_024448715.1 of Stutzerimonas stutzeri. Taxonomy (GTDB): domain Bacteria; phylum Pseudomonadota; class Gammaproteobacteria; order Pseudomonadales; family Pseudomonadaceae; genus Stutzerimonas; species Stutzerimonas stutzeri_AR. The sequence continues at coordinate 476,471 of NZ_JAMOHZ010000003.1, forward strand.
TCGCAAAGCGGGCTTTAATACCTATACTGTCCGGTATAGTAAAAATACCGTACTCACCAGTCTAGTATTAAAAACGCATATGACAGAAAGCCCATCCGCAGCCTCTGGCCCAGGCCGTCCAAAGGATCCAGCCAAGCGCGAATCGATACTGGCCGCCGCCAAAGTGCTATTCCTCAGCAACGGCTACGAAGGAAGCAGCATGGAGGCCATCGCTGCCGAGGCCGGCGTTTCCAAGCTCACGCTGTATAGCCATTTCAAAGACAAGGAGGCGCTGTTCGGCGACGCGGTGAAAGCCACCTGCGAAACGCGTCTGCCGCGAAAACTGTTCGCGTTGGCGGATGGCTGCTCAATCAAGCAGGTGTTGCTGGACATCGGTCATGCGTTCCATGAACTGGTCAACAGCCCGGAATCCATCGGCCTGCATCGCGTCATGGTAGCGATGGCGACACAGAACCCGGCGCTGTCCCGTATGTTTTTCGATGCCGGCCCGCAGCGGTTGCTGGTTGATCTCGAGCAGTTACTCATCCAGGCGGATGAGAGCGACATGCTGAAGATTCCCGAGCCCATGCGTGCCGCTGAACACTTCTGCTCACTGATCAAAGGCGCGGCGCATTTCCGCCTGCTGATCGGCTATGCCGATTTGCCGAGCGCTGAAGAGGCGGAAAAGCACGTACAGGACTGCATCGCCTTATTTATGCGTGCCTATGGCGCTGGGTAGCACGAGACAGACTGAGACGACGACGGCGAACCCGAACGCACGATGCGACCGAGGCTCGCTTTCATTTCTGCATGTTGCGGCTGCTTGTCAGTCGTGGCTCAACGCACCAATCCGATGGATGGACAGGTCAGCTCCGTTGAACTCTTCTTCCTGGCTCAGGCGTATCCCAACGGTCGCTTTGAGGACGCCGTAGATCAAAAATCCGCCAAGCAACGCAACCAATATGCCCAGAACCGAGCCGACCAGCTGGCTTAAAATACTGATTCCACCCAGCCCACCCAGGGCCTGCTGACCGAAGATTCCGCAGGCCAGCCCACCCCAGACGCCACACAGGCCGTGCAGCGGCCACACGCCGAGCACATCATCGACCTTCCACTTGTTCTGCGCCGCTGTGAACGACCAGACGAACAAGGCCCCTGCCACCACGCCGGTTGCCAGCGCACCGACCGGATGCATCACATCGGAACCGGCACAGACGGCAACCAGGCCAGCCAGCGGGCCGTTATGCAGGAAGCCTGGGTCGTTGCGACCGACCAACCAGGCCACGGCAGTCCCGCCCACCATCGCCATCAGTGAATTGATCGCCACCAGTCCGCTGACACCCTCAAGTGTCTGTGCACTCATTACATTGAAGCCGAACCAGCCGACGATCAGGATCCACGAGCCCAACGCCAGGAACGGAATGTTCGACGGCGCGAACGCCACCAGTCGTCCATCACGATATCGCCCGTTGCGCCGCCCCAGCAGAAGGACCGCCCCGAGCGCCAACCAGCCACCCATGCCGTGCACGACCACCGAGCCCGCGAAGTCATGGAACGGAGCGCCGAACGTCGCTTCCAGCCAGGCTTGCAGACCGAAGTTGCCGTTCCACATCAGCCCTTCGAAGAAGGGATAAATGAACGCGACGATAAGCAGCGTCGCGCACAACTGCGGGCCGAAACGCGCGCGTTCGGCGATGCCACCGGAGATGATTGCCGGTATCGCCGCGGCAAAGGTGAGCAGGAAAAAGAACTTCACCAGCGAATAGCCGTTTTCAGCGATGAGCTGGTCAGCTGGCTGCATGAATGTCACACCGTAGGCGACCCAATACCCGATGAAGAAATACGCCAGCGTTGAAACGGCGAAATCGGCGATGATTTTGGACAGCGCGTTGACCTGATTCTTCAGGCGTACGGTGCCAACTTCAAGGAAGGCGAAACCCGCATGCATCGCCAGCACCATTACAGCGCCCATCAGGATAAATAAAGAATTGGCGCTATGGATTAGCACCTCCACGGCACTATTTGGATTTTCCATTTACTGCTTCCCGCCATTGAGTCGCACCAAAACGGCCAGAATTACCAGACAAACGCACCATGATGCGTCACGCCTGATTGATTGCTCGCCATTGCCTGCCCCGGCCGGCTGCCAGGATTTGCTGAGTTCCGGTTTGCTGAACCTTCAAATTCAAGGATCTATAGCCACTGCCACCTGGAACCGACTTTTCCGCTGCGCCATTTGAGAGCCAACAGCGAAAAATACGCACCAAGCCGTTGCAAGGCCTGTACCAGCGAAGCGGAAAGACGGCCCAAGTTGGCGCAAGGTATGCCGGGTAGCGGGCGAGACAGGCGCCGGGGGAAGCGCCTACAGCCTGGAGAAGTCGAGCGCCCCAGAGCGGGGCAGCATCGCAATGCGTTTAAAGCGCGGACAACGTACGGAATTCGTCCTGCGCCAGTTGATCGGTCATGCCACTGACGAAATCCTGCAGCATTCGGCAGCGGTAGTAGAACTCCCACAGCGACTGATCGGGCGAATCCTCTGAATGAGCTTTCATGGCCTCGTGGTAGGCCTTGATCAACTGGCTCGGTAGCCGGCGGGCCAGCATTTGCAGATGCGGTTCGCGACGGCAACCACCCTCGGTCAAGGCCTGGAACGTTGCTGGAGCGACACGCAGTAGCGGTGCATAGGTATCCAACAGACCTTGAAGAATTCGGTATCCCTGCAACTGCAGGGTTTCCACTTCGCGATGGCAGAAGACGCGGTCCATCGCTACATCCTTGAAGGTCTGCACGATGGCGTTAGGCAAGCTGGCGTCTTCCAGCAAAGCACGGTCCAGGGTGCCGTGATACACCGCCTCGATATGTTCGATGAACTGCTGGGCCGCGTGCTGCACCAACGGATGGACCATGTTCACCCGCAACCAGATGAAGAACTCGCCGACCTTGTTGATCGGCTCTTTTTCCGCACGCGACTCGGCATAGGTGACCATGTTGCGGAAACTGCGACCGGTCGCGCCAATCGGCTCGTCTGGCGAGCCGTGCTCGGCGAACTTGTCGACCAGCAGTCGCGCTAGTTGCTCGATGGTGAAGATGCCCTTCTCCACCGAGTCTTCGATATCTGCCAGGCAATAGGCGATGTCGTCTGCCGCTTCCATGATGTAGGCGACCGGATGGCGAGTGCCCGGTTGAAGATCCAGAGCTGCCTGCATACCGACTACAAACGGCTCTTCGGACAGATAAAAGCCCGGCTTCTTATGCAGATAAGCACCCGGCGAGCCCTGCGGCGGCCTCGGCGTATAGGCGGCACGCACATATTTGAGCAAGCCGGCGGACTGGGTGTAGGTCAGGTTCAGCCGCAGCAGGCTGACCACCAGCCGGATCGCCTGGGCGTTGCCTTCGAACTGTTTGAGATCGACGAGCATGCGCGTGCGTAGCTCGACATCGCCCTGCCCAGCCGGAACCGCGACGTCAAACAGAGCCTCAAGGTTACGTGCGAACCACTCGCCGATGGCGAACTCGCCGAAATGTCCAAAGGGGGGATTACCGATGTCGTGCATCAGGCAGGCCATTTCCACCAAACTTTCCAGTGCGCTTTCCAAACCATCGAGGCCGTACTGACCGGCCTTGTCGCCGAGCTGCTTGTACAGCGTCCGGACGATAAAACGGCCGGTCTGTTGCACTTCCAATGAATGCGTCAGGCGGCTGCGCACTGCCGCATTGCGCTCCAGCGGGAACACCTGTGTTTTCTGCTGCAAGCGGCGCACGGCAGCTGAATTGACGATGCGCCCGCGGTCGCTCTCAAGCGCATCGATGATCAGCGACATATCTTCGGAGGCCAGGAGGTCCGACTCGACACGGCCATGAGGTCGCTGACGGGAAATCTTGTGCTTGAAATTGACGGGCCCCGGCATGGGTCGAACTCGCTAACAAAAAGGATTGAGGAGCCTAGCGCGGCATGACGGCTTTACCAAGACCGTAGGGCACTACCGTAGCGCCCTCTCGATTAGAATCGGCCGTCCCAGCATGAAGCGAAGCCATCATGAGCCGATCGAATTTTCATCAACAACATGCCGAGCGCGCCGCAGCAGAAGCAAGGCGGCTGCTTGAAAAGCGGTCGGCACTGGGTGCTCGCTGGCTGGCCTGGGTCGCCTCGGAGCTGTATCAACTCACCCCACCGGAATACGCGGCGATGGTTCGTCGTGAGCTAGCGCGCTTAAACGAAGGCTGAATAGCCACGGTCACGCAGTCTCTATTCGGGTCAGGAAAAAACAACATGCAATGGTCGGTTGATGGCCCCTTTCTGAGTAAGCAGCTGCTACGCCTGCCCGATACTGAAAAACCGTCGGCTATCGGCAAGCAGTTGGCGCAGGAAACGGTCTGGCTCGGCATGGATGGGCTGCTCGGTGACCGAGTTGCCGATCGTCGCTTTCATGGCGGACCTGATCGCAGTCTCTGTCACTACCCGGCCGAACACTATAGCCATTGGCGTAAGGCCTATCCGCACCTGCAACGACTCGGTTCCGCCGCTTTTGGCGAAAACCTGTCTACCACTGGTATCGATGAGCGCCAGGTTTGCATAGGCGATCGCTTTCGCTGGGGTGATGCGTTGATCGAAGTGAGCCAGCCGCGCTCACCATGCGCCAATCTTGATCGGCGCCACGCTGCACGCGGGCTGGCAAAACAACTGGCGCAAAGCGGCAGAATCGGCTGGTTGTACCGCACAATCGAGCCCGGTGAGATCGCCATCTGTACCCCGTTACATCTGGTTGAGCGTTCGTGCCCAACCGCCAGTGTCGCTCGCATATGGCGCGGCTTCACCGATGACGATGCCAGCGACGCTGAGCTGGCCTGGCTGGTCGAACTGGAGCCATTGGCGACCGAATATCGCCGACGATTCCGCCAACGCCTCGATGCGCGGCGGCGACAGCGCGATCAGGGAGCGCTGTTCTAATGCGTTGATCGACCGCTTCAAGGCCTGATTTCTGCCACAGCCTCCGGAGCTGAGTAGGCCACGAATGCGCGATCCGGCTCCCTCAGGCCACCGAACTACCCAGTGCCATGCGCACCCGGCCAAGCAGCCAGCCGCCACCCACATTAATGATCAGCCCCAGCATCACCAACAGCGCACCGATCGCTTGCAGCACACCCAAATGCTCATCGAGCAACAGCGCGGCGGAGGTCAGGCCCACCACCGGCACCAATAGCGAGAAAGGTGCCACGGTGTTTGCCGGATAGCGCGACAGCAACCGGCTCCACAGACCGTAGCCAAGGATCGTCGCACCGAACGCCAGGTAGACCAGCACCAGAATCGAATCCCAGGCGATGCCGCGCAACGCGCTTTCGATCACCTGCGGACCTTCCAGCATCCATGACAGCACAAAGAAGGGAATCGGCGGAATCAGGCTGCCCCAGACCACCAGACCGACCAGGTTCACCTTGCCTACCTTACGCGTGACGATATTGCCAAGAGCCCACATCGACGCCGCGCAGATGGTCAACACGAAGCCCGCCAGCGTCATGCTGCGATCACCCTGTAGACCAATCAGCAGCAGACCGCCGGCGGCGATCAGTAGCCCGACCAGGTTGGTGGCACGCAGCCGCTCGCCGAGAAATAGCGCGGCGAAGAACAAGGTGAAGAACGCTTGGGATTGCAATACCAGCGAGGCCAACCCGGCCGGCATGCCGACCTTCATCGCCGAAAACAGAAAGGCGAACTGACCCAGCGAAATAGTCGCGCCATAGGCGAGCAACCAGCGCAGCGGAAGTTGCGGACGCTTGATAAAGAGCACAGCCGGGAACGCCGCCAGCAGAAAGCGCAGTGATCCGAGCAGCATCGGCGGGATGTCATCCAGACCGATCTTGATCACCACGAAATTCATGCCCCAGACGATGATCACGACCAGGGCCAGCAGCAGGTCCTTGGGCGACATGGCAGATTCTCCGCAAGCAAAGACTCATTAAAGCTGGGCGCAATGCAGGCGCACTCATACAGCGAACATGCAATTCGGCAATACAGTCCGCGACACTTGCGCAAACAGGCGCCGCGCATCTCGCCGCATGACGCAGTGACGCGCGGGCCGTGCCTGCTTCAGCTGCAACGGCTAGAATCGGCGTCTAATCGGTCGACACCATCAACCCGTACCAAACACGAGAGTAACCATGGGCGCACAGTGGAAAGCGAAACATAAGGAAGCGGCAGCCAACGCCAAGGGACGTACGTTCGGCAAACTGTCGAAGGAAATCATGATCGCGGCCCGCAGCGGTGCCGATCCGGACATGAATCCCCGCTTACGTCTGGTAGTGGAACAGGCGAAGAAGGCATCAATGCCACGCGAAACGCTGGAACGAGCGATCAAGAAAGGCGCCGGCCTGCTCGGCGAAAGCGTCAACTACGAGCGCACCACGTATGAAGGTTTCGCGCCGCACCAGGTGCCGGTGATCGTCGAGTGCCTGACCGACAACGTCAACCGCACTGTGGCTGAGATCCGCGTACTGTTCCGCAAGGGTCAACTCGGCGCATCCGGCTCGGTCGCCTGGGATTTCGACCACTGCGGCATGATCGAAGCGGCGCCGAATGCCGCCGATGCCGACCCGGAACTCGCCGCGATCGAAGCCGGCGCACAGGATTTCGAAGCTGCTGAAGACGGCGCCACACTATTCATCAGCGATGCCACGGACATGGACGTGGTCTGCCGCGCCCTCCCCGATCACGGTTTTACCGTGCAGGCAGCGCAACTCGGCTATCGGCCGAAGAATCCGGTCACAACCCTGTCCGACGCGGAGCTCGAGGAAGTCGAAGCCTTCCTTAGCGCCATCGATGCCCATGACGACGTGCAGAACGTATACGTCGGATTGGCGGGCTGATTTAGTCCGGATCGAGTTCAGTAGAGGCAAACACGATGAGCACAAACAAACCGAATACGCCTTACGCTCAGCGCGAACAGGGCTATCGCGAGAAAGCACTGAAGATGTACCCCTGGGTCTGTGGGCGTTGCGCGCGAGAGTTTTCGGGCAAGCGCCTGAGCGAATTGACCGTCCACCATAAAGACCACAACCACGACAACAATCCGGAGGACGGCTCTAACTGGGAGCTGCTTTGCCTGTACTGCCACGACAACGAACACTCGCGCTATACGGACAATCAGTACCAGGCGGAAGCCAGGCCCGGCAGCGACCTGGGCCCAAAGGAGACGTTCAAGGCCTTCGCCAACCTGGGCGATTTGCTCAAGGGCAAACAGGACTGACCAAAACCTGCCTTTCGGTGCCTGTCACTTCACCAGCAGTACCGGCACCGAAACTTCATGAATCACTCGGTTGGCCGCCGAGCCAAGTAGCATGCCGGTGAAACCACCCAGGCCGCGAGTGCCCATCACCACGGTGTCGCATCCGAGTCGCTTCACCGCGTCATTCACTTGCTCCGCCACGTTGCCCAAAACAGCATGGGTCTGGTGCGCAACCCCGGCCGCTTGCAGCGCTGTAGCGGCTTCTTCAAGCGTATGGTGCGATTTGGCTAGGAGGCCGTTATTGAGTTCCTCAACCGTACTGGGGGTGACGAACTCACCATAGATAACCGGTTCCTGTTGCGCGTTCAGCACATGCACGTTGAGCGCCTTAGATGCGTCAGCTGCGAAATCGATGATGTATTGCAATGCCCGCTTGGCATTGTCCGAACCGTCGTAAGCTAAAAGAACGGTGCGCATGTAGACCTCCATGGAGAGTGTAAATCAGCATAGACCAATGCTTAATCACGTCCGGCAGCACGACCGCTTCTTAAATCTCCTTTTGCGAACCGCCCTATCTCATAGGCCAGCTGATGAGTACAACTTGTAAAACCCCGTTTGGCGTCGGTGACGCTTCATTTCAGGCAGCCGGCGGCGAAATCGGCATCGAGTGTCTGGTCGCGGATTTCTACCGGATCATGGATGAAACCGAAACAGCCGCTTGCGTGCGCCTCCTGTACCCTGAGGACTTGAGCGCGTCACGTGAACGGTTGGCGGCGTTTCTCAGCGGCTGGCTGGGTGGGCCGCGTCGTTATGCGGAGACGTACGGCAGCATCAGCATTCCGCAATTCCATACTCGCTGGACGGTAGGCGAAGCCGAACGGGACGCCTGGCTCGACTGCATGGCGCTCGCCATTTCCAGACAGGATTACACAGCGGATTTCGCCGCCTATCTGCTGGCGCAGTTGCGAGTGCCGGCAGAGCGCATCCTCCAGGCCGGACGGCAGGCATGCCCGGCACGCCCCCAATCACTTCAGCCCTAGCGTTAGCTGAACCCCTGAGCGCATCGATGCGTCTATCCCTAGCGGGGTAAAAATGCGCGCCCTGCAGCATCGACGCTTCGAATCGCGCTGTCAGGTAATCAAGATGAAGATCCGCTTTGCCTCGGTCAACGAGCAGAAAATCCGTGACATAGGGGAATTTCTAGAGCAGAGCGGCATAGAGATCATCAACTTTCCGGTGCGGATCGTTGAAACCCAGACGGAAGACTTGTATCAACTGGTCAGCGATAAATTGCTGGATGCCTTCAAGCTGATAGGTAAACCGGTCTTCGTCGAACATTCCGGGCTGTTCATCAATAGCCTGAACGGCTTTCCCGGCGGTCTGACCCAGACATTCTGGGATCGATTGCACGCCGTGCGCTTTTCCGAACTGATTGGCGGTCTGGATGATCCTTCAGCGGTGGCGCGAACCCTAATCGGCTATTGCGACGGACGCAAACGGCATTTTTTCGAAGGTGAGGTTGCCGGGAAGATTTCCCGCGAACCGGCGGGCGGTGAAGGCTTCGAGTGGGACAACGTGTTCATCCCCGACGGTTACTCTTGTACGTTCGCCGAGTTGGGTGGGGTCCATAACGATCTGTCCATGCGAAAGCGGGCACTGGATGCCTTCGTGACCCACTTGCGCGAAACCTGAGGGCAAATCGATGCAGAAGCTTCTGGAAGCCTACCGGCACGATCGTCTGATTCTTTTCGTTGGCTCCGGAGTGTCGGCCAATATCGGGCTGCCCCCCTGGCGAGACCTGATCAACGAGATCGCTCTACAACTCGACTACGACCCCGACGTATTCGACACCTATGGCAATTTCCTCTCGCTAGCCGAGTACTACCGCATCAAAAAAGGCAATATCGGCCCTTTGCGCAGTTGGATGGACCGTGAGTGGCACCGGAATATCGAAATCCGCGACTCGGAAATTCACCGACTGATCGTTCAGGGCAGGTTTCCTGCAATCTATACGACCAATTATGACCGCTGGCTGGAGAACGCTCACGACGCTCATGGCGTCAGCTATATCAAGATCGCCAATGCGAGCGACCTGGTAAAAGCCCGTGACGGAGTCCGGCAGATCGTTAAGTTCCACGGGGATTTCGATGACGATGACTCGATCGTGTTGGATGAGACCAGTTATTACGAGCGCCTGCAGTTCGAGACGCCGCTGGATATCAAACTGCGCGCAGACACCTTGAGCAAAGCAGTGTTATTTATTGGTTATAGCCTTTCCGATACCAATATTCGGCTGTTGTTCTACAAGCTTTCGAAGATGTGGAATGAGCATGAGACGCTCGGTGTTCGGCCGATTTCCTATGTCTTCTCGCACAAACCCAATCCCGTACAGGAAGAGATTCTCAGCCAATGGGGTATTCAGATGGTTACTTCGGAAGATGATGAACCAGGGCTGGCTTTGAAGAATTTTCTGAGGGAGCTGGTAGAGGCGTGATTAACACTCCGGCAAAGTTTCAAGTCCAACCTGATCAAGCGAGGCGAAACAAGGTGTGCGATGCCGTTGGCATCGCACACGTAGCGATCAGTAGTTATAACCAATACCGACGCTATAGAAGAACGCTCCATCATCGTAACGATCTTGCGCATCGCTCCCGCTCTTGAACAGGAACTGATACTCGGCCATTGCAGTGATGAATGTCTTGTCTTGCACCCAGTACTTGATGCCCAACTCAGGGCCACCCATGAAGGTCTCGTCAACCTCCTCGCCATAGAGCCCGCCGACGCTCACACCAATGAATGGACGGGTTTTTCCGCTACCGAAGTGATAGTCATAAAACGCTCGCGTGGAGCCGTCGAACTGGACGCTCTCACCTTCCGAGTCACGCGCATTGACTGTTTGTCGGATGCCCCACATGGAAGCTTCATCCAAATACGTACCCCAACTGCCCTGTACGGAGAACACTGTGTCGTCGAAGTCCCTGTCGCTACTGCCCGCGCCGCTCAGAGTAACTTCGCGATCACCTGCCATCGGAGCGGCACCTGCGAAGGTTGGAAACATAGCGGCTACCAGCAGGGAAGTTTTGAAAAGTCGGTTCATGACACCACCTCTTGTTCTGCTATGGCGAAATACGCAAGTCGCTGACGCGATGCGTATGCTAATGACCCAAGCACACCAAGACTGTTCATTTTATTTTAGGTATATGAAGCAACTCGTTAATTTTACAAGACTTTTATTTTCATCAACCGCTTCGGTAGTTAACCTTTAATACTAAACCGAGCCACATTAAAAAGCGCAACAGCGATAGTCCTTCACCAACAAACAGAGCGGCTCTTTTATATTAAGCTAATTAACGAAACGGCCCCGACTCACTAGCAGATGGCGAATCGGGGCCGGAAGTAGCGCCTATTAATCAGGCAGAGCCACCTTGCCTGCTTGAAATATCTTCACGCAGTGGCTCGCCTTCCGGGTCCGTGTCGAAGTCGCGACCCATGGCGATGCGCAGCCATACGGGTACCAACAGCAGACCGAGTGCCAGACACACCCAACTGATAACCGAACTGCCGTCAGGCGGCGGAAACATTAAGCGGCCCACGCCAACCAACAGCGAGAACAGCGAAACCGCGGTCACTGCGACCGCAAGCAACCGAGTGCCGAGCGCCTTGACTGACACAGCTGCAGCGACACCGTTGAGCATCGCTGCGTGCCGCCAGAACCCGAACGGACGCACCCGGCGATAGAAGCGCTTGAGCGTCGCATCATCTGTCGTTGGCGTGATGAAGGTCACCAGAATGGCCGCGGATGTTGTGGTCAGGGCCATGATGCCGAGGCGAATCCATTCACGCTCTGGGTCGGTACCCAGGTAATAGAGCAGCAGCGGCGCGGTGATCAGCGACACCGCCATGGCGGTCAGTTCCGAATACAGATTGATTCGTTCCCACAGCCAGCGCAGCACCAGGACCGAACCCATTCCCGCACCGAATAGCAGCGAGATGAACCAGGCAGTCTGGATCGAGCCGAGGTTGGCCATGATGATCATCGCGATCACCAGAATCAGCACATTCGATAAACGCGCAACGACCACGAGCTCTCGGTCCCTGGGCTTGCGCTTGAGCACATGGGGTGCGAACACGCCGCCATAGACATCGTTGCTCCAGTAGGACGCACCCCAATTGAGATGCGTATCGACAGTCGAGGCCAGTGCTGCAAGCAAGCCGACCAGCATCAATCCGCGTACACCCGGCGGTAGCAGATCTTCGATGCCTGTCACGAACAAGGCTTCTCGGGCCGCAGTGAACCCCTCGCCGGCCATCTCACTCGGCGTGAAGGGATAAAGCACCAACAGACCGACGGCGATCGCGAGCCAGAAAAGGCTACGCAGGAGAATCTGTAACCAGGTGAATACCAATCCGGCGATTCGGGCGTCGCGGTCGGTCGGGCAGGCCATGCTTCGCTGCGCAAGATAGCCGGTGCCATCGGAGTTCATCTGGAAAAACCACTGTAGCCCAATGATCACCAAAAACGGCATCAACAACTCCCCGGCATCGGTTGGCGGCGCGAAGGAGAGCATCTTGCCGGCCTGTTCGGCACCGTAGAGTTCGACGATGCGGTCCGTCAGCCCGCCCAACCCTCCCACTGCATCGATGACGAACCAGGCGTAAAGCAGCGTTCCGATCATTGCCAGGCTGAACTGCACCACATCCGTTTGGACCACCGCGCGCAGCCCACCCGTGATCGAGTACATGGCGGTAAACGCAAGAATTAGCAGAATCGAGATGAGGTTGTTGGCCGTCATCATGCTCGGCTCAAGGCCCGTAATGCTTTCGCCTAGCTGAAGCCCAGCGCTGGTAACGAAGCCGACTATAGGCTCGTAAACTCCGGTAGGCAGCCATAAATGCCACGGTAGAAATACTTCAGCGATGCGAACCGCCGCTACCAGTACCATGGCGAGCACCACGCAATTGATTACGGTGCCGTAATAAATGGCCTTGAGCAGACGCAACGGCGTCACACCCTTGCCGCTATAACGCACGCGGGTCAGCTCGGCGTCGGTCAACACCCCGGCACGGCGCCAACCAACTGCAAACACGAATGCCATCAGCAGAAACGCGATGCCGTAGATCCACAAACGCCAGAGGGCGAAGATACCTGCCGTCGCAACCAGACCGGTAACCAGCAACGGAGTATCTGCAGCGAACTGCGTCGCAGCCATCGAGAAGCCAGCCTTCCAACCCTTGATCGTCCTGCCTGCCAGAAAATATTCGTCAAGGCTCTGCGAAGCTTTACCGCGAGCACGCAGACCGGAACCCAGGCCATACAGGATGAAAGCCGTCACTATCAGTAAATCCAACATATTGGTTTTGTCCTTGTTGGAGAGCTGTTCTGCTTGAGAACCTGCGAAATAACGAAAGATTGCAGCGTTCGGATGAACGGAGCGATCTGCGCCACAGGGGCGTGAAAGCCGCTGTGCCGCAGTCAGATGGGCTACCATCCACGGTCTCGCAGGATGTGCTTATGTTTGAAATTCAACTGCGTCAGCTACCGGCCGAATGCCGGCCTTTACTGAACAAGTTTTACCGAGCCCATCGCAGCCACATGCGCGTACCAGCCGGGGCACGCTGTTGGATAGCAGGGAATACTGAGATCGTTGCGGGGCTGTGCTTGACCGGAATCGACGATGGGCACTGGCTGACTGGTTTGTTGGTCGCGCCCGGCCAGCGCAATCAGGGCTTGGCAAAGCAACTGATCGAGCAGGCGCTGAGCAACAGCGAAGGCCCTGTGTGGTTGTTCTGCGATCCGAAGCTAAAAGCTTTCTACCAGCAGCTCGGCTTCAGTGAGCCGGCCAGCGTACTGCCTGAAGCGCTCGCCGCGCGTCTACAGCGCTACAACCGAAACAAGGCGCTCATAGCGCTATGGCACGACGACAAGAGATATGCATGCCCCCTACCGTTCTGAAAATTGCCACAGCCTGCCTGTTCAACGATGACGGCCGACTACTGGTAGTACGCAAGCGTGGCACCCGCTTCTTCATGCTGCCTGGCGGCAAGATCGAACCAGAAGAAACGTCGCTACAGGCACTTCGGCGCGAACTTCACGAAGAGCTTGATTTACGGATGGAGGAATCCCAGCTGCAATCGCTCGGGCACTTCCAAGCGCGCGCAGCTAACGAGCCGGACCACTGGGTCGAAGCGGATGTCTTCGTAGGACATCTTGCAAGCGACGTGAAGGTGCAAGCGGAAATTGAGGTACTAGATTGGCTGGAGCTGCACGCGCAACAGCTGGAACATGTCGCCCCGCTGCTTCGCGAACAGGTACTCCCCGTATTGCGTGAGCGGCTCATCGCGATAACACGCTGAGCACCGCTCAGGCTGTTCCAGCCTATGGCGAGATGGGATCGCTGGCAGGAAAGGTTTCTTCCAGGGCTTCGTCCAGATGATCCTCGTCGGCCTCGTCTGGGCGGCGTTTTATCTGGTCTTCCTGATTCTGCCCAGGCTGGGTAGGCTCGTTGGTGTCTTTACCGTTCATGATGAACTCCTCTGAGTGTGTCACGAACGTTAGGCCACTGTGCAAAGGAGTCGTTCGGCGAACCGTCCACCGCTACATTATTGCGGACAAAAAAAGGGGCGGGGTTTAAGCCCCGCCCGCCTCCTTCCATGCTTCCCTTTATTTCCTGCTCATCGTCCTGATGAAACCGCATCCTGCGATTGGTCCCGACCAACATCCTTGCCGGTTGTGCTTGTCCCTGAGCACAGGTGCGATATTAAGGCTTCGGCCGACAACGGCAACTCGGAAAAATGCATGATGGCAAACGAGTAATTATGCAATCTGATATTTATTTCAATAAAAATCAATAACTTACACATAAAAATATTTCGCCAAGCGTTCTACCTGAGCTGTTTTACAGGCTTTGCTTACATGCTTTGTAAGTGAATGCTTACATGCCAAAAAGCTTTCTAGGAAAGAGCGAGAATTAACCTTATGGGTGGATCAACCCTGGCATCTGGCGCCCCACATAATCAGCCCAAAACTGCCCGAGCAAGGGAAAAGGATTAGCAATTAAAGGAGGTGGTGCGGCCCCTTACCAGAGCGGTAAGGGGCAACCGAGCCTAACGGAACAGTGACTCGCTCGACAGACCATTACGCTCGAGAATTTCGCGTAAGCGCTTGAGCGCTTCGACCTGGATCTGCCGTACCCGCTCACGGGTCAGTCCAATCTCCTGACCGACTTCTTCGAGCGTGCAACTTTCATGTCCACGCAGCCCAAAGCGCCGGATAACCACTTCGCGCTGCTTCTCGGTCAGGTCGGATAGCCATTGGTCAATGCTTTCCGACAAGTCGTCATCGAGCAGCAGATCGCAAGGATCACTCGGCCGATCATCGGTCAGGGTATCGAGCAATGTCTTGTCGGTATCCGGGCCGAGAGAGACATCGACAGAGGTTACGCGCTCGTTCAACCCTAGCATCCGCTTGACCTCCGCAACCGGCTTCTCGAGCAAGTTGGCAATTTCCTCCGGGCTGGGTTCGTGATCGAGTTTCTGCGTCAGTTCGCGAGCAGCGCGCAGGTAGACGTTCAGCTCCTTGACCACATGTATCGGCAGGCGGATGGTGCGGGTCTGATTCATGATCGCCCGTTCGATGGTTTGCCGAATCCACCAGGTAGCATAGGTGGAGAAACGGAAGCCACGCTCGGGATCGAATTTCTCGACGGCCCGTATCAGACCCAGGTTGCCCTCCTCGACCAAGTCCAGCAAGGACAGCCCGCGATTGACATAGCGCCGGGCAATCTTCACAACCAGTCGCAGGTTGCTTTCGATCATGCGCTTGCGCCCCGCCGGATCGCCCTTTTGCGCAAGACGTGCAAAGTGCACCTCTTGCTCGGGAGTCAGCAGGGGGGAAAAACCGATTTCGTTGAGGTACAGCTGAGTGGCGTCTAGCGCCCGGGTGTAGTCGATGAACTTGTGTTGCTTGACGGTCGTGGTTTTGGATCGAGTGCCAACTGAACCGACGCGGGAAATGTCGCTGATGAGATCGGCGTCCGCGGATGGTTCCATGAGTAGAACAGCATCGTCTACGTCAAACTCCGGCACTTCTTTTTTGAGAGCCATTATTGTTTTCCTGTTCTGAGTTCGACAACAGGCTCGGGCGGCGCGCACTCCCTGGCATCGCTCAAGCCCCTCCTAGTGCCAGAACAGGCAGTATCAAATCATCGCTTTGGCAGATATTGCAGCGGGTCCACGGGCTTGCCTTGGCGGCGAATCTCGAAGTGCAGCTTCACCCGGTCGGTTCCAGTCGATCCCATCTCGGCAATGGTCTGCCCAGCTTTGACTTGTTGACCCTCCTGAACCAGCAGCCTGCGGTTGTGGCCGTAGGCACTTACATAGGTATCGCTGTGCTTGATGATCACAAGTTCGCCGTAACCCCGTAAACCACTGCCGGCGTACACAACAGCCCCATCAGAAGCAGCTAAAACAGGCTGTCCTAATTCCCCGGCGATATCAATGCCTTTATTCAAACTGCCGTTTGAGGAAAACCTACCGATAACCGTGCCGCCTGTAGGCCAGGCCCAGCCGCTCGCGGAGCGGGTTACTGGCTTGACCGGAGTGGTTGCCACAGGCGCCTTGGGTGCCGGTACGCTGGGCCTGGTCAGCGGCGGCGGGATGGGCACCGGCGTCGCAACCACAGACGGTCTAGCGCTTGGTGGCGGAGCCGGACGAGCGGTTACAACACGAGGCGCTTGCCCGCTGAAGCGAATCGTCTGTCCGGGATAGATGACATGAGGCGGGCTGATGCGGTTGAGCCGAGCCAAGTCCCGCCAATCCCAGCCAAAGCGAAAGGCGATCGACCACAGGGTATCGCCGCGCTGGACAACATACTGGCCGCTGGTGACTCGGTCGCGGCTGTTGCGATCCACGACATGCACGCCACCGGACGGTGAACTGGCGCACCCGACGAGCAATATGCCGGCCAGGATGGCGGCAAGCGCGCAATGGACTGACGAGGTGCGTATCCACTGCATGCTGGCTGTGAGCTTCAATGCCCGCTCCCTTTGATCGACAATATGTTCAGGCAGTTTCTGCCAACGGCTGACGCCGTCCGGCGAACCATTCGAGCCCGAGCACGAGGATGATACCGGCTACCGCCAGCAGCATTGCCAACAGCAGCTGAGGATCCTGCCCTGTCAGATCGCCGAAGGTACCGGGCAGCAGGTTCTGCTCCAGTAGGGGCACGCGCGCACCGTGGGAGTCGATGCGCCAGGTCAGCGTTTCTTTCCAAGGCCACACTTTGTTCAGCGAGCCAAGCATCAGCCCGGTTAGAAAGGCTAGAGTGAGATCGCGCCAACGTTCGAGCATCCAACTGAGCACGCGTGCGAAACTCAGAATACCCACGAGACAGCCTGCCGCAAAAATCGCCAGTACAGCTATATCGAGATTCTTCACCGCGCCGAGCACAACCGGATACAGCCCGAGCAGTACCAGGATGAAGCTACCGGAAATACCCGGCAGGATCATTGCGCAGATCGCGATGGCGCCGGCGAAAAACAAGCTCAAGCCGCTGTCGCTCCACTGTACCGGAGCGGCCACGGTTATCACGTAGGCGAAGGCGATGCCGAGTATCAACCCGACGATTCGCGAGCAATCCCAGCGTTGGATTTCCTTACCGACCAGATGCACCGAAACCAGAATCAGGCCGAAGAAGAACGACCACACAGGGATCGGATGAGCGTCAAGCAGATACGTGATCAGCTTGGCCAGGCTGAGCACGCTGGTGAAAATACCGCCCAAAAGAATCAATAGAAAGTTGGCATTGGCCGCCTGCCATGCGTCCCGAATGCGGCCACGGAACAACAGCACGGCAGCGCCAGGTACCGCGCCGATCGACCGAAGTAATTCGTCATAAATCCCGGTGATAAACGCGATGGTACCGCCGGACACTCCCGGCACCACATCCGCCGCACCCATCGCGATGCCCTTGGCGTACAGCAACAACGTGTTTTTCATGCTTCCTTCCGCTGAGATCAAACTACAGGTCCATTGAGCAGCGGCACGAAGCGCACGGTATCCAGCAAGTGGCGGGAAAAACCGTCTTCCTCTCGAA
This sequence comes from Stutzerimonas stutzeri, assembly GCF_024448715.1. GTDB lineage: Bacteria > Pseudomonadota > Gammaproteobacteria > Pseudomonadales > Pseudomonadaceae > Stutzerimonas > Stutzerimonas stutzeri_AR. The sequence continues at coordinate 493,763 of NZ_JAMOHZ010000003.1, forward strand.
TGATCAGCATCAATTGCTGGACTTCGCCAACTCCAACCGGGATCACCAGCCGCCCGCCGGGAGCCAGTTGATCGAGCAGGGCCTGTGGCACGTCGGCTGCCGCCGCAGTAACGATGATGCCGTTGTAGGGAGCCAATGCAGGCCAACCTTCCCAGCCATCACCCCAGCGAAAGACCACATTGCGCAACTTGAGTTCGACCAGGCGCTCTTTCGCTCGGTCCTGCAGAGCCTGGATGCGCTCGACGGAGAATACACGCTCGACCAATTGCGCCAGCACCGCGGTTTGATAACCAGAACCGGTGCCGATCTCCAGCACCTTGTCCAGCGGACCGTCAGCCAGCAGCAGTTCACTCATGCGCGCGACCATAAAGGGCTGCGAAATGGTCTGGTTATGGCCGATTGGCAGAGCGGTATCTTCGTAAGCACGATGAGACAGTGCCTCATCGACGAACAGATGGCGCGGTGTACGCCGGATGACTTCGAGTACTCGAGGGTCGGACAGGCCCTCCTCGTACAGCCGTTGAATCAGACGGTCGCGGGTGCGTTGCGACGTCATACCGGTTCCGTGACGCAACAGGTTGTCAGGTCCGCGATGGTTCACAGCACGCCCTCCAGCCAGCTATCGAGGCCTTCGAAGGCCTCATGGAAGGTCCGATCGAGCTGCAGCGGCGTAATCGAAACGTAACCCTGCATCACCGCGAGAAAATCGGTCCCCGGCCCACCGTCTTCGACGTCGCCTGCTACCGAAATCCAGTAACCGTCCTTACCACGCGGGTTCGCCTGCTTGATTGGCGGCTTAGCCCGACGACGATGCCCGAGTCGAGTCAGCTGAATGCCGCGAATATGATCTAGCGGCAGATTGGGGACGTTAATGCTGAGTACGGTACGTGGCGGCAAATCGAGCGCCTGTTGCTGCTCGATCAGCTTGCGCGCCACATAGGCGGCGGTTGGCAGGTTATCGGTCAGCCGTGACACAAGGGAAAAGGCGAACGCGGGCTTGCCGGTGAAGCGTCCCTCGATTGCCGCCGCCACGGTGCCGGAATACAGCACGTCGTCGCCCAGGTTGGCCCCCATATTAATACCGGAGACCACCATATCCGGCGCCTCTTCGAGCAGCCCGTTGAGGCCCAGATGGACACAATCGGTGGGTGTGCCGTTCACGCCGATGAAACCGTTCGGCATGGTCGTCGGATGGAGCGGGCGATCCAGCGTCAATGCGCTGCTGGCGCCACTCATGTCCTGTATTGGGGCAACTACCCTGCACTCGGCATAATCTGCCAGCGCGTCATAAAGCGCGGCGAGCCCAGGTGCATACACCCCGTCGTCGTTGGCGATCAAAATACGCATCAAATGTCCGTCTGCCCTGCCAGGCTGACCAGTTCACGTACCACAGCAGTGGCAAAGCATCCGGTCGGCAGGACGAATTCAAGTTGCAGAATGTCAGGCTCGGGATAATGCCACGACAAGCTCCCGATGGGGAGGCGAAGAATGCGCCGTTCATGCTTCATTCCGGCTTCTGCGAGCCACTTGGCGATTGACGGTTCGGCCGCTGCGATTCCGGCCTCCACCGCCCGAGCTTCGCCAGCTGCAGGCGACTCGCCCATGCCCCATAAGGGACCGGTTGGATGAAGATCGAGAAGAGCCAGCCGCGGATCGCTGCACTCGGGGTACCCCGCCTGGAAAAAGCTTCGGCTATCGGTGAACGCGAGCAGATCACCCACTTGCGCCTGGTTCCAGGTACCGACAGCAACGCGCTCGGCCAGCACTCGATTGAACAGGTAGCTGCGCCCGGCTGACAGCAGCCGCGAGCGCAGGTTGCGCTGGCCGGGCAGCTCGTGCCGCTCGGCGTACTCGCGGGCGCCGTGAACATTACTGCCTTCGAAGCCGAACCGTTGCAGACCGAAATAATTGGGCACACCGCACGCCTTGATCCGCTCGAGACGGGCATCCAATTCGGCGTGGTCGGCCTGCATCTGGGTCAGACGCAGGGTGAAGCCGTTGGCCGAGTGCGCGCCGCGTTGCAGCTTGCGCTGGTGCCGGCCGGTGCTGAGAATTTTGAGCGTTTCGTCCTCGGCCTTACCCAACTGCGGATCTGCCTTGCCGGGCAGATGCAGGCTGAACCACTGACGGGTCAGCGCCTGGCGATCCTTCAGGCCGGCGTAACTGATGTTACGTACCGGTACGCCAGCAGCTCGAGCGATGCGACGTGCCGCTTCCTCGGTGTTGAGGTTGCGCTTTTCCACCCACAGCCAGAGGTGCTCGCCCGCGCCGGACAAGGGAATATCGAGCACCTCGTCCACTTGGAAATCCTCGGCGACGGCCTTGAGCACCGCTGTGCCACAGGGTCCACCGTGAGCCCAGGGGCCAAGTAGCTGATCTTCGTTCATGCGCCAACCAGCAGGGCGACAGCGTGCACCGCGATACCCTCTTCACGCCCGGTGAAGCCGAGCTTCTCGGTAGTGGTGGCCTTGACGTTGACCTGATCCAGATCAATTTGCAGGTCTTGCGCGATAACGCTGCGCATCGACTCGATATGCGGGGCCATTTTCGGCGCCTGAGCGACGATAGTGGCGTCGACGTTGCCGACCTTCCAGCCCTTGGCCTGCACTTGCTTGAGCACATGTCGCAGCAACACTCGGCTGTCGGCGCCTTTGAATTGAGGGTCGGTATCAGGAAAGTGCTTGCCGATATCACCCAACGCCGCGGCACCGAGCAGTGCATCGCTCAGCGCATGCAGCAACACGTCGCCATCCGAATGCGCGAGCAGGCCGAACCTGTGAGGAATCCGCACGCCGCCGAGGGTGACGAAATCACCCTCGGCGAAACGGTGCACGTCAAAGCCGTGGCCGATACGCATAGTCAAAACGCCCTGGAAAGATCAGCCGAGGATTCTACAGGACGCAGCCGCCCGGTGAACCAACGCACACCGCCGACGAATCGCCACGCGTATCGATAAGCCCGATAAACACCATTAACCGAATCGATCACATATCGTAATTTAGCGATATATAGTTCGGTCCATCGCGATATACCGAACCAGGCGAACCCATGCCCGACGAACTAGACGACATCATCAAGGCGCTTGCCCATCCACTACGCCGGGACATCCTGCAGTGGCTAAAGGAGCCCGAACGTTACTTTTCCGAACAGCACCACTCGCTGGAAAACGGCGTCTGCGCCGGGCAAATCGATCAGCGCGCCGGGCTGTCGCAATCAACCGTATCGGCACACCTGGCAACGTTGCAGCGTGCCGGGCTGATCACCAATCGCAAGGTCGGTCAGTGGCACTTCTTCAAACGCAACGAACAGGCCATCCAGAACTTTTTGGTACGCATCGGCCAGGACCTCTGAATTTCCATCGCACCCCTTCCGTGTAAAAGGAGCAGCATCGCTATGCCTACACTTTTCGACCCGATCAAGATTGGCGAACTAGAACTGGCCAATCGCATCATCATGGCCCCACTGACCCGCTGCCGCGCCGAACCAGGCCGCGTCCCCCGGTGATCTGATTGCCGAGTACTACGGCCAACGCGCCGACGCCGGCCTGATCATCAGCGAAGCCACCTCTGTCACCCCGATGGGCGTCGGTTATCCAGACACGCCCGGCATCTGGTCTTCCGAGCAAGTTCAAGGCTGGAGGAAGGTCACCGACGCGGTACATGCGAAGGGTGGCAAGATCGTTCTGCAACTTTGGCACGTCGGTCGTATTTCCGACCCGATCTATCTCGACGGCCAGCTTCCCGTCGCACCGAGCGCGATCAAGCCAGCCGGCCATGTCAGCCTGGTTCGTCCGATGAAGGGCTACGAAACTCCGCGTGCACTGGAAACCAGCGAAATCGCCGGCATCGTCGAGGCCTATCGCAAGGGTGCGGAAAACGCCAAAGAAGCCGGTTTCGATGGCGTCGAGATTCACGGCGCCAACGGTTACCTGCTCGACCAGTTTCTGCAGGACAGTACCAATCAGCGCACCGACCAATACGGTGGCTCGCTGGAAAACCGTGCACGGCTGATGCTGGAAGTGACCGATGCCGCGATCAGCGTTTGGGGCGCTGGACGTGTCGGCGTGCATCTGGCGCCGCGGGCGGATTCCCATGACATGGGCGACTCCAACCGCGCCGAGACCTTCGGTTACGTTGCCCGCGAGCTGGGCAAGCGTGGCGTGGCCTTCATCTGCACCCGTGAGAAGACGGGCGAAGACAGCCTCGGCCCACAGCTGAAGCAGATCTTCGGCGGCGTCTATATCGCCAACGAGCGATTCACCAAAGATCAGGCCAACGCCTGGCTGGCAGAAGGCAAGGCCGACGCAGTGGCCTTCGGCATCCCCTACATTGCCAACCCGGATCTGGCGGAACGGTTGCGCCAGGACGCTCCGCTCAACGAGCCGCGCCCAGAGCTGTTCTACGCCAAGGGTGCCGAGGGTTATACCGATTACCCGTCGCTCTAGCTCCTTGCGATGGAAAGGCCCGACCGGATGTTCCGGCCGGGCCTTTTTTCGTTTCGGTAACCTTGAGCTGTCGTGCCAACTCTTCTCGCAGGAGCCCAGTGGGACGCCTAGTCCTTGCTGGCGAAGCTTCTGAGGCGGTCCGCGAGCAAGCTCGCTCCTACATTCGAGGGGTTGGTATCAGGATTTCAGCGCCTGGGCATGATGGCGCAGATGATCATCAATGAAACTGCTGATGAAATAGTAGCTGTGGTCATAACCGGGTTGGATGCGCAGCGTCAGCGGATGCCCTGCTGTCTTGGCCGCAGCCTCCAGCGCGTCGGGCTTGAGCTGGCTGGCCATGAAGTCATCACGATCACCTTGATCCACCAGAATCGGCAGTTTTTCGCCCGCTTCGTCAAGCAACGCACAGGCATCCCATTCCCGCCAGCGCGAGCGATCTTCGCCCAGGTAGCGAGAGAAAGCCTTTTCGCCCCAGGGACAAGCTGCCGGATTGCTGATGGGCGCGAAGGCTGACAACGACTGGTAACGGCCAGGGTTCTTCAACGCGCATACCAGCGCCCCGTGACCACCCATGGAATGTCCGCTGATGCCGCGCTTGTCCGATACCGGGAAGCTCGCCTCGATCAGCGACGGCAGCTCGTTCACCACATAGTCATACATGCGGTAGTACTTGGCCCAGGGTTCCTGAGTTGCGTTGAGGTAGAAGCCGGCACCCAGACCGAAATCGTAGGCCGCGTCCGGATCATCCGGCACTCCCGGACCGCGCGGGCTGGTGTCCGGCGCGACGATGATCAGCCCGAGCTCGGCGGCCAGCCGGTGTGCGCCAGCTTTCTGCATGAAGTTCTCATCGGTACAGGTCAGCCCCGACAGCCAGTACAGCACCGGCAGTTTATCGCCCTGCTCCGCCTGTGGCGGCAAGTAAACGGCGAAAACCATGTCGCAGTTCAAGCTGCTGGATCGATGCCGGTAACGCTTGTGCCAGCCGCCGAAGCTTTTCTGGCTGGCAATGATTTCAAGAGTCATTTGGGGTTCTCCGAAGCTGGAAGGGCTTGAAGCCAGAAGCGTTTACCTCGTTGCCGTTCTCTTCGCGCTTCTGGCTTCATGTTTCCAGCCGTTCTTAGAAATGAATGACAGTCCGAATGCTCTTGCCTTCATGCATCAGATCGAACGCCTGGTTGATGTCCTCCAGCCCCATGTTGTGGGTGATGAAGGTATCCAGCGGGATTTCACCCTTCTGCGCCTTCTCCACATAGCTCGGCAGCTCGGTACGACCCTTGACGCCACCGAAGGCACTGCCGCGCCAGACTCGGCCCGTTACCAGCTGGAACGGACGGGTGCTGATTTCCTGCCCGGCACCGGCCACGCCGATGATCACGGACTCGCCCCACCCCTTGTGCGCGCACTCCAGCGCGGCGCGCATCAACTGCACATTGCCGACGCACTCGAATGAATAGTCCACGCCGCCGTCGGTCATCTCGACGATGACTTCCTGGATCGGCTTGTCGTGATCCTTTGGATTGACGAAATCGGTAGCGCCCAGCTCTTCGGCAATGGCGAACTTCGACGGATTGATGTCGATCGCGATGATGCGGCTAGCCTTGGCCATTTTGGCGCCAATGATTGCCGCCAAACCGATCCCGCCGAGACCGAAGATCGCCACGGTCGCGCCCTCCTCGACCTTGGCTGTGTTGAGCACCGCGCCGATGCCGGTCGTGACACCGCAGCCGAGCAGGCAGACCTTGTCCAGCGGCGCTTCCTTGGGAATCTTCGCCACAGAGACTTCCGGCAGCACCGTGTACTCAGAAAAGGTCGAGGTGCCCATGTAGTGGTAGATCGGCTCGCCCTTATAGGAGAAGCGCGTTGTGCCGTCCGGCATCAGGCCTTTGCCCTGGGTTGCGCGTACCGAGCTGCAGAGATTGGTTTTGCCGGATTTGCAGAATTTGCACTGGCGGCATTCAGCCGTGTACAGCGGTATGACGTGGTCGCCTACCGCTACGGAGGTCACGCCCTCGCCGATGGCCTCGACGACACCCCCACCTTCATGCCCGAGGATGCAGGGGAAAACACCTTCGGAGTCCTCTCCAGACAAGGTGTACGCATCGGTATGACAAACGCCGGTCGCGATTATCCGCACCAGTACCTCGCCTGCCTTGGGCGGCTCGACGTCCACCTCAACGATTTGCAGGGGCTGGTTGGCGGCAAAAGCGACTGCGGCGCGGGATTTAATGGTCATGGACTCTACTCATGCGTGGTGATCGGGGCAGTGTAGTTTGGCCAGCAGGTTGGGTTAATGGGCCGTTTGTGGAAACATTGTTGCCACATGGGGATAATTCGCGTCTTGCCGCCTAACGGGCAGCATCGCAGTCCGTTCATTCATCATTCTCCACTGTTCCGCGGCGCAGTCCCGGCGGCCAAGAGTCTGATTTTGGTGGGCTCAAGCTGTCCAACCTCGGTGCGACCATCCTGCCAGCGTCGTGATAGAGCGCGGCATTTATTAGGAGTGCAGCTTTTGAATCGCTGGGAAGGCCTGGACGAGTTCGTTGCGGTAGCCGAGTGCGGGAGCTTTATGCGCGCCGCGGAGCTACTGCGCGTCTCATCCTCACACATCAGTCGCCAAGTAGCGCGCCTCGAGGAGCGCCTGCAGGCCCGGCTGTTCTACCGCACCACTCGCCGCGTGTCGCTGACCGAAGCCGGTCATACCTTTCTGGCGCGCTGCCAGCGGCTGATCGAAGAACGCGACGAGGCCTTTCATGCCATTAGCGACTTGCACAGTGCCCCAACCGGCCTACTGCGCATGACTGCCGCGGTGGCTTATGGCGAACGTTTCATCGTGCCGCTGGTGAATGGATTCATGGCGCAGCATCCACAGTTGCGCGTCGATATCGAACTCTCGAATCGCACGCTGGATCTGGTTCAGGAAGGCTACGATCTGGCAATACGCCTGGGTCGCCTGAGCGAATCGCGGCTGGTGGCGACGCGAATCGCCCCGCGCGCCATGTATCTCTGTGCCGCCCCCTCCTATCTCGAACGTTACGGTCGCCCCCATACACTTTCGGAACTGGCGCGGCACAACTGCCTGGTGGGCACGGGCGACACCTGGATGCTTCAATTAGAGGGGCGCGAGCAGCCGTTCAAACCCACCGGGAACTGGCGCTGCAATAGCGGTCAGGCCGTGCTTGATGCTGCGCTTCGCGGTTTTGGCCTCTGTCAGCTGCCGGACTATTACGTGCAAGAGCCGCTGCGCCGTGGCGAACTGGTTTCGCTACTGGAAGCTAACCAGCCTCCTAATACGGCGGTCTGGGCCGTCTATCCGCAGCGGCGCTATCCATTGCCGAAGGTACGGTTACTGATTCAGGCGCTAAAAGACGGGCTCGCCATACGTCCCGAGTACCGTAACGAACGCGACTGAGTTGCAGCTACGCCGCGCGTCCGACTACCAAGCTGGCGGAGGAACCCGCCCCTGCCGGCCACGTCGAAATTCTGTAGCCGATGGCCTTTGCGCTTTGCCTGGGTACTCGGCGATTCATTCAGGAGGACATCATGCAGATTCTGGTGAACAGCAATCACAGCGTTAACGTGACCAGCAACCTTGAGGAGCACGTAAAGGCAACGGTGGAGAGCGAACTGGAACGTTTCGATGATCAGCTGACCCGAGTCGAAGTTCATCTCAACGACGAGAACAGCGGCAAAAGCGGCCCCCAGGACAAACGCTGTCAGATGGAAGCCAGGGTCAAGGGCCATGAGCCCATCTCCACGACCCACAAGGCAGACTCAATGACGCTTGCCATTGATGGTGCCGCGGAAAAGCTCAGCCATGCGTTGGCCCATGCGCTGGACAAGCTCAATCACCACTGACCATTCACCGATAAAAAACCGGCCTAACCAGGCCGTTGATGAACCCACGAGGGACCGAACCACCTGACTACGAGAGAGGCCGTGCATGAACAGATTGCTCGATCGTGAAACCATGTCCCAACTGCTTGCAAAGCGCGACGCGCCATGCCTATCGCTATACCAGCCCACTCACCGCAGCTTTCCCGAGCGCCAGCAGGATCCCATACGCTTCAAACATCTGGTTCGACAACTGGAGGACTCACTCAAACAACAAGGCCGCACTGATCAGGCCAAGACACTGCTCAAACCCTTCCATGACCTGATCGACGATGCCGACTTCTGGAACTCCAACCGCGACGGACTTGCCGTATTCGGTGCCGCTGGTTATTTCGAGGTGTTTCGCCTGCAGCGTAGCGTGCCGGAACTGGCAGTCGCCAACGACCGCATGCACCTCAAGCCATTGCTGCGTATCGCCCAGTCCGCCGACCGCTACCAGATCCTCACGATTACGCTAGATGCGGTTCGCCTGTTCGAAGGCAACCGTGACGGTATAGATGAAATTACGCTGGCCGATGGCGTACCGAAAACGGTGGAGGAGGCGCTTGGGCGCGAGCTGACCGAGAAGGGCCAGACCGGTTTTCCTCAAGGCTATAGCCGCGCCAGCGAGCGCGGAGATCCGATGCAGGTCGAGAGCGGCGGCGCTGGCCGACAGGACGAAATCGATCGGGATCGCGAACGCTTCTTCCGCGAGGTGGACCGCGCGATACTTGAACACCACAGCCGCAAGTCTCGGTTGCCGTTGATTCTCGCTGCGCTTCCCGAACATCAATTTCACTTCCGCAAGCACAGCCACAACGAGCATCTACTGCCAGAAGGCATTGAGAGCGACGCATCGCTGCTCAGCCACGACGAATTACGGGAAAAGAGCTGGATGGTCATGCAGCCGCGCTATATCAAGCGTCTCGAAGGCTTCATCAACCAGTACGGAGAATCGCATGGTCAAGGCCTCGCCACAGATCAGCTCGATCAAATCGGTCAGGCAACCATTGAAGGGCGCGTAGCGACCCTGCTGGTAGAAGCCGAACGGCAGATTCCGGGCGTGACGGACAAGCAGCAAGGCAAGGCGTTAGCGGTCGGGAATGATTCGGCAACTACTCCCGATTTGCTCGACGAACTGACCATATGGACATTGGAGCAAGGCGGCGAAGTTATTTCGGTGCCCACCGAGCGCATGCCAACAGAGAGCGGTGCCGCAGCAATATATCGTTATTAACAGGAGCCAGACATGACAGCGCTGGCAGTCAGGACCGCCAGCGCTGCTCCAGCCACTGCAGGTCCTCCGGGCGGGTAATCTTCAGGTTATCCGTCCGCCCTTCGATCAGCCGCGGGCTGTGCCCCGCCCATTCCAGCGCCGAGGCTTCGTCGGTAACTGCCGCACCAGCTTCGAGCGCACCGGCAAGCGCATCACGCAGCGCACCGAGACGGAACATCTGTGGCGTGAAAGCCTGCCAGATCACGCTGCGATCGATGGTTTTCAGCACCCGTCCGTTGCCCCCGGCACGCTTCAGGGTATCTCGTGCAGGCACAGCGAGAAGGCCGCCGATGGGATCATCCACCAGCTCGGCAAGAAGTCGGTCAAGATCGTCGCGCGACAGGTTGGGACGTGCCGCATCGTGTACCAACACCCATTCTTCGTCGCGTGCGCCAAGCTCGGATAGGCGATGCAGACCAGCAAGCACCGAATCGGCACGCTCGCTGCCGCCATTGGCGCGCTGGATACGCGGATCGTTGGCACAACGAAGATCCGACCAATAAGGATCGTCACCCGCCAGGCTGACCACCAACCCCTGTAGCTGGGGATGGCTGAGAAAGCAGGCCAAGGTATGTTCGATGACGGTCTTGCCGGCCAGCTGCAGGTACTGCTTGGGCCGATCAGAGCGCATGCGGCTGCCGATACCGGCAGCCGGTATTACGGTCCAGAACCGTGGAAGCATGGCCGCACTCATTCGGCAAGCTGGTAGAGAGTCTCGCCCTCTTTGACCATCCCGAGTTCATGACGGGCGCGCTCTTCGACAGTTTCCATACCCTGCTTGAGCTCCCTCACCTCGGCTTCAAGAATGCGGTTGCGTTCGAGCAGCCGCTGGTTCTCGCCCTGTTGTTCAGCGATCTGCTTGCTCAACCCGCTGACCTGAGCGAGGCTTCCTTCGCCAACCCATAAACGATATTGCAGACCGCCCAGCAGCAGGAGCAATACGACGAATAACCAATTAGAGCTGCGCATGGAAGGCATGGAACGACTTCGGTTGGTTTCCAATAACGGTATGTAAGTGGCGATCAGCGACATGGCCGGCTTCCTTTGCTGACAAGCGATCCTGCGGCATAGCCGGTATGTTCCGGTCCACCGCAACAGTGCTGACCGTGCCCCATAAAAAAGGGCGACTAACGCCGCCCCTTTCTAACATGCAAGGGATCAGCCGCGAAACTCGGCACGCCCCTTGTAGGCGGCTTTTCCGCCGAGCTGCTCTTCGATGCGTAGCAGCTGGTTGTACTTGGAGACGCGATCCGAACGGCACAGCGAGCCGGTCTTGATCTGGCCTGCGGCAGTACCGACAGCCAGGTCAGCAATGGTGCTGTCTTCGGTTTCGCCGGAGCGATGCGAGATCACCGCCGTGTAGCCGGCAGCCTTAGCCATCTGGATGGCTTCCAGCGTTTCGGTCAGCGAGCCGATCTGGTTGAACTTGATCAGAATTGAGTTACCGATGCTCTTCTCGATGCCTTCCTTGAGAATCTTGGTGTTGGTCACGAACAGGTCGTCGCCAACCAGTTGTACCTTCTTGCCGATCTTGTCAGTCAGCACCTTCCAACCGTCCCAGTCGGACTCGTCCATGCCGTCTTCGATGGAGATGATTGGATAGCGCTCAGCCAGACCCGCCAGGTAGTCGGCGAAACCGGCGGCATCGAATACCTTGCCTTCGCCGGCCAGGTCGTATTTGCCGTTTTTGAAGAATTCGCTGGAGGCGCAGTCGAGCGCCAGGGTCACGTCATCACCGAGCTTGTACCCGGCGTTAGCCACGGCTTCGGCGATGGCCGCCAGCGCGTCTTCATTGGACGCCAGATTCGGGGCGAAGCCGCCTTCATCACCGACCGAAGTGCTCAGACCACGTGCTTTGAGCACGGCCTTGAGGTGATGGAAGATTTCAGCGCCCATGCGCAGCGCATCGGCAAAAGTTTTGGCGCCGACCGGCTGAACCATGAATTCTTGGATATCGACGTTGTTATCGGCATGCTCGCCGCCGTTGATGATGTTCATCATCGGTACCGGCATGGAGTACTGACCAGGTGTGCCGTTGAGGTTGGCGATATGCGCGTACAGCGGCAGATCCTGATCCTGCGCAGCGGCTTTAGCAGCGGCCAGGGATACGGCCAGGATCGCGTTGGCGCCCAGCGACGCCTTGTTCTCGGTACCGTCCAGCTCAATCATGGCGCGGTCCAGCGCCTTTTGATCCAGCGGATCCTTGCCCAACAGCAGATCACGGATCGGGCCGTTGATGTTGCTGACAGCTTTCAGCACACCTTTGCCCATGTAACGGCTCTTGTCGCCATCGCGCAGCTCCAGTGCCTCGCGGGAACCGGTGGACGCACCGGACGGCGCGCAGGCGCTGCCGATGATGCCGTTATCCAGGATAACGTCCGCTTCCACAGTGGGGTTGCCACGGGAGTCGAGAACCTCACGCCCTTTGATGTCGACGATCTTTGCCATTTTTATTAACACTCCGTAGATAGCTGAAAAGCTTCAAGCAGTTTCGATTGGCGGGAAATTCTTGATCAGGTCATCCAGCTGCTTGAGCTGGGTGAGGAAAGGTTCGAGCTTGTCGAGACGCAAGGCGCAAGGACCGTCGCACTTGGCATTTTCCGGATCGGGATGCGCTTCGAGGAACAGACCGGCAAGCCCTTGGCTGAGCCCGGCCTTGGCCAGATCGGTCACCTGAGCACGGCGCCCCCCGGCAGAATCGGCACGGCCACCAGGCATTTGCAGGGCGTGGGTAACGTCGAAGATCACCGGATATTGCATCCGCTTCATGATGTCGAAGCCGAGCATGTCGACGACGAGATTGTTGTAGCCGAAGGACGAGCCGCGCTCGCACAGAATCAGCTGATCGTTGCCGGCCTCTTCGCACTTGGCAAGGATGTGCTTCATTTCCTGCGGCGCGAGGAACTGCGCCTTCTTGATGTTAATCACCGCACCGGTCTTGGCCATGGCCACCACCAGATCGGTCTGGCGCGACAGGAAAGCCGGTAGCTGGATGATGTCGCACATTTCAGCCACCGGCTGCGCCTGATGCGGCTCGTGCACGTCTGTAATTACCGGCACGCCGAAGGACTTCTTCACCTCTTCGAAAATGCGCATGCCCTCTTCCAGGCCCGGGCCGCGGAAGGAGTTGATCGACGAGCGATTGGCCTTGTCGAAACTGGCCTTGAAGATGTACGGAATACCGAGTTTTTCCGTCACCTTCACATAGGTTTCGCAGATCTGCAGCGCGAGATCACGGGACTCCAGCACGTTCATACCGCCAAAAAGCACGAACGGCTTGTCGTTGGCAATCTCGATATTGCCGACGCGGATGGTCTTCTGGCTCATGCCTTGCCCGCCTTGTAGTCCAGCGCCGCCTTGACGAAGCCGCTGAACAGCGGGTGGCCATCGCGCGGGGTGGAGGTGAATTCGGGGTGGAACTGGCAAGCCACGAACCACGGATGGTCCGGCGCCTCGACTACTTCGACCAGGGCGCCGTCGCCGGAGCGGCCAGTAATTTTCAAACCTGCAGCCTGCAGTTGCGGCAGCAGATTATTGTTCACTTCGTAGCGATGGCGGTGCCGCTCGACGATGCGTTCTTTGCCGTAGCAGGCAAACACATTGGAGCCGGCTTCGAGACCGCACTCCTGTGCGCCGAGACGCATGGTGCCGCCCAGATCGGAGGCATCGGTGCGGGTTTCCACGGTGCCAGCGGCGTCCTCCCACTCGGTGATCAGACCGACAACGGGATGGGTCGAGTCCTTGTCGAACTCGGTGGAGTTGGCGTCGGTCCAGCCGAGCACGTCTCGAGCGAACTCGATTACCGCGACCTGCATCCCGAGGCAAATGCCCAAGTAAGGAATCTTGTTTTCACGTGCGTACTTGACGGTAGCGATTTTGCCTTCCACGCCACGCAGACCGAAGCCACCCGGAACCAGGATCGCGTCCATGCCTTCCAGCAAGCCGGTGCCCTGATTTTCGATGTCTTCGGAGTCGATATAGCGGAGGTTCACTTTGGTACGGCTCTGGATGCCAGCGTGGCTCATTGCCTCGATCAGAGATTTGTAGGCATCCAGAAGTTCCATGTACTTGCCGACCATGGCGATGTTGACTTCTTTTTCCGGGTTCAGCTTGGCATCGACCACGCGATCCCACTCGGACAGATCGGCACCGCCGCATTCCAGCCCGAAACGCTCGACTACGAAATCATCCAGACCCTGGGCATGCAGCACGCCCGGAATCTTGTAGATGGTATCGACGTCTTCCAGGCTGATCACCGCGCGCTCTTCAACGTTGGTGAATAGCGCGATCTTGCGGCGCGAGGAGACATCGACCGGGTGATCGGAGCGGCAGACAAGCACGTCCGGCTGCAGGCCGATGGAACGCAGTTCCTTGACCGAGTGCTGGGTCGGCTTGGTCTTGGTTTCGCCAGCGGTCGCAATGTAGGGGACCAGCGTCAAGTGCATCAGCATCGCGCGCTTGGCGCCGACTTCGACACGCAGCTGACGGATCGCCTCCAGGAATGGTTGCGATTCGATATCGCCTACGGTGCCGCCAACTTCCACCAGCGCCACGTCCGCATCGCCGGCGCCCTTAATGATGCGGCGCTTGATCTCATCGGTGATGTGCGGGATCACCTGGATGGTAGCACCAAGATAATCACCGCGACGCTCGCGACGCAGCACGTCTTCGTAGACGCGACCGGTGGTGAAGTTGTTGTTTTGGGTCATGGTGGTGCGGATGAACCGCTCGTAATGGCCCAGGTCGAGGTCGGTCTCGGCGCCGTCGTGTGTGACGAACACTTCGCCGTGCTGGAACGGGCTCATGGTGCCCGGATCGACGTTGATGTAAGGGTCCAGCTTGAGCATCGTGACCTTCAGGCCCCGCGCCTCCAGGATGGCCGCCAATGAAGCCGAGGCGATGCCTTTCCCCAATGAAGAAACAACACCACCCGTGACGAAGATGTAGCGCGTCATGAAAAACCCTAGAAGTCTGCGTTAAGCGGTCAGCGCCGCCGGGGAAAAGCGAAGGTGCCACTGCGCCGAAGGCGACAATAGCGCAACTGCCACGGCTTTCGAAGAAAACCACAGAAGCTGTATTGGGACGGGAGCGTAGTCTACTCGAAAGACCCTATCAGCTCAAACTGGGCGTCACCGGCGGCTTCCAGATCAACGATAGTCCTTCAGTATCGAACTGCGGCAGATTGGCGACAGCGATCAGTTCATCATCGCGGTAGAGCAGCGGCAGTCGCGAGCGCAAAAAAACCGGCACGCCAACTTCGTTGAGCAGCCGTTTGAGGTCACGCTTCCCTCGCCCGGGCAATCGCAACGACTCTCCGCCCTGACGGTAGCGCACCTGTAAATCCCCGGCACCGCAATCACCGGCTAAACGCAGGCTGCCATTGTTCGGGAGTGGCAGATTCATATCCGGCTGCAGCCATTCGACAATATCAGCAGGCGCCGCCAGCCAGGGGCCGGATAGCCACCAGATATAGCCATCGCCCCGGTGCAACTCGCCTGTAGCCAGCCGCCAAATCGGCGCGGCATCCGCAGCCGCGTCGCGCAACGCGTCCCAGCCAGCCCAATGATCGGTATCGGGCAGCGTCGTGAAAGGTCCCAGCCAGTGGCGCAGCGCGTTGCGCTGACGCGCGGGACCGAGCGCTTTCAACGAATGCAGGGAGAGGCTTGGTATAGGCAGCCACTGAAGGCTGGGGCACGCCTGGGCAGCTTGAAGATCGACCGCGGCCAGCTCGCCTAGCAACGCCTGCGCCTCGCCTAGATGCGCAGCGGCGCGAGCCATGCTGACAGAGGCTCGTGGCCAGCGCTGCCGTATCACCGGCAGAACCTGATGGCGAAGATAGTTACGCGAATGGTCGAGGCACTGATTGCTAGGATCTTCGATCCAATCGAGCCCCTGCTCCCGTGCATAGGCTTCCAGCTCGTCCCGACCGACGCCCAGCAGTGGCCGCACCAGTCTCCCAGCGCCAAGGGCTCGATCGGCAGGTATGCTGGCCAGCCCGAGCACACCGGCGCCGCGCAGCAGGCGAAAGAGCATGGTTTCGGCCTGATCATCGCGATGCTGGGCCGTCAGCAGCGTTTCGCCCTGTCCCAGAATCTCGGTAAATGCGGCATAGCGCGCCTCCCGCGCCGCTCGCTCCAAACTGGGGCCTGCCGCGATTTGCACGCTGATAATCTGCAACTCCACGCCCAGCTGTTCACAGACCGAACGGCAGCGCGCTGGCCAACCATCGGCAACTGTCTGCAGCCCATGATGAATGTGGATCGCGCCTATCGGGGGAAGCTTTTCCCGAGCGGACAACTGCACCAGCAAATACAGCAGCACGGTGGAATCGAGCCCGCCGGAAAACGCGACGTGCCAACGCGGCGCGCCACGACAGGGTTGCAATGCTTCAAGCAGACGAGACTCGAGGGACATCTGATAGCAGCTCAGAAATAGTGACGCCAGCATAAACCGGAATAGTTACACGCCAGCCAATCGATTAACCCCAAGCTTAAGTTTGACAGTTGCTGGCAAAGCCTATTTGGCAGGCATAAAAAACGGCGGGAAGGCCCGCCGTTCTCTTAACCGATAGCGCAACTATCAGGCGATGCCATAACTCATCAGACGCTCGTAGCGACGCGCCAGTAGCGCCTCGGTGTCGAGGCCTTTGAGCATGTCGAGCTGGGCGGTCAGCTCTTCACGCAACGAAGCAGCCGTCACCGCCGGATTACGATGGGCGCCGCCCAATGGCTCGGAAATGACTTTATCAACGATACCAAGGTCCTTCAGGCGCTCAGCGGTAACGCCCATGGCCTCGGCGGCTTCTGGCGCCTTTTCGGCAGTGCGCCATAGAATCGAGGCACAGCCTTCCGGCGAAATCACCGCATAGGTGGAATACTGCAGCATGTTCAGCTGGTCACAGACGCCAATCGCCAGTGCCCCGCCCGAACCACCCTCACCTATCACGGTCGCGATGATCGGCGTCTTCAGACGCGCCATGACTCGAAGGTTCCAGGCGATCGCCTCGCTCTGGTTGCGTTCTTCGGCGTCAATGCCCGGATAGGCGCCAGGGGTATCGATGAAGGTCAGGATCGGCATTTTGAAACGCTCGGCCATTTCCATCAGGCGGCAGGCCTTGCGATAGCCTTCGGGGCGCGGCATGCCGAAGTTGCGGCGAACCTTCTCGCGGACTTCGCGACCCTTCTGATGACCAATGACCATTACTGGCTCACCGTTGAGGCGAGCAGTACCGCCAACGATCGCAGCGTCATCGGAGAAGTGACGATCGCCGTGCAGCTCTTCGAATTCGGTAAACAGGTGGTTGATGTAGTCCAGCGTATAGGGGCGCTGCGGGTGTCGAGCCAGGCGAGCGATCTGCCAACTGGTGAGGTTGCCGAAGATGCTCTCGGTGAGCGACTCGCTCTTGTCCTGCAGGCGGGCAATCTCATCGCCAATATTCAGCGAGTTGTCATTACCAACCAGGCGCAATTCTTCGATCTTGGCTTGCAGGTCGGCGATCGGCTGTTCGAAATCGAGAAAATTCGGGTTCATAGGCATCCGTCATGCGTCGACGGCCAGGCGGCCGGGAAGCTGTTCCGTTTTTTGCGCCCTACCTTACGGGACGGACGCATTCAGGTCGAACAAAATGTTCGCAATCATGACCCGATCCAGGATCGGGTCGCTCGGTAGCCTGGCTCCACGCCTTTCTCGGCACGGACCCGCTGGCTCCCGCTATCGGTATTGCAAAAAGACGTTGTCGCGCCCGAACTGGTCACGCAATGCCTGAATCAAGTTATCGGCTGGGTCGATTCGCCAGCTTTCGCCGAACTGCAGCAGAGCCCGCGCATCGCTGCCAGTGTATTCCAGCGTGATCGGGCAGGCGCCGCGGTGACGCCCGCAGACGTCCGCCAGCCAGCGCACCCGGTCACCTTTCAACGCATCGCCGGCGACCTTGACACGCAGGCTCTCGGCGAGCCCGGTGCGTGCTTCCTCCAGGCTCATCACGCGCTTGGCACGCAGGCGCAGGCCACCGGAGAAATCGTCATTGCTGACCTCACCTTCGACCACTACCAGCGCATCGGTCTGCAACAATGCTTGTGCGCTGTTGAAAGCCTCAGCGAAGAGCGACGCCTCGATCCGCCCGGAGCGGTCATCAAGGGTGATGAAGCCCATCTTGTCGCCCTTCTTGTTCTTCATTACCCGCAGATTGACGATCAGCCCGGCGATGGTCTGCTCGCCCCGCGCCGGCCGCAGATCAATGATCCGCTGTCGGGCGAAGCGACGCACCTCACCTTCGTACTCATCGATCGGATGTCCGGTAAGGTAAAGTCCAAGGGTGTCCTTCTCTCCCTTGAGGCGCTCCTTCAGCGACAGCTCGCGCGCCTTGCGGTGATTGACATAAACGTCTGCCTCGGGCTCGGCGAAGAGACCGCCGAACAGGTCCATATGACCGCTGTCGAGGCTGCGCGCCGTCTGCTCGGCGGCCTGGACGGCTTCCTCCATGGCCGACAGCAAAACAGCACGATTGCGATCAATATTGGCCTGATAGGTCTTGGGCTCGTCGGAAAAGTAGGGGCCGAGACGGTCTAGCGCACCACCACGAATCAGCGCTTCCAGGGTGCGCTTGTTGATCCGCTTGAGGTCGACGCGGCTGCAGAAATCGAACAGATCTTTGAAAGGCCCGCCCTCGCCGCGGCATTCGACGATGGCTTCTACCGGTCCTTCACCGACGCCCTTGATCGCACCCAGGCCATAGATGATTCGCCCGTCGTCGCTGACGGTGAACTTGAACTCGGAGTTGTTCACGTCTGGTGCGTCGATGCGCAGCTTCATGCTGCGGCATTCCTCGATCAGCGTGACCACCTTATCGGTGTTGTGCATATCCGCCGAGAGCACCGCGGCCATGAACGGCGAAGGATAATGCGCTTTGAGCCAGGCGGTTTGATAAGACACCAGGCCATAAGCGGCAGAGTGCGACTTGTTGAAGCCGTAACCGGCGAACTTTTCCACCAGGTCGAAAATGTTACCCGCCAAATCGCCATCGATACCGTTGTTGGCGCAACCCTCAATGAAACCGCCGCGCTGCTTGGCCATTTCCTCGGGCTTCTTCTTGCCCATGGCGCGGCGCAGCATATCCGCCTGGCCGAGCGTGTAACCGCCCATGACCTGAGCGATCTGCATCACCTGTTCCTGATACAGAATGATGCCGTAAGTGGGCGCCAGTACCGGCTTGAGCCCCTCGTACTGGTAGTCCGAGTGCGGATAGGAAATTTCTGCTCGGCCATGCTTACGGTTGATGAAGTCGTCGACCATGCCCGACTGCAGCGGACCGGGCCGGAACAGGGCCACCAGGGCGATAAGATCTTCCAGGCAGTCTGGCTTGAGCTTCTTGATCAGCTCCTTCATGCCACGTGATTCGAGCTGGAACACCGCCGTGGTTTCAGCCTTCTGCAGCAGCGAGAAAGTCGGTTTGTCGTCCAGGGGAATGAAATCGATGTTCAGCGGCTCCAGACCCTTCTTGGCCTGCTCGCGATTGATCGTCTCCATGGCCCACTTGATGATCGTCAGCGTACGCAACCCGAGGAAGTCGAACTTGACCAGGCCGGCAGATTCGACGTCGTCCTTGTCAAATTGAGTTACCAGACTGCCGCCTTCATCATCGCAAGCGATGGGCGCGAAATCGGTGAGCTTGGTCGGCGCGATCACCACACCGCCTGCGTGTTTGCCAGTGCCGCGGGTGATGCCTTCGAGCTTGAGCGCCATGTCCCAGATTTCCCGGGCATCTTCATCGACCGCAAGAAAATCGCGTAGCGGCTCTTCCATTTCGTAGGCTTTTTCGAGAGTCATGCCGACCTCGAAGGGAATCATCTTCGATAGGCGATCGGCAAGCCCGTAGGACTTGCCCTGCACCCGCGCCACGTCACGCACCACCGCCTTGGCCGCCATGGTGCCGAAGGTGATGATCTGGCTGACCGCGTTGCGCCCGTACTTTTCGGCCACGTAATCAATGACCCGGTCACGGCCATCCATGCAGAAGTCGACGTCGAAGTCGGGCATGGAGACCCGCTCAGGGTTGAGGAAGCGTTCGAACAGCAGGTCGTAGGCCAATGGGTCGAGATCGGTAATCTTCTGCACATAGGCAACCAGCGAACCCGCACCCGATCCACGCCCAGGCCCCACCGGAACGCCGTTATTCTTGGCCCACTGGATGAAGTCCATAACGATCAGGAAGTAACCCGGGAAGCCCATCTGGATGATGATATCCAGCTCGAAATTCAGCCGGTCGACGTAGACCTGCTTCTTCGCTTCGTAGTCCGGGGTGCTCTTGGGCAGCAGCACCTCGAGACGCTCCTCAAGGCCATCGAACGAGACCTTGCGGAAGTATTCGTCCATGGTCATGCCTTCCGGCACCGGGAAATCGGGCAAGAAGTAGGTACCCAGCTGCACTTCGATATTGCAACGCTTGGCGATTTCTACGGTATTTTCCAGCGCCTCCGGCAGGTCGCTGAACAGCTCCCACATTTCTTCGGGCGTTTTCAGGTACTGCTGGTCGGAGTAGTTACGCGGCCGACGCGAGTCGTCGAGCGTTCGGCTTTCTCCGATGCAGACGCGTGTTTCGTGCGCCTCGAAATCCTCCTGTTTGAGGAAACGTACATCGTTAGTCGCCACCAGCGGGACGTCGCAGCGCTGAGCCAAAGCGACTGCAGCGTGCAAGTGCTCCTCGTCATTGACACGATTAGTACGCTGTACTTCGAGATAGAAGCGCTGGGGAAACACCGCCTGCCACTCGGCTAACAACGCATCGGCTGCCGGCTCGTCACCCTCGAGCAGGGCATGACCAATCTCCCCTTCTTTGGCGCCGGACAGCGCGATCAGGCCTTCGGCAGCTCCCTTGACCCACTCACGCTCGATGATGATTTGATCGTTGCGCTGGCCGTCTGTCCAGCCGCGCGACACCAGCTCGGTAAGATTGCGATAACCCTTGATATCCATCGCCAGCAATGTCAGCCGGCTGAGCGGGCCATCTTCGTCGCGACTGGCAAGCCAGATATCGGCACCGCAGACCGGCTTGATTCCAGCCCCTTGCGCAGCCTTGTAGAACTTGACCAGCGAGCACATGTTGCTCTGATCCGTTACCGCCACGGCCGGCATGCCTGCACTCGCCACCGACTTGACCAATGGTTTGACGCGCACCAGCCCGTCTACCAAAGAATATTCGGTGTGCAGGCGGAGATGGACGAAAGAGACGGGCATGAACGAACCTTGGACTGGCGAAACGACAAGCCCGGGATTGTACCGGAAAGCCTGATCGGTTTAAGGCTGCTGGTGAAGGGTTCTACGCCGGCGTGGATCGACAGCGCGTTTGCGCTCCAGATCCGCCGGCACCCGCAGGGAAGTGCAGGTCACACCAGCAAGGCGGTCGGAACGCTGACAGTTTCGATGTTTGCAGTTTCGGCTAGAGTGGCCTGTTCCAGCAGATTGCGTACCGGCGCAAACGATCGGCGATGAATGACCGACGGACCGAGGCGCTGCAACGCATCCAGATGGTTCGGCGTCGGGTAGCCCTTGTGCGACGACAGACCGTAGCCGGGATAACACAGATCCAGCGCGCACATCTCACGGTCGCGACTGACCTTGGCCAGAATCGAGGCGGCGGCAATGGCCGGAACCTGGCCGTCACCCTGAATCACCGGCGAGCTAGGCACGGCGAGCTGCGGGCAACGGTTGCCATCGATCAGTGCCAATCGCGGCGTCACGCTTAAGCCTTCAACTGCGCGCTGCATCGCCAGCATGGTCGCGTGCAGAATGTTCAACTGATCGATTTCATGCACCTCGGCTCGCGCAACGCACCAAGCTAGGGCCTTCTCGCAGATTTCATCGAACAGCGCTTCACGCCGCGCCTCGGTTAGCTTCTTCGAATCGTTGAGCCCTTCGATCGGGCGCTTCGGGTCGAGAATTACAGCAGCGGTCACGACAGGCCCGCAGAGTGGCCCACGGCCGACCTCGTCGACACCGGCAACCAATTCTTCGACCAGATTGAAATCCAGACCAATCTGCATCAGCTCGCCTCGACCAACTCAAGTACCGCGCTAGCCGCCTGACTCGACGCATCGCATCGCAGGGTTCGATGGATAGCGTCGAAGCCCTCGGTTTGTACGTCGCCGTTATCCAACAGGGGTGACAGTAGCTGAGCCATCGCTTCTGGAGTCGCCGCGTCCTGCAACAGCTCTGGCACCAGCAAGCGCTGGGCGAGTAGATTGGGCAGCGCGACGTAGGGACTTTTCACCATGCGCTTGAGGATATGAAAGGTCAGCGGCGCGACGCTATAGGCCACCACCATCGGACGTTTGTAAAGCAAGGCTTCGAGCGTCGCAGTACCAGAGGCAATCAGCACAGCATTGCAGGCGGCAAGCGCCTCGTGGGAGCGGCCATCGAGCAGCGTCAGCGGCAGATCTCGCCCAATTAGCATTTGTTCCAGCTGCAGACGGCGCTCGGGACTGGCACAGGGAACCACGAAATGGATGCCTGGACGCATCGATCGAAGCCGGTCCGCGGCGCAGAGAAAGAGTTCGCCAAGGCGGCCCACCTCACCACCACGGCTACCCGGCATCAGCGCGACTACAAGCCCTTCCTGCGGCAGGTTCAGCGCAGCACGTGCGGCGGCGCGATCGGGCTGCAGCGGGATGGTATCGGCCAGTGGATGCCCGACGAAGCGTACCGCAACCTGATGGGCATCGTAGAACTTCGCCTCGAATGGGAATAGCGTGAGCATCAAGTCGCAGGCATCACGAATCTTCAGTACCCGCTTCTGCCGCCAGGCCCAGACCGAGGGACTGACGTAATGCACCGTCTTGATACCGGCCCGCCGCAGTTTGAGCGCCAGGTCCAGATTGAAATCCGGCGCATCGATTCCGATGAACACGTCGGGCTGCACGTCAAGCAGTGTCTGCAGCAAGCGCTTGCGCCGCATTAGCAACTCAGACAGGCGACCGAGTACTTCCACCAGCCCCATCACCGCGAGACGCTCCAACGGAAAATAGGACTTGAGTCCTAGCGCCTCCATCCGCGGCCCACCGATGCCGATAAATTCGACATCGGGGCGTTGGGCTCTGAGGGCCTGCATCAGGCCTGAACCGAGAATATCGCCAGATGCCTCGCCGGCCACCAGTGCGACTGTCAATGGTCTGGACATATCAGCGCGTGATGCCGCGATTCGATGCTTGCACCGAGTCACGGAACAATGCAACTTCAGGAAACGTCAGCGCATCCGCGGCAAGCTCGGCGAGTGCGGCATCAACCGTCAGCCCTTTGCGGTAGACGATCTTGTAGGCGTTGCGCAGGGCCAGAATGGCTTCTGCACTGAAACCACGGCGACGCATACCTTCGAAGTTCATGCTGCGCGCCTCGGCCGGGTTGCCAAAGACGGTGACAAACGCCGGAACGTCCTTGCCGATCGCAGTACCCATTCCGGAAAAGCTGTACGCGCCGATATGGCAATACTGGTGCACTAAGGTATATCCCGACAGGATTGCCCAATCACCTACATGCACATGACCCGCCAACGCGGTGTTGTTGACCAGAATGCAGTGGTTGGCGATGACACTGTCATGACCGATATGTGCGTAGGCCATGATCAGGTTGTGATCGCCGATGGTGGTCTCGCTGCGATCCTGCACGGTGCCACGGTGAATGGTCACGCCTTCGCGGATCACGTTGTGATCGCCGATCACCAAACGTGTCGGCTCGCCCTTGTATTTCAGGTCAGGCGTGTCCTCACCTACTGAGGAAAACTGGTAGATGCGATTGTAGCGACCGATGCGGGTCGGACCTTTGATAATCACGTGAGACGCGATCACCGTCCCCTCGCCTATCTCGACATCCGGGCCAATGATCGACCATGGTCCGACCTGAACGTCATGCGCGAGTCGGGCCGCAGGATCGACGATGGCACGAGGGTCGATCAAACTCATATCTTCTGTTCCGCACAGATGATCTCGGCAGAGCATACAGGCTTGCCATCGACACTGGCTCGGCAGTCGAACTTCCAGATCCCGCGCTTGGCGCTGATGAAAGACGCCTCGAGAACCAGCTGATCACCTGGCACTACCGGCTGACGGAAACGCAGTTTGTCCGAACCCACGAAATAATAAAGCGTGCCATCGGCCGGTTTGACTCCCATCATTTTGAAACCGAGCAGCCCGGCTGCCTGCGCCATGGCTTCGATGATCAGCACGCCCGGCATGATCGGATGCTGCGGAAAATGACCGTTAAAGAACGGCTCGTTGATGGTGACGTTCTTATACGCGCGAACTCGCTTGGCTTCCGTGTCCAGCTCCACTACCCGATCGACCAGCAGGAACGGATAACGGTGGGGAAGGTATTCGCGAATCTCGTTGATATCCATCATGTGAGGAAAAAGCCTGTAATGATTAGGGAAGCTGGCACACATCAGCCGTACACCCCGCTGATAAACAGCCGCTAGCGGGGCTATCAGACGATAAGGTCAGGCATCTGAAGACGAATCCCCACTTGGGGTCACGGCAGCCAGGCGTTTTTCCACGTGCTGCAGACGACGCGCCATGTCGTCTAGGTGTCGAATTCGGGCGGCACTCTTGCGCCACTCGCCGGCTGGCTGCATGGCCGTTCCTGACGAATAGCTGCCCGGTTCGGTAATCGATCGGGTCACCATGGTCATACCGGTAATGAATACGTTGTCACAAACTTCGATATGTCCAACGAGCCCGGCGCCGCCGGCAATCATGCAGTTGCGGCCAATTTTTGTACTACCGGAAATGCCCGAGCAACCAGCCATGGCGGTGTTGTCGCCGATCTGGACGTTGTGGGCGATCATTATCTGATTGTCCAGCTTCACACCGTTGCCAATTACGGTGTCCGATAGCGCTCCCCGATCGATGGTCGTGTTGGCGCCAATCTCGACATCATCGCCGATGCGAACGCCGCCAAGCTGGGCGATCTTTTCCCAGCTGCCCTGCTGGTTGGCAAAACCGAAACCTTCGCCGCCAATCACCGCGCCTGGCTGGATTACTACCCGCTCGCCGATGCAAACGTCGTGGCAGAGGGTCACTCGCGGAGCCAGGCGCCCCCCGGCGCCAACACGGCTACGCGCACCGACAAAGGACTGAGCGCCAATCACCACATCCGGACCGATCCACGCGTTTGCCTCGATCACCACCTGAGCACCGATGCTTGCGGATGGATCGATGTGAGCGCTGGGCTCGACTATGGCGCTTGGATGAATACCGCAGGGGGAATGCGGCCGCGTCTCGAACATGTGTGAGATTCGCGCATATGCAAGATAGGGATTGGCGACGATCAGCGCGGCACCGGCGTAGCTCTCAGCATCCTCGGGTGTAAGCAATACGGCGCCTGCACGGGTGATGGCGAGAAACTTGCGGTACTGGGCGTTGGCAAGGAAGCTCAGTTGATCAGGACCAGCCTCCTGCAGCGTAGCCAGGCTCGAAACCGTTTGCGCAGCATCGCCGCGCAATGCAGCTCCCAGCTGCTCGGCTAAATCACCGAGCGTATAGACGACCTGGCTCATCAGCGCAGCTGATTCATGCGCTCGATGACCTGGCGAGTGATGTCGTACTGCGGCTTGACATCAACCACGGCGCCACGCTCGAGTACTAGGTCATAGTCACCCTTCTTGATGACTTCTTCGACAGCCTTGTCGAGCTTCGGCTTGAGCTGTTTGAGCATGTCACGGTCAGCTGAGGCCTTCGATTCGTTGAGCTCCTTGGAGAGGAACTGGAAGTCACGCGCCTTCTGCTTGAATTCAAGCTCAAGGCGCTCGCGCTCGGCCTGCTGCATCTTGTCGCCGTCTTTGCCCAAACGATCCTGAATGCGCTTGGCATCGCTCTCGAGCCCTTTGAGCTTTTCCAGCTGCGGCCCGAATTTCTTTTCCGCATCGACCGAGTAGCGCTTGGCAGCGTCGGATTCGAGCAATGCCATCTGATAGTTCATCACCGCAATTTTCATTTCGGCGAACGCGGGGGTTGCCACCATAACAGCGGCAACAAGAAGCAATTGGGTCAACTTACGCACGGTATTTACCACTCTTCAAAGAAAGCGCTAGAGCGAGACGCCCCAGTCGTTAAAAGGTTTGTCCCAGCGAGAACTGGAAGACTTGAGTATCGGCCTCGTCAGGCTTAACCACAGGCATCGCCAAGCTGAAACTCAAGGGGCCCATGGCGGTGATCCAGGTCAGCCCGACACCGACCGAGCTGGCCACCTCGCCGAAATCAATGTCGCTGCAGTTGTCCGACTCCGAAGGGCAGTTAGTATCGTAGACGTTACCAACATCCCAGAACACCGAGGTGCGCAGCGAGCGCTGGTCCTTTACGAACGGCATCGGGAAAAGCAGTTCCATCCCCCCCTGGATCAGTACGTTACCACCATAAGGCAACGCATCCTGATCCGGGTCGGCAATGGTGCCCTCGTTCCCAGTCACGTCCTCGCCGCGGCTTGGTGTGCTGCGCGGACCGAGACTGCTGTCCTCGAAGCCGCGAACCGAGTTGAAACCACCAGCATAGTAGTGCTCATAGAAGGGCAGTCGCGAAGTGGAGCCGTAGGCATCCCCATAGCCCAACTGAGTATGAAAACGCATGGTGTACGTCTTGGTTACCGGAACGAACAGCTGCGCGTTGTAATCAAGCTTATAGAACGACAAGTCGCTGCCTGGTAGGGTGGTTTCCAGCGCAAGGCTTTGCGAATGACCTCGCGTCGCCAGAACCCCACGATTTAGGGTCGATTCGGACCAGCCGACCGACGCTTTGAAGTTGAGATAGCTGTCACCTTCCTCTTCCATGAAGTCGAAAATTTCATCAACCGTATAACGCCCGCTGTCGATCGTGTCCTGCTGAGCGGAAAGGCCGAACGACAAGCGCGAAGTCTCGCTGATCGGATAACCGATGTTGATACCGCCACCCAGACTATCGACGGAGTAGCTGGAGACGTCGTAGTCAAGCTCATCGTAATCGGTAGTGCGATAGAAGGCATTGTAGCCGAGGCTGACGCCGTCTTCGGTCCAATAGGGATCGACGAAACCGAAGTTATAGCGCGATTGGTATTCGCTGCGAGTCAGGCCCAGGCTGACACGGTTCCCGGTACCCAAGAAGTTGTTCTGACTGATGGAACCACCAAGAATCAGGCCGGCGTTCTGGGCGAAGCCGATGCTTGCCATGATCGAGCCGGACGGCTGTTCTTCGACACTGTAATTAACGTCGATCTGGTCATCGGTGCCGGGTACCTGCGGGGTTTCGACGTTCACTTCCTTGAAGAAGCCTAGGCGCTCGAGACGGGTCTTGGACTGATCGATCAAATAGGTGGACGCCCAGCCGCCTTCCATCTGGCGCATCTCACGACGCAGCACTTCATCTTCGGTCTTGGTGTTGCCGCGGAAGTTAATGCGATTGACGTAGGCCCGCTTACCTGGGTCGACCACAAAGGTGATCGAGACGGTGTTGTCTTCGTCGTTGGTTTCCGGCACTCCGTTGACGTTGGCGAAGGTGTAACCCTCATTGCCTAATCGCCGCGTGATCAGTTCGGAGGTGGTGGTCATCACCTTGCGCGAGAAAATCTGACCTTCCTTCGCCAGTAATAGTGATTGCAGCTCTTCTTGCGGCACCTTCAGGTCGCCGCTCAGCTTTACGTCGCTGACGGTATAGCGATCGCCTTCGGCAATATTAACGGTGACGTAAACGTCTTTCTTGTCCGGCGTGATGGACACTTGGGTGGAGGTAATATCCATATTGATGTAGCCGCGATCCAAATAATAGGAACGCAGGCGCTCGAGGTCGCCAGACAGCTTTTCACGAGCGTACTTATCGTCATTGCGGAAGAACGACAGCCAGTTGGTGGTCTTCAGCTCAAACAGGTCGGTCAAATCTTCGTCAGGAAAAACCGTATTGCCGACCACATTGATGTGCTTGATCGAAGCGACCGAGCCTTCGTTGATATTAATCTTCAACGCGACGCGATTACGTGGCTGCGGCACGACTTCGGTTTCGATAGTGGCTGAGTAGCGACCCTGAGCAACGTATTGGCGCTGCAGCTCGTTGCGCACACCTTCAAGCGTGGCCCGCTGAAAAATTTCGCCTTCGGCGAGGCCCGACTGCTGCAAGCCGGAAAGCAGATCTTCGGTCTTGATAGCCTTGTTGCCGTCGATCTCGATACCGGAAATCGACGGCCGCTCCACCACGTTGATGACCAGCACGTCGCCTTCGCGACCGAGCCGGATATCCTCGAAGAAACCGGTGCGGAACAATGCACGGGTGGCATCTACCAGACGACTGTCATCAGCAGCCTGCCCGACATTCAACGGCAAAGCGCCAAAGACACTGCCGGCGGAGACTCGCTGCAGGCCATTAACGCGTATATCTGAAATAGTGAAGGACTCGGCGTGAACTTCGGCAATCATCAGCGCGGAAATTACCGCAGGTAGCAGCAGACGTTTCATGAAGTCCTTTCTTTTCAAACCTGATAATTGAACCTGCGCTGGGCGCGGCGACATCAAGGTATATGGCGGTTAAAGGCGGCCAAGGTCGTTGACCAACGCAAGCAGCATCACCCCAACAACCAGGCTGATACCGATCTGTACTCCCCAACCCTGAACCCTGTCCGACAAGGGACGTCCACGGACCCACTCGACCAAATAGAAGAGCAGATGCCCTCCATCCAGGACGGGGATAGGCAATAAATTGAGTACTCCAAGGCTAATGCTCAGATAGGCGAGGAAGTTCAGAAAGTCGCCCACGCCGGACTGTGCAGAAGCGCCCGCCACTTTAGCAATGGTTATCGGGCCGCTCAAGTTTTTTACCGAGAGCTCACCGAAGAGCATTTTCTTCAACGAATCGAGCGTTAAAACGCTCATCGTCCAGGTCCGACGGAGCCCTTCACCGACCGCTTCAAGTGGTCCATAGCTAACATTTCGAAGCATTCCCGCCGGCCATTCGCCGGCCGCAACGCCTGCTCCAAGGTAGCCGCGACGGTCGTCCCCCTCGTCGCGCGAGGCCAAGGTCAAAGGAAGCTCGAGCACCTTGCCATCACGTTCGACTTCCAACAGCACCGGCTTGCCCGCCAACGGCCTGACTCGGTCGACAACTTCCTGCCATTGATTCAGCGACTCGCCATTGAGGCTGACCAGGCGATCGCCGAGGCGTACGCCGGCTGCCTGTGCAGGTCCTTCGGGATCAAGCTGAGCCACCACCGGTGTGATTTCCGGGCGCCATGGCCTGATGCCCAGCGAGCTAATCGGATCTGGCTCTTCGACACCTTTGAGCCATTCATTCAGCTCCAGTTGTACCCGCTGCGCCTGAGTGTGATCGCCCTCCCGCACAAGCATTTCCAGTGAGCCGCTTTCGCCAAGCCGCCTGATCAACTGCAGATTGACCTCTGCCCAACCAGCGGTGGGCTTGCCGTTGACTTCTACGATTTCCTGCCCTGCGACCAGACCGCCACGTTCGGCGAGGCTCCCAACCTCGACAGCACCAACCACCGGCCGTACCTGCTCACTGCCGAGCATCGCTAACGCCCAGAAGAACACCAGGGCTAAAAGGAAGTTAGCCAATGGCCCAGCCGATACGATGGCAAAACGTTGCTTCACGGTCTTGCGATTGAATGCCTGATCAAGCAGTGCCGGCGGCACGTCACCCTCGCGCTCGTCAAGCATTTTCACGTAGCCGCCGAGCGGTATCGCTGCAATCACGAACTCGGTGCCCTGGCGATCATGCCAACGCAACAGTGGACGACCGAAGCCCACCGAAAAACGCAGCACCTTGACGCCACAGCGGCGCGCGACCCAGAAATGGCCATATTCGTGGAACGTTACCAGCACACCCAAAGCAACAAGAGTGCCGATGATCATGTACAGCGCGCCCATATTCCCCTCTGCCTCGAAAGGCTGTTTAGAAGTCACCGGCTCCAGCAACTCGAAGCCTATACAGACGCCCCGCTGTCACGCGGTTGGCTGGACGACGCTCTCAGCAACTACCGATCGCGTCTGTGTAACCAGCGCGAAGCCAGCATGCGAGCCTGAGCATCGGCAGCAAGCACATCTGCAAGACAGCGAGCCGGGACCGAGGCCTCGAGATCGAGAACGTCTTCGATGATACTCGCGATTTCGATGAAGCGAATGCGACCATTGAGGAACGCATCCACCGCCACTTCGTTAGCCGCATTGAGCATTGCGGGCGCCGTTCCGCCATCCTGCGCAGCTTGCCGGGCGATGCGAAGACAGGGAAACCGCTGCTGATCGGGCGCCTGAAAATCCAGACGACCTATCTGCAAAAGATCCAGCGCCGACACACCGGAATCGATTCGCTCCGGCCAGGCCAGCGCGTGGGCGATCGGCGTGCGCATGTCGGGATTGCCCAACTGAGCTAGAACCGAGCCGTCGACATAGTCGACCATTGAGTGAATGACGCTTTGCGGGTGGATGACCACCTCGACCTGGTCTGGGCGCGCATCGAACAGCCAGCACGCCTCAATGAGCTCAAGCCCTTTATTCATCATGCTGGCCGAATCAACCGAAATCTTGCGTCCCATGGACCAGTTGGGGTGTGCGCACGCCTGCTCGGCTGTGACAGCCGCAAGCTGCTCCAGTGGAAGCTCACGGAATGGCCCACCAGATGCAGTGAGCAGGATTCGCCTGACTCCGACGTTGGCAAGCCCGGCGGAATAGTCGCCTGGCAGGCATTGAAATATCGCGTTGTGCTCACTGTCGATGGGCAGCAGCACGGCCGTGCTGTCGCGCAGCGCCTGCATGAACAACCCGCCGGACATAACCAGCGCCTCTTTGTTCGCCAGCAGCACGCGCTTGTTTGCCTGCACTGCCGAGAGTGTTGGGCGCAAGCCTGCGGCGCCGACGATCGCCGCCATTACCACATCGGTTTCGGGATGCGCTGCCACTTCACTCAGGCCACCCTCCCCCACCAGGACGCGAGTGTGCACACCGTCGTCGCTGAGCCGACCTTGCAGGTCACGAGCCTGACAGCTATCGGCCACCACAGCGTAACGGGGACGATGCAAGCGGCACAATTCACGCAATTCGGCGATTCGGCTGAAAGCAGTCAGCGCGAAGATTTGGTAGCATTCGGGATGGCGACTGACAACATCCAGCGTGCTCAAACCGATCGAACCGGTTGCGCCAAGCACCGTCACCTGCAAGATTTCGCTCACCAGGCACCCCACCCAGCGAGCCACAACAGAACAGTGAATACAGGCACCGCGGCGGTAAGGCTGTCGATGCGGTCCATCACGCCGCCGTGTCCGGGCAGCAACTGACTGCTGTCCTTGATCCCCGAACTGCGCTTGAACATGCTTTCGGTCAGATCACCGACGACCGAGATGACCACGACCAGAGCCGCGCCCAGCACTGCCAACACCAGCTCCCGCGTCGACCAGCCCTGATAAAGCCCGACGCTAAAGGTGATAAGCAGACTTGTAATCAGACCACCGATCAGCCCCTCCCAGCTCTTGCCGGGACTGACTTGCGGCGCGAGCTTTCGCCGGCCAAAGGTCTTGCCGGAAACGTATGCACCGATATCGGCAGCCCAAACCAACACCATAACCGCCACGATCAACCAGTTGCCTTGCTGCCACTGCTTGAGCAGCACCAACGCCTGCCAAGCCGGAAGCAGAATCAGCAAGCCGATCACCAAACTACCGAAACGGCCACCCCAATGACGCTGGCTACGCGGATAACTGAGCACCAAGGATGTCGCAGCCAACCACCACACCACGCTGATCGAGAGCAGCCAAGGTGCAAGTGCCGGAAACCGGTATAGCACCGCCAACAGCAGGCCGACGATCACTGCATAACCGACCCGCGCGAATTGACCAGCACAACCGGCCAAACGCGCCCATTCCCAGGCTCCAAGAACCACCACCACGCCAATGAACAAGGCGAATGCGAGACCCTCGAGAAGAAAGAAGCCGATCAGCGCAATCGGCAGGAGAATGGCAGCGGTGATAATGCGTTGCTTCAACATTCTGCGCGAACCTCTGTCTCGACCTGATCACCGGTCTTGCCAAAACGCCGTTGACGCTTGGCGAAATCGGCCAACGCGGCGCGCATTGCATCGTGCTTGAAATCCGGCCAGAACAGGTCGGAAAAATACAGCTCAGCGTAGGCCAGCTGCCACAACAGAAAGTTGCTGATCCGACGCTCGCCCCCGGTGCGGATGCACAGATCCGGCACCGGCATATCACCGGTGGCCAAGTAACTTTGAAAAAGCGCCGGAGTAATCTCATCAGGGTTCAGACGACCATTCTGCGCCTCACGGGCCATCCGCTGTGCGGCCTGAAGGACATCCCACTGACCACCGTAGTTGGCTGCCACCTGAAGCACGAAGCGGCTGCTTCCCGCCGTCATCTCTTCAGCTTCAAGCATCGCGGTCTGCAGCTCAGGATGAAAGCGCGAGCGGTCGCCTATGATGCGCAAGCTGATGCCGTTTTCGTTGAGTTTGCGAGCTTCCCGGCGCAAAGCGGTAAGAAACAATTCCATCAACGCGCCGACCTCTTCGGCCGGACGTTGCCAGTTCTCACTGGAAAACGCGAACAGCGTCAGCACCTCGACCCCCGCCTCGGCACAGACCTCAATGACAGCCCTGACCGCATCAACGCCCGCTTTGTGTCCGGCCACGCCCGGCAAAAGGCGCCTCTTTGCCCAGCGGTTGTTGCCATCCATGATAATTGCGACATGACGGGGTACATTCCGTCCGGCAACCTGCCTGACCTTTTCCATGAAACGACTCTACCTGCGCTCAATCACGCTGCGAACAATAGGAGAATTGCCGATGGCAATACCTGGGGATACGACTGAATAGCCCCTCGCGCGCCACCCCTAACGAAGCCGGCACGCTCCGACACGAGCGATACGAACAAAGCCCGGTACAACAACGTCAAACGGCCATCAGGTCGCTTTCTTTGCTTTCCAGCGTCTTGTCGATTTCCGCAACGTGCTTGTCGGTCAGCTTTTGAATGTCATCCTGAGCACGACGCTCCTCGTCTTCACTGATTTCCTTTTCCTTCACCAAATCCTTAAGCTGCGCAATAGCATCGCGACGGATATTGCGTACAGCAACGCGGGCATTCTCGGCCTCGGCGCGCGCCTGCTTGGTATAACCCTTACGCGTCTCCTCGGTCAGAGCAGGCATCGGTACACGTATGGTGGTCCCAGCAGTGGCCGGATTGAGGCCGAGATCGGAGGTCATGATGGCCTTTTCCACGGCCTGGATCATGCCACGGTCGAAGACCGCCAGTGCTAAGGTGCGCGAGTCTTCAACGGTAACGTTGGCGATCTGACGCAGCGGTGTATCACTGCCGTAGTAGGACACCATCACGCTATCGAGAATGCTCGGGTGGGCACGACCGGTACGGATCTTGGCGAGTGCATGACCCAAGGACTCCAGGGTTTTCTTCATGCGTTCCTGTGCGTCTTGTTTGATCTCATTGATCATTGATTCGGTTCCTCGATCAGGGTTCCTTCAGCGCCGCCGAGCACGATATTGAGCAGGGCACCGGGCTTGTTCATGTTGAATACCCGCAGCGGCATATTGTGATCACGACACAGGCAAATGGCCGTCAGGTCCATCACGCCGAGCTTGCGGTCAAGCACGTCATCATAAGTCAGCTGCTCGAATTTCTCAGCGTTCGGGTCTTTGAACGGATCCGCTGTGTAAACGCCGTCGACCTTGGTGGCCTTGAGCACGACGTCAGCATGAATTTCGATAGCGCGCAGACATGCCGCCGAATCGGTCGTGAAGAACGGGTTGCCGGTTCCCGCCGAGAAGATCACGACCTCACCACTTTTGAGATGACGCATCGCCTTGCGGCGGTCGTAATGATCGGTGACGCCAACCATGGAAATAGATGACATTACCAGCGCGGGAATGTTGGAACGCTCCAGCGCATCGCGCATCGCCAGTGAGTTCATCACGGTAGCCAGCATACCCATGTGATCTCCGGTGACACGATCCATACCGGCGGCTGACAGCGCTGCACCACGGAACAGATTACCGCCACCGATGACCAAGCCAACTTCTACGCCTATTCCAACCAACTGACCGACTTCCAAGGCCATGCGATCCAGCACTTTGGGATCGATGCCGAAGTCTTCCGAGCCCATCAAGGCTTCGCCGCTTAATTTGAGCAGAATGCGTTTATAGCGAGGATTGCGTGCACTCATCTGCTGAGCCATTGGCGTTGTTTCTCCTGCGGCGTTTATATGACTGACATGCTGTACAGCCAGAAAATATCTGCGCTATGACAGCGAAACTGCGGCTTGGTGCCTAGCGATGACTATACCGTGACAAAAAAATAATTCTGCTCTCCAGTTCGACAAAGAGGCCGCGCGCGTGAGCGGGCAGCCTCTTCGAGGACAGCAAAAGCGTCTTATTGCTTGGTAGCAGCGACCTGAGCGGCAACTTCAGCAGCGAAGTCGACCTCCGCGCGCTCGATGCCTTCGCCTACTTCGTAACGAACGAAGGAAACGATTTCCGCACCGGCCTTCTTGGCCAGGTCGCCGACCTTGATCTCGGGGTCCTTGACGAAAGCCTGCTCGACCAGGCTTGCCTCGGCGAGAAACTTGCTGATGCGACCAGCAACCATCTTCTCGACGATTTCGGCGGGCTTGCCTTTGATCTTGTCTTCGTTCAGCGCCAGGAAGATTTCCTTCTCCTTGGCAACTGCGTCTTCGGAAACCTGCGAGGGGTTCAGGAATTGCGGGTTACTGGCCGCAACGTGCATGGCGATTTCCTTGGCCAGCTCGACGCTACCGCCCTTCAGAGCGACCAGAACACCGATGCGGTGACCGTGCAGGTAGGAGCCGACCAAATCAGCTTCTACACTGGTCAAGCGACGGATGTTGACGTTTTCGCCAACCTTGGCAACCAGCGCTTCGCGGTTGCTTTCCTGAGCGGCGATCAACGGCGCGGCGTCGGTCATCTTCTCGGCGAAGGCTTTCTCAACGCTGCTGCTGACGAAATTCTTGAAGTCGTCCTGCAGTGCCAGGAAGTCGGTCTGCGAGTTGACTTCGATAATCACGGCACGCTTGTTGTCATCGGCAACCTTGACCGCGATGGAGCCTTCGGCAGCGATGTTGCCGGCTTTCTTGGCTGCCTTGATGGCGCCAGCAGCACGCATGTCATCAATGGCCTTCTCGATGTCGCCGCCAGCAGCGGTGAGTGCTTTTTTGCAATCCATCATGCCTTGGCCAGTGCGCTCGCGCAGTTCTTTAACCAGGGCTGCAGTGATTTCTGCCATGTTCGCAAATCCTCTCGATTCGATTTTCGATCATCGCCTCGTTAATCAGGCGATCAATTCGGAAGTGGCAAAAAGGGGGCATAGCCCCCTTTCTGTTCAACGGGTATCAGCTATGCGGCAAACGCGCTCAGCCTTGAGCGGCCTCGGGGGCAGCTTCTTCGACGAACTGGTCAGCACCGCCAGCGCCGTTCTGGCGGCCACGCAGTACAGCGTCGGCCATCGAGCCCAGATAAAGTTGCACGGCACGGATGGCATCATCATTACCAGGGATGATGTAGTCCACACCTTCCGGGCTGCTGTTGGTATCGACGATACCGATGACCGGGATGCCCAGCTTGTTGGCTTCAGAGATGGCAATGCGCTCGTGATCGACATCGACGACGAACATAGCATCGGGCAGACCGCCCATATCCTTGATACCACCCAGGCTGCGATCGAGCTTCTCGAGATCGCGAGTGCGCATCAGGGCTTCTTTCTTGGTCAGCTTCTCGAAGGTACCGTCTTGAGACTGAACTTCCAGATCACGTAGACGCTTGATCGAAGCGCGGATGGTCTTGTAGTTTGTCAGCATGCCGCCCAACCAGCGGTGATCGACATACGGAGAGCCGCAACGAGCGGCTTCTTCGCGAACGATCTTGCCAGCGGAACGCTTGGTACCGACGAACAGAATCTTGTTCTTGCCAGCAGCCAGTTTCTCAACGAAACGCAGAGCGTCGTTGAACATCGGCAGGGTCTGCTCAAGGTTGATGATATGAATCTTGTTGCGCGCACCGAAAATGTATTTGTTCATTTTCGGATTCCAGTAACGGGTCTGGTGGCCGAAGTGCACACCGGCCTTCAGCATGTCGCGCATGGTGACTTGAGTCATGGTACTTCCTCAGATAGTCGGGTTAGGCCTCCACGCGTCCCGATATCCAACTCTTGCGAGCACCCAGGATACCGTGTCGACACGTGTGTGGGGTCAGGCTCGGCGGGCAGTCCCGCAGAGCGGCGCGTTTTATAGCATAAAGACAGGCTAGAGGCCAGACTGATTTGCACGACTCGCGCATCCCGCACGCATGCTGTCTCGCTCAGCCTTCCAGCCTTCGGCGCTTTTATCGGCTCCACGTCTATTTGGTTTATCATTTGCGCTTTCGTTTTTGATGCGCTTCCCGGCGCCAATGAGGTTCGAATGACTGTCACCATCAAGACGCCCGAAGATATTGAGAAAATGCGCATTGCGGGGCGACTCGCCGCCGAGGTGCTGGAGATGATCGGCGAACACGTCAAGCCGGGTATCACTACCGAAGAACTGGACCGCCTCTGCCATGAGCACATCGTCAACGTGCAGCAGGCCATACCCGCCCCGCTGAATTACAAGGGCTACCCGAAGTCGATCTGTACGTCTATCAACCACGTCGTCTGCCATGGCATCCCCAACGACAAGCCGCTAAAGGATGGTGACATTCTCAATATCGACATTACCGTCATCAAAGATGGCTACCACGGCGATACGAGCAAGATGTTCATTGTCGGCAAAGCACCGGAATGGGCCGAGCGTCTATGCAAGGTCACGCAGGAATGCCTCTATAAAGGTATCGAGATCGTCCGCCCCGGTATCCATCTTGGCGATATTGGCGAAGTGATCCAGAAGCATGCCGAGAAGAACGGCTTCTCCGTGGTCCGTGAATATTGTGGCCACGGCATTGGCAAGGTCTTTCACGAGGAACCGCAGGTGCTTCATTACGGGCGCGCCGGGACTGGCCTGGAGCTCAAGGAAGGCATGACCTTTACCATCGAGCCGATGATCAATCAGGGCCGTTCGGAAACGCGCTTGCTGGGCGACGGCTGGACAGCCATCACCAAGGATCGCAAGCTGTCTGCACAGTGGGAACACACCATTGTGGTGACTACCGATGGTTATGAAATCTTTACCCTGCGCAGCGATGACACCATCGCCCGCACCTCGTCCTGATCAGTTATCAACAATGTTGCCTTGATGGAGGGCGCTGGCATGCCTCAGGTTGATCCCGAACTGTTCGACCGCAGCCAGTTCCAGGCAGAGCTGGCGCTTAAAGCCAGTCCCATCGCTGCTTTCAAGAAGGTTATCCGCAAAGCACGTGAAGTGCTCGACACACGATTTTTAGCAGGCCGCGATATCCGTGGCCTGATTGAAGACCGTGCCTGGTTCGTCGATCAGATCTTGCGCGCAGCCTGGCAGCGTTTCGACTGGAACAGCGATGCCGAGATCGCACTGGTCGCAGTGGGCGGCTATGGTCGCGGAGAGCTGCATCCATACTCCGATATCGATCTGCTGATCCTGCTCGATGATAGCGATCAGGAGAAATTCCGAGACTCTATCGAAGGCTTCCTGACCCTGCTTTGGGATATCGGTCTGGAGGTCGGCCAGAGCGTACGCTCGGTGGCGGAATGCGCCGAAGAGGCACGAGCAGACCTGACGGTGATCACCAACCTGATGGAAAGCCGCACCATCGCCGGGCCCGAGCGCCTGCGACAAAACATGCTGAAGGTCACCAGCCCATCGGAAATGTGGCCGAGCAAAGAATTCTTCCTTGCCAAACGCAACGAGCAAGCGGCGCGTCATTCCAAATACAACAACACCGAGTACAACCTTGAGCCCAACGTAAAAGGCTCGCCCGGCGGGCTACGCGACATTCAAACAATTCTGTGGATCGCGCGACGCCAGTTCGGCAGCCTGAATCTGAGCGCAATCGTCGATCAGGGTTTTCTAACCGAAGGCGAATATTCGCTGTTGGTGTCCAGCCAGGAATTCATCTGGCGCGTCCGCTACGGGTTGCACATGTTGGCCGGGCGCGCCGAAGACCGCCTGCTCTTCGACCACCAACGCAGTCTCGCCGCCCTCCTCGGCTATGAAGACAGCGACGCCAAACTGGCCATTGAGCGCTTCATGCAGAAGTACTACCGCGTGGTCATGAGCATTTCCGAACTTGGCGATCTGGTGGGGCAACATTTCGCCGAGGTCATTCTCTGGGAAGGTGACAGCGGCGATGCCGTGCCGCTCAATAGCCGCTTCGTCTTACGCGACGGCTATCTCGAAGTGGCCAATGATTCGGTTTTCAAGCGCAGACCCTTCGCGATCCTCGAAGTGTTCGTATTGTTGGCGCAACATCCAGAAATCCAAGGGGTTCGGGCCGAAACCATCCGTTTGTTGCGCGACCACCGCCATCTCATCAATGATGATTTCCGTAGCGATATCCGCAACACCAGCCTGTTCATCGAGCTGTTCAAGTGCAAGGAAGGTATACACCGCAACCTGCGCAGAATGAACCGCTACGGCATCCTCGGACGCTACCTGCCGGAGTTCGGTCATATTGTCGGGCAGATGCAACATGATCTCTTCCACATCTATACCGTCGACGCCCATACGCTCAACGTCATCAAGTATCTGCGCAAGCTCAGCAAGCCCGGCGTTGCCGAGAAGTATCCGCTGGCCAGCAAGCTGGTCGAACGCCTGCCCAAGCCGGAACTCATTTATATCGCGGGGCTTTATCACGATATCGCCAAAGGCCGCGGCGGCAATCATTCGGAGCTTGGCGCCGTGGATGCCCATACCTTTTGCGTGCGCCACAAGCTGCCGGCGTGGGATACGCGTTTGGTGGTCTGGCTGGTGGAGAACCACCTGATGATGTCCACCACAGCGCAGCGCAAGGATCTATCCGACCCGCAAGTAATCAATGATTTCGCTCAGATGGTCGGCGACGAGACCCACCTCGATTACCTGTATGTACTTACCGTAGCGGACATCAACGCCACCAACCCAACGCTGTGGAACTCCTGGCGAGCAAGCCTGCTACGCCAGCTGTACACAGAAACCAAACGAGCCCTCAAACGCGGCCTGGAAAATCCGTTAGGGCGAGAGGAACAGATTCGCCAGACCCAGCGTGCCGCGCTCGACAATCTGGTACGCAACGGCACTGATCCAGACGACGCCGAGCAATTGTGGTCGCAACTGGGTGACGACTACTTCATGCGTCACAGCTCCACAGACGTCGCTTGGCATACTGAAGCCATCATCGAACATCCGAGCGACGGCGGCCCGCTGGTTCTGATCAAGGAAACCACCCAGCGCGAATTCGAAGGCGGCACGCAGATTTTCATCTATGCACCGGACCAGCACGACTTCTTCGCCGTGACCGTGGCGGCAATGGATCAGCTGAACCTGAACATTCACGACGCCCGCATCATTACCTCGAGCAGCCAGTTCACGCTGGATACCTACATCGTGTTAGATGCCGATGGTAGCCCTATCGGCAACGATCCCGAGCGCACCGAGGAAATTCGTCAAGGCTTAATCGATGCGCTGCGCAACCCGGACGATTACCTGACGATCATCCAGAAACGCGTGCCCCGACAGCTCAAGCACTTCGCGTTTCCGCCGCAGGTCACCATTCACAACGATATGCAACGCCCCCAGACGATCATCGAAGTCATCGCACCCGACCGCCCCGGGCTGCTGGCTCGCATCGGACAGCTGTTTCTGGACTTCGATCTATCTCTGCAGAACGCGAAAATCGCCACGCTTGGCGAGCGCGTCGAGGACGTATTTTTTGTGACCAATGCCGAGAATCAGCCGCTGTCAGATCCGCAGCTGTGCCTCAAGCTGCAACAGGCGATGATCAAGCAGCTGTCGCAGGAAAACGAGCGTCAACCGTCACCGAGCAGCATCGTCATCTGAGCGCCCATCCGGTAAATTGCGCAGACAGCCGGTAAGCATGCAACGGTGACCGAACGGGTACATGACCCGATCAATCCCAAGGCTTGCCGCGAGTTTGCTCGACGCAAGACAGCTTCTGTTGCATGGCCGCCTTCGCCAGTATGTGGGCACTGACCGGAGCGGTGATGAACAAAAACAGGGGGATCAGCAGCTCGTGCAGACTCAGACCGTCATTCCTGCTACCGAAGAAGATCATCGATGCGATGACGATGCCGCCCACACCGAGAGTGGTGGCCTTGGTCGGTCCATGCAGACGAGTATAAAAGTCGGGCAGACGATACAAGCCGATCGCACCGATCAGCGCGAAGATACTTCCGATGACCAGACACACGCTGACCAGCAATTCGACCCAGAACGGCATGTGTTCTCCCTCAATCGATGATGTCGCCGTGCAGCAAATGCTTGCCCACGGCAACGGTACTGACGAACCCCATCACTGCTATCAGCAGCGCGGCCTCGAAGAATAAATCGGAGGCCAGCCAGATACCGAACAACACGATTAGCGCAAGACCATTGATGTACAACGTGTCCAGCGCCAGCACCCGGTCGGGCATATCCGGCCCCTTGACCAAGCGAACGATGTTGAGCAATGCCGCCAGGGCCAGCAAGCCCATACAGAGGGGAATCACGTACGCTAGCATTCGAAAATCTCCAGCAGCGGCGTCTCATAGCTGCTCTTTACCTCAGCGATCAGCGCCTCGATATCGGGTGCATCCAGCGCATGCAGAATCAGCATCGTGTGATCTTCACTCAGGCCGGCGGACACTGTGCCAGGGGTCAGCGAGATGATGCTCGTCAACACCGCCAAGACGAACTCATCCTCGATCAACATCGGCACCTCGACGAACGCGGGCTGCAAATTCCGTGTGGGGCCAATTACCAACTTGGCCACATGAACGTTGGCGATCACGATGTCATGGAACACCTTCAACATGAACAGACACAGCTTGAGCGGTTTGCGTACCCGCGGCACTTTAATCAGAAAGCCACCGACGAGTAGCGGAATCGCCCAGCCGAGAAACAGCCCCAGCAAGAGATGACCAAGATTCAGAGTGTTATTGAGCAACAGCCATAGCGCGGCCAGCGACAGCGTCAACGCAGGGTTCGGCAAAACACGAGATTTCATGCAGCTCCTCCCTGGATGATCTGCAGATAGGAGCCGAGATCGAACAGTTGTGCAGCCGTGGCTTGGATATACGTCTGAATCGGCTGCGCGGCGACAACCAGACCCACGCTGGCCAGCAATAGGCCGGCGGTCGCAGCTACACATATCGAATCTGCGGGCTTTCCAACGGTAGCCGCCTCGCTCGGGCGCCAGAACACCATGCTTCCGGCGCGACTCAGAGCGATCAACATGCCCAGCCCCGAAACCAGCACCACTGACCACAGTATCGAGGCACCAATACCAGGCGGTACCGCCTGCAACAGCATCACTTTACCGAGAAAGCCGGAAAAAGGAGGCAACCCTGCGACGGAAATCGCTCCGGCAAAAAACAGTGCGCCCAACATCAACGGCTGCCTTAATGCCGGCGCTGAGATCAGCTCCGATGCCGTATCGCCGCGTTGACGAGCAATGATGTCCGCTAACAGGAACAGCCCACCCGTCACTAGGGTACTGTGCAGCAGGTAATACAACGCTGCCGCCAACCCCTGCTCAGTCCCCAGCGCAACTCCGGCCAGCAAAGTGCCCACCGAAACCACCACTAGATACGACAGCAGGATTTGTAGATTGCGCGAAGCGAGCGCACCGACCACACCAGCGGCAAGGGTAAGCATTGACAGCGGCCACAGCCAGTCGAGCACCATATTGCTCAGGACACCCGCCTCGCTGCCATAAATCAGCGTAAACACCCGGACAATCGCATAAAGACCAATTTTAGTCATGATCGCGAACAGCGCTGCAACCGGTGCCGTCGCCGAGGCATAGGTACGCGGAAGCCAGAAATACAGCGGCAGAATCGCACCTTTGAGGGCGAACACCACCAGTAGCAGATAACCCGCGGCGGCTAGCAGCGGTGCATCCCTTGGATCAGCCGCACCGACCTGGATGGCCAGGTCAGCCATGTTCAGCGTCCCGGTGAGCCCGTACAACATACTGACCCCGATCAGAAAAAGCCCCGAGCCCAGCAAATTCAGCACGACATAATGAATGCCGGCCTGCACACGCTTCGCACCGTTGCCGTGCAGCAACAGCGCATAGGATGAAATGAGCAGAATTTCGAAGAACACGAACAGGTTAAACAGATCACCTGTCAGAAACGCGCCATTGATGCCGGCCAATTGAAATTGAAACAACGCATGGAAATTGGGCCCCCGCTTGTCGTCTCCGCGCGACGCATAAATTACCGAAAAGCTTGCAAGCACTGCGGTGACCAACAGCATTAGCGCGCTTAGCCGGTCGAGCAAGAGCATGATCCCGAACGGTGGCAGCCAGTCTCCCAGCTGGTATACGGACAGCGCACCCGTGTTTGCCAGCAACAGCAGCCATATGGCCAACGGCACCAGCAACCAGGTCGCTACCAGTGACAGCAGACGTTTGAATGGTAGTCCTTGCCTATGGCTCAGCAGCAGTACGCAACCGGCGAACAGCGGAAGCAGGATCGGGAAGATCAACGCATGATTCATTCGCGCGGCTCCCGGCCGTCCACATGATCGGTGTGCAGTTCACCCAGACCGCGCAATGACAACACCACGACGAACGCGGTCATCGCGAAGCCGATGACGATAGCGGTTAGCACCAGCGCCTGCGGCAAGGGGTCTCCGTACTCGGTGCTCCGTCCGATAATTGCCGGCACGCCTGTGGCGAGGCGGCCCATGGAAAAAATAAACAGGTTCACCGCGTAGGAAATCAGCGTCAGCCCCATCACCACTGGAAATATTCGCGCGCGAAGCAGCAAATAAACCCCGCTGGCCATCATTATTCCGAGCGTTATCGCCAGCACAGCCTCCATCAGAGCACCTCCTTGGACGATTCATCTTGGCTGACGTGGCCCATATTGGACAGGATCAACAGCGTCGCCCCAACCACTGCCAGATACACGCCAAGATCGAAAAGCATTGCCGTAGCCAGTTCGAAATCACCAATCAACGGGAGATGAAAATGGCCGAAGGCTGACGTCAGGAATGGACGGCCGAACAGCCAGCTGCCCAGACCGGTCAGCCCAGCAATCAGAACGCCAAGCCCGGCTATGCCGTGATAGCTGAAAGGCTGCCGTTGCTGCGCCCAGGCAACACCGTGCGAAATGTATTGCAAGATCAGCGCGACGGCAGTGATCAGACCGGCAATGAAGCCACCACCCGGCAGGTTGTGTCCCCGCAGGAAAATGAACACGGAAATGAGCAAGGCCATCGGCAGTAGCGCACGCGACAGCACATCCAGGATCATCGGATGATTATCGGTGGCCCACAGCCGGCCACGGTAGTCTCGAATCGGATGAGGCAGATGCAGCCCGTAGAGCAATCCATAGATGCCCACCGCGGCGATCGCCAGTACCGATATCTCGCCAAGGGTATCGAAACCACGGAAATCGACCAAAATAACGTTGACCACATTTGTTCCGCCGCCGCCTGGAACACTGTTCTCCAGAAAGAACGATGCAATGCTGTCGTAAGGTCGTGTCAGTACGGCATAAGTAAGCAAGGCGATCATGGTGCCGAAGCTACTGGCCAGAACCAGGTCGCGGAAGCTGCGCAGACTACTCGACTCCACCGGGGTTCGGTCGGGCATGAAGTACAGC
The DNA here is from genome assembly GCF_024448715.1 of Stutzerimonas stutzeri. Taxonomy (GTDB): domain Bacteria; phylum Pseudomonadota; class Gammaproteobacteria; order Pseudomonadales; family Pseudomonadaceae; genus Stutzerimonas; species Stutzerimonas stutzeri_AR. Next base: position 537,088 of record NZ_JAMOHZ010000003.1, read on the forward strand.
GCCAGGATCAGCAGAATGATAGTCACCACTTCAACCGAGAGCTGCGTCAGTGCCAGATCGGGTGCTGAATAACGGGCAAACGCCAACGCCACCATCAGACCAGCCACACTCAACACCATCAACGCCACCAGACGCCGACGGTGAAAAAATACCGTCAGCAGCGATGCCAAGCAAAGAATCAACATCCCGAACACAGTGACGACATCCGGCGGAGTGAGTGCGACCGGACCACCCAGCGCTTCCAGTGGCATCAGCGCATAAACTACGAGCAGCAGCGAACTGAGCAGAACGAGTGCCAAATACCGCTGCAATGAGCCATTCTCCATGCGCGCGGTAATCCAGCACGCGCCTCTTGCAATATCACTGATCACGCGGGCGAAAACCTGTAGCGAATCGACCCTGGGAAGCCCTTCGTACCAGCGAAACGCCCACTTGCGCAGCGAATAAATAAGCAGACCACCGCCCAAAGCGACAAAGCTCATCAGCAGCGGCAGGTTAAAGCCGTGCCAGATCGACAAGCTGTATTCAGGGATCGGACCATTGAGGCTTCCGGCAACTGCTGCCGACAGCAATGGCGCCACGGTATATGCCGGCAACATCCCCACCAGCAGGCAGAGCAGCACCAGGATTTCCACCGGGATTTTCATGTACCTCGCTGGTTCGTGCGGTGGGTACTTAGGTAGATCGATCGGCTCGCCATTGAAGAACACGTCATGCACGAAACGCAGCGAATAGGCTACCGAAAAGGCGCCTGCCAGGGTCGCCAGTGCCGGAATGGTCCAGTAAAAGCTGCCCAATAGGTGCTGATCGAGGGTTTCGGCGAAGAACATTTCCTTGCTGAGAAAACCATTGAGCAACGGCACCCCGGCCATGGCCAACGAGGCGATCATCGCCAGCACCGCTGTGTGCGGCATGTATTTCAACATGCCGTTGATGCGCCGCATGTCGCGCGTCCCGGTCTCGTGATCGATGATACCGGCGGCCATGAACAATGACGCCTTGAACGTCGCATGGTTAATGATGTGGAAGATTGCAGCCACCGCACCCATTTGCGAATCGAGGCCGAACAGCAGGGTAATCAGGCCCAGATGGCTGATTGTCGAATAGGCCAGCAAGCCTTTCAGGTCATGCTGAAACAGCGCCATCACCGCGCCAATCAGCAGGGTTGCGAGGCCGGTCAGACTGACCAGATAAAACCACCATTCAGAATCCGAAAGCGCCGGATACAGGCGGGCCAAGAGAAAAACCCCGGCTTTGACCATGGTTGCCGAGTGCAGGAAGGCCGATACCGGGGTCGGCGCCGCCATTGCCTGCGGCAACCAGAAGTGGAACGGAAACTGTGCAGACTTGGTGAATACGCCAAGCAGGACGAGAATAAGCGTAAGCGGATATAACGCGTTCGTCCGTATCAGATCGCCTGAAGCAAGAACGGCGCTCAACTCGTAGCTGCCAACAATATGCCCGATCAACAGAACGCCGGCCAACAATGCAAGCCCGCCACCGCCCGTCACCACGAGGGCCATTCGGGCGCCCTGACGGGCATCGGAGCGATGGCTCCAAAAGCCGATCAGCAAAAACGAGGAGAGACTAGTCAACTCCCAGAACATCAACATCAATAAAAGGTTTTCTGCCAGCACGACGCCGAGCATTGCGCCCATGAACAACAGGAAAAAGCCGAAGAAGCGCCCCATCGGCTCACTCTTCGACAGGTAATAGCGCGCATAGAGAATGACCAGCAGACCGATACCAAGAATCAGCAGAGCAAATAGAAAACCCAGCCCGTCGAGTCTCAAGCTCAGGTTCAAGCCCAGCTCTGGCAACCACGGCAACGTCAGCACTTCCGTTTCTCCGCCAAACACGGCGGCACGCTTGGACATCAGCAGTACCAGCGCTAGCAACGGGGCCAGCCCGGCACCGAATGCACAGGCGGATCGTCCAAAACGTTCGAGCAGTAGCGGTAGGCAGATCCCCAGAAACGGCATAGCGATTATCAGCGCAAGCGCCATGAGCAGAAACCCCTTGAGCCGCGCAAGTGCACGGCAGTTATATCCTTGGTAAACCAGATCTCAGCCCAAAGAGGCATCGCGGTGTGCGCCGATTATCCACACCGACCGCAGCAACGTCATGAATTCATGTATTTCTAAAAACAAAAGGCGCCGCCCGAGCGTGCCGGTTGGCACTCAGGCTGCGCCTAAGGAGTTATGCAGCCACCGACCTCATAGTCGCGACAGTAAGACGCGGCAACGATCACGACGCAGCGGCGGAAGATAAACGGGGCCTTTCTGGTCGTTATCGTCCGTTCGCTATCAAGGCGCTATGCGACTGGTGCCGTTGACGGTCATGATCCGTACGCGTTGCCCGACACGAAAGACCTGATTGGGCTCTACTTCCTGTACATAGGCGCGCATGTTGCCGTCATCCTCACGAACGGTGATCTCGACACCCTGCGCACGCGTGATGCCTTCTTCCGCCGCCGCGCCGAGCAAACCGCCCGCCACCGCGCCGATCACCGCCGCAACCGCGCTACCACGGCCACCACCGACGCCGCTGCCAGCGATACCGCCAACTACCGCGCCAGCACCGCCGCCGATCGGCGTCTTGGTACCTTCGAGCTTGACCGGACGCAGGGATTCAATGGTTCCGTAACGAACCGTCTGGACCGTTCGCGCCTCGTCCCGAGAATAGGAATCCCCGGTGAGGTTGGATGTACAGCCGCTTATGGCCAACGCAATGGCGGTAAACGAAGCGACGAAAATGGAATTGCGCATAGGTACTCTCCTGGGGAAACGGGTGTTAATCCCGATCGCATCGGGCAGGCGCTGCGGAGAAAAGGCGACCGGTAACTGCCTCGACCTGGCTCAGCATTCATGAGGTTAGGACCCCACTTTACCCGAGGCTATCCCGCCCCGCATGCAGGAAGCACGCTCAAACTGCTTCACGAGACGAACCAAAGGGCTGCATCGATGAAGCCGGATATCCGGCTTACCGCTGTGTTTCAGACCGATCAGACGGTAATCGTCCAGCGAATCAGGGCGCTAGGCGCTCGCGCTGCCAGATGCTGGCGACTCGTCGATAATTGAGCCGGTCATGTAGCCGGCTCGGACGTCCCTGCCAGAACTCCATCCGTTCCGGCAGTAACCGGTAGCCACCCCAGTGGGGCGGACAATTAGGAGCCTGATCAAGAAAGCGCTGCTCGGTTTCAGCGAGCAGTCGTTCGAGTTCGGCGCGATTGCCGATCACCCTGCTCTGCGGCGAAGCCCATGCGCCGAGACGACTGCCCAATGGCCGCATCTGATAATACGCATCCGACTCGGCAGCGCTGACCTTCTCGACCCGTCCCTCAATCCGCACCTGGCGTTCCAGGCTCGGCCAGAAGAAGGTCATCGCGGCAAACGGGCGCGCCTCAAGGTGTTCGGCCTTGGCGCTTTGGTAGTTGCTGAAGAAAGTGAAACCGCGGTCATCAAGCGCCTTGAGCAGCAGTACACGGCAATGTGGGCGGCCCTCGGCGTCAACCGTGGCGAGGGTCATGGCGTTCGGCTCGACCGGGAGCTGCTCGGTCTGCACGGCGTCATCGAACCATTGACGAAACAGGCCGAACGGTTCGTCCGGCGCATTCGCCTCACTGAGCCCTTCACGGGTGTAGTCGCGGCGCATATCGGCCAAGGTCTGGGTCATCGCACGAGTTCCTGGAAACAGTCAAAGCCACAGCTTAGCCGGTTTAGCCCCGAGTCCCGATTGATCCAACGGAAAACAACTCCAAAACGAAGGCGCCGCACCGACGACAGGTGTGGCGAGTGCTACTTGGTTTTGGTCACTTCCGCTGCGGCCACCTGCGTCGACTTGGCAGGTGCCTCGCTGTACTGCGCAATCAACGCCAGCAACGTGGGCTGAGGAGTGAAGACCATCTCGACACGGCGATTCAGGGCACGGCCTTCTTCATGTTCGTTAGACGCGCGGGGCATGTCCGAACCCAGCCCGCGAATGCGCAGCCGATCGTGCTTCAGGCCACTGAGACGGAAGATCGCAGCAACGGCACCAGCTCGCTGGCGGCTGATGTCGCGGTTGATTTCAACTGACCCGGTGCTGTCCGCGTGACCAAGCACGACCACGGCTGTTTTCTCGTCACCTTCCACCAGTTTCGCCACGCGACTGATTGGGCCAAGCGTGACGGGAAGCAGCATGCCCGGACGGTCAGGATTAAATGATGCATCGACCGGCGCAGTAACCACTAGGACACCCTCGCGGCGCTCGACCTCGAAACGACTGTCTTTCAAGGCGTCTTTAAGCCGGGGCTCGTAGTCGTCCAGCCAGGCATAATCGATCACAGGGCCCGGCGCAGCGGCTGCTTCGACAGGCTTTTCGCTGTTGGAGCTGCAGCCGGAAATGACCATGCAGAGAATCAGGGAGGCGCTTTTCAGCAGGTTCATGAGCAAGTTCCGTGAAGATGAGTTTGCGAAGACAAGCTGCGCGTGACAGCCGGCAGCTTAAGCAAGGATTTGCCTCAAATTGTGGACGCAGGTCATTGTTATGAAAAGTCTCACCATTGCAAACAGACGAGCGGTTCAGCCCAAGCAGGCTTTTACCGTACGCGCCAGCGCCTGTGCACGAGGGTCCATCAGAACATAAGGGCCAAGCGTGTTCGTGACGTAACCAAACGCCAAATCCCGTTGCGGATCAGCAAAACCAATGCAGCCTCCGGCTCCTGGATGGCCGAAGGCGCCGGGTCCCACGCCAAATGTTGCATTTTCCACGTCCGGCTGATCGAGCCAGCAGCCCAAGGCGAAACGGGTGCGGGCCAGCAACGTACGATCTTCACCAAGGCAATGCTCGCGGGTCATCTCGGTCAGCAGCGCTGGATCGAGCAGATCACCCCGCAGCAGCCCGTCATAGAAGCCGGCCAGCGCGCGTGCATTACCGTGCCCATTGGCAGCGGGCTGCGCCATCCTGCGCCACTCGGGCTTGTTAGCGCTGTTCATGATCGAAGGCGGGTTGGTAAAAGCTCGTGCGCTGAGCGATTGCGGTTCCCCGGTCAGTGCCTTGAACAGACGTTGCGCAGCTGCATCGCCGAAATTGTTCTTTTGCCGGGTCAGATAACCGACACGATCAAATTCTGAGTCGGCCAAACCAATGTGAAAGTCCAACTCCAGAGGGCGGGCAGTGCGCGCGACGATCGCTTCGCCCGGCTCGCGGCCATCGGCACGGCGAATCAGCTCGCCGACCAGCCAGCCGTAGGTAATCGCGGCATAACCATGGCCATCACCTGGCGTCCACCAGGGGCTCTCCGCTGCCAACGCAGTAGTCATCGCATCCCAGTCGTACAACGCCTCGGCAGGAAGTGGCTGCCGCACGGCGGGCAAGCCGGCCTGATGGCTGAGCAGCTGCCGTAACGTAATGTCTTGCTTGCCGTTGACGGCAAATTCCGGCCAGAGCCGCGCCACCGGTTCATCCAGTTGCAGCCTGCCTTCACCTACCAGCTGCAGCGCAGCTACGGCGGTGAAGGTCTTGGTGCAGGAGAACAGATTGACCAACGTATCGGTTTGCCAGGCTTGCTCGCCGGCGTTATCTGCCACGCCCGCCCAGAGGTCGACAACGGTTTCGCCGCCGATCTTCACACAGACCGCCGCGCCACGCTGTTGCGTTTGTTCGAACAGATCACTGAAGGTGTCTCTGACCGCCTCGAAACGAAGATCGAAATATCCCTGGATCTGCACGCTAGCGCCTCTTATCAAGTATGACCGATGCATTGTTTCAGCCGCGCCGGAGCAAGGGAACCGCCTCGACGCCAATTACGGGACAATCAGCAGCTTGAATAACCATGCATGGCTCAGCAAGGTCGGCAGAACGTCCGGCCCACCGGAACTAGCCGATTTCACGTCTAAATGGCGGCAGGGCATTGAGGATTGCCTTGCCGTAGCGCTGAGTTACGACCCGACGGTCGAGCAACGTAATACTGCCGCGATCCTCTTCGGTGCGCAGCAGCCGCCCGCACGCTTGCACCAGGCGCAGTGAAGCGTCAGGCACCGCAATTTCCATGAAGGGATTGCCGCCGCGCGCCTCAATCCACTCCGCCAATGCCGCTTCGACCGGATCATCGGGCACCGCAAAGGGGATCTTCGCGATCACGACGTGCTCGCAATAGGCGCCCGGCAGATCGACGCCTTCGGCGAAGCTGGCGAGGCCGAACAGCACACTCTCCTCACCCTCGTCCACACGTGCCTTGTGCTTGTTCAGCGTTTCCTGCTTCGACAGATTGCCCTGGATCAGCACCCGCCGACGCCAGTCCCGCTCAAGCCCATCGAAAACATCCTGCATCTGCTTGCGCGACGAGAACAACACCAACGTGCCACGCGAGCCTTCCACCAGTTGCGGCAAATCGCGAACGATCGCTGCCGTGTGCGCAGTGGCATCACGCGGATCGGCATTGAGATTCGGCACCCGCAGCACGCCTGCGTCTGCATGATGGAATGGGCTTGGCACCACGGCCGTCACTGCACAACGCGGCAATCCCGCCCGCATGCGATACCGATCGAAGCTATTCAGGGCGGTGAGGGTCGCGGAGGTCACCAGCGCGCCGTAACAGACATTCCATAGATTGCGTCGTAATGTCTCTGCCGCAAGGATCGGGCTGGCATTGACCTCGATGTCGAACAGGGCGCCTCCTTCTGCCAGCGTCAGCCAACGTGCCATTGGAGGGCTATCCTCAGGGTCATCGACGGTGAAGGCGGTCCACAGCTCCCAATTGCCCTGGGCACGGGTGAGCAGGCTGCCGAATAGCGGGTACCACTCTTCGGCCTGATGGCTGGCGATGCCGACGCCCGCTTCGCCATCCATCGCTTCCTTGAGCAGCTCGGCGAGCCGGGTGAACAGGTCGGTAAGCCTGGCAAAGCCCTTTTTCAACTCGATGCCCAATTCGATCAGGTGTTCGGGCACGATCCCGCCGACGAACCGATGTCGCGGCCGCTCGCGGCCTTCCATGTCCTCACCAGCCTTGAAATCAGCCAGTTGCTCGCAGGCACTGAACATGAACTGTTGCTGGCTGCGCAAATCACGGGCGATCTCCGGGACCGCCTCGATCAAGCGGCCAAGATCACCAGGCAACGGATGCTGGGCCAGCAGCTTGGTCAGGTTCTTTTCGACCTGACCAAGCCAATCGGCAGTCGAGCGCAGACGGGTGAAATGTGCGAAATGGCCGATGGCCTTGTCTGGCAGATGGTGGCCTTCGTCGAATACATAGAGCGTATCTCGCGGATCCGGCAATACCGCGCCGCCGCCGAGCGCCAGATCAGCGAGCACCATGTCATGGTTGGTGACGATGACGTCCACCTTGGTCATGCCCTCACGTGCTTTATAGAAAGCGCACTGCTGAAAGTTGGGGCAGTGACGACCGGTGCACTGGCTGTGGTCAGTAGTCAGGCGCGCCCAGTCGGGATCGGCAAGCTCTTCCGACCAGCTGTCGCGATCGCCATCCCAGCGGTTGCCTGCGAGCTTTTCGATCATGCTGCCGAAGAGCTTCTGGCTGCGCTCATCCACATCAATACGAAAACCATCTTCCTCGAACAGCTGCGCGGTGGCGCTTTGCGCCTGACCTTCCTGTAACAGCACGTCGAGCTTGGACAGACACAGGTAGCGGCCGCGGCCTTTGGCCAGGGCAAATGAGAAGTTCAGACCACTATTGCGCATCAGGTCCGGCAAGTCCTTATGCACAATCTGCTCTTGCAACGCGACGGTTGCAGTAGCAATTACCAAACGTTTACCAGCGGCTTTCGCTGTAGGAATCACAGCCAGGCTATAGGCCACGGTTTTGCCGGTACCGGTGCCAGCCTCAACCGCAACGATTGCCGGCTCGCCATCCCGGCGGCCTTCATCGTCGGCCGTGATCGCGCCCAGCACCTTCGCCACTTCTGCAATCATCAGGCGTTGGCCGTAGCGAGGCTTGAGGCCTTTGGCCTCGAGAAAGCGTGAGTAGGCGCCCTGGATCTGGGTCTTAAGTTCGGTGCTGAGCATGGGCGCGGAAGCTGTATATATTTTCAGTATTTCGAACGGGTGGCTATGATAGCGCGCGTTTTCCCAACTGCCACCGGAGATTTGTCATGACCGCTTTCGCTCTGCCCTATTCACTACACGTTCTGGCCGCCGTGGTTTGGGTGGGTGGCATGTTCTTCGCCTGGATGGTGCTGCGCCCCGCTGCCGTCTCGGAGCTACAGGCGCCCGAGCGGCTCAAGCTCTGGGCCGAGGTGTTTCGCCGCTTCTTCATTTGGGTCTGGGTCACGATAGCGGTCTTGCCGATCAGCGGTATTGGCATGTGGCATATGCGCTTCGACGGTCTGGCGGCGGCGCCTCGCTATGTTCACATCATGGCGGGACTGTTTCTGGTAATGCTGGCGCTGTTTCTGCGCATTCAGCTACTACAACTGCCGGAACTCAAGCGAGCGATCGCTGCGCAGAACTGGCCGGAAGGCGGCGCGGCGCTGGGACGGATCCGCAAGCTAGTGGGTATCAATTTGTTGCTGGGATTGCTGGTGGTGGCGTTGGCCAGTGCGCGCCCCCTGTTCTAACCCGAACGAGTAAGAAAAAGCCGGGCAAAGTGCCCGGCTTCATCAGATCAGCACCGCCTCAAGGACGCGCTTCGACTTCAGCCTCTACGCGACGGTTGATCGCGCGGCCTTCATCCGTTGAGTTGTCGGCAACCGGACGGGATTCGCCATAGCCAACGGCGTCGACTCGGCTGCCCTCCAGACCATACTGATTGACCAGCACATCGCGCACCGCGTTGGCACGACGCTCGGACAAGCGCTGGTTGTAGGCGTCAGTACCAACCGAGTCGGTATGCCCTTCGACAACAGTCGAGGTCTGACCATACTGCTTCATGAAGTCTGCCAGATCCTGGATGTCGTCCATGCTGTCCTGCTTGACCTGCGCACGGTCGAAATCGAACTTGACGTCGAGCTCGACACGAACGGGCTCAGCCATTGGCTCGGGCTCCTCAGGCTCGGCAACCGGTGTCGGCTCGACGGTTTCGACCATAGCGACCGTCTCCTGCTCGGTACCGTTGGCCCAGCAATAAGCAGCCGCTATACCGCCACCGATCAATGCGCCGTAACCTGTATAGGTGCTGCTCTCTATCGCACCCAGCGCGGCACCGGTGGCGCCGCCGACAGCTGCACAGCTGGGCCAATCCTGCTTCTGCACCCCTGCACAGCCGGCCAGAAAGGTGGTCATCACAATCACGGGTACTGCTGTCCGTAAGCTACTCATCGGTAAAATCTCCTAGTATGGGATCGGCCAGAGCGCCATGCAGACGGGCATAAGCGACTCCAGTTGTAACGAGACTAGGCCGGCATGCGCTGCCGCGCTAGTCTTTACGCTTTGCCAGACGGTACGAATTGCATCTCTGCAACTTTCGATGCCTGACTCCGAGGATCCCGGTTTGATCGCAACCAGCTCATCACAAAGTCCGCAACAGGCACTGGCCGCACTCCTTGAGCAATACGCCCCAGCGCGCCTGTTGCATGTAGGCCTTAGCGATCTTCCCGCAATCGAGGCGTTCAGCCGCAGCCACCAACACAGCCAGATCGACCGCGCACCAACTCCTCCACTATCCAAAGAGCTGGCCAGCCGCCGGTATGATCTGGCGCTCGTTGCCGACTGCCTGGAACACTTACCGAAGCGAGACGGCCTACAGTTGCTCGGCGGCATCCGTAACCTCAATGCCAGCCGCATTGCGGTTCTGGTTGATTTGAATGCCTGCGATTGGCAGGCCACGGATTTCTTTGCCCTCGCTCTGCAGGTCAGTGCGCGCTTCGAACGTGACGAACAGACCTTGACCCTCTTCACCTACGACCTGCTGGATTACAAGCAGGTTCCGGACTGGCTGAATGCGAAGTTCTGGGCCAACCCACAAATGTTTGGCAGATACTGGTGGTGACCCAAATGCTGACCTGCGAACCGCTACATGACGCCAATTGCCCCTGCGGCAGTGGTGATCCACTCCGAGAGTGCTGTGGCCGCCTCCATGCCGGGCTGCCAGCACCGAGCGCCGAGCGGCTTATGCGGTCGCGTTATAGCGCCTATGTGCTGGGGCTGATTGACTACCTGAGGGCAACCACATTACCTATTCAGCAGCCTTTATTGGACCTTCAGTCCATGAGGGATTGGAGCGCCACCAGTACCTGGCTGGGATTGGAAGTCGAGGAGAGCCAGCTGATCGGAGGGCAGCCGGAGCATGCGCTGGTGAGCTTCACCGCTCGCTGGCATGACTTGGAGGGAGAGCACGTCCAGCACGAGCGCTCGGCCTTTGTGCAGCACGGCGACCGGTGGTACTTCATCGACCCGACCATCCCACTAAAAGCCAATCGTAACGATCCCTGCCCGTGCGGCAGCGGCCAAAAATATAAGAAGTGCTGTGCTGCCTATATATGACAAGGCCGGCGAGCGCATCACGCCAGCCGGCCTCTATTTGTATCTACCGGCGGAATTACTTTTCGACGAACGCCCTTTCGATCAGATAGTGTCCTGGATCGCCCATGCGCGGCGACGCCTTAAGACCGAAGCTATCTAGCACCTCACTGGTTTCGGCCAGCATGCTCGGGCTACCGCAGATCATCGCGCGATCATCCTCTGGATTGATGGCTGGCAGGCCAATGTCACTGAACAGCTTGCCGCTACGCATCAGGTCGGTCAGGCGTCCTTGATTATCGAACGGCTCGCGAGTCACGGTCGGGTAATAGATCAGCTTTTCCTTCAATGCTTCGCCAAAGAACTCGTTCTGCGGCAGATGCTCGGTGATGAATTCGCGATAGGCAACTTCGTTCACGTAGCGCACCCCATGAACGAGAATGACCTTCTCGAAGCGCTCGTAGGTTTCCGGATCCTGGATCACGCTCATGAACGGCGCCAGGCCGGTGCCCGTACTCAATAGATAGAGGTGCTTGGCTGGCAGCAGGTCATCCAGCACGAGGGTGCCAGTCGGCTTGCGGCTAATCATCAGGGAATCGCCTTCCTTAAGATGCTGCAGACGCGAAGTCAGCGGGCCGTCCGGAACCTTGATGCTGAAGAATTCCAGATGCTCTTCATAGTTGGGGCTGGCGATGCTGTATGCACGCATCAGGGGCCGCCCTTCGACCTCAAGGCCGATCATCACAAACTGGCCATTTTCAAAGCGCAGCCCCGGGTTTCGGGTGGTTTTGAAACTGAACAACGTGTCGTTCCAGTGATGCACACTGAGGACTCGCTCGACGTTCAGGTTGCTCATGTACGGATTCCCCTATTAGCGCGCAGTGACACTTCAATATTTACGATAGTCTACCGGCACCTTTAATATCCGTGAACTGAATATTAACGATATATGTTATCGGTTATATAGATATGCATTTTACGTTGCGCCAGCTCGAAGTCTTTGTCTCGATTGCTCGCCAGGAAAGCGTTTCCCGCGCAGCGATAAGTCTCGCCCTATCGCAATCCGCGACGAGCACTTCGCTGGCTGAGCTGGAACGCCAGTCCGGCTGCCAACTTTTCGACCGCGCCGGCAAGCGCTTGTGGCTCAATGCGCTGGGGCGTCAGCTATTGCCGCAAGCGGTGAGCCTGCTTGATCAGGCCAAGGCCATTGAGGATCTGCTAGCTGGTAAGTCCGGCTTTGGCTCACTCAATGTCGGCGCGACGCTGACAGTGGGCAACTACCTTGCGACCTTGCTGATCGGTAGCTTCATGCAGCGCCATCCGGAGTGCCGGGTGAAGCTGCATGTCCAGAACACGGCGCATATCGTCATGCAAGTCGCGCAGCATGAGATGGATCTCGGGCTGATCGAGGGCGATTGCCAGCACCCAGATATCGAGGTGCTTCCTTGGGTCGAGGACGAATTGGTAGTGTTCTGCGCACCGCAGCATCCGCTGGCTGGGCGCGCGGACGTAGGCCTGGACGAGCTGTCGCGCGAAGCCTGGATTCTTCGGGAACAGGGCTCAGGGACTCGCCTGACGTTCGATCACGCCATGCGTCATCACCCAGCAAAGCTGAATATCCGACTCGAGCTGGAACATACCGAAGCGATCAAGCGAGCAGTCGAGTCAGGACTGGGGATTGGCTGCATTTCGAGGTTGGCGCTGCGTGACGCATTTCGCCGTGGCAGCCTGGTTGCGGTAACAACCCCAGAGCTGGATTTGACGCGGCAGTTCTATTTCATCTGGCATTCGCTGAAATACCAGACGGCGGCGATGCGTGAGTTCGTCGAGCAGTGCCGGGCGCTTACGGCCGGAATCCGGCGTAGTGATGAAATCGTGCTGCCGACAATTGCCTGAAAGGGATGAACTAGTCGGCCATGAAAGAAGCGCGCTTCGCGCGACGGTTTTTCATCAGCCGACTGCTCGACACACGGAAACGTCGAAATCAGTTGCTCGGAATCGAACCCATTTGCTGTAACAGCAATGCTGCTTGGGTCCGAGTGCGGACGCCAAGCTTGCGGAAAATTGCCGTGACGTGGGCCTTGATAGTCGCCTCGGAAACGCTGAGTTCGTAGGCGATCTGCTTATTCAGCAAGCCGTCGCAAACCATCGTTAACACCCGAAATTGCTGGGGCGTGAGGCTGGCGAGGCCTTCGCTGGCCGCTTTGGCTTCGGGACTGACATGGGCCACGTCCTGAATATTGGTGGGCCACCAGACGTCGCCATCAAGCACGACCCGGACAGCTTCCTGGATGGTTTGCAACGAGCTGGACTTGGGAATGAAGCCGCTGGCACCGAACTCGCGAGACCGCGCAACAACCGTAGCGTCTTCCAGAGCGGAAATCATCACTACCGGCAGCTGAGGATATTGTCCCCTTAGTAGTACCAGCCCGGAAAATCCGTAGGCGCCCGGCATGTTCAGATCCAACAGCACCAGATCCCAATCCGAGGTTCGGGTCAGCAGGACTTCAAGCTCGGCGATGCTGGCTGCTTCAGACAGTCGCACGCCATCTCCCAGTCCCAGTGTCAACGCTTGCTGAAGCGCGCTGCGAAACAGCGGGTGATCATCGGCGATAAGGATTTCGTAAGCAGCCATGGCAGACCTATAGTTTTTATTGGCGCTTTAACCGGCCTTAGCCGGATGCTGACATCATGTCGGCAACACCCCCGAATATAGCTCGGAGATGAAACGAGGTGATGATATCGCGCCACCACTCGAAATTCGATCACCGGCCCGTATTTAATCAGGCGGCGCGAACGTGCCGATCAATGAACATGTGGTCAAGCGCATCGGTTTGATGCAAAGTTTCCGGCTTTTCCCACCCGAGCCCAAGCATGCGTAACCAAGCCCTTCGAGCCGACTTTCTAATGCTCATTACAGCAATGATCTGGGGGACGGCTTTTGTCGCCCAGCGGGTCGGTATGGATAACATCGGTCCGTTCCTGTTCACAGGTCTGCGCTTCGCTTTGGGTGCGATCGTGCTTTTACCTCTAGTGCTGCATCAAGGCCGCGGTGCCGCTCGGCATGAACCTTTCTTTCAGCGGGGCCTGTTGCTGGGAGGTTTTTGCATGGGGCTTGCACTCACTCTGGGCATCAACCTGCAACAGGTCGGCTTGCTCTTCACCAGCGTGACCAATTCAGGATTCATCACTGGCCTGTACGTCATCGTCGTGCCGTTGCTGGGCCTGATTATCGGCCAGCGAACCGGAATGGGGACCTGGCTGGGTGCCGTTCTGGCAGTGGTCGGAATGGCCTTTCTCAGTATCGGAGAGAATTTTCAAGTCGCTTCCGGCGACTGGATACAGCTGGCCGGCGCCTTCGTCTGGGGGATTCATGTACTGCTGGTGAGCTTCTTCGTCAGCCGCCATGACGCTATTCGCCTGGCGTTTCTGCAATTCGCCACCTGTGCAGTTGTTAGCCTTGCGCTTGCAGCGCTGTTCGAAGACGCCAGTCTGAACGCCATTTGGCTCGCGGCGCCGGCGCTGGTATATGGCGGCATGTTCGCAGTAGGAGTGGGTTATACCTTGCAAGTTGTCGCGCAAAAGCATGCAATCGCCTCACATGCCGCCATCATCCTCTCACTCGAAGCGGTGTTCGCGGCGATCGCAGGCGCGCTGTTCCTCGATGAAAGTCTGAGTCTTCGCGGCTACTTTGGTTGCGCACTCATGTTCGTCGGCATGCTCACGGCGCAACTCTGGCCGCGCAAGGCACTACCGCCAACAATCGGCGACGAGATTCCGCAACCGGCAAGGCACTGACCGCGCTTAAGGCAATCAGCGCTGGCCAAACGCTGCCAGCGTTCGATGGGTGGCGTCATTTGGATCGGGCTCACGGTGGTGCTTGGCCCCGAGATAGTGGTCCGTGAAACCATCGAGCCAGGCATCCAGCGCTGCAGATGCCAGGCCGTCGCCTGCCAACGCCAGACACAGCGCCGCGACTTCTGCAGTGCATAGATGCTCGCTGCGAGTCGAGCGTCGCAGGCGGTAGCGCGAAAGTACATCAGCCTGCAGGCTCAACACCGGCAGACTATTCAGATACGGGCTCTTGCGGAACATTTTGCGCGCTTCGATCCAGGTAGCATCGAGCAGGATAAACAGCGGGCGCTTGTGCGCGAGCACTTCGACACCGGTCACCACCCGCTCGGGTTCGGCATACTCGCCGGGAAACACCACGAACGGCTGATACTGAGGATCGGCCAGAAGCGCTAGCAGCGCGGGATCGACCCCGGTCCGCTGCCAAGTGAAGGCGTGGGTGTCAGCAACGATGTCAGCGATCAACCAGCCGGTGTTGCTCGGTTTCAGCGGCTCGATGTCGTGCATGATCAGGCACACCCCGCTGCTCGCCTCCGCCTGCGGAAGCCAGCTGCACAGGCAATGGCTGCTGGCGACGCGGCAGCGGACGCAACGAGGCGTACGCGAACCCCTCGCGACAAAGGGCTTGGCGCTACGGGCCAGGCGCGCATCGCGCAAACGGGCTACGGCATGTGGCATGGAAACTGGGATTGATCTGGGCGGGCCGGTAGTTTAGCAGGCAGACCGGCACCGATGTCAGGCACCAATGAACCGCGCTGGCAGCCGCCGGTCGAACGACGGCAGTCATCAGGAGATCACCATGCACCGTCTGACCACTCTAATCACGCTCTGCCTCGCCCTGCCCTTTGCTCACACTGCTTCGGCACAGGATCAGGCGCTCGATCAGCTACTCGAGAAGGTCGCTCGAGAAAGCAGTGTCGGCACGCCGCGCGCCATCAATTCCGACCTCCTCGACGAAGGCTACAGCGTCGACGGGAATGAGTTGGTCAATCATCTGAGCGTCCAGCCTCGCCATGCCGCGCAGATGCGCGACAATCCGAAGCAGGTCCGTACGCAACTGGCTGCGAGCGTTTGCAGCAATGATGGCCTGCGCCAGTTGATGAACCAGGGCGCGGTATTACGCTTCGAATTCAGCGAATACCAGAGCAAGAAACCGATTACTACAGAACGCTACCGCGCCAGCGATTGCTGAGGTCGTTTGGCAAGCCGACTTGGTGCAGACCAGCGTAGCGTCATGCATCGCACCAACGCGATGGGCTAGTGTTAGATCAGGGCAACCGGGCCGCGCCGACACTGCCGGAACCTCTCGATTCTTCAAGTTCCTTGGAGTAGGTGTACTAGCTGCAACAAACCGTGCAAAGCAAGGATCTGCGCAGGGCGACGCCGCAAGCGCTGCCGGCTCCAACACAGGGGGAGACGTTGTATGCCTTTCGAACCGGACGATTACCTATCGCGACACTTCAAGACCAGCGGCGCGGACCTGTCAAAAAAGATTGATGAGCTACTCGCCCAAGTCGCCTCCACAACCAGCCAGAACCTGCCGCTCTACCGGGAAATGCTGGTAACCGTCATGCGCATGGCACAAGCGGATCGGAGCCGCTGGGACGCCAAGATTTTGCTGCAGACCATGCGCGAGATGGAACACGCCTTCAGCCGACTTGATCAATTCAAGCGCCGTCGCAAGGTCACCGTCTTCGGCTCGGCGCGTACACCCATAGAGCACCCTCTGTATGCGTTGGCGCGCGAGCTCGGCGAAACGCTGGCGCGCTATGACCTCATGGTCATTACCGGAGCCGGGGGCGGCATTATGGCCGCCGCGCATGAGGGCGCCGGTACGGACAACAGCATCGGACTGAACATCACCCTGCCTTTCGAGCAGCATGCCAACCCGACGGTAGACGGCACCGACCATCTACTGTCGTTCCACTTCTTCTTCGTGCGTAAGCTGTTTTTCATAAAGGAAGCCGATGCGCTGGTGCTGTGCCCGGGCGGCTTCGGCACGCTGGACGAAACATTGGAAGTCCTGACGCTGGTGCAGACCGGTAAGAGTCCGCTGGTACCGATCGTGCTGCTGGACGAGCCCGGTGGTTCCTTCTGGAAGGACGCGTTGAGCTTCATGCGCCGTCAACTGGAAGGCAATCGCTACATTCTGCCCACCGACATGCGCCTGATGCGCTTGGTAGATAACGCCGAAGACGCAGCTGCAGAGATCGATAATTTCTACAATAACTTCCATTCGAGCCGCTGGTTAAAGGGCTTATTCGTCATGCGCATCAACCATGTGCTGAACGATGCTGCCCTGCGCTTCATGAATAACGAATTCGCCGATCTATGTCTGAAAGGTCGCTTCGAGCAACAGGCATGCTGCGAGCTAGAACTGGACGAGCCGGAGCTGCAGCGGCTACCGCGGCTGAGCTTCGTGTTCAACGGCCGCGATCATGGTCGACTACGCGAACTGACCGACTTTATCAATGCGAAAGAGAACTGGGCTGAGCCGCTGGGAGCCGAAGACTAAGGATGGTTAGAGCACCCCAATGGGCCGGAGCAGCAATGCTACTGCGCCTAAGCTAATCGAGCGAGCTACCCCGTAGGAGACGTCCAATCATATCCAGCGGATAACCACGAGAGCTGAGAAATCGTCCCTGCCTGGCCCGCTCCCGCTGGTCACCCGGCACTTCTCCAGAAAATTTGCGCATCCAGACTGCACGCAGCTGTTCGCCCCAATCGAAGCCGCTGTCACGCAGCGCCTGCTCGATATTTTCACGAACCAAGCCACGCTGCGCCAGCTCCTCTCGTATGCGCAAGGGGCCGTAACCCGCATTGCCGCGCATACGAACGAAGCTTTCCAAATAGCGCGCTTCACTAAGAAGACCTTCGTCGGACAGCCGATCCAGCACCGGCTCGATGAGCTCTGCTGGCGCACCACGTGAACGCAATTTGCGACTCAATTCGATGCGCCCATGCTCACGACGGGCCAGAAGATCCATTGCAGCCCGCCGCACCGCAGCGGGGGTGTCGAGCATGACCGGCATACGGATCAGATATCGGCTTCGACCAGGTCTGCAGCTGCCGGATTGGCTTTAGTGTTCGGCGAAACAACCAGCAGCTTGTCACGTATTTGCTGCTCGATCTCGCGGCCGATTTCGGGGTTCTCTTCGAGGTACTTCGCAGCATTGGCCTTGCCCTGGCCAATCTTGTTGCCTTTGTACGCGTACCAGGCGCCCGACTTCTCGACCAGCCCCTGCTGCACGCCGAGATCGATAACCTCGCCGTTGCGGTAGATGCCCTTGCCGTAAAGGATCTGGAACTCGGCTTGACGGAACGGCGGCGCCACCTTGTTCTTGACGACCTTGACACGGGTTTCGCTGCCGACCACTTCGTCGCCTTCCTTCACCGCGCCGGTACGGCGGATGTCGAGACGGACCGAAGCGTAGAACTTCAGTGCGTTACCACCCGTGGTGGTTTCCGGACTACCGAACATCACGCCGATCTTCATACGGATCTGGTTGATGAAGATGACCAGACAGTTGGCGTTCTTGATGTTACCGGTGATCTTGCGCAATGCCTGAGACATCAGACGAGCCTGCAAACCGACATGGGTATCCCCCATTTCGCCTTCGATTTCGGCTTTTGGCACCAGAGCAGCCACGGAGTCGACGATGATCACGTCAACCGCATTGGAACGCACCAGCATGTCGGTGATTTCCAATGCCTGTTCACCAGTGTCCGGCTGAGAAACCAGCAGATCGTCAACGTTAACGCCAAGCTTGCCGGCATAGTCGGGGTCGAGCGCATGTTCGGCATCGACGAAAGCGCAGGTGGCGCCCATCTTCTGAGCTTCGGCAATCACCGACAGCGTCATGGTGGTCTTGCCCGAGGACTCAGGACCGTAGATTTCGACGATCCGGCCCTTTGGCAGGCCGCCGATACCCAACGCGATATCCAGGCCCAGCGAGCCGGTGGAAATAGATGGAATCGCCTGACGATCGTGATCGCCCATGCGCATGACCGCGCCTTTACCGAATTGCTTTTCGATCTGGCCCAAGGCAGCAGCCAAGGCGCGCTTCTTGTTCTCGTCCATTACAATCCTCACTTGATCAAGAGGGCCAGAGGCCACGACAACTGTATAAGTAGACAGTATTAGAGCATAGGCAAAATAATGCGCCTAGCCCTGAAGCGGATTTTCTCCAGTCGCGAGTCGGATCAAGCCTACAAGCGCGGCCTCCACGCTCCGCTCGCGCACTGCCTGTCGATCACCAATGAATTGAAAACGTTGGGCGAAGACTTCCCCTTCGTCC
Organism: Stutzerimonas stutzeri; assembly: GCF_024448715.1. GTDB lineage: Bacteria > Pseudomonadota > Gammaproteobacteria > Pseudomonadales > Pseudomonadaceae > Stutzerimonas > Stutzerimonas stutzeri_AR. The sequence goes on from NZ_JAMOHZ010000003.1 coordinate 555,633, forward strand.
GCCCACGCCAGCCAGACGGTGCCAACCGGCTTTTCCGCTGAACCGCCGCCAGGCCCAGCGACCCCACTGACGGCTACCGCGAAACGCGCCCCACTGATAAGTAGCGCGCCCCGCGCCATAGCCTCGACCACTTCCCGGCTAACTGCCCCAACCCGACCGAACAGCTCCTCCGGCACGCCCAGCTGACGAGTCTTCTGCACATTGGAATAGGTAACGAAACCTGCCTCGAACCAAACCGAGCTACCAGCTATGCGGGTGATGGCCTCGGCGATACCACCCCCAGTGCATGATTCCGCTGTGGTGACTTGCGCATTCAGGTGTTGCAATCTTCGCCCTAATTCGGCGCTCAGCTCAGTTAGATCCACAGGCATTTCCTTTTTGATATGTGGCTCGGCAGTCTGCACGGGTCAGCTACTGCGCCAACGTCGTTTACTGTCGCGTAGGCATCCCTGGCTCCTGCGATCAGGCTCAGCTGCATGTTAACCTTGCGCTCCTTTTTTTCGCCTGCCTTGCGATGCACGGCGGCTTCTCTTCAAACGCAGAACCATGCCAGCGCCCATGCCCAAAGACTCTCAAGATCTGTCCAAACATACGCCGATGATGCAGCAATACTGGCGGCTCAAGCATGAGCATCCAGATCAGTTGATGTTTTATCGCATGGGCGACTTCTACGAGCTGTTCTACGACGACGCCAAAAAGGCCGCCAAACTGCTGGACATTACCCTCACCGCTCGTGGGCAATCCGGTGGCCAGGCGATTCCCATGGCCGGGATTCCCTTTCATTCTGCAGAAGGCTACCTCGGACGGTTAGTGAAACTTGGCGAGTCAGTGGTGATCTGCGAGCAAATCGGCGATCCGGCGACCAGCAAGGGGCCGGTTGAACGCCAGGTGGTGCGTATCATCACGCCCGGCACGGTTAGCGACGAAGCCCTGCTGGACGAGCATCGCGACAATTTACTTGCCGCCGTAGTGGGCGATGAACGGCTGTTTGGGCTCTCCGTACTGGACATCACCAGCGGTCGCTTCAGCGTGCAGGAATTTGGCGGTTGGGAAACGCTCCTGGCCGAAGTCGAACGTTTGAATCCCGCTGAACTGATGATTCCAGACGATTGGCCCGCTGGCCTGCCGGTCGAGAAACGCCGTGGCGTGAGGCGCCGTGCGCCTTGGGATTTCGACCGCGACAGCGCGTTCAAGGGCCTCTGCCAGCAATTCGGAACCCAAGACCTGAAAGGCTTCGGCTGCGAGAAACTGACACTGGCCATCGGGGCAGCCGGTTGCCTTCTGACCTATGCCAAGGAAACCCAGCGTACCGCCCTGCACCACCTGCGCAGCCTGCGCCATGAGCGCCTGGACGACACGGTGATACTCGACGGCGCGACTCGTCGCAACCTGGAACTAGACATCAACCTCGGCGGTGGGCGTGAAAATACGCTGCAGTCGGTAGTCGATCGTTGCCAGACCGCCATGGGAAGCCGTCTGCTCAGCCGCTGGCTGAACCGTCCGTTGCGTGACCGCAGCATGCTCGAAGCGCGCCAGGATTCGATTACCTGCCTGCTTGAGCATTATCGCTTCGAGCAAATCCAGCCACAGCTCAAGGAAATCGGCGATCTGGAGCGCATCCTTGCGCGAATTGGCCTGCGCAACGCTCGCCCACGCGACCTGGCTCGCCTGCGCGATGCACTCGCTGCGCTGCCACAACTGCAAGACGGTATGCGCGAACTGGTCGCGCCGCACCTCGCCAATCTGGCTAGCAGCATCCGCACCTATCCCGAGCTGGCCGAGCTGTTAGCCAAGGCCATCATCGACAACCCGCCCGCGGTCATACGCGACGGCGGCGTGCTGAAAACCGGCTACGACGCCGAGCTGGACGAGCTGCAGTCGCTGTCCGAAAACGCCGGTCAGTACCTGATGGATCTGGAAACCCGCGAGAAGGCCCGCACCGGCCTGGCCAACCTCAAGGTCGGCTACAACCGTGTGCACGGCTACTTTATCGAGCTGCCAAGCAAGCAGGCCGAATCGGCACCGGCCGATTACATCCGCAGGCAAACCCTCAAAGGCGCCGAGCGCTTCATCACGCCGGAGCTCAAGGAATTCGAAGACAAGGCGCTATCGGCCAAGAGCCGAGCCTTGGCACGCGAAAAGCAACTCTACGAGCAATTGCTGGAGCTGCTGATCGGTCATCTCGCCCCGCTGCAGGAAAGCGCTGCGGCGCTAGCCGAGCTCGACGTGCTGAGCAATCTGGCCGAACGCGCCCTGACTCTCGATCTCAATCGTCCACGCTTCGTCGATCACCCCTGCATGCAAATCGAGCAGGGTCGTCATCCAGTGGTCGAGCAGGTGCTGCAGACGCCCTTCGTCGCCAATGACCTGAGCCTTGACGACGACACGCGCATGCTAGTGATCACCGGACCGAACATGGGCGGTAAGTCCACCTACATGCGTCAGACCGCCCTGATCGTACTCCTCGCGCAGATTGGTAGTTTCGTACCGGCGAAGGCCTGCGAGCTGTCGCTGGTGGACCGCATCTTCACCCGAATCGGCTCTTCCGACGATCTGGCCGGCGGCCGCTCGACCTTTATGGTGGAAATGAGCGAGACCGCCAACATTCTGCACAACGCCAGCGACCGCAGCCTGGTACTAATGGATGAAGTCGGTCGCGGCACGAGTACCTTCGATGGCCTGTCGCTGGCCTGGGCCGCCGCCGAGCACCTGGCCGGACTGCGCGCCTTCACGCTTTTTGCCACCCATTACTTCGAATTGACAGTGCTGCCGGAAAGCGAATCGGTAGTTGCCAACGTGCATCTGTCCGCTACCGAGCACAACGAACGCATCGTCTTCCTCCACCACGTGTTGCCGGGGCCCGCCAGCCAGAGTTACGGCCTGGCGGTAGCACAGCTGGCAGGCGTACCGGCCGATGTAATCCAGCGTGCGCGCGACCATCTGTCGCGGCTGGAAACGACTAGCCTGCCTCACGAAACACCGAAGATAACCGCCGGCCAGCCCGCACCACCCTTGCAGAACGACCTGTTCGCCAGCCTGCCGCACCCCGTGATCGAGGAATTGGGAAGAGTAAATCCCGATGACATGACCCCGCGTCAGGCGCTGGACCTGCTATACAACCTGAAAACACGAGTCTGACGGTTACAAAAAAGCTGCTAGAATCGCGCGCATTTTTGGATATATGCGGCATTTGCCTGGTGCCGCTATAGCCCTGCCGAACGGGGAGCGTCATGCAACGCCACCTGACACGCCTGAGGAGATAGCTAGAAATGACCTTCGTCGTCACCGACAACTGCATCAAGTGCAAATACACCGACTGTGTGGAAGTCTGTCCGGTGGACTGCTTCTATGAAGGCCCGAACTTTCTGGTCATTCACCCTGACGAGTGCATCGATTGCGCACTCTGCGAGCCGGAATGCCCGGCCCAGGCGATTTTCTCGGAAGATGAAGTGCCCGATGAACAGCAGGAATATATCCAACTGAACGCGGACCTGGCGGACGTCTGGCCGAACATCACTGAGAAGAAAGAATCGCTGCCGGATGCCGAAGAATGGGACGGCGTGAAGGACAAGCTGCAATATCTGGAGCGTTAAGCGCTGCCGGAAAAAAAATGCCCGCGCGATGCGGGCATTTTTGTTGAAGCAATGGATTAGGCGCGATCAACACCTTTCTTCAAAGTGTCCTTGGCTTCGCCTTTCACCTGCTGCGCGTCGCCTTTGATTTCTTGACGCTGACCTTCGCCTTTCATGCGCTCGTTGTCAGTAGCTTCGCCGAGACCCTGTTTGGCCTTGCCAGCGGCTTCATTGAGGTTGCCCTTCATCTTGTCTCCGGTACTGCTCATGGCTATTCCTCTCTGTCTGTTGGTTACGTTCAGTGGACAGAGCGCGTCGGCGGATAGTTTCGCTTTTCCGAGGAACGGTACCTTGCGGCCTTATTCCAGAGCGCCCCGCCAGCTTAGCCGTTTCGTGCTCTTACCAGACGGTTGAATAGCGGACGCCCAGCCAGATGCAGAAACAACGGCGCGCCGGCGATCAGGTAAAAGTAATACGTCACGAAGCGCCAGATCAGAATCGCGGCCGCCGCGGTCGACGTGCCCACCAACGGTGTGAGCAAAGCGGCCGATGCCAGCTCGGCGCTGCCAGCACCACCTGGCAATAAGCTCAGCTGCCCCGCCGTCAATGCCAGCAACTGGACGATGAACGTCCAGGCCCAGGCGAGTTGGCTGCCCAGCCCTTGCAGGGTGAGATAGAGCACGCTGTAACGCAGCAGCCAGTGCAGCGTCGTCAGGATGAAGACACCGAGCAATATCGCCCGCGGCAGCCGAAAACACTCTAGCAATGCATTGCGGAAGCTCAGCACCTTGCGCGCCCAATAGCGCTTGCGAGGCGCTTTCATTCCCAGCCGACCGATCAGCCAGCCGTTGAGCAGAAACACCTGCCGGTGGAAGCGCCCAAGCAGCGCCAACACGACCATAAGACCGATCAGCAGCGCCGCACTGAAACCCAGCAGACTGGCGATATAGGTGTTGAGCGAGTGAGTCACCGCGTAGATCAGTACGCCGACCAACGCACAGGCGAAAAACAGCAGATCGGTCAGCTGTTCGACGGCAAAGGTCGCAGTGCCTTTAGCGGGCGCCACGCCTTGACGCAACAGCAGCGCCATCATCGTCAACGGCCCGCCGGCACCGCCAGGCGTGGCACAAATGGCGAACTCGGTGGAGATGACGATGCCCAGCGCGCGACGCTGTCCCAAGCGTCTTCTGCCGATCAGCAAGCGCAGGCGCAGCGAGTTGAGGTACCAGCCAAGCATGATCATGCCGAGCATGGTCAGCAGCAACCACGGCGGAAAACGCACCAGCCGCTCGAATAGGCCGCTGCCGCCCAACAGCAGTGGGATCAGGGCGGCCGCCAGCAACGCGCCGAGCAGCAACCACCAACGGCGGCTCATGCTGCCGCGCTCGGAGCCAGCACATGGCGATTCAGCCAGTCGATCTTGGTCACCGGTTGTCGCCCTTCTTCCAACAGCCGGATCAGCAGGTTCAGCCAATAGCGGCGCGAAAACCCATGACGCATATCCACAGGATGCAGACCCAGGCGCAGCACTGGCGCCTGCCGATGGCGATTGAGCATCTGTTCGCTGACCAGCCGCGACATGCCGCGGCGCCAGGCACTGCGGGAGCTCCAGACCAGCCCGGGTGCGTCTATGGCGGTGTAATCGGGAAGCAGGAATAAGTGCCCGGGATCACTGGTATAAGTCAGGCCGGTCGTCGCCAGCGCACGCCGCGCGCCGGGCCCCAGCAGCCAGGCCGGCGCCACGAACCCGTGCAGTGGCCATTGCTTTTGCGCGAACAACCCAATGCCCTGTTGCAAACGCCGAGCGGATTCGGCCTGGTCCAGCGGATAGAACTCGCCTTCATGGGTGAACACCCGACGCATGAACCAGTCCCGCGGTGAGCGCGGCGCTGGCGCCTCGTCAGCATGATTGCAGCCGTGCAACACCAGTTCGTCGCCGCGCGCCAGTCGACTATCGAGCAAGCGGCAGAACTCGGGATGTTCGTCGAGTCGATTGCGCCGATGAAAATTCGGCACCACCAACCAGCAAATCGGCACATGGCCAAGTGCGTCGACCGCTTCGACGAAGTGTCGATAGTCCGGCCAGGTTTCCGGTGCCACATCATGCAGCACCAGTATCAGGCTGCGCTCAGCCATGCATGGCGACCGGCAGATCGGCTGTACCCAGCACGGCGTGATAATGAGCGAGCAGCCCCGCGACCACTGCGTCCCAGGCGTGGTGCGCTTCGACATGCTGACGCGCCTGGGCGCCGAGCAGCCGGGAGTCGTCCTCGAACAGTTCGCGCACGGTTTGAGCCATCGCCCGGGCGTCCAACGGGCGGCACAGACGGCCGGTATGGAACGGCACCAGTTCGGGCAGCGCGCCGGCTCGCGTGGCAACTACCGGAATGCCGCTGGCCATGGCCTCCAGAGCGACCAGACCGAAGGTTTCCTGATTACCCGCGTGCAACAGCACGTCACTGCTGGCCATATAGCCCGCCACGTCGGTCGCTGGGCAGAAGCGATCGATCACCGAAACGTTGTCCGGGACGCGGTGCGGCATGCTCGATCCCACCAGCAGCAGGTGATACGGCTTGCCGAGCAATCGGGCGGTCTCCAGCAGCACATCGATATTCTTCTCTCTCGAACCTCGGCCAGCAAAGATCATCAGCCGGGTATCGTCATTCAGCCCCAGCTCGCGGCGTATCTTCGGGTCGCGCCGATCAGGGCGGAAGATCTCCAGATCGACACCCAGCGGCTGTACATAAACGTTGCTGACGCCCAGTTCCAGCAGCTTTTCAGCCATCACCCGACTGGGCGCCAGCACACGATCGAAACTGCCGTACAGCCGCGAGACGTATCCATTCATGTTGGTGCCCAGCCAGCCACCAATGCGGTTGCTCACCAGTAGCGGCAGATCTGAGTGGTAGAACCCAATTACCGGAACGTCGAGGCGCCGCCCGGCATCCAGCGCCGCCCAAGCAGTCATATAGGGATCCCCGACTTCGATCACGTCGGGATGCAGGGCACGCAGCTGATTTCGCCAAGGCGCTCGCCGCACCGGGAAGCGGTAACCCTTGCCGAAAGGTAAAGCCGGCGCGGGTATCTGGTAAATGCCGGCGTTATGGCTGTAGCTGTCCCCCGGCACCAGGATGCTGTGGCGTACCCCCGAATACAGCTGCAAACGGCGGTGTTTAGCCTCGAGGTAGGTACGCACGCCGCCGCTGGCGGGCGCGTAGAACATGGTCATGTCGGCGATATGCAAGATGGAGCGTCTCCGTGAGGTCTCGATGCAAAACCCTCTGGAGACAAGCGCCAGCAGCGGTCGAATCAGCCAGATCCCACCGAGCCGAAGCCGGGCCACTCCCGGATAGATTCTGCAATGAAATCAATGGACCTCCGCTCCAGAAGGTTGTTCGCAGACGCCTGCGACCTATCCGACAGCGAACCCGCCCGAAAACCTCATCCTTCGACGCGTTTATCACCCTGGTCTTTGCCCTCGACCGAGGCATGCTCGATGACGGCATTCATTTCCGCGCCGAACAGCAGTACTGCCGCCGATATATAGAAATAGAGCAACAGGACAATTACCGCCCCGATGCTGCCGTAGGTAGCGTCGTAATTGCCGAAATTCTGCACATAGAGGCCGAACGCCACCGACGCGGCAATCCACACGATCACCGCCAGCACCGACCCGGGAGTAATGAAGCGGAACTCCTGTTCGACGTCTGGCGTGACGTAGTAGAGAACGGCCACCACCAGCATCATCAGAATCACGATCACGGGCCAGCGCAGCCAGGTCCAGAGCGTGACCACAATCTCTTTCAGGCCCACCTGCGCCGCGAGCCATTCCATCACCTGCGGGCCGATGATCATCAGCGCTGCCGCAGCCAGCAATATCAGCGCCAGGCCGATGGTGTAGACCACCGACAACAGCATCAACTTCCAGGTTGGTCGTCCCTCTTCGACATCGTAGGCCTTGTTCATCGCATTCATCAGCGAGCGGATGCCGATCGACGCGGACCAAAGCGCCAACAGGATACCGAATGACAGAAGGCCGCTCTTCTGACCCTGCATCTGGTCGATCACCGGGTTCACCAAGTCCAGCGCATCTGGCGGCAGTACCAGCGATACCTGCTCACGCAGCCAGGTGAAAAACTCCTGCAGATCCAGCATTCCCAACAGGGCGATCAGAAACAACAGAAAGGGAAACAGCGAGAAGATCGCTCGATAGGCCAACGCCGACGCGTAGGTAGTCATGTCGTCCTTGCTGAAATCCTTGATGGTGCGTTTCAGCAGCTCGAAACTGCTGATGCCGCGTGTATTCAGCAATGCCATTGCGTCTCCCCCGAACGATAAAAACCGAAGCCTCAAAAATGGGACGGCCGGGATATGCAAGAGTTCGGGTTGTATGTCTGGCCAGAAGAAATGTTTCGCTTATGGCCGCATCAAAAGGGAAGCGACGTAAGACTTTCATCGCTGAAGAGCTTGATTTCATTGGTGCCGGTGAGAGGAGTCGAACCCCCGACCTTCGCATTACGAATGCGCTGCTCTACCTACTGAGCTACACCGGCGTCGAGCGGCGCGTTATCGAATTTCGCCGGTGCGGACTCAAGCCGCACCGGCGAAATAGATGCCGTCGTCGGCCAGAGCCGACACGGCGTTTCGCAATGTCACACCCCGGCGGAAGTAGAGCCGGTCGTGCTCGCCGCGTTGGAGGGAGAGCGATCGGAGTGGTTGTTGCCAACATCCTGCTTGATCTGAGTCGCGATCTCTTCTCCCTTGGCAGAGACCTTCTGGTAGCCCTCCTCCGCCTTGTGCCGAAGCTGGTCGGTCATGCGGTCGCTGGCCTCGCCCAGCATTTCGTCCTCACGCCGCGTTGGCGGCACAGCAGCAGCGAGCAATGCACCTAGCGCGATACCGATGGCGCCAAGTGCCAGCGGTTGCTCCTGCAGCAGGTGATTAAAACCACCGCGAGCCCGGTCAGCACCGCCACGCAACCGTTCGGACGCCTGCCGCCTGGAGTCGCTGGCACGCGTACGGGCGCTGCCGAGAGACTCAGAAACGCTATGGGTCATCTGGCTGGCCTTGTTCTTCATGTCAGCGCCTTGCTGCTTCAAACCGGCCGTTTTGGCTGACAGTTTTTCGCCCATCGAGGGTCCGGTGGAAGTCCCGGCATAGCTGCCAGTGGTCACGCTTGCATGAGGTTGACGGTTTTGCCCGGCCATCATCCAAATCAACCCTATCGAAGTCAGGACGGTAGGCACGGGATTGGCTTTGACCGTATTGCTCAGATTGGCGAAGAACTCGCCACCGCCGCCCTTCACGTAGCCCAGGGCTGTGTCGATGAGCTCACCGGGAGACAGTTTGTTCTCCAGCGCATGAACAATGTTGCCGATTTCCGCCCGCTGCTGGTCGATCTCGCGCTCCAGTTCTTCTGGATCCTTTTGCGCTTCGGCATCGATCTGATTACGTGTGCTCATGATGTGTGCCCCCTGACGGCTTCTTTATCCTTGTTGACCGAATGGATGGTGCGCTCAGGCTTGAATGACGACGCCTGGAATTTCTTCTTGCCGGCGGACACCATGATCAAGCCGATTACCACCACTACGGCACCGACGATCAGCGCGGCGAGCCAGGGCGCCATGACGTTGCTAAGGCCATACACGGCGGACATCAGCAAAATGATGAACCCGCCGAGCAGTACCGCACCGCCCGTCGCGACGCTACCCGCACCTGCCTTGGTGGCGCGAAGGGACTCGCTCAGCTCGGCTTTTGCCAGCGCCAGCTCTTTGGTAATCAAGGAAGGCACTTCGTGTGTCAGTTGCCTTAGCAAACCACCTACGGAGGTGTCGTTCTCCGCGCGAAATCCAGGCTCAGGCGCGGTCGTTGTGGTAGTTGTCGTTTTGCGTGCTTCGCTCATGGGAAAAGCCCTCCGTCAGTACCTTTGCCGTCGCGGCCGGTATTAGAGCCAACACCGGATGTCGAATGGGTGCCTATGCCCAGACCGTTGCTAGTGTTGGCGCCAGCGCCTGAACCGGTCCCGCTCGAACCCAGACCAGTGCCCGCTCCAGTCACCGAACCAGTACCAATGCCGGTTCCAACACCAGTACCCGCACCGGTAGTCGATCGGGACGTGCTGGTTGCAGAGGAGACGCCTGCATTGCTGATACTGCCAATGGCTCCAGGCTCGCCGGTGCTCAAGCGATCATTGAGTTCACTCTGATCGGAGAAATTGTCATCGTGAGACGAGCCATACTGACTGCCCGACGATGAAAACGAAGTGGAATTTTCGCGATGGCCATATTCGTCCCGCGTGGCGCGCTTGCCGGACGCACGGGCAAAGCGAGTCAGCCCGAAGCCTAGAGCGATGCTGCCGGTAATGAACAGGGCCGGATTGTTCCGCGCTAGTCGATTCACGTCCTGCAACAATTCATCCACGCTTTTGCCGCGTAGGCTGTCGGAGAACTGAACCATATTCTGGGCCATGTCAGAAACGTAATTGGACAAGCCCAAACGATCCTGACCTTCCAGTTCCTGAGCGGCGGCTTTGGCGCTCTGAGCGACCTTCTCGATCTCGTCGGCAGCCGTTTCTCGATACCCCTCGAGCTGACTCTTGCCCTGAGTCTTCACCTGATCCGCTGCCTGTCTGGCTTTGGCCTTGACGTCTTCAGTAGCTTCAGTAGCGTGCCCAACAGAGCCCGAGGCATTCTGGCTGGTGCCGGTGCTCGAGGACTGGCTGGTGCTAGAACTAGGTGTAGCATTCATCGAACTGGCGGTATTGGTGGTGCCGGGGTCGGTCTTGGGTAGGCCACCGTAACCAGTAATTTCTTCGTCGGGTGTAGTCATTTGATTCACCTTTTATATGGCTTGGCCGGAAGACCACGGTCCGTAGGAACACAGCAACTGCGGTGAGCCGCGAACTGCGTAATTTCGGTGCGCACATATAAGGTGACCGGGCGGTCTTTTCTGAGTTCCGTCGAGTTTGTTTAGCTCCACAGCAGCAAGGGCAACTACGACAAAGACTTTAAGAATGCATATCAAATCCGCAGAATTACTGGCCCTCTGCCCAATTAGCGTGCCAAGCCGCGTATTCCTTGCCTTTCAGCGATACCTCAGCGCTAACAAGCAGAACATCGCTCATTTAGAAGCCGCTTCGCTTATATAGAAGATAGGAAAAATCGCTTGAATCGCTGACCGAGCTGCTGCACCAAGAGCCGACGAACTGTAACCCGAACGGGAATCACGGGTGAGTGCATCTCCCGTCCCGGGGCGAGCTATGCTGCGCGGCAATGGCTACGGGTTTCTGCCCACGCCTGGACAGAAGCCAATTCTTCGTCGGCGTCACTATCCGCTCCTGGAATAGGACGCTCAGCCACACAGTCAACCCAACCAGAACGGGGTAATAGATCAATTTGATTTCATAATCTTTTGCCGCTGCCACGCATGCCGACGCATCGGTGAGGCATAGCTGGAAGTCGATTGCCGTGAGCATTTCAAAGCGGCGAAAAAGAATGAATAACGGTAAGTGCAACGCAAAAATAGACAACGAAGCAGCGCCGAGACGTTCACCTAGCCTCAGCCAGAATGGGCTTTTCGGCCTCCATTGACCTGAACAGACGATGAGAAGCATCAGCGCAACGGGAAGCAAGGCACCGTTGCGAAGGAGCGGAAACCAGAAGATACCGCCATACAGATTCAAATACGCAGAGGCAGCGATTGCCAAAGCGATCAGGACAATTAGTCCGACCTTTAAACCAGGACCGAACACTACGCCGTTCTGCCGATACTGCTTGAATAATGAATAGGCCACCACACCCGCCAGAAAGGTCGGCAGCTGCAACGGCGGCATGCGATGCAATAAACCCATCGGAATATCTTTAAAGTAGCTGGAAGTAGCGATCACATACAACGCCGGGGCCGCCGCCAGCATGATCAGCCCGAGTAAAACCAGCCACTTGTATTTGGCTTTGACAAGCATCGGCCCAAGCACTGGAAAGGTCAGGTAGAAAAACATAAGCGCAGAGATGGACCACGCCGGGCCATTATAGGTAACGAATAGCGGATTCCAGGCTTGCAATAATGTAATGTTCAGAAACCCATTAATCCAGACTTCCACGGTGGACATCGGATATTCGAGCCGCTCGGGGTCGAACCTCTCCAAGAGATCATTTACCCGATAAGCCGTGGCCAGACTGGTATTGCTATCAACGAGACTGGTCACCGCCACTAGGCTTATAGCAAACACCATCGTGAAGATATGAATCGGATATAGATTGGCGAAACGCTTATAAAGAAAAGAGCGCGACGGCTCACGCATCCGATCGTTGGCGAGATAAACATGTGTTAGCAAGAATCCGGACAGTGCGAAGAATGCGGTAGTTGAGAAAAAGCCCAGTTCGACAAAAGGCCTGATCAACGGCATATCGGCGTAAGCCGGGTAAAAAGGCAAAGTGTGATAAACCAATAAATACATTGCCAAACCGAATCGATACCACTCCAATCCGAAAAACTTCTGTCGCTCCATCAGACTCCCCTGTCAATTATGCGTTGGACATTAGAGGTTCCACGCATGGCGTATCGATTAGTCCGGCTCGTCTATCGCACTCAGGGGAGGCCCCTGAGCGCGACGATGTCAAGCAGGCTCGTGCTGTATCGGAAGCTGGTTGCCAGGGCTATCCCCGTCCGGCTTGCGCTGTATTCGTTTGAACTGCACATAGAGCAGTATGTTTTTAAGCGACAAAGCCAGAGCGGTGGCAAAGCAGGCGCCATTCACTCCGTATCGTGGAATCAAAAACAAGTTTAGAACCAGATTGAGCACAGCGGCGGCCATATTGTTGTGCAGATATTGGCGATGGTGCCCGGTCATTGTCATGAAGATGCATAAGGGCCCGGCCGCCAGGACGAAGAAATACCCTGTCGCCAATACCAGCAAGGGGAAAGCTCCTTCCTCCCGGTATGGCTCACCAAAGACCATCAAGATGTAGTCGTGCAACAAAAACATTGCGGCAAGAATGACGACTGCCAAGCCGAGCATTACCTTCGAATATTTATTAACGATGGAGAATGCACCGGCATAGTCCCGGCGGGACCACCGTCTAGCGATGCCGGGAGCAATGGTTCCGTTGATGATAAATAACAGGGTGGTGGATAGCGCGGTCACTTTCGCACAGATGTAATAAATGCTGACTTCACCAGCCGAACGGATCAGACCCAACAGCACCGTATCGGAGAGTTCGATTACGCTGTTGGTCACCGCGATGAGCATTAGGGGCAGGCATAACACCAACATTTCTTTCCAGCCTACTGCGCTGGCGCCCGCCACTTTCGGCAGGCTCATCCTGGCCCGACTAACCGAGCCGAGCATGCCAAGCAAATAGCTGACCGCAAAACAGGCGACTACTGTGTTCAGCTCACTGCCGGTGACCCAAACCAATATGAGCGTCAAACCCGGCTGAAAACCGGTTTGCCAGAACAATCCTTCGCTGGTTCTTTCCTTCGCCTTGAGCGTTTCGCTCGATATGTGGGTCAGCGAAATGCACAACGCTGCCGAAGCGAAAAGTATCGCCGACAGCTGAAAGTGAGACTCTGTAGTTTTGGAGAAATAAACCACTACCAAGCCAATCAGAATCGCCGGAACATTCGCAAGGAAGGCCAGCGTCAGCGACCGATCGAAATAACTGCGCTGCCGACCTTCTTGCAAAGAGGCAATATTTTTCAGGCACGCAACATCCAGGCCCAACCGGGAAACCAGCGAAACGAAGGTGCCCAGCGCGACGCAGAAAAAAATCGTGCCTGCGAGGTCCGGAACTAATAGTCGAGCCAGCAGGATATTGAGGCCGAGCATAGCGCCCGAGCCGCTGCCCTTGGTTATGACCAGCCGCGCATAGCGGACAAGTTCGGCTTTCATTCCTGGCTCGGGGGCATCCGTTGCGTGTACCGATTTCATTGATTCTCCTCAAGCCAAGCACGCTGGGATTACCGACGTTGTCATGGACGGTTAAGCACCCCAAAAAGAACGTCAGCTGCGGGGAAAGTTCCTCTCCGCCAGAAAGCAGGACCGGACGAACCGCAGCCGATGCCATCGGCGATGGTAGGAAAATTGTCGCCGTTTCCAGCCGGCCTCGCCTACGTTTCAACGACCTGAACGCTGGAGACACCGCACCTTGCGTTGCAAAAAAAAAACGCCCCGAACCAGTCGGGGCGTTTTTTAGTTCTGCCGGGCTAATCCCTAGCAGTGCTTATCGCTGTCGGCTGTCGACTTACATCGGGCCGATGGTGCTGCAGGTCTTCTTCGTAGCTGCGTGCTTCTGCAAAACCGGCAGTTGCGGACGAGCCTTGTTGGTCGAAACGTCCAGCGCCATGTGGTTGTCGCCCCACCATGGACCGGCCGCCCAGTAAGTGCTCGGAATGCAGTTCTGTTGCAGGTAAGCCAGCAGTTTGTCCGTGGCGACTACAGCCGACGGGGCGTAATCCGAAATACCGTGCTCACCGAGGTAGCCGCGCAGATTGTTCTTTTTCAGCCACTCGACCCACGGTTTGACGCGATTTACGCCCAGCATCGGATCGAAGGTTTCAGCGCGATTGGTGTAGGTACCCGAATGATCCTTGTCGAGATACTGATGCGCTTCGAACACCAGGTTGTTTTTCGGGTCACGCATCCACGGATCGCTAATCAGCTGGCTGTTGAACTGCTCCCAGAAGAAAGCGTTCGAGAAGCGATCACCGGCCACCATGATCCACTTGGATGAATCAACGGTACGGATTGCCTGAGCAGCTTCCAGAGCGGTCTTAGGCCACAGACCATTGCTGGTGTTATACGGCTCGTTCATCAAACCATAGCCATACATGGCAGGGTGCTTCGATACTGCTTGAGCCAGACGACGCCAAGTAGCGGAGAACTGCGCGCGCGGGACCTCAGGCGAGTTGATGAGCTTTCCGTAGTAGCGGTAGTAGTTGTGCATATCAAGAATGACCTTGATGCCGTACTTCTGAGCGTAATCCAACGACTGCTTGATACGTGCCAGCTCCGCGGCGTTCAGCTCGGTGCCGAGTTTCGGCTGGATCCGCTCCCAGAGGAAGCCCAGGCGCACCAGTTTGAAGCCCAACTCGCTATGACGCTTATAGTAAGACTCGTCAGCATAGGTGTAATTCTTGTTGAACAGACCCGGGACGTTCGACGGATCGAACACACCGGAACCGAAGTTCACACCAACCAGGTCGATACCGCTGCCGTCGCTGACCACAGGAGTGGTGGGCGCCGGAGCCGGGGCCGGTGTCGGAGCAGGTGTCGGCGCTGGCGTGGTGGTCGCAGGAGGCGTCGTAGCAGTGTTGCCGGAAACCACGCTGATGGTTTTCGGATAACCAACGGCGCTGCCCGACAGCGCAGTGCCACTCAGCATGACAGAGAGATGCGCACCCACGTCATAGACGGCAGTAACCTTGCGTACCTGACCGTCCGCCAGTTTCACCGATGCACCGGTAACGAACGCTGCCTTGTTGTTGGTGGTGTCCGGGATCGAGAAACCTGCCGCCTTGCGGTAGATACCGTTGTCCCAGTCAGCGCTGGTGAAGCTGTTCATAGCGGCAGTGTAAGTGCTGCTAGGCACACTCGGTGCCGGTGCCGGTGCCGGAGCAGGCTTAGCGGTTGTCGGACCGGTGGTAGTGCCGGTGCTGGACCCCACACTAACAGTGTTCGGATAACCAACGGCGCTGGCAGACAACGCCGAGCCCCCCATCATGATCGAAAGGTGCGCGCCCGCGTCATAGACGGCGGTAACTTTGCGTACCTGGCCGTCAGCCAATTTCACCGACGCACCGACAGCGAACGCGGCCTTGTTGGCGGCGGTATCGGGGATCGAGAAACCGGGCGACTTGCGGTAGATGCCTTTATCCCAATCCGAGCTGGTGAAGTCATTCAATTTGACGGTGTAGCTGCTGCTGGGTGCAGTCGGAGCCGGAGCCGGAGCGGCTGTGGCCGGGGCCTCCACCGCGCTGACAACGGTGCTGACCTTGTGCGGTGCGCCGACCTTGGCGCCATCGAGCAGGCCGCCAGCGACATAGACGCTGATGTTTTTACCGACGACATAAACCTTGCTGATCTTGCGCACTTGGCCATCAGCAAATTTGATCTCTACGCCCGGCTTGAAGGCGGCGATCGCGGCAGAACTTGCCGGGGCCGAAAAACCTGCAGTCCGGCGCCAGACACCATTGAGGAAATCGTTACTGGTGAACTTGTTGATTGAAGACGTGAAGGCGGTGGCCGAGGAGGCACTTACCGTAATGGCGGCAGCCGCTTGGCCGCTAATGGCGACGGAGCTAAATACTGCAGCGAGAGCGATGGAGCGAACAAGTGCCTTGGGGGCACCAGCAAATACATTGATAGACATTCAGTCTCTCCGGAACTTAATACTTCAAAAGGCCGAAGCCTTTAAAAAAGAGGCGGGAGTTAATTAAGTCGTACAGGCGCTTACTGGGCAGATGTTTCACTACGCGCAACCGGACGAACCGCTTGGCAAAGGACGCCGGATTACCTTGGTGGGGAACCCGGCAATCCGTTGCGTGGCGGCTTTATAATAGGTTTTAAAAAGAACTCAAAATTTTTTTGACGGGCTTTGAACGTCAATCCACCGCCACGATTTTGACCGGCCATTAACGCGCTATTAGTACATGGCTTTTTGATATTGCCTTTGATAGTGATTAAACCGCTTTAAATCGTTCCGATGCTCGCTGATTCAGCGTCAGTTTTTTGAATAGCAAGCCTCGGCAACTTAAGTTTTTCCTATAGCGTTGTCCGACGAACGGACACAACGAGACGCTCTTATTTTCGGTCGGCTTATCAGAGCGAAGGAATATTTCCGCTGGGTTATTCGCGAAATGAACCCACCATCAGCAACCGGAGCAACCATGACGCAATCCACATTCAAGGTCGGTGATCACGTCCGCTGGAATTCAGAAGCAGGCCATGTGACGGGTCATGTCACCAAGGTGCATACCCAAGACACCGACTACAAAGGGCACACGCGACGAGCCAGCCCGGAGGAGCCCCAATATGAAATTCAAAGCGACAAGACGGACCACGTGGCGATGCACAAGGGCAGCGCGTTGACCAAGGTCAAGTGACCCATGGCGCTGCCACCGATCTGGACAGTCGGCCACTCCACACGTACCTCAGAGGCGTTTATCGCCTTGCTAAGGCACTACGGCATCGAGGCGGTTGCCGATGTTCGTCGTTTTCCGGGGTCGAGGCGCTTGCCTCAGTTCATGTCGGCGAATCTCGAAACCGCGCTCGCAAAGAACGGGATCGCCTATGAGTGGATCGAGGAACTTGGCGGGCGCCGCCGAGCCTCTCCAGGACCGAGCAAGAGCGCCTGGCGCAACACGTCCTTCCGCGGCTATGCCGAACATCTAAAGACGGACGAATTTGCCAGCGGACTGCAACGACTTTTGCTTCTGGCAGGGGAGCAACCGACCGCAATGATGTGCGCGGAAGTGCTTTGGTGGCGGTGCCATCGCTCTATGGTGTCGGATGTGCTGAAGTTGCGCGGCATCGAAGTACTGCACATTCAGGACGAGCAGCGGCTGACGCTGCATCCCTACACCTCGCCTGCGCGGCTGGAGGATGGTGAGCTGACGTATGTCGAGGGCGTGGGAGAGGCTCTGAAGACAAACGGGCCAGACACAACCTACTGACATGGCTGGTAGAAGGTTAGCCGACTGCCTTGGTCTATCCTGCTCTGCCGCCGACGCTTTCGCCGTGCGGCAAAGAACGAGAGCTGATCAGGGCTCGCGCTTGAGCGCAGTCCAGCTACCGACACGGCGCGCACCCGAGAAGGCATTGCGCGACAGGTAATAGAAGAACACCGGAATCCCAACGGCGTAACGTTTGAACAGGCGGCGCGGCTCGATTAGCATGCGGAACGCCCATTCCAGCCCGAACCGGCGGAAGAACATCGGCGCACGGGGAAAGCGCTGCGCCGAGAAGTCCAGAATGGCGCCACCGCAGATCAACAGCGCGCGGGTATCCATCGCTTTCTGCAAATGTAGCGCCACATGTTCCTGCTTGGGCATTCCCATCGCCAGCACGATGATCGGGAAGCGGCCTGGAACATGATGGTCCTGATAGAACTTCAGATAGTCCTCGGAACGCTTGAACCCATCAACCGCGTGGAACTTTCGATCCCCGAACAGCCCGCGCGCGCCGTCGCTCAACCAGGGCTCGCGAGTGCCCATCGCAAACAACTCATAGCGATCTTCGGAGCCACCAACCAACTCTTCGATCATTTCAGGAATAAAGTCTGACCCGTTGAGGTTGGCCTTTGGATCGAGCCCGTTGAACAAACAGGCCATCTTGATTCCGATACCGTCGCGCAGCAGATAGTTGACTTGCAGAAAACTGTCCAGAACGGATGGGTGGCGTTGCGCAATGTTGTAGCCGTGCTGATTGAGAAAACCAAGGATGGTCGGCGACTCGCGCTTTCTCAGTTCAGATATAAAACGGCCGGTATCGGTCTCATCCAGTAGTTTCAGCTTCCCTATCAAGGGATCCATCCTTCTGGCGAGGGGATTTTTCATAAATAGCTTCTCTGTCTGTAAATCAAATCAAGTCGGTAAGGCTATGCGGGCAAGCCTGGTTCAGGCTGTGCGCACAGGGCGAAGGTCCGCTGAGAAAAAACTGAACAATACGTGCCTATGTCGGACAAACGAAGCAGTCGCACCAGCGACACCCTCCCAGAGTAAAAAGAGGCAGTGAGATGATAGGGACACGCAACGCTTCGAAACGGTCAAAAGGAATATTCCTCGGACTCGCACTTGTGCTCGGGAGTGCCGCAAGCGAGGCAGAAAATATTGATCTGGTCGGGCTGAATATTGGTGGTGCCGCTTTTTCCGGCAATGTCATACCCGGAAAATATAAAACAAATTATTTCTTTCCCGCTCCAGGATACCTTTCGAAGTGGCGAGACAAGGGCATCAAGACCATTCGCTTTCCCATCATGTGGGAGCGTTTGCAGCACGAACTGAATGGCGAACTTGACGAAGACTATGCACAGTTGATCGAACAGACGCTGCAGCAAGCCGCCGACAATGACATGCGTGTCATCCTCGATATTCATAATTACGCACGTTACCGGAAACAGATAATCGGAACCGATGCAGTACCGATATCCGCTTATGAAGACTTGCTGGAGCGCATTGCCAAACGCTGGAAAGACCAAGACGGTCTCTACGCTTACGACATCATGAACGAGCCACACGGAGCTGACGAATACTGGCCGGCTGCAGCTCAGGCCGGTATCGATGCAATTAGAAAACACGATACGAAGCGGACCTTGTTCATCGAAGGCAACTTCTGGTCCAGCAGCTTTCTTTGGCCAAAATTCAATGATCCGCTGCTGCAATTGAAAGACCCCTCCGACAAATTGATTTTTTCCGCTCACCTGTACCTCGACAAACACAGTAGCGGACAATACAAGGAACCGCTTGAAGATGATTTCGACACCATGCTCGGTGTTAAAAGAGTCAAGCCTTTTATCGACTGGCTAATCAAGCATGACAAGCAAGGTCAGATCGGCGAGTTCGGCATCCCTGCCGATGAGCCGCGCCTGTTGGAAGCAATGGATAACCTGCTGGCCTACTTGCAGGACCACTGCGTTCCCATGACCTATTGGGCGGCTGGTTCGGCTTGGGGCAAGTACAAGTTATCCATCGAGCCGACAAAGGACGGTAAGAACCGCCCACAATGGGAAGTACTCAGCAAGTACATCAACAAAGGCGATTGCAGCCGCATCGGGCCAAATGGCTGAACGCTCGCCCCTCTCGCTCCGTATGGCCGTATATCTGACGCAGCCGATACGGAGCATTTAGCTTTTTGACGAGGGCGACGCCGACATCCATTTCGCCATTGTCGACTTTGCCTTGCCGATCAGTTTCGCCTTCAGGCTATAGGCCTTCCTTAATGTATTGGCCTTGAGGTTGTATACCTGACCTGGCACATACATTTCGTTGGTCTCGATGCAGTACACCGGCTTGCCGCTGAGCTTCATGATCTCCACGGCCTGCTTGACCTCGCTCTCGACGAATAACCGCGTCAGCGGTTGTCTGGCATAAACCTCCGCCTTGAATTTGTGGTGAATGTTCAACCGGCGACGCTCTTCGGCAGTGGGAAGATCGAGCATATGCAGAGTTCCGTACTGCACACCATTGTGCTGGAGCCACGCTTCGGTTTCGGCACGGTATTTCTCTAGTCGGCTGGTCACCAGATGCGCGACCTTGACCGAGGGGATGAACAGCGGACGCGTGCAGCTGAGGAATTCCCGGTAGTTCGGACCGTCGTCGTTTTCTTCGATAGTCGGGTCAACACAGAGCACGCCGTCGATATCGAGGCAAGCCTGGGTCAGAAAAGGATGGTGCATGACGTTCCATTCGAACACACGAGGCTGCTCGACGAGATCCAGGTACATATCCACATGGTGTCGATTGTGCCTTTCAGCGAATACCGCCATGGTCACGACATTACCCTCGTAGACAGCGCGGACCTGTTCCTCCGCGGCCCGCATCGACTTGGCTGAGGAAATGCTGTCATCCACCAGTAGAATCTTTTTTGCATCCCTTGGTTTGACCAGCTCGGCGTGCTTGTAAGTACGCGTACTGCCTTTTTTCAGATCATCGTTGCGCAGGAACGAATAGAGATCCGTCAACGGCAGGTTCTGCTTCAACGCGATGATGCTGGCCACCAACATCCCGCTTCGCGGTATGCCGACCACCAAGTCGACATCACTGGAAATCTTACCCGCACATTCTGTGCTGAGCCGCGATAGATCGTTAAGGCTTCGGTAATTCATCGAACATGCTCCTGCGCCCTGTTCTTTTAATGGTCCAGCCTGGATAGAAAAACCTGTCTATCCGTTAACGCCCTAAAGCCGAGCGTAACTGCTTGCTGTGCGTATGCATGTAATGCAACACATACAGGCCGAAAGCGTTCGGCTTGGAAAAGTTCAGAAAGCGCGTTCTGATATCCATATCTTCACGAATCGCCTCGAAGCGCCGTTTGTGCGACACACCGTTGGTATCGAATATGCACAATGGAAACGACAGTTGCATGACTTCACTCTGCAGATCCAACCCTTGCAGGAACTCGAGCAACAGGCAGTAATCTGCGGAGAGTTTGTAGTCGAGTCGGAATTCAAACTGCCGCAACCGTTCGTTTTCGAAATACATCGTCTGATGGCTGGCTGGCAAACCCAGCGGTGCACGCTCGATGGGCCGTGCCCTAGTTAGCTTCAAATTACCGGCGGATTCTTTTCGATAGAAGTCGCCATAAATAAACTTTGGTGCAACTGCCGGCTTCGTCAATGCAGCATTTATCTTCGCCAGCACATCAGGACCAGCAAGTGAGTCGCCACTATTGAGGAACAAGGTATAGCCTGGTGTCTCGATAGCCCGAAGGCGACCCTTGTTCATCGCATCGTAGATACCCTTATCGGGTTCGATGGTTATTTCCGCCTGACTATCGTGGAGATTATGCAGCCACTCGCCGCTGCCATCCTTGGATGCACCATCGACGACAATCCAGCGGAAATTCCGATAAGTCTGATTGGTTAGGCTCTGATAGGTTTCCTTGAGGCCATCCAGATTATTCCAGTTTATAGTTACGATACTGAAACTGACCATAATTTACCTGCCCAAGATTTGCCGTAAGAGGGGTAGTTGCCGTTTGCAATTTTGCGTAATAAAGGAAAAATGCCGCGGCCATCCCATATATATCGCCCGAAAAAGTCAGCGCATTGGATAGCGCAATGTTCAGCATACTCACCACGAAAGATAGTTGCAGTGCCGCCAGCAGACTGCCCTTGTCCGAGCACTGCCGCATTATCCAGATGAAGCCACCATAGAAAATAAGTGCAGCGATCGGCGTGAGAAATCCGTAGCGATAGTAGACGCCAAATATTCCAACATCGGCGAGGTAGAAGTGCGAATTATAGATTCTCGTAAATCCGCCATTCCATTGCAGGGACAACGCGCCCATGCCGAAATAGTTGTTGGCACTGATGCTATCCAGAATGATCGAGACGGTCATGTCACGCACGCCAGATCCGGATGTCGCGTCGAATAGCAACGCTTCGAATCTTGCGAATTGCTCGTAATAAAACTCGGGTATCAGGAAATACGAAACCAGCAAGATCGTTACGCCGAGCACACTCATCTTCATCAACGAGTCGATGCGCTTGCGGAAGATCCACATGCCGGCCAACGCCCAGACCAGCATGGTCTGCCGGGTCTGCATGACCAGCCATAGATAGGCCACAAAGTAGAGAAGAATCACCAACCGGCCAACGGTGACCCGATCCTTCATGCTGTACATCAACATGAACGCCGCGATCGTGACGAAGGGCGAGCCGATACGGAAGCGATTCGGCCGCAGCAGATCTTCGTATTGCGTCCAGTTGTCGACGGTAAAGGAAAACACGTCGTTCTGCGGGACGATTCCCAGGTAATAGGCAAAGCCCAGGGTTGCGCAGAACACAGCTATGTACAGGAAATATTTCGCCAGCTCTTCCTGGGTCGGAGCCGCCTTGATCAACAGAAACAGAGTCGGGAAAAACACCAGATATTGAAAGAAGCGACGCTCTTCGAGCAAGCCGTACGCAAGGGGCTGGCCAAAGTTGAGGTTGGCGAGCACTGCGGATATCACGGGCAGCATGGTGCCCATGAAAATGATCCAGAGACTGGTCTTGGACTGGTAGACCCACTTCCATGCGACGAATAGGCAGACTGTCGCTGCGACGACAAGAACCAAAAACAGCTCCTGGAGATACGGAATTCCTGCCCGCTTGTCGTCCGTCAGGAAGAAGCAGGTGGAGTTCAGCAACAGCAGCATGAACAGCAGATTCTTGTACGCCAGAACTTTCCTTAACAAGCGCTATCCCCAATATCCAGATTTGACGTGGCGAACATAGAACCGAGCCGGCATGGTTTTTTGACGACTCAGGGGAGACGGTTCACCCGCGGCGAGGAAACATGTGCCATGGATGGACAACTGCAGCGGCGAAAAAGTCCGCTGCTGCTCAGCCAAATGCGCCGGGTTCTTCACACGATGGCGTCTGCCGCTCGCCTGGCCGGTTTACATCCACTTGCCAGACAGACCTGCACCGCGCAGGCAGCGGGACGCGGCGACCATGCTCAATGCCGCGCTTGGTGCTGGTTATCC
>NZ_JAMOHZ010000004.1 GCF_024448715.1 Stutzerimonas stutzeri
CGCTCGCTACGTTTTCACGCAGCCTGAATGCGGGGCTCGTTCTTTCTGCCGGTTACCACCGCATGGATGCGGTGCGACAAGACAAGGAATGTTCACCATGCCTGCAATTTCTCCTGCCGAACTTGAAGCCCGCCTGCGCCTGCATCTGCTGCCGGAGTTGGGACCGCGGCGTCTGCACAAATTGCTCAGTGCCTTTCCCGACGCTTCGTCCGCGCTCAGCGCGCCGGCTACTGCCTGGCGGGCGCTGGGGCTGCCGGCCAGCTGTGCTGAACCCAGGCGTAGCCCGGTGATACGTGAGCGAGCCGGCACGGCGCTGAGTTGGCTGGAACAACCCGACCATCACCTGCTGATGTGGGACGATTCTGAATATCCTGCTTTGCTCGCAGAATTGCCCGATGCTCCCCCGCTGCTGTTCGTCGAAGGTGAGCCAAGCCTCTTGGAGCGCCCGCAACTGGCCATGGTGGGCAGTCGCCGCGCTTCGCGGCCGGGCCTGGACAATGCCCAGGCCTTCGCGCGGAGCCTGGCCGCCGGCGGATTCGTGATCACCAGCGGTCTGGCGCTGGGTATCGATGGCGCAGCGCACCAGGGCGCATTGGATGTCGGCGGCAAGACTATCGCCGTGCTCGGAACGGGTCTGCAGCAGCTTTATCCGCGTCGCCATCTGGGCCTTGCCGCGCGCATCGTCGAAGCTGGTGGCGCGCTGGTTTCCGAGCTGCCGCTGGATTGCGCGCCGCATGCCTCCAACTTTCCGCGTCGCAACCGCATCATCAGTGGCCTGTCGCTGGGTGTACTGGTGGTCGAGGCCAGTCCGTCTAGCGGTTCGCTGATCACCGCCCGGCTCGCGGCCGAACAGGGCCGCGAGGTCTATGCGATACCGGGCTCGATACACCATCCCGGTGCGCGCGGCTGCCATCAATTGATCCGCCAGGGCGCAGCGTTGGTGGAAAGTGTCGAGGACATACTCCAGGCGTTACGCGGCTGGCAGCAGACGACTGTAGCGAGCCAACCGAAGCCTGCCAGACCGGCACATGCACTCCTCGACCAGCTGCACGCTGCGCCGATGAGCAGCGAGACCCTCGCCGGTGCGGTCGCACAACCGTTGACGCAGGTGCTGGCGGAACTAACCGAGTTGGAAATCGAGGGGCTGGTCGCATGCGAAAACGGCTTTTGGATCGCACGAGCAAGCTAAGCGCAGCTGTGCAGCCATAAGCGCTTGGGTAAACTGCGCCGATCAGTCTTGGTGGAGGTCGCAATGGTCGGTAACTGGCGCGTGCAGCAGGCGGCCCGGGTCGTCAGAAACGGCGGGGTGATCGCCTATCCGACCGAAGCCGTGTGGGGGCTGGGTTGCGATCCTTGGGATAGCGAGGCAGTGCACCGATTACTCGCGCTTAAAGAGCGTCCGGTGGAGAAAGGTTTGATCCTGGTGGCTGGCCGTATCGAACAGTTCGATTTCCTTCTGGAAGATCTGCCTGAGCGTTGGCTGGATCGGCTCGCCGGTACGTGGCCGGGGCCGAACACCTGGCTGGTGCCGCACCGCGACCGTCTGCCGGACTGGATTACCGGCAAACACGACAGCGTGGCCCTGCGCGTCACCGATCATCCGCTGGTGGCCAGGCTTTGCGCCTTGACCGGCCCGGTGGTGTCCACGTCTGCCAACCCGGCCGGTCGTCCTTCGGCGCGGTCGCGTCTGCGCGTCGAGCAATACTTCCCCGGCCAACTGGATGGAGTGCTTGGTGGCCGCCTGGGTGGGCGACGCAACCCTAGTACCATTCGCGATATACGCGACGGCGAGGTCATTCGCGCGTCCTGACGCCCACCGGCGTCAGGGAGCCGGGCTAGCTGACACAGCCTCAGGGCAGCAGGATGGTTGAGCCGGTAGTCTTGCCCGCCGCGAGCTGGCGCTGTGCCTCGGCCGCTTCGGCGAGCGGATAGCGCTGACCGATCTCCACGGTGACCTTGCCGCTGGCGATCATCTCGAACAGCTCGGCAGCCATGGTCTGCAGGCGCTCGGCGGTATCCGCGTAGCCGGCGAGCGTCGGTCGGGTGACATACAGCGAACCTTTCTGCGACAGCACCCCTAGATTGACCCCAGTCACCGCGCCTGAGGCATTGCCGAAGCTGACCAGCAGGCCGCGTGGCGCCACACAATCCAGCGAAATCTCCCAGCTGCTTTTGCCCACCGAGTCGTAGACTACCGGGCACTTCTTGCCATCGGTGAGTTCCAGCACCCGCTGCGCGACGTCTTCCCGGGTGCGGTCGATGGTCGCCCAGGCACCGAGTGATTTGGCCCGCTCGGCTTTTTCCGCCGAACCAACCACACCGATCAGTTTGGCGCCGATGGCCTTGGCCCACTGGCAGGCGATCGAACCGACGCCACCGGCTGCCGCATGGAACAACACGGTTTCGCCTGCTTTCAGTTCGTGCGTCTGGCGTAGCAGATACTGCGTGGTCAGGCCCTTGAGCATGACGGCCGCGGCCTGTTCGTAGCTGATGGCTTCCGGCAGTTTCACCAGATGCCGCGCCGGTAGTGTGTGGTGCTCGCCATAGGCGCCCAGCGGGCCGGTGGCATAGGCGACACGGTCACCGATCTGGAAGTCCTGGACGCCCTCGCCCACCGCTTCGACCACCCCGGCACCCTCGGTGCCCAGTCCCGACGGCAGACTCGGCGGAACGTAGAGCCCGCTGCGGAAATAAGTGTCGATGAAATTCAGGCCAACCGCGTGATTGCGAACCCGGACTTCACCAGTGCCGGGGGCGGTAATGGGTGCGTCGATCCGCTCGAGAACCTCGGGACCACCATGCTGACTGAACTGGATGCGCTGCGACATATCGACTCCTGGCTTATGCAAAGAGCCTATCCAACGCTTCCAGAGCGCATCCGTCAATCGGCTGGGTGATATGCTTGCCGGCCCTTTTGCTGAAGCACTGCCGGGCTGATCATTGCCACGAGTGGTGCCGTTACTTGCCAAGGTGAATTCGTGAACGAGCGTACCGAAGCCGTCAAAGCCTATTTGCTCGACCTGCAGGACCGTATCTGCACCGCCCTCGAAGCTGAAGACGGTGGCGCCCGCTTCGTCGAAGACGCCTGGACCCGCCCGGCTGGCGGCGGTGGTCGGACTCGAGTGATCGAGAACGGCGCGCTGATCGAAAAGGGCGGCGTGAACTTCTCTCACGTACATGGCACCGGCCTTCCGCCCTCGGCCAGCGCCCAGCGTCCCGAGCTGGCCGGTCGCGGCTTCGAGGCGCTCGGCGTGTCGCTGGTGATCCATCCGGAAAACCCCTACGTACCGACGTCCCATGCAAACGTGCGGTTCTTTATTGCCGAAAAGGAAGGCGAAGCGCCGGTCTGGTGGTTCGGTGGCGGCTTCGACCTGACGCCCTACTACGGCAACGAAGAAGACTGCGTGCATTGGCACCGCGTCGCCCGCGACGCATGCGCGCCCTTCGGTGCAGACGTCTACCCGCGCTACAAGGAATGGTGTGACCGCTATTTCCACATCAAGCACCGCAACGAGCCGCGTGGGGTTGGCGGGCTTTTCTTCGACGATCTGAATGAGTGGGACTTCGATACCAGCTTCGCCTTCATGCGCGCCGTCGGCGATGCCTATCTCGAAGCGTATCTGCCCATCGTCCGTGAGCGTAAAGCGATGCCGTTCGGCGAGCGCGAGCGTGAATTCCAGGCGCTGCGTCGTGGCCGCTACGTGGAATACAACCTGGTCTACGACCGCGGCACCCTGTTCGGTCTGCAATCGGGTGGACGTACCGAATCGATCCTGATGTCGCTGCCGCCACAGGTCAGCTGGGGCTACGACAAGC
Organism: Stutzerimonas stutzeri; assembly: GCF_024448715.1. Lineage (GTDB taxonomy): Bacteria > Pseudomonadota > Gammaproteobacteria > Pseudomonadales > Pseudomonadaceae > Stutzerimonas > Stutzerimonas stutzeri_AR. The sequence goes on from NZ_JAMOHZ010000004.1 coordinate 3,817, forward strand.
ACCCCGAGCCCGGCACGCCGGAGGCGCGGTTGACCGAATACTTTCTACAGGACCGCGACTGGCTGGGCGAGCAGCTCTGACCGTTCCACGCCACCGCCTGTAATCGCTGACGAGTTTCGAGGAATATTCATGGACCGCTACGGCGTCTTCGGCAACCCCATCGGCCACAGCAAATCGCCGCAGATCCATCGTCTGTTCGCACAGCAGACTGGCCAAACGCTCAGTTACGAACCCCTACTGGCGCCGCTGGACGAATTTACCGGCTTCGCTCACGAATTCTTCGCACAGGGCCTGGGCGCCAACGTCACCGTGCCGTTCAAGGAGCAGGCCTATCGCCTGGCTGATCAACTGACTGAGCGCGCCCAGCGTGCCGGTGCGGTGAACACTCTGAAGAAGCTCGACGACGGCACGCTGTTGGGCGACAACACCGACGGCGTCGGGCTGGTCCGCGACCTGCTCGACAATGCCGGCGTCGCGCTGCAAGGCAAGCGCATCCTGCTGCTGGGTGCAGGCGGCGCGGTGCGTGGTGTGCTCGAGCCCTTGCTGGCGCAGCGCCCGAGCGCACTGGTCATCGCCAATCGCACGCTGGCCAAGGCCGAACATCTAGCGGGCGAATTCGCCGAACTGGGACCTGTGACGGCCGCTGCCTTTGAGCAACTCCAAGGCCCCTTCGATCTGATCATCAATGGCACTTCGGCGAGTCTTAGCGGCGAACTGCCGCCGCTGGCCGAGGGATTGGTCAACCCTGGCGCGACTTTCTGCTACGACATGATGTACGGCGCGGCGCCGACGCCGTTCTGCCAGTGGGCTGTCGCCCTGGGCGCGACGACGCGCGATGGTCTTGGCATGCTGGTCGAGCAGGCCGCCGCCGCCTTCGAACTGTGGCGTGGTGTGCGGCCCGAATCGGCGCAGGTGTTATCGGAGCTGCGCCGTCAGCTCGCAGGTTGAGCCTGAATAAAGCGGATCAGAAGCGGAAGTGAATCTGCTGATGCAGATGCTGCGGCGTTTCCAGCTCGTCGACGATTCCAGCAGCAACCCGCCTTAACTGGACACGCCGATCGCTGGCGTCGAGGTCTTCGATGTTGCTGAAATCCTCGATTGATAGATCGTCACCATCAGCGTCGACATCCACCAGCGTCCATCGCAACGGATGCTCGGCGATGCGCTGCAGCGCGGCGGCGACGTTCGGTTCATCACCCGTTGCGGAAAAGTCGGCGACCAGCATCAGCCGCTCGACGTCTACTTTCGGTAGCCCGGACAACAACGCGTCGACCGCCTGATACAGATCGTGCGGCTGCTGTTCTGCTGCAGCGCCCGACGCGGTGGGCACAGATGGACTGCCGTATAGACAGATCACCGCATCCATCCCGGCGACGCTCTGCGACACGCTGATGGCATCGAACAGGTCGCCGGTCTTGGTGCGCAGACCTGGGCGTGCCGTCATCGAATTGAAATCGTCGACCAGTGCCACGACTTCGTGCTGTCGGCTCAGAAACTCGCACATCAAGGCATTGCCCAGGCTCGAGTGCGCCCCGTACAGGGCGAACTTGAGTCTCGGTGTCTCGGCGTTGAGCATGAGCGGTGATCCGATTAACGGCGCGTGACCAGATAGCCAATCAGCGCGACAGCGCCGGCTGCCAGCGCCACGGTGCTCAGCGGATGCTCGCGCGCGCAATCCTTGGCCATGCGGCCGGCATCGCGGCTTCGCTTGGACAGATCGCGGCAGTGCTCGTCCCAATTGGCGTCGTTCCACAGTGATTCGGCGCGTGCGCGCAGGGAGTCGAAGCGATGCCGTGCTCCACGGTTCGCGTCGTGCTTGAGCTCGTCGAGGGCGGCCATCAGGTCGTGAATTTCGCGCTCTATCTCGTCGCGTGTGGTGGGCTTGCGGCTGAAGCGGGACATGATCGTTCTCCCCTTTTGAAATGTGCTGTTTGGACCTCTTGATCTACCGAAGGTGCGGCCTGTTGCGCCTTCGATACGGCCAAGTCTGGTAGGTAGCGGACCAGCACAGCACGTGCGAGGTTCCCGTCCGTCGGCCTGATTGCGTATAAGCGCGCCGTCTGCCGATAGCACGATAAGCGCCTCGCGATTGCTGTTGGAACTCGCAAGGCCTTTCTTCACGCCGGGCCGGCGCTGAAGCCGGGCAACTGATGCTCGTCTACACTTCAGAGGCGCTTGCGCGCTGCGGAATCACAGAGACTGCTCGGGCGCCCTGTGTGTAACGAGCGTAGCGGCTTGCCCCGAAAGGAGCCGAACCGGAGCCGAACGCACCGAAATAAAAGCCGTCAGGGTCTTATTTGAGACCTGCGTTTACCTATAATGCGCGCTGCGTCCCGTCTGTATCGGTGCGTCTTTTTCAACTGCCAATTCATCGGTGTCTATTTTGAAATTTCGTCATTCCATCCTCGGCCTGCTGCTCGCATGCGGCAGCGTCATGCTGTCTCCCTCCGTAACGGCTGCACCCAAGGTTTTGCCGCAGCAGGTGCTGGCCTCCGGCAGCGCACTGCTCGTAGACCTCAAGACCAACGAAGTGCTCTATTCCAGCAACCCGGACATGGTGGTGCCCATCGCTTCGGTGACCAAGCTGATGACGGCGATGGTCGTGCTCGATGCCAAGTTGCCGCTCGATCAGCGTCTTCCCGTCACTATCCGTGAAGCGAAGGAAATGCAGGGTGTCTTTTCCCGGGTGCGAATCGGTAGCGAAATCAGCCGCCGGGAAATGCTTCTGCTGACCCTGATGTCTTCCGAAAACCGCGCCGCCGCGAGCCTGGCCCACCATTATCCGGGCGGCTACCGCGCTTTCATTCAGGCGATGAACACCAAAGCTCGGACGTTGGGCATGGCTCACACCCATTACGTCGAGCCCACCGGCCTGTCCGAGCAGAACGTCTCCAGCGCCAACGACCTGGTTAAATTGCTCAAAGCCAGCCAGGCCTACCCGCTGATCGAACAGTTCAGCACCACCAAGGAAAAGACCGTGGCGTTCCGCAAGCCCAACTACACGGAGGGCTTTCGCAACACCAACGCGCTGGTACGCAAACCGAACTGGAGCATCCAGCTGACCAAGACCGGTTTCACCAACGCCGCCGGGCATTGCCTGGTGATGCGCACCGTGATGAACCAGCGCCCGGTGGCCTTCGTCGTGCTCGATGCCTTCGGCAAATACACCCACATGGCCGATGCCAGCCGTCTGAAGAAATGGCTGGAGACCGGCAAGGTGACGCCCGTGGCACCCGCCGCGCTGGCCTATAAACAGCAGAAAATGGCGCAGCGCCAGCTGGCCGGACAACCGGGCAACGCTGCGGTGGCCGAAGCGCGTTGAAGCGGCACGACGAACTGGAACACTCGCTCGCTGGCGAAACGCGTCGGTCTAAGACGAAGGCGGGATTTACAACAAACACAATCGCCCCGTAAGGGCGAGCTTGCTCGCGAACAGGACCGCACGTCGCACACCGCCAGCAAGCTCACCCCTGGCTGAGCAAGGCGTTGAGCTAAAAACCGCCTCTCCACCGCATCGACGCATCGCTCAATGCAACGATGCCGGTGCGTCCGACTCAAACGACTACATCTTCCCTCAGCGCACCGGGAACCTAACGTCGTATGAGTACACCAGACAACACCTATATCGAATGGCTGGAAAGCCAGTCCATGCTTCACGCCGCCCGCCAGCGGGCCCGGCTTTACGCAGGCCAGGCCCGGCTTTGGCAACGGCCCTACGCCCAGGCCCGACCGCGCGACGCCAGTGCAATCTCATCCGTGTGGTTCACCGCCTACCCCGCCGCGATCATGACCCCCGAGGGTGGCTCGGTGCTCCAGGCGCTGGGCGACGATCGTCTTTGGAGTGCCCTGTCCGAACTGGGCGTCCAGGGCATCCACAACGGCCCGATGAAACGCTCCGGCGGCCTGCGCGGGCGCGAATTCACCCCGACCATTGATGGCAACTTCGACCGCATCAGCTTCGACATCGACCCCAACCTCGGCACCGAGGCGGAGATGTTGCAGCTCAGCCGCATGGCCGCTGCGCACAACGCCATCGTCATCGACGACATCGTCCCGGCGCATACCGGCAAAGGCGCCGATTTCCGTCTCGCAGAAATGGCCTATGGCGATTACCCGGGCCTGTACCACATGATCGAGATCAACGAAGAAGACTGGCCCTTGCTGCCCGAGGTGCCCAAAGGGCGCGACTCGGTCAACCTGTCGCCAGTCGTGGTCGACCAACTCAAGGACAAGCACTACATAGTCGGCCAACTGCAGCGGGTGATTTTCTTCGAGCCCGGCATCAAGGACACCGATTGGAGCGCGACCGGCGTTGTGACGGGCGTAGACGGCAAGCGCCGACGCTGGGTCTATCTGCACTACTTCAAGGAGGGTCAGCCCTCGCTGAACTGGCTGGACCCGACCTTTGCCGCCCAGCAACTCATCATCGGCGATGCCCTGCACGCCATCGACGTGTCCGGTGCGCGCGTGCTGCGCCTGGATGCCAACGGCTTCCTCGGCGTCGAGCGCCGCGCCGAGGGCACCGCCTGGTCCGAGAGCCATCCGCTGTCGGTGACCGGCAACCAGCTGATCGCCAGCACTATCCGCAAGGCTGGCGGTTTCAGTTTCCAGGAACTGAACCTGACCATCGACGACATTGCCAGCATGTCCCATGGCGGTGCTGACCTGTCCTACGATTTCATCACCCGCCCCGCCTATCACCATGCGCTGCTGACCGGCGACACCGAGTTCCTGCGGCTGATGCTGCGCGAGGTGCATGCGTTCGGGATCGATCCAGCCTCCTTGATACACGCCATGCAGAATCACGATGAGCTGACCCTCGAGCTCGTGCATTTCTGGACCCTGCACGCCTACGACCACTATCACTACCATGGCCAGACGCTGCCGGGCGGCATTCTGCGCGAGCACATTCGCGAGGAAATGTACGAACGCCTGACCGGCGAACACGCGCCCTACAACCTCAAGTTCGTCACCAATGGGGTGGCCTGTACCACCGTCAGCGTCATCACCGCCGCGCTGGGTATTCGCGACCTGAACGCCATCGGCGCCGCCGAGATCGAGCAGATCCAGCGGCTGCATATCCTGCTGGTGATGTTCAACGCCATGCAGCCCGGCGTCTTCGCCCTTTCCGGCTGGGACCTTGTCGGCGCACTGCCGCTTGAGGCAGAACAGGTCGAGCACCTGATGGGCGATGGCGACACCCGCTGGCTGCACCGCGGCGCCTACGACCTGGCCGACCTCGCCCCCGAGGCCGAAACCTCCGCGGAAGGCTTGCCGAAGGCGCGTTCGCTCTACGGCAGTCTGGTCGAGCAGCTGCAAAACACCGGCTCCTTCGCCTGCCAGCTCAAGCGTATTCTCAGCGTTCGCCGGGCCTACGACATCGCGGCGAGCAAGCAGATCCTGATTCCGGATGTGCAATCACCGGGTCTGTTGGTGATGGTGCATGAGCTGCCGGCTGGCAAAGGCGTGCAAATCACCGCGCTGAACTTCAGCGCCGAGCCGATTAGCGAAATGATCATTCTCCCCGGCATCGCACCCGGCCCGGTGGTCGATATCATCCATGAGCGGGTCGAGGGCGATCTGACTGAAAACGGGGAAATGACGTTCAACCTCGACCCGTATGAAGGTTTGGCTCTGCGGGTGGTGAGCGCTGCGTCACCGGTGCTTTAAGGCCGGCGAATGGGCGTGACTGGCCCTTCGCCGCGCTGTCCGGCGCGGCTATAGTGCGCGCCGAACGGCGCCGTTCGCGTGCCGACGGCGCAGTAGTTCAGATCCAGATATCGTTCACGGCGGTCCGGTCGTTGGTCTCATCGCCGGTGTTCAACACGCCCCGCGGTTCGATCAACAGCAGCTTGGTCTCCTGCGCCGCGCTGGGTTTGTGCTCTATTCCCTTCTTCACCACAAACATCTCGCCCGCTCCCACGGTTACTTCGCCGTCACGAAAGTGAATGACCAGTTCGCCCTCCAGCACGATGAAGGTCTCATCGGTATCGGCATGGGTGTGCCAGACGAACTCGCCTTCGAGCCGGACGATCTTGAACTGGTAGTCGTTCATCTCGGCCACGACCTTCGGCGCCCACTGCTCATGGAACAGCGCATATTTCTGGGCGAAGTTGATAGCGGTATAGCTAGTGCGCGTCTCTTGGGAATCCATGGCGGGGCTCGCTCTCGGTTGCGGTGAATGACCACCACGCTAGCGTCGCGCCCGTCGCCCGTCTTGCATGATCGTGCAAGTCCCGCTGTAGCGGCTACTGGCTCCTGAGCATTTTCAGCCAGCGTGCAGGCGATATGCCGTAGGTTTGCGTGTACAGACGGGTCATGTGGCTTTGATCGAAAAAACCGCTCTCCAACGCCGCATCGGTCAGCGACTGACCTGTCGCCAGCCGATTGCGCACCTCTGCCAGGCGCCGTTGGGTGATGTAGCGATACGGGCTGGTGCCGTACAGCGCACGGAAATCCCGCGACAGGCTCCAGCGGTCGCGACCGCTCGCCTGCACCAGATCATCCAGCGTAATGGCACGGTCAAGGGCGTCATGAATGAATGCGCGTGCCCGCTCTGCCGCTGCGTAATCCACCGACTGACGGCCACAACGCTTTCCCGCTGCCAGCCTGAGTGCCTGCGCCAGATCGTAAATCGCGTCATCTTCCTCGAGCGGATCGAGTGCGCTTTCCAGGCTGTACAGCAAACGACTGGTTGCCGAAAACAGCCGAGCATCCTGCGACAGCCCGCCTGGTATGAAAGGCAACGGCTCGCCGCCCAGCACTTCTTGAATCAAGGAGGGTTCGATGTAGAGCATTCGGTAGTGAAAGCCGGCCTGTGTGCCCGCCTCGCCGTCATGGACCTCGTCGGGATGCAGCACCATCGTGCCGCCCGGCAAGCTATGCCGTTTCGATTGCCGGTAATGGAAGCTCTGCACACCCGATAGCGTACGTCCGATGGCATAGGTGTCGTGCCGATGGGGCGTATAGCCGTGCCCACGAAAATAGGCTTCGATGCGCTCCATCTTCGTCGACGGGGTCGCGCGCGCAAGCCAATCGCGGTCAGTGCTGATTCTGTTCATCGGTGAGGCCATCCCAGTGCCGAGAGTGGAATATACCCATCGAGGCGGAAGAAGGTCTCGCACCCTTTGCTTTCGCCAACCGCAACCGCGCTGAGCCCGAATAGCCTGCTACCGAACAGTCGATTCGTCGGCTGCGAAAAAGAATGCCGGAACCATCCTCACGCTACCTGCCTCTGCTGAAAAGCTGGGTCGTCACGTCAAGGCAGCCGAGCGCTGCTGGCGACCGACGCGCTCCGGCTTAATCCGTATAAAAAGAGGTGACCAACATGAACGACGACGAACAACGTATTCGTGACAGGGCATACGAAATATGGGAAGCCAAAGGCCGACCTGAAGGCCAGGAAGGCGAGCACTGGAAGCAGGCCCGCGATGAGATGGAACCCTTTTACAAAGAAGGTGACCCCACCGCTGGCAGCGTAGAAAGCAGCGTGGCGATTCCCATGCCGAAACCCTCGAAGGAGTGAGGTTGCCGCGCCGAACGACTGCATCGGTCGATCAGAACAGCCGTCGACCCGCTCGGGCCGATGGCTGCCTCAGCGAAACAAATCCATACCTTGCCCCAGCGAGGGGTTGGCGCTGCGGTCGGCGCGCACTACCGTGTTACGGCGAGCCGCCCGTAAAGCGCGGCTGTCTTGTTTTGGAGGAACACGAACTGATGACTACGGAAACCATGCGTCATGTGGAGCATCGTCCGGGCGGCGATGCAGAATGTCTGAAGTTGGTCGAAGGACCGATCCCCGAACCGGGCCCGCACGATGTGCTGGTGCGAGTGGCCTACGCCGGGATCAACCGGCCAGACGTGTTCCAGCGCTCCGGCAGCTACCCGCCTCCGCCGGACGCGTCGCCCCTGCTCGGCCTGGAAGTCTCAGGCGAGATCGTCGCGCTCGGTACTGAAGTGAGCGGCTGGAAACTGGGCGATCAGGTCTGCGCCCTGACGCCGGGCGGTGGCTACGCCGAATACTGTGTGGCGCCGGCTGAACACTGCCTGCCGGTGCCCGAAGGGCTGTCCCTGCTGGAGGCGGCGGCGTTACCGGAAACCTATTTCACGGTATGGAGCAACGTGTTCGAGCGTGGCGGTCTGCAGCCCGGTGAAATCTTTCTGGTACATGGCGGCTCCAGTGGCATCGGCCTGACTGCGATCCAGCTGGCCAAGCAATTCGGTGCCACCGTGTTCACCTCCGTCGGCAACAGCGAGAAGGCCGAGGCCTGCCTGCGCGCCGGAGCGGATCGGGTCATCAATTACCACGAAGAGGATTTCGTAGAAGCCGCGGCCCAAGCCACCGACGGCAACGGCGTAAACGTCATTCTCGACATGGTCGGCGGCGACTACATTTCCCGCAACGTCAAATCCCTCGCCGTGGAAGGGCGACTGGTACAGATCGCCTTCCTCAAAGGTAGCCGCGTTGAACTGGACACCTCACCGATCATGCGCAAGCGCCTGACCTTCACCGGCTCGACGCTGCGCCCACGCAGCCGCGAGGAAAAGGCGGCCATCGCCAAGGCGTTGCACGACAAGGTCTGGCCACTACTGGACCAGGGCCTGTGCCACCCCGTGATTCACGCCACCTTCCCACTCGAAGAGGTCGCCGAAGCGCATCGGCTGATGGAAAGCAGCCGGCACATCGGCAAGATCATGCTGAAGGTCGAGCCATAACCTCTGCATCGCGGATCGGTTCGGCGTCCCTAGCCGGCGGCGCGGCGAGCATCCGGCGGACGCGTCATGGCGCGCTGCCGGGTTGTGACGGCTCATCCGTAAACTTCGCCTGAGCCGGTCGTCGTCCGGCTTCGGTTGCGCACGGCAGCCGACAGTCGGTACGGCCGCTTTAGCCAGCCCCTTTCAGCCCGTTTCGGCCCGCAAACCGGGCGTTTCAGGCGTGTAGCACGACTTATCGCGCCGCACCTCCGAATACCGCATCTGTCTCAGTGGAAAGTGCCCTCAGCGGGGGTCGATGCTGAAACCGATGAAGCAAGAACTGGATTTCAAGGCCGTATTCGAAGCCTTGCCCGCACCCAATCTGGTCCTGTCTGCCGACCCGGGTTTCATCATTCTGGCAATTAGCGATGCCCATCTGCGTGCCATCAACAAGCGCCGCGAGGATTGCATCGGCCGTTCGATATTCGATGTGTTCGGCAAGAATCCGGATGAGCCGGATGAGTTCGGCAGCTGTGCATTGCGCGCTTCGCTGGATCGCGTCCTGCAAACCGGGATGGCCGACCGCATGTCGATCATCAAGTACGACATTCCCAGACCGGAACTCGAAGGCGAAGGCTACCAAGTGCGTTACTGGAGTCCGGTCAACGTCCCGATCTTCGACAAGAAGGGAAAGATGTACTGCATCGTCCATAAGACCGAGGACGTAACCGAACGGCTCCTCAGCCGAGAAGAGTCCAGGCAGCGGATGGACTATCTCGACGAGCGCTTTCGCGCAGCGCTGCTGGCCTCCGGAACGGGCACATTCAATTGGTACCTGCCCGACGGCATCCTTCACTTCGATAGTGCCATGGAGCAGATTCTCAATCTTCCGCTGGGCCAGAAGCTCGATACCGTCGAGGCCTTTCTGCAGCACGTCCACCCCGAGGACCGACAGCGGATATGCCAGGCAATGAAGCATTACGCCGACCGCCAGGACTTCTCGGTGGAGTTTCGGTTGGCGCGCGCAGGCCCCGAGCAATGGCTGGCGTGCAAGGCCAAGGTGTTCCGCAATGCGGTGGGCGATCCTACTCACGTGGCCGGGGCCTGTACCGATATCAGCGCGCGCTGGCATGCCGAAGAGGCCCTGCGCATCAGTGAGCACCGTTTGCGGCAGCTCAACGAGAACCTGGAAGCGCGAGTAGCCGAGGAAGTGGCCGAGCGCGGCAGAACCGAAGAAGCGCTGCATCAGGCGCAGAAGATGGAGGCCGTCGGTCAGCTCACCGGCGGCATCGCCCATGATTTCAACAACCTGCTCACCGGTATCGTCGGCAGCCTCGACCTTATGCAGCGACGCCACCGCCGCGGCGAGCCGCTGGATCTCGACCGCTACATCAACGCAGCGGCCAGCTCCGCCCAGCGTGCTGCGGCTTTGACGCAACGGCTTCTGGCCTTTTCCCGTCGGCAGGCACTGGATCTCAAGCCGATTGATGTCAACCAGATGGTGGCCTCGCTCGAAGATCTGCTGCACCGCACCACGGGCGAAAACATCACCGTTGTCACGGCGCTGGCTCCCGATTTGCCGCCCGCCTGCATGGATATCAACCAGCTTGAAAGCGCCCTGCTCAACTTGGTCATCAACGCGCGGGACGCCATGCCTCACGGGGGCAAGATCACCCTCACAACCAGCAGCTTTCACATGGGTAAAAAGCCGGACCCGCAAAAGCGAGTCCTGACCGAGGGCGACTACATCCTTCTGACCGTAACCGACACCGGTACGGGCATGACGCCGGAAGTCAAACACCGGGCATTCGAGCCCTTCTACACCACCAAACCCATCGGTCAGGGCACCGGGCTCGGGCTGTCCATGGTGTATGGCTACATCAAGCAAGCCAAAGGCTATGTTCACATCAAATCCAAGCCCGGCAGCGGTACGAGCATTTACCTGTACCTTCCCGTCTACAAGGGCGAGACAGCATCCATGCCGGCGGAACCGGTGTTGGCCACCCAGGGCATGGGCGAAACCATCCTGGTGGTCGAGGACGAGCCCGTTGTCCGCTCCCTCGTGATCGAAGTGCTCGACGACCTTGGTTACCAGACCCTCGAAGCCGGAGACGCCTCGGAAGCTCTGCCCATCATCGAAAGCGCCCAGCGCATCGACTTGTTGGTCAGCGACGTCGGCCTGCCCGGCATGAACGGCCGCCAGCTGGCGGAAATCGCCCGCCAACACCGCCCCGGCCTGAAAGTGCTGTTCGCCACCGGCTACGCCGAAAGCGCCACCGCCAGCGACTTTCTTGGCCCAGACATGGCTGTGATTACCAAACCCTTCGCCATCGATGCCCTCGCCGCCAAGGTAAGGGAGATTTTGGGGGTTCAGGCCGGCTAAGGTCTGCGCCCGCCCTCGCCGTCCGCTAAGCGAAGCCGTAATTCGGTAACCCCATAAAAAGTGGTGATTAAGCCTATCGGATGCTTTACCGGATTCGGCACCGCCGGTAACGTGACCGAACGCATCAGGATTGCGCATCTAATTACACTTCCCGCCCCGGCTTAAGCCCAGCGGCCAGCACAACGGGCACCACGCCCGCACCAAGGACAGGTACAGATGGTCCGCTTTTCACCCGTTCGGTCGCAATGTCAGTTCGATACTCCCGGTGAGCGCCGCTTTTCCGAGCACGCCCCCGCGTTACCCGAACTGAGTCGCTGCGGATCGGGCTGTTCACCTCGTTGCTTGCTGCGAAGGCGAGCTAGGCGAAGTTGCCTGTCAGATTAACGAAACAATAATATAAATTGATAAATTGGTGGTTAGATATGACTAGAGTTAGAATAAATATCGATCTTTCAAGCGGTGTTGTTGATATTGAGGGCGACTCGGATTTTGTAGATAAGCAGATTACGCGTTTTGAACATGAGATAAAGCAACAGCTTTTAAAAACAACCTCGGTGCAGAAGTTCGAGGCTAGCGTTCCAGGCGAGAGGATAAGTAATAAGAACGCAGCTGAGCAGGTTGTTGAAAGTGAATGCGTTTCATATGAAGATATTTTTGAAGTGCACGACAATAAAACTTATATAGTCCAAGATGTACCTGGGAAAAATTTAAAAGAAAAAATCGTTGGCGTTGCACTTCTCCTCGCTTTTGCAGAATCTATAGCTGGGAATGAGTATGTGCTAGTTGAAAATATTCGTGCTGAATGCGTAAGGCATGCTTGTATGGACGCCAAACATTTCGCCTCGTATATGCGAGCCTATAATACATTAATGATCGACTCTGGCGCTGGAAAGTCAGCCACTCTAAAGCTGACAGTACCGGGAAAAAATCTGCCAAAGAACTCATTGAGCGATTACGTTCAAACGATATAGGTGAATTCTTTAGCTCATTATCAGCTAAGTCAAAAACCAGGACCAAAAAACGAGGTGCTCCAAGTGGGGATAAACAGGGATCTAAAATTTCGAATCCAGCCAAAAATCCAAACAGTAGGCCTGGGCCTGGAGAACTTATTAAAAATCTAACTAGTGATGGGTTTTTTAGCACATCCAAAACCATTGATAAAATCATAGAACATTGTAAAGAAAGTCTCGCTTATACATACAAGGTCACCGATCTGTCTTCATCATTAACGAGAGCCACGAGAAGCAATCTCCTCTCAAGAAGCAAGGATGAAAACGGGCAGTATGAGTACACAGCAGTTAAATAAAGAGACCTTAGAAGAGTGTTTGGCGGCGGTTAGTGAAGAGTTGCGAGACAAGATTATAGATAGCTATCTAGAGGTTAAAGCTAGATATATTAAGTCGCTAGGCGTGAATACTCTACCCATTCAAATAGGTCTTCAGTCAGGACCCCTTGGTGAAGATCGGCATACAAGAGCAGTAACGTCTTTTGCTTAAAATTTAATTTATTGCTCATCACACGCCTTTTTCCTCTAACTTCCCAAATAGCAGGAACAGCTTTCAAGGCGATGCTATCAACGATACTCTGAGCCTCTTCGAGAGGTAGTTTATGATAAATTCTAATAAGCTCACATATCACCCAATCACAGACTTTAACTGTTGCGGTCAGATCGATGATATTTGCTTGAATGTCACCCCCAACATGACCTACGCCGCGCTTCCCTCTTACTGTATAAAGAAATACCAACGCCCTTGGCACTATTATTCTTAGAGATTCATTGCCATTAGATTTTGGTGCGGAAACAAGTTTTCTGCATTCCTCTGCAAAATTAGGGATATGCGTATCGAAAAGCGTATATGATCCGAATATTTCATTCTGCATCAAACGAATTACTGATTCACAGAACTTCCCTGTACTCAGGCCTGCAGCGTCATATGAATTTTCATAGCAGCTTGTTTAAGTCAAACGTATTAAAAAAACTTCATGAGTCCCGATTTGTAGAATACGATAAAAACGACGAGATAGTTGTCATATCCCCGCTGGGGATTAGGGAGGTAGAGAGTAACGTTCTGCCTGCACTTGATCGGCCTTAATAAATAAGGAAAAAGAGAAAAAGGGGACAGATTTATCTACCTTTCAGGTGGCTAGCTTCATCACACCCTGACACCTTCTTCGGCGTAAATTTGCCATTAATCCCCACAAGGTAGGAAGCCATGCTGCTAACGACACTCCTCGTCCCAACCTACACGCAAATGCTCAAAACCCTCTCAGGCTGGCTGAAGAAGGCGCAGGCCCAGCTACCGGAAGCAGAGGCGCAAGCGCTGCTATCGGCGCGGCTGGCGCCGGACATGTTTCCGCTGTCGACTCAGATTCGCTTTGCGTGCGTGCAGGCCAGAGAAGCCATGTGCCGTCTGAAAGGAGAGGCGGTTCCGGCTGCCATCAACGAGCTGCTGGATGAGGGGCGGCACGCTGGCGAGCGGCCGGGCTCTCTTGCTGATGCTTATGCCCGGATCGATGAGACGGTCGCGTTGCTCGACGGGCTCACAGCCGATGCGCTGGATGCAAACGCGGATAAGCCAATCGCCCACGAACTGGCAAACCGGATGATTTTCGACCTGACGGCGGAGCAATACGCCCGTGACTGGACGCTGGCTCAGTTCTATTTCCACGTCATGACCGCCTATTCGATATTGCGTAAAGAAGGGATCAATCTCGGCAAAGCGGACTACGTGGCTCATATGCTGCCTTATCTGCGTCCTGAGTCGATTCCAAAGGGCTAGCGAGGTCGCAGAAAGGGGAGGCGGATTTATTTATCCGTCCTCTCTGCTTGCTGGTCGTTCTCACTCAAATCCAAACATCGTTCACTTTGCTGTCCGCTCGTTCGTCTTATCACGCAAAAGCAACTTCCACGCGCCGTACCAACTCTCTCGAACGTCGGATCAAATCGAAAAGGGGACCGAAAAGGGGACAGACCGAAAAGGGGACAGATTTATTTTCTGAAAAGGGGACAGATTTATTTTCTCCCCAGCATCGGTTTGAGACGCTACAGCACGCCGACAGAACGATAAAAGGCTTGATAACAACCGCAGACCGCATCCGGCTCTCGGCATGAAAACACCGGCTGAGACATACGCATTAGCTCCTTAACCTGTGCAGGTTTCGGTGTGCCAATACAGGTACCGCAAATGTCCCTGCAACGTACCGTATGTCGCCAAGCTTCGTTTTACCTTCAGATGGGCTACTGAACGCCGATAAGTCTTTGAGGCGTTACCGCCTGTAAGATTTTGATGGCGTTTAGCCTCTGCGAGGCATAGATTTCCGCGCCGCTCGCTGGATGGCGAGTCGCGATCTGTTTTGGGGCGTTTTTTCGGAGAGGATTTTCATGCGTCGCTTCAACAAGCTTTTGCCCAACACTATCTTTAGCGCGCTGTTGATGGGTTGCATATCTGCCGCTCACGCTGCCCCCGGTACCATGGACGTTGAATACGACGGTTATAAATACACCATTGGGTCCGCGTACACGTCCTATACCGATATGTCGTCTCTGCTTGAATCCCAATACTGGTGGGGAAACCAGTCACTGTCGTTTGCTTTGTCCGGATTGATTACCGACCAGCTACCAGGCGCGCCTTTTCTACTGTTCGGCTATGGATTGAACAATGGATACGTCTCGATCGACTACTACCAAGGATCAGTCATCAACTGCCCAACTAGTTGCCCGAGGGTAGATGACTCGTACTCCTACGCGACCGCCACGAGAACTGCTCTATCGCCAGTAACGCCTGAGATTCCAGAAACGCCCGAGGTACCTGAAGCGCCGTTACCGCCGGAGGTAATTGAGAAAGAAATGATCACGCTAGCGTCCTCGGTAGACAGCCTGATCTCTGCCTCCTCTGGTATCAATTCCGTTACTAGTAATGTCAACGTCCTGATTAACGGCGCGCATAGCCGCCCAATCGCACGCTTAGTCGAGCCTGGCAAGAATACCTTCTGGATAGGCGGAGACTGGGGTCATGATGACCACGGCGAACGCGATGGCTCCAATGGCGTAGCTGAGTTTGGACTTGGTAGGAACTTCGGCTTTGCGCAGATCAACGTTTCCATTGGCCAGACCTGGGCGAAGCAGAATCTCGCATACAGCGGCGACATCGATGCAGATGGCCAATACGTGATGCTGGAAGCGATCATCCCAGTATCTGAGCAGCACAGCGTGTATGCAACGTTTGGCGGTTTCGGCCATTGGGGTGAGAGTGAAATTCGCCGTGGCTATATTTATGGCGACGCCCTTGACTCGTCCCGCGGCAAAGCCGATACCGATACTTGGGGTGCTCGTGCTCGTTTGGATTGGGTAAATGCGCTTACCCTTCATAAAACTGGCATCAGCCCGTATGTGGACTTTAGCTATACGAATGCCCAGGTCGACGGGTACATCGAAAAGAGCGGCAATGCTCCTGCTCGTTTTGATAGCCAGACTGACCGATACACTGAAGCTCGCCTTGGCTTCAATACCAAAACGCCTCTTCCAATTCCAGGTTTCGACTTCGTCACGAACTTAGAAGGCGCGCATCGGTTTGAAGACCGTACCGCTGGCGTCAGCGGTGATGTGACTGGTCTTTTCACTTTCAAAGTGAAGGGAGAGGAAGTCACCAATGACTGGGTAAAGGCTGGCGCCGGTGTGGAGGGCTTGGTTGGCCCCGGTACCGTTTCGTTCATGTTGAACGGCACCTCGCGCAGCGACATGCCCAATCTTTGGATAGCCGCCTCTTACCAGCTCGCGTTCTAATAATCGTGCACCGCTGGAAGCCCGCCTAGTGCGGGCTTCCTTTATTTGGCGCCGCGCAGGGCGTCATAGACAACCGACGCGGGATTGCCTCTCACTCAAGCTCCGTTTGCCCCTTTCGCCACGACACCCACAGAGCTGTCAGCCTCCGCGAGCATCTCGGTATGGCGGATTGCTTTCCGTAGGATGGAATCGCCGGAGGTGCTTCCGTCGTTTACCGCGAAACGGTTGTATCCGTCGCCCCGCCCCACAACCGCACCAACCACCCGAACGTCGGATTACGCCTTCGGCTAATCCAACCTACGTGATCATTAAGACGCGGCGCCCAACGTAGCCTAATCGACAGGCGGGAGCAGGCTCAGCGTGTGATGCGGAAACGCCGCTGGGCGGCTGACGTCCAACAAAGCCAAGCACCAAACCCACCCCCTCGCCAAAGCAGACCTCACCCCATGTTGTTCCGCCGTTTCGAAAACCTGATCGACGTCTTCAAGCCCAGCCCTGACATAGCGCCGCCCGCCGGCATGCTGCGGTTCTACGCCCATTACCTGAAGCAGGTTTGGCCGTTGATGACCGCTGTGCTGGTGATCGGCTTTTTCGCGGCCTTGATCGAGGTAGCGCTGTTCAGCTTTCTCGGTCAGTTGATCGACATGGCGCAGACCACCCGCGATGCGCAGACCTTCTTCGTGGAACACCGCAATGAGCTTCTGTGGATGGCGCTGGTGGCGCTGATCATCCGGCCCTTGGTGTTCGGCCTGCATAACTTGCTCACCCATCAGGCGATCAACCCGGGGCTGACCAATCTGGTTCGCTGGCAGAACCACCGTTATGTGCTCAAGCAGAGCCTTAATTTCTTCCAGAACGATTTTGCCGGGCGCATCGCCCAGCGCGTGATGCAGACCGGCCCGTCGCTGCGCGACTCGGCCATGCAGGTGATCGATGCGCTGTGGCATGTGGTGGTCTACGCCGGCAGCGCGCTGTATCTGTTCGCCGCCGCTGACTTGCGCCTGATCGTGCCGTTGTCGCTGTGGATCATCGGTTACAGCGCGGCGCTCTGGTACTTCGTGCCGCGCATCAAGGCGCGCTCGGCGGCGGCTTCTGCGGCGCGTTCGAAGGTGATGGGGAGGGTGGTGGACGGTTACAGCAACGTCGCCACGCTCAAGCTGTTCGCCCATTCGAAGGAGGAAGAAAGCTACGCACGTGAGGCCATGCAGGAGTTGCTCGGCAAGTTCCGCCTGCAGTCGCGCACCATAACCAGCCTGGACTTCCTGATCACCTGCCTGAACGGCTTGTTGATCGTTGGCACCGGCGCGCTGGCGCTGTGGCTGTGGAGCGAGGCGCTGATCAGCACCGGCGCCATCGCCCTGGCGTTGGGCCTGGTGATCCGCATCAACAACATGGCCGAATGGATCATGTGGGTGGTCAACGGCATTTTCGAAAACGTCGGCACTGTGCAGGACGGCATGCGGACCATTGTCCAGCCGCGCCACGTGCTCGACCGCGAAGACGCCAAGCCGCTGCAGGTGGAGCAGGGCGGCGTGCGCTTCGATGACGTGCATTTCCATTACGGCAAAAAGGGTGGCGTGATCAGCGGCCTCAGCATCGACATCCGCCCCGGCGAGAAGATCGGCCTGGTCGGGCCTTCAGGCGCCGGCAAGTCCACGCTGGTCAACCTGCTGCTGCGCCTCTATGACCTGGAAAGCGGGCGCATCCTGATCGACGGCCAGAACGTCGCAGACGTCAGCCAAGAGAGCCTGCGCGCCAACATTGGCGTGGTCACCCAAGACACCTCGCTGCTGCACCGCTCGATTCGCGACAACCTGCGCTACGGCAAGCCTGACGCCAGCGAAGAACAACTTTGGGCAGCGGCGCGCAAGGCCCGTGCGGACGAGTTCATCAAAACGCTGGACGACAGCCAGGGTGGCTTGGGCTTCGAGGCCATGGTTGGCGAACGGGGCGTCAAGTTATCAGGTGGGCAACGCCAACGCATCGCCATTGCCCGGGTGCTGCTCAAGGACGCGCCGATCCTGGTACTCGACGAAGCCACCTCGGCGCTGGATTCGGAAGTCGAAGCGGCGATTCAGGAGAGCCTGGATACCCTCATGGACGGCAAGACGGTCATCGCCATCGCTCACCGGCTGTCGACCATCGCGCGCATGGATCGCCTGGTGGTGATCGACAAGGGCCAGGTGATCGAGACCGGCACCCATGCCGAACTGATCGAGCGCGGCGGCCTCTATGCGCGCCTGTGGCAGCACCAGACGGGCGGGTTTGTCGGCGTCGAGTGACCGACGACGATGGAAGATCGGCACGTAGGGTGGGCTTTAGCCCACCGGGGCGGTGCCGTTGTGCGCGGTGGGCTGAAGCCCACCCTACCGGGAAGCCCTTGCTCCGCTATCCAACCGCCGGCGATGGGATTTATCGTCACGGCGACGCTCTCATATGAATGATCGAAAATTACCGGTATCGGTAAGACGGGCAGGGCTTTAGGTTTGCCCCGGTGGGTACGCTTCGCTCGATGCCATCCTTGGTTCAGGATTGATGTGCACGTGGGTTGCCGCGGGCTTGACGGCCGATAAAGCGATTCTGCACGGCACGGCTTGAACGGGTCACATGGCCGACCTTTCGATGGAGGGCAATCGCGTGGACAGTCGAGGGTTCGTTTGGGCCCATTTCAAACTCAATGCCGAGCAGCGTCTGCGGGGGTTCAACTTCTTCGTCGTGCTGGCGATCTTTGCTGATGGCGGTGTGCTGGCCGCGTTGGAGCGGGGCTTCTCGCCAGGATTACTGGTATTGCTGGGCGCGTTCACCGTCTTGTTGGCGATGGTGTTCTGGCTCGTCGATGCGCGCAGCCGCCAGCTGTTGCAACTGACCATCACGGCGCTCAAGGAGATCGAGTCCGTGTTTCCTGCCAGCTACCGGCTCTTTGCCAACGATGCGCAGGGACAGAACCCGGTCATCAGCTATACCTTCGCTATCCGTGCGCTGCTACTGGCGCAGATGGGGTTCGGCCTTGGCGTGGTGATCTATGGGTTCTACCAGTGGTGATAGCTGACCAGTAGGTAGCGGTTGGGTTGCATCGACAGTCGATCTCCCCAGGTGAACGCCTGCGGTGCGAGGCCGGTCGGTATTAACAACCACCGGGAGATTTGAAGATGACGATATCCAGCAGTCTGTTTTGGGGTGCCCTGGCGCTGGGCTTGGTGACAGGCATGCGCAGCACACTGGCGCCAACGATGGCCAGCCGGGCACTGGGCGCGCATGACGACATCGATGAAGCAGACGAGCCGGCGTGTACGCTGGCCTCGCACCGCGCCCAGCAATTTCTGATACCCATGGCTGCTGCCGAGCTGCTGGGCGACAAGATGCCCTTTGCGCCGGATCGGACGATTTTGCCTTCGATGATGTTTCGTGCGTTGTCGGGTGGCGTGACCGCGGCGGCATTGGCCGGTGCACGACGGGAGCCGGTATGGCTACCCGCGCTGATAGGGGCGACGGCAGCGCTGGTCGCGTCAGAGATCGGGCTCAAGCTGCGCAAGCCTTACCAGAGCAATTCGCTGGCTAATGCCGCGTTGGGGCTGACTGAAGATTGTGTGGCGTGGACGATCGGGAGCGCTGGATTACGACGCGCTTTGGGCTGAACGGCGCTGAAAGCAGAGCGGAATGTGCCCGCGCGCAACGGAGCGGCAGGTAGTAGCGTTGCCACTCCCGTCCTGTCGTGGATAAGCGGTCCAATCACGGGCTCCCTATTCCGCAATTGGATGACGTTGCTGCTGACACTCATCACGACTATTCCATCGGATGTCGCACAAAGGCTCGCCTACGTACGCCACGGCCCGAAAGTCTTCGAGCCGTGGCGTGCATTCGTGCAGCACAGGGTTCACGTCGGGAATCAGCTTGGTCGCTGGATCACGCAGATTCGGTCACTGCAGCTCGCGGCCTGTCCGGATTCGTGCACGGTGTTTCCGCCGCCGGTCACGGGGTTGGTCGCCAAGGTGTCTGGAAAATCCGTACCGGCTCGTTTGGCGCTGCTGCCGACATCGTATCGGTCCGTATCGACAGTAGCTGTCCTGTCATGGTTGGTAGCGGACGGGTCGCCAGTCGGGCCGGCGCCCGCCGCGTGGGCGAGGCGCTCGCTGTCGGAATGGGTATTGGAGGTCGTGGTGGTTGACCCAACGAAATGCTTGTCGAGATGACTGTCGCCGCCGGTCGCACCGGCATAAGGGCTGGTCGGCCCGGCATAGCCCTGCGTGGCCGCCGTACCGCTGGCACCGGTTCCGCTCTCGTCAATGCTAATGGCGCCGTTGTACTCCAGCGCATCGCGCGCCCTGACCAACTGATCGTCGTCGTACACGTCGACTGCGATCACCGTGGCGCCTCGGCGCACGGCCTCTGGATAGGCCGTGGCGTGGCGGCGATGATCTTCGTGCGGCTCATGGCCAAAAAGCGACTTGAAGAAGTGGGCTACTTTGGACTCGTGATGTGTCCGGTCTACCGTGCTGTTGGCGGTGGAGTAGGGTGCGT
Organism: Stutzerimonas stutzeri; assembly: GCF_024448715.1. GTDB lineage: Bacteria > Pseudomonadota > Gammaproteobacteria > Pseudomonadales > Pseudomonadaceae > Stutzerimonas > Stutzerimonas stutzeri_AR. The sequence continues at coordinate 24,195 of NZ_JAMOHZ010000004.1, forward strand.
CGTAGCCATGTATTTCCGCGCTATCGGCGCCCACGGTATGAATCTGCTCCCGAGCAATGCCTCTCGACATCAGGTCGCCATAGGTGCGGCTGGCGTCGGTTGGTGTTGCGAACGCTGCTACCAGTGTGTGTTTCATGGTTCACCTCGCGTTGTGTTGAACAACTAGGTATCTGGAGCGCTGCGCTTATCAGGATGGCCTGACGAAAGGTCGGGGTGGAGCAGCCATGAATGATGGCTGCGTCACCGGTCTCACGTGCAACGCTCATGAACATTGGGTCAGGCCGTACTGCCATAGTTCAGAACTGGAGGATCAGCGGTCAGACTCGCCTTGCACGAGCGCTATGGCAGTTCGCTGGCTCGGACACCCGCTCCGTAGGTTGGGTGCAACCCATCGAGCCACTGCCTTGGTTTAAACCCTGACCGAGCGATCCTCTATGGAGGGCCGTAGTCCATCAGAGGTGAACGGGATGTTGGTGGCGGAACGCCGCCCGGCCCACACTACGCGACTGGCTTGGCTAGTGGCGTAGGTGTTTTTGTCGAAGATTGCCTGGGGTTGGCGGCAGGCAACGCCGGTTGCGATGAGCGTCGGCCGGCCGCCGAGGCGAGCGGTGCTAGTGGTAAGGGTAGGGTGGGCTTCAGCCCACCAGAGGTAGACGCATTGGTGGGCTGAAGCGGAACGCCGCACGGCCCATCCTACGTTCTCTTGGCTACGGCGAGGCCCGGGGTGACGGTGGAAAAGGCGATGCCGTTTTCCACCCTACGCGTCGATCGGGCCAATCAGTCGAGGTCCGAGGCGCTATGCCGTTCAGGCACCTGTTCCGACTCGTCGCCCCAGGTACGATTGACCTTGCGGCCGCGGATTACGGCAGGGCGTTCGGCCACTTCAGCGGCCCAGCGCTGCACATGCTTGTAGTCCTGCACCGAGAGAAATTCGGCAGCGTTATACAGCTCGCCGCGCGCCAGCACGCCATACCAAGGCCAGATCGCCATGTCCGCGATGGTGTATTCGTCGCCCGCGATGTAGCGGTTTTCGGCCAGCTGGCGGTCGAGCACGTCGAGCTGGCGCTTGACCTCCATCGCGTAGCGGTTGATCGGATACTCGTACTTTTCCGGCGCGTAGGCATAGAAATGCCCGAAACCGCCGCCGAGGAAGGGCGCCGAGCCCATCTGCCAGAACAGCCAGTTCAGGGTTTCGGTCCGTGCGCGGGTTTCCGTGGGCAGGAAAGCGCCGAATTTCTCAGCGAGGTAGACGAGGATCGAGCCGGACTCGAACACGCGTACCGGTGTGTCGAGGCTGTGGTCGGTCAACGCGGGGATTTTGGAGTTCGGGTTGATCTCGACGAAGCCGCTCCCGAACTGATCGCCGTCGCCTATCTTGATCAGCCAGGCGTCGTACTCGGCACCGGTATGACCGAGGGCGAGCAACTCTTCGAGCATGATGGTGACCTTCACGCCGTTGGGCGTGGCCAGCGAGTAGAGCTGCAGCGGATGCTTGCCGACCGGGAGCGCCCGTTCCTCCCGCGCGCCGGCGGTCGGGGCATTGATACTGGCGAACTTGCCGCCCGACGGTGCGTCGTGCGTCCAGACCTTTGGCGGTGCATAGGTGGTATCGGGCATAGACAATCTCCTCGCTTGGGTACTGGGGATGTGTAGGGCATCCTACGCGCTCAGACGGCTCGGTCGAAATCGAGCCGGTTGATATTGGTCATCGACGGTGGAGGGTTGGCATTGTCCGTCCCTCCGCGTATTCCACGGTGGGCTGAAGCCCACCCTACGGGAGCCGCAGCGTCTAAGGCTATGCCGGGTGGGGCTTCAGCCCACCGGGGGCGGTTGGTCCGGTGCAGAGGGCGGAACGAAGCACGGGATGGGTGGCATGTGGTGGGCTAAAGCCCACCCTACGAGCTGCAACGGGACGTGGCGTCGTTGATACCCGATAGATGTAACGTGGGCTTCAACCCCGTAGGGTGGGCTTCAGCCCACCAGGTTCCTCGTCGCACACTCATTGGATTATTCTCCGAATGAGCCGTCCGCCCCAGTTCCACCGGCCCAATCGTGCGGTAACAGGCCCTTTTCGACGTACCGATTGAAGCTCGAATAGGGCCAGTCCGCGGCTCGCTCAACCAGCCCATGCTTGACCGAGTTGAAGTGGATGTAGTCCACATGGCGCTGCAGGTCCAGTGCGTCACGGATCTGATGCTCCCAATACCGGCGCTGCCAGATGCCTTTCTCTCGCTTGCGCAGCTGGCTCGGGTTTCGGGGCGTGGCCGGAAGCTGTCGAGAGAAGCTGCTCTTAAGCAAACTCCAGCGACCGGCAAAGTCGGCGTCGCCTTCAGGAAGCGTCCAGATGGCGTGAAGGTGATCGGGCAGGACGCAAATGGCGAGGGTTTGAAAGGGGTGGGAGCGTTGAGCCTGGCGGTAGGCATGGCGAAGTAGAGCGATTTCTTCGATCAGCAACCGAGATTGGCGGTCGGCCAAGGTCACGGTGAAAAACCACGTGCCGCCGGGCACCTGGCTGCGGCGATAGTTGGACATGAGGCCTCCTTGCCTTCATGGGTGATGCGGATGGTGTGTACGGGCAAAGGTGGGCTGAAGCCCACCCTACGGTTTGGAGCACGCACATGATGCTCCTGTAGGGTGGGCTTCAGCCCACCAAAGCCTTCAGCCGCGAGCTTTCCGAACTCCTTCGCTCAGCTCGCGACACAACCCCAATACGCCTTCGACCGCTTGCTCGCTGCTCTTGGCATTGGCGATCTGGTCGATCAGGGCGGAGCCGACTACGACGCCATCAGCCAGGCGAGCGATCGCTGCGGCCTGCTCTGGGGTGCGGATGCCGAAGCCGATGGCGACGGGCAGGTCGGTGTGACGCTTCAGACGCGCGACGGCTTCCTCGACGTGTTCCAGCGTCGCGGAACCGGCGCCAGTCACGCCGGCCACCGAGACGTAGTAGACGAAGCCCGAGCTGCCGTTGAGCACGGTGGGCAGGCGCTTGTCATCGGTGGTCGGGGTGGTCAGACGGATGAAGTCGAGGCCCGCGGCCTGGGCCGGGTCGCAGAGGTCTTCGTTATGTTCCGGCGGCAGGTCGACGACGATCAGACCATCGACGCCGGCTTCCAGCGCCTCTTCGATGAAGCGCTCGACGCCCATTTTGTGGATCGGGTTGAAGTAGCCCATCAGCACCAGCGGCGTGTCCTGATTGCCCTGGCGGAATTCGCGAACCATCTGCAGCGTCTTGGCCAGGTCCTGCTTGGCGGCGAGGGCGCGGATGTTGGCCAGCTGGATCGCCGGGCCATCGGCCATCGGGTCGGTGAAGGGCATGCCCAGTTCGATCACGTCGGCGCCGGTCTCCGGCAGGCCCTTGAGGATGGCCAGCGAGGTGGCGTAATCAGGATCGCCGCCAGTGACGAAGGTCACCAGCGCGGCACGGTTCTGTTGTTTGAGTTCGGCAAAGCGCGTCTGCAGGCGGCTCATATGTGTTCTTCCTGTTCGTCGTAGTGGTGCATGACGGTCTGCATGTCCTTGTCGCCGCGGCCGGAGAGGTTGACCACCATCAGGTGATCCTTCGGCAGGCCAGGGGCGCGTTTGAAGACTTCGGCCAGCGCGTGGGCGCTTTCCAGGGCCGGGATGATGCCTTCCAGGCGGCAGCATTTATGGAACGCGGCCAGGGCTTCGTCGTCGGTCACCGAGGTGTATTCGACGCGGCCAATGTCGTGCAGCCAGGCGTGTTCCGGGCCGATGCCGGGATAGTCGAGGCCGGCGGAAATCGAGTGGGCGTCGATAATCTGGCCGTCTTCATCCTGCAGCAGGAAGGTACGGTTGCCGTGCAGCACACCGGGCACGCCGCCGTTGAGGCTGGCGGCATGCTTGCCGGATTCGATGCCGTGACCGGCCGCCTCGACGCCGATGATCTTCACGCTCTGGTCATCGAGGAAGGGGTGGAACAGGCCCATGGCGTTGGAGCCGCCGCCGATGCAGGCAACCAGCGAGTCGGGCAGGCGGCCTTCCTGGGCTTGCAACTGATCGCGGGTTTCCTTGCCGATCACCGCCTGGAAGTCGCGGACCATGGCCGGGTAGGGGTGCGGGCCGGCGACGGTGCCGATCAGGTAGAAGGTGTTGTGGACGTTGGTCACCCAGTCGCGCAGAGCTTCGTTCATCGCGTCCTTCAGGGTGCCGGTGCCGGCGGTGACCGGGATCACTTCGGCGCCGAGCAGCTTCATGCGAAAAACGTTGGCCTGCTGCCGGTCGATGTCGGTGGTGCCCATGTAGATCACGCACTGCATGCCGAAGCGCGCGGCGACGGTGGCGGTGGCCACGCCGTGCATGCCGGCACCGGTCTCGGCGATGATGCGCTGCTTGCCCATGCGCCGCGCCAGGAGGATCTGGCCGATGCAGTTGTTGATCTTGTGCGCGCCGGTGTGATTGAGTTCTTCGCGCTTGAGATAGATCTTCGCGCCGCCGCAGGCCTCGGTCAGGCGCTCGGCGAAATACAGCGGGGAAGGGCGACCGACGTAGTCGCGCTGGAAGTAGGCCAGCTCTTTGGCGAACTCGGGGTCCTGCTTGGCTTTTTCATATTCGGCGGCCAGCTCGTGAATGAGCGGCATCAGGGTTTCGGCGACGTACTGACCGCCGAAGTGGCCGAACAGGCCCTTGGCATCAGGGCCGCTGCGGAATGAGGTCATGGTCATCTCCTGCGGGGAATGGGTGGCGGCAATCGATTCCAGAAATTGCGCGATGAGCTGGAAATTAACCGAGTTGCGCCCGGATAAAAAGCGATAAGATCGCTGCAATCTGTCAGGAAATCTCACCGATGAGCCAAGGTCTTCCTCCACTCAATGCGTTGCGCGCCTTCGAAGCGGCTGCTCGCCTGCAGAGCGTGAGCCAAGCGGCAGCCGAGCTCAGCGTGACCCACGGTGCCGTCAGCCGGCAGATCCGCCTGCTCGAAGATGATCTCGGTCTGGCCCTGTTCAGCAAGGAAGGGCGCGGCGTAAAACTCACCGATGCAGGGCTGCGGCTGCGCGACTCGGCGGGCGAGGCCTTCGAACGGCTGCGCAGCACCTGCGCCGAACTACGTCAGCAAACAGTGGACGCGCCGTTCGTGCTCGGTTGCCCGGGCAGCCTTTTGGCGCGCTGGTTCATTCCGCGGCTGGATCGGCTCAATCGAGAGCTGCCGGACCTACATCTACAGCTATCCGCCAGCGAGGGTGAGCTGGACCCACGCAAACCTGGCCTGAACGCCACGCTGTTATACGCCGAGCCGCCTTGGCCTGCGGACATGCAGGTGCATGAACTAACCGTCGAGCGCATTGGACCCGTGCTGAGTCCGCACCATCCGCGCTATGCGGCATTACGCCAGGCGCGGCCGGACGAGCTGCTCGGTGAGCCTTTGCTGCATACCATATCCCGTCCCCAGGCCTGGCCCGCCTGGGCGAACGGCAGCGGCCTCGACTCGGCGAGATTGCAGATGGGGCAGGGTTTCGAACATCTCTACTTTCTGCTGGAAGCGGCGCTGGCTGGACTGGGCGTCGCCATCGCCCCGCAACAGCTGGTGGCGGATGACCTGCGTCAGGGCCGCTTGCTTGCGCCGTGGGGATTTATCGAGACCCGCGCCAGGCTGGCCCTCTGGGTGCCGGCTCGCCGCCTGGATCGCCGTGCGGAGCGACTGGCCGAGTGGTTACGCAACGAGTTGAGCGGAAAGGTAAACCACGTAGCGACTATGTAGGGTGTGCCGGGCGGCGCTCCGCTTCAGCCCACCGAAGAGGCTTGCCGGAGGGAAAGGGCTGACGACCCGCAAAGTGCTAGCAACGGTGGGCTAAAGCCCACCCTACGGTCTCGATCGGCTTGCTGAGCGGGGAGGTAACCACGTAGCGGCTGTGTAGGGTGGGCCGGGCGGCGCTCCGCAGCATGTAGGGTGGGCTTCAGCCCACCTTACAGATCTAGCAGCACCGCAACGGCCTGATGCTATTCGGACCGCATAGCGCGGCCATGAGTAGCCGCATCAGCTGGCCAGCGCGGTGTCGGCCGTTGCGCCCGTTGCTGCGGCGGGCTTTTCCACGGCATACCCTTGCGGGTTACGACTCTGCCAGCGCCAGGCATCGGTCAGCATGGTCAACAAGTCGCGTTCCGCCTTCCAGCCCAGTTCTTCGCGGGCCTTAGCCGGGTCCGACCAGCACTGCGCGATGTCGCCCGGGCGGCGCGCTTTGAATACGTGCGGTAACCGTCGCCCGATCACTTCCTCGAATGCAGTGACCATCTGCCGCACCGAGTAGCCGCGGCCGGTGCCCAGGTTCCACGTGGAAACACCATGAACCAGGTTCAGCCGCTCCAGCGCCTTCAGGTGTCCCTTGGCCAAATCGACCACGTGGATGTAGTCGCGCACGCCGGTGCCGTCCGGGGTCGGGTAGTCGGCGCCGTAAACGTTCAATTGTTTGCGGCGACCCACGGCTACCTGAAGCATGTAGGGCAGCAGATTGTTGGGAATGCCGTTGGGGTCTTCGCCGATCAAGCCGGACTCGTGCGCACCAATGGGGTTGAAGTAGCGCAGCAGGGCGATCGACCAACGCGGGTCGGACTCGGCCAGCCCTTTCAACACATTTTCCGCCATCAGCTTGGACTGGCCGTATGGGTTGGTCGGGATGCCGGTCGGGCAATGCTCGGTGATCGGCATCTTCGGCGAATCGCCGTAGACGGTTGCCGATGAGCTGAACACCAGCTTGAAAATGCCGGCTTCGGCCATCGCCTGGCACAGCGCGATGCTGCCGCTGACGTTGGTTTCGTAATAGCGCAGCGGCTCGCGCACGCTTTCGCCGACGGCCTTGAGGCCAGCGAAGTGCAGCACGGCAGTGACCGGATACGACGCGAATAAAGCATTTAGCAGTGAGCGGTTACGTACGTCACCCTTGACGAACTGCACCTTGCGGCCAGCCAGGGTTTCGACGCGATCCAATGCGATCTTCGAGCTGTTGCAAAGGTTGTCTAGCACCAGCACTTCATGGCCCGCCAGGAGCAGCTCCAGAACAGCGTGTGAGCCGATATAACCAGCACCTCCCGTTACCAGAATCATGTTTCGTCCTCGCATGGCTATTCTTTCGACGCGCACGGAGTCTGCGGCTGACCGTATGAGCGCGGCCGCTGCATGCATCTCCAAGGTTGGGTTCGGCGAATCGGCGGTGCTTTTTACTGCCGGAGCACGCAGCGCCGTTGCCGGGGTAAATCAGGCGTCCTGTGAATAAGGACGAAGAAGGCTCGGCCAAGTTCCAACGAGACGACAGGCAGCCGATGACCGACCTGCTTGCTGCGTCAAAGGGAACCTTGGCTCACCCGGCGTCGTCCATAGCCGGCGGGTTGCGCTTGGTGTCGCGACGGTTGTTGGTGTCCAAGCGGGCCCGGGTTTTCTGTTTCCTGCGCAGGCTGCGTGGGCTTATGCGATGCGGCAGAAGGGACTCTGAAGGACTTCGCCATCCTGCAAGAGGTTGCCATGAGCTGGGCCGGCCCTTACCAATACGAGATTGGAAAATCCCCTGACAAGCAGGAAACGCCGCCCGAAGTCATCTTCGATGAGCTGGTTCCAACCCTGCTGTGCCTTTCGCATCTTCGCTGGAGCTTCGTCTACCAGCGTCCGCAGCACCTGATGTCGCGTTTCGCGCGGGATTTCAACGTGCTGTTCTTCGAAGAACCGATCCCCACCGAGGACACCCAGCCCTGGCTGGAAGTGCGTCCTGAGGAAAACGGCGTGCAGGTGCTGGTGCCGCGCCTGCCTCAGGGCTGCGAGGGTGAAACGGCGTTGCGCATACAACGTGATTTGCTCGATGGCTACCTGGATAAACTTGGCGTCGGTGAGTTGATGCTCTGGTACTACACGCCGATGGCGCTGGGCTATGCCGGCCATCTGAAGCCCAAGCTCACCGTCTACGACTGCATGGACGAGCTTTCCGCATTCCGCGGCGCGCCGCCTGAACTGGTACAGCGTGAGCGCGAACTGCTCCAGCGCGCCGATCTGGTATTCACCGGCGGTTACAGCATCTGGGAAGCCAAACGCGAACTGCATGACAACGCGCATGCTTTCCCCAGCAGCGTCGATGTCGCGCACTTCGCCGAGGCGCGCCGGACGCAGGCCGATCCTGATGACCAGGCCGAGATACCTCATCCGCGCCTCGGGTTTTACGGCGTGATCGACGAGCGCTTCGATATCCAGTTGGTAGCCGATGTCGCGCAGAAGCGTCCCGACTGGCAGTTCGTGCTGGTCGGGCCGGTGGTCAAGATCGATCCGGCGGACCTGCCGCAGCGCGACAACATCCACTACCTGGGCGCCAAGACTTATGACGAGCTGCCGAGGTATCTGTCGGGCTGGGACGTGGCGATCATGCCTTTCGCGATGAACGAGTCGACCCGCTTCATCAGCCCGACCAAGACTCCGGAATACCTCGCCGGCGGCTGCCCGGTGGTATCCACTCCGATCAAGGATGTGGTGCGGACTTACGGTGATACCGAGATCGTCCATATCGCCGATTCCCCCGACGCGTTCATTGCCGGGGTGGAGCGTGCCCTCGCCGATACCGAAGATCGGGACCGTCTATTGAAAGTCGCCGACGAGATTCTCGGCGACATGTCCTGGGATCACACCTGGGCGCTGATGAAGGAGAAGATGCAATGCGCGATCTGAGCCTGCGAGACAGCAATCCCGAACACGCAGGCGGTGGCGCCAGCGATCATCCTTCACGCCGCCGGCGCGGCTTCGACTACCTGATCGTCGGTGCCGGGTTCGCCGGTAGCGTGCTCGCCGAGCGTCTGGCCGCCGGGCTGAACAAGCGCGTGCTGGTGGTCGACCGGCGACCGCACATCGGCGGCAACGCCTACGACCATTACGATGAAGCCGGCGTGCTGATTCATCGTTACGGGCCGCACATCTTCCACACCAACGCCCAGCGCATCGTCGACTACCTGTCGCGGTTCACCGAATGGCGGCCCTACGAGCATCGCGTGCTGGCTCAGGTGGACGGTCAGGAGGTGCCGATTCCGATCAACATGACCACGCTGAACAAGCTCTACGGCCTGAACATGACCACCGAGCAGGAAGCGGCGGATTTCCTCGCCAGCCGAGCCGAGCCGGTAGAAGACATCCAGACCAGCGAGGACGTGGTGATCAACGGCATCGGCCGTGAGCTGTACCAGAAGTTCTTCCGTGGCTACACCCGCAAGCAGTGGGGGTTGGACCCGTCGCAGCTGGATAAGTCGGTGACCTCGCGCATTCCCACGCGCACCAACACCGACGACCGCTACTTCACCGACACCTTCCAGCAGATGCCCAAATACGGCTACACGAAGATGTTCGAGAAGATGCTCGCGCACCCCAACATCAAAGTGATGATCAACACCGACTACCGCGAGATCCGCGACGAGGTGCAGCACGATCATCTGATCTTCTGCGGGCCGATCGACGAATATTTCGACTACCGCTTCGGCAAGCTCCCGTACCGCTCGTTGAAGTTCGAGCATAAGCAGCTGGATCAGGAGCAGTTCCAGGCGGTCGGCACGGTCAACTACCCGAGCGAAGACGTGCCCTACACGCGCATCAGCGAATACAAGCACCTGACCGGCCAAGTGCATCCGAAAACCAGCATTACCTACGAATATCCCTCTGCCGAAGGCGATCCTTACTACCCGATTCCGCGGCCGGAAAACGCCGAGCTGTACAAGCGTTACCAGAAGCTCGCCGATGAAACTCCCGGCGTCACCTTCGTCGGGCGGCTTGGTACCTACAAGTACTACAACATGGATCAGGTGGTCGGCCAGGCACTGGCGCTGTACAAGCGCATCGAGGAAGCCGAACGCGGGCCCGAGGCTGGCGAAAGCGCCGAACACAGCCAGTCACTGGCCGAGCAGGCACCCTGAGGCGAGGCGGAAATGTATCAGCCAACGCTGTTCAAGAGTTTCTTCATGGGTGGATTCGAATGCTCGAACCATCGTCGTAGCGATGGCCGGCGTCTCGATCTGCTCGCTGCTACCGGGCATGATCGTTGGGCGGCGCATGACTATTCGGTGCTCCAGCGTCACGGCCTGCGTAGCGCGCGCGACGGTCTGCGTTGGCATCTGATCGAAAAGACGGCGGGCCAGTACGACTGGTCGAGCTTTTTGCCGATGCTGCACGCGGCGCAGCGCCATGGCACCCAGGTGATCTGGGATCTTTGTCATTACGGTTGGCCGGACGATATCGACATCTGGCGGCCGCAGTTCGTCGAACGCTTCGCCTGCTACGCCGCGGCGGCGGCGCAGCTGATCAAGGATGAAACCGATGCGGTGCCCTTCTATGCGCCGCTCAACGAAATCTCCTTCTGGTCCTGGGCCGGCGGCGACGAGGCTTACTTCAACCCGATGGCGCGCGGGCGCGGCTTCGAGCTCAAGCATCAGCTGGTGCGCGCGACCATCGCTGCCATGGAGGCGATCCGGGACGTCGAACCGCAGGCACGATTCGTCCAGGTCGATCCGGCGATCCATGTCGTCGCACCCAATGACCGGCCCGGTCCGCAACGCGATGCCGAACGTTTTCGTCAATCACAGTTCGAGGCCTGGGACATGCTCTGCGGTGAGGTCTGGCCCGGCCTTGGCGGCGCGCCGGAATACCTCGACGTGCTGGGCGTCAATTACTACTCCGACAACCAGTGGTACCTCGGCGACGGCCGCACCATCGAGCGCGACAACCCGGATTATCGTCCCTTCAAGGGCATCCTCAGCGAGATCTGGCAGCGTTACAAACGACCATTGCTGATTGCCGAAACCGGTGCCGAGGGCGATGTACGCGGCGACTGGCTGCGCTACGTCAGCGAGCAGGCGGGCCTGGCGATGCAGCGCGGGGTTCCGGTCGAAGGCATTTGCCTGTATCCGGTACTGGATTACCCAGGCTGGACAGATGACCGGCATTGCCCGGTGGGGCTGCTGGGCTTTCCAGATGACAACGGCAACCGCTGCGTGCATGAGGGGTTGGCCGATGAACTGCGTCTGCAGCAGCTGAGGTTCAGCCAGTTCAACCCCGCACTGCAGCTCGCCGACGCCCTGCCATGAACGTACCGGCCCAGCCGCCCAAAGCGAAGCCTCAGGAGGCGCCGCTTCCAAGCCGGCCGGTCGCCTTTCTTTGGCATTACATCTGTGTTCGTCCTTGGCATTTCGGCGGCTTGCTGTTGCTGATCATCGGCGCCGCCAGCTGTGCGGTGGCGGTGCAGTACGGGATGAAGCTGCTGGTCGACTCCATGGCGCAGGGCACCGCGGACCGTGGTGCCGCCAACGTCTGGTTTCCGCTGGGGCTGTTCATCAGTCTGATCGTCACCGAGAACGTGTTCTGGCGCCTCGGCGGCTGGCTCGGCTGTCGCACGGTGGTGGCCAGTGTGGTGGATATTCGTGTCGACCTGTTCAAGCACCTGACCGGCCACCCGATGCGCTATTTCACCGAGCATTTTGCCGGCTCGCTGGGCAATCGCATCTCGGCACTGGGGCAGGCCGCCGGGGCGATCTATGGTGGCCTGGCATGGAAGATCGTGCCGCCCATCGTCGATTTCATCGGCGCCGTGGTGGTGCTGCTCACCGTCGACGTGCGCATGGCGGTGGCGCTGATCCTGTTCGTCGCCATCGTCGCCGCGCTGATCACCGGTTTCGGCATTCGCGGCCGCGCCAAGCATCAACGCTTCGCCGCCCAGTCGGCGCGGGTCGGCGGCGAGCTGGTCGATGCCGTCTCCAATGTCTGGACGATCAAGGCCTTCTCCGCCCGTGACCGCGAGGCCGAACGGCTGGCGCAAGAGATTGGCTATGAAGCCCGCGCTCAGCGCCGCAGCTGGATGTATCTGGAGAAAGCGCGGGTCATGCATGACATCTGCTTGTCGGTCATGGCCGGCGGCATGCTGATCTGGGCGATCAACTTATGGATCGGCGGCTCGGTAACGGCCGGCGACGTGGTACTGGTCAGCGCGCTGACCTTTCGCATCCTGCATGGCTCGCGCGATTTGGCACTGGCGCTGGTGGACACCACCCAGCAGATCGGTGCCATTGACGACACCCTGCGCATCATCGTCCAGCCGCATGGCCTGGAAGACAGCGACGCCCAGCTGTTGCTGGCCGAAGGCGATATCACCTTCGAGCACATCAGCTTCCGCTATCCGGATCGCGGCGCGGTGTTCGAGCATCTCGACCTGCATATCCCGGCCGGGCAGAAAGTCGGTGTGGTGGGCTCTTCCGGGGCTGGCAAGTCGACCCTGATCAACCTCATCCAGCGCCTCGATGACGTGCACGAAGGGCGCATTCTTATCGATGGACAGGACATCCGAAGCGTCAGCCAGGACAGCTTGCGCGAGAAGATCGCAGTGGTCCCGCAGGAAACCGCGCTGTTCAACCGCAGCATTCGCGAGAACATCCGCTATGGCCGCCCTGGCGCGACCGATGAAGAAGTGATTGCCGCCGCACGCAGCGCCTTTTGCGACGCCTTCATCCGCGAATTGCCGCAGGGCTACGACACGCTGGTCGGTGAGCGTGGTGTGATGCTTTCCGGCGGCCAGCGCCAACGCCTCGGAATTGCACGAGCGTTTCTCAAGGATGCACCGATCCTGATCCTCGACGAGGCGACCTCGGCGCTGGATACCCATTCTGAGGCCGAAATCCAGGTTGCACTCAACGACCTGGTGCATAACCGTACCGTGGTCGCGGTGGCGCACCGGCTATCGACCCTGGCGAGCTTCGACCGGGTCATCGTTCTGCGTGACGGACGCATTGTCGAGGATGGTCCGCCGCATGAGCTGCGCAGCCGTGGCGGTGAGTTCGATGCCTTGTGGCGAATGCAGGCCGAAGGCTTCAAGCGGCAGCCCGATACCGCCAAATGAAGCGCGTCGCAGTGACTTCCCGCAGCCTGCGCTCGCTGGGTTACGACCCGGACGAGCAGGCGCTGGAGGTCGAATTCCACAACGGCTCGGTGTACCGCTACGAACGTGTGCCGGCCGAGGTGGTACAGGCGCTGCTCGAAGCGGACTCGCTGGGACGGTATTTCAATCAGGTGTTCAAGCCGCAGCACTACCGCTATCAGCGTATCGACCGGGATGCTCGGTAGGGTGGGCCGGGCCGGCGACGTTCCGCAGTAGGGTGGGCTTCAGCCCACCAACTGGCTGACACCACTGGTGGGCTGAAGCCCACCCTACTGCAAAGCGAAACCCCACCTGCTGAACACGCTATTTCGCGCCTGCGACGTTCCTTATCACGGCTTCTATTGAAGCGTTGCGCTGAACTTCCGGGACGCTACGCGGGCCTCAAGCAGACAGGATGCGTCACTACCGAGCGGAGGCTCTTCAGATCGGAAGGGGAAATCTATGTCGGATCATCACATCTACAAGAAGATCGAGATTGTCGGCTCTTCGCGCACCAGCGTGGACGAGGCAATTCAGAACGGTATCGCCGAAGCCAGCAAAACGCTGCGCAATGTCGAATGGTTCGAAGTCGGCGAAATTCGCGGCCACGTCGAGAACGGCAAGATCGGCCATTTCCAGGTCACGATGAAAGTCGGCTTCCGTCTCGCCGATAGCTGAGTCATCGCTCAGGCCACCCGGCAGCGGCGGTCCATTCGGCTGCCCGGCGCGCCTGCCTCGCTCGCTGCATCAGACATGGTTCGTTGGCGCCTGGCCGCGGCTGCGTTCATAGCGCCGCAATAGCGGCTGGGTGCTCAGCCCATGCACGACGATGCTCAACACCACCACCGAAATAACCAATTGGATAATGTCGTCGGCCTCGTCCGGCAGCAGACCGTGGGTCACGGCGTAACTCAGGTAGTAGAGGCTACCGATGCCGCGGATACCGAACCAGCCAGCCGTCAGCCGCTGGGTGCGATCCAGATAGCGGCGCGGCATTAGCACCCATACGCTCAGCGGCCGGATAACCACGAACAGCGCCAGCGCCAGCGGCACTGCCCGCCAGTCCCAGTGCGCCGACACCAGTACGCCGAGCATGGTGACCAGCAGCACTTCCAGGCTGCGCTCCAGTTGCCCACCGAAGGTCAGGATATCGCCCATCATCACGCCAGCGGCGACCTTGGGTTCGGCGATGGAGTCGTTTTTCAGCGGTAGCTCACGCGGCACCAGGCCACCTTCGGCCAAGTGCGGTACGGCGTGGGCGATGAGCTCTTCGGAGGGCGTCTCGGATCTGTTCGCCACGGATATTTCGGCGTGGCGCAGCCCCAGGCCGGCGGCAAAGACCGCAAGAAACCCCCAGGCGCCGATCAGCTCGGCACCAACGTAAGCCAGAGCGATCAGCGCCAACGCCAGCGAATCGTTGGGCGACATCGAGGTATCGGCGTATCGAGCGCGCAGGTAGATCGCCAGCTTGCCGATCAGCTTGCCCAGCAGGTAGCCGAACACCAGCCCCGCCGGGACAGCCCAGAGCAGACGATGCACGGCCCATTCGCCGACCCAGCCCGACGCCAGCCCTCCCTGTTCGATCAGCAGCAGGCCGAACACCACGAAGGGGAAGGCGGTCCCGTCGTTGAAACCGGCTTCGCCGGACAAGCCGTAGCGCAAGTGATCGCTGTCACGGGAATTGTTTACCTGCACCAGGCTGGCAAGCACCGGGTCGGTAGGGGCCAGAGTCGCGCCGATCAGTACCGAAATGCCCCAGCTCAGGCCCAGCAGGTAGTGACAGAACAACGCCACCCCGGCGATGCAGGCGAGCATCACCGGTCCGGCCAACACGTAGGCGCTTTTCCAAGCCGGGTGGCGCAGCGGCATGCGCAGTTTCAGGCCGCTGACGAACAGCGACACCAGCACGGCGACTTCCGTGAGGTGCACCATCCAGCCGGCGATATGGATGAACTCCATCTCCCACAGGCCAATGCCGAGCCCGATCAGCAGGCCGAAGCCGAGGTAGATCAGCGATGTGGTGACCGGTAGCCAGCGCAGATAGGCCGACGCCAGGGCGAGGATCAACAGCAGGACGCCAAGCACGGCCATCCATTGGAGGAAATTCATGCAGTTTTCCGAAGCGAGCGTGACGCGCTGAACTGCGCATGGACGTTCGAACAGCGTGGCTCGGCGGGGTTCAGCTGCATTCGCCGAACGGAAAACGGAAGCGGAGCGCCGGAGTAGCGTTCCCTCGCAGAGCAACGATCAAATGGTGGGCTGAAGCGGAGCGCCGCCCGGCCCACCCTACGAAACGGAACGCCGCCGACCTGTAGGGTGGGTCGAGCGGTGCTCCGCTTAAGCACTGTAGGGTGGGCTTCAGCCCACCAGCCTTTCTTCAGCCCTGGCGCAGCCCGGCGAGGATATCGAAGGCGCGGTGGCGGTCGGCGGTCTCGTAGAAATCGCAGGTGAAGATCAGTTCGTCGGCCTGGGTCTGCTCGAGCAGAACGTCCAGCCGCGCACGAATCTTTTCCGGTCCGCCGATCAATGCCATACCGAGGAAACTGCCCACCGCGTCCTGCTCGTGCGGCAGCCATTTGCCCTGCATGCTTTTCACCGGCGGCACCAGAACCAGGCTCTGGCCACGGATCAACGCCAGGATGCGTTGGTAGGCGGTGGTTGCCAGGTACTCGGCATGCTCGTCGGTGTCGGCGGTCATCAGCGGCACGCCGAGCATCACGTAAGGTTTGTCGAGCACCTCGGACGGACGGAAATTCTCGCGGTACAGGCGAATCGCCTCATGGGCGTAACGCGGCGCGAAATGCGAGGCGAAGGCGTAGGGCAGGCCTTTGGCGGCCGCCAATTGCGCGCTGAACAGGCTGGAGCCGAGCAGCCAGATCGGCACATTGCTGCCGACCCCTGGCATGGCGATCACGCGTTGATTTCGTTGACGCGGCCCTAGCAGCAGCTGCAATTCCTCGACATCGGCTGGGAAATCGTCGGCGCTGCCCATGCGATCGCGACGCAGGGCGTGGGCAGTGAACTGGTCGGCGCCCGGCGCGCGGCCCAGCCCCAGCTCGATGCGGCCGGGATAGAGCGCTTCCAGCGTGCCGAACTGCTCGGCGATGACCAATGGCGCATGGTTGGGCAGCATCACGCCGCCGGCACCCAGGCGGATCCGCGACGTGCCGGCGGCCAGGTAGCCGATCAGCACCGAGGTGGCGGCGCTGGCGATGCCGTCCATGTTGTGGTGCTCGGCGACCCAGAAGCGCTCGAAGCCGAGCTTTTCGACATGTTGGGCCAGCGCCAGAGAGTTGCGTAGGGCGAGGCCGGCGTCGCCGTCATCACGGATCGGCGCCAGATCGAGTGTGGAAAAACGGGTGTGTTCGATACGGGACATCGTTTATCTCTTTGCTGTCGGGTTTGCTGGCAGGGAAGGCCGGCGGAACGACTCAGTAACAGTGCTCGGCCTCGGCCCGCGCCAGGACGTTGTGCTGTTCGTCGCGCAGCCAACCCTGTGGCGTGAAGCCCAGCGAGCGCGCCTGGAACAGGTAGCGCCGCCCGGCCTGGAAATCGTCATAGCGGATCACCATGGTACAGCGCAGGTACTGGGTTTCGCCGAACATGCCGAAGCCGCCGCTGCTGATTTCGAATTCATAGCGTGCTTCGAGTTCATGCGCGCCGGGGCTGACCTGGAAATAGCGACCATCGGGCGTGCGTTTGTCGTCCAGGCGGTCGGACATGAAGATGTCGCTGGGTTGTGCAGTCAGATCGACCCAAGCCATGTTCGGATCGGGAGCGGGCAGGGGACCGGCGCAGCCGGACAGGCCAAGCGCCACGGATAGAGCAAGCGGCAGTCGCATGAACGATTCCTCGGCAAGCCCGCTGGCTCAGCATTGCGCTGCCGCGGCCATCTGAGACTGAGCCAGCCTGGCCGATTTTTCAACGTGCAGCGACGATCAGCGCGTGGCGACACCACCACAGCCGCGTTCGCTCGCCTTGGCCAGCAGTCGATCGTGCTGGTCGTAGAGCTTGGCCCAGGGTCGGAAACCGTAACCTCCGGCGACCAGGCGATAACGGGCACCGGCATCGAAGCTGTCGTAACTCAGCGTCAGGCGACAGTCGCGCTCCAATGCCTCGCTGTCGCGGCCGACATCGGCCGGCCCCACTTCGAAGCGGTAGCGCATGCCCAGCTGATGGCTGCCGGGTGTTACTTGGAAATAGCGGTCATCGTCCAGCGGCTTTTGGTCTACCGCGACGGCTACCAGTTCGGTTTCGCCATGCGGAGCCAGTTCGACCCAGGCCTGGTTGGGGTCCGGCTTGGGCATCCACAGGGCGCAACCGCCTAGGCTGGTTAGCGCGAGAGCAAGAATCAGGATTCGCATGGAACAAAGTCTCCGACCGTGGGCGGTCTGGCTGTTTGGCATCTGCGTGCTCGGTGGTTGGGTGGGCTTCGATGTCGTTGTAGGCTCATCGCACCGACCCGGTGGGTCATGTAGGCGGGTGAGCGTTTGTTTATTTCAAAGCCGAAAACCGTCCCAGTCGACCCCCGAGGGTTGTTCTGGGTTCCGCTATTGCTGGCCGTTTGTCTGAATGGTTGCAGCACCTATTACGGGCAACTGGCGGTCGGCCAGCTGGACCTTTTACGGCAGCGTGAACCTATCGCCGCGATCATCGACAATTCCGAATCCGATCCGAAATTGCGCACGCGACTCGCCCTCGCCCTGCAGGCCAGACGTTTCGCCAGTACCGTGTTGGCGTTGCCGGACAATGGCAGTTACCGGGTCTATGCCGACATCCAGCGGCCGTATGTCGTCTGGAATGTCTTCGCTACCGAGGAGTTTTCGGTGGCGCCGCTGACCCACTGCTTCCCTATTGCCGGCTGTGTGGCTTACCGCGGCTACTATCAGCAAGGCCGCGCTCGGGGTGCGGCTGCGCTGCTCAAGGCCGAAGGCTACGACACGATGGTGAGCGGCGTGCAGGCCTATTCGACGCTGGGCTGGTTCGACGATCCGCTGCTCAGTTCCATGCTGCGCTGGGATGACGAGCGCCTCGCCGGGCTGATCTTCCATGAGCTGGCACACCAGCAGCTGTATGTCACCGACGACACGGCCTTCAATGAATCCTTCGCCTCCTTTGTCGAGCGTGAAGGGCTGCGCCAGTGGCGGGCTAGCCGGGGCCTGCCACCGACCAGCGACGCGGCGCGTGACCACTACGTGGATCTCAGCAGGCTGGTGCTGGCGACCCGAGAGCGCTTGGCCGCTTTGTATGCGTCCGATTTGAGCGAACCCCAGATGCGGATTGCCAAGCGTGCGGAATTCAAGCGGATGCGTCAGGCCTACCGGCAGCTGCGTGAGGGTCCTTGGAAGGGCGATAGCCGTTTCGATCGCTGGATGGCCCAGCCATTGAACAACGCCAGCCTGGTGCCGTTCGGCCTCTATGATCGTTGGGTGCCTGCCTTCGCCGCGTTATTCGAGCAGGTCGACAGCGACTGGCAGCGTTTTTACGCACGTGTCGAAGCCATGGGCCGCTTGCCCGCCGACGAGCGGAAGCGTTTGCTTGAAGCGCTTCGCTGAAGCCGTCTGCCGCTTCGTTTCAAGCCAGATCAGGCAAGGCGCCGCGCCCGATTTCGCCTCGATGGATCTGCGCTTGTTCGAAGAGGTTGGCAGCTGCCGCTTGTCGTCTCCTTGAGTTTTCGCAACAGAATCCGCGGAATTCTTTTCCGCTTGCCTTCGTCCATTTTCTAGGCCGTCAGCTCAGCTGACCCGTGATTTAGCCGTACGGATGCGTACGCCTAGCCAATACAAGCCGTTCAAACGGAGGCTCCATGGACAACCTATCCGGCATTCTTGATAACAAGGGCACGCCGCTCGAAAAGCAGAAGTTCACCTGGAAGGAAATGGCCGGCAAGCCAATCAGCAAGCTCGACGATGACGCCTTTACGCGGGTGCGCATCATCCTGATGAACGGTATCGAGATCGATGCGCTACGCCTCAAGCACGGCATTGCGCGCATCACCGGCCAACTGCGCGGCCCGCTCGCGGAAATCCGCCGCGTCGAGCAGCACCAGGCAACGATGATCAACTGGCTGATTTCCGCTGACCACTCGCCGCTGGAGACCACGGTCGCCTACGAGCAGGTCGCTATCGAAGTCACCGCCGCCGTGGCGCAGACCGAGCCCGATCCTTACCAGGCGCAAACCTATCGCTTCGGTCTGCTGGAAGATTTCGACCACCTGTATCGCTACTCGGCGATGCTCGATCGTCTCGAAGGTAAGGATGCCAACAACATCCTTCAGGGCTACACCGACATCGTCCCCGGCCGGCAGACGTCCGAACATCATCGCCATCCGTCCAACGACCTTCGCGACAGCTACGCGAAGGAAGAGGCCGCACTGATCACCAAGATTCATTGCGCGATGATCACCGCGGCGGAATTCCAGACCCATGATTACTACATGAATGTCGGGCCGCTGTTCGCCGATCCGCTGGCTCGTCAGCTCTACGCCGAAATTGCCTCGGTGGAAGAACAGCACGTGACCCAGTACGGCTCGCTGGCCGACCCTCAGGAGTCGTTCATGGAGAAGTGGCTGGTGCACGAGGCGATGGAAGTTTACGCCTACGCCAGTTGCGCCGAGCAGGAGACCAATCCGCGCATCAAGGCGATGTGGGAGCGCTTCCTCGACTACGAACTGGGCCACCTGAACATCGCCTGCGAGCACTTCAAGAACATCGAGCGCCGCGACCCGGCGGAAATTCTCGGCGGCCCGCTGCCGAAAATGATCGAGTTCAAGAGCCAGCGCGAGTTCGTCCGTCAGGTCCTCGCCGCTGAGGTCAACCTGCGCACCAGCGGCACTCAGTACGTCGACAAGAGCGAAGAGCCGCAGAACTCGCTGGATTACCGCAACCAGCTCAACTCTGAGGGCATCGCGTCGAACATCGTATCGGCCGGATACCAATGGGCCCCGGGTGGTGAACTCATGCGCATGCGCAAGGCTTCTTGAGGAGAATCGACATGGCAACTGCAGCGAAATTAGGCTCCAACGTTACCGGCGTACAAATGTCCCCGAAGGACACCAAGCTCTTGCTCGACGCCGTCAACGAAATCCATCCGGACGTACCAGGCGATTCCAAGGGAATCATGCTGGAGCGCGCCACCCGTGCCGAAGAGGCTGACCGCATCGGCTCGGTGCCGGTCCCTGGCTCGGCCAAGGGCATGCTCAAGTCCACCTTCGACATGGCGCTGGGCAAGAGCCCGGAGCTGCTGGTCGACAAGCTTGGCGAGCGGTTGGCGTTCGAGCGTAGCGGCGTGCGCCTGTATGACGCGATGATTGCCAAAGCCAAGGCTCTGGGCACGGCCGAATCGGACCTGATTCAGACGCTCCAGCATATCCGCGACGAAGAGTTCGAACACATGAACATGGTCGCCGAAGCGATCGAAACGCTGGGTGCCGACCCGACGGCGCAGACGCCTTGCGCGGATGTCGCTGCGGTCAAATCAATGGGCGTGATGCAGGTGCTTACTGACCCGCGCACCAACATCGCCCAAGGCATGGGCGCGTTGCTCACTATCGAGTTGGAGGATAACGCCGCCTGGGAGCTGCTCATCGAGCTGGCCGAAGCAGGCGGCCATCCGAACATCGCCAAAGGCTTTAAAAAGGCGAAGGACCAGGAGGATGACCATCTGGTAAAGATCAAGACGTTGATCCGTCGGGACCTGATTACCCAGGTCAAATAGATACCGCGTGCGCTTCAACTTTGGCGCGCCTCTGGGCGCGCTTTTTTTTGCTGCAGCGTTTTACTCGCAAGAGTCAATGTGAATGAGGTGGCGCAACCGCGATGGTCGGCTTGAAATACAGCGTCTCGCCCCGAATCAGATCGGTCAGACTGGCGTGATCACTGGCGACTTCCGCCTCGATCGGGGCGTTTTGTCCGGAAACTCTTAGAGTTACGCGGGTAATCGCGCCGAGGGGGCGGATATCACGAACCTCACCGGGCTGATGGCCTTCGTCTGCAGCGCGCGCCAGATAAATCTCATGGGGGCGGAAGAGAACTTGCCGATTCCCTATTTGCAGCTGATTGGCATCGCCCAGGAAGTGGTAGACGAAGTCGCTGGCCGGTTGCCGGTAGACCTCGGCCGGTGAACCGATCTGTTCGATCACACCCTTGTTCATCACCACGATGCGGTCGGCCACTTCCATCGCCTCTTCCTGATCATGGGTGACGAACACGCTGGTCAGGTGCACCTCCTCGTGCAGGCGCGCCAGCCAGCGGCGCAGCTCCTTGCGCACCTTGGCGTCCAGCGCGCCGAAGGGTTCGTCGAGCAGCAGCACCTTGGGCTCGACCGCCAGGGCACGGGCCAGGGCGATTCGCTGGCGCTGACCACCGGAGAGCTGGTCCGGGTAGCGATCGGCGAGCCAGTCGAGCTGCACCAGCTCCAGCAGCTCATGCACCTTCTGCTTGAGCCGGCTTTCGGTGGGGCGCTCGCGGCGCGGCTTCATGCGCAGGCCGAAGGCGACGTTGTCGAATACGGTCATGTGGCGGAACAGCGCGTAATGCTGGAACACGAAGCCGACGTTGCGATCGCGCACGTCGCGCCCGGACACGTCCTCGCCGTGAAACACGATGCGGCCGCTGTCGGGCGTTTCCAGCCCGGCGATGATCCGCAGCAGCGTGGTCTTGCCGCAGCCGGACGGGCCGAGCAGGGCGACCAGTTCGCCGCTGGCGATGTTCAGGTCGATCTCGTTCAGGGCCTTGAATTGGTTGAATCGCTTGCTGACGTTGTTCACTTCGATGGACATGACTACTCCTCGCCAGCGTTGGCTTTGAGGCGTTGAAGGCGGGACTCGCTCCACTGCTTGAGCAGCAGGATCAGCAGCGCCAGCAACAACAGCAGGCTGGCCACGCTGAAGGCGGCGACGTGGTTGTATTCGTTGTAGAGAATCTCGACGTGCAGCGGCAGGGTGTTGGTGTAGCCGCGGATGTGTCCGGACACCACCGACACCGCGCCGAACTCACCCATCGCGCGGGCGGTGCAGAGCACCACGCCGTAGACCAGGCCCCAGCGGATGTTGGGCAGGGTCACATGCCAGAACATCTGCCAGCCGTTGGCGCCGAGCAGCCGCGCCGCTTCTTCCTCCTGCGTGCCCTGTTCCTGCATCAGCGGGATCAGCTCGCGAGCGACGAAGGGCACGGTGACGAACACCGTGGCCAGCACGATGCCGGGCAACGCGAAAATGATTTGGATGTCACGGTTGGCCAGCCATTCGCCGAAGAAGCCCTGAGCGCCGAACAGCAGCACGTAGATCAGCCCGGCAATCACCGGCGAGACCGAGAAAGGCAGGTCGATCAGTGTCACCAGCAGGCTCTTGCCGGTGAATTCGTACTTGCTCACGCACCAGGCCGCGGCCACGCCGAAGACCAGGTTGAGCGGCACCGAAATGCCGACCGCGAGCAGGGTGAGCTTCAGCGCGGCGAGAGCATCGGCTTCGAAGATCGCGCTAAAGAAGGTGCCCAGGCCGAGCTTCAGGGCTTCGCTCAGCACCACCAGCAACGGCAGCAGCAGAAACAGAGCGAAGGTCAGCCAGGCGGCGACGATCAGCAGACGTCGTGCCAGCGGGTTGCCCTGGCGTGGCTTGGCGGCCAGCGGGGCGGACAGGGTGGTGGTGGTCATCTCAGCCATGGGCAATCCTCCGTTGCAGCAGATTGATCGCCAGCAGCAGCACGAAGGACACCAGCAGCATCAGCACGCCGATGGCCGTGGCGCCGTGGTAGTCGTACTGGTCGAGCTTAACCATGATCAGCAGCGGCAGGATCTCGGTCTTCATCGGCATGTTGCCGGCGATGAAGATCACCGAGCCGTATTCGCCGACGCCACGGGCAAAAGCCAGGGAAAACCCCGTCAGCCAGGCCGGCAGCAGCGCTGGCAACAGCACATGGCGGGCGATCTGCAGCGGCTTGGCGCCGAGGCACGCGGCGGCTTCTTCGACCTCACGCGGAATGTCGGCCAGGACCGGCTGCAGCGTGCGGACCACGAAGGGCAGGGTGACGAAGGTCAGCGCCAGGGTGATGCCGATGGGCGTGTAGGCAATCTTGAAACCCAGCTCGGCGGCCAGCCGGCCGATCATCCCGTTCGGTGCATAAAGCGCGGTCAGCGCGATGCCGGCCACGGCGGTGGGCAGTGCGAAGGGCAGGTCGATCATCGCCTCGATGATCTTGCGGCCGGGGAAGCGGTAACGCACCAGCACCCAGGCCAGCAGCGAGCCGATCACGCCGTTGATCAGGGCGGCGATAAGGGCGGTCGTGAAGTTCAGCTTCAGCGCGGCGACCACGCGCGGCGCGGTGATGATCGCCCAGAACTCGGCCCAGCTAAGCTGCGCCGCATGAACGAGCATGGCACCCAGGGGTATCAGCACTAGCAGGCTGAGGTACACCAGGGTGTAACCCAGCGTCAGCCCGAAGCCGGGTATGACGGGGGAGGTTTGACGGGACATGGATCGGCCTTGTCTATTCGAACAATGTGTCGGCTGAAGCGTCACGAGCGCAGCTCAGACAAGGCGAAGGCCGGCGAGGGCCGCGGAGTTTACGGGCGGTAAATGAGCAGCCCCGAGCCGGTCTTCAACGCAGTAGGAGCAAGCGCAGTCGCTTCATTCGGTCTGATAGATCTGGTGGAAGATGCCGCCATCGTTGAAAAACTTCGGCTGCGCGGTCTTCCAACCGCCGAAGTCGTCATCGATGGTCACCAGCTTCAGTGCCGGGAACTGCTCGGCGAATTCAGCCGCGATCGCCTGGTTGCGTGGGCGATAGAAGTGCCTGGCGGCGATGCGCTGACCCTCGTCGCTGTAGAGGTAGTTCAGGTAGGCCTCGGCGTCTTCACGGGTGCCTTTGCGCTCGACGTTCTTGTCGACGACTGCAACCGGCGGCTCGGCGAGGATCGATAGCGACGGCGCGACGATCTCGAGCTGGTCGCCGCCTTGTTCCTTGAGCGCCAGAAAGGCCTCGTTCTCCCAGGCCAGCAGCACGTCGCCGATCCCGTTGTTGACGAAGGTGATGGTCGAGCCGCGCGCCCCGGTATCAAGCACCGGAACCTGTTTGTAGAGCTGCGTCACATACTCCTTGGCTTTTTCCTCGCTGCCGTATTCCTGCCGGGCCCAAGCCCAGGCGGCAAGGAAGTTCCAGCGCGCGCCGCCGGATGTTTTCGGATTTGGGGTGATCACTTCGACGCCAGGCTCGATCAGGTCGGCCCAGTCCTGGATGCCCTTCGGGTTGCCCTTGCGCACCAGGAACACGATGGTCGAGGTATAGGGCGTACTGGCATCCGGCAGGCGGCTCTGCCAGTCGGCGGGGATCAGCTTGCCGATCCGGTGCAACTCGTCGATGTCGCCGGCCAGCGCCAGTGTCACCACATCGGCACGCAGGCCGTCGATGACCGCGCGGGCCTGCTTGCCCGAGCCACCGTGCGATTGCTGGACGCGCAGCGGCTCGTGGCCCTGCGCTTGCCACTGCTTGTTGAAGGCGGCGTTGAAATCGACATAGAGCTCGCGGGTCGGGTCGTAGGACACGTTGAGCAGTTCGCTGGCGGCGGCCGCTGGGCCAGCGATGACAGTACTGGCCAGAACGGCCAGTGCGAATTTTCCGATGGACATGATTGCTCCTTCTCGCATCCGTGCGGACGCGTTGACGTAATGAGGTGGCTGGCGTGTGGCTGAGGTGCGTCAGGAACGCATTCGGCAACGACAGCGCTGCGTCGGAAGGGTGTTCGGGGTCGGCGTGTACATGTTTGGCTTTCCTGGCGTTGGCTCATGTCACGCCCTCCGGTGGTCCGGTCGGGGTGGGGATTGGGGTTGGGTCAGGCCTGCTTGCCGGATGGCTGCAGGCGTAGTTTTTCCTTTCTCTCGATTTGCACGGCTTGGCCGTTGTGTACGGTGATTTCAACCGAGCCGAACATCAGGCCGGTCAATGCGCGCTGGATTTCGCGCAGAATGCCGGCTTCGTCCTGATCTTCTGTGTTGCGAAGGCGCGTGTTCATTGTTTTTCTCCGTGTCTCCCTGCTGGTCGAAGGTCCGGTGCGTGAGGAGGCGTAGAGCGGATACTAGGCAAGGCGCGATATTCTTAAAAATATCGTTTAATAACATTTATATATCTTTAAAGAATAAAAAGTGGCTATAGCCTTCGTATAGCTATTCATCAGTCTCCCCTAATTAGAGAGTGGCGCGGGGCGTTCGGTACACTCCAAGCCTCGCCCGCAGTCCAACGAGTCGCTGAATGAACGATTCCGCTGTATCCCAAGCGCCGCTATCCCTTCCGCCAGTTCTCGCCGGCCCCTTGCTGCGCCGGCTGGAGGCGGACCGGCTGGTGCTGTGGCTGGTCGGCAGCGAGCCCCTGAAGTTACGCCTGGAACTGCACCCTGACGGCGAGGCGCCACGCACACGGAGTCTGGAAGGCGATGCCTGCCGTTATCTGCGTATCGGCACCGCGGCGTGGCTGCATCTGATCGATGTGCATCTCGACTCACCACTGCCCTGCGACCAACTGATCGAATACGACCTGCTGATCATTCGCAACGATTCAGAGCAGCGCGTGGCCGACTGGGCGCCACAGCTGATTTACGACGGTGCCCGTCGGCCAGCGTTCGTTGTCCGCTCGCGATACGACGATCTACTGCATGGCTCCTGCCGCAAACCGCACCACCCGGCGGCAGACGGGCTGGCGGCGGCCGACGCCCTGCTGGGCGAGGCGCGCCAGACCCCCGAGCGCTGGCCGGCGGCGTTGCTGATGACCGGCGATCAGGTCTATGTCGATGATGTGGCAGGCCCGACGTTGGTAGCGATTCATGCGCTGATCCGCCGCCTTGGGCTGTATGGCGAGTGCCTGGAGGGTGCAGTGGTCGCCGACAGCGACGAGCTGATGGCGCACCCGGCGACCTACTATCGACGTGAGCAGCTGCTGCCAGCGTTCAAGTCCAACGAGGCGTTGCGTGAGCGCTTCTTCGGTGGCGTTGAGAAGCCTGTTTTCACCACGACCAATGCGCACAACCACCTGGTTTCGCTGGCCGAAGTGCTGGCCATGTACCTGCTGATCTGGTCGCCGGAGCCCTGGAAGCTGATCGAGATACGCCCTCCTGAACTGGACGAGGAACTGGCCGAGCGGTACGCCCGCGAAGCGCGCTGCCTGGAAGCATTTCGCGCCGGGTTGCCGCAGGTCGAGCGGGTGCTGGCGCATTTGCCATCGCTGATGATCTTTGACGATCACGACATCACCGACGACTGGAATCTCAGCGCCCGGTGGGAGCAAACCGCATACGGCCATCCTTTTTCCCGGCGAATCATTGGCAACGCGCTGCTCGGCTACCTCTTGTGCCAGGCCTGGGGCAACGAGCCCGAGGCTTACGGTACAGCGTTGCAAGCGGTCGAATATCTGCTGACGAGTGGAGTGGATGGACGACTCGACTGCGGCTTGCACAACGAGGTGATCGATGAACTGCTGCAGCGAGGCGACTGGGGCTATGTGCTGCCCAGCGAGCCGGCGCTGGTGGTGCTCGACACTCGTACCAGACGCTGGCGCAACGAGCGTAACCTCAGCCGCCCCTCGGGCCTGATGGATTGGGAAGCGCTGACCGACTTCCAGCAGCATCTGCTCGACCACCGCTCGGTGATTATCGTCTCGCCGGCGCCGATGTTCGGCGTGAAGCTGATCGAGACCGTGCAGCGGGTGTTCAGCTGGGCGGGGCAGTCGCTGCTGGTCGATGCCGAAAACTGGATGGCCCACCGGGGCGCTGCCCAGGTCATGCTCAACATTTTTCGCCATACCCGCACGCCGGGTAACTACGTGATCCTTTCCGGCGACGTGCATTACTCCTTCGCCTACGAGGTGCATATTCGCGGCCGGGATGAGGGGCCCAGGCTGTGGCAAATCACCAGCAGCGGCGTGAAGAACGAATTTCCGCGCCGCCTGCTGGATATCTTCGACCGGCTCAACCGCTGGCTTTATTCGCCGCGCTCACCGCTGAACTGGTTCACCAAGCGCCGTCGTGTGCGGGTCCAGCCGTGGCTGCCGAGTCGTAGCCGATCCGGTGAGCGATTGTGGAACGGGGCGGGTATCGGGCGGGTTCGACTCGATGCAGAAGGTCGCCCGGCGCGCGTCGAGCAGATCAACGCCGATGGCTCGCCTCCGGTGAGCTTCGCCCCCGAGCGCGATTAGCAGCGGATCCTTGAGGCGCGACTCGGCGGCTTCCGGAATTAGGCGAACGCCGTGCGCAACTCCTGCAGCGTGGCGTAGTAATAGGCTGGCGACTCGGCCATCAACTCGGCGTGGCTGCCAAAGCCATAACCCACCGCGGCGGCCTGCAAACCGTTTTCCCTGGCGCCGATCAGGTCGTGCTTGCGATCACCGATCATCAGCGTGTGGCCCGCCTCCAGCTTCTCTTCTTTCAGCAAATGAGCGATCAGCTCGACCTTGTTGGTGCGTGTGCCGTCCAGCTCACTGCCGTAGATGACCTTGAAGTGATGATCGAAAGCGAAATGCCGAGCGATCTCGCGAGCGAATACCGAGGGTTTGGACGTCGCCACGTAGAGCGTGCGGCCCTGTCCGCGCAAGTGTTCGAGCATGTCCAACACACCGTCGAACAGCAGGTTCTCGTAAATGCCGGTGGCCTTGAAGCGGTCACGGTAATGCTCCACCGCTTCCCACGCCCGAGCCTCGTCGAAGCCGTAAAACTGCATGAACGCCTGCAACAAAGGCGGGCCAATGAAGGGTTCGAGCTTGCTCAGGTCCGGTTCGTCGATATCGAGCCTGGCCAGCGCATACTGGATCGACCGGGTGATGCCTTCGCGCGGGTCGGTGAGGGTGCCGTCAAGGTCGAAGAGGATCGTGGACTGATGCATGGAGGAGGGCCGGCAGCTGGATGGCCGCCAATTGTCCCCACTCCTCGGCGTCCGGGCAATGCGCGCCTAGGTGGCGAGTCGCGTCAGCGCGCCGTAGCTTGCAGACGCTGCGCGAGCGCTTGCGCTGCGGCGATGTCCTGCTCGATCAAGCCGCCCAGCCAGTCCATGAATGCTCGAACCCGCCGCGGCAGGTTGCGCCGATGGGCATAGAGCAACGATGCGCTCATCGGCGCCGGCACATGGTCGGGCAATACCAGCTGCAGGTCGCCCCGGTCGAGTGCTTCACGCACACCGGCGAGCGGCACTTGAATCAGGCCGAAACCGCCAAGGCAGGCCTGCTTGTAGCCGTCACTGTTGTTCACCGTTACCCGACCTTGCATGGGCAGGCACATCGCCTTGCCGTTCTCTTGGTACTCGAAGCCGGCCGAACGGGCACCTAGCACCGGCACGTAATGGATCAACTGATGGCGGGACAGGTCACCGAGTGTTTTGGGCGTGCCGTGAGCCTTCAGGTAGGCAGGGCTGGCGCAGTTGACCAGCGGATAGCTGCCGAGCCGCCGCGCCACTAGCCCCGTGTCGGTTACTTCGCCGATGCGCAGCACGCAGTCGAACCCCTCGCGCACCAGATCCACTCGACGATCGGTTGAACTGACTTCTACCTCAAGGTTCGGGTGCCGATCGAGAAATTCGGCCAGTCGCGGCATTACCAAATTGCGTGCGAGCGCGACCGGCAGATCGATGCGCAAGCGTCCAGAGAGCGTACTGCCGTCGCGGAATAGCCCTTCGACCTCTTCCGCCTGATCGAGCATTTCGCGGCAGCGCTCGTATAGCAGCAGGCCGTCTTGGGTGGGCTGAACCCTGCGCGTGGTGCGTTGCAGCAGGCGCGCACCGAGCCGTTGTTCCAACGCGCGGATCTGCTCGGAGACGGTCGAGCGGGGCAGGCCAAGATGGTCGGCGGCACTAGTAAAACTAGCCAATTCATAGACGCGGACGAAGGTGCGCAACAGGTCGAGCAGGTTCATTGAGCTGTCCCCATTAATCGGAAGTCCCGAACAGTGTATCCATTGCTCGATGATTTATCCGGCTATGAAAGGCCAATAGAGTGTCCGGGACTCCAACCAAACCGTTCAGGAGAATCACCATGAAAGGCAAAATCGCATTGATCACCGGGGCCAGCCGTGGGCTCGGCCGCAGCTCCGCCCTGCACCTGGCCGTCGAGGGCGTCGACATCATCGGCACTTATCACAGCAAGGCCGCCGAGGCGCAGGCGGTCGCCGAAGAGATCGAACGCCTTGGCGCGCGGGCCCTGATGCTGCAACTAGATGTGGGCGATAGCGTTAGCTTCGCCGGGTTCGCCGACCGGCTACGTGCAGCGCTGCCGGAGCGCTTCGGCCGGCAGGACTTCGATTTTCTGGTCAACAACGCCGGTATCGGCCAGCACGCCAGCTTTGCCGAAACCAGCGAGGCGCAGTTCGACCTGCTGATGAATCTGCACCTCAAAGGCCCGTTCTTCTTGACCCAGACCTTGCTGCCGCTGATCGCCGACGGCGGACGCATTCTCAACGTCTCTAGCGGACTCGCACGTTTCTCACTGCCTGGCTACGCGGCTTACGCGGCGATGAAAGGCGGCATCGAAGTGCTGACCCGCTACCAGGCGCGTGAACTCGGTGCGCGCGGCATCAGCGCTAACGTGCTGGCCCCCGGGGCTATTGAGACCGACTTCGGCGGTGGTGCGGTGCGCGACAACGCCGATCTCAACGCCTTCGTAGCCGGCAGCACGGCGCTGGGACGGGTCGGCCAGGCGGACGACATCGGCCTTGCCGTCGCCGCGCTGCTTGGCGAGGGCGGGCGTTGGATCAACGGTCAGCGCATCGAGGCGTCCGGCGGGATGTTTCTCTGATGGTCAATCCGGGCGCAGATCTTTTGCGCCCCGGTTCTGCGCGGGTGCGAGCGTTTTGGCCGCGCATCGCCGGCTCATCAGCCAAGGCCTTCGGCCAAATGTTGATTCTTCAGCTTCACGTAGTTGCCCGCGGTATAGCTGAAGAAGCTGCGCTCCTTGTCCGTCAACGGACGGGCCTGTTTGGCCGGGCTGCCGACGTAGAGGTAGCCGCTTTGCAGCGTCTTGCCCGGTGGCACCAGGCTGCCAGCACCGATGATCACTTCGTCTTCGACCACGGCGCCGTCCATGACAATCGAGCCCATGCCGACCAAGATGCGGCTGCCCAGGGTACAGCCGTGCAGGGTCACCTTGTGGCCGACCGTAACCTCATCGCCGATGATCAGCGGAAACCCGTCCGGGTTGAACGGGCCGGCGTGGGTGATATGCAGCACGCTACCGTCCTGAATGCTGCTGCGTGCGCCGATACGAATGCGGTGCATATCGCCGCGGATCACGGTTAGCGGCCAGACGGAGCTGTCTTCGCCAATCTCGATATCGCCGATGAGCACGGCACTGGGATCGACAAAGACGCGCTCGCCGAGTTTCGGTGTAAGGCCCTGATGGGATCTGATGTTCATGCTTGTCTCCTGATGGGCCGGTAAGCGTGGAAGCTTCCGGCGAAAAGATTGATTGATCGCGTCAACTGGCACGGCTATCCGCGCCCTGAACGCCGGGGCGGAAGAACTCGCCAGGCGTCGCCCCGAATTGCTCGCGGAACGCGGCGATGAAGGCCGACAGAGATTCATAACCGCAGCCCAGCGCCACGTCGGTCACCCGCTCGCCGCGCTCCAGCGCTGGCAACGCGCTGAGCAGACGCATGCGTTGACGCCAAGCCCGGAAGGTCAGTCCGGTTTCGCGCAGGAACAGCCGGCTCAGGGTGCGCTCGGACACGCCCAGGGTCTGGCTCCAGTCGGCCAGGCCCTCCTGTGAATCGGGCCGTGCTTGCAGGCTCTTACACAGTCGGTGCAGGCGCGGTTCGGCCGGCAGCGGCAGTACCAATTCGACTTCCGGCGCGCTGTCCAGTTGGTCCAGCAATACCTGCACCAGTCGTCCATCTGCGCCCTCTTCGGCGTAAGCTTCGGGCAGAGTGCTGAAGTGGCGGATCAGTTCGCGCAGCAGCGGGCTGACCTGCAGGACCCGGCAATGCTCGGACGCATCGCCGGCTACGCTACGATCGATGTACAGGCTGCGAATGCAGGTATCCGGCGCGCAGAACACTTGATGGGTAATTCCAGCGGGAATCCACACTGCCCGCAGTGGCGGCGCGATGAATCGACCCCTGTCGGTGCGCACCTCGAGCACGCCTTCCACCGCATGAGACAGCTGCACCCAAGGGTGACTGTGACGGTAGCCAAGCTTGAGGTTGGGCGGCGAATCCAGTTGGCCGTACACCGGTCGTGGCAGCTGCTTGAGCTCGCCGAGGCGGGTGATCAATGCGATGTTTTGTCCGGTTGGCGACATTTAGTGCCTGCTTGGCGTTAGCCGGAAGATAGCGCCCACGTTAAGGTCGATCCTCATTGCTCGCAAGACCAAGGATTCGAGATGTCCAAGCTCCGCATACTGTTCGATAACTTCACCCTCGCCCTGCTCGCGGTCATGGCGATCGCTACGGTGTTCCCGTGCGAAGGCCGGGGCGCGGTGTTCTTCGACTGGCTGACCACGCTGGCGATTGCCTTGTTGTTCTTCATGCACGGCGCCAAGCTGTCGCGTGAGGCGATCTTGGCGGGCGCTGGCCACTGGCGTCTGCATCTGCTGGTATTTGCCTGCACCTTCGTCATGTTTCCGCTGCTGGGGCTGGCGCTAAAACCGGTGTTGACGCCGCTGGTGGGCGATGAGCTGTATTTGGGCATGCTCTATCTCTGTGCGCTGCCCGCTACCGTGCAATCGGCCATCGCCTTTACCTCGCTGGCGCGTGGCAACATTCCGGCTGCGATCTGCAGTGCGGCCGCCTCCAGCCTGATCGGTATCTTCCTCACGCCATTGCTGGTGTTGCTTCTGATGGGCGTCGAGGGCGAGGCCGGCTCGACATTGGACTCCATCGGCAAGATTGTCCTGCAGTTGCTGGTGCCCTTCGTTGCCGGACAGATCGCGCGGCGTTGGATCGGTGCCTGGGTGACGCGTAACAAGGGCTGGCTGAAAACCGTCGATCAGGGCTCGATTCTGCTGGTGATCTACGTGGCCTTCAGTGGCGCGGTGGTCGAAGGCCTTTGGCAGCTGGTGCCGCTTGGGAATCTGCTGGGGCTGGTGCTGGCCTGCTGCCTATTGCTGGCGATCGTGCTGTGGCTGACGCAATTTCTCGCTAAGCGGCTGGGCTTCGACCTGGAGGACCGCATCACCATCATTTTCGCGGGTTCGAAGAAGAGCCTCGCCACCGGCGTGCCCATGGCGCAGGTTCTGTTCGCCACCAACGCTGTGGGAATGATCATCCTGCCGCTGATGATCTTTCATCAGATACAGCTGATGGTCTGCACGGTACTTGCTCAGCGCTATGCGCGACGCCCCGAATTGCCCGAGCAGGCGGCTGTCCAATAGCCGGTACGGATGCCCGCAAGCTGCGCCGTTTCGTTGGGATAGAGCGGTTCTATCGCCTCGTTTCCAGGCTGCGCGGTCGGGCATTTGTCTTTAACATGCGTTGCTGATTAACCATTCAAAAGGGGCAACTGCCGTGACCGATACCAACCCGCTGCTTCGGGATTTCGACCTGCCGCCCTATTCGGAGATTCGCCCGGAGCATGTCGAGCCGGCGGTAGACATCATCCTCGGCGACAACCGCGTCGCTTTGCAGGAATTGCTCAGCCGCCCGGCTGAAAGCCTCGACTGGTCCAATCTGGTGGTCGGCCTGGACGAGCTGAACGAGCGTCTCAGCCGCGCCTGGAGCCCGGTCAGCCACCTCAATGCCGTGCGTAACAATCCCGAATTGCGGGCCGCCTACGAGGCCTGCCTGCCCAAGCTTTCAGCGTACGCCACCGAACTCGGGCAGAACGCCGATCTGTTCGCTGCCTACCAGGCCTTATCGCTGAGCCCAGAAGCCGACGGCTTCGATGTGGCGCAGAACACCATCATCGAACACACGCTGCGCGACTTCCGCCTTTCTGGGATTGATCTGCCGCCAGCCGAGCAGCAGCGTTTCGGCGCGATCCGCATGAAGCTCGCCGAGCTGGGCAGTAAGTTTTCCAATCAACTGCTCGATGCAACACAGGCGTGGACCAAGCACGTCACTGACGAGAGTCTGCTGGCCGGCATCACCGACTCGGCGAAGGCGCAGATGGCCGAAGCTGCAAAAGCCAAGGAGCTCGACGGTTGGCTGATCAGCCTGGAATTCCCCAGCTATTACGCGGTGATGACTTACGCCGATGACCGCGCGCTGCGCGAAGAAGTCTACGTCGCCTATTCCACCCGGGCCTCCGATCAAGGTCCGAATGCCGGTCAGTTCGACAACGGTCCGGTGATGGAAGAAATTCTCGACCTGCGTCAGGAACTGGCCAAGCTGCTGGGCTTCGGCAACTACGCCGAGCTGTCGTTGGCCACCAAGATGGCCGAGAGCACGGATCAAGTGCTGGGTTTCCTACGGGACCTGGGCAAGCGCAGCAAGCCGTTCGCCGAGCGCGACCTCAAGGAGCTGCGCGCCTTCGCCGCAGTACAGGGCGTTACCGATCTGCAGAGCTGGGATGTCAATTACTTCGGCGAGAAGCTGCGCCAGCAACGCTACAGCCTGAACCAGGAAGAGCTGCGCGAATACTTCCCCATCGACAAGGTGCTGTCCGGCCTTTTCGCCATCGTCCAGCGCCTGTACGGGATTGAAATCCACGAGCTGGAAGGCTTCGACAGCTGGCACCCGGACGTTCGCCTGTTCGAGATTCGCGAGAAGGGCGAGCACGTCGGGCGTTTTTTCTTCGACCTCTACGCCCGCTCTAACAAGCGCGGTGGCGCCTGGATGGATGGGGCTCGCGACAAGCGTCGCACCTGTCTGGGCACCCTGCAGACGCCAGTAGCCAACCTGGTCTGCAATTTCACCCCGCCGGTGGGCGAGCGCCCGGCGCTGCTGACCCATGACGAAGTGACCACACTGTTCCATGAGTTCGGCCACGGACTGCATCACCTACTGACTCGCGTCGAGCACGCCGGTGCTTCGGGCATCAATGGCGTCGCCTGGGATGCAGTGGAGCTGCCCAGCCAGTTCATGGAGAACTGGTGCTGGGAGCCGGAAGGTCTGGCGCTCATTTCCGGCCATTACCAGACCGGGGAGCGCCTGCCGCAGGACAAGCTGGACCAGATGCTGGCAGCAAAGAATTTCCAGTCCGGGCTGATGATGGTGCGTCAGCTGGAATTTTCGCTGTTCGACTTCGAACTGCACGCCACCCACGGCGACGGTCGCAGCGTGCTCGAAGTGCTGGAAAGCATTCGCGACGAGGTCTCGGTGATGCGTCCGCCAGCCAGCAACCGCTTCCCCAACAGCTTTGCGCACATTTTTTCTGGCGGGTACGCGGCCGGGTATTACAGCTACAAGTGGGCCGAGGTGCTGTCGTCCGACGCCTTCTCGCGTTTCGAGGAAGAAGGCGTGTTCAACGCCGAAACCGGTCGCGCCTTCCGCGAGGCGATTCTCGCCCGTGGCGGTTCGCAGGAGCCGATGGTGTTGTTCGTCGATTTCCGAGGCCGCGAGCCGTCTACCGACGCGCTGCTGCGTCACCTCGGCCTGACCGAGGAAGTGGCATGAGCGGCGATGCGAAGGTAACGACCACCAAACGCTTCATCGCCGGTGCGGTGTGCCCGGCGTGCAGCGCCACCGACAGCATCAAGATGTGGGATGTCGATGGCGTTCCGCATCGCGAGTGCGTCGAGTGCGGCTACGCCGATACCCTCAATGCGCAGGGCCAATCGGTGCCCTCTGAGCTGGGCACGCGGGTCAACCAGGCCAAGCCGAAACCCGCCGACCCGCAGGTGCAGGCCGTGCAGTTCTTCCCTAATCCGAAGCTGAAGAAAAAACCCGACTGATCGACGGGAGATCCGCCATGTGGCATCTCACCTGTGGCGACCTCGCGGCTGACAGCGTCCGGCAATTACTGGACGAGGGCGACGAGATCCGTGTCCTGCGTGATGACCTCGCCGTCGGGCCGCTTGTCGATATCGAATCCCCACCTTGTGCGGAGCGCGTGGCGTTCTGGGAAGGCGTCTGGCCTGTCGGATTGGAGCCTCGCCCAGATTTCTCCGGGATTGTCGACGATGCCGAGTGGCTGGCGAGACTAAGCAGCCAGTCACGTTCGGTGAGCGTCTGGCACGGCGACAGTGCCTCCGAACAGCTGATGCTGGCCCGCGTGGCGGCGGCGTTGGAAGGCTCCTCGCTGCCCTTCTATGAAATTGTTTGTGGCACCGGTGACAGCCGGGTCGGCATGCGAATGGCGGTGTCCATGCGCCCGCTGGACGATCTTGCAGCGCTGAACCAGCCACGTGATGTCGAGCCAGTCAGGATCGCCGGCCTCGCCAGCCAGTGGCGCGCCGCCATGGCGGAAAACGCAGCGATACGGCGCTGGATCGATGGGCGGTCCGTCGGCGAAGATCATCAGCGAATCGACCGCGAACTGACGGACGCGTGCAGCCACGCCGAGATGCCCTTGGCCCGTGCCATGGCCGAAGTCATGGGCCATTGCGATGGGTTCTTTCCCACCGACCTATTTCTCTACTGGCGCGCACACGAACTGGCGCAGCGCGGCGTTATCCAGCTGAGCGGCGACCACGGCGATGGCTACACGACGGTGCAGGTGCGTCGCGCACCAAGCTGAAGCGACATCCCTGTGCGGTGGATCGATGGAGCGTGATCCACCCTACGCGGCTTTGATTTGTATGGGTTGCGGGGCGGCACGGCGACGGGCGGGCATGGCGGGGTTGGCGATGAATCGCTCGGGTCTGATACTGTATCTATATACAGCTTTTGGAGTCTCCCATGTTGCCGCCGAAAAGCACGCCGCGCGGCCGCGGCACCGCGATCAATCCTGACAATCGTTTCGCCCCTACCCGCAGCGAGGCGTATGACGACGGCTGGGAGCAGGACGTACCGCCGACCCGCGCCACCGAGGTGCGTTTCGAGACAGCGAAGAGCGTGCTCACCCGCAACCAGTCGCCGGATGTAGGTTTCGATCGTTCGGTAAATCCCTATCGCGGCTGTGAACACGGCTGTATCTACTGCTTCGCGCGGCCCAGTCATGCGTATTGGGATATGTCGCCGGGGATCGATTTCGAGACGCGGCTGATCGCCAAGACCAACCTTGCCGAGCGCTTGGAGCAGGAGCTGAGCAAGCCCGGCTACGTGCCGCAACCCATCGCCCTCGGCGTTAACACCGATGCCTATCAACCGCTGGAGCGCGAGCAGCGACTGACACGCCAAGCGCTGGAGATCCTGCTGCGCTTCAAGCACCCGGTGCACATCATCACTAAGGGCTCGCTGGTGTTGCGCGATCTTGATCTGCTTGTGCCGCTGGCCGAACAGCGGCTGGTCAGTGTCTCGGTCAGCCTGACCACGTTGGACGACGAGCTCAAACGCGTCATGGAGCCACGCGCGGCATCGCCCTCGGCGCGGCTGCGGGTATTGCGCGCCCTGCACGAAGCGGGCGTGCCGGTCAGCGTGATGTGCGCACCGATGATTCCGATGATCAACGATATGGAGCTGGAGCGCATGCTCGAAGCCGCACGGGACGCCGGCGCGCGCTCGGCCGGCTATGTGCTGCTGCGGCTGCCCCATGAAGTCGCAACGCTGTTCGATGAATGGCTGCAGGAGCACTTCCCGCAGCGTGCCGCCCATGTCATGAGCCTGGTGCGGCAATCGCGTGGCGGTAAGGACTACGACAGCCGCTTCGGCAGTCGCATGCGCGGCGAAGGGCAGTTCGCGCAGCTGCTCGCCCAGCGCTTCCAGCTAGCCTGCAAGCGGCTGGGCTACAACCGCCGCGATCAAAACTACGGCCTCGACTGCAGCCGTTTCGCCCCGCCGGGACAGCAGATGAATCTGCTCTGAAACTGCCGCGGCGAATGGGTGGGGACCCCGCACATTCATCGCGCCCGCCTGCCAGGCATTCCTAGGGTGGGCCGGGCGGCGCTCCGCTTCAGCCCACCGAAACTTGGCGCCGAGCCAGTCAATACGCCAGAGCAGAACGTCTCCAGGCCCATGCCGGAGGATATCGCCTCTCGGTAGCGAAACACCTTCGGTGGGCTAAAGCCCACCTACAGCGCTAAGGACACAGGAAACACAAGGCGGCTCGCCGGAACTATACGCAGCGCGCCGAGCACCAATCTCTGTGCCGGTATGGCCCGGCGCGCATACGCATTCTCGGAGGCAATGTGGATTGGATCGACCTGCTGCAATGGCCGGCAATGGTGGTCACGGTTCTAGCGGCGTGGCTGATCGGCTCGCTGAAGCCGGGCCGACGTACGGTGGGCTTCTGGTGCTTTCTGCTGAGCAACCTGCTCTGGGTGATTTGGGGTTGGCACGCCGAGGCGTGGGCGCTGATTACGCTGCAGGTGTGTCTGGCAGCAATGAATATTCGCGGTGTGAAGAAGAACGATCACCCCGCAGAAGCCGAAGCCAGTGCCTGAACCCGATGGAGAATCTGACGAAATTGCCAGTCCGGGATCGCTGTCTATACTCCGATCGTAAGCGTACCGATTGAATCCGACTGTCCATGCAAAGCGAAGCCTGGCAACCAGGAATTGGGGGGAGCCAGATCGGAGCCTGATCAGGTCGTTGATGCGAGGGTGTTGCTCGTTCCCGACCGGACCGAAGCAGTCGGCGGGATAACAAGAACCATAAGGGGAACCCGCAATGTCGCGACATCCACGAGTCTGGATGGGGATTGGGCTGTGGTCGCTATTCAGTCAGGCCCAGGCGGCCTGGGACGTGAATATGCGCTCCGGTGCCACAGAAGTCAGTCGCTCCGTTTTCGATCTGCACATGACCATCTTCTGGATCTGCGTGATCATCGGCGTGCTGGTGTTCGCGGTGATGTTCTGGTCGATGTTCGCTCACCGCCGCTCCAAGCGGCTGGAGTCGGCGCACTTCCACGAGAACACCAAGGTCGAGGTGCTCTGGACCATTATTCCGCTGCTGATCCTCGTCGGCATGGCAGTGCCAGCGACCCGTACGCTGATCCACATCTACGACGCGTCCGAATCGGACGTCGATATCCAGGTCACCGGCTATCAGTGGAAGTGGCACTACAAATACCTGGGCGAGGATGTCGAATTCTTCAGCAACCTCACCACGCCGCGCGACCAGATCAACAATCTTGCGCCCAAGGGTGAGCACTACCTGCTTGAGGTAGATCAACCGCTGGTGATTCCGGTCGGCGCCAAGGTGCGCTTCCTGATCACCTCGGCGGACGTCATTCATTCCTGGTGGGTGCCAGACCTGGCAGTGAAAAAGGACGCGATCCCCGGCTTCATCAACGAATCCTGGACCCGCATCGACGAGCCCGGCATCTACCGCGGCCAGTGCACCGAACTGTGCGGCAAGGACCACGGCTTCATGCCGGTGGTCGTGGATGTGAAGTCGCAGGAAGACTACGCCGCCTGGTTGGGCGAGAAGAAGGCCGAGGCGGCCAAACTCGCCGAGCTGACCAGCAAGGAATGGACGCTCGAAGAGCTGGTCGCCCGCGGCGAGACGGTTTACCAGACCAACTGCGCGTCCTGCCACCAGCCGACCGGTGAAGGCCTGCCGCCGATGTTCCCGGCGCTTAAAGGCTCGCCTATCGCCACTGGCGAGGCGGAAAACCACCTGAGTATCGTCGTCAAAGGTTCGCCGGGTACCGCGATGCCAGCCTTCGGGCCTCAGCTGTCGGAGGTCGACCTCGCTGCCGTGGTGACCTACGAACGTAACGCGTGGGGCAACGACAAGGGCGACATGGTCACGCCGAAAGACGTGCTCGTCTTCAAACAGGCCGAAGAAGCCACCCAGTAAGAGGATCAGGCGATGAGTGCAGTGATCGACGATCATGGTCATGTCGGGCATGACCATCACCACGGCCCAGCCAAGGGCCTCATGCGCTGGGTGCTGACGACCAACCACAAGGACATCGGTTCGATGTACCTATGGTTCAGCTTCTGCGCCTTCTTGCTGGGCGGTTCGATGGCCATGGTCATCCGCGCCGAATTGTTCCAGCCGGGCCTGCAAATCGTGCAGCCGGAATTCTTCAACCAGATGACCACGATGCATGGCCTGATAATGGTCTTCGGCGCGGTGATGCCAGCCTTCGTCGGCCTGGCCAACTGGATGATTCCGCTGATGATCGGCGCGCCGGACATGGCCTTGCCGCGGATGAACAACTTCAGCTTCTGGCTGCTACCGGCAGCTTTCACCCTGCTGGTTAGCACCTTGTTCATGGAGGGTGGCGGGCCCAACTTCGGCTGGACTTTCTATGCGCCGTTGTCGACCACGTATGCGCCTGAGTCGGTGACCTTTTTCATCTTCGCCATCCACCTGATGGGCATCAGCTCGATCATGGGCGCGATCAACGTGGTCGCCACCATCCTCAACCTGCGCGCGCCGGGCATGACGTTGATGAAGATGCCGCTGTTCGTCTGGACCTGGCTGATTACCGCCTTCCTGCTGATCGCAGTGATGCCAGTGCTGGCCGGTGTGGTAACGATGATGCTGATGGACATCCATTTCGGCACCAGTTTCTTCAGTGCGGCGGGCGGTGGCGACCCGGTGCTGTTCCAGCACGTGTTCTGGTTCTTCGGCCATCCCGAGGTGTACATCATGATCCTGCCGGCGTTCGGCGCCGTCAGCTCGATCATTCCGGCGTTCTCGCGCAAGCCGCTGTTTGGCTACACCTCGATGGTCTACGCCACCGGCGCTATCGCCTTCCTCTCGTTCATCGTCTGGTCGCACCACATGTTCACCGTCGGCATCCCGCTGACCGGCGAGCTGTTCTTCATGTACGCGACCATGCTGATTGCAGTGCCGACCGGGGTGAAGGTGTTCAACTGGGTCTCGACCATGTGGCGTGGCTCGTTGACCTTCGAGACGCCGATGCTGTTCGCCGTGGCCTTCGTCATCCTGTTCAGCATCGGCGGCTTCTCCGGGTTGATGCTGGCCATCGCCCCGGCGGACTTCCAGTACCACGACACCTATTTCGTGGTGGCGCACTTCCACTATGTGCTGGTGCCCGGTGCGATCTTCGGCATCTTCGCCTCGGCCTACTACTGGCTGCCCAAGTGGACCGGGCATATGTACGACGAGACGTTGGCCAAGCTGCATTTCTGGATGAGTTTCATCGGCATGAACCTGGCGTTCTTCCCGATGCACTTCGTCGGGCTGGCCGGCATGCCGCGACGGATCCCCGACTACAACATGATGTTCGCCAACTTCAACATGGTCTCGAGCATCGGCGCCTTCATGTTCGGTACCACTCAGCTCTTGTTCTTGTTCATCGTCATCAAGTGCATCCGCGGCGGCCCGGCTGCTGCGGCCAAACCCTGGGACGGTGCCGAGGGACTGGAGTGGAGCGTGCCATCGCCCGCGCCCTACCATACCTTCAGCGTGCCGCCGAGCGTGGAGGAACTGCACGAGCACCGCACGGGGCCCAAGCATGAGTAGCGTTAGGGCCGTTGAAGGCTGCAGGCTGGAAGCTGGACGAATGGTGGCTTCAATGGCGTGCGCTGCGGCTGCTCGAGAGTTGGCCACTGGCTGCACTGGTGGGCTGAAGCCCACCCTACAAAAGATTCATACTTCGAGCCGAGTAGGGTGGGCTTCAGCCCACCAGTGCAAGAGTGCCAAGCCGAAGCCTGTTTTGCTCGGTAAACGGCCCAATGCGAGGAAGATGCGATGAGCGATTCCCTGCCCACCGCCCGCTTGGTGCGCCGTCTGCTGCTCGTCGTCGTAGCAATGTTCACTTTCGGCTTCGCTCTGGTGCCGATCTACGACGTGATGTGCAAGGCATTCGGCATTAACGGCAAGACCGCTGGCGCCTACGAGGGTACGCAGACGGTGGACGAGGCTCGCCAAGTGCGGGTGCAGTTCCTTGCCACCAATGCCGCGGGAATGGTCTGGGAATTCAAGCCAGTGGCCGATCAGATCAGCGTGAATCCCGGTTCCAGCCGGGAAATGCGCTTCGTTGCCTACAACCCCACCGACAAGCCGATGACGGCGCAGGCGGTGCCCAGTGTGTCGCCATCCAAGGCGGCCGCTTTTTTTCACAAAACCGAGTGCTTCTGCTTTACCCAACAAGTGCTGCAACCCGGTGAACGCATCGAGATGCCGGTGCGCTTCATCGTCGATCGTGATCTGCCCGCCGACGTGCGTCACCTGACGCTCGCCTACACCCTGTTCGACATCACGTCTCGCCAACCCCCTGTCGCCGTCGTTGATCAGGCGTCCGCGGTGGCGGCGAAGGAGAGTCTGCAATGAGCCAACAGACCACCACGCACGAGAATTACTACGTTCCAGCCCAGAGCAAATGGCCGATCATCGCCACGATCGCGCTATTGGTCACTGTTTATGGTCTCGGCACCTGGTTCAACGACCTCAAGGCCGAGCGCGCAGAATCCAATGGCCCGCTGATCTTCTTCATCGGCGCGTTGCTGATCGCCTACATGATGTTCGGCTGGTTCGGCTCGGTAGTGCGCGAGGGCCGTGCCGGGCTCTACAGCGCGCAGATGGATCGCTCGTTCCGCTGGGGCATGAGCTGGTTCATCTTCTCTGAGGTGATGTTCTTTCTTGCCTTTTTCGGCGTTCTTTTCTACGTCCGCTATTGGGCGGGCCCCTGGCTCGGTGGCGGTGGCGACAAAGGCGTCAGCAACATGCTCTGGCCCAATTTCGAATACACCTGGCCGCTGCTGAACAACCCGGATCCCCAGCTCTATCCAGCGCCTGAAGGCACCATCAGTCCTTGGGGATTGCCGTTGATCAACACCCTCTTGCTGGTCAGCTCCAGCTTTACCGTGACCTGGGCGCATCACGCACTGCGCAAGGGGAATCGCAAGCACCTCAAGCTCGGACTGGGTTTGACCGTGCTCCTCGGCGCCTCGTTTCTAGCCCTGCAAGCTGAGGAGTATGTGCACGCTTATACCGAGCTCGGGCTGACGCTTGGCTCGGG
Organism: Stutzerimonas stutzeri; assembly: GCF_024448715.1. Classification (GTDB taxonomy): domain Bacteria; phylum Pseudomonadota; class Gammaproteobacteria; order Pseudomonadales; family Pseudomonadaceae; genus Stutzerimonas; species Stutzerimonas stutzeri_AR. The sequence goes on from NZ_JAMOHZ010000004.1 coordinate 65,946, forward strand.
CATCTACGGCGCAACCTTCTTCATGCTCACAGGCTTTCACGGCGCTCACGTGACGATGGGCGCAATTATTCTGACGGTGATGCTGGTGCGTAGTTTTCGCGGCCACTTCACGCCGGAGCAGCACTTCGGTTTCGAGGCCGCGACGTGGTACTGGCATTTTGTCGATGTGGTGTGGATCGGCCTGTTCATCTTCGTTTATGTGCTGTAGCACCGGGATCGGGGCTGGCGGCTATTCGCGCAAAAGCGCCGATGGTCGCAACAGTGGACAGGGATCGTACGATGGGAAGAAACCCATCATGGTTTTACCGATGTGTCTTAACCGAACCCCGGCTGCAACTGGCCGGTATAGAAACCCCAGGCGATCAGCGCAATCGTCAGGGCCGAAAGCGAGACGCGAACGAATAGTGCAGTGACCATACGAGACGAACGACCTTCGTCCTTGACCAGAAAGAACAAACCACTGAACAGACTGACCAGCGTGGCTACTAATAACAGAACAATCGCCGCCTTGAGCATGAGCGGGTCCGCCGTGACAGGTGAACTGGGGGAAGTGGGGGTGCAGTATAGCCAGCCGGATCGATACGCCGCAGGGCATGGCATGAACGGCTTCAAACCCGGTCTGGTGCCAACGTTGGTGGTGCTGACCTTGCTACCGGTGCTGGTCTGGCTGGGCTTTTGGCAGCTGGAGCGCGGGGAGCAGAAGCGCGACATGCTGGCGCGCCAGGAGGCTCGCCAACAGGCAGCGCCCGTGGGGCCCGAGCAGATCGAACAGCTTGCCGATCCCGCCTACAGTCGAATCTATTTGCAGGGCAGCTTCGATTCCGAGCACAGCTTTCTGCTGGACAGCCGCACGCGCGACGGACAGGTCGGCGTCGAGCTATTGCAACCCTTTCAGGATCAGCCCAGCGGTCGCTGGGTCCTGGTGAATCGTGGCTGGATACCCTGGCCGGATCGGCGAATCCCACCGAAATTCGACACGCCGGATCGCCCGCTGAAGCTGGCTGCCTGGACCTACGCACCCAGCGGAAAGCCCTTCATTCTCAACAGCCGAATGGCGGAGGGTTGGCCACGGTTGATCAATCACGTCGATGTCGAGGCGCTTTGGCAGTTGCTCGGCCGCGACGGTGTCGCCTACGAGTTACGGCTAGAGCCGGGCCCGACGGCCTACCGCGCCGACTGGCCGATCACCAGTATGCGTCCGCAGCAGCATCTGGGTTACGCCGTGCAGTGGTTTGCGCTGGCGGCAGCGTTGCTGGCGTTGTTCATTTACTTCGGCGTGCATCAGGCACGGGGGAGAAAGCAGTGAATGCAATGAATCCGACGATCTATCCTGCCCAACGGCGTCGCGGGCGGCTCCAGCTGCTGCTGATCCTGGCCGTGGTGGTCGGCCCCATGCTGCTGGCCTCGGCGATGTACCGTTTCAATTTCTGGGTGCCGGAAACCCGAACCTACGATGGCGCTCTGGTCGCAACCGGCCAGGGCCGCGATGCGCTCGGCGTGACCGTGCCGGCAGTGGCCGAGCCTCGCTGGGAACTGCTGGTTACGGCGCCGGAAGGCTGCGCCGAGGATTGCCAGCAACTTGTCTATCTGGCGCGGCAGATCAACATCGGCCTGGCGCGTGAAGCCGGACGCGCCAGCCATGCGCTCGCCAGCGGGCAGGCGCTGACCGCAGATTACGATCAGCGTCTTCAGCGTGAATACCCGCAACTGCAGCGCTATTCCCTGGACCCAGCGGTATATGCCCATCACCCCGAGGCGCCCGGCGGCGCGCAGCTGTGGATCGTCGATCCGCACGGCAATCTGGTCCTGCGCTACGACGCGAAAGCCAACGGCAAGGCCATCCTCGACGATCTGAGGCACTTGTTGAAAATCTCCCAAATCGGCTGAACCAAGGCACTAGGCCGCCTCGCTGTAGTCCCAATCAGGCTGCCCAAGGAGAACAAGATGGCAAAACCCGGATACCGTCTCGCTCTCGCCGCCACGCTTTTGGCCGTTGTGGTGGTCCTGCTCGGTGCCTATACGCGGCTGACCCATGCCGGGCTCGGCTGCCCTGATTGGCCCGGCTGCTATGGCTTCCTTAGCGTGCCAATGAGCGAGCACAAGCAGAGCCTCGCCGCGCTGCGTTTTCCCGAAGCGCCGTTGGAGGTGCATAAGGGCTGGAACGAGATGGTGCACCGTTACTTCGCAGGCGCGCTGGGACTGGTGATTCTCGGGCTTGCCGTACAAGCGGTGCAGCGGCGCGCGCAGCCGGGCCAGCCGTTAAAGCTCCCCCTGTTGCTACTGGCGGTCGTAATCGCCCAGGCCGCGTTCGGTATGTGGACGGTCACCCTGCAGCTCTGGCCACAAGTGGTTACTGCACACCTGCTTGGCGGCTTCACCACCTTGAGCTTGTTGTTTCTGCTGAGCCTGCGGTTGTCGGGCATGCGCATCGACGTGCCCGTGATGCCGGCCAGGCTGCGCGCGCTGGCCGCCGGTGCGCTGTTGTTGGTGATCGGCCAGATCACACTTGGCGGCTGGGTCAGCAGCAACTATGCGGCCGTCGCGTGCACTGATTTCCCTACATGCCACGGCGAATGGTGGCCGCAGATGGATTTCGCTAATGCCTTTAATCTGGCCCAGCATGACATCGGCCCGAATTACCTTGGCGGCATGCTTTACGGCGAGGCGCGCACCGCCATCCACGTTACCCACCGTCTTGGCGCGTTGAGCGTGGCGTTGGTGCTGCTGGCACTCGCCTGGCAGCTCTGGCGCCATGGCCTGACGCGTCTGGCCGGGCTGTTGTTGGGGGCGCTGGTGCTGCAAATCGGGCTGGGTATCAGCAACGTACTGCTCAATCTGCCACTGGCAGTGGCCGTTGCCCATAACGCCGGTGGCGCGCTGCTGCTGCTGGTCTGCGTGTTGGTCAACCATCACCTCTACGTGGCGCACCGGCCTCATGCCATGGCTCAGCCGCACGCGACGCCACGAACCCATTCGAATACCACGGGCGGGCTCGACCTGCCCCGCGCTTGACCAAGGAGAATCCCCATGGCGACTCTACTCAGCGAACGCGGCGCCCAGGCAAGCTGGCGCGATTATCTCGAGCTGACCAAGCCGAAAGTGGTGCTGCTGATGCTCATCACCTCACTGGTGGGCATGTTCCTCGCCACCCGCGCCGGCGTGCCCTGGACGGTGCTGCTATTCGGCAATCTCGGGATCGCGCTCTGTGCCGGTGGTGCGGCGGCAGTCAACCATGTGGTGGACCGCCGCATCGATTCGGTCATGGCGCGGACCCACAAACGACCGCTAGCCGAAGGGCGAGTCTCGCCTGCTGCCGCGCTGCTGTTCGCGCTATTTCTCAGCGTGGCTGGCATGGGCTTGTTACTCGCCTTCACGAATGCACTTGCGGCCTGGCTGACGTTGGCTTCGCTGATTGGCTATGCGGTGATCTACACCGGTTTTCTCAAACGCGCCACGCCGCAGAACATCGTCATCGGCGGGTTGGCCGGCGCTGCGCCACCGTTGCTCGGCTGGGTCGCGGTGACGGGCCAGGTGACCGCCGAGCCATTGCTGCTGGTGCTGATCATCTTTGCCTGGACGCCGCCGCACTTCTGGGCGCTGGCGATCCACCGCAAGGCGGAATACGCCAAGGTCAATGTCCCTATGTTGCCGGTGACCCACGGCGAGCATTACACCAAGGTGCACATCCTGCTCTATACCGCCGTGCTACTGGCGGTGAGCTTCATGCCGTTCGCCATCCATATGAGTGGGCCGCTGTACCTGGCTGCGGCTGTGCTGCTGGGTGCACGCTTCCTGTTCTGGGCTATCGTGCTCTACCGCGACAGTCGGCCTCATGCGGCCATCAAGACCTTCAAATTCAGCATCTGGTACTTGTTCGCGCTGTTCATCGCGCTGCTGGTTGATCATTATCTGCTGCTAAATATCTAGCCACCCGCCAAGGACCTTCATGACACGCATCCAGAAAACCGTATTCATCCTCGTGGCGTTGGTTGCGCTGGTCATCGGTCTGACGGTTTACAAGGTGCTCAATACTGAGCAGCAGCTCGGCACTGCCGAGCTGCTGGATGCAGGCATCGTCATGCTGCCGCAGGGGCGTGATGTGCCAGACCTGACGCTGACCAACCAGGACGGCGAATCGGTATCGATGGACCAGCTCGAAGGGCGCTGGAACCTCCTATTTTTCGGCTATACCTTCTGCCCGGACATCTGCCCCGCAACCCTCGCGGAACTGCGGCAGCTGCGCAGCAAACTGCCCGAAGAAGCGAAACAGCGGATGCAGCCGATTCTGGTCAGCGTCGATCCCGAGCGTGACACCCCGGAGCAGTTGAAGAAGTACCTGGACTATTTCGGCGCCAACTTTATCGGTCTGACCGGCCCGCTGGATGACATCCAGACCCTGGCCAACGCCGTCGGTGTCCCGTTCATCCCGGCCGATACCTCGAAGGAAAACTACACCGTCGATCACGGCGGCAACCTTGCACTCATCGGCCCCGATGGTCGCCTACGCGGCTTTATCCGCGCCCCGCTGCGCCCCGAGAAACTTGCCGAGCAATTGCCCGTAGTGCTCGCGCAGAAGTAACGGCGCGGCGATCCAGACCGATGGGTTTCACCTGCACGGCTCGTCCTATTGGCTTAAACGAAAAGGCCCGCATATTGCGGGCCTTTTCGTTGGCGGGGCTGACGGCTGTTGCCGCCAGTTGTCTGCAAAGACTTAGAACGCCGGTACGACCGCGCCCTTGTACTTCTCTTTGATGAACTGCTTCACCGCGTCGCTGTGCAGCGCCTTTGCCAGCTTCTGCATGGCGGCGCTGTCCTTGTTGTCTGGACGGGCGACGAGGATGTTCACATAGGGCGAGTCGCTGCCTTCGATGATCAGGGCATCTTCGGTGGGGTTGAGTTTGGCTTCCAGCGCGTAGTTGGTGTTGATCAGCGCCAGGTCGACCTGGGTCAGGACGCGCGGCAGGGTCGCGGCTTCCAGTTCGCGGATCTTGATGTTCTTCGGGTTTTCGGCGATATCCCTCGGCGTGGCGGTGATGCCGGCACCTTCTTTCAGGGTGATCACGCCGGCTTTCTGCAGCAGCAGCAGAGCGCGACCGCCATTGGTGGCGTCGTTGGGGATGACCACGGTGGCGCCATTTGATAGCTCGTCCAGCGATTTCAGCTTGCTGGAATACGCACCGAAGGGCTCGATATGTACGCCGACGACACTGACCAGCTCGGTACCCTTGCCCTTGTTGAATTCGTCCAGGTATGGCTGGTGCTGAAAGAAGTTGGCGTCCAGACGCTCCTCGGAAACCTGGATGTTCGGCTGCACGTAGTCGGTGAAGACTTTTACGTTCAGCTCCACGCCTTGCTCGGCAAGTTGCGGTTTGACGAATTCGAGAATTTCCGCGTGCGGGACGGCGGTGGCGGCGACGTTCAGTTCGTCAGCGGCCTGGGCGGAAAAGGCCGCAACAGCGGCGAAGGCGACAAGCAGTTTTTTCATGGAAGGCTCCTTTTCGACTCGACGAACCAACGCCGAGCACAGTAGTTATCAAACCGGTTTGGCAGTTATTTGCGGGAAAAATGCGTAACCAGTTTGTCTCCGACGCTCTGCAGCACCTGCACCAGCACCAACAGCAGGATTACGGTGACCACCATGACGTCGGTCTGGAAGCGCTGGTAGCCGAAGCGGATTGCCAGGTCGCCGAGCCCGCCGGCGCCCACCACGCCAGCCATGGCGGTGTAGGACACCAGGGTGATTGCCGTAACGGTAATGGCGGCGATGATTCCCGGACGTGCTTCAGGTAGCAGCGCGCTGAAGATGATCTGCCGAGTCGTGGCGCCCATCGCCTGAGTCGCCTCGATGATGCCGCGGTCCACTTCGCGCAATGCGGTTTCCACCAGGCGCGCAAAGAACGGTGCAGCGCCCACCACCAGCGGCGGAATCGCCCCGGCAACGCCCAGCGAAGTGCCGGTGATCAGCACGGTGAAGGGAATCATAACGATCAGCAGGATGATGAACGGCAGCGATCGCAGCACGTTCACCACGAACGAGAGAAAAGCGTACAGCGGGCGATTCTCGAACAGCTGACGCGGGCCACTGAGAAATAGCAGCACACCTAGCGGCAGGCCGAGAACAATGGTGAACAGCAGCGAGCCGCCGAGCATAAGCAGCGTGTCCAGCGTTGCCAGCCAGATTTCGTACCAGTCGACGTTTGTCAGCAAGGCTTCCATCAGCGCACCACCTCCACGTGAACGTCAGCAGCATCCAGACGCGCCAGCGCGGCTGCCATGTCGCCGCCGACCAAGGCCAGGGTCAGTTGGCCGTAGGGCGTGTCCTTGATGCGATCGATGCGCCCCGAGAGGATGCTGAAATCCACACCGGTTTCACGCGCCACCGTGCCCAGCAGCGGCTTGTAGGTGGCATCACCCTGAAAGGTCAGGCGCAGGATGCGACCCGGCACATGAGCAAAGTCATCACGCTGCTCGTTTTCGTCGACGGCCTCGTCTTCCAACACGAATCGCTGGGTCGTGGGGTGCTTGGGATGCAGGAACACCTCGGTCACCGGGCCCTGCTCGACGATGGCGCCACCGTCCATCACCGCGACGCGGTCACAGACGCGGCGAATCACATCCATCTCATGGGTGATCAGCACGATGGTCAGGCGCAGCTCGCGGTTGATCTCCGCCAGCAATTGCAGCACCGAGGCGGTGGTCTGCGGGTCGAGGGCGCTGGTGGCCTCGTCGCAGAGCAGGATGTCCGGCTCGGTAGCCAGCGCGCGGGCGATGCCGACGCGCTGCTTCTGACCGCCGGAAAGTTGCGCTGGATACTTGCGCGCCTGGTCTTTCAGGCCGACGCGCTCGAGCAGGGCAGCGACGCGGTCGTCGATCTCGCTGCGCGAATGGTTGCCCGCCAGACGCAGCGGCATGGCGACGTTGTCGGAGACGGTCTTGGACATCAACAGGTTGAAGTGCTGAAAGATCATCCCAACCCGCTGGCGGAAGCGGCGCAGGCCATTGGCATCCAGCGCGGTGACATCTTCGCCATTGACCAGAATGCGTCCGCCGGACGGTTCTTCCAGGCGATTGATCAGGCGCAGCAAGGTGCTCTTGCCCGCGCCGGAATGGCCGATCAGGCCGAACACCTCACCGGCGCCAATAATCAGCTCGGTCGGCTTGAGCGCGGGCACTTCACGACCAGCGCCGCGGCCGCTGGCGACGCGATAGGTTTTATGGACTTGCTGAAATTCGATCACGGGCGAACCTTGTGGGTGCGGTCGTAAGTGCCGGGATGGTCGGCGAAAGGCGTGCATTCTACGCGTTTGCAACCGGACGGCGTAGCGAGGCTGCAGTTCATTGAGACAAGCCATTGAGCCGATAGGCCGAGCAAATCATCGGAACGCGCAACCTTGCACAGCTTTGACGGGTCACTAACCGGTACGCCGTGAATCGATCAACTATCCGGCCGCACTGGAGCGGCCAGGTCCCTTCGCGGTTAAGCACACCCTGCTCAACCGAGGCCCAAGATGACGGACAAAGATCCAAAGCACAGCGAGCTCGCCGGTACCGACACCGTCGATCGCAAGAATCACAACGCCAAACTGGATGACCTCGAGGTGTCCCGCAGTGACGCCACCGGTGAGGCGCTGACGACCAATCAGGGCGTGAAGATTGCCGACAACCAGAACACTCTGAAGGCCGGTACACGCGGCCCCTCGTTGCTCGAAGACTTCATCATGCGCGAGAAATTGACGCACTTCGATCACGAGCGCATCCCGGAACGCATCGTCCACGCGCGGGGCTCCGCAGCCCATGGCGTATTCGTCAGCTACGACGACCACAGCGCGTTGACTAAGGCGTCGTTCCTCTCCGGCAAGGGCAAGGAGACGCCCGTGTTCGTGCGTTTCTCAACCGTGCAGGGATCACGCGGTTCGGCCGATACCGTGCGCGACGTGCGCGGCTTCGCCACCAAGTTCTACACCGACGAGGGCATCTTCGATCTGGTTGGCAACAACATGCCGGTGTTTTTCATCCAGGACGCGATCAAGTTTCCCGACTTCGTGCATGCGGTCAAACCCGAGCCGCACAACGAGATTCCGCAAGGCCAGTCGGCGCACGACAGCTTTTGGGATTTCGTTTCCCTGACGCCCGAGTCGGCGCACATGGTCATCTGGGCCATGTCCGATCGCGGCATCCCCCGCAGCCTGCGCGCCATGGAAGGCTTCGGCGTGCACACCTTTCGCCTGATCAATGCCGAGGGCACCAGCCGCTTCGTCAAATTCCACTGGAAGCCGGTGGCCGGTGCGTTCTCGCTGGTCTGGGACGAGACCCTGAAGCTGGCGGGCAAGGATCCGGACTTCAACCGCCGCGACCTGTGGGAGTCCATCGAGATGGGCGACTACTTCGAGTGGGAGCTGGGCGTGCAGGTCGTGGAAGAAGCCGACGAGCACAAGTTCGACTTCGACCTGCTCGACCCGACCAAGATCATTCCCGAAGAGTTGGTGCCGGTGCAGAAGCTCGGCAAAATGACCCTCAACCGCAACCCGGACAACTTCTTCGCCGAGACCGAGCAGGCCGCTTTCCACATCGGTCACATCGTGCCGGGCATCGATTTCAGCAACGACCCGCTGCTGCAGGGCCGGCTGTTTTCCTACACCGACACCCAGCTGCTGCGCCTCGGCGGGCCGAACTTCCACGAAATCCCGATCAACCGTTCGATTGCGCCGGTGCACAACAACCAGCGTGATGCCTTCCACCGTCAGACGATCAACAAGGGCCGCGCCAACTACGAGCCCAACTCCATCGACAGCGGCTGGCCCAAGGAAACCCCGCCGGCAGCCAGCGGCGGCGGTTTCGAGAGCTATCCGGAACGTATGGAAGGCCACAAGGTTCGCCAGCGCAGCCCGTCTTTCGCAGACCATTTCTCCCAGGCCACGCTGTTCTGGAACAGCATGAGCGCCCCGGAAAAGGAGCACATCATTGGTGCCTACAGCTTCGAGCTGGGCAAGGTGGAGCGCGTCTTCATCCGCGAGCGTCAGGTCAACGAGATTCTCGCCAATATCGACCTGGAGCTGGCGCGCCGGGTTGCGGAAAACATCGGTGTGACGCCCCCTACAGCGCCGACCGCGAGCCTCAAGCAGCCGACCCCGGCCAGCTCACCGGCGCTGAGCCTGATGAATCATCTGCCGGGCAACATCAAGTCGCGCAAGGTGGCGATCCTCATCGCCAACGGCGTGGACGGCAAGGCCATCGACGCCTTCAAGCAGAAGCTTGCAGACGAGGGCGCCATGGCCAAGCTGATCGGTCCGTCGCCGGCTCCGGTCAAGACCGCCGACGGCACGATGCTGACGCCCGATGCAGCAATGGACGGCATGCCGTCCATTGCTTTCGACGCGGTCTTCGTGCCGGGCGGGGCGCAGAGCGTGCAGGCCATGGCCAAGAACGGCGTGGCCAAGCACTACCTGCTGGAAGCCTACAAGCACCTCAAGCCGATCGCAGTGCTGGGCGATGCCCGGCAACTGCTCACGGCGCTCAACCTGCCGGAAGATGCCGGCCTGGTGACAGGCGACGATGCAGATGTGACCACGGTGTTTGCGGCGTTCGCGCAAGCACTGGCGCAACACCGCATCTGGGCGCGTCAGCCTGCAGCGGATCAAGTGCCGGCCTGATCGCAGTAACGCCAAAAGGCGGTCCGGTTGATCCCGGGCCGCCTTTTTATTTTGCCGAGGCATGTCGTTAAGCCAGTTCGCGCCAGTGCAGGTAGCAGCGCAGGTCGAATTCGGTCTGCGCATAGCCGGGCATCATGTATTCGCAGAGCTTGTAGAAAGCGCGGTTGTGATCGCTCTCGCGCAAGTGCGCCAGCTCATGCACGACGATCATCTGCAGGAATTGCGGTGCCGCCTCCTTGAACAGCGCGGCGACGCGGATCTCTTTCTTCGCTTTCAGCTTGCCGCCCTGCACGCGCGATACGGCGGTGTGCAGGCCAAGGGCGCGGTGAGTCAGGTCGAGGCGATTGTCGTAGAGCACCTTGTCGACGCCCGGCGCGCTTTTCAGGTGTGCCTGCCTGAGCTTCTGGACGAATTCATACAGCGCCTTGTCGCTCTGAATCTGATGGCGCTCGGGGTAGCGCTGGGCGAGATAATCGCCCAGGCGCTGTTCGGCGATCAGACGTCGGACCTGCTGTTGCAGGGCGTCCGGATAGCCTTGGAGATAGCGCAGGGGCGCGGTCGGGTTCATGTCTGTGGTTATACCGGCTAGCGTTAAATGGCGGGTTGCATCCGCCTACGTTCGGGCTTTCAGTTTCAGCGGCGTGGCCAGGTGAAGCTCAGTAGGAACAGTCCCGCCGCCGACACCACGATTGACGGCCCTGCTGGCGTGTCCTGATACCAGGACAGCGCCAACCCACAGCACACCGCCAGCAAGCCCAGCAGGCTGGCGCCGAAGGCCATTTGTTCCGGTGTGCGTGCATGGCGCTGGGCAGCCGCGGCGGGAATGATCAGCAGCGAGGTGATCAGCAGAACGCCGACGATCTTCATCGCCACCGCAATCACCACTGCAATCAGCAGCATCAGCGCCAGACGGATTCCTGCTACCGGCAGGCCTTCGACCTTAGCCAGCTCCTCGTGCACGGTGACCGCCAGCAGCGGCCGCCACAACAGCGCCAAAATGAGCAGGACCAGTGCGCTGCCGGCGACGATCCAGGCGAGATCGGTCGGGCTCACAGCCAGCAGATCGCCGAACAGGTAGCCCATCAGGTCGATACGCACATCCTGCATGAAACTCAGCGAAACCAGCCCCAGCGACAAGGTGCTGTGCGCCAAGATTCCGAGCAAAGTGTCCGATGCCAGCGGCTGGCGTTGTTGCAAGGTCACCAGCAACACCGCCAGTAGCACGCAACAGACGATCACCGCCAAGGTCAGGTTGACCTCCAGCATTAGCCCCAGCGCGACGCCTAGCAGGGCCGAATGGGAAAGGGTGTCGCCAAAATAGGCCATGCGCCGCCAGACTACGAAAGAGCCGAGCGGGCCGGCTACCAGGGCCAGGGCCAGGCCGGCGAGCAAGGCGTTCAATAGAAAATCTGGCATGTTGATTAGTGCTTGCAATTGGGGCCGTGAACGTGAGGTTTGAGCACCACGCTGCCGTGCAGGTCGTGGCTGTGGTCATGCTGGTGGTGGTAAATCGCCAGGCTGCGGGCATCCTGGCCGAACAGCTCGACGAAAGCAGGGTCGTTGCTGACCTGTTCCGGATGGCCCGAGCAGCAGACATGGCGATTCAGGCAAACGACCTGGTCGGTGGCGCTCATGACCAAATGCAGATCATGGGAAACCATCAACACACCGCAACCATGGCGATCCCGCAAACGGCCGATCAGCCGATAGAGTTCGGCCTGGCCGGACACATCGACGCCCTGCACGGGTTCGTCCAGCACCAGCAGCTCGGGTTTGCGCAGTAACGCCCGGGCGAGCAAAACACGCTGCATTTCGCCGCCAGAGACGGTCTGCAACGGGCTGTCGATAACATGCTCGGCGCCGACTTCGGCCAGCGCAGTCAGAGCGCTGGCGCGGTCCACTTTGGGTACCAGGCGCAAAAAGCGCAGCACCGACAGTGGCAGCGTAGGGTCGACATGGAGCTTTTGCGGCATATAGCCGACGCGCAATTTCGGTTTGCGCCAGACCGTGCCGCTGTCTGGCTGAAGCAGGCCGAGCACGGCACGCACCAGCGTGGTCTTGCCTGCGCCGTTGGGCCCGATCAGCGTAACGATTTCGCCGCGATGCACCTGCAGCTGAGCGCCTTCGAGCACGGCCTGCTTGGCAAACCGCACGTGAACGTCATCCAGGCGGATAAGCGCTTCGCTCATGCGGCGCTCCGGCACGGCGCGCAAAGGCCAACCACTTCGACCGTCTGTCCCTCAACGCTGAAGTCGACGCTGGCCGCCGCGGTCGTGATCGCATCGCTGATGGCTGGGTGTTCCAGCTCGATGGCGGTATGACAATTGCGACAGATCAGGAACTGCCCCTGATGCGGGTGTTCCGGATGGTTGCAACCGATGAAAGCGTTGAGCGATGCGATGCGATGCACCAAACCATTTTCCAAGAGGAAATCCAACGCACGATAAACGGTCGGCGGCGCGGCGCGGCGGCCATCCTGCTCAGTCAGTTGGGCAAGAATGTCGTAAGCGCCGAGCGGCTTGTGGCTTTGCCAGACCAGCTCCAGGACACGTTTGCGCAGCGCGGTGAGGCGTACACCGGAGCGCGCACAGAGCGTATCGGCTTCGGTCAGCGCGTGACTGACGCAGTGTTCGTGATCGTGGGGCGTGCAGGCCAGCGGTGTTTTAGGCATATGCGAAGACGAGGTAGTGGAGAGACGTTATTATGTTACCCATTCAGTCCGATCGAGTGTTGCCCGTGTACCGTCTTTTTTCGTTACCACTGCTTCTAACCATCACCTTCTTCGCCAGTGCCCCGGCTCGCGCCGAGGTGGATTTGCTGACTAGTATCAAACCTCTGCAGCTGATCGCTGCTGCCGTCCAGGATGGTGTGGGCGAACCGGCGGTGCTGCTCCCTGCCGGCGCTTCCGCCCATCACTATGCGCTACGGCCTTCCGACGTACGGCACATCCGTAGCGCCGACCTGTTTTACTGGATCGGCCCGGACATGGAGGGTTTTCTCGCGCCGGTGCTGGAGGGCCGCAAGGGGCCAAGCCTTGTCGTGCAATCGCTGCCGGGCTTGACCCTGCGCCATTTCGGCGACACACATGTTGAATCCGGACACAACGCACACGCTGAGCACGGCGATCACGCGCACGAATCGCATAGTGATCACCCACACGAGTCCCACGAACAGCATGCATCGGCGGAACATGACGAGCACGACCATGCGCACCGCCCTGGCAGCCTCGACTCGCATTTATGGCTGCTACCGGCCAACGCGCTGGTCATTGCCGAAAAAATGGCCGGGGATTTAGCCGCCATCGATCCGGCCAATGCGCAGCGCTACCAGGCCAATCTTGCCGCTTTCAAGCAGCGGTTGAGCGCGCTCGACAAGCGCCTGCTCAAGCGCCTAGACAGTACCAGCGCCAAACCCTTTTTCGTTTTCCATGAAGCCTACGATTATTTCGAGGCGGCGTACGGCCTCAAGCACAGCGGTGTTTTCAGCGCCGGTGGTGAAGCCCAGCCCGGCGCGCGCCACGTGGCCGAAATGCGCCAGCGGCTGGAGCAGGCCGGGCCGAGCTGTGTATTCCACGAGCCACCGACCCGCCCACGGCTGGCCGACAGTCTGATTAGAGAACTGCCGGTGAGACTGGCCGAGCTGGACGCCATGGGCAACGGCATCGATGCTACTGCCGAGGGTTACGAGCGGCTGATCGATAATCTCGGCACGTCGCTCGCTGAATGTCTGGAGTCGCTCTGACGACCCGTTAACCGCATGCCGGTGGCGCTTTTTCCGCCGGTTACTGCATCGCCTCGCTTCCCGACATCGAGCCAACCGGGTATCGACCCGCCTCTGCCGTTGCCGGTCGGCCAAGTGGATGTGGGTGGGTGCTTTTCGTAGCGGTGACTATGCTTCGTGTTCTGGTGTTCTATTCAACGACACGAGGATGCGCGGCGCATGGCGAAGACGGGCGGGCCCATCGCGGCAGCTAACGGAACCACCTCCAGCATGGCCCTGCAGGCGGCATCGGAAGATATCTGGGCGCAGAAATACCGCCTGACCCGCAAGGATGGCACCGCGGTCGACGCCGACATTGACGCCACCTGGCAGCGGGTCGCCCGCGCCCTCGCAGGCGTCGAAACCGGCGAGACCCGCGAGCACTGGTATCAGCGGTTTCTCTGGGCGCTGCGCAACGGTGCCATCCCCGCCGGGCGGATCATTTCCAATGCTGGCGCGCAGGACTACAAGCCCGCCACATCCACCATCAATTGCACGGTATCCGGCACCATCACCGACTCGATGGACGACATCCTCGGCAAGGTCCACGAAGCGGGTCTGACGCTCAAGGCGGGCTGCGGCATCGGTTATGAATTCAGCACGCTGCGCCCGCGCGGCTCCTTTGTCTCCGGTGCCGGCGCGCATACCAGTGGGCCGCTATCGTTCATGGATATCTTCGACAAGATGTGCTTCACCGTCAGCTCTGCCGGTGGCCGACGCGGCGCGCAAATGGGCACCTTCGATGTCGGTCATCCTGATGTTCGCGAGTTCATCCGCGCCAAGCGCGAGGACGGTCGCCTGCGCCAGTTCAACCTCAGCCTGTTGATCACCGACGAGTTCATGCAGGCAGTCGAAGCCGATGATGACTGGCCGCTGCTCTTCCCGCTGCATCTCAAGGAAAAGGCCGAACTGGACCTGGACGATCCGCAGCAGGTGATCTGGCGCGAATGGCCAGTGCATGAGGGTTACATCGTCCGGGAAGATGGTCTGGTCGCTTGCCGGGTTTACGGGCGGGCCAAGGCGCGTCATCTGTGGGACATGATCATGGTGTCCACTTACGACTATGCCGAGCCGGGCTTCATCCTCATCGACCGGGTCAATCAGCTGAACAACAACTGGTGGTGCGAAGACATCCGGGCGACCAACCCCTGTGGCGAACAGCCATTGCCGCCGTACGGCTCGTGCCTGCTGGGCTCGATCAACCTGACCCATTTCGTTATCGATCCGTTCGGCGTCGATGCCCGCTTCGACTGGGACAAATACCGTGAAGTGGTGCGTGTGTTCACCCGGATGCTGGACAACGTGGTGGAGATCAACGGCCTGCCTCTGGCTCAGCAGCGCTACGAAATCGAGAGCAAGCGGCGCCACGGCATGGGCTTCCTTGGCCTGGGTTCGGCCCTGACGCTGCTCAAACTGCGCTATGGCAGCGCCGAGGCCTGCGTATTCACCGAAGAAGTCGCGCGGGAGATGGCACTGGTCGGCTGGGAACAGGCGCTGGAGCTGTCGATGGAAAAGGGGCCGGCGCCGCTGTTGGCCGAAATCTTCGAAGTGACCGCCGAGATGCTGCGCAAGCGACCGGAAATGAGGGAAGACGGTTATCAGATCGGCGACCGGGTCGCAGGGCGCGTGTTGCACGCCAAGTATTCACGCTATATGCAGAAGATCGCCGAGTACGCGCCCGAACTGACCGAACAGCTGGCCGAGCTGGGCGCGCGCTTCACCCACCACAGCTCCATCGCACCCACCGGCACCATCAGCCTGAGCCTTGCGAACAACGCCTCGAATGGCATCGAGCCGAGCTTCGCTCATCACTATGCACGCAATCTGATTCGCCCAGGCCGCAAGGCCAAAGAGAAGGTGGAGGTGTTCAGCTACGAACTTTTGGCCTACCGCAGCCGGATCAACGACAGAGCGCAGCCGGGCGTCGTCGATCCGGGGCGCAAGCTGCCGGACTATTTCATCACCGCCGATGACGTCAGCCCGACCCAGCATGTAGACATCCAGGCCGCCGCGCAGAAATGGATCGACTCATCCATATCCAAGACGGCCAACGTGCCCACTGACTATCCCTTCGAGGCGTTCAAGGACATCTACCGCTACGCATGGCGGCAGGGCCTGAAGGGTTGCACTACCTTCCGCTTCAACCCTGCGGCGTTTCAGGGTGTGCTGGTCAAGGAAGCGGATCTGGCAAAGACGCTTTACCGTTTCACGCTCGAGGACGGCAGCGTGGTGGAGCTCAAGGGCAATGAAGAGGTCGAATACGATGGCGAAGTGAACACCGCCGCCAATCTGTTCGACGCGTTGAAGGAAGGTTATTACGGGAAATACTGACTAGGGATCGACAAGCGTGAGGGCTGACGATGTGTCTGGCCTCGCTGAAGTCCGGGGGAGCCATGGCGATCAAGATCGAGCAGCGCATCAAGGGTTTCAAGGTGGTGGACGAGGCCCTCGAACGCCACGCCGTCGTCGAGGAAAAAGCCGGCTCGGTCGTGCAGATGGACGAAAGCCTGCAGCGCCCGGAGGCGCTGATTGGCATCACCTACCGGATCAAGTCGCCGCTGTTTGAGCATGCGCTGTTCATCACTATCAACGATGTGGTCCTCAATGCCAGCACGCCCCATGAACAGCGCCGGCCATTCGAGATCTTCATCAACTCGAAGAACATGGACGACTTTCAGTGGATCGTCGCGCTCACCCGGATCATGTCCGCCGTGTTCCGCAAGGGCGGCGATTGCACCTTTCTGGTGGAGGAGCTGAAAGCGGTCTTCGATCCGCGTGGCGGCTATCTGAAGAAAGGCGGCGTCTACATGCCTTCCATCGTGGCTGAAATCGGCGGCGTGGTGGAACGCCATCTCATTGCCATCGGCATGCTCGAAGGCCAGTCGCTGGACGAAACCCAGCGCAAGTACCTGGCTGAAAAACGCGCCGCCTACGAAGCCAGCCAGGGCGCCGCGGCGCTGGAACCGGGCGACGGCTTCCCCGCCGGCGCGCAGCTGTGTAGCAAGTGCAGCACCCAGGCGGTGGTGCAGATGGACGGTTGCGCTACGTGTTTGAACTGCGGGAATTCGAAGTGCGGGTGAGGCGACGACTCGGAAGTGGCAATTCGGCTGATTAGCGCAAAGCGTCAGTCTGGCGCATGAATCTTAAGATCTGGCCAGGTCGCGAGCCAATTCTTCAACCGCAGGCGATTCAAATACTCGTCGCGCTTCGCTCTCTCGAATCCTGTGGTGGGCCGGACTATCAGGTTGAAAAGGTCGTCCAGGCCGAATGGGGCAGCTACCTCGATGCCATGCTCGGTAAGCCTTACAGCGATTGCAGTGGCTGTCTCTGGCCAATAGCTCATGGCATCGGTTGCCGAGTCATAAGGAAGGTCAGCGTTGCGAAGATGCATACGTGCCTGGTTTTTCACCGACCAATCAAGCGTGCTGTCCATGCATCGCAAAACGGCTTCGAATGCTGCATCTGTTTGCGCACTAGCACGCTCGCGGTCGAACCAGATCACGTCGATATCGGCCGGCAGGTTCGAATGAGAGCGTTGATGCAGTTGATCCCATATCGCGCTACGCACAAAACCAGCAGCCACCCAACAATCCGGCAGTCCCAGCTCCTTTACCAAGCGAAGAATCCGCATGCGTACTGGGTCGTTAGTAATGATGGCTTGTAGGTGGGTTAGGTTCTGCATGGATGCGCGTTGTCTAAGTGCAGTTCACTAACTATCTGGCCGCGACGATGGAGCTTTTGGGCCGCAAGCAGCTATTGGAAGGCTGTTTTCGACCCGAAATGATGCTCGTCCCGTCGATCTCACATTCCGTTATGGAAGTCACTGTGTTCAAGCTGGATGCGATCCCTCAGGCCTTGCATCGCGTGGGCATATTCGCCAAGCACACGCAGAGCCCAGTCAGCGCGGCGGCGGATGCGAATGTCGTCTTCGCTGGTGCCCTTTGCGCTGTTCATGACCTGATCGACCTGGCGGATCACCAGTTGTTCGGGCAAGTAGCAGATCCGCGAGTTCTTGTAGCTGGAAGCGCGTAGCTCGGACAGCGGGTAGGCGCCTCCCAGGCCCGCGGACACACCGACCAGCAGCGCCGGTTTGTGAGCCAACTCGCGATAACCCGCATATAGGAACAGGTTTTTCAGCGCTGGGCAGGCCATGCCGTGCCACTCGGGTGTGATGACCACCAGCGCATCGGCGCGCTGCAACTGTTCGGCATGCTCTTCCCAAGCCTCGTCTACCGGTGGCGCCGGCCACAGCGGCAGGGGAGCGCGGCCAAGATCGACGACTTGGGCTTCTGCGCAGATTTCCAGCACCTGCAGGCGCTCGGCCAAGTAGCGCGCAACCTTGGCGGACTGGCTGGTTGGCTGGCTGGAGCCAGCGATCAGGGTGACATTCAGATTCATCGTGCTATCTCCGTATTGTCCTGCGGCTGAGCGTTCGGTTGCGCGTCGCGCATCAAAGGCCAGAACACCTCTTGTTGCCAGCTCACCGGCCGCATATCTTCGATGCCGTAGGCTGGCGGGCGGCGGCGGGTGATCTTGGCAGTGCCAAACAGCACGTCCCAGAAGAACAGCAGGTTGCCGAAGTTGCCCTTGTAGTTGGTTATTCCGTCCTCGGCGTTCAGGCCGTGGTGGGCTGAATGGGTGGACGGCGTGGAGATGGTCCGCTCCAGCAGCCACATGAACGGGCGCAAGGCCCGGATTCGGTAGAGCCTGTCGTCCCAGGGCACGCTGCTGTGCGCGCCAAATATCACCAACATCTTCACGATCAGATAGCCATAGTAAAAGTTGGCCAGCCCCATAAAGACCAGTGCGCTGGTCAGCCAGATGCCGGGCATCAGCATGTAATAGAAGCTGTTGTTGCGGTAGACGATGCGGATGCTCATATACGGCGCCGAATGGTGCGCGCGGTGCAGGGCGTACAGGAAAGGCACGCGGTGCGTCAGGCGGTGCCACCAGTATTGCGTCATGTCGTCGAGCACGAGAAACAGACCGAGTGCGGCGTACCACGGCACGTCCGCAAGGCGGCCCTGTAATTGGGGTGCGAAATGCCCGAGCAATTGGTGAGTGGCGATCATGATCAACGGAAAGGTGATCAGCAGCAGGATGCCCGAGCCGAAGATTTCCAGCATGGCGTCGCGTCGGCTGGAGGCGGGTTGACGGAAGCGGGCGCAGGCCATTTCCAGCAGCATGAAGGCAACGAAAATGGCGACCACCACGGGGGTTGGATTATTGGCTAACAGTTCGGAGTTCATGGCACTCTCTTGTTGGTTTGCGCATCAAGGCGCGGCATCAACATAAGAAAACAGGGGCTTGGCCCGCGTCATGCGTGAAATGGACAGAAATCCCCGAGAAGTGGCCAATCCGCAGCGCTACCACCGCGGCGCGTTGGGCTTGGTTCTGGAGCGTCACCTACAAGCCATGCGCCGGCATCGCGAAGGGGACTACAGCATGGTTGCCCTGGAAGAGTTACTGGCGGAAGCGCAGCAGCATGACGCTGCTATCGGCCTGCATCTGTTTGCGCATTTCACTGCACAGGATCGGCACGTCCTGGCGATATCGGCCAGCTACTGCGCTGACGTGGGGGACGCCATGCGGCTCTGGGCGCGCTATGGCCGGTTGGCGTCTGACATGGACACCATCGATTACGTCGAAACTGAGCGGGATGCAGGCGTCCAGGTGACGATCGATGCGCCAAACGACCTTGCTCGCTTCACCATCGAGCACTACTTCGTAATGAGCCTGACCGTGATGCGCGAGGCCAGTAACCACTTGCTGCAGCCGTCGCGAGTGGAGTTCAGTCACCCCCGTCCCGCATATCACGCGCATTACAACGAGGCGTTCGGTGATTCGGTGCATTTCGGTTGTGCAAGCAATCGCTTGTGCTTCGCTCTGGATGACCTTGCCATACCGCTACTGACTCGCCACGCCGGGATGCACGAGATCATTTGTCAGGAACTGGAACGCCGCCTGGGACGCCAGCGACAGCTCAGCGGCTGGGCCGGGAAACTGGCGCGCAACATGCGTGAAGCGCTGGCCGAAGGCCGAATTCCGCGGTTGGAAGAGCAGGCCGCAGCGTTGCATCAGAGTGCGCGGACCTTGCGCCGACGTCTGGATGATCAGGGGTTGAGCTTCCGCCAGTTGCTCGATCTGGTGCGGGCGGAGCTGGAGCAGCACTTCGAATTGCAGGGCCTGGCCGCTGGCGAGATTGCCTCGCGCCTGGGCTATGGCGATCAGGACGCTTATCAGCATGCCCGCCGACGGTGGCTTGAGCATTGAGATTCGTCTGTCTTACAGGTGCGAGCTCTGATCCGTACGCTGATGACATAGTCCTGGCCGGGTGGCGGACACGTGTCTACGCTTGGGCCAAAAGCGGACTGGCATGGAGCTTTACGTAAGGCTTAACCCAGTTGCTGCGTTAGCGGCGACTGTTCGGATCCAGTGCGTTCGCTCCTGCCGCCCGCAGCCCAACGAGGTTTGGCATGCGGCTACGGATCAATTCGGCGAATAAGCGCAGCTTGGCGGGATCGCTGCGCGCATGTGGGTAGATCAGGTAGACAGGCAAAGGTGGTGCCTGCCACTGCGGTATCAATTGAATCAAGCGGCCCTCGTCAAGATCTCGGGCGACGATCCAAGCTGAGCTGACACAAGCGCCGAGCCCGGCGAGCGCTGCGCTACGCAGAGCGTAGAGGCTGTCAGTGCTCACTCGGGGCTGGATCGAAAAACGGTGAGAGCGCCCATCCGCCAAGCAAGTCAGTACAACCTCGTCGGTGTAATAGGTCCGTAGAGCCAGCCAGGGCAACCGCTGGAGTTCTTCGGTCGAGCCAGGTAACGGCTCGCTGCCCAACAGTTTCGGCGCCGCGACCACAATCCGGGGCACCTCGCCGAGGCGGATGGCGATCACCGAAGGATCCTCGATGACGCCGACCTGGATCGCACAATCAATCCCCTCGGCCACGAAGTCGGGCCTGCGATCATGCAGCACCCATTCCACGCTCACGTTCGGATACTGGTGCAGGTATTCCCCTAGCGGGGCGATCAACTGGTCCTGCCCGAAGGCGTGCGGTACCTGCACGCGGAGCGTTCCGCGAGGGTCCTCGCGGGCGCCGAGCAGCTCGGCTTCCATCTCCGTCCAGCTTTCCAGTACCTGTTTGGCGTAGGTGTAGCACCGCTCTCCGTCACCGGTTAATTGCATACCGTGGGTCGAGCGGTTGAGCAGCTGCAGGCCAAGCGACCTTTCCAGCGTCTGCAGGCGACGGCTAACGGTGGGTTGGGTCGTGCTCAGCTGCGCGGCGGCAGCCGATAGGCTGCCGGCCTCGACAATGCGGATGAAGGTACGCAGCAATTCGATGCGATCAAGACCGGGTACAACAGGTTCGTTCATACGCTGCTCGCATAACAGATTTGAGGCTACTACAGAGCTTTTCAATACGCGATGAGAATGACGCTACCGTTCAGATCACTCGGAAATCGCCATGACCTCTGCACATCTCTCTCCCGCGCTTGAACAGAGCGCGTTCGCGCCTTCACGCGGGCTCGTTTTTTTATTGGCTGCAGGCGCTGGCCTCAGCGTCGCCACCTTGTATTACAGCCAGCCAATATTGGCAGTACTGGGAGCGGACACCCAGGCAGGCGAGTATGCGATAGGGATGATCCCGATGCTTACGCAGCTTGGCTATGCGCTGGGCATCTTCCTGTTGGCGCCGTTGGGAGACCGGTACGATCGACGTCAGATCATTCTTGCGAAGGCCTTCATGCTCATGTTGGCCTTGTTGCTCAGCAGCATCGCGCCGGGGGGCGGCACCCTGCTTATCGCCAGCCTGGCGATTGGTCTCGCCGCCACAATGGCCCAAGACATCGTTCCGGCTGCCGCGACCCTCGCGCCAGAGGCGCAACGTGGGAAGGTTGTCGGAACGGTCATGACCGGTCTGCTGCTGGGTATCCTGCTCTCCCGGGTCCTGAGCGGCTTGATTGCCGATCAGTTCGGTTGGCGTGCGGTATACGGGTTGGCGGCGGTCTCCATTGCGCTGGTCGGCGTTGGCGCCTGGCGCGGGTTGCCGCGATTCGCACCGACTACATCGCTGGGATACGGCGCGCTGCTCGGGTCGATGGCAAACCTCTGGTCCCGGTATCCAGCCTTGCGTCGCGCTGCAATTTCCCAAGGTTTGTTGTCGGTCGCGTTCAGTGCATTCTGGTCGACACTCGCCGTGATGCTTCATGCCAACTTCGGGTTGGGCAGTGCGGCGGCCGGTGCGTTCGGGCTTGCAGGTGCTGCTGGTGCCTTGGCCGCCCCATTAGCTGGCCGGCTGGCCGATCGCAGTGGGCCCGAGCGTGTGACTCGCCTTGGCGCGGCATTGACTGCAATCTCTTTCGCCGCATTAGGCCTGGCAAATGTAGTTCCAGTTGATGCTCAGCTGGGCTTGATCGTGGTAGCCGCCATCGGTTTCGACTTCGGTATTCAGGCGACGCTGGTCGCCCATCAGACGATTGTCTACGGCATCGATCCGCCTGCACGCAGTCGCTTGAATGCAGCGCTGTTCACAGGCGTGTTTATCGGAATGGCGACCGGCGCCGGAGTGGGGAGTGTGGTCTTTGCCGAGTGGGGCTGGAGCGGAGTGGTTGTGCTAGCGACCGTGGCGTCTATCGGCGCGCTGGTTGTGCGGCTGGCACCTCGCGCCAGACCATGACGGCTAATCGGTTGCATAACGGAGCTGCATCCGTCTCGAGGAGTACGGATCCGATAGTGGCCAAGAGCTGACACTGTCCAACCGGAGAAACCAGCCAGAAAGCAGACGATGGCGCTCTCCCGGCTTGCCGGTTAACCAGCGAAGCTGCATTACGTGAGTTGGCGGAAGAGGCTGGCATCAGCGACGCCGTGATTGGTGGCAATTGGGCTTTTGAATGCCGACTATCTTGGTCAGGTAAGGTCGTTTCAACTGTCGACGACCCCCTTATGGCGATTGCCATCCTATGTTTCAGCGAGCGCTCACCTTTCTGCGCGAGCCGCTGAAAATGAGTGGCGACTGGGCAGATGAGCAGCGCTGATTCGATTGTCGAATGCTGCGCTAAGCGTGTGGCTGGGTTGCAACAGACTTGGCTGAATCAACCCGCAGCGTTAGCGTCACGCACGATCCGAGCTCACTCGGAACGTGTCGGATAACTGATTCAGCCTCGCTGCCGTTTCCTTGACCTGGTCAGAGCTGTAGCGCAGGGTTCGAATTACCTCGGCCATCGCTTGGGTGGTCTGCGCCACATGTCCGGCCTGGCGGCCGTGCTCTTTGCTGTTGATATCCATCACTGCGATTACCTCGAACAGTTCCTCCACTGTTTGATGCAGCGTGTCGTTACCATCTGAAGCAGTACTGGCCTGTTTCATCTGCTCGTCGACGTCGGCAACGCCTTGCTCCATCAGAGCCACTGCCTCGCGAGTAGCGTCACGGATCGACGTAATACCCTTGCTTATCTCTTCGGCGGCGTTGGCTGTCCGCGATGCCAGCGCGCGCACCTCATCGGCTACCACTGCAAAACCGCGTCCGTGTTCACCGGCTCGTGCGGCTTCGATTGCAGCGTTCAACGCCAATAAATTGGTCTGGCTGGTGATGTCGGTAATCAGCGAGACCATTCCGACGATTTCACTGGAGCGCCGGTCAAGCTGCTGTACGCTGTGAGCCGAGCTTTCAACAATATCTCGAATCTTCTGCGTGCCAGTACTGACGGTTTCCAAACGTTCACGAGCCGACTCGACTACATGCCCCATGGTCTGTTTCATTTGCGCAGCGGTATCCGAAGCACTACTGACCGTCTGCAGCTGGGCCTCGATCATGCCCAACATTTGATTGATAGTCAGCGTGACTTCCTCCGCTGTATCGCTGGCCCCCTGGTTATGCTTGAGCATCTGTTCGCTGTTGTGCAGCGCATGTTGGCTGGCCTGTTTGAGCCGTCCGACAATGGTGTCTAGGTTATCGATGAAGCTGTTCACCCAGCGTCCGAGCTCGCCGGTCTCGTCGGGTACGAAACGCGTAGTGTCCAGTCGCTGCCGCAGATTGCCTTCCCCCTCCGCAATGTTGCGGATGATTTCGGTCATACGACCCATTCGACGTGCCAGCTTCTTGGTGCCGTTGCGCCAGAACCACCACGCCGATGCGGTTAATACGCCCAGTTCGATCAGGCCAGCGAAAGGCTGCTGGAGTTCGGACCAGGCCAGACCGACTTGTGTGCCGGCAATCATTACCATGAGGAGAAGGAACTGCTTCATCAGGTCATAGCTGAGCGAGCGGTATCGGTATACCTCCTCGAGATCGGCTTCGCACATCATTCCCCAGCGATCGGGCGAGCCGGAAAGACTGAAAGTCACACCTTTGCCGATGACCGGGATATGACGATAGTCGGCGTACCCTGGGTAGCAGACGTAAGTATTTTGTCCCTTGCGGATCGTCTCGCGAACACCGGGGTGTAGCTGGCCGGTCGCCGGGTCAGTAAAGCGAACCTCGAACTCGGTATGCTCGCGGACGCTCACCGTGCTCCATGCCGTACGGATACCGTCTTTCAGGTTGTCGCCATGGCTGAAGGTGTTGTCCTCGAAGCGCGATCGCGATAACGCTCGGCCCGGCTCGATGGACGAGTCGAAGCGCGACTCGACCATAAAAATGTAGTTGTCCCCTGACTCTTGGTAAATATGTCCTGCTTCTCGCTGAATCAAATCACCAAGTACGTCATTGGGGACTCGCGCGCAAAGGCAACCGCCACAAGCTAGCGGTTGGTAAAACATCAGCGTTACGGCGTCATGGAAACTGGATGTCGACGCGCCCAGCAACCGGGTGCGCGGATCGACATATGGGCCGTGCAGAAAACGTTGGCGCAGACCGGTGCGTACGGCACTGGCATTCAGATTGTCCGGTGTGGAGTCAGAGACGCTGCTTTTGATGAGTTTTCCGGACGCATCGAGCAGAAACAACTCCGTCGCGTCCGGCATTTTGCTTTTGAGAAGGGCCAGTTGTTCGCGGCTGACGCCCGAGAGGTCCACCGCCACTGCTTGGCCGATCGCTTCCAGCGTCGTCCACTGGTTGTCGCACCATTGCTGAAGCAGCTTTACTCTCGTGGCCGACAGGCTTTCAAAGATCCCCTCAAGCTGTTCGTAGCGATTCGAATTGACCCAGCAGGCCCAACCCATGCGCAATTTGCTGGTATTGCCGAACCACGGCAGCCAGCTACGCTCTGGCCTGCTGAGCGCCATCTCATCGCTGCAAAGTGTCATGCATAGCCCTTATTTCAAAAATGCTAATGCTTTCCTGCAAAAAGCGAACCCAATATGTTTCCATTTGATTTACGGGTACTGGTCGGATCACATGATGATTGGCTGCCGGATGCACAGCGCTTCGCCACGTAAAGAAGCGCACATAACTACGCTAACAACGCATCATTACAGTGCGAAAGGCCATCATAGTGCCAGCTTTTGGGGTTGTGGTAGCTGGAGGTGGAAAGTAACCATGATCGACGCTTGGGATCCTAGCAGCGCGAAAACCGCTGTCGGTACTTCGCCGGGGTGAGCGCGGTCAGTTCCTTGAACATTCGCCGCATATTGGAGTCGCTGCTAAAACCCAACTCGGCGCTGATGGAGCTGACCGACGCGGAGGTCAGAGTGAGACGTTCGCTCACCTGACTCAACTTAATGCGCCGTGCATAGGCGGCCGCAGGCACTCCCGTCTCACCTCTTATCTTGCGTGCCAGTGAGCGTTCGGACATGCCAAGTTCTATAGCCAGCTTCAGCAGGGTGATTTGTTCGGCTGGCAGTCGTTCCACCAGGGCATGAACCTGACGCAGCAGCCTGCTGGGTTGCTCGATGAGACTTATGGCCTGAAATGCGTCATGCGACAGTGCGGGACGTGGGAGCACCATCAATTTTATGAGGTCGCGAAAAACCGCGGGACTGACGTGTCGCTCAATCAACGATTGTGCGATCGGCAGATAGCCGTTTACTCCCGTAGCGGTGGCGTTGCTCTCGTTGAAAATGCAATTTTTCTCGCTCTGCCAGCGGATCTTTGGATAACGCTTGAGCATCGTGTCAGCCAGCCACCAGGTTACGGTCGCGCACTGGTTGTTCAGGCGGCCACTCGCAGCTGTCAGGCAAACACCCACACAGTAGCTCCACAGCTGGCAACGCTTTCCTTGTCTGGATAAGGCGGCCACGAGGTCAGCATTAGCAGCCAGTGTCTTATCGATATGTTGTGCTGATTCTGCCCAGAATCCGGGTATCAATATGGCTTCGAGTGCACCGTCGTTGAGGGCATGTGTTGCTTGCAGAACCAAGCCATGTGCGCATGCAATCGGGCCGCTCTGCAAGGCAATGAAGCGCGCTTCAAAAAGCGGTAGCCCGGTTCGACGGTTGGCGGCATGCAGCATATCTGCAAAAGCGAGCAGGCCGGCAGGCATGCAGCCGGGGAACAGGAGAAGGCCTACTCGAAGCGTTCTGGACATGGCTTGAAATGAACCAAATATGTCTAAATTGGCCATTATGGCTGCAGTTGTTGTTCGGCACCATGAAGTCCTACCTGAGGGGCTTCATGATGAAAATTCAGCAGATCCGCAACGCCACAATTATTCTCGAACTGGGTCCTTACCGCGTTCTCGTCGATCCCATGCTGGCGAAAAAAGGAGCGCTTCCTCCACTACGGGTGTTGTCCGCACGGCAGAGAAACCCTGTGGTTGAGCTACCTGATTCGGCAGCTGACGCGCTCGAAGGCGTAACCCACTGCTTGATCACGCACTGTCAGAAAGGCCATTTCGACCACCTCGACCGGGCCGCCAAGCACTGGCTTAGAGAGCGGCAGATTCCCGTCATCTGTACCCCTCATGATGCGCCGCATCTCGCGGAACGAGGCCTGAATGTCCAGCCACTTCCAGATGATCATGAGCAGCCAAGCCCATTCCTGGATGGGCTTATTCGTACGGTCAGGTGCACTCATGGTAATGGCCTGATCGGGAAGTTGATGGAGCACGGCGTTGGCTATCTGATCGAGATACCCGGCGAGCCCAGCCTGTATCTGGCGGGCGACACCGTTCTCACTGCGGCGGTTCGAGAGTTTGTCCTGCAGCATCAACCTCAGGTCAGCGTTGTTCCCGCAGGAGGAGCGCGTTTCGATATCGGCGGCGACATCATCATGGGTGTCGATGAGGTGCTTGAATTCACGCGATTGAGTCGGGGCAGGGTAGTGGCCAACCATCTTGAGGCTATCAGCCACTGTCCTGTTACCCGAGAGGAATTGGCGACTGCTGCAATTGGCGCTGGCGTGGCCCATCAGCTACTTATTCCGGCCGATGGGCAGACGTTAGTCATGAATTGCTAAGCAGGGCTTTCAATAATGTTCAGCCCTGCGTTTGCAGTAATGGCGTAAGGATGAGCTGATCGATCAGCCATCACGGAAGTGCTTACCGGAGCTGCAGCGGGGAGCGCAGCGCTACCTGTCAGTCACGCCCCGTTTCTTAGGTGACCACCCGATAGCAGGGCACGTATGGCCTGTCGCCGGGCAACTTCATGCGGTGCTGTTCGACGAAGGCCTGCAGTAAGTTATCCAGTGGCTTCATGATCGCCGCGTCACCATGTATCTCGTAACGGCCGTATTGCTCGATGCGCCGGATACCTTTGTCTTTGACGTTGCCTGCGACGATGCCGGAAAAGGCGCGGCGCAGGTTTGCCGCCAATAGATGCGGTGGCACGTCGCGGGTCAGTTGCAGGCTGGCCATGTTTTCGTGAGTCGGATCGAATGGATGCTGGAAACCTTCTTCGATCTTCAACAGCCAGTTGAAATGGAACGCATCGTTGCGCTCGCGACGGAACTGCTTGACCGCCTTCAGCCCCTCGACCATCTGCCGCGCCACCTCGGCCGGGTCGTCGATGACGATCTGGTAGTGCTGCTGGGCCTCTTCACCGAGGGTGGCGCCGACGAATTCGCGCAATTGCCGCAGGTAGGGCGCGGCGCTTTCCGGGCCGGTGAGGATGACCGGGAAGGGCACGTCGCGATTGTCCGGGTGCAGCAGGATGCCCAGCAGGTAGAGAAATTCCTCGGCAGTGCCGACGCCGCCGGGGAAGATGATGATGCCGTGACCGACACGGACGAAGGCTTCCAGACGCTTTTCGATGTCAGGCAGGATCACCAGTTCGTTGACGATCGGGTTCGGCGCCTCGGCAGCGATGATGCCTGGCTCTGTCAGACCCAAGTAGCGGCCGGCTACGATGCGCTGCTTGGCGTGGGCGATGGTTGCGCCCTTCATCGGACCTTTCATCACACCCGGGCCGCAGCCGGTGCAGATGTTCAGTTTGCGCAAGCCCAGCTCGTGGCCGACCCGCTTGGCGTACTTGTATTCCTCGCTGCTGATCGAGTGCCCGCCCCAGCACACCACCATGTTCGGTTCCGCGCCGGGCCGCAGCGTGCGGGCATTGCGCAGCAGGTGGAAGACGTAATCGGTGATTCCCTGGGAACTGCTCAGGTCGATGCGTGGGCTGCCCAGTTCGCTTTCGGTGTAGACGATGTCGCGCAATGCGCTGAAGAGCATTTCCCGCGTGCTGGCAATCATCTCGCCATCGACGAAGGCATCGGCGGGTGCGTTGAGCAGCTCCAGCCGCACGCCACGGTCCTGCTGATGGATGCGGACCTCGAAGTCGTCGTAGGCCTCGAGGATGGTCTTTGCGTTGTCGATGCGCGCCCCAGTGTTGAGGATCGCCAAGGCGCACTGGCGGAACAGCGTGTAGGTGCTGCCCGAGCTGGCTTCGCTCAGTTGTTGGACTTCCCGTTGAGACAGCGTTTCCAGGCTGCCCTTGGGACTGACGGAGGCATTGATTACATAGCGTGAGGTCATTGTTGTTTCCCTGAAAACAATGCCACCGGGCCAGGCAGGTCAGGCGCATCAGGATAGTGAGCGCAGCATCAGTGGCAGCGCGCGTTTGTACAGTCGTGCGGAAGTGTCGTGCCAGCTCCTTGAACGGCGAATGCTGCAGACGGAATCGATCCGCAACTGAGCCGATGGCTGAAGCCGGCATCTTACCAGCCGTGGCGACGAGCACCGGCGGGGATTACTTGACGCTGACGACATGGAATAGGTTCCTCGCTCTGCCCTTGTAGCTACGGCCGTAGCTATTGGATTCGACAGCAAGCGGAGCCGATAGATTTCGCGTCGCAAAGTCGATTTCACTAGCGATCACTGCAAGAGCCAGCAGCAACGAGATGAGGGTTGCGATGGCATTGCTCGGTTGCGGCAGGCCCGTCTAGAACGCGAATGGCAGCGCGCTATGAAACTGCTGGCGGGCGGCGAGCAGGCGGCGGAATTCTTCTGGGTCCTTGATCAACACCGGTTGCCCAGCGAAGTTTTGCGCGGCGATCAGACGCGAGAGCCAGAAACGCACGCAGGCGACGCGCAGCATGGGCTGCCACAGCTCGGCTTCGGCTGGGGTGAAGCGGCGCAGGGCGGAATAGGCGGCCAGCAGCGCTCGGCTGCGCTCTTCGTCGATTTCGCCGTTGGGGTGCGAGCACCAGTCGTTAACCGTGATCGCGATGTCGTAGAGCATCGGCCCCGAACAGGCGTTGTAGAAGTCGATCACGCCGGTGAGGTGACTGCCCTCGAACAGAACGTTGTCGCGGAACAGGTCGGCATGCAGGTTGGCCCGCGGCAGGGCCAGAATTTTCGGTTTCAATTCGGCGATTTCGGCGAGGCCATCACGCAACAAGGGCAACTGGTCTTCGCTCAGCGACATAGCGAGGCTGGGACCTTCTTCCTGCATCCAGTCCAGGCCGCGATCGCTGCGGCGTTCGAGGATGTGCTCGCGGGTCGCCAGATGCAGCCGCGCCAGCAGCCGTCCCACCTCGGCACAGTGATGGGTATTAGGTGAGGTGACGTGTTTGCCCGGTAGCCGCGGCTGCAGCATTGCGGGTTTTTCTGCCAGGGAGCGCAGCGCTTCGCCGCGCTCGGTGCGCAATGCATAGGGCACCGGCAGACCGGCGCGGTGCAGCACATCGAGCAGTTCGATAAAGAACGGCAGATCCTGGGTCGGGCCGCGTTCGACCAGCGTCAGGACATATTCGCCCTGTTCCAGGCTGATAAAGAAATTGCTGTTCTCGCTACCGGCGGCGATGCCTTCGAAGTCGCGTAGGCGCCCCAGTTGATAAGGTGCGAGAAAGGCTTCCAGCTCTTCGCGTTGCAGAGGCGTGAATACAGACATGACGTGCCTTCCGTTACGTTTTGCGCTGCGTTACCAGCTGAAGATTTCCCAGGCCGGAATCAGCATGTCCGGGCGGTCGGCGCGGATGAAGTTACTGTCACCATCAGCGCGGACGAGAAAGTATGGCTTGCCGGTCTTGGGCGTGATCTTCACAGCATAGAGGAAGCCATTGACCCGGTACTCCTCGACGGTGCGATCACCTTCCTGGCGGATGGTCACGTCGGGCTCGCCCTCGACCGACTCCTGGGCAAAACCGGTGAGCGGCACGAGCGCCAGCAGGCTGGCCAGCATCAGAGGTTTGACTGCTCGCATGATAACCTTGCCCCTTTGTCGTCAGATGGTCCGATGCATTCTAGCTGCGGGCCCGCCGAAAAGGTTGATCCTGCTCATGAGCCAAGCGCCCCTCGTTCTGGTGGACGGTTCGTCCTACCTCTATCGCGCCTTCCACGCCCTGCCGCCGCTGACCACCTCCACCGGTAAACCCACCGGCGCGGTCAAGGGTGTGCTGAACATGTTGCTGTCGCTACGCAAGCAATATCCGGACAGCCCGTTTGCAGTGGTCTTCGATGCCAAGGGGCCGACGTTCCGCGACACTCTGTTCGCCGAATACAAATCCCACCGCCCGCCGATGCCGGATGATTTGCGTGGTCAGGTCGAGCCGTTGCACGCCAGCGTTCGCGCCCTCGGCATGCCGCTGTTGTGCGTAGATGGCGTGGAGGCTGACGACGTGATCGGTACGTTGGCGCGCCAATGCGCGGCGCTCAAACGCGATGTGGTTATCTCCACTGGCGACAAGGACATGGCCCAGCTGGTCTGCCCGCATGTGACTCTGGTCAACACCATGACCGGCAGCGTCTATGACATCGAAGGCGTCAGGACCAAGTTCGGTGTCGGCCCCGAGCTGATCATCGATTTTCTCGCGCTGATGGGCGACAAGGTAGACAACATCCCGGGCGTGCCCGGCGTCGGCGAGAAGACCGCCTGCGGCTTGCTCAACGGCATTCCCGGCGGCATCAAGGGGCTTTACGAGAACCTCGAAAAAGTCTGCGACCTGCCAATCCGCGGCGCCAAGTCGCTGGCCGTCAAGCTCGAGGAGCACCGCGACGCGGCGTTTATGTCTTACGAGCTGGCGACGATCAAGATTGATGTGCCGCTGGATGTACAGGTCGCCGATCTGATGCCCGGCGAGCCGCACCGCGAAGCGCTGATCGCGTTGTACCGCGAGCTGGAATTCAAGGCCTGGCTCGACGAGCTGCTGCGCGAAGCAAAAGCTGCCGGCGAGAATTGCGAGGTGCAGCCGGAGGGCTGTTCGATCCAGGCAGAAGCCGAGTACGACACCATTCTCGATCAGGGCGAATTCGACGCCTGGCTGGCCAAGCTGGAGAGCGCCGACTGTTTCGCCTTCGATACCGAGACCACCAGTCTCGATGCCCAGAAGGCGCAACTGGTGGGCGTTTCCTTTGCGATCGAGACGGGGAAAGCCGCGTACGTACCGCTGTGCCACAGCTACATGGGCGTGCCGCAGCAGCTCGACCGTGATGCGGTGCTCGCCGCCCTGAAGCCGCTGCTGGAAGATTCGACCAAGCGCAAGATCTGCCAGCACGGCAAGTACGACATGAACGTGCTGATGCACTACGGCATCGAAATTCGCGGCATGACCTTCGACACCATGCTCGAATCCTACGTGCTCGACGCCACCGCCACGCGCCATGACATGGACAGCCTGGCGCTGAAATATCTGGGCCGCGGCACCATCCGTTTCGAGGACATTGCTGGCAAAGGCGCCAAACAGCTGAGCTTCGACCAGATCGCCATCGAGCAGGCCGGGCCTTATGCCGCCGAAGACGCCGACGTCACGCTGCGCCTGCACCAGACTTTGCTGGCCAAGCTCGGAGCCACGCCGTCGCTGCTCAAGGTACTGAACGAGATCGAGATGCCGCTGGTGCCGGTGTTGGCGCGAATCGAGCGCAACGGTGCGCTGGTGGATGCCAATCTGCTCGGGCTGCAAAGTGTCGAGCTGGGCGAGCGGCTGATCGAGCTGGAGCGTGAGGCCTACGATATCGCCGGTGAAGAATTCAACCTCGGTTCGCCCAAGCAGCTCTGCGCGATTCTCTACGACAAGCTGGGTTGCCCGGTGCTGTCGAAAACCGCCGGTGGCCAGCCTTCGACGGCCGAAAGCGTGCTGGCCGAATTGGCCGAGCGTGACTACCCGCTGCCCAAGGTGATCACGCAGCACCGCTCTTTAAGCAAGCTCAAGGGCACCTACACCGACAAGCTGCCGCAACAGATCAATCCGCGCACCGGCCGCATTCACACCAGCTATCACCAGGCAGTGACAGCGACCGGGCGCCTTTCCTCCAGCGACCCGAACCTGCAGAACATCCCGATCAGAACGGCCGAGGGCCGACGCATCCGCCAGGCCTTCGTCGCGGCGCCGGGCTACAAATTGCTGGCGGCCGACTACTCGCAGATCGAGCTGCGCATCATGGCGCACCTGGCGCAGGACGAAGGCTTGCTCTACGCCTTCCAGAACGACCTGGACGTGCACCGCGCCACCGCTGCCGAGGTGTTCGGCGTGGAGCTGGATCAGGTCAGCAACGACCAGCGGCGCAGCGCCAAGGCGATCAACTTCGGCTTGATCTACGGCATGAGCGCCTTCGGCCTGGCCAAGCAGATCGACGTCAGCCGCGGGGAAGCACAGGCCTATATCGACCGCTACTTCGCCCGCTACCCCGGCGTGCTCGCTTACATGGAACGCACCCGTACCCAGGCGGCGGAACAAGGCTACGTCGAAACCCTGTTCGGGCGTCGGCTGTACCTGCCGGAGATCAACTCGAAGAACGGCGCCATGCGCAAAGGCGCCGAGCGCACCGCGATCAATGCGCCGATGCAGGGCACCGCGGCGGATATCATCAAGCGCGCCATGATCAGCGTCGACAACTGGTTGCAGGAGAGCGGGCTGGATGCGCGGGTGATTCTGCAGGTGCACGACGAACTGGTGCTGGAGGTGCGCGAGGATCTGATCGAGCAGGTGCGTGAGCGCATCTGCCCGCTGATGAGCCAGGCGGCCGAGCTGGATGTGCCGCTACTGGTCGAGGCCGGCATCGGCGACAACTGGGACGAGGCGCACTGATGTCGGCTAGGCGTCATGGTGCATCGACAGCGCAAATTGTTCAGCGAATCTCCGTGGTAAAGCGCTTCGATAAACATAAGCAAAAAAAATTAAAATTCCGATGAACTTGGGTGCAAATACCCAGTCTTAGGCTACGAAGGGTGTAGAAGCCCTTCGATGCTCCTTGTTGTGTTAAGTGTTGGCAGATCATCTGGACCTCGCCTTAGCGGTCCGGATTTGGACCTCGAACTTCCCCCTCCCCCAATGAAGTTCGAGGTTTTTTTTCGCCCAGAGAAAGTCTCCGTCGCTGTTCTCAGCTCAACCTACGGTTCGCCGGCGTGGCGCAGTAGGGTGGGCCGGGCGGCGTTCCGCTTCAGCTCACCGCAGTGGGTTTAGCTGAACTCTAGATGGCGTGGAGCGAAACGATTGGTCGTTCCTACGCTCACGCTCTTGCGTCCAGAGCAGCGCTCCACGCGGAGCATGTGAGCAATCGATGTCTTGCTCGCGCCGCGTCAGGGCAACTGCAAACCACCGCCAGCCTTGTGCAACGCCCGCAAATGTTCGCCGATCTGCGCAAGGTTGGCCTCTACACTTTCGAGCTCCAGACGGCGCTCTTCGCCCAGCAATAGGCGCACTTCCGCATTCAAGGTCTCGGTGAGCTGACTGAGCCGTTCCTGACGCTGGCTGCTTTCCTGTTCCAATCGTTGCCACTCATTGGCCTGCGGCAGGCCGTAACCGCTGCCATTGAGCAGCTCGGCCGGGCGGCTGAGGTAGCCACTGTTAGCGAGGATCCCCTGCAAGGCGTCGTCGGCCTTGGCCAAGCTATCGTCTCCGCGTTCGCGGCCGCTCAGATAGCGCTTCTTCAGCTCCTCCTGCGCTAGCAACAAGTGCCGGCGCAGGGCTGCCTGTTCCACCAGTAGCAACGCCGCGCTGGTGCGCAGATCAGCCTTGTCGATCCAGGGGCGGCGTTGCTCGGCGCTGAGTTCCAGCCATTGTTCGACATTCTTTTGCGGCAGCCCCAGGCGTTCGCGGAGCACGGCGAACATGGCCTGATAGCGGTCGCGGTAGGAATCGAAACGATAGCCCAGGCGCAGCGCTTCGCGCGGGTCGTCCAGCACGCTGGCATCGGCCAGGTCGCGGTTGATCAAAATTTCCAGAAGGCCGCTGGGCAAAATGCTGTCCAGCGCGGCGAGCTCGGGGCGGGCCGTGCCGCTGCGCAGCAGCTTGAGGGTTTCCACGGCGCAATTATTGGACAGAAAGTAATAGTCACCGTCATAGCTCCAGTGCATCTCTGCGCTGCGTTCAACCAGCATGTCGATCTCGTCGCGTTGCAGCTTGAGCGGGATCGAGGCCAGGCTACGTAACTCCACCTTGGTGTACTCGTCGATTACCTGGCCCAGCGGCAGGACGAACAGACGCGACGGATAGACGCCGGTGAGGCCGTCCCAGCTCGACAGTTGCACGTCGCCGACAAAGGCGCGGAAAGACAGCACCAGATGATGGTCGAGATCCAGTCGGCAATCCGGCCCGCGCGGTCGGCCCGGTGCGCAGATGACCAGGCGCAGCATGCTATGGCCCCAGCGGCTGACCCAGGCGTCGTTGGCCTCTGCGAACAGATAGTCCACTTCGTAGACCCGCTCCGGGACGAGCTTCACCAGCGGCGTGCGGGCGAAATCGTGGCCGGCGTTGAGTATCGGCAGGCCCGGCTCGCAATCCGCTACGTCGGCGGGCTGCCAGCCGAAATGCTCAAGGAAGTAGCGGTGCAGCGAAGGGCGACGGCAAGCATAGCTGGGGTCGAGGAGAAAATATTCGAGGTTCACCGCGACGAATTCCAACGGATTGGTCAACTCGTAGGTGTCCGGGCTGCGAGCAATCTGGGCGTTCTCGGCTTCTCTTTCGCCGCGCTGACCGACGCGCTGGGGCCAGCCCGCC
This sequence comes from Stutzerimonas stutzeri, assembly GCF_024448715.1. Taxonomy (GTDB): domain Bacteria; phylum Pseudomonadota; class Gammaproteobacteria; order Pseudomonadales; family Pseudomonadaceae; genus Stutzerimonas; species Stutzerimonas stutzeri_AR. The sequence goes on from NZ_JAMOHZ010000004.1 coordinate 100,603, forward strand.
AGGTCGAGCAGGCGCGGGTCGTCGCTGAGCGTAAAGCGGCGTTCAGTCTGGCCGCGGCAGCGGTCCGGCAGCCCGACCAAGCCGAGGCTGGCAGCGCGCTGGCCGCAGAGCGCCAGTTGCCGATGGTCTTCCTGCGACCAGAGCTGGGCGCGGTCATACAGGTGCGCGATCTCGTGGACCAGCGTCGCCAGCAATTCTCGCCGCACCGTCCCGTGTGGGCGCTCGGTGCGCTGATCAGCGGCGCTGCCATCGGTCAGCCCGGGCAGCAGGCGGCGGTTGAGTAACAGCAGATCGCCGCCCGCGCTGCCATAGACGTTATGGGTCAAGCCATCATGCCAACGAACACGGACGTCTCGGTCGAGTCGTTGGATCATCCGTGGCGGCAGAGCGGCCACCGCTTCGTCCAGCAGCTCCTGACTGGCTGCTCTCTCGGCCGGTTGCAGATCGCTGTCTTCCAGCGTCAGCCGCAGGTCGGCCTGACAAAGGTTGGTGAGCGCAGTGAGCGCAACGGCTAGCCACCAGGCGCGAGATGATTTCACTGAGCGAGGATGGTTTCAGCCAGTGCCAGATCGCTGGCTTGTCGGGCTTCGGGGAATTTACTGCGTAGGCTACCGAAGGCGGCCTCTAGCCTCGCGCCACGGATCGCGCCACCGCTGGCAACGAAGCCTGCGGCCTCGTCCCGGGCTTCGCTGACGATCTTCATATCGCTGATGCGGCTGGTGACGTCCGAAGTGAAATTGATGCTGCGGTCCAGCGCGTTGACGACGATATTGCTCGTCGCGACCAGGGCTTGCGCCTGAGCGCTGGTGGTCAGGATGGCCAGCGCAAAAGGCGCGGCGATCAGCTTCAGGTTCATGATGGAGTCTCGTGAATCGGGTGGGTCATTGGACGAGGATTGCCTCGGCCAGTTCAAGGTCGCTTGCGGCAAGTTGTGGCTGCTGTTCACGCAGCCAGCGCAGCGCCGCTTCCAGCCGCGCGCCGCGGATTTCGCCTTGGCTGGCGACGAAGCGGGCCGCCTCGTCACGCGAATCGAGAATCAGCTTGTTGTCGAAGGGGGCCGTGGTGACCTGGCTGGCGACATAGGTGGAGGCGACGGTGCCAGCGAAGATGCTGTCGAATGCCTGCGCGCTGCCACAGAAGCAGCAGCCGGCCAGTACAAGGTAGAGCGAACGCATGTAAATCCCGGTGCCGAAAAATCAGCTGCCAAGGCTAGCGAAACGCCAGCCCGACGGCCAGCGTCGCGGACCAGGATTCGGTGTGACCGATTAAAGCGCCAGGATCGCGCTGGCCAGTTCCAGATCGCTAGCCTCAAGGCTCGGCGCCTGGCTGCGGATGTGGCCGAGCGCTGCCTCCAGCTGGGCGCCACGCGTCTCGCCATTGCTGGCGACGAAGCGGGCCGCATCGTCACGCGCATCGAGCACCAGCTTGTCGTCGCCCAGGTCCGAGGTGATGTCGGAGGTGCCTTCGACGGTGTTGACCAGCGAAGCGCCGATGGCGTCGATGGTGCCGGTGATGCTGCCAGCCGATGCGGTACCCGCTATCAGCCAGGCGGCAGCGGCAAACGGCAATAAATACTTGTTCATAAGATTCTCCAGGCTAGACGCGGCTTCCCGCCGACGCTCTTTCGACCGCCGCATCAGGGTGCCGTTCAGCTTAGGCCCCGGGACTTCGGCTGGGAAGCACGGCGTCAGCGCCAGAAGGGCTTAGTCAGCTCGTCCATGCGTTCGCTGTGGCTGATGCCGACGTCGGCCAGCTGACGATCGTCGAGTGCGGCCAGTTGGCGGCGCGTGCGTGCGCGTTGCTGCCAGAGCCGCAACAGTTGCAGCAATCGGCGTAGCGGTGCCGTGCCGATACGCAGGGTGAGCGTGCGGGGCAGTACGCGCTCCATGTGCCTCTCCTTCCCGCTGCTTCGCGGGGATGGGTTATGGGCAGATAGAGTCGCGTGCCGCGCTGTTGCGTAACAGTCACAGGCGATATGGATTGTGCCGGTTCAGTTTCGAACGGCAACCAACTGTACTGCTGCTCTATTGGCTGAACTGTTCATCGCAAGGCCGCTACTCAGTCCGTTGCGGATGACGGGCTGATCATTTCGATCGGGCGAATCTCGAAGTCACGTGTCAGGAAATCCATGCGCTGTTCGTGGAAGCGACGCATGTGCGGCAGCGCGCTGTGCGCCTGCAGATGTTCGGGCGATTGCCAGACCTCGTAGAAGATGAACAGCGTCGGGTCCTCGCCATCGCGCAACATGTGATATTCGATGCAGCCGTCTTCGGCCCGGCTCGGGGCGACATAGCTTTTGAACAGCGCCTCGAATTCTTCGGCTTTGTCCGGTCGCGTGTAGGCGTGGAGGATGAAGGCGCAGGCGTCGCCCATGAGGTTTTGCTCCGTACGGGAAGTGTCTGGCTGAGAAAGCTATCGCATGAGCCGACCGAGTATTCGTGACTTTCAGTCAATTCGCTTTTGTCGCGAAGGCTCTGTTTCGCCGGATTAGTAATCGTTAGGCTGCTCGCCATTCGTAACTGATCAGGTCACCTACTTCTATGAAAAACGTATTGCTGCTCAACGGCGGAAAACAGTTCGCCCACTCCGATGGCCGCTACAACGCCACCCTTCATGAAACCGCGTTGAGCTTTCTCGACCGTGCCGGCTTCGACGTCAAGCAGACGCAGATCGATGCCGGCTACGACTTGGCCGAGGAAGTTGCCAAGTACCTCTGGGCGGACGTAGTCATCTATCAGATGCCCGGCTGGTGGATGGGCGCGCCCTGGACAGTGAAGAAGTACCTCGACGAGGTATTCACCGAAGGTCATGGCAGCCTCTACGCCAACGACGGCCGTACGCGCTCCGATGCCTCGCAAAAATACGGCAGCGGCGGGTTGCTGCACGGCAAGCAGTACATGATTTCCGCGACCTGGAATGCGCCGCAGCAGGCCTTCGATGATTCGAGCGACTTCTTCGAAGGAAAGGGCGTCGATGCCGTCTATTTCCCGTTCCACAAGGCCAACGAGTTTCTCGGCATGAGCGGGTTGCCCACCTTCCTCAGCGTTGATGTGATGAAGCGGCCGTCCATCGAAGCGGACATCCAGCGCTACGAAGCGCATCTGGCCAAGGTGTTCGGTCTCTGAATCCTTCGCAAAAAACAAAACCCCTCGCGGCCAGGCCGGGAGGGGTTTTGGTATTGCAAGGTGCTGTTATTCCACAGCCTTGACCATATCCTCGACCACCTTCTTGGCATCGCCGAAGACCATCATGGTCTTGTCCATGTAGAACAGTTCGTTGTCCAGGCCGGCATAGCCGCTGGCCATAGAGCGCTTGTTGACGATGATTGTCCTGGCCTTGTAGGCCTCGAGGATCGGCATGCCGGCGATGGGCGATTTCGGATCGTTCTTCGCCGCCGGGTTGACCACGTCGTTGGCGCCGAGCACCAGCACCACGTCGGCCTGACCGAACTCGGAGTTGATGTCCTCCATCTCGAACACCTGGTCATAGGGCACCTCGGCCTCGGCGAGCAGCACGTTCATGTGTCCGGGCATGCGGCCGGCCACCGGGTGGATCGCATACTTCACGGTCACGCCCCTTTCGACCAGCTTCTCGGTCAGCTCCTTCAGCGCATGCTGAGCGCGGGCCACCGCCAGGCCGTAGCCGGGGACGATGATCACGGTGTCGGCGTTACCCAGCAGGAACGAGGCATCGTCGGCCGAACCGGATTTGACCGGACGCTGTTCCTGGCTGCCCTTGGCCGGGCCGGCATCTGCCGCGCCGCCGAAGCCGCCAAGGATCACGTTGAAGAACGAGCGGTTCATCGCCTTGCACATGATGTAGGAGAGGATCGCGCCGGAAGAACCTACCAGCGAGCCGGCGATGATCAGCATCGAGTTGTTCAGTGAGAAGCCGATACCGGCCGCCGCCCAGCCCGAGTAGCTGTTGAGCATCGATACCACCACCGGCATGTCGGCACCGCCGATGGGGATTATGATCAGCACGCCGATCACGAAGGCCAGCGCCACCAGCAGCATGAACGCGGTAAAGTTGCCGCTGAAGGTGTAGATCAGGCCCAGCACCAGAATCGCCACGCCGATGGCGAGGTTGATCTTGTGCTGGTTGGCGAACACCACCGGTGCGCCCTGGAACAGGCGAAATTTGTATTTGCCGGAGAGCTTGCCGAACGCGATCACCGAACCGGAGAAGGTGATGGCGCCGATGGCTGCACCCAAGAACAGCTCCAGGCGATTACCGGCCGGAATCGGATAGCCGATGGCCTGGACGATGCCCAGCGACTGCGGTTCGAGCACCGCCGCGATGGCGATGAACACCGCGGCCAGGCCGATCATGCTGTGCATGAAAGCGACCAGCTCGGGCATCTTGGTCATCTCGACGCGCTTGGCCATCAGCGTGCCGATGGTGCCGCCGATCAGCAGGCCGAGAATGATGAAGCCCAGGCCGGCCCAGGGACTGGCGCTCTCGACCAGCTGCGCGCCGAGCTTGAATACCAGAAACACCGTGGTGACCACGGCGATACCCATTCCGATCATGCCGAACAGGTTGCCGCGGCGTGAGGTGGTAGGGTGCGACAGGCCTTTCAAAGCCTGGATAAAACTCACCGAAGCGATGAGGTAGAGCAGGGTGATCAGGTTCATGCTCATGGCTTGGACTCCGCCTTAGCGCCTGCGCGCTCCTTCTTCTTGAACATTTCCAGCATGCGCCGGGTAACCAGGAAGCCACCGAAGACGTTCACGGCGGCCAGGGTCACCGCCAGGGTGCCCATCAACTTGCCCATCGGGGTGACGGTCAGGGCGGCGGCCAGCATGGCGCCGACGATGACGATCGCCGAGATGGCGTTGGTCACCGCCATCAGCGGGGTGTGCAGCGCGGGGGTGACATTCCAGACCACGTGGTAGCCGACGTAGATCGCCAGCACAAAGATGATCAGGTTGTAGATGCCATCAGAAATCATGTCCATGTTCGGGCTCCCTTAACCGTTGGTGCGCACGACCTGACCGTCGCGGCACATCAGGCACGCGGCGACGATGTCGTCTTCGAGATTGAGCTGAAACCTGGCTTCGCCATCGATCACCAGCTTGAGGAAGTCCAGCAGGTTGCGGGCGTATAGCGCCGAAGCATCCGCCGGCACGAGGGTCGCCAGGTTGGTGTAGCCAACCAGGGTCACGCCATGCTTGACCACCACCTGGTCGGCTTCGGTCAATGGACAGTTGCCGCCCTGGGAGGCGGCGAGGTCGATCACCACCGAGCCGGGCTTCATCTGCTGCACGGTTTCTTCCTGCAGCAGCGTCGGCGCCTTGCGGCCCGGAATCAGCGCGGTGGTGATGATGATATCGGCCTGCTTGGCACGTTCGTGCACGGCTTGGGCCTGGCGCGCCATCCAACTCGCGGGCATGGGACGGGCATAGCCACCGACGCCTTCGGCGCATTCGCGCTCCTCGTCGGTCTCGCACGGCACGTCGACGAACTTGGCGCCAAGGGACTCGATCTGCTCCTTCACCGCCGGGCGTACGTCCGAGGCTTCGATCACCGCGCCCAGACGCTTGGCCGTGGCGATGGCCTGCAGACCGGCGACGCCGGCACCGAGAATCAACACCCGTGCGGCTTTGACCGTACCGGCGGCGGTCATCAGCATCGGCATGAAGCGCGGGTACTGGTTTGCCGCGACCATCACCGCCTTGTAGCCGGCGATATTGGCTTGGGATGACAGCACGTCGAGGCTTTGCGCGCGCGAGGTACGCGGCGCCGCTTCTAGGGCGAAGGCGGTGATACCGCGTTCGGCCATGCGTGCGATGTTGTCGTTGTCGAAGGGATTGAGCATGCCGATCAGAACCGTTCCTGGCTGCATCTGCGCCAGTTCGGTTTCGTTCGGTGCGTTCACCTTCAGCAGGATCTCTGCTGCGAACGCCGCAGCGGCATCGGCGATGGTTGCGCCTGCCGCTTCAAAGGCACTGTCCGGGACGCTGGCGTGTACGCCTGCACCGCTCTGCACAGTGACCTGATGCCCTTGGCCGATCAGCTTCTTGATGGTTTCCGGTGTCGCGGCGACGCGCGTTTCACCGGGCCTGGTTTCGAGAGGAACACCAATGTGCATTGTTCTTGTTCTCCTGCTTGATCGTAACCAGCGGGCTGCCTGGTAACCCGGCTATTGCACGCTGGCATTACTTTTCGCCCGGCCACTGCGTATGGCGACCGGGTGTAACTGCTGGTTGAGACCGTTGCGGCGCGGCATTCTGCAAGGGCTTGGCAAATCAAACAACCGTTTTAATCGGAACGTTGCGGTGTCGGCCCGTTCAAAACGTGACCGTTAGGTTGCTTTGTAACGCTACAGGCCTTGCTGGTATTGGGTTAGACCTTCGTCTAAGGCTTCATGCCAGGTTATGCGCGACGCAATCATGAATGGCGGGCCATAGACGGGGTATTCGTCCGAGGCGTTGTCTATATTCGACCTAGGTGCCGTTTTGCGGCTGACCCGGTTCGACAGCCTGGAAAAAACTGTCGAAGGTTTGCAATGTCATGCATTCCTTGTAGTCCAAAGCTGTTGGTTGCGCCGGCTTTGGACGCCGACGAACTTCGATTGCATTACTCGTGAGAAATTCAGCATGGCCGAATTGGACGTGAACGAGATGACCGCTCTGCTGGAGGACCCTGTTCAGCGGCGCCTGCCCTTCGCCTTCGCTCGGCGTCATGGAGTGATTCTGCTGGATCGCCCCGAAGGCCTGCGCCTATGCGCGCGCGAGGGCGCACCGCTCACTGCGCTGCAGGAGGCGCAGCGCGTCGCCGGCGGTCCGTTGGCGATGCAGTGGTTGGCGCAGGAGGAATTCGAGCAAGCGTTGAGCGCGGCCTACCAGCACGACTCGTCAGCGGCGATGCTGATGGTCGAGGGGTTGGGCGACGAGATGGACCTGCACAGCCTGGCCGACCAGATTCAGGAAACCGAGGACCTGCTCGAACAGGAAGACGATGCGCCGATCATTCGTCTGATCAACGCCATTCTCGGCGAGGCGATCAAGGAAAACGCCTCGGATATCCACGTCGAAACCTTCGAGAAACGCCTGGTAATCCGCTTCCGCATCGATGGCATCTTGCGCGAAGTGGTGCAGCCTAAGCGCGAGCTGGCGGCGTTGCTGGTGTCGCGGATCAAGGTCATGGCGCGGCTCGACATCGCCGAGAAGCGCATCCCCCAGGACGGTCGTATTTCCTTGCGCGTCGGTGGTCGCGAAGTGGACATCCGCGTCTCGACGCTGCCTTCGGCCAATGGCGAGCGGGTGGTGCTGCGTCTGCTCGACAAGCAGGCAGGGCGCCTGACCCTACGCCATCTGGGCATGAGCGACCGCGACCGGAAAGTAATGGAACAGGCGGTGCAGAAGCCGCACGGCATCATCCTCGTCACCGGTCCGACCGGCTCGGGCAAGACCACAACGCTGTACGCCAGCCTGGTCACCCTCAACGACCGCACGCGCAACATTCTCACCGTCGAGGACCCGATCGAATACAACCTCGAGGGCATTGGCCAAACTCAGGTCAACACCAAGGTCGACATGACCTTCGCCCGTGGCTTGCGCGCCATTTTGCGTCAGGACCCGGACGTGGTGATGGTTGGCGAAATCCGCGACCAGGAGACTGCCGACATGGCCGTGCAGGCCTCGCTTACCGGCCACCTGGTGCTCTCGACGCTGCACACCAACAGCGCCATTGGTGCGGTGACGCGACTGGTCGATATGGGCGTCGAGCCGTTCCTGATTTCCTCGTCGCTGCTCGGCGTACTGGCCCAGCGCCTTGTCCGCGTGCTGTGTAATGACTGCAAACGCGCCTACATCGCCGACGAAGCCGAATGTGCCCTGTTCGGCCTCGATCCGAGCGAGGCGCCGACGCTGTATCACGCCGAGGGTTGCGACGTCTGCCGCCAGCTGGGATATCGCGGGCGGACCGGTATTTACGAGTTGGTCATGTTCGACGACGCCCTGCGCAGCATGATCCATACCCGTGCGCCCGAGCAGGACATGCTTCGCCATGCCCGACGCCTCGGGCCGAGCATTCGCGAAGACGGTCTGCGCAAAGTGCGTGAAGGCGTGACCACCATCGAAGAAGTGTTGCGCGTGACGCGCGAGGAATGAGATGAACGCCATTGATTGGCATGCGCTAAACGGATCGGGCTACGGGAGCGATGGCCGGCTTTGCGGAGGCCATGCCTGATGGCCGCCTTCGAATACCTGGCCCTTGACCCGCGCGGTCGCGAGCAAAAAGGCCTGATCGAGGCCGATAGCCCGCGCCAGGCTCGTCAATTGCTGCGTGAGAAGCAATGGTCCCCGCTGGAGGTCAAGCAGGCCAAGGCCAAGGAGGACAGCGGCGGCGGTGGCTTCGCCTTCGGTCGTGGGCTTTCGGCACGTGATCTGGCGCTGGTGACCCGTCAACTTTCCACCCTTGTCCAAGCCGCGCTGCCCATCGAAGAAGCCCTGCGTGCCGCGGCTGCGCAATCGACGTCGCAGAAGATCAAATCAATGCTGCTGGCGGTGCGGGCGCGAGTGATGGAGGGCCACAGCCTGGCCGGGTCGCTGCGCGAGTATCCGTCGGCGTTTCCCGAGCTGTACCGCGCCACTGTCGCGGCGGGCGAGCACGCCGGCCATCTCGGGCTGGTGCTCGACCAACTGGCCGATTACACCGATCAACGCCAGCAATCACGGCAGAAGATTCAGCTGGCGCTGTTGTATCCGGTGATCCTGCTGGTGGCCTCGCTGGCCATCGTGGTGCTTCTGCTGGGCTATGTGGTGCCGGATGTGGTCAAGGTTTTCGTCAATACCGGCCAGGCACTACCGGCGCTGACCACCGGGCTGATCGCCGTCAGTGAGGCGGTGCAGCGTTGGGGCTGGCTGATGCTTATCGTAATCGTCGCGGCTGGCGTAGCCATGCGCCAGGCGCTGCGCGACGAGAAGATCAAGCGCCGCTGGCACGCCTTCATCCTGCGCATTCCGCTGGTGGGGCGCCTGGCCCGGGCGACCAATACCGCGCGTTTCGCCTCGACCTTGGCAATCCTCACCCGCAGCGGTGTGCCACTTGTGGACGCGCTGGGCATCGCCGCCGCGGTAATCGCCAACCTGCGCATTCGCGACAAGGTCATCGAGGCTGCGCAGCGGGTGCGCGAAGGCGGCAGTCTGACCCGCGCGCTGGATGCCACCGGCGAATTCCCGCCGATGATGCTGCACATGATCGCCAGCGGCGAGAAATCCGGCGAGCTCGATCAGATGCTCGCCCGCACCGCGCGCAATCAGGAAAACGACCTGGCGGCGCAGGTCTCGCTACTGGTGGGGCTTTTCGAACCCTTCATGCTGGTATTCATGGGTGCTGTGGTATTGGTGATCGTCCTGGCGATCCTGCTGCCGATCCTTTCTCTCAATCAACTGGTGGGCTAGTGAGCATGACGTTGAACGAACGCAAACAGAGTGGCTTTACCCTCATCGAAATCATGGTGGTGGTGGTGATCCTCGGGATTCTCGCCGCGCTGGTGGTGCCGCAGGTGATGAACCGACCGGATCAGGCCAAGGTGACCGTGGCCAAGGGGGACATCAAGGCCATCGGCGCCGCCCTCGACATGTATAAGCTGGATAACTACTCCTACCCCAGCACCCAGCAAGGTCTCGATGCGCTGGTGGAAAAACCCGGCGGCAACCCGCAGCCGAAGAACTGGAACCGCGACGGTTACCTCAAGCGTGTACCCAAGGACCCTTGGGGCAACGACTACCAATACCTGTCGCCGGGCACTCAAGGGCAATTCGACCTGTACTCCTACGGTGCCGATGGCAAGCAGGGCGGTTCGGATCTGAACGCGGATATCGGTAGCTGGGACCTTTAATCGATGCCTCGGGCGCGCCGGGACGGCGGCTTCACGCTGATCGAGTTGCTGGTAGTGATCGTCATCCTCGGCAGCCTGGTGGGCCTGGCTGTGTTGTCCATCGGCAGCACCAGCTCATCGCGCGATATACGCGACGAAGCGCAACGTTTGGCGACGCTGATCAGCCTGATGGCCGACGAAGCCGTGCTCGATAGCCGTGAATACGGCCTGTTGATCAATCGCGACGGCTATCGGGTGATGCATTACGACGAGGCCGAGACGCGCTGGCGCGATGCCGGCGACAGCGAGGCGCACCAGCCGCCAGAGTGGATACGTCTGGAACTGGAACTCGATGGCACACCGCTGAAGTTGGTGGCGCCGGTCAAGCGCGAGGACGATCCTATTGGCCTTTCCGACGACGAAGACCGCGAGCGCCAACGTGCGCCACGCGTGCAGCCGCAGCTGTTGATCCTGTCGAGCGGCGAGTTATCGCCGTTTACCCTGACACTGTCTGACCAACGACCGGGAGGTAGCAGCTGGATCGTCTCCAGCGACGGTTTCCGCATGCCCCGTGCCGAACCGCTGGAAGAGCGCCGATGAGCAAAGACCTGCCGCGATCGCGCGGTTTCACCCTGCTGGAGGTGCTGGTCGCATTGGCGATCTTCGCCATTGTCGCGGCGGTCGTATTGACCGCCGCCGGCCGTAGCGTGAACAACGCCGGACGGCTGGAAGCGCTGACCCTGGCGGGCTGGATCGCCGACAACCGCCTCACCGAGTTGCAACTGCAACAACCGGCCCCGGACATCGGTCGCGAAGACCAGGAACTGGAGTTCGCTGGTCGGCAGTGGCAGACGCTCAGCGAAGTGGAAACCAGCGGAACGCCCGGCCTGTTGCGTATCCGCGTCTGGGTTGCGGCGGCCGAATCGCGCGGCGGCGATGGTTCGATCGCCGAGCGCGCGGTAACCAGCCTCACCGGCTTCGTCGGGGTCGATCCGTGATGCGTCGCGCCGTGGCGGGCTTCACCCTGCTGGAGCTGTTGATTGCCATCGCCCTGTTCGCACTGCTGGGCCTGGCGACCTACCGGATGCTCGAAGCCGTGTTGCGCAGCGATGAAGTGGTGCGCGCGCAGGATGCTCAGCTGCGCCAGCTCAGCCGCGCGATCTGGAGCCTCGAACGCGACCTGATCCAGGCCGTGCCGCGGCCGGTTCGCGATGGTTATGGCGACCAGCAGAATGCCTTCATTGGCCAGTTGGCGGGTGTCGAGGACGGCGTCGCCCTTGAGCTGACCCGCAGCGGTTGGCGCAACCCCACCGGGATGCGTCGCGCCAATCTCCAACGGGTGCGTTGGCGCCTCACCGGGGACAACCTGGAGCGGCTTTACTGGGTCGTGCTCGATCGCGATGTGGACAGCCAGCCGCGCGTGCAGCGGGTGCTGGACGATGTGCTCGAGTTGCGTTTGCGCTACCTGGACGCGGAAAACAGCTGGCACGAGGAATGGCCGCCGTTCGATTTTGGCCGTGGCAACCCGGAAGAGCAGGCCCGGCGTCTTCCGGCTGCCGTAGAGTTCTCGTTCGATCATCAGCGTTACGGCACGATTACACGCCTGCTGCGTCTACCCGACGGCCCGACAGCAGCCCCCGACTTTGTCCAGCCGGATTCCCAGGGCGTGCCCGAACCGGTGCCCGAGGATGAACTGCAATGAAGGCCCAGCGCGGCGTCGCGCTGATCACCGTATTGCTGGTAGTGGCCATCGTCACTGTGGTCTGCGCCGGCATGATTGCCCGTCAGCAGTTGTCTATCCGCGGCACCGCCAATCAGTCGCAAGCGCGTCAGGCCTGGCACTACGCCCTGGGCGGCGAAGCCCTGGCGCAGTCGATCCTGCGTCGCGATCTGCAGGCGACCGGCAACGGCACCGGCGTGCCTGCCGTCGATCATTTGCTGGAGCCCTGGGCGTTGCCGCAGCCGGCCTACGATCTCGACGAGGGCCAAGGCCAGGTGGAGATCCGTATCGAAGACTTGGCCGGTCGCTTCAACCTCAACAGCCTGGTGCAGGAGCAACAGCCGAATGCGGCCGCGTTGGCGCAGTTCCGTCGATTGCTGCTGCGTCTGCAGATCACCGAGCCTTACGCCGAGCGACTCCAGGATTGGCTGGACAGCGATCAGCAGCCCAGCGGCGAACTGGGTGCCGAGGACAATGCCTATCTGTTGCTCGATCCCCCTTACCGCACGGCCGGGAATCGTCTTGAGGATCTGTCCGAGCTGCGTTTGCTGCTCGACATGCGCGACGAGGATTTTCAGCGGTTGGCGCCCTATGTCAGCGTGCTACCGGCGGATACCCCATTGAACGTCAACACCGCCAGCGCAATGGTACTGTCGAGCCTCGCCGACAACCTCAGCCCGAGCGCTGCCGAAGGTTTGGTGCAGGCTCGGCAGGCTGGTGGTTTTCGCGATGTGGCGACCTTCATGGCGCAACCGGCGCTTGGCGGTGTCCAACTGCAGGGCACCAACATCGCGGTGACCAGTCAATTCTTCCAGGCCATCAGCGAAGTGCGCCTGGCCGACCGCCGGCTGGCCCTGGTGAGTCGGCTGCGGCGCGAAGAAAACGGGGAAGTACGCGTGCTTCAGCGAAACCTGGGACAGCCGCCGCGGCTGCCTCGTCCAACCAATGACGGAGATCGATAGCCGATGGACTGCCTGTTTCTGCCCGCCGATTGCGGCGCCCGGCTCGGCCCCGATACTCAGGTCTACTGGCTATCGGGCGAGGGCGAAGGTGGCTGGGTAACGTTGGCAACCTGTGCCGAGCGGGCGCTCGCCGCGGTGACGCTGGTCTTGCCGGCTGAAGTTTGCAGCTACTTTGCGGTGAATCTGCCGACGCGCAAGGCACGCTGGATCAGCCAGGCGCTGGCCTACGCCGTGGAGGAACTGCTTGCGGAGAGCGTCGACGACCTGCACCTGACGCACGGCGATGCGTTGGAAGACGGCCGCCGCAGGGTCATCGCGATCCGCCGCCAGCTGCTGGCCGATTGGCTGGAGGATCTGCAAGCGCTGGGACTGACGATTGTCGCGATTCATGTCGATGCCGATCTGCTGCCACGCGACGGCACCCAGTTGCTGTTTATCGATGGGCGCGCCCTGTTGGGTGGCAGTCCAGAAGCCAGGCTGGCGTTCGACAGCAACCAATGGCCGGATCTCGCCGCTCAGTGCCCCGCGCCTCGTCACGGCCATGGCACCCACGCCGAAGCGCCCGAACCACTCGACGACTACCAGCAACTGGACGACCCCTACCGTTTTCTTGCATCGGGACGCGCGGGTGCGTTGAATCTGGCCCAGGGCGATTTTGCCGTGCAGGCCGCAGGCAGCGGGCTAGGCCAGTGGAAGCCGGTGCTGATCGTGCTTGCGCTGGTTCTGGCGGTGCAGTTGGTGTTCAACCTGATCCAGGCCTGGTCGCTGGACGGCCAGGCCGAGCGCTACGCCGAAGCTAGCCATGCGCTCTATACCGAGCTGTTCCCCGAGGACCGTCGCATCGTCAACTTGCGCGCGCAGTTCGACGAACACATCGGCCAGAGCGCTGGCACCTCGGCCGGATTCATGCGCCTGCTCGACGAAGTGGCGCTGGCCATGGCCGAGGGTATTCCGGTGTCGATCAGTCAGCTTGACTATAACGAAGCCCGCGGCGACCTCGCGTTGCAGGTACGCGCCAGCGACTTTGCGGCGCTGGAGCAACTGCGCCAGCGCTTGGGCGAAACCGGTGAAAGCGTTCAACTGGGCTCGGCCAGCCGTGACGGCGATGCCGTCAGTGCTCGCGTGGTGATTGGAGGCCGGGGATGAATCTGAAACAACAGATGCAGGTACGTCTCGCCGAATCACCGTTGTGGCTGCGCTGGCAGCGTCTGCAGCCCCGCGAGCGTCTGTCGCTGACCCTGCTCGGTGCCTTCCTGCTGGTGGTCCTGTTTTATGTGCTGCTCTGGCAGCCGGCGCAGCAGCGGGTGCGCGACACGCAAATGTATTTTCAGCAGCAACGTGAGCTGTACGCCTATCTGGAGCAAAACACCGAATTGGCCCGGCAGATGTCGCGAAGCAATCCTGTATCGCTGGCGCCCGAGCAGCTGCAAGGTCTGGTGACCCAAAGCGCGCAGCAGAGCGGTTTGACCATCGAAAGCTTCGACAACGGCAATGACGGTAGCCTGCAGGTGACCTTGCCCAGCGCTTCCTACGCGACACTGCTGCGCTGGTTCGATGAACTACAGGCGGCGGGCGCAAGCCTCGCCGAGGTCAGCATCAGTCAAGTTGGTGATGGTCTGGTGGATGCAAGGGTGAGCTTTCGCGCCGGCGGCTAGCGCCGTGGCACCTAGGAGATATCCAGTTCCCGCGCGGCAGCGTCACGATTGGCGCTGCCGCGCTGCCTGGATCAGTACGGCGGTCACTGCGCCGGATGGATCTGCATCGCCAGGGCGCGCAGCGCGGCTTCGGCATCGAGCACCTTGTTCACCACGTCGTTGGCTTTCTCGCGGCTCAGGCCGAGGCGATCGAACAGCCCTTGCGGAATCTCGCTGTAGAGCCCGGAGCCAATGCCACGGTTGCGCAGCAGGCGTATCGCCAGGCAGACCAGATTGGCGTGACCGGCATGCTCGCCTTGGTAATCCGGGTCGTGCTGGAAGCGCAGCGCGGTCGACAACTCGTCCGGCATGCCCCAGTAGCGCATCAGCCAAGCGCCGATCTGCTCGCGCGTAATGCCCAACAGATGCTGTTCGATGACGCTGTGGTTCAGGTGCGGGTTGACCTCCAAATGCCGGCAGATCAGCGAAAAATGCGGCGGGAACACATGCGCGAGCACCAGATAGCCGAAATTGTGCAGCAATCCCGCCAAATAGCTGATCCCGGCTTCCGGCCGTTGGGTGCGCGGGATGGCGCGGTTCAGGCCTTCGATTACCGCTGCCGTGTAAATCGCCTGCTGCCAGTACGGCGTTGCCTGCTGCGGCTGGTCCTTGGGCAGGCTCAGGGTCTTGCCCAATGCCAGGCCCAGCGCCAGGTTGATCACCAGATCGAAACCGAGGACGCGCACGATGGCGTCTTCCACCGAGCGGATCTTGCCGGGCGCGGCGTAGTAGGGCGACGCGGCCCAGCTGACCACCTGCGCAGCCAGCGCGGGATCGGTTTCGACCACGCCGGTGATGTCATCCACTGTGGCATCGGGATCGACGCGCAGTTTGATGATTTTCTGTGCCGTCTGCGCCAGCGGCGGAATCTCGATAGTTTCTTCCAGGCGCTTCTGGATACGTCGCGCCGTGAAGCTTTGCACCGCCTGGGTGATCTCTGCGCTGTCGTCGTCCGGGCGGTTGAGGTTGGGCCGGATGCCGCTCAGCGGCACGGCGAAGTGCCCGGCGCTGGCTTTGCTCAATAGCGTCTTGAAATCACTGCTGGAAAGCGCCAGCAGCAAACCTGGCTGGCCGGACTCGATCAATAGCTCCGGCTGTTGCAGCAGTCGTTCCTCATACAGGCAGGGCGAGCTGGTCAGCGGCGGCAGACCGGGCAGCACCTGCAGGTCGTGCTTGGCCAGCATGCGTGTCAACCGGTCGGGCTTGACGGCTACCAGCTGGCGCCCGGTCAGTTCCACCAGGCCTGGCAGATCGAGCAAATGATCGCGAGGATAAAGCACCAGCAGCGCGCCGATGGCATCGTCAACCAATACCGCCTGCACGCGCCTGGCCGGGTCCAGTCCCGATTGCTCTTCACAGGTGCGATAAGGAAGCGCCAGTTTGTCCAGAAGCTGGACGATCATTGGCGGAAGCGAAATTTCTTTTGTTGTATCGACAGCCGAGTTCATGAGCAGATCCGTCTTATTCTCGTTCGGCGCAGTATAGCCGCAGGTTTAGTGCGGTTTGATTTTACCGACGAGCGTTAAACTTGCCCATATTGCTGGCCGTGGCGCAGCCAACGCTCCAACAGTGGGCTGACGTGTTGCGGCCAGCGTGCCAACAGCGCCTGCGCAGCGTCGCGCACGGACGGTAGCAGATCGGCATCGCGCATCAGATCGGCGACCTTGAACTGCAACAGCCCGGTTTGCCGCGTACCGAGCATTTCACCCGGACCGCGTAGCTCCAGGTCCTTCTCGGCGATGATGAAGCCGTCGCAGGTTTCGCGCATGATCGCCAGTCGTTCGCGACCGATCTGCGACAATGGAGGGTGATAGAGCAACACGCAATGGCTGGCGGCGCTGCCCCGGCCGACCCGTCCGCGCAGCTGATGCAATTGAGCGAGGCCGAGGCGTTCGGGATTCTCGATGATCATCAGGCTCGAGTTGGGTACATCGACTCCCACTTCGATCACCGTGGTCGCCACCAGCAGCTGCAGGCGGCCTTCCTTGAACTCAGCCATCACCGCGGCTTTTTCCGCCGGCTTCATGCGGCCATGGATCAGCCCGACGTTGAGCCCGCCGAGCGCCGCCGAAAGATCCTCGAACGTGGTTTCCGCTGCCTGGCAGGTCAGCTCCTCGGATTCTTCGATCAAGGTACAGACCCAATACGCCTGGCGCCCCTCATTACACGCCGAACGCACTCGCTCGATGACCTCCAGACGACGGCTGTCGGCCACCAGTACCGTATTGACCGGGGTGCGCCCGGGCGGCAGTTCGTCGAGGATCGAGGTATCCAGATCGGCATAGGCGCTCATGGCCAGCGTTCGTGGAATCGGCGTCGCGGTCATGATCAACTGGTGCGGACACAGACGGCCATCGATGCCCTTGCGTCTTAGCGCCAGCCGCTGCTGAACGCCGAACCGGTGCTGTTCGTCAATGATCACCAATGCCAGTCGCTTGAACTGCACGTCGTCCTGAAATAGCGCATGAGTGCCGACCACCATCGGTGCGCCTGCGGCGATGCGCTCCAGCGCCGCGGCGCGCGCCTTGCCCTTGAGCTTGCCAGCCAGCCAGGCGACCTCGAGGCCCAGTGGTTCGAGCCATTTGCAGAAGGTGATGAAATGCTGCTCGGCGAGAATCTCGGTCGGTGCCATCAGCGCCACCTGATAGCCGGCCTCCAGCGCCTGTAGCGCCGCGAGCGCGGCGACCACCGTCTTGCCGGCGCCGACGTCACCCTGCACCAGGCGCAGCATCGGCTCGTCCTGGGCGAGGTCATAGGCGATTTCGGCGCCAACGCGCTGCTGCGCGCCGGTGGGCTGGAAACCAAGGTTGTGCAGATAACGTTGCGGAAGCTGGCGCGCCACAGGCAGTGGCGGCGCATGCTGGGCGCGCACGCTTTCACGCAGCCGTTGCAAGGACAGCTGATGGGTAAGCAATTCCTCGAACGCCAGGCGATGCTGAGCCCAATGGCGGCCCTCGGCGAGTTCTTCGAGGTCGGCGTCTGGCGGCGGTCGATGCAGGTAGCGGATGGCCTCGTCCAGCGGGGCCAAGCGATAGTCACGCGACAGCTCTTCAGGTAGCCAGTCGGGCAGGCTGTGGGGGCCGAGCCGGGCCAGTGCTTGCTGCGTGAGTTGGCGTAGGCGCTGCTGGGTCAGGCCTTCAGTGGTCGGGTAAATGGGCGTCAGGGTCTGTTCTACCGCAACCGCGTCGGTATCGCTGAGCGCGCGATATTCCGGATGGTAAATTTCCAGTCCCGACGCGCCGGGTCGGGCTTCGCCATAGCAGCGCAGCTGGGTGCCGCGCTTGAGCCCTTCCTTCTGCGCCTGACTGAAATGGTAAAAGCGCAGGCTAAGGCTGCCGCTGCCGTCATGCAGGCGCACCAGCAGGCTACGGCGCCGGCCCATGACTACGTCGGCTCCGGTCACTGTGCCTTCGATCACTGCATCCTGGCCCGGCCGCAGCGCACCGATGGGGACGATACGGGTGCGGTCCTGGTAACGCAGGGGCAGGTGAAAGAGCACATCCTGAAGTGTTTCCAGGCCGACCTTGGCGAGCTTCTCGGCCAGCGCCGCGCCCACGCCTTTGAGTGCGGTGACCGGAACCGCCGCCAGCTCGCTCATGAATCAGTCTTTCGCGACGGGCGGCTTGGCGACTGAGCACAGGCGGATGGAGTCGGCCAGCACTTCGATAGCCCTGGGACGCGGAAAACTGGCGCGCCAGGCGATCGCTACGGTGCGGAACGGCACAGGCGGCGTGAGCGGACGAATGTCCAGCACGCCGGCGGAATAGTGATGGCTGTCGACCGCCGACAGCGGCAGGATCGACACGCCGAGGCCCGAGGCAACCATGTGACGGATGGTTTCCAGCGATGAGGACTCCACTGTGGTGTGGGTCGGCGCCTCGCCCTTGCGAGTGGTTGGGCAAGCTTCGAGGACCTGATCGCGGAAGCAGTGACCTTCGCCGAGCAGCAGCAGGCTCTTGTCGTTGAGCATCTCGGCGTCGATGGTGTCTTTTTTGGACCACGGATGGTTGGCCGGCATCAGCACGTAGAACGGCTCGTCGTACAGCGGCAGCGTCAGCACGTCCGCTTCCTGGAACGGCAGCGCGATGATGATCGCATCCAGCTCGCCGGTGCGCAGCTTGTCGCGCAGGATGTGGGTGAAGTTTTCCTCGATATACAGCGGCATGTCTGGCGCCACGCGGTGCAGCTGCGGGATCAGGTGCGGGAACATGTAAGGACCGACGGTATAGATGGCGCCGACCTTGAGCGGCGCCGCCAGCTGATTCTTGCCCGCCTGCGCCAGCTCACGGATGCTCTGTGCCTGCTCAAGGACCTTCTGCGCCTGGGTCACGATGCCTTCGCCGACCGGCGTCAGCCGCACTGCGCTCTTGGTCCGCTCGAAAATCAACACGCCAAGCTCGTCCTCGAGCTTCTTCACCCCGACCGACAGGGTGGGCTGGCTGACGTGGCAACGTTCGGCGGCGCGGCCGAAGTGTGATTCCTGGGCGAGCGTGACGATGTAGCGCAGTTCGGTCAGTGTCATAGCGTTATTCCATCAGAGTGCTGGCTAGCATAGCCTTTGCTCGTGTTCGAACCAACTGGCTCGCAGTCGTTCACTGCATGCGGAGCCAGGGCAAAACTTGTGGGGCGGCGGTACACTCCTGCAAGGCGGGCCAATTGAATGGCCTGCAAGGTTACGGAGCAACCGATCATGGCAAATCGTCCTTCAGTAATGATCGCCGGCTGCGGCGATGTCGGTATTCGTCTTGGTCTGCAGCTGAGCCGAGCGGGTTGGACGGTCTACGGCTTGCGCCGTCAGGCCGCGGGTCTGCCGGTGCCGATCTTGCCAGTGAAGGGTGATCTATCCGCCAGCGACGTTCCGCGTGGTTGGCCCAATGGCCGGTTGGATTACCTGGTGTACGCGGCATCGGCCAGTCAGCATGACGAAGCCGGTTACCGCCAGACTTATGTCGAAGGCTTGCGAAACGCTCTTGGTTGGCTGCAGCAACGCGGTCAGCGTCCCAAGCGGTTGATCTTCCTTTCCAGCACTGGCGTCTATGCGCAGAGCCAGGGGGAATGGATCGACGAGACGTCCCCCACCGAGCCCACCGGCTACACCGGCCAGGTGATGCTCGAAGCCGAGCAATTGGCGCTTGGCAGCGGTATCCCGACAACGCTGGTACGTATGGCTGGGCTTTATGATCCCGCCCGCCCGTGGATGCAGAATCAGGTCCGCGCTGGCCTGCGTGTCGATCGCGAACCGCCACAGTACGGCAATCGTGTTCATCGCGACGACGCCGCAGCGCTTCTGGCCTGTCTGCTACAGACCGATCTGCGTGGTGGCGATCTGCAGGATTGCTATCTGGGCGTCGACGACGACCCGGCGCCACTGCACGAAGTGGTCGACTGGCTACGCGAGCGGCTCGGCGTGACGCACTGGGCCGAACAGATGATGACGCGCCGCGCCGGCAGCAAGCGTTGCAGCAATGCCCGTGCGCGGGCGCTGGGCTGGACGCCGCAATATCCGAGCTATCGCAACGGCTACGCCGCGGTTCGGCCGGGCAAAGGCTGAGTCGAGGCGACAGATGCCCGCGTTGCACCTCGCAGGCATGGTGGTCGCCTAGTCGCTGCTAGCGAATCGTCCCCTAAAAGCTTCGCTAGCAAGCTAGCTCCTACAAAAGCGGGTTTCGGTCGTTTCTTGCGATGCGCGAAAAGCCTCGACGACGACAGCCCGTCGGTGATTCGGCCATCACGACAACATTTCAGGCAACTCTGCCGACGCGGCGCTTACTAAAAATTTGATAGCACGCACGCCGCGCGCCCTGCCACATGGCAGCAGTCGGGTCAGGAGCAGCTGCCGCATCGCGGCGAAGACATCAGGAAGAACCACCACGGCGGCGTTTTCGAACACCGAACCAGGAGATTTTTCATGAGAGCTCTTCGCTGGCATGGCAAGCACGATATCCGCTGCGACAATCACGTCCCGGACCCGAGCATCGAAGATCCGCGCGACGCCATCATCAAGGTCAGTTCCTGCGCCATCTGCGGCTCCGACCTGCACCTCTACGACGGCTTCATGCCCGGCATGCAGCACGGCGACATCATGGGCCACGAGTTCATGGGCGAGGTGATGGAGGTCGGCTCGGCCAATAAGAAGCTCAAGGTCGGCGACCGTGTAGTGGTGCCCTTCACCATCGTCTGCGGCGAGTGCGACCAGTGCCGACGCGGCAATTTCTCGGTCTGCGAGCGCACCAACCGCAACAAGGACGTGGCCGATAAGGTCTTCGGTCACACCACTGCGGGGCTCTACGGCTACACCCACCTCACCGGCGGCTATGCCGGTGGCCAGGCCGAATACGTCCGTGTGCCTTATGCCGATGTCGGCCCGGTCGTCATTCCAGACGGGATGACCGATGAGCAGGTACTGTTCCTCGGCGACATTCTTCCCACCGGCTGGCAGGCCGCGGCGCAATGCGACATTCAGCCCACCGACACTGTGGCCATCTGGGGTGCCGGGCCGGTCGGCCAGTTCGCCATCCGCAGCGCGGTGATGATGGGCGCTGAACAGGTGATCTGCATCGACAACGTGCCCGAGCGGCTGTCCATGGCCCGTGCCGGCGGCGCCATCACCATCAATTTCGATGAAGAGAGCGTGCTCGAACGGCTCAAGGAACTGACCCGCGGCAAAGGCCCGGAGAAGTGCATCGATTCGGTCGGCATGGAAGCGCACGCTGCGCGTTCCATCGATTCCATGTACGACCGTGCCAAGCAGGCGCTGATGCTGGAAACCGACCGCCCGCACGTACTGCGCGAGATGATCTACGTCTGCCGCCCGGCCGGCATCATCTCTATTCCGGGGGTCTACGGCGGGCTGATCGACAAAATTCCGTTCGGCGCGGCAATGAACAAGGGGCTGACCTTCCGCATGGGTCAGACCCACGTCAACCGCTGGACCGACGACCTGCTCAAGCGCATTCAGGAAGGCCAGATCGATCCGAGCTTCGTCATCACCCACAGCGTCAGCCTCGAGCAGGGGCCGGAGATGTACAAGACCTTCCGCGACAAGCACGACGGTTGCATCAAGGTCGTCCTCAAGCCCTGAGGGTTTGGCAGCGGTTCCCTGATCAGGGAACCGCGTGCCGGCATTCCCTAGCCCCGAAGGAGGGACTGAATATGAGCGTTCCACACCGCGTGACCCATACCAATCATTCGGCCCGCAGCCTCGCCCGCGGGCTCGGCTGGTTCAGCATTGGACTCGGTTTGGCCGAGGTGCTGATGCCCGGCAAACTGGCACGCTTTCTTGGCGTGCCGGAACACGAAGGGCTGATTCGCGCCTGCGGTGCGCGCGAGATCGCCACGGGTGTCGGGCTTTTGCTGACAGACAATCCCAAGCCTTGGATATATGGCCGCATCGGCGGCGATGCACTGGACTTGGCCGGGTTGGGCTTGAGCATCGAAAACGGCACTGAGCAGGTCAACGCAGCGTTGGCCGCTGGTGCCGTTGTCGGCGTTACCGCGCTGGATCTGGCCTGCGCCAGGGGGCTCGCCGAGGAGAGCCAGGAAGTTACCGAGTGGGATTACAGCGATCGCAGCGGTTTCCCCCAGGCGCCCGATGCCATGCGCGGGCGGGTCGAGGCGGAGTTTGCTGCCATGCGGGCTGAGCCTAATGGGTATAGTCCGTCGACCATGTTGCACTGAGGTTTGGTGAACGGCTGCGAAGTGCGGCGTTGGAGTTGCCCAGATTCGGGGGCTTTCCTCGCCTAGGAGTGCTGGTGATGTTGGGGTTGATATCGGATTGGCCAGTTTGATTGTTTTTGCTGGTTTGAAAGCCCGATTTCAAGCTGATTATCGAGTCGTTTGATGGCGCGGTTTCGCCCTGCTGGGCGCGTCCCTTTTGGCAGTCGCCCCAAAAGGAACCAAAAGGTCTTGCCCCTGCATCCGGGTCTCGCTTCGCTCGACTTCCCCCATTCCATCGCTGCTCCGAGGGTCGCCGCGCAAGGGCCATCCATGGCCCTTCACGGCTCTCGCGGCATCCATGCCGCTCGCCCCTCTACGCAGCGATTTCATTCGGCCTGCTGAAAGGGGCGTTCTGTGCCGCCTGCTGGATTTTCCGTCAGCAAAAAGCGAAGCGCTGTGCTTCCGTCCGTGTTTGAGCTTACAGACGATCCGGGTTTGCTCTTTTGCTTGGTTTTCCTTGCACTAGATATCAGGCGACGCGAAACGCCCCATCAGGAGGGTGAGCGGAATCGTTGCGTAGAGGGGCGAGCCGCATGGATGCGGCGAGAGCCGTAATGGGCCATGGATGGCCCTTGTACGGCGACCCTCGGAGCGGCGATGGAGTAAACGAACCCCGGCGCAGCC
The DNA here is from genome assembly GCF_024448715.1 of Stutzerimonas stutzeri. Taxonomy (GTDB): domain Bacteria; phylum Pseudomonadota; class Gammaproteobacteria; order Pseudomonadales; family Pseudomonadaceae; genus Stutzerimonas; species Stutzerimonas stutzeri_AR. The sequence goes on from NZ_JAMOHZ010000004.1 coordinate 123,148, forward strand.
AGGGCCGTATGCAGGGGCACAGCGTTTTTGGTTACTTTTTCCGCGTCTGGAAAAAGTGACTCGCCCAGCAGGGCGAAACCGCGCCATCAAACGGCTCGATAATCACGGCCTGAAGCCAAAACGTTTAAACGAGCAGCAAACCCACCCAGCCCCATCACTAATTCGACAACCCGCGGAGACCTTAATTTTTGCTAAGGTTTGCCGCCGGCTCGTTCCGGCCTCCACCGTCCCCGCGCTCCCAGCCTCCTGCCGGCGCGCCTGCCGTTGAGAAACCATGTCCGCCGTAGTCAATGTCGTCCTGCCGGTCTTCGCGCTGATCTTCCTGGGATATCTGTGCCGCCGCACCGGCCGCATGGGCCCGACCGCTGCATCGGAGCTGAATCGCTTCGTGGTCTGGCTGGGGTTGCCGGCCTTGTTATTCAACGTCGTCGCCACCTCGACCTGGGCGCAGCTCTGGCAACCGGGTTTCATCACCGCTTTCGCCGTAGGCTGCCTCGGTGTGTTCGGCTTTACCCTCGGTTACCGCTTGCTGCAGAAGCAGCCCTTGGTCGATGCCAGCCTCGATGCGCTTGGCGGGTCCTACGCCAACACTGGCTACATCGGTATCCCGCTGTGCATGCTGGTGCTCGGCGACGAGGCGCTGCAGCCGGCCATGGTGGCGTCGATCATCGTGGTCTGCGTGCTGTTCGCCATCGCGCTGGCCTGTGTGGAAACCGGCTTGCACGCCGGGCAAGGATTCATCCGTACGCTGGGCAAGGTCAGCGGCGCGCTGCTGCGCAACCCGTTGGTGGTGGCGCCGTTGCTCGGTGGTCTATGGGCGATGAGCGGGGTGGCACTGCCGGTGCCGCTGGCAACGCTGCTTCAGTTGCTGGGCGCGGCGGCGGCACCCTGCGCGTTGGTCTCGCTAGGATTGTTTCTTGCCCAGCCGCAACCCGCGGGCAAGGTCACTGGGGTCTGGCCGCTGGTGACGCTGAAGCTGGTGGTCCAACCGCTGATAACCTGGTACTTGGCGTTTCAGGTCTTCGAACTGCCGACGCTCTGGGCTTATTCGGCGTTGCTGCTGAGCGCGCTGCCCACCGGCACCGGTCCTTATATGCTCGCCGAATTCTACGGCCGCGAAGGCTCGCGGGTGTCGCGGGTGGTGCTGTACTCGACGCTCGGCTCGCTGATCACCTTGTCGGTGTGCCTGGTGCTGCTGCCGGTGTAGGGTGGAAAACCGCAAAGCGTTTTCCACGCGGTGTGGGGTAACGCGCCGCACGCCACTCATTCCGCCGGCCGGGTCACTTCCAGCACCACGGCGGCGATGCGATCGCACTCGGTGTAAACGCCGTCGAGCAGCTCTTCGCCGAATACGTCCGGGTCGACTTCCCGATAGGTCCACTCCAGGCCGCGACCTTCGAGGCGCTGGCTGATTTCCCGAAGAAACGGGTCCCGATTGTCGACCATCGCCACGCCGGTATAGAGCAGCAGGGTGCCGCACGGGGCCAGGCGTTCCAGTGCACTGTCGAAGATGGCCAGCGACAGGCCCGCGCCCAGCGGGCCGCCGCCGTGGCGGTAGGCACGCTCGCTGGGGTCGATCAGATAGGGCGGGTTGGCCAGGATCAGATCGAACTCGCCCTCGACATCGTTGAGCAGGTCGCTGTGCTTGGCGCGCAGATTGTCAGCGCCAGCCAGCGCCGCGTTGATGCGAGTCAGGCGTAGCGCCGAGGGGTTGATATCCACCGCCAGCACTTCGGCATGGGGTCGCGCCAGTGCGGTAAGAATCGCACCGGCGCCCGATCCGCAACCGATGTCCACCGCGCGACGGATGTTCCCAGGGTGATTGTTCAGATGCGCTTGGATGGCATTGGCGAAGCGGTAGGTGTCTGGGCCAAAAAACACCGAATCCGGCGAATCGGTGGGGTACGCCGAATGCACGAATAACTGGCCATCGAGGCTCGACAGCCGTACCCGGCTACGCCAACGCGTGCCGCAGGGGGCGAGGACGCCGGCCTGGTCCATCAGACTAAAAACCGCTGGCGGCAGCAGCTCGTGCTGAAATGGCCGGCTCCAGCCAAAAACCCCGGCCATGTCGGTAGCGAGTTCGTTTTCGATCCGCTGGTTCACCCGCTCGTGGGTAAGTGGCGTGGGGGTGATGAAGTGATAGCCGCGCTCGCGCACTGCATGAGCCAGGTGCAGCAGTGCACGGTCCTGGGCGGTTTCGGTAGTCATGGTATTTCCCTGGCGAGGTATCGCCTTCTCAGTTGAACAGTCCAGTGAAGATGCGTGTTGCCAGCAGGCCCGCGGCGCTGTGGTGGCGAGTCGGTGCCAGCAGCGGCAATAGGTGGCGTATGCGCGCCTCGCGGGTCGGCAGCTGCGCCAATTGCTGCTCGAGCAGCTGGGTTTCCTGATCGAAATCGCTGACTGGCTGGCCCTGCGGCTGTGCTAGCGCGGGCCGGGTTGGCTGCTCGGCGAGCGTACGTCGACGACCGCTGAACTGCGCCTGGCGCTGCGCCAGCACTGGATGCGGCTTGCCACGAGTCGGCACTTGCTCTGCCAGCCAGTCGCCTGCGATCCAGTCGTGAATCAGCTGTTGCTCGTGCGCGCTGAATACTCCGAACATCGGTCCCTGTTCGCCGGTAATTAGCTGCCAAAAGCGGCTGTTCTGCGGATCTTCATGGCGCTTGATCCAGTTGCGACGCTGCAGGGTGTCAAGAAATTGCGGAATCAGCTCCGGCTTCGCCAGCCATTGATTCACGGTGCGGCCGTCGAAGCGGCAATAGTCCGAATGCACGAACTGGCCGACTGCGGCCTTCTTTTCCAGCACCCTCAATACCTCTTGCTCGGGATCGAAGCTGGCAATCACCGAGAGGGTGCTGGCACCCAGTTCATTCAGGCGATAACCGTTGATGACCCGTCGATAAAATTCCTCGCCGTCGCCGACCTGCGGCCAGGCGGCCATTAGCGCCTGAACGGCCTTCTTCGCATGGCCATTGTCAGCATTGTCGACGGTGACATGCAGCGTGAAGTAATAAGGATCGATGCCCAGCTCGGTCAGCTCGTAGGACGAGATCAGCAGGTGCAGCGGCAGCTGTTCATAGCCTAGATTGAAGCCGATCACCTCGGGCAGAAATTGCTCGGCGTGTTCGGCCAGCGCCAGCTGAATCGCGCCCTGGACGAAATTCTCGTCATCGAGGTTCTGCCAGTCGTCGCAGCCTTGGCTGGCGAGCAGCTTGCGGTAGAGCACGACATGGTTCTTTTCCGGCTGACCTTCGCCAAGCTCTTCCAGGTAGGTCTGGATCAGCGCGGTAAAACGCGCATCGTCCCAGCGTTGCAGAAGGCCGTAGAGCCAGGCGCCGTCGACCAGTTTGGTTGGCGCTACGCCCTGTAGAAAGTGCAGCGCGTGGGCCTTGCTGGAAAAGTACCGACGCGGCGCACCGGCGCGGCGCCCATCGAGATATGTCTGGTACTGGCCGCCGATTTTTGCGGTATGGCTGTCGAGCCATTCGCCGAGCCCTGCTGGGTCCTGCGGCAGGTCGCAGGGGCACGCAGACGCGGCTTCCAACTGGTTGTTGAGGTAGTCCGCCGCACTGGCACGGACGGTCTCGCTGGTCGGTGTATCGAGCAGGGCGAAATAGAGATTCCTGGAGGGCGCCGTTGTCTCGGGTGCAACGGGCAGGGCGTCTACGGGCAGGCTTCGAGTCAATTGCATAAGTTCACACGGCGGCAGTGGGGAAAAACCCCAGATGGTTTTTTGGCCATACCTGGGCGGTATTAGTTCAGCGTTTCTGCCGAATGGCCGGTCATCCGTGAAGCTATTTTGGGTGCAACTTCTGCGTCTGCTGGTCTTCCTACCTCGAGGGGCACCGAGAGTGTCCGATGATCCATCAGACGGAGGTCCCATGAATCCATCCGAGCGTGGCAAAGAAAATCTCGACACCGTTAAAGGTCGTAACGACGAGAGCGGCGATCGCACCAGCAACGGCGAAGTCGCCGGCGGCGATCGCAACGATGTGCCGGGCGGTGCCTACAACGTGCCGCCGGGCATGGCTGACGAAGTCAGCGAAGAAGACGCGCTGAAGCGGCGCCGGCAGCAGAAGCCCGAACGCTAGCGTGCATCACGGGGCGGGCAATGCTCTGCCCTGTGGTCCGACATTTTTCCCCGCTCTAATCAGAGCGCAATCTTGATCGCCTGCTGCCTTTATGCGGCATCGCTAGCAGTCGGCAACCCCGCAAACCAACGGAGACGAGCATGACTTCACAGTGGATCGACATCCCCGCGCAGGACGGCAACACGTTCAAGGGCTATCTGGCCCTGCCGCCGGCCGGACACGGCCCCGGCATCGTCCTGATTCAGGAAATCTTCGGCGTCAACGACCACATTCAGGCTGTGGCCGACCAGTACGCACTGGATGGCTACGTGGTGCTGGCACCGGACCTGTTCTGGCGCAGCGAGCCAGGCGTCAAGCTCGGCTACGGCGGCGACGACTGGGAGCACGCGTTTTCCCTGATGCAGGCGCTGGACTTCGACCTGGCCATCGACGACCTGCGTCGCACTGCCGACACCCTGCGCGGACGCGATGACTGCAATGGGCGCGTAGCCTCGGTGGGCTACTGCATGGGCGGCGTTCTGTCGTTCCTCAGTGCGGCCAATGCCGCCGTCGATGCCGCGGTCTGCTACTACCCCGGCAGCATCGAGAAGCGCCTGGATCAGGCCGAGCGCATCACCTGCCCGACGCTGTTCCATTTCGCCGAAGAGGATGAGCATATCGACAGCGATGCGGTAGCCGCCGTGCAGGAGAAGATGGCCCAAGTCGGCCAGGCGCAGATCGAGACCTACCCAGGCGTCGACCACGGCTTCAACTGCTGGGCGCGGCCCATGTACAACCAGCCCGCCGCGGCGCTGGCGCATGGGCGCTCGCTGATCTTTCTGGCCAGCGCTCTCTGAGTGAGTGCGCCGGCTAAAGCCCCGCGCGGTCGATGAACTTGACGTCCGACGGCCGCCCGATCGATAGCGTTTGCAACGTGTCACCGAGCAGGCCGGTGTCCGGGTCACGTTGCAGCACCACCAACTGATCGCTTTTCTGATTGGCGATGATCATGAAGCGGCCGCTTGGGTCGATGGCGAATTCCCGTGGCTCGCGGCCTTCGCTGTCGCGCTGCTGGATCTCGCGCAGGCTGCCGTTTTCTTCGATGGCATACGCGATGATGCGGTTCGTCTCGGCGCGATCGCTGACGTAGAGGAAGCGCCCATCAGACGAGAGGTGAATGGCGCCCGGCGAATGCGCAGCGGAGTCGCCGCCCTCGGCCAGGTCGACCAGCTGTCGCTGGACAAGGCTGCCGTCGACATGATCGAAACGCGCCACCTGGGCGCTGAGCTCCAGGGTGGCGTAGGCCTGGCTGCCGTCCGGGCTGAACGTCAAATGCCGCGGTCCGCTGCCGTCCGGCAGGCTGATAAACGCGGGGTCTGCCGGGCTTAATGGTCGTTCGGCTTTGGCTGGGTCGTAGCGATAGACGAAAATCTTGTCGGCGCCCAGATCGCTGACGAACAGTCTCTTTCCATTCGGCGATAGCACCGCCGAATGCACGTGCGCCGATTGCTGGCGTTTCGGGTGCTTCTCGCTGGCCTTGTGTGTGGCGATCTGAGTCACTGGCGAAAGGGTGCCGTCCTTCGCCAGGGGAATCACCGCCAGGCTACCGCCGGGATTGGCGTTCGAACCGTAGTTGGAAACGAACAGGTAGCGCCCGTCGCGGCTCTGGCTCAGGTGCGTGGGCTCGTCGCCGAGGGTGATCTGCTGTTCCAGCGGCGACAGTTGCCCGCTGGTTGGCGCCAGGATGAAGGCGCTCACACGTCCCACCGGATCGGGCTGCCCCGGGCCGTTCTCGTTCGCTGCGTAAAGCCGGTTGCGGTTCAGGTCCAGCGTCAGCCAGGAGGGGTTGTCGGTGCGCACAACCTGCAAGGGTTGGGGCTCTATATAGCCGCGCTCGGCATCGAACTGCATCCGGTAGATCCCTTCGCTGCCGCCCTCGCTGGTGTAGGTGCCGATCAGTAATTGGTGCATGGGTGCCGCCGCTCCTGAGATGCTGAATGTCAGGCATGCCGCGGCCAGGCCGAGGCGACCGTTGTGTAACAGATGAAGTAGCAGACCGCGCAATTGACCGGCCATGGCTCCCTCCTGTCTCGCTGAATGGGTTTGTTCAAGCCCTTGGACTGGCTTTGAGCACTGCACAGGAAAAAGATTTGTCGGCGCTGTCGATTTTTCCGTTTTCGTATCGACTATCAGGTAACAGCAACCGCCGTCGAGGACGCAGTGATGCGTTATCTGTGCCTGGTCTACCTGGATGAGAATGCCCTGACGGGCTTGTTGCCTGGCGCGCAGGCCGCGCTGGACGCCGAATGCCGCGATTATCGTGAGCGCCTGCAGCGCAGCGGCCAGCTGATCATTGGCGAAGCGCTGCAACCGGTTCTGAGTACCACCACGCTGCGGCTGGAAGGCGGCCGTCTTTCCTTGCGCGACGGGCCAGTGCTCGACAGTTGCGAGCAGCCCGCAGCCTTCTACCTGCTCGAAGCCCTCGACCTCAACGACGCCATCCGGCTGGCTTCGCGCATTCCTCCCGGGCGGCTGGGCTGCGTTGAGGTGCGTGCCTTGCATCCTCGGGCACCGCCCTGACCCGTCAGCCCTGACGCCGACCTTCAGCTAACAGGCAAAAGCCTATCAACCAAGAGGTAACTCGCATGAACAACGCAACTGAAAACCAGACCAGCGAAACCCGTATCCGCGAACTCACCAATGAGTGGGAGCGCGCGATCGGGACCAAGGACCTGGATCGCATCATGTCCCACTACGCAGCCGACGTGCTGGCCTTCGATGCCGTCGGCCCGCTGCAGTTCAAGGGCGCCGAGGTCTACCGTCAGCATTGGCAGAAGTGCTTCGACTTCTGTCAGGGCGAGGGCTACTTCGAGATCAGCGAGCTGAACATCCACGCCAGCGGAGACCTGGCCTATAGTCATTTCCTGAGCCATTGCGGCGGCACCAACGAGAAGGGTGAAATGCAGTCCGGCTGGATGCGCGGCAGCCGTTGCTGGCGTCGGCAGGGCAGCGACTGGAAGGTTGCCCATGAGCACTTCTCGATGCCGTTCGACATGGTCAGCGGCCAGGTCGACTTCGGAATCGAGCCCGAGCCCCAGACCGGCGCAGTTGGCTGATCTTGACCTTCGTCCGTATCACGGCTGCCAGGGCGGCAGCCGGCGGGCATCACTGGAGACTGAAATGAAATATCTGTGCCTGGTCTATTACGACGAGCAGCGCGTGGATTCGATGACCGACGAGCAGTGGGCCGCGTTGGTTGAGCAATGCATAGCCAATGGCGAGCGACTGCAGGAGAGCGGGCACTTCATCGCCGGCGAGCCGCTGCAATCGGTGCGTACCGCCAAGACGGTGCGCGTCCGCGAGGGCTCGGTTTCGGTGGTCGATGGCCCGTTCGCCGAAACCCGCGAGCAACTGGCCGGTTTTTACCTGCTGGAAGCGCGGGACCTGGATGAGGCGCTGCGCCTGGCCGCGAAGATCCCACCGGCACAACTGGGCAGCATCGAGGTCCGCCCGTTGCGCCAGCTGCCTGACCGTTGAGCGGCCGAGACAGGCCATTGATCGTCACACCGGGTGGTGGCGAACCGACCAAGACAGATATCGAGGCCATCTACCGCAACGAGTCGCGGCGGGTGCTGGCGACCCTGATCCGTCTGCTGGGCGACTTCGATCTGGCCGAAGAGGCGCTGCAGGATGCGTTTATTGCTGCGGTGCAGCAGTGGCCGCGCGACGGGTTGCCGGCCAACCCGCGGGCCTGGCTGGTATCCGCCGGACGTTTCAAGGCCATCGATGGCCTGCGTCGACGGGCGCGGTTCAATGCCTCGCTGAACCTGCTGGCCGATCAGCTGGATGAAAACGAAGAGCCGGACTGGGAGCGCGACGATCTGGAAGATGACCGGCTAAGGCTGATCTTCACCTGCTGTCACCCGGCATTGCCGGCCGATGCCCAGGTGGCGCTGACCCTGCGCGAGGTCTGCGACCTGAAGACTGAGGAAATCGCCCGCGCCTTTCTCGCTTCGCCAAGCACCATTGCCCAGCGCATCGTCCGCGCCAAACAGAAGATTCGCGATGCGGCGATTCCCTATCGCGTGCCCGCTCGCGATGAGCTGCCAGCGCGGCTGGATAACGTGCTGCGCGTTATCTATCTGGTATTCAACGAGGGCTACTCGGCGTCCAGCGGCGCCGAGCTGACCCGCGCCGATCTCAGCGCCGAAGCGATCCGGCTGGGGCGGCTGTTGCTTGAACTGCTGCCGGACCCGGAGCTGATGGGCCTGCTGGCGCTGATGCTGCTGCATGACTCACGCCGCGCGGCGCGCACCGATGGCGCAGGCGAACTGGTGCGCCTCGACGAGCAAGACCGCAGCCTCTGGGATCAGACCCAGATCGCCGAAGGCTCGGCGCTGGTGCAGCGTGCGCTGGCATCGCGACGTATTGGTCCCTACATCCTGCAAGCTGCCATCGTTGCCGTGCATGCCGAGGCGCCCAGCGCCGCGCAGACCGATTGGGCGCAGATCGTCGGGCTGTACGACGTGCTGTTGCGGGTCAGCCCGTCGCCGGTGATCGAGCTGAATCGCGCCGTGGCCGTGGCCATGCGCGACGGTCCTGACGCCGGGCTTCTGCTGGTCGAAAGCTTGTTGGCGCGCGGCGAGTTGCAGGGTTACCACCTGCTGCACTCGGCCCATGCCGATTTCTGCCGCCGCCTGGGCCGTATCGACGACGCCCGCAGCGCCTACCGAATCGCCCTGCAACTGACGCGGCTGGAGCCGGAACGGCGTTTTCTGCAACAGCGGCTGGATGAGCTGGACGGGATCGATTGAGGGAGCGGAACGCCGCCGGACCCACTCACAAGACACAAATCTCAGATCCGCGTAGGGTGGGCTTCAGCCCACCGCTTGCTCTGGTACCGCTCATAACGCCTCGCCTGTGCGACCGGCGCTGCGCTCTGGTGGGCTGAAGCCCACCCTACAAGCTGATGGTTTCCACGTCCCGCATAGGAGGCATCAATAGCCCCGTAGGTTGGGCCGGGCGGCGTTCCGCTTCAGCCCACCGTGCCGTTACTGACGCGGGAGGGGGACGCGTTCGCGAGCAAGCTCGCTCCTACAGTGAAACGTGCATTCCACGGCGTCTTTAACAGTCGCTGCTACCTGCCGGTAGGTAATCGTTGCGACTCAAACCGTGGCGCTGCATCTTTTCGTTCAAAGTGCGGCGCGGTAGCTGTAGCTGGTTCATCACCTCGGCGATGTTGCCTTTGTGTTGCTGCAGCGCGTTGTGAAGGCATTGCGCCTCGAAGGCTTCCATCTGCTCGGCCAGCGAAGTACCGGACACTGCAATGGCTGCGGTGCTCTTAGAAGGCGGCGGCGTCAGGCCCAGCGCATGGCGCTCGGCGGCGTTGATCAGTTCGCGAACGTTGCCCGGCCAGTCGTGACTCAGCAGCTGCGCCAGTTCGCCGGGGCTGGCCGGTGGCGCCTCGCGCCCATGCCGTTGCGCCGCCTGGCTGGAGAAGTGCTCGAATAACAATGGGATGTCCTCACGTCGCTCGCGCAGTGGCGGAATGCGCAGTTCGGCGACGTTCAGGCGATACAGCAAATCCTCGCGGAAGCGCCCGCCGCGTACTTCTTCCAGCAGGTCGGGCTTGGCCGCGCTGATCACGCGCAGATCCACCTCGATGCTGCGGTTGGAGCCGAGCCGCTCGAGGGTTTTCTCCTGCAACACGCGCAACAGTTTGACCTGCTGCGCCAAGGGCATGCTTTCGATCTCGTCGAGAAACAGCGTGCCACCGGCGGCATGCTCGATGCGGCCGATGCGTTTGCCCTGGGCGCCGGTAAAAGCGCCGCTTTCGTGGCCGAACAGTTCGCTTTCGAAGATGGTTTCGGGGATGGCCGCGCAGTTCAGCGCAACGAATGAATGGCTCGCTCGCGGGCTGAAATCGTGAAGGCAGCGCGCCACTTGCTCCTTGCCGCTGCCGGTATCGCCGCGGATCAGCACGTTGACGTCGGTCCCGGCCAGCTCCAGTACCTGGCGTCTGAGATTTTCCATGACTCGCGAGACGCCCAGTAGCATCGATTCGATGCGCCCCTTGCGGGTGAACTGTTCACGCAATTGGCGGTTTTCGCAGACCAGCCGGCGCTTGTCCTGGGCGCGGCGTACGCTGTCGAGCAGGCGCTCCGGGGTGAAGGGCTTCTCGATGAAATCATAGGCACCCTGACGCAGCGCCTGCACAGCCATCGGTACGTCGCCATGACCGGTGACCATGATCACCGGCAGCTCCGGATCCAGTGCCACTAGCCGCTCCAGCAAGCCAAGGCCGTCGAGGTCGGGCATGCGCACGTCGCTGATCAGCACGCCGGGGAAGTCCCGGTCGACCAAACGCAGTGCCTCATGCGCGCTGGCGCAGGTTCGCACGGCGAAGCCGGACAGCTCCAGCCATTGCTGCACCGCCTGACGTATCGCCGCCTCGTCGTCGATGAAAATCACCTGACCGCTCATATTCACTCCTTCCTGCAGACGCCCAGTCTACTCGGCTGCTGGCAGTTTCAGTTCGAACACCGCGCCGAGCGCATCGTTGTGCGCCTCCAGGCTGCCGCCCAGATCGCGGACGATCCCGTAAGAAACCGCCAGTCCGAGCCCGAGGCCCTGGCCGACCGGTTTGGTGGTGAAGAAGGGCTCGAAGACCTGATCAAGATGATCACTGGCGATGCCGCCGCCGCTGTCGGCGACGCTCAGCGTCCAGCCCTCACGATCACGACGGCACTCGATACGCAGTTGCCGCACCTCGGTGTCGAGCATGGCATCGAGGGCGTTGGTCAGCAGATTGATCAGCACCTGTTCCAGGCGAATGGCGTCGCCGCTGACCCAGGCATCGGCCGGGACCTGGCGCAGCACCTCGACGCTATCGCCGCGAATGCGCGGACCGAGCAGCTGCAGCGCCTGCTCCAGCACATCGGCCAGGCTCAAACGCTGACGTAACCCGGCGGGACTCTTACGGGCGAATGTTTTCAAATGGCTGGTCAGTGCCGCCATGCGTTCGAGCAGGCCCTCGACCTGGCCGAGGCCTTCGCGTACGGCATCGGTGCGGCCGTTATCGAGCAGCAGGCGCTGGCTGGCCAGCTGCATGCGCAGGGCGGTCAGCGGCTGGTTGATCTCGTGGGCGAGGGCGGCGGACATCTGCCCCAGCGCCGCCATGCGCGCGGCGTGCACCAGTTCGTCCTGGGCCGTACTCAGCTCGCGGGTGCGGACTTCCACTAGACGCTCCAGCTCGCTGCGGCTACGTTGCTCGACCCGGCGGGTCATGCGGCGTTGGGCCAGGTAAAGCAGCAGGAAGGCGAGGGTCATCCAGACGCCGGCGGCGGCCAGGCGATAGCTGCGCACGTTGGCGGCAATCAATTGCGGCTCCTGCAACAGGTGCAGTGTCCACTTTTCCTCCGGTAGTTCCAGGCGCTGCCAGAGGTAGTTTCGACGGCCGTCCGGACCGTCCACCTGGCGCCGTTCGCTATTCTCGGCGATGCGCTGCAGGCTCTCGCTCGGCAGCGGCTGCAGGGTCTGCTCGGCATAGCGTCGCGCGGCGACCAGCCGGCTGCGCACCTCGTCGCTGAGCGGGCGCAGATAGCGGAAACGCCAGACGGGGCGGTTAGCCAGGATGACGATGTCCAGCGAATCGGAAATCAGCAAGATGCCCGACTGCCCGACCCACTCGCGCTGCATGTCCTCCAGTTCGAGCTTGACCACCAGTACCCCGATCACGTTGCCGGCAGCGTCCTTCACCGAGCTGGAAAGAAAATAGCCGGGGATGCCGGTGGTCACGCCGACGGCAAAGTAGCGCCCCGAGTCGTTTGCCAGTGCATCGAGAAAATACGGACGGAATGCGTAGTTATTGCCTACGAAGCTGGTCCAGTCACGCCAATTGCTCGCGGCGAGGGTGTCACCGTTGCGGTCGAGTAGGTACAGGACGGAAGAACCAGCCGCCTGATTCTGCTGCTCCAGGCGCTGATTGAGCTGGTCACGCAGGGATTGGTCGCCGGGATCGGTCAGCAGGCGCTGGATATCGCTGTCCAGTGCCAGCAAGGCCGGTACCGAACGGAACCGTTCGACCTGGGTATGGATGGCCTGGGCGTACAGTTCCAGCTGGCCGCGCGCCTCTTGGCTTCGCTCATCCCAGGCACGCTGTTCGGCGATGCGCCCGGCCCAGTACATGCTAAGCAGCAGGCCAGCGAGGATCAGCAGGACGATCAGGGCGACGCGGTGGCGGTTGTAGAAGGCAGGCATGGTGGGCTCGCTGCGAGGATTTTGCATGGTAAGCCAAAGTGCTTGAACGGTGGCTTTCCGCGTCGGTTATCTGCACTCGGGCAGGGTGGGTCGCGGCGACGGGCTGGTTTCGGTATCCTTGCCGCCCCTTTCGGTGCCGGTTGGCATCGAAGCGTGCAAATGAGCGATTGTTTCCATGACCTGGCTGCCTAGTCCGCCATAGCGCAACGCCCCTCGCTTTGATCACGACCGCCTGTCATGGGTGCGGTCGTATTCTGCTGTGCGCCGCGCCCCATGCGCGTGGATGCACCCATACTCGAACTTGAAAACTGGTCTCGTTTCAGCCTGCTTACCGCATTCCGGCCTGGCGGCGGCGCCTTTTGCTTTGGATATTCCGATGCTCCACTCGATCAAACAAAACTGGTTCTGCAACATTCGTGGTGACGTGCTCGCCGGACTTGTCGTCGCGCTCGCGCTGATTCCGGAGGCAATCGCCTTTTCCATCATTGCCGGCGTCGATCCGCGGGTCGGTCTTTATGCGTCCTTCTGTATCGCCGTGGTGATCGCCTTCGTCGGCGGCCGCCCGGGCATGATTTCGGCGGCGACTGGCGCCATGGCGCTGCTGATGGTGACGCTGGTGCGCGATCATGGCCTGCAGTATTTGATGGCAGCGACCCTGCTCTGCGGCGTGCTGCAGATCGGTGCAGGCTATCTGCGCCTCGGCTTGCTGATGCGCTTCGTCTCGCGCTCGGTGGTCACCGGCTTCGTCAACGCGCTGGCGATCCTGATTTTCATGGCGCAGCTGCCGGAACTGACGAACGTCACCTGGCATGTCTATGCGATGACCGCAGTCGGCCTGGGCATCATTTACCTGTTCCCCTATGTGCCGAAGATCGGCCGGGTGATCCCGTCACCGCTGGTCTGCATCCTGAGTTTGACCGCCGTGGCCATCTACCTGGGGCTCGACGTCCGTACCGTGGGCGACATGGGTGACCTGCCCGATACGCTACCGATCTTCCTTTGGCCGGAAGTACCGCTGACCTTCGAAACTCTGACGATTATTTTCCCGTATTCCGCCGCGCTAGCCGTGGTCGGCCTGCTGGAATCGCTGATGACGGCCACCATCGTCGACGACCTGACCGATACCGGCAGCGACAAGAACCGCGAGTGCAAGGGCCAGGGCGTCGCCAACATCGCTTCCGGCCTGTTCGGCGGCATGGCCGGATGCGCAATGATCGGCCAGTCGGTGATCAACGTGAAATCCGGTGGGCGCACTCGCCTGTCGACACTGATCGCCGGCTCGGTGTTGCTGCTGCTGGTGGTATTTCTCAGCGACTGGGTCAGCCAGATCCCTATGGCGGCCTTGGTCGCGGTAATGATCATGGTCTCGATCGGCACCTTCAGCTGGGATTCGCTGCGCAATCTCAGGCACTACCCGCTATCGACCAACATCGTCATGGTGGTCACCGTGGTGGTGGTGGTCTTCACCCATAACCTGGCCTACGGTGTATTGGCGGGCGTGCTGCTGGCGGCGCTGTTCTTCGCCAACAAGGTCGGCCACTACCTGCATATCGACTCGGGGCTGGATGCCGAAGGTAACGAGCGCACCTACAAGGTGGTCGGGCAGGTGTTTTTCAGTTCGTCGGACAAGTTCACCGCGGCGTTCGATTTCAAGGAGGCGCTCGGCAAGGTCACCATCGATCTGTCCCGCGCGCACTTCTGGGACATCACCGCCGTGTCCGCGCTGGACAAAGTGGTGCTCAAGTTCCGCCGCGAAGGTACTGAGGTGAATGTGCTGGGTCTCAATGAAGCCAGCACCACCATCGTTGATCGCTTCGGTGTGCACGGTAAGCCCGACGCCATCGATACGCTCATGGATCACTGACTAGGAGAACGACGATGAATCAGGTATTGGCGTGTATCGATGGTTCCCCGCAAGCCGCGGCGGTGTGTGATTGCGCCGCCTGGGCCAGTCTGCAACTGAAAGCACCGCTGACGTTGCTGCATGTACTCGATCAGCAACAGTACCCGACAACTGGCAATCTCAGCGGCATTATCGGACTGGGCAGCCGCGAATACCTGCTCGAAGAGCTCGCTGCACTAGATGCAAAACGCAGCAAGCTGGCGCTGGAAGAGGGGCGGATGATGCTCGACGCGGCGAAGCAGCGCGTCATCGATGCTGGCGTGGCACAGCCAGAAGTGCGCCAGCGCCATGGCGATCTAGTGGAAAGCCTGCATGATTTGGAAGGCGATACCCGGCTACTGGTGATCGGCAAGCAGGGGGAGGACAGCGGTACCGACATGCAGCTGATAGGTAGCCAATTGGAAAGCGTCATCCGCACGTTGCACCGGCCGATACTGGTCACGCCGGCTCGTTTCAGCGTGCCGACCAGCGTGATGCTTGCCTTCGACGGCAGCGCAACCACCTTTAAGGGCGTCGAAATGCTTGCGGCCAGCCCGTTGTTCAAGGGCATTCCGATTCACTTGGTAATGGTGGGCGCGGACACCAGCGATAGTCGCGCGCCGCTGGAATCCGCGCGTGACGCGCTGACTGCAGCTGGCTTCGAGGTGCATATCGCAATTCGAGCCGGTGAAGTCGAGCCGACACTGCACGCTTACCAGGCCGAGCACGCTATCGACCTGCTGGTGATGGGCGCTTACGGTCATTCGCGGATTCGGCAGTTTTTCGTTGGCAGCACCACGACCAGCATGATCCGCTCGACCACCACGCCGTTGCTTCTGTTGCGCTGATCGCGACAGCGGCGCTCCGTCTGACAGGGCTCCGGCACTTAAACTCGGCTAGCGGTAGATATCGGCCCGCGACCATGGCAATTCATGGGAGCCATCCGGCAGCGGTTTGCTTGCCAGGATCTGGTGCAGGTTGATCCAGTTGCGGCGAAAGCCATAGGCACAACCGGCCAGATAGACCCGCCAGATACGTAGCGCGCGCTCCGGGACCATCCGCTGGGCTTCGGCCTGGTTCGCCTCCAGCCGTTCACTCCAGAACTGCAGGGTGCGCGCGTAATGCAGCCGCAGGCTTTCCACGTCGACGATCTCCAGCCCCGACTCGCTGATACAGGCGCCGATCTCCATCAGGTGCGGTAATTCGCCGTGCGGGAAGACGTACTGGTCGATGAACTCGCCCGCGCCATGTGCTACAGGCCGACCGTCAGTGTGCCGCGAAGTGATGCCGTGATTGAGCACCAACCCGCCCGGGCGCACCACCTCCGACAACTGTTTGCAGTAAAGCGGCATGTTGGCGTGACCGACGTGCTCGAACATGCCGACGCTGACGACCTTGTCGAACTGGCCATCCTTGGGCAGATCGCGGTAATCCATGAGCTCCAGCTGAACTTGACCTTCCAGCCCTTCGGCAACGACGCGTTCGCGCCCCAGCTTCAGCTGCTCACGGCTGAGCGTGATGCCGAGCACCTCGGCGCCGAATTCGCGGGCGGCAAATCGCGCCAGCCCACCCCAGCCGCAGCCGACATCCAGCAGACGGTCGCCGGGTTTGAGGCGCAACTTGCGGCACAGGTGCCGCAGCTTGGCCTGCTGGGCCTGGTCGAGATCTTCCGTTCCGGTTTCGAAATAACCGCAGGAGTAGACCATGTCGCGGTCGAGCCAGAGCTGGTAGAAATCGTTGGACAGATCGTAGTGGTAGGAAATGGCCTCGGCATCGGTGGCCTTGTCGTGGGCCTCGCGTGCCGGCAATACCGAATGTTCGTCACCCAGCGCGCGGCTGAGTTCATCCCCGATGCGGATGACTTCTTCAAGCGGGCCGTGCAAATCGACCTTGCCCTCGACATAGGCACCGCCGAGCAGGTCAAGACTTGGGTGTGCCAGTTGCGGAACCAGATTCGGATCCTTGATGACCAGCGTTACGCTGGGATCGGGTCCGATGTCCATCTCGGTGCCGTCCCACAAGCGCAGGCGCAACGGCAAGTCCAATTTTCGCAGGGCCGGAAGCAGAGTTGCCAACATGCTCGATCTCCTATTAACGCGTGCTGGTTAGGCTAGACCAAGAATTTGTATCTATAGGTGTCCGAATGATTGGTTTTCTTTATCAGGTGTATAGCGGCGAGCCATCCACAGCGCATCGAGCCGTCACTGATAGGCGTCGTTACGTTGCATCTGCGCCGGCTCGCGGCTCGGCCGATGCCGATTAATTCGAATTTGCATGAACGGACCGCTCGCGGATGAAGCAAAAGCCAGTGATTCCGAGAACGCTAGCCAGCAAGGATATTGATCTGGACTACCGCGTACGACCTAGAGCAAGAAGCCGACAAGGCTGCGCTTGTTTATTGATGAGCTGGAGCATGCCTATAAGTAGCCTGGGCTTGCAGAAGGGAAAATGGCGGAAGGCAGTGGGAGTCGAACCCACCCAGGAACGGCTGCCGTCCCCAACCGGGTTTGAAGCCCGGCCGCACCACCGGGTGCGATTGCCTTCCAGATGTCTTCCGAACGGGTTGAATGTCTAGCCAGAAGATATCGTTAGCGGCCTACCTGAACTCAGCCTCCAAGGCCAGAGCGCTGTCCGGCCGGATCTTGCGCTCGTTGCCGAAGCGCCGAGTAAGGCCGATGCGGTCAAAGTGTTCCAATAATTGAATGCTGCGCTTGCGCCCCAGCTGAATCTGGTCGCGGAAAGCGGCGGCGCGGATTACTCCAGATTGCTGTTCTATCAGCAGTATCTGATCGGCCAGTTGGCGGATGGTCGAGTCGGGATAGAACAGGTCTTTGACGACTTGCTGCAAGGCTCCGATGCGCGCCAGCTTGCGCATCAGATTGCGTACCTGGTCTTCGGCGATCTCCAGGTCCCGCGCCAGATCACGCACCCAGGGTGGATCGAAACGGCCTGAACTGAGCAGCGGCCACAACCGTGCCTTCAATGCCTCTTCGTCGTCACTCAGCCGTACCCGGTGCCCGGGTAAGTGCAGCCAGGGGCCGCTGGCTTCCACCGTGCCGGCCGCCAGCGTCTGTTCCAGCAGGGCGATGAAGACCGGCCGCTCCAGCTGGGGCAGGGCGTAGCGGCGCAGACGATCCCGATCCGGGCCGAGCTCATCCGGTTGCTCTTCATGGAAGCGCTGCAGTGCGGCTACCAGGCTTTGCTCCAGATAATCCCAGACGCCACGGTCGAACAGTCGTGGGCCGAGCCGGGTGGCGACTTCCAGCGCCTCGTCCGGCAGGCGCCAGGTTTCCCTCGGGCGGTTGAATTGTCGCGCCAGCAGCGTCGGTTCCAAACCATTGATGGCGCTCGGCAGTAGAGCAGGAAGGATGTCTTCCAGCGTATCGCCGCCCAGTGCCCGCAGCTGAGCCAGGCGCGCCTGGCGGTGCCGATTGCGGGGCGGGGCGAAGGGATCGAGCACTCGACCGCCGCCCAGCGTGCGCTGAGCGGACTGGTCACGCAGGACCACGCGATCGCCGTGCACGGCGTGGGCCGGCGCGTTGAGCAGCAATTGCGCATGCACATGCCCGCCGGGTGCCAGGCATTCGCCTTCCAGCAAGGCGATGCGGCCGGTGACGTCCTGTGCACCCAGATGGATGTGAACGGGCGTCCAGTGCCGCAGCTCGCGAGCCTCGCTGGGCAACAGCGTGAACTCGATATCGATGCGCCGGGTTGAGGCCTGCAGAGCGGGTTCCAGCAACCAGTCGCCGCGGCTGATCTGCGCCACCGCCAAGCGCTCGCCCGCGAGATTCAGGGCGACGCGCTGGCCCGCGCGCGCCGCTTGGGCCTCCCGGTTCTGCGCGTGTAAGCCGCGCACTCGAACGCTACGTCCGGTGGGGCTCAGGGTCAGTTCATCGCCAACTCGCACCTGGCCGGCGAAAGCGGTTCCGGTGACTACCACGCCGGAGCCGGTGACGCTGAATGCCCGGTCGATAGCCAGGCGGAAATAACCGTCTTCGCTGCGCTTTTGCTCACCTGCCGTCTGCTCGATCAACGCGGCGCGAAGCGCCTCGATACCTTCGCCAGTCGTGCTCGACACCGGGAAGATAGGCGCGCCGGCTAGCGGGCCGGGTGTCAGCAGTGCTTCGATTTGCCGACGAACTTCATCTGCGCGTGTGGGCTCGACCCGGTCGATCTTGGTCAGCGCTACCAGCGCGCGGCGAATGCCCAGCAACTCGACAATCGCCAGGTGCTCTCGGGTCTGCGGCATCACACCGTCGTCCGCGGCGATCACCAACAACACGCAATCGATGCCGCAGGCGCCGGCGAGCATGTTGTGCACAAAACGCTCATGGCCGGGCACGTCGATGAAGCCGGTGAGATCGCGCTCGCCGATCGAGGCATAGAGGTAGCCGAGGTCGATAGTGATGCCGCGCAAGCGCTCTTCGCGGCGGCGATCGCCGTCCTGCCCGGTCAGGGCCTTGAGCAGCGCGGTTTTGCCATGATCGATATGGCCGGCGGTGCCGATGATCATGTCGCCAGCTCCCGTTGCAGGTGCGGCAGCTGTTCGAGGAATGCCGGCTCGTCGTCCAGCTGGCGCAGATCGAGCCAGAGGGCATCATCCGCTACGCGCCCGAGAATCGGGATCGGCAGGCCGCGCAGTGCTTCTTCAAGGTTGCGCAAGCTACGGCCGCGCAGCCGCTTGGGCTGTTGCGGACGAATACACAACGCGGCGCTAGGTAGCCGGGCCACCGGCTGCGCGCCGCTGCCGATCATGCCCAGCGCGTCGGTAACGGCGACCTGCCAGGTTTCATCAAGCACGGCAGCCAGCGCCGGCGCGATCCGCGCGGCCTGCTGTCGGATTTCGCTCTGCGGGCGGCTGAGCAGGCGCAGGCTGGTCAGGCGTTCGCCGAGACGGTCGGGATCACGATAGAGATTGAGCACCGCTTCCAGCGCCGCCAAGGTCAGTTTGTCTACCCGCAGGGCGCGCTTGAGTGGGTTCTTCTTGATCTTCTGGATCAGTTCGCGGCGACCAACAATCAGCCCTGCCTGTGGTCCACCGAGCAGCTTGTCGCCACTGAAGGTGACGATGTCGGCGCCGTCGCGCAGCGCGTCCTGCACGGTGGGTTCCTTGGGCAGGCCCCACTGCGACAGGTCAACGAGACTGCCGCTGCCAAGGTCTTCGAGCAGTGGCAGATCGTGGCTATGAGCAATGGCTGCAAGTTCGGCGGTGGCGACGCTGGCGGTAAAGCCCTGCACGCTGTAATTGCTCGTATGCACGCGCATCAGCAAGCCGCTGCGCGGGCCGATGGCGGATTCGTAATCCTTGGCGTGGGTGCGATTGGTAGTGCCCACCTCATGCAGCTTCACGCTGGCGCGCGCCATGATGTCCGGGATACGAAAAGCGCCCCCGATCTCGATCAATTCACCGCGAGAAATGATGCCTTCCTTGCGTGCACCGAGGCTATTGAGCGCCAGCAACACGGCGGCGGCGTTGTTGTTGACCACGGTAACGGCCTCGGCACTGGTCAATTCGCGCAGCAGACCTTCGATCAAGTCGTCGCGGTCACCGCGCTTGCCGCTGTTCAGGTCGAATTCCAGATTCAGCGGGTAGCGTGCCGCCAGGGTGATTGCCTCGATGGCTTCTTCAGGCAACAGCGCGCGGCCGAGATTGGTATGCAGCACCGTGCCGGTGAGGTTGAACACCCGCCGTACGCGGCTGCGATGTTGACTGGCCAGCCGTTCGCCAGCGCGGCCGGCTAGCACCGCGTCGGACAATTCAAGCGCAGCCAGCTGCCCGTGCCGCGCAGGTTCACGCAGCTCGTCGAGCAGATCGCGCAGGGTGCCGAGCAAGGCTTCGCGGCCGTAGCGCTGATGCAAGGGCTCGCAAGCGGGTGCGCGCAACAAACGATCGACCGAGGGCAGGCGAACGCTGCTCATGGTTGGCGAACCGGCTGGAGATTCGGTGCGGAGGTGGCGGTGGGAGCGCGGGTCGTACCGCCGGCGCTGGGCCCTGTTGCAAGGTTGCCTGACACGCAGGACTCCGTTCTTTTTAGTATTTCGCGAGCAGCATGAGACGCTTAATTCTTCACAGGGTTCAGCTTTGACTGCCAACAAGCGAAGGCTTCGCCCGAAGGAGAGCGTCCAACATCATCCGCTGAAACGCCCATACAGCCGGGCCGCGGCCAAGGCGGATACTGACTCAGGGCCTCCCCATGGGACGTTTCAAAGGGGCCTTCTAAGTAACGACTTGTCCTCCGACTAACGCGGGCATCGTCATTCAATCGTTCTTCTGTCGAAAAAGAAAAACCCGGACAAGCCCGGGTTTTGAGTTACCTCTGCGCGTGTCAGGCGTTTTGACGGATTCCCGCCACCAGCCATGGCTGGTTTTCGCCTTGGGCTCGCTCCATGCGCCAGCTTTCGCTGAAGGGCTCGCCCTGATCGAAGCGCGAATTCTTCGACACGCCGACGAAAGTCAGGGTGGCGATGGTCTTCTCGGCCTGATCATCCACGCCATCGAGCTGGATCTGCAGATCATCGATGTAGGTGGACTGGTAGGCGTCGCCAATCTCGGCACGCTCACGCTTGAGGAACTCGAACAGCTGCGGCGTGACGAACTCAGCGATCTTGTCCATTTCGTTGGCGTCCCAGTGCTGCTGCAGGGACATGAAATGCTCGCGCGCAGCGCCAACGAAACTCTGTTCATTGAACCAGGCGGGCGCATTGATCACTGGAGCCGTAGCTGCCGGAGCGGCGCTGCCGCCGAAGATCGACTGCTGCTTTGGCATTTCACGCTGCATCGGCGCATGTCCTGCAACGGCCGGCTGCTGCTGACGGCGGCGTGCGGCGAGGAAGCGGAACAGTAGAAAGGCGATCAGGCCGAAAATCAGGATATCCATGAACTGGATGCCCTCAAAGCCATCGCCCATGAACATGGAGGCGAGCAAACCGCCGGCGGCGAGACCGGCCAGCGGGCCGAGCCAGCGCGAGGCGCCGCTGGCGGCGGCCGGAGTCTGACGGCCAGCCTGATTCGGCGCAGCCTGGGTCTGTTGTGGCGCCTGACGGGTCTGATGGCTGGGCGCCGAGCCGAAGCTTTTGCCGCCGCCGAAGCGCTTGGCGTTGGCGTCGAGACTGAGAGTCAGGCCGATACACAGCGCCATGAAGATGCTAAGCACACGTTGCATTTGGTAGTCCCGGTTTGGATGAAAAATACGGTGTGATGTTGCACGGCCCGATCCGCGCGCGCCAGCTGCAGAGTGTTTCCGGCTTTTGCTTCGTTGCGCTTGCCGGCAAAGGGCCGGCAAGCTTCGGGAGGGTCCTCTGGCTCAGCGCCAGTTGTACAGCTCTTTCTCTGAGATCTCATGCATCGGTTTGACCTGGGCCTGGAACGCTTTCATCGAGGCCCAAATGCGGCCATTCAGCTCGCTCTGTGCAGCCAGTTCGCCGAGTACTACATCGGACTGCTCGTGCATGGCGGCCAGCACCTCATCGGGGAAACGCCTCAGCTGGGTGCCTTGCTGCTTGAGCTGATCGAGCGCCATGGCGTTGTTGTAGACGTAGTCGTCGATCATGTCGCGGCTGGCGGCGAGGGCGGCTTCGGTGAGGATCGCGCGCAGATCGTCCGGCAGGCTGTCGAGGGCCTTCTGATTGACCAGAAGTTCCAGCACGGCTTGGGGCTCCTGCCAGCCGGGGTAGTAGTAATACTTCGCTGCCTTGTGCAGGCCGAAGGCGAGATCGTTGTACGGGCTGACCCAGTCGGTAGCATCGATCGCACCGGTCTGCAGCGCAGTGAAGACCTCGCCACCCGGCATGTTGACGGTCGTTGCACCGAGCCGACTCAGCACTTCGCCACCCAGGCCGGGCGTGCGGATCTTCAAGCCTTGAAGGTCTTGCAGCGAGTTGATCTCCTTGTTGAACCAGCCGCCCATTTGCATGCCGGTGTTGCCCACAACCATGGGTTTGACGCCGTAGGGGGCGTAGGCTTCGTCCCAGAATTTCTGCCCGTCGCCGCGGGTCAGCCAGGCGTTCATTTCGCTGGTCGACAGACCGAACGGAACTGATGTGAAGAACTGTGCCGTGGGGACCTTGCCTTTCCAGTAGTACGCCGCACCGTGGCCGAGTTCGGCCGTGCCGCGCGAGACGGCGTCGAATACCTCCAGCGCCGGCACCAGTTCGCCAGCGGCATAAACCTTGATGGTCAGGCGACCGTCACTCATGGCGCTGACGCGGTCGGCCAGGCGCTGGGCGGCTGTGCCCAGGCCCGGATAGTTCTTCGGCCAGGCGGTGACCATCTTCCAGTCGTAGGTCTTGGGTGCTTCGCTGGCTGCGGCCTTCGGCTCAGCGGTGGGTTCGACTTTCTTCTCGTCGTTGCAGCCTGCGAGGCTGAGCGATGCAAGCAGGGCAGCGGCGGCACCAAACAAGTGACGGCGTTTCATGAGTGGCTATTTCCTTTGGCGAATTTTATTAGTATCGATACAGGTTGACGTATACGTCATAGCGCTTCGAGTTTGGCATAACTGAGCATCAACCACTTGCTCCCTTCATCCTCGAAGTTCACCTGCACACGGGCTTGAGCACCGGAGCCCTCGAAATTGAGGATGGTGCCCTCACCGAACAGTGAATGGCGGACGCGCTGACCGAGGTTGAACGGCGTTTCCGGCACGTTGGCGCCGTCGAATATCGAGCCGCCGCCCATACCGCGGCTGTTGAAGCTGCGACTGACGGTGTTGCTCAGGCGCACTTCGCTGACCAGCGCCGGCGGCAGTTCGCGAACGAAGCGCGAGATCTTGTTGTAGGTCTCGGTGCCGTATAACCGCCGGGTCTCAGCGTAGGTGATGATCAGCTGTTGCATGGCGCGAGTGATGCCTACGTAGGCCAGGCGGCGTTCTTCCTCGAGACGGCCGGATTCTTCCAGGCTCATCTTGTGCGGGAACAGGCCTTCTTCCATGCCGACCAGGAATACCAGCGGAAACTCCAGACCCTTCGCACTGTGCAGCGTCATCAGCTGCACGCTGTCTTCGTGATCGCCGGCCTGCTGCTCGCCAGCCTCCAGCGAGGCGTGGTCGAGGAAGGCGGCCAGTGGCGTCTGCTCGTCTTCTTCGCCTTCGCTGTAATTGTCGAAGGCGCGTGCGGCGGAGACCAGTTCCTCAAGGTTTTCCACCCTTGCTTGGGCTTTTTCGCCCTTCTCGTCGCGGTGATAGGCGAGCAGCCCGGATTGCTCGATGACCAGCTGCGCCATGTTGTGCAACTGCATGCCTTCGACTTTCAACGCCAGGGTGTCGATCAACTCGACGAAGGCGTTCAGCGCACTGGCCGCGCGGCCAGAAACCACCTTGGTACCGACTGCCTGATGCAGCGCCGCCCACATCGAAGTTTCCTGCTGGCGGGCCAGCTGACGCAGGCATTCCACGGTCTTCTCTCCGATGCCGCGCGCGGGCACGTTGATCACCCGCTCCAGCGCCGCGTCGTTGTCGCGAGTCTGGATCAGGCGCAGGTACGCCATGGCGTTCTTGATCTCGGCGCGCTCGAAGAAGCGTTGGCCGCCGTAGATACGATAGGGAATCCGCTCGCGTAGCAGCGCTTCTTCCAGCACCCGCGACTGGGCGTTGGAGCGGTAGAGAATGGCGATCTCGCTGCGTGCGAGGCCTTCCTTCTTGATCGCGCTCTCGATGCTTTCGACGACGTAGCGTGCTTCGTCGTGTTCGTTAAATGCGGCATAGAGACTGATCGGCTCGCCCTCGCAACCCTCGGTCCAGAGTTCCTTGCCGAGGCGGCCCTGGTTGTTGGCGATCAGGGCGTTGGCGGCCTTGAGGATGCAGGCGGTGGAGCGGTAGTTCTGTTCCAGGCGGATGGTTTCGGCGTCGCGGAAGTCTTCGCTGAACTGATGCAGGTTCTCAACCCGCGCGCCGCGCCAGCCGTAGATCGACTGGTCGTCGTCACCCACCACCATCAGGCTTTCGCCGCCCTTGGCGAGGAATCGCAGCCAGGCGTATTGCACGGCGTTGGTATCCTGGAACTCGTCGACCAGAATGTGGCGGAAGCGCCGCTGGTAGTGATCAAGCAGGCCTGGGTTGTCGCGCCACAAATCCAGCGC
This sequence comes from Stutzerimonas stutzeri, assembly GCF_024448715.1. Classification (GTDB taxonomy): domain Bacteria; phylum Pseudomonadota; class Gammaproteobacteria; order Pseudomonadales; family Pseudomonadaceae; genus Stutzerimonas; species Stutzerimonas stutzeri_AR. Next base: position 147,431 of record NZ_JAMOHZ010000004.1, read on the forward strand.
GCGCAGCAGCAGCTCGGAAAAGTCGATCACGCCGGCACGCGCACAGGCAGCCTCGTAGGCTTCATAGATGCTCAGCATGGTAGCCAGAAACAGATCGCCGCTGGCCTGGATATGCCGTGGACGCAGGCCCTCGTCCTTCTGCCCGTTGATCCACCATTGGGCCTGGCGCGCCGGCCAGCGCTGCTCGTCGAGGCCCAGTTCGCGGATTACCCGCTTGACCAGCCGTTGTTGGTCGTCGGAGTCGAGGATCTGAAAATTCTGCGCCAGCTTGGCTTCCTGCCAATGCGCGCGAAGCAGGCGGTGCGCCAAGCCGTGGAAGGTGCCGACCCACATGCCCTGCGGGTTGACCTGCATCAGCTGTTCGATACGCTGGCGCATCTCGGCGGCGGCCTTGTTGGTGAAGGTCACCGACAGAATCGAATGCAGCGAGGCGCGTTCCACTTGGTGTAGCCAGGCGATGCGGTGCACCAGCACGCGGGTTTTGCCCGAGCCGGCACCGGCAAGCACAAGTTGGCGACCCAGCGGCGCGGCCACGGCCTGGCGCTGAGCGTCGTTGAGAGAATTCAGGAGGAGGGAGAGATCGTCATGCATGAGCGCTATTCTATCCGCAAACCCGGATGGCTCGCTCGTACAACGGACGGGCGCCGATGCGGCATCGTCTCGAACGGGTTGCCGGTGGGTTTGAACATACCAGACGGATGCGCAGCGGGCTGACGGCTCTACACGGTGCTTTGTAACGCGGTTGCGCGGCCGTTCTCGTTCGTTGGTCGGAGCGGGCTGTTACCGAAGGCTAGCAGCGTGCCATCATCGACCGGTGCCAGAAGACGCCTTCCAGACCTAACAAGAACGCATCAATGATCAATTTCGCCCAGGCAACCCAATCGGCGCCATTGGCCAAGGAGGACCAAGCCGCTATTAACCTTGCGGAGATCGACCAACGGACCGAGCGTACGCGGTTGCTCTATCAGGGTTCCCAGATATCGCTGATATTGATGATTCTCGCCAGTCTGGTATTCGTCGCGCTTCTCTGGGGCAAGGCGCCAGTGCTGAATCTGGCGCTGTGGTCAGGTTGGACGCTGCTACTGACGCTGTTGCGGCTGCAACAGGCGAACTCATTCTGTAAGGCCGATACCGGGGATCAGCAGCGTCCGTATTGGCTCCGCGCGTTTGTGCTCGGCAACGCCGTCACGGCTATCACACTCGGCTATGCGATCGTCGCGCTAGTGCCTAGCGACGATTTCGTCCAGCAAACCCTGCTTTTCGGTGCGACCGGCTCAGTGATCGTCGCTGGCTGCGTGACCAGCGGCGTTTCGTTTCGCGCCTTCCTCGCGCTTGCCTTACCCAGTCTGTTACCGGCCGCGTTTGTGCTATTGAGCAGTGATCAGGCGCAGCAGCAGGGCTGGGGCGTGCTGACGGTGATCGTTCTGCTGACCCTCAGCATGATCGCCTGGCAGACCAATCGCCTGCTGACTGCAAGCCTGCAACAGCGTTTTCACAACCAGCAACTGATCAAGCGGCTGCAGAACATGCGCAGCGAGGCGGCCCTGTTGAACGGCGAACTGGCACGCGAAGTCGAGCAGCGGCGGCATGCTGAAGGCCAACTGCGCGAAGCTTTCGACGGGCTCGAGCAGCGAGTGGCCGAGCGCACCGTGGAGCTACGCGAAAGCGAGACGCGGCTGACCTTGGCGCTCGAAGCCAGCGAGCTGGGCCTATGGGACTGGGACCTAGAGCATGACGAGGTCCATCATTCACGCATGGAGGTAATTTTCGGTATCGGTAAGAACGGCCGGTTGCGCCTGATCGATCGGCAGCGGTCCGAAGTCCACCCGGACGACTTGCAGCGGGTGCGCATGGACGTGATCGCCCACCTCAAGGGCGAGACTGACCTCTATACGGTTCGTTATCGAGCGATACAGACCGACGGCTCCTACGTCTGGATCGAAGATCGCGGGCGCGTCATTCAGCGCGACGCCAGCGGGCGCGCGCTGCGGATGATCGGCACTCGTCGTGATATCAGCGAGACTCATCGGCAGGACGAGCAGCAGCGCCTGGCGGCGACGGTATTCGATGCGGCGGGTGAGGGCATGGCGATCCTGGATGCCGAGTTTCGCCTGCTGGCGGTCAACGACGCCTGCTGTGCGTTGTCAGGTTATACCCGCGAAGAGCTCATCGGGCATAGCGTGGCGCGGTTGGCCAGTTCCGAGGACAGCCGCCAGCAATACGCGTCGATTCGCGACGGTCTGTTGCGGGACGGGATCTGGCAGGGCGAGCTGGTCGAGACCCGCAAGAACGGCGAGGTCTACCCGCAATGGGCACAACTGCGTGTAGTCCGCGATCCCCAGGGCAACGTCAGCCACGTCGTGGCGTTCGTCTCCGACCTCAGCGTTCGGCGTCAGGTGGAGGAGCGCCTGCGCTACCTGACGCACTTCGACGAACTCACCGGGCTGGCCAATCGCAGCCTGCTCAAGACGCGCCTGCATATTGCCTGCGAACGGGCGCGCAACAGCAGCCGCGGGTTGGCGGTCCTCTATATCGACCTTGACCGCTTTAAGGTGCTGAACCAGAGCCTGGGACACGAGGCGGCCGATCAGTTGCTGCGCGAGATATCCCGTCGTCTGTCGCATACGTTTTCCAACGCCGACACCATTGCGCGCCTGTCCGGCGATGAGTTCGTGGTGGTGCTTGAGAGCTATGGCAGCCTGTCGACGCTGGCGCATAGCGGCAGCCGCCTGCTATCGCGCATCAGCAAGCCGGTGCTTGTCGATGGCCAGGAACTGGTGGTCAGTGCTTCCATCGGTGTGAGCCTGATGCCCGACAATGCGCGTGAAGCCACATCCCTGCTGCTGCAGGCGAACATGGCGATGCAGCATGCAAAACACCTGGGCGGTAGTACCTTGCAGTTCTTCACCGAGCGCTTGCAGGCCTCCAGCCTGGAAAATCTCAAGCTGGAAAACCAGCTGCGCCGGGCGCTTGAGGAGGGGCACCTGGAGGTCTTTTACCAGCCGCGGTTGAACATGGCGGATGGTCGCCTGGATGCCGCCGAGGCGTTGGTGCGCTGGCACCACCCGCAGCAGGGTTTGCTGGCGCCGGGTCAGTTCATTGCGTTGGCCGAAGAGACCGGACTGATCATCCCGCTGGGTGAGTTCGTGCTGCGTCAGGCTTGCTTGCAGGCGCGTCAGTGGCAGCAGGATGGGCTGGCGGCGATCCGGGTGTCGGTGAATCTGTCGGCGAAGCAGCTGCGCCAGGGTAACTTCGTCAGCCTGGTGCGTCAGGTGCTGGAAGAAACCGGGTTGCCAGCGGATATGCTCGAGCTGGAATTGACCGAGAGCCAGCTGCTCGACGACATCGATAATGCCATCAATATCAGTCATCAGCTGCGCGCGCTGGGCGTAAAACTGGCCATCGACGATTTCGGCACCGGTTACTCATCGCTCAGCTACCTGAAGCGCTTCCCGGTGGATTTCGTCAAGATCGACCGCTCGTTCATTTCTGAGCTGGACCAGGCCGGCGAAGACTCGGCGATCGTTCGGGCCATCATCGCCATGGTCCATAGCCTGGAGTTGAAGGTGGTGGCCGAAGGCGTCGAGACGCAGGCGCAGAGGGATTTCCTCCAAGCGCATCTGTGCGATGAGATACAGGGCTACCTGATCAGTCGTCCAGTGCCGGCCGAGGAATTCGTAAAGCTGTTCGCTAGCGAATAGCAAGGCTGACTACCTTGTAGGGTGCGCTTCAGTTTGTAGGGTGGGCTTTAGCCCACCAGCTACCGAAGCCGGCGAGCGCCAGCCCAGGCGAGGCGTTGATGAGGCTGTGCTTGCGAGCAAGCCTTGTAGGGTGGGCTTCAGCCCACCAGAGATGAGCCGGCTGACAACAGGCCAGGCGAGGCGTCGATAGGGCTGTGTTTGCGAGCAAGCGGTGGGCTGAAGCCCACCCTACCTACGCGGAACGCCGCCCGGCCCACCTTCCGCGGAGCGGTTCTTGGCGATTACTTCGCCCCGTCAGTCGATGGCGAACTACTGAGGCGATCACAAGCTGTTACGCCTGCACCAGGTGCGCTACGTCGATAATCTTTGGCGGGCTCGAGCCCAATCGCTTGGCCTATCTGGCGTGCAAGGCATGAGCCATGAGGCGCATCTGCAGATACAGCGACGTCGGTTATCCAACGAGAAGGGTGCAGGCCGGTCGCCCGAATGATGCGGCTACCGGTACGTTGGCTTGAAAAGCCTATCCGTTATCGCACTCACGCTGTGCTTCAGCTTATCTATCAATTCTGATGATCGGCGCGCCATAGAGTCAGACAAATGGCGCCAATATTTCTTAATGTTTTAGGCTGCATTGCCGCTAAGGGTTTTGGCGAGCTGCTTGGCTCGGTATTCACCCTCTCAGCAATCGAGGAATTATGACTGAGAAACTCGGGCGTCCCGCTCAGGGCAAGCCATATTCTTATCGCGCCAGCCAACTAGATGTGTCCCCGCCGTTTGGCTCGTTGAAGGCGAAAAGACCTATGTTGGCGAGTCGGGCCGGGTCCTGGCTGATATCTCCTTATGCGGGCGCATGCGTAGGCTCGGGCGTGCTGTTCGTTACCGCTCCTCTTGTCGTTGCCGCTCCTGTATCTGCCTTCCTAGGGTTGGTCGCAGTCGTGGCCGAGCGGAAAAAACACCGTGTCCAGCGCCTGCTCGCAAGTGCTGCGCAATCCCAGCAGCAAAGCATCGATGCGGTTCAGGACGCTTTGAATCGCTTGTACCGTCCAACTCTTTCGGGTTTCGCCGAGCGTCTGTTTCCAGTCTGGGAGCGGCAGATCGAGAATGCCCGCAGCCAAACCGAGGATTCGGTCGTTGAGCTCTCCGGGCAGTTTGCGCGGATGAGCGTCGAGCTTGACCAGGCCACGCAGCTCTTCTCCGGTATGGCAGTTGACGAGCGCGGCATGGGCGCGCTGTTCGAACGTAGCGAAGAGCGCTTGCTGAATGTAGTGCAAGCACTCAAAACCGCGCTGACCGAAAAGCAAGCGCAGCTCGAGCAGATCCAGCATCTGAACTCATTCATCGACGAGCTCAACAATATGGCCGGCGATGTAGCGGCTGTTGCGTCGCAAACCAACCTGCTGGCGCTCAACGCTTCGATCGAGGCGGCGCGCGCCGGTGAGCAAGGGCGGGGATTTGCGGTAGTGGCGACCGAAGTGCGCGAGCTGTCGCGCCGCTCCGGCGAGACCGGCAAAAACATCGGCGTCAAGATCGCCGCCATCAACGAGGCCATCCGCAGCACCTGCGATGCAGCCCTCGAAGCCGAAGCGCGCGACCAATCGGTGCAGCTTTCCGAGAGCGCCATCAGCCAGGTCCTGGAGGAGTTCCGCCACATGGCCGAAGGCCTTGCCAGCTCGGGTCAGCACCTGCAGGAAACCAACGCGCAAATTCAGGCCGGAGTGAGCCAGGCGCTGGTGGCCCTCCAGTTCCAGGACCGCACCAGCCAGATTCTGTGCCATGTGCGCGACAACATCGGCAGTGCCACGCATGCCCTTCGCACCCAGGCGGCTCCGGATATCGAGCCCAGCGCAGTGGATGTCGAGGCATTGCTCGCGGAGATCGAAAACTCCTACGCCATGGCGGACGAGCACAGCGCTCACAGTGGCAAGACCGCCGACGACGATACGGACGGCATTACGTTTTTCTAGGCATCCCAAGCGCAAGCTTGAATAACTGTTAATAAGGTGGAAGTGGCATGGCCAAGACAATACTCATCGTCGATGACTCGGCATCCATCAGGCAGGTCGTCGGGATCGCCTTGAAAGGCGCGGGTTATGACGTTATCGAAGCGACGGACGGACAGAACGCGCTCAACAAGCTCACCGGTCAACGGGTCCATTTGATTATTTCGGATGTGAACATGCCGGTAATGGACGGCATCACGTTCCTCAAGCAGGTCAAGACAAGGCCGGAATACAAGTTCACGCCCGTCATCATGCTCACCACCGAATCGGCCGAGGGCAAGAAGGCCCAAGGCCAAGCCGCGGGTGCCAAGGCTTGGGTGGTAAAACCCTTCCAGCCGCAGCAGATGCTCGCTGCGGTCTCCAAACTGATCATGCCCTGACCATGAGCTGCGAAATCAGCGTCATGGGTGAGGGGCGCTCGAGCCTCGCCGGTGAGCTCTGTGTGTTCCATGCCGCAGAGCTCAAGCCTCGGTTGCTTGCAATCGCCACGGCCGGCGTCGATCAGGAAATCGATCTCGCGCAGGTGAGCGAGGTGGATACCGCCGGTGTTCAGCTCCTGCTGCTCGCCAAACGTGAGGCGGCACGGGCGGGTGGTCGGCTGTTCTACGTCAATCACAGCGAAGCTGTGTTGGAGGCCCTGATGCTTCTCAACCTCGCGCCTGACTTCGGTGATCCGGTGTTCATGCCCGCAGAAAAAAGAGAATTCCGATGAACCTGGATGACGTTTTCAGTACGTTCCTCGCCGAGAGCCGTGAAATGCTCGAGGACATGGAGCGCTACCTGCTTGAAATCGAGGCCGGTGCTCAGGACTCGGAACAACTCAACGCGCTGTTTCGCTGCGTGCACACCATCAAAGGCTCGGCCGGGCTTTTCGCGCTCGATCACGTGGTGGCGTTCACCCACGTGGTGGAGAACGTGCTCGACCGACTGCGTGAAGGGGAGATCACGCTCGATCAGGATCTGGCGGCACTGCTGCTCAAGTCACGTGATCACATCGCGTCGCTCATCGACTGTGATGCCGACAGTGTCCCTCCCGCGTTGGCAGCCGAGGGCCATATCCTGCTGCTCACGCTCGCCGACTATCAGGAAGCGGACGCGCCTGTTCCTGCGGTGAATGACACGGCTGTCGCGGTCGCTTCAGCCCGAAGCGGCGGCGGCATTGACCTCTGGCATATCTCCGTGCGCTTCGGCCCAGACGTGCTGCGCCATGGCATGGATCCGATGGGGTTCATCCGCTATCTAGGCACACTCGGCGACATCGTCAGTGTCGCCACGCTAGCCGATGCGCTGCCATCCGCCGATGATATGGATGCCGAGAGCTGCTACCTGGGCTTCGAAATCGACCTCAGGGCCGATACCGATAAAGCTGCGATCGAGGCGGTGTTCGAGTTTGTGCGAGAGGACTGCCAGCTTCGTATTCTCCCGCCGGGCAGCGAGGCAGAGCGCTATATAACGCTGATCCAGCAGTTGCCGGAAAACGACGCCCGGCTCGGCGAGATACTTGTGGCGAGCGGCGCGCTGACCCGTGCCGAACTCGACGCGGGCTTGGCATGCCAGCAAGCGGCCGACGCTCCTGCCGAAGATGCTCCACGCATTGGCCAGGTGCTCGTGGAAAACGGCGCCGTATCGCCTGAGGTATTGAGCGTCGCACTGGGCAAGCAGCAACAGGCCCGTGAAACGCGGGCGCAGGCGAGCCAATACATTCGGGTGCAGGCGGACAAGCTGGATGCGTTGATCAACCTGGTCGGCGAACTCGTTATCGCCAGCGCTGCCGCCGGGCTTTGCGCCCAGCGCAACGGCGATACCCCCACTCAGGAAGCCGTGGCTGTGGTTACGGGCTTGGTCGAGGAGATTCGGGACGGCTCGCTGGAGCTTCGGATGGTGCCCATTGGCGAGACGTTCCAGCGCTTCCAGCGAGTGGTGCGGGATGTGTCCCAAGAGTTGGGCAAGGACATCCGGCTGGAAATCAGCGGCGCGGATACCGAGCTCGACAAGACCGTGGTGGAAAAGATCGCCGATCCGCTCATGCATCTGGTACGCAACGCCATGGACCACGGCATCGAGTCGGCCGACCGACGATCACTCTCGGGTAAGCCCAGCCAAGGAACTGTGCGGCTCAACGCCTATCACGAGGCCGGCAGCATCGTCATCGAAGTTGGCGACGATGGTGGCGGACTCAACCGTGGAAAGATTTTGGCCAAAGCGCTGGAGCGCGGCGTCATCCAGAGTACCGATGGCCTCACGGAAGCCGAGATCTTCCAGCTCATTTTCGAACCAGGCTTCTCCACAGCCGATGCGGTCACCAACCTTTCCGGCCGCGGCGTGGGCATGGATGTGGTGAAGCGCAACATCGAAGCGCTCCGGGGCACCGTGGATGTCGAGTCAGTGGAGGGTCGCGGCACGACGCTGCGCATCCGCCTGCCGCTGACCCTCGCCATCATCGATGGCTTTCTCATCGGAGTGGGCGATGCGAGCTATGTGGTGCCGCTCAAAAGCGTGGTCGAGTGCGTAGAGCTCACCGCAGAGCAACACAAGGAAACACGTCAGTGCAGCTTCATCAACCTGCGCGGCGAGGTGCTGCCCTTCATTCGCTTACGCGATTACTTCGATCTTGATGGGCAAGTTGGGCGCCGCGAGAACATCGTGGTGGTGAGTTATGGCGGCCACAAGGCGGGGCTGATCGTGGATGCGTTACTGGGTGAATACCAGACGGTAATCAAACCTCTCGGGCGGCTCTTCGCCAATTTAAGCGGTATTAGCGGCTCCACCATTCTAGGTAGTGGTGAGGTGGCGCTGATTCTCGATGTGCCCGCGCTTGTACAGCGGGCAGTGGAACAGGAAACCCGCTCGGCCCAGTTCGTGGGCGAACGGTACAAATCGGTCACTTCGGACAGTGCTGTCCGGTCATGGGGTAAATAAACGTGCTTAAGAATCTGAAAATCGGCATGAAAATGGGGCTGGGCTTCGGCTTGGTGATCACCTTGTTGATAACCATCATCGTCGTCGGGCTCAGCTCGCTCGGTTCGCTGAACAGCGGTCTCAGGACCGTGATCGACGACCGTTACCCCAAGACGGAAGTCGCCAACTCAATCAAGAACAACCTCAACGAATCGGCCCGCGCCATTCGTAACGTGCTGTTGCTCACTGGCAGTGACGTGGCAGAGGAGCTAGAACGGCTCAAACGGCAGCGGGTCCAGATCAAAGAGGACCTGGACGAGCTCCAGAAGAGTCTCGAAAGCGACGAAGGCCAGCGGTTATCCGCGGATATCGCGCAGGCGCGTGAAGCGTATGAAGCGGCCCAGGACGAGCTGCTTGGCTATGCCAATCAGGGCTTGAGGGATGCGGCGGTGAATGTACTAACCGGGTCCCTGCGGGCTACGCAGAACAGTTACTTCGGCGCTGTCGATGCACTGCTGGAATACCAGGCGGGCCAGATGGACGAGGCTGGCGAGGCGGCGGCCGAAAGCTATGCCAGCAGCTGGATGCTGATGATCATGCTGGGTGCCGGTGCTCTTTTGATTGCTGTGCTTTCCGCCTGGGTAGTCACCCGCAGCATCACCCGTCCGCTCAGGGTAGCGGTAGACGCGGCCGACCGCCTGGCCGAGGGCGACATGACGGTGAAACTCGATGCGACATCGAAGGACGAAACCGGCCAGCTGCTGCTTGCGATGCAGAGCATGGTCGACCGGCTGACCCAGACCATCGGTGAAGTCCGCTCCGCCGCTGACAGCCTGGCCTCCGCTTCTGAAGAAGTAAGTGCGACCAGCCAGGGTCTTTCGCAAGCATCCAGCGAACAGGCCGCCTCGGTCGAGGAAACGTCCGCCTCGATGGAGCAGATGACCGCCTCGATCCAGCAGAACACCGAAAACGCCAAAGTTACCGACGGTATCGCCACCAAGGCCTCGAAAGACGCCGTCGAAGGCGGCGAAGCAGTGGAGAAAACCGTGGCAGCGATGAGAAACATCGCCGCCAAGATCTCGATCATCGACGACATCGCCTACCAGACCAATCTGTTGGCGCTCAACGCGGCGATCGAAGCGGCGCGCGCCGGCGAGCACGGCAAGGGCTTTGCGGTGGTCGCCGCGGAAGTCCGTAAGCTGGCCGAGCGTTCGCAGGTGGCCGCGCGCGAGATCGGTGAAGTCGCCGGCTCGTCCGTGGAACTTGCAGAGAAGGCAGGCCAATTGCTGGGCACCATCGTGCCGTCGATCAAGAAAGCCGCTGATCTAGTGCAGGAAATTTCTGCCGGTTCTGAAGAGCAGTCCTCCGGCGTGGGCCAGATCAACGACGCCATGGAACAGCTCAACCAACTGACGCAGCAGAACGCGTCCTCTTCCGAAGAGCTTTCGGCGACCGCAGAGGAAATGAGTGCCCAGGCTGAGCAACTGCAGGATCTGATGAGCTTCTTCAAGCTGGAAAGCCAGGCGGCCTCCGGGTCCGCGAAGGCGGCTCGGGCCGCTGCGACCAAAAAGGGTTCCACTGGTTTGGTCAAAGCGAGCGCCAGCGCGCAAATGAAGAAAAAGCTCGTCGCTGAGCCGGACGAAGCCGAATTCGAGCGCTTCTAGGAGGAGGCTATGAGCGAATTGACTAAGGTCGAGCAGCCGCAGCGTGCAGCGGCTGCCGATCAGCAGTATCTGACCTTCCTGCTTGCCGACGAGATGTTCGCGGTGGGTATCCAGCGGGTGCGTGAAATCATCGAGTACGGCAATGTCACGACCGTACCGATGATGCCGCGCTTCGTCAGAGGCGTGATCAATCTGAGGGGCAGCGTGGTACCGGTGATTGATCTGTCCGCGCGCTTCGGCCGCGGAGTCAGCGATATCCATCGGCGCACCTGCGTCGTGATCGTTGAGATCGAGCACGAAGGGGCGCAGCAGGAGCTCGGGGTCGTGGTTGATGCAGTTTCGGAAGTGCTGGATATCCCCCAATCGGAAATCGAGCCGGCGCCGGCCTTCGGCGCCAGGATTCGGGCCGATTTCATCAGCGGCATGGGCAAGGTCAGCGGGCGGTTCGTGATTCTGCTCAATGTCGACAAGGTGCTCGCGGTCGAAGAGATGGCAGCGTTGTCGGACCTGGCCGACCGGGAGGGCGGCCGTGAGTGAGGCAGCCGTTGCGGGGCGTGGCCTTTTTTCCATCAGCGACTCGGAATTCCGGCTGTTCCAGCAATTGATGTTCAACGAGGCCGGGGTGACCTTGGCGCCTTCAAAAAAGGCACTGGTCAACGGCAGGCTGTCCAAGCGCCTCAAGGCGCATGATTGTCCGAGCTTCAGGGCTTATTACGATTTGCTGGGCCAGGATTCAGAAGAGTGGCAATGGGCGATCGACTTGCTGACCACCAACGAAACCTATTTCTTTCGCGAGCCCAAGCATTTTGATTACCTGCGCGAAAAGATCCTGCCAGCCCACGCGAGTGGGCGCACTTTTCGCGTCTGGAGCGCGGCCTGCTCGAGTGGCGAGGAGGCGTACAGCGTCGCGATGGTGTTGGCCGACGCGTTCGGTGGCGACGGCTGGTCGGTGATGGGTTCGGATCTCAATACGCATGTCCTGGCCAAGGCGCGTAGCGGTCACTACGGCATGGCGCGCACCGAAGGCATTCCGCGCGCGTCGCTGGAGCGGTACTGCCTCAAGGGCAAGGGAAGCCAGGTTGGAACCTTCCTTGTGGGAAGGGGTTTGCGGGAGCGCTTGGAGTTTCGCCAGATCAACCTGAATACGAGCCTTCCGAAACTCGAGCAGTTCGATGTGATATTCCTGCGCAACGTCATGATCTACTTTTCGCAGGAGACCAAGGCCCAGATCGTGCGCCGCGTTGTTGGTTTGCTCAAGCCCGGCGGCCACCTCTTCATTGGTCATTCTGAAAGCCTGAATGGCATCGCGGACGGGCTTGAGGCGGTGCGACCTTCGATCTACCGCAAGCCGACTTGATTTACGACTTTGGCAATTGACCTGTTCATCCATCCTGGCGAATACGAATTCGCTGATGAAAATTTTTGCATTCGCACGACGCTCGGCTCCTGCGTGTCCATCGTTCTATGGCATCGGGAGCGACGGTTCGGTGGGATGTGTCATTACATGCTGCCATACAGGAGGCGTCGAGCCGAGCAGACGCTTAGTGGCAAATATGCCGATGAGGCGCTTGAGCTGATGCTCCGAGAGGCAAAAAAGCTGGGCACCCGACCCGAGCAATACGAGGTCAAGCTATTTGGCGGTGGCGATATGTTTGCCAACTATAAACATCGAGAACGAACGGTAGCAGGCCGCAACATTGAAGCAATACGCAGCTTGATCGCGGCGCACGGACTGCATATCACTTCTGAGAGCTTGGGCGGGGTGGGTTATCGAAATGTCATTTTCGACATCGCCAGCGGCAACGTCTGGGTCCGTCACGTCAACGCGATGCGCTAATTAGCCCCGTCGCAACAAGGGATACAGCCGTGAGTAAAAAAATCAGTGTCTTCATCGTCGATGACTCGGCAGTGGTCCGCCAAGTGGTCGCCGCAGTGCTGGGGCAGGACCAGTCGATCGAAGTCATCGGCTCGGCATCCGATCCACTGTTCGCGCTGCAAAAAATGCAAACGCAGTGGCCGGACGTGATCCTTCTCGACGTCGAAATGCCACGCATGGACGGCATCACCTTCCTGAAGAAAATCATGAGCGAACGCCCCACGCCGGTGGTGATCTGCTCGACGCTGACTGAAAAGGGCGCGCAAACCAGTGTAGATGCGCTGGCTGCCGGCGCGGTGGAAATCATCACCAAGCCCAAGATTGGGCTGAAGGATTTTCTCAACGAGTCGTCCGCCGCCTTGATCCGTGCCGTCAAAGCGGCGGCGCGCGCGCGGGTGAGTTCGGCGCCGGTACGGGCGGCGGAGCTTGCCGTTGCAACTGCCCCTGTCGCTCAGCGAGCGATGGCCAAGACGACCGAGAGCGTTATCGCGCTGGGTACTTCGACCGGCGGCATCCAAGCGTTGCAGACCGTGCTGACGAGCCTGCCGGAGGATTGCCCTGGCATCGTGGTCGTTCAGCATATGCCGGAGAAATTCACAGCCGCTTTTGCCGACCGGCTCAACCGCCTTTGTCGCTGCGAGGTCAATGAGGCGGCTAACAGCGATCGGGTGCGGCCCGGCAGAGTGCTGATTGCGCCGGGCGGGCGCCATATGCAACTCAAGCGCAGTGGTGCTCAGTACCACGTGACCATCCAGGATGGCCCCCCGGTTAATCGGCACAAGCCTTCGGTCGATGTGTTGTTTCGCTCGGTAGCGCGGGAAGCGGGCAAGAATGCCATTGGCGTGATCATGACCGGCATGGGTGACGACGGTGCGCGAGGGCTTCTCGAAATGCGCGAAGCCGGCGCGCTGACGGCCGCGCAAGATGAGGCCAGCTGCGTGGTGTTCGGCATGCCGAAGGAAGCCATCGCCCGTGGCGCCGCCGCTCACATCATCGCCTTGTCACAGATCAGCCGCTTCATTCTTGGCCACGGTCACTGATTGAATGGCGCCCGGCGAGGAGGCCGGGCACCTCTTTGCCGGTGCGGGATTGGCAAAGCGAGTCGGGTTATGCCGCGGCAATCACATCGCCATGGTTTTCCGGCTCGATCAGCGCGCGATGCAGCGCGGCGACGGCGTCATCGTAGTCTTCCTCGTTGACCACACACTGCATCTCCACCTGGCGGATCGACTGGTGCACGGCCTGGATGCTGATGCCAGCGCCGGCCAGCGCGGCCACGGTCTTGGCGAGAATGCCCTTGACCTTGAGGTCGGAGCCGATCGCCGAAACGATGGCGACGTTGTGCACGGTCACTTCCGCGGCCGGATACTTTTCCTCGATCAGCCGCGCGGCGCGGTTGATCAGCTTGCGCGAGCCGGAAGCATAGTAAGTGATGCTGTTGGCGTCGGAGTCCTTGTTGACGACATAGAGGCGCAGCTGCTTGAGCAGTTTGCTGATCTCAATGTCGTAGCCGACGTCGCCGAGCATGTCCTGGTCGAACACCTCGATGCCGAAGACGTCCTTGCGCCCGGCGATGATCTCGACGCAGGGCCGCTCGCTCTTGTAGTCCTGGCTGATGAGCGTGCCGGCGTGGTCCGGCTCGAAGGCGTTCTTGATGCGCAGCTCGATGCCGGCGCGACGCAGCGTTTTGGCCGCGCGCGGATGGATCGCTTCCATGCCCAGGTTCGACAGCTGGTCGGCCACGTCATAGTTGGTGCGGCCAATGGTGACCACCTTATCGGCACCGACCAGATTCGGATCGGCACTGGAGAGGTGAAACTCCTTATGGATGATCGCCTCGCGGGCGCCGGTTGCAGCAGCAATCTGGGCAAAAGTGATCTCGCTGTAGCCGCGGTCGAAGGTATTCATCAGGCCTTCGCTGCAGTGCGTATAACCGGTGGCGACCACCAGCTCGCGGCTTAGATCCACCTCGGCGAAGCTGTGGCGGACCATTTCCTCGAAGGGCAGCGGTGCGTCGCGGTGCCAGCCGGTGAGGTCGACCATCTTAGCGTTGACGCCACGGTGCTTGAGCGCCAATACCGAGTTGAACGCGCTGTGTGCTTCGCCGAGGGAGGCGAGCATTTCGCGAACCTTCATCAGGTGCTCGTCGAGCTGGAAATGACCATAGGCGCAGAGGCGCTGCAGGCTGCTCATGCACTCGCGCGCGTCGTCGATGCGCGAGTTGATGAACTGGTTGGCGGCGCGCAGCTCGAACTCGCTGGCGAACAGTTCGGCATTCTTGCTGACCATGCGCGTACGGACGGTTTCCAGCGCGTCGAGCCAGGCGCCTTCATTGCGGGCGTCGGCGAAGCGCTGGTAGACGCCGGGCTCACCGGTCTTCTTGTGTTCCAGCAGCAGGTTGGTCATGCCGCTGTAGGCCGACACGACGAAGACGCGCTGATAAAGCGCATCGCCTTCGCGTTGGCCGATGAAGATGTTGTTCAGCAATTCTTCGAAGCGGCTCATGGATGTGCCGCCGATCTTTTCTACGGTATGCATCGATTCAACTTCCCGTCTTGGGGGTGAATTTTCATCCCTGGGCCGCCATCTGGCCGCCAACAAAGATCAGGCCCGGTAGTCGGGCCTGATCGGGTACGTCAGAGATACTTCTGTTTCTGGAGCTGCAACGGCTCGAAACGCTCGCGTTCGGCGACAAACGCCGGGCGGGGCGAAAGCCCACAGAACGGGGCCTGCGCGGCATTATCTACACTGTTGTAGACATAGAACAGATTGCTGCGTGCGCTGGGCGTGATGTTGCTGTTCGAACCGTGAATCGTGTTGCAGTCGAAGAACACTACGCTGCCTGCCGGGCCGGTGGCCGTGTCGATTCCGTAACGATCGGCTAGCTCGGTGAGGCTGTCGTGATCCGGCACGCCCAACTCCTGCTTGCGCAGGGATTTCTCGTAGTGGTTCTCCGGCGTCGCGCCGACGCAACGGATGAAATGCTTGTGCGAACCAGGGACCAGCATCAGCGGGCCGTTGTGCGGCTTGTTGTCGGTGAGCAGGATCGAGCAACTCAAGGTGCGCATGCGAGGCAGCCCGTCTTCGACGTGCCAGGTCTCGAAATCCGAGTGCCAGTAGAACTCTTTGCCGGTAAAGCCGGGCTTGAAGTTCATCCGCGACTGATGCACATAGATGTCCCCGCCGAGGATGAAGCGGGCGATGCCTGCGGTCCTTTCGTCCGCAGCGATGCGGGCGAACAGGTCGTTGTCCTTGTGGATGGCGAACACCGAGCGGATCGCGCCGCTGTCGGGTTCCTTGATGGTCTTACCGGACTCGGCGACGGCCGGGTCCTGGCGCATACGTTCGAGCTCGTCGCGAAACAGCGCGACTTCCTCGGCACTGAAGAGGTTGGGGATGACCAGATAACCGTCGCGCTCGAAGCGCTCGATCAGGTCCGGTGCGATCGGAGCTTTGGCTAGATCGGTGTGGTAGACAACCGGATCCAGACGCTCCTGCCAGCTGGGTTCGTCGTGCTGGCGCGAAGGGTACAGGTCGGCTTGCACGGGGTTCACGTTAGGGTCTCCTTTCAATTCCTCTGCAATGCAGGGCGAGTGCAACCCGCCCTGCGTTCTCGCTCAGATCAAGCGACTGTTTCAGCCTCCAGCGGGTAGACGCCGCTTTCGTCGTGCACTTCCTTGCCGTTGAGCGGCGGGTTGAAGACGCAGGCCATCTTCATGTCCTCCGTGCCGCCGCGCAGCAGGTGCTCGTCGTGCTTGTCGAGGATGTACAGGGTGCCGGGCTCGATCTTGTAGATCTTGCCGTCGGCAATGGTCTCGACCTCGCCGTTGCCGCTGATGCAATACACCGACTCCAGATGATTCTGGTAGTGGATATGCGTCTCGGTGTTGGCGTAGATGGTGGTGATGTGGAACGAGAAACCCATCTTGTCGTCCTTGAGCAACAGGCGGGTGCTGTCCCAGGTCTCTGTCTTGATCTTGCGGTTGGATTGCTCGCATTCAGCCAGGGTACGTACGATCATTTTTCAAATCCTCACGAAGCTGCTTGATTGGTGTCCTGATCGGACATCACGGCGGCAAAGGCCTTGTCCAGGATGCTCATGGCCTTGTCGATCTGCTCTTCGCTGATGATCAGCGGGCAGAGACACTTGACCACTTCGCTGTGGGCGCCGCTGGTTTCGATGACCAGGCCGTTTTCGAAGGCGTGGCGGCAAATGGCGGCCGCGGTGTCGCCATCGGGGCAGCTGATGCCGATCATCATTCCGCGGCCTTTGACGAACAGCGAGTCTGGGCCGTAGCGGCGGACGATCTTGTTCATACCGTCGGCGATGCGCTTGCCCTTGGCTTTGACGCTGTTGGCGAACTCGTCATTGCTCCAGAAGTGCTCGATGGCGGCGGCGGCAGTGACGAAGGCGTGGTTGTTGCCGCGGAAGGTGCCGTTGTGCTCGCCCGGCTTCCACTGGTCCAGCTCTTTGCGCAGCAGCACCATGGCGAACGGCAGACCGTAGCCCGACAGCGACTTGGACAGGGTGATCATGTCCGGCTTGATGCCCATCTCTTCGAAGCTGAAGAAGCTGCCGGTACGACCGCAGCCAGCCTGGATATCGTCGATGATCAGTAGCATTTCGTGCTTGCGGCAGAGTTTTTCCAGCTTGCGGACCCACTCGGCCGACGCCGCGTTCAGACCGCCTTCACCCTGGACCACTTCGACGATTACCGCTGCTGGCTTGTCGACGCCACTGGACGGGTCGGTCAGCAACTTGTCCATCATTGCGATGGTGTTGACCTTGTCGCCGAAATAATTGGCGTAGGGCATGCGGCTGACATCGGTCAGCGGTACGCCGGCAGCACCGCGGTGGTGCTTGTTACCGGTCGCTGCCAGGGCGCCGATGCTGCAGCCGTGGAAGCCATTGGTGAAGCTGATGATGTTGTTGCGGCCCGTCACCTTGCGCGCCAGCTTCAGCGCGGCTTCCACCGCGTTGGTGCCGGTCGGGCCGGTGAACTGCATGACGTAGTCCATGTTGCGCGGCTTGAGAATCAGCCGATCGAAGGTGGAGAGGAAGTTCTCCTTCGCCTCGGAATACATGTCCAGGCCATGGGTGATTCCGTCGGCGGTGATGTAGTCGAGCAGCGCCTGCTTGAGCACCGGATGGTTGTGGCCGTAGTTGAGCGTGCCGGCACCGGCGAGGAAGTCGATGTAGTGCTTGCCTTCGCGGGTGATCAATTCAGCGCCACGAGCCTGCTTGAAGACCACTGGAAAGGAGCGGCAGTAGCTGCGAACGCCAGATTCGTGCAGTTCGAAAGTTTTCATGCGTTTTCCTCAAGTTCTTCTTCTGAATTAGGTGCAGCGAACGGGCCGGCGCGGTAAAGCACTTCGTCTTCGTGCTTGCCGGCGAAATGTTCGGCGCGAGCGAACAAGGTGCGGGTGCTGTAGTCGACCTCGAGCTTGGCGAAGGCCTTCTTGAATAGCGCCTGTGATGCTCCGTTGTCCGGCGAGATGGTGGTTTCCAGGTAACGCACGCCCTGTTCTCTGGCGGCCCGTGTGATCAGGGCCATCAGCATGCGCAGAGCCAGACCCTGGCCGCGCATCGAGGCGTCTACCGCGACCTGCCAAACGAACAGAGCGTCCGGGCGGGAAGGCGGGCAGTAACCGGAAATGAAACCTACCAAATGGCCATCCGCATCGACGGCGGCAATGGAGGTATCGGCGAAATCGGAACATTGCAGAAGGTTGCAATACACCGAATTGGTATCCAGAGGTTGGCAGCGCGCTACCAGCTCATGGAGGGGATAACCGTCGCCGTCGGTTGGGCGACGGAGCGTTACGGTAGGAACACTCAAAACAAGTCCTTTGGGGTTGTTGATTGAAATCCTTTATTAGAATAAACACATCGAAAAATAATTCTCAACCCAAGTCGCCGATCATAGGCAGTGATTCGCCGCTGATATCCCCGAAGTTCGCCGTTTATCGTGAGAGTTGAACTATCTCGTCATGCGCTGAATCTCGCCGTGATTTCGACTACATATCCATCCCAGTCTCGACGGGATCAAGAGCCAAGTAATTAGCGCAGTGAAACAGGTGGATTCGAACCCATTCGAAGAGCAGCTGGAAGCGGCCATAAATAGGTAAACCCTGATGGAATGGGGCTTCTGGCAGGTTTTGAGTTCACCGGTTCGGCGGCGGATCGCAGCCCGTCTCGCTGCCAGTTGAAGTAACGGAAGTTACGTCTGAAATACGCGCTAATGGAGCGGCAGAACTAACGGCTTCTGTGGCCGATATCGTCGGCAGATATAGGCAATCCGTTTCGTGGAGATAGCGACTTCATGCCAGTCGGTGAAATTTTTATGGCAGGGCAATTGAGCTGCGATGTTGTGAAGTTCGTCGATTAGTTGTTGGGCGCCCGATGCGTTAGTTGGATCTACTTGGTACGAGCCGCTCTAGCTCGGTCACAAGGAATCCGCCTCGGGCGCCGCGATTGGCTGCATGCGGATGGCTCAGCGCCACCACTGGCGACCTTGATGTTCGATCAGCTGACGTGCCTGTTCCGGGCCATCGGTTCCGGCCGGATAAGGTCGTGGTTTGCGGTAATGGCTCTGCCAGCCGCGCAGGATCGGGTCGACCCAGTTCCAGGCCGCCTCTACCTCGTCGCGGCGCATGAACAGCGTCGAATCGCCTTCGATTACGTCCAGCAGCAGCCGCTCGTAGGCCTCCCAGCGGCGCGTACGATTGAATGCGTGTGCCAGGTTCAGGTCCAGCTCCACAGACTCCAGCTGCATGCCCTTGCCGGGTGCCTTGGCCATCAACTGCAAGCTGATACTCTCTTCCGGTTGCAGGCTTATCACCAGGCGATTGGTTTCGCCCTTCTGGAACAGCATGTGCGGCACCGACTTGAAGTAGATGATGATCTCCGAGCGTTTCTTCGCCATGCGTTTGCCGGTGCGTAGGTAAAAGGGCACACCGGCCCAGCGCCAGTTATCGATTTCGGCCTTCACCGCAACGAAGGTTTCGGTGTCGCTGTCATTGTCGACGTCGTTCTCGAAGTAATACGCCTGTACATCATGGCCGCCAATCTGCCCGGCGCCGTACTGGCCGCGCACGGTCTTGTCCTGTACGTCGTTGCCGGTGATCGGCTTGAGCGCCTCCAGCACTTTGACCTTCTCGCCGCGCACCGACTTGGCATCGAAGCGCACCGGTGCCTCCATCGCCACCAGGCAGAGCAGCTGCAACAGATGATTCTGCAGCATGTCGCGCATGGCGCCGGCGTGGTCGTAGTAGCTGCCGCGATTCTCCACACCGAGCGTCTCGGCGACGGTGATCTGCACGTGGTCGATATGGCTGCTGCGCCAGATCGGTTCGAACAGTGCGTTAGCGAAGCGCAGCGCCATGAGGTTCTGCACGGTTTCCTTGCCCAGGTAATGGTCGATCCGATAGATCCGAGACTCGGGGAATATCGCGCCTATCGCTTCGTTGATCTCCAGCGCCGAATCCAGCGAATGGCCGATGGGCTTTTCCAACACGATGCGTGCGTTCTCGCCGGCGAGTCCTGCGCTTTCCAGGTTCGAGGCGATGGGTTCGAACAGATTGGGTGCGGTTGCCAGGTAATGCACCCGCACGCGTCCTTCAGCCTGGCCGAGGTGGTGCGCCAAACGGACAAATTCGCCGCGCTGGACCGCATCCATGGCGAAGTAATCGAGACGCTGGCTGAACGCCTGCCAGACGGTAGCTTCGAAATCGCTTCGTGCGACTTCGGCACGGCAGTGGCGCTCGACCAAGGTCAGGTAGGCATTGCGATCGATATCCTGACGAGCGAGGGCGAGGATGCGAACGTCTTCGTGCAGTCGGCCTTCGCGGTGCAGGTGATACAGCGCGGGGATGAGTTTGCGTAGCGCCAGATCGCCGGTACCGCCAAATACCAGCATGTCGCAGGAAATGGACACAGCGTCACTCCTAGAAGGTGAACAGACTCAAAGGTGGGCGATGCGGCGAGCCATGTAGTATAACTACAAGCCCACTACAGCCAGCCGGCAAGACGGATGCGAGCGCACCCGCAGCGTTCGACCACTCTTGCCAGCTATTGATCATAGCGAGTCCGGAACGTGAACCTGCTGCAACACATCGCTCAATCGAGAAGTTCGCTACGCAAGTCGGAGCTAAAAGTCGCCGACCATGTGCTCCTCGATCCAGCTGCCGTGATGCACAGCTCCATGGCCGACCTGGCCCACGTAGTTGGTGTCAGCGAGCCGACTATCGTGCGCTTCTGTCGCGCCATTGGTTGCCTGGGGTTTCAGGATCTCAAACTGAAGCTGGCGCAGAGTCTCGCCGCCGGTGCCAGCTTCGGCCAGTTCGCCATCAGCGAAAATGATTCGATCACCGATTTCGCGCTGAAAATCTTCGACACGACCCTGCATACCCTGATGGAAGTGCGCGAACGGCTGGACTCGGATGCCCTGGAGCGCGCCGTCGCGGCGATGGCCAAGGCCGAGCGGGTGGAGTTTTATGGATTCGGTGCATCCGGCGCGGTGGCGACCGACGCACAGCACAAGTTCTTCCGTCTGCTACTCAGCGCGGCGGCCTATTCCGATCCGCACATGCAGGCGATGTCGGCGGTCACGCTGAAACCTACCGACGTGGCGATCTGCATTTCCCAGTCGGGCCGCTCCAAGGATCTGCTGATAACCGCCAACGTGGTGCGCGAATCGGGCGCTACGCTGATCACGCTATGCCCAAGCCAGACACCGCTGGCGGAACTCGCGACTATCAACCTGGCCATCGACGTCCAGGAAGATACTGAAATCTACACCCCGTTGACCTCGCGTATCGCCCATCTGGTGGTGATCGACGTGCTGGCGATGGGCGTCGCCATGGCGCGTGGGCCGAGTCTGGTAAATCACCTCAAAAGCGTTAAGCGCAGCCTGCGCAGCTTGCGTCTGTCACCCAAATCGGTGAAACCTCACGAAGATTGAGCGCCTTCGCTGCGCCACGTTGATCGTCATCGCAGCGTCATCAGCCTGACGCCATAGCGTCACCCAGAGCGTCGATGCTGAACCTCCCAGTACCTTTCTCGGGAGAACAGCATGGCCCAGCACAACTACGTCAATCTCGATGCCCGTGCCCGCCGCAAACAGCAGGACGAGCGCCGCATGTACTTCCGCCGCGCGATCGAGAGTTATGACGAGCAACGGCAATTGCATGCGCAACTGATGGAGTTCCCTGACCTTATGGTGGCCAGCCCGCTACTGCCGTCCTCGGCTGAGTGTCGCTAACGGCCGCGCACCGGTTTGATCAACACCGCGCCCTGCAACGGCTCATGCGGATTGTTTCAATAGCGCCACGAGGTCGGCATGCAGCGCATCGGATTGTCCACGCCGTCGTGCAGCGTCCGCTCACGCTGAGCCCTTATGGCCACCGAACGCCAGCATGGCGCCGTTGAGCGCCTGCTGTGGCTTCCAGGCGCTTGAGTGCCTCGCATACCGGGATCTCGCTGACGTTGAACAGGCGTGCCATATCGTCTTGGCGCACCGGCTCGCTTTCCGCGAACTGACCGCTGATGATCGCCTCACGCACGTTCAGGGCTGGCCGGCCCCGCTGAATTGACGCTCCAAGTCATTGATGCGTTGCCGCTCGCTACGGGTGAAAGCGAAGAAGGTCTGCGCCACGGGAGACAGGTATTTGCCACGAGGATGCACCAGGCACCAACTGCGCATCAGCGGCAGTTCTTCGACCGCGAGCTCGTGAAGTGCGCCGCTTTCCAACTCGCGCAGCACGGCATGTCGGGGTAGCAGTGCCAGCCCCAGACCGGCAAGCACGCCTTCGCGCTGGGCTTCCAGCGAACCCAGCTCCATGGTCTGCGGGAAGTGCGCGCGCTTCTGGTCGCAATACTGTTCGGCAGCGCGCCGAGTACCTGAGCCAGGCTCGCGTATCAGTAGTGGCCACGCGGTAAGGTCCTGCAGGCATAGCTGTTGCCTCTGGCACAGCGGATGACTGGGCGGGGCGACGGCGATGATTGCGTTATCCAGAAAAGGCAGAAACTCCAGGTCCATATCCGCTGGCACCTGGGAGATCAGTAGCAGGTCGTCGCGATTGGCGTTAAGGCGTTGGATCGCCTGGGCATGGTTGACCACCACCAGCTGCAGGCTCACTTCAGGGTGCAGTTCGCGAAACGAAGCGAACAAGTGTGAAACGAAGTATTTTGCACTCGATTCGACCGCCAGTTTCAGTTGACCCTGTAGTGAGCCCTGCAGCGTGGACAGCTGCATGTCGAGGCTTTCCAATCTGCCGAATATGTCCTCGCTGGTGCGTTTGAGTGCCTCGGCTGCGTCGGTGAGATAGAGCTTTTTGCCGGTGTACTCGAACAACGGCTGGCCAAGCAATTCTTCCAACTGGCGGATCTGCAGGCTGACAGCTGGCTGCGTCAGCGCCATCTCCTCGGCGGCACGACTGTATGAGTGGTTGTCGCAGACCGCCCGAAACACGCGGAGTTGGCGCAGTGTCATGCGCATCAGGGACTTTCTCATAAGGACTCCGACGGATTGGCACGGCGCTTACGGATAAGTTGCGCAGTTATATAAGTTATAGCTTATGCGTAACCAAATTATTATTCATTTTCAGTAATTGTTGCTCAAGGGGTAGGGTAAAACGCATCGCCAGAAGCGGCGATATCACATGGTCCGAACTGGGCCGCTCTGCTCACTGATCCGAGGGATACAGCGTGATCAAGAAGCTGCTGATCGCCAACCGCGGGGAAATCGCCGTCCGCATCGTGCGAGCCTGTGCCGAGATGGGCGTTCGTTCGGTGGCGGTATTCGCCGAGCCTGATCGCCACGCGCTACACGTCAAGCGTGCCGATGAGGCTTACTTCATTGGCGAAGATCCGCTGGCTGGCTACCTGAACCCGCGCAAGCTGGTGAACCTGGCTGTGGAGACCGGCTGCGATGCGTTGCACCCGGGGTATGGTTTCCTTTCCGAGAACGCCGAGCTGGCGGAAATCTGTGCCGAGCGCGGCATCCGCTTCGTCGGGCCAAGCGCCGAAGTGATTCGCCGCATGGGCGACAAGACCGAAGCACGGCGCAGCATGATCAAGGCCGGCGTGCCGGTCACCCCCGGCACCGAAGGCAACGTCGCCGATGTCGGGGAAGCGTTGGCGGAGGCCGAGCGCATCGGTTATCCGGTGATGCTCAAGGCGACCTCTGGCGGTGGCGGGCGCGGCATACGCCGCTGCAACTCGCGCGAAGAGCTCGAACAGGCCTACCCACGGGTGATCTCCGAGGCAACCAAGGCCTTCGGTTCGGCCGATGTGTTCCTGGAGAAGTGCATCGTCGAGCCCAAGCACATCGAGGCTCAGGTGCTGGCCGACTCCTTCGGCAACACTGTGCACCTGTTCGAGCGCGATTGCTCGATTCAGCGCCGCAACCAGAAGCTCATCGAAATCGCCCCCAGCCCGCAATTAACCCCCGAACAGCGCGCCTATATCGGCGATCTAGCGGTGCGCGCGGCCAAGGCAGTGGGCTACGAGAATGCTGGCACCGTGGAATTCCTGCTCGCCGATGGCGAGGTGTATTTCATGGAAATGAACACTCGGGTGCAGGTGGAGCACACCATCACCGAGGAAATCACCGGCATCGACATCGTCCGGGAGCAGATTCGCATCGCCTCCGGGCTGCCGCTCTCGGTCAAGCAGGAAGACATCCAGTATCGCGGCTTCGCCCTGCAGTTCCGCATCAATGCCGAAGACCCGCGCAACAATTTCCTGCCCTGTTTCGGCAAGATCACTCGTTACTACGCGCCGGGCGGCCCGGGTGTGCGCACCGATACGGCGATCTATACCGGCTACACCATCCCTCCGTATTACGACTCGATGTGCCTGAAGCTGATCGTCTGGGCGCTGACCTGGGAAGAGGCACTGGCCCGTGGTTCCCGCGCGCTAGACGACATGCGCGTACAAGGCGTGAAAACCACCGCCTTCTACTACCAGAAGATTTTAGAAAATCCGGATTTTCGCAGCGGGCAGTTCAACACCAGCTTCGTCGACAACCATCCGGAATTGATGACTTACTCGATCAAGCGCAAGCCGAGCGAACTGGCTCTGGCCATCGCCGCCGCCATCGCCGCCCACGCAGGACTGTGAGGAACGAACCATGACTGCTCAGAAGAAAATCACCGTTACCGACACCATCCTGCGAGACGCTCACCAGTCGCTCATCGCTACTCGTATGCGCGTGGAAGACATGCTGCCAATCTGCAACAAGCTCGACCGAGTCGGCTACTGGTCGCTTGAAGTCTGGGGCGGTGCGACTTTCGACTCCTGCGTGCGCTTCCTTAAGGAAGACCCCTGGGAGCGCCTGCGCCAGCTCAAGGCCGCGCTGCCTAACACCCGCCTGCAGATGCTGTTGCGTGGGCAGAATCTGCTCGGCTATCGCCACTACAGCGATGACGTGGTCGAGGCCTTCTGTGCGAAGGCGGCGGAGAACGGCATAGACGTATTCCGCATCTTCGATGCGATGAACGACGTACGGAATCTGGAAACCGCGATCCGCGCGGTAAAGAAGACCGGCAAGCACGCCCAGGGCACCATCGCCTACACCACCAGTCCGGTGCACACCGTCGAGCTCTTCGTCGAGCAGGCCAAGACCATGCGCGACATGGGTGTCGACTCCATCGCCATCAAGGACATGGCTGGCCTGCTGACCCCATTCGCCACTGGCGATCTGGTCAAGGCGCTGAAAGCTGAAGTCGACCTGCCAGTGTTCATCCACTCCCACGACACCGCCGGCGTTGCCAGCATGTGCCAGCTGAAAGCCATCGAGAACGGCGCTGACCACATCGACACGGCGATTTCCTCCATGGCCTGGGGCACCAGCCATCCGGGCACCGAGTCGATGGTCGCTGCGCTGCGCGGCACGCCGTACGACACGGGCCTCGACTTGGAATTGATTCAGGAGATCGGCCTGTACTTCTATGCGGTGCGCAAGAAGTACCACCAGTTCGAAAGCGAATTCACTGGCGTCGACACCCGCGTGCAGGTCAATCAGGTGCCCGGCGGGATGATTTCCAACCTGGCCAACCAGCTCAAGGAGCAGGGCGCGCTCAACCGCATGGATGAAGTGTTGGCCGAGATTCCGCGGGTGCGCAAGGACCTGGGCTATCCGCCGCTGGTGACCCCTACGTCGCAGATCGTCGGCACCCAGGCGTTTTTCAACGTGCTGGCTGGTGAGCGCTACAAGACCATCACCAACGAGGTGAAACTCTATCTGCAAGGCCGCTACGGCAAGGCGCCGGGCACTATCGACGCCAAGCTGCAGCGCCAGGCCATCGGCGGCGAAGAGATCATCGATGTGCGCCCGGCCGACCTGATCAAGCCAGAGCTGGACAAGCTGCGTCAGGAGATTGGTGCGTTGGCGAAGTCGGAAGAGGACGTGCTCACCTACGCCATGTTCCCCGACATCGGCCGCAAGTTTCTTGAGGAGCGTGAAGCCGGCACTCTGCAACCGGAGGTGCTGCTGCCGATTCCGGACGGCAGCGCGGTCAGTGCCGCTGGCGGAGAGGGCGTGCCAACAGAGTTCGTCATCGACGTGCACGGTGAGAGCTATCGGGTCGACATTACCGGCGTGGGCGTAAAGGGCGAAGGCAAGCGGCACTTTTTCCTCTCAATCGATGGCATGCCGGAAGAAGTGGTGTTCGAGCCATTGAACAATTTCGTTGGCGAGGGTGGCAGCAAACGCAAGCAAGCCAATGCGCCCGGCGACGTCAGCACCAGCATGCCGGGCAATGTGGTCGATGTGCTGGTCAAGGAGGGCGACGCGGTCAAGGCCGGGCAGGCGGTGCTGATCAGTGAAGCGATGAAGATGGAAACCGAAATTCAGGCGCCAATCGCCGGCACGGTGAAAGCGGTACACGTAGCCAAAGGTGACCGGGTAACCCCAGGCGATCTGTTGATTGAGATCGAAGCCTGACCGATGTCCCCTCGGGAGCCGCAAGGCTCCCTTTTTTTGCATGCAGCCTTATCGCAGGGAAACGTCTGCAGGGCCGGCTTTGCATACAGAGATGGTCAGGTCTGTATTCTAAAAAGCGATTGACGCTGCGAATAACAGGCGCGGCGAACACTGTGCCCGGAAGCGCCTGATGTCGGCACAGTGCCGAAACGGCTTTGTGCAGCGTCGAATTCATCCCATTACTAGAGGGCTGTCGAACATGAGTCTCGAAGATGACACGAACGAAACGGCGCAGGAGGCGCTCGATAATCTGGTCGCGGGCGTCATGCGGTTCCGCGAGGATGTTTATCCAGAGCAGCGTGAGCTATTCAAGAAGCTTGCCCATGAGCAGAAACCGCGGGCGATGTTCATTACCTGCGCGGATTCACGAATTCTGCCGGAGCTGATCACTCAAAGTTCGCCGGGCGACCTGTTCGTCACGCGCAACGTCGGCAATATTGTTCCGCCCTACGGCGTGATGAATGGCGGTGTGTCGACTGCCATTGAATTCGCGGTCATGGCGCTCGGCGTCCATCACATCATCGTCTGTGGCCATTCCGATTGCGGCGCGATGAAGGCGGTGCTGAACCCGGCGAGTCTTGAGGGGATGCCGACGGTCAAGGGCTGGCTGCGCCATGCAGAGGTGGCGCGCACGGTCGTGGAGCAAAATTGTGGCTGCGCCGATCACAACACCCTTGGTGTCCTTACTGAGGAAAACGTGCTGGCCCAACTCGATCACTTGCGCACCCATCCGTCAGTGGCGGCACGGCTGGCCAGCGGTCAACTGTTTATCCATGGCTGGGTCTATAACATCGGCACCAGCGAGATCCGTGCCTACGATGCGGCATGTGGCGAGTTCCGTCTGATCGGCGACGGCCCGCTGCCAATGGCCACGCCGAAGTCACGCTACGTTTGACGGCGACCACAAAGTGCCGTTACGGCACCTTGCGGTCGCGGATCAGGTAACAGAGATCGGGGGTTTTGCTGCACCCGGCATAGCCCTCGCCGATCACTTCGTTCAGCGCAGCTTGCAGGCGCGTCACCGCTTCGTCGGGCGTATCCTTGTTCAACGCCAGATAAAGATCGGCCGGGTGGTAGCTCAGCACCGGCTTCAATCCCTTGGCGCCGTGCTGTTCGGCATAATAACGCCAGCTCGGATCGGCGGTCGCCCACAGGTCGATACGGCCGGCGAGCAGTTTGCGCAGGTTCTCTTCCTCGCTCAGGCTGTCGATCGGCTGTAGTCCCTGGCTTGTCAGATATTGACTCACTCCGCTGCTCTTCTGTGCACCGATCTCATAGCTCTTGGCTTGTCTCAAATCGGTTGGCGAGATGTTCTTGCCAGGTGCGGCGAGCAGAACGCTCTCATAACGGGCGAGTGGTCCCACCCATTTGAATTGGGCCTGGTTATGTGGTGTGCGGGTGACTGAGAACAGCCCGTGACCAGCGCTATCGAGCGTCTGGCTATAGATACGGTCCCAGGGGGCGCGCAACGTCAGGCTGTAGTCGATCCCGGCGCGTTTGAAAATTTCTCGCACGGTGTCGGTGCTGATGCCCTGGACTCCGTCACCGCGGGCGAAATTTTTATGGTTCGGCCCCATATTGAACGGCGGGAAGTTGTCGGTTTGCAGGATGATTTTGTAGTTAGTAGGCAGCTCGGCATGGGCAACGCCGATGCTGGCAAGCAGAACACTGAGCAATAGGAAGACTTTACGGGACATGCCCATGGCATCGGCTCCTTGACGCTGTTTTATTGTTGTTGGCAGCGTAAGCGTAGTCCTGCGGGGCGTCTGTTGCTAGCAAACGAGTAACACGACGTGCGCCGATACACGTTTACGCCGAACGGCTGCGCTCGGCTCGGACAAAAAAAGGCAGGCGTCGGCTCGGCCCGGTAGCTTGGACCGACGGTATGAAACACGAAAAACGGACCGCCAGGGTGGCGAGGAAGTAGCGCACACCCAGCATGCTGGCGGATCGACGCGCTAGCGCCTACTTGTGCAGGACGAACTGGCCGGTAAAACGCACGGCGTCACGGCCGTCGGCGGCAAGAATGCGGCTGTTCAGCGTGAGGCGAGAGCGGCCACGACGGCGATAGATGGTTTCGAAGCGATCCCAGGCTTCGTCGGTCGGCGCCGAGCAAATGGCCGTGGCATCGTCCATTACTGGCAACGGGTAATCGATCTGACCTTCATGAATGACAATATGACCGTCTTCGATCCCTGCTTCACGCAAACGCAGGTGCAGCCATCCCCAGCCAGCCAGCACCGATGCGCAATAAAGGCTGCCACCGAACATGCTGCTCTTGTGGTTGATGTTCGCTTGCAGCGGGACGCTCAAGCGCAACTCATGGTTCTCCCACTGCTCAACACGCAGGCCCAGCGCCTGGGTCAGTGGAATGTCGTGATGCAGGAGGGCTTCCAGGTAGCGGCTATCGCGGCTCATGCCGGGTGGATTCCTAAACGTTTGCGAATACAGGCAGACGTCAAGCATGACTGCTGAGTCACGATATTGCCAGGTCCGACACGCTTTTTTGCCGCTTTCCCGGACGCCAATCCGACAGTCGCACGCCCTGCTTCAGCGAGCGGTGGTTTTCTGCTGGTAAGCGCAGTAACCAGGCCGTGGGCCGATCCTGGGGTGATTGCGACAGGTATCCGGACGCTTGGCGTAAACCGTGCACAGCCGCGTCTTCCGGTTGAGATACAGGCAGTCGCCGTTGGTCATGCGAGTCAGGGTGAAAATGCCGCGCTTCTGATTGAAGTGCTCGATGATGCCTGCCTTGCTCAAGCGCTTGGCGACGTTTTTGGCCGGCTCTTCTCGCTCGAACGCATCGACCACCTCCAGGCGGATCAAATCATCGATACGCACCTCGACCGGTAGCGTGCAGCAGGTCGCCTGGCAATCGGCGCATAAGCCATTGCTGTAGCGAGCCCAGGTTTCCAGGCGGTCAGGGTCGGCGGAGGCGATTATTCGAGGTTTCACGGCGGCGATATCGGTAAATGACGGCGCGCGATCATAACGACCCGGCGCGGAATTTCCAGCGAATCCGACGAGTCGAACGCCGGACAGACGGTCGCGCAGATTCAACTGAAACCTGCAAACCTGTCGGTATTGCCCTTTTTTGTCGAGGTGGCCAAGCGCCGCCATGAACCCCTCATTCCTATTTCCGCTTCACGAGGTCTGTCCATGACGCAAGAATCGACTGCTCCTAACGCCGATGAAGTCGCTGCCTTCCGCAACACGATCATCAGCAAGCTGACCTACGCGATCGGCAAGGATCCTGAAC
The DNA here is from genome assembly GCF_024448715.1 of Stutzerimonas stutzeri. Taxonomy (GTDB): domain Bacteria; phylum Pseudomonadota; class Gammaproteobacteria; order Pseudomonadales; family Pseudomonadaceae; genus Stutzerimonas; species Stutzerimonas stutzeri_AR. Next base: position 176,817 of record NZ_JAMOHZ010000004.1, read on the forward strand.
ATGCGTCCGATCACGACTGGTTCGAAGCGGTAGCGCTGGCGGCCCGCGACCGCATGATCGATCAATGGATGGACCGTACGCGTCAGAGCTATCGCGAGGGCAAGAAGCGCGTCTATTACCTCTCGCTGGAATTCCTCATCGGCCGATTGCTAACCGATAGCCTGAGCAACTTGGGATTGCTTCACGTTGCCCGCCAGGCGCTGGCCGATGTCGATGTGGACTTCGAACGCATTCGCCTCACCGAGCCGGATGCGGCGCTAGGCAACGGCGGCCTGGGTCGGCTGGCCGCCTGTTTCATGGAAAGCATGGCGACGCTGGGCATCGCCGCCCATGGTTACGGGATTCGCTATGACCATGGGCTGTTCCGCCAGGCCATCGTCGATGGCTGGCAGCATGAGCAGACCGAGACCTGGTTGAATTTCGGCAATCCGTGGGAATTCGAGCGACCCGAGGTCAGCTATCTGATCGGCTTTGGCGGCAGCGTCACGGCAATGCCGCACGACGCGGGCGGACAGGAGCAGCCCAAGCACTTCTGGCACTGGGCCGAAGGTGTGCGCGCCATTGCTTACGACACGCCGGTGGTCGGCTGGCGCGGGGCCAGTGTCAATACGTTGCGGCTGTGGCGTGCCCGCGCCGAGGCCGATTTCCATCTGGAGCGCTTCAACGCCGGTGACCATATCGGTGCCGTCGCCGAAGGGGCCCGCGCCGAAAGCATCTCGCGGGTGCTGTACCCGGCCGACAGCACCGAGGCCGGCCAGGAGCTGCGCCTGCGCCAGGAATATTTCTTCGTGGCCGCCTCGTTGCAGGATCTGTTGCGGCGGCACTTGGAGCAGCGTGGCACGCTGACGAATCTGCCGGAATTCGCGGCCATCCAGCTCAACGATACCCACCCGGCGATCGCCGTGGCGGAATTGATGCGGCTGCTTACCGATGTGCACGACGTACCCTGGCGCAAAGCGTGGGAACTGACGGTCGGCACCCTTTCGTATACCAACCACACCCTGCTACCAGAGGCACTGGAAACCTGGCCGGTCGGACTGATGGAGCGCCTGCTGCCGCGGCACATGCAGATCATCTACCTGATCAATGCTCAACACCTCGATGCGCTACGCGAGCGCGGCGTTCATGATCTGGACTTGCTGCGCTCAGTCTCGCTGATCGAAGAAGGGCATGGTCGCCGGGTACGCATGGGCAATCTGGCCTTCCTCGGCTCGCATTCGATTAACGGTGTATCAGCCCTGCATACCGGACTGATGCGTGAAACGGTATTCACTGATCTGCATTCGCTGTATCCGAAACGCATCAGCAACAAGACCAACGGCATCACGTTCCGGCGCTGGTTGTACCAATCCAACCCGCAGCTGACCCAGTTGCTGGTCGAGCATATTGGGGATGAGTTGCTCGACGCGCCGGAAACCGTTCTGCGTCAGCTGGAACCATTCGCCGATCAGCCGAACTTCCGCGCACGCTTCGCCGCCCAACGACTGGCCAACAAACAACTGCTGGCACAGATGATCCAGGAACGCCTGGGCATTAGCGTTGACCCGAACGCGCTGTTCGACGTGCATGTCAAACGGATTCACGAGTACAAGAGACAGCTGCTCAACCTGCTGCATACAGTGGCGCTGTATCAGGCGATTCGCTCCGATCCGGGCGGCAATTGGGTGCCGCGCGTGAAGATCTTCGCCGGCAAGGCGGCGGCCAGTTATCACACGGCCAAGCTGATCATCAAACTGACCAACGATATTGCGCGAACTATCAATGACGACCCGACGGTACGCGGTTTGCTCAAGGTTGTGTTCCTGCCCAATTACAACGTCAGCCTGGCCGAGCGCATCATTCCGGCCGCCGACCTGTCCGAGCAGATCTCCACCGCCGGACTGGAGGCCTCGGGGACCAGCAATATGAAATTCGCCCTCAATGGCGCGCTCACCATCGGCACCTTGGACGGTGCCAATGTCGAGATGTGCGAGCAGATCGGCGCGGAGCACATGTTCATCTTCGGCATGACCGCTCAGGAGGTCGAGGCTCGCAAGCAGGCGAACGAGTACAACGCCGAAGCCACTATCATCGGCTCGCCACGGCTCAATGAAGTGCTGATGGCGATTCGCAACGGTGCCTTCTCTGCGGATGATCCAGGTCGTTACACGGCGCTGATTGACGGTCTTAAATGGCACGACACCTTTATGGTCTGCGCGGACTTCGAGGCTTATTGGCAGGCGCAGCTGGAGGTCGAGGCGCGCTGGCGCGACGCCGACAGCTGGTGGCGTTCCGCAGTCCTGAATACCGCCCGCACGGGCTGGTTCTCTTCGGACCGGACGATCCGCGAGTACGCCGAGGAGATCTGGAAGGTGCTCTGAGCGCCCTGCTCGCGTCGCGCTCCAATCAGGAAGAAACCAGACGAACGAAGCGCCCTGCAGAAGCCTGATCGGCGAAATTGCAGGGCCGCCTCAGTTTCGTTCGGCCGCGGAAACGGGCTGGCAGAACCGCCGCATCGTAAACGCTGCAGGCACTTCGCCGCTTCGCTGAACTCTGCTGCCTGTAGGCGGGTCTGAGGGAGGGTTAGTTTCCCCATGGCCTGCTAAACTGCGCGGGTTTTTCCATCCTCCGGAGCCATTCCATGTCACGCGTAACCCTGAGCCGCTACCTGATCGAGCAGACTCGCAGCAACAACACCCCTGCGGATTTGCGCTTCCTCATCGAGGTAGTGGCCCGAGCGTGCAAGGAAATCAGCCACGCCGTTTCCAAAGGCGCGCTGGGCGGCGTTCTCGGTGCGACCGAAACCGAGAACATCCAGGGCGAGGTGCAGAAGAAACTCGACGTGCTTTCCAACGAGATTCTGCTCGAAGCCAACGAGTGGGGCGGCCACCTGGCCGGCATGGCGTCGGAAGAGATGGATAACGCCTACCAGATCCCCGGGAAGTACCCGAAGGGCGCCTACCTGTTGGTCTTCGATCCGCTGGACGGATCGAGCAACATCGACGTCAACGTCTCGGTGGGCACGATCTTTTCGGTGCTGCGCTGCCCGGATAAATGCTTCAGCCAGAACGACGCGTTGGGTGAAGAGGCCTTCCTTCAGCCTGGCACCAAGCAGGTCGCGGCTGGTTACGCCATCTATGGCCCGCAGACGATGCTGATGCTGACCCTCGGCAACGGCGTGATGGGTTTTACCCTGGACCGCGAACTGGGCAGCTTCGTGCTCACCCACGACAACATCCGCGTCCCGGAAAGCACCGCCGAATTCGCCATCAACATGTCCAACCAGCGCCACTGGGAAGCGCCAGTGCAACGTTACGTCAGCGAACTGCTGGCCGGTGAGGAAGGCCCGCTGGGCAAGAACTACAACATGCGCTGGATCGCCTCGATGGTGGCCGACGTGCATCGCATCCTGACCCGCGGCGGCGTTTTCATGTATCCGCGCGACTCCCGCGAGCCGGAAAAGCCAGGCAAGCTGCGCCTGATGTATGAAGCCAATCCAATGTCCTTCATCATCGAACAGGCCGGCGGCGCCGCCACCAACGGCACTCAGCGCATCCTTGATATCCAACCCGAATCCCTGCATCAGCGTGTGCCGGTATTCCTGGGCTCCAAGGAAGAAGTCGAGCGCGCCACTGGCTATCACCAGGGCTGAACGATGCACACGCCTTGGCTGGAATTGCTTAACTGGTGGTTCGGCGAAGGCGTCACCGTCAGTGAGATCGCCGACGAAAAGCACGGGCTGTGGTTCGGCTATAAACCAGAACAGGATGCCGAGGCCAGCGCCCGCTTCGGCGATCTGGTCGACCAGGCACTGGCGGGCGGCCTTGGCGACTGGGCTGAATCACCGCATGGCTGGCTGGCACTGGTGCTGCTGCTCGACCAGCTTCCTCGCATGATCTACCGCGGCACGCCGCAAGCCTTCGCTGGCGATGAGCGAGCCCTCCAGCTGGTTCGCGAAGGCATGGCTCACGGTGGCGATGTGCTGCTCGCCCCGATTCGGCGTGTGTTCGTTTATTTGGTACTCGAACATGCCGAAAACCTCGGCATGCAAGATTTGGCTGTCGTGCAGTTCGAGACCTTGCACGGAATCGCAGAACCGCAAGAGCAGAAGCTCTTTGCCGATTTCCTCGATTTTGCCGAGCGCCACCGCCAAGTGATCGCTAAGTTCGGGCGCTTTCCTCATCGCAACGAAGTGCTTGGCCGAACCACCAGCGAGGCGGAGCGGGCTTTCCTTACCGAGCCTGGGTCACGCTTCTAGTCGCTGTGAGGAACCTCCCGGCCCGCTTCCTAACTCATAACGCAAAGGCGAGGCCAAGCAAGGCCAGCTGCCGACTATTGAAGGAACCCGCCATGCCGTTGCGCCATTTGTCGCTGATCGCCGCTTTATTTCTGCTAGCTGCCTGCAGCCCGGTCACCCAGGAAAACTTCGCCAAGCTGCAGGCGGGAATGTCTCGCGCGGAAGTCGAGAAACTGCTCGGCAAGCCCGGCGAGTGCGCGGGTGCGTTAGGCATGTCCAGCTGCACCTGGGGGCAGAAAAACCGCTTCATCAGCATTCAGTTCGCCGGAGACAAGGTGATGATGTTCTCCGGCCAAGGTCTCAAATAAGGAGAAACCATGCGTCTTGCCGTTGCGTTATGTAGTGCACTGCTGCTGATCGGTTGCGCCGGTTCGAGCCCCGACGGCGCGCCACGTACGGTGGGTCAGGTCGACCTGCAGCGCTATCAGGGCACCTGGTACGAGTTGGCGCGTCTGCCGATGTTCTTCCAGCGTAACTGTGTGCGTTCGGAGGCTCACTATGCGCTGCAGAATGACGGCAGCTTAGCGGTGACCAACCGCTGTGAAACGGGCGATGGCGAATGGGAGCAGGCCAAGGGCGAAGCAGTGCCGCAGCAGCCTGGGCAGACCGACAAGCTCTGGGTGCGCTTCGATAACTGGTTCAGCAACTTATTCCCAGGTCTGACCAAGGGGCAGTACTGGATTCTCTACCTCGACGAGGGCTACAGCGTCGCGCTGGTCGGCAGCCCCGACCGCGACTACCTCTGGCTGTTGTCGCGGGAGGCGGAAGTAGACGCGGCGACGCGCGACACACTGCTCGATGAAGCGCGCCAGCGGGGCTATGACACCAGCGAACTGATCTGGCGCGGCGAGTCGTCCTGATCGGTCGCCCGTTATCCGCTGTTTACCTGGCTAGCGTGGGGGATTTCCTCGTCCATATATTCGGCGCGGTTATTCCCAGTCCAGCCGCGCCACCAGCCATTCGCCGTCTTCCAGCCACCATTCGAGCCTGACGTGATATTGCCCGACGCGTTGCGGCAGCCATCTCTCGGCGCCGGTCAGCGCCACCTGGGCCTCACTGTAGCCCTTGTCGGAATAGGCTGGATCAATCCAGCTCCGGGCGTTCAGGGCAATTACCCGTACGTTGTTGTGACGCAGGAACATCAGCGCGGCCGTGCGCCGCACCCAGTCCCGGTCGAGACGTTGATTGGCGTTGAATTCGGGATGAATCCTAGCCATCAGCTCACCGTTGTCCTTGTTTTCGATGCTTTCCTGCAGCGATTGCACGGCCATTTCCAACGCTGCCTGCGGATCATCGCGGCCGCAACCGATCAGCAGCAGCGTCAACGCCCCGATGGCCGCGGCTAATTTCCATACGGGCATGCCGAACCTCACGAACCTCGTTATGATGCCGGAAACGTCAGGCGGATCGAGCCCGCCGCACCGACCATGGAGTGTGCCATGCAGACCTTGTATCCGGAGATCAAACCCTACGCCCGGCACGAGCTGGCGGTCGAAGAACCGCATGTGCTCTACGTCGACGAGAGTGGATCACCGGAAGGCCTGCCCGTGGTGTTCGTGCATGGCGGTCCGGGCGGCGGCTGCGACGCCCTGAGCCGACGCTTCTTTGATCCCAATTTGTACCGCATCATCACCTTCGACCAGCGCGGCTGCGGTCGCTCTACACCGCACGCCAGCCTGGAAAATAACACCACCGCGCACCTGATCGCCGATATGCAGCGCATCCGCGAATTTCTTGGTATCGATAAATGGGTGCTGTTCGGTGGGTCCTGGGGCTCGACGCTGTCGCTGGCTTATGCGCAGACGTTTCCCGAGCATGTACATGCGCTGATCCTGCGCGGCATTTTTCTCTGCCGACCTCAGGATTTTTCCTGGTTCTATCAGGAGGGTGCCAGCCGGCTGTTTCCTGATTACTGGCAGGACTTCATTGCGCCGATCCCGCCGGAAGAGCGTGGCGACCTGATGCAAGCGTTCTACAAGCGCCTGACGGGCGCCGACCAGATCGCCCAGATGCACGCAGCCAAAGCCTGGTCCTGCTGGGAAGGTCGTACCGCCACGCTACGGCCTAACACCCAGGTCGTCGATCGCTTCTCCGACACCCATCGGGCATTGGCGATGGCACGCATCGAGTGTCATTACTTCGTTAATCAGGCGTTTCTCGACCCGGACCAATTGCTGCGCGACATGCACAAGATTGCCCATTTGCCGGGCATCATCGTGCATGGTCGCTATGACGTCATCTGCCCGTTGGATAACGCCTGGGCGTTGCACGAGGCCTGGCCGAACAGCGAACTGCAGATCATCCGCGAAGCCGGCCACTCCGCGTCGGAACCCGGCACCTGTGACGCCCTGGTGCGCGCCGCCGGCGACGTCGCCCACCGCCTGCTCCAATTGCCACCAGAAGAAGCTTGATGAAAGCGCTGATCCAGCGCGTGCGGCATGCGCGGGTCGAGGTCGCTGGTGAAGTGGTTGGTGCCATCGACCAGGGGTTGCTGGCGCTGGTCGGCGTTGAACGTGGAGATGACCGCGCGCGAGCCGACAAGCTGCTGCATAAACTGCTGCGCTATCGGGTATTCAACGATGAGCAAGGCAAGATGAACCGCTCGCTGACCGACGTCGGCGGCGGTCTGTTGCTGGTTTCCCAGTTCACCCTGGCCGCGGATACGGGTAGCGGCCTGCGCCCGAGCTTTTCCAGCGCTGCCGCGCCCCAGCTGGGTGAGGAGCTCTACGAATATTTGCTCGGGCAGGCACGGTTGCAACATTCCCAGGTAGCTTGCGGCCGCTTTGGTGCTGACATGCAGGTGCACCTGCAGAACGACGGGCCGGTGACCTTTTTGTTGGAAAGCTGAGTCTATTCCCGGCTCGGTGGAGTTAGCGCTGCGACGGCTCCAGGTCATTCTCATGCAGCCAGGTAATCGCGTACTCACGCAACTGCACAGCCTGATAATCCAGCCAGGCCTGGCGAACGTCCGAAAAATCTTCCAGCTTGAAGTCGAAGGTCCGCAGCGGCTTGCGGCCCTGCAGTGCATTGCTCAGCACCGCATGGGCATTGGGGTCGTGCTGGGTAAACAAAAAAGCCTCGCGCATGGCGACCGCTTGCGCCAGCCCGAGCGGCTCGATGTGGAGAAAGCGATCGTCCTGCACGTCATATTTCTCATTGACGCCCGGCGCGGTCTCGCCGGGAAATACCGCACGGATTTGGCCGGACTCCAGATCAAGGTAATGTTCGCTGGCGTCGCGGTTGTCCAGGGCGTACTCCAGACGGTGAAGGTCAATGGTCAAAGGTCGCATGGGCGTTACTGCTGTTTTGGGGTTCATGAACTCTGACCCGCGTGCTCCCGATGCGTGCATTACGTTCATCGGTACTGTTTCGCATTCTGACGAGATGATCGTGAGCAGCAGGTTCGCGGTAAACGACGCAAGCGCCTACGCCGACCCGATCCTACGTATGGTGCAGCTGTCAAAGCAGGACGGATTAGGCGCAGGCGTAATCAGTCAATGGCGACAGGACCGCCGCTTAGAAAAGCCGCGCCAGTAGGGCGCTGACAGCGGTTTCCACACGCAGGATGCGTTCACCCAGCTGTACCGGCTGCAGGCCCGCCGCGGTGAGCTTGTCGACTTCGTAGGGTATCCAGCCGCCTTCCGGCCCGATCGCCAAGGTCACCGGTTCGTCGAGGGCGCGCGGGCAGGCGGGATAGTCGCCCGGATGGCCGAGCAGCCCACGGGTGCCGCTGGCCAGTTGTGGCAGGCGATCCTCGACGAAGGGTTTGAAGCGTTTTTCGATCGTAACGTCCGGTAGCACGGTATCCCGTGCCTGCTCCAGGCCGAGCAGCAGCTGCTCGCGGATCGCCGCCGGTTCGAGGAATGGGGTTTGCCAGAAGCTCTTTTCCACCCGGTAGCTGTTGAGCAATACCAGCCGCGGCACGCCCATGGTGGCGACCGTCTGCAGCACGCGGCGGAGCATCTTTGGCCGTGGTAGCGCCAGTAATAGGGTGATCGGCAGCTTTGCCGGCGGTGGCTGATTCAGTGCGATTTCGAGCTCCGCCTCGTTGGCATCCAGACGCAGCAGCCGGCCCTGTCCCATATCGCCGCCAAGCAGGCCGACCCGCAGGCTTTCGCCTGCCTCTGCACGGTGCACGTCCTGGATATGCTTGAGCCGACGGTCACGCAGGATCACCCGATCGGCGGCAACGAAATCGGCCGCCTCCAGCAGCAGCAGGTTCACGGCCGAGGTGCGGGTGGCTGATCGCCGGTGTGCGGCTGGTGGTCGTCGGCGTCGTCGCTGAATTCCTCGCGTTTCTTGACCCTGCTGCCACAGAGCAGGCCGGCTTCGAACAGCAGCCACATCGGTACCGCCAGCAACGTTTGGGAAAACACATCCGGCGGCGTCAACACCATGCCGACCACGAAACAGCCGATCACTACATAAGGGCGGCTCTTGCGCAGGGTGGCGACATCGACGATGCCAACCCAGATCAGCAAGAAGGTTGCGACCGGAATCTCGAACGCCACGCCGAAGGCGAAGAATAACGTCAACACGAAATCCAGGTACTGGCCGATGTCGGTCATCATCGCCACGCCTTCCGGTGTCACGCTGGCAAAGAAGCCGAACATGATCGGGAACACCACGAAGTAGGCGAAGGCCATGCCGCCATAGAACAGGAAAATGCTGGAAATCAGCAGCGGTACCGCGATGCGCTTCTCGTGTTTGTACAGGCCCGGCGCGATGAAGCTCCAAATCTGATGCAGGATTACCGGCATCGACAGGAACAGCGCGACCATCATGGTCAGTTTGAATGGCGTCAGGAACGGCGAGGCGACGCCGGTGGCGATCATCGTCGCGCCTTCCGGCAGGTATGCCCGCAACGGCGCTGCCACGAGGGCATAGATCTGCTGGGAGAAGTAGAACAGTCCGCCGAACAGCAGCAGGATCGCCACGACACAGTGCAGCAGACGTTTGCGCAGCTCCGTCAGATGGGCGACCAGCGGCATTTCCTGATCTTCAATGGAGGTATTGCTCATGGCTCAGGCGATTTGTCCGGGCGTGGTACGGGAGCCGTTTCGGCGGGTTTGGCTTCGGCAGGTGTCGGCGCGTCTAGGTTACTGGGATGCGGCGGCGGCGTGACGGATTGCGGGGTGGCGCTGCTGCTAGTGCTTGGAGCGCTGGGCATGATGCTCTGCTTCATTTCCCGCTCAAGATCGAGGATGCGTTCGTTGTGCAGCTGACGGCGAATCTCGTCGGCGCCAATTTCCCGTTCGACCTCGGCCTTGATGTTGGCAAAGCTGCGCTTCGCCCGGCCAATCCACAGGCCAGCGGTGCGCACCGCGCCGGGCAGGCGCTCCGGACCCAGTACGAACAGCGATACCAGGCCGATCAATAGAAGTTCGGTGAAACCGATATCGAACATGGCGCCTCAGTTCTTCTTCGTCGGATCTTCGACCTTGCGGGCCTCGGCATCGAAGGTGTGGCTTTGCTTCTCTTCTACACTGGGCTTGTCCTCATCGGTGCCCATGGACTTGCGAAAACCCTTGATTGCATCACCAAGGTCCGACCCCAGGCCTTTAAGGCGCTTGGTGCCGAAGAGCATGACCACGATGAGCAGAATGATCAGGAGTTGCCAGATGCTGATTCCACCAAAACCCATGCTGCAGTACTCCGAAGTTGATTATCAGGATTGAGGGCGCGCGGCTTTTTCCGCATGCCCAGAAAGACCGAATCGCCGGTCGAGTTCGTCCAGTACCGCCTGTGGATGCTGGTCCAGCGCGGCCAACATCACCAGGCTGTGGAACCACAGGTCGGCAGTTTCATAGATCAGGTCGCTGGGGTCGCCGCTGACAGCAGCGTCCTTGGCGGCAAGGATGGTTTCCACCGACTCCTCACCAACCTTTTCAAGAATCTTGTTCAGCCCCTTGTGATACAGGCTGGCCACGTAAGAGCTGTCCGCCGCGGCGCCCTTGCGGGCTTCCAGCACCTCGGCCAGGCGGGCAAAGGTGTCACTCATGTTTATGCTCCGCGTAGATCGCCTGCGGGTCTTTGAGGACTGGCTCGATGGTTTTCCAGTCACCGTCCGTGAAGACTCGGTAGAAGCAGCTCTCGCGCCCGGTGTGGCAAGCGATGCCACCGATCTGTTCGACCATCAGCACGATGACGTCGGCATCACAGTCAAGGCGCAGTTCGTGCAGTTTCTGTACATGGCCGGACTCCTCGCCCTTGCGCCACAGCTTGCCACGTGAGCGTGACCAATAGATGGCGCGGTTTTCTGCGGCGGTCAGCGCCAATGCTTCGCGATTCATCCAGGCCATCATCAGGATGCGCCCGGTCTGATGGTCTTGCGCGATAGCCGGTACCAAGCCGTCTTCGTTCCAGTTTATGTCGTCCAGCCAGTTCATCGAATTCTCCGCTCAATACGCCAAGTGTGCCAGCCTCACCGACTGCTGGCTATCGGCGCACCACGATGTAGATTCCGGCGCTCAACATCACCCAGGCCGGCCAGGTGCTCATGGCGGTAAAACTATCGGCAGCGGCGGCCAACGTCGCACCACCGCCCAACAGCACGGCACCGACGAGGCGCAGCGGCCAGTGCCGATGATGCTCCTGCCACGGAGGCGGCGGGTTATTCGCGTGGGGGTTGGACATGCGTTCGAGCAGCTCACGGGTCATGCCTGCCAGGTGCGGCAGCTGCTCGATCTGCGCCTGCGCGTTTTTTAGCAGCTGCTTGGGGCTCATGCGTTCGCGCATCCAGCGTTCGAGATACGGCTGCCCGGTGGCCCAGAGGTCCAGCTCGGGATAGAGTTCGCGGCCCAGGCCTTCAATATTGAGCAGGGTCTTTTGCAGCAGTACCAGCTGCGGCTGGACTTCCATGTTGAAGCGCCGGGCGACCTGGAACAGGCGCACCAGCAACTGGCCGAAGGAGATGTCTTTCAGTGGCTTCTCGAAGATCGGCTCGCAGACCGTACGAATCGCCGCCTCGAATTCGTTGACCTTGGTTTCCGCTGGAACCCAGCCCGAATCGATATGCAGCTGTGCGACCTTGCGATAATCGCGCCTGAAGAAGGCCATCAGGTTACGCGCCAGATAATCCTGATCTTCTGGTGTCAGACTGCCGACGATGCCGAAGTCCACTGCGATGTATTGCGGATTCCACGGCTGGTGGGTGCTTACGAAAATGTTGCCGGGGTGCATGTCGGCATGGAAGAAGCTGTCGCGAAACACTTGGGTAAAGAAGATCTCTACGCCGCGTTCGGCCAGCTGCTTCATGTCGGTGCGCTGTTCGGCCAGGCGGGCCATGTCGGTCACCGGCACGCCGTAGATGCGCTCCATCACCAATACCTGGGATCGGCACAAATCCCAGTACACCTGCGGGACGTAGAGCAACGGCGAGCCTTGGAAGTTGCGCTTGAGCTGGCTGGCGTTGGCGGCCTCGCGTAGCAGGTCGAGCTCGTCGTAGATGGTCTTGGCGTAATCATCGACCACTTCCACCAGATGCAGGCGGCGAGCCTCGGTGGAGGCGCGCTCCGCCGTCTTGGCCAGCAGGAACAGCCAGGCGATGTCCTGGCTGATCACCGGCCGAAGATTCGGTCGTACTACCTTGACCACCACTTCTTCGCCGCTGCGTAGCTTTGCGGCATGCACTTGGGCGACCGAGGCGGAAGCCAGCGGTTTGCTGTCGAAGCTCGCGAAGACCTCGCCTACCGGCGCACCAAGTTGGCGCTCGATCAGAGTTGTGGCAACGGCCGAGTCGAATGGCGGAACGCGGTCCTGGAGCATCGCCAGTTCTTCGGCGATATCCAGCGGCAGCAGATCGCGGCGGGTCGAGAGAATCTGGCCGAATTTGATGAAGATCGGACCGAGGCCTTCCAATGCCAGACGCAAACGTGCCCCACGGGACAATTCGGTGCGCCGCCGCGGCAGCCAGCGCCAGGGCAGCAGATAGCTGGTCGCGCGCAGCCACCAAGGCATCGGCAGGTCAAGGATGATGTCGTCCAGGCGGTAGCGGATCACCACCAGCAGGATGCGAAACAGGCGGCGGGTCGCGGCGAACAACTTCATTCGGATCGGTCTGGTTTCGGGGGGTGGGCGAGCCGCTCGATGCGGGCTTCGAATCGGTCGAGATCGAGCTTGAGGCGGTCGAGTTCGGCAAAGCGGGTTTCCGCCTCCGCCATGCCAACCAACGTTCGGGACTCTTCGTTGAGATAATCGGCCAGATCCTGGCGCAAGCTGTCGGCGCTCTGCCTGGCCCAGGCGGACTGCCCGCGCAAACCGGCGCTGATCATCTGCGTCCCGACCGGACCCAGCCAGCGAGAGACTTCGTATTCCCAATCCAACTCGAGGTCCTGCAGCACTTCGGCAAGGCTCATCAGCACAGCACTGTCGCCTTCGATCTCGACATCCGGACCGTGCAGGACTGCGGTCTTGTTGCGGCTGGTGGCCAGTCGCAGCAGGCTCGTTGCGGGCGCGCGCAAACGGCAATCCGGCTCGCTGCCCCAATGCTCGGCCAACCGTAGGCCATCGGCGTCGGCAAGGATGAACAGCCGCCAGCCGGGCATCGTGCAGTCGATTTCGATGATCCGGCCGCTGAGCCGGGCCAGCCGCGGTAGCGCGGTCGGGTCCAGGCGCAGCACGCGATTGATCCCGCGCTCGGCGCCGGCCAACAGGGCAGTGCGCAGCATCAGGGCTTGATGCCGCGGTGCAGGGCGACGATGCCGCCGGTCATGTTGTGGTAGGTAACGCGCTCGAAGCCGGCATCGGCCATCATGCCCTTGAGCGTCTCCTGATCTGGATGCATGCGGATCGATTCGGCCAGGTAGCGGTAGCTCTCCGAGTCATTGGTGATCAACTTGCCCATCATCGGCAGCAGGCTGAACGAATAAGCATCGTAGGCTCTGGAAAACAGTTGGTTGGTTGGCTTGGAGAACTCCAGCACCAGCAGCCGGCCGCCGGGCTTGAGTACCCGCAGCATGGAGGCGATGGCGTCTTCCTTGTGCGTGACGTTGCGCAGGCCGAAGGCGATGGTGACAACGTCGAAATGATTGTTCGGGAAGGGCAGCTTTTCGGCATCGGCCTGGACGAACTTCACGTTGCCGGCCACGCCCTTGTCCAGCAGCCGGTCACGGCCGACTTTGAGCATCGAGGCATTGATGTCGGCCAACACCACTTCGCCGGTTGGTCCGACGATTCGGGCGAACTGACGGGCCAGGTCGCCAGTGCCGCCAGCGATATCCAATACTCGGTTGCCGTGGCGCACGCCCGACAGCTCGATAGTGAAGCGCTTCCACAGACGATGCACACCTGCGGACATCAGGTCGTTCATCAAGTCGTATTTGGCGGCTACAGAATGGAAAACCTCGGCCACCTTCTGTGCTTTTTCGCTCTCCGGCACGTTCTTGTAACCGAAGTGGGTGGTGGGCTCTGCGTCATGCTCTTTGCGGGGATCGGTCATGTCACTGTCACCGGAAGAATGTGACCGCATTCTAAACCTAAAACCACCATCGAGCGCCAAGCTGCGAGCGGTAGGGTGATGTGTTGAAAGTAAGACGTAGCGGGGCGGATGGCCTCATTGAGGTCGAAAAGGACCGGGTCCGGGTGCTGCTGAATCTCGGTTTGCTGCTGTCAGCAATGGGCAGTAGCGTCCAAGCTAAAATCGAGCGTGCGCTGAATAAGGCGCTACAGGCCTGACGCTGCCGCCCGCGGGATATCAAAGCATCAGCTTGACCGGCGAAATGTCCGGGTCGCGCGATTTACCGGCATTTGCCAGCGCGTCGAGGTAATCGGCCCACAGCTGTTGCTGAGTGATCGCCAAGTGGTAGAGGTAATCCCAGGTGTACAGGCCGCTGTCATGGCCATCGCTGAAGGTCAGCTTCAACGCGTACTGCCCGGCCGGCTCGATACCTTCGAGCGCGACGTTGATCTTGCCTGTCTGCAGGATCGGGTTGCCGTGGCCCTGAACCTCAGCGGAAGGTGAATGCACGCGTAAAAATTCGGCCGGCAGCACGTAGCGCTGCTCGGAGCCATACTCCAATTCCAGCGTTTTCGACGTCTTGTGCAGCTTGATCGCGGTGGGGATGCGCATCGAATGCTCCTGGCAAAGGCGCCGGGCCTCGTCTAAGAGACCCGGTAGCCGCTTGCGTTAAAGAATGTAGCGCGACAAATCTTCGTCTTCGGCCAGTTCGCCTAGGTGGCTGTTGACGTAGGCGGTGTCGATTCGAATTGGCTCGCCGTTCTGCTGGCCGGCGAGGTCGCCAGCGCTGAACGAGACTTCCTCCAGCAGGCGCTCCAACAACGTGTGCAGGCGACGGGCACCGATGTTTTCCGTCTTCTCGTTGACCTGCCAGGCAATCTCGGCCAGGCGCTTGATCCCGTCATCAGCGAACTCGATTGCTAGCCCTTCGGTTTTCAACAGCTCTCGGTACTGTTCGGTAAGCGAGGCGTGCGGCTCGGTGAGGATGCGTTCGAAGTCTTCCGGCGACAGCGCCTTGAGCTCCACGCGGATCGGTAGGCGACCCTGCAGTTCCGGCACCAGGTCGCTGGGCTTGGACAGGTGGAAGGCGCCCGAGGCAATGAACAGGATGTGATCGGTCTTGACCATGCCGAGCTTGGTGTTGACCGTGCTACCTTCGATCAGCGGCAGCAGATCGCGCTGCACGCCTTCGCGAGAGACATCGGCGCCGCTGGTGTTGCCGCGTTTGGCAACCTTGTCGATCTCGTCGATAAAGACGATGCCGTTCTGCTCCACCGCTTCCAGCGCCCGGGCCTTGAGTTCTTCCTCGTTCACCAGACGGGCGGCTTCTTCGTCGCGTACAAGCTTGAGCGCATCCTTGATCTTCAGCTTGCGGCTTTTTTTCTTGCCCTTGCCCATGTTGGAGAAGAGATTCTGCAGCTGGCTGGTCATCTCCTCCATGCCCGGCGGGGCCATGATCTCGACGCCGCCCGGGTTTTCCGCCACTTCGATATCGATTTCCTTGTCGTCCAGCTGGCCTTCGCGCAGGCGTTTGCGGAATAGCTGGCGCGTATTGGAGTCGGTGCTCTGTATCGGCTCCTCACTGAAGCCGACCGGGCGCGCCTGGGGTAGTAGGGCATCGAGAATACGTTCTTCGGCTGCATCCTCGGCGCGGTGGCGCATCTTGCCGACTTCCTGCTCGCGCAGCATTTTCAGCGCGGCATCGGCTAGATCGCGAATGATGGACTCAACATCGCGCCCTACATAGCCGACTTCAGTAAATTTGGTTGCTTCAACTTTGATGAATGGCGCATTGGCCAGCTTGGCCAGGCGGCGGGCGATTTCGGTCTTGCCGACGCCGGTCGGACCGATCATCAGGATGTTCTTCGGCGTGACTTCCGGGCGCAGCTCGGCGGAAAGCTGCATCCGCCGCCAGCGGTTGCGCAGGGCGATGGCGACGGCACGCTTGGCGTCGTCCTGGCCGATGATATGGCGATTGAGTTCGTGGACGATCTCGCGGGGCGTCATGGACATTTTTTCGTTACTCCCGAAGCTGGGCAGGATACAAACAGGCCGCTTGAAAAACGTGGGCGAGGCAGGCAAGACGAGGCAAAAGCAGGCGAGGACGCGGAGTTTAGTGGTCTAAATGAGCAGTCCGAGCCTGTTTTTAACGAAGGATTGCCAACGCAGGTAGTTTTTCATCGACCTGTCAGATCGCGCTGTCCAGCTCCTCAATGGTGAGATTCTGATTGGTGAAGACGCAAATGCTGCCGGCGATATTCAGCGCGGTTTCGGCGATATCTTGAGCCGACATGGACTCGCCGCCTTTCTGCATCAACGCCATCGCGGCGGCTTGGGCGAAACCGCCGCCGGAACCCATAGCGATCAGGTCGTTTTCCGGCTGAACCACGTCGCCGTTGCCAGTGATGATCAGCGAGGCGTCCTTGTTGGCTACGGCCAGCATGGCTTCCAGACGGCTCAGCGAACGGTCGGTACGCCAGTCCTTGGCCAGTTCGACCGCGGCGCGGACAAGATGACCTTGATGTTTTTCCAGCTGGCCTTCGAAACGTTCGAAGAGTGTGAAGGCATCGGCGGTGGCGCCGGCGAAACCGGCCAGCACCTGGCCGTGATAGAGGCGCCGAACCTTTTTGGCGTTGCCTTTCATGACGGTGTTGCCCAGGGAAACCTGGCCGTCGCCGCCCATGACGACTTTGCCGTTGCGGCGCACTGAAACGATGGTGGTCAAAGGAAAATCTCCACGCAGCGGGGCGATGAATGCCCGAATGCGCTTGATATGGGGGACGCTGCCAAGCATTTCAACCGGCGTACGGGATTCGCTGCCGTGGCGCCACGCATGGCCCAATCAGTACCGACTCGTTGGGAAGAGGGTCCTTATTGCAGCGCGAAATCCAGCTGTCGCCAGGCCTCGTAGACGGCAACCGCGACGGTGTTCGAAAGGTTCAGGCTGCGACTGTCGGGGCGCATCGGCAGGCGCAGGCGTTGCTCGTTGGGCAGCGCATCGCGGATCTCCGGCGGCAGGCCGCGACTCTCCGGGCCGAAGAGAAAGGCATCGCCGCGCTGGAATTGCACCTGATGAAAGGGCTGCGATCCCTTGGTGGTAAAGGCGAATACGCGCGGTTGACCAAGGCTCTCCAAACAGCTGTCGAGATCAGCGTGGCGCTTGAGCGGTGCATATTCGTGATAATCCAGGCCCGCGCGGCGCAGGCGCTTGTCGTCCAGTTCGAAGCCCAGTGGCTCGATCAAATGCAGGCTGCAGCCGGCGTTGGCGCAGAGCCTGATAATGTTGCCGGTATTCGGCGGAATCTCTGGCTGGAAAAGGATCACATGGAACATGCGCGTCACCGACTCTGAAAACGACCGGCATTCTACTGCGGCAGGCGAGCCTGCGCCGCACGATCCGCTACGTCGTCAGCGTCGCCGCTTTTTTGGCTCGCTCGTGTTACTCGGGCTGTTGTTCGGCTCGTTTCTCGGACATTTCTTCCGGCCGGGGCCGGTGGAGTTGATGCGGGTCGAGCCTGTAGCCAGCGGGTTACAGCTATGGTTCAACCGCGAGCCAGAGTTCTATAGCCAGGATATCGACGGCGCCGTCGGGGTGCTATTCCAGGCCAAGGGCAGCGCTGATGCTGGGCGTGTAGAGGTTGAAGGCACAGGAGCCAGCTGGCGCGTGCAGGTGACGGAGAAGGGCTTGCTGCTGCACTTCGTGGCGACCCGACCCCTGGCGGCCAGCTGGTCGGGTGAGAAGATTGATGGCGACTGGCGCTTGCTGGTGCAGGTCAGGCCGCGCTAGAGCGCGGCTGGTGAATGTGTCATTCGCAGGGATCAGGTTTCCTCGCCTTCATCCTCATCACTGCCGTCAACACCCATCCCAAGCTCCTTGATCTTGCGCGTCAGGGTATTGCGGCCCCAGCCGAGCAACAGCGCGGCATCGCGGCGGCGCCCAGCCGTGTGCTTGAGCGCGGTCTCGATCATGATCCGCTCGAAAGCCGGTACCGCCTCGTCGAGCAGGTTCGATTGGCCGCGCCCCAATGCCAGGTCAGCCCAGTGTCGCAGTGCCTGTTCCCAGTTGTTTGCCGGCATGGTGTCGGCGGGCTGGTTGAGCAGTTCTGGGGGCAGGTCGCTGACATGCACTTCGCGCCCCGAGGCCATGACGGTGATCCAGCGGCATGTGTTTTCCAGCTGGCGCACGTTGCCCGGCCAGGGCAGATTCTTCAGATATTCCTCGGTTTCGCTCTTGAGCAGCTTGGTTTCGACCGAAAGCTCCTGCGCAGCGCTGGCGAGGAAGTGCCCGGCCAGTGCTGGGATGTCTTCGCGACGGTCGGATAGGCGTGGAATGTGGATGCGGATGACGTTCAGGCGGTGGAACAGGTCTTCGCGAAATTTTCCGGCCTGCACCAGGGTTTCCAGGTCCTGGTGGGTGGCGGCGATGATGCGTACATCGACTTTCACGGGCGTGTGGCCGCCGACCCGGTAGAACTCGCCGTCGGCCAGCACACGCAGCAGGCGGGTTTGAGTATCGGCGGGCATGTCGCCGATCTCATCAAGGAAAAGGGTGCCGCCGTCGGCCTGCTCGAAACGACCGCGGCGCTGATTCGCGGCGCCGGTAAAGGCGCCTTTCTCATGGCCGAACAGCTCGGACTCCATCAGGTCCTTGGGAATCGCTGCCATGTTCAATGCGATGAACGGCGAAGCCGCTCGCGGGCTATGACGGTGTAGCGCGTGCGCGACCAGCTCCTTACCGGTGCCGGATTCTCCGTTGATGAGCACGGTAATGTTGGAGTGGCTGAGGCGGCCAATGGCGCGGAACACCTCCTGCATTGCCGGTGCCTCGCCGATGATCTCCGGTGTATGGTGCTGGTTGGCCGGCGCCTGCAGGTTCTGCTGTTCCTGTGCGTGCTGGTTGGCGCGTTTTACCAGAGACACCGCGTCGTCGACGTCGAACGGCTTGGGCAGATATTCGAAGGCGCCGCCTTGGTAGGAAGCCACCGCGCTATCGAGGTCCGAATGGGCGGTCATGATGATCACCGGTAGGCGCGGGTACAGCTCACGAATCTGCGCCAGCAGGTCCAGGCCGCTGGTGCCGGGCATGCGGATGTCCGAGATGATCACATCCGGCTGCTGGCGCGCCAGTTTCGCCAGCACGCCGTCGGCACTGTCGAAACTCTGGGTGGTCATGCCCTCTTGCTGCAGAGCCTTTTCCAGTACCCAGCGGATGGAGCGGTCGTCATCGACGATCCAGACGTTTTCGCTTCGGCTCATGCTGATGGGGCTCCTTGTTCCAGCGGCAGGAAGATGGAGAACGCGGTGTGGCCGGGGTGGCTCTCGCACTCGATCAGGCCCTGATGCTGGCTGATGATGTTCTGGGTTATGGCCAGGCCGAGGCCGGTGCCGTCCGGGCGGCCGCTGACCATCGGGTAGAAAAGCGTGTTCTGCAGTTCGCTGGGAATGCCCGGGCCGTTGTCAATGATTTCGATCCGGGTGACCAGGCGATGGCGGATATGGCCAATCGTGAACTGGCGCAGGGTGCGGGTACGCAGGGTCAGGCGGCTAAGGCCCAGTTCGCTCTGCCCGGCGAGCGCCTGCATGGCGTTGCGCATGATATTGAGCACCGCCTGAATCATCTGTTCACGGTCCATCAGGATTTCAGGAATGCTCGGATCATAGTCGCGCACCAAAATGAGGCTGCCCTGACATTCGGCCTCGATCAGGCTGGCAACATGCTCCAGCACCTCATGGATATTAGTCATCGACAGGGACGGCAGCTTGTTCGATCCGAGCATCCGGTCGACCAGATTTCGCAAGCGGTCGGCCTCCTCGATGATTACCTCGGTGTAGTCCCTGAGGTGCTCCTCGGGCAACTCGCGTGACAGCAGCTGCGCAGCGCCTCGAATGCCGCCAAGCGGATTCTTGATCTCATGAGCGAGACCGCGCACCAGCATCTTGGTGGTTTCATGCGTGGACAGCTGCGCCTCTTCCTTGGTGATACGCAGCAGTCTGTCCCGCGGTAACACCTCCAGCAGCAGCATGGTTTCTTGGCGAGTCAGAACGGGTGTAACCGCATAGTCGACCGTCAGTGTCTGGCCGCTGGCAGAAGTCAGCGTTGCCTCGCGCTTGGTGAAGGGGTGGGCCTGTTCGACGGCCTGGCGCAGGGCAGCCAGCGCTTCAGGCGATTCGGTGAAAAGCTCGCTAATGAATTGGCCGTGGCTGCGCTGGCCGCTCACGGCAAGCAGCATTTCAGCAGCTGGATTCATGTACTCCAGGCGCAAGCGCGAATTGAGCAGCAGGGTCGCGGTGGTTAGGTTCTCGATCAGCAGGCGCTGTAGGGCTTCGTTGATCATGGCTGTCTGCATCCGGTATGTGAGACAGGAAATGCAAGAAGCAAACCAAGGCGCTCCTTTTCGGCGCGGCACTCTAGGCGCTAGCGCTCCAGAGCAGGGCGTAGCGAGAAATGAGTGAAGCGGATCAGGCTGGTCCGGCTTGTGCACCATTCAGGTGCGTAGGATGGTCACAGAAAGGGCACGAAGGGAATATCTTTCTTTTCCTTGGGTTTGTCTTTCACGGGGCATTCGGGGCGGACCCCGTAATCGCCCGTCTTGCACGGGTTGGCCATCCGTCGTTGGGCAAGCGAAGTGCGCATCATGTGAAACACGTGCGGCGCGCTTCGCTGCAGGCTTGCGCCCAGGCTGTCGATCACTTCGACGGCCAACTGATGGCTGCCTCGATCAACATTGCCGATTACCAGCACCGGACCTTCGCTTGGCGTCCCCACAGGCGCGCCATTGAGCAGCAAGCGATACTGGTGGCCGGGTTGCAGGGCGGGATTGCTGGTGACACTAACCGCCAATTCGCCCGGATTGCTGCGGATCGTGGCGTCGGGTGCCGGCTGCACGATATCGAGCAGCGCATAACCTGGAGTGATCGCTTTCAGGACCTTTACGGGCGTCTTCGTTGGCGGTACCGGCTGTGCGGCCATGCTGTTGGTCGGTTTGGTCTCAACTGGCTCGGCCGCTCGGCCACCGGGGCGGTCGGTGAAGACCCGATTGCCCTCGGCGCCGACGTAGCTATAAATCGCGGCACTTGCGGGCAGTGCGAGCGTCAGCAACAGCCCAAGCAGGCCGAGCCGCGTGACGCACGTCATCGGCGGGCCGGGCTGGAGATGTGGACGCGCTGAACGGTGAATTGCTCCTCGGCGCGCTGCATGACTCGTCCGCCGCTGAACACTTCGACTTCAAGCAGATGCGTACCACGGTCGACGTTGGTCAGCTGTTGTGACGTCGTGCTGCCTGGTTCTGCCTGCGGAACGCCGTCGAGCAGAAAGCGGATCTGATGGCCTCGCTTAAGCGGAGGGTCGAGCTGGGCATTGACAACAAAGGTGCCGTTGTTCGCGCGCAACGCCTGTTCGTCCGGAATGCCGCCAATGGACAGGCTGCGGTAAGGCTGCTGTTTACGCTCGTCGCTTTGCTCGTCGGCCAGGGGCGGCGGGGCTTCAGGCATTTTGATGTCAACAGTATTGGCAGGCGGCAGGTCGACGGTATCTGCCGCGACCCCTTCCGGCGGTTGATTGGTAAAGACCGTGTTGCCCTTATCGTCGGTGTACTTGTAAATCTGCGCCATGGCGGGCGCCATGAAAACGAGTAGCAGGCTGAACAATGCAATGCGCATAAGAAGCTCCGCGGATGGGATGCCGGAAGCCTTGCACCGCTCGGGCGGCTAGGCAAGTACGGCCGTTGCGATTTGGGATCGGCGCCACTCCGGCTTGGCGAGGGGTCGATTTCCTATCTAGTGACATCGCAGGAACGAAAAAGCCTCCCGAAGGAGGCCTTTTCTGTCACGCGGACCGGCTTAGACGCTGTAGTACAGGTCGTATTCCAGCGGGTGAACGAAGGTACGGACCTTGATTTCTTCCTCGCTCTTCAGCTCGAGGTAGGCATCGATGAAGTCGTCGCTGAACACGCCGCCCTTGGTCAGGAACCCGCGGCCCTTGTCCAGTTCTTCCAAGGCTTCCTTCAGGCTGCCGCAAACCTGCGGGATCAGCTTGCCTTCTTCCGGCGGCAGATCGTAGAGGTTCTTGTCAGCGGCGTCGCCAGGGTGAATCTTGTTCTGGATGCCGTCCAGGCCAGCCATCAGCAGTGCGGCGAAGCACAGGTAGGGGTTGGCGGCCGGGTCCGGAAAGCGCGCTTCGATACGGCGAGCCTTCGGGCTGGATACGTACGGGATACGGATCGAGGCGGAGCGGTTGCGAGCCGAGTAGGCCAGCATCACCGGTGCTTCGAAGCCCGGGACCAGACGCTTGTAGGAGTTGGTCGATGGGTTGGTGAATCCGTTCAGCGCCTTGCCGTGCTTGATGATGCCGCCGATGAAGTACAGCGCGGTTTCGGACAGGCCGGCATAGCCTTCGCCGGAGAAGGTGTTCTTGCCGTCTTTGGAGATCGACATGTGGACGTGCATGCCCGAACCGTTGTCGCCATACAGTGGCTTCGGCATGAAGGTTGCGGTCTTACCGTAGGCATCGGCGACGTTGTGTACGCAGTACTTCAGGGTCTGAACTTCGTCAGCCTTGTTCACCAGAGTGTTGAACTTGACACCGATTTCGTTCTGGCCGGCAGTCGCCACTTCGTGGTGGTGCACTTCGACGACCAAGCCCATTTCTTCCATGGCGTTGCACATGGCGGTACGGATTTCGTGGTCGTGGTCGCACGGGGGAACCGGGAAGTAACCACCCTTGACGGCCGGGCGATGGCCCTTGTTGCCGCCTTCGATGTCAGCGTCGGTGTTCCAGGAACCCTGCTCGGAGAAAATCTTGAACATGGAACCGGAGATATCGGACTTGAACTTCACTTCGTCGAAGATGAAGAACTCAGGCTCAGGGCCAACGAATACGGTGTCACCGATACCGGTGGACTTGAGGAATTCCTCGGCGCGCTTGGCGATGGAGCGAGGGTCGCGATCGTAGCCCTGCATGGTGCTTGGCTCGACGATATCGCAAACCAGAATCAGGGTCGGCTCTTCGGTGAACGGATCCAGTACGGCGGTTTCGTCGACTGGCATCAGAATCATGTCCGAGGCTTCGATACCTTTCCAGCCATGGATGGACGAACCGTCGAACATCTTGCCGTGCTCGAAGAAATCCTCGTCCTGGGCATCACGTGCCGGAACGGTCACGTGGTGCTGCTTGCCCTTGGTGTCGGTGAAGCGCAGATCAATCCACTTCACATCGTAATCTTTGATCAGTTGAAGCGACTTCGACATGGTGCTCTCCAAGTGGTGGAAGCGGAGACAGGTTGCTTCCGAAATCAGGGGATGAAGTCCAGCGGCGGATATTCCGCGTTGGCGACCTGCCTCACAAGGGAGCAAATTGCATGCCAGTGCTCTGTATTGGGTCCGGGCGCGCATATCGGGGTTCTATACGGGTTCCCGTAGTTACGCGGTTCACAATGGCTCACTCAAATGAATCAAATTGGTGCATTAATTTGTGATTAAGGCCTGAATTGGTGCGCGATGGTCTCTCCAGATAAAAGCGCCTAAATCTTGATCAATTTCCGCTATACTCCGCCCCCCTCTTTTTACGCCATGTTGCCGCGCGCGTTTTCATGAAGCTGATCGTCAAGGTTTTCCCGGAAATCACCATCAAGAGCCCGCCGGTGCGCAAGGGCTTCATTCGTCAGTTGGCGAAGAACATCCGCACCGTGCTGCGCGACCTCGATTCCGATCTGCGGGTGGAGGGGGTGTGGGACAACGTTGAAGTGGAAACCGCGCTCAGCGAGCCGAAGCTGCTGCACGAGATGATCGAGCGCCTGCGCTGCACACCGGGAATCGCCCATTGCCTGGAAGTACACGAGTACCCGCTGGGCGATCTCGACGATATCGTCGAGAAATGCAAAGCGCACTTCGCCGACCGGCTGCCCGGCAAGATTTTCGCCGTTCGCTGCAAACGCGCCGGCAAGCACCCGTTCAGTTCGATGGATGTCGAGCGTCATGTCGGCAGCCAACTGCGTCAGCGGTGCGGCGCCGCCGGAATCTCGTTGAAAGCGCCGGAAATCGAAGTGCGGATGGAAATCCGCGACCAGCGTTTGTTCGTCGTTCACGCCCAGCATGACGGCATCGGCGGCTACCCGCTGGGTGCGCTGGAGCAGACCCTGGTGCTGATGTCCGGTGGTTTCGACTCCACCGTGGCGGCCTACCAGATGATGCGTCGCGGGTTGATGACCCATTTCTGCTTCTTCAATCTCGGCGGACGCGCCCACGAGCTGGGCGTAATGGAAGTCGCCCACTATCTATGGAAGAAGTACGGCAGCTCGCACCGGGTGCTGTTCATCAGCGTTCCGTTCGAGGAAGTGGTCGGCGAGATTCTCGAGAAGGTCGACAACAGCCAGATGGGCGTTGTCCTTAAACGCATGATGCTTCGCGCCTCGACGCAGATCGCCGAGCGCCTTCACATTGACGCACTGGTCACCGGCGAGGCGATTTCTCAGGTCTCTAGTCAGACGCTGCCCAACCTTTCGGTGATCGATTCTGCCACTGACATGCTGGTGCTGCGTCCGCTGATCGCCGCGCACAAGCAGGACATCATCGACACGGCGTTCGAAATCGGCACCGCCGAGTTCGCCAAGAACATGCCCGAGTATTGCGGCGTGATCTCCAAGAACCCGACCACCAAGGCCAAGCGCTACCGTATCGAACATGAAGAAAAGCAGTTCGACATGGCGGTTCTCGAGCGCGCCTTGGAGGATGCACGTCAGGTCCCTATTGACCGCGTGATCGACGAGCTGGGTCAGGATCTGCAGATTGAAGAGGTGGTCGAGGCGACTGCCGGCCAGGTGGTCATCGACATTCGTCATCCTGACGCCGCTGAGGACGAACCTCTGCAATTGCAGGGCATCGAAGTGCAAACACTGCCGTTCTATGCGCTGAACAACCGATTCAAGGAACTGGATGTGAACCGCCAGTACCTGCTGTATTGCGATAAAGGTGTCATGAGTCGCCTGCATGCTCATCATTTGTTGAGTGAGGGGCATGCCAATGTGCGCGTTTATCGTCCGGGTTAAACAACCTGGGCTGCTGGGCGGCAGTATCCGTCACCGCCCTCCCGACCCGCTGCGCGGCTGTATTGCCGCGACACGTCGTTAGCGACCTTCTCCTATCTTCATCCGATTTTTCGCGTTGAGCCGCTCGATGCATCTGCTGAGTAGCCCGACCCAACTACGAGACCACTACTGTGATCGAGAATCTACGTAACATCGCCATCATCGCTCACGTTGACCATGGCAAAACCACTCTGGTCGACAAGCTTCTGCGTCAGTCCGGCACCCTGGAGCGCGGCGAGCTCAACGACGAGCGCGTGATGGACTCCAACGACCAGGAAAAAGAACGCGGCATCACCATCCTGGCCAAGAACACCGCCATCCGCTGGAACGACTACCGCATCAACATCGTCGATACCCCCGGCCACGCCGATTTCGGCGGTGAAGTGGAGCGCGTGATGTCGATGGTCGACTCCGTGCTGCTGCTGGTCGACGCCCAGGACGGCCCGATGCCGCAAACCCGCTTCGTGACCAAGAAGGCCTTTGAAGCCGGCCTGCGTCCGATCGTGGTGATCAACAAGGTCGACCGTCCAGGCGCGCGTCCTGACTGGGTTCTGGATCAGATCTTCGACCTGTTCGACAACCTCGGCGCCACCGAAGAGCAGCTGGACTTCCAGGTCGTCTACGCCTCGGCCCTGAACGGCATCGCCGGTCTGGATCACACCGACATGGCCGAAGACATGACCCCGCTGTACCAGGCCATCGTCGACCACGTACCAGCCCCGCAGGTCGATATCGACGGCCCGTTCCAGATGCAGATCTCCGCTCTGGACTACAACAGCTTCCTCGGCATCATCGGTGTCGGCCGCATCGCCCGTGGTCGCGTCAAACCGAACACGCCGGTCACTGCCATCGACATGCACGGCAAGAAGCGTAACGGCCGTATCCTCAAGCTGATGGGCCACCACGGTTTGCACCGCGTCGACGTCGACGAAGCCACCGCAGGCGACATCGTCTGCATCAGCGGTTTCGACGAGCTGTTCATCTCCGACACCCTGTGCGACCAGAACAACGTCGAAGCGATGAAGCCGCTGACCGTCGACGAACCGACCGTTTCCATGACCTTCCAGGTCAACGATTCGCCGTTCTGCGGCAAGGAAGGCAAGTTCGTCACCAGCCGTAACATCAAGGAGCGCCTGGACAAGGAGCTGCTGTACAACGTGGCCCTGCGCGTTGAAGAAGGCGACTCGGCAGACAAGTTCAAAGTCTCCGGTCGTGGCGAGCTGCACCTGTCGGTACTGATCGAAACCATGCGTCGTGAAGGTTTCGAAATGGCCGTTGGCCGTCCGGAAGTGATCATTCGCGAAGTCAACGGCGCCAAGCACGAGCCGTTCGAGAACGTCACTATCGACATCCCTGAGGAAAGCCAAGGTAAGGTCATGGAAGAGATGGGCCTGCGTAAGGGCGACCTGAGCAACATGGTGCCGGATGGCAAGGGCCGTGTTCGCCTCGAGTACAACATCCCGGCCCGCGGCCTGATCGGTTTCCGTAACCAGTTCCTCACTCTGACCAACGGCGCCGGCATCCTGACTTCGATCTTCGACCGTTACGACGTGATGAAGTCGGGCCACATGTCCGGCCGTCAGAACGGCGTACTGGTGTCGATCGATACCGGCAAGGCGCTGACCTACTCCCTGGAAACCCTGCAGGCGCGCGGCAAGCTGTTCGTCGAGCACGGCCAGGAAATCTACAACGGTCAGATCGTTGGTCTGAACAGCCGTGACAACGACCTCGGCGTAAACCCCACTAAGGGCAAGAAGCTCGACAACATGCGCGCTTCGGGCAAGGACGAAACCATCGCCTTGGTCCCGCCGGTCCGCTTCACCCTCGAGCAGGCTCTAGAGTTCATCCAGGACGACGAGCTGTGTGAAGTCACGCCGAAGTCGATCCGTCTTCGCAAGAAGATCCTCGACGAAGGCGAGCGTAGCCGCGCTGCGAAGAAAGCCAACAAGGCTTGATTCTCGCTTAGCTGCAACGAAAAGGCGCCTTAGGGCGCCTTTTTGCTGCCTTCAATATGATCTTGCGCGCCGACTTCCTTTAGTTCCGTACGATTAGACCAATATTTCGAAAATGCGAAGTCGTTCGCGCTTCCGCTGCCTATCTGAGATCAATGGTAGTTGTCCAGTGATGGCACAACGCCCATCATCGCCATCCCTCGATTTACCGAACCAAGGATGGTTGCGATGCGCCCGCTGTTGTTCGCCACGTTCCTCTGCGTTGTTTCATCTGCCAGCTCAGTTTCGGCCCAGGTTCCCCCACCCAATACGCCGTTGCCTGGTGAGCGCGACCTCATCCGAGACCGCCAGGAACGCCTCCTCGAGGAGCAGCGTCGACGCCTGGAAGAACTCCAGCAACTGCCTGGCCGCGATGCGACCGAAGTTGAGCCGATACCGGAAGATCAGCGCTGCTTCGACATCCACACCATCATCCTCAAAGGCGCTTCGCTCATTTCTGCGCAGGAGCAAGCGGTGCTGGTCCAGCCTTTTCAAGACAAATGCCTGGGCGCCAACCAGCTCAATGCATTATTGAAGGCGATTACCCAGTTCTATATCGACCGTGGCTACGTCACCTCGCGCGCCTATCTGCCTCAGCAGGACATGGCGGATGGCGAGTTGGAGGTCTTGGTCGTCGAAGGCCGTCTTGAAGGGCTTGATCAGTCCGCCGTAGCCAGCGATCGCGAGTTAGCGATGGCTTTTCCGGGCCAGACGGGCAAGGTGGTTGATCTGCGAGAGCTGGAGCAGCTGGTCGACCAGTTGAATCGCCTGCCGTCACGTCCAGCCCAGCTGGAGCTGTTGCCGGGTGAGCAGGTCGGTGGGAGCCGGGTAAGCTTGAAAGGCAACCCGCTCAAACCGTGGCGGGTGAACCTCAACCGGCATAACAACGGCGAGTCCAGCACCGGCGAGCAGCAATGGGGCGCAGGGCTCGATTGGGACAGCCCGCTTGGCCTGGCGGACCAACTCAGGCTGTACGGCGGCGGGGACGCGGTAAGCGATAAGTATCGCCATTCCGCTAATCAGGGTTTGTTCTACAGCTTGCCGTACGGCTGGTGGACCTTTAGCTACAGCTACAACCAGAGCTATTACAGAACCCAGGGGGAGACGTCAGGCTTTCTCTTCGAGATGGATGGCGAGAGCAAGAGCCATCAATTGAGCGCCGAGCGCGTCCTGCACCGTAATGCAGTCAGCAAGACTGCCATCAGCTTCGGCGTCTCTCATCTGCTAACTCGCAACTACATCGAAAACAGCCTGCTCGATGTCTCCAGCCATCGGCTGTCCGAGACGCAACTTGGCCTGAACCACGGGCGCCGCATTGGCACCGCCTTCGTCAACGCAGACCTTGGTTGGCAACATGGAACCGGCAGCTTCGACGCCCAGCGGCGGGGCGATCCGCAATATGGGGAGCCGGACGCCCGCTATCACAAATACAGCCTGACACTGAGCGCGCTGCAG
This sequence comes from Stutzerimonas stutzeri, assembly GCF_024448715.1. Lineage (GTDB taxonomy): Bacteria > Pseudomonadota > Gammaproteobacteria > Pseudomonadales > Pseudomonadaceae > Stutzerimonas > Stutzerimonas stutzeri_AR. Next base: position 205,077 of record NZ_JAMOHZ010000004.1, read on the forward strand.
CCGTTTCAGTTGTGGGGCGAGTCCTTCAGTTTCGATTCGCTGCTCAACGCTCAGAAAAGCGAAGACGTGCTCTACAGCCCGCAGCGCATCAGCATTGGCGGGCTGGCCTCCGTCCGCGGTTTCAAGGAGCAATCGCTGTCCGGCGATACCGGCGGTTACTGGCGCAACCAGCTGCGCTGGCGCCGGCCGATCAGTTGGGAGCCGCTGCGCCCTTTCCTGCAGGAATATGGTCTGGCCTACGCCTATGACGTTGGCGTCATCCACGGCGGCCGCTACAACCCCGATCTTCACGGCCGGCTATCCGGTCACGGCCTGGAACTGAGCGCACGCGGCGCGCACGTGGCGACCTCTATCACCTTGGCCCGCTCGCTGGAGCGCCCGGGTGCCATCACCGAGCGCGAGCACCCAGTGTACTTCCGCGTCGACTTGTTCTTCTGAAAAGCCATGGCCTGCCGTACGCAGCGGGCTGGAATGAGCGGAGCTCGTTCCCTATCCCTTATTTGAGTCAAGCAAAGCCGGAGTCTTAGACATGGACGTACGCAGCCCCATCTTCCAGAACGTCGCCACCGTGCTGGTGGGTGTCATGTTTCTCAACCCTATCGTCAGTGCGGCGGCGGATTTGACAGTCGCCGCCGGCAGCGGCGCGACGGTGGGGCAAGCCGCCAATGGCGTGCCGATCGTCAACATTGCTGCGCCTAACAGCAACGGGCTGTCGCACAACACGTTCAAGGACTACAACGTCGGCCAGCAGGGCCTGATCCTCAACAACGCCACCGAGCGCACCCAGAGCACTCAACTGGGCGGCATCATCCTTGGCAACTCGAACCTCAACGGAAAAGCGGCCGGGTTGATTCTCAACGAAGTCACCGGCAGCAACGCCAGCCGCTTACAGGGTTATACGGAAGTCGCCGGCAAGTCGGCCCATGTCATCGTCGCCAACCCCCACGGCATCAGCTGCGACGGCTGCGGCTTCATCAACACTCCGCGCGTCACCCTTAGCACCGGCACGCCAATCATCGAAAACGGCCATCTCGATCGCTTCGACGTCAACGGCGGCAGCATCGCCATCGAAGGACAAGGCTTGAATGCCAGCAACGTCGACCAGTTCGATCTCATTACCCGCAGCGCGAAGATCAACGCCGAACTGCACGCCAACAAGCTGAACATCATCACCGGTCGCAACGAAGTCGATGCCAGCACACTCGCCGCGACCGCCAAGTCGCCGGACGGCAGCGACAAACCTCTGCTCGCCATCGACAGCTCCGCGCTCGGCGGCATGTACGCTGGCGCCATCCGCCTGGTCGGCACCGAAGCGGGTGTTGGCGTGAAGCTGGCTGGTGATATGGCGGCTAGTGCAGGGGATATTCAGATTGATGCCAATGGGCAACTGAGCATGGCGCGCACTGCGGCGAATGGAAATCTGATCGCTAAAGCCGAATCGGTGGAGCTGGGAGCGGATACGTACGCCTCGGGTGCTGTGCGTGTCGAGGCGACGGACATGCTCGGCATCGCGAAGAGCTTGGCGGCTGGGCAGGGCGTCGTGCTTTCAGCCAATCAAATAACCAACCGCGGTATCGTCGAAGCCGGCATCAAAGCCGATGGCAGCAGCAATGCCTTGGCAGCACTCGATATAAAGAGCCGCAGCCTGACCAACGAAGGGACGCTCCAGGCCAGCGGGCGGCTGGATGTCGAAACCGAGGGGCTGATCGATAACCGTGGTGGCACCTTCGCAGGCGCTGTCACGGCCATTCGTTCCGATTCGCTGGCCAACGGAGGCGGCCGCGTGCTCGCCGAACAGCGACTAAGCATCGTAACCGGCGCGCTCGATAACCGAGCAGGTTTATTGCAGTCGCGTGGTGAAGCCCAACTGGCTGCAAGCACCCTGAATAATCGGGCCGGCGATGTCGTCGCCTCCGGCACCTTGAACGCATCCATCCTGACCCTCGATAACACCGAGCAAGGCCGAGTAATGGCCGGTAGTGTCGCAGGTCTGGAGATTGATTCACTGGACAACCGTGGCGGTGTGGTCAGTGCTGCCGGTTCACTCACGCTCAAAGGAGACCAAATAGACAACCGCGACGGCGGACTGATCGCCAGTGAAGCTTCGCTGACGCTCGAGGCGAGCGAACTGGACTCGAGCAGTGGCGGCGAGGTATCCGCTGGGGGCGATATTCTCGTAACGGCAAAAACTCTGACTCAGCAGCAGGGGCGCCTGATCAGCGACGGTCGGATTGAACTCGACCTTCAAGGCGGCACGCTGAACAACCGTCAGGGATTGATTAAGGGACAAACCGGCGTGGCAATTACCGACGCTGGCGATCTGGCCAACCAGGGCGGTGAGCTGTCGACTAATGGCAACCTGCACATCGAAGCCGAGCGCCTGGTCAACGCAGATGCGGGACGCGTCATTGCCGGCGGTGAACTTGTCGTACAAAGCGACGCGCTAGACAACCATAGCGGCGGCCTACTCTCTGGTTGGAAGGGAGTGATTCTACAAGGCGGTACGCTCGATAACAGCGCAAAGGGCACCGTCTCCAGTCGCGAAGGTGGCGTGTCGACACGGCTGACCGGCGCATTGAATAACAGTAATGAGGGGGCTTTGGTCAGCAAACAAGCGCTGACCGTCACGTCCGGCGAGATCGATAACAGCGAAGGCGGGATCCTCTCCAGCGAAGCGAATATGTCCTTGCAGACGGCAGGTACGCTGAACAACGCCGTCGGTGGGCTCGTGAATGCTGGCGGTACGTTGTCGATTAAAGCTTCCGATGTAAATAACCAGTCTGGAAGCGTTCGCAGCGGTGCTGACCTGCTCTTTGATGGCAGGAATCTGGACAACAGTAACGGCCAGTTCAGCAGCGACCAGGCGATCACGCTCACACTCACCGAGCTGCTCCTAAATACGGGCGGTCAGCTCGGCAGCGCGAGCGACCTCCTGATGAAAACTGGGGAGGTGGATAACCGTGGTGGCCAACTGGCGAGCCAGCGCCTGTTTGAGTTGGTCACCTCACGCCTGGACAACTCCCTCGCCGGCACGCTGGCTGCCAATGGCTCGCTGCGACTCGAGGTCAACGGTCTGCTCGATAACGGCCAGGACGGCTTGATCTATAGCCAGACTGATACGGTGACTCTTCAGGCGGCGACACTGAACAATCAGGACGGCTCGATTCAGGGCAAGACCGGCCTGGACGTACAAGTTGCCGGAGCGCTCGACAACCGCCGCGGACGGCTGCTGGGCGAACAGGGTGATGTCTTCATTGAAGCGGACTCAATAAACAATCAGGACGGTTTGCTTACAAGTTTGGCAGGTTGGATAACCGCTACCGCTAACGGTTTGTTCGACAACCAGGGCGGCACGATCCAGGCCGATAAGTTGGTCTTGAACGCCGGTGCGCTCGACAACCGCGGCGGCCACGTTTCGGCCGTCTCAGGCGACACGGTGATCAATGCCGCTACCGTGAACAACGCAGCGGGCGGCCTATATGCTCGCGACAGCCTGAAAGTGCAGGGAAGCGACCTAGATAACCGCGCCGGTAAGATCGGCGCCAACGCCATCGACTTCAGCTTGGCAGGTACGTTGAACAACGACGCCGGCCTAATCGAGAGCGGTAGCACCTTAGCCCTCACCGCTGCGCGCCTGTCCAACGTCAACGGAGCCATACGGGTACTTGGCGGAGCGGGCGTGACGCTCATCACAGCCACCGATACTTTCGACAACCGCGCCGGTCTGCTCGAAACTGCCAATACCGACGTGCAGTTTTCGCTCGGCAGGCTGCTCAACACCAATGGCACCCTGCGCCATGTCGGCACAGGCAGCATGGCGCTGGCCAGTGCCAATGCCATCGAGGCGGGCGGTACGCTCACGACGACCGGGGACTTCAGCCTGACCGCTGCCAGCTGGACGCACAGCGGGATCCTGCAAGCGCGCAACCTGACGGTCAACGTGGGAGCCTTCACGCAAACAGCAACCGGCAAGCTGCTCGCTTCCGAGACGCTCAAGGGAACGGGCGTTAACTGGGTCAACAATGGCGTGATTGCGAGCGATGAAGCGCTCGATCTTCAACTGACCGGTCGCTATAGCGGGAGCGGCCAGCTGACCAGCCTTGGCGGTATGGGCGTGCGGGTTGGTGCGATGACGTTGGGGGCCTCGGCACGTTTGACAGCAGGAGAGGGACTGGGCCTGGACGTTACGGGCGCACTGGTAAACGGTGGGCGAATTACGGCAGGCGCTGACCTGGCACTTGCCGCCAGCAGCATCCTCAATACCGGCACGTTGGGGGCCGCCGAACAAGTGTCGCTGGCCGCGGCCACATTGAACAACGACCGAGGGTTGATCTTCAGCGGCGCCGGCCTGTCGGTCGAAGCGGATAAGTTCACTAACACGTACGGCGACATCTATAGCCTGGGCTCGTTGACGATCGGCGGTCTGTCGAACGCGCGTGCTGTGTTAATCGACAACATCTCCGGCAGCCTGGAAGCGGCCGGTGACGTGTACCTGCAGGCACAAACGCTCAGGAACCGCCGCGAGGTCTTCTCGCTCGAACGCACGCTTGTAGAGAGCGCTATTGGCATCTATTGCTACGACTGCAGTGGCGATAATTACACCGTCGATTACATCGTTCGGGATATTTACGAGGGCAAAATCACCGATACGACGCCGGCTGCCCACATTACATCTGGGCGGGACTTGCGGCTGGTCGGCGGGGCCATCAGCAACGAGGGCAGCACACTCTCGGCGGTACGGAACATAAATATTGCAGCTGACAGCTTTGCCAACCAAGGTGCAACGGGCGGCACAATTGAGCGGATAAGAACTTATCGTAGGGCGGTAACAGACGGCACAGTTAGGCGTTTTATTTCCGGCCACGTCGAGCCTTATAACCGCACGTATAATCCTCAGTACCCTGGCTACTACTATCGGACTAATTCTGGAGAAATACGCCTAGCGCTTCCGACACTCGGTACGGTCTGCGAGGGTGACGGTTGTAGCAACGAGTCGGTGACCTATTGGAGCGACTCCATCACTCATCAGAGTGTGCACGTACCAGTTGCTTACGACTACTATGACGGCCTTCCTTCTTCCCGCTATAACGCCGAGGCAGTGAAGCAGGCACAACTTCCGAATGATCTCGCTGATAGTGAGCCCGCAAATGACGTCGAAATCGTCCGCGGCGGCGGCTCGGACGTACAGAACGCCGTCGTCCAGGCCGGCGGCAACGTAACCATTCAGGCCAGCCAGACGCTGACCAACAGCGTTATCACCCCTCGCTCCGCTATCCAGCGCGGCGCCAGCCAGGTGGGAAGCACCTCGGCATCCGGTACCGGTCAGCCACTGGTCGTCGAGCTGACTAGCAATCTCCCGCCGGACCTCGCGCAGCAGCAGATCAATCCGATCACGTTGCCGGGCTTCGCCCTGCCGCAGGGCGAGAACGGCTTGTTCCGCCTCAATGGCGAGGCGGCTTCAAGTGTTGCAACGACCGATGCGGGCACCGCTCCGCTGATCGGCCCGCCCATGCAGCAAGCCGCCGTCAATGCGGGCCTTTCGCGCCCAGCGGGCGCTCATCATTACCTAATCGAAACCAACCCTGCGCTGACCGACCTCAAGCAGTTCATGGGATCGGATTACCTGCTCGGTAAACTCGGCTACGACCCCGACGCCGCACAGAAGCGCCTCGGCGACGGCCTTTACGAACAGCGCCTGATCCGCGAAGCCATCGTGGCCCGCACCGGTCAGCGCTACCTCGCCGGGTTGACCAGCGACGAAGGCATGTACCGCTACCTGATGGACAACGCCATCGCCAGCAAGGAAGCGCTCAATCTCAGCCTGGGCGTGTCGCTCAGCGCAGAACAAGTTGCCGCGCTGACTCACGATATCGTCTGGATGGAAGAGCAGGAAGTAATGGGCGAGAAGGTCCTCGTCCCGGTGCTTTATCTGGCCCAGGCCGAAGGCCGCCTAGCGCCCAATGGCGCGCTGATCCAGGGCCAGGACGTCGCGCTGATTTCCGGCAGCGACCTGATCAACCGCGGCACGCTGCGCGCTAGCCAGAACCTAGACGTCACTGCCAGCAACATCCTCAACGTCGGCGGCGCGATGGAAGCGAACGAGCGTCTGCAACTGCTGGCTACTGGAAGCATTCGCAACGCGCAGGGTGGGTTGATTGCGGGGCGGGATGTGAGTGCGATTGCCCTCACCGGCGACATCGTCAACGAGCGCACCGTCATCCGTGACGAGGTGCGTTACGGCGGCCGTCACAGCATCACCGACTATGTCGGCGACGCCTCTACCATCCAGTCGACCCGCGACCTCACGCTGGCTGCAGGCCGCGACCTGATCAACCGCGGCAGCACACTGCAAAGTGGCGGCAACCTCGATCTGTCAGCCGGCGGCGATGTCTCGTTGGTGTCTGCCGAGACGCAGCAGCGTGAGGCGCGCGCGGACGGCCGGCGTTACCTCGACGAGCACATTCGTCAGCACACCGGAGCGGTGACTGCAGGCGGGAACGTCACCGTTGAGGCGGGTAACGACCTGACCGTCGCCGCGACGACGGTGAAGGCCGGCGATGAGGTCAATCTTTCTGCTGGCTCTAACGTTGTCATCGCCGCTGCGGCGAACGAAGACCACTTCTATTCGAAGACGAAAAAGGTCACACGCCAGCAGGACACCGTCCGGCAACAGGCGGCGCAGATCGAGGCAGGCAGCAATGTCTCCGTTGTTGCAACGGACGATCTGGTGCTCTCGGCCAGCCAGGTGCGGGCCGGCGGCGAAGCCTACCTCGTCGCGGGCGGCCAAATGGCCGTGCTCAGCGCGCAAGACGAGGACTACTCGCTATACGAGAAAAAATCCTCCGGCAGCTTCGGCCGCAAGAGCTACCGCAAGGACGAAAAAACCAGCATCCGCAACGTCGGCAGCACCATCACCACCGGCGGTGACCTGACGCTCGCCAGTGGTGACGACCAGCTCTACCAGAAAGCCCGCCTGGACAGCGGTGGAGACCTCACGCTCGAAAGTGGTGGCGCCATCACCTTCGAAGGCGTCAAGGACCTCAAGCAGGAAAGCCACGAGAAAAGCGACAACAGCTTCGTTTGGACTTCAGCCAAGGGCAAAGGCAAGACGGACGAAACGCTGCAGCAGAGCGTGCTGCTCGCCAAGGGCGAGACTGTTATCAAGGCCGTGAATGGCCTCATGATCGACGTCAAGCACGTCGACCAGCAGACCGTCAGCCAGACTATCGATGCGATGGTTCAGGCTGACCCGGAGCTGGCGTGGATCAAGGAAGCCGAGGCCCGCGGGGATGTGGATTGGCAGCGTGTGAAGGAGATACACGACTCCTTCAAGTACAGCCATTCGGGGTTGGGTGGTGGCGCGGCCATGATTATCGCCATCATCGTTGCGTACCTTACGGCGGGGGTTGGCGCCGCTCTCACTGGGGCGACTAGTACTGCAGGCGTAGCTGCTTCAAATGTCGTCTACACGGCAGTCGCAACTAACGCCGTGGTAAGCACCATCAATAATCGGGGCGACTTAGGAGCTGTTCTCAAAGACGTTACGTCCAGCGACGCGCTGAAGGGCTACGCAACTTCTGCTATAACCGCAGGCCTGACCGCTGGGATGTTGGACGCTGCCTTCGGTGTAACCGGAGACAACGTCAACAAGATCACCAAGGGCTTCGATCTAAGCAAACCTTCTGAGATCGCCAAGTTCGGCTCGTACCTAGGCGCTCAGGGCGCAGTCCAGGCTGTCGCTCAAACCGCCGTTCAAGGTGGAAGCCTGAGTGACAATCTCCAACATGTATTGACCAATCAGCTCCAGCATCTGTTGCAAGCGGTGGCTTTTAAAGCGGTGGGGGACTTGGCTCTTGGTAACTGGCAAGAAGGCAGCCCTGAAAAAATTGCACTCCATGCGGTGGTTGGCGGCTTACTCGGCGAAGCGACGGGCGGGGACTTCCTGACTGGGGCCGTAGCTGCCGGCGCCAATGAGGCACTAGTCGAGCGCCTTGCAGGCGTGATCAACGGAGACAGCAACCTTGAGCTCGCTATCTCACAGTTAATCGGCGTAGCAGCGGCCACCGCCACGGGTGGAGACCCAGACAAGGCGGCGGAGCTTGCGAAGAACGCGACGGCGTACAACCGGCAGTTGCATGCCTCCGAGGAAAAGTGGCTAAGAGAGAACTCAGAGCGTTTCGCCGAAGAGCAAGGTATCAGTGAGCAAGTCGCGCTGGAGCGGTTGAGCCAGCAGGCACTGAAAGACGTCGACTACCTGTGGCGCGGGCTGCTCAGCGATGGCGACGACAGCGCGGCACAGGCCTACCTGGCGAGTGCTGGGCAGACCTTCACCAATGACCTGGGCGAGCAGCAGGCGCTCTTTACCGCAAAGGGACAACAGTTGTTCCGCCCGGAAATGTTCGCTGATACAGCCGATCCGCAGTTCTATCGTGACTTCGTGCAAAGTGGCATCAGCCGCGACCTCAGCGAAGGTGTGCTCAAAGAGTTGAAAGACTCAGGCGTTTCGTTGAAGGACGATGCGGTCGAGCTCGGCAAGCTGTTTGTCGAGCAGCCGGGTGCGGTTCTGGATGGTTTATTAAATGCCATCCAGGAATTGCCGCAGGGCATTGTGGATAGTTTCCATGAAAGCGGAAACGCCATAGGCGAAGGCGCTGCTACCGTTCTGAACGAGGACATTTCCTCCAAGCTAAATGCCATCTACGGTGTGGACGTCTCCACCGCACAGGAGACCATGCTGCTGGTTCGCACCGTCACGGCAATAGCAAGTGCGGGTACAGCGGGAGCGGCAGGTAAGGCGGGTGCGAAGCTGACCGGCGAAGTTGCCGAAACCCTTGGCAAGAAATTGGACAATGTTCTCAACGAGTTGGCTGAGCAGGCCTTGGTCAAAAGTGGAGGTGTCCATGGAACGGATGGCAAACCGCTACTTGACCTCAAGCAACTGACCACCGAGCAGAAAGGTGCTATGGGTGAGCTGTTTGGCGAAAACATAGTCAAGCAGATCGTACCGGAAGGGGAGAAGCTAGCCCGTATTCCCGGAGTGGGAGAGACGGGAATCGATGACCTTTACAAAGTTAACCGTCCAGATGTGGATTATGTGGTGATTGAGTACAAGTTTGTCGGTAGCGATACCGGCAAGGGTAGTTCGCGGCTGGGAAATACAACAGATGGAAAGCAGGGAAGTGAAAGTTGGATAGCTGGATCGGGGAGGTTGGAAAAAGCAGTTGGTGAATTACAGACTCCAGAGATAAGCCGCGCAATTGAGTCCGGCCGTGTGGAGTCCTGGGTTGTGACCACGCGCCCTGATGGTTCAACTATCATCGAGGTGCTCGACGCCGTTGGTAAGCCAAAATCGATAGATACGTCAAAAATATTAACCTCTGCAAAGAATATGTTGGAGGCTCAGCCATGATACGGGCGCCGTGGGGAGATCGAGCGTATTGGGATAAATGGACAAATTTTAGCGCCGAGAACATTGCCAAAGACTTAGAGCAGATAGAAAGGCCATCAAAAAATCCTGCATATCGACCGCAGTTCGTTTGGGATTTATCTCAAGGTGGCTTCCTGCGCCTGATCCTTCGCCGTTATTCCCGAGGCGACTCAATCCGTGAGCTAAGTCAGCATTTCCCCGCGTTACTTGATGCTTGGGAATTATCGAACAGGCTAGCGGATGAATTGAATGCGCAGCTAAAGCACGGACAGGGTTGGGATCATCGTCATCTGTTAACAGCGCCCTTGGCAAGTGACGATCCACGTAGCTATCCAGACCCACGTGCGTGGGTTTTCAGGCTGAGCAACCTCAATCACTACAACTGGTGTTTCTGGCTGGTGGGGCTGGCGCTTGCGCTGGAAATCGCGGATGAACAATGGCAGCGCCTGTTGGCCTTGATCGGTAGCGGGGGGGAGGACGAATTGCTAGATCGGGTAATTGCCAGCCGACAGCCTAGTCGCAAGATTGGTACGGGTTTGCTGCACAAAAAGCCTTATGCCCGTCTGCTCAAAGCCGTGAATGCACCGAAAGAGCAGCAGGCTGCGTTGCTGCGCGATTTTGTGGAGCATTGGTACGCCGAACTGGCGCGCAAGGGCAAGGATGAACTGTGGTGGTATATCTATGGCGACCCGGAAAAGCATCCGCTAGAAAAAGGCAGTTATTTTGGGCGCTGGTGCCTAGAAGCTGTTGCGGCAGTCAAGGCTTTTGGGCTGGATGATGGTCTGTGTTTGGGACATGAGCATTATCCCGGTGACTTGCTTCGTCCTGACGGACCGAGTACTCACCCTGTGCGAAATGAGAAAAGGAAAGGCTGGTTGTCAAGGCTTTTTGGAGGCTAAGCAAGGAGTCTGGAAGTAAGCGGAAAGGGGACAGATTTATTTTCGGGCTTGTGGCTCGGCCTGATGGATAGACCTATCCCTTTTTTTGCAAGACTTGTCGTTGGCCGGCGGCCCGGCTGGCGCGCATAAGTACAGACCCAGCCGATGTCTAGCCTTGCCATCTCCTGTCGCATTCTGATAACAGTGGATTCACCGCATCGCAGTCAACGATCTAGGTTGCAGACATCACTTAGGTTCGTAAAAAAAAAAGGGGCAGCGGCAGCCGCCCTATATTGACTCACTCGAAGAGCAATAGGGGACAGACCACAATTAATTTCGGTAAATCGTGGTCTGTCCCCTAATATTTGTGTCCCCTAATATTGGCTCGCTCTCCAAATGAAAACGCCCGATGCAAGGATCGGGCGTTCTGGATGCCTACTAGCTTATAGCAGCCACTTGTAGTTCAGAGCCAGCCAGTAGTCGGCGTCTCCACCTTCGCTGGTGCCGTTGAGCATTAACGACCCAACCCCACCACCAAGCGCGGCCTCCGCACCAACCGCTGCGCGAACCCAGTTTTGCCGATAGGCCTGGCCTGGAAGCTCGAATGTAGACAGCCCAATCAGCTCACCGCTGGCGCTGCCACTCTCATCGTCAAACCGGTGAACGCCTTCAAGCCTCCCCAGCAAGTTGACGGTCGGGCTGAAGGTATGGACGGCGTCTAAGCCGACGCGGCCGGTGGTGGTTCGTTCGGTGCGGTCCTCCCAGCGGACCGGGAAACCACCTCCCGTTTCGCTGTATCCGTCGAACTTAGCTTTTACGTGCCCAACGCTTGTATAAGGCGTGAATGAGGTCGCTCCGACCGCAAATGCGTTGAGCCAATCGAGGCGCAGTTTTCCGCCAGCAATGGTGACATCCGTTTCGCCATGCGACTGAACGATGGCCCCAGCGTTGCGATAACCACGGTCGATGTCGGCATCGCCCGCTGAGTAGAAGCCACTCACGGTTGCATAGAGCGGGAAGCCACCCAGCTTGATAATGGCTTCAGGCATCAAGTAAGTGCCGCGTAGTTTCGTTTCGCCACCAAGACCTGTTTCGCTCTCGGCATAACTGCGTCCAATCGCAACGTTCAGTTGCACGCCATTTCCAATGTTGGTCGCCACGCCTACTTCTAGAGAACTCTGATCGGAATCTGTGTCGTCTTGCTGGCCATAGTCACCGCCGGTCCAGACGCTGTAGCGGCCTTCCGGGACCAGGTTGCGCATCGGGCTGCCGTGCGCGCCATTAAGGATCATGTCGGTATTGGCCAAGGCAGCCGTCGGCGCGGCTGCTGTTGCGTCGAGGCTTGCACTGAACTCCTGCAGGTCGATCATTCCGCTTGTCCCGCCCCCAGGCTCGCCGACGCGTGCAATGAAGGTGTGGTCGTTCAGGAGAATACCGGCGACTACGCTCCCGTCGTCGCTGACTGCCTCTGCGTAGGCGACTTGTGAGGAGGACGGATCGATGTTTACCTCACTGGCACCCAGCCACTGTTCAATCGTTTGCATCCCGGTCTCTTGCGTCCAGCGAAAGCCTCGGTTTCGCTGACCCAGGTCGAACTCACCGACTACCACGCTTCCATCGGCGTTAACGGCGAATGCCCAAGAGCCGTTATCTCCAAGCGTTCCCAGACTGCTAATACCGGAACTCGCTGTCCAGCGGTATGCATGCGTGGCGGTGCCCGTGTCACTTGCACCGACTACGGCCGTGCCATCGGAGCTGAGATCGGCAAAGTAAGTTCTAGTGCCACCAAGGGTGCCGATATCGCGCATGGCGCTTTCGGTTGTCCAGACGAATGCACGAGCCTGGCCGAGACTGTTATACGACTCTCCAGCTACGGTCTGGCCTGAAGCGCTGACGGCGCTTGCAATCGAATAGCTTCCACCCAGCGTGCCAAGATCGCTCATGACTCCATTCGTCCAGCGGAACGCATGGGCATGGCCGCTTACCAGGCTGCCGCCGACTACAACGGCGCCATCTGTGTTGGTCGCTAGGGCGTAGGAATCGCTACCGCCCGCAAGCGTACCCAGGTCAGTAACGCCTTGGGTCGTCCAGCGAACCGCACGCTGTTCGCCGTTAGCTAGGTCGCTCGCACCAACGATAACCTTGCCGTCGGCACTTATGGCATGCGCCAGCGAGCTTACGCCACCTAAGCTGCTGAGCGATTCGATGCCTGCCCCAGTCGTCCAGCGAAACGCAACCGCCCCGCCACCTCGCGTAAAGGCCGTACCGGCCGCCACGCTGCCATCGGCACTCAGCCCGCTGAGTATCGTCTCGTCACCCAATGTCCCGATATTCCGCACGCCATTTTCCGCCGTCCAGATATCACTGTGGTAGAGCCCATCGGATCCGAGCCGATAGATACTGCCCAACGTACTACCGTCCGCACTGAGGAGCGTTTCGTCTCCTAGCAGTCCCAAATCGGTCAGCCCGCTATCAGCCCACGCGGGGCCAGCGGTGATGCACATGATGGCGCTCGCCAAACTTAGTCGCTTGAATCCCGCACGCAGTGGAGTTGAGTGCTTACTTGCCATTCCCATTTTTTTCCGCTCCCTGGCCTGACTCGGCCTGATCAGTTACTGCTTCATACTGCGAAGGGGGTCTACCGCTTCGAGCGCGCATCCTGGCGTAACTGTTCCGGTCGCTCAACGAGCGTTAGCGTATGGCTTACGTGCCGGCGTGAAGCCGGTCACGAAAAAATCCTGGTTATCGACGGAACGCTTCTCGCGCTCCGCTGTATCGCATCGACTGCTGTATTAAGTGCTTAGCTGCCCGGCCCAATCGACCAATATATTGGAGCGGGATTGATCGCCTGGTCTTACAACCGTCCACGTGCTGCAGACCCGGCCGATCGCAGCGGCAATTCTCATCATCCCGCCGAAGGCGGCACCGTCTCGCGAACCGCCTCGATAATTTCGCCAAGCAACTGATGCAACGCATCGCGGTGCCCCAAGGCGCCGCCAGACGGCTGTTGCGTGTTCGAGGTCATCACCACCGTCATGTCGAGCCCGGGCACCACATAAACCATCTGCCCGCCATAACCCCAGCCATAGCGCACGTCCTCGCCGTCAAGCTGTGTGATGAACCAACCGTAGCCGTAGCCATGACTGGTGTAGCGCGAGCGTGTGCGCGGCGTCCAGGACGCCTCGATCCAGTCCTCGGACAGCAGCCGCTCCCCGGATGCCGTAACGCCGCCGCGTCGGTAGAGCTCGCCGAACGCCAGCAGTGAGCGCGGCGTCATCGCCATTTCGTTGCCGCCCAGGTAGATGCCTTGCGGGTCGCGCGTCCAGGCAGTGATGGCGAAGCCGTCGAGCGGCGCGAGCCATTGGCGTGCCAGCTGCAGGGTGGATTTGCCGGTGCGATGGGTGAGGATCGCCGAGAGCAGATGACTCGACCCGGTGGAATAAATCATCGGCCCGCCCGGTTTGGCCTCGAACGGTCGTGCCAACGCGGCTCGCACCCAATTGCGGCTCGCCACCCAGGCGCCGTAGTTGCGGCCAGAAGTCGATCCCAGTCCGGCCTGCATCGAGAGTAGGTGGCCCACCGTTACCTGCCGCAAACGAGGATCAGGGTTGGCGGGAAGATCAGCCTTGAGCAGATCGGCGATGCGCTGGTTGGGTCCTTCCAGAACACCCCTGTCGATGGCGATGCCGGCCAGCGCGGAGATCACCGTCTTGGATGCGGATTTGATATTGGTCGGCGCGCTCGGGCGGTGGCCCCGGTAGCCGCGCTCGGCAATCACCTTGCCATCTTGCGCGACGATAAGAGTTTCCAGCTGATCGAGCCGCTCGGCCTCGTCGATGACCGTGTGCAGCTCGGTGTTGGCTGATGCCAGCGGGCCGATGGCGAGCAGCAACGCTACGCAGATTGCGCGTCGTAACAGAAGGCGGGTTTGCGCATAAGCGCCGTAGTGAAATAAACGCATACAACGTCTGACCCTGAACCCATCGCGCCGTGCGGTCACCTGGCGAGCTTGGAGTCGGGCGCATCAAAGCCGGGCGTGACCCGGCTTGGTCTGGGAGTACCGCCCGGCCTACTGGCGAACCCAGGTCTGGGTGCGGCCCAGCGCTTCGACGCCGATATAGCCACGCATTTCCAGTTTTTCACCGCCTTCGAGCACGGTCACCTTGGCGCGGTACGTCTTGCCCTTGCCGGGGTCGAGGATGTTGCCGCCATTCCAGACGCGCTCGCCGGCGGGCTTGAGACCCCAGAGGATGGTCATACCGGTGATCGGCTGGTCTTTGCGCTCGCCATCGCAAGCGCTGCACACCGGGTTTGGGCCATGGTTCGATCGCAGAATTTTCGCCACCTTGCCACTTAGAGTGCCGTCAGCGGCTTCCTGGATTTCAATGATGGACGTGGGCTTGCCAGTTTCATCGTCGATGGTTTGCCAGCGACCCGCAGGCGATTCGGCGGCGAAGGCCAGCGAAGTGGCGGTCAGGGGTAATGCCAGCAATAGGGCGGTGAACAGTGAGCGCATGGTTTCTCCTGCGGTGTGGTCGACGGCAGCGACTCTATCATCTGGTTTCGACCGGTAGCGTCTCGTTGAGTTTGCGCCGTCGCTAACCCGATCGTCACTCAACAGCCGGATGGCGCGACATTGATGCGGATTGTTGCGTCACGAGTTTGTCACGCCAATGTCATAGGCTCGCTGCTTTCTGCCAGGGAGCCCGCTATGCCTAACCTTCGCCCGCTGCTATTCACCTTGCTGTTGCCCGGTTTGGCTTGCGCTGATGTGCGAGTTGCCGGGCCGATCGAGGCTGGCGTGTTTGAAAATCGCTATCAGGACCAACAACCAGGCGAGCGCGTCCTGGTCCGTAGCGATCAACGCATCCTGGAGGCCGATCACGTGCCGTTGAAGATCGGCACCAAGTTCGGCCTGCGCTACCGGCTGGAAGGCAAGCGGGCCGACGACACACCCCTCACGCTGTTGTACCTCACTCCCGGTGTGGTTGATCCGAGCGGGCAGCGGCATGACCGTTACGAAGTCGTGCAGAAATTGGTGCCGGATGCATCGCTGGACGTCATGGCCTTCGAATTCACCGAAACGCATGAGCTGGTGCCGGGCGAATGGCATTTTCTGGTGTTCCAGGGCGACCGCAAACTGGCCGAGCAGCGCTTCCAGGTGCGCTGATCCGCTTAGCGAGGTCGAACAGGACCACGTGGAACCACTCGCAGCCGTCAGCCGGACCCGGGTGAGCAACAGTCAGCGCGCGGTCAGGCGGCTCACCTGCTTGAAGCGGACTGCGGAAGCGGGCTGCCCTACGCTTGCGCAACGCTTTGTCCGCGCGCAGGACCGCCAGAAAAATCGCGATCTCAGTCCGGCGCTGGATCAATCAAAGCTCGGTAGACGGCGCCTGGACCGCGCCGCGCCTAGCAATCTCGGCCAAGCATCATCGAAACAACCAATACCTTGATGACGATGACCTGTCACGCGCAGCCGCTAGCCGCCCTTGCGCCCAAGGGGGCGGAGCTGCGCGTTTGCGTTGGGCAAGCTTTCAGATAAGCCCCTCGACTGCGTTCTGGCCGATCGGCTTTGCCGTGCCCGTTCGTCGGAGCGGCGTGGTCAGAACCTTCGTATGTTCAAGTCTCTGGTTCCAGCGCCGAAACAAGGAGAGCTTGATTACGTTTCGAATGGTGGCAGTATGATGGCTAGCTCGCGTGTTACATGCCGGACGACAGTTTTCCTAGAGGTCACCTGATGAATCGACCCTCGTTCCGCCGCCTGACGTTCGTCCTTTCGCTGACGGCCTTGCTCTTCGGCGGACCGCTGGCATGCGCCGCCAGCGGCGTTACGGTCGTCACCGAGGAGCTTCCTCCCTACAACATGACGGTCGACGGAAAGCTCACCGGTATGGCCACCGAGGTGGTTCAAGCAGTGTTGGATGAGGTGGGAGAAGCCGCACGCATTCAATCGATGCCTTGGGCGCGTGCCTACGACATCGCGCTCAACTCCGAAAATGTTTTGATTTATTCCATCGCTCGGACCGGGCAGCGCGAGTCGCTGTTCAAATGGGTAGGCGTCATTGCGCCGACTCGCTGGTACCTGTTCTCGCTGCCCGGCACGCATTTCGATCTGAAAAGCCTTGAGGACGCACGCCAATACCAGATTGCAACCGTCAAGGAGGACGTCGGCGAGCAGTATCTGATCAGCAAGGGCTTTGAGGTGGGGCGCAATCTCCAGTCGAGCAACAAATACGAACACAACTACGAGAAGCTCAAGGCCGGACGGGTGGATCTGTGGATCTCCAACGAGCTCAACGCCCATTATCTGGTGCGCCAGGCCAGCGGCAATCCGAACGAAAACGCCGTCCCTCAGCTGAGTCTGGATGACCTGGGCGGTGCCAACGGCTTGTGCATGGCTTTCAGCCTCAACACCCCGGATGAGCTGGTCGAGCGGTTCCGTCAGGCTTTGGCGCACATACGGGCCGATGGTCGCTATGACGTGATCGCCGCTAAATGGCTGAAATGAACGCGCACAACAACCCCGACCCCACAGCGCTTTTGCAACGACAGACCGGTTCGCTCGGACGTCGTCTGGTGCTGGCCACGCTGGGCTTTTGCCTATTGTTTACGCTGGTCACTGTCGGGGTGCGCACCTGGTCGGCCTGGCAGACCAGCCTGGCCGCAATGAACGCTGAGCTGGTGCTGATCGATCAGGTGTTCCAGAGCAACCTGGCCAAGGCGATCTGGGAGATGGACAGCGATGCCCTGCAAACGCAGATCGACAGTGTCGCCATGGCGGCGCCGGTTGGCCGCGTCGAATTGCAGATCATCCGCGCCGGGCGCGAGCCGGAAATCATCCGGCGCGAACGGGCGCAGCAGCAGGTTCAACATCGAGCGCCGACGTTGCAGCACCGCCTGACGTACGAGCCTTATCCAGGTGCCCTTGAGACGGTGGGCGAACTGAAGCTGGAAGGTAACGAAGGGCTGCTCTGGGAGCGGCTGGTCGATGAGATCGCCAACATCGTGATCACTCAGGTTATTCAGTCGCTGCTGCTGGCTGGGCTGATCATGTGGATGTTCAACCGCACCGTAACCCTGCATGTGCGTCGGATTGCCCGTCACCTGACCCGTCTGACTCCTGAAAATTTGGATCAGACCCTGCGTCTTGAGCGCTCCGTTAAACGCCACGATGAGCTGAGTCTGCTGGAGTCCGGTGTCAACGGCTTGCAGGCGAAACTTTCGGCATATCTTCAGCGCCAGCATCAGGACGAACTGGCGCTAGCCGCGCATCGGGACCGTCTGGCTGAATTGGTCGAAGAACGCACCGCCGAACTGCGCGCCGCCAACGGGCGGCTCGAGGAACTGTCGCGCAGCGACCCGTTGACGGGCCTGGCCAACCGCCGGCACTTCGATGAAGTCAAGGAAGTCGAGTTTCGCCGCGCGCTACGACTAGGCCAGGCGCTGACGGTGCTGATGTGCGACGTCGATCACTTCAAACGCTACAACGATGCCCACGGCCACGCCGCCGGTGATCGCTGCTTGCAGATCGTGTCCGAAATCCTGACGAGCGCCTTTGGCCGGGCCGGCGAGGTAGTCGCGCGCCTGGGTGGCGAGGAGTTCGTGGTGCTCTTGCCTGGCACGGATCGGGACAGTGCCCGGCGGGCGGCCGAGCGCTTGCAGCAACGGCTGGCCGAGCGGGCCCTACCCCATGGCGACTCGCCGATTTCGCCACGGGTGACGCTGAGCATTGGCGTTGCCGCGTTCGATGCCGAAACCATGGATCATTTCGACCTCTTGCTGCACAGCGCCGACGAGGCCCTCTACCGGGCCAAGGCGCAGGGCCGCGATCGGGTTGCCGACTAAGGAAATACCGAGGCCCTCATGATGCCCCCGCTGATCGTCCGTATCGCGTTGCTGCTGACCTGCCTGGTGCCTTGCGTGCAGGCTGAGACCATCCGTGTAGTCACTGAAGACACCTCGTTCAGCTATCGGCGCCAGGGCCGGGTGGTCGGCCCTGCCACCCAGGTAGTGGAGGCAACGCTAGCGCGTGCGGGTCTGAGCGATTACCGCATTGGCCTGTATCCCTGGGCACGGGCATATGACATGGCGCTGAGCGAGCCGAACGTGCTGATCTACCTCATTGCCCGCACCCGCGAGCGTGAAGACCAGTTTCATTGGGTTGGGGAAATCCTAAGGGTCGACTATCACCTGTACCGGCTGCCCTCGAGAGAGGACATCCAAATCGACAAGCTGGAGCAGGCTAAGCAGTACCGCATCGGTGCGTTGCGCGGGGATGTCCGGTATCGCTATCTGCAGGAAGAGGGCTTTACCAAGCTGGTGGTAACCGTCTCGAACGCGGACAGCTTCAAGCTCCTCCTCAACGGCCAGGTCGACCTGGTGCCGATGTCGGAGCAAGGCGTCAGGATGTTCTGCACTGAAGCGGGGCTCGCTGATGGTTGTCTGGAGCGCGTCTTTCCTCTCAATACCGCCACGAGCCTTTACATGGCGTACAGCCTGCAGACCAGCGAGGACGTAGTGCTGCGCACCCAGGCGGCCTTCGAACATCTGCAGGCGGATGGGACAGTGGCGCGCCTCATGGCGGGGCAGGACTGAGCCGAGCGTTCGATCCTGCCGGCATTACGCGCCGCTTTCTCAGCTCTGCAGATCGGCCAGCATTGCCGTGGCGACTGCTTCGGCCACTTTGATACCGTCGACTCCAGCGGAAAGGATGCCACCGGCGTAACCGGCGCCCTCACCGGCCGGGTACAGCCCGCGGGTGTTGAGGCTCTGCAGCGATTCGTTGTCGCGCTTGATCCGCACCGGTGATGAGGTGCGCGTCTCGATGCCGGTGAGAATTGCGTCGGCGCGGTCGAAGCCGCGGATCTGCTTACCGAAGGCCGGCAAGGCTTCGCGGATCGCCTCGATCACATAGTCGGGCAGTGACGGCGCCAAGTCGCCCAGACGCACCCCGGGCTTGTAGGACGGCTCGACCTCGCCGAATTCGCTCGAAGCCTTGCCGCGAATGAAATCGCCCACCAGCTGCCCCGGCGCGCAGTAGTCATTGCCGCCCAGCTCGAAGGCGCGCGATTCCAGCTGCTCCTGTAGCTCGACTCCGGCCAGCGGGCCGCCGGGGAAATCCTCGTCCGGATTGATGCCGACGACGATACCGGCGTTGGCGTTGCGCTCGTTGCGCGAGTACTGGCTCATGCCGTTGGTGACCACGCGGTTGGGCTCGGATGTGGCCGCAACCACCGTGCCGCCCGGACACATGCAGAAGCTGTAAACGGCGCGGCCGTTGGTGGCGTGATAGACCAGCTTGTAATCGGCGGCGCCTAGTTCCGGATGCCCGGCGTACTTGCCCAGGCGCGCGTTGTCGATCAGCGACTGCGGATGCTCGATACGAAAGCCCACGGCGAAGGGCTTGGCCTCGATGTACACGCCGCGCTCATGAAGCACGCGAAAGGTATCGCGCGAACTGTGCCCGAGGGCGAGTACGACGTAGCGGCTGCGCAGTTCCTCGCCATCAGCCATGCGCACGCCCTGAATGCGGCCGTCTTCGATAATGAAATCGACCACGCGGCTGTCGAAACGCACCTCGCCGCCCAGCGCCTTGATCTCCTCGCGCATGGTCGAGACCACGCCGGTCAGGCGGAAGGTGCCGATGTGCGGCTTGCTGACGAACATGATCTCTTCCGGTGCACCGGCGCGGACGAACTCGTGCATCACCTTGCGGCCGTAGAACTTCGGGTCCTTGATCTGGCTGTAGAGCTTGCCGTCGGAGAACAGCCCCGCGCCGCCCTCGCCGAACTGCACGTTGGATTCCGGGCTCAGCACCTTTTTGCGCCACAGCGCCCAGGTGTCCTTGGTACGGCTGCGCACATCACGGCCACGTTCCAGTACGATCGGCTTGAAACCCATCTGCGCCAGGGTCAGCGCGGCAAACAGCCCGCACGGGCCGAAGCCGATAACCAGCGGACGCTCGCTCAGCCCCTCGGGCGCTTGGCCGACCGGGCAGTAGCCAGTGTCCGGAGCCGGGCGGACATTGCGGTCGTCAGCCAGACGCTGCAGTAAGTGGTCCTCGTTCGCCACGTCGGCATTGATGATGTAGACGAAGGTGATTTCACTGTTCTTCTTGCGTGCGTCATAGCTGCGTTTGAAGACGTTAAAGCCGAGCAGCTCGGTATCGCTGATCTTTAGGCGCGCAACGATGGCCTGGCGCAGGGCGTCGGCGGGGTGATCGAGCGGCAATTGCAGTTCGTTGATGCGAATCATGGCAGGTCCTGGCCGGTGGCCCCGGCAGAGGTGGAGACGGCAAAGCGATTCGCTGGCCACGGCAGGCAGGCGAATCGGACGAGAGACGAGAAGGCGCGCAGTGTAGCTGCGCGGGTTGAGGCTGTCATTCAGGTCAATGCGTCATCAGAGGCGGACATCACTGCGATGAACCCGCCTCGTGGAACGTCCATGCCGCTGCGTCTCTACTGTAGGATGATCCTGGCATTGAGCCGTTGCAGCGGCCGGTTATTGGAATGCCCCACGGCTTTTTTCAGCGCTTCGATCTGCTCATGGGAGGCGACGACCGGCTGCTTCAGCACTAGCCAGCGGACGCCCTCGGTGCAGGGCGGCGTAGTGAGCGAGCCGTTGAATCGGTAGTAATCGAGGTTGGCGGGCAGCAGGTCGGTTACATTCGCCGCGGGCGAGATCGGCTGGGCCTGGCCTACCGCCGGAGGCGCGCTCCACAAACGCGCCAATGCGGCGTTCTGCTCGCCGTCCTTGAACATCAATGCGATTACCGCGAGATTGCCATTTTCGTCCGCGTGCACCAGATGCCCTTCGAGCGGGTAGGACTGGCCTTTTATCTGGTTCTCGCTGGGCATATGAAAGTGGAACTGCAGCAGATCGAACCGTTTGCCGTCGAGCGTCAGATGGCTGCCGGGCTCGTAGACCGCCTGTATCGTGTGCCCCGTATTGACGACCTTGCTAGCGCCCGCCGCGTAGCTAAGTTGTAGCGGAGCCAGGTCGGCTTCGACGAATCCGCTGAGGTCGACCGGCGCCTGATTCTTGCCCGCACACGCGCCAAATTCCGGCGTGAGTCTCGCCCAGTTTTCCGGCCCCGCCTCGCCGAAATAATCCCAGTGAGTACCTGGCGTAACGGCCCAGGCATTGGTGCAAGCTATCAATACGCCAAGGCTAAGTGCAGCGCTTTTCATTCTGATCTCCATCTGATTGTTCTTAGGGCGGCGTGCCTGAACGATCCGCTCCGCCGCACCCTGACTCTGACCAGCGAATCAACATGTTGCTCGGGCGCTCTAGATTGACGGTCAGGCCGGTGACGGGCGAATGCCGTTCGAGCGGTGCTTTCCTGGATATTTGCGCTATCCCCTATACTCCCCGCCCATCCGAGCCACCCCGCCATTGCCTGGATCAAAGAATTCAGCGCAATCGCGCATCGCCGCGCTCGCTCTACAACGGAGAAAGGATTGTTCATGGTCAATAACGATGTGCTGCGCAGCCTGCGCTACATCCTCAACGTCAATGACGCGAAGATCGCCGAGATCACGCGGCTTACGGGTTGCGAAATCCCCGATGCCGAGGCGGTGGCCTACCTGAAGAAGGAAGACGAGGAGGGTTTCAAACCCTGTGGCGACCGGATCATGGCGCATTTCCTCGATGGTCTGGTGATCTACAAGCGTGGCAAGGACGAAAGCCGGCCGCCGCCGCCGGTCGAGGTGCCGGTCACCAACAACATGGTGCTGAAAAAACTGCGCGTGGCGTTCGAGCTCAAGGAAGACGACATACACGCGATCCTCAAGGCGGCTGATTTTCCCGTATCCAAGCCGGAACTCAGCGCGCTGTTCCGCAAAGCCGGACACAGCAACTACCGTGTCTGCGGCGACCAGCTGCTACGCAATTTTCTCAAGGGCTTGGCGCTGCGCGGTCAGTGATAGAGCGAGGTGCTCGTTGTTCCGCCTCAGCCCGTCAGTCTGGATAACGGTGGGCTGAAGCCCACCCTACGCTGAGGCGGAGCGCCGCCGGCCCCCTAGTGCTGCGTGGGCACGCGAACTCCCGAAGCACTATTTGCGGCCTGGTAGGGTGGGCTTTAGCCCACTACAAAGGAGTGATGCGGTGTTCTGGTGGGCTGAAGCGGAACGCCGCCCGGCCCACCCTACGTCCACTAAAAGGTTCGTGTGGGCAATAAAAAAGCCCCGCCAAGGCGGGGCTCGCTAAACCGCTAAATCTTAGTTCTGCACCATCGCGATGACGCGATCACGCAGCTGCGGGTCGTTCTGTACTGCCTGGTTGATGGCGTTGTATTCCGCAATGCTGAGGTCATTGTCCTCAACGGTGCTCATCATCTTCTCATTGGCCTGCTGCTGCAGCTGCTGGGCTTCAGCCGGGTCACCGGTCTTCTCCAGCTTGGCTGTGAAGTCTTCACGGATCTCCATAATCTCGCCCAGCGAGTCGGCAAATTTCTCCAATTTCTGGTCGCTGATGTCCGCCGCTTGCATCGCCGGAGCCGGCTGGGTTGCCGGGGCTTGGGTGGCCTGCTGGGCGGAAACCTGCGAGGCACCGGCGGCCATGAACAGGGCAACGAGGCTGGCGGAGGCGAGGCGGGTAGTTAGCTTGGTCATGCTTAAGATCCTGTGCTTGAAGTACGTCAAGGCGTTTTGCATCCGCCATGCCAAGCTGTGCTTAACTAAACAAGTTATTGAATTGAAAGTTAATTTACCGTCGGTCATGCCCGCCTCGACGTTGAGAACGCTGGACTGTATGGTGCCAAAATGGCACATGTAGCAGTTTGGCAACGCATATCGAGCCTGCGCGGCGCGCTGGTTTTGAAGGTGGTGATCCCGCTGGTCGCGATCATGCTCGGCTTCAGTTATCTGATGCTGTGGACGGTCGAGCGCAACAGCGAACGGCGTCTGCAGGAGGAGGTCGAGTTGGTCGCGCGGGCGGTTCGGCTGCCGCTCAGCGATAGCCTCGAACGCAAGCACGATCGCACCATGCAACAGGTGCTGGAGTCCGTGCTTGGCGTCGGTCGGGTCTATGGCGCCTATCTTTATGACGATCAAGGCGAGCTGGTGGCGTTCGCTGGCGCCATCGAGCCGGACCAGGACCAGTCCTCGATTCAAGAACTGACAGCCGACGGCAAACGTCGCGGCGGCTACCAGCGGATTCGCGGACGCGAGGTGTATTCCTATTTTCTGCCGCTGGAGCAGGGCGGCGGGCGCATCAATGGATTGCTGCAGGTCACCCGACGCTGGAGCGATTTCGAGCGTGATACCCGACGGTTGCGGCTGATTGCTGGCGTTTCCGCCGGGCTGCTGGCGTTGATTGCGGTATGCATCGTCCTGCTCGGTCACTGGTCGGCGATCGGCAAGCATTTGCAGCAACTGACCCAGAGCATGGCGCGTGTGGCGGCGGGCGATCGTCAGCACCGTGCGCCACGCAGCGGGCCGCAGGAGATCGCCGTACTCGGTCGCGCGTTGAACCAGATGCTGGACAGCATCGCCGATGCCGAACAGCAGATGGCCGAGCAGAAAACCCGTGAAGCGGAACTGGAAGCCCGTCTGCGGCGTACCCAACAGCTGGCAGCGGTCGGACGTTTGGCGGCCGGTGTCGCCCATGAACTGGGCAGCCCGCTCAGCGTCATCGATGGCAAGGCCCAGCGTGTTCTGCGCAGCGAGAGCCTGGAGGATACGCAGCGTAAGGGGTTGCTGCAGATCCGCAGCCAGGTGCAGCGCCTGAGCGAAATTGTCCGTCAGCTGCTGGAGTTCGGCCGCGCCGCCGGGCGCCCGGCGCGGCGCATGCCGGCCGATGTGCTGGCGCATTCAGCCGCGGCCGCAGTGGCTGACGAGCTGGCCACGCTGAACGTCGATCTGCAGCTCGAAGCGCCCACCGACACGCTGCACTGCGAGGTCGATCCGCCACGCTTCGAACAGGCAATGACCAATCTGCTGCGCAACGCTGCCCAGGCCAGCCCCGGCGGGCGTGTGGTGTTGCGCTGGTGGCAGGAGGCGGATTGCCTGTTGTTCCAGGTCGAGGACGACGGTCCCGGTGTGGCCGAGCACCATCGTGCTGCGCTGTTCGAGCCCTTCTTCACCACCAAGCCGGTGGGCAAGGGAAGCGGGCTCGGGCTCGCCGTGGCGCATGGCGTGGTCGCCGAGTGCGGCGGCCGTATCGATCTGGTCGAGAGCCCGCTGGGCGGCGCGGCGTTTCGTATTTCCCTGGCGCTGGCCGATGAGGACAACCGCAATGAAAATGGATGACATCGCGCCGCAGCGAGTGTTGGTGGTGGAGGACGACGACAGCCTGCGGCAATTGCTGGTCGAGGAACTTGAGGACCGCGCGCTGCAGGTGCGCTCGGTGGCCAGCGCCGAGGACGCCGTGCCCTTGCTGGAAAGCTGGGAACCGGACCTGGTCGTCAGCGACCTGCGCCTGCCGGGTGCCGACGGCATGGCGCTGCTGCGCCGGGTCAAGGCGATGCAGGCGGCACCGGCTTTTCTGGTCATCACCGCGTTCGGCAGCATTCAACAGGCGGTGGCGGCGCTGAAGGAAGGCGCCGACGAATTTCTCACCAAACCGCTGGATCTCGATCACCTTGGCCTCGCCGTGTCACGGGCACTGGAAACCCGCCATTTGCGCGACGAGGTGCGGCGCTTCCAGCAGCTGCTGAGCGACGACCGCTTCCACGGCATGCTCGGCCGCAGCCGGGTGATGCGCGGATTGTTCGACCAGATCCGACAACTGGCCCGCGCCGCTGGCCCGGTGCTGGTGATCGGTGAAAGTGGCACCGGCAAGGAGCTGGTCGCCCGCGCGGTGCACGCCGAGAGCGAGCGTGCGCAGCGACCGTTCCTGGCGATCAACTGCGCCGGGCTGCCAGCCGAACTGCTGGAAAGCGAATTCTTCGGCCATGCCGCGGGTGCTTTCACCGGCGCCCATCGCGCGCATAAGGGCCTGTTCCAGCAAGCCGATGGCGGCACCCTGTTTCTCGACGAGATCGGCGAAATGCCCATGCCGCTGCAGGCCAAGCTGCTGCGCGTACTACAGGAAGGCACCATCCGTCCGGTGGGCGGCGAGCGCGAGCTGAGTGTCGACGTGCGCATTATCGCGGCCAGCAACCGGCCACTGGAAACCGCTGCTGGCCGCGAGTCGTTCCGCGAGGATCTGTTCTTCCGTCTGGAGACCTTCATCCTGCAGGTGCCGCCGCTGCGCGACCGCGAAGAAGACCGCGAGCTGCTTGCCGCCGGCTTCGTCGCGCATTTCGCCGCCCGTGACGGGCGCCCGGTGCGCGGGCTGTCGCGCGCGGCGCTGGAGCAGCTGCGACGCTATCCCTTCCCAGGCAATGTTCGTGAACTGCAGAACGCCATGGAGCGCGCGGTCACCTTTTGTCATGGCCGCAACATCGAGTTGGAGCACCTGCCAGCGCGGATCGCCAGCTTTCAGAACAGCACGCCCGAAGGCGGCGCGGATAAGTTGCTCGGGCTGATGATCGACGGCCCGCTGCTGCCGACCCTGGACGAGTTGGAAACGCGCTACATCCGCCACGTGCTGGAGCGGGTCGACGGCAACAAGCGGCGCGCCGCAGCGCTGCTCGGCATTGGTCGGCGCACTCTCTACCGGCGCTTGGGCGAGAAGGAGCAGGACCAGGATGAGGTGTGAGTTACGTCTCCGGCATGGCGCGGCCTGCGAACGGAACGGCTATCAGGCAATGGCCAAGCCTGACGCAATTAAGAATGCATGATTTCTCAATGCTGTTTGCCGCCAGCGCGTGGCTCAGCTCATCAGTGGAGCGACGCGGCTGGCAGCTGTTCGAGGCGCAGATCGGCCTGTGAACGACTGCGCACCGCCATCCACTCGCGTAGCGCGACCACCGAACGTGGCGGCGAGATCAGGTAACCCTGGAACAAGTCGCAGCCGGCGTCGAGCAGTGCCGACTGCTTTTGCAGGGTGTCGACGCCCTCGGCATTGACCCGCTTTCCCTGTGCCCGGCAAAAGGCAATGAGCGCCGTCAGGCTTTCCTGCATGTCTGGCTGCGTCAGGCGCTGGATGATCGCCATGTCCAGCTTGATGGTGTCGGCCGGATATTCCAGCAGCTGCTGAATCGAGGTGTAACCAACGCCGAAATCGTCGATGGCGACACGGAACCCGGCCTGGCGAATCGCGCGGACCACTTCCATGGTGTTGCTGCTCAGCTCGGCGGCGAAGGTCTCGGTGAGCTCGATCTCGATGCTGCTCGGCGCGATGCCATGGTGCGCGGCGCGCTCGATCAAGCAACTGCAGATGCGGTCATCGGTCAGCTGCGCCGAAGACACGTTGATCGCCAATATCACACCCTCGCCGAACAGCCTGACCAGCTCTCGATAGCCGGCCAATGCATGGTCGATAACCCAACTGTCGATCTTCGGGAACAGGCCGGCGCGTTCGGCAATGGGGATGAATTCCCCTGGCGATACCGTGCCCAGGAGTGGCGAGTGCCAGCGCAGCAACACCTCACAACTGACTACCGCGCCCTCACGGTCGACGGCCGGCATATAGGCCAGGCGAAACTGGTCGTCACCATTGAGGGTGCGTAACTCTTCCTCGATGACACGGATGCGCTGGTTGCGTTGCTCGAGCTGCGCCGAGAAGGCCACCGCGGCGTTCTTGCCTTCGGCCTTGGCTTGATACATGGCGGTGTCGGCGCGGATCAGCAACTGGGTGACGGAATCCGCGTCAGCAGGGTAGCGGGCGGTGCCGATGCTGACGCTGACCGGGCTGATGCGATTTTCCAGACGGAAGCCGTCACGGCACAGGCCGAGCAAGGCTTCGGTGAGCGCCGCCAGGGTGTCATTGTCGGCATCTGCCATCAGCAGAATCGCGAACTCATCGCCCGACAGCCGCGCAAACGCCGTTTCGGTGTGCGGATGCGCCTGCTTGTGCCGGTCGAGCGCACCCTGTACACGCTGGGCGAAGATCCGTAACAACGCATCGCCGGCGTCATGGCCATGCTGATCGTTGACCAGTTTGAAATTGTCCAGATCGAGAAACAGCAACGCCAACTGCCGGTGCCCCTTTGCGCACTGCTCATACATGCTGTTGGCCAGTATGCCGAAGTGGGCACGATTGCTGATGTGGGTCAGGCTGTCGGTCCAGGAAATCTCCTGGATGTGGCGCAGAGCAGCGGTATTGCGCTCGTGCAGCGTTTTCATGTTGGTGGTCAGGCGACCGATTTCGCCACCGTCGCTGGGCTCGTCCAGGGCGGCGCGCTTGCACAGCAACAGGTCGGTGAGCTGACTGTCGAGCCGACTGATGGGACCGGTGACATAGCGGCGGATCAGCAGTAACAGCAGACCAACGGAAATCAGACAGATCAGCGTGCCGCAGATGAGAAAGGCCAGCCTCAGCGTTTGCAGGCGCTGGGTAATGTAGTCGGGCGCTGGCGTCAGTCGCGCATGTAGCGAGCGCGACAGATCGATATCGGCCGACAGACCCGGCACGGCCGGCGACAGCACCGGGGCGATTTCCAACGTCGCGCCGTATTCCTGCTCCAGGCTGTTTTTCAGTGCGATAAATCGCTCAGGGCGCACGGCCAGTTGCAAGGCGAAGGCCTCCGGGCGTTGGCTCGGCAGCGGCCGGCTGGTCGAGGCTGGCAGGATGAAATCAGTGGCCAGCAGCAGCGGCCCGCCCTCGGCGTTTTCCACGTAAATCGTTTCGCCGGTTTCGGGCGCCTGTCTGGCCTCACGGACGATCCGCTGCTGGGTGGCACTCATGCTGGCGAAAGGCGACGGGCCGCTCTCGAAATAGCAGGCGACCTTACCGTCGGGATGAACGATCGCGAAGGAGGTAAACGGCAGCGAGGTGGTGGACAGCGAACGAATGCTCTGCTGAATGCGCAGCCCGAGCTTCTCGTTGAGATCAGCGGTATCCGACTCGCGCAGGAACAGCAGCAGCGCCTCGCTATCGATGATCGAGTACAGCACGCTGCGATTGAACGCTTCGTAGTCGAGAAAGGCGGATTTCAATGCTGAGAGCTGTTGCGCCAGACGTGCCTGTTCGAGACCCAGCAGCGAATTTCGCTGGGTCAGGTAAGCGGCCGTGGCGGCAAGCAGCTGGATGATCAGAATGACCGGAAAGATCACCAGCTGCGCGCGTTTACCGAGCGTCATGGGGGTCAATTAGCGCGCTGAGGAAGCGTCGCCGCGTCCCGCTCCCGCCGAAGCGAGACAGGGTTTCGGTCGCGTGCGGCGTGGTCGACGGAAACAGCAGACTGAGCGCAGCCAACAGGACGTTGTAAGTGCGTCGGGACGATGCAGGTGTCTTGGTGCTATTCATCGGGTATTCATCTGCTGCTGCGTTCACCGGTCCGTCGTCGCAGCGACGGCTGCGTACTTTCTTCGCGCGGCCCTTAGAGTCGCCTCGGCATCGACGTCTGACTGTGTTGCCTTGAGGCGACCCGTTTGGTGCGCGCACCGAGGCCGGCGTTCAGCTATCGGCGCGCAGGAGTGGCACTTTAATGGCGCCGGACGAATGGCGGCAATGTTTTTATCCGACCGTGCCGTTCCGTCAGCGGACAGGCGACGGCTGTTTAACGTGACGAATGCGTGGTTGAGGCGGGCTGTTCAGCCACGGCGCCAGGAGGCGCGTGGAAAACGGAATGAACAGATACGTCATCAATGGCGTAAGCATCAATGTGCTGAGCAGGATGCGCATGACCAGGCTCAATTCGCCGAGCATGTTGCCGAACAATACGTTGAACAGCAGTGAAACCGGGAAGAACGCCAGCCAGATCGCCACGCTCTGCTTCCAGCGCGGCGGTGGAACGCTGTCGCTGATGCCGAACCAGGTGCCGATGCCGCGCGCTCGGTGTTCATAGGGTTGGCCGAACAGCTCGCCGCCTCGTTGCAACCAGGCACGACGCGATGCCGAGTGCTCCCAGGTGTCGAGGGTTTGTTCATCGGCGAAGCGGAAAACGATCTGAAACTCGTCATCACCGGGCGGAGGCGCCAGGACGCCGGAGCCGAGGTAGCCGGGAAAGTCCGCGGCCAGTTGTTCGCCTTCGTGCAGCCAGGCGAGAAGTTCGTGGTAACGGCCATCGCGCACGCGGCGGGCCACCATCAGGGTGACGGGTTCGGTAGACATCGTGTATCTCCAGCAGCAGACCGGCAACCCGGGTAGGGCATTCGGCAAAACGCAGCGCCGGGGTGGTGGGCTGCGTGCAAAAGGACGCGAATTCTATTCTGTTTTCCTAACGGCGCCAGTAATCGTTTTGTAGAAGCGTCGCCAATGATCGGAATTTGCACCTTGCTGTATGTGTTCCTTTGCACAAGGACCGAGCGGATCGCGGGAGCGGCGCGCGGAACGCGAACCCTCGCTGGCGGTTCAGGTCCGTTTAAGGACGAGCCTGAGCTGTCGGAGCTGTCCATGCAACGCCTCACCCTGCTGTCGCTGGGCAGTATCAATGCCGATTTCCAGGTGCGGGTCGACGAACCGCTCGGCAGTCGCGAAACGCTGATCGCTCATGATCTGAGCCGCTTGTCCGGCGGCAAAGCGAGCAACACCGCTTACCTTGCCGTGCGCTTCGGCCATCGCAGCTGCCTGCTCGGGCGCGTGGGTGACGACGAGCTGGCCGAGCAGGCGCTCGCCCCGTTGCGGCAGGCGGGGGTGGAGGTCAATGAGGTCGGGCGCGCCGCCGGCCGATCCACCGGCGTTTCGATGATCATGGTTCCGCCGGATGCGAAGAAACACATCGTGCTCGCGACCAATGCCAACGATTGCTGGGACCAAGCGGCGGCGGACGCCATGGTCGCGGCCATCGAGGCATGCGAGACCCCGGCAAGCCTGGTGCTTGATTATGAGATCCCCGCCTGGGTAGTTCGCCTCGCGATAGAGGCCGCCGCGCGCGAGGGCATCGGTTCGGTGCTCGACCCGTCCTTCCCGGATCGCCTGGAGCGCGACCTGCTGCCTATTTTGCAAGCGATCACACCGAACGCGTCCGAGGCCGAGGCGTTGGTCGGTCATCCGGTCGACTCCATCGCGGCCGCCGCGCGTGCTGCGCGTGAGCTACAGCGGGCCGGTACGCCGATTGTCTGCATCAAACTGAGCGATGGTGGCTGTGTCCTGGCTAGCGCCGAGGAAACCCTGCACATACCACCGGGCGAGGTGGAGCCGGTGGATACCACGGGCGCTGGCGATGCCTTTACCGGCGTGTTCGCCATCGCACTGCTAGAAGGACTGGCGCCACGTGAGGCCGCGGCTTGGGGCGTAGCCGCGGCCAACCTGGCGGTAACCGGTTATGGCTCTCAGCCGGCGTATCCCGAGCGCGAGCAGGTAGCTTCGATGGCGCACGGTTTGCTCGCTAAGGCGAGGCCTGTCGATGACTGATCAGATGCCGTGCAAGCTGGTCTTCGATCATTACGATCCTGCCGACGAGCGCCGGCGCGAAGCGCTGCTGGCGATGGGCAACGGCGTGCTGGCCTGCCGCGCCTGCGCGCCGGAAGCGGCTGCACAGCATTCGGCGAACGGCGGCGACCACTATGCTGGTTTTTACCGTGCCGGCTGGTACGACGATGCGCCCCGCGAGGTGAATGGCAGCGCGGTGCGGATGGCCGCGCTGGTAAACCTGCCCGATCCTTTCGGTCTGAGCTTCGCGCTGGATGACGGCGACTGGTACAGCCTCGATGGTGTCGAGCTGCGTGGCTACCGCCAATGCCTGACGCTGGATAGCGGGCTGCTCGAGCGTGAACTGGAATTCGTCATGGCTGGCCACATGGTGAAGTTGCACGAAACCCGCTTCGTCAGCATGGCCACGCCACATCTCGCGGTACTGCGCTGGGAGCTGCGAGTACCGCCCGAGGTCGCTCGGCTGCGTCTGCGCGCGACTCTCGATGGCGCCGTGACCAATGCCGCAATTCGGCGCAATGATGCCTACGAGGGGCGGCGCCTCGGCGCGGTGGGTTTTCAGCACGATGACTTGGGTGGCGCTGCGGTCAGCGCAACCTTGTATGACGATCGCCGTCGATTGGCGATGGCCGTGCAGGTCCAGACGCCGGGGCTGCGTCTGCCTTGGCATGGCCAGCAGGTCGAGCAGCGGCTGATTCAGCAGACTGAATGCGCTGTTCCGGCAGACGGCCGGCTAGTCATCGAAAAACGGGTGGTGGTGCGCGTCGACGATGAGCGTCCGACGGACGATGGCGAGGCTCGGGAGCAGCTGCTCAAGCAATTGCCGACCGAGGACTTCGCCAGTTTGCAGCAGGCACACAGCCATGGCTGGGCACAGCTCTGGCGACGCATGCCGATCGAATCGGATGACCCGCAATTGCATCTGGCCTTGCGCTTCCATTCCTTTCATTTGCTACAGACAGGGTCCCCGCACAGCATCGGCCAGGACATCGGTTTTCCGCCGCGCGGCTGGATGGAGGGCTATTACGGGCAAGTGTTCTGGGACGAGGTGTTCGCCTTCCCGTTCCTCGCTACGCATTTCCCCGACGTGGCGCGCAGCCTGCTTGATTACCGTTATCGGCGTCTGGATAAGGCCCGTGAGCGTGCGCGTCGGGCCGGCCTGCGGGGCGCCATGTTTCCCTGGCGCAGCGCTGATAGCGGCGAGGAAGAAACCCCGCCGTGGCAATGCAACCCGATGTCGGGTCGCTGGATGGCTGACCACACCCGCCTGCAGCGCCATATCGGCTCGGCTGTGGCGTTCGATGCGTGGCAGCTCTATCTGGCGACCGCGGACGAGACGCTGCTGGCTGGGCCTATCGGTGAGCTGATCATCGAAGTGGCGCGCTTCTGGGCCAGCCTCGCACGCTTCGACGAGTCTCGGCAGCGCTATCTCATCTGCGGCGTGATCGGCCCGGACGAATACCACAATGGTTACCCCGGCGCGGCGGAACCCGGCTTGGACAACAACGCTTATACCAACCTCATGGCGGTCTGGACGCTTTGCCGCGCGCTGCAGGTGCTCGAGTTGCTGCCCGAGGACGCGGCTCCCGCGTTACGTGATCGGCTGCAGCTCGAACCGGACGAGGCGGAAAACTGGGATCACATCAGTCGCCACATGTATCTGCCCTTCATCGACGGCGATGTGCTCAGCCAGTTCGACGGCTTCGACCAACTCGACGCGCCGCCGCAAGAATGGCTGCACGGTGACCGGCCGCGGTTGGATTGGATGCTCGAAGCGCGGCACGACAGCTGTGATCGCTATCAACTGAGCAAGCAGGCCGATGTATTGATGGCGCACCATCTGCTGCCACGGCAGAGCCTGCAGCAGCTGTTTCAGCGGCTCGGTTATCAGCACGACGAGAAAAGCCTTCGTCGAACGCTGGCCTACCATCTGGCACGTATCACCCACGAGTCGAGTCTGTCGAAAGTGGTCTGCGCCGGTGCCCTGGCCCAAGTCGATAGCGAGGCTTCCTGGCTCTATTTCAGACAAGTGCTGGATACCGATCTGCAGGACCCGAGCAACGACGGCACGCAGGAGGGTGTACACCTGGGCTGCATGGCCGGTTCGCTCGACGTTCTTCAGCGCCACTACTTCGGTGTGCGGTCCGAACTCGACGGTTTGCACATTTTCCCCACGCCGCCCGCGCAGCTGCCGCACGTGTCGCTGTCGCTGGTTTACCGCCAGGCGCATCTGCAATTACGGCTACAGCACGGCTGTCTGCAGGTGACGGCCAGCAGCGGCAACGACCGAGCGGTGCCGGTGCATCACGCTGGCGGTCAGATGCTGCTCGAGCCGGGGCAATCCTTGAACGTGCCTTGCCGGGCGCCCAAGTGACTCACCGAAACCGGGCCGTCCGCGGCGGCGCTCGCAATGCGCCGATACAAGCCCATCGCCGCATTCGACGGAACGCCGTGGCTGAGCCCAGTCCAACACCTTGACCTGCCAGCAAGGAGAACCCGCGATGGAAGAGACTGGAGTGCGTCGCCGTTGGGCCGACGGGCTGGGCTGGATGCTGCTCTACGGTGCGCTCTGGACGCTGTTCGCGGAGGGTGGCGGCTGGTTGCTGGGCGTGCCGAGCATCGTGCTGGCGGTCGTGCTGTCAGTGTGGCTGGGCATCCGCCCCTGGCGACCATCCTTGTCGGTGCTGCCTGGATTCGTCTGGTTCTTCCTCGGGCGAATGGTTGCCGGTGGCTGGGACGTGGCAGTGCGCGCATTGCACCCGCGGCGGCCGCTGCAGCCAGCCTGGCTCGACTATCCGCTGCGCAGCGAATCTCCACGGGTACGACTGTTGCTCTCGGCCTTGATCGGACTGCTGCCGGGCTCGCTGTCGTCGCGGATCGATGGCAACCGGATGCGAGTACATGTCCTCGACGAACGCCAGCCGTGGGAGCCCACCGTGATTGAGCTGGAGCAGCGCCTGAGCCAACTGCTTAATACCGGGGCTGGGCGCTGATGGCGTTGTACGCGGCGCTGCTGCTGCTGACCATCGTCGTGGGTCTTGTTCGTGTGGTCCTCGGTCCGGGGCGGGTGGATCGGTTGCTGGCAATCCAATTGTTCGGCACGACCGGCACCGCGCTGCTGCTGGTGATGGCGCAGTGGCAGGCGCAACCGGCGCTGCGCGATGTGGCGCTGGTGCTGGGATTGTTGGCGGCGGTGGCCAGTGCCGCCCTGGTGCAGCTGTTGCGGCGGAGGCGGCATGACTGAACTGCTGCTGGACGGCCTGAGTTGGCTGTTGCTGATCACCGGGTTGCTGTTCTTCGCCGCCGGCAGCGTCGGGCTGCTGCGCTTTCCCGACACCGTCAGCCGGTTGCATGCCTTGACCAAGGCCGACACCCTGGGCCTCGGACTGGTCGTCGCCGGCTTGTCGATTCGCGCCGAAAGCCTGCTGGAGGTCGGTCAGATGCTGCTGATCTGGCTGTTGCTGCTGGCCTCCAGCGCCACCGCCTGCCAGCTGTTGGCGCGGCAGGCCGACGAGGAGCCCGGCGATGACTGAATGGCTGTTCGACGGTGTGCTCGGCCTGTTGTTGCTCGGCCTGGCCTTCGGCGCGCTGCACGGGCGCAACCTCTACGCCAGCGTGCTGTTGTTCATCGCTTTCGGCCTGGCGCTGGCACTGATCTGGGCGCGCCTGGGCGCAGCGGATCTGGCATTGGCCGAAGCGGCCATCGGTGCCGGGCTGACCGGTGTGCTGCTGTTTGCCGCGCTGGCCCGTCAGCCGGATCGGGCCGAGCTGCCCGAAATTTCCGGGTTCCGTCAGCGCCTGGCGGCTGCCGCGGTGGTGTTGCCGTTGCTGATCCTGCTTTTGCAGGGGCTGGCGCCGCTTGGCGAGCGCCAGTCGCAGCTGCCCGCCGCGATAGCCCGGAATCTGTCGGAAACCGGCGTCAGCCATCCGGTGACCGCCGTGCTGCTGAACTTCCGCGCCTGGGACACGCTGCTGGAGCTTGCCGTCCTGTTGCTGGCGCTGCTCGGGGCGCGCCAGCTCGGGCCGCGACGGCTGGAACTGGATGAGCCCTGGCCGCTGCTACGGGCATGGGCGCGGGTACTGGCGCCGCTACTGGTACTCGCCGCTGGCTATGTTCTCTGGCGTGGCGCCAGCGCACCGGGTGGCGCTTTTCAGGCCGGCGCATTGCTGGCGGCCGGCGTGGTGCTGCTGCGCCTGTCCGGTCTGTTGCCGCTATTGCGTTGGTCCTTCGCGCCGTTGCGGCTGCTGGTGTTGGGCGGCTTGCTGGTTTTTATCGGCGTCGCCATTGCCACCGCCTGGCTGGGGAGCGGGTGGCTGACCTATCCCAGCGGGTCGGCCAAGCTGCTGATCGTGCTGATCGAATCGGTGGCGACACTTTCGATCGCCGCCAGCCTGAGCCTGCTGGTCGTCGGCGAAGGCGAGTCCGCATGACCAGCAGCCTGTTCTGGATGGCTGTCGGCGCCGCGCTCTGGTTGCTCGGTTTGCACGGCCTGCTGAGCCTGCGTCAGGCGCTGCGCCGGATCATCGCCTTCAACCTGATGGGCAGCGGGGTTTTTTTGGTGATGATCGCCCTGGCCGCGCGCAGCCAGCCGAGCGATCCGCTGCTGGTGGCGCTGGTGGTCACCGGGTTGGTGGTAGCAGTCAGCGCTACCGCGCTGGCGCTGCGGCTGGCTGGCGTGGCGCATGATCGACAGGAGCCGCGGCAATGAACGCGGCGTTGCTTAGCCTGTCTCTGCCGCTCGCCGGTGGTTTGCTGCTGGTGTTACTGCAGCCGCGCCGCAGCGGGCTATGGGTGATCGCCATCAGTATCGGCAGTCTGCTGGCCGCTGCCGTCGCCCTGCAGCAGGCGATGCAGCTGGGGCCGCAATTGCTGCAGATTGGCGGCTGGGAGACGCCGCTTGCGATCCGCTTCCAGCTGACCCCGCTGACGGCATTGTTGCTGGTGTTCACCGCCGGCCTGCATTTGCTGGTCGCGCTGTATGCCGCGCGCAGCGCGCATGCCACCGGCAGCGAGGATTACTGGCCGCTGTCCTGTCTGCTGCATGCGGCGCTGGTGGCGCTGTGGCTGTCGGCGGATCTGTTCAATCTTTACGTCACGCTCGAATTGCTCAGCCTCAGCGCCGTAGCGCTGGTTGCACTGGCCGGGCGCAAGGCCTATCGACCCGCTTTCAATTACCTGATGTTGTCGCTGGCCGGCTCGCTCGCCTATCTATTCGGCGTTGCGCTGTTCTATGGCCGCTAC
The DNA here is from genome assembly GCF_024448715.1 of Stutzerimonas stutzeri. Lineage (GTDB taxonomy): Bacteria > Pseudomonadota > Gammaproteobacteria > Pseudomonadales > Pseudomonadaceae > Stutzerimonas > Stutzerimonas stutzeri_AR. The sequence continues at coordinate 240,985 of NZ_JAMOHZ010000004.1, forward strand.
GGCGTGCTCGATGTCTGGGTGCTGGCGGAGCTGACCGAGGCTGACGCCAGCACACGCCTGGCGCTGCTGCTGATGAGCCTGGGGCTAATGCTCAAGGCTGCGCTGTGGCCGCTGCATCTGTGGCTGCCCCCGGCGCATTCCGGCGCACCGACAGCGGTCAGTGCCTTGCTCTCGGCACTGGTAGTGAAGGGCCCGATCTACATCCTCTGGCTGATCTGGAGCGAGATCGCCCCGCCCGAGCTGGGTCGCCAGGCCGGTGTGCTGTTCGCCGCCGCCGGCATCCTCGCGTTGCTCTCTGGCGGTTGGTCGGCGCTGCGCGCGCCGCGGCTGAAAATGCTGGTGGCCTACTCGACGGTTGCCCAGCTGGGCTATGCCTTGCTGGCGCTGGGGTCGTTGCTGCACTGGCAGGAGCCGCGGATGGAGGCGGCGCTGTGGCTGTTCATCCTCGCTCACGGCCTGGCGAAGGTGTCGATGTTTCTCGCCGCTGGTGAGTTGCAACGAGTACTCGGTACGCGACGGGTGCGTGCGCTAAAAGGTGCCAGCCAGAACATGCCGGTGGCGATGGCGACCTTCGCCGTGGCCGGTGCCAGTCTGATTGGGCTGCCACCCAGTGGCGGCTTTCTCGCCAAGTGGTTGTTGCTGCAGCCATTGTTCGAACAGCCGCAGCATTGGCCTTGGGCGTTCGGCGTGCTGCTCGGTACGCTGATGTCCGCCGCCTATGTCTTCCGCGTGGTAGCGCTGGGCTTCGACCGGGCCAAGCCGAATCCGCCGAGCGTCGTGCCGGATCCCTTGGCGCAATGGCTGGCGATGCTGCCAGCGTTGCTGGTGCTGAGCCTGGCGCTGATCAGTGAGCCCTTGCTGCTCTGGCTCGGCGGGGTGGCGCGATGAGCTGGACCAGTTGGCTGCCTCTGGCGATCGTGCTCAGCTCATTGCTGCCGGGGCTGCTCATCTTCACTCTGCGCGAGGATCAGCAACGGCTTCGGGTCACGCTCAACCTTTGTGGCGTGGCGATCAAGCTGCTGCTGGTAGTGGCGATGATCTATGGCGTCAGCCGCGGCCTGGAGTTTCGTTTCAGCTTGCCGTTCCTGCCTGGCGCGCCGTTGGTGCTGCAAGGCGATGCCTTGTCGTTGCTGTTCGTCGCGCTATCGTCGGTGCTGTGGATGGCGACCACCATCTACGCCATTGGCTATCTCGAACACTCGCCGCTGCGCTCACGTTTCTTCGGCTATTTCAGCCTCTGCGTCAGCGCCACCGTGGGGCTGGCGCTGGCAGGCAATCTGGTCAGCTTTCTGCTGTTCTACGAAATGCTGACGCTGGCCACATTTCCCCTGGTGGTACATCGCGGCACACCCGAGGCGCTGCGTGCCGGACGCATCTATCTCGCTTATACCGTCGGTGGCGGGGCGCTGGTGCTGATGGGCGTGGCGCTGCTGCACGGCCTGGCGGGCGGGCAGGATTTCCAGCCTGGCGGCTACTTGCTACAAGCGGTGGGGGAGCACGATCTGGCGCTGCGGGTGGCGTTCGTCCTGCTGGTGGCCGGGCTCGGCGTCAAGGCGGCGCTGATTCCGCTGCACGGCTGGCTGCCACAGGCGATGGTCGCACCGGCGCCGGTCAGCGCTTTGCTGCATGCGGTGGCGGTGGTCAAGGCCGGGGCGTTCGGCATCGTTCGGGTGGTCTATGACGTATTCGGCGCAGAGGCGTTGGGCCAGCTGGACATGGCTGGTCCGCTGCTCTGGCTGGCCGCGGCGACCATTCTCTATGGCTCGCTGCGAGCGTTGCAGCAGCAGGAGCTGAAAAAGCGCCTGGCTTACTCGACCATCAGCCAGGTTTCCTACGTCACCCTTGGCGTTGCGATGCTCGGCCCGATCGCGGCAGTCGGCGGCCTGGTGCATCTGGTTCATCAGGGGTTGATGAAGGTGACGCTGTTCTATTGCGCGGGCAACTTCGCCGAAACCCTGGGCATCCACCGCATCCGCGAGATGGACGGCGTCGGCCGGCGAATGCCGCTGACCATGACCGCGTTCAGCATCGGCGCACTGGGCATGATCGGTATTCCGCCGATTGCCGGTTTCGTCAGCAAATGGGCGCTGGGCATGGGCGCGCTGGAAGTCGGGCAGGATTGGGTATTGCTGGTACTGATGGCCTCGGCCGTGCTCAACGCTGGATATTTCCTTCCTTTGCTATGGCGTGGCTGGTTTGCATCACCGGCCGACTGGCACGAAGACAACTGGCGCGAGGAACGCTGGGAAACCCACTGGATGCTGCTGCTCCCGCCGCTGTTCACCGCGGCGCTGGCAGTGCTGGTCGGGCTACTGGCCGGCACCGCGCTAAGTCCGCTGGGCTGGGCTCAGCTGATCGTCGACCGGGAGTTCGAAATATGAGCGGCGCCTGGTTCTGGTTGCTGGTGCCGCTGGCACCCTTGCTGGCCGGCTTGGCGCTGGCGGTCTGGCGCGAGCGGGCGATCGGCTGGCTGTGGCTGGCCTGCATACCGGCGCTGGCCTTGGTCATTTGGCCGATGTCGGCGCTGGATTTGCCGATGCTCTGGGACGGCATGCGTTGGGGCGCGAATGACGAACTGAGTCGCGCATGGCTGGGCTTTACCGCCTTGCTCTGGGGCTGCGCCGGAATATTCGCCAGCAGCAGCCAGGCTGACGACTCCCGGCGGATGCGTTTCTGGACATTCTGGCTGCTCGCGCTGGCCGGCAACCTGCTGCTGATCATCTCCACCGACGCGCTGAGTTTTTACCTTGGCTTCAGTGTGATGAGCCTTGCGGCCTACGGGCTGATCGTCCATCAGGGCGGTCCCGGCCCGCGGCGTGCCGGGCGGCTGTATCTTCAGCTGGCGATCCTCGGCGAGATGTCTTTGCTCGCCGCACTGATGCTGCGCAGCCACGCCGCCAGCGGTGATTTTTCCTTCGCGGCCTGGCAAGCATTGCCTATGGATGGCCTGACGTTGCTGTTGCTGCTTGCTGGCCTGGGGCTGAAGGCCGGTTTCTGGCCGCTGCACGTTTGGTTGCCGCTGGCGCATCCGGCAGCGCCGGCACCGGCCAGCGCGGTGCTGTCCGGGGCAATGCTCAAGGCGGGTTTCCTGGGCATCTGGCGCTGCCTGCCGGAGAGCGATCCGCTGTTGTCGAGCTGGGCCGACGTGCTGCTCGCGGTGGGAATCTTCGGCGCCATTTACCCCGCATTGCTGGGGTTGTGCAGCGACAAGGCCAAGGCGGCGCTGGCCTATTCCTCGGTCAGCCAGATGGGTTATCTGGTGATGCTGTTGGCGCTGGCGTGGCGCCATCCGCAGCAATATCAGGCGATGACCGTTGTGCTGATGCTCTACGGGGTGCATCACGGGCTGGCCAAAGGCGCGTTGTTTCTCGCTGCCGGACTGATTCATGCGGGTCGCCTGCCGCTGCTCGGCTGGTTGCTACTGGCCGTGCCGGCGCTGGCGATCATTGGACTGCCGCTCAGCAGTGGAGGGGCGGTCAAGACGGCGTTGAAGGACGTCTGGCACAGCGGCGAATTCGAGGGCTGGCTGGTCTGGCTGAGCCTCAGCAGCCTGACCACCGCCTTGCTGCTGATCCGCGCGCTGTGGCTGCTGCGCCGCGATGCCAGGGATGCGCCGGCAGCCGGGCCACCGCTTCGTCAGCTGTTGCCCTGGGCGTTGCTCAGTAGCCTGGCGCTGTTGTTGCCCTGGGCTTGGCCTGCCTTGCGCGATCCCATGCTGCATGGCCTCTACCCGGGCGGCATCTGGGCGGCGCTGTGGCCGCTGTTACTGGCAATTGTCTTGGCCGGGGTGGCGCTGAAATCGGGTTGGACGGTGCCGGCACAGCTGGCTGCGCTGCCCAGCCCGGCGCTTTGGTTGTCGCTGCGGCTCAAACGTCTGGTGCAGCGGCCGCCGCTGGCCGTGCCGAACGCCGAACCGGACCAGCCGCGCTGGCGGCAGCGGGAGCGGTGCTGGAACCGCTTCTGGGATACCGGCGCGCTTGCAATGAGTGCCTGGCTGTTGGCGGCTATGTTGTGGCTGGGTTGGTTATGGTAATTGAAGCTGCCGGCCGGTAGTGCGCTGTAACTAACAGAGCGATATTGGTTATAAGCTAATTCCGTTGTGCTAGTTGCGGGAGATGATTAATAAAATTGAACTCTACAGCCGCTCGCCGAATAAAAGTTTTATCGCTTCGCATAGAAAAATAAAAATTGCTGATAATTAAAAAGGCGCCTACGGCGCCTTAGGTGAATCGGTTGTTTTTTAAGTTCGGCCTAGACCGGTTCGGTCGCTGCCATCCTCGGCGATCATCATTTGACCCAGCGGTGTGCGATCGAAGCCATCATCGGCAATACGGTCTGCCTGCGGTGTCAGATCAAATCCATCTTCGGCAAATTGCTCGCCAAGTGGCGTCCGTTCAAAGCCATTTTCCGAGACAGTGCGATCGGGCGCGGCACGGTCCAACACGGTACTGATGCTGTGTGCTTCGCCCAGCAAAGGTTGCGGATGAGTTGGCGGAACGGCCAGAGCAGTTGTCGTGACGCTGGCCATAACCAGACTTGCCAATAATGTTTTCATGTTCATGTCCTCGATAGAGTGGGCACGGGACTCATGCTACTAACGAGAGTTGGAGCGGCAAACGCGCATGCATCGATAGTGCAAATCGACGATCGTGATAACGCGCTGGCAGAGAAATAACTGTCAGTTGGAATATATACGAGCTTGTCCTGATTCTGTCCGAACCGTGTTACATGCGCTTATAGAAAAGAAGTAACAGCTCATGGATAACGAGCTTTCCAGTCCGCTAGAGGGAAGACAACGGAAGCCGACGGTGGTCGTAGACGAGTGCCGGCAACAGCACCGCGGCGGGAAATAGCGTCTTGAGGAGCAGCCTTCGCGGCATTCAGCCTGCCTTTGGTGTCATGGGCCATGCCCAATGGAGGTTATGGGCTGGCGCGATACAGAACTGTAGCAGTAGATATCTTTCGAGGCAGCTCCCGGAGCGCCTGTTCGTCGGTCGGTTGCAATAGCATCGACACCAGCCGCGGGGCAGCTTAGCCGCCGCTGCTGCGTGTCGATCGGACTTCAGCGCTGACGTCGCCCGAGCAGTGCAAAGACAGCGATCGCACCCATTGCTACGGCAGCCGTAGTCGCCACCGGATGCTGCGAGGCGCGCGTATAAAGGCTGCGTGTCAGCACCATGCCGGGATAATTGCCGGAGGCCTTGCCATCGCCGGCCCGACCAACGTCGCGGTCATGCAATGCGCCGTCGCGGTGGCGGTCCTGGCGGCCGCTCTGGATGGCATTGTAGACAAAGGTTCGGTTGACCCAGTCGGCCAGGCGCGGGGCGTTCTGCGCCAGGCGCGACAGCAGCTTGGCGTTGCCGATGTAGACGTCGCGCTGCGGATGCTCGGCCGCGTGGAGGATCGCCTGTGCCACCACTTCCGGCGCGTAGACCGGCGGCGGAAACACTGGCGCGCTGGGCAAGTAATTCTTCGAATGGTCCATGAACATGGTGTCGGTGGAGGACGGCCGCACCAGGGTCACCGATATCGGTGTGTCGGATTTCTGCAGCTCGACCCGCAGTACATCGGTCATCGCCTTGATCGCATGCTTGCTGGCGCTGTAGCTGGCGTGGAAGGGCAGCGCATTGGCCGACTCCACGCTGCCGATGTTGATCAGCGCGCCGCCCTTGTTGCGCAGATGTTTCACCGCAATCGAAGAGCCGTAATGGGTGCCCCAGAAATTGGTTTGCATGACTTGGTAGTGATCCTCGTCGCTGACCTCGTCGAAGCGGCCCCAGACGGAGTTACCGGCATTGTTGATCCAGGTATCGAAACCGCCGAAACGCTCGACGGCCTGGCTGGCGACCCGTTCGAGCTGCTCGCGCTCACCGACGTCGGCCATCACATGCAGGACCCGGTCGCCCGCATTCAGGTCGCGCTCAACATCTGCCAAGGCCAGTTCGTTGCGTGCCACCAGCACCACGCGGGCGCCTTTTTCGACGGCCAGGCGAGCAGTGGCCAGGCCAATGCCGCTCGAAGCACCGGTGATGACAATGACTTGTTCATGCAGGGGTTTCAGGGAAGTTCGCATCGGATCTCCTGTTGCCACCGGCCACGCCGGCAATGATGGGTTGGCTCGGTAGAAGCCACAGGCCCGCTTGCGGTTCCAGAGAGGCGATGGATGGCTGCGACAGAGCCTTACGGACGCCCGACTTCTCGGAAATAGTTTGAAATAATTGCTGGAACTCTTTGATGGCAGATTGCTCTTAGTACTTGCGTTTGGAGGTTCTTCCTGCGGATGTGGTTAGGAGGCGCTGCTCGATCAATCGATGCGGCGGGCGTACTTGGATGTCGAGCAAGGTGCATGAATGAAACGCTTTGTCGTACTGGATAGTTTTCGCGGTATCTGTGCGGTTGCGGTTGTGTTGTTTCATACCCAGATCTTGTTGAGTTTTTCCGAACTCAGCTTTTTCCGGCACGCCGACCTCTTCGTTGAGTTCTTTTTCGTGCTTAGCGGCTTCGTCATGTTTCACGCCTATGGCACTCGCGAATTCGGCCCGCAGGTCCTGAGGCGTTTCGTCATCAGCCGGACCTTTCGGCTGTATCCGCTGCATCTGGTGATGCTGTTGGTGTTCATCGGCCTGGAGTTCGGCAAGCTGTGGGCGGAGCACCATGGATTTTCTTTCAACGATGCCGCGTTCACCGGCAAGACGGCGCCGAGCGAGATCCTGCCCAACGCGTTGTTGCTGCAGTCGTGGATAGGCGGCTTCAATAGCTTGTCTTTCAACACACCAGCCTGGAGCATCAGCATCGAGTACTACCTGTACATGCTGTTGGCGCTGGTGTTGTTGCTTGTGCCGCGCTATTGCGGGCGGCTCCTCGCGCTGGCGACGCTGATCTCCTTCGTGGCGCTGTACGTCGATCTCGACGTGATCAAGCCGTTCATCTGGCGCGGCGCGTCTTGCTTTTTCGCCGGTGCGCTGACCTATCGGCTGTATCAGGCGCTCGAACCGGCGCTCGATCGGATCGACGACAGGCTGTTCTTCAGCGTTCTGGAGGTGCTGTGTCTGTTGCTGGTCTATCGCACCTTGACGCACCCGACCCCGCATCAAGGCATCATCGCTAGCCTGCTGTTCTGTGTGGTGGTGCTGGTTTTCGCTGGCGAACGCGGTGCGGTTTCGTGGCTGTTGCAGCGACGGGGCTTTGCCCGGTTGGGTGAACTGTCCTTCTCTATTTACCTGACGCACGCTGCGGTGATCTTCGCCTTCACCAGCGCCGCGGTGGTGATGTCCAAGCTCACGGGCAGCGAATACACCATGATTCTTCAGCAGCCTGGCAGCGAGCAGATCATGCGCTACATCAGCACCGGCAGTGTGCTCGTGGATGACCTGCTGACCTTGCTCGAACTGGGTATGGTGTTGGCGGTGTCGAGCCTGACGTATCACTACGTCGAGCTGAAGGGCATCGAGATGGGGCGTCGAGTGGCGAGGAACGAGCCGCTGGGGTTATCGCAGGTCTGAGACGGGCACAGCGGGAGGAACGGTGCCGGCTATCAGCTCAGGTGCTTCGTGTGGTTGCTCGATGGGCTGAAGTTCCAACTCCATGGGTGGCGGTTCGCCAGGTGCAGCCTCGGGGCTGGCCGGCCGGGCCGCTGGATAGCTCTGCTGCAGCGGCGGCTGCGGTTGGCCATCGATGCTCCATTCGAGGGTCGCATCGACACGGCTATCGGCGGACAGGCCGAGACGATTGTTGAGCGGGCATTGAGCGGCAGGACCACTGACCAGTGCGCCAGACTGCCTACTGCGGCTGGTCCCGGCTTTGCCGCTGGTCCGGACCTCCAGGCTATAGCTCAGGTTGTGCGCCTGCGGGCTGCTGAAGCAGAGCCGCAGCGCCAGCCGATCGTTGCCTTCGGGAGTCAGTTCGAGGCGAGCCGCGACCGGCAGGGCACCGGACGCCAGCAATAGGCTTGCCAGGGTCACGGCGCTCAACATGAGGGTGGCTCCGCTCGTTTGGCGCTGCGAAGTGGAGTGCTAGATGGCTATTGCTGGCTGACGGTAGCCAGGTTGCCGGTACCGGTTTGTTGAATGATAGCCGTCATGTTTGCCGCAGCCTGGTTGATGTAGGCCGCGTTGGCATCGCCCGTTTGGGTAATCCGTGCCTCGCTGTACTGGGCAAGCTGACGGATGTCGGCCAGGTTGCCATCGCCTGTCTGGGCCACGCTGGCCTGGTTGCCTTCGAACCCCTGGACCAGTTCGACGCTGTTGTCATCGCCGATCGAATAACCCTGGAAGCTATGGCCGCGACCGCTTTGCTCAACGGTCAGCAAGTTATCGTCACCGGCCTGATTGAACGTGACCTCACCAAACAAGGCGTTCTGCGTGACATGCGCAGTGTTCAGATTGCCATTCTGGGCCAGCTGGATATTGCCGGCATCGCCTTGGTCGACCGTGGCCAGGTTTTCGTCGCCGACCTGGTACACCGCAAGACGCGTACCGTGGTAGATGCCGTTCTGCGTCAGGGTTACCGTGTTGTCATTACCGATCTGATACGCCTCGGCCTGTGCAAACCCTTGTTGCGTGGCGGAAATGGAGTTGCCTTCGCCGATGCTGCTGATGTTCAGATCATTGGCGTACCAGGTCTGCAGCACGTCGGCGCTGTTGCCGTTGCCCTGCTGATAGACGCTTGCAGTGGCGAAGTAACTGTCGGGCGATTGATAGATGGAGGCATCGTTGTTGCCGCCAACCTGCACGATGTTGCCCCGGTTCGATTCAGCGGCTTGGGCCTGATAGATCGAGCCCGTGTTGCTGGTGCCGTTCTGCCTGACCAGCGCTTCGTTCAGCATGCCGGTCTGGTCGATGGTGGCGGTATTGTCGTTGCCGGTCTGATCGACCTCGGCGGTGTTATCGGCGTGAGCGCCGATGGCCGTAGCCAGCAGAGCGGTAAACGCGATGGTGTGCAGTCTGCGCATGACAATTTCCTTTTGTTGTTTTAGCGGTGCTGAACGATCTGGACGCGCTGGCCGCTTCCGTATTGGATGACGCTGCTGCTCATGCCGCTGCCGAGCTGCTCGATGCTGGCGTTGTTATTGGCGCCTACCTGGGCGATAGCCGCCACGTTGTCGCTGCCGATCTGGGTGATATCGGCCAGATTGCCCTGGCCGATCTGAAGAATGGTGGCGAGCTGGTTTTCGCCCTGCTGGAGAATGAAGGCCTGCTGATCGCTGCCCTGCTGAATGATGCTGGCCAGCTGGTTCTCGCCGATCTGGCTGAGGTCGGCCAGGTTGTCGCTGCCTTGCTGCAGCACCTGCGCAGTTTGGCCGGCGGGTAGCTGTGTGGTGAGGCCCGCCGTGTCACCGAGGCTGAACGAGCTGTCGGCGAGGTCGGCATTGTCCAGCAGATCGGCGGCCTGGAGCGGAACGTTGACGATCAGTAGAAGGGTGGCGAACAAGCCGCGGCGAAACAGCGCTAGACAATCCATGCAGGCACCTCGGAATAGTGCTCGGATTCTTGATTGGCAACGCTGCGATGAACATCCATCGAATGATGCAAAACACACCTTTGCTGATAAATGGAACGGCTTAATCCTGTCGCATGGTTAAAGCTCATCGCGATCCATATCGAAGGTGTCCTGGAGGAGGTTCTGCAGCTTGCTGCGGCTGATTTCATCGAGAATAAGCCGTGCGGCTTCGTCAGCGATTGCCTCGATTTCCGCTACGTTGGGTTGCAGGAACCGGCGGTACACGGTGCGCTGGCCGTATTCCACCCAGACCAGGCTGCCCCAGCGTGCCGAGGGCCGCTCGCGGACCACCAGATCGGCATCGAGGTCGCTAGCGTCCTGCAACTGGAAGCTCAGGTAGCGGTGGAAGTCGTGGCCGAAGCGGGTGATGGTGTTGTCAATGATCAGCCCGCTCAGTTCCGCTTCGTCCTGTGCCTGCTCCGTCTGCTCCTGCGCCTGCAACGGACTGACCAGAAGTAGCAGGAGCAGGCCAAGCGTCAGGCGTGACATGGCTCGGACCAGTCCAGCCGGCCGCGCAGCAGGAACGCCGCCTCGGCGCGGTTGGAGGCGCCGATCTTGCGCAGCAGGTTATGGATGTGGCTCTTGATGGTATGCGGGCTCAGGCACAGCTGTTCGGCGATCTCGGCGTTGGACAGGCCTTTGCCGGCCAGGCTGAGAATCTCGCGCTCGCGCAGGGTCAGTGACGGCTTGCTGCCGGCGAGCTGGCGCATGCGGCGCCACTGGCTGAGCAGCCGCTCAGTCAGTACTCGCGGCAGCCAATCGCCGCCATCGAGCAACACCTGGATGCCGTCGAGCAGATGCTCGCGGGTCGCATGGCTGTAGAACACGCCGCGAATGCCGGGGTGCTTGTCCACCAACCGCTCGGCTTGCTCTGGAGCGATATTGACCAGCGCTACGGGCGTTTGCTCGTCGAGCCGATCGAGAAGCGTGGAAAGTTGTTCGGTCTGGCTGTTGCCGGCGTCGACCAGATAGAGATCGGCGGCGTCCCTGGAGGCTTCGTCGAGCCGGGTCAGGCATACGTCCAGTTGGGCCTGTTCACCGAGGAAGTGTCTGAAGAACAATCCCAAGAGTTCATTGCCGGTGAGCAGGGTCACAGTAGGGTGGTTACGTTCCCGGTGGGTAAGATCCGCTTCGTCCATGTTCGATCCTTGGTCTGGGTACCGTTATGTCGCGTAGAAAAGTTACTAAACGACCGGCGCTAAATGACTAAGTTCAGCGTTCAGGTAGCGATTGAGAGGGCATCTGCGCTGGGACGGCGATAAGCCGACGGACGGTTAGGTCAGCGTCCGGGTGGACTGAATGGGCTAAGGTGAGTCAATCACCCATTGGATGGAGCCGGCATGAGCCCGTCTCGCGAACTCACGTTGCGCGCGTTGACCACCGGCTTGCTGCTGGGCGCTGTGCTGACGCCTTCGAATATTTATTCCGGGTTGAAGATCGGCTGGTCTTTCAATATGTCGATCATTGCGCTGCTGGTCGGGTTCGCTTTCTGGCAAAGCCTGGCCAGGTTCTTTCGCCGACCAGCCTGGTCGCTGCACGAAAGCAATATCAACCAGACTGCCGCCTCGTCCGCTGCCTCGATCATCTCCAGTGGGTTGGTGGCACCGATTCCCGCCTATACGCTGATCACCGGACAGCAACTGGACACCCTGCCGCTGATGGCCTGGGTGTTTTCGGTGAGCTTTCTCGGCGTCTGGGTTGCCTGGTATCTGCGCCCGTCGCTGATCGTCGAGGCGCAGCTACGCTTTCCCGAGGGCATGGCCACGCTGGCAACCATGCAGCAGATCTACAGCCACGGCGCGGAAGCGACCCGGCGACTGCTGGTGCTTGGAGCGGCGGCGTTGCTGGCGGCGGCGAGCAAGCTGATCGACAGCCTGCTCTGGGCGCTGCCGCGTTGGGCGCCGAGTGCCCAGCTGGAGCGGCTCACGTTCAGTCTCGAGCCGTCGCTGTTGCTGGTCGGGTTCGGCGGGATCATCGGCCTGCGCGTCGGTCTGTCGCTGTTGCTCGGCGCGGTACTCGCATGGGGACTGCTGGCGCCCTGGCTGGTTGCCGATAGTTTGGTGACGATACCGGCGGATGCCAGCGGACCGCAATTCGCGCTGCTGATCGAATGGTTGCTCTGGCCGGGGGTAAGCCTGATGGTCTGCGCCACGCTGACCTCGCTCGGATTGCGCGTCCTGCGTGCACGCCGGGACGACTCGACGCGCCGCCTGCAGCTGCGTCGACCGGCCACTTTACCGGCGCTCGGTCTGGCCTTGGCAGCAGTCTTGGTGATTGCCCTGCAAGTCATGCTGTTCGGTATCCATCCGCTGATGGCGGCGTTGTCGATTCCGTTGGCATTGCTGCTGGCGATGGTGGCGGCGCGGGTCGTCGGTGCCACCGGCATCCCGCCGATCGGCGCCATCGGTCAGCTGTCGCAACTGAGTTTCGGCGTGATCGCTCCCGGCCAGGTGGCGATCAACCTGATGAGCGCCAATACCGCCGGCGGTGCGGCGGGGCAATGCACCGATCTGCTCAATGACTTCAAGGTCGGGCACGCCATCGGTGCCGCGCCATCTCGGCAGGTGGTCGCGCAGTGCCTGGGCATTCTGGTAGGCAGCATGGTTGGGGTGCTGGTCTATCAACTGCTGATTCCAGACCCGCAGACGATGCTGATTACTGCCGAATGGCCGGCGCCGGCAGTGGCCACCTGGAAGGCGGTAGCCGAGGCACTGACGGCGGGTCTGGATTCGATCAGCAGCGATATCCGCTGGGCCATGTTCGCGGGGGCGCTGAGTGGCGTATTGCTGGGTGCATTCGAGGGTCTGCTGCCGGCGCATCGGCTGCGCTGGTTGCCGAGTTCCGCGGCGCTCGGTCTGGCTTTCATTATCCCGGCCTCGATCTCGCTGATGATGACCTTCGGCGCGCTGCTGGCCTGGCTGTTCTCTGCGCGTTGGGGCAGCCTCGCGGAGCGCTTCGTCATTGTCGCCGCCGCCGGGCTGGTGGCGGGCGAGAGCTTGGCCGGGATCGGCATTTCCCTCTGGCAGCTGCTGCGCTGAAGCTCCGCCATGAATTTCTCATACCCCCTCCGGTCGTAACCTTGAATGCGTTGACCACGAGGAACGAATGACAGACGACACTGAAGTAGGCGATACCAAAGGCGTCGCGCGCCGGACCATGGTCAGGGTCAGCGTGCTCGCGGCGGTGGTGTTGCTGGGGCTGGTCGGCTGGCTGGCGTTCGATTTCCTCCTGCTGCTATTCGCAGCGATCCTTTTCGGTGTGCTGATTCATGGCGTCAGCCGTTGGCTCAGCGAGAAGACGCAGCTGTCGCGCAATGTTTCGATGGCGCTGTTCTTCGTGGCTTTGCTGACGGCGTCCGGCCTGTTCGGTTGGCTGGTCGCACCGAGCATTTCCGATCAGGTCGATGCGCTGTCCCAATCTTTGCCGGAGGCGGTAGATCGCCTGCGTGAACGCGCCGACGACTCGGAATGGATCGGGCGGCTGCTGGAATATCAGGACAACGTCGAAGAGACCATCACTCAGGGCGGCGGTGCCTTCAGCGTTATCACCAAGGTCATGACGTCGCTGGCCGGAGCCCTGACCAGTTTCGTCGTCGCCTTTGTCATCGGCGTCTGCCTGGCGCTAAACCCTCGCGTTTACATTAATGGATTTATCAGGCTGGTCCCGCTCGGCTATCGCAATCGCACCCGCACGGTGCTGAACCAGAGCGGCTCGACGCTGCAATCCTGGCTGATCGCCAAGCTTTTCGAGATGCTGCTGATCGGTGTGTTGACCACGCTGGGGCTGTGGCTGCTGGATATCGAACTGGCGCTGGTGCTGGGGCTGATGGCCGGGCTGCTGTCGTTCATCCCCAATATTGGGCCGGTGCTGTCGGTGGTTCCCGCCGTGCTGCTGGCGTCGCTGGAAGGCACCCGCACCATGCTCTATGTGGTGGGTCTCTACGCCATCGTGCAGGCCTTGGAGAGCTACGTATTCACGCCTTGGATGCAGCAGCGCATCGTCTCGGTACCGCCGGCGCTCACCATCAGTATGCAATTGCTGTTTGGGCTGCTCGCCGGCACGCTCGGATTATTGCTGGCCACGCCGTTGGTGGCGGTAGGCATGGTTCTGGTGCGCATGCTCTATGTCGAGGATCTTCTTGGCGATCGCCCCGAAGAGGACGAACGGTCACGACTGGCATATGGCGACGAACGGTAATCCCTCGCCGGTGCTGTTTTTGGCGCTTCGCGGCGTCCAGGAGAGAATTTGTAACGCGCCTGATGCAACCCCTGCGCCTGCCTGATGCCGGAATGAAGGTAACCCTTGGAAAATAGGAGAGCACACATGCAAACGAAAAAATTAGCTGCCTTGACTCTGGCCAGTCTGATGTCCGCGGGCGTTTTCGCGGCAGGTACTACCGATATGGACAGCGACACCAGCGGCGAAACCATGAACGAGTCGATGGATGGCAAAACCACCGATGATACCAACCGTTCGGGCATGACCACCGGCGCCGGTACTACTACTGACTCTGGCGCTGAAGCAGGCCCAGGCACCGGTACTGGCACAGGTGTCGGCAATACCACTGGCACCGGTAACAGCTCGACTGGCGCGGGTGCTGGCGGTACGGGTGCGGGCGGCTCCGGCGGTGCGGGCAACTGATGCGGTCACGGCCTGCGAAGCCTCGGCCGACGCTGGTTGGGGCTTTTTTACTTTAAAAGCAGCGTTAGCCTCTGGTGTACCGCTGAAAGCCGTTGTTGCGCGAGGCTGCCAAGCTGTTACCCACTCTTGGAGTGAGCCATGAATCTGCGTCTTCTGATATTCGTTGCAGCTTTCGCGGCCGCTTCCGCTGCGCTGGCGACTGGTACCGGGCCGACGTTGCCGGAAAAAACTCGCGAGCATCCGCTGGATAATCGCGAGCCCCGACAGGACGTCATCGATCAGCAGAATGATACCCAACCCCGGCCACCCACGCTGGATGCACCGCCCGAGGTGCCGCCGGTCGAACCGGTCGAGCGTCCTTCGCAGCAGGAACTGCCCGAGCGCCGCGGTACCGACGCCAGCGGTAATCACGCTCCGGCGAGCTGAACGTCCGACTAACCGGCAGTAACGAAAAAGGGAGGCCGAAGCCTCCCTTTTTCATCCTGTGTCAGCTTTAAAACAGCACGCGGCTGCGGATGGTGCCGTTGACGTGCTGGAGCTTTTCCAAGGCCAGATCGGAGTATTCGGCATCGACGTCGATCACCACGTAACCGACCTTCTCATTGGTTTGCAGGAACTGGCCGGCAATGTTGATGCCGTTCTCGGCGAACACGCGGTTGATCTCGCTCATCACACCGGGGATGTTCTGGTGGATGTGCAGCAGGCGGTGCTTGCCGGGATGCGATGGCAGCGCCACTTCCGGGAAGTTGACCGAAGATACTGAGGTGCCGTTGTCACTGTACTTGACCAGCTTCTCCGCTACTTCCAGACCGATATTGGCCTGGGCTTCGGCAGTGGAACCACCGATGTGCGGCGTGAGGATCACGCGGTCCAGGCCACGCAGCGGGCTTTCGAACTCTTCGTCGTTGGACTTGGGCTCGACCGGGAACACGTCGATGGCGGCGCCGATCAGGTGCTCGTCCTTGATCGCAGCGGCCAGGTGATCCAGCTCGACCACGGTGCCGCGCGCGGCGTTGATCAGGATGCCGCCCTTCTTCATTGCGCGGATTTCCTTCTCGCCGATCATCCACTGGGTGGACGGTAGCTCCGGAACATGCAGCGAGACGATATCGCACATGCCCAGCAGCTCGTATAGCGAGCCGATCTGGGTGGCGTTGCCCAGCGGCAACTTGGTCACCACATCATAGAAAAACACCTGCATGCCCAGTGCTTCGGCCAGAACCGAAAGCTGGGTGCCGATGGAACCGTAACCAATGATGCCAAGCTTCTTGCCGCGTATCTCGAAGGAGTTGGCCGCCGACTTGATCCAGCCGCCGCGTTGGCAGGAAGCGTTCTTTTCGGGGATACCGCGCAGTAGCAGAATGGCTTCGGCCAGCACCAGCTCGGCTACCGAGCGAGTGTTGGAGTAGGGGGCGTTGAACACCGCGATGCCGCGCTCGCGGGCGGCATTGAGGTCGACCTGGTTGGTTCCGATGCAGAAGCAGCCGACGGCGATCAGCTTCTTAGCGCAGTCGAAAACCTCTTCGGTGAGCTGGGTGCGCGAGCGGATCCCGATGAAATGGGCGTCAGCGATCTTCTCCTTCAACGCCTCCTCGGTCAGCGCAGTCTTGAGGTACTCGATGTTGGAGTAGCCTGCGGCTTTGAGAGTGTCGACAGCGTTCTGGTGTACGCCTTCGAGGAGAAGGAACTTGATCTTGCTCTTGTCGAGAGAGGTCTGGCTCATCTGCGTTAAAACCTTAAGGCCGAAGGATAGGACTGAAGTGTCCAGCGAAGGCTGGCCGAACCGGGTGAAAGCGGTGTCGGGAAGTCTGCCGAGGCACGTTGAAAGGGGGGCGTATGCTAGCATACGAGCCCCTCGAAGCACCCCCATCCCTGAGCTGAAGCGTATTCAGGGTGACTATGAATCGTATGAGAGTTCCCGTCATGACCGACCCCGCCTTGATCGATGAGCTGAAGACCCTGGTCGAGCCCGGCAAAGTGCTCACCGATGCCAGTTCCCTGGAAACCTATGGCAAGGACTGGACCAAGCATTTCGCCCCTGCACCTTCAGCCATCGTGTTCCCTAAGAACGTCGAGCAGGTACAGGCAATCGTTCGTTGGGCCAACGAGCGCAAGGTTGCGCTGGTCCCGTCGGGCGGGCGCACCGGCTTGTCTGCCGCCGCGGTGGCGGCTGATGGCGAGGTCGTCGTGTCCTTCGACTACATGAACCAGATTCTCGATTTCAACGGGATGGACCGCACGGTGGTTTGCCAGCCCGGTGTGGTCACCGCGCAGCTGCAGCAGTTCGCCGAGGACAAGGGTCTGTACTACCCGGTGGATTTCGCCTCTGCCGGTTCCAGCCAGATCGGCGGCAACATCGGCACCAACGCTGGCGGCATCAAGGTGATTCGCTACGGCATGACCCGCAACTGGGTGGCCGGGCTGAAGGTGGTCACCGGCAAGGGCGATCTGCTAGAGCTGAACAAGGATCTGATCAAGAACGCCACCGGCTACGATTTGCGCCAGCTATTCATCGGTGCCGAGGGCACGCTGGGCTTCGTCGTCGAGGCGACCATGCGCCTGGAGCGCCAGCCGACCAACCTCACCGCGATGGTGCTGGGTACGCCGGACTTCGACTCGATCATGCCGGTGCTGCATGCCTTCCAGGACAAGCTGGACCTGACTGCGTTCGAGTTTTTCTCCGACAAGTGTCTGGACAAGCTCCTCGGTCGTGGCGACATTCCGGCGCCCTTCGAGACTCGCACGCCGTTCTATGCGCTGCTCGAGTTCGAGGCGACCACCGAAGAGCGTGCCGAGCAGGCTCTGGCGACCTTCGAACATTGCGTCAACGAAGGTTGGGTGATCGACGGCGTGATGAGCCAGAGCGAGCAGCAATTGCAGAACCTCTGGAAGCTGCGCGAGTACATTTCCGAGACCATCTCGCACTGGACGCCTTACAAGAACGACATCTCGGTCACCGTTTCCAAAGTGCCGGCCTTCCTCGCCGACATCGACGCCATCGTCACCAACAACTACCCGGATTTCGAGGTGCTCTGGTACGGCCACATCGGTGATGGCAACCTGCACCTGAACATCCTCAAGCCCGAAGCGCTGTCCAAGGACGAGTTCTTCGACAAGTGCGCTTCGGTCAACAAATGGGTGTTCGAGACGGTAGAAAAATACAATGGTTCGATTTCCGCCGAACATGGCGTCGGCATGACCAAGTGCGACTATCTGGAATACAGCCGGTCGCCCGCGGAAATTGCGTATATGAAGGCGATCAAAGCAGCGTTCGACCCCAACGGGATCATGAATCCGGGCAAGATTTTTGCCTAAAGCCGAGCATTTGGCCTTCTGCAGCTTGCAGCGCCCTTTTAAGGATTTCGCAATGAACTACAAACACCAGTACACCGACGGCACGCCAATTCATTACCCGTTGGGCAAGGTGGTCTGCATCGGTCGCAATTATGCCGAGCACGCCAAGGAACTGAACAACCCGGTACCGACTGAGCCGCTGCTGTTCATCAAGGCCGGTAGCTGCACGGTACCGCTGGCGGGCGGTTTTACTATCCCGACCGACCGTGGCGCGGTGCATTACGAGGCGGAGATTGCCGTGTTGATCGGCAAGCCGTTGTCGCGCAAGCCGAACGACGAGGAAGCCCGTGATGCGATCTCCGGCTTCGCCCCGGCACTGGATCTGACCCTGCGCGACGTGCAGGCCAAGCTCAAGGAAAAGGGCCATCCCTGGGAGACCGCCAAGAGCTTCGATGGCGCCTGCGTGCTGGCGCCCTTCGTACCGGGTGATGTGGTACAGGACCTGACCGATATCGGCATTCGCCTGACTATCAACGGTGAAGTTCGCCAGGATGGCAACAGTAGCCAGATGCTCAATACCATCCTGCCGCTGCTGCAGCACATTGCCGGACACTTCAGTCTGCAGCCGGGCGATGTAGTGCTGACCGGTACGCCGGCCGGTGTCGGTCCGCTGAAGCAGGGCGATCAGCTGGTGCTGGAGTTGGTCGGGCTGTCGCGCTTCGAGAGCCGCGTGCTCTGATTCACCTGGGCCGGGTGCGCTCTGGCGCATCCGGCCGCTGTTTCTCGTTTCTTCTTCGCTACTGTCATGCTGTAATCCGGCCCCGCCCTGGGTTTGATCTCCATGCCAGCCATCGCTACTCGCACTTCTCGCCTGCGTCTGTTTCTCTACGTATTGCTGTTGTTTG
Organism: Stutzerimonas stutzeri; assembly: GCF_024448715.1. Taxonomy (GTDB): domain Bacteria; phylum Pseudomonadota; class Gammaproteobacteria; order Pseudomonadales; family Pseudomonadaceae; genus Stutzerimonas; species Stutzerimonas stutzeri_AR. The sequence continues at coordinate 259,323 of NZ_JAMOHZ010000004.1, forward strand.
CCGTTTCTGCGGTGACTGTGGCCGGCGCGCTGCTGCATTGGGACGACCAGCTCAAGTTGTATTGGCAGGAGCAGTCAGTCGACGCTGAGCAACGCATAGAAAGCATCTGGTTGCCTGATTACCAATTGTCATTACAGACGACGTTGGTTGGTCTGGAGGAGGATGAAACTTCCGGTCTGACCTGGAATCCGCTCACCGGTACGCTGTTCACCGTCACCGGACAAAACCCACAGCTCATCGAATTCACGCCCGGTGGGGTCGTGTTGCGGCGGGTGAAGCTGACCGGCTTTTCCGATCCTGAAGCGGTCGAGGCGCTGAGTGACGGGCAACTGGCTATCGTCGACGAGCGCCGCCGACTGGTCGCGGTCTTTCGCCTGGAGCCTGGTGTGCAGAGCCTCGATCTCGACGATATGGCCCGTTACGATCTGGGATTCGCCGGGGAAGGCAATAAAGGTTTCGAGGGGCTAGCCTGGAATCCGAGAACACAGCGGATGCTGCTGGCCAAGGAACGCGACCCGCAGGGACTGTTCGAGCTGCCATTCCCCGAAGACGGCAGCGCCGGAACACTCGAGGCACTCCCCAGCCAGCCCCTGCTGGTGCGCGATATTTCCTCGGTGGCCATCGATTCGCGCACCGGCCATACCCTGATGCTTTCCGATGAGTCCCGATTGCTGGTCGAACTCGACCTGCAGGGCCGTCCACGCAGTTTCATCAGCCTGTTTGGCGGCCTCAACGGCCTGGTACAGGGAATCGATCAGGCCGAAGGCGTGGCAATGGACAGTCAGGGCAACATCTACGTTGTTGGCGAGCCGAATCGGTTTTATGTGTTCAAGCGGACAAGGCGGTAAGGGCGCTGGGTGCTTCCAGTCAGCGCTTGATCGTCTGCACGCCGTCCTTGGTGCCCAGCAGCAAGACGTCAGCCGGACGCGCAGCGAACAGGCCGTTGGTGACGACGCCGACGATGTTGTTGATCTGCGCTTCGACATCAGGCGCGAAGCCGATCATCAAATTATGTACGTCGAGGATGACGTTACCGTTGTCGGTCACCACACCTTCACGATAGACCGGATCGCTACCCAACTTGACCAGTTCTCGCGCGACATGGCTGCGAGCCATGGGAATGACTTCGACCGGTAGCGGGAAGGCACCGAGCCGGTCGACCAGCTTGCTGCCGTCGGCGATGCAGATGAAGGTCTTGGCCACCGCGGCGACGATCTTTTCGCGGGTCAGGGCCGCGCCGCCGCCCTTGATCAGTTCCAGGTGGCTGTTGGCTTCGTCGGCGCCATCAACGTAGAACTCCAGCTCGGATACAGAATTTAGGTCATAGACCGGGATACCGTGCCCTTTCAGGCGCTCGGCCGTGGCATCGGAACTCGCCACTGCGCCATCGAAGACGCCCTTGTGCCTGGCCAGCAGATCGATGAAAAAGTTGGCGGTGGAGCCGGTGCCAACGCCGACGATGCTGCGGTCGGTGAGCTGCGGGACGATGAGGTCGACGGCGGCCTGGGCGACGGCCTGCTTGAGTTGGTCCTGGGTCATGGCGTAAGGGTCCGGGCGAAGTGGAATCGAAAGTGGGAAATTATAACGGGGCCTCACCGGTGGGTCTTGCCCGGCGAGACTGTAACGGTGAATTGCGCGCCGATTGCCGGTGGTCGCAGGGTTTTTCGCAGAGTAGACTCGTTGGCCCCGCAATGCCCGCCAAGATAGCCACGATGCTCGAACAATACGTCAAGAAGATCCTCACCTCGCGCGTCTATGACGTTGCGGTAGAAACCCCGTTGCAGCCCGCCCGCCAGCTCTCCGAGCGGCTCGGCAATCAGATTCTGCTCAAGCGCGAGGATCTGCAGCCGGTGTTTTCGTTCAAGATTCGCGGCGCCTATAACAAGCTGGCGCAGCTGTCCCCCGAGGAGCTGGCGCGTGGCGTGGTGACTGCATCGGCCGGCAACCATGCCCAGGGCTTGGCACTGGCCGCGCGCGAACTGGGTATCAAGGCGACCATCGTCATGCCGCGCACCACGCCGGAACTTAAAGTGCAGGGCGTGCGCGCCCGTGGCGGCAAGGTGGTGCTGCACGGCGACGCCTTCCCTGACGCGTTGGCGCATTCGCTGAAGCTGGTCGAGGAAAAGGGTTACGTCTACATCCACCCCTATGACGATCCGCATGTGATTGCCGGACAAGGCACCGTGGCGATGGAAATCATGCGTCAACATCAGGGCCGACTGGATGCGGTGTTCGTGCCCGTGGGCGGCGGTGGGTTGATCGCAGGCGTCGCGGCGTACATTAAATATCTACGGCCCGAGACGAAGGTTATCGGCGTCGAGCCGGACGATTCCAACTGCCTGCAGCAAGCCATGGCCGCGGGAGAGCGAGTGGTGCTGTCTCAGGTCGGACTGTTCGCCGATGGCGTGGCGGTGGCGCAGATCGGCCAGCACTGCTTCGATATCTGCAAGGATTACGTCGATGAAGTGATCACCGTCAGTACCGACGAAATCTGCGCGGCGATCAAAGACATCTACGACGACACCCGCTCGATCACCGAACCGGCCGGTGCGCTGGCCGTAGCCGGTATCAAGAAATACGTCGAGCGTGACGGCATCGAAAATCAGGTGCTGGTCGGCATCGACTCGGGTGCCAACGTCAATTTCGACCGCCTGCGTCATGTCGCCGAGCGTGCCGAGCTTGGCGAAAAGCGCGAGGCGATCATCGCCGTAACCATCCCCGAGCAGCCAGGGAGTTTCAAGGCGTTCTGCGAGGCTATCGGAAAGCGTCAGATTACCGAGTTCAATTACCGCTACCACCAGAATCGCGAAGCGCATATCTTCGTCGGCGTGCAGACCCACCCGGAAAACGATCCGCGCGCGGCGCTGGTGGAAGGGCTGCTGGCCAAAGGTTTCCCGGTGCTCGACCTCACCGACAATGAACTGGCCAAGCTGCATACCCGTCACATGGTCGGCGGGCACGCTTCCGGCGTGAGCGACGAAGTAGTGTTCCGCTTCGAATTCCCGGAACGTCCCGGCGCGCTGTTCAACTTTCTCAACAATCTGGGCGGGCGCTGGAATATCTCGATGTTCCATTACCGTAACCATGGCGCGGCCGATGGTCGTGTGGTCGCTGGGCTGCAGGTACCGGCCGAAGAGCGCCACCTGCTACCGGCGGCGCTGGACAAGATCGGCTATCGCTACTGGGACGAGACGGATAATCCGGCCTATCAACTGTTTCTCGGCTGACCAGCCGTACCGCGAGGATCAATGGAACACTATCAGCTGCTGAACATTGTCCATGCCGCATTGGCGATTCTGCTCACGCTCGGGCTGATCGCCCACATCATCATGCTGTGGAAGGCTTGGCGCCGGGGCGATGCCGCTGTGATGCAGCAGAAGCTGCGCCGCACTCGGTTGATGTCGCTGCCGCTGCTCGCGGTGTTGGCGCTGTTGCTGCCTGTCACCGGCTGGTGGCTGGCGCATCTGGCGGCCTTTCCGCTCGGCCAGCTGTGGCTGCTGGCGAGCTCGGTGCTATTCCTGATCCTGGTACCGCTTGGATTATTGCTCGGCGGGCGCCTGCGCGCCTGGCAGGGCTTGGGTGAGAGGCCGGCCCCGGCCAGCCTGCCGCGCTTTGCGCTGATCTATGCCGGGCTGATCCTGCTGATTCTGATCGCTATCATGGGGCTGATGGGCGCCAAGCCGGTTTAACCGTCCTCTGACGTAACGCCCACGCCCTGGTATCAGCGCAGACTGATGATCGCCCACCCGCGTTGCTGGGCGATCTCGCGTAGGGTCGGGTCGGGGTCTACCGCCACCGGATGGCTGACGCGCTCGAGCAAGGGAAGGTCGTTGCGCGAGTCACTATAGAAATAGCTATCGTCCAGGCTTTGCTCGCTCTCTTTCAGCCAGCGCTCGATGCGCGTGACCTTGCCTTCTTGGAAACAGGGGATATCGGTGAGGCGGCCGGTATAGCGGCCGTCGAGCATTTCACATTCGGTGGCCAGCAGCGTATCGACGCCCAGGCGCTTAGCAATCGGCCCGGTGATAAAGCGGTTGGTGGCGGTGATGATCACCACACGATCGCCGGCCTCATGATGCTGACGCACCAGCGCTTCGCCCTTGGCCAGCACGATGGGTTCGATGTGGTCACGCATGAATTCGGCATGCCATTGCTGCAGCTGCGCCATTTCGCTGCGGCCCAACAGCTCCTGGCAGAAGTTCTGATACTCCAGCACGTCCAGCTCGCCGGTCAGGTAGTCCTGGTAGAAGGCATCGTTGCGCGCCTTGTACGCGACGGCGTCGACCAGTCCGCGCTGGCAGAGAAATTCGCCCCAGGCGTGATCGCTGTCACCAGCCAACAGGGTATTGTCGAGATCGAATAGAGCCAGGCGCACGCTGCTTCCTCGGAACGGATGTGTGAGCGCAAAGCATAGCGGGATTGCTCCGCGCATGGCAGCTGGAAGGCGTCGCCCAAGGCCGCGAGCCTCTCGATCACTGGCCGTTCAGTGTGCTTTCTGCTTCGCGTCTTTTTGTGGAACAATGCCGCGACATGCGTTTGCGAGGTTGTATGCCGTGATCGACTCCGATGGTTTTCGCCCCAATGTCGGCATCATCCTGACCAATGATGCCGGACAGGTGCTTTGGGCCCGACGGATTAATCAGGACGCCTGGCAATTCCCGCAAGGCGGGATCAATCCACGCGAGACGCCGGAAGAGGCGCTTTACCGCGAGCTCAACGAAGAGGTCGGTCTCGAACAGCAGGACGTGAAGATTCTCGCCTGTACCCGTGGCTGGTTGCGCTATCGTCTGCCGCAACGCCTGGTGCGCACCCATAGTCAGCCACTGTGCATCGGGCAGAAGCAGAAGTGGTTTCTCCTGCGTCTGACCAGCGCGGAGGATCGGGTGCGCATGGATCTCACGGGTAAGCCCGAGTTCGATGGCTGGCGCTGGGTCAGTTACTGGTACCCGCTGGGGCAGGTAGTCACCTTCAAGCGCGAGGTTTACCGTCGCGCCTTAAAAGAACTCGCCCCGCGCCTCCTGGCGCGGGATTGACGGGAGAAAGCCCCTGAGCATGCTCGGCACGCTGCGCAAGATCGTCCAGGAAGTGAATGCCGCCAAGGACCTCAAGGCGGCCTTGGGCATTATCGTGCTGAGAGTTCGGGAGGCCATGGGCAGCCAGGTCTGTTCGGTCTACCTGCTCGATCCCGAATCCGGTCGATTCGTCCTGATGGCCACCGAGGGCTTGAACAAGAAAGCCATCGGCAAGGTCAGCATGGCCCCCAACGAAGGCCTGGTCGGTCTGGTCGGTACCCGCGAGGAACCGCTCAACCTCGAGCACGCCTCCGAGCATCCGCGCTATCGCTACTTCGCCGAAACCGGAGAGGAACGCTACGCCTCCTTCCTCGGCGCGCCGATCATCCACCACCGACGGGTAATGGGCGTGCTGGTCATCCAGCAGAAAGAGCAGCGCCTGTTCGACGAGGGTGAAGAAGCCTTCCTCGTTACCATGAGTGCGCAGCTCGCCGGCGTCATCGCGCATGCCGAGGCGACCGGGTCGATCCGCGGTCTCGGCCGGCAGGGTAAGGGCATCCAGGAAACTCGCTTCATTGGTATTCCCGGCGCGCCCGGTGCGGCGGTCGGGACGGCTTTGGTGGTGCTGCCACCTGCCGATCTCGATGTGGTGCCGGATAAGACGGTCAGCGATATTGCCGCCGAGCTGATGCTGTTCGAGACCGCTCTGGAGGCCGTGCGTGCCGATATGCGCGCGCTGTCCGAGAAGCTCGCCACGCAAATGCGCAAGGAAGAGCGCGCGCTGTTCGATGTCTACCTGATGATGCTCGACGACTCCGCGCTCGGCGGCGAAGTGTCCAAGGTCATCCGCACCGGGCAATGGGCGCAAGGCGCGTTGCGCCAAGTTGTCGGCGATCATGTGGCCCGTTTCGAGATGATGGATGATGCCTATCTGCGCGAGCGCGCCTCAGACGTCAAGGACATCGGCCGACGCCTGCTCGGTTACCTGCAGCAGGCCCGCCAGCAGACCTTGACCTACCCGGACAAGACCATTCTGGTGAGCGAGGAGTTGTCCCCGGCGATGCTCGGCGAAGTGCCGGAAGGCAAGCTGGTGGGCATGGTCTCGGTGCTTGGTTCGAGCAACTCGCACGTGGCGATCCTCGCCCGGGCCATGGGCATCCCGACGGTAATGGGGGCGGTTGACCTGCCGTATTCCAAAGTCGATGGCATCGAGCTGATCATCGACGGCACGCGCGGCGAGATCATCACCAACCCGGCGAAGGTGTTGCGCGAGCAGTACCTGTTCCTTGCCGAGCAGGAACGGCAACTCTCCGAAGGGTTGGATGTTCTACGCGAGCTGCCGTGCGAAACAACCGACGGCGTGCGTATTCCGCTGTGGGTTAACACCGGCCTGCTCGCCGATGTGGTGAGAGCCCAGGAGCGCGGCGCCGAAGGCGTCGGCCTGTACCGCACCGAAGTGCCTTTTATGATCAAGGAGCGCTTCCCCAGCGAAAAGGAGCAGATGGCGATCTATCGAGAGCAGCTCCAGGCCTTCCATCCCTTGCCGGTGACCATGCGCAGCCTCGATATCGGCGGCGACAAGAGCCTGCCGTACTTTCCGATCAAGGAAGAGAATCCCTTCCTCGGCTGGCGTGGTATCCGCGTCACGCTGGATCATCCGGAGATCTTCCTGCTGCAGGCACGCGCCATGCTCAAGGCCAGCGCCGGCCTGAATAACCTGCGCATTTTGCTTCCAATGATCTCCGGCACGCGCGAGCTAGAAGAAGCGCTCCACCTCATTCACCGTGCTTGGGGTGAGGTTCGTGACGAGGGCACCGATGTCGAAATGCCGCCCGTTGGCGTGATGATCGAGGTGCCAGCGGCGGTCTATCTGACCCGTGAACTGGCGCGTCAGGTGGATTTCATTTCGGTGGGCTCCAACGACCTGACCCAATATCTGCTGGCGGTCGATCGCAACAATCCGCGTGTCGCCGATCTGTACGACTACCTGCACCCGGCAGTACTCGAGGCGTTGCAGCGAGTCGTGCGCGAAGCGCACGAGGAAGGCAAGCCGGTGAGTATTTGCGGCGAGATGGCCGGAGACCCGGGCGCGGCCATCCTGCTGTTGGCGATGGGTTTCGACAGCCTGTCGATGAACGCCACAAACCTGCCAAAGGTGAAATGGATGCTGCGTCAGATCAGCTCGACCACGGCGCGCGAGTTGTTGGCCAAGATAATGGTCATGGACAGCCCGCAGGTGATTCACGCCACCGTACAGCTGGCCCTGCGCAATCTTGGCCTGGATCGCATGGTCAATCCGTCGGCGGCAATCTAGCCCAGAGCGGACTTCTCGCCTTGGGCGAACGGCAGGCGGATATTGACCTCTCCCAGCGGGCCGTCCGGCCCGAAGCAGCGCTCGGTGATGCTCGTTGAGCCATCCGCACGGCGGAGCAGCACGGTGCTGGCTCGGGTGCCGTAGTCGGGGCTGGCAATGAACACGCTCGACAGCAATTTTTCCACTTCATGCGAGACGCCAGTACTGGGCAGCTCTGCGTCGGCGGCCGGTTGCGGGTCGCTCAACAGCTGCAACAGGTTTGCTGCTTCCGGTGCGTCCAGGCATTCATGCAGCGCTGCCCGCGTTCGCAGGAGTTTTGGCCATGGTGTGTTCAGCGCCGCGTTAGACAGCCCGTAAACGCCAGGCGAAAGCTGTTCCGGTACGCCGGTGTGCGAGTTGAGGTACCACAGTTCGTGTGCATCGCCGACCAGCAGATTGAACCCCGAATAGTGTTCAAGATGGCCCGTCAGCTCGGTCAGATAAACCTCTGGAGGCAGCTGATCACGCAGGAAGCGCTCCGGCAATTCGCCGCGTGAAAGCGATCCGGTCGGTGCGCCGGGGTCACGGATATTGGTCAGCGCGGCGAAGCGACCCTCAGGCCCCACTCCCAGCCAAGTGCCGCCGGCCTGCAGGTCTCGTCCCGCAATGATCTGCGGCGCATCCTCCCAAGGACCCAGCGGCAAGCTGGGGCGGGCATGGAACTCGTCGCGGTTGGCGGCGACTATGAGCGGTAGCGCATGAGTCGGGCGCCAGGCGAATACGATCAGGCACATAGGTTTGCTCAGCTGGAAGCTCGAAGAGAGAAGCTTGAAGCCAAGCAGCCGACTCGGCAACCTCTTCCAGCTTCCAGCTTCCAGCTTCCAGCTTCCAGCTTCCAGCTTCCAGCTTCCAGCTTTTCAGCTACCATGCCGCTTTTGTTGTTCAGGATGGTCCGATGGAGTTCGCGCTTTATCTGCTTCTTGGCGGATTCGCTGGAGTGCTGGCCGGACTGTTCGGTGTTGGCGGTGGAATGATCATCGTCCCGGTACTGGTATTCAGCTTCACCGCGCAGGGTTTCGACCCGCTGGTGCTGACCCATCTGGCTGTCGGCACGTCACTGGCGACTATCGTCTTTACCTCGCTCAATTCGATCAAGGCTCACCATCGCAGAGGTGCGGTGCAATGGCCCGTGGTGCTTTGGATGACCGTCGGCATCGTGCTTGGTGCCGCGCTGGGTAGCCTTACTGCGGCCGCGATCCATGGGCCGGTGCTGCAGAAAATTATCGGTGTGTTCGCCATTGCCATGTCGATCCAGATGGCTTTCTCACTGCAGCCCAAGGCCAGCCGCGGCGTGCCCGGCAAGCCTGGGCTCACCTTGGCAGGCGTGGTGGTCGGCTGGGCTTCTGCGCTCTTCGGCATTGGCGGTGGCTCACTGACGGTGCCCTTTCTCAGCTGGCGCAGCGTGCCCATTCAGCAAGCGATTGCGACGTCCGCGGCCTGTGGTCTGCCTATAGCCATTGCCGGCGCGTTGAGTTTCGCCTGGGTCGGCTGGCAGGATGCGCATTTGCCGGAATGGAGTCTGGGCTACGTTTATTTGCCGGCGCTGGTCGGCATCGCCGTCACCAGCATGTTCTTTGCTCGTATCGGTGCCAATCTGGCGCATCGCCTGCCAGCGCTGTTGCTCAGGCGCCTGTTCGCGCTGTTGCTGCTGGGCGTTGGAATCAACTTCTTGATCTGAGGAAAACCTGGATGCTGCCTTACCCGCAGATTGACCCTGTGGCCGTCTCGCTAGGCCCGCTGCAAATTCACTGGTACGGCCTGATGTATCTGATCGGGATCGGTGGCGCCTGGCTGCTCGCCTCACGCAGGTTGCACCGCTTCGACCCGAGCTGGGACAAGGACAAACTCTCCGATCTGGTGTTCTGGGTGGCGATGGGCGTGATTGTCGGCGGACGGCTGGGCTACGTGCTGTTCTACGATCTGGCCTCCTACCTCAACGACCCAAGCCTGATTTTGCAAGTGTGGAAAGGCGGAATGTCCTTTCATGGCGGCCTGATCGGCGTGCTGCTGTGCACGTGGATTTTCGCCCGGCGCAACGGTAAACGTTTCTTCGAGCTAATGGATTTCATTGCGCCCTTCGTGCCCATCGGCCTGGGCGCTGGCCGCATCGGCAATTTCATCAATGCCGAGTTGTGGGGCAAGGCCACCGACGTGCCTTGGGCCATGGTCTTTCCCACCGATCCGCAGCAGCTGGCGCGGCATCCTTCGCAGCTCTATCAGTTCGCGCTGGAAGGCGTGGCGTTGTTCGTCATTCTCTGGATCTACTCACGCAAGCCGCGGCCGACCATGGCGGTATCCGGGCTGTTCGCTGTCTGCTACGGCATCTTCCGTTTCATTGTCGAATTCGTGCGGGTGCCCGATGCCCAGCTTGGTTACCTCGCCTTCGGCTGGCTGACGATGGGGCAGATACTCTGCGTACCCATGGTGCTGATCGGCCTCGGCATGATGGCCTGGGGCTACCGTCGTGCCCCGGCCAAGGCTTCGGCCTGAGTCGATTCCGTCCGGCTTGTCGCTTCCAGCGAGACATTCCGGGCGGCGACTCTTACTATTCCTAGAGTTTCTTTTCACCGCGCCTTCGCGCCCGTTTCGAGTCCATCGATGAAACAGTATCTCGACCTGACGCGCCACGTGCGCGAGAACGGCACCTTCAAGAGCGACCGCACCGGCACCGGCACCTACAGCGTGTTCGGTTACCAGATGCGTTTCGATCTGGCGGAAGGTTTCCCGCTGGTGACCACCAAGAAGTGCCACCTGAAATCCATCATTCATGAGCTGCTGTGGTTCCTGCAGGGCGACACCAACGTCCGCTATCTGCAGGAAAACGGCGTACGCATCTGGGACGAATGGGCAGACGAAAATGGCGAGCTGGGACCGGTCTATGGCTACCAGTGGCGCAACTGGCCGGCACCCAATGGCGAGTCGGTGGACCAGATCGGCAAGCTGGTGGAAATGATCAAAAAGAACCCCGATTCGCGACGGCTAATCGTTTCCGCCTGGAATCCGGCGCTGGTCGATCAAATGGCGCTGCCGCCCTGCCATGCCCTGTTCCAGTTCTACGTTGCCGACGGCAAGCTCAGCTGCCAGTTGTACCAACGTTCGGCCGATATCTTTCTCGGGGTGCCCTTCAACATCGCCAGCTACGCCTTGCTGACGCTGATGGTGGCCCAGGTCTGCGATTTGCAGCCCGGCGAGTTCATCTGGAGCGGCGGCGATTGCCACCTGTACGCCAACCATCTGGAACAGGCCGACCTGCAGCTGACACGCGAGCCGCTGCCGTTGCCGACGATGAAGCTCAACCCGTCTGTGAAAGACCTGTTCGCCTTCCGCTTCGAGGACTTCGAACTGGTCGGTTACGAAGCGCACCCGCACATCAAGGCTCCCGTCGCGGTGTGAGAACGGCCGGACGCCGCGTTCCGGTCGTTTAACGCCAGTGTCATATTTGCCGTATAGACTCGACCGCTCGGGGTTTAGGGGCTACGGCATGCGCAGGGTTGTGTTCAATCAGAAGGGCGGTGTCGGCAAGTCCAGTATCGCTTGTAATCTCGCTGCAGTGAGTGCCGCGCAGGGGTATCGGACGCTGCTGGTCGACCTCGATGCGCAGGCCAACTCCAGCCATTACCTCACGGGTCTCACCGGCGATGATCTGCCCACCGGCATTGCCGATTTTTTCAAGCAGGTGCTGGCTGGCGGTGCGGTGGGCAAGAAGGCGCGGCCGCCAATCAGTGAAACCCGTTTCGAGAATCTGCATGTGGTCACCGCCACTGCCGAACTTGCGGATCTGCAACCCAAGCTCGAATCCAAATACAAGATCAACAAGCTGCGCAAGTTGCTGGAAAGCCTCTCTGAGGAATACGAGCGGATCTACCTCGATACGCCGCCGGCGCTGAATTTTTTTACCGTGTCCGCATTGATCGCGGCGGATCGCTGCCTGATTCCGTTCGACTGCGACAGTTTCTCTCGTCAGGCGTTATACAGCCTGCTCGATGAAATCAAGGAACTGCAGGAAGACCACAACGGCGTGCTCAAGGTCGAGGGGATCGTGGTCAACCAGTTCCAGCCGAGGGCGGCGCTGCCGCAACAGATGATCGACGAGCTGTTGGCCGAAGGCCTACCGGTGCTGCCGGTACACTTGATGAGTTCGGTGCGAATGCGCGAGTCGCATCAGGTCTGCCTGCCGCTGATCCATTTCGACCCTCGACACAAGCTGACCCAACAATTCGTCGCGCTGCACGGGCATCTCGAGGGTGCCTGAGCTCACTCGTCCCTTGCATGTTCGATCTTACGGCCCAGGCGGGAGGCATACAGCTCTCCGATGATGCCGCGGCGGAAGATCAGCACGCAGACCATGAAGATAATTCCAGTCACTAGCGTGACCGGTAGCTCTGAGGTAGCGAAATAGTTGCCCAGGGTGGTCACCAGCGCAGCGCCGAACACAGGCCCGACCAGCGTGCCGATCCCGCCAAGCAACGTCATCAGCACCACCTCGCCGGACATCTGCCAACTAACGTCGGTTAGCGTGGCGAACTGGAACACCAGCGCTTTCAAGCCTCCTGCCAATCCCGCCAGAGCCGCCGACATTACGAAGGCACCGAGCTTATAGCGCGTCACCGAGTAGCCGAGAGAGATGGCGCGGTTTTCATTCTCGCGAATCGATTTGAGGATCATCCCGAAAGGCGAGTTAACGATTCGCCAGATCGCCAACATGCCAAGGAGAAACACGCTCAGCACGAAAAAGTACATGTGCAGCGGCTCGTTGAGGTCGATCAGGCCGAACAGGTGGCCGCGCGGGATGCCCTGGATACCGTCCTCGCCATGAGTGAAAGGCGCCTGCACGCAAAAGAAGAAAAACATCTGCGACAGCGCCAGAGTGATCATCGTCGAATAGATGCCCTGCCGCCGGATCGCCAGAAAGCCAATTACCAAGCCGAGAAATGCGGCACCGATGACGCCGACGAGCACCCCAAGCTCTGGCGTCAGTCCCCATTCCTTGACGGCGTGGGCAGTGAAGTAGGCGGCGCCGCCAAAGAACGCCGCATGGCCGAACGAGAGGATGCCGGTATAGCCCAGCAGCAGGTTGAAGGCGCAGGCGAACAGGGCGAAGCACATCACCTTCATCAGAAACACGGGGTAGAAATGCAGGGGCGCCAGTACCAGCGCGACGACACCGATAAGGATTAGGATTGTCTCTGCGTTCCAGCGCTTTCGCTTTGCTGCGGCGGTTGCGGTTGCTTGCTGCATGTCAGCCATCCTTTCCCATCAAGCCCGCCGGACGCACGAGCAGCACGATCGCCATGACCACGAAGATCACGATGTTGGAGGCCTCTGGGTAGAACACCTTGGTCAGCCCCTCGAGAATCCCGAGCATGTAACCGGTGATGATCGCGCCCAGAATCGAACCCATGCCGCCGACCACCACCACGGCGAATACGACGATGATCAGGTTGGAGCCCATCAGCGGGCTGACCTGATAAATCGGCGCCGCGAGAATCCCGGCCAGCCCCGCCAGACCGGAGCCCAGCCCGTAGGTGAAGGTCAGCAGTAGTGGCACGTTGATACCGAAGGTGCGCACCAACGTGGGGTTTTCGGTGGCGGCGCGCAGATAGGCACCGAGTTTGGTCTTTTCGATCAGCAGCCAGGTGCCCAGGCAAATCAGCAGGGACGCCAACACTACCCAGGCGCGGTACTTGGGCAAAAACATGAAGCCAAGGTTGTAGCCGCCCGATAGCAGGCTCGGCACTGCATAGGGCTGGCCGGACGAGCCGTAGAAGTAGCGGAACGCGCCTTCCAACGCGAGGGCCAGGCCGAACGTGAACAGCAGGCCATATAAATGATCGAGGTTATACAGTCGCGAGAGCGCGAGTCGCTCGATCACTGCTCCGACGAGGCCAACAATCAGCGGTGCCAGGATCAACGCCGGCCAGTAACCGATGCCCAACATCGCCAGCAACAGGTAACCGGCGAAGGCGCCCATCATGTACTGCGCGCCGTGGGCGAAGTTGATCACCTTGATCAGGCCGAAAATGATCGCCAGGCCAAGGCTGAGCATGGCGTAGAAGGAGCCGTTGATCAGGCCGATCAACAATTGCCCTAGAAAGGCCTGGATGGGTACGCCGAAGATTTCCGTCATCAGACCCCCAGGGTTTCGTTGAGTATCGTCATACGGTCCGGCAGTTCGCTGACGTGGAAGCTGTCGACGATCCGTCCGTGATCGACCAGATAAAAGCGGTCGGCGACTTTGCTGGCGAAGCGGAAGTTTTGCTCCACAAGCAAGATGGTCATGCCGCGCTCCTTGAGCGTCAGCAGCACATCGCCGATGCGCTGGACGATCACCGGTGCCAGGCCTTCGGTGGGCTCGTCGAGCAGCAGCAGTTTCGCTCCGGTGCGCAAGATGCGCGCGATTGCCAGCATCTGCTGTTCGCCGCCGGAAAGTTTGGTCCCGGCGCTGTTGCGGCGTTCCTTGAGGTTGGGGAACAGCTGGTAAATCTCGTCGGTGGACATGCCGCCCTTGGCGATAATCGGCGGCAAGGTCAGGTTCTCATCAACTGTCAGGGTGGCGAAAATGCCGCGCTCTTCCGGCACGAAGCCCATTCCGGTGTGCGCGGTTCGATGCAATGGCACGCGCATCATGTCGCGGCCATCGAATTGAACCGTTCCGGTACGTTTGCGAATGATGCCCATGATCGAGCGCAGCGCCGTGGTTTTGCCCACGCCGTTACGGCCGAGCAGGGTGACGGTTTCGCCCTGATGCACGTCCAGATCGATCCCATGCAGGGCATGGCTCTCGCCATACCAGGCGTTTAGCTCACGAACACTCAGCAGCGGCGTGGCCTCACTCATCTTCCGTCCCCATATAAGCCTCACGAACGCGTGCGTCCTGACTCACGCTGCGGTAGTCGCCAGAGGTGAGAATTTCCCCGCGCTGCAGAACGGTTACCTGATCGCAAAGGTCGGCGACGACTTTCAGGTTGTGCTCGACCATCAGGATGGCGCGGTCGCGAGCGACTTCGCGAATGATCTCGGAGACGATATGCACGTCCTCGTGCCCCATGCCTGCCATCGGCTCATCGAGTAGCAAGACCTTGGGTTCCAGCGCCAGTGTGGTCGCGATCTCCAGGACCCTTTTGCGTCCGTAGGACAGATCCGCGGCAGGGCTGTGGCTGGCGTCCTGCAGCCCTACCGATTCGATCAACGCCATGGCGCGCTCGTTGAGCCGATTAAGCGAACGCAGCGGCAGCCAGAACTGAGTGGCCAGCCCACTGGGGCGTTGCAGCGCCACGCGCACGTTTTCCAGGACGCTCAGGTGCGGGAATACCGCCGAAATCTGAAATGAACGGACCAGTCCCATGCGTGCGACCCTGGCCGGATCGGTGCGGGTGATGTCATGGTCGAGCAGCCGGATGCTGCCGCTCGACGGTTGCAGGAATTTCGTTAGCAGATTGAACACGGTGGTCTTGCCCGCGCCGTTGGGCCCGATCAGAGCGTGGACGCGCGCATGGTGAACGTCCAGATCGACATTGTTCACCGCCACGAAACCCCCAAAATCGCGGCGCAGCCCGCGTGCCGAAAGCACGACGCGCGGTTGCGATTCATCGCCGATGCCCGGCGAAGCCGCCGCTTCCCCGGGCACATTACCGACGCCGGCCGCCATGCTTATTGCTTGACCAGGTCGCAGCCGCTCTCGGCTGGTTTGATGTAAGCCTCCTCCCCCGGCACAGTGGCGAGCACCTTGTAATAGTCCCAGGGCTCCTCGCTTTCCTCGGGCGTCTTCACTTCCATCAGATAAACATCGCTGATCAGCCGACCGTTCGCGCCCACCTTGGCATTGCGCGCGAAAAGGTCATTCACAGGCATCTCATGCATGGCCTTGGCTACCGCTTCCGTTTCGTCGGTGCCGACCTTGTCGATGGCCTTCAGATACTGCAGAACCCCCGAGTAGGTCCCGGCATGGACCATGTTCGGCATGCGCCCGGTACGTTCGAAGAAGCGTTTGCCAAATTCTCGAGATTGGTCGTCACGGTCCCAGTAGAAGCTTTCGGTCAGGGTCAGGCCCTGTGCCGCTTCCAGTCCCAGGCCATGTACTTCCGACAGGGTGAACAGCAGAGCCGCGAGGCGCTGCCCGCTGGCGACGATGCCGAACTCCGCCGCCTGCTTGATTGCGTTGGCAGTATCCAGCCCGGCGTTGGCCAGGCCAATGACTTCGGCGCCGGAGGATTGTGCCTGTAGCAGGAAGGACGAGTAGTCGTTGGTGGCCAGCGGATGACGCACCGAGCCCTTGATCTCGCCGCCCTTGGCTTTGACGAATTCGCTGGTCTGCTCTTCCAGCGAATAACCGAAGGCATAGTCGGCGGTGAGGAAATACCAGCTGTCTCCGCCCTGAGACACCAATGCGCCACCGGTACCGACCGCCAACGCATGGGTGTCGTAGGCCCAGTGAAAGCCGTAGGGCGAGCACTGCTTGCCGGTCAGCTCCGCGGTGGCGGCGCCGGTTACCAGATCGATCTTTTTCTTCTCCTTGGAAATGCCTTGCACCGCGAGTGCAACGGACGAGGTGGTCAGCTCCATGATCGAGTCGACCTGTTCGCGGTCATACCACTGGCGGGCGATATTGGAGGCAATATCCGGCTTGTTCTGATGGTCAGCCGTGACGATCTCGATCGGCGCGCCCTGCACTTTCCCACCGAAATCTTCCGCCGCCATCTTGGCCGCCTCATAGGACCACTTGCCACCGAAGTCGGCGTAGACGCCGGATTGGTCGTTGAGGATTCCGATTTTCACTTTTCCATCGGATATTTCCGCAGCCGACGCGGGGATCACCGCTGCCGCGCTCAATGCTGCCGTTGCAATTGCCAGAAGCTTCATCGCCTATCTCCTTGCAGGGGTTGACCGCTTACAGGGCGGCCCATGCGGGCTGCCACGGACTGGACGGTTCGGTGGGTAAAGGGGTGCCGGCAGACGGGACTGCCTCCATCACAACGATTTGGCGCCGACGGACGCCGCGGTAACGGCTCCGGGCGTAATCCTTAAGGCGCGGCGATTGGAAAAAATAAATCGGGGCTGCGGCAGCAAACGGGGTCGCTCCAGGAGAAGCCGTCGGTCGTTGTGCCGGGCAGGCATGAATAGTCGATGGGGGTGTTTTCATTCGGCCTGACTATGTCTTTTTTAATTATTGTTAGAACTAAACGTAGCAGGGGATCGGCCAGACGCAACTGACCATTTCGGGCGAATCGGCTGGATTCGGTAGGCTTATTCGGCGCAGCTCGCGCGCTTGACGCATCCGTAAGGGTCAACAAATTAAAAAAACAGGCGCAGCGCTTGCTCCGCGTGACGATCTATCCATACAGGGCGCCGGTGCCCGGGGTTTAAGCTCGGTGTCGGGCTCATTTTTTTGTCCGTTGCGCTCGCTTTTTCGTAAGTTCAAAAGTCAGTCGAGCGTCGTATTCGGTCGGGAGCGCCAGGCAAATGACAATCGCTGGCCAAATGAAGTTAAAGTGCCACGCTGGTCGGCTGTGCTTTTTTCGACCGGCGGCTACCGCTATGCTGGCGGCCATTCAAGCAGGAGCGAGTGATGAGCAAGGTCAGTGTGCTGGTAGTGGATGACGCACCCTTTATCCGGGATCTGGTCAAGAAAGGATTGCGCAGTCATTTCCCAGGTATCCGCATCGAGGACGCGGTGAACGGTCGCAAGGCGCAGCAGATGCTCGATCGCGAACGCTTCGACCTGATTCTCTGCGATTGGGAAATGCCAGAAATGTCCGGGCTCGAGTTGCTCACTTGGTGCCGTGCCCACGAAAAACTGAAGACCATCCCGTTCATCATGGTCACCAGCCGTGGCGACAAGGAAAACGTCGTCCAGGCGATCCAGTCCGGTGTTTCCGACTTCATCGGCAAACCCTTCTCCAACGAACAGCTGACCACCAAGGTACGCAAGGCACTGGGCCGCGCTGGCAAGCTTGATGCACTGGCGGCCAGCGCACCGCCACGGCCGACGAACACCGGAATGGCCAATGATTCACTGGCCGCGCTTACCGGCGGCAAGGCGGAGGTGGTGAAGCCTGCGTCCGCTGCATCGGCCAGCTCTTCGGTGCCAGCGGCCGCCGCGCCGTTGATCCAGCCGAGCGCGGCCAAACCCACTGCTTCGAGCGGCGGACGGGGCCAGGGCCAGTTACGCCTGGCGAGCGGAACGCTTCCCTGCGTGATCAAGGCGCTGAGCCTCAAGGAAGGCCTGCTGGTGGTCAAGCGCAGCGAGATTCTGCCGCAGGTATTGGAAAGTGCCGTGCTCGATCTGGAACAGGGGGAGGGTGGCGAGATCGCACGCTTGAATGGCTACTTGCATGCCGTCGCGGCGCTAGAGCCAAAGCCCGACAGCGAGTGGCTACAGCTGACCTTCCGTTTCGTCGATCGCGACCCGCAGAAGCTCGACTACCTGTCGCGTTTGATTGCCCGCGGCACCGCGCAGCGGCATTTCGTTCCGGGAGCTTGAAGGTCGATCCTGCCGGCCACTGCCTGTACGAATCACTCCGTCCGTCCGGAAGATTCTTCGCAAAAGGAACAATTTCACAGCCCGACAGTCGGTGGCTCGCGCGTACCCCGTTGCGCTGCTAGTCTGCAGCGCTCTGAATACATAACCATATGAAGTCTGCCGTTATGTTGGGGCGCATCGTTCTCTGTCTCGGGTTGTTCTGGCTGGCATCGCCCGCCTCGGCCCTGACCATCTACAAGTACACAGACGCCAACGGCGTGGTCACCTACAGCGACCAGGCTGCTCCCGGCGCGCGCGTGTTCACCTTCAACGACCGCATGGTCGAGACGCTCGATAATCAGGTGAAGCTGGAGACGCGCAAGCATGCCGCCGGGGAAACCTTGCTGGTGCGCAATGATCTCTTCGCGCCGGTGGATATCGAGCTCCAGCTGACCGGTGTGCAGAACGCCGTCGGTGTGCCGGATGAACCGATTCGCTGGGTGCTGCCGCCACGCAGCCAGATCCGTCTGGCGACCCTGGCGCCGCTCGACCCTTCAAAGCCGCTGAAATACACCCCCAAACTGCGCCATGCGCTGGGCGATCCGCGCCTGCTACCCAAACCCTATCGTTATCCGCTGCCCTGGCGCGGCGGTCCGTTCCGTCTGACTCAGGGCGCCAATGGCAAATACAGCCATTTCACGCCCAAAGGCCGCTACGCCGCGGACATCGCCATGCCCGAAGGCACGCCGATCATCGCGGCGCGTGGCGGCATGGTGGTGAAGATCGAGAACAGCCAGAGCGGGCGCGGTAACAACCCGTCGGGCAACTTTGTGCGGATCATGCATGACGACGGCACCATGGGCGTCTATCTGCACCTGATGAAGGGGTCGGTGAGCGTCCGCGAGGGCCAGCGCGTCGAGACCGGCGCCCGCATCGCGCGTTCCGGCAACACCGGCAACAGCACCGGGCCACACCTGCACTTCGTGGTGCAGCGTAACGTCGGGCTGGCGGTCGAATCGATTCCCTTCGACTTCTCTCAGCCGGTAAACAGCCTGCCGAATTTTGCGGTTGGCGGGGATTGAGTAGCGGCAAGCTTGCAGCGTAAGGCGGTTGCAACCCGCCGATTGCCTCCCGTACATCTGGCGGCTTCGCCCGCCCTACGATTCTGTCCCGCCTCCAGCCGCTTTATTCCTGCTTCAACACCTTGGCTAGCACGATTTTTGGCCCGCGCATCTTCTTGATAATGACTTGCAGGTTCTCGATAACCAGCACTTCGTTTTCTTCCGGAACGCGCTTCAGGGTTTCGTAGATCAGACCGGCAAGGGTATCTGCTTCGATGTGGTCGAGATCTACGTTCAGCAGCCGCTCGACCTTGAATAGTGGCGTATCGCCACGCACCAACAGTTTGCCGGGCTGATAGGCGAGGATGCCGCGCTCGGTCTTGCGATGTTCGTCTTGGATATCGCCCACCAGCACTTCGAGCACGTCTTCCATGGTCAGGAAGCCCACCACCTTGTGGTCGCCTTCCTCCACCAATACGAAATGCGCGCCGCCTTGACGGAACTGATCCAGCAACGCATTCAGTGGCAGGTGTCGGGGCACCCGTTCAAGCGGCCGCAACAGGGTGGTGAGGTCGAAATGTTGCGCAAGTTGTTCGTCGCTGGCCAGCGCCAGTAGCAGATCCTTGATATGCAACAGGCCGATGTAATCGCCCTGCTCGGCATCGAATACCGGATAGCGGCTGTATTTATGGCGACGAATCAGGTCGAGGATTTCTGACAGCGATGCGTCGTGCTCCAGTTGCAACAGATCTTCGCGTGAGTTGGCCCAATCGGCGACTTCCAGCTCGCTCATCTCGACTGCCGAGGCGAGCACCTTGATGTCCTGGTTGGCCGGGTCCAGCGCGCGATTTGAATGCAGGATCAGCTTCAGCTCGTCGCGGCTGTAGTGGTGTTCGTGATGATCTCCCGGCTCACCTTGCCCGGCGACACGCAGAATCGCGTTGGCGCTGGCGTTGAGCAGGTAGATCGCTGGATACATGGCCCAGTAAAAGAGGTACAGCGGCGCGGCCGTCCACAGCGACAGCAGCTCGGGCTTGCGGATCGCCCATGACTTAGGCGCCAGCTCGCCGACGACGATATGCAAGTAGGAAATGATGAAGAATGCAGTGAAGAACGCGACGCCATGAACCACGGCCTGCGATTGCACGCCGACGGCTGCCAGCAGCGGCTCGAGCAGATGAGCGAAAGCGGGCTCGCCGACCCAGCCGAGCCCCAGCGATGCCAAGGTGATACCCAGTTGGCAGGCGGACAGATAGGCGTCCAGTTGGTTGTGTACCTTGCGCAGGATATGCCCGCGCCAGCCATGTTGCTTGGCGATGGCCTCGACCTTGGTAGCGCGTAGCTTGACCATGGCGAACTCTGCCGCAACGAAGAAGCCGTTGAGCAGTACCAGGAACAGGGCAAAAAGAATCAGGCCGAAATCGGCGAAGTAGGAAGGGGCAACGTAACTGGGGGAAGGGTCCATGAAGGTTTCGGGTAGTTGATGACGGCCACAAGGATGGGGCTCGACTCGGGTTATTTCAAGAAGCCAGTGAGGACATTGGTCGGCGGCCGGTTGGCGGCGCTTACTGCACCGAGGCCTGGGACAGCGGGAAATGGCAGGTAAAGATGCTGCCTTTGCCCGGCGTACTGTTCACGTCCAGGCGGCCCTGATGGCGCAGCAACACATGCTTGACGATGGCCAGTCCCAGCCCGGTGCCGCCGGTGTTGCTGGCGCGGCTCGAATCGACCCGGTAGAAGCGTTCGGTCAGGCGCGGCAGGTGCTTGGATTCGATTCCGATACCTGAATCTTGCACGGCCAGATGCGCGCCGTGCTCGTTGCACCACCAGCGAACCTGGATCTCGCCGCCAGCCGGGGTGTACTTCACCGCGTTG
Source organism: Stutzerimonas stutzeri (assembly GCF_024448715.1). Taxonomy (GTDB): domain Bacteria; phylum Pseudomonadota; class Gammaproteobacteria; order Pseudomonadales; family Pseudomonadaceae; genus Stutzerimonas; species Stutzerimonas stutzeri_AR. The sequence goes on from NZ_JAMOHZ010000004.1 coordinate 280,083, forward strand.
AATATCAGATTGGAAAACGCACTGCGCAGCTCGGCTTCGCTGCCCTTGAGCAGCAAGGTGGGGTCGGCCTCGAGACTAATGTCATGGTTGCGCTCGGCGGATAACGCCAAGGCGTCGCTTTTGATCGACTGCAGCAGGCCGGCAACAGCCACCGGCTGGGTATTGGTCGGCGGATTGGTGGCTTCCAGTTTCGCCAGGAGCAACAGGTCATTGAGCAGATGCTGCATGCGCCCGGCCTGCTGATTCATCTGCTGCAGCGCCCGTGACCAGCGCGGATTCATCTCGTCGGTGTGTTCGAGCATAGTTTCCAGATAGCCGGCGATCACCGTCAGTGGCGTGCGCAGCTCATGCGAAACGTTGGCGACGAAGTCCTTGCGCATCTGTTCCAGCAGATGCAGTCGGGTGATGTCGCGTACCACCATCAGATGCTCGCTGTTGCCGTAGCGGGTAATGGTGACCTGCAGCCAGAGGCGATCATTGACCGGCGAGGAAAGCTCCAGCGGTTCCTCGTGCCGGCCGCTGTCGAAATATTCCTTGAAGCTCGGATGGCGGACCATATTGGTGACCGGATGGCCGGTGTCCGGCTTTTTAAGACCCAGTAGGCGCTCTGCGGCGGGGTTCCACCACTCCAGATTGCCGTCGCTGTCGAGCATGATCACGGCATCTTTCAGAGCTGTCGTCGAGCCCTGAACACGATCGATGACAGCCTGCAGTTGGCCGCGCAAACGCAAGTCCCTGCGCTGCAACTGATAGAGATTGTCGAAGATCTCGCCCCACAGACCGTGGCTGTCCGGCGGCGGCTCGTCAGGCTGACTGCGCTTGAGCCAGCCCTGCAAACGCCGCATCTGATTTAGGGTCCAGCCGACATACCCGGACAGGCCCACCACCAGAGCCCAGGCATATTCGCCAGTGATCAGGCCGATCAGCAGGCATCCCGCCAACAGCAGAAGCAGCCGGCGCACGAGTGCGCCTTGCCAGTCTTGGTTCACTGCTAACGCTCCTTGAGACAGCTTGGGCCGGCCGGAAATCATCTACAACGCCAGCGAAAGCCCGGCAGTTGCGGCTTTGTTCAGCTCTTGGTGGAAAAACGATAACCGGTGCCACGCACGGTCTGCACCAGGTTCTCATAGGTTTCGCCCAACGCCTTGCGCAGGCGGCGGATATGCACATCCACGGTGCGTTCTTCGACATAGACATTGCCGCCCCAGACCTGATCAAGCAACTGTCCGCGGGTGTAGGCGCGTTCCTGGTGAGTCATGAAGAATTGCAGCAGACGATACTCTGTGGGGCCCATGTCCGCCGGCGAACCATCGATGGTGACGCGGTGGCTGATGGGGTCGAGCAGCAGACCGCCGATCTCGATCGGCGTCTCGTTGTCGCTTGGCGCGGCGCGGCGCAGCACCGCTTTGAGGCGCGCCACCAGCTCGCGCGGCGAAAACGGCTTGGTGATGTAGTCATCGGCACCGACCTCAAGGCCCTGGATCTTGTTGTCCTCGGCATCCTTGGCGGTGAGCATGATGATGGGGGTGTTGGCGGTCATTTCGTCGCGCTTGAGCCGCCGGGCCAGCTCGATTCCGGACGTGCCGGGCAGCATCCAGTCGAGCAGGATCAGGTCCGGTTGACGGTCGATGATCAGCGCGTGGGCCTGTTGCGTGTTGTCTGCCTCGAGACACTCGTAGCCGGCCATTTCCAGCGCCACCACGATCATCTCGCGAATCGGCGCTTCATCATCGACGATCAGTATGCATTTGCCGTTCATGTCCGCTCTCGGTCCGTTTCTCGTCGCTCGGCATTAGATAACGGAAATGTTGCAGCCATATGACAAATTTATCCGCTTAAGCATATTCCCATATTGTGGGAGTGTAACTCGCATATTGAGATTACCTGTCGTTGGTACTAAGGTGCGTTTCGTAGGAGACGCTCATGACTCAAGACAACAACAAAGAAGCTCCCCTCGGCGCGCAGGCGCTGTTTCGGGGATTGGCGGTAATCGATGCGGTGTCGCAGGGTGCGGATTCGCTTGCCGCGATCGGCACCGCCATCGGCTGTACGCGCAGCACGACACACCGTCTGGTCGCGGCGCTGGTGCAGGCCGACTATCTGCGCAGCGAGGCGCAGGGTTATCGTCTCGGCCCGAGGCTGATCGAATTGGGTTACAAGGCACGTGCGGAGATGCCTTTGATCAAACTGGCGCGCCCTCATCTGCAGCGCCTGGCCGATCTGACGCAGGACACCATTCACCTCGGCGTCCGTGAAAGCGGTGACGTTCTCTATATCGACAAGTTGTCGAGCACCCGTGGGCTGGAGATGCGCTCGCGTATTGGTTTGCGCATGCCCCTTGCACTGACCGGGATCGGCAAATCACTGATGCTCGACTTGCCCGCAGCCGACTGGCAGACGCTTTACGAAGAAGGGCTTCAGCGGCGAGCGGGCCAGAGCGGGTTGCGCGAGGAGTTCACGCCCTGGCAGGACTATCACGCACAGATGGCGGAATACGCGGCGGGTGGTTTCAGCTTCGATCTGGAGGAAAACGAACTCGGTGTGCGCTGCGTAGCGGCCCCTGTTCGCGACACGGGTGGGGAAATCATTGCAGCGCTGAGCGTCGCCAGTGCGATCCCCTACATGCCGGAAAGTCGCCTGGAAGAACTGCGGCCTGTGGTCATACGGTGCGCGGCCGACGTATCCGCCGAGCTGGGATGGAGAGGTCGATGAGCGAGCCCTGCCTGATCGGTATCGACTGGGGAACCTCATCCCTGCGCGCCTATTTGCTTGGCCCTGGCGCCTTGCTGCTCGATAGCAGGTCGCAACCTTGGGGAATTCAGCACACACCCGATCGCGATTTTGCCCGTGCCTATCGATTCCTGCTTGAAGACTGGCTCGCCCGATGGCCCGGTCTGCCGGCCATCGCGTCCGGCATGATCGGTAGCCGCCAGGGTTGGCGTGAAGTGCCCTATGCCGACTGCCCGGCCAACGCGTCGGCCCTCGCTGCCGGATTGGTCAAGATCGAAACCGGTGTCGGCGCGCTACACCTGATTCCGGGGGTCCGGCAGGTCGGTGAACACCCCAACGTCTTACGCGGCGAGGAGACCCAGGTGGTGGGAGCGCTGGCCCTCGACCCCGTCCTGGAGAAACAAGCTTTGTTGCTGCTGCCGGGCACCCACAGCAAGTGGGTCCAGGTGCGCGACGGCATGCTGCAAACGTTCTCCACCTATATGACTGGCGAACTATTCGCAGTGCTGCGGGAGCATTCGATTCTCGGCCGGCCGGCGCTGGAAGCGGGTCCGGTCGCCAGTACCGAGGCCTACCGTCGCGGGATTCAGACGGCGCGCGACATCGGCCCGGGTGGCATTGCCGATCGACTGTTCAGCGTTCGCAGCCTGGTGCTTTGCGGTGAGCTGCCGGCGGCCCATAGCCTCGATTATCTCTCCGGCCTGTTGATCGGCGAGGAACTGCGCAGCGCGCTGTGTGGCTTCGCATCGTCACCTGTGCCGACTCCGGTGCTACTCGGCGAACCGGCGCTGTGCGCCCGTTATCGCGAAGCGCTGGCGCTGTTCGGCTTCGATCGCGTGCGGAGCCTGGACAACCCCGGCGTCGCCGGTCTCTGGCAAGTCGCACAGGCAGCCGGGCTGATCGCTAAAGAGGAGGTGCAACGTGCTTGACCCATTCATGGCCCAGCTACCGCTGGTGGCGATCCTGCGCGGCATCACGCCGGAGTCGATTCTCCCAGTGGGCCGGGCGCTCTTTGATTGCGGCTTCCGCCTGATCGAAATCCCACTGAATTCACCGCAGGCACTGGTGAGTATCGAAATGCTCGCCGCGGAGTTGGGTGCGGACTGTCTGGTCGGTGCCGGCACGGTGCTCGATGTGGCCCAAGTGAAAGCGGTCGCTGCGGCCGGCGGCCGCCTTATCGTCTCCCCGAACATGAATCCGGACGTCATCCGTGCCACGCGTGCTGCCGGACTGATCAGCGCACCGGGAGTGGCAACGCCGAGCGAAGGCTTCGCTGCGCTGGAGGCTGGCGCCCAGGTGCTCAAGCTGTTTCCCGCCGAGCAGTGTGGCCCCGCCGTGGTGAAAGCCTGGCGGGCTGTATTCCCCCAGGGCTGCCTGCTACTTCCGGTCGGCGGCATCACGCCTGAAAACATGGCCGCTTTCGTCGATGCAGGCGCGGCTGGTTTCGGCTTGGGATCCGCGCTCTACAAACCGGGCCAGAATTACGCGGATGTGGCGCGTAGCGCCACTGCTTTCGTTGCCGCCTGGGAACGACTGAAAACACGAATGAGGTGCGCCCCGTATCCCTTGCCTTGGCCCTGATTATGCTCGCGGTCTGGCTACTGCCGCCGCTTTTGCGCCTTTGGCGGAGCACCGTACATCCCGTCCTGCCTTCACTGACTAAGGAGCAACCATGTATTTCAACGACCTCAGGGCAAGCGCGTCCTCATTACCGGCGCCACCATGGGTATTGGTCTGGCCACCGCCAAGGCATTTGCCCAACTCGGCGCCAAGGTCGGTATCACTGCGCGCAATCGGCCGGAAAATCTCGATGCGCTGCTGACCGAACTCTGCGCGCAAGGCGGGGAGGCGGCATTCTTCGTCGGTGACCTGAGTCGCAGTCAGGACTGCGTCGATACCGTCGCGGCCTTCGTAGAGCGCTTCGGTGGTTTGGATGTGCTGATCAACAATGCCGGCGCGCTGTTGGAGCGGCGCGGGCTGGAGAAAATCGATGATGCGTTCTTCGATGCCATGGTGGACGTGAATCTACGCTCGGCACTGTTGATCACTCGCGAAGCCATCCCGCACCTGCGTAAATCGGCCAAGTCCAGCGGACAGAGTACATCGGTGATCACTACCGGCTCGATCGCCGCCTATAACGGCGGCGGCCCCGGCGCGAGCCTCTACGCCGCCTCCAAGGCCTGGCTGCATAACGTGCAGCGCAACTGGGTGCGTGAGTTCGCCGGTGACAACATCCGCTTCAACGTGGTTGCGCCGGGCACGGTGGATACCGCTTTCCATGCCGACAAGGATGACTCTGCACGCGCCCAGGTAAATACCACCATCCCGCTCGGACGATTCGGTACGTCTGAGGAAATGGCCCCGGCTTACCTGTTCCTCGCCTCGCACGCCTGCAGCGGCTATATCACGGGCCAGACGCTGGACGTGAACGGCGGCCAGGCGATGCCCTGAGGAGCGCGCGATGAATGCTCAGGTTGCTGCACCTCCGCTGGCTTACGGGCCTCCCATCAGTCTGGAAACGGCCAGCCGCGTCGTCGAAGCCGCACGTGCGCATGCGCAGGCCAACGGCTGGGCGATGGTTATCGCCGTGACCGACGCCGGCGGTCATCTGGTTCTGCTGCAGCGGATGGACCACGCCACGCACGGCAGCGTCGAGGTGGCCCAGCGCAAGGCGGCCACCGCGGCGGCCTTCAAGCGCGCCACCAAGGGTTTCGAGGAAACGCTCGCCAGCGGCGGGGCGACGTTGCGGTTGCTGTCGATGCATAACGCCATCCTCATGGATGGCGGCATCCCGTTGATCGAAGACGGCCGGGTGATTGCGCGATCGGCGTGTCGGGTATGCACCCGAGCGAGGTCGGTCAGGTCGCCGAGGCCGGTGCGCGTGTGCTGAACGGCTGAGTGCTGCGAGGTGAAAAGCCCGTCCCGGCAGCGCCGCGACGGGCTTTCTTATGCGCGCGTTGCGTAGTCGAGGATGATGCCGAGGAGGATCGCCAGCCCGGCCCAATGGTTGTGCAGGAACGCCTTGAAGCAGACCTGCGGCTTGCGCGAGCGCGTCTTCCAGAATTCCCAGGCGAAGCAGGCGGCGGCGATGGTCAGGCCGAGGTGGAACCACTGCCCGAGTTCGAAGCGCACGCCAGCGAGAATCAGGCAGAACAGGGCGAGGCCCTGCAGCGTGGCGATGATGACCCGATCGGCCCCGCCGAACAGGATGGCGGTGGATTTGATGCCGATCTTCAGATCGTCCTCGCGGTCGGCCATGGCGTAATAGGTGTCGTAACCCACGGTCCAGACCACGTTGGCAATGAACAGCAGCCAGGCTTCGGGTGGCAGTTCGCCGCGTTCGGCTGTGAAGGCCATCGGCATGCCCCAGGAGAACGCGGCGCCGAGCACCACCTGTGGATAGTAGGTGTAGCGCTTCATGAAGGGGTAGAGCGCGGCGACGCCCAGCGCGCCGAAGGATAGCCAGATGGTCGCGGCATTGGTCAGCAATACCAGGCCGAAGCTAAGGGCCACCAGCACTGCGAACAGAATCCAGGCTTCCTTTGGCGTGACCTTGCCGGTCGCCAGCGGGCGACCCTTGGTGCGGCTGACATGGCCGTCGAAATTGCGATCGGCGAAGTCGTTGATCACGCAGCCGGCGGCACGCATAAGGATCACGCCGAGCACGAAGATCACCACATTCTTCACGCTGGGCGAGCCTTCACCGGCGATCCATAGCGCCCAGAGCGTCGGCCACAGCAAGAGGTAGGTGCCGATGGGTCGCTCCAGGCGCATCAGCTGGATGAAGTCCCAGGCGCGCGGATGCAGGCGATTGCTCGATTGCAGAAGCTTTTGGTACATCGGCGGGTCTCCAAACGGTGAAGGGCGGTTATGGGGCAGTCTGTGCCGCGTTCAGGTCGTGATCCGTGCGGCCCGCCACAGGGCCGGCAGAAACACCTCGGCGACCAGCACGCGCAGATCGCCCTGGCTGAAACAGGAGCGGCGAGCCCAGAGCTGCGCTTGCCGGATATCGCGCGGCAGCCAGGCGTCAGGATAGCGACGGGCTTCCAGCGGGCCGCGCGCGAACGCCGGATCGCTGAACAGCAATTCGCCTAGCGAGCGGCTGCCCAGGTGCGGCAGATCCAGCCCGGACTGTTCCAGCGCGCTACGGGCGGCGACGCTGCGGGCGAATACCCAGGGCTCCTGATGCCCGCGTAGATAGACCTCGCGAACCCAGCCTTGGCTGCCATGTGCCACACCCAGTGCGGCGCATTCGTCGTCGCGCAACGCTTCCCAGCCTTCGGCCAGCGGGGTCACGCTGAAAGCACCTGCAGCCAGCTCGGTGAGGCGGCGGGTTAACGAGCCTTTGTCGACGAAAAGCCAATCATGCAAGGCGGGATCGAGGGCAGTGGGAAATTGGTCGGCGGTCAGCCAGTCTTGGGAGTCGGACACGAGCGATAGCGGGCAACGAAAAGAAGCGGCGAGTCTAGCATGGGGACCGAAGGGCAGCCCCAAGCCGTCAGGCTTAGGGCTTCAAACCAAAACCAAGCTACAAGCGGTCTGCGTGCTTTTCCTTGGAGAATTGCAGGCTGCCGCTGCTTTTACGTCCATCCCTCCAACCGCATCGTCGCGCGAACCAGGCGCTGTTCTTCCTGCTCGATCTCTTTGAGATTGTCGCGAATGCTGTGAATGTGGTCGCGAGCGGCGCGCTGGGCCTGGTCCGGCAGGCGCTCGGTGACGGCGTGGAACAGCCGCGAGTGCTGCCGGTCGATCTGCCGCTTCTGTGTTGGTCGGTGGTAGAGGTTGTTCACCGAGGCGAATACGGTGGAGAGCATCAGGTCAGTCAACGACTGCAGCGTATGCACCAGCACCGGGTTGTGTGAGGCCTCGCTGACGGCCAGATGAAAGGCGTGATCGAGACGCGCGTGCTCGCGTGGGTCGCCGGCTTCCTCGGTGTGCGCGGCAAGCATCTCCTCGTAGCGGCGGCGCAGTAGGATGAAATCGGCATCGGTACCGCGTAGCGCCGCCAGGCGTGCCGATTCGCCTTCCAGCAGGGCGCGGACTTCGAGTAGATCGAATAACGTGCGCGGCTGCGAGTTGAATAGATGCATCAAGGGGCTAGCGTCTTGTTCGCCGGATAGCTTGGCGACGTGAGAGCCGCGACCTTGCGCGGTTTCGATGATGCCGCGGCCGCGCAACACGCGCAGACCTTCGCGCAAGGCTGAGCGGGAGATGCCCAGTTTTTCACACAGACGTCGTTCCGACGGTAAAGCCTGGCCGACCTTTAGCACGCCATCGACGATCAGGCGTTCGATACGCTCGGCGACGACGTCGGCCAGCTGGCGGCGATCCTGGGTAGTCTCGATCAACATTAGAGTCTCCTAACTGGTAGGACCAGTTTTGCCGAAGCTTACCGCATTATGGGGTAGAGGTGCTTAGGGCCTCGATATCTGGACGTTTTAAGCATTGGGGCTGAAAGTCTGTTGAAAGAAACTGGTAGGACCAGTGGTTTTGCCAATGGACGAAATGGCAGCGCCGGGCTAATGATGCGTCAAACCACCGCAGCTGGTCGGGCTGACGGTGAACAATGAAGAGCACCGATTGCCATGAATATCCTCTACGACGAACGCGTCGACGGTGAACTGCCCAAGGTCGACAAGGCGGCACTGCTCGCCGAGTTGCAGGCGCAACTGCCCGGCATGGACATCCTCCATCGCGGCGAAGATCTCAAGCCCTACGAGTGCGATGGCCTGTCCGCCTACCGCACCACGCCGATGCTGGTGGTGTTGCCCGAACGCATCGAGCAGGTCGAAACACTGCTGAAGATCGCCCACAAGCGTGGCGTGCCGGTGGTCGCTCGGGGTGCCGGTACTGGTCTGTCCGGCGGCGCGCTGCCGTTGGAGCAGGGCATCCTGCTGGTGATGGCGCGTTTCAACAAGATTCTTGAAATCGACCCGGCCGGTCGCTTCGCCCGTGTTCAGCCTGGCGTGCGCAACCTGGCGATCTCCCAGGCCGCGGCGCCCTTCGACCTTTATTACGCGCCCGATCCGTCCTCGCAGATCGCCTGCTCCATCGGCGGCAACGTCGCTGAGAACGCGGGTGGCGTGCACTGCCTGAAATATGGCCTGACTGTGCACAACCTGCTCAAGGTGGAAATTCTCACAGTCGAGGGCGAGCGCATGGTGCTTGGCTCCGATGCGCTGGATTCGCCGGGCTTCGACCTGCTGGCACTGTTCACCGGCTCCGAGGGCATGCTCGGGATCGTTACCGAGGTGACCGTCAAGCTCCTGCCCAAGCCGCAGGTGGCCAAGGTGCTGCTGGCCGCGTTCGACTCGGTGGAAAAAGCCGGGCGTGCGGTGGGCGACATCATCGCCGCGGGCATCATTCCCGGTGGCCTGGAGATGATGGACAACCTCTCGATCCGCGCCGCCGAGGACTTCATTCGCGCCGGTTACCCGGTGGATGCCGAGGCGATCCTGCTCTGCGAACTGGACGGTGTCGAGGCTGACGTAGTTGACGACTGCACGCGCGTCAGCGAAGTCCTCAAGCTCGCCGGGGCCACCGAAGTGCGTCAGGCGCGCGACGAGGCCGAGCGAGTCAAGTTCTGGGCCGGGCGCAAGAATGCTTTCCCGGCAGTCGGGCGAATCTCGCCGGACTATTACTGTATGGACGGCACCATTCCACGACGCGAGCTGCCGGGCGTCCTCAAGGGCATTTCCGACCTGTCCGACGAATACGGCCTGCGCGTCGCCAACGTCTTCCATGCTGGCGACGGCAATATGCACCCGCTGATCCTCTTCGATGCCAACACCGAAGGCGAGCTGGAACGCGCTGAAGCACTGGGCGGCAAAATCCTCGAACTCTGCGTGAAGGTCGGCGGCTCGATCACCGGCGAGCACGGTGTCGGCCGCGAGAAAATCAATCAGATGTGCGCGCAGTTCAACGCCGACGAGCTGACCCTGTTCCACGCGGTAAAAGCTGCATTCGATCCCAGTGGTCTACTCAACCCCGGCAAGAACATTCCGACCCTGCACCGTTGCGCCGAATTCGGCGGCATGCATGTGCACGGCGGGCAGTTGCCCTTCCCCGAATTGGAGCGCTTCTGATGGCCGTTTCCTACGACGCCAGCGAGCACTTGCTCGAACAGGTCAACCAGGCACTGGCCAACGATACCCCGCTGCGTATTCAAGGCGGCGGCAGCAAAGCGTTCCTCGGACGTCCCGTCGAGGGCGAGTTGCTTGATACCCGCACGCACCGCGGCATTGTCAGCTATGACCCGACCGAACTGGTGATCACGGCTCGTGCCGGCACGCCGCTGGCGGAGCTGGAAGCGGCTCTCGACGAAGCTGGGCAGATGCTGCCTTGCGAGCCGCCGCATTTCACTGACGGCGCCACGGTCGGCGGCATGATCGCCGCAGGTCTGTCCGGTCCGCGTCGGCCATGGTCCGGCTCGGTGCGCGATTTCGTGCTGGGTTCGCGGGTGATTACCGGTCACGGCAAGCATTTGCGCTTCGGCGGCGAGGTGATGAAGAACGTTGCCGGCTACGACCTGTCGCGCCTGATGGCCGGCAGCTTCGGCTGCCTCGGCGTGCTTACCGAGGTGTCGCTGAAAGTGCTGCCCAAGCCACGTCTGTGCCGCAACCTACGGGTCGAGATGTCGGCCGACCACGCGCTCCTCAAGCTTGCCGAATGGGGACAGCAACCGGTACCCATTACCGCCGCGAGCTATGACGGCCAGGCGCTGCATCTACGCCTTGAAGGTGGTGAAGGGTCGGTGAATGCTGCTTGCGACCGCATTGGTGGCGAAGCCTTGGATTCCGGTTACTGGAACGATCTGCGCGAACAACGGCTGAGCTTTTTCGCCGATGCGCGGCCGCTGTGGCGCCTGTCGCTGCCAACCAACACGCCTATATTGGCGCTGCCTGGCGAACAGCTGATCGACTGGGCGGGCGCTCAGCGTTGGCTGAAATCCGATGCCGATGCGCAGACCATTCGTGCAATTGCGAGCGAAGTTGGCGGTCACGCCATCTGCTTCACGGCCGGCGCCACCGCCAGCCCGTTCCAACCATTGGGCGAGCCGTTGCTGCGTTACCACCGCCAGCTCAAGACGCAACTCGACCCGCAGGGGATCTTCAACCCCGGCCGTATGTATTCCGAGGTCTAGGTCGCGCTCAGCGCGATTGGCCGCTGCGACGCTGCGCCAGAAGGTGCAAGACAAGGCGTGAGGAGAGAAGTTTGGTGAGCCAAACGAACGACGAACAACGATGGATTGCGCCTTCTGGAGCGCGTCCCGAAGGGTTGGCGCGAAGCGCCAACGCAAAGAGCCAATTCGTGTTGGGAGCGACCTAAACATGCAAACCAATCTCAGCGAAGCCGCGAAGAAGCTGCCGCGTGCCGAGGAAGCCGAGAGCATTCTGCGTTCTTGCGTGCACTGTGGTTTCTGCAACGCCACTTGCCCAACCTACCAGCTGCTAGGTGATGAGCTCGATGGCCCGCGCGGGCGCATCTACCTGATGAAGCAGATGTTCGAAGGCGGCGAAGTCACCGAAAGCACTCAGACCCACCTGGACCGTTGCCTGACCTGCCGCAACTGCGAAACCACCTGCCCGTCCGGCGTGCAATACCACAACCTGCTGGATATCGGCCGTGACTTCATGGAGCAGCAGGTCCAGCGCTCGGCGGGTGAACGCCTGCTGCGCACCGGTCTGCGCAACGTGATTCCGCGTCCGGGCCTGTTCAAGGCATTGCTCAGTACCGGCAATGCGCTGCGGCCGCTGATGCCGGCCACGTTGCGTTCGCACATGCCGCGCCAGGTCACCCCGGCCAAGCCGCGCCCGCAGGTTATGCATGCGCGTCGCGTGCTGATGCTCGAAGGCTGCGTACAGCCAAGCCTGTCGCCGAACACCAATGCCGCTACCGCGCGGGTGCTCGATCGACTCGGCATCAGCGTCAGCACGGCGCGCGAAGCCGGTTGCTGCGGCGCCGTGGATTACCACCTGAACGCCCAGCAGGCTGGACTGGACCGTGCCCGGCGCAACATCGACGCCTGGTGGCCCGCCATTGAAGGCGGCGCCGAAGCCATCGTGCAGACCGCCAGCGGTTGCGGTGCCTTCATCAAGGATTACGGTCATCTGCTGCGTGACGACCCGGCCTACGCGGTCAAGGCTGCCCGAGTCAGTGCGCTGGCCAAGGATTTGGTGGAAGTCATGCGCAGTGCCGAGCTCGAGCGGCTGAACGTCAAGGCCGACAAGCGCATGGCGTTCCATTGCCCTTGCACGCTGCAGCACGCACAGAAGCTCAATGGCGCGGTCGAAGACGTGCTCACGCGTCTAGGCTTCCAGCTCACCGCAGTGCCGGATGCACATCTGTGCTGCGGCTCGGCGGGCAGCTATTCGATCACCCAGCCGGAGCTATCCAAGCAACTGCGCGACAACAAGCTAACCGCGCTGGAAAGCGGCAAGCCGGAAGTGATCGTCACCGCCAACATCGGTTGCCAGACCCACCTCGACGGCGCAGGCCGCACGCCGGTGCGGCATTGGATCGAGATTGTCGAAGAGGCGATGAGCTAAAGCAGGCCCACCCTGCGCCGACCGGTTTCCGGATAGCGCAGTGAATAACCGAATTACGAAGACAGGAGAATCGAGATGAAAACCAAAGCGATGCTGACCCAGACCGAAGTAACCGCCATCCTCGCCGCCGCCCGTGCAGAAGCACAGAACAATGGCTGGGCCGTGACCATCGTCGTTGCCGATGACGGCGGCCACCCGCTGGGCCTTGAGCGTCTGGACGGCTGTGCGCCGATCGCCTCCTACATCGCCACTGAGAAGGCCCGTAGCGCCGCGGTTGGTCGTCGCGAAACCAAAGGCTACGAAGACATGGTCAACGGTGGCCGCAACGCCTTCCTGTCCGCCCCGGTAGTCTGCTCGCTGGAAGGCGGCGTGCCGGTGATCGTCGATGGTCAGGTGATCGGTTCGGTCGGCGTCTCCGGCGTCACCGCCACGCAGGATGCACAAGTCGCCAAGGCCGGCGTCGCGGCAGTCGCCAACTGATCGACGAAATTCAGGAGAAGAACATGACCGAGCGTGTAACTCTGGGCCGCCTGCAAGTGGCAGCCAACCTGCAGCGTTTCATCGAAGACGAAGTGCTGCCCGGTACCGGCGTAGAAGCCGCCGCCTTCTGGAGTGGCTTCGATCAGCTGGTCCATGACCTGGCGCCGAAAAACCGCGCATTGCTGGCAGAGCGCGACCGCCTGCAGGTGGAGCTGGACAACTGGCACCGCAGCAACCCCGGCCCGATTGCCGACATGCCTGCTTACCGTGCCTTCCTCGAATCCATAGGCTACCTGCAGCCAGAGCCAGGCGAGGTGAAGATCAGCACTAGCAATGTCGACAGTGAAATCGCCACCCAGGCCGGCCCGCAGCTGGTGGTGCCGATCGGCAACGCCCGCTACGCGCTGAACGCCGCCAACGCTCGCTGGGGCTCGCTGTATGACGCGCTCTACGGCACCGACGCCATCAGCGAAGAGAACGGCGCGCAGAAGGGCCCGGGTTACAACGAAGTGCGTGGCGCCAAGGTCATCGCTTTCGCGCGCAATTTCCTTGATCAGGCCGCGCCGCTGGCCGAAGGCAGTCATGCCGATTCGGTCAGCTACCGCGTCCAGGACGGCCAGCTCAAGGTCACCCTGGAGAACGGCAATGTCACCGGCCTGAAGCAGCCTGGGAAATTTGTTGGCTACCAGGGCGAGGCGGTCGAGCCGACGGCGATTCTGCTGAAAAACAATGGCCTGCACGTTGAAATTCAGATCGACCCGAACAGCCCCATCGGCCAGACCGATGCGGCTGGCGTGAAGGATCTGCTGGTAGAAGCCGCCGTCACCACCATCATGGATTGTGAAGACTCCACTGCCGCGGTCGACGCCAACGATAAGGTGCTGGTCTATCGCAACTGGTTGGGCCTGATGAAGGGCGACCTGGTCGAGGATCTGGAGAAGGGCGGCAAGCGCATCACCCGACGCCTCAACGCCGACCGCGAATACACCGCCGCGGACGGCTCGAACCTGAAGCTGCACGGCCGCTCGCTGCTGTTCATCCGCAACGTCGGTCACCTGATGACCAACCCGGCGATCATCGATGGCGAAGGCCATGAAATCCCCGAAGGCATCATGGACGGCGTGGTCACCAGCCTGATCGCCAAACACGACCAGCAGCGCAAGGGCAACTCGCGCACCGGCTCGATGTACATCGTCAAGCCGAAGATGCACGGCCCGGCCGAAGTGGCTTTCACCGACGAACTGTTCGGCCGCGTCGAGGACCTCATCGGTCTGCCGCGCCACACGCTCAAGGTCGGCATCATGGACGAGGAGCGCCGCACCAGCGTCAACCTCAAGGCCTGCATCGGCGCCGCGAAGAACCGTGTGGCCTTCATCAATACCGGCTTCCTCGACCGCACCGGTGACGAGATGCACACCATCATGGAAGCCGGCGCCGTACTGCGTAAGGGCGACATGAAGGGCACCGCCTGGATCCAGGCCTACGAGCGCAACAACGTACTGGTCGGCTTGAATTGCGGCCTGCGCGGCAAGGCGCAGATCGGCAAAGGCATGTGGGCCATGCCCGATCTAATGGCGGCCATGCTCGAGCAAAAGATCGCTCACCCGAAAGCCGGCGCCAACACCGCTTGGGTACCGTCGCCGACCGGCGCCACGCTGCACGCGCTGCACTACCACCAGGTCGACGTTCAGGCCGTTCAGGCCGAGCTGGAAAAGATCGACCTGGCCACTGAACGTGAGCAGCTGACCAATGATCTGCTGACCATTCCGGTCGCGCCTGAGCGCAACTGGTCCGCCGAGGCGATCCAGCAGGAGCTGGACAACAACTGCCAGGGCATCCTCGGTTACGTGGTGCGCTGGGTCGAGCAGGGCGTGGGTTGCTCCAAGGTGCCGGACATTCATGACGTCGGCCTGATGGAAGACCGTGCAACGCTGCGTATCTCCAGCCAGCACCTGGCCAACTGGTTGCGGCATGGTGTAGTTGGCGAAGCTCAGGTTCGCGAGACGCTGGAGCGCATGGCTAAAGTGGTCGACCAGCAGAACGCCGGTGACCCTCTCTATCGCCCGATGGCCGCCGATTATGCACAGTCTGCCGCTTTTCAAGCCGCTTGCGATTTGGTGTTCAAGGGCCGCGAGCAACCAAGCGGCTATACCGAGCCGCTGCTGCATGCCTGGCGTCAGCGCTTCAAGCAGCAGAACGGAGTTTGAAGGTATTCAGGAGATTGCTGATGGCTGGCGCAGGTCGGCCATTAGCGTAATTTGCAAGCCCCGGGCGCCTAATGGCGTCCGGGGCTTTCGAGCATGGGGGGCGGGTCGACGTGCCGGTCGATCAGCACCTTTGGATGGCATGAGGCTATGACATCCATGCGGGGCGCCGGGGCTTCCCGGAGAAAGAAGTGGTTCACAACAAAAAACAAGGAACCCAACAATGAGTCAGACACTGCTGTCCATACTGGCCTTCGTGCCACTGGTGTTGGCGGGCGTACTGCTGATCGGCTTTCGCTGGCCAGCCAAGTACGCGATGCCACTGGTTTTCGTGCTTACCGCGCTGATCGGGCTATTGGCCTGGGACATGACCTTCAACCGGGTCCTGGCTTCTACGCTGCAAGGCTTGATTCTCACCGCCGCGATCCTCTGGATCATCTTCGGCGCCATCCTTCTACTCAACACCCTCAAGCACTCGGGCGGCATCGCTTCGATTCGTCGTGGCTTCGCTAACGTCAGTCCCGACAAGCGCGTTCAGGTACTGATCGTCGCTTGGCTGTTCGGCTGCTTCATCGAAGGTGCTTCGGGCTTCGGTACGCCGGCCGCGGTGGCCGCACCCTTGCTGGTCGCTCTGGGCTTCCCGGCGCTGACGGCGGTGGTGCTGGGCATGATGGTGCAATCGACACCGGTTTCCTTCGGTGCCGTGGGCACGCCGATTCTGGTCGGTGTGGCCGGCGGTCTGGATCAGGCCACGCTCGGTGGGCAGCTGACTGCAGCGGGTAGCAGCTGGGAAGTGTTCTTCCATCTGATCTTCTCCCGCGTGGCGATCATCCATGCGCTGTGCGGCATTCTTATGCCGCTGATCATGATCTGCGTCATGACGCGCTTCTTTGGGCGCAATCGCTCCTGGAGCGAAGGCTTGGCGATGGCGCCGTTCGCCATCTTTACCGGCTTGGCGTTTGTCATTCCCTATGCCGCGGCTGGCGTATTCCTCGGCCCGGAATTCCCGTCGATGATCGGCGCGCTGGTCGGTCTGGCCATCGTCGTACCTGCCGCCAAGGCGGGCTTCCTGCTGCCCAAAACCAGCTGGGATTTCGCCCCGGCCAGCGAGTGGCCGGTGGAGTGGATGGGCAAGATCGAGATGAAGATCGACGATGTCGCCGGTCGGACACCGATTTCCGTGCCGATGGCTTGGGCACCTTATCTGCTGCTGGCAGCCTTCCTGGTGATTTCGCGGGTCTTCCCAGGCGTCAAGTCGGCAATGTTGTCGGTGAGCTTCGGCTGGAAGGACATTCTCGGCGAGACCGGTGTGTCTGGTGCGCTGGAGCCACTGTATCTACCGGGCGGAATTCTCTGCATTGTGGTGCTGATCACCTTCTTCCTGCACCGCATGCGTGCTGGCGAGCTGGTCTCGGCCATCTCCGAATCGAGCAAAACCCTATTGGGTGCCGGCTTCGTGCTGATCTTCACCATCCCTATGGTGCGAATCCTGATCAACTCCGGCGTCAACGGCTCCGATTTGGTATCGATGCCAGTGGCCATGGCGCAACTGGTAGCCGACAGCGTCGGCGGAGTCTATCCGTTCTTCGCGCCGGCGGTGGGCGCACTGGGCGCGTTCATTGCCGGCTCCAACACCGTGTCTAACCTTATGCTGTCGCAGTTCCAGTTCAATACTGCTGGTCTGCTGGGTATTTCCGGTGCGCTGATGGTGGCGTTGCAGTCGGTGGGTGCCGCCGCGGGGAACATGATCGCCATTCACAACGTGGTGGCGGCCTCGGCCACGGTCGGCCTGCTGGGTCGTGAAGGCATCACCCTGCGCAAGACCATGCTGCCTACGCTGTACTACCTCGTGCTGGCCGGTAGCATCGGCCTGATCGGCTTCTACGTGATGGGCATCAGCGATCCGCTGGTGGGAATCGCTACCGCCAATTGATGGCGTGAGTGACCCCGGACGGGCGGCTTAGGCCGCCCGTTTTGTTTTCCCGAACCAATCGTTGGCGCATGGTTAACTCTGGACGCTGATGTTTGGCGGACCCCTGCGTTCTGGTATAGCGTCAGCGCAATGGATAACGATCGAGGTAAGCAAATGAAGAAGTGGCAATGCGTGGTGTGCGGGTTTATCTATGACGAAGCCGAGGGCTGGCCCGACGATGGGATTGCGGCGGGGACCCCCTGGGAGGATGTACCCGAGGACTGGCTCTGTCCCGATTGCGGCGTAGGCAAGATGGACTTCGAAATGATCGCGATCGGCTGATATGAATGAATTGAAGCAGAAAGGCGCGCCGGCGGCGCCGTTGGTCATCATCGGTACGGGCCTGGCGGGTTACAACCTGGCGCGGGAATTCCGCAAGCACGACAGCGAAACGCCGCTGTTGCTGATTACCGCCGACGATGGCCGCTCCTATTCGAAGCCGATGCTGTCGACCGGCTTCGCCATGAACAAGGAAGCCGATGGCCTGGGGATGGCAACGGCCGGGGCCATGGCAGTTCAGCTCAACGCTGAGATTCGCACCCATACTCGAGTGACGCGCCTCGATCCGGCCAACCGTCGCGTGTGGATCGGCAACGAGCCGGTGCCCTATCGCGACCTGGTTATCGCCTGGGGTGCGCAGACCATTCAGGTGCCAGTCGCTGGCGATGCCCAGGACGCGGTTTTCCCGATCAACGACCTGCTCGATTACGGTCGTTTCCGCGAGGCGGCCAGGGGTAAGCGGCGGGTGCTGATCGTTGGTGCCGGGCTGATCGGCTGTGAATTCGCCAATGACTTGCTGCAGGGCGGCTACGAGGTCGAACTGGTGGCGCCCTGCGAGCAGATTATGCCGTCATTGCTGCCGACGGAGGCCGCGGCGGCGGTGCGACGCGGGCTCGAATCACTGGGTGCGCGCTTTCATCTGGGGCCGGTGCTGGAACGTCTGGATCGGCACGGCGAGAGTCTCGAAGCCCGGTTATCGGACGGCCAGCGGTTGAACTGCGATCTGGTGGTCAGTGCGGTGGGCCTGCGCCCGCGCACCGAGCTGGCCGCAGCGGCAGGACTGTCGGTCAATCGGGGAATCGTCGTTGATCGCCTCCTGCAAACCTCGGCTGAGAACGTCTACGCGCTAGGCGACTGTGCCGAGGTGGGTGGGCTCAATCTGCTTTATGTGATGCCGCTGATGAGTGGCGTGCGTGCGCTGGCGCAAACGCTTGCCGGTAAATCGACTTTAGTAACTTACGGACCGATGCCGATCACGGTGAAAACCCCTGTGTGCCCTTTGGTGGTATCGCCGCCAGCGGCTGGCAGCGAGGGGCATTGGAGCGTGGAAGGTGAAGGTAATGACATCAAGGCTCTATTCCGCAGCCTCGACGGAAATCTGTTGGGCTATGCGCTGACGGGGGCGGCTGTGCAAGAGCGGTTGGGGTTGAACAAGCAGCTGCCGCCAGTGCTGGCTGAACTGCCTCAAGTTCTGTCGCTAAAGTCGTCGGAATGATCCGGTAAAGCGTCGGCGAGGGCTGGCGCGAGTGCCATCAGCGTGCCATGCTCCTTCGAGGCGCAGCCGCAGCCTAGAGCAGTTGCAGCGCCTCGGAACGCTGTTCGGAGAACAGCGAACAAAAACAATAAAGTCTTAGAGGCTACCTATGCGCAAACCGGAACTCGCAGCCGCCATCGCCGACAAGGCCGATCTCACCAAGGATCAGGCCAACCGTGTACTCAATGCCGTTCTCGATGAAATCACCAACGCGCTCAACCGTAAGGACAGCGTGACTCTGGTTGGTTTCGGCACCTTCCTGCAGCGACACCGTGGCGCTCGCACTGGAAAGAACCCGCAGACGGGCGAACCCGTTACCATCAAGGCCAGCAACACCGTGGCATTCAAGCCGGGAAAGATGCTGAAAGACGCGATCAACTGAGTTTGCGTCTCCCGGGGCCCGCTCGGCTCCGGGTGCCCTGAAGTTCCAATTTACAGTTGAGTTACCTCTGCAAGCCGCTACAATCCGCGAAATTTCGCTATCTGCCGAGAACATGCATGAAATTCCGCTTCCTTCTCTGGATGCTTGGTCGCTTGATGACCAAGGCCAGCCGCAACAACCCTGACTTTCAAAAACAACTCGGCGACAAAGACCTCACCTTCCAGTTGCACACGCTCGACGGTAAGGTCGCTCGGCATTACGTGGTCAAGGATCAACGCGTCACAGCCAAGGGCGGCCCTGCTACCGAGCCTGCTTTCGCCATCGGCTTCAAGGACAGCGCCTACGGCTTTGCCACCATGAACGCGAAGAACAAACAGCTGGCCTTTATGCAAGGCATCCAGAACAAAGACATCCAGATCCAGGGCAACCCGGCGCTGGTGATGTGGTTTCAGGGTTTGACCAAATACCTCAAGCCGAGGAAGAAGAAGCCCGAAACGGCTTGATCGGCACGCGGCGAGCCTGACCCTGCGGGGGAATGACGTGATTCCGAGCCGGAGGTGGCGTTTTTGATTGGCGCACCCGCCGTGGCGTGATTTACACCTGCTGCGCCATCCAGGCGCGTGCTTCTTCCAGCAGCCAGTCGCGAAAGGCATTCATGGCCGCCGACTCTACCCGCCGTTCGGGGATCATCAGGTGGTAGGCCTGGTCCTCGCGGCGGTATGAGTGCGGATGCGCAATTACCAGGCGCCCTTCGGCCAGTTCGCGTTGAATGAGAAACGGTGGAATCAACGCCACGCCCATCCTGTGTTCGGCGGCCTGTGCCAGCATCGAAAACAGTTCCAGCCGTGGGCCAGTCATGTCTCTCGCCACCTTCATCCCCAGCGAATCGAACCACTGGCGCCAGGCGTAGGGGCGAGTAGTCTGCTGCAGCAACGGCATCTCGGCGATGGTCTTGGCATCGAGCGATCCGGCGTTCTCTAACAGCGCTGGGCTACAGACCGGGAGTGGATCTTCAGGCATCAGGTAGTGCGCCACGGTGCCGGACCAGTCGCCGTCGCCGAAATAGATTGCCGCATCGAAATCGGTATCGGCGAAGAGGAACGGTCGGGTGCGGTTAGTCAGATTGACCGTTATTTCTGGGTGCAGCGCCTGGAACTGCTGCAGTCGCGGCAGCAGCCACTGCGTGCCAAATGTCGGCACCAGCGCCAGCTCGATAGTCTGGGCGCCCTGCTGGCCCATTACCGACAACGTATCCCGTTCCACCGCATCGAGCTGAGTGGCGACTCGTCGCGCATAGGACTGGCCGGCTTCGGTCAGCTTGACGCCGCGGCGCGAGCGGCGAAACAGTTCCAGCCCGAGAAACTCTTCGAGGCCGCCGATCTGTCGGCAGATGGCGCTTTGGGTCAGTGCCAGCTCTTCGGCGGCGCGGGTGAAGCTCTGGTGCCGCGCTGCCGCTTCGAAGGCAATAAGCGCGGCGGTGCTGGGGATCTTACGGCGCATTATGCGACTGCCTCACTAATAAGCTGGTGTCAAAGCCATTTAGCATACGCTGGAGTGAGCAAAGCGCACAGGTCGATGCAAATTACTCGTTTGCGAACGATGGCTTCAGCTTCTAGGATCAATCCATCCGAATGTTGCACCGGGCGTCGCGCCCGGTTCACCGTCTACGACAAGAGGACCACTCATGGCCGGCAAAGCAAGCTTCAACTGGATCGACCCGCTGCTGCTCGATCAGCAGCTCACCGACGAAGAGCGCATGGTGCGCGACAGTGCGCAGCAGTTCGCCGATGACAAACTGGCGCCTCGCGTGCTCGAAGCCTTCCGTCACGAGCGCACCGACGCGGCGATCTTCCGTGAGATGGGCGACACCGGCCTGCTCGGCGCAACCATTCCCGAAGCGTACGGCGGCAGCGGACTGAACTACGTCTGCTACGGCCTGATCGCTCGTGAAGTCGAGCGCATCGACTCGGGCTATCGCTCGATGATGAGCGTGCAGTCGTCCCTGGTGATGGTGCCGATCAACGAGTTCGGCAACGAAGAAACCAAGCAGAAGTACCTGCCCAAGCTCGCCAGTGGTGAATACATCGGCTGCTTCGGCCTGACCGAACCGAACCATGGCTCCGACCCGGGCTCCATGGTCACCCGTGCCAAGAAGGTCGACGGCGGCTATCGCCTCTCCGGCGCGAAAATGTGGATCACCAACAGCCCGATCGCTGACGTCTTCGTGGTTTGGGCCAAGGACGACGAGGGCGCCATTCGCGGCTTCGTGCTAGAGAAAGGCTGGGAAGGCCTGAGCGCTCCGGCGATCCACGGCAAGGTCGGCCTGCGCGCCTCGATCACCGGTGAGATCGTCATGGACAACGTGTTCTGTCCGGAAGAGAACGCCTTCCCTGATGTGCGCGGCTTGCGCGGTCCGTTCACCTGCCTGGATTCGGCCCGTTACGGCATTAGCTGGGGCGCGCTGGGCGCCGCCGAGTTCTGCTGGCACACCGCGCGCCAGTACACCCTGGACCGGCAGCAGTTCGGCCGTCCGCTGGCCGCCAACCAGCTGATCCAGAAGAAGCTGGCCGATATGCAGACCGAGATCACCCTGGCCCTGCAAGGCTGCCTGCGCCTCGGCCGGATGAAGGATGAAGGCACCGCGGCGGTGGAGATCACCTCGATCATGAAGCGCAACAGCTGCGGCAAGGCGCTGGACGTGGCGCGCCTGGCCCGCGACATGCTCGGCGGCAACGGCATCAGCGACGAGTTCGGCGTGGCCCGGCATCTGGTCAACCTCGAGGTGGTCAACACCTACGAAGGTACCCACGACGTGCACGCGCTGATCCTCGGCCGGGCGCAGACAGGAATTCAGGCTTTTTTCTAAGCGGTGCCCTGTAGGAGCGAGCTTGCTCGCGAAGAGCGCGCACAGCCATTCGCGAGCAAGCTCGCTCCTACGCAACGCCGATCCGCTCTATCTTATTTGCTACACGAGAGATCTCTATGCCCGGCGCTCTTTCCCATATCCGCGTCCTCGATCTGTCTCGCGTGCTTGCCGGCCCGTGGTGCGGGCAGATTCTTGGCGATCTTGGCGCCGAGGTGATCAAGGTCGAGCGTCCCGCCACTGGCGACGATACCCGTCACTGGGGCCCGCCGTATCTGAAGGGTCAGCAGGGCGAGAACACTTCGGAGGCCGCTTATTACCTGTCGGCTAACCGCAACAAACAGTCGCTGACGCTGGATTTCACCCAGTCCGAAGGCCAGCGGATCGTTCGCGAGCTGGTCGCGGAGTGCGACGTGCTGTTGGAGAACTTCAAGGTCGGCGGATTGGCCGCCTATGGGCTGGATTATGAAAGTCTCAAGGCGATCAACCCACGGCTGATTTACTGCTCGATTACCGGCTTCGGCAGCGACGGACCGTACGCTCAGCGTGCCGGCTACGACTTCATGATTCAGGGCCTCGGCGGGTTGATGAGCCTGACCGGGCGTGCCGAGGATGAAGCCGGTGCCGGCCCGGTCAAAGTCGGCGTGGCGCTCACCGATATCCTCACCGGGCTCTATGCCACGGTCGGCGTGCTGGCCGCGCTCAATCATCGCGAGCAGAACGGCGTCGGCCAGCATGTCGAACTGGCCCTGCTGGATGTGCAGATCGCCTGCCTGGCCAACCAGGCGATGAATTACCTGACCACCGGCGTTGCGCCCAAGCGCATGGGTAACGCCCATCCGAACATCGTGCCGTACCAGGATTTCCCGACAGCGGACGGCGACATCATTCTCACCATCGGCAACGACGGTCAGTTCCGCAAGTTCGCCGAAGTCGCCGGGCATCCCGAATGGGCCGATGACCCACGTTTCGCCTGCAACAAGGCGCGCGTTGCCCATCGCCAGGAGCTGGTGCCGATGATTCGTCAGGTCACGGTGTTCCGCACCACCGCCGAATGGGTTGCGGCACTGGAGCAGGCGGGGGTGCCTTGTGGGCCGATCAATGACGTTGCACAGGTTTTTGCCGACCCGCATGTACAAGCTCGTGGCCTGAGAGTAGAGATGCCGCATCCGCTGGCCGGAAGCGTGCCGCAGGTGGCGAGCCCAATCCGCCTTTCCGAGTCTCCCGTGGAATATCGCAAGGCGCCGCCGCTGCTGGGTGAACACAGCGAGGCGTTGCTGAAGCGGCTGCTCGGGTTCGATGCGGAGCAGGTGGCGGCGCTACGCAGTGCCAAAGTCATCTGAGGGAGGATGCGCCTCGTCGTATCGCGGCGGGGTTGTTCCTGAACTCTCAAGCCGTCCGGCCATCCTTATTCAGTACCCTGAATTTTGGATGGATGAGCGAATCATGCAGATGCAGCGTTATCGATTCACCTGGCAAGCGGCGACGGTTCTGTTCATGTCCTGGCTGCTGGCCGGCTGCGGCATCAACAATATTCCCCAGTACGACGAACAAGTGAAATCCGCCTGGTCGCAGGTGGAGAATCAATATCAGCGCCGCGCCGATCTGATCCCCAACCTGGTCGAGACGGTCAAAGGTTTCGCCCGCCAGGAGCAGGACACCTTGACCGCTGTGGTCGAAGCGCGGGCCAAGGCCACTTCGATTCAGGTCGACGCCGACACATTGAACGACCCTCAGCAACTGCAACGCTTCCAGCAGGCGCAGAATCAGCTGAGCGGTGCGCTGAGTCGGCTGATGGCGGTGTCCGAACGCTACCCCGATCTGAAATCCAACCAGAACTTCCTCGCCCTGCAATCGCAGCTCGAAGGCACCGAGAATCGCATCGCTGTAGCACGTCGCGACTTCATCGCCGCTGTCGAGCGTTACAACACTGAGATTCGTACTTTCCCCGGCCGCATCTGGCACAGCCTGATGTATAGCGACATGCCAATCCGCGAAAACTTCGAGGCGACGGCCGAAAACGCCGAGCAGGCGCCAAAAGTGCAGTTTCAATGACGCGTACGCTACCTCTGTTGCTGGCGCTGCTGTTTTGCGCCAGCGACCTGTTGGCCCAGGAGGTCGAAGTACCCACGCTGACCGGCCGAGTCGTGGATCAGGCCGAGCTGCTCGATACGCAGGCCGAAGCGCGGCTGACCAGTATGCTTGCCGCCCACGAGCAGGCTAGCAGCGAGCAGGTTGTGGTAGTGACGCTACCCAATCTGCAAGGTCGCAGCATCGAAGAGACAGGGCTGCAGCTGGGTCGCGAATGGGGTATCGGCCAGAAAGGCGAAGACAACGGCGCGCTATTGATTATTGCCCGAGACGACCGCCAAATCCGTATCGAGGTGGGGTATGGACTCGAGGGTCGCCTGACCGACGCCCAGTCGTCGGTGATCATCAACAGCATCATTGCCCCCGCGTTCCAGCAGGGCGACTTCACCCGCGGTATCACCGAAGGTACCGAAGCGATCATACGGGTGCTGGGCGGCGATCCGTTGCAAACGGCTGGCATGCGGCCGGCAATGCCCATGGGCGCGCAGGAACCGGGCGGTCTCGGCATCCTCGGCTTCTTTTTGATGCTGGTAGCCATCTTCGTCATCGGTGGTGGTCGTGGTCGCGGTGGCCGTGGGGCGGGACGTGCGCTGCTGCTCGGTGCCCTGCTGGGCGGCATGGGACGCGGCGGCGGCGGTGGCGGTTTTGGCGGTGGCGGCTTCGGTGGAGGTGGTGGCGGTTTCGGTGGTGGAGGCGCCTCCGGTGGCTGGTGACCAGAGGCTACGAACCGGTGACCACCATAGGATGGATGAAACCCATCGCTGGCTCCTCTTGGAGTTCAGCCGATCAGCCCAATGTCCCTTCGATCAAAATAGCGAAAACTTCTTCATGATGAACAAGCAATGACCCTACTGACAGAAAGCGAGCTGCAACAGGTAGCCGAAGCAATCGAGCGTATCGAACGTGATACCGACGCTGAGTTGGTAACGGTGTTGGCCGCGCAGGCTGATGACTACCGCTACATACCGCTGCTCTGGTCCAGCCTGCTGGCGTTGCTGTTGCCCGGTGCGCTGCTGTTTTTCACCGGCTGGCTGACAGCCTGGCAACTCTTGCTGGTGCAATGGCTGACGTTTGTCGTGCTGGCGCTGGTGTTCCGTCTGGACGCGGTGACTACTCGGCTGATTCCGCGCTCGGTTCGTCATTGGCGAGCCTGCAATCTGGCGCGGCGGCAATTCATCGAACTCAACCTGCACCACACGGTCGGCGGCACCGGCATGCTGATCTTCGTATCCGAAGCCGAGCGTTACGTGGAGATTCTGGTTGATCGCGGCATCTCCAGCCGTATCGATGACAGCGCCTGGCAGTCGATTGTCACGAGCTTCACCGCGGACGTGCGCAACGGCCAGGTGCTGGAAGGATTTCTCGGTTGTATCGAAGCCTGCGGCTCGCTGCTCAAGCAGCACGTGCCGGCCACGCATGAGCGTAACGAGCTGCCGAATCGGCTGGTGGTGCTGCCCTGATGCAGCGCTGAGTCAGCTGGCAGCAGGCACCTGCGAATAGCCGATTCCCGAAGCAGAACGGCGGAAGCCGCGCGAGGTCGATTCGCGCGGCTTCCGCCGTTTTTTTCTGACTATCGCTTCAGAGCATTCCCGGACCGTCATCCTCGGGTTGCTCTATCGGCGCCAGCTCGAAGTGCTCGGCGTGCTCCATGGCACTGGCCGCGACGCGGTCGATGCTGCTCATGGCATGGCCGATGATCGAGCTGACGCTGGCGTCGTGATGATGCTCGGGCAGGCGATCGATAGCTGCCAGTACTTCTTCACCCGGCACGGTTTCCTCGGCCAGTAGCTTGTCGGCGACCTCGTCCAGCGCTGGTTTGAGCCGCTGCAGCAACGCCATGCATTCACGGTCCAGTTGCTTGAGCAGGTTATCCGCAGCGCGAATCGATTCGCCGGAATCGAACTCGATATGCGCGTCGCGCACGGCCTGCAGGCTCAGTAACGAGCCGGTTGGGCCCATCCCAAGTGCGCCGACCATCGACAGGGCGATCTTCGAAGCTTCTTGCAGATCCTGGCCGGCTCCGGACGACACCTCGTGGAAATACAGCTGCTCGGCACCACGCCCGGCCAGCAGCATCTGGATGCGGTTGCGCAGTTCGGATTCCATATGCAGGCGCTTGTCTTCTACCGGCGTAACCAGCGTCACGCCTAGTGCCTGGCCGCGCGGCAGGATGGTGACCTTTTCCACCCGACCTACCTTCAGCGCCGCCGCGACCAGCGCGTGGCCGGCTTCGTGCACGGCGATGCGTTTGCGATCGCTCGGCGACATCGGCGTCACGCCCGACGGCTGTTCGCCTATGCGGCAGGTTTCCACGGCATCGACGAAGTGCGCCATGGTCACCGCCGTCGCCGCGCCACGTGCGGCGAGCAGGGCGGCATGGTTGACGATATAGGCGATGGCGGCCGGCGTCAGGCCGACGGTGTTGCGTGCCAATTGAGCGAAATCCAGTTCCTGCTCGGCGCGGATCTTGTCTGCGTAGAGACGGAACAGCGCCTCGCGGTCGTTCAGGCCCGGCAGGCCGACCGCGATGGAGCGATCGAAGCGCCCCTCGCGCACCAGCGCTGGGTCCAGTGAATTGGGGAAGTTGGTCGCGCCCAGCACCAGCACGCCGCTGGCGCCGTCGAAGCCGTCCATCTCGGCGAGAAACTGGTTGATGATGCGGTTGCTCTCGGCGTCGCTGGAGCGCTGCTGCTCGGCGCGCTTGCCGATGCCGTCGATCTCGTCGATGAAGATGATGCATGGCGCCTGCTTGCGCGCGGTGCGGAATAGCGCCTTGACCTTCTGAATGCCAACACCGAAGTACATCGACGAGAAGTCGCTGCCGGTCACCTGGATGAAGCTGGCGTTGGACTCGGTCGCCAGTGCCTTTGCCAGTTGGGTCTTGCCGGTACCAGGCTCGCCGGTCAGCAAAACGCCTTTTGGCGGACGCGCGCCCAGCGCAGCGTAGGCAGCGGGGTCGCGCAGATAGTCGGTGACGTCGCTGAGCGCCTGCTTGGCTTCGCTGGCGCCGACGACGTCGGCAAAGCTGATGCCGCTGCCCTTGCGCTGTACGCGGAAGGCCTGGCTTTTGATCGCCAGATAGCCGAGTGCGCCGACCAATAGAAGAATGAAAGGTGCATAGGGCACCAGAACTTTGTACCAGGGCGCCTCGCCGTCGGTATCGAACAACGTCAGCGGGAACAGCTGGCCTTCGCTGCTGGCGTATTGATCGAGCAGCAGCTGGGCGACACGCCCTGACTGGTCCGGCACCCAATAGCGCAGGCCGTCGTGCCGGCTGATATAGACCGCGTCCTTGCCTAGCGCGGCGCTGGCGATAGCCGCGACACGCAAATCGCCCATCAGCACGGACAGATCGCGGCGGTTGGCTTGCCAGGGATCGGTTGAATCCTGCAGGGCTTCGAGCATGCTGGCAGCCGCACCTGTCGCAGGGGTGGCCGGAGCGGCGGGTTGAAAGTGCCAGAAGGCCACACAAGCGGCGATCAGCAACGACATGAAAACGGAGAGCACAGGGCCGCGGCGGCCTTGTAGCAGACGTGGTTTTTTCATTTCACAATCCAATCGGGAAGCCCGATGTTTCGACAAACAACCGCCCAAGGGCGGACCACTGTTGTACGCGGGAGACCCGCGACGCCAATCGCATGGCGTTGGGCAGTACGGGCTAGTTGGATGCGATTTATATGCCGGACTGCGGTTCGGATTGTTCGGTTCCGATAGCCGGCGAGCATACGGCAAGTGCCACCATGCGCGGGGCAACGCGACGAATGGCGCCTGGATTTACGACGAATGACCGTTTGGCCGTAGAACTAAATGTTCACGACACTCTTTGAGAAAGCCGGAGCGTATCAGTCGGGTCGCCGGATGCGCTGACTTTAGGGGAAACGGTCGATTTGGCGCTGCGGGGGCCGAAACGAGTCCATTGATACCGAATGAGGAAATGGGATCGAAATAAAAAACCGTTTCTATCCCCAACGCGACGATACCTGGCTGCTTATCGTTCAAGACAATGTTTGGATGAGGTGCGATGAAGCTTTTTATGGGACCTAAGTTCAAGCGCTCTTATTTATCAAGTGCAGGCTCGGGCCATTCCAGCCTAAAGTCGGCCCGCTGGTTCAGCTAACACGCATTGGTGATGCAGGAGTCCATTTAATCGCGCCGGATATGTCTGGATTGCTGCGCCAAAGGGTGACGGCTTGGATTCACAGGGGCTTCGAATCGAAAACTAGGGATTAGAAAATGCATATAAAAAATAAAAAACTTAGCTTCGCTTTCGTGACTTTATTGTTCGCGTTTTTACCTTCCGCTTTCGCCAACAGCGACGACGTAAAAATCAACCTGTTAACGCAGAACTTTCCACCGTTCAGCATGGCCATTGACGGTAAAAACTTCGCGCGAGAGGAGTCGATTGACGGCATCGATGCCGATGTCGTGGCCAAACTCTTCAAACGGGCAGGTATCGACTATGAAATGACGCTTCGTTTTCCATGGAACCGCTTGCAGGAATTAGCCGAGCAAAAGCCTGGTTTCGCCGTGTTTTCCCTTAGCCGCACGCCGGAGCGCGAACCCAAATACAAATGGGTTGGCCCGTTGAGCGAGATCCAGATCGTGCTGTTGAAGTTGCCTGGAAGCCCTATCCAGCTTGCCAGTCTTGACGACGCGAAGCAGTACCGCATCGGCTCGAAGGACGGCAGCGTAGGCAGTCGATACTTGATCAATCGCGGATTTGAGCTTCACAAGTCCTTGATCAATACGCCGGAAAAACTCAAGGCTGGCAAATTCGACTTATGGGCGACAACCAATCCGTCCGGCGATTACGAAGCGATACAAGCTGGGATCGGTTCTCTGGAGGTTGCGTTGACCCTGAGCAGGGTCGATCTTTACCTGGCGCTGAATAAAGAGACATCCGACGAAGTAGTGCAGAAACTCCAGCGCACCTTGGATCAGATGAAGCAAGAGGGACTGCTGCAAAAGGCTACGCAGCGCTACATGAACAATTGAGTTAGATAGACGCAAGCGGCTCGTCAGCATTACGCCGCGCGCAGCTAGCTTGATTGGCACCGCGTCGGCGGTGCACTGGCGACAGTGATTGCCAGCCAAGCCCTGATCAATGGCCCTGCCGTCGGGTTGCGGGGTCTCTTCAGCAGCGCCACGGTGAACATGATCTGCCCTCGCTGATAATAGCCGCACTGCACCACCCTCATCGGCCTCGCTAATCTGCTCGAAAGTGACGTCTTGCGAGCTTTTACCTCGCTGACTGGCAGCTTATCCGGATACGACAAATCACCCGGCGGGGTGCGCTTAGCTGGCCCGCCGGTTGGTCAGGCCTCGATCACATTTGGCAGCGATGCCTGTGTCTCTCTGCTGCGCAGGGACAGCCTAGCAGCGGCCCGTCGAGCGATGTTCAGGTAGGCCTGCGCCAGGCTGCCGTGGGGGTCGCTGACAAGAACGGGAAGGCCGTCATCGGCGCCGATGCGAATGCGCATGTCCAGTGGCAGCTCGCCAAGCAACTCGCTGCCGTACTGGTCAGCCATACGTCGCGCGCCGCCGCTGCCGAAGATGTGCTCCTCATGCCCGCACTGACTGCAGACGTGCAGGCTCATGTTCTCGATGATGCCGAGCACTGGCACGTTGACCTTCTCGAACATGCGCAGGCCCTTGCGCGCATCGAGCAGGGCGAGATCTTGCGGTGTGGTGACGATCAGCGCGGCGGAGACCGGCATCTTCTGCGCCAGGGTCAGATGGATATCCCCAGTGCCAGGCGGCAGATCGACGATCAGATAATCCAGTTCCTGCCATCGGGTTTCTTCAAGCAGCCGGGTCAGCGCCTGGGTGATCATCGGGCCGCGCCAGATCACCGGTGCTTCTTCATCCACGAGAAAGCCGATGGACATGCATTGCAGGCCGTGGCCGAGCATCGGTTCCAGCTTGCCGTCGCGGCTTTCCGGCATACCGGAAAGGCCTAATAGGCGCGGCTGGCTGGGACCGTACAGATCAGCATCGAGCATGCCGACCCTCGCGCCATCGGCGGCCAGGGCTAGTGCGAGATTCGTCGCGGTGGTGGACTTGCCCACGCCGCCTTTGCCCGAGGCGACCGCGATCAAATGTTTCACGCCAGGCACTGCCTGGGCCGTGACCGGCGCGGCAGTGACGGTCCAGTCGATCTCGACCGTTATCGCTCTTGCTTGGGTATGGGCCAACAACAGCGCTTGCAGCGCCCGGCTCAGCGCCTGCTGATAGCCATCCGCTGGAAAGCCCAGCGATAGCTCGAGATGCAGGTGCGTACCCTCGACCCGGAGCGCACGTACCGCGCCGGCACTGATCAGGTCACAACCGAGGCAGGGTTCGACCCACTGTGACAGGGCGTGTTCGGCCTGCTGAGTCAGATCGATGCTGGGTGTCGCAAAGCGGTGAAGTGTCATGGTGAGCTCCAGGGCTAAATTGAATGGCTTTTGTAGGAGCGAGGGGAACGCCGAGGCTTTGCTCGCGGACCCCAGGCCACGCAAAAGCTTCGCGAGCAAGCTCGCTCCTACAGGCCCGTCTCAGTTTCATTTCTCGACGAAAGCGCGCTCGATCACGTAGTCGCCGGGTTCGCCCTGCTGCGCCGACGCTTCGAAACCCATCTCGTCGAGCATGCCGGTCAGCGCGTCGAGCATCGCCGGGCTGCCGCAGAGCATCACCCGGTCGCTGTGCTTGTTCAGCGGCGGCAGGCCGATGTCGGCGGCGAGCTGGCCGGTTTCAACCAGCGTGGTGATGCGGCCCTGATTGCGGAACGGCTCGCGGGTGACGGTGGGGTAGTAGATGAGCTTGTCGCGCACCTCTTCACCGAGGAATTCGTGCTGCGGCAGTTCGTGGGTGAGGTAGTCGTGATAGGCCAGTTCACTGACCTCGCGTACGCAATGCACCAGTACGATTTTGTCGAAGCGCTCGTAGGCTTCGGGGTCGCGGACGATGCTCATGAACGGCGCGAGGCCGGTGCCGGTGCCGAACAGATAGAGGTGTTTGCCGGGCCGCAGGTCGTGCATGACCAGCGTGCCGACCGGCTTGCGGCTGACCAGGATCGGGTCACCTTCCTTGAGATGCTGCAGGCGCGAGGTGAGCGGGCCGTCCGGCACCTTGATGCTGAGAAATTCCAGGTGCTCGTCGTGGTTCGCGCTGACGATGCTGTAGGCACGCATCAGCGGCTTGCCCTCGACGCCGAGGCCGATCATCACGAAGTGACCGTTCTCGAAGCGCAGGCCCGGATCGCGGGTGGTAGTGAAGCTGAACAGGGTGTCGTTCCAGTGACGAACGCTGAGAACGCTTTCGGTACCGATTGCAGCCATGGCAAAACCTCCAACAGTCAATGGGAAACGAGGCAGGAAAAATCGTCAGGGCGAGGCCAGCGCCATCATCGTCATCGCACTCAACAGCAGGCCGACGCTGAGCACCACGAGCAGCAGCATCGGTCGCCAGCCTTGGGCGAAAAGCTCGCTCAAAGTGGTGCGCATGCCGAGCGCCGCCATGGTGACCAGCAGGCACGCATTGGATGCAGCGACGAGCCCTTCGCGCAAACCGGTCGGCAACCAGCCGAGGCTGTTAAGTCCGAACAGGGCGAGAAAACCGAGCAGAAACAGAGGGAATTCGGCGCGGCCGGAATCGCCGCGGCGTAGTAGCCAGCCAAGCAGCAGCACCAGCGGAGCCAGCAGGGCGACGCGCAACAGCTTGGTCAGGGTGGCGACATCGCCGGCTGTCTCCGACACCAGGTAGCCAGCGCCGGCGGCCTGGGCGACGTCGTGGATGCTGGCGCCGAGCAGCAGGCCGCTTTCGATGTCGCCATAGTCCAGGGTGGCGAGCAAAGGCGGGTAGACGAGCATCGACAAGGTGCCCAGCGCGGTGACGCCGACCACCACACCGAGCAGCCGTCGATCCTCCAGCCGGCCAGCGGGAATCACCGCCGCCACCGCGATTGCCGCCGATACACCGCAGATCGCCACCGCCACGCCGGCGACCAGGCTGTGGAGGGTCGGCAGGCCCAGCCAGCGGCCAAGCAGTAACCCGGCTCCGATCACCAACGGCACGCTGGTCGCCACCATCAGCAGCGGCAGGCTGCCAACGGTCAGCAGCTGCTCGACTCCGATCCGCGCACCGAGCAAGGCCACGCCGATGCGCAGGATCTGCCGGCTGCAGAACGTCACGCCAGCCTGCATGCGCGCATCGGCGGCCTGATTGGCGAAACCGAACCCCAGCAGCAGCACCAGCATGAGCGCGGGCGCGCCGTAGTGTTCGGCCAGAAAGCTGCCGGCCAGGGCCAGCACCATGCACAGCGCCGCGCCGGGATACAGCCGACAGACGACGGCGAAGGGCGGCGCGAGCAGTTGCTGGGCGCGCATGTTCATTGAAGGCGCTCGCCCAGTTCGCGCAGATAGGCCCAGGGATACAGGCCGCGGTAATGGCCATCACTGAAGTGGAACTGCACGCCGCTGACGCCGGACACCTCCAGCCGATCGACGCCGACGTCGGCATCGATGAGTGTCAGCATGCCGCGTTGCTGCGCCTGGGCGCACATCGAGCAGGCGCAGGACTTGCGCAGCGCCAGGCAGCTGAGCTGGCTGCGCACGCCGTCTGGCCAGAGAACTTCGAGCATCTTTTGCGCCTTGCGCAGGCGGATTTCCGTGGGTGGGGCGATCAGGGTCTGGGTGGTCATGGGCAACTCCTTAACCAATCAGAAAGAAGGGCCGACAGGCGCGGCGGGTAGCCGTTCGGAGCCAATAGGGCAGGGGTTTCCGGTGTCCTGACGAAGCGGCTCTGATCCTCCACCGGCCGTGCGCTACCGTTCAGTGCAGCGCCGCCGATCACCAGCACCAACAGGGCGTGGCGGAGCCAACTCGTCATGACAAGTTCGGGCACAGCTCAGCGCTCCAAGAACTGCAGCTTGTCGCCCTGATCGACCCAGACATCGGCTTCGGCCAGCGGACTGTTGGTTTGCATGATCACCGGCCAGACCTCGGCCAGTTCGGCGTTGAGTTCGATGAAATGGGTCTGGTCGGCGGGCAACGCGTTGTCGGCGAAGATCGCGTCGGCCGGGCACTCCGGTGCGCAGAGGCTGCAGTCGATGCAGGTCTCGGGGTTGATCACCAGAAAGTTCGGGCCCTCGTGGAAGCAGTCCGCCGGGCAGACTTCGACGCAGTCGGTGTATTTGCAGCGGATGCAGTTTTCGGTCACTACATAAGTCATCTCATAGCTCCTCTGGTGCGCCTTGCCCCTCACCTCAGCCCTCTCCCCGAGGGGAGAGGGGCGGAAGCACAGCGCTGATCTCAGGCGGCGGCGTCGAGTTTCGACATGGCCCAGCGCGCCAGCTTGCGGACGTCCGGATCCGGGTCGTCCATCGCGGCCTCGACGAAGGCGCGGCCATCGTGATGACCGATCGTCCCCAGCGCGCCGATGGCGGCCTTGCGCAGGTTGCTCATCGGGTCGCGAGCGCAGACGCCGAGCGCCGGGATGGCGCCGATCGCACCGAGTTTGCCGAGCGCGTCCACGGCCTTTTCGCGGACCTGCCAGAAGCTGTCGTGCGTGGCCTCGACCAAGGGCTGTAAGGCCGCCTGGTAATTGAGCTTGCCGATGCTGACCGCCGCTTCGACACGCACTTGCCAGTGCGCGTCATGCAGCAGGCCGACCAGCGTCGGGCCGACCTGCTCGGGCGTGGCGTAGACCAGGGCGCCGGTGGCGGCGCGGCGCACTTCGGCGTCCTCGTCGTGCCCGGCGCGCTCCATCAGCGCGGGAAGGTTTTCGGTCTGCTTCAGCCAACCGATCACCGCCACTGCCTCGCGGCGCACGCCGGCATCGGCTGCCTGCATGCGCTGCAGCGCCGGGGCTTGGGCGGCCGGGTTGCGCAGCGGTTTGACTGCCCGCAGGATTCCAGCCACGACAAAAGGGTCATCCGTGCCTTCCAGCGCTTCGAGCAGCGGCATCGCCGCGGCCGGATCCTTGAGATCGGCCAGCGCATGGGCGGCGGAGTTGCGCACCACCTCGTTGCTGTCTTGCAGGGCAGCGATCAGCGCGTCGGCGATGTCCACCGCATCGAATTCGTCGACCACCTTGGCCGCCTCCTGGCGCACCGCGGGGTCGGGGTCGTTGAGTGCGAGGATCAGCAGTTCGGCAGCTTCCGGCTCGCCGCAATCGACCAGCTCGAGTACGGCAACGCGGCGAATGCCGGGATCCGCGGACGCCAGGTTGTCGGCGATTTCCTGCAGCATGGGGTCGTCATAGGTCTTCATCAGCGGCTCCTCAGCGCAGCAGGTAGGGAATGTTCACCTTGACCGCATCGGTCGGGCAGTCGGTCTCGCAGGGCATGCAGTACCAGCATTCGTCGTATTTCATGTGCGCCTTGCCGGTGTCCGGGTTGATCCACAGGACGTCCAGCGGGCAGACGTCGATGCAGACGCGGCAGCCCTTCTCGGCGATGCATTTCTCTTCATCCACGACAACCGGGACGGCAGAGCGGTGGTTGGCTACGGGCATGGTGTATCTCCTCGGTTCCAGTCGAGCGGGTTCGGGGCGACCCGCTTCGCTGTAGGGGCGAATTTATTCGCCCGTTTGGCATCAGGTTGCGGCCGAGTGAATTCGGCCTTACGGGTATCAGGCATTGGCGGCCTTTTTCACCCGCAGTTTGCTGTAGGCGTCCTTCTCTTCGCCCAGCGGGACGACGTAGTCGGCGACCGGGCGCTTGCCGTGGGCCATCTGGCCATTGGCGTCCTTGAACAGGCGGCTGTGGTAGAACCACTCGGCGTTGTCCTGCTCGGGGAAATCGACGCGGTAGTGGTACAGGCCCCAGCGTGATTCGGTGCGATACAGCGAGGCGCGCGCGGCCATCTCGGCGCAGTCGATGATCGATTGCACTTCCAGCGCCCGGAGCAGTTCATGGGGATCGGCGGCGGCGAGCTTCGGCACGTCTTCGCGCACGGCGAGGATGCGCTCCAGGCCAATCTCCATCTTCTTGGTCACTTTCGGCGGCTGCAGGTAGTCGTTCACCAGGCGGCGCACCTTGTATTCCATCTGCTCGGGTGGAATGCCGTCCTTGACCAGCAGCGGTGCCTGAATACGCGCCAGCTCGGCGGCGATGAAGGCTTCGTCGAGCACGGGCTCGCTGCGGTCCTTAACGAACGTCGCGGCGCTCTCGCCGCAGATCTGTCCGTAGACGAACGCGCCGAGCATGTAGTTGTGCGCCACCGAGGCCATATCGCCGGCACCGTAAAGGCCGGGCACGGTGGTGGCGCCGGTTTCGTCGGTCCAGACGCCGGAAGCGGAGTGACCGGAGCAGAAGCCGATCTCGGAGATGTGCATTTCCACCATGCGCTGGCGATAGTCGATGTGGCGACCTTCGTGGAAACGGCCGCGGGTCGGACGCTCGTTGGTGTGCAGGACGGTTTCGATTTCCTGGATGGTTTCCTCGGCCAGGTGATCGAGCTTGAGGAACACAGGTCCCGTGCCGGATTCCAGTTCCTTGAAGAACTCCAGCATCATCTGTCCGGACCAGTAATCGCACTCGATGAAGCGTTCGCCATACGCATTGGCGGTGAAACCGCCGAGCGGGCCGGTGACGTAGGCGCAGGCCGGGCCGTTGTAGTCCTTGAGCAGCGGGTTGACCTGGAAGCACTCCAGATTCACCAGATCGGCGCCGACGTGGTAGGCCATGGCATGGCCGTCGCCGCAGTTGGCCGGGTTTTCGTAGGTGCCGAACAGGTAGCCGGAATTCGGCAGGCCGATGCGCCCGGCCGCGCCGGTGGCCATGATTACCGCCTTGGCGCGGATAATGATCGGCTCGGCGGTGCGGGTGTTCACCCCGATCATGCCGGCGATGTTGCCGTCCGGATCCTTCAGCAGGCGGGTGGCCTGGAAGCGGTTCTCGATCTCCACGCGCACGCGGCGCAGGCGGCGGTAGAGGATCTTCTTGACGTTATGGCCTTCGGGCATCGGCAGCACGTAAGTGCCCAGGTGGTGCACCTTCTTCATGTCGTAATCGCCGGTTTCGTCCTTCTGGAAATGCACGCCCCAGGAGTCGAGCTTTTCGATCATTGAAAACGAGCGAGTCGCGTAGGCCATCAAGGCCGGCTGGTGGACGATGCCGTCGTTGGCGATGGTGATTTCCTTGACGTACTGCTCCGGCGTGGCATGGCCGGGGACCACGGCGTTGTTGAGGCCGTCCATGCCCATCGAAATCGCGCCGGAGCGCTTCACGTTGGCCTTCTCCAGCAGGATCACCTTGAGGTTCGGGTCCTGCTCCTTGACGGTCACGGCGGCCATCGGGCCGGCGGTGCCGCCGCCGATGACCAGCACGTCGGTGTCGATGACTGGGATGCCGTTGATAGTGGTCATGTTGCCTCCTATTTCCGATCCACTCGGAACTGGTATTTGAATGCGTCGCCGCGGTAGCAGAGGTATTCGAAGTCGATGGGACGGCCAGCGCGGTCATGGGTCAGCCGCTCGACGCGCAGGATGGGTTCGCCCGGCTTGAGGGCCAGGTAGTGCTGGTGTTCCTCGTCGGCCAGGGTGGCGTCGAGGCTGATGTCGGCGCGCCCGAGGGCGATGCCGAAGGCGTTTTCGAGCAGCGGAAAGATGTCGCCGGACAGATCCAGGCCGAACAGCCGCCGGCCGATGTCGAGGGGGAAATAGCTGTTCTCGACGCAGACGGCGTCGCGGTTGAGGTAGCGCACGCGCTTGACCTCGACCACCTCTTCGCCGGCCAATAAATGCAGCGCGGCGACCACGGCCTTGGGCGGCTTGCGCTCCTGGATTGACAACAGCCGCGCCGTGGCTTCATAGCCCTGTGCGGCCATGGCCTCGCCGAACCCCTGCAAACGCTGAACGTTTTGCACGGCCTTGGGCTTGCTGACGTAGGTGCCCTTGCCTTGTGCGCTGAACACCAGTCCTTCGTTGTGCAGGTCGCGCAGCGCCTGACGAATGGTGATGCGGCTGACGCCAAAGGCGTTCATCAGCTCGTTTTCCGAGGGCAGGCGCTCATGGACCACGTAGCTGCCTTCGAGAATCTTGCGCCGCAGGTCATCGCGGATCTGCACATACAGCGGCAGCGGCGACTGACCCGGGGCAAGTTGCTGGGTGCCTTTCATTGGGTGAGCTCCAGCCTGTCATGACAGGTCATGTCGAGCGGTGGCGAAAAACGTTGGGATTCGCGCATGGCTCAGCCTCCGTTCTGCTGCTGGAAAGCGCGCAGGGTTTCCTGGCGGATCAGGTCGAGGCACTGGCGCTTGTAGTCCATGAAATCGGCGCTGGTGAGCAGGCTCTGCTCGCGCGGCCGGGGCAGCGAGACCTTGATGTCGGCGATGATCCGGCCGGGGCTGGCGCTCATCACCACGATGCGATCGGAGAGAAACACGGCCTCATCGATATCGTGAGTGACGAACACAACGGTGTTCTTGAACTCGCGCCAGATCTCCAGCAGGTTCTCCTGCATCATGATTCGCGTCTGCGCATCCAGCGCGCCGAAGGGCTCGTCCATCAGCAGCACGCTTGGGTAGTTGGCCAGCGCGCGGGCGATGCCGACGCGCTGCTGCATGCCGCCCGACAGCGTGCCGGGGTAGGCATCCTCGAAGGCAGCCAGACCGACCAGCGAAAGAAAGGTACGCGCCACGCTGCACGCCTCGTTGCGCGACGCGCCGGCCATCAGCGGGCCGAAGGCGACGTTGTCGCGCACGGTCTTCCAGGGAAACAGCGAGTGCTGCTGGAACACCATCCCGCGATCCGGACTCGGAGCATCGACGCTTTTGCCGTCGATGCTCAGCTCGCCGCGAGTCGGATGGACGAAACCGGCCATGGCGTTGAGCAGGGTCGACTTGCCGCAGCCGGAAGGCCCGAGCAGGCAGACGAACTCGCCGGGGCGGATCTCCAGCTGAGCATCTTGAACAGCGGCGCGCTTGCCGCCGTTGTGGTCGAACTCGATGTGCAGGTTGCGCACGCTGATGTGGCCGCGACCGTCGCCCTTGGCGTTGGTTTTTGCACGTAGCCGGCTGTGGTCGAGCACGGCGAGGCGGTTGTCCTGTACGGCGCTGTTCATGGCCGGCCTCCTTTGGCCTGCCAGTGCAGCAGCGGGTTGCAGGCCTTGCGCACGAGCAGGGTGCACAGGGTGCCGAGGCCACCGATGGTCAGCATGCCGATGATGATTTCCGGGTACTTGACCAGGGTGTAGCTGGTCCAGGTGAAGTAGCCGATGCCGTACTGGCCGCTGATGATTTCGCCTGCCAGTAAGGAGAACCAGGCCACGCCCATGCCGATCGCCAGTCCCGCGACAATGCTCGGCATCGCACCGGGAATCACCACGTGCCAGAGAATGGCCTTCTTGCTGGCGCCCAGGCTGCGCGCGGCGCGGACCAGTACATCGGGCGTCTGCTCCACGCCGTGCACGGTATTCAGCACGATGGGAAAGAAGGCGCCGAGAAAGGTGATGAAGACGATGCTCGACTGTTCCGTCGGCAGCATCAGGATCGCCAGCGGGATCCAGGCCACTGCCGGAATCGGCCGGAACAGCTCGATGTACGGCAGGATGATGTCTTCGGCCCAGCGCGAGCGGCCCATCATCACGCCGGTCAGCACGCCCAGCATCACGGCGTAGGCGTAGGCAATGGCGATCCGCTCCATGCTATGGGCAATGTGCAGGTAGAACTCCGAGCTGGACAGCTGAGTAACCAGCGCCTCGCCTACCAGCAGCGGGGTCGGCACGTTCTCGAAGTTGATGAAGAAGTTGAAGCCATTGCTGGCGGCGAAATGCCAGACCACCAGCGCCATCAGCAGCGCGGCGATGCGCACCAGATAGCGCCCGGTCATATTCGGCAGGCGCCGGCGCGGCACGCCAGCGGCGGATGCGCTCGGTGCAGCGGACGGGCTGGGCGCTGCTGCAACTTCCAGCGCAGGCGCCGCGATCGCTGCGGATACCGCCGTGGCTGAATCGAACACGGGGTTCGGTTTGACACTCATGGCTACGCTCCTCGGCTCAGGTTTGTTTTGCGCTCTGCGGCGCATACGAGCGGATCAGGGCAACATCGCGACCGGTTGCGCGGCGGT
Organism: Stutzerimonas stutzeri; assembly: GCF_024448715.1. GTDB lineage: Bacteria > Pseudomonadota > Gammaproteobacteria > Pseudomonadales > Pseudomonadaceae > Stutzerimonas > Stutzerimonas stutzeri_AR. The sequence continues at coordinate 318,935 of NZ_JAMOHZ010000004.1, forward strand.
CAGCGGCACGCCGCCGCTTTCGGCGATATGTCGCTCGGAATCACTCTTCTTCATGAAGGCGAGCACCTCGCCGCTCGGATCCTTGATCAGGTAGGCGGACTTGCCGAACAGCTTCAGCCCGGTGAGGTTGTCGTAGACGTAGGTGGCGTTGATCGCGGTGCCGTCGGCCTTGGCTGCTTCTTCGGCGGCGAGCATCGCGGCGGTGTCGTCGTAGGCAACGATGCCCTTCTCGGCGAACCAGATTTCCGCAGGCTTGCGGCCTGGCGCGCGTGGAGTGGGGCTAACAACGTTCTGCACCATTGCGTCGTAGTCGAGGTCTGACGCGGCGTAGGCCTTCTTCAGATAGGAGTCGTCGATCCAGGCGGCGAAATCGAGGTCAGGAATCTGCATTTCCTTCTGCAGCAGGCCATGGTCGTACTTCATGGCATCGACCCATTGCGGCTTGATGCTCGCTTCCATGGTCGAGATGCCGCCGTCGCTGAAGTAGAGGTAGAGCACTTCCTTGTCGACACCGGTCCACTCGGCCACCTGGGTGGCGGCGCGCATCGGGTCTTCGCTGATCCATTTCTGCGCGGCGATAGTGGCCTTGAGCACGCCTTCGACGACTTCGGGGTATTGCTTGGCGAATTCCTCGCGGACCACGATGCCGTGGAAGGTGGGGATGCCGGCCTCGCTGCCGTCATAGATCTTCCGGCCAGTACCGCGGAACTCCATGATTTCCGACCAGGGGCAGAAATCGGCATGCGCGTCGATCTTGCCGGCCGCGATGTTGGCTGCACCTACGGGTGGCGACTGATTGACCAGGGTGACCTTGTCCGACAGGCCGGCGTCGCGAAGTACCTTGAGCGTCATGCCCCAGGCCGCACTGCCAACGGGTGTGGACAGGCTTTTGCCGGCTAGATCCTGAAGGCTCTGCACGGAGGATGCCGCCGGCACCACGATGCCGTTGCCGGTGCCCTTGAGGTTGTAGCCGGTCACGGCGATGAAGCGGGTCTGCTGTTTGCCGGTTTGCTGAAATTTGGCACCGTTGACGATCAGCGGATAGTCACCCATGACGCCGAAGTCGAGCTTGCCGGCAAGCATCTGATTGGTGATCGGCGGGCCGGAATCGTAGTCGCGAAATTCGATCTGGTAGTCCGCATCCTTGTATTTGCCAGTCTTGGGCAAGTGCTGGTCCAGCAGGCCGAGCTTTTCCAGCACGACGCCGCCGGAGACGGTGTTGGTAACCATGCTCTGGTGGCCAATGCCGACGCGGATGGTCTCCGCTGCCGCAGGGCCGCTCAACACCATGAGCGATCCGAGAAACGAGGTTGCAAGCAGGCTGTTCCGGTTGTCCATTTGTCTTCACCTTGGCGGTTGAGCAACTTGTACTAACAGGGCATAACGCCTGTGTTTGAAGGTGCATCGGGTGTGCCAGAACGCGACGGATCGCTAATATCACGCTGTTTTTAAAGCGAACTTTTCTAAGACGAGGGTGGCTTGAACAGCGCTGCGTATACACCTCGCGCGCTCGCCGATGGTGCGTATTTCCTATGGCCGTACCAAGGCGGCGCAGCGGCAGATGACGCGCTTAGAACAAGTGGAACAACTCAGAGACTGGAAAGCAGCGCGCAGGGGTTGGCGATGGCGGGTAGGCAGGTCCGGTGCGTTGCGCAGCGGCGATAAAAGCCCGCCTGTGCCATAAATTGAGGTGAAAACAGGGCGTTCCGATGAATGGCCTGCTAGGCGTCGGCCATCGCGCGAAATTATTCTTGATCCATAGTAAATAGCCTGCCCTTCGCATCCAGAGCAGCACCCGCACCATGTCCACCCTTACCGAATTGGCGCAGCAGATCGCGGCGCTTTACCCTTTGCAAGACAAGGCCGCTGGCAAGCGTTATCGCATCGTCAACCAGCTCGCTGGCATGACCGAGCTCGAAGAGATCAGCGGTGTGCCGCGCTATGTCGATACTCGCCAGCTCAACGATCAGGCGCTCTGGGACCGCGGCGTACGCGCGGTCAACTGAATCGTTCGCTTCTAGATGGTCGACATCAACCGGTCCGCCAGCGGGACGGCCGCGACCAAGTGGCCGCTCTGAGGCGCAGGTCTCGTAGCCGAACTTGTATTTGCCGAAGGTCATCCTGCATTCTGCGGCGAAGCCTGACGGGGCACGACAGGAAGTAGTCGGCCTGTCGACCTGAGCGCTGGCTTCGGATGGCGATCGAAACGGAAACGACCTGCGACGGAGAATGGGAACGATGATGTACGGGAACGCCCTTGCTGCGCTTAAACGCGTCCGGCCTTTGCTTATCGCCGGTGTATTGGCTTTGCCTGTGATGAGCCAGGCGCAAGCGCTTGCCGAGCCGGTTGGCTACATCATGAAAGTGCAGGGTGAGGCGACCGTCACCAGCCGTGGACAGACCATCGATGCCCGCGCCGGCCAGGCAGTAGTGCTCGGCGCGATTCTACGAACCGGAGCGCAAGGCTCGATGGGCGTCACCCTCAGCGATAACACGGTGATGTCCTTCGGTCCTAACAGCGAGTTCACCCTCGACGAATATCAATTCGAACCCGCGCGCGAAGAACTTCGGCTGAGTGCACGCATCAGCCGCGGTACGTTGAACTTCATCTCCGGCGTCATCGCCAAGCTCAAGCCTGAGGCGGTCGAGCTGAAAACCCCCACCGGCACCATCGGCGTGCGCGGTACGCATTTCCTGGTGAAGGTTGGCGAGTGAGGCGGATGCTGCGAAATACATGCGCGCTGTTGTGTTTAGCCCTGCTGCTGTCAGGATGCGTGACGGGTGACTACGTGGTGCTGCTGGAGAGCCCGGACGGCACCACCGGTGCGGTGATAATAGAAGATGCCAAGGGCCAGACGCGGCTTGACCGCAAGCAACAGGGTCTGGCCATCGGTACCAGAGCGCTCGGCTCGGGCCCGTTCCATGTCGGCGAGCTGCGCATCGCCCATGACTTCTCCGCGGCACTGGCCGCCCAGCCATCGCTGCCTCAGCGCTTTCAGCTGTATTTCAAGCTCGGCAGCGCCGAGCTGACGAAGGAGTCGCAGCGGGCCATCGAACAGGTCGTCGAGGCGATCCGTCTGCGTGGTCCGTCGGCCGTCTCTGTCATCGGGCATACCGATACGCTCAGCGGTCCAGGTTGGAACGAGAAACTGGGCTTGATCAGAGCCCAGGCGATCGCCGATATGCTGAGAAGTCGGGCGATCGAGATGATCGATCTGACCGTCTCCTCACACGGCGAACGCAACCTGCTGATCAAGACGCCCGACGGTGTATCCGAGCCGCGCAACCGCCGGGTCGAGGTCAGCGTGCGTTGAGCCGCTTCACTTCTCCGTCATTACGATCCGCTCGCCGCGCTGGCCGTTGAGTAAACGCTGCAGCTGATAGCTGATTAGCGCATCGTCCGGCCGCTGGGCGTGCAGCGCGCTGAATGCCTCGACGGCATTTTGATGCTCGGCCGCGAGCAGGGCATAGGCGGCGTCGTAGGCGTTATCTATATCCGTTTCGCAAGGCTCGTAGAGGCGGATTGGCTGCTGCTTGCCCTTGAGCACGACGTCGCCGATCGTGCGCATCGGCACGTTCGGATTGGCCGCGCGGATTGCCTCCGATACGCAAAGATCGGTACCCAGATAGCGGTTCAACCCTTCCAGCCTCGCCGCGATATTTACTGCGTCGCCCAGCGCGCGATAGTCGAACAATGTCGAGCCGCCGAAATTGCCTACTACGGCTTCGCCGCTGTGCACACCGATACGGGTGCACCCAAGCGGGACACCGGCGGCCTGCTGGTTGGCCGCATGCTGGCGGGTGAACTGGCGAATTTCCAGCGCACAGGCGAGGGCGCGAGTCTGATGATCGGTTTGCACCAGCGGCGCGGAGAAGAGGATCGCCAGGCCATCACCCATGATGCGCTCCAGCGTTCCTTCATGACGAAAGGCGATCTGAATGATGCCTTCCAGGTATTCGTTGAGCATGCTTACTAGCCGTTCCGGCGATTGCTCGTCCATCAGCGCGGTGGAGCCGGTGAGATCGGTGAAGACGAAACTGCAATGCCTGCGCTCGCCCCCCAACCGCAACTGCGCCGGATGGCGGACCAGGTGTTCGACCAGATTCGGAGAAATGTAGCGGGAAAAGGCGGCACGAACCCAGCGCTGTTGTCTCTCGCTGGCCCGATGGCGGGCGATACTGGCGCCGAGGTAGCTGAGCGCCAGGCCCAGGGACGGACTGAGTGAGTCGAACAACAACCCATGCCTGGAGTAGGCCCACCAGGCGCCAAGGTTGAGCACGGCCAGCAAGGCTGCGCAAGCCAGCGCGCCGGTGAGGGCGCCGGTGGTGAGCGTCAACCCGCAGAGCAGCAGCGCGGCGAGCAGCAGCGTCAGGGCTTCTAACGGGGTGGCCCAGTATGGGCGCTGCAGTGGTTTGCCGTAGAGCGCCTGCTCGATGGCCTGCGCATGGACCTGCACGCCGGGAATCATCCTGCCGAGCGGACTGAAACGAAGGTCCTGCAGCCCCTGCGCCGAGCTGCCAACCAGGACGATAGCATCCTGCAATCTGGCGTCGGGCCTGCTCTGAAGCACTTGCCATGCGGGCAGGCTTTGCGTGCTCATGTCCTCGCGATAATGGACCCAGAGCTCTCCGCTACGGCTGGTCGGCAGGCTTTCCGGCCCGATGTGGACCTGAATGATGTCGCCGTGCTCGTTGGCGTCGATGCGGTAGAGATTCTGCTTCAAATACACCCGTATGGCTTCGGCTGCCAAGGAAGGCAGCAGCTGTCCGTCGCTTCGTATCATCAGGGGTACGCGCCGCACCACGCCATCGCTGTCAGGTTGAAAGGTCATCGCGCCACTGCCCTTGGCGGCGTTTTCCAGCTCAGGCAATGCGCTCGCGGTGCCGGCATAGGCGGGAAACCTGGGCGTGCCGGCATCGGCCCGTATGCGCACGGCGAAGCGGCTCAGCGGTACGGTTTGGCTGGCCGCACGTGTGGCGGCGAAACCGAGGACGCTGGGCTGGCGCTCGAGGGCATCGGCGAACAGCTGGTCATGGTCGGGCAACCCTTTTAGTTGGGACGCCAGTTCCGAGGGAAGTCGGTTGCGCAGCTGCGCTGGGGAGCTGCGGTCCGGTTCGGCGAACAGTACATCGAAAACCACAACCGCGGCGCCGGCCTCACGCAGCCGGTCCAGCAGCTGCGCCATGAGGTTTCGTGGCCAGGGCCATTGGCCAAGACGTGCAAGGCTGCTCTCGTCGATATCCACCAGCAACACCTTGGTTTCGGCCGGCTCGGCGCGTGGCTGCCAGCGTTGATACTGGTCAAAGAGGCTGTTGCGCAGCGTCTGTAGCAGTGTCGGTTCGGCGAGATAGAGCGCGCAGGCCGCCAGCAAGCCCGCGCAAACCAGCAGCAGTCGCAATGCTAGGTGGCCGGATACGGTCATCAGTCGCGCTCCCTGCAACCGGTCGAACGGTTAGGCTGTATCGCCGAAGGTCACTCGAGCACCATGATGGCGTCCATTTCCACCTGTGCCGCCTTCGGCAGTGCGGCGATGCCGATGGCGGCTCGGGCAGGGTAGGGCTGCTGGAAATAGCGGCTCATGACTTCGTTGACCGTGGCGAAGTTGCCCAGGTCCGTAAGAAAGATGTTCAGTTTGACGATGTCTTTCAGCGAACCACCGGCGGCTTCGGCAACGGCCTTGAGGTTCTCGAACACCTGCACGGTCTGTGCTTCGAAGCCTTCTACCAACTCCATCGTCTTCGGGTCCAGCGGGATCTGCCCGGACATGTAGACGGTATTGCCGGCCTTGATTGCCTGAGAATAAGTGCCAATGGCGGCTGGCGCTTTGTCGCTGTGGATCACGGTCTTGGACATGGGAATTCCTTGGTTAGAGATGGCGAAAGGCCGCTGGAAGGTTGAACGACAGCCTAGAGCTTTTTGCAGCTTCGCTTCTAGCCTTCAAGCGCTTCTGACGACGTTATGCTTTTACCCGCGTGATCCGCATGACGCCCTTGATCGCGCGCAGCTTCTTGATTACGCGAGCCAGGTGAACGCGATCATGCACGCTGACCACCAGCTGAACGACACTGATGCGTCCGTCGCGTTCGTCCATACCGATCTTCTCGATGTTGCCGTCGGCGGCGTTGACACTGCCGGCGAGCAGGGCGATCAGGCCACGCTGGTGCTCCAGCTCAACGCGCAGTTCGACGTTGAACTCTCCGGTAACGTCCTTGGACCAGGACAGCTGAATGCACTTATCTGGGTTATGGCGGACTTCGCTGATGTTCCGGCAGGTGTCCAGATGCACCACTACGCCCTTGCCGGCGGAAAGATGGCCGACGATCGGGTCGCCTGGAATCGGCGTGCAACACTTGGCGTAGTTGAGCACCAGGCCCTCGGTACCGCGGATCGCGAGTGGGCCCTCGGCGCTTGGCGCTTGCTCGCCTTCGCTGGCCAGCAGGCGTCGCGCGATCACGTAAGCCATGCGGTTACCCAGGCCGATGTCCTCAAGCAGGTCTTCGACGACCTCCATGTGGTATTCGTTGAGCACCGCCTTGATGCGTTCCTGCGAGACCTTTTCCAGGCTGGTTTCGAAGCCGGTGAGCACCTTATTCAACAGGCGCTCGCCAAGGTTGATCGACTCCGAGCGGCGTTGCAGCTTGAGGGCGTGGCGGATATGCGTTCGCGCCTTGCCGGTGACCACGAAATTAAGCCAGGCGGGATTCGGTCGCGCTCCAGGCGCCGTGACAATTTCAACAGTGCTGCCGCTTTCCAGTGCCTGCGACAGCGGCGCCAGACGCCGGTTGACGCGGCAGGCAATGCAGGTATTGCCGACGTCGGTGTGCACCGCATAAGCGAAGTCCACCGCGGTCGAGCCTTTTGGCATCTCCATGATGCTGCCCTTGGGCGTAAAGACGTAGACCTCGTCCGGAAACAGGTCGATTTTGACGCTCTCGATGAATTCCAGCGAATTACCGGCGCGCTCTTGTAGTTCCAGCACGCCTTTGACCCACTGCCGTGCGCGGGCATGGGTGCCTTTGGAGGCTTCTTCGTCATCGGATTTATACAGCCAGTGGGCTGCGATGCCGTTATTGGCCATCTCTTCCATTTCGCGGGTGCGAATCTGGATCTCAATGGGCACGCCGTGCATGCCGAACAGGGTGGTATGCAGCGACTGATAGCCGTTCGCCTTGGGAATCGCGATATAGTCCTTGAAGCGACCGGGGAGTGGCTTGTAAAGGCTGTGCACCGCGCCGAGCACGCGGTAGCAGGTGTCAACCTTGTCGACCACGATGCGGAAAGCGTAGACGTCCATGATCTCGTTGAACGCCTTGCGCTTGCCGCGCATCTTCTTGTAGATGCTGAACAGATGTTTCTCGCGGCCCACCACCTCGCCTTCGAGGCTTTCGCGCTCAAGGCAGTGAATCAGTGACTGCTCGATTTTTTCGACGATTTCGTTACGGTTGCCGCGGGCGCGACGGACCGCAGCGCGGATGCGTTCCGAACGCATCGGGTGCATGGCCTTGAAGCCGAGATCCTCGAATTCCACGCGCATCGCATGCATGCCCAGGCGATTGGCAATGGGCGCGTAAATTTCCAGGGTTTCTTTGGCGATGCGGCGGCGCTTTTCGCCGGCCAGCACTTCGAGCGTGCGCATGTTATGCAGGCGGTCGGCGAGCTTGACCAGGATCACGCGGATGTCGCGTGCCATGGCCATGGCCATTTTCTGAAAGTTCTCCGCCTGGGCTTCGGCCTTGGTTTCGAACTTCATCTGGGTCAGCTTGCTGACTCCGTCGACCAGTTCGGCGACGGTCTCGCCGAACTGCGCGGTGAGCGCTTCCTTGGCGATGCCGGTGTCCTCGATGACGTCATGCAGCATCGCGGCCATCAGGCTCTGATGATCCATGTGCATGTCGGCGAGGATGTTGGCTACCGCGAGGGGATGGGTGACGTAGGCTTCACCGCTGCGCCGACGCTGGCCATCATGGGCCTGCTCAGCATAGAAATAGGCACGGCGCACCAGGTTTACCTGGTCTGCGCCGAGGTAGGTCGATAGGCGATCGGCAAGGGCGTCTATGGCTGGCAAGGCGTTGCTCCTTGCCGGCGGGGCGCTGTATCTGCGGTTCGACCTCGACCTGGCATTTAGTTAGAGGGCCTCGTTGGGCTCTTCCTCGTACTGTACGAACAATGGCTCGTCATCGACGATGTCGTCTTGTGCGATCACGTCATAATCCACCAGACCGGATGCGATTTCGCGCAACGCAACTACGGTCGGCTTGTCATTTTCCCAGGCTACCTTGGGCTCTTTGCCGCCTGTGGCCAGCTGACGCGAGCGCTTGGTGGCGAGCATGACCAGCTCGAAGCGGTTATCTACGTTGTCCAGACAGTCTTCAACGGTAACGCGGGCCATGGTGTTCCTCATCAATAGCGGTAAAGCATGCCCGAATGGGCGAGCGGACGGAATAGTCTAAAAAATCACCAGCCAATAGGGAAGCGGTAAAAAGTGAAAAGCAGCGGCAAGCTTCAGGCCTCAAGCTGCAAGTGAAGAAAAAAGCCACGCTCGGATGTTCAGAACGGGCCGCGACACTGATAGCTTTTGCAGCTAAGTCAGCAACTGCTTGAGTAATCCATCGAACCGCTGCTGCTGAGCGGTTTGCAGCAGCTGATTGGCGCGGAAAATCGCTTGCAGGTCGATCAGGGCGTGGGCGAAGTCGTCGTTGATCACCAGATAGTCGTATTCGATGTAATGAGTCATTTCGCTGACCGCCTCGCGCATGCGCTTCTGGATCACCTCGTCGCTGTCCTGGCCCCGGTTGGTCAGGCGCTGACGCAGCGCTTCCTGGGTGGGCGGCAGAATGAAGATGGACTTGGCCTGCGGCATCAGCTGGCGGACTTGCTGGGCGCCCTGCCAGTCGATTTCCAGAATCAGGTCATAGCCTTCTTTCAGGGTCTGTTCGAGCCAGCGCTGCGATGTGCCGTAGAGGTTGCCAAATACCTCGGCGTGTTCAAGGAATTCGTCGTGCTCCAGCCGCTCGAGGAATTCTTCGCGGCTGACGAAGTGATAGTTGATCCCATCCACCTCGCCCGGGCGCATGGGGCGGGTCGTATGCGAGACAGAGACTCGAATCTGCGGCTGCGCATCGAGCAGGGCCTTGACCAGGCTGGTCTTGCCGGCGCCGGAAGGGGCGGAAACGATATAGAGCGTACCGGTGGAGGCTGACATGTGATTCTCTGAACGGTTACTGAATGTAGGCTTGGCAACGGCAGCCCAAGGCCGGCCCGCCGTGCAGCGCCAAGCGGCGTTGCTATTCGATGTTCTGGACCTGTTCACGCATCTGTTCGATGAGCACCTTGAGGCTTACCGCCGCCTGGGTGCTACGGGTGTCGAACGCTTTGGATCCGAGTGTATTGGCTTCACGATTGAGTTCCTGCATGAGGAAATCCAGACGCCGACCGGCGGCGCCGCCGGACTTCAGTACCCGGCGCACCTCGCTGACGTGAGTCGTCAGGCGGTCCAGCTCCTCGGCGACGTCGCTCTTCTGCGCCAGCATTACCATCTCCTGTTCGAGACGTTGCGGATCCAGGTCGACGCGCATTTCGGCGCAGCGGTCCAGCACCTTCTGCCGCTGGGCGGCGAGCATCTGCGGGACCTGGAAGCGCAGCGTGGCGGTTTCCTCGGTGATCGCATCGAGGCGCTCGTTGATCAGGCGGGCCAGCTCTTCGCCCTCGCGCTGGCGGCCATCCTTCAGCTCCCCCAGTGTCCGGTGAAACAGCTGAAAGGCCGCGCTGTTGAGCGCCTGGGGATCGGCCGCGTCACCCACCAGTACGCCCGGCCAGGCCAGTATTTCCAATGGATTGAGTGGCGCTGGTTGCTTGATCAATGCGGCGACGCTTTCCGCTGCGGCAATCAGCTGGCTGGCCCGCTGATTGTCTACCTGCATCGAGCGGCCAGCGGCGTCCTCGGTAAAGCGCAGTGTGCATTCGACCTTGCCGCGCGACAGGCCCTTGCGTAGCGCGTCTCGGACAGCGCCCTCAAGGTCGCGGAAGGCTTCCGGCAGGCGTAGATGCGGCTCCAGATAGCGGTGGTTTACCGAACGGATTTCCCAGCTGAGGGTGCCGTGGTCGCTGGCCTGCTCGGCCCGTGCGAAGGCGGTCATGCTGTGAATCATTGGGTAACCCCTCGGTGCGATGGCGAAAGGCGACGGATTGTAAATCAAAAAGGCGTTTGAGGCTGGACGATGAGAAGCAACGCAATGGTTGCCGCCCGGTGCTTGTCGTATAGCCGTTAGCCTCTGGCGCTTTTGCCGATCGGCAGGCCGGGCGCGTAATTCTGCACCAAAGCCTCCTATAATGCCGGCACCAGAATCGATGAAGTAGGAAATATCCATGAAGCGTCCCAGTGGCCGCGCCGCCGATCAGCTGCGTTCTATCCGCATCACCCGCAACTACACCAAGCATGCCGAGGGCTCGGTGCTGGTGGAGTTCGGTGATACCAAAGTGATCTGCACCGCCAGCATCGAAAATGGCGTACCGCGTTTTCTCAAGGGGCAGGGCCAGGGTTGGCTGACCGCCGAGTACGGCATGCTGCCGCGCGCCACAGGCGAGCGTAACCAGCGTGAAGCCAGCAGGGGCAAGCAGGGCGGGCGCACCCTCGAGATCCAGCGTCTGATCGGGCGCTCGCTGCGCGCGGCGCTGGATATGAGCAAGCTGGGCGAAAACACCATCTATATCGATTGCGATGTGATTCAGGCCGATGGTGGTACTCGCACTGCTTCGATTACCGGTGCGATGGTGGCGCTGGTCGATGCCTTGAAGTTGCTCAAGAAGCGCGGTGGATTGAAGGGTGGTGATCCGCTCAAGCAGATGGTCGCCGCAGTTTCAGTGGGTATGTATCAGGGTGAGCCGGTGCTCGATCTGGACTATCTGGAAGACTCCGCAGCCGAAACCGACCTCAACGTGGTCATGACCGGCGCAGGTGGTTTCATCGAGGTGCAGGGCACCGCCGAAGGCGCACCGTTCCAGCCGGAAGAGCTCAACGCCATGCTCGCGCTGGCGCAGAGCGGCATGCAGGAATTGTTCGCGCTGCAGCAAGCCGCGCTGGCCGACTGATTCAGAGGAGAACGCCATGTCTGACCAGGAGCTCGTACCCCAGCCTTCGCCGCAAGCGCGGCAATGGGCAATGTTCTGTCACTACTCGGCGTTCTTCTGGTTTCTGGTGCCGATGATCGGCAACGTGCTGGGGCCGCTGATCGTCTGGCAGCTGAAAAAGGATATGGATCCCTTCGTCGACGAGCAGGGCAAGGAAGCCCTCAACTTCCAGATTACGTTCAGCATTCTGCTGATGATCTGTGGGGTGCTGGCGTGGGTTCTGATCGGCTTTCCATTGATGGCGCTGATCAGTGTGGTAGCGCTGGTGCTCGTGGTGATTGCCGGCATTCGCGCTAACGAAGGCAAGCCCTATCGCTATCCATTCTGTTGGCGGATTGTCAGATAGCGGCAAGCTTCAAGCTACAAACTTTAAGTAAATGCAGGAGCCTGGAAGGCTCTCAGCCTCTATTTGATTGGATTCCAGCTTCCAGCTTCCAGCTTAAAGACTAAGTGTCCAGTCGTAATCCACTACCAGCGGGGCATGCTGCGAGAATCGTGGCTGACGGGGAAGGCGAGCGTTTCGCACGAAGCGGCGCATGCCCGAGGTGAGGATCTGATAGTCGAAGCGCCAGCCCAAGTTGAGCATCTGCGCCTGCTCAGTATCCGGCCACCAGCTGTAAAGATCCCCTTCTCGGCTGACTTCCCGTAGTGCGTCGATATAGCCCATGTTGCCGAAGATTTCGTCGAGCCAGGCGCGCTCCGGCGCCAGGAAGCCGGTCGCTTGCTGACAGTCGCGCCAGTTTTTCACATCCAGTTTCTGGTGGGCCACATACAGCGAGCCGCAGTAGATATATTCGCGACGCTTGCGACGCTGCTTGTCGAGGTAATGAGCGAAATCGTCCATGAACTTGAATTTCTGGTTCAGGTCTTCGTCACCACCGCGACCGGTCGGCAAAAGCAGAGTGGCAATGCTGACCTTGTCGAAATCGGCCTGCAGATAGCGGCCGTAGCGGTCGGCGGTCTCGAAGCCGAGGCCCATGATCACGGCCTTTGGCTGCAATCTGGAGTACAACGCAACACCGCCCTGTTCCGGAATCTCAGCGTCGACTGTATAGAGGAAATAGCCGTCGAGCTGATAGGCCGGATCATCGAGTTCTACTACGGAGGCGCGGGTATCCTGCAGGCAGATGACGTCGGCATTCTGCGCTTGCAGCCAGCTGAGAAGACCCCGCTGTGCCGCCGCTTGAATGCCATTCACGTTGACGCTGATGATCCGCATAAATGGCCCCTAAAAACACGTGCGTGTATGATAACCCAAGCTCTTTGCAATTAGCTAAATCAGTGTCTTCCGGGAATATTATTCATGCAGGCGTACCAGCGCGAGTTCATTCGCTTCGCCATCGAGCGCGGGGTTCTGCGCTTCGGTGAGTTCACCCTGAAATCCGGGCGCACCAGCCCTTATTTCTTCAATGCCGGCTTGTTCAATACTGGATCGGCGCTGGCCCAACTAGGTCGCTTTTACGCGGCCGCCGCCGTCGATAGCGGTATCGATTTCGATGTGATCTTCGGCCCTGCCTACAAGGGAATTCCCCTGGCTGCGGCGACAGCGATCTCGCTGGCCGAGCACCACCAACGCGACTTGCCGTGGTGCTTCAATCGTAAGGAAGCCAAGGATCACGGTGAAGGCGGTACGTTAGTGGGATCGCCGCTTACCGGGCGCGTGCTGATCGTCGATGACGTCATTACCGCCGGAACCGCGATTCGCGAAGTGATGCAAATCATTCGTGCTGAAGGTGCTGAGGCCGCCGGTGTCCTCATTGCGCTCAACCGGCAGGAGCGCGGCCAGGGCCAGTTGTCGGCCATTCAGGAAGTGGAGCGCGACTATGGCATGCCTGTAGTGAGCATTGTTTCGCTCGCGCAAGTGCTGGAGTTCTTGGCTCAAGATGAACAACTCAAACGGCACTTGCCAGCGGTTGAGGCTTACCGGGATCAATACGGGATTTGAGCGGTTGAGTAGTTAGCAGCGGCAGAGCCGCCGCATAGTCCATTCTCAGCCGAGATCCTTGAGTCGGACGTCCTGTTTTGTGTCAGCAACTGACGAATAAGGACCACCTTATTTGCATAAACCGTGGCCCCTCTGCAGTGCTTGCTTTGAGTCTGGGTGGCGTGGACGTTTAAGCTACCCAATGTTTTTTTTGCTGAGCGCCGTTGACAGTTAGTGCCGCCGCACGGGTCGCTGCCGTGATGTTTCTGTACTTCTTGATCCCCTTGTTGGTGTGCTTATTGCTGTTCAAGTCTGGCTGGTTGTATAAGCTGGGCGCTGTCCGAACATAAAAACATGGGCGTTTCGAGTGGCTGTACCGAGCGCGTCGAATACGGAAGAGGCTAAAGATGCAAATAGGGAGCAGGGTACTTTTGCTGTGTGGCTTGTTGGGTGCAGCGGCTGCCCATGCTGACCTGTATCGCTATGTCGATGACAAGGGCGTGGTGGTGCTCGATCGTCACGGCGTCCCGCCCCAGCATATCGGCAAAGGCTATGAAGTGCTCAACGACCAGGGGCGGGTCACTCGAGTGGTGCCGCCCGCGCCGACGCCCGAAGAGCGTCAACGTTTGCTCGAAGCCAAGGCCCGCGCCGGGTCTGATGCGCAGCTGCTGCGTCTGTATGCCAGCGTCAAGGATGTCGAGCGAGCTCGGGCAAGAAAGCTCTCGGAGTTAGACAGCGTAATAGGCATCACGCGTGGCAATTTGCAGGCGCTGCGCACCCAGCAAGGCAATCTGCAAAGCCAGGCGGCGAACCATGAGCGTGCCGGTCGCCAAGTGCCTGAACAGCTGCTGATGCAGATCGACAATCTCAACAAGGAACAAGCCAGCCTGCGGCGCGATATCGAGCGTTACAAGCAAGCCCGCAACAAAGCCGAAATCAGTTTCGGCAAAGAGCGTGAACGAGTCGCCGAATTGCTCGGCCAGTCCCAATAGGCGGCCCGCAAAAAGAAGCCCAGCTCTTCCTACGAAAAGCTGGGCTTCTTTGTTATGAGTCGGAGTTTACTTGCGGTTGGTGATGAGAGTGCCGACGCCGATGTCGGTGAAGATCTCCAACAGCACCGCGTTGGGCACGCGACCGTCGATGATGTGAGCGCTATGCACGCCACCCTGCACCGCCTCCAGGGCGCAGCGAATCTTTGGCAACATGCCGCCATAAATGGTGCCGTCGGCGATCAGCTCGTCGACCTGCGCCGTGGTCAGTCCTGTGAGCACATGGCCCTGCTTGTCCATCAGGCCGGCGATGTTGGTCAGCAGCATCAGCTTCTCGGATCTCAGCGCCTCGGCAACTTTACCTGCGACCAGGTCGGCATTGATGTTGTAGGACTCGCCATCAGGGCCGACGCCGATCGGTGCGATGACCGGAATGAAGTTGCCACGAACCAGCATCTCCAGCAGATCGGTATTGACTCCGGTGACCTCGCCGACCTGACCGATGTCGATGATTTCCGGTGAAGCCATTTCCGGTGTCTGGCGGCTGGCCTTGAGCTTCTTGGCGCGGATCAGCTTGGCGTCTTTGCCGGTCAGGCCGATGGCGCTGCCGCCGTGCTGGTTGATCAGGTTGACGATGCTCTTGTTGACCTGGCCGCCAAGGACCATCTCCACCACGTCCATGGTCTGGCTGTCGGTCACCCGCATACCGTCGATGAACTGGCTTTCGATATTCAGGCGCTTGAGCAGATCGCCAATCTGCGGACCACCGCCGTGTACCACCACAGGGTTTATACCCACTGCTTTCATCAGCACGATGTCGCGGGCGAAGCCGGTCTTCAGCTCCTCGCTTTCCATCGCGTTGCCGCCGTATTTGATGACCAGTGTCTTGCCAACGAAACGGCGAATATAGGGCAGCGCTTCGGACAGGACCTGGGCGAATTGGGTGGCGGCTTCACGGCTGAGGGTCATGCAGGGCTCCGCAAATCAGATCAGAACGGCAGGGTGAGATCGGGCGCGACAGTATAAAGCTGTGCGCGGAAGACTTCTTGTATGCGCTTGAGCTCTTCCTCGCTTTCAGCTTCGAAGCGCAGCACCAAGACCGGCGTGGTGTTGGATGCGCGTACCAGCCCCCAGCCTTTCGGATAGTCGACACGAACGCCATCGAGCGTGGTGATGTTGGCTTCGCCCCACTGAGCGTCTCGGTGCAGCGCTTCGATGATGGTGAACTTGCTTTCCTCGGTGACCTTGATGTTGATTTCCGGTGTGGAAAGGTCGTTGGGGAAGGCGGCGAAGACCTGCTCGGCAGGGCGCTTGTCCTGGCTGAGGATTTCCAGCAGGCGAACGGCACTGTAAATACCGTCATCGAAGCCGTACCAGCGCTCCTTGAAGAAGATGTGCCCGCTCATCTCGCCGGCCAACAGGGCACCGGTTTCCTTCATTTTTTTCTTAATCAGCGAGTGACCGGTCTTCCACATCACCGGGCGTCCACCATAGCCACTGATCAATGGGGTCAGGCGGCGCGTGCATTTGACGTCGAAGATGATGTCTGCACCCGGATTGCGTGAAACCACGTCCTTGGCGAACAACATCAGCAGACGGTCGGGATACACCACGGTACCTGCGTTAGTCACCACACCGACACGGTCGCCGTCACCGTCGAAGGCCAGGCCCAGATCGGCATTTTCCGATTTGACCTTGGCAATCAGGTCTTCAAGGTTTTCCAGCTTGCCAGGGTCCGGGTGATGGTTGGGGAAGTTGCCGTCGACATCGCAGAACAACGGGATGACTTTGCAGCCCAGTGATTCGATCAGTTGCGGGGCGATGACGCCGGCGACGCCGTTGCCGCAGTCGACCACTACCTTGAGCGGTTTGGCCAGCGCAATGTCGTCGCGGATGCGCTTGAAATAGCTCTCAAGCACGTCGACCTGCTCGGCCTGACCGACGCCCTCGGCGAGGTCACCGGTCTCGATGCGTTGGCGCAACGCCTGGATTTGTTCGTTGGCGAGGGTGTCGCCGGCAATGACGATCTTGAAGCCGTTATAGTCCGGCGGGTTGTGACTGCCGGTCAGCATCACGCCGGATTTGCCGGCCAGGACGTTGGCCGCATAGTAAAGAACCGGCGTCGGCACCATGCCAACGTCGCTAACACTGCAACCGCTGTCTACTAAGCCCTGAATCAGGTGCTCGACCAGCTCCGGTCCGGATAGACGGCCATCGCGGCCAACCGACACATTCGGCTCACCTTTGGCAAGGCTTTCGGAGCCGATTGCGCGGCCTATCCAATAGGCGGTTTCGTTGGTCAGAGTATCGCCGACTACGCCACGGATGTCGTAGGCGCGGAAAATGCTGGCGGGCAATTGCGGGGCTTTGGGGGCGCTCATTGCGGTTTCTCGCTCCTTGGTATCGAGGCCAAGCCAGTCCTGGTCCTCGTCGAGAATGTCAATGTCGAGAATATCGGTGTCCTGGAACAAGGGATCGACGTACTCGGTGGATGGGGCTTGCCGTACCACGGGCTGTGATGCAGCTGAGGCTTTGGTCGGCGCCATTCCGGCGGTGCGAAGCGGCAGACGAACCAGACTCTTGGCCAGCGCGTCGAGCGCCGGCAGGCTCAAGGTCGGTGTTTTGATGGCCTTGCCGTTGGAGAGTTCCTGCACCATCTGGCCCAAATGCATGACATCTTCACGAAGCCGCCGCTGCTGTGCGCTGAGCACCAGCTGCAAACCGAGCAAAAGACCGCAAAGTGCTGCCAGGACCGCGGCGAGCAACAAAAGCGGTGATAGTGTTGCGGCACCCAAGCTCGCACTGGGCAGGAAGCTGAGTTTCCAGTTCGGATTGCCGCTGGACAGCGTTGTCGTCTTGCTTTCGATTCCCGCGCCGCCCCGTTGTGCGAGCAGCTGCGCGGGCGCGCTATTGAATTGCTGAACCAGGCGTAGCTGGCCGGCCTCGGCGGGCAACTTCGGGAGCGTAGCCAGGAACCGCTCCAGACTGGTGACCAGCAGCAGCGTGCCCTCGGCCGGTTGTTGCGGAGACGAGCGTAGCGCGACAGCGCTATAGAGCAGCCAGCGGTTATCGACCTTGAACGCTTCGGGCGCTGGCGGCTCGCCGTTTTCGGCACGTTGCAACAGGTCCAGCGCGGCGAAGTTCAGCGGTCCGGGACGATCCGGGTTCTGCCGGGCCTGGCCGCGCAAGCTGAGATGCGCATCGACCACACCGTCGCGGTAGCCAAGTTCACGTTCAGCGGCACGTATCCGCTCGGGCTGCTCGCTGCGCAGCGCCTCGAGAAGCTGGGGGTCGCTGGCGGCGGCACGAGTATTTTCAGCCAGTTGACGAAGGGCTTGCTCGACCGCCGAGGCCTGGCTTTGGCCCCAGGCCTGCGTCAGTTCGGCAGCATGCTGCTGCTGGCTGCTTTGGTGCCCCATCCAGAGCAATGCGCCAGCGATGGCGAGGCCCAGCAAGCCTGGCAGCAGCCCCGGCATCAAGGTATTGAGCCCGGCGCTACGGCGTGTTGGGGATGATGTGGCGTCGGCGGGATTGAGTACGCCGGTGTCCTTGGCGGTGCGCTTGAAGAGTTTCATGGAGCTCCTCGGATCGTCCTGAAAGGCGGGTATGGCTCAATGGCTGCCGGAGTGACCGAAGCCGCCCGCGCCGCGATCGCTGCTATCGAATTCATTCACCAGCTCGAACTGTGCCTGGATCACCGGCACCAGCATGAGCTGCGCGATGCGCTCGCCAACCGCGATGTCGAATCGGGTCTGGCCGCGGTTCCAGCAGGAGACCATCAGCTCGCCCTGGTAGTCGGAGTCGATCAGGCCGACCAGATTGCCGAGCACGATGCCATGCTTGTGACCGAGCCCCGAACGCGGCAGAACCAGCGCCGCGAGATTCGGGTCGGCAATATGGATCGACAGGCCGGTTGGGATGAGCAGGGTCTGGCCCGGCTCGAGGGTGGTGTCGGCCTGCAGCATGGCGCGCAGGTCGAGGCCGGCGGAACCGCTGGTGGCATAGGCGGGCAGGGGGAAATCCCGGCCAAGGCGTGGGTCGAGAATTTTCGCTTGGAGTTTGTGCATGTTAGGCCTGATGAAAACGGTCGGCGATGAAGGCGATCAGCTGACGGGCGATATGCCCTTTGCTGGCCTGGCTGAAACGGGTTTCGTGCTGCTGACGGTCGATTACCGTGACGGCATTTTCTTCGCTGTTGAAGCCGATGCTGGGATTAGCGACGTCGTTGGCAACGATCAAATCGAGATTCTTGTCACGTAGCTTGCGTGTGGCGTACTCCAGCAGATTCTCGGTTTCGGCCGCAAAACCGACGCTGAACGGGCGATCTTCGCGGCCGGCCAGAGTGGCGAGAATATCGGGATTGCGGACCATCTGCAGAAGCAAACCATCACCTTTGGTAGGGTCTTTCTTCAGTTTGTGCGGCGCGACCACTTCCGGACGGTAGTCCGCAACGGCGGCGGCGGCGATGAAGAGGTCGCAAGGCATTGCCGCTTCGCAGGCGGCGAGCATGTCGCGGGCGCTGACAACATCGATGCGCTGCACCCGATCGGGTGTCGGCAGAAATACCGGGCCCGCTACCAGCGTCACGCGAGCACCGGCTTCGGCGGCGGCTTCGGCCAACGCGAAGCCCATCTTGCCGGAGCTGTGATTGGTGATGTAACGCACCGGATCGATGTTTTCCTGGGTCGGGCCAGCAGTGATCAGCAAATGCTGGCCGGTCAACAGGCTGCGTTCGAAGCAGTCGGCGGCAGCCTGGGCCAGATCATCCGCTTCCATCATCCGGCCCATGCCGACGTCGCCACAGGCCTGGCTGCCCGCTGCGGGGCCGAACATGCGAATGCCTCGTTGTTGTAGCAGGGCGTGGTTCGCCTGGGTCGCCGGATCGGCCCACATCGCCTGATTCATCGCCGGGGCCAGCGCGACCGGTGCGTTGGTCGCCAGCACCAGCGTGGTCAGTAAGTCGTTGGCGATGCCTTGGGCCAGGCGCGCCATGAGATCCGCAGTGGCGGGTGCGACCAGAATCAAGTCGGCCCAGCGGGCCAGCTCGATATGCCCCATGGCGGCCTCGGCGGCGGGGTCGAGCAGATCCAGATGAACCGGGTGGCCGGAAAGAGCCTGAAGCGTCAGCGGGGTGATGAATTCGCGTCCGCCGCTGGTCATCACGACGCGCACCTCGGCGCCCTGATCGCGGAGCCGGCGAACCAGCTCGGCACTCTTGTAGGCGGCGATGCCGCCGCCGACGCCCAGGACGATGCGTTTACGATAAAGCCGCTGCATAGGCCTGCCTTGTTACGGGTGAGAACTGGTTCCGGCGGGGGCCGGTTGCCGTCGATAAAAGGTCGTTAAGATAGCACAGCGCCCTCACAGGACGAGGGGCACGCTCAACATGGAGGTGACATGAGCATTCGTGACTGGCCCGCGGCGGAACGTCCGCGGGAAAAGCTTCTGGAGCAGGGCGCGGCGGCCTTGTCCGACGCGGAACTGCTGGCGATATTTCTGCGCACCGGGGTGGCCGGCAAGAGCGCGGTTGATCTCGCCAGACATTTACTCAGCGAGTTCGGCAGCCTGCGCGCGTTGCTTGAAAGCGATCTTGAGCAGTTCGGCAGCCATCTGGGGCTGGGGCCGGCCAAGTTCGCCCAGCTGCAGGCGGTGCTGGAAATGGCCAGGCGACACCTGGCCGAGCGCATCCGCCGCGATTCGGCACTGGAAAGCCCCCAGGCAGTACGCGATTACCTCAAGGCGCGGCTGCGGCACGAGCCGCACGAACTCTTCGCCTGCCTGTTTCTCGATTCGAAGCACCGCGTGCTGGCCTTTGAAGTGTTGTTTCACGGCACCATCGATGGTGCCAGCGTCTATCCGCGACAGGTCGTCAAGCGCGCGCTGGCGCAGAACGCGGCGGCCGTCATCCTGACCCACAATCACCCCTCGGGCGGCGCCGAGCCCAGCCAGGCTGATCGGCAGCTGACCCGCAAGCTCACCGACGCGCTGGCGCTGATTGATGTGCGGGTGCTCGATCACTTCATCGTCGGCGATGGCGAGCCGCTGTCCATGGCCGAGTACGGCTGGATGTGAGCGGCGCTGCTCATGCCAGCAGCGGTACCAGCAGCAGTGGCAGCAGTACGCTCAGCACGAAGCGGCCATTCCAGCCGACGGCGATGCGCCAGGGCGAAAGCTGGGCGTGGCGAGCCAATAGAAGGGCGGATGGGCCATAGGGCGATAGCAACATCGCCAAGGAAAAGCCGAACAGCAGCGCGACCGCCGGCTGCATCACCGCGACGCCCTGACTCGCCAGCTGCGCCAGCAGGGCCGCGCAAATGTTCAGCGAGATCAGCGGCGCTACGCCCAGCAGCGCCAGCACGATGATTACCAGCGTACCGAACGCACCCAGCGCGAACAGCACAAGGGGAGTGGCACCGAGATGATCGGACAGGTGATGCACCGGCAACACCGCGGCGACCAGGCCGGCCAGCAACGCCGAGCTGGCGAAAATAAAGGTCTCGTTACGCATGCCAATGAGGGTATCGCTGACTTCGCCGAATACCTGACGTGGCGCTATCCGTTGCCAAAGCAGAATTGTGATTACGGCGAGCGGCACTAGCAGCATCGCTGCCTGAGTGGCGGAAAGCCAGGTCAGCGCAGCCAACATGGCGATCAGCACGATGCCGATCAGGCTGCCGACGAGCAGACCGCGGAAGCTGCCACGCGTCTGCTCCGAATGTGTCTGAGGTTCGGAAGCAGGATGGGCCAGTTGCTGCAAACGACGATTCTCTGCCGCCCAGCCGAACAGCAGCAGAAGCACGCCGCCGAGCAGCCCGAACGGCAATAGCGCGCTCCAGCTCAGTCCCGGTATTTCACGAGTAAGGATGGCCACCGCGACGCTGGTGGGTGCCAGCAAGGGCACCAGCGCGAAACCGCGCAGCGAGGTAACCATTACCCCGCGTCTACCTTCGCGACGCTGGGTGTCGCTATAGGGGCGCCGCTCGAGATGGCGTTCCAGCGAACCGCAGATCAGATTGAGCATGCCGAAGCTCAGGATCGAACTGATCGCAAACGTGCTCATCAGATAACCGGGATAGAGCCAGGTACGTGGCCCTGCCAATAACAGGCGATGCAGCTCGCTGAGCTGATGCAATCGTTTGACCAGGCAATGCATCAAACCCAATGCGCCGATGAACGCAGCGTAATAAGCGGCCGAGGACAACATGCGCGCACCCTGTTGCCAGTTCGCTTCGCCGGTCAGCAGCCAGTAGCCGAGCAATGCCAGGGTGACGACGCCGAGCCGACGCGGGTAAGGCATCAGCGAACGCCAATGCCAGACGAAGAAAGCCGCTAGCAGAGCACCGCTGATGACGCTCAGCGGCTGCAGTTGGGTCGTCAGGGCCAGCAGCTCGAAGAGTAGTGCCAGCGGCAATAACGCGGTCATCGAGCTAGCAGCTCACGTTGCCGGGCGCCACGTTTGTACACGCTTTCGCCGAAGAGGCTGGTGCCGGAGGCTTGAGCCTGTTGCAGCAGGGCGATGGAATAGTCGGACGTGTGCATGGCGCTCGGTCACGGATGGCTTGCGTAGGAGACTGGCAGTCTTTAGGCTTTCGGTCAATTGAGGCGGAATATTATTTCGCAGTGCGAAATATCACTTCTAATAACAACCCAAGACAGACGTACCCAAGACAGACGCAACGCATCCATTGAGGAGGTTCGCATGTTTTCCCGTATCGGCATTATCGGCGCCGGCGCCATGGGGCGCGGCATCGCGCAGTTATTCGCTAGCGCCGGCCAGCAGGTCTGGCTGTATGACAGTCGCCCCGAAACCATCGATCAGGCGCTGCAGTTCAACCGGGAGCTGCTCGAACGCAGCGTTGCCAAGGGGCGTTTGAGTGCCGACGAGTTATCGGCAATTCAGGGACGTATGCAGCCTGCGCACCAATTGGCTGAGTTGTCCGGCTGCGATTTGCTGATCGAAGCCATCGTCGAGAATCTCGAGGCCAAGCAGAGCCTCTTCGTGGAGCTGGAAGGTTTGATCGCCGCCGACGCCGTGCTCGCGACCAATACCTCGTCGCTGTCGGTGACCCGCATCGCCAGCGCCTGCGCGCGTCCCGAGCGGGTAGCCGGTTTTCACTTCTTCAATCCGGTGACGTTGATGAAGCTCGTCGAGGTGGTCCGCGGCGAACGCACCGAGCCGACGGTCATCGAGCGGCTGGTACAGCTGGCCGAACATGCGGGCCACTTTCCGGCTATCACTCCCGACACTCCCGGTTTTCTCGTCAACCATGCCGGTCGCGCCTATGGCACCGAGGCCCAGCGGATTCTCAGCGAGGGCATCGCTACCCCGGAGCAGATCGATCGAATCCTGCGCGACGGTCCGGGCTTTCGCATGGGGCCGTTCGAACTGTTCGATCTGACCGGCCTTGATATTTCACATGCGGTGATGGAGTCGGTGCACGACCAGTTCTATTACGATCCGCGTTACACCCCGTCTTACCTCGCGGCGCAACGGGTTGCGGCGGGTCTGCTCGGGCGTAAAACCGGTCAGGGCTTCTATCGTTATCAGGACGGCCAGCAGATTCGCTCGCCGGAGCCCCGCTTGGAAGCAGTGACAGTCGATAGGCCGTTCTGGCTCGACAGCATCGAACCCGAGCTCCGCGGGCGTGTCGGTGCGATCCTGCAGCAAGCCGGCGCCATGCTCGAAGACGGTGCGGGGCCATCGGACCAAGCCATCTGCTTGATCACGCCATTGGGTGAGGACGCCAGCAACTGCATCGAGCGACTGGCGCTGCCGGCGGTGCGTGCCATTGCGCTGGATACGTTCAGCGATTTCGACAAGCGCCGCGTATTGATGCGTCAGCCAGCACTCGACCCTGCTCTGGAAGCTCAGGCGCGCCAGGCGCTGGGCGCCGATGGCGTGCCGGTGGAAGTGATCAATGACTCGCCGGGATTCGTCAGTCAGCGAATCGTCGCCAGCATCGTCAACCTTGGCTGCGAAATTGCGCAGAAGGGGATAGCCTTGCCGGACACCCTCGATCGCGCCGTGCAGCTTGCGCTGGGTTATCCGAAAGGGCCGCTGGGGTTTGCCGAACGCTACAACCCGGCGCGCATTCTCACCATTCTCGAAGCCATGCAGGCCTGCTACGGCAACGAGCCACGCTATCGACCGAGCCCTTGGTTGCGCCGGCGGGTGCAGCTCGGCCTGCCGCTGGCCGCGCCGGATATGCCGCGCTGAAGTCAAGTCGCGGGCTCGATGCGTTTCTGAAGAAACGGAGGGGATTTAAGCTTCGCAGTGCGCTGCCGCTAACCCGGTAAACCCGGCCATGCAGGCCATTTGCTACCAATGAACACTGTTCATCGGTAGCGGAGATGGGTACAACAGCTTTTTACCGGATGACAACAAGAGGCCATCGATGCGCCCTGCCTTCCGTCTTCACCCCAAAGCCTGTCTACTCCACGCAACGGCACTGCTGGGGCTGCTGCTGTTTCATGGCTGGATGGAGCTGCCGTTCTATCTGACCGCAATTTCGGTTCTGCTGCTCGGTCTGTGGCCCTGGCTCGGTCCGTGGCGCTCCCAACCCTGCGAGCTGGCAGCTGCCGGTTCCGATGTTCAGAGCTTTAATGACCTGAGCAAAAACCTCTCGCGCCACACTTGTCACAACGCACTCGCCGCCGCGCAGGTGTCGTTCAGCGCTGAGCAGCTCGCCACACGTCTGCAGTCACAGCTGGCGGCGGTCGGTGAAATTGCCAGCGGTGCCGAGGCGATGACCACAACCGAGCAAGACAGTGCCGGCCGTGCGCGGCAGGCATTGGAAGCGGCTGAAGCGGTGCGGCGCAGCAGCGACAGCGGGCGTGCCGAGCTGCAGCATGCGATCGAGCGCATGCAACAGCTCAGCGCGCAGACCGAAGCCAGCCGGGAGCTGCTTGACGGGCTTTCGGCGCGTACCGAAGAGATTCGTCAGATCACCGATGTGATCCAATCCATCGCCAGCCAGACCAATCTGCTCGCGCTCAATGCCGCCATCGAGGCGGCGCGTGCCGGCGACGCCGGGCGTGGTTTTGCGGTAGTGGCCGACGAGGTGCGCAACCTCGCCGGCCGCACCAGCAGCGCTACCGAAGAAGTCGGTCGGATGGTCAGCGATATCGGTGAACAGAGCGCGGCGGTGGTCAGCCATATCCAGAAGCAGGCCAGCGAGCTCGACGAAGCCGCAGCGCAGATAGCTGAGACGGGAACCCAGCTCACCGGTATCGCCGACCTGGCCGGGAATGTCGAAACCCAGGTGGCGGAGATCACTTCAGGCACAGCGAGTAACCACGAACGGCTTTCGCAGCTATTTGTCGCCCTGGACCAGCTGCGCGGCGACGCCCTCGAAAGCGAGACTCAGACTCGTCAACTGGAGCAGGCGGCCGAGAAACTCGTCGGTCAGGCCGAAGCCGTCAGCGAACAGCTCGCCGAAGTGCAACTCGACGACTATCACCAGCACATTTTCGACTTGGCGCGTGAGGGCTCGGCAGCCATCAGTGCGCGCTTCGAGGCCGATCTGGACGCCGGTCGGCTGACGATCGACGACCTCTTTGACCGCAATTACCAGGCGCAGCCCGGCACCAATCCGACTCGATATCACACGCGCTTCGACCGCTACGCTGACGAAGTTCTGCCGGCCGTCCAGGAACCTCTGCTTGGGCGTAACGATGCGCTGGTTTACGCCATCGCCACCACGCCGGACGGCTACGTGCCGACCCACAATCGCGCCTTCAGCCAGCCGCCGGTTGGCGACCCGGCGATCGATATGGTCAAAAGCCGCAGCAAACGCTTGTTCAATGACCGCACTGGCGCTCGCTGCGGCAGTCACGAGCGCAAGGTGTTGTTGCAGACTTACAGTCGCGACACCGGCGAGTTGATGCACGATATCTCGGTGCCGATCATGGTTCGCGGGCGTCACTGGGGCGGTCTGCGCCTGGGTTATCGCCCCGAGCCTTAGCTCTCGCGGAGGAGGTGCGTTGGCAAAAGCGCCTTGATCTTTGGCACTCGCCCGCCACTCATGACCGCCCGGTGCACCGAAAGGATGGCTAAGCTTGTAGCTGAGGCCATCCGGAGCTAGTCATGAAAACGCTGACCGATCATCTGTCGCAATACGCCGCCTATCACCGCGACCCGCGCAATCTGCTCAGCCATTTCATCGGAATTCCGATGATCGTGTTGGCGGTCGCGGTGTTGCTGTCGCGTCCCGGCATGGAGCTGTCCGGTATCTGGGTGAGCCCAGCGGCGCTGGTCGCTCTCGCCGCGGGGTTATTCTATCTGCGGCTAGATTTGCGTTATGCGCTGCTTATGAGTCTGGTGTTGCTGCTCTGCGTCTGGGCGGGCGCATTGCTGGCGCGGCAGACGACAGCCGTCTGGCTGACTCTGGGTATCGGATTATTCGTGGTGGGCTGGATTATCCAGTTCGTCGGCCACTACTTCGAAGGACGCAAACCGGCCTTCGTCGATGATCTGACCGGGCTGATCATCGGACCGCTGTTCGTCGCGGCCGAGCTGGGCTTCCTGCTCGGCTTGCGTGAGCCGCTGCGTCAGGCCATTGAGGCGCGAGTTGGGCCGGTGCGGCTGCGCCAGCGCACGGTCGACGCCTGATTGACTTAGGGCGCGAGCGCCATCCACTGTTCGCTGAGACTGCGCGCGTGACGATCGACCATGATCGGCGCGAAGGCGCGTCCTGAGGCCGTATTGAAGCTGTTGTTGCCGCTGTTCATATCTTCGAGCGCGACCTTGAGAAAGTCCCAACGGGTTTTCAGCTTGGCAACGGCTGGATTCGATTTGGCGTCCAATGCCGCGAGCTGCTCGTCGATTGACGGCACCAAGCGCCGCTCATCCTGGCCGAGGTAGGTATCCGGTTGCTCGCGTGCGATTTCGAAAGACCCGACATAGGCACGGCTGAGGTACTGAACGGCGAGATATTCCACTTTGGCCGGTAGCTCGGCACGGAAATCGGCGCCTTGCTGGCTGCGCACCGCGGTAAGGAAGTCGCGTAGCGCCTTGCTCATCTGCAATGGCCAGCCCCACGGCATGTCGTCTTCCTCGTAGCCGAATCCGGCGCCTTCGCGCAGCGTGGCCTGAAGAACCTGATGCAATTCACGCAGTTCGTTGCTGGCGCCAGAAAAGCCCGTTACCGTGGCGTTCAGCGCCTGGAGGTCGCTTTCCATGCGCGCCAGATGCGCTTTCTGAAAGCCCTCGCCGCGGTAGAGCAGAAAACTGCTGGTGGCGCGGTTGGCATGTATCTGCATGCTTTCCAGCGCGGTGAAGGATTGAGCCTGGGCGGAATTGATCAATGCCGGGAACCAGCTCGCCAGCAAGGCCAGCGTCCATATCCATTTGCAATGACGCATTGTCGCGCTCCTTTTTATTTTTATAGAAGCAAGTGCCGTATGGGACGGCAACACCGCAGTAGCCTAACCAGCTGATGGCACGTCGGTATCACACCAAAGAATGAATTAGCTTGGAGAGGCCGGTTGGCAGGCTGCCTTGGCCTTTTTGTCGCCAAGTATGACCGTTCCGCCTGGCTAGAGCATGCGCTCCAGCCCGATCAGCTGACTGAACCAGGCATTGAAACGGCGCCAATTGCCGCCCGGTTCATCTAACAGAACCTTTCGTTGGCCCTCGTCTTCGGCGATCCAGATCAGCTGTTCACGACCGTTGCGCTCGATCAGCCGCACCTCGTAACTGATCGCGGGCGAGGTGCCTTCAAGGGTTAGCTGATGTACTTCGCTGGCCAGTTCGGGACTATGAATCAGAATGCCGACTTCGGTATTCCAGAGCACCGAGCGGGGATCGAGATTCAGCGAGCCGAGAAATACGTTCTCCTGGTCAAATACGGCGGCCTTGCTATGCAGGCTGGACTCGGATTCACCGATCAGGTTGTAGGACGTTTCCTGGTCCGGTTGCCGGCGCAGTTCGAATAGCCGTACGCCGGCCTTCAATAGCCTGGCGCGATAAGGCGCATAACCGCCATGGACCGCAGGGACGTCGGTGGCTTCGAGGGCATTGGTCAGTATTTTGATGGCGACGCCGTCTCTGGCGTGCCCGGCCAGATAATCGACGCCCTCATCGGTCGGCACGAAATAGGCCGAAACCAGGGTCATCGAGCGCCGGACCGCGTCCATGCTTGGTTGCAGCTGGGTGGTGAGCAGCAGCTTCTCGTCCGGAATCCCGTCTGCTTCGATCTTGTCCGGGTGGTCCCATAGTGCATCGCCTGGCGCCCAGATCAGCTCGTTCAGCCAGCTATCGAGCAACGGTTCCTGCAGCGCTCCCATCAGGTGTTGATAACGCTGGCTGTCTTTCTCTCGCTCGCTCCGCAGATATCCTGCGATCTTCCGACGCGCTTCGTTCAACTCGTCGACGCTGGGGGGATGCCGCAGAAAATGCTGGATCGGTACGCTCAGGTCATGGTTCCAGTACAGGTCGAAACTGCCTGCCAGCTGTTCGGCGACTGGGCCGGCGGCGAGCAGGTCGATGTCGGTGAAATTGAAGCGCTGATCGGCATCGAAATATTCGTCACCCAGGTTGCGGCCGCCGATGATCGCCAGGCTGCTGTCGGCCAGCATGAGCTTGTTGTGCATGCGCCGATGCTGCTGTGAAAGATGAAGCAGGCGTCCGAGGGAGCGGGTGACGATGTTGCTGCGCCCGATGTGCAGCGGGTTGAAGACTCGGATGAGAATGTTCGGGTGAGCTGCCAGCGTCGCGATCTGGTAATCGCTGCCGTCGCTGGTGGTGTCATCGAGTAAAAGTCGGACCCTGACGCCGCGGTCTGCGGCCTTGATCAGCTCATCGATCAGCGCGCGGGTGCTGAGACCGTCGTGGACGATGTAGTACTGCACATCGAGGCTTGTCTCGGCTTGGCGAATCATTTCCATGCGCGCCGAGAACGCTTCGGAGCTCTCGGACAACAGACGAAAGCCGGAGTCGCCCACAGGCTGATCGGCAGCAATCGACTCGATTCGTTGGGTCAGTTCCGAACCGTGGCTCGGTAGCCTATAGGACGGGGTCGTGGGGACGACGTGGCCGGCGCATCCAGCCAGCAACAGCATCGCCACAAGCAGCAGACGCATGCGCAAGGTCACTCCTGTCGATGGTTATCGTTCCTTGGCAATTGGACGTCAGCGCAACGGCGAAATTCAGAATTGATCCTTGAGCCGGTACCAAAGCATGCCCAACGCCAGTAATGGCGAGCGCAGGCGCTGGCCGCCGGGAAACGTTGGATGCGGTACACGCGCGAACAAATCGAAGCGACCTTGGAGTTGTCCGCTGATGGCCTCGGCCAGCAGCCGCCCAGCCAGGTGTGTGGCGTTCAGTCCATGCCCGGAATAGGCCTGGGCGTAATAGACGTTGGGCTGGTCCGGCAGCCGGCCGATCTGTGGCAGACGATTGGCGCCGATACCGATCATGCCGCCCCACTGGAAATCGATTCGGGTGCCCTGCAGTTGTGGAAACACCTCAAGCATCTTCGGCTGCATATAGGCGGCGATGTCCTTTGGATCTCGACCGGAATAATGGCAAGCGCCGCCGAACAACAGGCGTCCATCGGCTGAAAGGCGGAAGTAATCCAGTGCCACCCGTTGATCGCAGACCGCCATGTTCTGCGGCAGCAGTTCGCGCCTGAGCGTCTCGGGCAGCGGCTCAGTGGCGATGATGTAGCTGCCGGCCGGCAGCACCTTGCCCGCGAGCGACGGATTTAGATTCCCCAGGTAGGCATTGCCGGCCAGCACCAACTGGCCGGCGCGTACGCTGCCTTGCGCCGTGTGCACCCGCACCTCGGCGCCGTAATCGATGCGTTCTACTGCTGAACGCTCGAACAGGCGTACACCCAGCGACTGTGCTACGGCGGCTTCGCCCAGCGCTAGGTTGAGCGGATGTAGGTGGCCAGAGCCCATGTCCACCAAGCCACCGAGATAGCGGTCGGAGCCGATCACCTCGCGCATTTCGTCTTTCGGCACGCGGCGCAGTGAATGCGGGTAGCCGAGGCGCTTGAGATCGGCGTAGTCCGCCTCGAATCCATCGACGTGGCGCTGCTTGGTCGCCAGGTCGCAATAACCCCAGGTGAGATCGCAATCGATGCCGTAGCGCTCGATGCGTTGGCGCACGATGTCCACCGCCTCGAATCCCATGCGCTTGAGGGCGTCGACGCCCTCATCGCCGAGCACCGGCTGAAACTGCTCGACGTCATGGCCGACACCACGGATCAGCTGGCCGCCGTTGCGCCCGCTGGCACCCCAACCGATCCGCTGGGCTTCGAGCAGCACCACCGACAGGCCGCGCTCAGCCAGTTCGATAGCGGTGTTGAGCCCGCTGAAACCGCCGCCAACGATGCACGCATCCGCCTCGTGCTCGCCCTGCAACGGGGCGTAGTCGAGGGTGCGATTGATGCTGGCGGCGTAGTAGGAAGGGGCGTGGTTCTGTGTGCTGGCGGCCGGTTGCCGGGTAGTCATAGTCGAGCCTTGGACTGTTTGCCTGCCTCGAAGGGTAGACCGGACAGCGCTCGCGGAGCAAAAGACGAAACGCAGCTGCGTCAGTCCGGCACCGGCATTTCCAGCGACTCCTTCACTTCCTCCATGACGATGTAGCTTTTCGACTCGCGTACATGGGGCAGTTTGAGCAGGATGTCACCCAGCAGTTTTCGGTACGACGCCATCTCCGAAATCCGCGCCTTGATCAAATAATCGAAGTCGCCGGAAACCAGATGGCATTCCAGAACATGGGGCAGCTTGAGCACGGCGCGTCGAAACTCTTCGAAAATATCGCCAGACTTGTAGGCCAAGCTGATCTCGACGAACACCAGCAGCCCGCCCTTCAGGTGTTGCGGGTTCAGCCGTGCCGAATAACCCATGATGATGCCCTCACGCTCCAGCCGCCGTACACGCTCGGTGCAGGGCGTGGTGGACAAGCCAATGCGTTCGCCCAGTTCTGTGAACGGCATGCGTCCTTCCGCTTGCAACAGACGGAGGATTTGCCGATCGATCTTGTCCAGCTCGCGCCGGACTTGATGCTTGGTTCGCATAGGTGTATCGCCTCCAAATAAGCCGTTCATGGCGTGAATAATCGCAAAGATAGCGCTTTATATGGTGAAAGCCACTGCTGATCGCTTTTTATACTCCGCACTAATAGTGTTTCGGAAGTTCGGTGACAACCGGACGGGAGGCAACGATGCGGGTCTTGGTGATGGGTAGCGGCGTGATCGGCACAACCAGTGCCTATTATCTGGCTCGTGCTGGGTTCGAGGTGGTGGTCGTCGACCGTCAGCCAGCGGTGGCGATGGAGACCAGCTTCGCCAATGCCGGCCAAGTTTCGCCCGGCTATGCCTCCCCCTGGGCTGCGCCCGGCGTGCCGCTGAAGGCCATCAAGTGGCTGATGCAGCGTCATGCACCGCTGGCCATCAAGCTCACCGGCGATATCCAGCAATACCTGTGGATGGCGCAGATGCTGCGCAACTGCACGGCAGCACGCTACGCGGTGAACAAGGAGCGCATGGTGCGGCTTTCTGAGTACAGCCGCGACTGTCTCGATGAGCTGCGCGCCGAGACCAGTATCGATTACGAAGGTCGGCAGTGCGGCACCACTCAGCTGTTCCGTACCCAGGCGCAGCTGGACGCCGCAGCCAAGGACATCGCCGTGCTGGAAGCATCCGGTGTGCCCTACGAGCTGCTCGATCGCGCCGACATCGGCCGCGTCGAACCTGCCCTGGCGCGTGTGGCGGACAAACTCAGTGGTGCGCTGCGCCTGCCCAACGACCAGACCGGCGATTGCCAGATGTTTACTACCAAGCTGGCCGAGATGGCGCGCGAGATGGGTGTGGAGTTCCGCTTTGGGCAGGATATCCAGCGCCTGGCGTATTCCGGTGATCGCCTCGATGGTGTGTGGATCGATGGCAAGCTGGAGAAGGCCGATCGCTACGTGCTGGCGCTGGGCAGCTATAGCCCGCAGATGCTTAAACCGCTAGGTATCCGCGCGCCGGTCTATCCGCTTAAAGGCTATTCGCTGACTGTGCCAATTAGCGATCTCTCCATGGCACCGGTATCCACCGTGCTGGACGAAACCTACAAGGTCGCCATTACTCGCTTCGATCAGCGCATCCGCGTTGGCGGCATGGCGGAAATTGCCGGGCACGATCTGTCGCTGAACCCACGTCGGCGCGAAACCTTGGAAATGGTGGTCGGCGATCTATTCCCGCTGGGCGGCGATGCGAGCAATGCCGAGTTTTGGACCGGGCTGCGTCCGGCGACGCCCGACGGCACGCCGATCATCGGCGCCACCGCCTATCGCAACCTGTTTCTCAATACCGGGCACGGTACGCTTGGCTGGACCATGGCCTGCGGTTCCGGTCGATTGCTGGCTGACATGCTGGCGAAAAAACGAACCCAGATCAGCACCGACGGCCTGGATATCTACCGTTATGGCAATCCCAAGGAGTCGCACAAACATGCCAATACAGCGCCTGCACACTAACGCGCGCATGAGTCAGATCGTCATTCACCGTGGCACGGTCTATCTGGCCGGTCAGGTGGGTGAAGACATGGCCGCGGGTGTTGAGCAGCAGACTCGCGAAACGCTTGTGAATATCGAACGGTTGCTGACCGAGGCGGGTACCGACAAGCAGCACATTCTCTCGGTCACCATCTATCTGAAGGACATCGATGCCGATTTCGCTGGAATGAACGCGGTGTGGGATGCCTGGCTCCCGGACGGCGTCGCCCCGGCGCGCGCCACTGTGGAGGCCAAGCTCTGCGAACCGGAGATTCTCGTTGAGCTATCGGTCGTGGCGGCTTTGCCTGAATGACCGAGGCGTTTTCGCGTTTCGCCCCGTTGTGTTGAAAATACTGAACGCCATTGCCATCATAGCGGCCTCTTCACTCCGCTCTTGATTGGGGGCTCCCGTATTGGACGTAGGCGTTCGACTGCAAACCATCCGCAAACTCAAGGGCCTGTCCCAGCGCGAACTAGCCAAACGTGCAGGCGTTACCAACAGCACGATTTCAATGATCGAAAAGAACAGCGTCAGCCCCTCCATCAGCTCGCTGAAAAAGGTGCTGAGCGGCATTCCAATGTCGCTGGTGGAGTTCTTCTCGCCTGATTTCGAGCAGGATGGCGACACCCAAGTCGTCTACAAGGCGAGCGAGCTGATCGATATTTCCGACGGCGCAGTAAGCATGAAACTGGTGGGCAAGGCCCATCCAGGGAGGGCCATCGCCTTCCTCGCAGAAACCTATCCGCCCGGCTCCGATACCGGCACGGACATGCTTTCTCATCAGGGCGAAGAGGCGGGGATGCTGGTCGAGGGACGCCTGGAGCTGACGGTGAACGGTCAGATCTATGTGCTCGAAACCGGCGATAGCTATTACTTCGAGAGCAGCAAGCCGCATCGTTTTCGTAATCCGTTCGAGGTGCCTGCCAGGCTGATCAGCGCGACGACACCTGCGAATTTCTGAGTCTGATTGCCGGTTTTAGCACTGGTGGATTGGCGATGCGACACAGCGTCGCTGGTGAGGCCTACGCAACACGGGTTGTTTCGGCATGCATGGCTTGCCGCTATACTAACCGCCGCTCGCGTAACCGTGGCCGCGGGCGTGTCTAGCCACATGAGGGTGTAAGGTGAACCTGATTAAGAAGATCCTGGTAGCACAGACTGCCGTAGTGGCCCTGTGGGCAATGAGCGCTCAGGCTGCGACCAACGACGACATCGCCGAGCGACTCAAGCCAGTGGGCGAAGTATGTATTCAAGGCGAGGAATGCGCGGCTGCTGGCCCTGCGGCGGCTGCCGCTGGCGGCGGTGCCCGCACCGGTGAAGCCGTGGTCGGCCAGTTCTGCAACGCCTGTCATGGCACTGGCCTGCTGAACTCGCCGAAGATCGGTGATGCTGCTGCATGGCAAGCGCGCGCTGATAAGGAAGGCGGTCTCGATGGTCTGCTGGCGAAAGCCATCACCGGCATCAACGCCATGCCGCCGAAAGGCACCTGTGCCGATTGCTCGGATGACGAGCTGCTAGCCGCCATCAAGCATATGTCCGGCCTCTAAATATCAGCCGGTCAGACAAAGCCGCCTTCGGGCGGCTTTGTCGTTTCTTGGGGAGTAAAGCCGCGCGGCATTGGGTCAAAATTCAAATTCCTTTCCGATGGCCGCTCCATGTGGCCCTTGGCAATGCGAGAGGTGCCCATGCCCAGCTCTGCCCCGCAACCCGAGCAGCTGCATTTCGCCAGTGATGGCCGCACACCGAACAGTCAGCATCCGGTGCTGGTGTACCGCCAGCTGCCCTTGGCCGATCCCGATTATGCCGCCGCGTTCGAGAACCTGTTCGACAGCCATCTGTGGCCGGCACAGTGGCGCGCCGGTGTCTATGACTACCACCACTATCATTCCACCGCCCATGAAGTGCTTGGCGTGTCGCGTGGTTCGGCGCGGCTGATGCTCGGCGGCGAGCAGGGCCGGGAGGTGCAAGTGCGCGCTGGCGATGCGCTAGTGCTGCCCGCCGGCACCGGTCATTGCCAACTGAGCGCCAGCGAGGACTTCGAGGTCGTGGGCGGCTATCCGGTGGATCAACAATACGATCTGCTGCGCCCAGACGAGCGCAGCCACGATGAAGCGCGTGCGCGTGCCGCGCGGGTCGGCGTGCCGGTGAGCGATCCGGTCGCTGGTACCCAGGGCGCGCTGGTATCGCTTTGGCGCAGGGAGTGAAGCGGGGCGTTTACTCGACGAAGACCACCTGACCGTCGCTGAGCGCTGCCACACGGGCCAGCGACTCGACGCGAAAGCCGGCTTCTTCAAGCTCCTGGCGACCGACCTGGAACGATTTCTCGATGACGATACCCAGCCCGGCGATGCTCGCGCCGGCCTGCTGGATGATCGAGATCAGGCCCTTGGCGGCTTTGCCGTTGGCCAGGAAGTCGTCGATGATCAATACGCGGTCGGCGGCGGACAGATGGTTGGTTGAGATCGCGATAGTGCTTTCGACCTGCTTGGTGAACGAGTACACCGAGGCGGTCAACAGGTGGTCGGTAAGCGTCAGCGATTGATGCTTGCGGGCGAAGATCACCGGTACGCCGAGCTCCAGTCCGGCCATGATCGCGGGCGCGATGCCGGAGGCCTCGATGGTGACGATCTTGGTGATGCCTTCATCGCGGAACAGCCGGGCGAATTCCTGGCCGATCTGCTGCATCAGCACGGGGTCAATCTGGTGATTCAAGAAGGCATCGACCTTGAGTACTCGGTCAGAGAGTACGATGCCTTCATTGCGGATCTTCTGTTTCAGCTGTTCCACTGACGCGCTACCTCAAGCGTGGGCGGCCCGGTACGTCTGGCGGTTCGCCGTCCCGAAAGCGACTGGGCGCTGCGCCATCACGGCGAGCGCCCAGCCCGTTATCGATCTTGCTTCCACTCGCCAGCGCGTTCCGCAGCCTGGAAAGCGGCGCATTCTCGCTCAATTCGGCCCGCTGGTCCAAGAGGACCGTTCAGTCAATCATTTCGATCGACAAGCGGCGAAAGCGCGCCGCCTCACCATGGTGCTGCAGCACGATATGGCCCTCGGCTGCGTGGGCGAAGCGAGGGAAGCTGGCAAATTCGCTGTGGGCGATACGCGTACGAAACCAGATCGATCTGCACGGCGCCAGCGATGGCCTGGAGTTCACCTTCGGCGTCTCGCCAGCTATCGGCGGGAAAGCCATCGACCGGCCAGCCCCGCCATTGCGTGACGCCTAATGCGCGTTTCATCGCTATCCAAACAATTGCTGCTTGCGGCGTAGCCAGCGGTAGCCGTAGCCGTTCAGACGTAGGCGCAATGGATGACCTTCGGGTTGTTCATAATCACTGTCGGCGAGCACGTCGACCATGTCCTGCAGATCCTTGTCTGCGACCTCGACGTCGAGCGCTCGGTCCGCCAGGTTCACCAGCATCAGCACGGTCGAATCATTGTCATGGCGAATGGCGAACACTGACGGACAGTTCGTCTCGACCGGGCGGTGCCTGCCGCCGCCGATCTCGCGCAGGCCGATACGGGTGCGGATCATATTGCCGGTTTTGGCCAGCAACGAATCCTCGCGAAGAGTCTGGGCGTAAACGTTTCTTTGCCGATAGTCGAACGATCCTTCTTCGATCAGCGGCGCCGCGAGCTGCGGCGTGCCCGCGCAGGAGAATCCGGCGTTGGGCTCGTTAGACCATTGCATCGGGGTGCGCACCGCCAGGCGCTCGGGTCGTGACAGGTCCTCGCCCATGCCGATTTCCTCACCGTAACGGACGATCGGTGTGCCGGGCAGTGCGAACATCAATGCGTGGGCCATGGCGATGCGCCGCTCGTGGCCTTCGAGCATGGGGGCCAGACGTCGGCGTATGCCGCGGTTGTAGGCGCGCATGTCGGGTTCGGGCGCGAAGGCCTGCATGACCTCCTCGCGTTCGTCGTCGCTCAGCCGTTCCAGATCCAGTTCGTCGTGATTACGTAGCCAGATGGCGTACTGGGCACGCTCGGGCGGCCCGGGCTGGCGTTCCAATGCCCGATGAAGGGGTTCCGCCTCGCTGCGAGCGAGCGC
Organism: Stutzerimonas stutzeri; assembly: GCF_024448715.1. Taxonomy (GTDB): domain Bacteria; phylum Pseudomonadota; class Gammaproteobacteria; order Pseudomonadales; family Pseudomonadaceae; genus Stutzerimonas; species Stutzerimonas stutzeri_AR. The sequence goes on from NZ_JAMOHZ010000004.1 coordinate 354,516, forward strand.
CAGGAAGAAATGGTTGTTGGCCCAGAAGTTCAGTAGCAGGGTCAGCCGATCGCCTTCACCAAAATAATCGCGGTACTGCTCCGGCTCAACGTCGACCTCGCCCAGCAACACGGCTTCCGGCCGGCGTAGCGTGACGAAGTCGCGCATGTGTTCGAGCAGCCAATAACCATCGCTGTCGCCGCTGCCGGCCTGTTCGATCAGGTGCGAAGCGGCATCGACACGAAAACCTGAAACACCCAGACGCAGCCAGAACGCCATGATGCGTTCGATTTCCTTTACTACCTTCGGGTTGCCGAGGTTCAGATCCGGCTCATGGCTGTAAAACAAATGACGGTAGTATTGCCCGGCTTCTTCGTCCCAGGTCCAGACGCTTTTCTCCACGGTAGGAAAGATCGGTTCGATGCTGTCATCCGGCTCGTCTGCCCAGAGGTAGAAATCCCGGTAGGGCGATTGCCGGTCGCGCCGCGCTTCCTGAAACCAGCGATGATCGGTGGAGGTGTGTTGTACCACCAGCTCGATAATCACGTGCAGCCCCAGCTCCTCGGCCTTTTCCAGCATATATACGACATCGGCGAGATCGCCGAAGCGTGGATCGACCTGCAGGTGATCGCTGACATCGTAGCCGGCGTCGCGAAACGGCGATTGGTAGAACGGCATCAGCCAGATGGCGGTGGCGCCGAGGCCGCGGACATAGTCCAGACGCTCGGTGACGCCGCGCAGATCGCCGCAGCCATCGCCGTTGACGTCGAGAAACAGTGACGGATCGATCTGATAGATGACCGCATTTCGGTACCAGAGAGGCCGCATTTCAATGTTCCTCCGGGCTGAGAATCAGTGCCTGACCTGCCGCCAGTTCGCCGGCGTAGGTTTCGTCTTCTCCCTGGGCGTCGCTGGCGATTTCGATTCGCCAGTGGCCATTGATCGGGAAGGCGTGGGGCTCATCGGCGAAGTTCAGGCAAACCACTCGTTGGTCCTCACCGAGTTGCCGGCGGTAGGCCAGCACGTTGGGGTGCGACGGCAGTTCTTCCCAGTCACCATGAAGCAGCGCGGGACTGCGCTTGCGCGCCTCGATCAAACGGCGATAAAGCTCCAGGGTCGAGCCTGGCGCATGTCGCTGCCGTTCGGCAGCCAGCTCATCGCTTTCAGGCGGGAACGGCAGCCAAGGCTCATCACCCTCCCAGCCGTGAGGTGGCGCCGCGAGCCAGGGAATCGGTGCGCGACAGCCGTCGCGTCCGCCGGGATCGACCTGTGTCTCCGGCGTGATCATCGCGTCTTCGAGCCCCAGCTCCTCGCCTTGGAAGATGAATGGCGTGCCGCGCAACGTCAGCAATAACACTGCAGCGGCTTGTGCGCTGCGCAGCGAGCCCTGATAGCGGCTGCGCTGACGATGATTGTCGTGGTTGGACAGCACCCAGGTCGGCCAGGCGTCGGCCGGTTTCAGCAGCGTTTCGACGTCGCGAATGCAGGTGCGAAACATCACCGGTTCCCAGGGTGCATCCAGCGGCTGAAAGTTGAACGACATATGCAACTCATCGCTGGCCCCGTAGTATTGCAGCACCCGTTCGGTGGAGCGGATATTGACTTCGCCGACCAGCACGCGCTCGCCGGGATAGCTGTCGACCAGCCGGCGCAAGCCGCGCAGTACTTCGTGGCTGTAGGGCTGGTCGTTGAACTCCACCAGCGGCTGGCCGGCCAGGCAGCGCGGATCGTCTGCGAAGCTCGGCTCCTTGCCCGTGCAATGGATGACGTCGACGCGAAAGCCATCGATGCCGCGATCGAGCCAGAAGCGCAGCACGTCGTGCATCGCCTCGACTACCTGCGGGTTGCGCCAGTTCAGATCGGGCTGCTCGGGCAGAAACAGGTGCAGATAGTACTGCTGGGTGTGCTCATCCCAGGTCCAGGCGCTGCCGGCATTCAATGCTGCGCGCCAGTTGTTGGGTTCATCGCGCCAGATATACCAGTCACGCTTGGGGTTGTCCCGTGAGCTACGCGACTCGACGAACCAGGGATGCTGATCGGAGGTGTGGTTAGGCACGAAATCCAGCAGCAGACGCATGCCACGGGCGTGCGCTTCGGCGATCAGCCGGTCGATGTCTTCCAGCGAACCGAACAGCGGATCGATGTCGCAGTAGTCGCTGATGTCGTAGCCAGCGTCGGCCATTGGCGATCTGAAAATAGGCGACAGCCACAGGGCGTCGACGCCCAGATGCTGCAGATGATCCAAGTGGCGCAGTACGCCGTTGAGATCGCCAATGCCGTCACCGTTGCTGTCGGCAAAGGATCGCGGATAAATCTGATAGATGGTGGCGCCTTTCCACCACGGTGGCTGGGTTGACTCGCTCATGCTCGTGCCCCTTTCCGGTGTGCGGCAAGCCCGGCGCAACGGACCTGTCAGGTTACGACTGACGAGCGGCGCTTGGGTTCGCCATTTCATGTTCCCGATCAGATACCGGTGAACGCCGCAGCCGATACTCCGCCTAAGCTAAAGCCTCAAAGTGACCCAGGAGAGCGCGCCCATGTTGCGTATTGCCATCAACGGCTACGGCCGTATCGGCCGAGCCGTATTGCGAGCCCTGTTCGAGCGAAATCTGGAGAATCAGATCCATATCGAGGCGATCAACGACCTCAGCGACCGAACGGCGATGGCTCATTTGACGCGCTTCGACACCACCTTCGGACGCTTTCAGGAGCAGGTCGACCTGCACGACGACATGCTGCAGATTCGCGGTCAGTCGATTCGCCTGCTGCAGGAGCGCGACGCCACGCAGCTGCCCTGGAAGCAATTGGGCGTCGACGTGGTGCTGGAATGCACCGGCAAGTTCAAGCAGCGCGCCAAGATCGAACAGCATCTGCAGGCCGGGGCCGCCCGCGTGTTCGCTTCTCATCCGCTCGATGGCGCCGATCTCACCGTGGTTTATGGCATCAACCATGACCTGCTGGATGGCAGCCAGCAGGTGATTTCCAACGCGTCCTGCACCACCAACTGCCTGGCGCCGCTGGCCAAGGTACTGCACGAGGCGGTGGGCATTCGCCAAGGGCTGCTCAACACTGTCCATTCCTATACCAATGACCAGAACCTGCTGGATAAGGCGCACAAGGATCTTTACCGAGCCCGTGCCGCGGCGGAGTCGATGATTCCCTCGACCACCGGTGCGGCCAAGGCCATCGGTCTGGTGCTGCCGGAACTGGCCGGACGGCTCGACGGCCTGTCGGTGCGGGTGCCGACGCCCAACGTCTCGCTGGTCGACCTGACGTTCATGGCCGAACGACCTCCGGCCAGTGTCGATGCGGTCAACCAGGTGTTGCGCGAAGGCGCGCGGAATCTGCCGCTGGGCGTGATGGAGTGCAACGATTTGCCCTTGGTATCGCGCGATTTCGTTGGCTATCCGGTCTCCTGCGTGGCCGACCTCGGCCATACACGGGTGCAGGGCGAATTGGTCAAGGTGCTGGCCTGGTACGACAACGAATGGGCCTTTTCTAATCGTATGCTCGACGTGCTGCTGGCCTGGGGCGACGGCACTGCGCGAGCCGCCTGACAGGATCAGTTGGATGAGCGAAGGCCCGAACATCTGGTCGCAACGGTTGGTGGACTTCCGGGCAGCCACGGCTGCCCGGAAACCCACGCCGGGTTGCGGCGCGGCAGCGGCCGTCACCGCCGACATCGGACTTGCGCTGGTGGTTAAGGGGCTGCGTATCAGCGAGACCCACGCGTCTGACCCGGCCCGCCTAGAGCTGATGCAAGCTGCTGAGGCGTTGTTGGGGCGACCGGGCGCATTCGCCAACGACGACATGCAGGCGTTCATCGATTACCTGAGCGCCACCCGCTACGGCCAGCTCGAGCACAAGCAGGCGGCAGCGCGCCAAGCCTGTGCGGTGCCGCTAGCTCTGGCCCATTGCTGCATACAGGCTCTCGATCTGGCGGTCACCGCTTGGCCGTGCGTGGCAGCAAACGTCCAAAGCGACGTTCAGGCCGGGGCCGTGCTCATTCACGCAGGGCTCAGCGCGGCCCTGATCAACGTCGATGCGGATATGGCGAGCCTCGATGAAACATCGACTCGCGAGCAGGCCGGGGTTGCCCGCCAGCGACTGCAGAGTGAAGGCGACGGTCTGCTACGGCGGTTGGTTGGTTCTGGCAGGTAGCGGTTCGAGCTGCGGCGTCTGGCCGGATGTTCGCGAGCAAGCTCGCTCCTACGACATTGGAGGCCCGATCGAGCCTTGCGGTTACCGCCGCCGACTCGCTTGTGTAGGAGCTGCTGGCGAACCGCTCCCGCTCCGGGGTTACGCTCAGCACCACGCATTCGCTATCGCCAATATCATTCTTATCTGATAACGAGAAAAAACGTCTCGTTTTAGGTTGACGACTGCGTGGGTTGTTTCTAGTCTCAAAGCCAAGTGAGACGAACCATCTCAAAATAACAATCGAGACCCGAGGTCTCCTCACGCAAATCGCTCGCCCATTTGCTTCGTCCGGCAGCCTCGCCGGCGTCGAAGATGTCGCGAACGCCCACCCGGAGAACATCATGAGCCATCGCATCGTCCTGCCGCGCCTGATGGAAATCGGCGCCGGCGCCAGTCAGCAGATCGTCTCCGTGCTGCACAACCTGGGCTGCAAACGTCCTCTGATCGTCACCGACCGGATGATGGTCGAGTTGGGCTATGTCGCGCGGATCAGCGAGACCCTGGCCAAGGCTGACATTTCCTGCGACTGCTTCGCCGATACTCTTCCCGAGCCTACCGCAGCGTCCATCCATGCAGGTGTGGAGATGGTGCGCCAAGGCAATTACGATTCCATCATCGCGCTCGGCGGCGGCAGCCCGATCGACTCGGCCAAGGCCATCGGCATCCTCGGCAAGTTCGGCGGCGAGATGCGCGACTACCGCTTCCCGCGTGACGTCAGCGAAGCCGGCCTGCCATTGATTGCGATCCCGACCACCGCCGGCACCGGTTCGGAAGCCACGCGCTTCACCATCATCACCGACGAGACCAGCGACGAGAAAATGCTCTGCGCCGGCCTTGGTTTCATGCCGGTGGCTGCGCTGATCGACTACGAGCTGACCCTGTCGCTGCCGCCGCGCGTGACCGCCGATACCGGCATCGACGCGCTGACCCACGCCATCGAGGCCTATGTCAGCCGCAAGGCCAGCCTCTATAGCGATGCCCAGGCGCTGCAGGCCATGCGCTTGCTGGCGCCGAATCTGCGCGCGGCCTATCACGAGCCCGGCAATCGCAACGCCCGCGAGGCGATGATGCTTGGCGCGACTCTGGCCGGTATCGCTTTTTCCAATGCTTCGGTGGCGCTGGTACATGGCATGAGCCGGCCCATCGGCGCCTTCTTCCATGTGCCGCACGGGCTGTCCAACGCGATGCTGCTGCCGGCGATCACCGCGTTTTCCATTCCGGCCGCGCCCGAGCGTTACGCCGACTGCGCGCGTGCCATGGGCGTGGCGGGCGAAGGCGATAGCGTCGAGGCGGCGAACGACAAGCTGCTGACCGAACTGCGCGCAATCAACAAAGAGCTGCAGGTGCCAAGCCCCGAGCAGTTCGGTATCACTCGCGAACGCTTCTTCGAACTGCGCGAAACCATGGCGAAGCAAGCGTTAGCCTCGGGCTCGCCGGGCAACAACCCGCGCTTACCCAGTGAAGCGGAAATCATCGACCTCTACGAAACCGTCTGGAATCAGGAGTAACCCCATGCAGACCCTCGGTAACCTGATCAACAACGAGGCCGTCGCTGGCCGCTCCGAACGCCACGCGACCGTCTACAACCCGGCCACTGGCGAGCCGCGCCTGTATGTTTCGCTGTCCTCGGCGGATGAAACCCGCAACGCCATCGCTGCCGCCCAGGCGGCTTTCGAAGGCTGGTCGAAAACGCCGCCACTGGTGCGGGCCCGCGTCATGTTCCGCTTCAAGTCGTTGCTCGAAGCGCGCCGCGACGATGTGGCCCGGCTGATTTCCCTGGAGCACGGCAAGGTGTTCTCCGACGCCCAGGGTGAAGTGACCCGTGGCCTGGAGGTGGTGGAATTCGCCTGTGGCATTCCGCATCTGCTCAAGGGCGAGTTCTCGCCCAACGTCGGCCGCGATATCGATTCGAACTCGTTAATGCAGCCACTGGGCGTGTGCGTCGGCATCACGCCGTTCAACTTCCCGGCCATGGTGCCGCTGTGGATGCTGCCGGTGGCTATCGCCTGCGGGAATACCTTCGTCCTCAAACCATCGGAAAAGGACCCGAGCGCGACCATGCTGCTCGGCGAGCTGCTGGCCGAAGCCGGTTTGCCGGCCGGCGTGCTGAACATCGTCAATGGCGACAAGGAAGCGGTGGACGTGCTGCTGACCGACGAGCGCGTGCAGTCGGTGAGTTTCGTCGGCTCGACGCCGATCGCCGAGTACATCTACACGACCGCTTCGGCGCACGGCAAACGCTGCCAGGCGCTGGGCGGGGCGAAGAACCATATGGTGATCATGCCCGACGCCGATCCGCAGCAGGTGGTCAGTTCGTTGATGGGCGCCGCCTATGGCTCGGCGGGTGAGCGCTGCATGGCGATCTCGGTGGCGGTGTGCGTCGGTGACGAGGTCGCGGACAATCTGGTCGAGATGCTCAAGGGCGAAATCGCGCAGATGCGCACCGGGCCGGGCACTGGCGTCGAACCCGAGCCGCACATGGGGCCGCTGGTTACCCGCGAGCATCAGCAGAAGGTCGCCGGCTACATCGACCTCGGCGTGGAAGAAGGTGCAATGCTGGTTTGTGATGGTCGCGGCATCAAAGTCGAGGGTTACGAGAATGGCTTCTATGTCGGGCCGACGCTATTCGACCGGGTGACACCGGAGATGCGCATCTATCAGGAGGAAATCTTCGGTCCGGTACTGGTAGTGGTGCGGGCCAATTCCTTCGACGAGGCGCTGAAGCTGGTCAACGATCACGAATTCGGCAACGGCACCTCGATCTTCACGCGCGATGGCGACACGGCGCGGCAATTCGAGGAGAACGTCAAGGTCGGTATGGTCGGCGTCAATGTGCCAATCCCGGTGCCGATGGCCTTCCACTGCTTTGGCGGCTGGAAGCGCTCGATCTTCGGCCCGCTGAACATGCATGGCCCCGACGGCGTGCGTTTCTTCACGCGGATGAAGACCGTCACCCGGCGCTGGCCGACCGGCATTCGTGCCGGCGCGGAGTTCGCCATGCCGACGATGAAGTAAGGCCGGGGTCGCCGGGTGGGCCGGAAGGCGTTTCGCTTTGGCATTCCGGGTGATTATCTAGTGGGCTTCAGCACTGTAGGGTGGGCTTCAGCCCACCGATTGGCAGTGGCAAAGCGTAACTACTGACGAAGCGCGCTCGTTCTGATTCGCTTGCCGATTTGAATGTTGCGCGCAGCTGGTGGGCTGAAGCCCACCCTACGGTGCGGTAGCTAAACGAACCCTTGTAGGGTGGGCCGGGCGGCGTTCCGCTGGGCGTTTACGTTCAATTAAACTTTGCCGCTCTTTTTGGCGGCTGTTTCTTTACCTACCGCAACGGGCATCGATCCATGCGCACCACCCCTCGCGAAAAAGGTTCCTCCATCACCCGCGTGCTGGAAATCATCGAAGCCGTTGCTGGCGCTGCGGAGCCGCTGACCCCCAGCGCACTGGCGGAGAAGCTGGACATCCCCAAGGCCAGCGCCCATCGACTGGTGCAAACGCTGGAGAAGGAGGGATTCCTGCAGTTCGGCCTGCGCGGCGGATTGTTGCCCGGCGACCGCCTGCATACCACAGCGGTGAACATCCTCGGCAGCGGTCGACACAAGGCGCTGCGTCAGGCGATCCTGCGCCAGCTTTCCGAAGAGATCGGCGAGACTTGCGGGCTGTCGGTGCCGGATGGGTTGGACATGCTTTATTTCGACCGCGTGCAGACGAACTGGCCACTGCAGATCAACCTGCCGATCGGCAGTCATACACCGCTCTGGTGCACGGCCAGCGGCAAGCTTTATCTGGCCTCGCTGCCGCCCGATCAGCTGGAGCGAATCCTGCCGCGCCTGCCGATCCGGCAGCTGGCGCGCAACACGCTCATCGACCTCAGCGCCTTGCGCGATGATCTGGCGCGGATTCGCGAAGAGGACCTATCCACCGATTCGGAGGAATTCATTGACGGTATGGTCGCCTGCGCGGTGCCGGTGCGCGACGGCCGCGGCGAGTTGAGTGCTTGCCTGTTCACCCACGCGCCGGTGATCCGCTGTGGTATGGAGCCGCTTTTGGCGTTCGTCCCCCAGTTGCGCGCGGCGGCGAGGGAGTTGGAGGCGATTGTCGGCGGTTGAAGCGCCGTAGGGAGGGTGGCTGGGCTTCAGCCGTAGGGTGGGCTTTAGCCCACCAATTAGCAAATGGCTGTCGTAACGTGGCGCTGATTTTTGCCTTAGCGTGATGATTGGTGGGCTGAAGCCCACCCTACGACATGGTTCAGCCGCCAAGGCGCTGCTACTTTTTCAACATCGCCCGCATCGCCGCCAGCGCATCGTTGCCACGGGCGGCTTTGACCTCCACCGGCGCGTCTTCCTGGCCTTCCCATTCCAGGTCTTCCTGCGGCAGTTCGTCGAGGAAGCGGCTGGGCATGCATTCGATGATTTCGCCGTACTGCTTGCGCTTGACGGCGAAAGTCATCGCCAGATTCTGCCGGGCGCGGGTGATGCCGACGTAGGCCAGGCGGCGTTCCTCCTCGATGGTATCGGCCTCGATGCTGGAGCGGTGCGGGAGGATTTCTTCCTCCATGCCGAGGATGAACACATAGGGGAATTCCAGGCCCTTGGAGGCATGCAGGGTCATCATCTGCACGCCCTCGGCGCCTTCTTCCTCTTCCTGCTGACGTTCGAGCATGTCGCGCAGCACCAGCTTGGCGATGGCTTCCTCAATGGTCATGCCGCCTTCCTCGTCGCGCTCCAGCGTATTCTTCAGCGCGTCGATGAGGAACCAGACGTTTCCCATGCGGAAATCCGCCGCCTTGTCGCTGGAAGTCTGCGCGCGCACCCAGGTTTCGTAATCGATGTCCATGACCATGCTGCGCAGCGCGGCGATCGGGTCGTTCTGCGCGCACTGCTGACGCAGGTTGTCCATGTAGCGCTTGAAGCGTGACAGGCGATCGGTGAAGCGGCTGTCCAGATGCTCGCCCAGGCCTATCTCGTCGCAGGCGTTGTACATCGAAATCTTGCGTTCGGTGGCGTAGTTGCCGAGCTTTTCCAGCGTGGTCGAGCCGATTTCTCGACGCGGCACATTGATCACGCGTAGAAAGGCGTTGTCGTCGTCCGGGTTGACCAGCAGGCGGAAATAGCTCATCAGGTCCTTTACTTCCTGACGTCCGAAGAAGCTGGTACCGCCAGACAGCCGATATGGGATCTGATGGTGCTGCAGCTTCAGCTCAATCAGCTTGGCCTGGTAGTTGCCGCGATAAAGGATGGCGAAGTCGCTGTAGGGCCGCTCGGTCTTCAGGTGCAGTGTGAGGATTTCCATCGCCACGCGCTCGGCTTCGGCTTCCTCGTTGCGGCAACGGATCACGCGGATCGGGTCGCCGTGACCCATTTCCGACCACAGCTGCTTCTCGAACGCGTGCGGGTTGTTGGCGATCAGGATGTTGGCGCATTTGAGGATGCGGCTGGTGGAGCGGTAGTTCTGTTCGAGCATCACTACCTTCAGCGAGGGGAAGTCCTCTTTCAGCTGCATCAGGTTTTCCGGCCGCGCGCCGCGCCAGGCGTAGATCGACTGGTCGTCGTCACCCACCACGGTGAAATGTGCGCGTTCCTGTACCAGCAGCTTGACCAGCAAGTACTGGCTGGCATTGGTGTCCTGATACTCGTCCACCAGCATGTAGCGCACCTTGTTGCGCCACTTCTCCAACACCTCGGGGTGATTCTGGAACAGCTTGACCGGCTGCATGATGAGGTCGTCGAAGTCCACCGCGTTGTAGGCTTTGAGCGTGCGCTGGTAGTGCGTATAGACGATCGCCGCGGTCTGTTCCTTCGGATTGCGCGCGTTTGCCAGCGCCTTTTCCGGCAGGATCAGGTCGTTCTTCCAGTTGCCGATGTAGCCCTTGATCTCGTCTACACCATCGTCGCCAGCGTATTCCTTCTGCATGATGTCGGTCAGCAGCGCCTTGATGTCACCCTCGTCGAAAATCGAGAAACCGGGTTTATAGCCGAGCTTGGCATACTCCTTGCGAATGATGTTCAGACCCAAATTGTGGAAGGTCGAGACCGTCAGCCCGCGCCCCTCACCGCCGCGCAGCAGGCTGCCGACGCGCTCCTTCATTTCGCGGGCGGCCTTGTTGGTGAAGGTCACGGCGACGATGTATTGCGCGCGGATGCCGCATTGCTGGATCAGGTAGGCGATCTTGCGGGTGATCACGCTGGTCTTGCCGGAACCTGCGCCAGCGAGCACCAGCATGGGACCGCCGACGTAGTTCACGGCTTCCTGCTGCCGGGGATTGAGTCGGGACATTCTCGTTTGGTCTGTTAGAGCGGGGGCGAGAGTTTAGCAGGGCTGGCCGTGCGAGATGACGTCGCTCAGGCTTTGCTCCTACCAGTCGTCGCCAGCATTGCTTGGTCACCAGGCGGAATGCTCTAGTCTATGCGCGCTGTGACCGCCTTAGGTTGTCCAGCCACCGCTTCGCTTCGCACAAGGAGGTGTACTGTCGAGGTGGCCCGCCACCTTCTTGCTCCGCACGAACCGGAGATACACCGTGACAGCGTCCGTACAACCTATGCGTCTGGTTCTGCTGGCCGACGAGTCCGAATGGGCCGAGCGCCTGCGAACCACGCTGACGCTCATGCGCAGCCAGCACGTGCTATTGGTGGAGCACGACTGGCCCGCCGTGTCCGCGCGTCTGGCCGAGGCGGGCCACGCTCTGCTGTTCACCACGCCTGGCGGCCGTTCTGCTTCGGGTCGCTTCCCTTGGCCCACCGTTCTTCTGCTGGACGACGAGCCCGACGAGGCGCCCGAAGGTGTTGTCGACTGGCTGGTTGCTTCTCAATTGAGCCCAGATGTGTTGCGTCGGTGCCTGCGCTATGCGCGGGAACGGTGCAGCCTACATGCCACCCTGGAGCGGCTGGCCCAGCAAGACCCTCTAACCGGCATTGCCAATCGACAGGGGTTCCAGGCACTGCTCGAAGCGGAGCTCGCCGAGCACGATGGCGAAGGTTTGGCGCTGGGGCTTTTGGATCTGGACAACTTTCGCCGAGTCAACGACACGCTTGGCCATCAGGCCGGTGACCAATTGATTCTGCAGGTGGTCGCGCGGTTGAAGGCGCAGCTGGAAGTCGGAGATAGGATCGCCCGGCTGGGTGGCGATGAGTTTGCCCTGCTGCTTGATACCACACGGCGCTCCGGGCGCGCCGAACGAGTGGCCGACCGTGTGGTGGAAGCGCTGGCCGAGCCTTATTGGCTCGAGGGCGAAAGCCTGATGCTCGGCTGCAGCCTTGGGCTGGCGCGTGCCAAGGCTGACACCGATCCCGATCAACTGCTGTGGCTTGCGCAGATTGCCATGCGCCATGCAAAGGCCAAGCAAGGCTGCACCTGGTATTTCTACAACGAGCGTGTCAACCGCAGCGCCAGCAACCTGGTGGATCTGGAAGGCGAGCTACGCAGGGCGCTGCGCCGCGACGATCTGGAACTTCACTACCAACCGCGGCTGTGCATGGAGACGGGGCGCATCGTTGGTATGGAGGCCTTGGTGCGTTGGCCGCATGTTGAACGTGGCTGGCTGGCACCGAACGAATTCATTCCTATGGCCGAAGAGAGCGGGCTGATCGTGCCGCTGGGCTATTGGGTTATTTCCCGTGCGCTGCGCGACATGCAGAGCTTGCGCGAGAGTGGCGCCGGTGAGCTGCACATGGCAGTCAACCTATCGTTTCGACAGTTCCAGGACAGTCAGCTTCTAAGTACCCTGCAGCGGCTGATCAAGGAGCGCGGGGTTGATCCGCATTGGCTGGAATTCGAGCTCACCGAGACCGCGGTGATGCGCCGCAGCGACCAAGTGCGCAGCACCATGAACGCGCTGGCGGAGCTGGGCGTGCGCTTTTCGCTGGATGATTTCGGTACCGGTTTTTCCTCTTTCGTGCACCTGAGTCGGCTACCCATCAGCCTGCTCAAAATCGACAAGAGCTTCGTCGAGCAGCTGGCGAGGCGCCCGAAGAGTAGCCGCCTGGTCCGTGCCATGATCAGCCTGGCGCACAATCTGGGCCTGGAAGTGGTCGCCGAAGGTGTGGAGGTGGCTACTCAGCTCGGGCAATTGCGGCGCTTCGGGGCCGATCAGGTGCAGGGTTATCTGATCAGCAAACCTCTGCCTCTCGCGGAGTTGGGACGTTTTTTGGCACAAGGGCGTGAGGCCTCGGCAAGCTATTGAACGATGCGCCGGGCAGGACGCCCGACGCATTATGGCTAGCGCACCATATGCAGAAAATGCATGTGCTTTTCGTACTGATCGAGAATGTCGCCGATCACGCCTTCGCGGCTCCAGCCCATCACGTCATAGTCCTGACCGCCTTCCTTGAGATGGACCTCGGCGCGGAAATACTTACGCTCGCCGGGTTCGTCGTCTTCGCTGTTGGGCACGAAGCTGGGCATCGCATAGGCGCGAGGGCGAATCTCATAGATGAAGTCAGGCTCGCCTTCGTGGGTGATTTCAATACTGATACGGCGGTCTTCGCCTTCACTGACGATGGCGTCGTAGCCTTGTTTGCGAATTTCCTCGGCGACCGCTTCGCAGGCAGGGCGGGCCACTTCGGCGATGAAACGCAGCACATGGGTACGTCGCGGGAACATCGTCAGGTTGCGCAGGCGTCGTTGCCAGTCGCTATAGGCCCGCGGCGTGGCGGGAGAGGTGGTGATTGCCTGATAGCGCAGACCTTGTTTGGTGGCATCCAGGCGCAATGCCTTGAGCAAGCCCCACATCGAGCAGAGCAAGGCGATGGTGAAAGGCAGAGCGCTGGCGATAGTGGCGGTCTGCAGTGCCGTTAGCCCATCGGCCAGCAGCAACGCAATCGCCACGATACCCATCGACCCAGCCCAGAAGATGCGTTGCCAGGTCGGCGTGTTCTCCTGGCCACCGGAGGCGAGCATGTCTACCACCAGCGCGCCGGAATCCGCTGAGGTAACGAAGAACACCACCACCATGATGATCGCGATCAGCGAGATGAAGGAGGAAAACGGGAAATGCTCAAGGAAGGCAAACAGGGCCAGCGAGCTGTCCTTGTCGATGGCTTCGCCCAGGCTGGTGACGTGCTCCCAGAGAATCATGTGAATGGCGGTATCGCCGAACACCGTCATCCACAACAGGGTGAAGGCTGTCGGCACCAGCAGCACGCCAGTGACGAATTCGCGAATGGTGCGGCCGCGCGAGATACGCGCGATGAACAACCCCACGAAGGGCGACCAGGCCAGCCACCAGCCCCAATAAAACAACGTCCAGCCGCCGATCCAGTCGTTCGGCTCGTAGGCATAGAGATTGAAAGTCGCGGTGATGATCTGCGAGAAATAGTTGCCGGTGTTCTGCACGAATGTTTGGAGAATGAACACAGTAGGACCGGCGATCAGCACCATTAGCATCAGCAGAACGGCGAGGCTGAGGTTCAGCTCGGACAAACGCCTTACACCCTTGTCCAGGCCGGTCACCACCGAAATGGTGGCCAGTAGCGTAGTGCCCACGATCAGAGCGATTTGCACCGGTACTGATATAGGCAGTCCGTACAGATGGTTGAGGCCGGTATTGATCTGGGTGACGCCAAGCCCCAGCGAGGTGGCGACGCCCAGCACCGTGCCGATGATGGCGAAGATATCCACGGCATGCCCGATCGGCCCGTGAATTCGCTCGCCAATCAGCGGGTAAAGTGCCGAGCGCAGGGTCAGCGGCAAACCGTGGCGGAAGCTGAAGTAGGCGAGGATCATCGCGACGATGGCGTAGATGGCCCAGGCATGCAGACCCCAATGAAAGAAGGTGATTTTCATCGCCTCGCGCGCGGCTTCCACCGTGCTGCCTTCCCCGACCGGGGGCGACAGAAAATGCATTACCGGCTCGGCAACGCCAAAGAACATCAGCCCGATGCCCATGCCTGCGGAAAACAGCATGGCGAACCAGGTCAGGCTGCTGTAGTCGGGTTCACTGTGATCGGGGCCGAGCTTGATGTCGCCGTAGCGGCTGAGGGCAAGTATCACCACCATCAGCAGGATGACCGCGACTGCAAGGATATAAAGCCAGCTGAGGTTGGCAATGATCCAGGCTTGCACGTTGCCGAACAGCGTTTGCGCATGTTCGGAAAAAGCGACGCTGTAGATCACCAGGGCGAGAATCAGTACGGCAGAGCCGTAGAAGACCGGAGGGTTGATGGTGGAAGAAGACTTGTTGGCCTCCATGCTGCGCTCCTTTGTGTACCGTTTAGGGAGTGGGCCGCCTGTGGCGAAAGAGGATGCAATCTAACATAACGGTCTACTTCTGACCGGGCGAAGGGCCGCATCCACAATGCTTACATTATGTGACAGCGCAATCCGGCGTGTTGCGGCAATGTATTTGCCGAGCCGTGTCCCGCTATAAATTCCGCACGGCCTGCGGCGAAAGACTGCCCTTGGATAACCCGTCGGTCAGGACGCCTGGCTGCCCGGTCGGTACTGCAGCGCTTCAGCCAGATGCGGGCGGCCGATGGATGTAGCCTGTTGCAGGTCCGCCAGGGTTCGCGCCACCTTCAGGATGCGGTGTGCGGCGCGCAACGACAGGCCGAGACGCTCGCAAGCACGTTCCAGCCATTGCTGGTCTTCGGGTTGCAGCTGGCAATGGCTGCGTAACCCCGAAAGATCGAGAAAGGCGTTGGCGCAGCCTTGGCGTGCCAGCTGGATGCGCCTAGCATCGGCTACCTGCTCGGCCACGACGCTGCTGTTTTCGCCGATTGTTGGAGGCGCGTTGAGCGCGGTGGCTTCGCGGGCCACGGTGAGGTGCAGATCGATGCGATCAAGCAGCGGCCCGGACAGCTTGCCGCGGTAGCGCTGAATCTGGTCCGGCGAACAGCGGCAGCGACCACTCGGGTCACCCAGGTAGCCGCAAGGGCAGGGATTCATTGCTGCGACCAGTTGAAAACGGGCCGGAAAGCGCACCTTGTCTCGCGCACGAGCGATGACGATACAGCCTGATTCCAGGGGCTCGCGAAGCACCTCCAAAACCTTGCGATCGAATTCCGGGAGCTCGTCAAGAAACAGCACACCCTGGTGCGCCAGGGTGATCTCCCCCGGCCTTGGTCGACTGCCACCGCCGACCAAGGCCGGGCCGGATGCACTGTGATGGGGCTGGCGGAACGGGCGTTGCGGCCAGTGTTCCAGTGGCGATTGGCTGGCCACCGAATGGATAGCCGCGACTTCCAGCGCCTCCTGCTCCTCCAATGGCGGTAGCAGGCCGGGCAGGCGGCTGGCGAGGAGGGTCTTACCGGTGCCCGGAGGGCCTGAAAAAAGGAGGTTGTGCGCCCCTGCCGCTGCGACCAGCAGGCCGCGCTTGGCAGCAGCTTGGCCCTGCACATCGGCCAGATCGGGATAGGGCAATACCTGACGCAGCAAGCCCTGAGCCTGAAACGGCGCAATCGGGGCCAAACCATTGAAATGCGCAGCGACTTCCAGCAGATGATCCGCAGCGTAGACCACCAATCCTGAAGCAAGGCTCGCTTCCTCTGCATTGGCTCGTGGCACCAACAAGGCGCGCCCGGCCTGACGCGCGGCCAGCGCTGCGGGCAAAACACCCTGTATCGGGCGCAGTGCTCCGGAGAGTGCCAGCTCGCCGAGGCATTCGAGTGTGTCGAGGCGGTCCGCCGGAATCTGCCCGCTCGCGGCGAGAACGCCCAACGCGATGGCCAGATCAAATCGACCACCATCTTTCGGCAAGTCAGCAGGCGCGAGATTTAGCGTGATTCGGCGTGCGGGAAAGTCGAAACCGGAGGTTTGGATCGCGCTGCGCACGCGGTCTTTGCTCTCCTTGACTGCGGTTTCCGGCAATCCGACCAGTGCCAGTGAAGGCAAACCGTTGGCCAGATGAGCTTCGACGGTAACGGTAGGCGCCTCGACGCCCAATTGGGCGCGGCTGTGAACTATGGCAAGGGACATCCGATCACTCCTTTGATCGTGCCGCCTCCGAGGCTATTCGGAGGCGGGTGGCGCGAGTTTCTCTTCCAGCTCGGCGACCTTGGCTTCGAGTGCTTCGAGTCGCGCTCGGGTGCGGGCGAGCACGACCATCTGACTGTCGAATTCGTCGCGGCTGACTACGTCTAGCTTGCTCAGCGCGCCCTGCACGATGCTCTTGAACTGTGCTTCGATTTCGGGGCGGGGCAGGGGCGTTTCGCCGTTGAACAGACGCGAGGCCTGGGAGCCGATGGCATCGAGAAAAGCTTTGGGTGGGAACATGGGCATCACCTGTTTCTGAGCGGCGGGCAGTGTAGCACGGCCCATCTGTGGTCGATTTTCCATCGCTGTGCACGATTGTGGACACGGCACTGGGTCGCTGTGCTCGGTATTGGTGCGCGGCTTCGTTGATCGGGCATCGGTGCGCTACGCAAGCACGGCACGGAGCGCGCCAGATCGCATCTCCCGCAAAACTGGCATTGATTCTGCTTGGCTGGCCATGACGGATGCACCAATGCGTTGTGGTGCGCAGGCGATTCGGGACGTTTCGTCGGATCGGTTGATGGTGTCGGATGGTCGCTCGGCAATGCCGGCGCGTTACAAGAGCCAGACACTGAGCTTAGACTTGAACCGGGTTCGTATTTCTGGGGCAAGTCCATCTAAACGGGAGAAGTTTCATGAAACTAGTCACTGCCATCATTAAGCCGTTCAAGCTGGACGATGTACGCGAGTCGCTGTCCGAGATTGGCGTTCAGGGCATCACGGTCACCGAGGTCAAGGGTTTCGGGCGCCAGAAAGGCCATACCGAGTTGTACCGCGGCGCCGAATATGTGGTTGATTTTCTGCCGAAGGTGAAAATCGACGTGGCGATTGCCGACGATCAGCTGGATCGCGTGATCGAGGCCATCACCAAGGCTGCCAACACCGGCAAGATCGGCGACGGCAAGATTTTCGTCGTCAACCTGGAACAGGCCATCCGCATCCGGACCGGCGAAACGGATACCGACGCGATTTGACCGGCTTGACCGTCGCGAGCGACTGATTGAGCGGTAACGCCGATCAGACGCCGCAACGAGCGAAGCCCGCAATAATTTTTTCGATTGCCTGCATAGCAGGCTTACGAACCCCACGCCCCAGGAGTAAAACCATGACTCTGCGAAAATTCGCAGGGCTAGGAGCCCTTTTGTCCCTGATAAGCCCCGGCATCGCCATGGCACAGGAGGCAACGCTTGATTCAGGCGATACGGCATGGATGCTCACAGCCACTGCGCTGGTGCTGTTCATGACGATTCCGGGTCTGGCGCTGTTCTATGGCGGCATGGTCCGCTCGAAGAACATCCTCTCGGTGATGATGCAATGCTTCGCCATCACTGGGTTGATGAGCATTCTCTGGATGGCCTACGGCTACAGCCTGGCCTTTGACACCGCAGGCATGGAAGCAGGCGTCACCAACCTCAATTCTTTCGTCGGCGGACTCGGTCGTGTCTTCCTCAGTGGCCTGACGCCCGACAGCCTTACCGGCACCGTGCCGGAAAGCGTCTTCATCACGTTCCAGATGACCTTCGCCATCATCACACCGGCGCTGATCGTCGGGGCTTTCGCCGAACGCATGAAGTTCTCCGCAATGCTGGTGTTCATGGGCGTCTGGTTCACCCTGGTCTATGCGCCGATCGCGCATATGGTCTGGGGCGGCGATGGTGGCCTGATGTGGGACTGGGGTGTACTCGACTTCGCTGGCGGCACCGTGGTGCATATCAACGCCGGTATTGCAGGCTTGGTGGCGTGCATCGTGCTCGGCAAGCGCAAGGGCTTTCCGACCACGCCGATGGCGCCGCACAACCTGGGTCTGACGCTGGTCGGCGCGGCGATGCTGTGGATCGGCTGGTTCGGCTTCAACGCCGGTTCCTCCCTCGGTGCTAATGGCACCGCCGGCATGGCCATGCTGGTCACGCAAATCGCCACTGCCGCTGCGGCCCTGGCCTGGATGTTCGCCGAGTGGCTGACCCACGGCAAACCCAGTGCGCTGGGCATCGCTTCCGGCGTTGTCGCTGGTCTGGTCGCTATTACGCCCGCCGCCGGCACTGTCGGGCCGATGGGCGCGCTGATCATCGGTCTGGCTTCGGGTGTGATCTGCTTCTTCTGCGCTACCAGTTTGAAACGCAAGCTCGGTTATGACGATTCCCTGGACGCCTTCGGCGTGCATGGTATCGGTGGCATCGTCGGTGCGCTGCTGACTGGTGTATTCGCGGCGCCCGCATTAGGCGGCTTCGGTGAGGTGGAGAACATCGCGTTGCAGCTGTGGATTCAGCTCAAAGGCGTGCTCTTCACAGTCGTGTACACCGCCATTGTCACCTTCGTGATTCTCAAGGTGATCGACGTGGTAATGGGGCTGCGGGTCAGCGAAGAAGAAGAAACCATCGGCCTCGATCTCAGCCTGCACAACGAGCGCGGCTACAACCTGTAAGCAACGGAGTGCGCCCGGAGCCAACCCGGGCGCCTTAACCGAACAGCGTCGCGAGGCGCTCGGCAAAAGGTGATAACAATGGATAGCACAGCACTGATACCTGTTCAGTACGGACTCGATACGTTTTACTTCCTAATTTGCGGTGCGCTGGTGATGTGGATGGCGGCCGGCTTCTCTATGCTCGAGGCCGGTCTGGTTAGGGCGAAGAACACCGCCGAGATTCTTACCAAGAACATCGTGCTCTATGCCGTGGCGTCGGTCATGTACCTGCTGATCGGCTACTACATCATGTATTCCAGCCCGGACGGCGCCATCCTGCCGAGCCTGGGATTCCTGATTGGTGACGAGAACGCTGTGGATGTGGTCGCCGCGGGTGGCGAGGATGCGCCTTACTACTCGGCGCGGGCGGACTTCTTCTTCCAGATCGTGTTTGCCGCGACCTGTATGTCGGTGGTGTCCGGCGCGGTTGCCGAGCGTATGAAACTCTGGGCCTTCATCGCTTTCGCGGTGGTAATGACCGGCTTCATCTACCCCGTACAGGGGTTCTGGAAATGGGGCGGCGGTTTCCTCGACGCAGCTGGCTTCCTCGACTTCGCCGGCTCCGGTCTGGTGCATATGGCAGGCGCGTCCGCGGCGCTGGCCGGCGTGCTGCTGCTAGGCCCGCGTAAGGGCAAGTACGGCCCGAACGGCCAGATCAACGCGATTCCTGGCGCCAATCTGCCGCTCGCAACCTTGGGTGCGCTCATTTTGTGGATGGGCTGGTTCGGCTTCAACGGCGGCTCGCAACTGAAGATGAGCACCATCGAAGACGCCAACGCGGTCGCCCAAGTGTTCACCAATACCAACATGGCTGCGGCCGGTGGATTGATCGCTGCGCTGATCACTGCGCGCCTGCTGTTCGGCAAGTCCGATCTGACCATGATCCTCAACGGTGCATTGGCCGGCCTAGTGGCAATTACCGCCGAACCCTTGACTCCGAGCGCCCTGCAATCGGTATTGATTGGAGGCGTGGGTGGCGTACTGGTGGTATTCAGCATCCTCGGGCTGGACAAGCTGAAGCTGGATGATCCGGTCGGTGCGATTTCGGTGCACGGCGTGGTGGGCATGTGGGGCCTGTTGGCGGTGCCGCTAACCAATGCCGATGCGTCCTTCGGCGCCCAGCTGCTGGGTCTGGTTTCGATCTTCGCCTGGGTATTCATCGCCAGCTTGATCGTCTGGAGCATCATCAAGGCAGTCATGGGCCTGCGGGTCAGTGAAGAAGAGGAATACGAGGGCGTAGACGTTGTCGAGTGCGGCCTCGAAGCCTATCCGGAATTCACCAGCAAGCGTTGATTTACAACGTATCGACAAGGGCGCCTACGGGCGCCCTTTGCTTTTTCTGGCGCCGCGCTAGAATGCGCCCGTTCAGGTGTCGGGTGGAGCTGTCAGCATGTGGCAACAGATCATGATCACGCTGCGTCCACGGCCGCGGGGCTTCCATCTGATAACCGACGAGTTGCTTGAACAACTGCCGGAACTGCAACAATGCCAGGCCGGTCTGTTACACCTGTGGTTACGCCATACATCGGCCTCGCTGACTGTTAACGAGAACGCCGACGGCGCGGTGCGACGCGACTTTGAAAAGTTTTTTAATCGCCTGGTGCCGCAAGGCCAGGGTGGTTACGAGCACGATTACGAAGGGCCGGACGATCTGCCGGCGCATTTCAAGGCGAGCCTGCTTGGTTGCCAGTTGAGTTTGCCGGTCAGCGAGGGGCGCCTGGCATTGGGAACCTGGCAGGGCATCTATCTGGGTGAGCACCGAGATCAAGGTGGTGCCAGACAGGTCCTTGCCACGGTGCACGGGATGGTGAGTTGATTTTTTTTGGCGATGGCGAACAAAGCACATCGCCGGGCTAGGGTCTGTTCCCGTTTCGTCGCGGCCGCTCGCAGCGAAACGGGAACAGACCCTTAAACTTCCGCTTTGGCAAGGTATGAGGTTGAACATGAGCGACGAAGAATTAGAACAAGACGATCTGGACGTTAGCGACGAGGAGGAGGGCGAGGAGCTGGCCGCCGCCGATGACGGCGACGACATTGCCGACGACGAGGGGACCGACAGCGAGCGCGCGACCCCGACGACCAAGAAGGCCAAGGCTAAGGCCGCGGTCGTTGAAGAATTGCCAAGCCTGGAAGCCAAGCAGCGGGAACGCGACGAGCTGGCGCGCGCCATGGAAGAGTTCCTGTCGCGTGGTGGACGCGTGCAGGAAGTCGAACCAAACGTGGTGGCCGATCCGCCGAAAAAGCCTGATAGCAAATACGGCAGCCGGCCTATCTGACTCAGATAAACCGCAAGAGGCTGAAAAGGCACGAGAAAACCGCGTCACGCTCGTAGCAGGTAGTTTTAAACGCCCTGCTAGAGGCCCGAGCGACCGCCCAGATCTGCTTGCTTTGGCCTACCACAGCGAAGCCCAATACCAGACGGTGTTGGGCTTTGTCGTATCTGCGATTCGTTAACCTTATTGCCAGCGGGCCAGCAACGTCGGGAGCTCTGAAAGGCTGCGGATTTCCGCGTCTGGCTGGCCTTCATGCTGCCACGGCGCTCTGCCAGGATTGAACCAGATGGCCCGGACGCCGGCCCGCTGTGCCCCACCGATATCGTCATCAGGGTGATCACCGATATGCACGGCGTGCTCGGCGCTCACGCCCGCGCGGCTGAGCGCTTCCTGGAAAGGTCGCGGGTCCGGCTTGCCGATGCCCAGCTCTTCGGCGCAAAGGGTGAACTGGAAATAGTCGGCCAGGCCCAGGCGGCGGATGTCGGCATTGCCGTTGGTCAGCACGCCGAGCGTGTAGCGGTTGGCCAAGTGTTCCAGCGTCGGGTGAACGTCGGGAAAGAGGTCGATAGCGTGGCGGGCTTCGAGAAAGACCTCGAATGCCTGGTCGGCGATGTCCTGCGCTTCGCCGCCTGGATAACCGGCGTCATGCAACGCATGAAAGAGGATGCGTCGGCGCAGTTCGCTGATGCGGTGCTTCAGTCCTGGCTCGGACTCGACCAGCATGAGCCGGATCGCGGCCAGCGATTCGACCGGAAAGTCGCCCAGACGCGGTGCATGCTGGCCGAGCCAATCTCGCAGGCGGATTTCGGCACTATGAATGACCGGGCCGACATCCCACAGCGTGTCATCGAGGTCGAAGGTGATCAGCTGAATGCTCATGGGTCACTGTCTCGCTTACGTTTGGCGCGCGGGTGCGCCTGGTCATAGACCTTGGCCAAATGCTGGAAATCCAGATGGGTGTAGATCTGCGTGGTGCCGATGTCAGCGTGACCCAGCAGCTCCTGCACCGAGCGCAGGTCTTGCGACGATTCGAGCATGTGGCTAGCGAAGCTATGCCTGAGCATATGCGGGTGCAGGTGCTGTCCGAGTTCGCGCACGCCCGCCTGGCGTACCCGCAGTTGCACCGCGCGTGCACCGAGGCGGCGACCCTGCTGGCTGACGAACACGGCAGCATCGACGGGATTGCTCAACGCTCGCAGCGGCAGCCAGGCCTGCAGCGCCTCGCGCGCCTTGCGTCCGACAGGCAGCACGCGTTCCTTGTTGCCTTTGCCGCGGACCTGAACCAGGCCGGCCGGCAAATCGAGCTGATCGAGATTCAGGCCGACCAGCTCGGCCAGGCGCAACCCGGACGAATAGAACAGCTCGAGCATGGCTTGATCGCGATGGCCGATGAAATCGTCCTCGACACCGCCGTCGAGCAGCTGCATTGCCCGGTCGGTATCGAGCAGCCGCGGCAGGCGCTTTTCACCCCTGGGCGCGGAGATACCGGCGGCCGGATCATGGGTGCAGCGACCTTCCTGGTTGAGATAGCGGTATAAGCCGCGCAGCGACGAAAGCAGGCGCGCCAGGCTGCGGCTGGATTGGCTCTGGCGATGCTGTTCGGCGATGAGTTGACGGATATGGACGCTTTTCAGCTCGGACCATTGCCCCAGATGCTGCTTCTGGCAATAGTCCATCACCTTGATCAGGTCGCGCCGATATCCGTCGAGCGTATGCGGCGACATCTGCCGCTCGTTGCGCAGATGTTGGAAATAGGCGTCGAGATCGGTTTGCACGAAAGTTCCCAGGGTCGCTGAAGCAGCTTCCGACTGCTCTTAACGTACCGAACGCAGCGGCGCAGAGTGGTGCGGAAGGACCCGAGTCAGCACTTCGGCGATATAGCTTAGGAACAGCGTGCCCAGCGAGCTCTTGTAGTGCTGTGGATCCTTGCTGCCGATCGCCAGAATGCCTTGCTGCTGATTGAGCGCGACCACTGCAGCCGAGCCGATACCTCCGCTGTCTTCTTCGCCGAACAGGAATGCCAGTTCATGCGGGCGCAACACACCGCAGATTGTCTTGCCGCCACCGAGCAGTCCGCCGATGGCTTGTTGTGCTTCGGCGCTGGTGACGCTGCGGCCGACTGGCAAAGGCGATTCGCTGAACAGGATCAGGCTGACATAAGGCACCTGGAACTCGTGCCGCAGGCTTTCGTCCACCGCGCCAATAATCTCTTCCAGGCTATTGGCATCCAACAGATCGAGGACCAGCCGGCGAGTCTTGTCGAACAGCCTGTCGTTATCGCGGGCCACATCCATCAGTTGCGACAGACGGTGGCGCATCTCGATGTTGCGTTCACGCAGCAGTTTCACTTGCCGCTCGACCAGCGACACGGCGCCACCGGGCAGATGCGGGATACGCAACTCGGGGATCAACTCGTCGTGATCGACAAAGAATTCCGGATGGGCGCGCAAGTAGGCGGCGACGGTTTCGGCGTCCGGCAATTGCGGCTTGTCCTGGTTTTGCTCGGTCATAGGCGAACCTGTCCTTCGAAAACGCGAACGGCGGGGCCGGTCATCATAACGGGCTGCCCTGGCCCTGCCCATTCGATGGATAGACGGCCACCTGGAAGATCGATCTGCACGGGAGAATCCATCCAGCCCTGGCGAATCGCGGCGACAGCAGCCGCGCAAGCGCCGGTGCCGCAAGCTTGGGTCTCACCCGCGCCGCGTTCCCATACGCGCAGCTTCGCGTGCTGGCGATCGACGATCTGGATGAAGCCGGCATTGACCCGCTGGGGGAAGCGTGGATGGTGCTCGATCTTCGGTCCGAGCACCTGCACCGGTGCGTTGTCGATGTCATCCACACGCAGCACGGAATGCGGGTTGCCCATGGAGATCGCAGCGATATCCAGCTTCTGCCCTTCAACTTCTAACGGGTAGCTCAGGGCTTCGCTGTCGGCCTGGAAGGGAATCTCGGCAGGCACCAGTCGTGGTGGGCCCATGTCGACACCGATCTGCCCGTCCGGGCGGATGTCCAGTTCGATGATTCCGCCCTTGGTCTCGACGCGAATTTGCCGCTTCATGGTCAGGCGCTTGTCCAGCACGAAACGCGCGAAGCAACGTGCACCGTTGCCGCACTGCTCCACTTCGGAACCGTCGGAATTGAAGATGCGGTAGCGGAAGTCCACGTCGGGATTGTGCGGCGGCTCAACCAGCAACAGCTGATCGAAGCCCACGCCTGTGTGCCGATCACCCCACTGCTTGGCGTGCTTGGGCTGGATGTGCGCGTGCTGGCTGATCAGGTCGATGACCATGAAATCGTTGCCCAGGCCGTGCATCTTGGTAAAACGCAAAAGCATCGTCGTGGCCTCAGGCAGGCAGCAGGCTTTCGCCGGCGTATAGCTCCTGCACGCTTTCGCGGCGGCGCACTTCGTAGGCTTCGTCGCCATCCACCAGCACCTCGGCGGCACGGCCGCGGGTGTTGTAGTTGGAGCTCATGACGAATCCGTAGGCACCGGCCGAACGCACCGCCAGCAGATCGCCTTCGGCCAAGGTCAACGGGCGCTCCTTGGCGAGGAAGTCGCCGGTCTCGCAGATCGGCCCAACGATGTCGTAATGGCGCGCCTCGCCTTCGCGGGGCTGCACCGGTACGACGTCCATCCAGGCCTGATACAGCGCCGGGCGGATCAGGTCGTTCATTGCAGCATCGACGATGGCGAAATCCTTGTGTTCGGTGTGCTTGAGGTATTCCACGCGGGTCAGCAACAGGCCGGCGTTGGCGACGATGGACCGGCCCGGCTCGAAGACCAGCGCCAGGTCGCGTCCGTCGATGCGCTTGCGCACTGCCTGGATATAGTCGCCCGCCAACGGCGGCTGCTCTTCGCGATAGCGCACGCCGAGACCGCCGCCCAGATCTAGATGACGAATCTGGATACCGCGCACGGCGAGGCGATCGATCAGCGCCAGCAGACGGTCGAGCGCATCGAGGAACGGCGGCAGGGTGGTGAGCTGCGAGCCGATGTGGCAATCCACGCCAACGACTTGGAGGTTGCACAGCTCGTGGGCGCGGGCATAAACCTCTTCCGCCTCAGCAATAGCGATGCCGAACTTGTTTTCCTTGAGCCCGGTGGAAATGTACGGGTGCGTTCCGGCATCGACATCGGGATTGACCCGCAGCGACACCGGCGCAATCGCACCAAGCTCGGCCGCGACCTGTTGCAGGCGCTCGAGCTCCTCAGTGGACTCGACGTTAAAGCAGTGCACGCCGACTTCCAGCGCACGGCGCATGTCATCACGCGTTTTGCCGACGCCGGAAAAGACGATGCGCTCAGGCACACCGCCCGCGGCGAGAACACGCTCGAGCTCGCCACGCGAAACGATGTCGAAACCGGCGCCCAGGCGTGCCAGCACGTTCAGCACACCGAGGTTCGAGTTCGCCTTGACCGCAAAACAGACCAGATGCGGCATGCCTTGCAGGGCATCGGCATAGGCGCGGTACTGGGCCTCGATATGCGCGCGCGAATAGACGTAGGTAGGGGTGCCGAAGCGTTGCGCGAGGGCGGGCAGCGCCACGCCCTCCGCGAAGAGTTGACCGTCGCGGTACGAGAAGGCCTCCATAGAATGCCTCCTTTACAGTTCGAAACGGTCTTTGGAACGTTCTTTGGCGGTTGCGTCGTCGTCCGGCAGGTAAAGCGGGCCTTTCTGGCCGCAGCCGCTGAGTACGGAAGCGAGAACCGCAAGTGCGATGAGTGGAAGCAGCAGACGCTTCATGGGGGTGCAATCCTTAAAAATCGATGGCCGGAGTATACCCAGCACCCAGCGGATTGCCTATGTGGCCGCGCTGGTCGGCGATTTTGAAGCGTCGTTGGGCTGGCAGTCGCTCGCTAGACGCGGCGGTGCCCTGCTAAGCTCGCCAGCATCGCCGGCCGGCCCGTGGCGCCGCCGTACCACCCGTACCGAGGAAACGATTCATGAGTCTGAGCGAAGCGCGCTTTCACGATCTTGTCGACGCTGTGCAGGAAGAAATCGAAGATGTGTTCGACCACAGCGGCATGGATGTCGATCTGGAAAATTCCGGCGGCGTCCTCACCGTGCGTTTCGAGAACGGCACCCAGCTGATCTTCAGCCGTCAGCCGCCTTTGCGTCAGCTCTGGGTAGCAGCGCGCTCGGGTGGGTTTCACTTCGACTACGACGAAGCCGCCTCGCTGTGGATTTGCGACGCCAACGATGAGCGCTTGGGTGAGCTGTTGGCCAGGGCCACGCAGGAGCAGGGCGGCGAAGCGCTCGATTTCGAGGATCTTTGAGACAAGCCTGACGGGCCCCAGCTATTAGGCGATTGAGATGTAGTACTGCGTCGCTTGCTTATTTAATGAGCTGTGATAGGGTCCACTTCAGGTTAAAAAACCCCGCCTTCGGGCGGGGTTTTGCTTTTTTTGTCATTCGAATTTTACAGGAGCTCACCAGGACCCATGACCAGCGCACCGCTCATCATCATCACCCAACCCGATCTGCAGCGGCTTGAGCGATTGCTCGACAGTCTGGCTGACTACGGTCCGGCTGCTGAGGCGCTCGAGGACGAGTTGTCCCGCGCCCAGGTGGTCGAGCGTAGCGAGCTGCCTGCCGGCGTGGTGTCCATGAACTCCCGCGTCCATTGCCTGGATGAAGGCAGTGGCAAGGATTATCACTTGACGCTGGTCTTTCCTCAGGACGCTGGCAAAGAGGGCACTGTCTCAGTGCTTGCACCGGTCGGCAGTGCGCTGTTGGGCATGAGCGTCGGTCAGCACATCGACTGGCCGACACCGGGTGGCAAGGTGCTCAAGCTGACCCTGCTCGCGGTCGAATATCAGCCGGAAGCGGCGGGTGATGTCAACCTGTAGCGAGCTTGCGCGACGCCTTTGCGAATATGTCGGCGCCGCGTTTCGTCAAACCGACATCAGGGCCTGATTCAGCGCGGTTTCAAGCTGGGCCTTGTAGCGCAGATGCTGCACGGTCTGGGTTCGCCCGTTGCCCTGAAGCCCCGACAGGTCCAGGTCGGTGATGTAGCAGGGGTAGCGCTCGCCGCTGCGACGCTGCGCCAGGATGTAGCGGGCTACCGCAGCGAATAGCTCGGCTCCATATTCCGGGCTGGAAAACTCCTGATGGTTGCAGTAAAGCGTGACCTGCAAACGGCCTTTTTCGCTGGGCTCGATGATTGCCTGGATGTCATAGAACGGATCGCTGGCTTCCTCGCGTGGCGCAGGCCTGCGCTCGATGGTCGATGGTCGATCCGGCGAAGGCGGCTGTATCCGATAGAACAGGATATCCACGGCTGCGAGGCGGCTTTCCTCGAACGGCAGCTGGGTGGTGCGGCGATAGCTCACCGATTGCAGGAAGCGTAGGAGCGGGGTCAGCAGGCTCTGCTCGTCTCGGTAGGGCGCCTGTTGGCGCCACAGCGCATTGAATTCGTCGAGTACGGTCAGCTCCGCCATGGCGCCCTGGATGCGGTAGAACACCTGCAGACACTGCGGTCTGGCCTGGGCGAGGATCAGCGATAGGTCATTACCTTCCAGCGCATGACGATCTACCCGAATCGGACGGTAGCCTTGATGTGCCTCGCCAAGATGCTCAAGCAGTGCATCTATGTCGCTCAGGGCTGTATGACGAACATTGCCGGGGATCAGGTCAAGCAGATGGAAATGTTGGCGGACCTGAAGCAAGTAACGATTCTCGCCCGGTTCGCCGAGCCCCACCTGCGCGTCGAGGAAGACCGTTTCGACCCGTCGGGCCACAGCCACGCCAGCGTTTCGGCAGAAGCAGCGCACCTGTAGGCTCGGCCTTTCGCCATTTGCAGGCAGTTCCTGCAGGTAGTCACGCAGGCAGTCCGGCAGAGGAGCGGCGCTTTCGTAGCGGGTGGCGATCAGCTCGTTCCAGCTGTTTAGCGTGAGCTGATCGATACTCAGCACTAGTTTTTTCCTGGCTGCGCCATGCCCCAGATAGTCGTTCAATTCGTCGAAAGACAGGGGTTGCAGAGGACTGAGCGGATCGAGGCCGACGTTTACCAACAACAACACCTTGACTGGAGAGGCAGCGCTCAGTAACGCATCGTCGGCGATCGCTTGCAGCGGCATTGGAAATGCCTGCCTGAGATCAGTCAGAAGGGAAAACAGCTCTGCCTCGGCCAGCCCGCTATCGCCCGGGTGAAGCGCGACATGGGTCGCGGCATCGATTACGCCGTTGCGATGACACCAAGCAAGTAGCGGTACCAATTCGCGGGAGCGCTTCAACGGCGAAAAATTGGTGATTTGCCTCGCGTTCAGGTTGCCCTCGTAGAGCGCCCAGGAAACGTCACCGGCGGCATCGTAACCATGAACGAGCGTCAGGCTGTGTTCGGCCAAGTCTGGCGCTATGCCAAGATTGATCGACTCAATCTTGCCGGCCTTGCGCTCGATGGCAGCGTGCAGACGTCGGCCGAGCACGCCGAAGTCGCGCCCATTGATGCTGCTGGTGATTTGCAGTCGCCGGGCCAGTTCGCTGAGAAAGCGGTAACCGTAGGTCAGCTCATTGACCAATGCGCGCCGCTCTTCCACCACTCTCCGAACCTTCCACTGGCTGCGCCCATCGAGCTGGGCGAACTGCCGCTCGCCCCATTCCCAGTGCTGGGTGAGGCATTCGAGCAGGCGCCGCTTCCAGCTCTTGTTGCGGCTGGTGGGGGGGCGGCTTAGTGGCTTGTTAATCTTCAGATAAAGGCAGCGCCGTAATAGGGCCAGGCGCTCCCGGTCACCGCGGCCGGCAAGGTATTGCTCTATCCTGCGGTACGCGACGATATAGGGATCGAGATCGTCCAACTCCAAGCGGTTGGCATAGACCGCCTGCTTGAAATCCAGGCTCAGGCAGCGCACCTGGGGATGCTCGCTGGCATACACCTCGACGAGTAGAAGCTTGAACAGGGATTTGTAAGGCGACTCGATGGCCTTGTACAACTGCCACAAGCCGGCACCGAGGTATTCGCCTGGCGGGATGTTGCCGAGACTGCCAAGGTCGAGCACCTCATCGCTACGCACGAAGCGTTTGTCCAGCAGGGTGCGCACGTACTCGTTGTAACGGTGCTCTTCATAATCCGGCACCAGCCACCAGAGCGGTGTGCGCCCGCCGAGCCAGATGGCAGTGCGGTAGAACTCATCGAGCAGCAAGTAATGTTGGGTGGTGCCGCAGTCGTCGGAGGTCAGTTTCGCTTCCCGCTCACCTTGGGTGAAGCGCAGCGGGTCGACCAGAAAAAAATGCGCCTCGCTGCCCTGCGTAGCGGCCCAGGCCTGTAATAAATCACACTTTCGCCGCAGCTCGTCGATCTGCTGTGGCGACAGTTCCGGATCATGACAGACCCAGACATCCAGATCGCTCTGCTCGTCCTGGGCGACGGTCCCCAAGCTGCCCATCAGAAACAAGCCGAGGATCGACTGTGGCGGACTGCCACGCAGCGGCTTGTAGGAAAAGGAGCGACTCAGACGCTGCGCCTCGGCCAGCGTCTCGGCATCCGGTTCGAACCCAGCCAGCCCTGCCGGCGTGGTGCCGGAAACGTAACCCGGCAGGATCGGATGGTTGACGTGAAAAAGCAGCGGCAGCAGTTTGAGTACCAGTTGCTGGCGCGGCGGCATAGCCAGCCGGGCGCGCTCCAGGCGACCGGCATTGACGGACAGAAAGCGAGCGCGTAGCGCGCCAAGGACCTTGCGGTCGATACCCTCTTCTAGAACGGGGCGGATTTCCTGGTGGCGGGTCATTCAGGCAGTTCGTGCAGGCGGTCGACGTTGTCCGACCAGTTTATCGAGGCAGTGAGGGCGGAAAGTACCACGGGTGAAGGCCCAGAGGAAAAGCCACAGCGGCAACCGTTGCCGGTTGCAACGTGGTATCCGCGACGGGAAATTGCTGTGAGCGGGGCTGGCGCTCGTTATGGCGCGCCAGAACTGCGCTAATGTCAGGCTGTGGCAGTTTCCGAAAGAATGGTCAGCAGGACCTGTGTGTGCTCAGCCGCGTCGCGGCCGAGGCTGGTCAGATAGCCGCCGTCGGGCTGGGTTGTCAGGCCTTTGGCATGCAGGCGCTGGGCTGCGGCGATGGCGGCATTGCCGGCATCATGATGCACCTTCAGGCCTTCGAGCTTGTTGTCGAGGTTGAACAGACGAAGAATTTCCAACTCGGCTATCAGATCGGGGGTATAGGACATGTTCGCTCCTCGGGTGGTGGGTCTAAGCCGTTTTTGCGAAGTGTAGATGCTGTGCGCGAACCTGCCGCGACAGGGCGCTATT
Source organism: Stutzerimonas stutzeri (assembly GCF_024448715.1). Classification (GTDB taxonomy): domain Bacteria; phylum Pseudomonadota; class Gammaproteobacteria; order Pseudomonadales; family Pseudomonadaceae; genus Stutzerimonas; species Stutzerimonas stutzeri_AR. Next base: position 384,646 of record NZ_JAMOHZ010000004.1, read on the forward strand.
CGGGGAGGTCAGGCAGATTGCGCAGCAGTGTTTCGTAGCCTTCGGTGTCGAATGCGCGGTCTTCTTCGAGCATCTGCCGAATCTCGCAAGCCAGGACCAACGCCATCATCTTGAGAATTTCGTCGCGCTCGTAACCAACCAAGGTCAGCTTGTTCAGCGTCGCCTGCGTGGCGGCCGGTTCGCCGGCCTTGAGCTGGTTTTCGATGGCTTGGATCAAGGTTTCTTCGGCGAAGGCTTCATCGTCGTCGGCAGTGGTATCGGTCATGGGCGCAACTCTCGTTAGGGAACATCTTGATAGCGTGTTTCGTCGTGTCCCGGCAAGCTGCGTGTCTGGTAGCCAATGCCGCCTGAACGCTTCGCTTGGATCGGTCTCTATTCCTACTATGGGCTTTCGAGGAGCGCGACCAAGTCATGATCATTTTCCACTGTCTTGAAAACGGCGCGCTGGTGCGGCGTACTGCCGAGCATTTGCAGGCGCTCCCTGACAATGTGCTATGGATCGACCTGCTTTCTCCTGACCAGCAAGAAGAGCGCTTCGTCGAGTCGGCGCTGGGCCTGGATATTCCAACCCGCGAAGAGCTGGCAGAAATCGAGGATTCTTCGCGTTTTTACGACGAGGACGGTGTGGTCTTCATGACCACGACGGTGGTGATGGGAATTACCGATCGTCGCCCGAAAAATGCCGAAGTGACCTTCGTGCTGACCCGTCGCTGCCTGATAACCGTTCGTTACGCCGAACTGAGTGCGTTTCGCCAGTTTGAGACCAAAAGTGCACGGCAGCCGTCGGTCTTTGGCACCAGTCACCAGATTTTTCTTGGCTTGGCCGATGCGGTTGTCGACCGCATCGCGGACGTGCTGGAAAACGTTCAGGTTGAGCTCCAAGCTCTGTCGTGTCGCATCTTCGATGAGAGAAAGGCGCAACGCAGGGACCTACAGCAGATCATTCAGCAGCTTGGCCAGCATCGCTCGCTGCTGTCGCAACTGGGCGAAAGCCTGTTCAGCTCGACTCGTTTGATCGCGTTTTACCGCCTGCATGCCGGTGAGCCCAAGCAGGGCGTCGCCAAAGGGTTATTGAAGGCGCTGGAGCGGGACGTGCGTTCGCTGGGCGAGCATCAAGCGCGACTATTAGGCGATATCGCCTTTCTGCTCGATGCCACGCTCGGCCTGATCAATATCGAGCAGAACAGCATCATCAAGGTGTTCTCCATCGCTGCAGTGCTATTCCTGCCACCAACGCTGGTCGGCACGGTATACGGCATGAACTTCGAACACATGCCTGAGCTCGGCTGGCTACTCGGCTATCCAATGGCGCTGATGATGATGGTGATATCCGCGATAATTCCTTACGCCTGGTTCAAGTTTCGCGATTGGTTGTAATCAGCCGAAAAAATACAGCACTACGCAAAAGGCTCCGAAAAGTGCCCAGACCGAGGCGAAAATGAGTGGCGTGCGTAGCGAGAACAACAGCGTTCGCTTGTAGCGATGACCTCCGGCCGGACTGTTACCTTCGCCGAACAACGCTGATTCCCGGTTTGGTAGCAGGCCTGCCTGGCCCTCGATCTGTAGTAATTCGGCCTGTTTCTGATGCCAGCGTTCTATGACGTCGAAGCTGGATTTGATTCCGGGCATCGCGTGGAATGACGTCAGCAGGCCCAGTCCCGCCAGGATCGCCGGTACTACCAGGCGGAACAGACTGCCCCATTCAGGATTGGTATTGGCCATTGACGAGGCGAAAGCGATCATCAAAAAAGACTGCGCCGACAGGTACGAGCTGGTTCGATCAGCCAACAACGTCGACTCGAAATGGATCTCAGAGCGGTAGAACAGTAGGCGCTCCTTGGGCGTATCGAAGACTTCTGCGCCTTGCGTGTCGTGATTCAACAGCAGTGTTCGGAGGTCGGTCATAAACGTACCGGTCTGCGACAGGAAATTAACCTGTCGGATGTGAGGTTACCGGTAGGCCAATACGGCGCGCGCAGGTTCCGTCAGTCGCTATCTGCGAGCGCTAACAGCGCATCGCCACTCAGGCGATAGGTCGTCCACTCCTCCTGCGGCCTGGCGCCCAGCGATTCGTAAAAACGAATTGCCGGTTCGTTCCAATCCAGCACGGCCCATTCGAAACGGCCGCAATCCTTGGCCACTGCGAGTTTCGCCAGATGCCGAAGCAGCGCCTTGCCGGCGCCGGTGCCGCGCGCTGCGGGACTGACGTAGAGGTCTTCGAGATAAAGCCCGTTACGGCCAAGCCAGGTGGAGTAGTTGAAAAAGTACACCGCGTAGCCGATCGGCTCACCGGCGCGCTCGCAGATCAGTGCTTGGGCCGTGGAGCTGGCCGAGAACAGGCTGGACTCGATGCCTGCCACATCCGTCTTGACCTCATGTTCGGCCTTCTCATAAATCGCAAGCTCGGTGATGAAGCGCAGGATCAGCGCGGCGTCATCGCGAGTGGCGGGACGGATGGTCAGAGTCATGTGAAATTCCGGTTTCCCTGATCTGTGTAGGAGCGAGCTTGCTCGCGAAAAGCCCCAGCGGACAGCGCGTTCGCGAGCAAGCTCGCTCCTACGACAACAGCAGATGCTTAGCGCGAGGTAAGCAGTTCCTGCCCGCGCTGCACCGCTGCGCGTACCTGATTCGGCGCCGTGCCACCAATGTGGTCGCGGGCGTTGACCGAGCCTTCCAGCGTTAGCACGGCAAAGACGTCTTCGCCGATCTGGTCGCTGAACTGGCGAAGCTCGTCGAGGCTCATTTCAGCCAAGTCCTTGCCGGTCTCGACGCCGTACTTCACCGCATGCCCGACGATCTCGTGGCAGTCGCGGAACGGCAAGCCCTTGCGCACCAGGTAATCGGCCAGATCGGTGGCGGTGGAGAAGCCGCGTAGTGCCGCCTCGCGCATGATCTCGCGCTTGGGCTTGATCGCCGGAACCATGTCGGCGAAGGCACGCAACGAGTCGCGCAGGGTGTCGGCGGCGTCGAACAGCGGTTCCTTGTCTTCCTGATTGTCCTTGTTGTAGGCCAGCGGCTGGCCCTTCATCAGCACCAGCAGGCCGCTCAACGCGCCGAATACGCGGCCGGTCTTGCCGCGTACCAGTTCGGGCACGTCCGGATTCTTCTTCTGCGGCATGATCGAAGAACCGGTGCAGAAGCGGTCGGGCAGGTCGATGAACTGGAACTGCGCGCTGGTCCAGAGCACCAGCTCTTCGGAGAAGCGCGACAGGTGCATCATTGCCACCGATGCGGCGGCGCAGAATTCGATAGCGAAGTCGCGATCGGAGACGCCGTCTAGCGAGTTACCGGAAATGGCCTCGAAGCCCAACAGCTCGCAGGTGATTTCGCGCTGGATCGGGTACGTCGTGCCAGCCAGCGCGGCACTGCCGAGCGGCATGCGGTTGGTCCGCTTACGGCAGTCGACCAGACGCTCGTGGTCGCGCGAGAGCATTTCGAACCAGGCCAGCAGATGATGGCCGAAGGTCACCGGCTGGGCGGTTTGCAGATGAGTGAAGCCGGGCATGATGGTGTCGGCTTCGGCTTCGGCCAGACCCAGCAGGCCCTGCTGCAGGCGAGTGATTTCGGCGAGGATGGTGTCGATCTCGTCACGCAGCCAGAGGCGGATGTCGGTGGCGACTTGATCGTTACGCGAGCGGCCGGTGTGCAGCTTCTTGCCGGTCACGCCGATGCGGTCGGTCAGACGCGCTTCGATGTTCATGTGTACGTCTTCGAGGTCGACGCGCCAGTCGAAGGTGCCGGCTTCGATCTCACCCTGGATGTCCTTCAGGTTGGCGATGATCTGGTCGCGTTCGGCATTACTCAGCACGCCGGCCTTGGCCAGCATCGTGGCGTGGGCGATGGAGCCCATGATGTCGTGGCGGTAGAGGCGCTTGTCGAACTCGACGGAGGCGGTGAATCGGGCGACGAAGGCGTCGACGGGCTCGCTGAAACGGCCGCCCCAGGACTGGTTGGTCTTGTCGGTGCTCATGAATGCGCTCGCTGAATCGGGAACTGGAAAACCGCGGATGATAACAGGGTTGGCCAGCGCTCCGGAGTCGCCCCGAACAGTGAGCTGAGCAGCAATTTCATGCTTTGGGGTTGCGCTGCATCACGGCCTGGTTGCGGTAGCGCCAACGCCCGCGGAAACTGCCGCCATGCAAACACTACGACCCAAACGGGCGCGCCCCGCCGCGCCGATCGATGAGTTCTTCGTGCCCGAGCTGTGCCAGCCCGAGGCGCTGCTCGGCCTGGTGCTGCTCGCCGAGCTGTTGGTACTGGTGCTGGTGCTGGCCGAACCGATGCAGCCGGGCTTCAACTGGATGCGCCTGGCCCTGACTTCGCTGTTCGTTCAGTGGGTGATGTTGCTCTCGGCCGGTCTGACCTGCCAGTTGCGGCCTTTGCTGGCGCGGCTGTCGCCTGCGCTGGCAGGGCTTGCCTGCTGCGCCATGGTGGTCGGTTTGACGCTGTCCTGCACCGCAGTGGCCGATATCTACCAGTTGGGCGGGCCGCTCACGCGTGTTGGCGAGGTCAATCTGTACCTGCGCCATGCGCTGATCAGCCTGATCATGTCGGGACTTCTGCTGCGCTATTTCTACCTGCAGAGTCAGTGGAGGCGGCAGGAGCAAGCGGAGCTCATGGCGCGGATCGAGTCGCTGCAGGCGCGCATCCGGCCGCATTTCCTGTTCAACAGCCTGAACAGCATCGCCAGCCTGGTAGTCAGCAATCCGACCAAGGCCGAGCAAGCGGTGCTGGACTTATCCGATCTGTTTCGCGCCAGCCTCGCCCGGCCCGGTACGCTGGTGCTCTGGCGTGAGGAGCTGGAGCTGTCGCGGCGCTATCTGTCGATCGAGCACTATCGGCTCGGTGAGCGGTTGCAGGTCGACTGGCAGGTGGACGGCGTACCGGACGACCTTCCGATCCCGCAGCTGACCTTGCAACCCTTGCTGGAGAACGCGCTGATCCATGGAATTCAGCCGCGAATCGAGGGTGGCGTCGTCAACGTGGCGGCCTATTATGCCGATGGCGTGTTTCATTTGCAGGTCAGCAACCCGTTCGACGAGACTGCTCAAGCGCAGCCATCTCGGGGCACACAGCAGGCGCTGCATAATATAGACGCACGACTAACGGCACTTTTCGGTCCTGCAGCGAGTCTCAGCGTGGAGCGGCGTAACGCCCGTTACTACACCTGTCTACGCTATCCGTGTGCGACACAAAAGCAGGAAGCCAGATCCATATGAATGTGCTGATTGTCGATGACGAACCTCTAGCCCGCGAGCGCCTCAGCCGACTGGTAGGTGACCTTGACGGCTATCGTGTCCTGGAACCTTCTGCGTCCAATGGCCAGGAAGCGCTGTCCCTGATCGAGGAGCTGCGTCCTGATATCGTGCTACTGGATATCCGTATGCCGGGCCTCGATGGTCTTCAGGTCGCAGCCAAGTTATGCGAGCGCGATGCCCCCCCTGCCGTGATTTTCTGTACGGCCCATGATGAATTCGCCCTTGATGCCTTTCAGGTCAGCGCAGTTGGCTACTTGGTCAAGCCGGTGCGGCCGGAGCATCTCGCCGAGGCGCTGAAAAAAGCCGAACGGCCGAACCGGGTCCAGCTCGCCGCGCTCACCCGTCCCGCCGCGATCACCGGTACGGGGCCGCGCAGCCACATCAGCGCGCGGACCCGCAAGGGCATCGAGCTGATTCCGTTGCCACTGGTGATTTACTTCATTGCCGATCACAAGTACGTCACCCTGCGTCATGAGGGCGGCGAGGTGCTGCTGGACGAACCGCTCAAGGCGCTCGAGGATGAGTTCGGTGATCGCTTCGTGCGCATCCATCGTAATGCGCTGGTCTACCGCGATCGCATCGAACGCTTGCAGCGCACTCCGCTCGGTCATTTTCAGCTATTCCTCAAGGGCCTCGAAGGCGAGCCGCTGACGGTCAGCCGACGTCACGTCGCTGGGGTGCGTAAGTTGATGCAGAACCTGTGATAGCGACAAGCCAAAAGAATATCCGCATGAAGCAGAAGCCCCAAGCTTTGAGGCTTGAGGCTTGAGGCTTGAGGCTTGAGGCTTGAGGCTTGAGGCTTGAGGCTTGAGGGCCTGTTATCATCCGCGGCAGTTCATTTGCCTGGAATCGTCATGTCTCGCGAAATTCGTATCGCTACCCGCAAGAGTGCCCTGGCCCTGTGGCAGGCCGAGTACGTCAAAGTGCGCCTTGAAGCCGCACATCCGGAGGTGACGGTCAGTCTGGTGCCGATGGTCAGTCGCGGTGACAAGTTGCTCGATGCTCCTCTGGCGAAAATCGGTGGCAAGGGCCTGTTCGTCAAAGAGCTGGAAACGGCACTGATGGAGAACGAAGCGGACATTGCCGTGCATTCCATGAAAGACGTGCCCATGGAATTTCCCGAGGGGCTTGGCCTGTATTGCATCTGCGAGCGCGAGGACCCGCGCGATGCCTTCGTCTCCAATCACTACGAGAATTTCGACGTGCTGCCCGCCGGTGCGGTTGTGGGCACCTCGAGTCTGCGGCGCCAGGCTCAACTGCTGGCGCGGCGTCCCGATCTGAAGATCCAGTTCCTGCGCGGCAACGTGAACACCCGGTTGGCCAAGCTCGATGCTGGCGAATACGACGCCATTATCCTCGCCGCCGCCGGCCTGATTCGCCTCGGCTTCGGTGAGCGCATTCGTTCCAGCATCAGCGTTGAGGACAGCCTGCCAGCGGGTGGACAGGGCGCGGTCGGCATCGAGTGCCGTACCGGCGATATCGAATTGCATGAGCTGCTGCAGTGCATGAACGACCCGCAGACCGCCATCCGGGTCAGCGCCGAGCGCGCCTTGAACCGTCATCTGAACGGCGGTTGCCAGGTGCCGATCGCCTGCTATGCGGTGCTCGAAGGCGATCAGCTGTGGCTGCGCGGTTTGGTGGGGCAACCTGATGGCACGTTGTTGCTCCGTGCCGAAGACCGTGCGCCTGTCGCTGAAGCCGAAGCATTGGGCGTGCGGGTTGCCGAAGCGCTGCTGGAGCAGGGCGCGGAAAAAATTCTTCAGGATGTCTATGGCGAGGCCGGCAAGGCGTGAGCGGCTGGCGTCTGCTGCTAACGCGTCCTGCTGAAGACAGCGTCGCCCTGGCGGCGGCGCTGTCCGAGGCGGGGATTCAGAGCAGCAGCCTGCCGTTGCTTGCTATCGAGCCCTTAGTCGAGACGGCCGAGCAGCGCGCGACGATGCTCGAGCTGGATCGCTATTCTGCCGTCGTGGTGGTCAGCAAGCCGGCCGCAAGGCTGGGGTTGCAACTGCTTGATCGCTATTGGCCACAGCCGCCGTTCGGACCGGTCTGGTTCAGCGTCGGAGCCGCGACCGGGGCGATACTGGAAGGCTTCGGACTGGATGCCAGCTGGCCTGCCAGCGGCGACGATAGCGAAGCGTTACTCGCTCTGCCGCGTCTGGCCCAAGCGCTCGGCGTGGCGGATCCAAAGGTGCTGATCCTGCGTGGTGAAGGCGGTCGTGAGCATATTGCCGAGATGCTCCGCAGTCGTGGCGCTCAAGTCGATTGTCTCGAACTCTATCGACGCTATCTTCCCGACTACCCGCCCGGAATACTGGTCGAGACCCTTCGTTCGGAACGGCTGAATGCGGTAATGGTCAGCAGTGGGCAGGGCTTGGAGTCGTTGCGCGAGCTGGCTGGCTCCGACTGGTCCCTGTTGCGTGAACTACCCTTGTTCGTACCGAGCCCGCGTGTGGCCGAGATGGCCGTGGCGTTGGGCGCCAAAACAATAGTGGACTGCCGTGGTGCCGGAACCGCGGCTTTGCTGGCGGCGCTGCGGGAAAATCCCGAGCCCGCTTTCTGATGCAAAGGATGGAAACGTGAGCGAAGTAGATCCCGATAAGGCACCGCAGCAACCCACGGGCAACGACCCCGTTATACCCGCTAAAGACATTCCACCGAAGAGGCCGGCAAGCAGCACACAGAAGACCGATAGCAGCGGCCGCGGATTGGCCGGATTTGCGCTGCTGGTCGGACTTGCCGGTCTGGCTGCTGGCGGCTACAGCGTCTGGCAGACGCAACAACTGAGCCAGCAAGAACAGCAGCAGCTCGAAGCGGCGCAAGCCACTCGCGAGCAGGCACGTCAATTGGGCGAGCACAGTCAGCAACTGGCCAGTCGTCTGGGACGGCTGGAACAGTTGCCCTCAGCAGAGCAACTGGAAGATCGGCGGCGTCTGCTTTCGGAACTGCAAAGCGACCAACAACGGCTTTCCGGGCGGGTCGAGCAGGTACTCGGAGCCAGCCGCGAGCAGTGGCGACTCGCTGAAGCCGAGCATTTGTTGCGCATGGCCATGTTGCGGCTGTCGGCCATGCAGGACGTGAACAGCGCCGAATCGCTGATTGCCGAAGCAGATCTGATCTTGCGCAAGCAGGACGATCCGGGCGCTTACGGGGCCCGACAGAAGCTGCTGGAGGGTCTCGAAGCGCTGCGCAGTTTGCCGGAGCTGGACCGTACCGGCCTGTTCCTGCAACTGGGCGCGTTGCGCGGTCAGGCCAATCAGCTTAGCGGTTTGGCCCCTGAATTCGAGAACGGCCAAAGCCAGCCTGAGACGCAGAGCGAAAGCCGCTGGCAGCGTTGGCTTAATGAGCTGACACGCTACGTGCGGATTGATTTCAACGCCGGCACCGATGTCAAGCCGCTGCTTGCCGGTCAGAGCCTGGCGCAGGTGCGGCTGGCCCTTTCGTTGGCTATCGAGCAGGCGCAGTGGGCCGTGCTCAACGGCAACGCGGAAGTTTATCGGCAGTCCCTGAGCCAGGCCGCTCGGCTGATCGAGGACCACTTCAGCGAAGAGAACGGTCAGAGCCGCGGCCTGCGTGATCGCATCGAGGCGCTTGCAAAGCGGCAGGTATCGGTCACCCTGCCGGATTTGTCGCCCGCATTGAAGGCCATGCAGGCCTATGTACAGGAGCGCGAATCTGCCGAGAGCGCCGAACCTTCTGAACAAGGTGCAAGCGAACAACCCGCTGGCGAAGCTGAACAGGCACCCGAGGCTGAGCGGACTGGCGAGGAGGGGCAGCGCATATGAAACGGCTGGCCATCATACTCGTCGTCCTGCTCGCCATTGTCGGCTTTCTCGGCTGGGCCATTTTTCAAGATTCCGGCTACGTCCTGATCAGTTACGACCGTTTTCGCTATGAGTCGAGCTTCTGGGTATTTCTGGGGCTGATCGCCTGCCTCTGGCTTGTGGCTCTAGTGGTGCACTGGGTGCTGGGGTTGCTTTATACCTCCGGTACCCTGGCCAATCCCTGGTCGCGGCGCCATCGTGCACGCCGCGTTGCCAAGGCCTCGCAAATAGGCCTGCGGGAATTGGCCGAAGGCCAGTGGAGCCAGGCGCTCAGCCATCTACGTACCGCCGCCGAGCACGATCATCATCCTCTGGTGCATTACCTTGGTGCGGCCCGTGCCGCCAGCGAGTTGGGTGAATACGAGCAGAGTGACGAGCTGCTGCAAGAAGCGAGGAAGCGCGAACCGCAGGCCACGCTTGCGGTTGGGCTGACTCAGGCTCAGTTGCAGATCGCACGTGGGCAATACGGCGAAGCTCGTGAGTCACTGAATGTGCTGCATGCTGACCATCCGCGGCATCCCTATGTCCTGACCCTGTTGCAGCAGCTCTACGTTCAGTTGCAGGACTGGCCCGCGCTGTGCCGGTTGCTGCCGGAGCTGCACAAGCATCGCGTTCTGCCACCTGCGCGCTTGAGTGAACTGGAATTGCTGACCTGGACGGCCGCTCTGGAGCAAGCCGGTCAGGCTCAAGGCAGTGCCGAAAGCGATGCCCAGCAATCACTTAACCAACGCTGGCAGACTGTACCAAACGCGTTACGCAGCGAACCGTTGGTGGTACGCGCCTACGCCGATGGTCTAAGTCGGCTGGGTGCCGAAGAGAAAGCAGAAGAGGTTCTCTATGCCGCGCTCAAGCGTCAGTTCGATGATCGTCTGGTCGAGCGCTATGGGCGTGTGCGCGGACGCGAGCCGTCGCGCCAACTGGCGCATGCGGAGGCCTGGCTGAAAGGCCACCCGGAAAATGCCGAGCTGCTGCTTGCGCTTGGGCGTTTGAGCTTGCGCAATGAACTCTGGGGCAAAGCACGCGATTACCTGGAAGCGAGCCTGCGCTTCGAACACCGTGCGGAAACCTGCGCCGAGCTTGCGCGCCTGCTGGCACAGCTAGGTGACAACGAGCGCAGCAATCGGCTCTTCCAAGAAGGGCTCGGGCTCCTCGATCGATCAGGCGGTAGCCAACTGCAGGTCATCAGCGGCAGCTAACGGCCGGCAAAGCGCGTGACGGCCATCCCGTGCCGCCGCGTCGAGTCTTGCATAGCGCTTGCAGCTCGCCGCGCGCAGCACTACCGTAGCGAGCTTTTCCCTGTCTGCGGAGTCACCATGAACCTGGCCAGCCCACGTTCGCTATTTCTTCTAGCCTTCATCGGCAGCGTGCTGATGATGATCGCTGCGCTCTATCTGGAACATGTAGTCGGTCTGGCGCCGTGCCCTTTGTGCATCGTTCAGCGCATCTGCGTAATCGCTTTCGGCCTGGTTTGCCTGGTCGCTGCGATTCATGGTCCGCGCACCACCGGCCGCCGCGTTTATTCGATTCTGGCGCTGCTATCCGCGCTCGCCGGTGGTGCCACAGCCATACGTCAGATATGGCTGCAGAACATGCCGGCCGATCAGCTGCCGAGCTGCCTGCCCAGTCTCGAATACATGATGAATGCATTGCCGTTCCAAGAGATTGCCCGACTGGTGCTTCACGGCACGGCCGAGTGCGCCGAAGTCAGCTGGACATTGCTGGGTCTGAGCATCCCCGAGTGGACCTTGCTGGCGTTTATCGGTATGGCGATTTTCTGTCTTTGGCAACTGCTGCGGCGCGATTGAGGCTTTTTTTCGGAGTGGATGAATGATCGCTGCGCTTGGCGGTCAATGATCCAGAGCGAAGCGATTCGTCACAATTGTTGCTAGAGAATTTCGTCCGCGCTGCTTGATGCTTCGATCGTCGCGGCATAGTCTGCTCGGGCAGTGTCGGTTTTCTGCCAATTCGCTGTCACTCACCCGAGGCCATTATCCCCAGACAAAAACATCGTCTTGGAAGGCGCAACAAGCATCATTGATAAGGGAAGTGAGGTCATCATGCTCGAGAGCTGTCGGAACGCCCAGGAACGCTGGGGAGGTGTGCACTTGCTGATCGACCGTTGGCTGCAAGAGCGCCACGCACTGATCAACGCATTCGATGGGTTGCATGTAAGCGACGCCACCGCGAGCCGTTCCGCCTTGCAGAAATTTTGTGAAATTCTGCTCGACTACGTGTCGGCCGGACATTTTGAGATATACGAGCAGTTGCTCGATGAAGCCGAAGCATTCGGAGACAAGCGCGGCCTCGACCTAGCCCATCAGATCTATCCGCGCATCGAAGCGATTACCGAGGTTGCGGTGGCCTTCAATGATCGTTGCGATAACGGTGACTGCCTCGACAGCCCGGGCCTGCCGGATGAGTTGAATTGTCTTGGGCGACTGCTGCATGAGCGCTTCGAGCTTGAAGACTGCCTGATCGAAGTGCTGCACACGGCGCATAAGCAGGCCGCCGCTACCGCCTGACCCTGGTCGAGCTTAAATAGGCGCTGCGCGCGGCATGCCGTTTTGGGGCTGTTGGTCGACTGCTGCTGCCCATCCAGTATTGCTGCACCATCCTGCCAGGAGGCGCCTTCATGCCTACGAAGAAGAACTCTGTAACCACGCCGTTGGACTTGCTGCAGCAGTTGTCGCGCAGCTTGGTGGAGCATCTGGAAACGGCTTGCAACGAGGCGCAGAAGGACACGGAAACTCTGCTTGCCAAGCTTGAGAAGCAGTGTGAAAAGGCACAGGAAAAACTCACCAAGGCCCGAGTCAAACTCGACGATGCGGGTGGCGCGGGCAAGTCGAAGGAAAAGACCAAAGCCCGTGCCAAGCTCGTCGAACTCGAAGGCATGCTCGCTTTGCTACAGGCGCGGCAAGGCGAAACGCTGAGCTATCTGTCTGAATTGAAGCGCGATGTGGAACAAAGCCTAAATCTCGCCCAAGGCGTCACTCAGGTTGAAAAGGCCGCTGCGCAAGCTCTGGCGTCACGTGGCAAGCAGGCCCCGTCTCCTACCGCTAAGGCCCCGAGCAAGGCATCCACTAGTGCCACCAAGCCCACTGCCAAAGCCACTCCAGCCAAACGGCCCACTGCCAAAGCGACGCCCAAGGTTTCGACAGTAACCTCTGGTTCCGCCGGAAGCCGCGCTAAACCCGGTGCTGCGGAGATCGTTACATCGGAGACGCCGACCGCGGCCAAACCATCCGCACTCAACGCGCCGGCGACGGGCGCGTCTCGTTCCGCCGGAAGCCGCAGTAAGCGACCTTCAGCGGAACAATCTACGCCGGCAGTTGGCAAGCCCGCCGCGAAGAAGCCTGCAGCGCGCAAGCCAATAGCTCCGCGCAAGCCGGCCGCAGCCACGAACGAAACTGAAAATCAGTCGTCGCCCAGCGCGAACTGATTCGCCGCGCGTCGCAGTACTTCCAGCGGTGCGTGTAGTTCGCCGTTGAGATCGGCGCAGAGCCGCTCCAGCCAATCAGTTGTTCGGCTCTCTGTCGTCCAGTGCCGCGTTGCATGTTGCAAGCGCTGGAGTTGGACGCGCTCGGCGTCCAGTTCCAGTTTTTTTACCCGCTCGCGTAGAGCAGCCAATTCTTCATCGTTTGCGGCCTGTTTACGCCAGCCTTGGCGAAGGCTGCGCAGTGGTGCGACCACCTGGCTCCGCCAGACATCGCTGATTTCTTTCAGCTGCGCCAGTCGCATCTCGTCACGGGCGATGCCGCGGCAATCCAGCCAGGCGCCGGTCAACATTAAGCAAACATCTGCGCCAGCCGTCTGCAGTTCGAGGCAAGCGGCTTCCACGCCAGGTTTGGCGTAGCAGGCGACGGCAAAATTCCACAGTTCATCGGTAGTCATCGGTAACTGCTTTTTTTCATTGGCACCGGATGGATTTCCAGGCGACCTGATAAACTCCGCCGCCATTATGATCCGACTTCAGAACCTGACTCTACAGCGCGGCCCGCAGCGTTTGCTCGAAGGCGCCGAGCTGACCCTTCATCCTGGCCAGAAGGTCGGGCTGGTTGGTGCCAACGGCGCCGGTAAATCTAGCCTTTTCGCCTTGCTGCGCGGGGAGTTCGCTCCTGATGGCGGCGATTGCCGATTGCCGCCGGACTGGCGTATCGCCCATATGCGTCAGGAGGTCGATACGCTCGATCGCCTGGCCGTGGATTACGTGCTCGACGGCGATACCGAGTTGCGTCGCGTCCAGGCGGCGCTGGCCGCCGCCGAGGCTGCCCATGACGGCACGGCGCTGGCGCGCCTGCATACCGAGCTGGACAACGCTGACGGTTATACCGCCGATGCGCGCGCGCGCAAGCTGCTCGCCGGCCTGGGTTTCGCCAACGAGCAGATGGATCTTCCGGTCAGCAGCTTTTCCGGTGGTTGGCGGATGCGCCTGAACCTGGCGCAGGCGCTGATGTGCCCCTCCGATTTGCTGCTGCTCGACGAGCCCACCAACCACCTCGATCTAGATGCCATTCTCTGGCTTGAAGCTTGGCTCAAGAGCTATCCCGGTACGTTGATGCTGATTTCGCACGACCGTGACTTCCTCGACGAGGTCGTGGGCAACGTCGTGCACGTCGAACAGCGCAAGCTGACCCTTTACCGAGGCGGCTATTCGGCCTTCGAACGGGCGCGTGCCGAGCGGCTGGCACAGCAGCAGCAGGCATTCGAGAAGCAACAGGCGCAGCGCGAGCACATGGAAGACTTCATCCGCCGCTTCAAGGCCAAGGCAAGCAAGGCACGCCAGGCACAGAGCCGAATCAAGGCGCTAGAAAAGCTCGAGGAGCTGGCGCCGGCACATATCGATTCTCCGTTCGACTTCGTTTTCCGCGAAGCGGACAAGGTATCTAGCCCGCTGCTGGATCTGGCTGAGGGGCGCCTCGGTTACGGCGACAAAGTGGTATTGGACAAGGTCAAACTGCAGCTGGTACCCGGCGCACGGATTGGCCTGCTCGGCCCCAATGGTGCGGGCAAGTCCACGCTGATCAAGACGCTGGCAAACGAGTTGCAGCCATTAAGCGGCCGCCTGCAACGCGGCGAGAATTTGGTGATCGGCTATTTCGCCCAGCATCAGCTCGACGCGCTGGACCCCAGGGCCAGCCCACTGCTGCACTTGCAGCGCATCGCGCCGGGCGAGCGGGAGCAGGTATTACGCGACTTCCTGGGTGGTTTCGATTTTCGCGGCAATCGCTGCGATGAACCGGTACTCAATTTTTCCGGTGGCGAGAAGGCTCGGCTGGCGCTGGCGCTGATTGCCTGGGGTAAACCCAACCTGCTGCTGCTCGACGAGCCGACCAACCACCTGGATCTGGAAATGCGTCTGGCATTGACGCTGGCGCTGCAGGATTTCGAAGGCGCTGTACTGGTGGTGTCGCACGACCGCCATCTGCTCAAGAGCACCACCGATGAGTTTCTGCTGGTGGCTGAAGGGCGGATCGCTGCGTTTGACGGTGATCTCGAAGACTATGCCCGGTGGTTGGTGGATTACCGGGCCCGCCAGCAGCCGGTGAGCACCGCCGAGCCTGCCGGTGACAAGACAGACAAGCGTGCCTTGCGTCAGGCTGCAGCAGCGCTACGTCAGCAGCTGGCGCCGCTCAAGCGGCAGGCAGACAAGCTGGAAAAAGACCTGGCCGGCGTCCACGACAAGCTGGCTGTGCTCGAAGAGCGCCTCGGTGATGCCGCTATCTACGAGGCGGCACGCAAGGACGAACTACGTGAGTTGCTCGCCAAACAGGCGGAGTTGAAGGTACGCGAGAGCGAGCTGGAAGAGGCCTGGCTGGAAGCGCTTGAGGCGCTCGAAGCATTGCAGAGTCAACTCGAGGCCAGTGCATGAACGATCAGATATTGCTTCTTTCCCAAGAATGGCGTGACCAGTTACTGCTCGGATTGCAGGTGCTGCTGATCCTGCTGGTCGCTTACATTTTGCAGCGCCTGGTGGTGCGCGGATTGACGAGGCTTGGCAGTCGTTATCCGCTTCCGCCCGAGTTGCTCCTGCCGCTGCGTGGTGGTATTCGCTGGTTCGTCATTGGCGGCGCGATGATCATGGTGCTGGAGCGTTTCGGAGTGTCCGCAACGGTGCTCTGGACCGCCTTCTCCGGGTTCGTGGCGGTGGCGGCAATTGCGTTCTTCGCCATCTGGAGCGTGCTCTCCAACCTACTCTGCGCCGTGCTGATCATGACGGTTGGGCCCTTTCGGTTGGGTGATCTGGTGGAGCTGGTCGAAAGCCTCGACAAGCCCATCGTCAAGGGCCGAGTCATCGATATCAACCTGCTTTACACCACGCTTGAAGAGGTATCCGAAAGCGGAACCGGTGCAATTGTTCAGGTGCCCAACAGCTTGTTCTTTCAGAAAGTCGTGCGCCGTTGGCGCGGGACCGACATACAGACCCTCAATCACAACACACACGAGTAATACTCATGGAATGGCTTAGCAGTCCAGAAATCTGGGTCGCGTTTCTGACCCTGACCGCCTTGGAAATCGTTCTCGGCATCGACAACATCATTTTCATTTCCATTCTGGTCGGACGCTTGCCGAAGGAACAGCAACCCAAGGCGCGCTTCTTCGGGCTTGCGCTGGCAATGGGGACGCGAATCCTGCTGCTGTTGTCGATTGCCTGGGTGATGCGCCTGACCAACGATTTGTTCACGGTGTTCGAGCATGGCGTGTCCGGTCGTGACCTTATCCTGTTCTTCGGCGGTTTGTTCCTGCTGTTCAAAAGCACGATGGAGATCTGGCACAGCGTCGAAGGCGAAGAAGGCCAGGACGGTACCACCGGCGGCGCGGTCAAGGCCGGCTTCATTGGCATCATTCTGCAGATCGCGGTGATCGATATCGTCTTCTCGCTGGACTCGGTGATTACTGCGGTGGGTTTGGTGGACAACGTGCAGGTGATGATTGCCGCGATTGTCATCGCCGTTGGGGTGATGATGCTGGCAGCCGGCACTATCAGTAATTTCATCGAGAAGCATCCAACGCTGAAGATTCTTGCGCTGTCGTTCCTTATCGTGGTCGGCACCCTGCTGGTTGCTGAGGCCTTCGGCGCGCACGTGCCCAAGGGCTACGTGTACTTCGCGATGGCGTTCTCGCTGGCGGTAGAAGCGCTCAACATCCGTATGCGCAAGGCAATGAACCGCAAACTGAAGGACCCGGTCAAGCTCGGCAAGGATATGCCAGGCTAACCCGCATAGCTGGCTGCGCCTGCTTGGCGCAGCCGAGTGAGGATCAAACATGACGCCCGAAACCTGGCTTGCCTTCTTCGTCGCCTGTTGGGTCATCAGCCTGTCGCCGGGCGCGGGGGCGATTGCCTCGATGTCCTGTGGACTACAGTACGGATTCTGGCGCGGCTATTGGAATGCCATTGGTCTGCAGTTGGCACTGGCGCTGCAGATTGCGGTGGTGGCGGCGGGCGTCGGCGCCGTGTTGGCGACGTCGTCGCTGGCCTTCAGCGTGATCAAATGGTTCGGCGTCGCCTATCTCTTATGGCTTGCGCTGAAGCAGTGGCAGGCGGTGCCGGAAATGCTCGATGACAGTTCCGCGCCGCGGCCGATCGGCCGACCGTTGACATTGGTATTGCGCGGCTTTCTGGTTAACGCCAGCAACCCCAAGGCGATCGTCTTTATCCTCGCGGTGCTGCCGCAGTTTCTCGATCCGCAGCGCGACCTCGTGCTGCAGTATCTGCAAATGGGCGCAACCATGGTAGTGGTCGATCTGATCGTCATGGCCGGTTATACCGGCTTGGCCGCCAAGGTGTTGCGGCTGTTGCGTACCCCGCGCCAACAACGTCTGGTCAATCGCAGCTTCGCGGTGATGTTCGCCGGCGCGGCGGCATTACTGGCTACGGTGCGGCGGGCAGTGGTGTGACGGAAGTCGGGACGTTGCGCGTGTGGATTGATGCCGACGCCTGCCCAAAGGCGGCGAAGGATCAAGTAATCAAATTTGCCCTCAAGCGCAAATTCGAGGTGGTGCTGGTGGCCGGACAAAGCCAGATCAAGCCGGCCTTCGCCTGCGTACGGCTGATCGTAGTGCCGAGCGGTCCGGACGCCGCGGACGATTACTTGGTTGAGTACGCCAAGCCCGGCGAGCTGGTGATTTGCAGCGACGTGCCGCTGGCGGATCGGCTGGTCAAAAAGGGCGTGGCTGCCCTCGACCCGCGCGGGCGCGAGTTCGATGAGCGCAACATGGGCGAGCGCCTGGCGGTGCGCAATTTATTTACGGACCTGCGCGAGCTAGGGCAAGTGGGCGGCGGTCAAGCTGCTTACGGTGAGCGCGACCGGCAGGCCTTCGCCAACGCGTTGGATCGGCTGCTTGCGCAGTTGATGAAAAAAAGCCGATAGGCGGCATCAAACTTCGGAAGAGCAAACCTTTAGAAGTCTGGCGCGTCCAGCCTTCAGCTTACCCACAAAGATAAGTGCCGGTGCCTACCGCCACCAGCACCCCTTCCTCGTTATGCAGTTCGGAGCGAACCACGGCTACCTTGTTGCCGGAACGCAACAGCGTCGCGCTGGCGCTGAAACGCTTGCCTCGTCCCGGCCGTAAGTAATCGATTCGCAGATCAATAGTGCCGAGACGTGAAAGCCGCACGGCGCGCTCTTCGGTCGTCAGGTGCTGATGCTTCTCGAAGGCACCAATCATCGCCATAGCTCCACCGGCAACGTCGAGCAGAGAGGCGATTACGCCGCCATGGAGAATGCCGTGAAAGAAGTTGCCGACCAGCTCATGTTTCATCGGCAGGTGCATGACAATTCGCTGGCGAGATACTTCGTCTAGCTCGATGCCCAAATACTCATTGAAGGGAATGCGCTCGAAGAGCTTGCGCACGGCTTGTTGTTGCTCTTCGATGGTGTCGATGTTGTTGGTCATGGGGGCGGCATCCTGGCAGGTGAGGCAAAGCTGCCGGAGGATGACGGGATTGACCAGTGCCACGGCAGGAGCGCCGGTACGATTGGCCGTATAGCCACGAGCGGGGTGAAAAATCCCGAGTCCTGTGCTCGGGATGCCGGACAGGCGAGACAGGTGGTTACTTGCTGGTAAGTTCCAATACCCGATCGACCAGCTTGTTTATGCCTGTCGCGGCTTCGCTGATTGATTGAGCAAGCATGTAGGCGGGGGTCGTCACCAGCTTGTGCTTCGAGTCCTCGACGATTTCGGTGACATCGCAAGCCTGATGCTCGACACCCATTTCCCGCGATGCGGCTGCCGCGGGATCATCGTCGTTGCCGAGCGTACAGACCACGCCTGGTCCGAAAATTTGTGCCGCCATGGTTGGTGCGATGCACATCATGCCGACCGGCTTGCCAGCTTTGGCGAAGGCCTGCGCGACAGACAGCACGTCCGGAAGGATCTTGCAGCCGGCTCCCTGGGTAGCGAAGTCGGAGAGGTTTTTTGCCGCGCCGAATCCGCCAGGCATGATCAGCGCGTCGAAGTCGTCGGCGCTCGCCTCCCCCAGATTCTTGATGTTCCCGCGAGCCAGGCGTGCGGACTCGGTCAGTACGTTGCGGCTTTCTGGCATTTCGTCGCCGGTGAGGTGGTTGATCACATGCATTTGTTCGATGTTCGGTGCGAAGCATTGAACCGTGGCGCCACGCTGGTCCAGACGCAGCAAGGTAATCACGCTCTCGTAGATTTCCGAACCGTCGTAAACGCCACAGCCGGAAAGAATCACGGCGACCTTTTTGTTCATAGGGATACTCCTGATCAGATTCGGCGGCCCGGCAAGAGAGCCTGGCGGACAACATCAATGCTAATCCCTGGCGAGATTCGCGGTAAGCGGTGCATAGTGGATTTGATGCGTCTTTGTAACGGGTGTTCAGTCGGAGCGGGCTCTAGCCGGCAGGCTTCAGCCCGGCGGTTGCTCGATCAAAGCACTGGAAGTACCTGTCGTGGGTGGCGACAATGATGGTATTCGACCACCGAGCCGCATGGCGCTGTCATCATTCGGTCACTAAGTCGGTCTATAAACGTCATATTCGCCCGTTCTGCGGGCCGGGAGTTCGCTGTGAGTTTCGTTCCTGCCAATCGACTGTTCCCTGCCACTCGCCTGCGTCGCAACCGTCGTGATGATTTTTCCCGCCGCTTGGTTCGCGAGAATCTGCTGAGCGTGGACGACCTGATCCTGCCGGTATTCGTCCTCGACGGCGAGAACCGCCGGGAGCAGGTGCCGTCGATGCCCGGTGTAGAGCGCCTTTCCATCGACCTGCTGCTTGAAGAGGCGGAGGAACTGGTCGCGCTAGGCATTCCGGCATTGGCGCTGTTCCCGGTCACGCCGCTGGAGAAGAAATCTCTGGATGCCGCCGAGGCCTGGAATCCGGACGGTATTGCTCAGCGTGCCACTCGCGCGCTGCGTGAACGCTTTCCCGAGCTTGGGATCATCACGGACGTCGCGCTGGATCCGTTCACCACCCACGGCCAGGACGGCATTCTCGATGAGCAGGGCTACGTGCAGAACGATGTGACTGTCGATGCGCTGGTTCGCCAGGCGCTCTCCCACGCCGAGGCCGGGGCTCAGGTTTTGGCGCCTTCGGACATGATGGACGGGCGTATCCAGGCGATCCGCGAGGCTCTTGAACTGGCCGATCACCACAACGTGCGCATCATGGCCTATTCGGCCAAGTATGCCAGCGCCTACTACGGCCCTTTCCGTGATGCGGTGGGTTCAGCGGCGAACCTGGGCAAGGGCAGCAAAAACACTTATCAGATGGACCCCGCCAATAGTGACGAGGCGCTGCACGAGGTGGGCGCCGATCTGGCCGAAGGCGCCGATATGGTCATGGTCAAGCCGGGAATGCCTTACCTGGACATTCTCTGGCGGGTAAAGGATGCCTTTCGCGTGCCGACCTTCGTCTATCAGGTCAGTGGTGAATATGCGATGCACATGGCTGCTATCCAGAACGGCTGGCTGAGCGAGGCGGTGGTTCTTGAATCGCTGACTGCCTTCAAACGTGCTGGCGCAGATGGCATCCTGACCTACTTCGCCAAGCAAGCGGCACAACAATTAAAGCAGGGGCAGTAGCCCCTTCCGAGGCAGATCGATGACCAACCAGGGACTCAGCGAGAGCGAATTGCAGCTGCCCGTCAGCGAGGCGCAACCACCCCAGGAAGTGCTACCCGAGGCGGAGAGGGTAGAGGAAGCGCCAGTCACCGCACCGGTGCAACCGGTGCCGAACCTGGACGACAGCAGTCTCTATATCCATCGTGAGCTGTCGCAGCTGCAATTCAATATCCGGGTGCTGGAGCAGGCGTTGGATGAGTCCTATCCAATGCTGGAGCGGCTGAAGTTCCTGCTGATCTTTTCCAGCAATCTCGATGAGTTTTTCGAGATTCGCGTCGCCGGGCTGAAGAAGCAGGTCACCTTTGCCCGTGAGCAGGCAGGCGCCGATGGCCTGCAGCCGCACCAGGCGCTGGCGCGGATCTCCGAACTGGTCCATGAGCAGGTTAGCCGACAGTATTCGATCCTCAACGAAGTGCTGCTGCCCGAGCTGGCCAAGCATCAGGTGCGCTTCATCCGCCGTCGCTACTGGACGGCCAAGATCAAGACCTGGGTGCGCCGTTATTTTCGCGACGAGATCGCGCCGATCATCACCCCCATCGGTCTGGACCCTACCCATCCGTTTCCGCTGCTGGTGAACAAGAGCCTCAACTTCATCGTCGAGCTGGAAGGCATCGATGCCTTCGGTCGCGATTCGGGGCTGGCGATAATCCCGGCGCCGCGTCTGCTGCCCCGGGTGATCCGCGTACCTGAAGAAGTCGGGGGAGCGGGCGCCAACTACGTGTTCCTATCATCGATGATTCATGCGCACGCGGACGATCTGTTCCACGGCATGAAGGTCAAGGGCTGCTATCAGTTCCGCCTGACGCGCAACGCCGACCTGTCCGTGGATACCGAGGATGTCGAGGATCTGGCACGGGCGCTGCGCGGCGAGCTGATCTCCCGGCGTTACGGCGATGCGGTGCGGCTGGAGGTGGTCGATACCTGCCCCAATCACCTTGCGGATTTCCTGCTCAAGCAGTTCAGCCTGAGCGAGAGCGAACTCTATCGGGTCAACGGGCCGGTCAACCTGACCCGGCTGTTCGGCATCACCGGTCTGGATAGTCATCCGGAACTGCAGTACACGCCGTTTACACCCGCGATCCCCAAGCTGTTGCAGAACAGCGAGAACATTTTCAACGTCGTCGGCAAGCAGGACATCCTGTTGCTGCATCCCTACGAGTCGTTCACGCCTGTGGTCGACCTCTTGCGTGAGGCCGCCAAGGACCCCTGCGTACTGGCGGTCAAGCAGACGCTGTACCGCTCCGGCGCCAATTCGGAAATTGTCGACGCGCTGGTGGAAGCGGCACGCAACGGCAAGGAAGTCACCGCGGTGATCGAGCTGCGGGCGCGCTTCGATGAAGAATCCAACCTGCAGCTGGCGAGCCGACTGCAGCAGGCCGGTGCGGTAGTGATCTACGGCGTGGTCGGCTATAAGACCCATGCCAAGATGATGCTGATCCTGCGTCGCGAGAACGGCGAGCTGCGGCGCTACGCCCATTTGGGCACCGGCAACTATCACGCTGGCAATGCGCGGCTGTATACCGACTACAGTCTGCTGACATCCGATGATGCGCTCTGTGAAGACGTGTCAAAGCTGTTCAGCCAGTTGATCGGTATGGGTAAAACCATGCGCATGAAGAAGCTCCTGCATGCGCCTTTCACCCTGAAAAAAGCACTGCTCGACATGATCGCGCAGGAAACCCAGCATGCGAGCGAAGGCAAGCCGGCTCACATTATCCTCAAGGTCAATTCGCTGACTGACGCGAAGATGATCCGCGCTCTGTACAAGGCAAGCCAGACCGGGGTACGTGTGGACCTGGTCGTGCGCGGCATGTGTTGTCTGCGTCCGGGAATCGTCGGGGTTTCGCACAACATCCAGGTGCGCTCGATTATCGGTCGTTTCCTTGAGCACAGCCGGGTCTTTTACTTTCTCAATGGCGGCGACGAGAAGCTTTATCTATCCAGCGCCGACTGGATGGAGCGCAACCTGGATCGTCGCGTCGAAACCTGTTTCCCCGTCGAGGGCAAGAAGCTGGTCACTCGCGTGAAGAAGGAGGTCGAAGGCTTCCTCACGGACAATACCCAGAGCTGGACGCTGCAACCTGACGGCACCTATCTGCGCAACAGTCCGAGTGGCAACCAGAACCCGCGCAATGTGCAAAACACCCTGTTGGAGCGCCTCGGTAGCCCGATCGCTCGCTGATCCGGTCAATGGTCCGTTGTCAGGCTAGTGGGCCGATTTGCGGGGGCGATCAGCGCACCGTCAGGTTGAAATCGATGCGCTTGAGCCAGTCGGCTTCCTGAGCGAAATCGGCCTGAGTCAGCGGATTGTTTTCCAGCCAGCCGTCGGGGAAGGCCACGTCGAGGCTGCTGTCGTCTGCCTTGAGCTGAAATGCCGGCGCCTGCTGCGGCCCGCGAATGTGATGGAAGAGGATGGCGAAGCGCAGCAGCACGCACAAGCGGGTCAACTTGATGCCATCCTCACTCAGCTCCTCGAACTTTTGCTTGGGTATGTTGCGACGATGGCCGCGAACCAACAGAGCCAACATCTGCTGGTCCTGACGCGAAAATCCCGGCAAGTCGGAATGCTCGATCAGGTAGGCGCCATGCTTGTGATAGTGGTAATGCGCGATGTCCAAGCCGACTTCATGGATTCGCGCCGCCCAGCCAAGTAATTCGCGCTGCCAATCTTCATCCAGGCCCCAGTCGGCCGACACCTGATCGAAGGCTTCCAACGCCTTGCTTTCGACCCGAGCTGCCTGTTCGGTGTCGACGTGGTAACGCTCCATGAGAAAGCTCAGGGTGCGGTCGCGGATGTCTTCCTGGTGATGCCGGCCGATGAGGTCATAGAGCACGCCTTCGCGTAACGCGCCTTCGGAGTGGGCCATGCTGGTGAGCTCCAGCGCATCGAAAATCGCCTCGAGAATTGCCAATCCGGCTGGAAAGATGCTCTTGCGGTCGGGCTTGATGCCGTCCATGTCGAGCTTTTCCACGTCGCCAAGTTTGAACAGCTTGCGCTTGAGCCAGCCGAGCCCATCGCTGGTGACTTCGCCGTTGCTCAGGCCGGCACCCTTGATCGCCAGTCCGACGGCGCGAATGGTGCCGGACGCGCCGACCGTGTCCTGCCAGCCGAGCCGGCGCAGGCCGTGTTCGATGCTCATCAGTTCCAGTCGCGCCGCCGTGTAGGCCTGGGCATAGCTCGCAGGGGTGATCTTGCCATCGCGGAAGAACCGCTGGGTGAAGCTCACGCAACCCATTTGCAGGCTTTCGCGCAGCAGCGAATCGAAGCCCTGGCCGATGATGAACTCACTGCTGCCGCCACCGATATCGACGACCAGCCGTTTGCCAGGGGCTGCGGGAAAGGTATGCGATACGCCAAGGTAGATCAGTCGCGCTTCTTCGCGGCCGGATATCACTTCGACCTGATGGTTGATGATCGTCTCGGCCTGGCGAATGAACTGCGCGCGATTGCGGGCCTCGCGCAGGGCATTGGTGCCTACCACGCGAACCGTTCCCTGGGGTAAATGATTGACTAGTTGGGCGAAGCGGCGCAGGCAGTCGAGGCCGCGCTGCATGGCTTGCTCGTCGAGCAAGCGGTTCTCATCTATGCCTGCAGCCAGCTGAACCTTCTCGCCGAGGCGCTCGATGATACGCATCTCGCCGTTGCTGGTGCGGGCCAGCACCATGTGAAAGCTGTTCGATCCGAGATCGAGGGCGGCGATCATCGGAGAGGGTTCGGCGGCTGGTAGGCGCATGGGTCAGTCTCTGTGCAAAACGCCGACATCCTGACATGATCATCGGTATCCGCCAATGCGTAGCACCATGCAGCACTATCTTGGTCCTGCGCTAATACCCAGGTTCGCGGCGATGCGCCAATTGCCCGAGCGACGGGCTGCGACTTTCGGTCCGCATCAAGCCGGGCTATGATGGCATCACTTTCGGTTTTGACCCTGGAGAAATTCCATGAGCGAGTACATCAACAATGTCAGCGACAGCAGCTTCGAGCAGGATGTGCTCCAGGCGGACGGTCCTGTTCTGGTCGATTACTGGGCCGAGTGGTGTGGTCCGTGCAAAATGATCGCTCCGGTACTCGACGAGATTGCCAAGGACTACGAGGGCAAACTCAAGGTTTGCAAGCTGAACATTGATGAAAATCAGGAAACCCCGCCAAAGTATGGCGTGCGCGGTATCCCGACCCTGATGTTGTTCAAGAATGGCAACGTCGAAGCCACCAAGGTTGGCGCTTTGTCGAAGTCGCAGCTGGCGGCGTTTCTCGACAGCAACATCTGAGTAAAAAGCTCTGCTTTTCCAAAGCCCTCGCAAATGCGGGGGCTTTTTTCTAATGGCAGGGTGGACGCTTCGCCTGCGTGGTGCTAAATTCGGCCCTGCGACGCTTCTTCCGTCGCCCCCTGCATGCCGTCGCCGACGCACTTCAGCCTCATAAAGCACAACGAACCAGTTCGTCTCTTGCTGCGCGGCTTCTCAAGCTAATCGCTTTCTTCATCCTTCCTGACTCTTTCTATGAATCTGACCGAACTTAAGCAAAAGCCCATCACCGAACTGTTGGAAATGGCCGAACAGATGGGCATCGACAACATGGCCCGTTCGCGCAAGCAGGACGTGATTTTCTCCCTGCTGAAAAAGCACGCTAAAAGCGGCGAGGAAATCTCCGGTGACGGCGTGCTGGAGATTCTCCAGGATGGCTTCGGCTTTCTGCGCTCCGCGGATTCTTCTTATCTCGCCGGGCCTGATGACATCTATGTCTCGCCGAGCCAGATTCGCCGCTTCAACCTGCGTACCGGTGACACCATCGTCGGTAAAATCCGTCCGCCGAAAGAAGGCGAGCGTTATTTTGCGCTGCTCAAGGTCGACACGATCAACTTCGATCGGCCGGAAAACGCCAAAAACAAGATTCTCTTCGAGAACCTGACGCCGTTGTTCGCCAATAAGCGTCTGACCATGGAAGCCGGTAACGGCTCCACCGAAGACCTGACCGGCCGGGTGATCGACCTCTGCGCGCCGATCGGCAAGGGGCAGCGCGGCCTCATCGTGGCCCCGCCGAAAGCGGGCAAGACCATCATGCTGCAGAACATCGCCAGCAACATCACCCGCAACAATCCTGAGTGTCACCTGATCGTTCTGCTGATCGACGAGCGCCCGGAAGAAGTGACCGAAATGCAGCGCACCGTGCGCGGTGAAGTGGTCGCCTCCACCTTCGACGAGCCGCCGACCCGCCACGTGCAGGTTGCGGAAATGGTGATCGAAAAGGCCAAGCGCCTGGTCGAGCACAAGAAGGACGTGGTCATCCTGCTGGACTCCATCACTCGCCTGGCGCGTGCCTACAACACGGTGATTCCGAGCTCCGGCAAGGTGTTGACCGGTGGTGTCGATGCCCACGCCCTGGAAAAGCCCAAGCGTTTCTTCGGCGCTGCGCGGAACATCGAGGAAGGCGGCAGCCTGACCATTCTCGCCACTGCGCTGGTGGAAACCGGTTCGAAGATGGACGAGGTGATCTACGAGGAATTCAAGGGTACCGGCAATCTTGAGCTGCAACTCGATCGTCGCATCGCCGAGAAGCGTGTATTCCCGGCGATTAACATCAACCGTTCGGGTACTCGCCGTGAAGAGCTGCTGACCAGCGAGGAAGAGCTGCAGCGCATCTGGATTCTGCGCAAGCTCTTGCATCCGATGGATGAAAGCGCCGCGATCGAATTCCTGCTCGACAAGCTCAAGGACACCAAGACCAACGACGAATTCTTCATGTCGATGAAGCGTAAGTAAACGTCTGGTCATTGTCACCGAGGCCGGGGAAACCCGGCCTTCGTCTGTCTGCAGGTTTTGGAAATCTCGGCGCGAAGGCTAAACTTGCGCCCGACCCTACCGGCCCCATCGAGGCTCAAGCATGCAGTATCGCGATCTGCGCGATTTTATCAGCGGCCTGGAACAGCGCGGTGAACTCAAGCGCGTCAGGACTGCAGTATCTCCCGTTCTGGAAATGACCGAGATATGCGACCGTACCCTGCGTAAACAGGGCCCGGCGCTGCTCTTTGAGAACCCGACCGGCTTCGATATGCCAGTACTCGGTAACCTGTTCGGTACGCCCAAGCGCGTAGCGCTGGGGATGGGCGCCGAGGCCGTTTCGGAGCTGCGCGAGATCGGCAAGCTGCTGGCCTTCCTGAAGGAGCCGGAGCCTCCAAAAGGTCTCAAGGACGCGTGGGACAAGCTGCCGATCTATAAGAAGGTCATCAGCATGGCGCCCAAGGTGCTCAAGGACGCGGCCTGCCAGGAAGTGATTCTGGAAGGTGATGATGTCGACCTGTCCACGTTGCCAGTGCAGACCTGTTGGCCGGGCGACGCCGGACCGCTGATTACCTGGGGCCTCACCATCACCAAGGGACCGAACAAAGAGCGGCAGAACCTTGGTATCTATCGTCAGCAAGTAATTGGTCGCAACAAGGTGATCATGCGCTGGCTCAGCCATCGTGGCGGCGCGCTGGATTATCGCGAGTGGTGCGAAAAATATCCTGACCGCCCCTATCCGGTTGCGGTGGCGCTCGGGGCGGACCCGGCAACCATTCTCGGCGCGGTCACCCCGGTGCCTGATTCGCTCTCCGAATACGCCTTCGCCGGCCTGTTGCGCGGCAGCCGCACGGAGTTGGTGAAATGCCGTGGCAGTGATCTGCAGGTGCCGGCTGGCGCTGAGATTGTGCTTGAGGGCTACATCCAGCCTGGCGAAATGGCCGATGAAGGCCCCTACGGCGACCACACCGGCTATTACAACGAAGTCGATCGCTTCCCCGTCTTCACCGTCGAGCGTATCACCATGCGTCGCGATGCGATCTATCACAGCACCTACACAGGCCGCCCGCCGGACGAGCCGGCGATTCTTGGGGTGGCGCTCAACGAAGTCTTCGTGCCGATCCTGCAAAAGCAGTTTCCGGAAATCACCGATTTCTATTTGCCGCCGGAAGGCTGCTCCTACCGCATGGCAGTGGTAACCATGAAGAAGCAGTACCCCGGCCACGCCAAGCGCGTGATGCTCGGCGTGTGGAGCTTTCTGCGGCAGTTCATGTACACCAAGTTCGTGATCGTCACCGATGACGATATCAACGCGCGCGACTGGAGCGACGTGATCTGGGCTATCACCACACGTATGGATCCGAAGCGCGACACGGTGCTGATCGAAAATACGCCGATCGACTACCTCGATTTCGCCTCTCCAATCTCCGGTCTAGGCAGCAAGATGGGGCTCGATGCCACCCATAAATGGCCGGGCGAGACCACTCGTGAATGGGGTCGCGCCATTGTTCAGGACGAAGCGGTCAAGCGCCGTGTCGACGAACTCTGGGCCGAGCTGGGCATCGACTGATGATCAGCTGTCGTCTATTCAGGTTTTCCAGTTCATGAAAGTTACCTTGCAACCCTCCGGCGCCGTGCTTGAAGTCGAGCGTGGCGAACGGATCCTCGATGCCGCGCGCCGGTTGGGCTACGAGTGTCCTCAGGCCTGTCGCAACGGCAATTGCTTGATTTGTGCGGCGCTGCTGGTCAGCGGCCAGGTGCGTCAACACGGAGAAAGCGTCGACCACGGCGAGGTCTTTACATGTCTGGCCGAGCCCGAGAGTGACTGCGTACTGCTCTGGGATGGTGTTCTCTCTCCTGGCGAGCTGCCGATGCGGACGCTGAGCTGTCAGTTGATTAGCTGCGAAGAGGTCGGTGGCGACGTGTTTCGTCTGTTGCTGCGTGCACCGGCAGGCAAGCCGCCACGCTATCACGCCGGGCAATACGTGCTGCTGGAGCGGGAAAATGGCGAATTCAGCGCCTTCTCGCTGGCGTCCGCTCCCGACCGGGGGCGCGAGCTGGAGCTCCATGTGCTGGCGCGCGAGAGCTCGGCTGTCGAGCTGCTCGAATTCATTCGTCGGCAAGGCTTAGTAAAGGTGCAAATGCCGTTTGGCGACGCTCATCTCGCCGAACTTCCGGATGGCCCGCTGGTGCTGATCGCGGCAGGAACTGGAATGGCGCAAATGCATAGTCTGATCGAGCATTGCCGGGCTGAGGGGTTTGCCTATCCGGTGCATCTGTACTGGGGCGTGCGGCGACCGGAAGATTTCTATCAATTAACGCATTGGGACGAATGGCAAGGCATGCCGAATCTGTTCCTGCATCAGGTGGTTAGCGATGTCTGTGGATGGGAAGGGCGTTGCGGCATGCTGCATGAGGCTGTTTGCGAGGATTTCGCCGATCTCAGATCCTTGCATGTCTACGCCAGCGGCTCGCCTGCGATGATTTACGGAACGCTCGACGCGTTGGTTGAAGCGGGGATGGATGCGACACAGATGCGCGCCGATGTCTTCGCTTACGCGCCACGGGAAAGCTAGGCCGCGCAGGCAGCATCTGTCACTGGCCCCGCTCCGTACCCGGAGACGAATAGCCAACATGCCGGACGGATCCTGGAGGCGTTGTGCCTCCCGATTCGCTATCAGCGCGCCTGCCGTTGCTGGAGCAGCAGGTTGTTGTAACCGCTTGCAGCTAGGGTCTTCTGCGCTTTGCCGAGCTGATCCCGGTCGGCATAGGGTCCGACCAGTACTCGATACCAGACTTCATCACGGACCGTGACGTTTTCGACGCGCACGTCCTGGCCGAGCAGGATGATCTGCGCGCGGACCTTTTCGGCTTCCGGTTTCTGCCGGAACGAACCCGCTTGAAGGAAGAACTGCGTGACCGGCGCTTTCGCCACGGTAGGCGGGGGCGGCGGGACCTTTCCATTCAGAGCGGCTTCGGCGCGGGCCGCGTCAATCTTAGCGGCCTCTTCCGGCGTGACTGGCGCTGGTGCTTCCGGCTTGGGCTCCTCCGGTGGCAGGATCACTTCCGACTCCGGCAGCAGTGTGTAGAAGTCATATTTCGGCTTGACCGATTGGCCCGTCGCTGGCGGTGAGCGCTTCGGCTGCTCTTTGGGCTTGGGTGCATCCTGGGCACGCTTGATTTCGTCCCCGCCGGGTTGCAGATTCATCAGGAACACGATGAAACCGCCAATCACTAGGCCGCATAGCAACCATATCCAGCCGGGAACAGGCTTTTTCGCGGGTGCCTGGTAACGGCTCGCCCCGCGCTTCGGTGCGGGTTTCTTCTTGGCGACCACTTACATCCGCTCCAGGGTTTCCAGGCCCAGCAATTCCAGGCCCTGCTTGAGGGTCTTGCCGGTGAGGGCAGCCAGGCGCAGGCGACTTTGTTTCACGGTTTCGCTCTCTGCGGTGAGTATCGGGCAATGCTCGTAGAAACTGGAAAACAGCCCGGCGAGATCGTATAGGTAGCTGCACAGCAGGTGTGGGACGCCCTTCTCGCCGACGCCGTTTAGCACTTCAGCGAATTGCGCCAGTTTGGCGCCCAGCGCCTGTTCTTGCTCCGCGTCGAGCTGGATCGTGCCGGCAAGGCCCTCCATCCCTGTCCCTAGCTTGCGAAACACGCTGGCGACACGGGTGTAGGCGTAAAGCAGGTAGGGCGCGGTGTTGCCCTCGAAGCTGAGCATCTGTTCGAAGTTGAAGCTGTAATCGCTGGTGCGATGTTTGGACAGGTCTGCGTATTTCACCGCGCCGATGCCCACGGCACGAGCGATGCTCCGCAGTTCAGCTTCGTCTAGATCAGGATTCTTCTCTTTCACCAGGCTGTAAGCGCGCTGTTCTGACTCGTCGAGCAGGTCGACCAACTTCACCGTGCCGCCGTCGCGGGTTTTGAACGGGCGGCCATCGGCGCCATTCATGGTGCCAAAACCCATATGCTCGAGTTGCATCCCGCTGTGCACGAAGCCGGCGCGGCGTGCGACTTCAAAATCCATCTGGAAATGCAAAGCTTGTCTCTGATCGACGAAATACAGGGCACGATCAGCGTGCAGCTGCTGGCTACGGTAACGCATGGAAGCGAGGTCGGTGGTGGCATACAAATATCCGCCGCCCGCCTTTTGCACGATCACGGGAAGGGGATTGCCTTCGGCGTTCTTGAATTCATCGAGAAACACGCACTGGGCGCCGTTGCTTTCGCTCAACAGGCCCTTGGTCTTGAGTGACTCGACGATCTCACCGAGCTCGGCGTTGTAGGCGCTTTCGCCCTTGACGTCCGCTGGCGTGAGCTTGACGTTGAGCCGGTCGTAGACCTTCTGGCAATGTGAAAGGGAAATCTCGTTGAAGCGCGTCCACAGGCGCAGGCAGTCGGTATCGCCGGCTTGCAGCTTCACCACCAATTCACGGGCGCGCTCAGCGAACGCGGCGGAGTCGTCGAAACGCTGCTTCGCCGCGCGATAGAACTGTTCGAGATCGGACAGCTCGCTTTCGGCCGCGGCAGGATTTTCTTCCAGATAAGCCAGCAGCATGCCGAACTGGGTGCCCCAATCGCCGACATGGTTCTGACGGATCACCTCGTCTCCGAGAAACTCTAGAACCCGCGCAACCGCATCGCCGATGATGGTCGAGCGCAGATGGCCAACGTGCATCTCCTTGGCTAGGTTGGGTGAGGACAGATCGACGACGACTCGTTGCACCGGACCCGTCTTGCTCACACATAAGTGCGGATCGACAAGTGCGGCGTCAAGGCGCTCGGCCAGTGCTGCGCTGTTCTGGAAGAAGTTGAGAAATCCGGGGCCGGCGATTTCGACCTGGCTGATACTGGCGTCCGCCGGCAATGCCTCGATCAGCTTTTGCGCCAGGTCGCGTGGCTTCATTCCAGCCGGTTTCGCCAGCATCATGGCGATGTTGCTGGCGAAGTCCCCGTGGCTCTTGTCGCGGGTGTTCTCCACCTGAATCGTCGGCGTCAGCCCTTCGGGCAGCACGCCTTCAGCGGTGAGGCGGGTGAGGGCTTGCTGGATCAGATGGCGAATGCTGTCTTTCATCGTTTGCTCGGTAGGCCCGAAGGCTTTGGTCGAAAACTGCGCATTATAAGAGCAGCGGCAAGCTACAAGCCATTGGAAGCAGGTGCAAGCGACACGCTTCAAGCTGCAGTTTGAGGCAAGCAGCGCTCTTGCTCCTGCTTGATGCTCAATGCTTAAAAAAGGTCGATTGGATCGACATCCAGTGACCAGCGTACCGTGCGGCTGCCGGGGAGCGTTTCCACCAAAGGCAACCAGGCACTCATAAGTCTATGCAGAGGTGCGCGGGCATTGGCCTGTAACAGCAGCTGCGCACGAAACCGCCCGGCCCGTCGCTCCATTGGCGCCGGAACCGGACCCAGCAACTCCACGCCGGAAAGACTCAGCTGTGCTGTCAGCTGTTCCGCCTGGCTGCAGGCTTGATCGAGGAAATCCTCGGCCTGACCGGGTTTCGGTGCTTCCGCGCGTAGCAGCGCCAAATGACTGAACGGCGGCAGGCCGGCCGCGCGGCGTTCGCTCAGTGCCTGGTCGGCAAAAGCGAAATAGCCCTGTTCGGTCAATTGGACCAGTAGCGGGTGATCGGCGAGATGGGTCTGGATGATGACTTTGCCCGGTTCCTCGGCGCGCCCCGCACGGCCGGCCACCTGGACGATCAACTGGGCCATTCGCTCGCTGGCGCGGAAGTCGGCGGAAAACAACCCGCCGTCGGCGTCGAGAATCGCAACCAGATTAACGCGGGGGAAGTGGTGCCCCTTGGCGAGCATTTGCGTACCTACCAGTAGGCAAGGTTCGCCGCGGTTGATGGTGGTTAGTAGGTGCTCCATCGAACCTTTTCGTGATGTGGTGTCGCGGTCGATACGCAGCACCGGGTAGTCGGGAAACAGGACGCTGAGTCTGTCTTCCGCGCGTTCGGTACCGGCGCCCACGGGGCGTAGGTCGACCTTGCTGCAGTCCGGGCAGTTCAGCGGCGGCCGCTCCGCATGGCCGCAATGGTGGCAGCGCAGCTCATTATGACGCTGATGCAGTGTCATCCGAGCGTCACAGCGCGGGCATTGGCTCAGCCAGCCGCAGTCGTGACACAGAAGCGAGGGAGCGAAGCCGCGGCGGTTGAGAAACACCAGCACCTGTTGCCTGGCCGCCAGTGTCTGTGCCATGGCTTGCTGCAACGGGCCGGAGATGCCGGAGTCCAGCGGCCGGCTTTTTACATCCAGGCGGAGGAAGCGCGGAGCTTGTGCGCCGCCAGCGCGCTGGGTCAGCTTGAGCAGTGCATAACGACCAATGTGAGCATTGTGCAGACTTTCCAGTGACGGGGTGGCCGAGCCCAGCAGGATCGGCAGGTTTTCCTGGCGTGCCCGGACCACCGCCAGATCGCGGGCGTGATAGCGCAGGCCTTCCTGTTGTTTATAGGAGGCGTCGTGTTCCTCGTCGAGGATGATCAGGCCGGGATTCTTCATCGGCGTGAACAGTGCCGAGCGGGTGCCGATGATGATGTCGGCTTCGCCATCGCGCGCCGCCAGCCAAGCGTCCAGTCGTTCTCGGTCATTGACGTTGGAGTGCAGCAAGGCGATGCGGGCATTGAAGCGCTGCTCGAAGCGGGCCAGGGTCTGCGGGCCGAGGTTGATTTCAGGAATCAGCACCAGTGCCTGTTTGCCGGCTTCGAGCACTCGATGGATGAGCTGCAGATAGACTTCAGTCTTGCCACTGCCGGTGACGCCTGCCAGCAGCGCCACCTGAAAGCCATCGAAGCCGGCACGGATGGCCTCGAACGCGGCGCGCTGTTCCTGGTTAAGCGGCAGCTCAGGCTGCAGCAACCAGCTGCCTTGGTGTCGTGGGGACTGGTGGTTGCGCCGCGTCTCGACCCGCAGCAAGCCTTTCTGCAGCAGCAGGTCGAGGCTGTCTTTGCTCAGCTGGAGTTGGTTCAGCAGGGAATGGGCGACACCATGCGGGTGCTGGGCGATGGCTTTCAGCGCCTCGCGCTGGCGTGGCGCTCGGCTCAGTCGCGGATCTTCTGGCCGTGCGCCGGTCGCGGCATGCCAGAAGCGCTCCTGCCGCGCTTCGGCAGGCTCACCCTGACGCAGTAGTATCGGTAGCGCCCAATTGAGGGTATCGCCGAGGCTGTGTTGGTAGTACTGCGCTGTCCATAGGCACAGCTTGAACAGTGCAGATGGCAGCGGCGGTTGGGCGTCGAGGAGTTCCAGCGCGGGTTTGAGTTTCCCTTCGGGCACTTCGCTGTGTGTCACCAGCTCCACCAGAACGCCGATCACCTCGCGTCGCCCAAAGGGTACACGTAGCCGCATGCCGGACCGTAATACGGCGTAGGGCACGCCCTCTGGTGGCAGGTAATCGAAAAGTCTGCGCAGGGGAGAAGGCAGCGCGAGGCGAAGTATGGGCTGAGGCACACGGAGGTCCTTGACGACGGATGTAGATGGTAAACGATCCGGCAGCCCGCCGACCCGCTAACAATCGTCGAGCTGCATGCAAAGCGGCAGGTATCCCCGCCTTGCCCAGCCGCGCGACCGCCTGCGCTTGCATCGACACCCTGCTCTGGTATCATCCGCGTCCTTCCGTGCGGTACTCGACATAGGGTCGGGTGGCGGCACAAGTCTTAGAGGATTCTTCCATGAAAGCCGATATCCATCCTAACTACGTAGAAATCGAAGCCACTTGCAGCTGCGGCAACGTCATCAAGACTCGTTCCACGCTGGCCAAGAACATGAGCATCGACGTTTGCTCCGAGTGCCATCCTTTCTACACCGGCAAGCAGAAAGTGCTGGATACCGGCGGCCGTATCGACCGCTTCAAGCAGCGTTTCGGTGTGTTCGGCGCCAAGTAAGCAGCGCCGCGACGGGAGTCCCATGAGGCTTTCCGTGCACCTAAAAAAGGCGTCCCTAGTGGGCGCCTTTTTCGTTTCCGCCATTTTCAGCCTGCAGGCGCAGGCGCTTTGTTCTGTCAGCGGTCCGCTGTCTCGAGTGGTTGTGGCAAAGGTCATCGACGGCGACACGCTTCGTCTGGAAGACGGACGCAATGTCCGGCTCATTGGTCTGAACGCACCTGAAGTAGGACGCAAAGGTCGCAACGCCGAACCCTTTGCAGAGGCGGCCAAGCGGCGTCTGCAGGCACTGATCAGCGCCAGTGATGGGCATGTAAATCTGCGTCTTGGCCAGGACGCCAAAGACCATTACGGTCGGGTTCTAGCCCATGTATTCAATGAGCGCGGCGAGAATCTCGAAGCTGCCCTGCTCGCTGAAGGGTTGGGCTATTTCGTCGCCATTGCGCCAAATACATTGTTGGCGAGCTGCCATCGAGGCGCCGAGCGCAAGGCTCGTGCCGCTGGAAAGGGGGTATGGCGTCAGTCGCCGATAATTGCAGCCGAACGCTTGCGCCGAGGTGGCTTTGCGGTGGTGAAGGCGCGTGTCGATCGGCTGGAGAAGAATCGGGGCGGTATCTGGCTGGAGCTGAAAGGCTCGATGGTATTGAAGATTCCCTATCGGGCCGCTGCGGCGTTCACTGAGTACTCGCTATCGGATTTGCCAGGCAGGGAGATTGAGGCGAGAGGGTGGGTGATTGATCGTAAGGGGCGTGCGGATTTGTCGCGGCAGGCCCGCTGGATGCTTCAGGTCGACCATCCTTCGATGCTTGCTCCGCTACCCTGACGTGAGTCCCGGGTTACGCGGGAATGCGGAGTAGTTGGCTCGCCCGTCAGCTGAAAGTCGTAGGCCGAGCTCTTGACAGGCAGCTTTCCCATTGGCTTGTGACGGCGATCGATCTTGGCGTATCCTCGACCGCCTGTCTGTCCCAGAAAAAATAAGCGGAATGCCTCATGACTGACCTGAAAACTGCCGCTCTCGACTATCATTCGCAGCCCCGTCCGGGAAAGCTGAGTGTCGAGCTGACCAAGCCCACCTCCACCGCTCGCGATCTGTCGCTGGCCTATAGTCCTGGCGTAGCGGAGCCGGTACGAGAAATCGCTCGCGATCCGCAACTGGCTTACCGATACACCGGTAAAGGCAACCTGGTAGCGGTAATTTCCGATGGCACGGCAATTCTTGGCCTGGGAAATCTGGGGCCTCTAGCCTCCAAGCCCGTGATGGAAGGCAAAGGTGTTCTGTTCAAGCGTTTCGCCGGCGTCGATGTGTTCGACATCGAGGTCGATGCGGAAAGCCCGCAGGCGTTCATCGATACGGTCAAGCGTATTTCTATCACCTTCGGTGGAATTAACCTGGAAGACATCAAGGCACCCGAGTGCTTCGAGATCGAACGGGCTTTGATCGAGCAGTGCGACATTCCGGTGTTCCACGATGACCAGCACGGAACCGCCATCGTGACCGCGGCAGGCATGCTCAATGCGTTGGAAATCGCAGGCAAGACGCTTGAGGAAGCCAAGATCGTCTGCCTGGGTGCTGGTGCTGCGGCAACCTCCTGCATGAAGCTACTGGTCAGTATGGGCGCGAAGATCGAGAACATCTTCATGATCGACCGCAAGGGCGTAGTCCACGCCGGTCGGGACGATTTGAACCAATACAAGGCTGTGTTTGCCCATGAAACCGGCAAGCGCACCCTAGATGACGCGCTCGATGGCGCCGACGTCTTTGTCGGTCTGTCTGGCGCCAATCTGCTGAGTGCCGAAGGCCTCAAGCGTATGGCGGCGAACCCGGTGGTGTTCGCTTGCTCGAACCCCGATCCCGAGATCAGCCCGGAACTGGCGCACGCAACCCGCTCCGACGTAATCATGGCCACTGGCCGTTCGGATTATCCGAACCAGGTCAACAACGTGCTGGGGTTCCCGTTCATTTTCCGTGGGGCGTTGGATGTTCGGGCTTCACGCATCAATGAAGAGATGAAGATCGCTGCTGCAGTTGCCCTCCGCGATCTAGCCAAACTGCCGGTTCCGGCGGAAGTCGCGGCGGCTTATGGTGTTGATCAGCTGCAGTTCGGTCGCGAATACATTATTCCGAAGCCGATGGATCCCCGCTTGATCACCCTGGTTTCGGATGCCGTGGCCAAGGCCGCGATCGAAAGCGGCGTGGCGACGCTGCCGTATCCGTCGAACTATCCGCTGAAATCGGTTGACGACGTATTCAACGGCTAGCTGGACACCGCTCGTTCTTGAATAAGGCTCTGCTTCGGCAGGGCTGGTAGCAGACAAAACAAAACCCCGGCCCTTCGGTCGGGGTTTTGTTTTGTCTGCTATCGCTTTTCCAGGAGCCGGCTGATTACCTTCATTGCAAGGACGACGTTTCGCGTTCGGCATTAAAGCCATGGGGCTTGCCGGGTATGAAAAATAACTTCGGGGCCTTCGCCCTCAAGCTGGCTGGCGGATCCATCCGCCAGCGGCGCTTTCAGCCGTGTTTGAACAATATGTCTCGGACCTTCAGAACAGGTCGAGCGGTGCTGCCTCGGATGCCGGCAGCGGACTGCCGGGCACAACGGAGCCCGGAGCCAACTCGTCCATGTTAGGCGGGGAGTCTTCGCTTCGGAACAGTTCGAAATAGGCGTCGGGCGTTCCGGGGGCGGCTGCACGACCACTCTTGGGGTCGATTCGCAGCGTCATGATTCCTTCTGGCTCTGGAGGTGCATGTTCGGGCGTGCCTTCCAGTACCGAGCTCATATACTTCATCCAGATAGGCAGCGCCACCGTCCCCCCGTATTCCCGACGACCTAGGCTCTGCGGCTGATCGAAGCCGGCCCAGACGGTCGTTACGATGTCTGCGTTATAACCAGAGAACCAGCTGTCCTTGGATTCATTGGTGGTGCCGGTCTTACCCGCAATATCACCACGGCCCATCGCCAGGGCTCTTCTGCCTGTCCCGCGCTTGATAACGTCCTGCAGCATGCTGGTCATGATATAGGCGGTGCGTTCGTCGATGATTTGCTCGGCGTACACTGGCGGCTGCTTGACTAGCTCCGAATCGCTAATTAGCGGTTTGTCGCTCTGTGCATAGGCGGTTATCGCTGCTTGATCTTCTTCTGCCTGGGCTGAACGAGCAGTGCTGTCCTCGGGTACGCGTGCCGGGTTTGCTTCGAATATTACTTTGCCGTCTCGATCCTCGATGCGCTCGATGAGATAGGGATCCACCTTATAGCCGCCGTTCGCGAACGCGGTCCAGCCGATGGCAATTTCCATTGGCGTCAGGGTCGCTGTCCCAAGCGCCAATGATAGATTCGCAGGCAGGTCTTCGGCTTTAAATCCAAAGCGTTTGATGTAGTCGATGGTGTCTGGAATTCCAAGGGTCTGCAGTAGGCGAATCGAGACTAGATTGCGGGATTTATAAAGTGCTTCGCGCAGACGGATTGGGCCAAGGAACGTGTTGTTATCATTTTTTGGCCGCCAAACACGGTCTAGATCTTCCTCAACAAAAACGATGGGCGAATCGTTGACCAAGGTCGCGGCTGTGAATCCCGCGTCCAGTGCCGCACTATAGACGAAGGGTTTGAAGCTGGAGCCTGGCTGACGTTTTGCTTGAATGGCGCGGTTGTAATTGCTTTGACCAAAAGAAAAGCCGCCGGTCAGCGCTTCGATGGATCCGTCAATGGGGTCGATCGATACCAGAGCAGCCTGAGCTTGGGGTATCTGGCTGAACAACAATTCACCATCCGAGATAAGAACGCGAACGACGTCTCCCATCTTGACCACGTCGGAGGGAGCCTTGGGTTGCGGTCCAAGGCTGTTGGCATTAATGAATGGGCGAGCCCATTTCATGCTGTCCCAGCGAACGCTTCGCTCGGTACCATCACGGAGCATGACCTGGATTGCGTCGTTGGAAATCTGACTGACAACAGCGGGTAGCAGGCCGGATTGGCTTCGATACTCGCTAAGTTCCTTAAGCCAGGTTTCACGATCAGTGCCCCCCAGTTGGGCTTCCGGCCCTCGATAGCCGTGACGCTGGTCATATTCGATTAGTCCCTGCGTAAGGGATCGATTGGCAGCGACCTGCCGCTCGCTAGTGGGCGTCGTGTAGACGCGAAAGCCATCGGTATAGGCGGCGCTGCCGAAGCGGCCAACCATCTCGGCGCGTGCCATCTCGGCTACATAAGGGGCGTCGAGCTCTGGTGAGGAGCCATGATAGGAGGCGTCCACGACTTCCGCCATCGCTTGCTGATAACGGGATTCGTCTATTGATCCAAGCCCATACATGCGCCCAAGAATCCAGTCGCGCCTTTCCTTGGCACGCTCTCGGTTGGCCAGCGGATTAAACGCCGATGGAGCCTTGGGTAAGCCAGCGATCATTGCCATTTGTGCCAGGCTCAGCTCGCCAATTGATTTTCCGTAGTAAACATGAGCTGCCGCCTCGATGCCGTAGGAGCGGTTGCCCAGGTAGATTTTGTTGACGTACAACTCAAGAATTTCGTCCTTGCTCAGCTCTCGTTCGATTTGCAGAGCTAGAAGAATTTCGCTGATCTTGCGTGAAAAGCTTCGCTCGCTGGTGAGGAAGTAATTCTTCGCAACCTGCATGGTAATGGTGCTACCGCCGGTCTGAATCTCGCCGGTTTTCAATAATTGCGTGGCAGCGCGCATCAGGCTGGAAACATCAACGCCATAATGATTCGCGAAGTTGTCATCTTCGGCCGCCAACAGAGCGGCGATGAAGTCTTTAGGTATTTCATCGAAGCCAATTGGGGAGCGGCGCATTTCGCCATACTCGGCTATCAGTTTGTCGTCATTGCTATAGACACGCAGAGGAATCTGGAGCTGTATGCTGCGTAGCGATTCGACCGATGGCAGATTAGGGCCGAGATAGAGAAAAGCGCCACTGAGACTGAGCAGAAGTCCGCAGAAAATAGCCAAGCACGACCATAAGAAAAACTTCAGGAAACGCATCAGGGTTCGTTGAATCCAGGGTGGGGAATGAGGTGTAAGCCGCAGACGATGCCGAAAGGGAAAACCGGTCACATTATAAGCGGATTTTTTGCTGGGGAGCCATTTGCGCTTCTGTCAAGGCTGTTATCTAATGTGGATAAACATAATTAATCCGTAAGTAGCGGATAAAGATAGGAAATCGGCCGTGCTAGGGCTCTTCACGAAGAAAGCGAACACGCTGCTTGGGATCGACATCAGTTCGACATCCGTCAAGCTACTCGAATTAAGCCGCTCGGGCTCCCGTTATCGGGTTGAGTCTTATGCAGTCGAACCGCTTCCGCCAAATGCTGTGGTGGAAAAGAATATCGCCGAGTTGGAGGGCGTGGGTCAGGCGCTGACCCGGTTGCTGACCAAGGCTAAAACTGGGGTTAAGTCGGCCGCCGTAGCAGTTTCCGGCTCGGCAGTTATCACCAAAAGCATCGAGATGGAAGCAGGTCTGACCGACGACGACCTGGAAAACCAGCTGAAGATAGAAGCAGACCAGTACATTCCTTATCCGCTCGAAGAGGTTGCGATCGACTTCGAGGTGCAGGGGGCTGCAGCTCGTTCTCCCGGCCGTGTTGAGGTGCTGCTCGCAGCGTGTCGTAAGGAGAACGTGGAAATTCGTGAGGCGGCTCTCGCCTTGGCAGGACTGACCGCCAAGGTCGTAGACGTCGAAGCCTATGCGTTGGAGCGCTCCTACGGGCTGCTCGCGCCGCAGCTGGGTGCTGGTCACGATGAGCTTACCGTCGCGCTCGTGGATATCGGCGCCACCATGACCACGCTGAGCGTGTTGCACAATGGTCGCACCATTTATACGCGCGAACAGCTGTTTGGCGGACGGCAGCTTACCGAAGAAATTCAGCGTCGATACGGTCTGTCGATGGAGGAAGCTGGCCTGGCGAAAAAACAGGGTGGCCTTCCAGATGACTACGACAGCGAAGTGTTGCAACCGTTCAAGGAAGCAGTCGTTCAGCAGGTGTCACGCTCGCTGCAATTCTTCTTCGCAGCGGGGCAGTTCCATGATGTGGACTACATCCTTCTGGCAGGCGGAACTGCTTCGGTTCCCGGATTGGATCGGTTGATTCAGCAGAAAATCGGAACCCAGACTTTAGTCGCCAACCCGTTTGCCGATATGGCCTTAAGCAGCAAGGTCAACGCGGGCGCTCTCGCCAGCGATGCGCCGTCCCTGATGATTGCCTGCGGGTTGGCGTTGAGGAGTTTCGACTGATGGCCCAGATTAACCTTCTGCCCTGGCGTGAGCAGCTTCGCGAAGAGCGTAAGCAGCGCTTCCTGGTTTCCCTCGCAGGCGTTGCTCTCGTGGCGGTGGGCATGCTGTTTCTCGCGGATCAATATTTTACTCACGCCATCGAGCAGCAGAACGCGCGCAACGATTTCGTCCGCAAAGAGATTGCCGTACTGGATGCACGGATCGTGGAAATCAAAGAATTGCGAGAGCGTCGGCAGCAATTGCTTGAGCGGATGAAGATCATTCAGGACTTGCAGGGCAATCGGCCCATCATCGGTCGGGTATTCGATCAGCTGGTACGTACTCTGCCCGATGGCGTGTATTTCACCGGCTTGAAGATGACCGGCAAGAATATCGCCATTGTCGGTGGCGCGGAATCCAACAACCGGGTCTCTAACCTGATGCGCAACTTGGACGGCTCTGAATGGCTGGAAGCGCCAAATCTGAACGAAGTGAAGGCCGTCACCGCGGGCGCTGTCGAGCAGGAGAACGTCTTCCAGCTCACCGTACAGCAAACGCAGCCGGCAGCTGCTACCGAAGGAGATAAGCCATGAGTCTGGCGAGCTCCATGGAGAGCCTCCGCAGCGTCGATTTGTCCGATCTGGATATGAATAATCTTGGTTCCTGGCCTGCGGCGGTAAAGGTCATTGCCGCGATACTGCTGATGGTTCTGGTTCTCGGAGGTGGCTATTACTTCTACCTCAGTGATATGCAGGTCAGCCTTGAGCAGCAAAGGGCACAAGAAGAGACATTGAAGCAGCAGTTCTCCTCGAAGGCTTTCCAAGCTGCGAACCTCGAAGCCTACAAAGCTCAGATGGTCGAGATGGAGGCGTCGTTTGGTGCCTTGCTGCGCCAGTTGCCCAGCGACACTGAAGTGCCTGGTTTGCTTGAGGATATAACTCGTACCGGTTTAGGTAGCGGGCTTGAGTTCGAAGAAATCAAACTACTGCCGGAGGTGATCCAACAGTTTTATATCGAACTGCCGATACAAATTAAGGTTATCGGAAGCTACCACGACCTGGCGACTTTCGTCAGTGGAGTGTCGAGCCTGCCGCGGATCGTCACTTTGCATGACTTCGAAATTGCACCTGAAAGCAAGGATTCATCTTCTAAGTTGCGCATGAGTATCTTGGCCAAGACGTATCGCTATAACGACAAGGGGCTGCAGAAATGAATGGAGCCCGACTTATCGCGCTGGGCTTGGGCCTGGCTCTGCTGGCCGGGTGTGGTGGCAATGGCAACTTCGACGATTTGCGAGCATACATGGACGAGGTACGGGCCAAGCCCAAAGGCTCGATCGAGCCGCTGCCAGCGTTCCTGCCGTATGAGGCGTTCACTTACAGTGCTGCGTCCCTGCGACATCCGTTTCAGCCGCCAACGAAGATAGATCTGACGCAGCGGCAGAAAGGCTCGAAAGACATTCGGCCTGACGAAACGCGTATCAAGCAGTTCCTGGAAGAATTCAATATCGAAAATTTCGTCATGGTCGGCACGCTGACCAATGATGCCGGTAAATACGCCTTGATAAAAGGTGGCGACGGGGTTCACCGAGTCAAGGTCGGTGACTATCTGGGGCGCAATCACGGCCGTATCGTTGAAATCAGCGAAGCCGAGGTGGATGTGCTTGAAATCGTTCCTGACGGAGAGGGTGGGTGGCTTGAGCGCCCGCGTAGCCTGACCTTGAAAGAGCGCTCCTGAGTTGGGGCAAAAATGGAAAACCTATACCGGTCTGCACAACGGAAGCCTTTTATGAATACCACCCTCTCTCGTCTCGGCTTGTCCTTGCTGGCGGCGTTCATTTCGCCCGCTCTGCTAGCGGCGTCTCTGAATACCCTCGATGTTGCATCGTTACCAGGCGATCGTGTCGAGTTGAAGCTGGCTTTTGATGAGCCAGTGCCCACTCCGCGGGGTTACACGCTTGATCAGCCTGCACGCATTGCTCTTGATCTGCCGGGCGTGTCCAGCAATCTTGATATGAAAACCCGCGAGCTCGGTGTCGGCAATGCGCGGAGCGTGACGGTGGTGGAAGCTCAAGGGCGTACTCGTCTGATTGTCAATCTCACGTCCCTGGTTCCCTATTCGACTCGTGTAGACGGCAATAACCTATTCATCGTGCTTGGCGAAAGCGGCGCATCGTCAACTGCGGTCTCAGCTGCGCCGGTGGCGCCAGTGAGCAAGGCTGCTCCGATCGCCCAAGCAGCTGCGAGCAGGGCGATCAGCAATGTTGATTTCCGTCGAGGGGAAGACGGTGCTGGCAATGTGGTCATTACGCTGTCGGATCCTTCGATCAGTCCGAGTATCGAAGAGCAGGGCGGTAAGATTCGAGTTTCCTTCGCCGAGACTCAATTGCCTGAAGCGCTGCGTGTGAGACTTGATGTGCAGGACTTCGCTACCCCGGTCAAGTTTGTTGATTCGAGCAGCAAGGCTGACGGCGCGAGCATCGCAATCGAGCCCACCGGGCGGTACGACTATCTCGCCTACCAGACCGACGACAAGCTGACTATCAGTGTCAAGCCGCTTAGCGAAGCCGATGCCGAGAAACGCAAGACAGAGCATTTCACCTACTCCGGAGAGAAGCTATCGCTGAATTTCCAGGATATCGATGTACGCTCGGTTCTGCAGTTGATCGCCGATTTTACCGACCTCAACCTGGTCGCCAGCGATACGGTGCAGGGCAACATTACACTGCGTTTGCAGAATGTGCCTTGGGACCAGGCGCTGGATCTGGTGTTGAAAACCAAGGGGCTCGACAAGCGCCAGGTTGGCAATGTGCTGCTGGTAGCGCCAGCGGACGAGATTGCTGCCCGTGAGCGGCAAGAGCTTGAATCGCAGCGGCAGATTGCCGAGCTGGCGCCACTGCGGCGCGAGGTTGTGCAGGTCAACTACGCAAAAGCGGCCGATATTGCCCAATTGTTCCAGTCGGTGACGAGCACGGACGGCGCGAGCGAAGACCGTGGCTCGATCGCTGTCGATGATCGCACCAACAACATCATCGCTTATCAGACACAAGAACGTTTGGATGAGCTGAGGCGGATCGTCGCACAGCTGGATATTCCGGTGCGGCAAGTGATGATCGAGGCTCGGATCGTCGAAGCCAACGTTGATTATGACAAAAGCCTGGGGGTGCGTTGGGGTGGTTCGCAGGTTTTCGCCAATGGTCGCGGGCTTGTATATGGAAACGACGAGTCGGGTGATGAGAACGGTGACTCGGGCGAGGACAGCAACGGCAACGTTCCGTTTGTTGATCTGGGAGTGACGGGCGCTACCTCGGGTATCGGGATTGGCTATATAACCGATAACCTTATTCTCGACCTTGAGCTGTCGGCAATGGAGAAGTCCGGTAATGGCGAGGTTGTATCCCAGCCGAAGGTTATGACTGCTGACAAGGAAACGGCCAAAATTCTCAAGGGTTCCGAGATTCCGTACCAGGAAGCCAGCTCCAGCGGCGCCACCTCCACTACTTTTGTCGAGGCTGCGCTATCGCTTGAGGTTACACCTCAGATCACACCAGACAATCGCATCATCATGGAAGTGAAAGTCACTAAGGACGAGCCGGACTTTGCCAATGCGGTCAACGGAACCCCGAGCATTCGCAAGAACGAGGTAAATGCCAAGATTCTTGTTAATGACGGCGAAACCGTTGTAATCGGTGGCGTCTTCTCCAACACGCAGAGCAGATCGGTGGATAAGGTTCCTTTCTTGGGCGATCTACCTTATCTTGGGCGCATGTTCCGGCGAGACATCGTATCTGACGCGAAGTCTGAGCTCCTGATTTTCCTGACGCCGAGAATCCTCAATCACCAGGCTATTGCAGTGAATCGTTGATATCGGTGGAAAACGTCATTCTCGTGGGCCCGATGGGAGCAGGTAAAAGCACCATTGGGCGCCTGCTCGCCAAGGAGCTGCGCCTGCCGTTTCGGGATTCCGACAAGGAGATCGAGCAGCGCACGGGCGCCAGCATTCCATTGATATTCGATGTCGAAGGCGAGCAAGGTTTCCGCGAGCGAGAGCATGCCGCCATCAATGACATATGCCAGATGCGCGGCGTCGTCCTCGCAACTGGTGGTGGTGCTGTGCTCCGACAGGATAATCGTCGGGTATTACGGCACGGCGGGCGGGTAATCTATCTTTGTACATCGGTCGAGCAGCAGCTCGACCGAACCTCTCGGGACCGCAATCGGCCGCTTCTGCAGACACCCAATCCCCGCGAGATACTGGTTGGCTTGATGGCCGTGCGGGATCCCCTGTATCGCGAAATCGCGGATCTTATCGTCGAGACGGATGAACGTCCTCCGCGGTTGGTTGTGGTGGAAATCCTCGATCAGCTTCAATCCCTTGCACCTCGTGAAAGCCTGGGCCGATCTGCGCTATCCTAGCTCCCTTTAACCGTGGGGGCCCCATGCAGACTCTACAGGTCGATCTCGGCGAGCGTAGCTATCCGATCTTCATTGGCGAGCAGCTCATCAATCGCAGCGAGCTGTTATCCCGTCACATCCGTGGCAAGCAAATTGCCATAGTCACAAACGACACTGTCGCCCCGC
The DNA here is from genome assembly GCF_024448715.1 of Stutzerimonas stutzeri. Lineage (GTDB taxonomy): Bacteria > Pseudomonadota > Gammaproteobacteria > Pseudomonadales > Pseudomonadaceae > Stutzerimonas > Stutzerimonas stutzeri_AR. Next base: position 429,266 of record NZ_JAMOHZ010000004.1, read on the forward strand.
TGTACCTTGAGCGCCTTTCGCACAGCCTTTCCGATTACGTCATTACTCCCGTCATCCTTCCAGACGGCGAGGCGCACAAGAATTGGCAGACATTACAGTCAATCTTTGACGCGCTGCTAACTGCCAGGCATGACCGTAACACTACGGTGATTGCGCTGGGCGGTGGGGTCATTGGCGATATGGCTGGTTTCGCTGCCGCGAGTTACCAGCGCGGCGTCGATTTTATCCAGGTGCCCACCACGCTTTTGTCGCAGGTCGATTCCTCGGTAGGTGGCAAAACAGGTATCAATCATCCGCTTGGCAAGAACATGATTGGCGCCTTCTATCAGCCGCAGGCAGTGTTGATCGATACCGCCACTCTTGTGACTTTACCGGCGCGTGAACTGTCGGCCGGTCTGGCCGAAGTGATCAAGTATGGTCTGATCTGTGATGAGCCTTTCCTCGGATGGCTCGAAGATAACGTCGACAAGCTTCGGGCGCTTGATCAGACAGCGCTCACCGAAGCAATTCGGCGGTCCTGTGCTGCAAAGGCTAAGGTGGTCGGTGCGGACGAGCGCGAGTCGGGCATCCGCGCGACGCTCAATCTGGGGCATACCTTCGGCCATGCGATCGAAACCCATCAGGGTTACGGTGTCTGGCTACACGGCGAGGCGGTATCGGCCGGCACAGTGATGGCGCTGGAAATGTCGCGACAGCTCGGTTGGATCTCTGAGGGTGAACGGGATCGTGCCGTGCGCTTGCTGTCGCGTGCCGGCCTGCCGGTAGTGCCGCCTGCCGACATGAATGCCGATGACTTTTTGCGACATATGGCTGTCGACAAGAAAGTCCTGAACGGCCAGCTGAGACTGGTGCTGCTCAGGCGATTAGGCGAGGCCGTGGTAACAGGCGACTTCCCTCGCGAAGTGTTGGAAGCCACATTGAACGTCAATTACGACGCGCTTATGCAACAGTCGAGAACCTAATTCCATGACCAGTTTGTCCGCCGACGATTCATTCCTGAACCACTACGGATTCAGTCATGATCCTTTCGCTACTCGCGTGCCTGGCTTCAAATTCTTTCCGGCCCAGCGCAAGCCGGTGCTGGGGCAGTTGCATCATCTTGCCCGCTACAGCCAATTGCTGTTGGTGGTGACTGGGCCTGAAGGCAGTGGAAAGACGCTGGTGCGTCAGGCGCTCGTTGCGAGCAGCAACAAACAATCGGTTCAGAGCGTGGTCATCTCGCCACAGGAGACCACCGATTCGAACATCGTCTTGCAACAGATCGCCCAGGCGTTGGGTAGCCCGAGCGCTGACTTCGACTCGATCATGGCGCAAATCATTCAATTGGCGCTGACCGGGCAGGAGGTATACCTGCTGGTCGATGATGCCGAGCGCCTTACAGGCGCTGCGGTAGAAACGCTGTTGCGATTGGCCCAGGGGAACCCGGAAGGACGGCCGCACGTCTTTCTGTTCGGTGAGCACTCGCTGGTGGCACGTCTGGAGGCGCTGGTCGAAGGGGAGGAGCGCTTCCATGTAATCGCGCTTCAGCCCTACGAAGAAGAAGAGACCCTGGAATATCTGATGCTGCGCCTAGAAGGAGCCGGAAGCAGCCTGGACTGTTTCAGCGAAGAGCAGATTGCGCGAATTCACGAGAACTCAGGCGGATGGCCGGGTGCGATAAATCAGGCGGCCCGGGACGAGCTCATCGATGCGATGCAACACTCAAAGGGCGCTCGCAAATCGGCTGGATGGAGTTGGCCGTTGCCGATGAAGCATCTTCTGGCTTTGGCTGCTGTCCTGTGTGTCGTCGTGATTGCGTTTCTAATGCGTGATGCGGGGGATCAGCCCGTACCTGCCACCACTAGTCTGCCGCTCGGCACGGGCTCTGCAGAGACCTCGCCGAAGGGCGAGGAGGCCGCGGGTGCTGGTGTATCTGTTGGTGATTCCACGCCTGGCGACACTCAGTCTCAGCCAGAACAACCCATTATTCGCGAGCCCCTCGCTGCCGCCGGCAACGCTGAACTAGATGAGTCGTCGGAATCGGCCCTGGAGGAGCCCGCAACGTCCGACGAGCAAGTCGCTCCGGCTCAGGATGCCGCGGGCTCCTCTGCAGTACAAAGCCCGCCTTCCGAACCTGCAGCTCCGGCCGAGGCTCCTCGCGAGCCAGAGCGACAAATCGTCGCAAAACCTGCCGCGGCCGGCGCGTCCGCGGCGGCATGGTATACCAGTCAGCCCGGCACCAATTATCTGGTTCAGGTATTGGGAACGCGTACCCGGAGCAATGCAGAAGCTTTGGTGAAACAGCACGGCAACAGCTATCGGTATTTCGTCAAACAGCATGAGGGCAAGCCGCTCTATGTGGTCACCCATGGCAACTTCGCCAACCGTAGTGCGGCACTTGAGGCCATCAAGGCACTACCGACTTCGTTGAAGGCAGGCAAGCCGTGGGCGCGGAGTTTCGCTAGCGTGCAGCAGGAAATCGTACAGGCTCGTTAATATACGCCCCAAAATAGTGCGTTACGCACCGTTTTGGGGCCTGCAAAAATAAAATTGTGTCGTTCTATCTGGCTTTGTAAACTGCTCCCCCTTTTGCCCACGTGTATGACGGGGCGGTTCTGTGCGCCGTCAATAAGGGGTTGATTTACAACGTTTTAGCTGGTGGAGTGCCTATGAGAGCAGGTCTGTTTCGTCCTGAAGAGTTCAAGGATAACTGCGGCTTCGGTCTGATCGCCCACATGCAGGGCGAGGCAAGCCATCACCTGCTTCAGACTGCTATTCAATCGCTCACCTGCATGACTCACCGAGGCGGCATCAACGCTGACGGTAAAACCGGCGATGGCTGCGGCCTGCTGATGCAAAAGCCCGACGCGTTTCTGCGCGCCATGGCCAAGCAGCATTTCGAAGTCGATCTGCCGGCGCTGTATGCCGTCGGCATGATCTTTCTCAGCCAGGACACGGCCAAGGCGGATGCAGCCCGGGCCAGCATCAACGAGCAGATTGCAGCCCAGGGGCTGACTCTGGTCGGCTGGCGCGAGGTTCCGATCGATACCACTGTGCTGGGGCGCCTCGCGCTGGAGCGCTTGCCGCGCATCGAGCAGGTGTTCGTCTCGGCTGAAGGCATGTCCGAGCGTGACTTCGGTATCAAGCTGTTCTTCGCTCGTCGGCGCGCTGAAGTGGCGCTGGCCGGCGACAAGGAATTCTATGTCTGCAGCCTCTCCGACAAGGACATCATCTATAAAGGCCTGATGATGCCGGCCGATTTGGCGCAGTTCTATCCCGATCTCGGCGACGAGCGTTTGGCGACTGCCATCTGCGTTTTCCATCAACGCTTCTCCACCAACACCATGCCGCAATGGCCGCTGGCGCAGCCGTTCCGCTTTCTCGCCCACAACGGTGAAATCAACACCATTACCGGCAACCGCAACTGGGCCCAGGCGCGCCGGCTGAAGTTCGCCAACGAACTGCTGCCGGACCTGGAAAGCCTCGATCCGCTGGTCAACCGCACCGGCTCCGACTCCTCGAGCATGGATAACATGTTGGAGCTGTTGGTCACCGGCGGCATGGATTTGTTCCGCGGCCTGCGCATGATCATTCCGCCAGCCTGGCAGAACGTCGAAACCATGGACCCGGATCTGCGAGCCTTCTACGAATTCAACTCCATGCATATGGAGCCTTGGGACGGTCCCGCTGGTGTAGTGTTGACCGACGGTCGCCATGCGATCTGCCTGCTCGACCGCAACGGGCTGCGCCCAGCGCGCTGGGTAACCACCACCAACGGCTACATCACGCTGGCTTCGGAAGTCGGCGTATGGGATTACAAGCCGGAAGACGTCATTGCCAAGGGCCGGGTCGGCCCGGGTCAGATCCTGGCAGTCGATACCGAAACAGGGCAGGTGCTGCATACTGATGACATCGACAACCGCCTGAAGTCTCAGCATCCGTACAAAACCTGGCTGCGCCAGAACGCACTGCGCATCCAGTCGACCCTGGACGATAACGACCACGGCTCGGCGTTCTACGACGCCGACCAACTCAAGCAATACATGAAGATGTTCCAGGTCACCTTCGAAGAGCGTGACCAGGTGTTGCGTCCGCTCGCCGAGCAGGGCCAGGAAGCGGTCGGCTCAATGGGTGACGACACGCCGATGGCCGTGCTGTCGCGTCGCGTACGTTCGCCGTTCGACTATTTCCGCCAGCAGTTCGCGCAGGTTACCAACCCGCCGATCGACCCGTTGCGTGAATCCATCGTGATGTCGCTGGAGACCTGCCTGGGTGCCGAGCGCAACGTCTTCGAGGAAACAGCAGACCATGCCAACCGTGCGATTCTGACCACCCCGGTAATCTCTCCGGCAAAGTGGCGGACCATCATGGAGCTCGACCGCCCGGGCTTCGAGCGGCAGATGATCGACCTCAACTACGATGAATCCATAGGTCTCGAAGCCGCGGTGCGCAACATCGCCGACCAAGCAGAGGAAGCGGTGCGCAGCGGCAAGGTCATGCTGGTTCTCAGTGACCGCCATATCGTGCCGGGCAAGTTGCCGGTGCATGCTTCTCTGGCCGTCGGTGCGGTGCATCACCGCCTGATCGAAACCGGCCTGCGCTGCGACTGCAACATCCTCGTTGAAACCGCTACTGCACGTGATCCGCATCACTTCGCCGTGCTGATCGGCTTCGGCGCGACGGCGGTTTACCCGTTCCTGGCCTTCGAAGTGCTCGGCGACCTGATCCGTACTGGCGAAGTGCTGGGTGACCTCTACGAGGTGTTCAAGCACTACCGCAAGGGCATCTCCAAGGGCCTGCTTAAGATCATCTCGAAGATGGGTATTTCGACCATCACCTCGTACCGTGGCGCCCAGCTGTTCGAAGCCGTGGGCCTGGCCGATGAGGTTGTCGATGTCAGCTTCCGTGGTGTTGCCAGCCGTATCAAGGGCGCGCGCTACGCTGACCTAGAAGCCGAACAGAAAGCGCTCGCGGCAGATGCCTGGAGCGCTCGCAAGCCGATCCAGCAGGGTGGCCTGTTGAAGTTCGTCTACGGCGGTGAGTATCACGCCTACAACCCCGACGTGGTGGCTGCACTGCAGGTCGCTGTGCAGCAGGGCGATTACAACCGCTTCAAGGAATACACCACGCTGGTCGATCAGCGTCCCGCAGCGATGCTGCGAGACTTGCTCAAGCTCAAGGTTTCGGATCAGCCGTTGGCACTCGAAGAGGTCGAGCCGCTCGAGCAGATCCTCAAGCGCTTCGATTCGGCAGGTATCTCGCTCGGTGCGCTGTCGCCGGAAGCTCATGAGGCCATTGCTGCTGCGATGAATCGCATCGGCGCGCGCTCCAACTCGGGTGAGGGTGGCGAAGATCCTGCGCGTTATCGCACCGAGCGCAGCTCGAAGATCAAGCAGGTCGCGACGGGTCGCTTCGGTGTCACCCCGGAATATCTGGTCAACGCCGAAGTGCTGCAGATCAAGGTTGCCCAGGGTGCGAAGCCCGGCGAAGGTGGCCAACTGCCCGGCGGCAAGGTCAACGGTTTGATCGCCAAGCTGCGCTACGCGGTGCCGGGCGTCACGCTGATTTCGCCGCCGCCGCACCATGACATCTATTCGATCGAAGACCTGGCCCAGCTGATCTTTGACCTCAAGCAGGTCAACCCGAAGGCGCTGGTGTCGGTCAAGCTGGTCGCTGAGCCTGGTGTCGGCACCATTGCCGCTGGCGTCGCCAAGGCCTACGCGGATTTGATCACCATTTCCGGCTATGACGGCGGTACGGGCGCTTCGCCGCTGACCTCCATCCGTTACGCCGGCTCGCCCTGGGAGCTTGGCCTGGCCGAGACCCATCAGACCCTGCGCGGCAACGACCTGCGTGGCAAGGTCCGTGTGCAAACCGACGGCGGCCTGAAGACCGGTCTGGACGTGGTCAAGGCCGCCATCCTCGGCGCGGAGAGCTTCGGCTTCGGTACTGCGCCGATGATCGCGCTGGGTTGTAAGTACCTGCGTATCTGCCATTTGAACAACTGCGCCACCGGTGTCGCCACGCAGAACGATCAGCTGCGCAAGGATCATTTCATCGGCACTGTCGACATGGTGGTCAACTTCTTCACATTCGTCGCTGAGGAAACGCGCGAGTGGCTAGCGAGGCTGGGCGTACGCAGCCTGCAGGACCTGATCGGCCGCACCGATCTTCTTGAGTTGCTACCGGGTGAAACCGCCAAGCAGAACCACCTCGACCTGGCCCCCTTGCTCGGCAGCGATCACATCTCTGCCGACAAGCCGCAGTTCTGTCAGGTGGAGAAGAATCCACCGTTCGACCAGGGCCTGCTGGCTGAGGAAATGGTCAAGCTCGCCCGCACGGCAATCGACGCCAAGAGTGGCGACGAATTCGAGCTGGATATCTGCAACTGTGACCGGTCCATCGGTGCGCGTGTTTCCGGTGAGATCGCTCAGGTGCACGGCAACCAGGGCATGAAGGATGCGCCCATCACTTTCCGCTTCAAGGGCACGGCAGGCCAAAGCTTCGGCGTTTGGAACGCCGGTGGTTTGCATCTCTATCTGGAAGGCGACGCCAACGACTACGTCGGCAAGGGCATGACCGGTGGCAAACTGGTCGTCACCCAGCCGAAGAACAGCGGGTTCGAATCGCAGAACTCGGCCATCATCGGCAATACCTGTCTGTATGGCGCAACCGGCGGCAAGTTGTTCGCTGCTGGTACCGCCGGTGAGCGTTTCGCCGTGCGTAACTCCGGGGCTCATGCAGTCGTTGAAGGAACCGGCGATCACTGCTGCGAATACATGACTGGCGGCTTCGTCTGCGTTCTCGGCAAGACCGGGTACAACTTTGGCTCTGGCATGACCGGTGGTTTCGCCTACGTACTCGACATGGATAACAGCTTCGTCGATCGCGTAAATAACGAACTGGTAAACCTGCAGCGCATCACGGGCGAGGCGATGGAAGCCCACCGTAGTCATCTGCAAGAGGTGTTGCGCGAGTATGTCGCCGAAACCGGCAGCGCATGGGGTACGAAGCTTCTCGAAAACCTTGACGACTACTTGCGTCGCTTCTGGCTAGTCAAGCCAAAGGCGGCGAACCTGGCATTGCTGTTGTCGAGCACTCGGGCGAACCCCCAATAAAAAGCAGATTCAGCGGCCAGCTTCAGGCATTGGCTTGAGGCTGGCCCCGCTCCGTGATTGTCATGCAGCTTGCGGCCTTAGGCTTGCGGCTGCCGCTAAGAGGTTTTGAAATGACTGAACGTCTGAATAACGACTTCCAGTTCATCGAGGTCGGGCGCAAGGATCCGAAGAAGAAGCTGCTGCGTCAGCGCAAGAAGGAATTCGTCGAGATCTACGAACCCTTCAAGCCGCAGAACGCCTGCGAGCAAGCCCATCGTTGTCTGGGCTGCGGTAACCCCTACTGCGAGTGGAAGTGCCCGGTTCACAACTACATTCCCAACTGGCTCAAGCTGGTCTCCGAGGGCAATATCCTCGCAGCCGCCGAACTGGCGCATCAGACCAACACCCTGCCCGAAGTCTGTGGACGCGTCTGCCCTCAGGATCGCCTGTGCGAAGGCGCCTGCACCCTGAACGACGGTTTTGGCGCGGTCACCATCGGCTCGGTGGAGAAGTACATCGCCGACACCGCCTTCGCCATGGGCTGGCGTCCCGACATGTCCAAGGTCAAGCCGACCGGCAAGAAGGTTGCCATCATTGGTGCCGGCCCGGCCGGCCTCGGTTGTGCCGACGTGCTGGTACGCAGCGGCGTCACGCCGGTTGTCTTCGACAAGAATCCTGAGATTGGAGGTCTGCTGACCTTCGGTATTCCTGAATTCAAGCTGGAAAAGAGCGTGCTTAGTCGTCGTCGCGAAATATTCGGCGGCATGGGCATTGAGTTCCGCCTGAATACCGAGATCGGCAAGGACATCAGCATCGATCAGCTGCTGGCCGAGTACGACGCAGTATTCATGGGTATGGGCACCTACACCTACATGAAAGGTGGCTTCCCCGGTGAAGATCTGCCAGGCGTGCACGATGCGCTGGACTTTCTGATTGCCAACGTCAACCGCAACCTCGGCTTCGAGAAGTCACCGGAAGACTTCGTCGATATGAAGGGCAAGAAGGTCGTGGTGCTGGGCGGCGGCGACACTGCGATGGACTGCAACCGCACCTCCATCCGCCAGGGTGCCAAAAGCGTTACCTGTGCCTATCGCCGTGACGCGGCGAACATGCCGGGCTCGCGCAAAGAAGTGAAGAATGCCAAGGAAGAGGGCGTGAAGTTCCTCTTCAACCGCCAACCCATCGCCATCGTAGGCGAAGGCAAGGTCGAAGGCGTCAAGGTCGTCGAGACCCGTCTCGGTGCGCCGGATGCCCGTGGCCGCCGAAGTCCCGAGCCGATTCCTGGTTCCGAGGAAGTGCTGCCCGCCGATGCCGTGGTGATCGCTTTCGGCTTCCGCCCGAGTCCGGCCGACTGGTTCGAAGGTCAGGGCATTCAGACTGATAACCAAGGCCGCGTAGTGGCCCCGGAAATGGGTGAGTTCAAGCATCAGACCAGCAATCCAAAGATCTTCGCGGGTGGCGATATGGTGCGCGGTTCCGATCTGGTGGTGACGGCGATTTTCGAAGGCCGTCAGGCCGCCGAAGGGATTCTGGACTACCTGGAAGTTTGATTCGTAGGTGGGCCCCCGCTTGTCCGACCCAACGAGCGGGGCAAGGTGGATGTTAAAAGCGACATCCACCCTACGCTTGCTTTACGGCACCAAGCCCGTCTGACCTGAATCAGGCCTATAGACAAAAGGCACGGCACTCGCCGTGCCTTTTGTTTTCCGCTTTGCGACAATGCCGCCACTTTTTTGCTGGAACCCAGACATGACTGCCTTGAAGAACGATCGCTTCCTTCGCGCCCTGCTCAAGCAACCTGTCGACGTCACCCCGGTGTGGATGATGCGCCAGGCCGGACGCTACCTCCCCGAGTATCGGGCCAGCCGTAGCAAGGCGGGCGACTTCATGAGCCTGTGCATGAATCCCGAGTTGGCCTGCGAGGTCACGCTGCAGCCACTGGACCGCTATCCGCTGGACGCCGCGATCCTCTTCTCCGATATCCTCACCGTGCCGGACGCCATGGGCCTGGGCCTGTACTTCGAAACCGGTGAGGGCCCGCGCTTCAAAAAGACCGTCAGCAGCATGGCCGACATCGAGGCGCTGCCGATTCCCGATCCTGAGCAGGATTTGGGCTACGTCATGAATGCCGTGCGGACCATTCGCCGTGAACTGAACGGCCGGGTCCCGCTGATCGGCTTTTCCGGCAGTCCTTGGACGCTGGCGACATACATGGTTGAAGGCGGTTCATCGAAGGACTTCCGCAAGTCCAAGGCCATGCTTTACGAAAACCCCCAGGCCATGCACGCGCTGCTCGGCAAGTTGGCGCAATCGGTCACCAGCTACCTCAACGGTCAGATTCTCGCCGGGGCGCAAGCGGTGCAAATCTTCGATTCCTGGGGTGGCAGCCTCTCCGCAGCGGCCTATCAGGAATTCTCTCTGGCCTATATGCAGAAAATTGTCGACGGGCTCATCCGTGAGCACGACGGGCGTCGTGTGCCGGTGATCTTGTTCACCAAGGGAGGCGGGTTATGGCTGGAGTCGATGGCCGATTCCGGTGCCGAGGCGCTGGGCCTCGACTGGACCTGCGACATCGGCAGTGCACGGGCACGCGTCGGCAGCAAAGTTGCCCTGCAGGGCAATATGGACCCTAGTGTTCTGTTCGCCAAACCGGAAGCAATCCGTGCAGAGGTCGGGCGTATTCTGGCCAGCTTCGGTCATGGCAACGGTCATGTGTTCAACCTTGGCCACGGCATCACGCCTGAAGTTGACCCGGCCCATGCCGGCGCCTTCATCGAGTCGGTGCATGAGCTGTCGGCCCGGTATCACGGCTGAAAGAAAGCCGCCGGAAAAAAGAGCCGCTTACTGCGGCTCTCTTCGTTTATGGCTGTTGATAGTGGCCCGGTGTGGTGCCGGGCTTATGCTCGTGAATCAGCTTCGTTACGCGGATATCGGTGATTCCCATCACCTCGGCCTGCTCCAGCAACTTGCCCTCATCGGCGTCTGCATCGGGCATCACCAGGCTGTTTTCTGCATCGCCGTTGTGCAGTTCAATCAGGTGCCGCGCGGCCCTGCCCTGCGACATGCGATCCTCTCCCGACTCGATGATTTGAACGCGGGGGTCGTTCTGGAAGATGTAATTGACTTCGAATTTGTGCGACGGTTTGTCGAACATGAGCTGCTCCTCAAGATAGTAACGGGTCTGCTCTGTTGACTCGCGGGTCCACTTATTCGTTCGGTCGGGTACAGTTCTCGACTGACAATCGGAGGAGAGAAAAGCGAGAGATCGAAACGTCAGCACGCGCCCGGCACTGCACGAAGGGGCCGGGCGCAGCAGGCTTATTTGACCTTGGCCAGATTACCCTTGATCGCGACACCAGCCATGATAGCGCCGGCATGGCACTCGTACTTCTGGCTGTCCTTGTATTCGACGTGCTTGTAGTTGCTTGTAATGTCCACCACGGCGTTGGCGTTGGCAGCTTTAGCTGCCTGTTGCATGCTGATCAACGCCGATTGCAGGGCCCAGCTGCAGGCGCCTTCGTCGGTCTTGTTGAAGGCGTTTGTCTTCTTGCTGGTCGACACATCTCGGCGGATGACCTGCGCGCTGCCAGGCGTCTTGCCGGCCAGGTAGAACTTGACACTGCCGTCGAGTTTGCCCGAGGCGGTGGCTTCAGCGACTACCTGATCGAATGGCAGGTAATGGGTGGTATCACGGGCCTGGCTGATACCGGGCAATGCACAAAGCACGAGTGCGGCGCCGATCCATGTGGTTTTCTTCATTGCATTTTCCTTGCGGTGTTTTGGACGGGGGTAAACGCTCAAGCCCAGCGGCGGAAAATCAATGAGGTATTGATGCCGCCGAAGGCGAAATTGTTGTTCATCACGTATTCATGCTGCATCGATCGCGGTGTGCCGGTCAGATAGTCCAGTTCGCCACAGCGCGGATCGATGCTGTCGAGATTCAGCGTGTGGATATAGCGATCCTGGTTCATCATCTCGATGCTGAACCAGGATTCTAGCGCTCCGCAGGCGCCTAGCGTATGGCCGAGAAAGCTCTTCTGCGAGCTGATCGGCATGCGTGAGCCGAACAGTGCCTGAGTCGCCAGCGTCTCGGCGATGTCGCCCTGTTCGGTGGCCGTGCCGTGGCCATTGACGTAGCCGATTGCCTCGGCTGGAATCCCCGCATCCTCGAGCGCCAGTTCCATCGCACGACGCATGGTCAGCTGCTCGGGTTTAGTGGCGTGCAAGCCATCGGCATTGCTGCCGAAGCCGATCAGTTCGGCATGGATAGTGGCACCGCGAGCCAGGGCATGCTCCAACTCTTCCAGCACCAGCATGCCCGCACCTTCGCCTATCACAAGGCCGTCGCGATCGGCGTCGTAGGGGCGCGGCGATGTCTGAGGGGCGTCATTCTTCAGGCTGGTGGCATAGAGCGCGTCGAACACCATCGCTTCGGTGGCGCAGAGCTCTTCGGCACCGCCCGCCAGCATCATCGGCAAACGACCGAATTTGATCGCCTCGTAGGCATAACCGATGCCCTGGCTGCCGCTGGTGCACGCGCTCGAGGTGGGGATCACACGGCCGGTCAAGCCGAAGAAGATGCTGATATTCGCCGCCGTGGTGTGCGGCATCATGCGGATGTAGGAGTTGGCATTCAGCCCATCGGCCACGGAGTTCAGCAGCATATTGCCGAACGCCTTGATCTCCTCGGTGCTGCCGGTGGACGAGCCACAGGCGACACCCATGCGGCCGTCGCGAATCGACCCGTCGCCGAGCAAACCGGCATGCTCCAATGCTTGCTCGGCAGCCTTCACCGACAGCTTCGAAACTCGACCCATGCTGCGCAGCTGCTTGCGCGTCCAGTGGCCGGGCACGGCGAAATCGTCCACCGGGCCTGCCAGCCGCGTATTGAGCTCGGTAAAGCGATCCCACTCGTGCATGCGGCGGATACCGCTGCGATTGGCGCTAAAGTTATCCTCGATGGAAGCCCAATCGCTGCCCAGCGAAGTGATCCCAGCCATGCCGGTGACGACGACACGTTTCATCAGCACAGCCCGCCGTTGACCGCTAATACTTGGCGCGTGATGTAGCCGGCCTCGTCCGACATCAGGAAATTCACCGCACCGGCGACTTCCCCGGGCGCGCCCATGCGCTGGGCTGGAATCATCTTGAGCATCTCCTCGATGGGCAGGTTTTCGTCCAGCATGTCCGTCTCGATCAGTCCCGGCGCAACGCAGTTGACCGTGATACGGCGCTTGCCCAGTTCGACGGCGAGGGCTTTGGCTGCGCCTATTACGCCGGCCTTGGAGGCACTGTAGTTGACCTGGCCGCGGTTGCCGATCAGTCCCGATACCGACGTGATGCAGACGATGCGCCCAGGCTGGCGGCGGCGAATCATTGGCATGGTCAGCGGCTGCAGCACATTGTAAAAGCCATCGAGATTGGTGCGCATCACCAGGTCCCAGTCGTCCTCGGTCAACGCGGGGAAGGCGCCGTCGCGGGTGAGACCAGCATTGCAGACCACCCCGTAGTAAGCGCCATGTGCTTCGATATCGGCTTCCAGTTGCATGCGGCATTGAGCGCGGTCGGCAACGTCGAATTGAAGAATCCGTGCCTGACGCCCCATCGCCTGAATCTGCGCTTGTACGGTTTCGGCCTCGTCGCGTCGCGCACGGCAATGCAGGACGATGTCGTAGCCGCTTTTGGCCAGGCGTAGGGCGATGGCGCGACCGATGCCACGGCTGGAGCCAGTGACAAGAATGCTTTCAGTCATGGAGTGGGCTCTTGTAGATAGCTCGCCACCTCGGGCGGGCGGAACACATTGAGACGCGCCTCGGCATGGATGCCGGGCCCGTCGAGATGACACTCGAACACACCCATGCCGTTGTCATCCTGCAACGAGCGAAGCGCCTGAACACGCAGCTGACAACCGACGGGGAAGTATTCTGCATTGCATTGAAATTTACGGGTGCCGAGCAGGAAGCCCAACTCCACCGGCTGGCCGGCCAACCTCGCTTGGCAACCGGCGAACGCAGCAACCGTCTGGGCCATTATTTCGATGCCGACCCAGGCTGGCAGACTGCCGTCGGCCAAGTTGAACAGACCGCCAGAACGAACCTGCAAATGGGCAACGATGCTCTCTGCGTCGAATGCCTCGATCGCATCCAGCAGAATCATGTCGCCTGCGTGAGGCAGCAGCTCGGATACCGGCCAGTTGATCACGGCGCGTCCCCCACGATCAGGCTGATGTTGTTGCCACCGAAGGCAAAGGAGTTGCTCATCATCCGCCGCGCGCCGGTAGCTGGCATCGACGTGCCGGCTGCGACTAGGTTCAGGCGCGGCAATTCAGGGTCTTGCTGGCCGTCCCAGCAGTGCGGTGGGAGCAACCGCGTAGGGTTGTGCTCGGATAAGGCCAGCCAGCAGAACGCGGCTTCCAGCGCGCCAGCGGCACCCAGCGTGTGTCCGGTGAGGGGCTTGCTCGATGAGCAGGGCACTCCGGCCGGAAACACCGCGGCGACCGCGACGCTTTCCATTGCGTCGTTGTGGCGGGTGGCGGTGCCATGAAGGTTCAGATAGTTGATGTGCTCCGCCTGAGTCGACGCGCTGGCCAGCGCTTTGTGCATTGCCTCGATGGCGCCCTGGCCTTGCGGGTCGGGCGCGGAAATATGATGCGCATCGGAACTAGCGCCGCCGCCGAGCAGGGCGATAGGGGCTGCGTCCCGGGTCATCAGGAACAACGCCGCCGCTTCGCCGATGTTGATGCCGTCGCGGGAGACGGAGAACGGATTGCAGATCCGCTCGCTGGTGGCCTCCAAAGCGCTAAAGCCCTGCAGTGTCAGGTCGCAGAGCGTATCGACTCCGCCGCAGAGCACCGCATCGCAGATGCCAGCATCCAGCAGACGCTTGGCGCTGAGCAATGCCCGTGCGCCGGATGTGCAAGCCGTCGAGATGGAATAGCTAGGACCGCTGAGCTGAAACAGATCGGTGAGAAAGCTCGCTGGCGCGCTCAGCTCTTGATGACCGTAGTGGTAACTGGAAGGCAGCTGTCCGTCGCGGAAAAGCCCTGCGACGCCTTGGGTCGCTTCCTGAATGCCGCTCGTGCTGGTGCCGATGACCACGCCGATCCGGGCCGCGCCGAAGCGAGCGATCGCCGCGCTGATTTCGGCGCGGATTTCTTCTGCCGCGGCCAACAGCAGCTGATTGTTGCGCGTGGCATCGTGCAACTCGGCGCCCGCCAGCGAAGGCAATTCAGCAGTCACCGCGCCGACTGGCAGCGTGCGCCCGGCGACCCTCTTTGGACAGTTCTTCATGCCGGAGCCGTCTCCGGCCAGCAGTCGGCGCGCCACCTCGGCCTTGCCACGACCCAGCGCGCAGATCACCCCAAGGGCGTTCAGATAAGCGGTCATCAGTGGCGGGTTCCGGCGGCTGCAGCAATGGGGGCGACACGATAGGTGAGTGCCGGCCCGACGTCGAGTTCGAAGCGGTCATTCTGTCGATAACGCACACGCCAGGGCGACGAAGCGTCATGCCGCATCGTTCGTTCATTTTCTTGCTGGCTCCACTGCGTATTCGCATACAGCGTGCTCAACTGCTCCGCCGGCGTCAGCGCAAACAGCAATGCGGCAAACAACTCGCGCGCCTCAGGGTTGGGCGGAAGCAAACCATCGGCCTGCCATTCGCCGTCGCTCAGAAGCTGACGTGCCAGCGGAATGCCCAAAGGATCGAGCAGTGACCAGCGTAGTGCGGCGCCGTCCTGCTGAATGACCAGCAGCCAGTCCTGGCTTTCGCCGAAACCGTGGCGCTGAATATGCAGCTGTAAGGGCAGCTGCAGCTCTGGTGTCTGCGTTGGCAGCGGCAAGCGCTGGGCGCAAGCGGCGAGTGACAACAGCAGCGGCAGCCATATCAGCGCTCGCATGCGTACAACGAGCATGTTCATGCCGACAGGCTCATGCTGGTGTGTCCGCCGCGCAGAGCTCGGCCAGTACACGCAGGCGGCGTTTGGATTCGGCGACATAGGGGTTCTTGAGGTCCCAGGCATAGCCGGCGAGGATCGAGCTGATCATTCGACGTATCTCCGGCTGGGCGTGTTCGTAATAAATCACGTCCTGGAAGCTGCAGTCGTACCAACCCTCTACGTAGGTCCGGAATGTATCCACGCCACGCTTGAGCGGCGCGGCGAACTCGCTTTCCCAGTCCACCGTCTCGCCCGACAGCTGGCGGTGCAGAACGGCGGCGGCCATGCTCGCGGAACGCATCGCGATGGTCACGCCTGAAGAGAACACCGGGTCAAGGAATTCCGCCGCATTGCCCAACAGGGCGAAGCCCGGACCGTACAACGTTTTGACGTTGGCCGAATAGCCGCCGATCAAGCGTGCCGGCGTATCCCACTCGGCGTTTTTCAGTATGCCGCTGAGGTTCGGCGCCTCCTTGACGAACGCCTTGAGGCAGGCATCCAGGTCGAGAGGCCGCCCTTCGTAGCGTTCGGCACTGGTGACTACGCCAAGCGAGCAGCGGCCGTTGCTGAACGGGATGGTCCAATACCAGACGTCGCGAAGCTCGGGATGAGTAGTGATGAGGATCTTGTCGCGATCGAAGCGCGGGTCGTCGATGTTGTCCTTGATATGGGTGAACACGGCGCGGCGCACCGGGAAATTCGACGGCGCCTCAAGGTCGAGCAGGCGCGGCAACACCCGGCCGTAACCGCTGGCGTCGAGGATGAAGTCCGCCTCGATCGCATATTCGCTGCCATCAAGACGACGTGCCTGGAGCAACGGGCGCAGGCCTTCGAAGTCAACCGAAATGATTTCTTCCTCGTAGCGGATCTCCACGCCCTGCAACTCGGCCTGGTCAGCCAGCAGTTTGTCGAAATCGGCGCGCTGAACCTGATAGGTGCTGCCATGGCCTTCGGTGAATTTGTCCCTGAAATCAAAATCGGTGTAGCGCTCGCCCCAGCCAAATGCCGCGCCATGCTTGGTCTGGAAACCAGCGGCCCGGACCGCTTCGAGCATCCCGGCCTCTTCGACGAAATCCAGGCAATGCGACAGCAGGCTCTCGCCAATGGAGAAGCGAGGGAAGCGCTGCCGCTCGACGATCAGCACGTCGTGGCCCTTGCGCTTGAGCAGGGCGGCGGCGATGGCGCCAGCAGGGCCCGCTCCGATTACGACGACGCTACGTTGTTCAGGATTCACGAATGCCTTGGTCATTGCTTGACTCGACAAAAGGGGATGGTTGATGTCTGGCGGATGCCCAGCGCGTCCGGCAGCAGGGTGGAAGCAGCCCAGCAGGCTGAGGGAATTAGTTTCAGTTGAAGGGTCCGTGCAAACAGCGCGGCCGCTTGCTTCGAGCTCAGCATGCATCTTCCTGGTCCGGTTCGGCGGCCCACGGCGCCAGGGCGAAGGCGAACACCAGACCGAGTCCTACCGCCAGGCCGAAGTTGCTCACCGCCGGTGTACTCGACAAGGCCAGGAGGCCGAAGGACAACCAAGTAGTGACGGCCGCCAACAAGGTCCCGACCAAACTCACGGCGGCGCCGCCAATTCGCTCGCGCATGAGGATGGCGTAATCGACACCGATTGCGCTGACTAGCAGCAAGCCGAACAGACCGAACAGGGTCAGCGGCTGACCCAGCCAGCCCAGGCAGGCCAAGCTCCCGAGGGCCGACAGCAGCGGCACAGAAATGCAGCGCAGGGCACCACGCCAGCCGAACGGTAGGCACAGCAAAGCGAGAATCAACGCGGCGGCCAGCAGTTTGAGGAGGGCGGCCTGGACTTGGGTATCGGCAAACAGGCGGTTCAGTTCGGCCAGCCGGTCAATCAGACTGACACCATCGATATCGGTGGCCAGGCCGTGAAGCGCCGCGCTGTCGCGAAGCCCTTGCAGACTCACCAACCCAGCGACCGAGCCATCATTTTGGACGCCCAACCACAACGGCCGCCATGGCTCTGCCAGCGGCCCGGCAAGCACATCTGTCAGGGTCGTCGGAGGTTGTGCCAGAAGGCCGGCTACCTCCGCGTCGAGCATTTCGGGCGTCACGCCAAGCTCCAGTAGGGGCTGACTGGCTTCCAGCAAGTGCGGCAGCACGAGATGTAGGCTTTCCTGAGCCGACGTTGGTGCGACCAGTTGGCTCAGCGCCAGATAACCGTGAAGTTTCTGCTCCGCAACCAGCGCATCGAGGCGAACGCCGAGCGCTTCCTGCCGCGTCAGCAGCTCATCGGGATTCGCCGCGCGGACCAGAAAATACTGGCTGGTCGGTTCGAAGCCGGTGATTTCGCCGATGCGTTCGGCCTGCTGCTGGAGCACTGGCGCACGGCTGACCCACTGGCGCAAATCGTCCTTGAAGGAAACTTGGCTGACGCCGGCAATACAGAACAGCACAAATCCGGCGAGCAGCCACGGCGTGGAGAGCCGGCGAAGCAAGGCATTGCGCAGCGTCAAACAGTGCCCGGCCCAACCCAGTGGGGCGGGCCATGGCTGCAGCGGCGCGGTCAGCAGCGATGGCAACAAACACGTGGCGCAGGCGAAGGCGCCGAGCAGGCCCGCGGCGGAAAACACCGCCACCTGGCTCAGCGCCGGGAACGGGGTGAACGCCATGGCCAGATAGCCGATGACGTTGGTCGCCAATGCCAGCGCCAGTCCTGGAAGCGTCAGGCGCAACGCCCGGTAGCTCTGCCACGGCTGCAAGGTCCAGCTCTTGGACAGATAGTGCAGCGGGAAATCGATACTGACGCCGACCAGGCTGGCGCCGAGCACCAGTGTCAGCACATGGATCTGGCCGAACAGTGCGATGCAGGCGGCGGCACCGCTGAGCGCGCCGACCAGGACCGGTAGCGCAACCAGCAGGACGCGCGGTGTACGAAACAGTGCATGCAACAAGGCGAGCGTCGCTACCAGCGAAATGCTGCCGATCAGGCTGGCCTCCTCGCGCGCCTGTCGCTGCCCATAAGCGGCATGCAGCAACCCGCCCGCGG
The DNA here is from genome assembly GCF_024448715.1 of Stutzerimonas stutzeri. Lineage (GTDB taxonomy): Bacteria > Pseudomonadota > Gammaproteobacteria > Pseudomonadales > Pseudomonadaceae > Stutzerimonas > Stutzerimonas stutzeri_AR. The sequence goes on from NZ_JAMOHZ010000004.1 coordinate 447,288, forward strand.
TCAGCAGCTCGCCCTGATTTGCCTCGACGCGACGGCGGGCGTCGCTGACCTGATCCTCCACCAGCATGGGCAGGCGATCTTCGAACGCATCGCCATGGGTTTGCGCATGGATGACCGCCCAGCGCTGCCCGCCATGTTCAGCGATCAGCATGCCATCGAGGCGCGGATGGATATTGCCCGGTTGCGGCAGCTGCCGTTGCGCCAGATCGGCGAGGCCGAACCAGTCCTGTTCAATCGGCACGATGCCAGCACTGTCGAACGGGTTGTACAGGCGTTGCAGTCGGTGTTGAACGAAGTCTTCCGGCGATGCGATTAAGGCTTCGCGGCTCACCGGCCCGAGCAGCGCCAGTCGTTGGTCCAGTAGCTGCTGACGCACCGCTGGCAAGTCGGCCTGCACCGAGCGGCGAACCTGCGCGAACAGCCCGCTGGCGCGGAGGCTGTCGGCAATCTCTTCGGCCAGCCCAACGGCCACTTCTTCATCGCTGTGGTGAATCAGCAGCATCAGGTCGCGGTTCAGCGGCTCCTGCATACGCTGCTCGGCGAGTTGCTCCAGTGCGCCCGGAGTGCCGCTGGGCAATAGCTGCAGCAGGTTGGCGCTGACCGGCGAGCCGTTGCGCCATTGCCAGGCGGTCAGCCCCACCAGCCCGAGAAGTGCCAGAAGAAACAGCGAGGAAAGCCAGGACGGCAGCCTGAGCGCTTTGTCAGTCGGCGAAGTCATGAAGTTCGGTGGGGCTCAACTGATCGTCGATCTGGTTGTCGTTCAGTAGCAGCACGGTGCTGTCGTTCTGGGTTTCGAGAAGTTCGATTCGCTCGACCGTTGCGCCGCCGCGAATGAGAATGGCGCTGAATATCTGCCCAAGCAAATGCGAGCGTGGTGTCAGCATCAGCTGCCAGGCCTCCGCTGTTCCGCTCAGTTCCAGCTCGAAATCGCGCTGCAATGCGGTTGTGTCGCCTTGCAGTACGGCGAGGAACAAGTCGTTCTGGCGAGCGGCGGCGCCCTGTTGGTCGGTTTTTTGCCAGCCGCTGGGTCCGCGCCGGGCGATGCCCGAGTCGCTGATTCGATAATCCTGCTGCAACGGCTCCTGCAGGAACCACAGCAGGCCGCGATCACGAGCCAGCACGAAAGTGCCGCGGCTGGTAAGCGGCAAGGGCAGCGCGCGCAGGTACTTTTCCTGGATGAAATTGCCGCGGACCACGGCAGGCTCGTTCAATTGACGACTGAGTTGCGCCAGATCAAAGGCGTGGGCGTTGCCTGCCATTAGCAGGAGGCTCAGTACCAACAGGATGTGTCCGACGGGACGGTCGAGCAGCCGCATCACGATAGTGCCCGCTCGACGGCTTCGACGAATACCTTGGGCGACGCCAGCAGCATTTCGCGACTGGCGATCTCCACGGCCACCTGCACGGTGCTGCCGCGGGTCATGCGCTCACCCGAGTCGGCGTCGCTGATCAAATAGTTGATCTTCAGTCGGTTCTCCCATTCGACCAGATCGGCACGGACGACGATACGCTGATTGAAACGCGCGCCCCGCATATAGCGCAGTTGGACGTCGATGATCGGCCAGGCATAGCCGGCGTCGCGCATCTGAGTGTAGTTGTGGCCGATGTGATCGAGCAGGGCGCAACGTGCCACCTCGAAGTACTTCACGTAATGGCCGTGCCAGACCACATCCATGGAGTCGACGTCGAAGAACGGCACCTGCACCTCGACTTCTGCCTGCAGAACGCCCCCCTTACGCATAAAGCCCCCAGTGTTGCGCGCGGATGCGTTGCAAACACAGGCGCAGCTCGCTCTCCAATGCGCGATCCTCGATCAGCGGCGGGAAATCCTCGCCTAGTTCAACGTGCATCGCTTGTAACGGAGTCGGCAACGGGCGTGCGCCCTCGCTCCGCTGGCGCAGCCAGACGCCCTGGTTGGCCGCTATCAGCGTGGCGGCCGCGACCTGTTCAGTCAGTTCCAGGCTGCGCAGCGCATCGCGCGCGGCAATGGTACCCATGCTCACTTTGTCCTGGTTGTGACATTCGGTGGAGCGGGAGAAAACGCTGGCCGGCATGCTGTTTTTCAACGCCTCGGCGGCCCAGGCGCTGGTGCCGATCTGCACGGCCTTGAAGCCGTGGTTGATCATCGCCGTGGCAGCCGGTGCGCCGGATAGATTGCTCGGCAGGCCGTGGTTGTAGCGCGTATCGACCAGCAGCGCGAGCTGGCGGTCGAGCAGGTCGGCGATGTTGGCGACGAGGTTCTTCAGGCTGTCCATGGCGAAGGCGATATGGCCGCCGTAGAAATGCCCGCCGTGCAGTACGCGCTCGTTTTCCGCGTCGATGATCGGGTTGTCGTTGGCGCTGTTGAGTTCGGTCTCGATGAACTGGCGCAGCAGGCCCAGGCTATCAGCGAGCACGCCGAGAACGTGTGGCGCACAGCGCAGCGAGTAACGGTCCTGCAGGCGGTGCAACGGTGCGGTTGGTGCCTCGATGGCCAGGTCCTGGCGAATCCAGGCGGCGACCTGCATCTGACCGGGATGCGGCTTGGCGGCGAACAGGCGCTCGTCGAAATGTTCGGGATTGCCTTCCAGCGCAACCACGTTGAGCGCGGTGATGCGGGTGGCGAGTTTCAGCAAGTAATCGGCGCGAGCAAAGGCCAGGCAGGCCAGCCCGGTCATTACTGCGGTGCCGTTCATCAGTGCCAAGGCTTCCTTGGGCCGTAGCGTCAGCGGTGTCCAGCCGAGCTGACGATGTACTTCGGCGGAGCTGCGACGCTCCCCGCGGAAGATGACTTCGCGCTCCCCCGCCAGCGCCGCGGCTACATATGAAAGCGGAGTCAGGTCCCCGCTGGCGCCCACCGAACCTTCCTCTGGAATCAGCGGGAGAATGTCGTGCTCAAGAAAAGCCTGCATACGATCGAGCAGTTCGATGCGCACGCCCGACATGCCATGGGTCAGCGAGCGTAAGCGGGCGGCTAATACCGCTCGGGTCGCTTCGGCGTCGAGCAGCTTGCCGAGGCCGCAGCCATGAAAGGTGAACAGGTGCTGTGGCAGCGCCTCGACTTGATGCAGCGGCACCGCCACCACGCAGGAATCGCCATAGCCGGTGGTCACGCCGTAAATCACGCCTTCGCGATCCAGCAGCGTGTCGAGAAACTGCGCGCCGCGAGCGATGCGCTCGCGGAAGGCGCTGTCATTTTGCAGTCGAGCGGCCGCACGGCCTTGGGCGACGGTCAGCACATGCTCGATGCGTAGGTGGTTTTCGCCAAAGATTACGGGCTCAGTTGCGGCGTTGTTCATGGGTATTCCAGAAAGGGTAGAAATTGAACCATTGCATCGGTGCGTCCAGACAGCGCGCCGCCAGGCGATCGGCGTAACGTTGTATCCACTGCTGTATCACCACGTCGCGCTCGCTGCGCCGCCACTGGATGCGCTCGGCGAACGGCTCTAGATAGACGTGAAAACGTTCGCCTTGTTTCAGGCAAAACAGCAGGTTGGCCGGGCACTGCAGCAGGCCGGCCAGCAACCATGGGCCCTGCGGAAAGGCTGCCGGCTGGCCGAGGAAATCAGCGTTGGCGATTCGCCCGCCATGCAGCGGTACGCGATCGCCGGCGATGGCCAGCCATTCGCCTGCGTCCAAGCGCTGGGACAACATAAGCATGGTTGCCGGGTCCAGTTCGCTGACTTGGATCAGGCGCAGATTGTTCGCGCCGGATTCGTCCAGCAGACGATTGAAGCGCTCGGCGTGGCGGGTGTGGACCAGCACATTCATGGTCACCCGGCGGCCCATCTCCGCCAGGGCCCGGCAGATTTCCAGATTGCCCAGGTGAGAGCCGACCAGCAGCTGGCCACGCGGCGCCTGTAGAACGGCGTGCAGATTGTCGTTGTCGTGTAATACCAGTCGATCCAGATCGAGGCGGCCGCCCCAGGCGTCGAGCTTGTCCAGTAGGGCGTCGGCGAAGGCCATGAACTGGCGATAGACCGACCGCGCGCTGGGCGCCAGCTCGCGCCGGCCGCTCCAGCTGGCGAGGTTGCGTTGATAGTCCCAGGCGCTCTGTCTGGCGCTGCGGCCGAACAGATAGAAATACAGAACGATCACATACAGCAGCGGCGTCATCGCACGCCGGCCAAGCACACGCACGGCCTGCGCTGTAAGTTTCATCAGCGCAAAGCTGCCGCGCTCGCGACGCCCGGCCCAATGCGAACTGGGTGCGGTGTGTTCCTTCATCCGAGCCACCGGCGCCAAAGTAGTTTGGGGGCACGCAGGAGCATTCCGCCAAACAGCCGCGCATGCATGGAGGAGATCAACAGGTTGTCGCGCCACAGGCGGAAATGGGAAACGCCATCCACCGGATAGTGAACGCGGGTCGGCAGCCATACCATCGGCTGCTCGCGCCAATGCAGACGCACCAGAATTTCGGTGTCGAAATCCATCCGTTTGCCCAGCTCGGTCGAGTCCAGCAGCGCTAGCGTCGGCTGTAGCGGGTAGACGCGAAAGCCGCACATCGAATCGCGAATCGACAGCGAGAGCGTGTTGATCCAGACCCACACATGGGTCAGATAACGCGCATAAAGGCGGCCTTTGGGAACGCTCGAATCGTACTGCGGATAACCGCAGATCAGCGCATCGGGCGCTTGGCTGGCACGGTCGAGAAACAGCGACAGACAGCCAAGGTCGTGCTGACCATCGGCGTCGATCTGCAGTGCATGGCTGAAGCCCAGGCGAGACGCTTCGCGCAGGCCGTTGGCGACCGCGGCCCCCTTTCCTTGGTTATGGCGGTGCCGCACCAGGTGTACCGATGGATGTTGCGCCAGTTCGTCGATAACCGCGGCGGCGACAGGGCTAGACGCGTCATCAACCAGGACGCAAGGCAGGTCTTCGGCGAGCAATGCCTGGACCACGGAGGGAAGGCTGCGCTCGTGGTTGTAGACCGGCACGACGACGCAGGGCTTGAACCAGTCGTCGTCGATGGCCAGCGCCAACTGTTGGTTTAGAACCGCCTCGCGCGGCTCGTTGATGACCGGCGCGGCCGGAGTGAGAGTGGTCATGCGGGATCTCCCAGCAGAATGCGCCCGGACGAGCAGGGCGCTTCACCGTTGCGATAGGCGAAATGCAGTTTGCCGCGCTCACGATCGAAGCGAAGGGTGAGCTGCAACTGGTCGCCGGGACGGGCCAGTTGCTGGAACTTGAGCACTTCCATGCCTTGGAAGCGCGGCGGAAGATCCTCGATCAGCTCGCGGGCCAGGGCCATGGCCCAATCGATCTGTACGACGCCAGGCAAGACCGGCGTCTGCGGAAAGTGCCCGGTGAAATGCGCCAGGTCCGGCGGAATGCCTAGTTCCAACTGCCAATGCTCATCGCTCTGGCTTGCGCTCAGGCGCTCCGGCTGCTTCGTACGGGGCGCCTGTAATAGCGCATCGAGTTGCGCTTGCGGCAGTTTGCCCTGCGCGTTGTACGGGAGCTGTCGGACCAGGCGCCAGCGCCGCGGCAACGCCAGTGCCTCGCAATGCGCCGTTAGATGTGCGCGCAGTGCCTCGGTCAATGCACGCCGGCCGCTATTGCGTAACGCATGCAGACCGGCGCCGCTGAGCGCGACCAGCGCCCCGAGGTAGGCACGGTTGTCACTGATCACTCCGAGCCGCGCTTCGTTGACGTAAGGATGGTTGGCCAGTGCGCTTTCCAGCATCGGCAGCGAGATGCGTTTTTCTTCCAGCTTGACGATGCGATCCAGGCGGCCGAGCAGTTCGAAGCGGCCATCAGCCTCGATGCGGGCGGCGTCGGCGGTCTGTTCGATATGCCCCTCCGGCAGGCAGGGCGAAGCCACCTGCAGTGCGCCCTGCTCGTCCTGGCTCAGTTGGACGGCGGCGAAGGGTTGCCACAGTCTGCCGCCCTGACGCCAGGCGATACCGCCGGTTTCCGAGCTGCCATAGATTTCCGTTGGGGCCTGGCCGAGGCGCTGTTGCAGCCGCACCGCTGCGTCGGCGTCGAGCGGGCCGCCGGAAGAAAATACCCGGCGCACGCTGCGCAATCCCGGCCAATCGAGGTTGTCACCCATACGTTTGAGCAATGCCGGGCTGGCCACCCAGCAGAAGCTAGCCTGCTCACGGCTGGCCAACTGCAGATCTTCGGGGAAGGGCAGCGCCCTGCGTAGAAAGATGCGCCCGGCACAGAGCGGCCAAAGCACGCGGAACAGCAGCCCATAGATGTGCTGCGCTGCGACGCTGCCGATGATGCAGGCGCTACCGAGATCGGCGCCCCAGCATTCCTCGAGCGTCGTCACTTCATTGGCCAGCTGTCGCAGGCGTTTTTCGATCAGTTTGGGCTCGCCGCTGGAGCCGGAAGTGCAGAGCAGCAGCTGGCATTGATCGAGATCCAGCGGTGCGCCGGCGAGCGGTTCGGCAAAAAGATCGGCGAGCCCGACGTCGCCGTTCTGGTCCGTTAGCCAGAGCTCGACTTGATCCTCAAGACGCGCACGATTGGCCGGCTGCAGATCCGCCGGTAGCAGCACGGTTACGCCGGCGCGCCAGGCGCCCAGCAGGGCGATGGCCAGCTCGGCGGCATCCTCCAGATGAACCGCGATCCGGCGAACGCCGCGGTCACGTAAACCACCCGCCAGACGCAACGCCTGCTCGCGCAGCTCGGCATGCTGGAGCGTAGGTTGGAGCGCTACCGTGCGGTTGTTCGGGGCCTGATCGAGCAGATGCTCCAGGGCAATCCAGTTCATTTAGCGTTCCTGACCCGCTGGCGCACCAGCCATTCTCCGGCGAACAGTAGACCCATCAGCAGATACGCGATCAGCCCGGTGTACAAGGTCCACCAGCTAAGCGGCCCCCAGAGCGCGAGGCCTGTGGCAATGCTGGCGTTAATTATGAAGAATGCCACCCACAGCCAAGTCACTTGGCGCGTATATCGGACGGCGGCGGGCGGCAGCTCGGGTTCGCTCAAGCGTGCCAGGCGCTCGATGACTGGCATGCCGGAATAAAGACTGCCGGCGAACAGACCGAGCAGCGCTAGATTGATCAGCACCGGATACCACAGCAGCAGCGCATTGCTGTCAGCCAATCCCAGCAGCAAGCAGAACAACAAGGCCGCGGTAGCCATCGCACGGGTCAGCGGGGTCTGTTTGCCGCTCAGTATTCGTGCCAGCCAGAGCGCGCCGAGCAGCAGTGCGAACAATCGCGGCGACAGGTGCTCCTTGCCCAAGTACACCGCGAATGGATAGGCGAGGCCGACCAGTACCAGGCCAAAACCAATCAGCCGGCCGGCAGTTGCCTTGCCTGTTTGAGCGGGAGCTTGCATCGCGTACGTTCCGGTGACCCGTTTGGTTGCGCAGCCACAGCCGTCACCCGCTTTGCAAACCGAACCGGGCGAGACTGGCTTCGTTCGTTAATGTCCGGCTCAGACCGTTTCTTGATTCACCAGACGGTGCACGGCCTCGACCACATCACCCACGGTGCGTACGGATTTGAATTCTTCAGCGGCGATTTTTTTGCCGGTCTGGCGCTTGATGTGATCGATCAGATCCACAGCGTCAATGCTGTCGATTTCCAGGTCCTGATACAGATTGGATTCCAGGCTGATGCGCTCGGGTTCGAGCTCGAACAGTTCAACCAGCGCATCGCGCAGAGTCAGGAAGATCTCGTTACGGCTGTTCACGTTGGGCTCCTCCTCAGGCGACGGCGCGATTGGCGCGGACGTAGGCGGCCAGGCTGTCGACACTGGCGAAATGCTTGCGGGTGTCCTTGGCGTCGGCATCGATCTTGATGCCGAAACGCTTTTGAATTGCCAGGCCCAATTCCAAGGCGTCGACCGAGTCGAGCCCGAGCCCTTCACCGAAGAGTGGCTGATCAACCGCGATATCGTCCGGTCCGAGGTCTTCCAGACCCAGGGCGTCGATGATCAGTTGCTTGATTTCAAGCTGTAGTTGGCTCATCGAGTGCGAGCTCCTTTATAAAGTGTTGATGCAGATAATCGTTGAGTCGCCGTGACGCAATGGGCGCCGCTCCCCGTGCGGCGAACACCTGCGGGTCGATATCCTCGCCGACCCGCAGATGAAAATGAAAACGTCGTGCTGGAATGCGGTACCAGGGCTCGGCCTTGGTCAAGGTGGTTGGAGTCACGCTGATAACTACCGGCGTGACCAGACGCGCTCCGCGCAAGGCGATGGCGGCGGCACCGCGGTGAAACTGTGGCGCCTGGCCGGGTGTGGTGCGAGTACCTTCGGGGAAGATGATCAGCGTCTGGCCTTGTTGCAGTGCGTCGGCGGCTTCGTCGAGCATCTCGGCGCTGCCATTGTTACTGATGTACTGCGCCGCGCGGATCGGCCCGCGAGTGAACGGATTGTCCCACAGGCCTTGCTTGACCACGCAATTGGCGTCGCGGATCAGCGCGATCAGCACGACTACGTCGATTAGCGAAGGATGGTTGGCGATCACCAATTGTCCGGGCCGACCCAGGCGCTCGGCACCCTCGACCTCGTAGGTCAACACGCCGCTGCGGTACATGAACTGGACGAACAGCCAGAACAGCCGGCTCACAGTCTGACGCGCACGTCGGCGGTGTATGGCGGCATCACCTGGCAACAAGGCGAGCAGGGGGAACACGATCAGTCGCAGGCAAAGCCCACCGAGCCCGAACAGCGCGAAGGACAGCCCCGTAGCAATCAGGCGCCACAGCCAGGGGGCGTTGGGACGGCTATTCAGTGCGTCTGCTGCCAGTTCCATCGGCGCCTCTTCCATTGATGTTGGCAGCGGGACTGGCCGTTGAGCAGCGCGCGGATGAGTTCCAGCGCGTGGGGCCATTGTGTCGAGATGGCTTCTTCGCCAGCGGCTTCGAGGCTCAGCTGCCAGCCGCGGCCAGGCTTGAGCAGCAGCGCCACGGCGTAAGGAAAACTAACGTCGCTGATCCACGGCTTATAGGCAGCGGGTGGTTGGTCTTCGGTCACCACGACCAGTACGGCAGGTGCGCCTTCGGCGATCAGCAGGGCGGCTTCCAGCACGGCGTGCTCCAGCCCATCGCCTTCTGCCGCGAGCGCGGTCATCTCACTGGTGTCGTTCTGCAGGATCGACCAAAGTCCGATAACCGCGTTGTGCACCGAGAGGCTGAACTGGGTCGGCGATAGCGCCTCTTCGCGCGCGAGGTCGTTGAGGATGGCAAAGGTGCGCGATGTATCGCCGTGACGCGAGGCAAAGACCAACGGCATCGGCGGCAGACCTGCAGCCAGTGGCGTGGCCACGGCGAATGCCATACGTGCCAGACGGCTCAAACGACGACGCTGCATGGCCGGCAGAAAGGCAACGTCAGGCTGCCCCTCGCTGCTGTCGAGCCTATGCGGATGCCGGGCCCAAATCGCCCAGTCATCAGCGCTCGCCAGACCTGGTGCCCAGGCCCGCCATTGATCGATATCGAATTGAATCACGCTAGAACTCACCAGCTCGTCTGCGAGCCTTGTTATTGGCGTGTCGACGTCCGTGTACAGCGGCTATCGGAAAATTCGCCGTGAAAGTCCGGGCATTATCCAATCGCGATCAGGCTGAGGCAAACGTTGCTTGAAATATCCGGATAAGAGGTTGCTGTTCTGGATGGAACTGGGACGTAGTGCAGATGTCTACGACTTCCTTTTTTGGGCGGTGCTTATTTTTACGAGGAGAGCGCTCGCTCCCCAAGCTTAGAGAGCAAACGATCTGCGGTTAAACGCCCTGCTGCTTGAGCCATGCCAGCAGCTGAGGCAAAGGCAGTGCACCGCTTTGGCAAGCAACCTCGCGGCCATTCTTGAACAGGATCAGGCTCGGTATCGATCGAATGCCAAGTTGCGTCGACAGTTGTGGGTTGGCTTCGCTGTCCAGCTTGGCCAACCGACAGCGCCCCTTTAGTTGAGCCGCGGCCTGTTCGAAGATTGGAGCGAAACTCCGGCACGGCCCGCACCAGCTCGCCCACACATCCACCAACAGGGGCAGGTCGCCTTTGACCTGATTGGCAAAACTCGCCTGGCTTAGCTCGAAGGGAGCGCCGATCAATACAGCCGATTTACAACGGCCGCAGCGAGGTCCGTCAGCTAGTCGATCGGCGGGGATACGATTGAGCCCAGCGCAGTGCGCACAGGGAATGACGAGGGCAGTCATGACAGTCTCCACGGTAGCGTGCTGATTAAGTGGAGGCGGGTGCCTGTATATCAAGGTAGCAATCAATAAAGCATGACAAGCGCTGGGGTAATGGCGCGCTTGGTGCCGAGCGCAACTCCAGCATTTCTCGGAAAGAGTGCATTAACGGTGAGGCAGGGGAAAAAGCCGCGCAGTGCGCGGCTTTAAAGATGGTGGGCCCACACGGACTCGAACCGTGGACCAAAGGATTATGAGTCCTCTGCTCTAACCAACTGAGCTATAGGCCCTCAGAGGCCGGCGGATTATACCGGTGGTGTAGCGCGTGCGCCAAGAGAAGCTGGCCGTACAGTGTTGTTTTGCCTGGCCTTATAAAGCAAAACCCCCGGTGTTGGCCGGGGGTTCTGGTTTATTCGTCGAGGAAGGAGCGCAGATGCTCGCTTCTCGTCGGGTGGCGCAGCTTACGCAGCGCCTTGGCTTCGATCTGACGGATCCGCTCGCGGGTGACGTCGAACTGCTTGCCGACTTCCTCGAGGGTGTGGTCGGTATTCATGTCGATGCCGAAGCGCATGCGCAGTACCTTGGCTTCCCGTGCGGTGAGGCCGGAGAGGACTTCGCGAGTGGCTTCCTTGAGGCTCTCCACAGTCGCCACGTCGATCGGCGATTGCATGGCGGAGTCTTCGATGAAGTCACCCAGGTGCGAGTCTTCGTCATCACCAATCGGGGTCTCCATGGAGATCGGCTCTTTGGCGATCTTCAATACCTTGCGGATCTTGTCCTCAGGCATTTCCATGCGCTCGCCCAGCTCTTCAGGCGTGGGTTCGCGACCCATTTCCTGCAGCATCTGACGAGAGATGCGGTTGAGCTTGTTGATCGTCTCGATCATATGTACCGGGATGCGGATGGTCCGCGCCTGGTCAGCGATGGAGCGAGTGATCGCCTGACGAATCCACCATGTGGCATAAGTCGAGAACTTGTAGCCGCGGCGATATTCGAACTTGTCCACCGCCTTCATCAGGCCGATGTTGCCTTCCTGAATCAGATCGAGGAATTGCAGGCCGCGGTTGGTGTACTTCTTGGCGATGGAGATAACCAGGCGCAAGTTGGCCTCGACCATCTCTTTCTTTGCCCGGCGAGCCTTGGCTTCACCGATGGACATGCGGCGGTTGATGTCCTTGATGTCGGCAATCGCCAGCACGCACTCTTCTTCCAGAGCGAGCAGCTGCTGCTGGCAGCGCTGGATGTCATCCTTGCGTGCGGCGATGGCTTCGGCATATTTGCTCTTGCCACCGGCCAGCTGATCGGCCCAGCTCAGGTCAGTTTCGTTGCTCGGAAACTGGCGCAGGAAATCGGCACGAGGCATGCGTGCGTCACGCACACATATCTGCATGATGGCGCGTTCCTGGGCGCGGACCTGGCCCAGTGCGCCGCGTACACGCTCGACCAACGCATCGTACTGTTTGGGGATGAGCTTGATCGGCATGAACAGCGTTGCCAGCTCCTGAAGCGCTTCGGTCGCCTGCTGGCTTCCGCGTCCGTGTTTCTTCAGGGCCTTCTTGGCGGCGTCCAGTTGCTCGGCAACAGCGCCGAAGCGAACGCGAGCGACTTCCGGATCCGGACCGCCATCGCCTTCCTCTTCTTCGCTATCGGAGTCGTCCTCTTCCTCGTCGTCCTTGCCGTCATCGGCCGGTTTCGCGGCTGTTTGCGGTGTGACGGGTTCGACTTCCTGTGGGGCGGCGGCGCCGTCATCATCAGGGTCGATATAGCCGCTGAGAATGTCGGACAGGCGACCGCCTTCACTAGTGACGCGGTCGTAGTCAGCGAGAATGCTGTCCACGGTACCCGGGAAGTGGGCGATCGCGCTCATCACTTCACGAATGCCTTCCTCGATGCGCTTGGCGATTTCGATTTCGCCTTCGCGGGTCAGCAGTTCGACGGTGCCCATTTCGCGCATGTACATGCGCACGGGGTCGGTGGTGCGGCCAATGTCGGTTTCGACAGCAGCAAGCGCTGCGGCGGCCTCTTCGGCGGCGGCTTCATCGGTATCGGCTTCGGCCAGCAACAGGGCATCTGCATCGGGGGCGACCTCGAATACATTGATGCCCATGTCGTTGATCATGCGAATGATGTCTTCCACCTGCTCCGGATCGGAAATATCCTCCGGTAGGTGGTCATTGACCTCGGCGTAAGTCAGGTAACCCTGCTCACGGCCACGCTGGATCAATTCTTTGAGACGGGACTGCTGTTGCGCTTTTCCGGACATATAACCCTATCCACTGACGGTTCTGGCGGGTTGAAAACAAGCTGACCATTATAGCCGAGCAAGGACCTCACGCGCCAGTTGAGGTCGATATAGCGGGTGCTGAGTTTCGATTTAGCAGGTTGCGCAGCTGATCTTTCTCCTCTGCGCTGAGTTCGCCCTGGCGAGCTTTGCGTAACAACGTCTCGAGGTTTCGCTCGCGTTGTCTGGTGGCCAGGCTTGTTATGGTGTCGAAAAACTGTTGTTCAAGGTTATCGGCCGATATCAGCCATTCTTTCTCTGCCAGAGCACGTAAAAGACGCCCTTGGTCGGTTCCATGCCAGCGCGCGATCAGTTGCAGGCTGCGCAGCTTTGGATTTTTCTGGAGCGTGCCGAGGAGTGCGACGAGTAGTTGCGCATAGGTGTCGTCTTCTGCTGCGAAATGACTGGCATCTTCTACCTTTTGTGCAAGCTCTGGATGGTGCAGTAGCGTTCGCAGCGTGGTCAGTGCCGGTGGCTCGACTGACGCAGGTGTTCTCGGTACTCGTGATTTAAAGTCTGGACGCTGGCCCGGCTTTTTCCAGTCTTTCTTCCATTCTTTCTTGCTGTTGCGCTTCGGTTGAGCGGATTCCTGCGGTGCGTAGTAGTCACCCTCGTCATGCCCGGAGCCTGTGTCGTAGTAAGTGTTGTCGTCGTATTCCGGGTCTACGCTCGGCGCTGCGGCCGCCATATTTTGAAGTGCATCGCTGTGCAGGCCGGTGATTTCACCGAGGCGTTGGCGCATCAGGGCGCGCAGGTTGGTGCCAGGTATCTTTTCGATAAGCGGCGCCGCCAGTGTGGCCAGATGGGCTTTGCCTTCCAGTGAGCGCGGGTCGGCTTCTTCGCTGAGTTGCTGGAAAAAGTAGTCGGCCAATGGCTGGGCCTGTTGCTGTATCCGTGCCATGAAGGCATCGGTGCCTTCGGCGCGCACTAGACTATCCGGATCTTCACCTTCTGGCAGAAACAGAAAGCGTGCGCGGCGACCATCTTGCAAGTTGGGCAGCGCCGACTCCAAGGCGCGCCAGGCGGCTTTGCGGCCAGCTGCGTCGCCATCGAAACAGAACAGCACGCTGGGTACGATGCGGAACAGTCGCTTGAGGTGCTCGTCGCTGGTGGCGGTGCCGAGGGTGGCGACGGCGTTGCGTAAGCCTTGCTGGGCCAGCGCGATGACATCCATATAGCCTTCAACGACCATTATTTCGTCCAGGTCGCGGTTGGCTTTGCGTGCCTCGTAAAGGCCGTACAGCTCCTGGCCTTTGTGGAATATCGGTGTTTCCGGCGAATTCAAATACTTCGGCTTGTCATCGCCGAGTACTCGTCCGCCAAAAGCAATGACGCGCCCACGGCTATCGCGTATCGGAAACATCACGCGATCACGAAAGCGATCGTAGCTTCTTCCGGTTTCGGCGTTTTCAATCAGCAGGCCGGCGTCGATCATTGCCTTCTGCTGCAATGTGTCGCCGCCCAGATGTTTCATCAGGTTGTCCCAGCCGGGTGGCGCGAAGCCGAGGCCGAAATCCCTGGCGATCATCCCAGATAGGCCGCGGCCCTTGAGGTATTCCACTGCGGCCTTGCGAGCCGGATGCCCTTTGAGTGCCTGCCGGTAATATTCAGCGGCAGCGTCGAGCAGTGGGTAAAGTGGCGAGTCAACCGGCTGGCGTGGCTTGCGGCCCGTTCCGCTTTCTTCGCGCGGGACTTCCATGCCGGCGCGCTTGGCTAGCTCCTCGACGGCCTGGGGAAACTCCAGGCTATCGTGATCCATGACGAAGCCGAGCGCGTTGCCCCCAGCACCGCAGCCGAAGCAGTAGTAGAACTGTTTATCCGGACTGACGCTGAATGATGGGGTCTTTTCTTTGTGGAACGGGCAGCAGGCGGTGTAATTCTTGCCGGCTTTTTTCAGCTGAATGCGCGAGCTCACCACTTCGACAATGTCGGAGCGGTTCAGCAGGTCATCAATGAAGGATTGTGGGATCAGGCCGGCCATAGGGGTATGAGAATACGCTCGCAGTGTTCGGGCCGGAATGAAAAAAACTCCGACTATTCGCCAGCTGGCGAAGCGGAGTCCTTTTCAAATGCAAAGCCCGGCATTGGCCGGGCTTGATGCAGCTTCAGCGGTACTGGATCAGTACAGGCGAACGCTGCGGCGCTGTTCGCGCTGCACTTTCTTGGCGTGACGCTTGACTGCGGCAGCAGCTTTACGCTTGCGCTCTGCAGTGGGCTTCTCGTAGAACTCACGGCTGCGGACTTCAGCCAGAACACCGGCTTTTTCGCAAGAACGCTTGAAGCGACGCAGAGCTACGTCGAATGGTTCGTTCTCTTTAACTTTAACGTTGGGCATCCAGGACGTACCTTCACTTGTTTACCGGTTACAACGCGCTTCGGCAAATATCGCGAGCACGCTGGTTTTAAGGGTTGCGGATGTTAACGCCTTGCCGCATGGAATGCAAAGCCCCCTGATCGAAAAGCGCTGGTCGGTCGCCGGCCGCGGCGATTAATATGCACGGCTTAATTTGTTTCTCTGGAAGGTCGTACCCATGCTGGTGCTGGGGCTGGAAACTTCATGCGACGAGACCGGCGTCGCGCTGTACGACAGCAAGCACGGCCTGTTGGCCGACGCCCTGTTCAGTCAGATCGATCTGCATCGCGTCTATGGCGGTGTGGTGCCCGAGCTTGCCTCGCGTGACCACGTCAAACGAATGCTGCCACTGATCCGCCAGGTGCTGTCCGAAGCCGGTCGCGAATCGAGCCAGATCAATGCAGTTGCCTATACCGCTGGCCCTGGCCTGGTTGGCGCTTTGCTGGTCGGGGCCTCCTGCGCGCAAGCGATGGCCTTTGCCTGGGGCGTACCGGCGATCGGCGTGCATCATATGGAAGGCCATTTACTGGCGCCAATGCTTGAAGAGCAGCCGCCGGCGTTCCCCTTCGTCGCTTTGCTGGTGTCCGGCGGGCATACGCAGTTGGTGCGGGTCGATGGCATTGGGCGCTACGAGCTTCTTGGCGAGTCGGTGGACGATGCCGCCGGTGAGGCATTCGACAAGACCGCAAAACTGATGGGGCTGCGTTATCCCGGCGGCCCAGAGATCGCCTTGCTCGCCGAACGCGGCACGCCAGGTCGCTTCGTATTCCCGCGGCCCATGACCGATCGACCGGGCCTGGATTTCAGTTTTAGCGGACTCAAGACGTCCACGCTCACGACGTGGCAACAATGCCGTGCCGCTGGCGATGATGGCGAGCAAACCCGCTGCGATATCGCGCTGGCCTTCCAGCAGGCGGTCGTCGAGACGCTGACCATTAAATGCCGACGTGCCTTGAAACAGACCGGCCTTAACAGTTTGGTGATTGCTGGTGGTGTGAGCGCCAATCTGTCTTTGCGTCAGAGCCTGGAAGCAATGCTCGGTGAGCTTAAAGGACGGGTGTTCTACGCGCGGCCGCGTTTCTGTACAGACAATGGTGCGATGATCGCTTACGCCGGCTGTCAACGGCTATTGGCCGGGCAGCACGAAGGGCCGGAGATTTCCGTTCAGGCGCGCTGGCCGATGGAAAAGTTGGCCGCCATATAACGGATTACGGTTCAGAAGTGTCGCTCCTTGCCGGCAAACAGGTCGCGAAGGTTACTGCGGTGGCGCCAGACGATCAGGCTCGCCAGCAACGTCATCGGCCAGAGCGCGCCGGGTTGCTGCCAGGCCAGCAACGGTAGGCAGAGCGGCAACGCGGCGAGCGCGGCAAGTGAGCTGGTGCGGGTTATTTTGAACACCAGCAGCCAAATACTCAGTGCGAGCAGCGCGGCAGGAGGGTAGAGGCCGAACAGGGCGCCTGCTGCAGTGGCAACGCCCTTGCCGCCGCTAAAGCGGAAGTACAACGGATACAAATGGCCGAGCACTGCTGCCAAGGCGATCCAGGCTTGCTGCTGAATCGCCAAGCCCAGCGCTTCGGCGAGCAGAACCGGTAGTAAGCCCTTGAGCAGATCGCCGAACAGCGTGCAGATCGCCAGACGTTTGCCGGCCAGCCGCAGCATGTTGGTGGCGCCGGGATTGCCGGAGCCGCTGGCTCGCGGATCGGGCGCGCCGGCCAGGCGGCTGAGTAGAATGGCGAATGACAGTGAACCGATCAGATAAGCGAGCAGTGTCAATTGCCAGAACATGGCATCCATCCGGGGCAGGGAGCTCCTGAGTCTAACGGCGAGCATTGAACTTGTCGTGTCGTGGGAGAGAGTTGCGTGGATACAGTGTTCATCGAAGGGCTGGAAGTGGATACGCTGATTGGCGCCTATGATTGGGAGCGCGGCATTCGGCAGTGCCTGCGTCTGGATCTGACACTGGGCTGGGATATTCGTCCCGCCGCGGTGAACGACGAGCTGGACAAGGCCCTGGACTATGCTGAGGTGACCGCTGCCATCGATCGTTTCGCCCAGTCATCACGCTTCGAGTTGGTCGAAACCTTCGCTGAACGCCTGGCTGCGGATCTGATGAGCCAATTCGGCATCGTCTGGCTACGGCTGCGGGTTACCAAGCCGGGCGTCAATACCCGAGCTTCGGCTCTAGGCGTGGAGATCGAACGCGGATGCCGCTGATTCCCGTACTGCTTGGGCTCGGCAGTAACGTCCGGCGCGAACAGAATCTGGTTGCCGGTCTCGATGCACTAGAGCAACTGCTCGGTGACATGCGCTGTTCGCCGGTTTTTGAAAGCCTGGCAGTGGGTTACAAGGGCGATAACTTCTACAATCTGGTGGTCGCCGGATTCACGAAATTACCCTTGATGGAGTTGGACCGCCGCCTGAAATTCATCGAGGCGGACAACGGCCGTTACGCACCGGAGCGCAAGGGTTTGCCGCTGGATATAGATGTGCTGATGTATGACGATCTGGTCGGTAATTTCCACGGGCTGGAGCTGCCTCGTCCAGAAACGCTGAAGAACGCATTCGTGCTTTGGCCGCTGGCGCTGCTGGCGCCCGACGTCCGGCATCCGAGCGCGGGGCGAAGTTTCGCCGATTTGTGGCAGGGTTCGACGATCAATCAACAGCTCTGGCCTGTGCCGTTTCGGTGGAACGGCGCGGAATTGACGCCGGCTGCTCTGATGCAATCCTATCCGGCGTCGTAGTCCGGTTGCTTCGAGTCTGTTGGTTCTGCAACCGCATTGACAGGTTACGCAGCGGATCGGGCTGCGCGGGACCGGAGTTTCGGTGTTCTGCCGCTTCACCCATTTACGTACTATAGGCGGCTTCGCTACTACCCCCACCTGTGATTAGTCGGCTGTGCTCTGGTGAGTTTGTTGATATAGCCGGACCGCCTGCAGGCGGTCGCGTTTGAGTGCGTAGCCCAGTTCTGCACCTTTGTAACCTTGCTCTATCAATGGTTTTACCGGTACGGCGCGTGCGGATTCTGCGGCGCCACGCAGGTAGCTGGCCTGGGGATAGTCACGCTTCTCATGACCAGGGAAGCCTCGGGCGACCATTTCACAGGCGGCAATGAAATGTTCGAAGCGTTCGGGGCGGCGGTAGATATCGAAGTGCTGGAGCAGGTCGAAAAGCGTCGAGGCGCTTAGCTCGATTGCTCGATGGCCCAGGGTGTGAAACTCGCCAACCAGCATGGCGAGCTCCTGACAATCACGCGGCACCTTGTAACGCGCATTGGCGGCCTCGATCAGCTGCACGTCTTTTTTTTCATGGGCGATTTGCTGCGATCCTTTATCGTCCGGCGTATCGTCCTCACCCTTACCCAGATCGTGCAGTAGGCACGCCCAGCGCACGACCAGCGGTTGCTCGTGGATCGCGCATCGGCGCAGCACGCTGAGCAGATGTCCGCCCGTATCGGTTTTTTTCGATTGATGTGCGTCCGCTTGCGGGGCGTCGAACAAGGCGTTGATGTCCGGGAACAGCTCCCTTAATGCGCCGCAGTCACGCAGCACCTTCACGAACACATCGGGGCGAGGTTCCATCAGCGCGCGTGAAATCTCCTTCCAGCTGCGTTCCGGTGTCAGCGCTTGCAACTCACCCGACTCGGCGAGCTGGCGCATCAGAGCTTGAGTCTCTTCCGCTACGCTGAAGCCAAGTTCGGCATAGCGCGCAGCAAAACGGGCCACGCGCAACACTCTTAACGGGTCCTCGGCGAAAGCGGGGGATACATGCCTGAGCTTTCGCGCGGCGAGATCAGCCTGGCCGTCATAGGGATCGATCAGGTGGCCCTGTTCATCCTCGGCCATGGCATTGATGGTCAGGTCGCGACGTATCAGGTCTTCTTCCAGGGTTACGTCAGGGCTGGCATAAAAGGTGAAACCGCCATAACCGCGACCGCTTTTGCGCTCGGTGCGCGCGAGCGCATATTCCTCGCCGGAAGCCGGATGCAGGAAAACCGGGAAATCCGCACCCACCGGGCGAAAACCTTTGGCCTGCATTTCCTCTGCACTGGAGCCCACAACGACCCAATCCACTTCGGTCACGGGCCGCCCCAGCAACCGATCACGTACTGCCCCGCCGACTTTGTAGATCTGCATGTCTTCCTCCGTTCGGGCGGAGGATAAAGGATAAAGGCGGTGAAGCCGATAAGAGCGCTGTAGGCTGGACGGAGTAGCAGCAGCAAGCTCCAGCCTTCAATGCATTGCTGGCAAATTCATGCCTGGGAATTTGCTTTCGGCTTCTGGCTCGATTCGGGGCGGCATGTGGTGGGTAGTGACCAACTTGTCGTCCTGCATCGATTGTAGGTGCACGTCGAAGCCCCAGAGTCGGTGCAAATGCTTGAGTACCTCTTCGGTCGAGCCGCCCAGCGGTTTGCGGTCATGTTGCTGGTGGCGCAGTGTGAGCGAGCGATCACCGCGGCGGTCGACGCTCCAGACCTGCACGTTGGGCTCACGATTACCAAGGTTGTACTGCGCCGCGAGCAATTCGCGAATGGTGTGGTAGCCGCTCTCGTCGTGGATGGCCGGGACCAGCAGTTCATCCTTGCGGTCATCGTCGAGAATGCTGAACAGCTTGAGGTCGCGAATCACTTTCGGCGAGAGGAACTGCAAAATGAAACTCTCGTCCTTGAAGTTGTTCATGGCGAATTTAACGGTGGTCAGCCAATCGCTGCCGGCAATGTCCGGGAACCAGCGCTTGTCTTCTTCGGTGGGGTGCTCGCAGATCCGGCGAATATCCTGATACATGGCGAACCCCAGCGTGTAGGGGTTGATGCCGCTGTAGTACGGGCTGTCGAAGCCGGGCTGATAAATGACGCTGGTGTGAGACTGAAAAAATTCGAACATGAATCCGTCGGTTACCAACCCCTCGTCGTAGAGGTCGTTGATCAGCGTGTAGTGCCAGAACGTGGCCCAACCCTCATTCATTACCTGGGTCTGGCGCTGCGGATAGAAATACTGCGCGATCTTGCGCACGATGCGCACCACCTCGCGTTGCCAGGGCTCTAGCAGCGGGGCGTGCTTCTCGATGAAGTAGAGAATATTTTCCTGCGGCTCGGCCGGGAACCGTTGATCCCGCTGACGCTCGTCATCCTTTTCGCCAAATTTGGGTATGGTCCGCCAGAGATCGTTGATCTGCTTTTGCAGATGCTCTTCGCGATCCTTCTGCCGGCGCCGCTCCTCTTCGGCGGAGATGGGGTAGGGCCGTTTGTAGCGATCGACACCGTAGTTCATCAAGGCGTGGCAGGAGTCCAGCAGATCCTCGACGGCATTGATCCCGTGGCGCTCCTCGCACTGCATGATGTACTGCTTGGCAAAAACCAGATAGTCGATGATCGAGCTGGCATCGGTCCAGGTGCGGAACAGGTAGTTGCCCTTGAAGAAACTGTTGTGCCCGTAGCTGGCATGGGCAATCACCAGCGCCTGCATGGTGATGGTGTTCTCTTCCATCAGATAGGCGATGCAGGGATCGGAATTGATCACGATCTCGTAGGCCAGGCCCATCTGGCCGCGGGTGTAGGACTTTTCGGTGCTGAGGAAATGTTTGCCGTAGGACCAATGGTGGTAGCCGAGCGGCATGCCCACCGAGGCATAGGCATCCATCATCTGCTCGGCCGTGATTACCTCGATCTGGTTGGGGTAGGTATCCAACGCGTAGCGCTCGGCAATGCGGCCAATCTCGCGGTCGTAGGTCCGGATCAGCTCGAAGGTCCATTCCGAACCGGTGGAAATGGGCTGTCGTTTCATGCTGGATACCTCAGCTAGCCATGCGCCGCTGGAAGAGTTCGCGGAACACCGGATAGATGTCTCCCGCCGTCACCAACTGTTGCTGGGCGAACGATTCGTCAAAGGCCTCGGCCACCTGGTTGTATTCGTACCACAGTGCCTGATGCTCGCGCGGCGTGATTTCGACATAGGTGAAGTATTGGACGAACGGCATGATCTGGTTGATCAGAATGTCGCGGCAGACTGGTGAGTCGTCGTTCCAGTTGTCGCCGTCCGACGCCTGTGCGGCATAGATGTTCCACTCATTGGCCGGATAACGATCGGCCATGATTTCCTGCATCATTTTCAACGCACTTGAAACGATAGTGCCGCCCGTTTCGCGTGAGTAGAAGAACTCTTCCTCGTCGACTTCTTTAGCGCTGGTGTGGTGCCGGATGAACACCACGTCTATCTTTTCGTAGTTCCGCTTGAGGAACAGATACAGCAGGATAAAGAAGCGCTTGGCGATGTCCTTGGTTGCCTGGGTCATGGAACCGGACACATCCATCAGGCAGAACATGACTGCCTTGGAACTTGGATTGGGATGCTTGACCAGCAGGTTGTACTTGAGATCGAAGGTGTCGAGAAAAGGGACGCGATGGATGCGGGCGCTGAGCCGCTGGATTTCCTCCTCGGCGGCCTGGATATCGCTGAAATTGGCTGGTTCCTCGAGCTTGAGGCGTGCCAGTTCTGCCTTCACTTCCCGCAGCTTGGCGCGGCTGCTGCCTGAGAGAGCGATGCGGCGTGCGTGCGCCGAACGCAGGGTTCGGATGATGTTGATCCGCGAGGGATTGCCCTCATTACTGATGCCGGCGCGAACCGTTTTGAAGGTGTCGGTACCGGCGAGGTGACGCTTGACCAGGTTCGGCAGTTCGAGGTCTTCGAACATGAAGTCGAGAAATTCTTCCTGGGTTATCTGGAAGACGAAATCATCCACGCCTTCGCCGGTATTGCTGGCCTTTCCGGCACCTTGGCCACCACCGCCTCCCTGCGGGCGTGGGATGCGCTCGCCAGCGACGAATTCCTTGTTGCCCGGATGCACGATGGTCTGCTGGCCGCCACGGCCGTGGTGCAGAATCGGCTCGTCAATGTCGCGGCCGGGAATGCTGATCTGCTCGCCGTGCTCCATGTCGGTGATGGAGCGACGTCCCACGGCGTCCTCCACAGCCTTCTTGATGTGCCCACGGTATCGCTGCAGGAAGCGCTGGCGATTGACCGTGCTTTTGTTCTTACCATTCAAACGGCGGTCGATTACGTAACTCATAAATGCCCTCCGGGCGCTGCAGGCCGCAGGCCACAAGCGGCAGGTAATTGCTCCGCTTGCGCCTGTAGCTTAGGGCCGCGTTACTGCGATTTACGTACCCGCAGATACCATTCCGAAAGCAAGCGCACCTGCTTTTCGGTGTAGCCGCGTTCGACCATCCGTACGACGAAGTCGTTGTGCTTCTTCTGATCTTCCTTGCTGGCCTTGGCGTTGAAGCTGATAACGGGCAGCAGGTCTTCGGTGTTGGAGAACATTTTCTTCTCGATCACCACGCGCAGCTTCTCGTAGCTGAGCCAGGAAGGGTTCTTGCCATTGTTGTTGGCGCGGGCACGCAGCACGAAATTGACGATCTCGTTGCGGAAATCCTTCGGGTTGCTGATGCCGGCCGGCTTCTCGATTTTCTCCAATTCTTCGTTGAGGGCGGCGCGATTGAGGATCTCGCCGGTTTCCGGGTCGCGATATTCCTGATCCTGAATCCAGAAGTCTGCGTACAACACGTAACGGTCGAAAATGTTCTGGCCGTACTCGCTGTAGGACTCGAGATAGGCGGTCTGAATTTCCTTGCCGATGAAGTCGACGTAACGCGGCGCCAGATATTCCTTGATGAAGCGCAGATAGCGTTCGCGTACCTCGGCGGGGAACTGCTCTTGCTCGATCTGCTGCTCCAGCACGTAAAGCAGGTGGACCGGGTTGGCTGCGATCTCATGCGGATCGAAGTTGAAGACCTTGGACAGGATCTTGAAGGCGAAGCGGGTCGAAAGCCCATTCATACCCTCATCGACGCCCGCCGTGTCGCGGTATTCCTGGATCGACTTGGCTTTGGGATCGGTGTCCTTGAGATTCTCCCCGTCGTAAACACGCATTTTCGAATAGATATTGGAGTTGTCCGGCTCCTTCAAGCGGCTGAGTACGGAAAACTGCGCCAGCATTTTTAACGTGTCCGGTGCGCAGTGCGCTTGGGACAGCGAACTGTTGAACAGCAACTTGTCGTAAATCTTGATCTCATCGGTGACGCGCAGGCAGTACGGCACCTTGACGATGTAGATGCGGTCGATGAACGCCTCGTTGTTCTTGTTGTTTCGGAAGGTATGCCACTCCGATTCGTTGGAGTGGGCCAACAGAATGCCGCTGTACGGAATCGCGCCGAGGCCTTCGGTACTGTTGTAATTGCCTTCCTGGGTCGCGGTCAGCAAAGGATGGAGCACCTTGATCGGTGCCTTGAACATCTCGACGAATTCCATCAGACCCTGGTTGGCGCGGCACAATGCACCCGAATAGCTGTACGCGTCAGGGTCGTTCTGCGGGAATTCCTCTAGCTTGCGGATATCCACCTTGCCCACCAGCGCCGATATGTCCTGGTTGTTCTCGTCGCCAGGTTCGGTCTTGGCCACGGCGATCTGGTTGAGGATCGAGGGATACAGTTTGACTACGCGGAATTGGCTGATGTCGCCGCCAAACTCCTGCAGACGCTTGGTTGCCCAGGGAGACATGATCGAATTGAGATAACGGCGTGGGATGCCGTAATCCTCCTCGAGGATCTCCGCGTCCTCCGCCGGGTTGAATAGGCCCAGTGGCGATTCGAATACCGGCGAGCCCTTGATGGCATAGAAGGGGACTTTCTCGATCAGTTGCTTGAGCTTTTCGGCCAGCGATGACTTGCCGCCGCCCACCGGACCGAGGAGATACAGGATCTGCTTCTTCTCTTCCAGCCCCTGCGCGGCATGGCGAAAATAAGAGACGATCTGGTCGATGCAGTCTTCCATGCCGTGAAAATCTTCGAAGGCGGGATAACGGCGGATAACCTTATTGGAAAAAATCCGCGACAATCGCGGGTCGGTCGAGGTGTCGACCAGTTGTGGCTCGCCTATGGCCATCAGCAGGCGCTCAGCGGCGGTGGCGTAGGTACCCCGGTCTTCCTTGCACAGGTCGAGGTATTCCTGAAGCGAATACTCTTCTTGGCGGGTTGCTTCGAATCGTTGCTGGAAATGGCTGAAAATGCTCATTGACTTCACCTCGGACGATGCTCGGAGCCGGTGTTGTCATCAGGCATTCAGGTACTGGCCGACATCGGCCTGTGGAGTTCCCCCGAACACCTGATGGTCGAAACCTGAGGCCCGGTGGCCGAAAACGGCTTCACCTGTTTGGATGGCCTGAACTGAAGGATAGTTCGGATTCAACAAATTCAAGGGAAGAGAGGTGCATTTACCGCTGCGTTTCGTCGGATGGGGGCGCAACGCCGCGCAATGCGCGGCATCTGCGAAAATATTATTTATGCAGGATCGCCCTGCTCGACGTCCTGAGGAAAGCTTTGCCGCCAAAGCTCGAAGCCGCCATCGAGACTATAGACGTCGGAGAAACCCTGATTGATCAGGTATGCCGCCGCGCTCTGGCTGGAGTGGCCGTGATAACAGGTGACGATAAGTGGATGGTCAAGGTCTGCCGCGGCGATGAAGTCGGGTAGCGATTGATTGTCGAGATGCGTCGATCCCTTGATATGGCCACTGGCGTAGCTGTGCGCGTCGCGAATATCGACGATCACGCCGCCTTCGCTGCGCAGCGCCTGTGCCTGCTCCGGAGAGATGCGTTTGAAATCAGTCATGGGTTGCCTCACAGTCACAGCGGTGCAATTCGCCGCTGTCGAGATTCATCAGGGTCATGGCGTTACCCCACACACAGCCGGTGTCCAGCGCATAGACGTTGGGCTCGTCGCACTGACCTTCCAGTGCGGCCCAATGGCCGAAGATGATCTTGCAACCTCGGGTCTTGCGGTTGGGGTGGCTGAACCAGGGAGCAAACCCCGGCGGTGCGGAGTCCAGACCTTCCTTGGCTTCCAGGTCGAGCGTGCCGTCGGCTTTGCAGAAGCGCATGCGTGTGAAGTAATTGGTGATCAGGCGCAGCCGCGGCACGCCATACAGTTCCTTGTTCCACTTGGCCGGCTGGTTACCGTACATGCCTTCGAGAAACGGCTGCAGCATGGCGTCATCGCGTAATACGGCTTCGACTTCAGCGGAGCGCCGCAATGCCTTAGTCAATGACCATTGCGGTGGAATACCGGCATGGACCATCGTCGTCTCGCGTTCGGCATCGTAATGGACGAGCTTCTGTTGACGCAGCCAGTCGATCAAGTCCGCACGGTCGGGTGCATCGAGGATCGGCTTGAGAGTGTCGGCTCTTTTCAGGCGTCCGACGTCGTGTGCAACAGCCAGTAGATGCAGGTCATGGTTGCCCAGCACAGTGATGCCCGAACTGCCCAGATCACGCACGAAGCGCAGCGCTTCAAGCGACTTTGGGCCTCGGTTGACCAGGTCCCCTGCGAGCCACAGGCAGTCGCGCGAAGGGCTGAAATCGACCCGCTGCAACAGGCGCTGAAGAGGTTCGAGGCAACCTTGCAGGTCGCCGACAGCATAGGTAGTCAATGCAGGGCTCCGGGTACGGCCAGCCGGAAGGGTGCAATCATAGCGTCGAAGCGATGCCCATCTTCGGCGAGCATCTGATAGCTGCCCTGCATAGTGCCAACACGGGAAGCCATCAGCGTGCCGCTGGTATAGACATGTCGCTGGCCAGGAGCGAGCACTGGCTGCTCGCCGACCACGCCAGCGCCACGAACTTCCTGCACTTGGCCATCGCCGTCGGTGATGATCCAGTGACGTGAGAGCAGTTGTGCAGTGAGCTGGCCTTTGTTTTCGATCGTTACCGTGTAGGCAAAGGCATAACGGTTTTGTTCCGGCTGTGATTGGTCGGCCAGGTATGCCGGGCTGATATCGACGTCGATCCTGTAGCGAAGGTCTTCAGGCATGAGGTGCTCCTACTCGTGGGTTCGCCGTCAGACGCGGGCGGAAAGTTGGTCGGACAGTCTTACGAACGCTGCCAGATCCAGCTGTTCCGGACGCAGGCTGCCATCAACGTCGGCCGCGGCGATGGCGTCCGCATCCAGCAATCCCTTAAGCGTATTGCGCAGAGTCTTGCGGCGCTGGTTGAAGGCCTGGCGGACCACGTTTTCGAGCTGACGGTGGTCGCGCGCCGGGTGGGGCAATACTTCGTGGGGTACCAGGCGAACGATAGCCGACTCCACCTTGGGTGCTGGGTTGAACGCACCGGGGCCGACATTGAACAGGTGCTCGACGCGGCAGTGGTACTGCACCATGATCGACAGCCGCCCCCAATCTCCGCCGCCGGGTTGCGCGGCGAGCCGCTCGACCACTTCCTTCTGCAGCATGAAATGCATGTCACGGATCAATCCGGCATGGTCGAGCAAATGAAAAATCAGTGGTGTGGAAATGTTGTACGGCAGGTTGCCGACGATGCGCAGGCTGCTTGGTTCCGAGCTCAACTGGGTGAAGTCAAACTTCAGTGCATCCCCCTGATTGAGCGCGAAATTCTCACGTTCGGCAAATTTCTGCCGAAGGATTGGAATGAGGTCCAAATCCAGTTCGACCACGTCTAGATGTGCGCCGCTGTCCAGCAAACCTTCGGTGAGAGCGCCCTGGCCTGGTCCAATTTCGACGATTCGTTCGCCCTGTTTGGCATGGATGGACCGCAGAATGCGGTGTATCACTCCGGCATCATGAAGAAAGTTCTGGCCGAAGCGCTTGCGCGCGCGGTGTTGGTAATTCTCGGACATGGACGGCAGCTCCAGGGGAGCAGCTTGAAGCGGGAAGCTTGAAGCTGAAAGCGAAAAGGTGCGCAGTTTAGCAGGCTGTAAGAAAAGGAAGACGATAACGGTGCGGGGGGCGTAAAGCAGGCCGCAGGAACGGGACTCAAACAAAAGTCTGAGTCGCTTTCAGCTTTCAGCTCAGCTCGGGCTGGTCATTTGATAAGCCGTTTCCAGCGCCACTTGCAGGCTGCCGGTATCGATTCGGCCGCTGCCCGCTAGGTCCAGCGCGGTGCCGTGGTCAACCGACGTACGCACAATGGGCAAACCCAGCGTGACATTGACCGCCGCGCCGAAGCCTTTGTATTTGAGGACCGGTAATCCCTGATCGTGATACATCGCCAGCACAGCGTCACAGTGATCGAGGTGCTTTGGCGTAAACAGTGTGTCGGCCGGCATCGGGCCAACCACATCAAGGCCTTCATCACGAAGAGACTTCAATGCCGGCTCGATGACTTCGATTTCTTCGCGGCCCAGGTGTCCGCCCTCACCTGCGTGCGGATTGAGCCCGCACACCAGTATGCGAGGCCGGGAAATACCGAACTTGCCCACCAGATCGGAATGAAGAATACGTGCCACGCGCTGCAGGCGTTCGGTCGTGATGGCTGAGGAGACATCCTTGAGCGGCAGATGTGTTGTTACCAGTGCGACTCGCAAACCGTGCGTGGCAAGCATCATCACCACCTGCTCGGTGTTGGTTAGCTCAGCAAGAAACTCGGTATGACCTGAAAACGGGATACCCGCCTGGTTGATCACGCCTTTGTGCACCGGGGCGGTGATCATGCCAGCGAAGCTTCCATCGAGGCATCCGTGGCCGGCGCGAGTAAGCGTTTCCAGTACGTACCCGGCATTGGACGCATCGAGCTGCCCGGCCACAACCGGTGAACCCAGCGGCGTGTCCCAAACGTACAGACTGCCTGCTGGAGCGGGTTTATCGGGCCAGTTTTCCGGCGCTACGGTTGTTACGTGAATATCCAAGCCCAGTTCATCGGCGCGGGTGCTCAATAGGTCGGCACTGGCAATGGCGATCAATGGATGAGGATGACTGTTGCGAGCAAGCAACAGGCACAGGTCGGGACCGATACCGGCGGGTTCGCCGGGAGTTAGGGCGAAGCGTTTGGCGGTCATGTCTATCAGTCGTCTGGATGGTGAAAAAAGAAACGGGCCGGCCGTATGGCCGGCCCGCAGAGGCGATGCATGGTTTAAGGCCAATTCGGCCGCCGATGTCAGATCTTAATTTCGACGTATGCCTCGTCGCGTATCTGGCGCAGCCAGGCTTGCAATTCTTCGTCGTACTTGCGGTTGCGCAACAGGGTCAGCGCCTGCTGCTCACGGAATTCCTGGCTAGTGTCAGTGGCGCGACGCCCCAGCACTTCAAGGATATGCCAGCCATATGGAGTTTTGAAGGCTTCGGACAGCTGGCCGCTGGGCGTATTGGCCATGACTTCGCGGAATTCCGGTACCAATGAGCTTGGGTCGATCCAGTCCAGGTCGCCGCCGTTGAGCGCCGAACCGGGGTCTTCGGAGAAATTCTTTGCCAATTCGGCAAAGCTTTCACCAGCCAGAATACGGTCACGCAGACGCTGGACGAGTCGGCGGCTTTCTTCTTCGCTGCGGATCTGGCTCGGCTTGATCAGAATGTGGCGAACATGGATCTCGTCGCGCACCTGAGTATTGCCGCCGCGCTTGTCCAATACCTTGAGCATGATGAATCCTGGAGGGGTACGCACCGGCTGAGTGACGTCGCCTACTGCCATGTCTCGAACTTCAGTGTCGAATGGTGGCGGCAGCTGAGCCGCCTTGCGCCAACCCATATCGCCACCTTCCAGTGCGTTTTCACTGGCTGAGCGTGACACTGCCAGCCTGGCGAAGTCTGCACCGTCCTGGATCTGTTTGTAGGTGTCCATTGCGGTCTGTTCTGCCGCTTGAATGGCCGCCGAGTCGGCCGATTCCGGCACCGGAATCAGGATATTCGCCAGACGATACTCTTCGGACAGCTGCAACTTGCCGAGATCGGAGGCGAGGAAGTTTTCGACTTCCTGGTTCGACACTTGGACGCGCTCGGCGATACGGCGCTGACGCACGCGGCTGATGACCATTTCGCGGCGTATCTGCTCGCGCGCGGTCTCCAGGCTCAGACCATCGCGCTCCAGTGCACCGCGAAACTGGTCCAAGGTCATATTGTTGCGCTGGGCGATAGTGCCCATGGCTTGATTGAGTTCTTCGTCAGAGATGCGAATGCCGGAACGCTCACCGATCTGTAGTTGCAGATTTTCAGTGATCAACCGCTCCAGTACCTGCTGTTGCATCACCTCGGTTGGCGGCATTTCCGCACCGCGTTTCTCAATGGTCTGCTGGACCTCCCGCATACGCTGATCCAACTGGCTCTGCATGATCACGTCGTTATCAACGATGGCGACGATGCGGTCGAGCTGACGGACTTCGGCCGAAACCGGTGCGGCGAGCGCTGCGCTGCTCACTAGCAGGGCGCCCAACAGCGGGCGCAGGTAATCAGAAAGCTTGGTCTTCACGTTCACGGTAACCTTGTATGCCTTCGTCGAGGAATGTCTCGGTGGAGCTGCCGAACACGCCGCCGAGTCCCTTGAGGACGATTTGCAGGAAGATGCCATTGTCTGGCTCATCGTTCTGCGATGGGTTGAGACTGGTTTCGTCGTAGTCGATCCAGTAACGGTTGATCAGGCGCAGCTTCCAGCAGCAGCTGTCGTACTCGAAGCCGCCGAAGGCTTCCAGTGTACGGTTGCGGCTGTAATCGTGCTGCCAGCGTGCGATCAGGCTCCACTGCGGCAGGATCGGCCAGATGGTGGAGATGTCGTGCTGGTTGATTTTGTAGTAATCCTCGATGTACTCGGGAGTGCCCGGCGTGCCGTAGTCGCCGCCGTAAGTCCACTGGCCGGTCGCCTGATCGAAGCGGACGGTATCGTTGCGATAGCGATAGCCGATGTTGACGATCTTTCTCGGGTTGTCTGCCGGCTGGTAGTGGAACATCGCACTACCGGAGCGGGTACGGCCTTCATCCGGATCCCAGTTGAAGGTCGAAGTGAAGCGCCAATCGCGGTTGTAGCGGTACATATATTCGAGGGCGTAAGGCGATACGTCCGACGTGGAGCCCGGACGATCTTCGAGATTCGGCAGCTGTACTTCACGATCACGGAAGTAGAAAGCTTGCCCGATGCTGAAGCGCTTTCGCTCGAGCCCGTTCGGCTCGATCCAACGATTGGTCACGCCCAGCGACACCTGGTTGGCATCGCCGATACGGTCCTTGCCGGAAAAACGGTTTTCGCGCCAGAGCGACGAGTAGCTGAAGGTGCTCTCGCCAGTATCGAATATCGGAATGTCGTCCTGATCTTCTTCCGGTACGTAGAGATAGAACAGCCGCGGTTCGAGGGTTTGGCGGTAGTCCTTACCGAACCATTGAGTGTCGCGATCGAAATAGAGACCGCTGTCGACGCTGAAGATCGGAACGCTGCGGTCCGGGGAATCGTTGAAATCGTCGCCGACGCCGCCGGTGCCGAACTTGCCTTGGTTGTCCAGCGTCAGATCGTATTTGGTGTAGGCGTACTTCAATGATGGTTTGACGAAGCCCCAACTCCAATTCAGCGGCAGGCTGACGCCTGGCTCCAGATGAAGGCGCTCGCCTTCCGCGCGGGTAAGACCCGTCAGGCGGTCGTCATACCAGCGCTGGTCGATACCGTCTTCGTTCTGAAAGAATCCGTCACGCAGGCTGCGCTGGAAGCTGACGAACTCGGTGCCGTAGGCAAACCGCAGACCGCCCGGCTGAAACGGCAGCGCCCCGTTCAGCGTCAGCTGTGGCAGGCGCTCGTAGGGCGTGATATCGGCGATAGTGGCGCGTTCGTAGGCGTGCACGTTCAACCGCGCGGTGTAACTGTCGCCGCGATAGCTAAGCGTGCCGCGCTGATCGAGATGGTCTGGCTGATCGATGCCCAGCTGGGTATCCAGATCCTGGAAGTAGTAAGGGTCGCTGATGTCGGTGTAGTCGGCTTCAGCCAGCAGGCGTGAATCCAGCCCGGTCCGGTGCTGCCAGCTGTACATCCAGCGCTGGTCTTCATATTCCGATTGCAGCTCGCGATCGTCGTTGCTGTCGTCAAGGTAGCCCGCGCTGACCTGACCTTCGCTACGCCGGGTCAGGTAACGGAAGTCGCCTTCGAGCAGCAGGCCGCGATCGGTCATGTAATTCGGGTAGAGCGTGGCGTCGAAATTCGGAGCCAGGTTGAAGTAGTACGGCGTGACCAGCGATAACCCGGTGTCGCTGGACGAGCTGATGCTGGGCGCAAGGAAGCCGGACTGGCGGCGATCATCAATCGGGAAATGAATATAGGGCGTGTAGAACACCGGAATGTCCTTGACCCGCAGCGTCACGTTGGTCGCCGAGCCGAAACCGGTAGCGGGATTCAGGGTGACGTTGTTGCCTTTCAGATGCCAGCTGTTCTCGCCCGGCTCGCAGCTGGTGTACGTCCCGTCCTTGAGGCGAATGATGGCGTTTTCCGTGCGCTTGGCATACAGCGCGCTGCCGCGGACCTTGCCTTCGTGGATCACGTATTCGGCGTTCTCGACTTGGGCTTCACCGGTATCGAGGAAGAGTTCGGCGCGATCGCCGACCATCAGCGCGCCGCGATCACGCAGACGGACGTTGCCCTTCAGTTCGCCACGATTTTCCAGCTGATACAGACTCGCCTCGTCGGCTTCGGCCTGGATGCTGCCCTGACGCAGCACCACATCGCCCGCCAGCGTGGCGACTTCCTGCTGCTGTTCGTAGCGGGTGGCTTTTGCCGAAACATAGGTCGGTGCTTCGCTCATCGGCGTATTGTCGAACTGACCCGGACGGCTCGGCTCGACATAGGTGCCGGCACAATAGGGACCCGTTTCGGCCAGTTGTGCATTGGTGAGTTGGTTGCGCGGCACCCAATCGAGATGGCTATAGTCAGCGCTGCGCGAGGCGAGGGCACGGCCTTTGCTCTCGGTAACCAACGTGGTGGTAGCTGCCTGGCGTTCGGCTTTGCTCGCGCGCGGTTTCGCCGAGGTGCTGCCGCTCTCGGCGGCGCTGCCACGGTGCACCGGACGGGGCAGGGCGGAACTATCGATGTCGGAGGCGCAATCCCAACTGCCACCGGCGCCTGGCTGGCAAGCGAATTGTTCGGCTGCGATAACAAGAGGAGTCGCTACAGGTTGCAATGCGAGCAAGCCGCCGGTAACCAGTAGGGGGAATTTTTTACGAAACGCGGGATATTTGACTGCCATCTTGTTTTTTGGTCCGTGCTTGCGGCGAGCCATCGGCCGGGCTGGGCCGCACGCCTCTCGATGGTCTGAAAAAGATGCTGGATAATAAAGCATGACCCGCCTATCGGCTAGCGCCGTGGAGAGCCCTGATATGCCGCAACACGATCAACGCCTGCTGGACCTCAACGCCTGGCTAAAGCCCCGCCTAAGCGAGCTTTTCGCCCGTCGAGGATGGGGTGAAGCACCCGATGCGCCCTTGGTCCCGGCCAGCAGCGATGCCAGCTTTCGTCGCTATTTTCGCTGGGAGGCGGAGGGGCGTAGCTTCATTCTCATGGATGCACCGCCGCCGCAGGAGAACTGCCGGCCATTCGTTGCGGTCGCTGCGCTGCTGGCTGAGGCGGGCGTTCACGTGCCGGCGATACTGGCTGAAGATCTCGAGCGTGGTTTTCTGTTATTGAGCGATCTGGGTCGGCAGACCTACCTGGACGTAATCGACCAGGCCAATGCCGATGAGCTGTTCGCCGACGCGATTCAATCGCTTCTGGCGTTCCAGGCAGGGCCGGTACCGATACCACTGCCATCCTATGACGAGGCGCTGCTGCGTCGGGAGCTGCAGCTGTTTCCAGAGTGGTACGTACAGCGCCATCTCGGTCACAGTTTCAGCCCTGCCGAGCAGCAGGCCTGGGAGCGGATATGCCGGCTGCTGATCGACTCGGCGCTCGGCCAGCCCACCGTGCTGGTGCATCGCGACTACATGCCGCGCAACCTGATGCTCAGCCAGCCGAACCCCGGTGTGCTGGACTTCCAGGATGCGGTGATCGGACCAGTGACCTACGACGTTACGTCTCTGTTCAAAGATGCCTTTCTTAGCTGGCCCGAAGAGCGTGTCCAGGGTTGGCTCCAGGGTTATTGGGAGTCCGCGCGGGCAGCCGGCATCCCGGTTCAGGACAGCTTCGCCGAGTTTCACCGCGCCAGTGATCTGATGGGGTTGCAGCGGCACCTGAAGGTCATCGGCATCTTCGCCAGGATCTGTCACCGCGACGGCAAACCACGTTATCTGTCCGATGTGCCTCGCTTTTTTACCTATATCGAGACGGTGCTGGCGCGCCGCCCAGAGCTGGCCGAGCTGCAGCAATTGTTGCAGGGTTTACCGCATGCGCAGGCCACTCCATGAAGGCGATGATTCTCGCTGCAGGTAAGGGCGAGCGCCTTCGCCCCCTGACTCTGCATACACCCAAGCCGCTGGTACGGGCGGGCGGCACGCCTTTGATCGAATATCACATTCGAGCCTTGGCTGAGGCCGGCTTCAACGAGCTGGTGATCAATCACGCCTGGCTGGGTGCTCAGATCGAGGCGTATTTAGGCCAGGGGGATCGCTTCGGCCTGCGCATCCGTTATTCGGCGGAAGATGAGCCACTGGAAACCGGCGGCGGGATTCATCGGGCGCTGCCGTTGCTTGGCGACCAGCCATTCCTGGTGGTCAACGGCGATATCTGGACCGATTACGACTTCAGCTTGTTGGACAAGCCGGTCTCCGGGTTGGCGCACCTAGTGTTAGTAAACAATCCGGCGCATCATCCCGATGGCGATTTCGCGTTGGTCGATGGCTCGGTTAGGGAAATATCCGCGTCGAATACCAAACTGACCTATAGCGGCATCGCAATATTGAGCCCACGCCTGTTCGATGGCTGCAGCGCAGGTGCATTCAAACTAGCGCCATTGTTGCGTCAGGCAATGGCCGAGGGGCTCGTGAGCGGCGAGCACTACTGCGGGCGGTGGATCGACGTCGGCACCCACGAGCGGCTGGCCGAAGTCGAGCGATTCCTGGAGGCGCGACGCTAGATGTTCTGGCCCATTACGCTGTTGGGCGCGCTGGCTGGCTGGTGGCTGGCGAGCATTCCGGGGGCGCTGCTCGGCGCCTTGCTCGGGCAGGTACTCGATCGCCGGCTCGGACTCGATTCCTGGGCGAGCCTGCGTCACCGCCTTGGTGGCGGCAAGCCGGCAATACACGGATACGAATTGCTTTTCTTTCTCCTTGGACGCTTGGCCAAAAGCAGCGGCCGAATCAGCGAAGCGCATATCCAGGCCGCTCGTAGTGAGATGCGTCGACTACAGTTGGCGTCAACGGCCCAGCGTGCGGCCATCGATGCGTTCTATCGTGGCAAATCCAGTGGCGACGGCTTGCGCGAGCCGCTGCAGCGTTTACGGGGTCGGCACGACGAAGCCAAGGCCGTACTTCAGGCCTGTTGGCGAATGGCACGGGCGAAGGGTCAGATCGATGCTCGCGAGCACGAGCTGATCATGCTTTGGGGAAAGTGGATGGGCTGGGATTCGGCGGCCATCGCGGCGTTGGATCAGAGTGGCGGACAACGTCAAGGCGCGCCGAGCAACCTAGGGGGCGCTTATGAACAGGCGTTGCGTTTGCTAGGTGTGCGCGCCGACAGCGAGCCGCAGGTAATCAAGCGAGCCTATCGCCGTCTGCTCAGTAAGCATCATCCCGACAAACAGGCCGGCGCCGGGGCAACGCCATTACAGGTCCGCGAGGCTACCGAGCGCACCCGTGAATTGCACAACGCTTACGCCTTGATTCGTGAGCGCAAGGGCTTTCGTTAGTGCTGTCCCCGAGCGGAGCAGGCGAAACGCTACCGCTTCCTGTCCAGCCAGCCACGTACCCGTCGCACGAGCTGTTCCTGTTCGGCCTTTCGGTTACCGAACAGCGGCTGCAACCCCACCTGTTCATAAGCCGGATGCTTGATACGACGACTCGCATTCAACCGCTCGCGGGCCGCCGAGAGGTTGCCGGTGTTGTCCTTGTAATAGAAGTCGCCGGTGGCCAACTTGAGCGCTGTAACCAGATCTGCGAGCGCTTCGTCCTGCCCCTCTGGCTGATGCGGCTGGATCAATAGCAGATGCGCCACATCGTCTGGCGCCAACTGCTGGAGATAGCGCGCAGCCCAATAACCGCCTGTGCCTTGTCCGAGAAGGACTATTTTCCTCGGCTGCTTGGAGCGGGCGAAGGTCAGGGCAGCATCGAGGCGTTCGGCTATCTGGTCGGCATGGCTGAGCTCGGTAACTTCTGGCTCGGGTGAATCTTGCGCCTCGGGTTCATCAAGTGGTGGCTCGCTCGGCGTGGTGGCCGTTTCTTCCGGCAGGTAGCCCGCCTCGTTGGGTGCGTTTTCTTCCTCCGCCACCTCCGGCACCGTTTCGGGTTGTTCGGGTTCTTCTTTCAACGGCTCATCTGGGTGTGTGGTGTCAGCAGGCGTGATCTGCGGCGCGTCCGGCAGGCTGAGGCTCAAAGTGTGCCAGCCATGATCGGGCAGACTTCTGCGCAGCGGGCCGATACCGCGTGGCCAATCCGCACTCTCACCGTTCCCCGGCAGCAAAATCACTAGTCCTTTGGGTGCGCCGACATTCGCTGGCCGCCATAGCGCCAAAAATTCATCCTCACCTGCCGACAAGCTGACAATTTCGCTGGCTGGCAGCTGCCGCTTCAGATCGGCCGCCATGGCTTCGCTGCGCGACAGTAACTTCGGACGTTCGATTGGTGTTGTGGCCGGCGTGGTTTCCGGCGTGACAGGTTCGTCTGCAGCGCTGCTGCCTGACGCCAACACGATCGCGGACACGAAAACTAGAAGCCGCAGTGGTTCGAGAAAACGAGGCATTAGGCTCCCTGTGATATGTCGTGCAACTGGTAACGGACCACGCTGGCACTCATCCGAATACTTTCGGCGTCACGGCTGGCTTCGAGAGGCTTATGTTGGCATTTCTAACTGCCTGGTCGCTGTCTGTTAGTGCCTGTTTCATGGCCTCACGCGTTGGCCTTGCCAAAATTGACCCGTTAGCTTGCCCGCCACCGGCCCGGATCGGGCAGCATCGCAAATTTGGCGTGCAAAATAATGCACAGAGTTCTACTGTTATCCGAACGCCCGGATGGTGCGGCAGTCGATCATCGTATGCTGCCGCGCTTGCTCCCTGACGTCCATTCCGACCCGCGCCGACGATGAGCGGCTACTGAGGAGCTTATGAGTAAGACCAACGAATCCCTAATGCAACGCCGTGTCGCCGCCGTTCCCCGTGGCGTCGGTCAGATCCATCCAATCTTTGCCGACCACGCGACGAACTGCAGCGTCGTCGACGTCGAAGGTCGCGAATTCATCGACTTCGCCGGTGGCATCGCTGTGCTGAATACTGGCCACCTGCATCCGAAAATCATCAAGGCGGTAGAGACGCAGCTGCACAAGCTGACCCACACCTGCTTCCAGGTTCTGGCTTACGAACCCTACGTCGAGCTGTGCGAAAAGATCAACTCGCGAGTACCGGGTAATTTTGCAAAGAAAACGCTGCTGGTCACCACCGGTTCCGAAGCGGTGGAGAACGCGGTGAAGATCGCTCGTGCCGCCACCGGTCGCGCCGGCGTGATCGCCTTCACCGGTGCTTATCACGGCCGCACCATGATGACGCTCGGCCTCACCGGCAAGGTCGCGCCTTATTCGTCGGGCATGGGCTTGATGCCGGGGGGCATCTTCCGCGCGCTGTATCCCTGCTCAATTCATGGCGTCGGCGTCGACGAGTCAATCGAGAGCATTGAGCGCATCTTCAAGAACGACGCCGAGCCGCGCGACATCGCGGCGATCATCATCGAGCCGGTGCAGGGCGAAGGCGGTTTCAACGTCGCGCCGAAGGAATTCATGGTCCGCCTGCGCGCGCTGTGCGACCAGCACGGCATCCTGCTGATTGCCGATGAGGTACAGACGGGGGCAGGGCGCACCGGCACCTTCTTCGCCATGGAGCAGATGGGCGTGGCTGCCGATCTGACTACTTTCGCCAAGTCCGTCGGCGGTGGGTTCCCGATTGCCGGTGTGTGCGGCAAGGCTGAAGTGATGGACGCCATTGCTCCGGGTGGCCTGGGCGGCACCTATGCGGGTAATCCGCTGTCCTGTGCCGCTGCGCTGGCGGTCATGGAGATCTTCGAAGAAGAGAGGCTGCTCGATCGCTGCAAGACCGTGGCCCAGAAGCTCACGGCTGGCCTCGAGGCTATGCAGGCGCGGCACAAGGAAATCGGCGAGGTGCGCGGGCTCGGTGCGATGGTTGCCATCGAACTGTTCGACGAGGGCGATCATGCACGCCCAGCTGCGGCGTTGACCTCGCAGATCGTTGTACGGGCGCGGGAGAAGGGGCTGATCCTGTTGTCCTGCGGAACCTACTCCAACGTGCTGCGAGTGCTGGTGCCGCTGACTGTTGAAGACGACCTGCTCGATCGTGGCCTGGCGATCATCGGCGAGTGCTTCGACGAGCTCACCTGATCCGCCCGTGCGCGCCGGCATTCACAGCGGATGTCAGACGCGCCGCAATGCTGGCCCCTCGGGTACAATGCGCGGCATTCCGCCCGCGCTACCCGAGGTCGTCATGCAGCCGTTCGCCATCGCCCCCTCCATTCTTTCTGCCAATTTCGCCCGTCTGGGTGAGGAAGTGGACAACGTGCTCGCCGCCGGTGCGGACATCGTCCATTTCGATGTGATGGACAACCACTACGTACCCAACCTGACTATCGGCCCGATGGTCTGCTCGGCGTTGCGCAAGCACGGCGTCACCGCACCCATCGACGTGCACCTGATGGTCAAGCCGGTGGACCGCATGATCGGCGACTTCCTCGAAGCAGGCGCCAGCTACATCACCTTTCACCCAGAAGCCTCCGAGCACATCGACCGCTCGTTGCAGTTGATCAAGGACGGCGGCGCCAAGGCCGGCCTGGTGTTCAATCCGGCGACGCCGCTGGACGTGCTGAAGTACGTCATGGATAAGGTCGATATGATCCTGCTGATGAGCGTCAACCCCGGCTTCGGCGGGCAGAAGTTCATCCCCGGCACGCTGGACAAGTTGCGCGAAGCACGTGCGCTGATCAATGCCAGCGGCCGGGAGATTCGTCTGGAGATCGACGGCGGCGTCAATCCCAAGAACATCCGCGAGATTGCCGCAGCGGGCGCTGATACCTTCGTGGCGGGCTCTGCGATCTTCAACCAGCCGGATTACAAGGCGGTGATCGACCAGATGCGTGCCGAACTGGCGCTGGCCCGCCCATGACACGCCTGGAACAACTGTTCGGCGGCCAGCTGCCGCGCCTGGTGATGTTCGACCTGGACGGCACCCTGATGGATTCGGTGCCGGATCTGGCCGCTGCGGTGGACAAGACGCTGATGCTGCTGGGTCGCGAGCCCGCCGGTGTGGCACGGGTGCGTGATTGGGTCGGCAATGGCTCGAAGGTGCTGATGCGTCGTGCGCTGGCCGGTCAGTTGCAGCATGGCGGTGTGGCTGATGAGCTAGCCGACGAGGCGCTGACGCTGTTCATGCAGGCCTATGCTGGCGGCCATGAGCTGACCGCTGTCTATCCGGGCGTCTTGGAATGTCTCGACTGGCTGCGTGAGCGAGATGTGAAGCTGGCGATCATCACCAACAAGCCGGCGCAATTTATTGAACCGCTACTGGAAGAGAAGGGGCTCGCTGGTTATTTCCAGTGGCTGGTTGGTGGCGACACGCTGCCCCAGCAGAAACCCGACCCGGCGGCGCTGTTATGGGTAATGGGCCAGGCAGAGGTCGAACCGTCCGCCTCGTTGTTTATCGGCGACTCGCGCAACGACGTCCGCGCCGCAAAGGCTGCGGCTGTCCCCTGCGTCGCGCTCAGCTACGGGTACAACCACGGGGAGCCCATCGCAAACGAGCAGCCTGCTCTGGTGCTCGATGACCTGCGCGAGCTGGTTGCTTCGGGTTCGGGGCTGCGCTAGTGTGGCCTCTGTTCCGCACATCCCGAAAATCCCGCAGACGAGATCAGATCGTGGTGGTCACCCGCAAACAATGGATGAATGTCATCAAGGCCCTGGCCCGTTGGCGCTGGCGCGCCTGACATCTTCTGCCGGCTTGCCCGGTACGTTTGCTGTGCCTGACCCAAGTAGCTCCCTCCGACCACGAGGCTGATATGACCCGCGAAGAATTCCTGCGTTTAGCCGCTGAAGGCTACAACCGCATCCCCTTGTCGTTCGAGACCCTCGCCGACTTCGACACGCCGCTGACGCTGTATCTCAAGCTGGCCGACGCGCCCAATTCCTATTTGCTCGAGTCCGTACAGGGCGGGGAAAAGTGGGGGCGCTACTCGATCATCGGCCTTCCGTGCCGCACCGTGCTGCGGGTGCAGGATCATCGCATCAGCGTCACCACCGATGACGTCGAGACTGAAAATTGCGAGGTCGAGGATCCGCTGGCCTTCGTTGAAGCCTTCCAACAGCGCTACCGCGTGGCGCCGGTTGAGAGGCTGCCGCGCTTCAATGGCGGTCTGGTGGGCTACTTCGGCTACGACAGCGTGCGCTATGTTGAGCGCAAGCTGGCGCAGTGTCCCAACCCCGATCCGCTGGGAACGCCCGACATACTATTGATGGTTTCCGATGCGGTGGTGGTGTTCGACAACCTCGCTGGTAAGCTGCACTGCATCGTTCTGGTCGACCCGTCCCAGCCAGGCGCCTACGAGGCGGGACAGGCAACGCTGCAAGCGCTGCGCGAAAAGTTGCGGCAGTCGATTACGCCGCGTCTGGGCCTGGATTTTGAAAGCGGTGGTGGTGCCGAACCGACGTTCCGCTCCAGCTTCACCCATGAGGACTACGAGCAGGCCGTCAACCGCATCAAGGATTACATCCTCGCCGGCGATTGCATGCAGGTAGTGATTTCCCAGCGCATGTCGATTCCGTTCAAGGCCGCGCCGATCGACCTGTACCGCGCACTGCGCTGTTTCAACCCGACGCCTTATATGTACTTCTTCAACTTTGGTGATTTCCACGTGGTGGGATCGTCGCCGGAAGTGCTGGTGCGTGTCGAGGAAGGCCTGGTCACGGTTCGGCCGATCGCCGGTACCCGCCCGCGTGGCGCCAACGAAGAGGCAGACCTGGCGTTGGAAAAAGATCTGCTCAGCGACGCCAAAGAGCTGGCCGAGCACCTGATGCTGATCGATCTGGGCCGCAACGACGTTGGCCGCGTCGCCGAGAACGGCTCGGTGCGGTTGACCGAGAAAATGGTCATTGAGCGCTATTCCAATGTCATGCACATCGTGTCCAACGTCACCGGCCAGCTCAAGGCGCCGTTGACGGCGATGGATGCCCTGCGCGCGATCCTGCCGGCGGGCACCTTGTCCGGCGCGCCGAAAATTCGCGCCATGGAAATCATCGATGAGCTGGAGCCAGTGAAGCGGGGCGTCTACGGCGGCGCGGTCGGCTATCTTGCCTGGAACGGCAACATGGACACCGCGATTGCGATTCGCACCGCCGTGATCAAAGACGGCGAACTGCACGTGCAAGCAGGCGCCGGCATCGTCGCCGATTCGCAGCCGGCGCTGGAATGGGAAGAAACGCTCAACAAGCGCCGCGCCATGTTCCGTGCGGTGGCCCTGGCCGAACGCGACCAGCAGGAGAACTGATCATGTTGCTGATGCTCGATAACTACGATTCCTTTACTTACAACGTCGTACAGTACCTCGGCGAGTTGGGCGCGGACGTCAAAGTGGTGCGCAACGACGAGCTGAGCGTGGCCGAAATCGAAGCCCTGAACCCCGAGCGAATCGTCGTCTCTCCCGGCCCTTGCACACCGAACGAGGCGGGCGTTTCGCTGGAATTGATTCGCCATTTCGCCGGCAAGCTGCCGATTCTCGGGGTTTGTCTTGGGCACCAGAGCATTGGCCAGGCCTTTGGCGGTGATGTGGTTCGCGCGCGCCAAGTCATGCATGGCAAGACCAGCCCGGTGCTGCACGAAAATGCCGGGGTGTTCGCCGGGTTGAACAACCCGCTCATCGTCACTCGTTATCACTCGCTTGTGGTCAAGCGTGAAACGCTGCCGGACTGCCTGGAAGTGACGGCCTGGACGCGTACGGACGACGGCAGCGCCGACGAGATCATGGGCCTGCGGCACAAGACATTGAACGTTGAAGGTGTGCAGTTCCACCCCGAATCCATCATGACCGAGCAGGGCCACGAACTTTTCGCCAACTTTTTGAAGCAGACCGGAGGCGTGCGCTGATGGACATCAAGGAAGCCCTCAACCGCATCGTTGGCCAGTTGGATCTGAGTACCGATGAAATGAAGGCGGTCATGCGCCAGATCATGACCGGCCAATGCACCGATGCGCAGATCGGCGCGTTCCTTATGGGGATGCGTATGAAAAGCGAAACCATCGACGAGATCGTCGGGGCCGTGCAGGTGATGCGAGAGCTCGCAGAGCCAGTGAATTTCGATACCTATCGTCTAGTGGATACCTGCGGTACCGGTGGCGACGGTATGAACATTTTCAATGTCTCGACTGCTGCAGCCTTTGTGGTCGCCGCCGCTGGTGGCAAGGTGGCTAAGCACGGTAACCGGGCTGTGTCGGGCAAGAGCGGTAGCGCTGATCTACTTGAAGCGGCCGGTGTTTACCTCGATCTCACCCCTGAGCAAGTGGCGCGCAGCGTCGATGCGGTAGGAGTGGGCTTCATGTTCGCACCCGCACATCATGGCGCGATGAAGTTTGCCGCCGGCCCTCGGCGCGAGCTTGGGTTGCGCACGTTGTTCAATATCCTCGGGCCAATGTCCAACCCGGCCGGGGTGAAGCATCAGGTCCTCGGCGTTTTCAGCAAGGCACTCTGTCGGCCCATGGCTGAGGTACTTGCGCGCCTGGGCAGCCAGCATGTGCTGGTGGTCCATGCGCAGGATGGACTGGACGAGATAAGCCTGGCGGCACCGACCTATATTGCCGAGCTGAACGGTGGTGAAATCAGCGAATACAGCGTCCAGCCGGAAGATTTCGGCATCAAGAGCCAAAGTCTGATCGGGCTGAACGTTAATGATGCCCAAGGTTCGCTGGCGCTGATTCGTGATGCGCTGGGCCGACGCAAGACCGACAACGGCCAGAAGGCGGCCGACATGATCGTGCTCAACGCGGGTGCTGCGCTCTACGCGGCCGATGTTGCCAGCAGCCTGAAACAGGGCGTCGAAATGGCGCACGATGCGTTGCACACCGGTCTAGCCCGGGACAAGCTCGAGGAATTGGTTTCCTTTACCGTGGTGTTCAAG
Organism: Stutzerimonas stutzeri; assembly: GCF_024448715.1. Classification (GTDB taxonomy): domain Bacteria; phylum Pseudomonadota; class Gammaproteobacteria; order Pseudomonadales; family Pseudomonadaceae; genus Stutzerimonas; species Stutzerimonas stutzeri_AR. The sequence continues at coordinate 489,046 of NZ_JAMOHZ010000004.1, forward strand.
CAGGAGAGTTCGAAATGAGCGTGCCGACGGTTCTGGAGAAAATCATTGCGCGCAAACGTGAAGAGGTCGCCGAGCGTCGTGGTCGTGTCAGTCTGGCCGAGCTGGAAAGGCTGGCGGCTGCTGCGGACCCGGTCCGTGGTTTTGCCTGGAGCCTGCAAGAGCAGGTTCGCAATAAACAGCCGGCGGTGATTGCCGAGGTCAAAAGGGCCTCGCCGAGCAAGGGTGTGCTGCGCGAAGATTTCGTGCCCGCGGACATCGCTCAAAGCTACGAAGCCGGCGGCGCTACCTGTCTTTCGGTACTGACCGACATCGATTTCTTTCAGGGCGCCGACGCCTATCTGCAGCAGGCGCGCGCTGCCTGCAAGCTGCCGGTGATCCGCAAGGATTTCATGGTCGATCCCTATCAGGTAATCGAGGCCCGAGCCCTAGGCGCCGACTGCATTTTGCTGATTGTCGCTGCGCTGGAGGATGCGCGGATGGCCGAGCTTGCAGACGTGGCAAAAGCTCAGGGACTCGATGTGCTGGTGGAAGTCCATGACGGGGCGGAGTTGGAGCGCGCCCTGCGCCTCGAAACGCCTTTGGTCGGCGTCAATAACCGTAATCTGCACACTTTTGACCTCAGCTTGGAAACCACACTCGATTTGCTGCCGCGCATTCCGCGTGACCGCGTCGTAGTCACCGAAAGCGGGATTTTGCATCGCGCCGATGTCGAGTTGATGGAAATAAACGAGGTATACGCATTTCTGGTTGGGGAAGCCTTCATGCGTGCCGAACAACCCGGCGTCGAGCTACAGCGCTTGTTCTTTCCAGGACGCGCCCGGCCGCGTCTGGGTGGTGATCCGGATTAATCTGAATTGAAAAAGCCGGCAAATTGCCGGCTTTTTCAATAGTGCTGAGTCGATCTCATCGCGTACCGAACACCACCATCGTTTTGCCTTTTACATGTACAAGACCCTGGGATTCCAGGCTCTTGAGTACACGTCCGACCATTTCCCTCGAACAACCGACGATGCGGCCGATTTCCTGGCGGGTGATCTTGATCTGCATGCCATCCGGATGAGTCATGGCATCGGGTTGTTTGCACAGGTCGAGCAACGTGCGAGCAACGCGGCCGGTTACGTCGAGGAACGCTAGATCACCGACCTTGCGCGTAGTGTTGCGTAGACGTTCGGCCATCTGACTGCCGAGAGCGTAAAGAATATCGGGATCCTGCTGCGTCAGTTCGCGGAACTTGGCGTAGCTCAGTTCGGCGACCTCGCACTCGGTCTTGGCGCGTACCCAGGCGCTACGCTCCTTTTCGGTGCCTTCCTTCTCGAACAGGCCCATCTCTCCGAAGAAATCTCCCGAGTTGAGATAGGCGATGATCATCTCCCGACCATCATCGTCCTCGATCAGGATAGTGACCGAGCCTTTAACAATGAAGAAGAGAGTTTCACAGCGATCACCTGCATAAATGATGGTGCTCTTGGCGGTATAGCGCCGACGATGGCAATGCGCGAGTAGTTTGTCGATGTTTTTGATCTTGGGCGTGAGTGTAATAGCGACCATGCTGTAGTCCCGGAAGATGTGTCCAATAGAGGCAGGTTCTTATTATTTATGACTGAGTTCTGTTATCAGGCCAAGGGAGCTTAACAGACCGGTCCGCATCGACAACAAAACTGCGACACGAATATCAACTTTGAGCCATTCGTTTCGTCGGATTGCTGCCCTCCAGTTGGTGCCGACGGTCATGCTAAGCTTCGCTCCTTTAGTACCGGAGTCTATTGATGAAAGCGCGCATTCAGTGGGCCGGAGAAGCGATGTTTCTCGGCGAATCGGGCAGCGGTCATGTCGTAGTCATGGATGGTCCGCCGGAAAACGGCGGGCGTAATCTCGGCGTCCGCCCAATGGAGATGCTGTTGCTCGGGCTTGGTGGCTGCAGCAACTTCGATGTGGTGAGCATCCTGAAGAAGTCTCGTCAGCCGGTCGAGAGCTGCGAGGCATTCCTGGAGGCGGAGCGCGCCAGTGAAGATCCGAAGGTGTTCACCAAGATTCACCTGCACTTTGTCGTCAAGGGGCGTGGTCTGAAGGAAGCCCAGGTCAAGCGTGCGGTCGAACTGTCCGCCGAGAAATACTGCTCCGCATCGATCATGCTCGGGCGTGCCGGCGTTGAAATTACGCATGACTATGAGATTGTCGAGCTGGGCTGACTGCCGGAGCACAGCGAACTCGACGCCTCCCTCAATATGTGCCGAGAACGCTGCAGGCTTCGACTCATTAGATTGATATTTTTGAGCACTGGCACCCGCCGCCTTCACTCTGCATAATGCGCGCCCCGTTTTTCAACGGGGCCGTTTCGTTAAAACAGCACAGCACAGTCGCTAATGCGAAGAGGTGTATACCGTCCTACGCAGATACCTGGGATCTGACGGGCATGCTCAATCACGCGGTGAGCCGCATCAAAGAGAGTTTCCAATGGTGAAAAGCAAACTCAAGCTCCACGGGTTCAACAACCTGACGAAGTCCTTGAGCTTCAACATTTACGACATCTGCTATGCCGAAACGCAGGAAGATCAGCAGGCGTACGTACAGTACATCGACGAAGAGTATGATGCGGAGCGGCTGACGCAGATTCTGACCGATGTTGTGGACATCATTGGTGCAAACATTCTCAACATTGCACGGCAAGACTACGAGCCGCAGGGCGCGAGCGTAACCATCCTTATATCGGAACAGCCGGTTACTCCGACTGACAGCCAGATCGAGGAGTCGCCAGGTCCGCTGCCAGACACCATCCTGGCGCACCTGGATAAGAGTCACATCACGGTTCATACCTATCCCGAGATTCACCCCGTCGAAGGCATAGCGACCTTCCGTGTGGATATCGACGTGTCAACCTGCGGTGTTATCTCGCCACTAAAGGCGCTCAATTATCTGATCCATCAATTCGACTCGGATATCGTCACCGTCGACTATCGTGTCCGCGGTTTTACTCGTGATGTAGAAGGCAAGAAGCACTTCATCGATCACGAGATCAATTCGATTCAGAACTATCTTTCCGAAGATACGCGCTCGGCCTATCAGATGACCGACGTCAACGTTTATCAGGAGAATCTTTTCCACACCAAGATGCTGCTGAAGAACTTCGAGCTGGAGAATTACCTGTTCGGTGACGCTACCAGTAATCTTTCCGCAGAACAGCGTCAGCAGGTTGAAGATCGTCTGCGTCACGAGATGCTGGAAATCTTCTACGCGCGCAACATGCCGGGCTAATTGTTATTCCAACCAAAAAGGGCGCCTATGGCGCCCTTTTTGGTTGCTGCAATCAGATGCGATAGGTGGTTTTGGTCATCACCTTCGCCATCAGGCTCATGCCAAATTTAATCGGCGCTGGAAAGCGTAATCCGCCGGCATCGAGGGCAGCGGTTGAGTGCTGCGCCTCGTCCTTGCGCATCTGCTCGAGAATGGCTCGAGACTTCTTGTCGGCCTCTGGAATCTGCCCTAGATGCTCATCGAGGTGCTTGCAGACCTGATCCTCGGTGGCGGCCACAAAGCCCAGACTGATCCGGTCGCTGATCAGGCCGGCAGAAGCACCGATGCCAAACGACAATCCGTAGAAAAGCGGGTTAAGGACGCTGGTATGACTGCCCAACTGATGGATGCGTTGTTCGCACCAGGCCAAGTGGTCGACTTCCTCATCGGCGGCACGTTCCATCGCTTGTCGCACTCTCGGTAATCGTGCTGTCAACGCTTGCCCTTGGTACAACGCCTGCGCGCAAACCTCACCGGTATGATTGATCCGCATCAGTCCGGCAACGTGACGCGCTTCGCTGTCGCTCAGCTCGGTATCGTTCTCCAATACTGCAGGCGTCGGGCGATTGGGCTGGCCACTGAACGGCAGCAATGTTCTTAACGCGGCATCGGCTTGCAGCAGCAGGCGATCGGCGGGTGAATATTCGCGTCGGTTGGGCATGTCGCCTCCAGATGGCTCGGAGCAGTTGTTGGCAGTGGCGCTTGGGTAACTCATCAGCCCGGTGGCCAGTGCATCTGACGCTGGCCGAGCACATGCATGTGTATGTGATAGACCGTCTGGCCACCGAGGTCGTTGCAGTTCATGACGACGCGAAAGCCATCGTGGCAGCCTTGTTCCTCGGCGAGACGCTGCGCCGTGAAGAGGATATGGCCGGCGAGTGCCTTGTCGTCCTTCTCACTCAAGTCGTGGAGGGTGGCTATGTGCTTCTTTGGGATGACGAGAAAATGTACCGGCGCCTGGGGTGCGATGTCGTTGAAGGCGATGACCTGATCGTCTTCATAAAGCTTGTGCGCGGGGATATCCCCAGCCACGATCTTGCAAAACAGACAATCCATGGCGCTTCTCCGGAATTGGACGATTGAACAGTGTAACAGGCCATTTTGAGCCTGGTCAGCCTACACAGGGAGGTAGCAAATGAAGAACGACATCCGTGATTTGGCGCTGGTGCTCGAGTCACGTCTGCGACTCGTGGTTATCGAGTCGTGGGACGAACGGCGTGTCCTTGAAACGCTGACCGGGTTGGCGGTCAGCCGAGGCCTAACGCTCCAGGTCTGGTCAGTTACCGAGGGGCTAAGACGCTTTGCGTTCGGTGGAGAAGCGATGGATAACGGCGAAAGCTGTGCCGCTGACATCGCGCTGAAGCACGTTAAGCACGACCCGTTGGCGAATCTCTACGTCTTCTGTGACCTGCACCCGTTCCTCGACGAGCCGCGACTGGTGCGGTTACTGAAGGAAATTGCCATGGCCGAAGGGGCTTCGGCCCCGACGCTGGTGCTGGTCTCCCATACGTTCAGGCTGCCGGCCGAGGTCCAGCGTTACGCGGCGCGGTTCTCCCTGACCCTGCCATCCGAGGAGGAACTGCTAAGTATCGTGCGCGACGAGGCGACTCGTTGGAGTGAGCGTAACCGTGGCGCGCGGGTGCGTACCGACAATCGCACCTTGCAGCAGGTAGTGAAAAATTTGCGTGGCCTCAGCCATGCCGAGGCCCGGAGCCTGGCGCATAGCCTGATCTGCGATGACGGTGCGATTACCCAGGATGACTTGCCGGAACTCAACCGCAGGAAGTTTGAGCTCCTTGATATGGATGGCGTGCTTGGTTTCGAATACGAAACGGCGCGGTTCGCTGATGTCGGCGGGTTGCAGAACTTCAAGCATTGGCTAGGGGAGCGTCAGAGCGCCTTTATGGCTGGAAGCAAACGCGACATGCCGCGCGGCGTAATGCTCGTCGGAGTCCAGGGTGGCGGCAAAAGTATGGCTGCCAAGGCGGTGGCGGGGCTTTGGGGCCTGCCGTTGTTGCGATTGGACTTTGCCTGCCTGTACAACAAATTCTTTGGCGAAACGGAGCGCAACCTGCGTGAGGCGCTGAAGCTGGCCGAGCAGATGGCGCCCTGCGTGTTGTGGATGGACGAACTAGAAAAGGGGCTCGCCACCGGTGAGATGGACGGCGGTGTCAGTCAGCGAGTGCTGGGTACCTTGCTTACCTGGATGGCTGAGCGTGATGCGCCGGTGTTCATGGTGGCGACAGCCAACGCGGTCGATCTCCTGCCGCCCGAACTGTTACGAAAAGGGCGTTTTGATGAGCTGTTCTTCGTCGACTTGCCTGATCAGTCGACGCGCGCCGAGATATTCCGCATCCATCTGGCACGGCGCGAACTGGATGCCGATAGCTTCGATTTGGCTGTACTGGCCAATGCCTGCGATGGGTTTTCCGGGGCGGAAATCGAACAGGTCGTGGTCTCCGCGGTTTACGCGGGGCAGGCGCAGTCGCGTGAGCCGGATCAGCAAATGCTGCTGGATTGCGTCCGGGCGACCTCGCCACTTTCGGTAGTAATGGCCGAAGCCCTTGATGATCTGCGCGGCTGGGCTTCGGGGCGTACGGTGCTGGCCTGATGACCTGAGGTCACAGAGCCGCACGGTTCACATATTGCTGGTAGCTTGGAATTGCGATCGCGACGAGAACGCCAATAACCGGCATGAGCAGCCAGAGTGCCGCGAGAATCTTTACCGCTCGGCTGTTGGGTGGCTGCGGCGGGCCGAAGCGGTTCACGCCCTTGTTGCCGGGTACCAACAGCAACGCTAGGGGAAAGACCGTGCCGACTACCGGTACCAAGTTGAGCAACATGAACCAGCCGGTCCAACCGATATCGTGCAAGCGTTGTATGCTGATTTGCACGCTGACGAGCAGAACGCCGATTCCGAGTAATCCGGCGAGAATCGAGCCAAGCACTGGGGAGATGGCGAAGCCCATGCTGGCAATGATCAGCAACCCAAGCGCGGCGGCCATCAGCGTCATGGACCAGGCAAGGTAGCGTAAGCGTCCTATCCTGCCTTGTATCGTGAACGCCTTTAGCTCGGCATATTCTGGTGTCGGCTCACCAACCTGAGCGCGCGGCGGGGCATATGGTTGGGCTGCAGCGTCGTGGATGCATTCGTTAATCGCTTGGGTATTCTGCGCCTGCCTCGCTAGGTACTTCTCGATAACGATGCCGCACCGTTCGCATTGGTTGTTCACCGTTTGGCCATGTCCGCATTTTGGACAGCTCATTTGGTCTGCGGCGGCTTGTGTATCGGTCGATCGTTCTGGTGCTTTATCAACGAGAGCCAGGGTAATAGCCTGATCCGGCTCCTTGCGAGCCTTCGCCCCCGCACGATGTAATGCTTGTAAATATTTATCGGCCTCAGGACCGCTTAGGTCACGCTTGATATTCACCGGGCCATGACCGAACAGTCGCTCGATTTTCCTGGTGTCGCTATTGAACAGCCGAATCAGATTGCCTTTGACAACGTCGGCTGCCATTCCTGGCACGAGCTCGCCGTCGAAGACGATTTTGTACAGGTCGAAAGTCATGCAACATCCCTGTTACCTTGATGATTTGCTCAAGCCTAGCGGCACGGCTGTATCGCTAACAAGTTGCAGCGGAGCAGCTGGGCTTGGCTTTATGTGGAATGCGAGATGCGTCACGATCATCCGAGCCATCGCTGGGAAAGCTGAACCGTTTGGCTATGGGCTGTGCGGTATTCTCGATCCAGACGCGCAATCAGCTCTTCGGCAGTCGGCAGGTCGCGGATTTCTCCTACGCCTTGGCCTGCAGACCAGACGGTCTTCCACGCCTTGGCCTCATCGCTGACCGGTTTTAGTTTCGCTGCGTAGTTCATTTCGCCTTTGCCTTGTAGGCGTGCCTCGTCGTAGCCGGCTTGCTGCAAGCTTTGACGTAGGAAGCTCGCCGGTACGCCCGACACTGCCGCGGTGTGGATGATATCCACGGCCTGCGCTTGCAGGAGCATCTGCTTATAGTCCTCTGAGGCTTGGCTTTCTCTGGTGGCGATGAAGCGCGTTCCCATGTAGGCAAGATCAGCCCCCAGCAGTTGCGCCGCCAGTATCTCGTGACCGTGGTTGAGGCAACCTGATAGCAGGAGGGTTTTGTCGAAAAACTGACGGATCTCCGCAATCAAGGCAAAGGGACTCCAAGTGCCGGCGTGACCACCTGCGCCTGCCGCAACGGCAATCAGGCCGTCGACCCCTGCTTCGGCTGCTTTCTCCGCATGCCGGCGTGTAGTTACGTCATGAAAGACCAGGCCGCCGTAGCTGTGCACTGCATCTACGACCTCCTTCACAGCGCCGAGACTGGTTATAACGATCGGCACGCGTTGCTCCACGCATATGGCAAGGTCCGCCTGCAATCGAGGGTTACTGTGATGGACGATCAGATTCACTGCGAACGGGGCTGCCCCTGGTGTCGCAGATAAATGCTCGCTGATTTCCAGCAGCCAGGCGCGGAATCCGCTGCTTTCCCGTTGGTTCAGCGCTGGAAAGCTACCCACCACACCACTCCGGCAACACGCAGTGACGAGCGCTGGATTGGAAACAAGAAACATTGGCGCGGCTACCAGAGGCAGGCGCAGGCGATCTTCTAGGAAAGCGGGTAGCGACATGGCAGGTTCCTTAGGTAGCTTTTCAGAACGGTTTGACCACAACCAGGATGACAATAGCCAGTAATAGCAGCACCGGGAATTCATTGAACCACCGGTAGAAAACATGGCTACGGGTGTTCTCGTTACGTGCAAAACGCTTCAGCTGTACACCGCATAAGTGGTGATAGCCGATCAGCAGGACTACTAGCGCGAGCTTGGCGTGCAGCCATCCGCCAGTGCTAAAAAGTGCAGGATTCAGCGTGATCATAGCTACCCCGAAAATGAGAGTTGCGATCATTGAGGGCAGCATGATTCCGCGATAGAGCTTGCGCTCCATTATTTGAAATCGATCCCGGCTTACCTGGTCTTCGCTCATTGCGTGGTAAACGAACAACCTCGGCAGATAGAACAGTCCGGCAAACCAGCAGACGATCGCAACGATATGCAGGGCTTTCAGCCATAGATAAAGCATTCAGCGGATTCCTTAGGTCGGAGTTGGTCGATAGTAGTGGCTTGAAGCTCCGCGCGTCACCTCGGTAGTTGGCCCTGAGCGCAGGCACCTTTATCATCGGTGCTCTTTATCGTTCCACTGTAAGAGGCAGCTCATGGTCAAGGTCGGAATCGTTGGCGGCACAGGCTACACCGGGGTCGAGTTGCTGCGTCTGCTGGCACAGCATCCCCAGGCCGAAGTGGCCGTGATCACCTCCCGCTCCGAAAATGGCGTCAAGGTGACGGATATGTATCCGAACCTGCGTGGCCACTATGATGGGCTGGCTTTCAGCGTGCCGGACACCGCCACACTTGGCGCTTGCGATGTGGTTTTTTTCGCGACTCCACACGGTGTCGCCCATGCGCTTGCGGCGGAGCTGCTTGACACGGGCACTAGGGTGATCGACCTCTCTGCGGATTTTCGCCTGCAGGACCCGGACGAATGGGCCAAGTGGTACGGCCAGCCGCATGGGGCTCCTGCTTTGCTGCCAGAGGCCGTCTACGGCCTGCCGGAGGTCAATCGCGAGAAAATTAAAGGGGCGCGCTTGATCGCCGTTCCGGGTTGCTATCCGACCGCTACTCAGCTCGGCTACTTGCCGTTGCTGGAAAACGACCTGGCTGACGCGTCGCGCCTGATTGCCGATTGCAAGTCGGGGGTCAGCGGTGCTGGTCGCGCTGCGAAGATCGGCTCCCTATTCACCGAGGCTGGCGAGAGCATGATGGCTTACGCCGTTAAGGGCCATCGTCATCTGCCTGAAATCACACAGGGCCTACGTCGTGCTGCGAGAGGAGACGTGGGACTGACCTTCGTTCCGCATCTAACGCCGATGATCCGTGGTATCCACGCCACGCTTTATGCAACGGTCGCGAACACTTCCGTTGATTTGCAAGCGCTTTATGAACAGCGTTATGCCAACGAACCTTTTGTCGACGTGATGCCTGCGGGGAGTCATCCAGAGACCCGAAGCGTGCGTGGCGCCAATATGTGCCGCATCGCTGTACATCGTCCACAAGACGGCGATCTGGTAGTGGTGCTGTCGGTCATAGACAATCTGGTCAAAGGAGCGTCCGGCCAAGCCTTGCAGAACATGAATATCGTCTTCGGTCTGGATGAACGACTCGGTTTAAGCAACGCGGCGTTGCTGCCTTGATGAGCCGGTGCTCAGCTCTCGCGGTCGAGCGCAGGCATACCTACTTCGTTGTAATCGGTCGCTGACGAATAGTTGACCAATTTTGTAGGAGAAGTCGATAATGCACCGTCAACGCAGTAATGGGCGCTCCCGCGCCAGGAGAACCAAATGAGTGTCGAATCCTTCACGCCCACCGCTATCCAGTTCAGTCAGGGTGCTGCGAGCAAGGTGAAGAGTCTGGTCGATGAAGAAGGAAACCCGCGACTCAAGTTGCGTGTCTTTGTCACGGGCGGCGGTTGCTCTGGTTTCCAGTACGGTTTCACGTTCGATGAGGACTTGGCTGAAGATGACACCATCATTGAGCGTGAGGGTGTGAGTCTTGTAGTCGACCCGATGAGCTACCAGTATCTGGCTGGCGCTGAAGTCGACTACCAGGAAGGCCTGGAAGGTTCTCGGTTTGTAATCAAAAATCCGAATGCCACGACTACTTGCGGCTGCGGGCAGTCCTTTTCCATCTAACGCCCACGATCCGCTAAGAACACCGTGCCAGGTTTAGGCACGGTGTTTTTGTTTGTAAGCGGAAAGCCGAAAATCAAGCTGGATAGATCGCGCCCAGTACGCGCAGGCCGCGGGCGCCGGTTACGTTCGGTCGGTTCGCGGCGATTCCTTCGATGCAGCAATGTGCGAGCCAGGCGAAGGCCATAGCTTCGATCCAGTCGGGCGCTACGCCAAACTTGGCGGTACTGGTTACCTCGCGCCCCGGAAGCAGAGCATGCAGCCTTCGCATCAGTGCAGTGTTATGTGCGCCGCCACCGCAAACCAGCACGTCTTGCGTGTCCGGTTGGTTGAGGAGCAGCGAATCACAAATGCTCCGTGCAGTCAGTTCCAGCAGCGTAGCTTGGACATCTTCAGCAGTAACTTGGGGAAATGAAGAGAGATGGGCATCCAGCCACGGCAGGTTGAATAACTCGCGCCCGGTACTTTTCGGTCCTTGAGCCGCGAAGAACTTGTCACTAAGAAGTTTCCTGAGAAGTTCAGCGTCGACGTGGCCGCTGGCTGCCCAGTCTCCGTTGCGGTCGTACGAGTGGCCGTAGTGACGATGAATCCATGCGTCCAGCAATACATTGCCTGGGCCGCAATCGAAGCCACTGGCGGATTTGCCCAGGTGGAGCAAGCTGAGGTTGCTGAACCCGCCGATATTCAGCACAGCCCTGACACGCGATGCGTCGCTGAACAACGCCTCATGAAACGCCGGTACCAGAGGAGCACCCTGGCCACCTGCTGCCACGTCGCGTCGACGGAAATCAGTAACCACGCTTATCGAGGTCAGTTCTGCTAGAAGAGCGGGTTGACCTATCTGGGTAGTGAAGCCACGTTGCGGCTCATGCCGCACTGTCTGCCCATGGCTTCCTATCGCTCGAATGGCTGTGGTGGCAAGCTGCAGCTTAATGAGCAACTTGTGAATGCCTGTGCTTGCCAATTCAGCCCAGGCCTGTTCGGCGATTGCTGCCCGGGCCAGTTCGTCAGGCCCTGGCGAGCAAAGTTCAAGCAGGCTCTGCTTTAGTTTTAACGGCATCGGCTCATAGTGCGTGCCGAGTAACTTCGTTTTTTCAGTCTGCTCTATCAGTGCGAAATCCAGGCCGTCAAGGCTGGTGCCCGACATGACTCCTACATAGAGCGACATTGCTATTGTTTCTGCATCGCCAGCATGGTGGCGCGCTCTTTGTCCATGCGTGCCATTAGCGGTTGGCTCAACTGTAGAAAACGTTGCTTTTCGTTCTTGGCAATCGGATCTGCCATGGGCAGCTTCAGGCCGAGAGGGTCGACGTGTACTCCGTCCACTTGGAACTCATAATGCAGATGGGGGCCGGTCGAAAGGCCGGTCGTACCGATGTAGCCAATGATCTGCCCCTGCTTGACCGTTGAACCGCTACGCACACCTTTGGCGAAACCCTGCATATGCGCATAAAGGGTACGATAGCGGTGGCCATGCTGAATCACCACTGTATTTCCATACCCGCCCTTGCGTCCTGCAAGCAATACCTTTCCATCACCCGCGCTCTTGATAGGTGTGCCGCGTGGAGCTGCATAGTCCACTCCCTTGTGCGCACGAATCTTGTTCAAGATGGGATGTTTGCGACCGTTGGAAAAACGAGAGCTGATACGAGCAAAATCAACCGGGGTGCGGATAAATGCTTTGCGCATACTATTGCCGTCGGCTGTGTAGTAACTACTATTGCCTTGTTTGTTTGTATAGCGGACGGCGGTGTAGCTCTTGCCTCGATTGGTAAATCGAGCGGCGAGAATATTTCCCGTTCCTACCCTTTCGCCAGCAATACTCTTTTCTTCGTAGATGACCTCGAAAGAGTCTCCTTTACGGATGTCCATAGCGAAATCGATGTCGTAACCGAATACGTTGGCGAGATCCATCGTCAGGTTATGGCTGAGCCCTGCGCGCTTTGCTGCTAGGAACAGGCTACTGTCAATGCGTCCTTGTGCGTAGGCAGTGGTTACGTCCGGCTTGAGATGCTCTTTCTTGAAGACATAGCCACTGCCAAGCTTTTCCAACTGGAGCGTTTCGAGCTTGTTTATCGGGCTGCGCAGCCGAGTCAACCCGCCTTGCTCGTCCATTTCGAACTCGAGACGCTGGCCGACCTTGAGGCGGGCCAACTGTTTTGCCTCTGTACTACTCGCCAGAACATCATGAACGGTAGATTGCGGTAGGCCGACCTTGGCAAATACAGTCGACAAGGTATCCCCGTTTGCGACGACCACCTCTTTGGAGAGAGGGTTTGTTTCGACTGCTGCGTCTGGCGATGAAGCTTCGCTGAGATCGTGCTGCTCTGTGTTTGGAAGTTGAACGAATGGACTATCCGGTTTGGCATTTTCAAGCGGCTCGGCATCCATGGACGCGAGCTCTGCGGAGGTATCGAGTCGAAGATCGAGAAATGTTTTCTTTGCTTCGACTTCCCGCGATGGGAACACCAGAAGCGCCAAGCTCAGAAGCGCAGCTACCCCGCTTGCAGCCAAGAGATGGCTTTTCGGGTAATAAGGTGCTTTCGATTTTGAATAGGTCATTAGATGTCTGGTGATTTTTTGTACAGAGAAAATATCTGCCTAAAATATAACCAAAGCGCTGCTGAGGCAACCCTTGGATGGGCGCGGTGCCTACCAGAGCACATCTCCTAAGATTGTATTTTTCAGGTGATCTTGTAAGGTTGACGCCCTTAATTTTCGGTGTGGGGCCTCCAATGAAGTCGGTTCAAGAGCAGTTGTCGGTGATCAAGCGGGGCGCTGATGAGGTGCTCGTCGAGGCGGAGTTGGTCGCCAAGCTCGAGCGAGGCCTGCCGTTGCGAATCAAGGCCGGCTTCGACCCTACCGCGCCCGATCTTCACCTGGGCCATACGGTGCTTATTAATAAGCTTCGTCAATTTCAGGAACTTGGCCATCAGGTAATCTTTCTAATAGGCGATTTCACCGGGATGATTGGCGATCCGAGTGGTAAAAGCGCAACTCGCCCGGCTTTGACTCGCGAGCAGGTTTTAGAGAATGCCGAAACCTATAAGAGTCAGGTATTCAAGATTCTCGATCCGACCAAGACGGAAGTTGCGTTCAATTCGTCTTGGATGGACCAGCTGAAGCCTTCAGATTTCATTCGCCTGGCGTCGCAATACACCGTGGCTCGGATGCTTGAGCGCGACGATTTCAGCAAGCGTTATTCAACCAATCAGCCCATTGCAATACACGAGTTTCTCTACCCTCTAGTCCAGGGCTATGACTCGGTCGCGCTTAAGGCGGACGTCGAACTGGGCGGAACCGATCAAAAATTCAATTTGCTGATGGGGCGAGAGCTGCAGCGTTCCTATGGGCAGGCTTCACAGTGCGTCGTGACCATGCCGCTCTTGGAGGGGCTTGATGGCGTCAAGAAGATGTCCAAGTCGCTCGGGAATTATGTAGGCATCCAAGAAGTGCCCGGAGTCATGTATGGCAAGCTGGTATCTATCCCTGACGCCTTGATGTGGCGCTACTTCGAGTTGCTCAGCTCTCGTAGTATGGAAGAAATAGAATCTTTCAAGACGGATGTCCAGCAGGGCGCTAACCCGCGTGACATCAAGATCAAACTGGCCGAGGAAATTGTCGCTCGCTTTCACGGTGAGGAAGCTGCAGCCGCAGCGCACCGTTCAGCCGGCAACAGGATGAAGGAAGGTGAGTTGCCAGAAGACATTCCCGATATCGAGTTGCGTTCCTCAGAAGATATGCCGGTGGCGTCCGTGTTGAACCGCGCGGGCCTGGTCAAGAATGCCGCGGTTGCGCGAGATCTGCTTGGCTCTGGTGGTGTTCGGGTGGATGGGGAGGTGGTGGATCGCACCTTTATGTTCAAGCTTGGATCGAGTCATATCTGCCAGGCCGGCAAAAAAGCTTTTGGCCGCATTTCGCTGTTCGCAGAATAAATCCCCAAATACTAATTGACGCC